>CAWBFC010000001.1:0-689925 GCA_963788035.1 uncultured beta proteobacterium
CTGCAAGGCGTGCAGCCGCGCCACATAAGCCTGCGTCGCGGCGGCCAGGGGCAGGGTTTCGGCCCAGGCCGGGCCGTGCAGCGCGGCCAGATCGTCGGCCAGCGCGGCGCCGCGCGGCCAAGGCTGCCGGCGGCCAGGGTGACCAGCGCCACGGCGCGGCGGCATGCGTGCGCAAGGCGGCTTCCAGCGCCGTGTAGATCGCGTGCAGGTTGCGCAGCAGCGTGCAGTAGCCGGCGCGCGGCAGACGCCCGGCCAGCAGCGCGGCCATCGCGCCGCTGCGTTCGGTGGCGGTGTGCAGCTCGCGGGTGCTTTCGCGCAGGCGTTCGGGCAGGCCGGAGGCCGAGGGCAGCGCGGCGCCCGCCTTCATGCCGCGCCCGCAGCGGCGGCATTCAAGGCAGCCAGCGCGCCGGCGACCTGCGCCGCCAGGCGCGCGTTGGCCAGCACGAGCTCGATGTTGGCCGCCAGGCTGGCGCCGCCGGTCAGTTCGCTCACGCGCGCCAGCAGGAAGGGCGTGACGGCAGCGCCGGCCACGCCCTGCGCCTGCGCTTCGGCCAGGGCCTGCGTGGATGTAGGCGGCGATGCGCGGCTGCGGAATCTCGTGCTCGGGCGCTATCGGGTTGGCGATGACCACGCCGCCGTCCAGCCCGGCCTGCCACTTGGCCTGCAGCACAGCGGCCAGGCCGCGGGCGTGTCCAGCCGGCTGCTGCAGCTTCAGGCCGCTGTCGCGCGAATAGAAGGCCGGCAGTTCGCTCGGTGCCGTAGCCCAGCACTGGCACGCCGTGGGTTTCCAGGTATTCCAGCGTCAGCGGCAGGTCGAGGATGGCCTTGGCCCCGGCGCAGACCACGGCCACCGAGGTGCGCGCCAGTTCCTGCAGATCGGCGCTGATGTCGAAGCTGGTCGGCAGCGCCGCGGTGCACGCCGCCGATGCCGCCGGTGGCGAAAACGCCGATGCCGGCCAGCGCCGCGATGATCATCGTGGCGGCCACCGTGGTGGCGCCGGTGGCCCGCTGCGGCCATGAGCAAAGGCAGGTCGCGCCGGCTGGCCTTGGGCACGGCCAGGCCCTGGCGCGCCAGGCTCTCGATCTGTTCACGCGTGAGGCCGGCCTTCAGACGGCCGTCGATGACGGCGATGGTGGCCGGCACAGCGCCGTGTTCACGCACGGCCGCTTCCACGCGCAGCGCGGTTTCGGCGTTCTGCGGCCAGGGCATGCCGTGGCTGATGATGGTGGACTCCAGCGCCACCACGGGCCGGCCGTGGTGCAGCGCAGCGGCCACTTCGGGGTGCAGGTCGAGCAAGGCATTCATAGCGGCCGATCATCGCATCGCCGCCGATAATCCACGGTTTGCCCGGCCCGCACCGAAAGCCTCCATGTCTGCCGATACCCCTGCCGAACAGGCCGCCAGCCCGCTGGCCACGCAGGTGCGCCGCCGCCGCACCTTCGCCATCATCAGCCACCCCGACGCTGGCAAGACCACGCTGACGGAGAAGCTGCTCTTGTTCAGCGGCGCGATCCAGATCGCCGGCAGCGTGAAGGCGCGCAAGGCGACCCGGCACGCCACCAGCGACTGGATGGAGATCGAAAAGCAGCGCGGCATCTCGGTGGCTTCCAGCGTGATGCAGATGGAGTACCGCGACTGCGTCATCAACCTGCTCGACACGCCCGGCCACCAGGACTTTTCAGAAGACACCTACCGCGTGCTGACCGCCGTGGACGCCGCGCTGATGGTCATCGACGCCGCCAACGGCGTGGAGCCGCAGACACGGCGGCTGCTGCAGGTTTGCCGTGCCCGCAACACGCCCATCCTCACCTTCGTCAACAAGATGGACCGCGAGGTGAAAGACCCGCTGGCGCTGATGGACGAGATCGAGCGTGAGCTCGGCATGGAGGTGGTGCCCTTCACCTGGCCGGTGGGCATGGGCAAGGCCTTCCACGGCGTGATGGACCTGCGCGAAAAGCAGATGCGCGTGTTCAGCCCCGGCGAAGACCGCAAGGGCGCCGAAGACGAGATCCTCGACGGCCTCGACAACCCCGCTTATGCCAAACGTTTCGGCATGCAGTACGAACAGGCCGAAGGCGAGATCAGCCTGCTGACCGATGCCGCGCCACCCTTCGACGAAGCCGCCTTCCTCGCGGGCAAGCAGACGCCGATGTTCTTCGGCAGCGCCGTCAACAACTTCGGCGTGCGCGAGGTGCTGGACGCGCTGGTGGACCTGGCGCCGCCGCCCGGCGACCGCCGCGCGATGCAGCGCACCGTGAAGCCCGAAGAGCCCAAGTTCACCGGCGTGGTGTTCAAGATCCAGGCCAACATGGACCCGGCTCACCGCGACCGCATCGCCTTCGTGCGCGTGGCCAGCGGCAAGTTCGAACGCGGCATGCGCCTGAAGGTGGCGCGCAGCGGCAAGGAGCTGCGGCCCAACACCGTGGTCACCTTCATGAGCCAGCGCCGTGAGCTGCTGGACGAGGCTTTTGCCGGCGACATCATCGGTATCCCGAACCACGGCGTGCTGCAGCTGGGCGACACCTTGTCGGAGGGCGAATCGCTGCAGTTCACCGGCCTGCCCTTTTTCGCGCCCGAGATGTTCCGCAGCGTGGAGGTGGCCGATCCGCTGAAGACCAAGCAGCTGCGCGCCGGTCTCACGCAGCTGGGCGAAGAGGGCGCGATCCAGGTCTTCCGCCCCGTGGCCGGCAGCGTACTGCTGCTGGGCGCGGTGGGGCAGCTGCAGTTCGAGGTGGTGGCGCACCGGCTAGAACACGAATACAGCTGCAAGGCGCGCATCATGCCGGCGCGCTACAACGTGGCGCGCTGGGTCACCTGCCCCGAAGCCAACGGCGGGCAGAAGGAGCTGCAGCGTTTCATCGATGGCAACAGCCACCGCGTGGCGCTGGACGCGGTGGACGCGCCCACCGTGCTGCTGGAGTACGCCGGCGAGCTGCGCGCGATGCAGGACAACTGGCCCAAGATCCAGTTCCACGCGCTGCGTGAGCACGCGGGGCTGGTGTTCCAGAAGCAGCTGGAAGGCTGAACCCCCGCGCGATTTCACGCGCGAGGGCTGAGCCCGCGCATGCGCAGCCGGAAGGCTGCGCATGGCTGGCGAAGGCCCGAGCGCGATTTCACGCGCGAGGGCTGGGCTAGAAGCCGCTGCCGGGCTGCACCAGATAGGCCAGCTCCGCCGCCGTGCTGCTGCGACCCAGCGCCACGTTGCGGTGCGGGAAGCGGCCGTACTGGCGGATGACCTCGCGGTGCTTGTGCGCGTAGTCCAGCGCGCCTTTCAGCGTCTCGGCGTGTTCGCCGGCATCGGCAGCCAGCGCCTCGAACAGGCCCACGCAGCGGTCTTGCAGCGCCGTGTCTTCGGCATGCTCCAGCGGCAGGTAGGCGAACCAGCGCTGCAAGGGGTGCAGGCCGAGGTGCTGGCCGGTGTCCACCAGCCGCAGTGCCAGCGCCAAGGCACGCGCATCGCCGGCAAAGGCCCGTGCCTGGCCGCGAAACAGGTTGCGCGGGAACTGGTCCAGCACGATCAGTTCGGCCAGTGTCGACAGGGCCTCGTCGCCCCAGCCCAGCGGCGCGGCCAAGGCGCGGTCGACCAGCGGGCCGAAACGCTGGCGGACCGTCTCGTCGAAAGCAGCGCTCTTGACGAACCACTCGCGGCGTGTGGCCAGCGGCGCAGGGCCGAACCAGAAATCGAGCACTTCGGCGGCGTTCATGGCACCAGCCTAACGCAGTGCCGGGTGGTGCAGACGGCGGTTCGATAATCCGCCCCATGCCGGCCACCGCCCCCCCGCCAGCCGCGCCCTCCCGCCTGGCGCTGTACCTCGATCTCATCCGCTGGAACCGCCCGGCCGGTTGGCTGCTGCTGCTGTGGCCCACGCTGAGCGCGCTGTGGATGGCTGCCGACGGCTGGCCGGGCTGGCACCTGCTGGGCGTGTTCGTGGCCGGCACGGTGCTGATGCGCAGCGCCGGCTGCTGCGCCAACGACGTCGCCGACCGCGAGTTCGACCGCCACGTCAAACGCACGGCGCAGCGGCCCGTCACGCGCGGCGCCATCTCCGCGCCCGAGGCGCTGGCGGTGGGCGCGGTGCTGGCGCTGCTGGCTTTCTGCCTGGTGCTCACCACCAACCCGGCGGCCATCCAGCTGAGCTTTCTGGCGCTGGCCGTCACGCTGGCCTACCCCTATGCCAAGCGCGTGCTGGCCATGCCGCAGGCCGTGCTGGGCGTGGCCTTCAGCTTCGGCATCCCCATGGCCTTTGCCGCCGTACAGGGCAGCGCCGACTGGGGCTGGGCCAGCGTCACCGGCGCCGTGCCGCCGCAGGCCGCGTGGCTGCTGCTGGGCAACCTTTTCTGGGTGCTGGCCTACGACACCGAATACGCCATGGTCGACCGCGACGACGACCTCAAGATCGGCATGAAAACCAGCGCCATCACGCTGGGGCGCTTTGACGTGGCTGCGGTGATGGGCTTCTATGCCGTCTACCTCGTCAGCTGGGCCTTCCTCGGGCGCTCGCTGGGGCTGGGGGCGGTGTTCCTGGCCGGCATCGCGCTGGCGGCGGCGCAGGCGGTCTGGCACTACACGCTGATCCGCGAGCGCACACGCGAGGGCTGCTTCCGGGCTTTCCGCGCCAACCACTGGCTGGGCGCGACCGTGTTTGCGGGCGTGGCGCTGGATCTCGCGCTGCGCTGAAAAGCGCCCGCAGCCGCCGCTCAGCCGCGGCCCAGTTCCTCGGCGCGCGCGCGCGCCGCGTGCAGCGCCTTCACGAAGGCGGCCTTCACGCCGCTGTCGTCCAGCGAAGTGAGGGCCGCGTAGGTGGTGCCGCCTTTGCTCGTCACCTGCGCACGCAGCTCTTGCGGGGCCAGCGGGCTCCGCTGCGCCAACGCCGTGGCGCCGGCGAAGGTGTGCTGAGCGAGCAGGCGACCCTGCGCCTCGGTGAGTCCCATCTCGGCGGCGGCCTGCATCATGGCTTCGAGAAAGTAGAAGACGTAGGCCGGGCCCGAGCCCGAGAGCGCGGTCACGGCGTCGAGCTGGCTTTCTTCGTCCAGCCACAGCGTGGCGCCGGTGGGGGCGAAGAGGCGGTCGACCTCGGCACGTGCTTCGCTGCCCACGCCCGCCGTGCCGTACAGCCCCGCCACACCCTGGCCGATGAGCGCCGGCGTGTTGGGCATGGCGCGCACCACGCGCGCGCTGCCACTGGCCTGCGCCACCGCGGCGCAGCGCACGCCCGCCATCACGCTGACCTGCAGCGCCGCGCCAACAAAGGGCGCGCAAGGCGCTGCGGCTTCGGCGAAGAGCTGCGGCTTCACCGCCCACACCACCGTGGGCGCGCCGGCCAGCGCCGCGCCCGCGGCCGGCTGCGCCCCCACGCCGAACGCCTGCGCGAGCTTTTCGCGCTGGGCTTCGAAGGGTTCGACCACGGCGATGCGTGCCGCCGGCAGGCCGGCGCGCACGAGGCCGCCGATGAGGGCGCTGGCCATGTTGCCGCCGCCGATGAACGCGATGCTGGGAGGGGTTGCGATGCTCATGGCGCCGCAGTGTAGGCAGGCCCCGGCCGGGGCCGATGACGGGCCTGCGCAGCCCTTATGCAAATCATGCATGGCGTTGGGTGACTTATTCGGCGCCACCCCGCCTACAGTGCGCAGCCATGCCGTGCCGGCCCCCGGCGGCCCGCCCACAAGGCGCGCCTGCCGGGCCCCCACAGCTGCCAACACCCAAGGAAGACACGACCCATGACCTCGCCGCTCTCTTACGTCCAGCCCACCGCCGACAGCCCCTGGGGCACCTACCTGATGCAGGTGGACCGCGTGGCGCCCTACCTCGGCCACCTCTCGCGCTGGATCGACACCCTGAAGCGCCCCAAGCGCACGCTGATCGTCGACATCCCCATCGAGTTGGACAACGGCGAGGTGGCCCACTTCGAGGGCTACCGCGTGCAGCACAACCTGAGCCGCGGCCCCGGCAAGGGCGGCGTGCGTTACCACCCCGACGTGACGCTGGAAGAGGTGATGGCCCTCAGCGCCTGGATGAGCATCAAGAACGCCGCCGTGAACCTGCCCTACGGCGGCGCCAAGGGCGGCATCCGTGTCGACCCCAAGAAGCTCAGCAACAAGGAGCTGGAGCGCATGACGCGGCGCTACACCAGCGAGATCGGCATGATCATCGGGCCGCAGCAGGACATCCCGGCGCCGGACGTGAACACCAACCCGCAGATCATGGCGTGGATGATGGACACCTACTGCATGAACACCGGCAGCAACGCCACGGGCGTGGTCACCGGCAAGCCCGTGCACCTGGGCGGCAGCCTGGGCCGCGTGAAGGCCACCGGCCGCGGTGTGTTCGTGACCGGCCGTGAAGCCGCGCGCCGCCTGAACCTGAACCTGGAAGGCGCCCGCGTGGCGGTGCAGGGCTTCGGCAACGTGGGCTCGGCCGCGGCCGAACTCTTTGCCCAGGCCGGCGCCAAGATCGTGGCCGCGCAAGACCACACCGGCACCATCTACAACAGCCACGGCTTCGACATCGCCGACATCACGGCCCACGTGAAGGCCACCGGCGGCGTGGGCGGCTTCAAGGGCGCCGAGCCCATGGACAACGAGGGCTTCTGGGACGTGGCTTGCGAGATCCTGATCCCGGCCGCGCTGGAGGGCCAGATCACCGCCGAACGCGCCAAGCGCATCAAGGCCAAGCTGGTGCTGGAAGGCGCCAACGGCCCCACCGTGCCTTCGGCCGACGACATCCTGGCCGAGCGCGGCGTGCTCGTGGTGCCCGACGTCATCTGCAACGCCGGTGGCGTGACGGTGAGCTACTTCGAGTGGGTGCAGGACTTCAGCAGCTTCTTCTGGACCGAAGACGAGATCAACGTGCGCCTGGACAAGATCATGATCGGCGCGCTGAAGAAGATCTGGGACACGGCCGACCGCCACCAGATCACGCTGCGCACCGCCACCTTCGCGGTGGCCTGCGAGCGCATCCTCAAGGCGCGTGAAGAGCGCGGCCTCTACCCCTGAGCGCCGCCCCGGGGGCCCTGCGTTTCCCGAGGTAAAGCTGCAAAAGCCGGGTTTCCCCGGCAAGTCATAATCCGAGATCGGGTGGCGCCTGCGGGCCCTGCGCTCGCGCGCCCCCCCTTCCAGGCAAACCCTAGGACCCTCGATGACCCCTGCCTCTTCTTCCCGCCGGCTGGCCTTGCTGGCCGCTGTGGCCTCGTCTTTGCTGTTTGCCGCCTGCGGCGGCGGCGGCAGTGACGGCAACGGCAACACCACGCTGCGCGCGATCAACCTGACGACGGACCTGCCCAGCCTCGACCTCTACGCTGGCGACACGCGGCGCTTCAGCGCGCTGGCCCCCGACGCCATCGCCACGGGCGTCACGCTGGAGGCCAACACCTACACGGTGGAAGTCAAGCGCGCCGGTGCGGCCGCGCCCCTGCTGACCGGCTCGTACACGCTGGCCAAGGACAAGAACTACACCGCCATCATCTGGGGTCGCGAGACCTCCCTGCGCGTGAGCACGCTGCCCGAAGACGAGAACGTCGACGAGATCACCAGCACCACCGCCGGCCGGGTGCGTTTTTTCAATGCCACCACCGACACCGGCGCGGTCGACGTCTTCCTGACGCCCACCGATTCCACCGGCGACCTGGGCGACGTGCAGCCCATCCGCGCCGCGCTGACCAGCGGTTCGCTCAGCGGCTTCAGCGACCAGGGCGCGGCCAATTACCGCCTGCGCGTGACGGGCTCCGGCGACCCCAACGACGTGCGCCTGGACATCCCCAGCATCACCATCCCGGCCAAGAAGTACGTCACGCTGGTGATCACCGCCGGCGCCGGCGGCGTGCTGGTCAACGGCACGCTGATCGAACAGCGCGCTGGCGTCACCACGCTGAAGAACACCAAGGCACGTTTGCGCGTGGTGGCCAGCGTCGGCGCGGCCGGCAACGTCAGCGCCAGCCTAGGCGGCAGCACCATCGTGGGCGCGCTGCGTTCGCCGGGCGTGGGCCCTTACACGCTGGTGAACTCGGGCACGCAAGAGCTCGTGGTGCGCGCCAACGGCACGGTGTTCTCGACCAGCTCGCGCGTCATCGCCCCGGGCGCCGACTACACGCTGTTGGCCTACGGTGCCGAGACCGCGCCGACGGTGGCGGTGCTGACGGACGACAACCGCCTGCCCAACATCAACACGCGCGCCAAGATCCGCCTGGTCAACGGCCTGGCGCTGACCGAGGCCCTGACGATGCAGAACGACTACCTGACACAGACGGCCACCTCCGACATTGCCGCGGGCACGGCTTCGGCCTACGCCACCGTCACGGCAGCCGGCTCTTCGCGTCTGGACATCACCTCGCCCACCGCCGTGGACCCGCTGTTCACGCTGACGGCCGCCACCAGCACCAACCTGCTGCAGGCCCAGGGCGTTTACACGGTGTTCATGCTGGGCGGCCAAACGGCCCCGGCCGGCCGCCTGAGCCGCGACCGGTAAACACCACGCATCTGCAGGGCCGCCGGCCCTGCACCGCTACCATCAGGGGGTTCAATCGAGCCCCCTTTTTCATGCCATGACGAACCCGCAGAACCTCGAAACCATGCCCGGCGAAGTGCCCCTGTCCTTCGACACCACCGAGGCCGATTTCGAGGCCCAGGTGCTCGAACTCTCGATGCAGGTGCCGGTGCTGCTGGACTGCTGGGCACCCTGGTGCGGGCCCTGCCGGCAGCTGGGGCCGGTGCTGGAGAAGGTGGTCAAGGCCTACGGCGGGCGTTTCGTGCTGGCCAAGCTGAACACCGACGAAGCGCCGCAGATCAGCGCCGCGCTGCGCATCCGCAGCATCCCGCTGGTGGTGCTGTTCATCGGCGGCCGGCCGGTCGACCAGTTCATGGGCGCTTTGCCCGAAGGCCAGGTCAAGGCCTTCCTCGACAAGCACCTGCCCGCCGACGTGGTGGACGCCGAGGCCGAGCAGGTTTTCGGCCCGCTGGACGAAGCCGCCGCGCTGCTGGCCGCGGGTGAACTCGACCAGGCCCAGGCGCTGCTGGACAGCATGCCCGCCACCGAGCGCGACGACGAACACGCGCGCCTGCTCAAGCGCCTGGCACTGGCGCGCGAGCAACCCACCGGCAACGCCGATGAGCTGGCCGCGCGCATCGCCGCCAACCCGCGTGATTTCGAGGCCCGCTTCGCGCTGGCCGCGCTGCTGGCCCACGCCGGCGACTTCAACGCCGCCTTCGACCAGCTGCTGGAGGTGGTGCTGCGCGACAAGGCCGAAGGCAAGCCCGACCGCGAAAAGGCACGGCTGCAGCTGGTGCAGTGGTTCGACGTGTGCCCCGACCCGGCTGTGGTGAGCCGGGGCCGCCGCTACCTGGGCATGTACCTGAACTGATTCAGGCCAGGCCGGCCAGCAACTCGGCGTTGCCGCCCGCTGCGGCGGTGTTCACCGTCACCGTCTGCTCGGCGCAGAAGCGGTACAGGTAGTGCGGGCCGCCGGCCTTGGGGCCGGTGCCGCTCAGGCCTTCGCCGCCGAAGGGCTGCACGCCTACCACGGCGCCGATCATGTTGCGGTTGACGTAGACGTTGCCGATCTTCGCCATGTCGGCGATGCGCTGCGCGCGGCTGTCGATGCGCGTCTGCACGCCGAGCGTCAGGCCGTAGCCCAGCGCGTTGATCTGGCGCACCACCTCGTTGACATCACCGCCCCAACGCACCACGTGCAACACGGGGCCGAAGATCTCGGCCTTCAGATCGGCGATGCGGCCGATCTCGAAAGCCACCGGCGCCAGCAAGCGCGGGAAGCTGCTCTGCACCGGCGTCTCACCGAGCAGCTTCGCTTCACCGCGCAGGCGGCGCACCTGGGCGCCGATGCCGGTGAAAGCTTCGTCGTCGATCAGCGGGCCCACGTCGGTGGCGAGCTCGGCGGGGTCGCCCACGCGCAGCTCGGCCATGGCGCCGCGCAGCATCTCGATGACGCCCTCGGCAATGCCCTCGTGCACGCACAGCAGGCGCAAGGCGCTGCAGCGCTGGCCGGCGCTGCGGAAGGCGCTCTGCACCACGGCGTCCACCACCTGCTCGGGCAGCGCGGTGCTGTCCACCACCATCGCGTTCAGGCCGCCGGTCTCGGCGATCAGCGGGACGATGGGGCCGTCCTTCGCGGCCAGCGTGCGGTTGATCAGGCGGGCCACCTGCGTGCTGCCGGTGAAACACACGCCCGCGGTCAGCGGGTGCGCCACCAGCGCGGCGCCCACGGTTTCGCCCAGGCCATGCAGCAGGGCCACGGCGTCTGGCGGCACACCCACCTCGTGCAGCAGCGCCACGAACTGCTGCGCCACCAACGGCGTCTGCTCGGCCGGCTTGGCGGCCACGGTGTTGCCGGCGACGAGTGCCGCCACCACTTGCCCCGCAAAGATGGCCAGCGGGAAGTTCCACGGGCTGATGCAGACGAAGACGCCACGGCCGTGCAGGCGGAGCAGGTTGCTTTCGCCGGTGGGGCCGGGCAGGGGCTGGTCCATCAGGCGCGCTTCGGCCTGGTCGGCGTAGTAGCGGCAAAAGTCCACCGCCTCGCGCACCTCGGCCACGGTGTCGCCCAGGGTCTTGTGCGCTTCTTTCACCAGCAGGCCGCAGTAGGCGGGCAGGCGGGCCTCCAGCAGGTCGGCGGCCTTGCGCAGCAGCGCGGCGCGTTCGGCCAGCGGACGCGCGGCCCAGGCGTCGAAGCCGGCGTGCAGGCGCTGCATGGCGGCGTCGGCATCGGCGGCGCTGTGCATGGGCAGCGGGCTCAGCGTGGTGGTGGCCACGGCGGCGTCCAGCGGCGCGCGCATCGCCAGGCAGGCCAGGTCCACGCCCACCGAGTTGGCGCGTGCACCCGGGCCGCTGCCGTACAGGGCCAGCGGGAGCGGCAGCGCTTCATCGGCGCTTGGCGCAAGCGGGCTGGCCAGCAGCTGCTCGGCACTCACGTGTTCATCGGCCAGCTGGTGCACGAAGGACGAGTTGGCGCCGTTTTCCAGCAGCCGGCGCACGAGATAAGCCAGCAGGTCGCGGTGCTCGCCCACGGGGGCGTACACACGCACCGGCGGCGCATCGGGGCCGCTGGCCAGCACCTCGCGGTAGACGCCGTCGCCCATGCCGTGCAGGCGCTGCATCTCGAAAGCCGCGCCCTGCTTGCGCGCCAGCTGCAGGATGGCCGCGATGGTGCCGGCGTTGTGCGTGGCGAACTGCGGGTAGATCAGCGCGTGGTGGCTGATCAGGCGCTCGGCGCAGGCCAGGTAGCTGATGTCGGTGTGGTGCTTGTGCGTGAACACGGGGTAGCCCGGCAGGCCGCCTTCTTGCGCGCGCTTGACTTCGCCGTCCCAATACGCGCCCTTGACCAGCCGCACCATGAAACGCAGGCCGTGGGTTTGCGCGATGCGCGCCACCTCGTCCACCACGGCCAGCGCGCGCGTCTGGTAGGCCTGCACGGCCAGGCCGAAGCCCTGCCATTGCGGGTGTTTCGCGGCGATATGGCGGGCGAGCTGCTCAAAGAGCTCAAGCGAGAGCTCCAGCCGGTCGCTCTCTTCCGCATCGATGGTGAGGTTCAGGTTGGCCTGCGCCGCCTGGTCCACCAGGCCGGTCACGCGCGGCATCAGGTCAGCGAAGACACGGTCGCGCTGCGCATCCTCATACCGCGAGAACAGCGCGCTCAGCTTGATGGAGATGCCATCGGCCGCCATCGGCGAACTCGCCACGCGGCCTTGGGCGATGGCGGTGATGGCGTTGCGGTAGCTGGCCAGGTAACGCTCGGCATCGCGCTCGGTGCGTGCGCCTTCGCCCAGCATGTCGTAGCTGAAACGCAGCCGCGCCTGCGCCTTGCGCTGGCTGTCGGCCTCGGCCATCGCTTCCTGGATGGTGCGGCCCAGCACGAACTGCCGGCCCAGCAGCTGGATGGCGCGCACGGTGGCCGCCACCACGGTGCGCGCGCCCAGGCGCTGCATCAGGCCGGGCGGGTTGTCCTGATCGGGCAAAAACTTCTTGCTCAGCGAGATGGCGCTGGCGCTGATCTGCGCCAGCATCTTGTGCGCAGAGCCCTCTGCGGCGCCGTCGAAATCACCGCGGCCGAGTTGGTCGGCCGTCAGCGCAATCGCGGTCTCGGCATCGGGCACCCGCAGCAAGGCTTCGGCCAGCCGCATCAGCGCCAGGCCTTCGGCGCTGCTGATGGGGTACTCGCGCAGCAGGCTTTCCATGGCCCAGAACGGCGCCGGCTTGTCGCGCACAGCCTGCACCCAGGGCTTGGCGCCGGCCACCACGGCCGGCCAGTCGAGCTTGCCTTGCAGCGCGCCGAGCATCTGCGACAGCACCTCGTGCTCGGGGCGGTAGGGGAAGGGCAGGCGGGCGGGGCTGGGGCTCATGCGGACCTCGGGATGAAACCTGGTGGGCTGAATAGCTGCGCAGCTTATGCGGCCTCGGGCCGCACCGGATTCGGAAAACCATGCGCTCGGCGGAGAATCCTTCAGCATGAACGACCCCGACAGCCCCCGCAGCGAGCGCGAGCTCGACAAGATCGACCGCCGCATCCTGCGCGTGCTGCAGGCCGACGGCCGCATCAGCAACCTGAAGCTGGCCGAAGAGGTGCACCTCTCGCCCACCGCCGTGCTGGAACGCGTGAAACGCCTGCACCGCGACGGCTTCGTGCTCGGCTACGAAGCGCGCCTGAACCCGGCCAAGCTGGGCGCGGGGCTGCTGGTGTTCGTGGAGATATTGCTCGACCGCACCGTGCACGACGTGATGGACATCTTCAAGGCCGCCGTGCAGGTGCGCCCCGAGATCCTGGAAGCCCACCTCGTGGCTGGCGGTTTCGACTACCTGCTGAAGACGCGCGTGGCCGACATGGCCGCCTACCGCGAGTTCATCGGCAGCGTGATCTGGACGCTGCCCGGCGTGCGCGAGACCCGCACCTACGTGGTGATGGAAGAGGTGAAGAACAGCAGCCTGCTGCCGGTGTAGGCCGCCCGCCCACCGCGCTGCTTCAGTGCAGCGCCCCGCGCTGCTCTCGCAGCCATTGGCCGGCTTGAACCGCGCCCAGTGGCTCGGCCATGTGGAAGCCTTGCCCGTAGCCGCAGCCTAGCTCGCGCAGCTGCGCCATCTGGTCGGCCGATTCGATGCCTTCGGCCACCACCGCCTTGCGCAGCGTGCCGCCCAGTTGAATGATGGCGCTGACCACGGCCGCGTCGTCGCTGCCGGGCTGCAGGTGGCTGACGAAGCTGCGGTCGATCTTCAGGCTGTCGATGGGCAGCTTGCTCAGGTGGCTGAGGCTGCTGTAGCCGGTGCCGAAGTCGTCCACCGCCAGGCGCACGCCCAGCTGGCGCAGCGCCGCCAGCGTGGGCAGCACGCCTTCGATCTGCGACATCAGGATGTTCTCGGTGAGCTCCAGCGTCAGGTGCTGCGGGCGCAGGCCGGCCTCCACGATGGCGCGGCCGATGCGCGCCACCAGCGCCGGGTGGGCCAGGTCGTGGGCCGAGAGGTTGATGCTCATCGTCAGCTCGGCCAGGCGCGGGTCGCTCAGCTGCCACTGGCGCAGCTGGTGGCAGGCGCAGTGCAGCACAAAGTCGCTCAGGCGCAGCATCAGGCCGCTTTCTTCGGCGATGGGCAGGAAGGCCGCGGGCGCCAGCAGCCCGTCTTGCGGGTGCTGCCAGCGCACCAGCGCCTCGAAGCCGGTAAGCCGGCCGCTTTCTTCGCCCGGGCGCAGCGCGAACACCGGCTGGTAGACCACCACCAGCTGGCCCTGCTCGATGGCCGTGCGCAGCTCGCCTTCCAGCCGCAGCCGCTCGGACACCGCGGCGTGCAGGCTGGTGTCGAAGAGCGCGTAACGCGCCTTGCCGCCGGCCTTGGCCTTGTACATGGCGGTGTCGGCATCGCGCAGCACCTCTTCGGCGGTGGCGTAGCCGATGGCGCTGAAGGTGATGCCGATGCTGGCCGTGGCAATGAGCTCCACCTCGCCCAGGTGGAAGGGCTGGTGCAGCGCTTCCATCAGCCGCTCGGCCAGCAGCACCGCATCACGCTCGTGCTCGATGTCGGTGATGAGGATGGCGAACTCGTCGCCACCCAGGCGCGCCACGATGTCGCCCGGCCGCAGCTTTTCTTGCACGCGGCGCGCCACCTGCTGCAGCAGCGCGTCGCCGGCGTTGTGGCCCAGGCTGTCGTTGACGAGCTTGAAGCGGTCGAAGTCGATGAACATCACCGCCCAGGGCCGGCGCGCATCGGCCTGGTAACGCGCCAGCGCGCTGACCAGGCACTCTTCGAAACGCCGGCGGTTGGGCAGGCCGGTGAGCGGGTCGTGGAAGGCCAGGTGCTGCAGCCCGGCTTCGGCGCGGCGGCGCGCGCTCACGTCCTGCGCCTGCAAGATCAGGCAAGGCTGGCTGGTGCCGGCATCGGCCTCGGCGTGGACCTGGCCCTGGGCCTGGCCCTGGGGCGCCGGCTCGGTGAAAAAGCTGCAGTTCAGCGCCAGCCACACCGTGCTGCCGTCGGCATGGCGGCAGCGCAGCTCGCGCGCAAAGGCCTCGAACTCGCGCCCGCCGGCCAGCCCCAGCTGCTGCGCGAGTGCGGGGCGGTCGGCCTCGTCGACGAAGGCCGTGAAGGGCTGCTGCAGCAGTTCGGCTTCGCTGCGGCCGAGCAGCGCGGCCAGCGCCGGGTTGGCTTGCAGGATGCGGCCATCAAAAGCCAGCAGCGCCATGCCGATGCTGGCGTGCGTGAAGGCGCTGTGGAAGCGGCGTTCGCTGGCTTCCAGCTCGTGCAGGTGGCGCGCAGCGGCCTGGGCTTCGCGTTCGGCCATGGCGGCTTCGCGCGCAGCAGCGCCCTCACCCGCCTCGCGCAGCGCCAGGCCGGCTTCCTGTTGGCGGAAGTAGAAATGCAGCGTCACCAGCAGCATGGCCAGCAGCGGCACCATCACCAGCAGCACGCCCACGCCCTGGCTGCGCCAGGTGAAAAACAGCAGCGTGGCCACGCTGGCGCTGCCGGCGTAGGCCATGCCCACCCAGCGGAACACGCTGAACAGGCCCTGGGGTTGGAAAAAGGCCTCCCCGCGCTTGAGGTGCAGCACGCCCGACAGCAGCGTGCCGTTGATCAGGAAATACAGCGCCGCGGCAACCATGGTGGCGCCCAGCACCACCGCCGCGCTGTCAGCGCCGCGGGCGGCCAGCGCCGCGAGGCCGGCCTGCAGCGGCAGGCTCACGGCCAGCATCGCCAGGCTGGCCGAGGCCGGGCTGAAGAGGCGGCTGGTCCAGCGCCGCGAGGCCCGGGCCGAGCCGACGAAGGCCTCGGCGGCCGCTGCCACCGCCGCCGCCGCCGGGCCCAGCACCAGCAGCAGCAGGAAGATGAAGATCTCGCCGGCGGCGTAGGCGATCTTGGTGCCCGGCACACGCACCGGGAACAGGCCCGCGCCGATGGCCAGCGCCGTGGCGCCGGCCACCTGCAGCCAGGCCACCCAGCTCAGGTGCCCCAGCTGCCACAGGCACAGCCCCAGGGCCAGCGCACCGCCGCCGAAACACGTCCACCAGAAGCGCGCGGCGCGCCCGTTGTAGTCGGGCATGAGGCGGTCGTGCACACGCTGCCAGACTGGCGCCGGGGCTTTCATGGTCAGTGCATTGTCAACGGCCCGGCCACGGTGTGGCGGCCCGCCAGCGGCAAGGCTGCAGGCGGGCCGGCCGCGCCCAGCAGCACGCGCTGCACCTCGGCCGGCGGCATGGGCCGCGCCAGCAGGTAGCCCTGCCCATAGGCGCAGCCCATGTCCTGCAGCTGGCGAAGCTGGTGTTCGGTTTCTATGCCCTCGGCCACCACCTCCTTGCCCAGCGAACTGCCCAGCAGCACGATGGAGCGCACGACCGCGGCCTCGTTGGAACCGGCTTCGAGCCGGCTGACGAAAGAGCGGTCGATCTTCAGGCAGTCGATGGGCAGCGTGGACAGGTGGCTGAGCGATGAATAACCGGTGCCGAAGTCGTCGATGGCCAGCACCACGCCCATGCGGCGCAGTTCCGTGAGTGCCGGCAAGGCGCCCTCCAGCCGCGACATCAGGATGTTCTCGGTGAGCTCCAGGCACAGGCGGTCGGCACGCACATCGGCTTCCACCAGGGCGCGCATCACCCGCGCCACCAGCGCCGGGTGCGCGATGTCGTGGCCCGAGAGGTTCACGTTCATCGTCAGGCCGGCCCAGGCCGGGCCGCGCGACTGCCATTCACGCAGCTGGCGGCAGGCGCAGTGCAGCACGAAATCGGTCAGGCGCACCATCAGCCCGGCTTCCTCGGCGATGGGCAGGAAGGCGCCGGGGCTGATGCTGCCGTCCATCGGGTGCTGCCAGCGCACCAGGGCTTCGAAGCCGGCCAGCCGCGGCACGCCGCCCTGTCCAGCGCCGCCACGCAGGTCGTACACCGGCTGGTAGGCCACGCCGAGGCGGCCGTCGTCGATGGCGTGGCGCAGGTCGCCCTCCAGGCGCAGGCGGTCGGCCACCTCGGTGTGCAGGCTGGTGTCGAAGAGCGCATAACGCGCCTTGCCCGCGCCCTTGGCCTTGTACATCGCGGTGTCGGCGTCGCGCAGCACGTCTTCGGGGTTGGCGTAGCCCAGCGCGCTGAAGGTGATGCCGATGCTGGCGCTGGTCATCAGCTCGGTGCCCGAGACCACAAAAGGCTGGCGCATCGCGTCCATCAGCCGCTCGGCCAGGCCCACCACCGTGCGTTCGTTCTCCACCTGGCGTACCAGCACCGCGAACTCGTCGCCACCCAGGCGCGCCACCACATCGTGCGGGCGCAGGCTGTCGCGGATGCGCTGCGACACCTGCACGAGAAAGGCATCGCCGGCGCTGTGGCCCAGGCTGTCGTTGATGAGCTTGAAGCGGTCGAAGTCGAGAAACATCACCGCGTACGCGTCCTGCGCTGCGCCGCTCGTGTTGAGCTGCGCCACGGCCTGGCCGAGCAATTCATGAAAGCGCCGGCGGTTGGGCAGGCCGGTGAGGCTGTCGTGGAAGGCCAGGTGGTGCAGGCCTTCTTCGGCGCGGCGGCGCGCGGTGATGTCCTGCAGCTGCAGGATCAGGCAGGGCGCGCTCGAGCCGGGCTCGCTGAAGAAGCTGCAGTGCGCGGTCACCCACACCGGGTGGCCGTCGGCGTGGCGGCAGCGCAGTTCCAGCGCAAAACTCTCGAACTCACGGTCGCTCACCAGGCCCAGCTTTTCGCCCAAAGCGCGGCGGTCGTCGTCGAAGACCACGTCTTGGAAGGTCTGGTTCAGCAGGGCCTGGTTGTGGCGGCCCACCAGCGCACACAGCGCGGCATTGGCCTGCAGGATGCGGCCGTCGAAGGCCAGCAGCGCCATGCCGATGCTGGCGTGCGTGAAGGCGCTGTGGAAACGCCGTTCGCTGGCCTCCAGCTCGTGCACATGGCGGCGCGCGAGTTCGTTTTCACGCTCCAGCGCCTCGGCATTGGCGCGGCGCACCGACTCCGAGGCTTCCTGCTGGCGGAAGAAGTAGTGCAGCGTGGCCAGCATCATGCCCAGCAGCGGCACCATGGCCGCCAGCACGCCTATGCCCGACTGCAGGTACACCAGGTACAGCAGCGAGGCCACCGCCGCGCTGCCCACGTAGGCGATGCCGACACCGCCGAACACGCCGAAGAGGTCGGCGGCACGCAGGCGCTCGTTGCGCTTCAGGCGCGGCACCGCGGTCACCAGCATGGTGTTGAGCATGAAGTAGCCGAAAGCGCAGGCCATGGTCGTCACCAGCAGCAGGCCGGCCGAGGCCGCCCGCTTGTCGATGAGGGCGTGCAGCGCCGAGCCCGTGGCCCACATCGCCAGCGCTGCCATGGCGGGGCTGACGATGCGGCTGGTCCAGCGCTTGGAGGCCCGCCACGAGCCCACGGCGCCTTCGCCGGCCGCCGCCAGCGTGGCCGCCGCCGGGCCGTGCATCAGCAGCAGCAGGATGATGAAGATCTCGCCGGCGGCGAAGGCGTGTTTCGAGTGCTTCACGCGCACCGGAAAGAAGCCGGCCGTCATCGCGATCAGCACGCCCGCGGCGATCTGCCACCAGGCGGCGCCGCCCAGCAAGGCCACCTGCCAGGCCGCCACGCCCAAAGCCCCCGCACCGGCCACCGCCGCTGCCCACCAGTAGACGGTGGCCTTGCGGTTGTAGTCGGGCATCAAGGCGCCGTGCAGGCGCTGCCACCAGGGCAGGGCCGCTGGCGCTTGGGGACTGCCGGCGTCTCGGGACATCAGGGATGCGTTCTCGAACAGGCCAGGGTGCGGCGGATGGCAGCACGCCTTGCGCCGCCTCTGAGGGGTTGTCGGCCAGCCCCGCGCAGGCTTGAGCCCGCACGGAGCCGCCCAATGACGGAGCCGCCCAATGACACAGGGCGGGCCATCGCTGGCACCGCCCTGTGTCATTGGGAGAGACAGGCGCCGACGTCGCGGCGGCCCGGCCTGCCGCTTACTCGCCGTTCAAGGCGCCCTGGGTGTCGAAACCCAACAGGTTGCCGCCGGTCTCGGCGAGCACCAGGCCTTCGGCCAGCACCAGGCCCTCGGCCAAGACCAGCCCTTCGGCCAGCACCAAACCCTCGGCCAGCACCAGGCCCTCAGCCAGCACCAGCCCTTCGGCCAGCACCAGGCCTTCAGCCAGCACCAGGCCTTGCGTCAGCGTGAGGCCGCTGCCGCCGACCAGCCAGCCCGACAGGTTCTTGGTCTGCATGAAGGCCCCGGTGCCCGCCAGCAGCGAGCTCTGGCCTGCCAGCGGCTCGGCGCGCACCACGCCCGCGGTCAGCAGCGGCTGGCTCAGCGGTGTGCTGAAGCTGTAATGCGAGGGGTAGGTGTTGGCCGGGATGCCGGCGCCCGACCAGTACACCGGGGCCAGGCGCTGCACGGTGCTGCCGGCCCAGACCAGGCGCGGGTCCCAGATCGGCTGGTACTTGCTGAACAGGGCCGTGCCGGTGAGCACGCGGTTGCCGCCGGCGTAGACGATGCGCGACCAGTCGAAGTTCGAGCCGGTGATGTGGCTCTTCTGCTGCGGGAAGGCCTGGCCGAGGGCCAGCAGGTTGGCACCGGGCAGCAAGGTGCCGGCTTGGACGGCGCTGGCGATGTCGGTGCGCAAGGCCTTGGCCAGCGCGATGGCGCCGGTGAGGTTGAGGTTGCCGGCGCCCTGCTCAAGCAGGCTGCCCTCGGGCAGCGGCTCGGCGGTGTACTGCAGGATGGCTTTCACCAGCGGCGGCGTCAGCCCCGGGTTGGCCTGGAGCAGCAGCGCGGCAGCGCCCGAGACCACCGGCGCGGCCACCGAGGTGCCGCTCATCATCATCTGCGACTCGCCCGTGAACTGCGAGATACCCACCGGTGCCACCAGGTTGGCATAGTGGTTCTGCGCCAGGCGGTTCCAGAGCTGCGTGCTGCCGCCCGAGGTGGCCGCGGCGCTGACGATGCGGTTGCCCGGCGCCACAAGGTCGGGCTTGAGCAGGTTGTCGACACGGCGCACGCCCAGGGCGTCGAGCCGGCTGCCGCGCGTCGGGCCGCGCGAGCTGAAGCGTGCGACGCGGTCGTCCGAACGGCCGCTGGTGCCGTAGAAATTCACGGCCCCCACCGTGATCACCGTGGGGTCGATGCCCGGCGAACCGATGGTGCCGTAGACGGCCTTGCCGCTGCTGCTGAGGCCGAAGTTGCCGGCCGCGGCCACCACGGTGATGCCCGCGGCCGTGGCAGCGCGCGCGGCCAGGCACAGCGGGTCGGTCTGCCACGACTCGGTGGACGCCGAGGCGATGCTCAGGTTCATCACGCGGATGTTGTAGGCCTTGGCGTGGTAAATCACCCAGGCGATGCCTTCCAGCGCGTCGCTCACGGTGCCGGTGCCGGCGTCGCTGAGCACCTTCACGTCGTAGAGCTTGGCATTGGGCGCCACGCCGGTGGTGTCGGGCGTGCCGGCGCGGTAGAACTGCGCGCGGCCGGCGGCCACCGAAGCGACGTGGGTGCCGTGGCCGTACTGGTCGGCGTAGGCGTTGTGGTCGTTGGCGATGGCGGCCTCGAAGGCCGTCTGCTGCGAAGAACCCGGGCGCAAGGACTTGCTCAGGTCGGTGCCCGCCAGGAAATCGGCGAGGTTGGCGTTGAGCAGGTTGACGCTGCGCGCCACGCGGGTGGCGCCGCTGGCGTTGTTGAAAGCGTAGTGCGCCTTCATCACACCCGAGTCGAGCACGGCGATGCCGATGCCGCTGCCATCGAGCCCGGAGTAGCTCGACTTGGTGCTGTTGGCGCGCACGTTGCTGCTGAGGGCGCCGGTCACGGCCTCCAGCGTGCTGGCGGTCCGCACGATGTCGCGGTTGGGTGACACGCTGACCACGTCGTCGCGCGCCACCAGGCGCGGCACCAGGCGGGCCGGCACATTGACGGTGAGCGCACGCACGGCGCTGTGGCGCACCTGCACCGAACCGCCGTTGCGCGTGATGAAGCTGCGCAGATCGGCCAGCTCCGGGTCGCGGGCATTGCTCACGACGATGGCGTTGACGACACGCACACCACGCACCTGGCGTTCCCAGCGCTGCGAGCGGCGGTCACCGCGCGCGGCACGGCCGGCCAGCGCCTGGTCGTCGGTGGCATCGTGCAGGTCTTGCGACACCTTGACGTGTTTGCGCTGCCAGGGCCCTTGGGCCGACGCGGTGGAGAGGCCGAAACCCGCCACCAGCAGCGACAGGCCCATCAGCGTGAGGGCGCCGGTGCGCAGCCAATCGGTGGCCGGGCGCTGCGCGGTGCGCTCGATGAGCACGACAAAACGGTGCGGTGCGGGCATGGTGGAACCTCGGGGTGGCGTCTTCCCACCGGGCCTGCCGGCAGAGAAGCTCTGGGTTTCTATGCGTGCCGCGGTTGGCTGGCGCCACCCCCGCGAGTGCTGTTGTTGCTGCAGCTGACCTTGAAGCCACCCCTGCAGACCGTTGGAGCGGATTCTCGGGCCTTTGGCAACCGTTTGTTAAGACCTGTGACCACCACAAGCGCCGCGCTTCGGGGCCTTTTTCACGCCGCGGCCGGCGCCGGGCGCTTCAGCGCTGGCCGAAGATGGCCGTGCCGACACGCACCACGGTGCTGCCTTCCAGCACCGCGGCTTCGAGGTCGGCGCTCATGCCGGTGGACAGGGTGTCCAGCGCCAGGCCGCCGGCGTTCAGCGCCGCCAACAGCTCGCGCAGGGCACGGTGTGGGGCGCGTTGTGCTGCCAGCGTGGCCGCGGGCTCGGGGATGGCCATCAGCCCGCGCAGCTGCACCCGCTGACGCGGCAGCGCCGCCACCGCGGCGGCCAGCGCCGGCAGCTCGGCCGGCGCCACGCCGCTCTTGCTGGCCTCGCCGCTGATGTTGACCTGCAGGCACAGCTGCAGCGGTGGCAGGTGGTGCGGGCGTTGCTCGGCCAGGCGCTGCGCCAGCTTCAGCCGGTCGACCGAGTGCACCCAATCGAAGGCCTCGGCCACCGGGCGGGTCTTGTTGCTCTGCAGCGGCCCGATCAGGTGCCATTGCAACGGCAAGCTGCCCTGGCGCAGGTCGGTCAGGGTTTCGATCTTGGCCAGCGCCTCCTGCACATAGTTTTCGCCGAAGGCCTGCTGGCCAGCGGCGTGCGCCTCGCACACGGCCTCGGCGCCGAAGGTCTTGCTCACCGCGAGCAAGGTGAGCGACGGCGCCGCACCCGGCCCCGCGGCGGGCGGCGCGAGCGTGAGGATTTGCGCGCCACGGCCGGCCTCGGCACAGGCAGCAGCGAGGCGCCGCTTCACTTCTTGCAGCTTGCTTCCGATGGTGCTCATAATCTTCCGAGAGCTTAAGCGCTGGTGCTTGGGCGTCGGTGCACGCCCCAAGAACCCATGGACATCACGCAGCTGCTGGCCTTCTCGGTCAAGAACAAGGCTTCCGACCTGCACCTCTCCGCCGGGCTGCCGCCCATGATCCGCGTGCACGGCGACGTGCGGCGCATCAACGTCGAAGCGCTGGACCACAAGGCGGTCCACGACATGGTGTACGACATCATGAACGACGCCCAGCGCAAGCACTACGAAGACACGCTGGAGTGCGATTTTTCGTTCGAGATCCAGGGCCTGGCGCGTTTCCGCGTGAACGCGTTCAACCAGAACCGCGGCGCGGGCGCGGTGTTCCGCACCATCCCGAGCAAGATCCTCACGCTGGAGCAGCTGGGCGCACCCAAGATCTTTGCCGACCTGGCGCTCAAGCCGCGCGGCATGGTGCTCGTCACCGGGCCCACCGGCAGCGGCAAGAGCACCACGCTGGCGGCGATGGTGAACCACCTCAACGAAAACGAATACGGCCACGTGCTGACCGTGGAAGACCCGATCGAATTCGTGCACGAGAGCAAAAAATGTCTCGTCAATCAACGCGAGGTGGGCCCGCACACGCTGAGTTTTTCCAACGCGCTGCGCAGCGCGCTGCGTGAAGACCCCGACGCCATCCTCGTGGGCGAAATGCGCGACCTGGAAACCATCCGCCTGGCGCTCACCGCCGCGGAAACCGGCCACCTGGTCTTCGGCACGCTGCACACCAGCAGCGCAGCCAAGACCATCGACCGCGTGGTGGATGTGTTTCCAGCCGCAGAGAAGGAGATGGTGCGCGCGATGCTGAGCGAATCACTCGTGGCCGTGATCTCACAGAGCCTGTGCAAGCTGAAGGACGGCAGCGGCCGCGTCGCCAGCCACGAGATCATGGTGGCCACCAGCGCCATCAAGAACCTGATCCGCGAAAACAAGATCGCGCAGATGTACAGCGCCATCCAGACCGGCCAGAACCTGGGCATGCAGACGCTGGACCAGAACCTCGCCGACCTCGTGCGCCGCAACATCATCTCGCCGGCCGAGGCGCGTTCGAAGGCGAAGATTCCAGAGAATTTCCCGGGGTGAACGATGGAACGTGACCAAGCGTCAAAGTTCGTGAACGACCTGCTGCGGCTGATGGTCAGCCGCAACGGCAGCGACCTCTTCCTCACCGCCGATTTCCCGCCGGCCATCAAGGTGGACGGCAAGCTCACCAAGGTGAGCCCGCAGCCGCTGACGGGCCAGCACACGCTGGCGCTGACACGCGCGGTGATGAACGACAAGCAGGGCGCCGAGTTCGAACGCACGAAGGAATGCAACTTCGCCATCAGCCCGCAGGGCGTGGGCCGTTTTCGCGTCAACGCTTTCGTGCAGCAGGGCCAGGTGGGCCTGGTCTTCCGCACCATCCCGGCCACGCTGCCCACCATCGACGGCCTGGGCCTGCCCAAGGTGCTGAAGGAGGTGAGCCTCAGCAAACGCGGCCTGGTGATCTTCGTCGGCGCCACCGGCAGCGGCAAGAGCACCTCGCTGGCGGCCATCGTCGACCACCGCAACGAAAACACCTACGGCCACATCATCACGGTGGAAGACCCGGTGGAGTTCGTGCACCCGCACAAGAACTGCATCGTCACGCAGCGTGAACTGGGCATCGACACCGACAGCTGGGAAGCCGCGCTGAAGAACACGCTGCGCCAGGCGCCCGACGTCATCCTGATGGGCGAGATCCGCGACAAGGAGACCATGGAACACGCCGTGGCCTTTGCCGAAACGGGCCACCTCTGCCTGGCCACGCTGCACGCCAACAGCTCGAACCAGGCGCTCGACCGCATCATCAACTTCTTCCCCGAAGAGCGGCGCCAGCAGCTGCTGATGGACCTCTCGCTCAACCTCAAGGCCCTGGTGAGCCAGCGCCTGATGCCGCGCGAGCAGGGCCGAGGCCGCGTGGCGGCGGTGGAGATCCTGCTCAACACGCCGCTGGTGAGCGACCTGATCTTCCGGGGCGAGGTCAGCGAGATCAAGGAACTGATGAAACGCAGCCGCGAGCTCGGCATGCAGACCTTCGACCAGTCGCTCTTCGACCTCTATGAAAGCGGCGCCATCAGCTACGAAGATGCGCTGCGCAACGCCGACAGCGTGAACGACCTGCGCCTGCAGATCAAGCTGCAAAGCCAGCGTGCGCGCAGCAGCGATCTGTCGCTCGGCACCGAGCACATGAAGGTGGTCTAGCCGCGGCGGGCCCGCGCACGTTCATGGCAGCATCGCGGGAATGAACACCCGCACCTACGAAACACAAACGCCGCGCCGTTGCGCCTTCATCGGCCTGGGCGTGATGGGCCACCCCATGGCTGGGCACCTGGCCCGCGCCGGGCACAGCGTCACCGTCTACAACCGCACCGCGGCCAAGGCACAGGCCTGGGCCGCTGAACACGGCGGCGAGGCCGCCCAAACGCCGCGCGAGGCTGCTGCAGGCGCCGAATTCGTGTTTGTGTGCGTCGGCAACGACGACGACCTCCGTGCCGTCACCCTGGGTGAAGACGGTGCCTTGGCCGGCATGGCGGCCGGCGCCGTGCTCGTGGACCACACCACCGCCAGCGCCGAAGTGGCGCGTGAGCTCTACGCGGCCGCCAAGGCCGTGGGCCTGCACTTCGTCGACGCGCCTGTTTCGGGCGGCCAGGCCGGCGCGGTGAACGGCGCCCTCACGGTGATGTGCGGCGGCGACGCCGCGCCCTTTGAAATGATGAAGCCGGTGGCCATGAACTTCGCCAAGGCCGTCACGCGCATCGGCGAGGCCGGCGCCGGGCAGCTGGCCAAGATGGTCAACCAGGTGGCCATCGCCGGCCTGGTGCAAGGCTTGTCGGAAGCCATCGCCTTCGGCCAGAAGGCCGGGCTGGACATGCCGCTGGTGCTGGACGTCATCGGCAAGGGCGCGGCCCAGAGCTGGCAGATGGACAACCGCGGCAAGACAATGGTCGACGACAAGTTCGACTTCGGCTTTGCGGTGGACTGGATGCGCAAAGACCTTGGCTTGGTGCTGGAAGAAGCGCGGCGCAACGGCGCTCGGCTGCCGGTGACGGCGCTGGTCGACCAGTTTTACGCCGATCTGCAGGCCCTGGGCGGGCGGCGCTGGGACACCTCCAGCCTCATCAAGCGCCTGAAGTGACACCGCACGGGCCGCTGCGGCGGCCCGGCGACAGCCTCACTTGGTGACGCCCGGGCTCGGGGCAGGCATGGGCGCCAGTTGCGGGGCGGGTGCCGACACCGGGCCCGCGGGTGCAGATGCCGCCGGCGCTGCGGTGCTCACCGGCGCGGGCGCCGGGGCCGGCGTGGTGCCGCGGCCGATGTTGGCCAGCTCTTGTTCGCTGATCACCTCGAAGGCACGCACTACCTTTTCCACCCCGCCGACCGAGCGCGCCAGCTCGGTGCCGCGGTTGGCCTCGCGCTCGGTGACGCGGCCCATCAGGTAGACGATGCCGCGCTCCACCACCACCTTGTAGGCGTTGGCCTGCACGTCCTTGGCGTCGATCAGCGTGGCCTTGACCTTGCTGCCGATGAAGGCGTCGGTGGTGCGTGAGCCCAGGGCGCTGTTGGGGCCCACCCCCAGCTCGTTGAGCACGGCCTTGACGTTCTCAACCTTGACCACGGCCTGCTCGACGGCCTGCTTCTCGGCCGCGCCCGGCACCTCGCCAGTGATGAGCACGGTGCGGTTGTAGCTGGTGATGTTCACGCGGCCCAGCGTGGCGAGCTCGCGCACACGGGCCGAGGCGCGGAACTCGATGCTCTCGTCTTCGAGCTGGATGCCCGTGGTGCGGCGGTCGGTGGCCACCAGGCCCCCGCCAACGACGGCGCCGCCGACGATCAAGGGCGCGCAGCCGGCCAGCGTGGCGCCGGCCAATGCCAGGGCCACGGCGGAAAGTAGGGGCTGGGCCCGCGAACGTATCAGGACAAGGCTCATGGCGCTTGGTCTCCCATCAGCTGGAAATCGACGGCATCGCACAGGCAGTGCAGCACGAGCATCTGCAGCTCGGCCACACGCGCAGCGCGTTCATGGGGGACGGCGACCAGCACGTCGGTCTCGGCCAGCAGTTCACTGAAAGCCTGTGCGCCGCGGCCGGCCAGCACGACGATGGTCATGTCCTTGCCCTGCGCGGCAGAGATGACCATGGTGCTGTGGCCCTCGCCGTCATCGATGTAGAGCAGCACATCACCCGGCAGCCCGAGGGCCTTGACCTGCTGCGCGGCATCGGGGCCGGGCAGCAGGGCCAGCGCCGCCAGCGGCGGGCGCTGGCGCTCAAAACGGCCGGTGAACAGGCGCGCCAGGTGCGGCGCCAGCGCAGCGCCGGCACCGCTGCCGCAGACCATCACCTTGCCGCCGCCAGTCAGCGCCGCCAGCAGCGCGGCCGTGGCTTCGGCAATGGGGCGGGCCAGCACTTCGGCGGCCTGGTACTGCAGGTCAGCGCTCTCGAAGAACTGCTGTTGGATGCGCTGTTCAAGCATGGGCACGCATCATATGACGGGGTTCCGGCGCATCGGTTCCCGCGGCCCGCCCACGCGGCTGCGGCCGCGGATGTCGCCGCGGGTGTCTCTTGCACCCCGAAAACCCCCGCGAACCCGGGGCCGCCCTGGCCCCCTCGGCTCGGGGCTGCGGCCCTTGGCGGGGCTGGGCGCTGGTTAGCATGGGCCGATGCCGGCAAGCGCCACAGCGTGCCGGCTTTTTTTTTCAACCCTCACGAGCCGAACCCCTAGATGAAGACCCGCTTCCTGAAGACCGCCGTCACGGCGCTGGCACTGGCCGCCTCGATGGCCGCCTCGGCGCAGACCGCTGCGCGCGACAACGTAGCCGCCGGCGTGCTCAATGGCATGCAGTGGACCGCCCAGAGCCTGCTGACCGGCTTCAGCGGCACCGGCACCGCCAGCACCGCCGGCAACGCCGCCTACCTGCCCAGCTTCCCCGACAGCACGGGCGTCGTCGGCCTGCTGATGAACTACGGCAGCGCCGGCAGCTTCATCTGCACCGGCACGCTGCTGCCCGACCGCCAGTCCATCCTGACCGCCGGCCACTGCGTGAGCGACGGCTTCGGCACCGCCGGCCCGCTGAGCACCACGGTGTTCTTCCAGCCCGCCGTCGGCCTGACGCCCACGGCCTCGATCTACAACAACGCCGCCGCCCCTTCGCGCACCGTCACGAACTACTTCGTGAACTCGGGCTACACCGGTGAAGTCATCGACCAGAACGACATCGCCGTCCTGCGCTTGAACACGCTGGCGCCCGAGTGGGCGGTGTCGCACGGCATCTACACCGAAGGCGACCTGACCGGCCAGAACTTCACCGTCAACGGCTACGGCCGCCTGGGCAGCGGCGCGGGCACCAACACCGCCACCGGCCGCCTGCGCACCGGCGACAACCGCTACGACTTCCGCTTCGGCGACAGTGCCTTCGGCGAAGGCTACTGGACCGGCGCCTTCGGCACGGCCGATGTCGAGTTCTCGTATGTGTCCGACTTCGACAACGGCGTGGCCACCAACGACGCCTCGTGCCGCCTGGCCGCCGATGCCGACTTCACCATTCCCGCCGGTTCGGCGCAGTTCTGCAACACCGGCGTCGGTGTGCGCGAAGTGGGTGTGGCCGGTGGTGATTCGGGTGGCCCGAACTTCATCAACGGCCTGGTCTCGGGCGTCAACAGCTACGGCCTGAGCTTCGGCACCGCTTACGGCGATGTGGACGGCGCCCTGAACAGCAGCTTCGGCGAGTTCAGCGGCTACGTGCCCACCTTCATCCACGCCGACTTCATCAACGCCTCGATGGTGCCGGAAGCCTCGACCTACCTGATGATGGGCCTGGGCCTGATCGGCATCGGCGCGGTGGCCCGGCGCCGTCGCACGCAGGCCTGATTCAGCACCTGTTCGACCGCTGGGCCAGGCGCTGCGGCGCTTGGCCACTGACGGCCCGCTTCGGCGGGCCGTTTTGCTTTCAGGCCTCGAAAGCCGCCCGCAGCCATTCGACCTCATCGCCGTCCAGCGCCAGCACGTCGAAGCGGCAAGGCGGCAGCGTGGCAAAACGCAGCAGGTAGTGCTGCGCCGCCAGCACCAGGCGGCGCTGCTTCGCGAGGGTGACGCTGGCCGCGGCGCCGCCCTGGCCGCCACTGCGGCGCAGGCGCACCTCGACGAAGACCAGCGTGCCGTCGCGGTCGCGCATCACGAGGTCGATCTCGCCGCCACGCGCCGAGGGCCCACGCGCCACCCGATAATTGCGCTGCTCCAGCACCAGCCCGCGCGCCTGCAACCAGGCCAGGGCGCGCAGCTCGGCGGCCTCGCCGCGCGCGGTGGTCGACGCGGCCTGCGCCGTGCCGGGGCTGCCCGTGCGGCCGGCTGCCGTGAACTGATCTGCCGCGCCCGCCCCGCGGCTGAACGTCTTCGTGACCATGGACCCCGCCCCCCTGCTGCAAGCCGCACGCCTGGCCACCGGCCACCAGCAGCACCCTGGCGGCACACTCTACGTGGTGGCCACGCCCATCGGCAACCTGGCCGACATGACGCTGCGCGCCATCCATGTGCTGGGCCTGGTGGACGCGGTGGCTTGCGAAGACACCCGCGTGGCGGCCCAGCTGCTCACACACCTGGGCCTGCACAAGCCGCTGCGCGCGCTGCACGCGCACAACGAGCACGAGGCCGCCCAGGGCGTGCTGGCGATGCTGGCCCAGGGCCAGCGTGTGGCCTATATCAGCGATGCCGGCACGCCGGCCGTCAGCGACCCCGGCGCGGTGCTGGTGGCCGCGGCGCGCGCCGCCGGGCACGCGGTGGTGCCGCTGCCCGGGCCCAGCAGTGCGCTGGCGGCCCTGAGTGCGGCCGGGGACACGCAGGCCACGGCCTTCACATTCATCGGTTTCCTGCCCGCCAAGGGCGGTGAGCGCCGCACGGCGCTGGCCGCGGTGCTGGCCGATGCGCGCACGCAGATCCTCTTCGAAGCACCGCACCGCATCGCCGAGCTGGCGGCGGCACTCGCCGAAGCCGCACCGCAGCGCGCGGTGACGCTGTGCCGCGAGCTGACCAAGCAGTTCGAGAGCATCGTCACGCGGCCCGCGGCCGAGCTGCCGGCCTGGCTGGCCGCCGGCACGCACCACGAGCGCGGCGAGTTCGTGCTGGTGCTGCATGCGCTGCCACCGGCGGTGGCCGACGATGAAGCGCTGCCGCTGGCGGCGCTGCAAACCCTGCGCGTGCTGATGCGCGAGCTGCCGCTGAAGCAAGCCGTGGCGCTGGCCACCGAGCTGAGCGGCGCGCCGCGCAAGGCGCTGTACCAGCGCGCGCTGGCCGAGCGTGATGCCGGCACGCCAGCGGGCGACAGCGACGACTGAAGCGCCGCGGCTGGCGACGCCGCCCCGCGATGCCTCAGACCCGCCGCCTCAAGGCGCAGGCGTGGCAGCCGGCCTGGCGTTCTGCGCGTCGTGTTTCTGGTGCCGGATGTCGCGACCGGCCTTGTTCTGCAGGCGGTGCAGGCGCTTGCGCTCCTGGGCCGTGACGGCGCCGTCGGCCTTGGCCTTGTCTTCGGCCTTGGCGATGCCCTTCTGTTCCAGTTCGAGCCGGCGCTGTTCACGGCGCGTCAGCGTGCCCTTCTGGTCGCCGGCCTCGATGCGCTGTTCCTGCGCGGCCTGGCGAGCATCCACGCGCGGCGTGGCGGGCGGGGCGGTCGTGTCGGCGGCTTGCGCCCAGGTGGCGCCGGCCAGCAGGCTCAGCAGCGTGGCGGCGGCGGTGGTGCGGAGGTTCTTCATGGTCTTGGGGCCTTTCGTGGGGCGGTTGAGCAAGACGCCGGGGAGCGGCGTGTCTCCACAATGCGCGGCACGGGCCTCGCGTTCACATCGCCCGGTCAAGGCGCGGTAAAGAACTGCGAAGGCCTGTGCCCACCTGTGAGGCGCACGGCACGCCCGGCCCAGGGCCATCGCCGGCCCGCGAAAAGGCGGCTCCTACAATGGTTTTCCACTCCAGCCAGCAGGGCCGCACGCCATGATCTCCCGCGAACCCACCCTCGAACGCCTGGCCATTGCCCAGGGCCTGATGCTGGAGCCTTTCGGCATCGGCGAGGGCACGCTGCAGCAGGCGCTGGCCACCATCCGCGAACACCGCGTGGACGACGCCGACCTCTACTTCCAGACCACCCGCCATGAAGGCTGGAGCCTGGAAGAAGGCATCGTCAAGAGCGGCAGTTTCAGCATCGACCAGGGCGTGGGCGTGCGCGCCGTGGCCGGCGAAAAAACCGCCTTCGCCTACAGCGACGACCTGAGCCCGGCCTCGCTGCTGGACGCAGCGCGCACGGTGCGCACCATCGCCGCGGCGGGGCAGAACAAACGCGTGAAGCTGGCGCGCGCGGCCAAGGTGGCCGGCAGCCGCGTGCTGTATGCGCCCACCGACCCCATCGCCACACTCGACAGCACGCAGAAGGTGGCGCTGCTGGAACGCATGGAGAAGATGGCGCGCGCCAAAGACCCGCGCATCGCGCAGGTGATGGCCAGTCTCTCGGCCGAGTACGACGTGGTGCTGGTGGCCCGCGCCGACGGCACGCGCGCGGCCGACGTGCGCCCGCTGGTGCGCCTGAACCTCACCGTCATCGCCGAACAGACCGTGGGCGGCGAAGTGCGCCGCGAGGTGGGCAGCGGCGGCGGCGGTGGGCGCTTCGGGCTGGGTTACTTCAGCGATGCCGTCATCCAGAGTTATGTCGACCACGCCGTGCAGGCCGCGCTGACGAATCTGGAAAGCCGCCCGGCCCCGGCCGGCGAAATGACCGTGGTGCTGGGCCCGGGCTGGCCCGGCGTGCTGCTGCACGAGGCCGTGGGCCACGGCCTCGAAGGCGACTTCAACCGCAAGGGCAGCAGCACCTTCAGCGGCCGCATCGGCCAGCGCGTGGCCGCCAAGGGCGTGACGGTGCTGGACGACGGCACGCTGGCCGACCGCCGCGGCAGCCTGAACATCGACGACGAAGGCCACGCCAGCCAGCGCAACGTGCTCATCGAAGACGGCATCCTGCGCGGCTACATCCAGGACAGCCTGAACGCGCGCCTGATGGGCGTGAAGCCCACCGGCAACGGCCGCCGCGAAAGCTACGCCAGCCTGCCCATGCCGCGCATGACCAACACCTACATGCTGGCCGGCGACAAGACCAAGGAAGAGATCATTGCCAGCATGAAGCGCGGCCTCTACGCCACCAACTTCGGCGGCGGCCAGGTCGACATCACCAGCGGCAAGTTCGTCTTCAGCGCCAGCGAAGCTTTCTGGGTGGAAAACGGCAAGATCCTCTACCCGGTGAAGGGCGCCACGCTGGTGGGCAACGGCCCCGAAGCGATGACACGTGTGAGCATGATCGGCAACGACATGGAGCTCGACACCGGCGTGGGCGTGTGCGGCAAGGACGGCCAGAGCGTGCCCGTGGGCGTGGGCCAGCCCACGTTGCGCATCGAAAGGCTGACCGTCGGAGGCACGGCTTGACCGTCTCATTCGCCGACATCGAAGCCGCCGCCGGCCGCCTGGCCGGCCAGGTGCTGGACACGCCCTGCGTCGAGAGCAAGACGCTGGGGCAGATCGTCGGCGCCCGTGTTTTCCTGAAGTTCGAGAACCTGCAGTTCACCGCCTCGTTCAAGGAGCGCGGCGCGCTGAACAAGCTGGCCACGATGGTGGAAAGCGGCCAGCCCATCAAAGGCGTGATCGCTGCCAGCGCCGGCAACCACGCGCAGGGTGTGGCGCACCACGCGCAGCGCCTGGGCCTGCGTGCGGTGATCGTGATGCCCGTGGCCACGCCCACCGTGAAGGTGGAACGCACGCGCGGCTTCGGCGCCGAGGTGGTGCTGTTCGGCGAGACCTTCGACGAGGCCCGCAACCACGCGCTGATGCTGGCCGAGCAAGAAGGCCTGAGCTTCGTGCACCCCTTCGACGACGCCGCCGTCATCGCCGGCCAGGGCACCATCGGCGTGGAGATGCTGCGTGCGCAGCCCGAGCTCGACACCCTGGTCATCGCTGTGGGCGGTGGCGGGCTCATCAGCGGCATCGCCACCGCGGTGCGCGAGCTCAAGCCCAGCGTGCAGATCATCGGCGTGCAGACCAGCCGCTTCCCGGCCATGGTCAACGCCATCAAGGGCACGGCGCACCCGCAGGGCGCCAGCACCATCGCCGAAGGCATCGCCGTGGGCCAGCCCGGGCAGCTCACGCGTGAACTCATCCGCCAGCGCGTGGACGACCTCGTGCTGGTGGACGAAGGCGACATCGAGCAGGCCGTGCTGATGCTGCTGGAGATCGAAAAGACGGTGGTCGAAGGCGCAGGCGCTGCCGGCCTGGCGGCGCTGCTCAAGCACACCGAACGTTTCGCGGGCAAACAGGTCGGCCTGGTGCTGTGCGGCGGCAACATCGACCCGCTGATGCTGTCCGCCTTGATCGAACGCGGCATGGTGCGCGCCGGCCGCCTGGCACGCATCCGCGTCAATGCGCGCGACACGCCCGGCGTGCTGGCGCGCATCACCGCCGTGGTGGCCGAGGCCGGCGCCAACATCGACGAGGTGCACCACCAGCGCGCCTTCAGCTCGCTGAGCGCGCAGAACGTGGAAGTGGAACTGGTGCTGCAGACGCGCAACGCCGCGCACGTGCAAGACGTGGTGCAGCGCCTGGCCGCGGCGGGCTTCGACGCGCAGATGCGCTGAAGCGCCGCCGGGGGCCGCAGCCGGCACCCACAATCACGCCCCATGAAAACCGCGCCCGCGCAGCTGCTGCGACTCTTGGCCACCGGCGCCCTGGCGGCGCTGCCGCTCGCGGCCACGCTGGCCATCTTCGCGTGGCTGGCCAGCCTGGTGCTGGGCTGGGTGGGGCCCGACAGCGTCATCGGTTCGCTGCTGGTGGCCATCGGCCTGGGCTCGGAGTTCCTGGGTTACCTCATCGGCATCGGCCTGCTGCTGGGCGGCCTGATCGCCCTGGGCGCGCTGGTGGAAGCCGGGCTGGAACGCGGCCTGGCGCGCCTGGTGGACGGTGTGATGCGCCGCATACCGCTGGTGCGGCAGGTCTACGAACTCGTGCAGAAGCTGGTGGCACTGTTCGGGCAGCGCGACCCCAACGCCGCACGCGCCATGCAGGGCGTGTGGGTGCGTTTCGGCGGCAAGACCGTTGGCGAAGACGGCGGCGCGGTGGTGCTGGCGCTGCAGACCGCGGCCGAGGTGCTGATGGTCGACGGCCAGCGCTGCGTGGCGGTGCTGGTGCCCACGGCCCCGGTGCCCATTGGCGGCGGGCTGCTGTTTGTGCCCGAGGCCTGGGTGACGCCGGCCGCGCTCAGCGTGGAGGCGGTGACGAGTTTGTACGTCTCGATGGGCGTGACCGCGCCGCAGCATTTGCCGGTGGCTGTCAGCTTGCCGCCATGAAGCGCGTGCTACATTGCACGCCATGCGCTTCGCAACGTTCTTCTTTTCGTACTTTTGGTTCTCGCACCGCTTGGCGGCTGGAGAGGCAAACGCGTAAGTCGAACGAACGCACCGCACCCCCAGAAACCGCCGGCAACCCCGGCGGTTTTTTGTTGTCCGGGCGCGCTGCAGGTCTGGCCCTCTGAACCCCTCTCGGCACCGCCCGGAAACCACACCATGAGCCCGAAAAACGCGATCCCCAACGACGAACGCCTGGCCCTGTCGGAAAAGACCAGCCAGACCGACGACCAGCGCATCCGCGATGTGACGCCGCTGCCGCCGCCGGAACACCTGATCCGCTTCTTCCCCATCGCCGGCACGCCCATCGAGACGCTGGTGACGGACACGCGCCACCACGTGCGCCAGATCATGCAGGGCGAGGATGACCGGCTGCTCGTGATCATCGGCCCCTGCAGCATCCACGACCCGGCCGCCGCGGTGGAATACGCCCGCAAGCTCAAGGCCGAGCGCGAGCGCCACGCGGGTGAACTGGAAGTGGTGATGCGCGTTTACTTCGAGAAGCCGCGCACCACGGTGGGCTGGAAGGGCCTGATCAACGACCCCTACCTCGACGAGAGCTACCGCATCCACGAGGGCCTGCGCATCGCGCGCCAGCTGCTGGTGGACATCAACCGCCTGGGCGTGCCGGCGGGCAGCGAGTTCCTCGACGTGATCAGCCCGCAGTACATCGGCGACCTCATCAGCTGGGGCGCCATCGGCGCGCGCACGACAGAGAGCCAGGTGCACCGTGAGCTGGCCAGCGGCCTGAGCGCGCCGGTGGGCTTCAAGAACGGCACCGACGGCAACGTGAAGATCGCCATCGACGCCATCCAGGCCGCCAGCCGCCCGCACCACTTCATGAGCGTGCACAAGAACGGCCAGGTGGCCATCGTCGAGACCAAGGGCAACAAGGATTGCCACGTCATCCTGCGCGGCGGCAAGACGCCGAACTACGACGCCGCCAGCGTGGCCGCGGCCTGCGCCGAGATCGAGGCCAGCAAGCTGCCCTGCCGCCTGATGGTGGACGCCAGCCACGCCAACAGCAGCAAGCAGCACCAGCGCCAGATCGACGTGATGCAGGACGTGGGCGCGCAGCTCGCCGCCGGCAAACGCTGCATCTTCGGCGTGATGGTGGAAAGCCACCTCAACGGCGGCGCGCAGAAGTTCACCCCGGGCAAGGACGACCCGGCGAAGCTGGCTTACGGGCAGAGCATCACCGATGCCTGCATCAACTGGGACGACACGGTGGGCGTGCTCGACGGGCTGGCGGCGGCGGTGAAGGCGCGGCGAACAAGGGGTGTCTGAGCCGCCGAGACAGCGGGTTGAGACCGGGCCAACAGCCCCGTCACCCCGGTACGAATGGGTGTCGACGGGATTGACAACCGGCACTTCCTGGACCGATCTCATTGGCCCAATCCTTTGACTGGTAAAGATTTTTTCGCTCCGGCTCGTAAGTTGCTTTTTGGTCCGCAACACCGCATGAGGACCCTATGTCTATTCGCCGTTTGAGCACTGGTTTGACTTTCATTGCCGCCGCCGCATTTGCGTTCGGGGCGCAAGCAGCACCCATCGCTTCCGAAACCTTCAGCTACGCGGCCAACAGCGCACTGCAGGGGTCGAATCAGGGCACCGGCTGGAATGGTGCGTGGGTGGCCTCGAACAACCTGACGATTGGAAGCGTCAGTTCTCCAACCGACGACCCGATGTCGGGTACCGCGCTGCGTGTGGGTCCGGGCTCACCTGTGACAGCAGAGGGTTCGGCGAGTCGCAGCCTCGCAGGGCCAGTGACGGCTCGGTCCGTTCTGGTGGAGTTCGTGTTCCAGTTTGATGGCGGTGCGCTGCAGACCAACGACTTTCTTGCCTTGTGGCTCGGCAACGCGAATGCGGCCAACATGGGCCTGAAGGTGAACTGCGGCGACGGCACATGCGCCCCCGGAACCAGCGCTTCTGCCGATCTTTTCGTCCGGACCGAGACGGTCCCCGGCTTTGGGAATGCCGACAACCAGAAGGTTGCGTACACGACCAACATCAACATCGGGCAAAGCTACACGCTGATGGGTTTGCTGGAGATGACGGGTTCGTCCATGGTGTACGACACGTTTTCGCTCTGGATCGACCCCAGCGCAGCGGAGCGGCAGAGCCTGACCGGGGCTGACGCCATCGCCGTGGGCGCCAGCACACTTTCGTCGTTCAGCCAAATTGGTTTCCGCTCGGTCAACATCGATGCGGGCGATCGCCTGCTGGTCGACAACCTGACCATCAGCAACGTGCCCGAACCCGGAACCCTGGCCTTGGTTGGCGCAACCTTGCTGAGTTTGGGTTTCAAGCGCCGCCGCAGCACCTGAAGCGAACTGGCTTGGGTCCGAAAAGCGCCGTCAATGGTTTGACGGCGCTTTTTTTTAAGCGCCTCAACAGACGCAGGCCCCTTGGCGCTGAGCAACAGTGAGGGGTGCTCAGCGCGCTTGCAGCAAGGCTTGCTGCAAGCGCAGCTGGTGCGCGCGCAGCGGTTTGCTCTGCGCGGCCTGTTCAAAGCTGGCGCGGGCCAGGGCCAGATCTGCCTGGCGCTCGGGCGGCGTTCGGCCGGGCAGGTCGGCGCGCAGATGCAGGGCCTGGCCCTGGAAGACCAGGGCGTCGGCATCGCTCGGGCTGGCCTTCAGGAAGACGGCCAGATCCTGCATGGCGGCGGCGACCTCCTGCGCTGCCCCGGGCTGCTTCAGGGCCTGCAGGGCCTGGGCCAAGGTCAAACGGCCCAGCGCCCGGCGGCGCAGCAAAGCGCCAGCCTTGGCCGATTGCATCGCCTCTATGGATGCGCGCAGGGGCGCCAGCGCGGCCGCCGGCTGGCCTGCCGCCAACAAGGCGCGGCCCAGGTGCAAGGCGCCGGAGAGACGCTGTTGCGCCCAGCGCGGCACCTGAGGATCGTCGCTCACCAGCGCATCGAGGGTGCTGCGCGACAGCGTCGTGTAGCGCACAGCCTCTTCAGCCAGCCCGGCATCCACCAACGCCGCGCCCAGGTTGTTGGCTTCGGCGGCGACCGCACCGCGCACGCCCACGTTGTTGGGCGCCAGCTGCAGCGCAGCCTGCTTGTAGGCCACCGCGAGACGGCCTTGGGCCACGGCTTCGTCCATGCGATCTTGCGCCTGCCAGATGAAGAGCCGCGCCCCCGCGATGGTGCCCAGCTGGTTGGGGTGGGTGAAGTTCGCGGGCTCGTCACGCTGCAGGGCCAGGTACAACTGCTCTGATTTCTCGAAGGCGGCCAGCGCCTCGTCGGGGCGCCCCAGGTGCGCGACGCCAAAGCTGAAGTTCAGCTGCCCGATGCCGAACCAGGCCGACCCCAATTCGCTGCGCGCGGACACATGGCCCGGGAAGCGCAGCAAGGTGCTTTCCATCAGCGCCACGCGCTGCTGGCTGGCGGTCATCGCGCCCGGCAGGTCGCCCGCCGAACGGCGCAGGTGGGTTTGTGATTGCAGGGCACGCGCCCACCAGACGCTGTAGCGGGCGTCTGCCGTGTGGGCGGGCGCACCCACCGGGAACAGCGCCAGGGCCCGCGCCACGTTGCGCTCGCCCTGGGCCGGGTCGGCCCGGTTGGCCGCGAAGTTCTCGACCTGCAGCGTGGCCAGCCGGGCGTAGGCCGTGGCCACATCGCCCGCGTAGGCCGGGTCCGATGCAGCGTCGATGGCCAGGTTGTCGAGGTGCCGCACGGTATCGGTCAGCATCTCCACCTGCATCTTCATGCCGCCCGGCAGGTACATCACCGTATCGGCGTAGCGCATGACCAGGTCGCGCGCGATGTCGCGGGTCTGGCCCAGGCGGGCACGCGCCTCGTCGCGCGCCTGGCGCGCCTGTTCAGCCTGCCAGGCCGAGACCGCCAACCCGCCCACGAGCGCCAGCACCGCCGCCCCCGAAGCCGCCACCGCGCCGCGGTTGCGCCGCGCGAACTTGGCCAGCAGATAGCCCCGGCCCGCCGCACGCGCGCTGACGGGGTAGCCGCCCAGGTAAGCCCGCACATCGGCCGCCAGCGCATCGACGCTGGCGTAACGCCGCGCCGGCTCTTTCTCCAGCGCCTTCAGCAGGATGTTGTCGAGATCGCCCTCCAGCTTCTTGCGCGTGGCCAGCCACTGCGGATCGACCGCCTCGGTGGGCGAGAGCCGGCTCGGCCGCGTGGGTTCTTCTTCCAGCACGCTGCGCGCGGCTTCGGCCGGCGTGGTGGCCTTGCGGCCGGTGGGACGCGTGCCGGTGAGCATCTGGTACAGCAGCACGCCCAGGCTGTAGATGTCGGTGGCGGTGCTCACCGGCTCGCCGCGGATCTGCTCGGGGCTGGCGTAGTTGGGCGTGTAGGGCCGCTGGCCGGCCACGGTGGTGTGGCCGCTTTCTTCACCCGGACGGTGTTCCAGCGGGTCCAGCGCCTTGGCGATGCCGAAATCGAGCAGCTTGACCTGGCCTTCGCGGTCCACCAGCACGTTGCCGGGCTTGAGATCGCGGTGCACCAGCAGGTTGCGGTGGGCGTAGGCCACGGCGTCGGCCAGCTGCAGGAAGAGGCGCAGCCGGGCTTCCAGCGCCAGGCCGGTGACCGCGGCGTCCACGGCCTGGCCGTCGACGAACTCCAGCACGAAATAGGGCAGGCCCTGCTCGCTGGCGCCGGCGTCGAGCAGGCGCGCGATGTGCGGGTGGCTCAACCGCGCCAGCGCCTGGCGCTCCTGCGCAAAACGCTGCAGCACGGCGGCGCTGTCCATGCCGCGCTTCAAGAGCTTCACCGCTGCGCGGCCCTCGTAGCTGCCGTCGGCACGCCGCGCCTCGAACACTTCGCCCATGCCACCCGCGCCGATGGCGCGCACCACCTCCCAGGCACCCAGGCGCTGGCCCGGCAGCACCGCCGGGGGCGGGGTCTCGGCCAGCTGGCTGCCGGCATCGGCGGCCATGAAACCGCCGCCGCCCGTGGCCGCGGCCTCGTGGTGGGCGAGCAGGCTGCGCACTTCGGCCAGTGCTTCGGGGCCCAGCGCTTCGGGCCCGGCCGCGGCGGCGGCCAGCTGCGCTTCACGGGCTGCGGGCGGCAGTTCGAGCAGCGCTTCGAAAGTGGCCTTGATGCGCAGCCAATCGCTGCGGCCGCTGCCGGCCTGGGGGGTGTTCATGCGTTGGCGCGTGCGGGCACGGGGTGGCGGCGTTGATGAAGTATGGGGCGGACGGGGGGTGGGCCGCCGGGCGGGCATGCACAGGCCTGCAGCCGCCTTCAGCGTTTGCCCGCCACCGATCCGGCCGTCAGAGACGTTCAGGGGCCTTCAGCGGCCTTTGGCCACCAGGCTGCCGCTGAGGGTCTGTGTGGGCAGCACACCCCCCACCGCCACGCTGCCACCCAGCACGGTGCCGCTGAAGCTCAGGCCGAGGCCGTCGGCGGTGAGCGTGATGCCGCTGCAGGCCGGCAGGCTGGCAGTGGCCGCGGCGGCGCAGGCATAGGTCTGCCCGCCGCCGGCGTTGCCCAGCTTCACCAGCACGCTGCGCACCTGGCCGCCTTCGGTGGCCACCTCCAGGCTCACCACGCCGGCGCCTTCACCGCCGGCCGTGCGGGTGAACACGAGACTGAGCGCGCCGTTGAGGGCCTGCACCGTGCTGGCCGAGGGCGTGTAGCTGGCCAGCGCCGTGGCCGTGGTGCTGGTGGCCGTGAGGCTGCCGCTGCTCTTGCCCACGCTGATGCTGCCGTTGAGCACACGGCCCGCAGGGTCGGCCAGGCCGTTGTTGGGCAGGCTCAGGCGCGTGTTGTTGAAGGTGAAGGTGGCCCCACCGCCGGCGCGCGGTGCTGCGCTGACGCCGCAATTGCTGAAGCACGAATACACGCCCAGCGGCCCGTAGTAGTTGGCGGTGTTGCCCAGCACCTCCAGCGCCCGGCCGTCGGCCAGCAGGAACTTCGCGCCGTCGTTCGTGCCGTTGACAAGGCTGTCGGTCACGCCGAAAGCGGTGCCACTGATCGTGGCGTCACCGACGGTGCTGGCGGGCAGCTCGGCCACGCGCCACAGTGCACCGGTGGCGCTGCCCACCAGCGTGCCGTTCAGCGTGAGGTCGAAGTTGGGCTTGAACTGGTCGAAGACCACCGTCACCGGCTGCGTGGCACCGGCGGGTGTGCTGATGCTCACCGTACCGGCGCCGGCATACCCGCCGCTGCCGCTGACGCTCTGGTTGCTGCCGTAGGTGTAGCGCACGCTGGTGCCGGCGGTGAAGGCGCTGGGCCGCGTGACGGCAATCTCCACGCGCACCGGCTGGCCATCAGCACCAGTGACCGTCTTGAAGAAACGGTAGACCACGCGCGAGGGGTCGTTGAGGTTGCTGCCGTAGACCTCGCTGCCGGTCTGCACCAGCACCTCGAAGCCGTCGGCCTGGGGCGTGAAGTTGCCCTGCGCAGCCACGGCCGGGTTGTCGCCCGCCAGCGTGAGCGTGCCGCTGGCGCTGCCGTTACCGGCGGGCGGCGTGGGGGCCGGGGCGGGTGCGGGCGTGGGGGCGGGCGCCGGAGCCGGTGTGGGCGCTGGCGCTGGCGCTGGCGCTGGCGCTGGCGCTGGCGCTGGCGTGGGTGCGGGGGCGGGGGCTGGAACGGGCGCCGGCGCCACGGGCACCGGGGCGGGCGCCGGGGCGGCGCCGACCGTGAGCTCGTCGCCGCCGCCGCAGGCCGCCAGGGTCTGGAGCGCTGCGAAGGCGACCGCAAGGGCCTGTGTTCTGCGCTGGGGGCTGCGGTGATGCATGGCGTTGGCGGTGTGGGCGGGCGTGGAAGGGGTGCGCATGGTGTCCGCCTTCAGTTGCCGGGCATGGCGCCCGTCAGGCTGCCGTTCATGACGATGGGCTCGGTGGGCGCGGGGTTGAGCGTCGTGCCCGCCTGCGAAAGTTCGAACCTCGCATCGGTCAAGGTGAGCGTGAGGCTCAAGCCATCGGCGCTGGGCGTGATGGTGGCGCCGGCACAGGGGTTGCCGCAGAAGCGGAAGACGCTCAGGTTGAAGCCTCGCACCAAGGTGGATTCGATGAACGTCACCCCGGTCGCGCGGCCGTTGACGAGCGTGACGGTGAAGCCTTGCGTGGCCACACCGCCCGAGTTGCCCGCGTTGTCGGCGCCGCGCTGGTAGCTGAAGAAGCTGTAGATGCCGATGCCCGGGGCCACCGTGGCGGTGAACACCGGCGACGTGCCCTGGGGGTTCGACCGGGGCACGAAGGTGTCCACCCCGCCGGTGCTGCTGATGCTGCCGCTGGCCGTACCGCCACCGCTGCCCGTGGCCGGGGGCGTGGTGGGCGGCGTGGTGGGCGGCGTTGTGGGGGGCGTGGCCGCTGCCGCGTAAGCCGCTGCCAGCGCCTGCGGGTTGGTGCTGGCCAGCAGGCTGGCCAGCGTCGTGCCATTGGCCACCATCCGCGAGACGACCGTGAGCGCGGTGCCGTAGCTGTTGATGCCGGTGCCGAAGGTGGGCGTGGTGTCGGTGAGGTTCAGCGTGGCAGGCAGGTTGAAGCTGCTGAGCAGCTGCGCGGCCGCGGCGCTGAAGGCCGCCGCGTTGAGCTGGCCGCCCGTGCCGAGGTTGGCGATGGCGCTGTTCAAGGCCAGCGTCGTCAGGGGCGTGAGCATGGTCGTCACCGTGCCGCCGTTGGCCGTGACGAGGCTGCGCAGCGTGCTGCCGGCCGGCAGCGTGGCGGCGGTGCCGGTGGCTTCGTCGGTGTAGCTGCCACCCGTGGCTTCCACCCACAGCGGGCCGGTGCCGGCAGGCACGGCGAAGCTGTAGTTGCCGGTGGCGTCAGAGGTGGTGCAACTGCCCAAGGCCGAACCCCGGGCGTTGGCCACCACCGTGTAGGCGCAGATCTGCGCGCCACTCACCGGGCCCTTGACCACCGCACCTGCCACCGTGGTGGTGGGGGCCGGGGCGGGCGGTGGCGTCGGGGCCGGTGGGGGCGTGGGGGCCGGCGGCGGGGTGGGGGCGGCTGGCGCCGGGGCGGGCGTGCCTGCCACGGGCGCCGGGGCGCTGGGGGCGTCGTCACCGCCGCCGCAGCCGCTGAGCGCCAGGGTGGCCCACAGCGCCAGCGGGAAGGCGGCGGGCAGCGAAGTGCGACGGGCCGGGGAAGGCGGAGCAAGAGTAGCGATAGCGGGCGTGCGCGTCATGGCGGAGGTCCTCGTGGCGGGTGGCTGTCTGGGCAGGCCCGCTCGTGCCGAGGCGGTCCTTGCCTGCTAGCGCACACGCCAGGCGGGCGGAGGCTCAGGGCGCGAAGAATCTTTTTTCGCGCCGGCCCACAATGCAGCGCATGGCCGCATCCGACCTGCCCAGCACGGCAGACCTCACCCACTGGCTGGCGCAGCAAGGCGAGAGCCTCGAAGCCACGGCAGACCTGCTGGCCGAAGCGCCCGAGGCCGCGGCAGATGCCGATGCCGCCATCGGCAGCCCCGCCGCAGCGGCCCTTGCACAGACTTCAGCGGGCGCCGGCCCCGAGGCCCAGATGGACGCCCTGTTCGCCGCGCTCTACACCGAGCTCAAGGGCCAGGCACGCGCTCACATGCGCAAGGAAAACGCGGGCCACACGCTCAGCGCCACCGCGCTCACGCACGAGGCCTGGTTCCGCCTGAGCGCGCAGACGCGCACGCGCTGGCAGGGCCGCAGCCACTTCCTGGGCATGGCGTCGATCATGATGCGGCGCATCCTCGTCAACCACGCCATCGCCAAGCAGGCGCTCAAGCGCGAAGCGATGCTGGTCTCGATGACGCTGGCCGAAGCCGAGGCCGTGGCCGGCGGCCCCGGTGCCGAGGTGGTGCGGGTGCACGAGGCGCTGTTGGCCTTCGAGCCCGTGGACCCGCGTGCCGCGCGCGTGGTGGAGCTGAAATTCTTCGGCGGGCTGGAGAACGAAGAAATCGCCGAGGTGCTGGGCCTGAGCCTGGCCACCGTGAAGCGCGATTGGGCGCTGGCGCGCGCCTGGCTGCACCGCGAGCTGCAGAGCTGAGGCGCTCAACCGGCGGCCTGCGCCGCCAGCCATTGCGACTCCGCCCGCATCCTGGGCTCGACCAGGCCGCGCGCCACCAGTTCGGCCTGCTGGGCACGCGCGGCGCTCACCAGCCGCGCCTGCAATGCCGCCGTGGCCGCGCCTGTGCAACTCACGGCCAGCCGTACGGCCAGCTGCCAGCTGCGCACGGCCTCGACGGCATCGCCGGGGTCGCGCACGGCGCGCATCGCCGCCAGGCGGTCGAGCGCCGCGTCGGCCGAAGCCGCGGCTTCGTCAGGCAGGCCCATCGCCGTGGCCAGCTGCGCGCCGGCGATGTGGATGTTGGCCTCCAGCTCGCAATCCAGCGCGCTGGGGTCGTCGCGCAGGCGCAGCGTGCCGCGCGCCATCCAGGCCTGCAGGCGCTGCAGCCGCTGCTGCGCCGGCGCCCACTGCCCGCAGCGCGCCCAGGCCAGGGCTTGCAGGCTGTCCATCCAGGCGTGCTGCCAGGGGCGCTTGCACAGCGGGTCGGCCTCGTGCGCCGGGGTCAGCACCGGCAGGTGCTGGTGGGCGTTGCTGTAGAGCGCTTCAGCCTCGGCTTCGCGGCCGCGGTGCAGGCAGAGATCGAGCAGGGTCTGTGACACCGCCACGAACTGGCGCTGCCGGTGTTCGTCGCCCGGGTTGTCGTGCAGATCACGCTGGGCCTGCACCAGCGCCGGCGCCAGCGCCGCGGCGGCTTCGTCGGCCTGGCCGGCCGCGCGGCGCGTGATGGCCAGGCGGATGGCGGCCTGCGCGTAGTCGCTGGCGCGCAGCGCCTCGCCACCCGGCAGCGCCATGGCGGCTTCCAGAAAGGCAAAAGCCTCCAGCTCTGCGGCCACCGCCGCCTGCAGCTGCCCGGCGATGGCCAGGTGGCCGGCGGCCAGGCGCATGACAAAACCGCGCACCCGCAGTGCCTGGGGCTGGGTCGGCGCCCAGGCCACCAGCGCCAGGCTGCGCTGCACCGCGGTGTCGAGGTGGCGGCGCGCCAGCGCCAGATCGGCCAGACCGTGGAAACGCACCACCGGGTAGGCCTGGTCGGCCACGTGCGTGAGCAGCGTGCACTCGTGGCAGCGCAGGCGCAGATCCTCGGGCGCCAGGCGCACGGCCTGCACGGCGTGGCCGGCGGCCCTTTCGATGGCGGCCATGGCTTCTGCCGGCCGGCGCAGCTGGCGCGTGACGGCAAATCGCCCTTCCAGCGCCGCCCCCATCGCGGCGTGCCAGCCGGCGTGGGCCTGCAGGCGCGGCGCCAGCGGCTCCAGCACCTTCAGCGCGCGGTCGTAGAGCACCAGCGCAGCGGCCACGTTGCCGACGTTGTTGGTGTTCTCGTGGCCTTCCAGCCGCGCCAGGCGGGCCAGCGCCATGCCCAGCTCCACGCGCTCGGCATCGCTCATCTGGCCGAAGGCGGTCTGGCGCTCCAGCGACTGCGCGGCGGCGCTCACCAGCGCCTTGCGGCCTTCGATCTGCCCGCGCTCCAGCGCTTCGTTCACCTCGAAGACCATGCTGTTGGCCAGGCGGCGCAGCTCACCCAGGTGGCGCGTGGCGCTGTCGCGCGAGCGCGCGGCTTCGTCACGCGCGCGCTGCGCGCGCTGCGCCTGCACCAGCGCCAGCACCAGGCCCGCGCCGAGGCCGGTGGCGCCGAGTGCCAACGCCACGCGGCCCTGCAGCAGCGTGGCCAGCAGGCCCGTGAGCAGGCCCAGGCCGCCCAAAGCACCGGCCGCGGCGGCGGCGCGGTGGCGGCGCAGCCACTTGCCCAGCACATAGGCCGGGCTGGCCGCGCGTGCGCTGACCGGGCGGCCGTCCAGATAGGCCATCACGTCGGCCGCCAGGGCATCGACGCTGGCGTAGCGCTCGGCCGGCTGCTTGCCCAGGGTCTTGAGCAGGATGTTGTCGAGGTCGCCTTCGAGCTTGCGGCGCGTCTGCAGCCACTGCGGATCGGGCACGTCCTGCGTGCTCAGGCGGCTGGGCCGTGTGGGCTGTTCGTCGAGCACGCTGCGCGCGGCCTCGGCGGCGCTGGTGGCCTTGCGGCCGGTGGGCCGTGTGCCGGTAAGCAGCTGGTAAAGCAGCACACCCAGGCTGTAGATGTCGGTGGCGGTGGTGACGGGCTCGCCGCGCACCTGCTCGGGGCTGGCGTAGTGCGGCGTGTAGGGGCGCACGCCGCCCACGGTGGTGGCGCCGTCGGCGTCGCCGTCGGGGCCCGGGCGGTGCTCCAGCGGGTCCAGCGCCTTGGCGATGCCGAAGTCGAGCAGCTTGACCTGGCCGTCGGCGTCCACCAGCACGTTGCTGGGTTTCAGGTCGCGGTGCACCAGCAGGTTGCGGTGCGCATGCGCCACGGCCTCGGCCAGCTGCAGGAAGAGGCGCAGCCGCGCTTCCAGCGGCAGGCTGGCGGTGGCGCGGTCGATGGGCTGGCCCTCGACGAGCTCCATCACGAAGTAAGGCCGACCGTCGGCGCTGAGCCCGGCATCGAGCAGCCGCGCGATGTGCGGGTGGTTCAGCCGTGCCAGCGCCTGCTGCTCTTGCGCAAAACGCGCCAGCACGGCAGCGCTGTCCATGCCGCGCTTGAGCAGCTTGACGGCGGCGGCGCCCTCGAAACGCCCGTCGTTGCGCGCCGCACGCCAGACCTCGCCCATGCCGCCAGCGCCCAGCGGCGCCAGCAGCCGCCAGGCGCCCAGCTGCTGGCCTGCCGCGGTGCCGGCCGTGGCCAGCGTGGGCTCGGCGCGGCGGTCCAGGAAGGCCGCGCCGGCGGCGTCGCCGTCGCTCACCTCGGCGGCATGCGCCAGCAGCGAACGCAGCTCGGCCACCAAGGCCGGCGGCAGCGCGGGGTCGGCCAGCAGGGCCTCGCGCCCGGCGGCGGGCAGCGGCAGCGCAGCATCGAAGAGCTCACGCAGCCGCGCCCAGCCGGGCGGCGTGGTGGGGTCGGTTGGCACCGGGCTGGTGGAAGGGCCGGGGGGGAGGCTCACGTCGTCGATCTTAGAAGGCGCCACCGCGCTGGCGGGGCGGCGTGCGGGGCGTGAAGAAGCCAGGCCGGGCCGTGGCGCCGGCAAGGCTGGCAGCGGTTTACGCCGCGGCGCGGGCCGGCAAGTCTCATGGGCCCTGTCGTGTCGGTTCGCAGGGCGGATTGCGTGGCGGATTGCACCGCAGGCGCCGCCGCCGAGCCGCCACAATGCCGCCAGCCATGCCCACCCTCGACCCCCTGCAACCCGGCGCCGCCGACGATCGGGCCACGCCCGGCGGCGACGACCACGGCGCCGTGACGCAGTGGCTGCAGCAGCTCAGCCCCGGCGGCGCGGCGGCTTCCAGCGAGCTGTTCGTGCTGCTGTACGACGAGCTGCGCCGCATCGCACGCGGCCACCTGCGGCGCGAGGACGCCGGCCACACGCTCAGCCCCACGGCGCTGTCGCACGAAGCCTGGTTCCGCATGGCCGAACAGACGCGCACGCAGTGGCAGAACCGCAGCCACTTCCTGGCCGTGGCCAGCACGATGATGCGGCGCATCCTGGTCAACCACGAGATGGCGCGCCGTGCCGCCAAGCGCGAGGCCGAACTGGTGCCGATGACGCTCTCGGGCCTGGCCGAGCTGGGCGCCCCGCCCGACCGCGACCTCGTGGCCGTGCACGAGGCCCTGCTGGCGCTGGAAGCCACCGACCCGCGCGCCGCCAAGGTGGTGGAGCTGCGCTTTTTCGGCGGCCTGGAGCTCACCGAGGTGGCCGAGGCCCTGGGCCTGAGCCGGGCCACCGTCAACCGCGACTGGGCCCTGGCCCGCGCCTGGCTGCACCGCGAGCTGGCGGTGCGCTGAGGCAGCGCCCGCGCAACATCACCGCTCGCTCTTCAACCGCGCCACGAACATCTTGCTCACCTGGCCCAGGCCGCCGCCCACCACCTCGCGGTAGCGCACGGGGTCGGCCACGGCCTCCATGGCCGAGCTGCTGCTGCTGTCCTTGCTGCCGATGGCGAAGGCCAGCACCGCCACGGCCACGGCACCGGCTTTTTCGCCAGTGCTCTTGGCCTGCTCACGCACGGTGCTGAAGGCGCTGGCATCCAGCGCCAGCGCCTGGGTCAGCTCCAGGCTGCCGCGCACCGCACCCACCTGCACGCCCAGCGTGGCCTTGCCAACGCTGGGCGCGGTCTTGGCACCCACCGAAGCGGTGTTCGAGATGCGGCCGAAGAAGCCACGGTTGTTGTTCGTCAGCTCGACGAAGTTGACGACCATGTGCACCTCCAGCAGCGTGGCGTCGCCCAGCTCCTTGCCCAGCGCCTGCACATCACCGATGGAGCCGATGGCCGAAGCCACGCTGCTGAAACCCGAGAAGGCGCCGAAGACACCGGCGTTCTTGGCTGGCGCCATGGCGATGGCGCGGTTGGTGCCGTACAGCGCCAGGCCCTGGGGCGCCACGGTGATGCTGCTGTCCTCGCGCACCGGCGTGGCCACGCCGGACGCCGCCAGCTTGGCGTAGCTGGGCGCCGCCGTCACCTGCGCCAGCGGCAGCACCTCCAGGCCGCTGGCGGTGAGCGCCTGCAGGAACTCGGCGTACAGCGCTTCGGTCATGGCCTGGAACTCGGGCTCGCCCACACCCTGCAGCTTGTAGCTGGCGGTGACACGCGCGCGCCCCGCGGCGGCAAAACCCGAGGTCTCGGCGGTGGCGCTGTCGGCGGTGATGAACTGCACGCTGAACTGCGGCACGGCCACGCGCCGCATGCCCTTGAGCAGCTGCGCCTCGCTGGCCTTCAGCAGCGTGCCGGCCTGGGCGGCGGCGTCGAAATCGGCGGCCACGGCCACCGGCTCGGCCACGTCCTTGGCCTGCGCGGCGGGCCAGGCGGCCAGCAACAAGGCCAGGCCCAGCGTGCAGCGCAGGTGTCGCGGGATGGAAAAAGGGGTCATGGAGAGCTCCTGGGCAAGGCCGGGCGTGCAAACGGGGGCCGACGGGATGGTCGAGGGGCGTGCCCACACACGGGCCCGCTGCTGGTCAACGCAAGGCCGGCGGGCCAAACGTGTCACGGCCTGGGAAAACCCGGCACCCCCGCAAGCCCGGCTGCAACTGCGTCACGCAGACGGCCGCCGGGTGCCCTTGCAGCACCGCGCCGGCCTTGTGCCGGCCCGCCGCCTCGGCCAGCATCGGCGCATGCCCGCGCAGGCCGACACCGAGCTCATCACCGATCAGGCGGCGCCCAGCGCCGAAGTCACCCAATGGCTGGCCCAGCTGGGCGCGGGCTCGGCTGCGGGCCAGGGCCTCGCCGCGGCCGAGCAGGTCTACGCCCTGCTCTACCAAGACCTGCACCGCGCTGCGCGCGGCCACATGCGGCGCGAGACCGAGGGCCACACCCTGGGGCCCACCGCGCTGGTGCACGAAGCCTGGTTCCGCCTGACCGAGCAGACCCGCACGCAGTGGAAGAACCGCAGCCACTTCCTGGCCATTGCCAGCACGATGATGCGGCGCATCCTCGTCGACCACGCGCTGGCCCGCCGCGCTGCCAAGCGCGACGCGCTGCTGGTGCCGCTGGACACCTCGCTACCGCAGCACCAAGGCGCGCCTTTCGGCGGCCTGGACCGCGATGTGGTGGCCGTGCACGAAGCGCTGCTTGCGCTGCAGGCGCACGACGCCCGCGCGGCGCAAGTGGTGGAGCTGAAGTTCTTCGGCGGCATGGAGATCGAGGAGATCGCCCAGGCCCTGGACATCAGCCCCGCCACCGTCAAACGCGACTGGACGCTGGCGCGGGCCTGGCTGCGGCGCGAGCTGGGCGGCGCAGGCTGAGCGGGCTCAGGCTTCGCGCGCCAGGCGTTCGCTGCGCCAGTACACGTCGTCGCCGCCCAGGCCGTCGAGGTTGGCGCGGTTGAGCACCCGCGCCAGCACGAAGAGCAGGTCGCTCAGGCGGTTGAGGTACTGGCGCGGCGCCTCGTTCACGGTTTCGGCCGCGGCCAGCGCCACCACCGCGCGCTCGGCGCGGCGCGCCACGGTGCGGCTCACATGCGCCAGCGCGGCGCTGCGCGTGCCGGCGGGCAGGATGAATTCCTTCAGGCGCGGCAGCGCGGCGTTGTAGTGCGCCAGCGCGTCGTCCAGCCGTTGCACGGCCTCGGGCTTGAGCAGCGTGTAGCCGGGGATGCTGAGCTCGCCGCCGAGGTTGAAGAGCTCGTGCTGGATGACGACCAGCAGCTCGCGCACGTCGGCCGGCAGCGGCTCGGCCAGCAGCACGCCCAGGCCGGAGTTGAGCTCGTCGACATCGCCCATGGCCACCACGCGCAGCGTGTCCTTGCGTGTGCGGCTGCCGTCACCCAGGCCGGTGGAGCCGTCGTCGCCGGTGCGGGTGGCAATCTGGGTCAGGCGGTTCGACATGGGCGGCTCGGGCGGGCGGTGGACGGGACAGGCCCATATTGGACCACCGCGGCCCTCGCCCACCCGCCGGCAGGGCGGGGCGGGACTTCAGCCCAGCAGCCGCACCGCCACGCGCTGCAGCAGCGGCTTGCGGCGCCACTCGCGCGTGGCGCGGTCGGCGAAATCGCGGCCGCGCGGCGACAGGCGCCAGCACTGCGTGCGCGGGCGCTGGTCGGGCACGGTCACGGTGTCGATGAGGCCGTAGGCGCGCAGCGTGGGCATCGAGTGGTAGACCGGCGCGCCGCTGAGCACGCAGCAGCTGTCGCTGTCGCCGTTCTGCACCAGCAAGTGGCCCTGGCGCATGAGCTTGAGCACGTCGACGAACTCGGCGCGGTCGGGGATGATGGTTGGCGGCGCAGCAGACATGGCGGGCTCCATGGGCAGAACGGCGATGCCTCGATTTCGGCACAAACCGCTGCGGCGCGCAGCGCAAAAACGGGGGGAAAGCGGCGGTGTTTAAACGCCCTGCGCCGCCGCCACCCGCCGGCGCGCCACGGCCGCCACGCCCAGCAGGCCCGCGGCCATCAGCGCCCAGCTGCCAGGTTCGGGCACGGGCCCGTAGAGCGTGCCGCTGCCGCTGGTGTAGCCGGCCTCGGGCGTCAGCACCTCCAAGGTGAACCAAGCCGCGCCAGCCAGCGTGAGGCTGCCCCCGGTGGGCCGGTATTCCGGCGAGGCGTTCAGCGCGGCCACCAGGTAGTGGTCGCCGAAGAGGTTGAAGCTGCCACCCACGGTGCTGTCGAAAACGGCCTGGCTGCTGCGGCGCTCGGTCAGGCCGCCACCGGCCACCGGCGTGGTGACGCCGCTGGCGAAATCAAAGCTCACCCCGGTGATCCACGGTGCGTCGGGGCCGTTGAAGTGCAAGGCCGCGATGCCCTGCGTGTTCACCAGCGTGCCCTGCTGGGTGTTGACGCGGGCGTCGTAGTCCATGGTCACGCTCACACGCACCTGCACCGGCGTGCCGGCGGCCAGGCTGGCCGAGGTGATGGTGAAACTGTCGCCCCAGACATCGCGCACGCGGCCGTTGGCGTGGCTGGTGGTGTAGTCGCCCGTGAGCGAGGTGGTGGCGCTGATGCTCGCCGCGGCCACGCCGTAGCCCAGCGTGCCGTCCACCGAGGTGGTGGCGTTCCACGCCGTCGCGGTGACGAGCCCGGGGCCGCTGTTCTGCTCGTAGCTGAAGATGCCGCCCCAGCAGCAATGCCGGCTCTCGGCGGTGGCCTGGTGGCCGGGCTGCAGCACCGGCACCTGGGCCTGCGCGGCCGGGCCCAGCAGGGCGGCCGTGGTGAGCAGGGCGGACCAGCGCAGTCGGATCGTTTTCATCGGGGGCCTCTTTCGGTGGGAATGGGGACATCGGGGCCGCGGCGCGCCGACCGGCAGGCCTCGCTGGCCTGCTGCAGGTAATCGGCCACGGCCGTGGCATCGGTGAAAAGCTCGGTGCGTTCTTCGCCCACGGCGCACAAGGCGGCGCGGAACTCCGTGGCCTGGCGCCACACCCGCACGGTGAACAGCTGGGCTTCGTTCATGGGCCGCCTCCTGCCGCGCCACCGACACGGCGGCATCTGTGCGGCATTTGCACGGCATGCTGGACCGCAGGCGTTTCGCCAGCGTTTCACCACCGCGGCCATCGCGGCCCCTGCGGCCTGCGCCACCGCAGGGCTGCCGCTCAGGCCGGGGCCCGTAACCAGGCCCACAACCAAGCCCGTCACCAAGCCTGCAAGAGCGTGTCGATGGCGGCTTGCAGGGTGGCCTCGGGCTCTGCCGGTGCGGGGCGCGGGTGGCCGGCGTCCAGCAAGGCCTGCAAGGCCCGGCCGGCCTGCTGCTGGCGCTGGGCCTCGGCGGCAGGGTGGGCGGTGCAGGCGGCCAGCAGGGCCGCGGCGCCCTCGGTGTGCCCGTCGGCCGCCAGCGCGGTGGCGCGATGGAAGGCCACATCCACCAGCAAGGACGGGCCGGCGCCGCGCTCGCGGATCTGGCGCGCCACGCGCTGCAGCCGCGGCAGCGCCTGCAGACGGCTGGCCGCGGTGCCGCCGGCGATGTCGGCCGCGGCCAGGCCCAGCTCGGCCGACAGCGCCACCTGCAGCAGCCCCGAAGCCTGCGCCAGCGCCAGCGCCTGCTGCAGGCTTTCGGCCGCCCGGGCCGGTGCTGCGCGGTCCAGCGCCAGCAGGCCCAGGCCCATCAGCACGAAAGGCCGCATGTTGGCCAGGCCGTGCTGCTGGCACAGCGCCAGCGCTTCGTCGAGCACCTGCTGCGCCGGCAACCACTGCGCCAGGGCGCGGTGCAGCGTGCCGAGGTTGTTGAGGTGCACGACGGTGGCATTGGTGTCGCCAAGCTCGCGGGCGAGCGCCAGCGCGTCTTCGTACCGCTGCAGGGCCTGCGGCAGCCGGCCCAGGCGTTTTTCGGCGATGCCCAGGTTGCCCAGCAGCGTGGCCTGCGCGTGGCGCTGCCCGTGGCGGCGCGCCAGGCCCAGCGCACGCTGCTGCAGCGCGCGGGCCCGGCGGTAGTCGCCCGCCGACGCGGCGCAGTTGCCCAGCACGTTCAGGCTGCCGATGACGGCGCCCCATTCCCCGCAGGCCTGGGCCGGCGCCAGCGCGGCCTGCGCCACGGCCTCGGCCTGGCGCTGCTCACCGGCGCGGTAATGCAGCATGGCCACTTCCTGGCGCACACGCGCCAGCGCGCGCGCTGCCGAGCCGCCTGCGGGCGCGGGCGGCTCCTCGTGCAGCGCCAGCCGCAGCTCGGCCAGGCCTTCCAGCAGGCGCCCGCGCACCTCGAAAAAGCAGCGCAGCACCGGCACCATCGTGGCCACGAGGTCGGCACGCCGCGCGGCCACCGCCGCATGCCAGGCCGCGCGCACGTTGGCGCCCTCGGCGCCCACGGCCTGCGCGAGCCGGCCCTGGTCGGTGCGCAAGAGCGGCGCCAGCCCGTCCAGCCACCGTGCCCAGTGTTCGGCATGGCGCAGGCGCACCGCGGTGCAGCGCGCGCCCTGGGCCACCAGACGGGCCGCGGCGTCGGTGGCCACCACCGGGTGCAGCACGAAGCGGCCGGCTTCGTCCAGCGCCAGCAGGCTCTTGTCGGCCAGCGAAGACAGCAGCGGCAACGAGCAGCCGGCCACCGCGCGCGCCGCCGCCGGCGTGAAGCCGCCCTGGAAGACCGACAAGGCGGCCAGCGCCGTGCGTTCGGGCGGTGCCAGCAGGGCCCAGGTGCCGTCGAGCACGGCACGCAGGCTGGCGTGTTCAGGCCGCGCCAGCGGGGCGGCGCTGGCGGGGTCGCGCTCCAGCAGGTCGATGGAGCCTTGCAGGTCTTGCGCCACCTGCGCGGCGGGCAGCAGGCGCAGCCAGCGCGCGGCCAGCTCGATGGCCAGCGGCAGGCCGCCCACGGCGTCGACGATGGCCAGCACCGCGCCCAGGTGGCGCTGCAGCTGGAAATCACGCTGCACGGCCGCCGCGCAGCGCTCGAACAGGCGCACGGCGTCGAAGCTGCGCGCGGCTTCGAGATCACGGCTGTCTTCGTCGGGCACGGCCAGGCCGGCCAGCGGCAGCACGGCGTGGCGCAGCGTGTCATCGGGCCAGGGCAGGCGCTGGCGCGAGGTGAGCAGCAGCACCAGCTGCGGCGCCGCCTGCAGCAGGCGCTGTAGCGGCAAGGCCAGTCCGGCCAGGTGCTCGGCGTTGTCCAGCACCAGCAGGCAGGGCGCGGCCGGCAGCCGCTGCGCGAGCAGCGGCACCGGGTCGGCGGTGTCGCGCAGGGCCGCGCCCAGGGCGGCGCCGATGCGCGCCAGCGCCGCGTTGTCGCCCTGCAGGTCTTGCAGCTCGACCGCCAGGCGTGCCCCCGGGAAGCGTGCCGCCACGCGGGCCAGCAGCTGCTGCGCCAGGCGGCTCTTGCCAACGCCGCCCGGCCCCATCAGCGTGAGCGTGCGCAGGCCGGGTTCGGCCAGCAGCGCCTGCAGCACGGCCAGCTCACTGCGGCGGCCGATGAAACCGTCGTCGGCGCCCCGCGCCGGCGGCACGGCGTGCAGGGGCGTGGCATCGGCGGCTTCGGCCGCTTCGGCCGCCCGGGTGGACGGCGCGGGCACCGCGCTGTCGTGTACCCACGCGCGCAAAGCCGCGGCGGGCTCCACGCCCAGTTCCTGCGCCAGCCGCACCGCGTAACGCTGGTACTCGGCACGCAGCGCGGCGGGGTGGCCCTGGGCGGCCTCGGCGTGCAGCAGCAGCGTGAGCGCGGCTTCGTCCAGCGGGTCGATGTCGAGCAGGCGGCGCGCCAGCGCCGCGCGGGCGGCGGGCTCGGGTTCGGCCTCGGCATGGACCAGGGCGGTGTCGCGCCAGGCGGTTTCCAGCCTGGTGCGTTCGGCCTGCAGCCAATCGGTGTAGGCGCTGTTGCGCAGGTCGTCCACACCTTGCAGGGGCGGGCCGCGGCGCCAGGCCAGCGCCTCGGCGCGCGTGGCGGCCTGCTCGCGCTGCGCGCGGAAGGCCTGCACGTCGGTGGGCACGGGCCAGCGCAAGGCGTGGGCTTGCGCGTCCAGGGCCGGCAGCCCTGCCATGGCGTGGGCGTCATGCACCACCTTGCGCAGGTTGCGGCGGGCGTCGGCCATGCGGCGCTCGGGCCAGAGCAGCGCGGCCAGGCGGTCGCGTTCGACCCAGGCCCCGCCGTGCAGGGCCAGCACCAGCAGCAGCTGGCAGCGGCGCTCGGCACTGAACACCAGGGTCTGGCCTTCGCCCTGCCATTCGGGCACGCCCCACAAACGCAAGCAGGGCGGGCCGTGGGGGCTGGGGTGCATCAGGGTGTTGGTGGGCTGGGCTTGCAGGCAAGATGCCGGACCCGCCTTCACGCGTCAACCCGCACCCCCCCCATGAACGCACCCACGCCCGCCCAGCACCTGCAACGCCCCGTGCCCCCGGCCATGCTGGACGCGCTGCGCGCGGCCTTCGGCGACCGCTGCAACACCGCGCTGAGCGTGCGCGAGCAGCACGGCCGCGGCGAGAGCGTGTACGACGCCGCACCGCCGGAGGCCGTGGTCTTCTGCGAGAGCAACGAAGACGTGCAGCAGGTGGTGGCGCTGGCGGCCGCGCACGGCGTGCCGGTCATCCCCTATGGCACCGGCACCTCGCTGGAAGGCCACCTGCTGGCGGTGCAGGGCGGTGTCAGCATCGACCTCAGCCGCATGAACCGCGTGCTGCGCCTCAACGCCGAAGACCTGACCGTGACGGTGCAGGCCGGCGTGACGCGCGAGCAGCTCAACCGCGAGATCCGCGACAGCGGCCTCTTTTTCCCCATCGACCCCGGCGCCAACGCCAGCCTGGGCGGCATGGCGGCCACGCGCGCCAGCGGCACCAACGCCGTGCGCTACGGCACGATGCGCGAAAACGTGCTGGGGCTGACGGTCATCACCGCCAGCGGTGAACTGATGCACACCGGCACACGCGCCAAGAAAAGCAGCGCCGGCTACGACCTCACGCGGCTGTTCGTCGGCAGCGAAGGCACCCTGGGCGTGATGACCGAGATCACGCTCAAGCTTTACCCGCTGCCCGAGGCGGTGAGCGCGGCCATCTGCCACTTCCCGAGCATCGATGCCGCGGTGCAGACCACCATCCAGACCATCCAGATGGGCGTGCCGATTGCGCGCTGCGAGCTGCTGGACGCCAACGCCATCCGCGCCGTGAACCTGCACAGCAAACTCGGCCTGCGCGAAGCGCCCATGCTGCTGATGGAGTTCCACGGCAGCGAAGCCGGCGTGCAGGAGCAGGCCGAAACCGTGCAGGCGCTGGCCGCCGACCACGGCGGCGAGGCCTTCCAGTGGGCGCGCACCCCCGAAGAGCGCACACGGCTGTGGACGGCGCGCCACCAGGCCTATTTCGCAGCGCTGCAGCTGCGCCCGGGCTGCCGCTGCCAGAGCAGCGACACCTGCGTGCCCATCTCACGCCTGGCCGAGAGCATCAACGACAGCGTGGCCGAGGCCGAGGCCAGTGGCATCCCGTACTGGATCGTCGGCCACGTGGGCGACGGCAACTTCCACCTGAGCTACCTGATGGACCCGGACGACGCCGACGAAGCTGCGAAGGTGGAAGAACTCAACGTGCTGATGGTGCGCCGCGCGCTGCGGCTGGAGGGCACCTGCACCGGCGAACACGGCGTGGGCCTGCACAAGATGGGCTACCTGCTGGAAGAAGCCGGCGCGCCGGCCGTGGCGGCCATGCGCGCCATCAAGCAGGCGCTGGACCCCTTGAACATCATGAACCCGGGGAAGGTGTTCGCGCTGTAGCCGACAGGCCTGCGCGACGGTCGCGCCGCCGGCCACCGGGGCCGCTAAAGCAGCCGGGCCAGCAAGGCCGCCGCATGCAGCGCCTGGCGCTGCGCGCCGTGTTCGATCTGGTGGCGGCAGCTGGTGCCGTCGGCCACGATCACGGCGTCGGGCTGGCTGCGGATGGCGGGCAGCAGCGCGGCTTCGGCCATCGCAGACGACACCGCCTGGTGCCGCGCCTCGTAACCGAAGCTGCCGGCCATGCCGCAGCAGCTGCTCTCGATGAGCTGGGGCTGGGCGCCGGGGATGAGTTTCAGCACTTCCAGCACCGGGCTGATCGCACCGAAGGCTTTCTGGTGGCAGTGGCCGTGCACGAGCAGCGGCTGGTCCAGCGGCTTGAGCTTCAAGGCGAAGCGGCCCGCCTTCACCTCGCGCGCGATGAACTCTTCGAACAGCAGGGCCTGCGCCGCCACGGCCTCGGCCTTGGGGCCGAGCTTCAGCGCCAGCGCCTCGTCGCGCAGGGTGAGCAGGCAGCTGGGCTCCAGGCCCACCACGGCAATGCCGGCGCTGGCCAGGGGCAGCAGCGCGTCCAGCAAGGCCGACAGCGAGGCCCGCGCTTCGTCCACCATGCCCGCGGCCAGCATGGTGCGGCCGCAGCAGTGGTGGCCCCCGTCTTTGCTCACCGTGTGCAGCGCATAACCCGCCGCATGCAGCACCTGGGCCGCGGCGAGCGCGTTTTCGGTCTCGAAGCCGCCGTTGAAGGTGTCGACGAAGAGCACCGCCACCGGGGCGCCGGCGCGCGCAGTAGCTATGGCTGCGTCGGCGCTGACGAAGGGCGTGGCGGCGCCGGCGATGCGGCGGCGCCAGAAGGTGTCTCGCCTGAAGGCCGGCAGCGTGCGCTGGGCGGCAATGCCCAGCCAGCGTTCGCCCAGGCGGCGCGCCAGCGGGCTGCGGTTGCGCAGGTTCAGCAGCGCCGCCAGGCCCGGCACCCGCGCGGCACGCTGCACCTGCTGCGGCAGGCCGCCGAGCAGCCGGTCTTTCAGCGTGTAGCCATGGCGCTTTTTGTACTGCGCGGTGAACTCCACCTTCATCCGCGCCATGTCCACGCCGGTGGGGCAATCTCGCTTGCAGCCCTTGCAGCTGACGCAGAGGTCCATGACCTCGGCCACCGCCTCGGAGGTGAAGGCGTCGGGGCCGAGTTGCCCGCTCAGGGCCAGCCGCAGGGTGTTCGCGCGCCCGCGCGTGACATGCTGTTCATCGCGCGTGACGCGGTAGCTCGGGCACATGGTGCCGGCGTCGAACTTGCGGCAGTGGCCGTTGTTGTTGCACATCTCCACGGCCATGGCCAGGCCGTGGGTGCTGTCGCCGCCGGTACCGGGGGCGGTGGTGACTTCGGTGACAGGGTCGGCCTTGACGTTCCAGGCGCTCCAGTCGAGCACCGGTGTCAGTGCGATACGGCGGTAAGGTTTCGGCGCTTCGGGGGGCGGAAAGCGGAACAGCGCGCCTTCGTCCATCTTCGGCGTGTCGACGATCTTGCCGGGGTTGAAGAGGCGGCCCGGGTCGAGCTCTTGCTTGATGGCGCGGAAAGCCTCGTTGAGCTTCGGGCCGAACTGCCACTCGATCCATTCGCCGCGGCACAGGCCGTCGCCGTGTTCGCCGCTGAAGGCGCCCTTGTACTGGCGCACCAAGGCCGCGGCCTCTTCGGCGATGGCGCGCATCTTCCGCGCGCCGCCGTCCTTGCCGCCCTGGCGCATGTCGAGGATGGGCCGCACGTGCAGCGTGCCCACGCTGGCATGCGCGTACCAGGTGCCGCGGCTGCCGTGGCGCGCGAACACCTCGGTCAACGCGTCGGTGTATTCGGCCAGGTGCACCAGCGGCACGGCGCAGTCTTCGATGAAGCTCACCGGCTTGCCGTCGCCCTTCAGGCTCATCATGATGTTGAGGCCGGCCTTGCGCACTTCCCACAGATTCCTCTGTGCGGCTTCGTCGGGCATTTCGACCACGGTGCCGGGCAGGCCCAGGTCGCCCATCAGGGCCACCAGGTCTTGCAGCTTCTTCAGCAAGGCGGCCCGGTCGGGCCCGGCGAATTCGACGAGAAGAATGGCCTCGGGCCGGCCGATCAGGGCCGTTTTCATGGTCGGCGCGAAGGCCGGATTGGCCAGCGCCAGCTCTACCATCGTGCGGTCGACCAGCTCCACCGCCGTGGGGCCCAGCTTCACGAGGTGCTGGGCGCTGTCCATCGCGCGGTGGAAGCTCGCGAAGTTCACGATGCCCAGCGCCTTGTGGCGCGGCAACTCGGTGAGCTTCAGCGTGAGGCTCTTGGTGAAGGCCAGCGTGCCTTCGCTGCCCACCAGCAGGTGCGCGAGGTTGACGCTGCCGTCGGTGGTGTACGGTTTTTCGCTGCGCGGATGAAAGATGTCGAGGTTGTAGCCACCGACCCTGCGCAGCACCTGCGGCCAGTGCGCTTCGATCTCGCTGCGATGTTGCTCTGCCAGACCGCGCACGAAGTTCGCGATTTGTGCGGCGCGGCCGCTGGCGGCGCTTGCAAGCCCGAAATCCACCACCTCGCCATCGGCCAACCAAGCCTGAGCGCCGGCCACGTTGTGCACCATGTTGCCGTAGTACAGGCTGCGGCTGCCGCAAGAGTTGTTGCCGGCCATGCCGCCCAGCGTGGCCTGCGCGCTGGTGGACACGTCCACCGGGTACCACAGGCCGTGTTTTTTCAGCGCGGCATTCAGGTGGTCGAGCACCAGGCCGGGCTCCACCGTGGCGGTGCGCGCCTCGGGGTTCACGTCGAGCACGCGGCGCAGGTGCTTGCTGCCATCGATGACCAGGGCCGCGGCCGTGGTCTGGCCGCACTGGCTGGTGCCGCCGCCGCGCGGCAGCACGGGCACCTTCAGATCGCGCGCCACGGCCAGCGCGGTGGCCACGTCGTCGGCCGTGGTGGGCACGAACACGCCCACGGGCATGATCTGGTAGATCGATGCATCGGTGGCATAACGCCCGCGCGAGGCGGCGTCGAACATCACCTCGCCACGCGTCTCGGCGCGCAGGCGGCGCGCCAGGGCCTCGCACACCTCGTTGGGCGGCAGGGCCGCGTGCGGGTGGGCAGCGGCCGGCAGCGCGGCGCTCATGCCTGCAGCCCCTGCTGCAAGGCGCCCGTGCGCATCAGCTCCAGCACGGTGTCGCGCTTGTGTTCCAGATGCGTTTTCAGGATCTGACGCAGCGCCCTGCCGTCGCGGGCGTCCAGCGCTTCCATCATCTGCGTGTGCTCCTGCATCGCGCGCTGCCACTTGGCTTCGTTCTGGTTGGTGCGGAAACGCAGGCTCTGCACGCGCGCGTTCACCTTGGCGCAGGTGCCGCTCAGCACCGGGTTGGCCGCAGCCTCGCCGATGCCGGCATGGATGAGCGCATTGAGGCGGTAGTAGCCTGAGAGATCGCGCCGCGCATGGCAGGCCATCATCTCGAAGTGCTTGGCCCGCAGCTCGCTGCGGGCTGCGTCGGTGATGCGCCCGGCGGCCAGCTCGCCGGCCAGGCCTTCCAGCTCGGCCAGCAGCTCGAAGCTGTGCGCCACGTCGGCCTCGGTGAGCTTCACGGCCACGGCGCCGCGGTTGGGCAGCAGGTCGACCAGGCCTTCGCTGGCCAGCATCTTGATGGCCTCGCGCAGCGGCGTGCGGCTGATGTGCAGCGCCTCGGCGAGTTCACGTTCGTTGAGCTTGGCGCCAGGCGCGATGCGCCCTTCCACCAGCATGTTGCGCAGCCGGGCGGCGGCCTGCTCGTGCAGGCCGGCGTGGCTCAAGTCGATGATGTCTGCCATGGTCCGCTCATTTTGCATGCAAATCCGAGCCCAGAGAACCAGCGTCATTACGGGTAATCCATCAAGCTGCCGCGTGTTTTGCATGCAAAACTTCGCTGCGAAAGGACCACCCATGCTCACGCTGAACCAGCACCCCACCGGCCGGCACTTCCTGCAGATTCCCGGCCCCAGCCCGGTGCCCGACCGCATCCTGCGTGCGATGAGCCTGCCCACCATCGACCACCGCGGCCCCGAGTTCGGCCGCCTGGGTTTGAAGGTGCTGGCCGGCATCCAGCAGATCTTCCAGACGCAGCACCCGGTGGCCATCTACCCCGCCAGCGGCACCGGCGCGTGGGAAGCCGCGCTGGCCAACACCATGAGCCCGGGCGACCTGGTGCTGATGGTGGAGACCGGCCAGTTCGCCACGCTGTGGCAGAAGATGGCCACGCGCCTGGGCTTGAAGACCGAGTTCATCAGCGAGCCCGGCACCTGTGTTGAGACCGGCCTGCCGCTGAGCTGGCGCCGCGGCGTGAACGCGGCCCTCATCGAAGAACGCCTGCGTTCGGATGCCGGCCACCAGATCAAGGCCGTGTGCGTGGTGCACAACGAAACCAGCACGGGCGTCACCAGCGACATCGCCGCCGTGCGCCGCGCCATCGACAGCGCGAAACACCCGGCGCTGCTGATGGTGGACACCATCTCCGGCCTGGCCAGTGCCGACTACCGGCACGACGAATGGGGCGTGGACGTGGCCATCAGCGGCTCGCAGAAGGGCCTGATGCTGCCGCCGGGCATCAGCTTCAACGCCTTGAGCCCGCGCGCGCTGGAGGCCAGCAAGACGTCCCAACTGCCCAAGAGTTTCTGGGCCTGGGACGAGATCGTGGAGATGAACAAAACCGGCTACTGGCCCTACACGCCCAGCACCAACCTGCTCTACGGCCTGCACGAAGCGCTGGACATGCTGCTGGCGCAAGGCCTGCCCACGGTGTTTGCGCGCCACCAGCGCTGGGCCGCTGGCGTGCGTGCGGCCGTCACGGCCTGGGGCCTGCCCATCCAGTGCGCCGACCCGGCCGTGTACTCGCCGGTGCTCACGGGCGTGGTCACGCCCGCGGGCGTGGACGCTGATGCCATCCGCAAGCTCATCCACACGCGCTACGACATGAGCCTGGGCACCGGCCTGGGCAAGGTCAAGGGCCGCATGTTCCGCATCGGCCACCTGGGCGACTGCAACGACCTCACGCTGGTGGCCACCGTGGCCGGCTGCGAGATGGGCTTGAAGCAGGCCGGCGTGAAGCTGGCCGGCAGCGGCGTGCAGGCCCTGATGGACAACTTCAGCGCCGCCGCCGGCTGACGCCTTCCCCCACCGTTCAAAAGACACAACGAGGAGACACGACGATGAAAAGACGCACCCTGATCCAAGGCGCCGCGGCGGCCTTGGCGGTTCCGAGCGCTGCTTTCGCGCAGAGCGGCTGGCCCAGCGGGCCGGTGAAGATCGTCGTGGGCTTTCCGCCCGGCGGCGGCACCGACGCGCTGGCACGCGTGGTGGGCGCCAAGCTCACGCAGATGTGGGGCCAGCAGGTCATCGTCGAAACCAAGGCGGGCGCGGCCGGCCTCATCGCTGCCGAATACATCGCACAGCAGCCCGGCGACGGCACGGTGCTGTTGATGGCCCACATCAACAGCCACGCGCTGGGCCCGGCGCTGCAGGGCGCCAAGCTGCGCTACAACGCCGAGAAGGATTTTGTGCCCGTGTGCCTGGTGGGCGTGACGCCCAACCTGCTGGTGGCCAACCCCGGCGTGCCGAACAAGAGCGTGGCCGAGGTGGTGGCGCGCTGCAAGGCCGAGCCGGGCAAGATCGCCTTCGCCTCAGCGGGCCAGGGCTCGGCCCAGCACCTGGCGCTGGAGATGTTCAAGGTGCGCGCCAAGGTCGACGCCATCCACGTGCCCTACAAGGGCAGCGGCCCGGCGCTGACCGACCTGATGGGCGGCCAGGTGCAGTACTGCTTCGAGACCATGACCTCGGCCACGCCGCACGTGAAGAGCGGCAAGATCATCGCCGTGGCGCAGACGCGCCTGCAGCGCGCCAAGGGCCACCCCACGGTGCCGACGATGCAGGAGCAGGGTTTCGACGGCTTCGAGGCCACCACCTGGTACGGCCTGGTCGGGCCCAAGGGCCTGCCGGCGGCGATTGCCGACAAGATCAACCGCGACACCAACACCGTGCTGGCCATGCCCGACGTGCAGGAGAAGCTGGAAACCTACGGCGCCGAAGACGGCGGCGGCAGCCGCGAGAAATTCGCGCAGTTCATCCTGAGCGAGCAGGCGAAATGGGCGAAGGTGGTGAAGGACGGGAATGTAAAGGTGGACAGCTGATACCCGCTTCGCTGCGCGCCAAGAAAAAGCCCGCCGTAGCGGGCTTTTTCAATCCGGAAGCGCGGCGCTCAGGCGCGACGACGTGTCGCTGCCAGGCCGGCCAGGGCCAGACCGATGAGAGCCAGGCTGGTGGGTTCAGGAACGTTGACGGTGATCTCAGACTCGGCAATCACTCCGTTGGCGTTGCTGATTTCAAGCCAAAAGGCCGTGCTGCTGGCTGCAAAAGGGTTGAAGTTGAAGCCCGAGCCGACAAATGCATTGCCTGGCAACAACGCGAAGTTCCCGGCACCCAGATCCATCTCCATGTTCTGAGAGCCAAAACCTTGTTTGGGTGCCGGATAGGTCGTCCCCCCGACGGTCACTGGCGCGTTCACAAGGGAAAACAGCTTGACGAAGTTCTCTCCAGCACTGGCATCGGTATCGATGTACAGCGACACGATGCAGCTGGCATCGCAAGCCGTGCCGAAGTCCCAGGCGTAGTCAAAGGACCAATTGGCGCGGTTGGGCTCGCCCGTGTAGGTGCCGCTCTGCGCCGAGTAGGTATCGACCCCATTGTTGGGCAGGAGCTCGCCATTCTTGTAGCCGTGAGCACCCATCGCCACGGTCACGCCGCCAGACGACACCACGTTGAAAAGCACGTTGTCGATGCCGTTGCCCTGGTTGCCCTGGTTGGGCCAGTAGTTCTGCCAAGGGGTGTAGGTCGTCAGCGCAGCATGGCTGCTCAGGGACGCGGCAGCCAGTCCCGCCAAAGCCAACAGTTTGAATTTCATGGTGTTCTCCGTCCGATTCGAAGGGTTCATGTTTGAACGCTTTGCCGAAGATCGCCGGCGCGGCGAAAAACCACTGCAAATATCGAACCAAATCTCGGAGAGAACCGATTTTTTTCAAGCAAATCAATAACTTGCGCTTACTCGATAACCCCCAGCGACTGTGCGAGTAAGCGCCACTGTAAATGCAATCGACGGCACAAGTGATTTCGAATGCGAGGCGATTAAGAGATCTTGGTCATTAATAATGAGCGCGCAAATCAAACGCCCCGCCCTCACCCGCCCAGCGGTGTCGGCAACTGCGGCGGGTTGCTCAGCAGCGGCGTCAGCGCCGAGGCCGGCATGGGACGGCCGAGCAGGTAACCCTGCACCTCGTCGCAGCCCAGGGCACGCAGCGCGTGCAGCTGTTCCACCGTCTCCACACCCTCGGCCACCAGCTGCAGGTTGAAGCCGCGCGCTATGCCGACGATGGCCTGGATGATGGGCGAATCGCCCTCGGGCCCGAGATCGCGCACGAAGCTCTGGTCGATCTTCAGGCTGTGGATGGGAAAACGCCGCAGGTAGGCCAGCGACGAGTAACGCGTGCCGAAGTCGTCGATGGCCACGCGCACACCCTGGGCGCGCAGCCGTTCGAGTTTCTCCACCACGCTGGGCGCGTCGTCGAGCAGCATGTTCTCGGTGATCTCGATCTCCAGCGCGCCCGGCGGCAGCATGTGGCGCGACAGCGGCGCCGTCACGCGCTCGACGATGTCGTTGCGCGCCAGCTCCAGCGGGCTCAGGTTCACCGCCATGCGCAGGTGGCGGTGGCCCAGGGCGTGCCACAGCGCCAGCTGGCCGCAGGCGCGCTCCAGCACCCAGTCGCTCAGCGCGCAGATCATGCCGGTCTCTTCGGCCAGCGCCACAAACTGCCCCGGCAGCAGCAGGCCCAGCACCGGGTGGCGCCAGCGGATCAGCAGTTCCACCCCCACCACGCGCCCCTGGCTCAGGCTGACCTGCGGCTGGAAGTGCGCCTCGAACTGACCTTGCGCGATGGCGCGGCGCAGATCGTTCTCCAGCGCCAGGCGCTGGGTGTGGCCGGCGTTCATCTCGGTGGTGAACATGCGCCCGCCATTGCGGCCGCTGGTCTTCACCTCGTACATCGCGATGTCGGCGTTCTGCATCAGCTGCTCGGCCGTGAGCCCGTCGCGCGGGTAGGTGGCGATGCCCACGCTGGCCGTGGCGCGGAATTCGCGGTCGCCCAGCAGGAAGGGCTTGTCGAGCTCGGCCAGGATCTTCTGCGCGATGGGCAAGGCATCATCGGCGTTGCTGAGGTCGGGCAGCAGCACGGTGAACTCGTCGCCGCCCTGGCGCGCCACCGTGTCGCCGGCACGCACGCAAGCGCGCAGGCGGTGCGCGAAGCTGCGCAGCAGCTCGTCGCCCAGCAGGTGGCCGTAGGTGTCGTTGACGAGCTTGAAACGGTCGAGGTCGATGAACATCACGCCCACCAGCTGGCCGCGCCGTTCGGCCTGCACCAGCGCCAGTTCGAGGTGGTCCTTGAACAGGCGGCGGTTGGGCAGGTCGGTCAGCTGGTCGTGCAGGGCCTGGAAGCTGATCGTCTCTTCGGCGCGCTTGCGCTCGGTGATGTCGCGCACCACGCCATAAGAGCCGACAAACCGCCGCCGCGGCCGCGCCTGGCGGGGCGCGCCCACGGCGCCGGATGGGGCGTCGTCGTACACGCCCATAGCGCTGACGGTCGTGACCAGGTGGCGCTGCGGCCGCCCGCCGGGCAGGCGCGGCCCGCACACCAGGCGCAGCTCGATGTTGGTGGAGGCGCGTTCGTCGCTGCGCCTTTCGGCGAAGGCAAAACGCGCCAGCGCCACATCGTCTTCATGCACGATGCGGGTGTAGTGGCAGCCGAGCAGTTCGCTGCGCGTGTACCCCAGCAGCGATTCAACGCGCGGGTTGATGAAGACGAAACGCCCGTCTTCGTCGAGCGTGTAGACGATGTCGGGCGAGCTCTCCACCAGAAAGCGGTGCAGGCGCTCGGAGTGCGCCAGCCGCGCCGTCATCTCGGTGTTTTCGCGCTGCAGGCGCAGGCGCAGCAGGGTCTGCTCCACGCGCTCGGGCAGGAAATCAAGATCGTCGGGCTTGCGCACGAAGTCGAGCGCGCCGTGGCGCAGCGCGCGCACCGCGGCTTCGAGCTCACGCTGGCCGCTGACCATCATCACGCCGGTGTGGGGGCGGTTCTCGGCCAGCCAGCGCAGCACGTCCAGGCCCGAGATGCCGGGCAGGCCGATGTCCAGCAGCACGAGGTCGAAGACCCGCGTCTTCAGTGTCGCCAAGGCTTCTTCGCCCGAGCTGGCTTCGGCGATGTCGCGGCCCGGCTGCGTGAGCAACAGGCGGAAGCTGCCGCGCAGGCGCGCGTCATCGTCCACCAGCAGCAGCTGCGGCGTGCCCGGGCCTGCCGGCAGCGGCGCGTTCAGATGGTCGACCAACGCGTTCATGGGGCAGCAGACGGGGCGGCGGACGCCGCAGCAGGCAGCGTGGCCGCCCGCTGCGGCAGCAGGATGAAAAAGCGTGTGCCGCGCCCGGGCAGGCTCTGGCAGGCGATGTCGCCGCCCAGCCGGGTGACGAGGCTGTGCACGATGGACAGGCCCAGGCCCGAATGCCCCGCGCGGCGCGTGCGGCCCAACGGCTGGAAGAGCGACACCATCACATCACCCGGCAGCCCGGGGCCGTTGTCGGCCACACACAGCTGGGTGTAGAGGCGGCCATCACGGTGGATGTGGTCGGCGGTGCTGGTCGTCACGCGGGCGCCGGGCGGCAGCGCCTCGGCGGCGTTTTTCCACAGGTTCAAAACGATCTGGCGCAGGCTGTCGCGGTCGGCGCGCGTGGCGGCCAGGGGCTGTTGCAACTCCAGCACCAGCTCGATGCCGGCGCGGCCGAACAGCGGCTCGGCGTAGAGCGCGCGCAGGCCTTCGACGGCGGTGTTGAGGTCCAGCGCGTCGGCGCCGCCGCCGGTGGCGGGCTCGGGCGGCGGCTCGCCCAGCTGGCGCACGATGCGGCCCACACGGTCGATCTCCTCGTGCAGCACCTGCAGCTCTTCGCCCAGCTGCACGCCCTCGGGCAACTTGCGCCGCACCAGCGTGAGGTAGTTCTTGATGATGCCCAGCGGGTTGCTGACTTCATGGACCACCTGGCGCTCACGCTCGCGCAGGCGGTCGGCGGTGGCGGCTTCAAGTTCGCGGTCGCGCTCGCGCAGCGTGCGCCATTGCTGCAGGTGGCCGGCCAGCAGCCCGGCAAAACTGCCCAGCAGGGCCAGGCGCTGCTCCAGGCGCTCGGCCTGCAGCCGGCCCACGGGGCAGGCCATCACGCCCAGCACCACGCCGCCGGCTGCCATGGGCACGCAGAGCAGCCCTTCGCTGCCCAGGGCGCGCGCCAGCTGCAGATCGCTCACGGCCAGCGGCCCCGAAGGCCCGCTCTCGAAGGTGGAACAGGTGCGGCCCGTGAGCGCCGCGCGGCCGCAAGCACCGGCCGCAGCGGTCTGCAGCTTCACCTGCAGGCGCTGCAGCTGCGGCGGCTGGCCGGGCAGCGACAAGGCCGACAACGCGGCCTCGGCGCCGGTGCGCAGCAGGAAGACGACATCGCGCACGCCGAAGAGGATGCGCGCCGATTCACGCGCGGCGTTCAGCAGCTGCGGCTCGCTGTCGGCCGCGGCCAGCTCGTGCTGCAGCGGCTGCAGGGTGGCCATGGCGCTGAGCGTGTCGCGCAGCTTGTCACGCGGCGCGTCGGGCGCCGTGGCGGCGGCCGCGCGCCACAAGGGCAGCGGCGAAGGCCCGTTCACCGCCCGCACGCCCAGCGCGCCGGCCAGCGCGGCGACGTCGGCCTGGGCCTGGCCGACCAGGCGCGCCAGCAGCATGGCCGGCAGGCCCACCAGGTGGCCGGCCGATTCAAAAGCGGCGGCGTCGGGCGCCGCGTCGGCCGCCAGGGCATCGCAGGCGTGGGCCACCCAGAGTGCCCGCGTCAGCGGGTCGGCCAGCGCCACCTCTTCAGGGCTGTGGTGGTGGAAGAGCAGCGCGTCGGCCATGAACGAGGGCAGCTGCCAGCGGTCGACCAGCCAGGCCCCGACCGCGGCGTGGTCGGTGTGCAGCGTGGCCCGCTCCAGCGCCACCAGCGCGGTTTCGGTGCCGCCCGCTTCGCCCAGCATCGGGCCGTAGGTGGCCGGCAGCCCGCCCAGCAGCAAGAGCTCGCCCACGTCGTGCAGCAGGCCGGCGAGGTAGGCCTCTTCGGGGTCGGCCTCGCGGGTTTCCAGCGCGATGGCCTGGGCCAGCTCGGCCACCATCAGCGCGTGGCGCCAGAAGCCGTCGAAGTCGCCGCTGCGGGCGCCCGGCAAGCCCGAGAACGCCTCGCGCACGGCGATGCTGGCGGCGATGCTGTGCAAGGTGCGCATGCCCAGCACCTGCAGGCATTGCTTCAGGCTGCGCAGCTCGCCGCGGGCCTTGAAGGCCGCCGAATTGGCCACCGTCAGCACGCGCGCGGCCAATGCCGGCTCGCGCCGCACGAGCTCGGCCAGCTCGTCCATCGAGACGTCGTCGCGCGCCACCGCCTGCAGGAAGGCGAACACCGCGCCGGGCGGCGTCGGCAGGTCCAGCGACTCAAGCGCTTCGAGCGTCGGGCTGGGCAGGGTGGGCAAGTCAGGGCCTTGGGGCAAGGGCGTCGGATCGGGTCTTGGCCAGACGGCACCAAGTCAATCCCCAATGGTAACGAGATCGTTACCGTGTCCTGCACCGCCGGGGGAGCCCGCCTGCGAGTTCGTCCATTTTTGCCATGCCCGGCCGCGAGCTTCAGGCCGCGGCGGGCGCCGGCACGCTGAAGCGTTTGCTGACCTCGCCCTTGGCATTGACGCTCTCCAGCTGCACGCCAAAGCCCCACAGCCGCGCCACGTGTTTGAGCACCTCTTGCCCGCTGTCGTGCAGCGGCCGGTCTTGGTGCTGGAAGTGGCGCAGCGTGAGGCTGCGGTCGCCTCTGAGGTTCACGTTCCAGACCTGGATGTTGGGTTCACGCTGCCCCAGGTCGTACTGGTGGCTGAGCGTTTCGCGCACCCGCCGGTAGCCCGCTTCGTCGTGGATGGCGCTGACCTCCAGCTCGCCCTGTTTTTCGTCGTCGGTGATGGCGAAGAGGCGCAGCTCGCGCATCAGCTTGGGGCTCAGGTACTGGCCGATGAAACTCTCGTCCTTGAAGTTGCGCATGGCGTGGTCCAGCACCGGCAGCCAGGGTTTGCCGGCGATGTCGGGGAACCACTGGCGGTCTTCGTCCGTGGGGTTTTCGCAGATGCGCTGGATGTCGGTGTACATCGCGAAACCCAGCGCGTAGGGGTTGATGCCGCTGTAGGCGCGGTGGCCCACCGGGGGCTGGTAGATGACGTTGGTGTGCGAGGTCAGCCACTCCAGCATGACGCCGTCGGTGAGGTAGCCGTCGTCGTACATGGTGTTGAGCAGGCGGTGGTGCCAGAAGGTGGCCCAGCCTTCGTTCATCACCTGCGTCTGGCGCTGCGGGTAGAAGTACTGCGCCACCTTGCGCACGATGCGCACGATCTCGCGCTGCCAGGGCTCCAGCAGCGGCGCGTTTTTCTCGATGAAGTACAGCAGGTTTTCCTGCGGCTCGTCGGGGAAACGCTTGGCCTCGGGCGCGGCGCCTTCCTTGGCCGCCATGCGTGGCAGCGTGCGCCACAGGTCGTTGACCTGGCGCTGCGCGTAGGCCTCGCGGTCGATGCGTTCGCTGAGCTCTTGCGCCAACGTCTTGCGGCTGGGGCGGCGGTAGCGGTCGACGCCGTGGTTCTGCAGCGCGTGGCAGCTGTCGAGAAAACTTTCCACCGCGTCCAGCCCGTGTTTCTCTTCGCACAGGGCGACGTAGTTCTTCGCGTAGACCAGGTAGTCGATGATGGACGCCGCATCGGTCCACATGCGGAAGAGGTAATTGCCCTTGAAGAAGCTGTTGTGGCCGTAGGCCGCGTGCGCAATCACCAGGGCCTGCATCGCCAGCGTGTTCTCTTCCATCAGGTAGCTGATGCAAGGGTTGCTGTTGATGACGATCTCGTAGGCCAGGCCCATGTGGCCGCGCTTGTAGTTCTTTTCTGTCGCGATGAATTCCTTGCCGTAACTCCAGTGGCGGTAATTCACCGGCATGCCCACACTGGCGTAGGCGTCCATCATCTGTTCGGCGGTGATGATCTCCAGCTGGTTGGGGTAGGTGTCCAGCCCGAAACGTTCGGCCGTCGCCTTGATGACACGGTGGTACTGCTCGATGAGCTCGAAGCTCCAGTCGCTGGGCGCCGGCAGGTGTTCACTGGGCCGCGCGGGCGAAGGCAGCGGCTGGTTCAGCGAAAGTGGCTTGATCTTCATGCGGCGTCCTTCATGCGGCTTTCGCGCCTTCCTTCTTGAACAGATCGCGAAACACCGGATAGATCTGGCTCGCTGCCACCGCCTTGCGCATGGCGAAATGACGGTGGGCTTCCTGCAAGTGGGCGTATTCGTCCCAGAGGTTCTGCTCTTCCTCGGCCACCTGCACGTAGGCGAAATAGCGCACCAGCGGCAGGATCTTTTCGCTGAGGATCTCGCGGCAACGGCCGCTGTCGTGGTGCCAGTTGTCGCCGTCGCTGGCTTGCGCGCCGTAGATGTTCCACTGGCTCGGGTCGTAACGCGCCCGGATGATTTCTTCCATCAGCACCAGCGCGCTGCTGACCACGGTGCCGCCAGTTTCACGAGCGTGGAAGAAGTTCTGCTCGTCCACTTCTTGCGCCTGTGTGTGGTGGCGGATGAAAACGAGGTCGATCTTTTCGTAATGCCGCGTGAGAAAAAGGTAGAGCAGGATGAAGAAGCGCTTGCTGAGCTCTTTGCGCGCTTCGTCCATGGAGCCACTCACGTCCATCAGGCAGAACATCACCGCCTTGCTGGTGGGCACCGGCACCTTGATGCGGCTGCGGTAACGCAGGTCGATGGGGTCGAGGTAAGGAATGCGCTCGATGCGCGCGCGCAGCAGGCGAATCTCTTCGGCCAGCGCTTTGATCCCCGCTTCGGCCACCAAGTCGCCGGGCTGCAGGGCCGCTTTCATCTCGGCCAGGCGGGCTTCCATCTCGTGCAGCTCACGCCGTGGGCCATTGCCCAGCGCGATGCGCCGGCCCAAAGCACCGCGCATGCTGCGCACCACGTGCAGGTTGTTGGGCGTGCCGTCGCTTGAAAAGCCCGCGCGCTGGCTCTTCCATTCGGGCATCTCGGCGAGTTGCGTGCGCACCAGGTGGGGCAGCGCCAGGTCTTCGAAAAAGACCTGCATGAACTCTTCCTTGCTCAGCGCGAAGACGAAGTCGTCTTCACCTTCGCCGCTGTCGCTGGCCTGGCCCTTGCCACTGCCCCCGCTGCCGCCGCCACCGCCTTTCGGCCGCTCGATGCGGTCGCCCTGCACAAACTCCTTGTTGCCCGGGTGCACCTGTTCACGCACGCCGCCCTGGCCATGGCCGAAGACGGGTTCGCTCAGGTCCTTCTTCGGGATGTGGATGTCTTCGCCACGTTCCACATCGCTGATGCTGCGGCCGTCGATGGCGCGTTTGACCGCTTCGCGGATCTGCTCCTTGTGCCGGCGCAGGAAACGCTCGCGGTTGCCGATGGACTTGTTTTTCCCGGCAAGGCGGCGGTCGATGATCTGCTGCATCAGCTGCTCTTCCTGACACGCAGGTACCACTCGCACAGCAGCCGCACCTGCTTCTGCGTGTAGCCCTTGGCCACCATGCGCGTCACGAAGTCTTCGTGCTTCTTGGCCTCGTCGGCACTGGCCTTGGCGTTGAAGCTGATCACCGGGAGCAACTCTTCGGTGTTCGAGAACATCTTCTTCTCGATCACGGTGCGCAGCTTCTCGTAGCTCGTCCACACCGGGTTCTTGCCCTGGTTGCTGGCGCGGGCGCGCAGCACGAAGTTGACGATCTCGTTGCGGAAGTCTTTCGGGTTCGCAATGCCCGCGGGCTTCTCGATCTTCTCCAGCTCGGCGTTCAGCGAACCGCGATCAAAGACTTCGCCGGTGTCGGTGTCGCGGTACTCGTGGTCTTGTATCCAGTAATCGGCGTAGGTGACGTAACGGTCGAAGATGTTCTGGCCGTATTCGGAATAGCTCTCCAGATACGCGGTCTGGATTTCCTTGCCGATGAACTCGGCATACCGCGGTGCCAGCAGCTCCTTGATGTAGCCGACGTACTTGTCTTCCAGCTCTTTGGCGAACTGCTCGCGCTCGATCTGTTGCTCCAGCACGTACATCAAATGCACGGGGTTGGCCGCGACCTCGGTGCTGTCGAAGTTGAAGACCTTGCTGATGATCTTGTAGGCAAAACGTGTGCTGATGCCGTTCATGCCTTCGTCGACACCGGCGTAATCGCGGTACTCCTGGTAGCTCTTGGCGCGCGGATCGGTGTCCTTCAGGTTCTCGCCGTCGTAGACCAGCATCTTGGAATACAGCGACGAGTTCTCCGGCTCCTTCAGCCTTGTCAAGATGGCGAACTGGCTCATCATCTTCAGCGTGCCCGGCGCGCAGGTGGCCGCGGCGAGTGACGAGTTCTTCAGCAGCTTCTCGTAGATCTTGATCTCTTCACTCACGCGCAGGCAGTAGGGCACCTTCACGATGTAGATGCGGTCGAGGAAAGCCTCGTTGTTCTTGTTGTTGCGGAAGGCCTTCCACTCACTTTCGTTGCTGTGCGCGAGCACCACGCCGTCGAAGGGAATGGCGCCGAAACCTTCGGTGCCCTTGAAGTTGCCTTCTTGCGTGGCCGTCAGCAGCGGGTGCAGCACCTTGATGGGCGCCTTGAACATCTCCACGAATTCCAGCAAGCCCTGGTTGGCCAGGCACAGGCCACCGCTGTAGCTGTAGGCGTCGGGGTCGTCTTGTGAATAGCTTTCCAGCTTGCGGATGTCGACCTTGCCGACGAGCGAGGAGATGTCCTGGTTGTTCTCGTCGCCGGGCTCGGTCTTGCTGATGCCCACCTGCTTGAGGATGCTGGGGTGGCGCTTGACCACCTTGAACTGGCGGATGTCGCCGCCGAACTCTTCCAGGCGCTTCACGGCCCAGGGGCTCAGGATGCGGTTGAGGTAGCGGCGCGGGATGCCGTATTCGCTTTCAAGAATCGGCCCGTCTTCCGCGGCATCGAAGAGCCCCAGCGGGCTTTCGTTCACCGGGCTGCCCTTGATGGCGTAGAAGGGCACTTCCTGCATCAACTGCTTCAGCCGCTCGGCGATGGAGCTCTTGCCGCCGCCCACCGGGCCCAGCAGGTAGAGGATCTGCTTCTTCTCTTCCAAGCCCTGCGCCGCATGGCGGAAGTAGCTCACCACCTGCTCGATGGCGTCTTCCATGCCGTAGAACTCGGCGAAGGCCGGGTAGACCTTGATCACCTTGTTGGCGAACAGGCGCGACAGGCGCGGGTCGTTGCGCGTGTCCACCGTGGTCGGCTCGCCGATGGCCTTGAGCATGCGCTCGGCGGCGCTGGCGTAGGCCAGGGGGTAACGTTTGCACTCCGCGAGGTAGTCCTCGAGCGAGAGCTCTTCTTCACGCGTGCGCTCGTAGCGAGCGGCAAAGTGGCTGATCACATCCATGCGGCCTCCGGTGTTCGCAGGCGCAACGGGGTGGACAACCCACCCCATCCGCACCTGGGAAGTTCTGATGGAGTCCCGGCTTGACAGACCCGGGCTCCATCAGAGCTTTCCTTGCACCGCCGGGCTCAAGCGCCAGCAGGCCGCTGTGTGATCTCAGCTTCGTTCATTCTGCGCCGCGCCGAGGCGCGGATGACAAACCCTTTTCCTGGCCATTTCACGGCGGCGGGTTATTCCGCCGCGCTGCACCCGGCTGCGCAAGAGCCGTGCCTTGCCCAGCCCGCGTTCGCAGCCCCGGCACATGCACCGCGATGGAGCCCCGCCGCCCAGCAAAGGTTCCGGGCGGTGCGATGATGGCCCTGGCGTGCCTGCGTGTTTCCGGTGCCCGGACTGCCCATGAACAAGAACCTCTGGCTGCTGACGGTTTGTCAGGCGCTCTTCCTCGTCAACAACGTCACCTTCATCGCCATCAACGGGCTGGTGGGCCTGTCGCTGGCGCCGCTGGGCTGGATGGCCACGCTGCCCGTCACGGGCTATGTGGTCGGCGCGGCGCTCTCGGCCATGCCGGTGTCGCGGCTGCAGGCGCGGGTGGGGCGCAAACGGTCCTTCCAGATCGGTTTGCTGGTGGCCATCGTTTCTTGCGCGGGCTGCGCGCTGGCGGTGTCGCTGCAGAGCTTCTGGCTGCTGCTGCTGTCCACGGCGGTGGCGGGTTTCTACAGCGCCAACGGGGCGCTCTACCGTTTCACCGGCGCCGAACTCGTCGCACCGGCCTACAAGGAACGGGCCTTGTCGATGGTGCTGGCCGGCGGCATTGCCGGCGCCTTCATCGGGCCAAACCTGGCCAGCGCCACGCGCGACTGGCTGGCGCTGCCGTTTGCCGGCGCCTACCTGGCGCTGGTGGGCGTGGCACTGGTGGCGCTGGGAGTGCTGAGCTTCATCCGCTTTCCGGCCCACGTGCCGCCTGTGCCGGGCGCAGCCACCGGCCGGCCGGCGGCGGAGCTGATGCGCCAGCCCATCTTCGCCGTGGCCGTGATCGGCGCGGCCCTGGGCTACGGCGTGATGAACCTGCTGATGGCCGCCACACCCATTGCCATGCAGCAGTGCCAGCACCCCTTCAGCAGCGCCGCGCTGGTGCTCGAATGGCACGTGCTGGGCATGTTCGTGCCCAGCTTTTTCACCGGCCACCTCATCAAACGTTTTGGTGCGCTGCCCGTCATGTTCGTGGGCGGGCTGCTGAACCTGGTGTGCGTGGCCGTGGCGCTCTCAGGCGTGGACCTGATGCAGTTCCTGGTGGCGCTGTTCGCATTGGGCGTGGGCTGGAACTTCCTCTACACCGGCGGCAGCACCTTGCTCACCCAAGCCTATCGGCCGGAAGAGAAGAACCGCGCCCAGGGCCTGATGGACACGGCGGTGTTCTGGACTATGGCGCTGAGCTCTTTTGCCTCGGGCGCGCTGATCACCACCCAGGGCTGGACGCTGCTGAACCTGGGCTCGCTGCTGCCGATTGCGGCGGTGATGGCCGCGGTGCTGTGGCTGCTGCTGAAGCAGCGCGCGGCGGTGCAGCCGGCCTGACGGGCCCAGGGCCGGCCCGCGCTCAGGTTTCGCCCGCGCCCAGCTTCTCCAGCAGGCCGTTCAGTTCGTCCAGCGAGCCGAAGGCGATGGCGATCTCGCCGGCCTCGCCGCGCGCGGTGCGCTTCTGCACGCGGATTTCCACACTCGCCGTCAGCCGGTCGGCCAAGCGTTCTTCCAGCCGGGCCAGATCGCGTGTTTTCGCCGGCTTCGCACGGCTGGCGGCCGTGCCACTGCGACCGGGCAGCTGCCGCGCCACCAGGCGCTCGGCCTCGCGCACGCTGAGCTTCTTCGCGCTGATCTCGTGCGCGGCCATCACCTGCTCGGCCGCGGGCAGCGCCAGCAGCGCGCGCGCGTGGCCCATGTCCAGGTCGCCGGCCAGCAGCATCTGCTGCACCGGTTCGGCCAGCTGCAGCAGGCGCAGCAGGTTGCTGGCCGCGCTGCGCGAGCGGCCCACGGCCTGGGCCGCTTGTTCGTGCGTGAGGCTGAACTCGTTGACCAGGCGCTGCAGGCCCTGGGCCTCTTCCAGCGGGTTGAGGTCTTCGCGCTGGATGTTCTCGATCAGCGCCATCACCGCCGCGGCTTCGTCGGGCACGGGCTTGACCAGCACCGGCACCTCGTCCAGCCCGGCCAGCTTGGCGGCGCGGAAGCGGCGTTCGCCGGCGATGATCTCGTACTGCCCCGGCTCGGCCAGCGGCCGCACCAGGATGGGCTGCATCACGCCCTGGCCCTTGATGCTTTCGGCCAGCTCGTAGAGCGAGCCCTCGTCCATGCGCGTGCGCGGCTGGTACTTGCCGGCGCGCAGGCTCGCCAGCGGCAGACTGCTGGGCAAGGCGGGCGCGGCGGCGGCCGGGGCTTCGCTGACCTTGGGGCCGAGCAGGGCCTCCAGGCCCATGCCCAGGCCCTTCATCTTTTTGGTGACCATGGGGGGATTGTCAGGCACGGGCTGGCGCCTCAGGCCCGTTCGCGTCGCCGCTGCGCGGGGTAGAGCAGGTCGCGCTCCAGATAACGGCGCAGCTTCTGCAGCCGTGGTTCGTCGCGGCCGGGCATGGCGCCGAGGTAGGCGATGACGGCGTCCACACGCAGCATCAGCACGCCCTGCTCGTTGCGGCGCCAGGCGCCGGCGTGGCGCGCGGCCAGGGCCTCTTCGGGCTCGCGGCGGCGCAGCACGCGTTGCAGGCCGGGGCCGTCGAGCCAGACGTGGCGGCCGTCGTCTTCCACACGCAGCGTCACGCCGTCGAATTCATGGTGCTGGCCGTCGTCGCCGCCGGCCAGCTTTTCGCGCAGCGCCGCGCTGGCATCGCCCGTGCGCTGCAGCAGCCACCACAGGCCGCCCACGGCCACGACACACAAGGCGGTCACGAGGAGTACCGTGAGACCAATGCCGCTGCCCAGCAGACTGCTCCAGCCGAGCACAGTGGCGATGAGCACGCCCACCAGCACGGCGCGCCAGGCGCGGCCGCTCATGGGGTGGCGGGGCCGGCGTGCCAGCCCAGCGCCTGCAGCTGGGCCAGGCCTTCGGGCCAATCGCCCAGGCCTGCGTCGCCGTTGATGTGGCCCGCGGCGCCCACGCCCTGCGCGCTGGCGCCCCAGGTCTCGGCGAGCGCCAGCGCGCGCTCCGGCGCGGCGTAGGGGTCGTCGCTGCTGAAAAGCACGGTGGCCGGAAACGGCAGGCGCTGACGCACCAACGGCCGCCAGTTGTGCAGCTGCGGCGGCATGTCGTCTCTTTCGGTGTCGGGCGGCGCCACGAGCAGCGCGCCCAGCACCAACGCCGTGTGGCGGCTGTGCGCGGCCCAGGCGGCCACCAAATGGCAACCCAGGCTGTGCGCCGCGAGCAGAGCCGGGGCCTCGGCTTCGAGCAGCACCTCGTCCAGCCGCGCCATCCAGTCGCCGCGGCGCGGCCACTGCCAGTCGGCCTGCTGCACACGCTCGAAACCGTGCAGCGCTTCCCATCGGCTCTGCCAGTGCGTGGGGCCCGAGTCCATCCAGCCGGGCAGGATCAGCACACGGGGTGCCGCGTCATTCATGGCCTGTATCCTCGATCTCTCGCTGCGCTGGGCAGCGGCTGTTTGTACACGAGGCCCCCATGAGCACCAAAGTTTTCGTCGACGGCCAGGAGGGCACGACGGGCCTGCGCATCCACGAGGTGCTGGCCGCGCGCCCCGACATCGAAGTGCTGCGCATCGACGCCGACAAGCGCAAGGACAGCGCCGAGCGTGCGCGCCTGCTCAACGCCGCCGACGTGGCCTTTCTGTGCCTGCCCGACGCCGCCTCGCGCGAGGCCGCGTCGATGGTGAGCAACCCCAACACCTGCCTCATCGACGCCAGCACCGCGCACCGCACGGTGCCGGGCTGGGTCTACGGCCTGCCCGAGTTGGCGCCGGGCCAGCGCGCGGCGATCCGCGGCGCCAAGCGCATCGCCAACCCGGGCTGCCACGCCAGTGCCTTCATCCTGCTGCTGCGGCCGCTGGTGGATGCGGGCCTGGTGCCCAAGAGCGCCATGATCTCGGCCACGTCCATCACCGGCTATTCGGGCGGCGGCAAGAAGATGATCGAGCAATACCAGGCTGTTCCTACGGAGCCGGCGCTCACATCACCGCGCCCTTACGGTCTGACGCTGGCGCACAAGCACCTGCCAGAGATGGCCGCGCACACGGGTTTGGCGCAGCCGCCGGTGTTCCAGCCCGTCGTCGCCAACTTCTACAAGGGCTTGTCGGTGAGCGTGCCGCTCTCGCTGCATGCGCTGGGCACCACGGCCGAGGCGCTGCAGCGGGCCTACGAGCGCCACTATGCCGGCGAGCGTTTCATACGCGTGATGCCCCTGCGCGACGCCGCCACGCTGGAAGCGGGTTTCTTCGACGTGCAGGCCTGCAACGACACCAACCGCGCCGATGTCTTCGTTTTCGCCAGCGAGAGCCAGGCCGTGGTGATGGCACGCCTGGACAACCTCGGCAAGGGCGCCAGCGGCGCGGCCGTGCAGGCCATGAACGTGCATCTGGGCCTGGACGAAAGCCTGGGCCTCTGACAGCAGCGCCACCCACAGGCCCGGGCGCCCCAGGTGCCGCGGGCAGCTTGGGGGCCTCGTCGACCGCGGCTCAGGCGCTGCGCTGGGGCCGCGGTGGCCGCACGGCGCGGGCTGCCAGCAGCGCCAGCGCGGCCAAGGCCAGGCTGCCCGGCTCGGGCATGGGCTGCGTGGGTGGCGTGGGCGTTGGCGTGGCGCCAAGGTTGGTGGCCACATAGGTCCAATCGCTCTGGCCCCCGGCGATGATGGACGCGTCGCCCCAAAAGACGCGGTTGCCGCCACCGGCGTTGTAGACCGAGTTGTCGCTCAGCACGAGCACGCCGTCCTGGTAGACATTCACGGTGCTGCCCACCGCGCTGCCCAGCACCTCCATGCGGTAGAGGTGGAAATCGCTGTCGGTGTCGACGCTGTTGTTCAAGGCACCCTGCGAGTTGTCGCCGTTGCGCAGGTAGATGCTGTCGCGGCGCAACTCGAAGATGGCCAGGCCGCCACCGTTGAAACCGATGGCCATGCTGACCGGGGCGCGCCACCAGCCGCCGGTGAGGCTTTGGCTGTTCACGCGCAGGCGGGCTTCGAGCCAGTAGGCGGCACCGCCGGAGAAATCGGTGTTGGCGCCACTCATCGAGTAGTACATCTGCTCGGCAATCTGGTTGCCGCCCAGGTTCAGCACCCCGGCCGAAAGCGCCGGGTTTTCGGGCGAGGCGCTGTCGGTCAGCTGCCACTGCGCGTCGGCGGCATCCGGCGTCAGGCCACCGGCGGCGTGCCAGGTGACGAGGGCGGCACCCGCCGGCAGGGCAGCGACAGTGAGCAAGAGGGCGCCGCAGCGGGCCAGGGTACGAACGAGCGTGTGCATGGGGGTGACCTCGGTGCCGGGATGGCAGGCCTGGGTATCCGCGGCTTCGTCGCGGCAGGCGGCTCAGCGCCTGGCCCCCTCAGTTGCGGGGCGGTCGTTCGAGGTAGTGGTAGCCGTAGCCGTGCTGGAAACCCAGCCGGCGGTAGACCGCCAGGGCCGCGGGGTTGGCAGCATCCACCTGCAAGTAGCCCGCCGTTGCGCCCAGCGATGCTCCCAGCGAGAGCAGGCGCTCACACAGCCAAGCGGCCAGGCCTTGGTTGCGCGCTGCGGGGTGGGTGAAAACGTCGTAGAGGCCCGCCCAGGGCGCCTCCAGGGCAAGCTGGCCGCAGGCCAGCACTTCGCCGTCGCTGTCTCGGCACAGCGCCAGGCCGCGGTGGGGCACGGGCGCGTGCAAGAGGCGCTGGGCATGGCTGCGACGGTGGGCAGCCGGTGATGCGCGCAAGACACCCACGGCTTCGGCAAAGGCTGCGCCGTCCAGCGTTTGCAGCCGCAGGCCGTCGGGCGCAGGCGTGGCCGCCGCCGGGCTGAGCTGCGGCAAGACGAGCACGAGGCTGGGATCGACCGCCACGAAACCCCGCGCGGCCAAGGCCTCGGCCAGACCCTCGCCTTGGGTGAAAGGGGTGATGCGAAAGATCAGCGGCACCCCATGCTGCAGATTCACGGCCTCGGCGGCGGCCAAACGCTCATCCAGGGCCAGCAGGCCGGGAGCCAGGGCATTCACGCAGCGGGCACGCCGCGCCTTGCCCGGCCACGCGCGCACGAGCCAGCCGTCCATCCACCACTGCGCCGGTGGCGCGCTGGCGTTCAGGCCGGCATCTTCCACCCGCGAGAGCAGCACGCGTGGCAGGGCCGGGTTCAACATGGCTTCAGCCGCCCGTGGCGCCGGGCTGGGCACCCAGCCGCGCCACCATTTCCTTGGCAAACTCGACAAAAGCCTGCGCGCCTTTGCTGGCGGGGTCGAAGGTGACGCCAGGCTCGCCGTAACTGGGCGCCTCGGCGAGGCGCACATTGCGTGGAATGACGGTGTTGAACACCTTCTCGCCGAAGTGCGCCTTGAGTTGCTCGCTCACCTGCTGCTGCAGCGTGATGCGGGGGTCGAACATCACGCGCAACAGCCCGATGATCTGCAACTCGGGGTTGAGGTTGGCATGCACCTGCTTGATGGTGTTGACCAGGTCCGACAGGCCTTCCAGCGCGAAGTACTCGCACTGCATGGGCACTACCACGCCGTGGGCGGCGCACAGGCCGTTCAGGGTGAGCAGGCTCAGCGAGGGCGGGCAGTCGATGAGCACGAAGTCGTGGTCGGCCGCGACGGCAGCGATGGCCGACTTCAGACGCCTTTCGCGGCGCTCCAGCGGCACCAGCTCCACCTCGGCCCCGGCGAGATCGCGGTTGGCGCCCAGCACCATGTAACCGCCCTTGGGGCTGGGTTGGCGGGCTTCGGCGATGCCGGCTTGCTCCAGCAGCACGTCGTAGACGCTGAGCGGCAGCGCGCGTTTGTCGATGCCCGAACCCATGGTGGCATTGCCCTGCGGGTCGAGATCGATCACCAGCACCCGCTGCCCGATCAGGGCCAGGCCCGCGGCCAGGTTGACCGTGGTGGTGGTCTTGCCGACACCGCCCTTCTGGTTGGCCACGCAGAAGATGCGCGGGCCGGCCGCGGATGCCGCCCCGCTCATTGCACCCCCAGGCGGATGCCGAAGCCGACCAGGAAGATGCCGGCTGCTCTTTCCAGCAGGCGACCGATGCGCGTGTTTTTCTTCAGGCGCGCGCCAATGGCATCGGCAAAGAAGCACAGCGTCAGGCAGTAAATGGCGGTGATCACTGCGATGGTGGCCGCCATGGCGGCGAAGGTGATGGCGCCGCGGTGCAAGGCGGGGTCGATGAACAGCGGGAAAAAAGCCATGTAGAACACGATGGACTTGGGGTTGAGCAGCGTGATGAAGAAGGCCTGGCGCGCGTAATGGTGCGGCTCGATGCGGATGGGCGAAGCATCGCCCGGCTTGGCGAAGACGAGCTTGAGACCGATCCACACGAGGTAGGCCGCACCCAGGTACTGCACACCCTGGAAGAGCACGGGCTTGGCCGCCAGCAGCGCCGCCACGCCAGCCACCGCCAACCAGAGCAGCGCTTGGTCGCCGAGGATCACGCCGGCCGTCGCGGCCGCGCCGGCCCGCATGCCCCCCTTGGCCGTGGAGGTCAGCAACGCGAAGGTGCCCGGGCCGGGCAAGGCGAGGAACAACAGGATGGCAGCGCAGAAAGCGCCGTAGTCGCCAATGCCGAGCATGAGGTTCGCTTCTTGTTTTGGGTAGATCGAGGGCGCGCAAGGGTGCGCGCGAGATGGGAAAGAGCGTAGCCGAGAATCAGCGCCGAACCGCCAGCACCGCGCCGTGGCGGCCTGCTTTTTCAGCCTGCCGGGCGCATCCAGACCAGGCAACGCTGGGCGTCCAAGCCCGGCACGGCCAGTTGTTCCACGTGAAACACCGTCACGTCGGCGGGCAACTCGGCCGTCTCGTCCTCTGGCGCCCTGCCCTTCATCGCCATCCACACACCGCTCGGTGCGAGCTGCGGGCGGGTCAACCGCGTGAAATCGGCCAAGGAGGCGAACGCGCGTGAGGTGATGAGATCGTAGGGCGGCTGCTTGAGATGCTCGATGCGCGTGTGCTCGGCGCGCAGGTTGGGCAAAGGCAGCGTACCGGCCACTTGGCGCACGAAGGCCATCTTCTTGCCGACGGCGTCCACGCAGGTAACGTCCCAGGCCGGCAGCAGCGTGGCGATCACCACGCCGGGCAAGCCGCCGCCGCTGCCCACATCCAGCAAACGTCCGCCTTCGGCATGGCGCTGCAAAGGCGGCACCACCGCCAGGCAGTCGGCCAGGTGCTGCGTGAGCATGGCGGCCGGGTCGCGCACGGCCGTCAGGTTGTAGGTGGCGTTCCAGCGCTGCAGCAGCGCCAGGTAGTCATCCAGGGCCTGGAGCTGCGCGGTGCTCGGGCTGAGGCCGCAGGCCGCGCAGATCGCGGCGATGTCATCAAGGTGCTTCGTCACGGGCTCAGGCTGCCTGGCTGTCAGCCGCCGGGGCGGGCGTCGAAGGCATGCGGGCGAAACCTTCGAAGCGGCTCTTTTTCAGATGCACCAGCAGCAGCGAGATGGCCGCCGGCGTCACGCCCGAGATGCGCGAGGCTTGGCCCAGCGTGGCCGGCCGGTGCCGGGCCAGCTTCTGGCGCACTTCGAAAGACAAGGCGGTGACGCTGGCGTAGTCCAGTTGCTCGGGCAATTTCAAGTTTTCCAACGAGGCGGCACGCTCGACCTCGTCGTTCTGCTTGTCGATGTAGCCGGCGTACTTCACGGCGATTTCGGTCTGCTCGATGACGGCATCGGCCTCGCGCTGGCCCCAGGCCGCCCGCAGTGTTTCACGTGAAACACGGTGGTGTTCGGTGCCGCCCGCCACCGCCGCCACGGCGCAGACGGCGTCGAAGTCCACGCCCGGCCGGCGCAGGAGGTCTTCCAGCGGGTACTCGTGCTCCAGCGCCTTGCCCAGCAGGCGCTCGGCATCTTCCGCCGGCACGGTGGCCGGCCGCACCCAGGTGCTGCGCAAACGCTGGCGCTCTTGCTCAAGGCGCTCGCGCTTGGTCTCGAAGGCGGCCCAACGGGCATCGTCCACCAGGCCCAGCGCCCGGCCCTGCTCGGTGAGGCGCAGGTCGGCGTTGTCTTCGCGCAGCTGCAGGCGGTACTCGGCGCGGCTGGTGAACATGCGGTAGGGCTCGGTCACGCCCTTGCTGGTGAGGTCGTCCACCAGCACGCCCAGGTAGGCCTGGTCGCGGCGCGGCAGCCAAGCCTCACGGCCCTGCACTTGCAGCGCGGCGTTGACTGCGGCGTACAGGCCCTGGGCTGCGGCCTCTTCATAACCCGTGGTGCCGTTGATCTGCCCGGCGAAGAACAGGCCCTGGATGGCCCGCGTCTCGAAGCTGGGCTTGAGTTCGCGCGGGTCGAAGAAGTCGTACTCGATGGCGTAACCGGGGCGCAGGATGTGCGCGTTCTCCAAGCCCACCATCGAGCGCAGCGCGCCGAGCTGGATGTCGAAAGGCAGTGAGGTGCTGATGCCGTTCGGGTAGAACTCATGCGTCGTCAGGCCCTCGGGCTCCAGGAAGATCTGGTGGCTGCCCTTGTCGGCGAAGCGGTTCACCTTGTCTTCTATGCTCGGGCAGTAACGCGGCCCCACGCCCTCGATCACGCCAGTGAACATCGGGCTGCGGTCGAAGCCGCTCTTGATGATCTCGTGCGTGCGCTCGTTGGTGTGCGTGATCCAGCACGGCACCTGGCGCGGGTGCTGCTCGGGCCGGCCGAGGAAGCTGAACACCGGCACCGGATCCAGGTCGCCCGGCTGCTCCACCAGCTTCGAGAAGTCGATGCTGCGCCCGTCGATGCGCGGCGGCGTGCCCGTCTTCAGCCGGCCCTGCGCCAGCTTCAGCTCTTTCAGCCTTGCCGAGAGGCTGACGGCCGGCGGGTCGCCCGCGCGCCCGGCGCTGTAGTTCTGCAGCCCGACGTGGATGCGCCCATCAAGAAAAGTGCCGGCCGTCAGCACCACCGCCCGCGCGCCGAAGCGCAGGCCGATCTGCGTGACGGCGCCCACCACGCGGTCGCCCTCCACCATCAGGTCGTCCACGGCCTGCTGGAAGAGCCACAAGTTCGGCTGGTTCTCCAGGCGCTGGCGGATGGCCGCGCGGTACAGCACGCGGTCGGCCTGCGCGCGCGTGGCGCGCACGGCCGGGCCCTTGCTACCGTTCAAGATGCGGAACTGGATGCCGGCTTCGTCGGTGGCCGCGGCCATGGCGCCGCCCAGCGCGTCGATCTCCTTGACCAGATGGCCCTTGCCGATGCCGCCGATGCTGGGGTTGCAGCTCATCTGCCCCAGGGTTTCGAGGTTGTGGGTGAGCAGCAGCGTGGTGCAGCCCATGCGGGCGCTGGCCAGGGCGGCCTCGGTGCCGGCGTGGCCGCCACCGACCACGATGACGTCGAATTCCTGCGGGTGCAGCATGGAGATGCCTTCTGGAAAAGCCAAAACGCGGCCGGCCCAAGACGGGCCAGACCGCGCGCAAGCCTTTGATTTTACGAGGCTTCCGGCGGCACCGCACCGCGGCGCCGGGCGTCTAAACCGCCAGCGCGCCCGAATTCGCGCCCGGCGCGACACCCATCACTGCGGGCGCGGCCGCCTGGGCCTGCCGGCGCAACGCGCGCCGCGCCCACCAGCGGTCGAAAAAGTAGTGCGCCAAGGTGTTCACCACCGGCTCCACCAGCGTGATGGCGCCTGCAATCGCTACGCTGCCGGTCAGCGCGTAGCTCACCCCGAAAGCGATGCCCAGGTGCATCACGCCGAAAGTTGCTGACTTGGCCATCACCGCTCTCCATCAAGAATGATTCTTGTTTGTATTGTCTCGGCCCGGCCGCCGCAGCGGCATGGCTTGTGGTGATGGCGGCGATAGCATCGCCCCCATGGACTGCCGCCCTGGCTGCGGCGCGTGCTGCACCGCGCCCTCGATCACCTCGCCCATCCCCGGCATGCCCGGGGGCAAACCGGCCGGCGTGCCCTGCGTGCAGCTGGACGAGCATCTGCTGTGCCGCCTCTTCGGCCAGCCCAGCCGGCCCGCGGTGTGCGCTTCCTTGCAGCCCAGCGCCGAGATGTGCGGCCCCCACCGCCAGCACGCGATGGCCTGGCTGCGCCGCCTGGAAACCCAGACGCAACCCGCACAGCAACCCGCCACGCCATGATCGACGCCGCCCTGCAAACCCGCCTGCTCCAGCTGCACCCCGTGCTGGCCGAGCTGCCCGCGGCAGAACGCCAGGCCGTGCTGGCCACCGAAGCGCTGCACATGCACGCGCCCGCCGGCACCCTGCTCTTCGACGAAGGCTCGGCCTGCCAGGGCTTCCCCCTGCTGCTGGCCGGCAGCGTGCGCGTGGCGCGCGGCTCGCCGGGTGGCCGCACGCTGGAGCTGTACCGCGTCACGCCGGGCGAGGTGTGTGTCGTCTCCACGGCCTGCCTCTTCGGCCAGGGCGCACTCAGCGCCCACGGGCAAACCACCGAGGTCACCGAGCTCGTGTTGCTATCGCCCGCGGGGCTCGAGCGCTGGTGCCAGCAGCCCGTGTTCCGCCGCCATGTCTTCGGGGTGCTGGCCGACCGTCTGGCCGACCTGATGGCCCTGGCCGAGGCCGTGGCCTTCCAGCGCCTGGACCAGCGCCTGGCGCAGGCCCTGCTGGGCCACGGCCTGGCCCTGGCCACCACCCACCAAACCCTGGCCGACCAGCTGGGCACCGTGCGCGAGATCGTCTCGCGCCTGCTGGCCCGCTTCGAACGCGCAGGCTGGGTGCGCCTGTCGCGTGAGCGCATCGAGGTGCTGGACGGCGCGGCGCTGCGGCAACTGGCCGCAGGTGAACGCAGCCTCTGAGGGCAGCGGCAGACCGGCCACGGCCCGGCATCGTTGCCACGAATGTGACCCAGGTCACAGAGCCAGGCCTCGGGGCGGCGCACAGTGCAGCGCATCGGCACTTTCGCCGCACAACCCCCAGGAGCCCTTCATGAACAGCAACGTCGGCGGCATCGACCGCATCCTCCGCATCGTCGTCGGTCTGGCACTGATCGCCCTCACGCTCACCGGCACCATCGGCCTGTGGGGCTGGCTCGGCCTGGTGCCGCTGGCCACTGGCGCTTTCCGCTTCTGCCCCGCCTATCCGCTGCTGGGCATGAACACCTGCCCGATGAAAAAAAGCTGAGCATTCAGCAGGCCTCGCACCGGGGCTCTGCGCTGGCGGCAGAATGGCGGCGCGGCGCCGGCAGTAGGGGTGGCCGCTTCTTTCATCCGCATGCCGGCCCGCCGCTTTCAGCGCGGGCCACGAACACACTGCCTGGAGACCACACCATGATGGCCAAGAACATGTCGGGTTATGACCGCGTCTTCCGCATCCTGCTGGGCCTGTTCCTCATCGCTTTTGCGATCAGCGGCCAGGTCGGCGGCTGGGCCTGGGTCGTGGGCCTGGTGATGCTGCTGACAGCCACCGTGGCACGTTGCCCGATGTACGCGCTGCTGGGTTTCCGCGTGCGCAAATCCGGCTGACGCCGCGCCTTCAGGCCGCAGGCGCGCCCGCGGTCTGCACGCTGCGCAGGTCTTGCGCCACGCGGCCCTCGTGCAGGGCCACCACGCGCCCGGCCGACTGGATGGTCTCGGGCCGGTGCGCCACGATCACACGCGTCAAGGCCAGGTGGCGGATGGCCTGATTGACGGCGCGTTCGCGCTCCACGTCCAGCGAGCTGGTGGCTTCGTCCAGCAGCAGGATCTTCGGCCGCTTGTACAGCGCCCGCGCCAGCAGCACGCGCTGCTTCTGCCCGCCCGACAGCGCCGCGCCCATGTCGCCGATGAGCGTGTGGTAACCCATGGGCATGGCCGCGATCTCGTCATGCACACAAGCCAGGCGCGCACATTCCTGCGCCCAGGCGGCATCGGGCTCGGGGCTGAAGAAGCTGATGTTGTCGAGCAGGCTGCCCGAAAACAGCGGCTCGTCCTGCATCACCACGCCCACGTGGTCGCGCCAGGCATGCAGGCCGGCGCGGCCCAGCGGCACGCCGCCCACCAGCACCTGGCCGGCCGTGGGGGGGTGAACGCCGAGCATCAACTTGAGCAAGGTCGTCTTGCCGCAACCCGAGGGCCCGACGATGGCCACGCTCTCGCCGGGCTCGATGCGCAGGTTCACACCGCGCAGCACCTCGGGCTCGCCATCGGCATAGGCAAAGCGCAGATCGCGCAGCTCCAGGCTGCCGTCCAGCGGGTCGGCCGGCGCCTCGGTGATGTCGGCCTCGCGCTCGGGCGCGGTGAGCACGATGTCGGCCAGGCGCTCGCCCTGCAGGCGCAGCATCTTCAGGTCGACGGCCTTGTCCACCAGCGCGCTCACGCGGGCCGCGAAGGTTTCCTTGTAGGCCACGAACGCGAACAGCATGCCCAGCGACAGGCGTTGGTCGATGACCAGCAAGGCGCCCAGCCAAACCACCGCCACACGCTCCAGACCGAAGAGCAGGCGGTGCAGCACCGTGAACACCAGCTCCAGCTTGCGCACCGTGAGCTGCGCGTTCATGGTCTCCACCACCAGGCTGGAAAACCGTGATTGGCGTTCGCCCTGGGCGTTGAAGAGCTTGATGGCCAGCACGCCGCGCAAGGATTCGAGGAAATGGCTGCTCTGCCGGGCCTCGAACACCAGCGCTTCTTCGCTGGCGCGCCGCAGGGGGCCGAAAAACGCCCAGCGCAACAGGCCATAGCCGGCCACGGCCCCCAGCACCAGCGCGGTGAGCAGCGGGCTGTAGAGCAGCATCATCACCAGCGTCAGCAGCACGAGCAGGCCGTCGAGCACGGCCTCGATGAAGCTCGTCGTCAGCGTGCGCTGGATGTGCTGCACAGCCCCGAAACGCGACCAGATGTCGCCGGCATGGCGCTTCTCGAACCAAGCCACCGGCAGACGCAGCAGGTGCGCGAACACGTTCACCAGCCACTGCAGGTTGAGGCTGGCCGACAAAGCGAGCACCGCCCAGCTGCGCGCCGCGGCCGTGGCGGCCTGCACCAGAACCAGCAAGCCAAAGCCCAGGCCCAGCGTCAGCACGAGGTCGCGGTCGGCGCTGACGAGCGCGCCGTCCACCACCCACTGCATGAAAAACGGGCTCAGCAGCACGAAGACTTCCAGCGCCAGCGCCAGCGTGAAGATCTGCGCCAGCGAGCGCTTCAGCCCGCGCACCGGCCCCAGCAACTGGCGCAGGCTGACCTGCTGCCGCTGGCGCACGGGCTGGAAGTCGGCTGCGGGCTGCAGTTCCAGCAACACGCCGCTGAAGTGCCGCGAGAGCTCGGCCAACTTCAAGCGCAGCACGCCGCGCGCCGGGTCGTGGATCACAGCCTCGCCGCGCTGCAGCGCCACCAGCACCACGAAGTGGTTCAGGTCCCAGTGCAACACGCAGGGCAGCTGCACCTGGGCGAGCTCGGCCGGCTCGGCGCGCAGCGCGCGCGTGTTGAGCTTCAGCACATGCGCCATGCGCACCATCTCGGCCAGCGTCACGCCTTTCAGCGACAGCGAGAAGCGCCGGCGCAGCGTGGGCAGATCGGTGTCCAGGCCGTGGGCGCCGGCCACCATCGCCAGGCACGCCAGGCCGCACTCGGCGGCTTCGGCCTGCAGCACCAGGGGCGCCGGGCTGCTCACAGGCGCCCCTTCAGGCCCAACAGGGGCTCGAACAACCATTCGATCAGGCGCCGCTTTTCCAGCAGCACGTCGGCCTGCAGCCGCATGCCGGCCGTCAACGGCGCCACGGACTCGCCTTCGAACGCCACGGTGATGCGGAACAAGGGCTCGCCGCCGGCGCCCACGGCCGGCAAGGCCAGCGCCGCGAGCTCGTTGGCCGCCAGCGGCGTGCGCGACACCTGCAGCACACGCGCCGGCTGCTGCCCGAACTTCTGGTACGGAAAGGCTTCGAAACGCAGGCGCACCGCCTGCCCGGGCTGCACAAAACCGATGGCGCTGGACGGCGCGAACAGCTGCGCCTGCAGCACCGCGCCTTCGGGCACCAGCGTGGCCAGTGCCGACGCGGGCGACACACTCTGGCCGGGCTCGGCCAGCAAGGTGCTGACGGTGCCACTTTGCGGCGCGCGCACGACCAGCCGCTGTTCGGCGTCTTGTTCGGCGGCGTCGCGGTCGGCCTGCGCCAGATCGCGCGCCAGGCTGCCCAGCGCGGCGTCAGCCACCAGCGGCAAGGCGCGGCGCTCGCCGTCGAGCTCGGCCCGCTCACGCTGCAAGGCGGCGCGCTGGCGTTGCAAGCCCTGGGCCGCAGCTTTCAGGGCCAGAACCTCTTCCGACTTGGCCTGGGTCTGCGCCGCTGAAATGAACTGGTCGGCCTGCAGCGACTGCAGCCGCGCCAGCCCCTGCTCGGCCATGGCCAAGCGCTGCCGCTGCAGGCCGGCCTCGAGATCGAGCTGCGCAAGTTCACCCTCCATCGCCGCCAGGCGGCGGTCGAGCGCGGCGCGCTGCGTGCCGGCCAGCGCCTGCTGCACGGTGGCTGCGTCGGCAAGGCTGCGCCGGCGTTCGTCAAGGCTGCGCCGCACGGCGGCCTGGGCGCCGGCCGAGAGCAGCGGGCGCTCCAACGCCAGCAAGAAAAGCACATCGCCGGCGCGCACGGCCTGCCCTTCGCTGACGTGGCGCTCCAGCACCGTGCCGGCGGCCGCAGGCACGAGGCGGATCAGGCCGCGGTCGGGCACCACCACGCCATTGCTCGTGGCCTTGCGCGTGTATTGCGCCAGCGACAGGAAAACGCCCAGCGCGACGGCCACGCACACCACCCCGGCCGTCACCCAGGCCAAAGAGGGCGGGCGCACCAGCTGCACACCGCCCAGCCACTGCTGGCGCTGGGCGTCCACCGCTTCGGGCCGGAACAGCGGGCGCGGATCAGCCATGAAAAAGAGGGCCGGCAGCGCCGACCCACAAACACCTCAATCCCCGAGGGGCGGGCTTTGAGATGGGACCAAAGAAGGACCGCAGGCTGATCAGCTGGCGTTCGGGAGCGCGGTAGCGCTGTCTTCCGCCGGCGGCAGCGCCACCGAAGACCCACCCAGCCCGCCCACGCGCGGCAGACCACCGCCCACCAAGGCCAGGGCTTCGGGCGTGAGCTCGGTGGGCTGCGAAGGCGCGGCCTGCGCAAGGGCTGCAGCGGCTTGAACTTGGGGGCGCTTGAACAGGTTCTTGAGGGCTTGCATGGCGTGTGCTCCGGCTGATGAATCGTGCGAAATCGCACGCTTGGCAGCATTGGAGCAGCCAGCCTCTGCGTGGGCTACTGTCAGGTCTTACAGGTCGCAAGCCCGAAACCAAGGGAGACACCCTCCCTAACCCAGCAGGGGGAGGCCGGAGCCCGGCGTCAATCGATCAAGCCCAGGCGCAAGGCCTTGAGCACCGCCTGGTGTTTGTTCACGCAGCCCAGCTTGTGCATGGCGTTGTTGATGTGCAGCACCGCCGTGCGTTCGCTGATGCCCAGCACCGCGCCCACTTCCCAGGCCGTCTTGCCTTCCATGGTCCAGCGCAGCGCTTCCAGCTCGCGCGGTGTGAGCGCCGGCCGCTCGGGCTGCAGCGCCACCGGCAGCAGCAGCCGCATGGCGGCCTCCTGCGCATGCACGGCGAAGAGTTGCAGGTCGGCCACCACACGCTGCAATTCACGCGGGTCGGCGGGCAGCGGCTGGTCGCGGTCGACACCCAGCAGAAAGTGTTTGCCCTCGGGCAGGTGCAGCGCCATGGCGATGCCGGTGCGGTAACCGAACTGCGCCTGCTGCTCCCACAGATCACCCACGCCCTGCGCCACGTAGGTGTCCTGGTTCCAGATGATGGGCACGGTCTGGCGGCGGCAGTGCTGCAGCACCGGGTCGCGCTTGCCACTGGCAGCGTCGCCGTAGGTCTCGACATAGCTGGTGGGGGTGTTGTCCACCATGATGAGGTCGCACTTGCCCAGGCCGTGGTCGATCATCGTGACCGCCGAGACGGTCTCGAAGCCGAGCTGCTGCGTGAAGCGCACCACTTCATCGCGGAACTCATCACGGTTGCGGGCCTGCAGCACCGCTGTGTAACCACCCGGGAGCATTGCTCTCCTTGCCCGCCGAAAGACCAAGGCCCATGTGCGCCGGCAGCGGCGCCCTGACAGGGTTTACAGCTGTTCGCCGCCGGGGCACTAACGAAAAATGTGTGCATGCAGCCCAACGCACACATGATTTCAACGCCCGTTCACCCTCTGGCCACTGCGTGGGCACTGCGCGCATGGCCGCCGTTATTGTGGCAGGCCACCGAGTCCAAACCTGTGCGGTTTCACCACCTTGGCACGCACATCACGCCCACCGGCAGCCTGCCCGGATGCTTCTCGGGCCAGACCCTGTGGATGGCACACGGTGCCGAGGGCGAGGCCGGCATGGCCTGGGACTGGATCGAGATCGCACACGGCGTGGTGGCCATGGCCGACCCGCTGTCGGTGGTGAGCAACGTGCGCTTCCTGGGCGATGAGGGCGAGGTGCTCACCGCGCTGCAGGCCGCGCCTTATCTCAACGGCCTGGTACACCAGCTGCCCTGGCAGCGCGAGGTGGAACGCGCACTGCGGCGCCAGCTCAACTGAGCCCGCGCCGCAGCGGCTTTTTCACTTCAACGCGGCGCTGCGCAACACGCGCGCCACGTAGGCCACGGCCAGCGCCGTGAGCACGCCGCACACCAGCAGCGAAGGCAGCAGGTCGGCCAGCGGCAGCAACTCACCCTTGAGCACGCGGCCCATCAGCGTGGTCTGCGCCAGGGCCGGCATCCACAGGTGCCAGGGCGCCGTGCCTTCCTGGTTCATCACCAGCACCAGCGGCAGCATGGAGATGGCCAGCACCAGGATGGTGGCGTTGGCCTGCGCTTCCTTGAAAGTCTTGCAGCGGATGGCGATGGCCATCAGCAGCGCCGCCAGCGCACCGGCCAGCGGCAGCAGCAGGCCGATGAACCAGGCCGCTTCCACGGGGCCGAAGCGGAACATCGCCGAGAGCGCCTCGCTGCGCAGCATCAGCTGTGCGGGCAGGAAGCTCAGGCACGAAAGCACCGCGATCATGATGCCCACCGTGGCCACCGCGCCCCACTTGCCCAGCACCAGCGCCATGCGCGAGGCCGGGTTCATCAGCAAGGGCTCCAGCGAACCGCGTTCACGCTCGCCGGCGGTGGTGTCCAGCGCCGCGTTGAGCGCGCCGTACAGCACCGCCATCAGCACGAACACCGGCACCATGAAGCTCAGCTGCGCGGCGCGCGCGGCGGGGTCGGCCAGGTCGCGGTCTTCCACGCGCACCGTTTCCAGCGCCGAGGGCGCCACACCACGCAGCGCCAGGCGCAAGGTGGCCTGCTCCTGGTTGTAGGCACGCAGCAGACGCTGCACGGCGCCCGTGCCGCCCTGGGCGCGCTGGTCGGTGGCGCTGCTGACGAGTTCCACCACCGGCGCCTCGCCGCGCGCGGCGGTGGCGGCATAGTCGGCCGGCACCACCAGCACCGGGTGGCCGAGCTTGCTGTCGCGCAGGCGCTGCTCCCAGTCGGCGGGCGCGGTTTTCAGCACATAGGTCTGGCGCTCCAGGAAGTTGCGCAGGCCAGGCGCGTGTTCCACGCCGACGGCATACACCTCGCGCGCTTCGGCCCGCTTCTCGATGCCGGCCACCAGCTGCGAAATCGCCACCAGCACCAGCGGCCCGATGGCCACCGAGCTGAGCAGCACCATGGTCAGCGTGCGGCGGTCGCGCAGCGCGTCGCGCAGTTCCTTGAGGAAAACAACCCAGGCGGCGGCGATCATGCGGCGCTCCCGGCAGTGGCGGGGTTGGCGGCGTTGGCAGCGCTCTCGGCACCGAAGGCGAGCTTCACGAAGGTCTCCTCGAAATCGGTCTGCCCGGCAGCGGCCGAGAGTTCGGCCACGGTGCCGGCGGCCACGGTGCGGCCCTGCGCCACCACGACCACGTGGTCACACAGGCGCTCCACCTCTTGCATGATGTGCGTGGAAAAGACGATGCACTTGCCCTCGTCGTCGCGCAGCCGGCGCAGCGCCTCGCGCAGGGCCCGCGTGGCCAGCACGTCCAGCCCGTTGGTGGGCTCGTCGAGCACGATGTTGGGCGGGTCGTGGATCAGCGCGCGGGCCAGCGCCGTCTTCATGCGCTCACCCTGGCTGAAGCCTTCGGTGCGGCGCTCCAGCAGCGGCGCCATGTCCAGCATCCTGGCCAGCACGTCCACGCGCGCGGCGGCGGCGGCGGCCGTCATGCCGTGCAGGCGGCCGTAGTAGACGATGTTCTCGCGCGCCGTCAGCCGCGGGTAGAGGCCGCGTGCATCGCTGAGCACGCCCATGCGGGCCAGCGCGGCAGCGGACTGCTGCGCCACATCGATACCGTCCACAAGCACGCTGCCGCCGTCGGGTTCGATCAGCGCCGCGGCGATGCGCAGCGTGGTCGTCTTGCCCGCACCGTTGGGGCCGAGCAGCCCGGTGATGCGGCCATCGGCCGCGGTGAAGTTCACGCCGTCCACCGCCTGCACCGTGCGCTTCTTGCGCCCGCTGCCCTGGGTGAAGCTCTTGCGCAGTTGTTCGATCTGGATCATTTCGCGGCCTCCGCCAGCGGCGGCAGGTGAACGGGCGGGCGGGGGATGTTCTCGGCGCAGCTGGCGTCGACCTTCAGCGCCTCGGCATCGGTCTCGGCATTGATGAAACGAAAGAGCACGTCGCGCATGCAGCCCAGGCCCATGACGCCGTGGCCGGCTTCTTTCACCACCACGTGGCGGGCCTGGCTGCCGAGCAGCTTCGCCACACGCTCGCCGTGGCGCGGTGGTGTCACCGGGTCAGCCCCGCCCGAGAGCACCAGCGTGGCGGCCTTCGCCGCCGGCACGGTATAGAAGGCCGCCGGCACCTCGCCGCGCGGCCAGCCTTCGCAGATGCGCTGGTACTGCTGCGCGAAGGTGTTGCCGAAATCGGCACCCGGGGCGTCGGTGGACTGGGCCAAGCGCGGCAGGTCTTCGGCACACACCACCGAGAAATGCATGCCCTCGGACATGCGCATGGCGCGCCCGCCGCCGCCCATGAAGGCCATCGCCAGGCCCGCCAGCGGCTCGAAACGGCCGGCTGCCGCTTCGCCGATGGCCATCGGCAAGGCCGAGGCCAGCACCGGCACGTACATGGGCAGGCGCACCAGGCTCAGCAGGCCGTCGCGGGTGAGCGGCGTCTTCTCGGTGCGGCCGGTGAGCGGATGGGCCAGGCTCAGCTCGCGCGGCATCGAGGCCAGCAGCGCCTGCCAATCCTCGCGCAGCCGCGGATAACGCGCGCGACAGGCGGCATCGGCCTCGCAGCTCTTGAACACCAGCGCCAGCGCCACCTGGTTGTCGGTGCTGAAGGCGGCAGGCAGCACCATGTCGGGCGGCGCCACGCCGTCGATCACGGCACGCCGCACGGCCTGCGGGAACTGGCGCATGTACTCCAGCACGGCCCGCGTGCCGTAGGAGCCGCCGACGAGGTTGAGCTGCGGCGCGCCCAGCGCCTGGCGCACGCCGTCCACGTCCTGCATGGCCACGGTGGTGGTGTAGTGGCGCAGGTCGCCGTGCGGCAGCTTGCGCAGCTGGGCCATGCAGGCCTGCAGGCGCGTGGCCTGGCGCTGGTTGTCCAGGCCTTCGCTCAGCGGCGCAAAAGGCGAGCCTTCATCGCAGTACAGCGGCGCACTCTGGCCGGTGCCGCGCTGGTCGACCAGCACCACGTCGCGCCGGTTGCCCAGGCGCGCGAGCATGCGGCTGATCTGCCCGCCCAGGGCGGTGGCGCTCTGGCCAGGGCCGCCGGCGAAGAAAAACACCGGGTCGCTCTGGCGGTTGCGGGCCAGCGCCGGCAGCACGGCGTAATGCACGTCGATCTGCACGCCCTGCGGTTGCGCGGGGTCGAGCGGGCGGCGCAGCACGCCGCATTGCGCGTCGTGCACCACGCCCTGCACGCGGCAGGGCTTGAGGCCGGGGCGGGCTTCGGCGGCTTGGGCCTGGGGCGCGCTGGCAGCGGCCCAGGCCGCCACGCCCGCGGCCAGGGCCACATGCCGCAGCCCGCACGTCAGGCCGCGGCGATGGGGGAAGGATGGAGGGTTCATGGCGCAGATTCTGCGGCGCCCACCCATGCCCACGGCCCACGGCGCGGCGAGTGGCGGCCCGGCGCGACGAACGCCCGCAAAGCCAGCGCGGGTGGCGGCCGGGGCCTGCGCCGCCGCCCGGCCGGCCGGGCTCAGCCGAGCAGGCGCCGCAGCTCGCCGCTGGCGATCAAGGCTTTCAGGTCTTTCGCGCCGCCCACCAGCACACCGCGCACAAAAACCATCGGGAAGGTGGGCCAGCCCGTCCACATCTTCAGCGCATTGCGGCAGCGCCACTGGCTGGCATAACCGCCGATGTCGATGTCGTGGTGGGCCACGCCCGCGGCGTCCAGCGCCTTGCGCGCCTGGCGCACGAAGGGGTTCAGCGCCATGCCCACCACCACCACCGCGTGGCGGGCGGTGGCGTCCTGCACCTGTTGCACCGTCTCGGCATGCAGCCGCGCCACGGTGTCGCGCACGGCGGGGTGCAGGCGGGCTTCTTCGAGGATGGCACGGGGCATGGTCGGTCTTCGCTTCGGGTGGTCAACGGCCCGAGTATGGCGGCGCGACGAATGCTGGCTTCAGCGCCATGCAACACCGGCGCACGCCGCGATGGCTATGCTGCCAGCGCTTTGCAACCCTCTTGAGGAGACACCCCATGACCAAGCTGTACTACAGCCCCGGCGCCTGCTCGCTCAGCCCGCACATCGTGCTGCGCGAAACCGGCCTGCCCTTCCAGCTGGTGATGGCCAGCACCAAGACCAAGAAGCTGGCCGACGGCACCGACTACCTCACCATCAACCCCAAGGGCCAGGTGCCGCTGCTGGAGTTGGACGACGGCCAGCGCCTGAGCGAAGGCCCGGCCATCGTGCAGTACATCGCCGACCAGGCCCCCGCCACCGGCCTGGTGCCGCCGGCCGGCACGATGGCGCGCTACCGCGTGCTGGAGTGGCTGAACTACATCAGCACCGAGCTGCACAAGGGCTTCACGCCGCTGTTCACGCCCGGCACGCACGAAGACACCAAGACCGCCTCGCGCGCCAAGCTCGGCGAAAAGCTCGCCTGGGTGGACAGCCAGCTCGCCGGCAAGCCCTGGCTGATGGGCGACACTTTCACAGCCGCCGACGCCTACCTCTTCACCGTGGCCGGTTGGGGCAAGTACGTGGGCGTGGACATCGCGCCGCTGGCCAACCTGAGTGCCTACATGGGCCGCGTGGCCGCGCGCCCGGCCGTGCAAGAGGCGCTGAAGGCCGAGGGCCTGCTGAAGTAAGCCCGGCGTTCCGCCATTAAAAAAGCCGCCCGGGCCTGGGCCCGCGGCGGCTTCTTTCTTTGCTGCGGCTGCGCAGCGGCGGCGATCAGGCCTTCTTCGCGGCCGGCTTCAACAAGGCCTGACAGGTGGCGCGCTGGCCCTCGGCGGTGTCGACCTTGGCGCAGACGCCGCTCAGCTGGCCCTGCAGGCGCTTCATGGCCGCGGCCTGCTTGCCTTCGCCGTTCCAGGCCACCAGCTTGGCGCTGATGCGCTGCAAAGAACGCGCGCTGCGGCCTTCGAAGGCGCCTTCATCCTTGGCCGCTTCGGCCAGCAGCTGCGCGGTGGTTTTCTCGATGCGCACGCTGTCCTGCGGCGCCAGGTCCACCAGCGCCATCAGGTAGGTGGCGCCCCACTGCAGGCGCGTGGCCGGGCCTTCGCTCTTGTCGAAGGCCTGGCCGTACCAGTTCAGCGCCTCGTCGTTCTTGCCCTGCTTGCGCGCGTTGCTGCCGAGCTGGCTCATCAGGTAGTAGGGCGAGTGGCTCTTGGCCAGGTTGGCCTTCAGCAGGGCCTCGCTCTCGGCCCACAGCCCGGCCAGGCCCAGGGCACTGCCGGCGTAGGTGATGACGGCCTGGCGCTCGTAGCCGTCGGTGATCTCGCGGTCGGCCCGGGCGACGAACTCGCGCACGTCTTTCAGCAGCGGCTCGGGCAGCTTCACCTGCACGGTGTCTTTCGGCAGGTCGATGCGCGCCAGCTGGATGCGGGCGTAAAGCGCATCGAGCCGGTTGCTGCGCGAGAGCGTGGCATTGGCCTGCAGGCGCTGCAGCGCGGTGTCGAAAGCCGCCACCAGCGGCGCGCGGCCGGCGCTGCCTTCGGCTTCGAGCGTGCGCACGATGTCGACGGCGCCGCCGGCGATGGCGTCGATGTGCTCGCGCGATTGGGCCGGGTCGGCCAACACGCGGCGCACACGCTCACGCAGGCCGGCGTCGGGCTTGACGCCCTGGCCGTCGTCGCTGGCGGCCAGGGCCTTCAGCCACAGGCGCGTGGTGATCTCGCTGTCGGTGCCGGCGCCGGCCGCGGGGCTGGCCACGGCCAGGCGCGTCAGCAGCGCCGGCAGCTCGGCCCTGGGCACGACCTGGGCCTCGTCGGTCTCCCACGAGTAGTAGGCGAGCAGCTTCCAGTCACCTGCCGTCAGCGGCTTGGCGGCCAGCGCGTCGGCCAGCACGGCCTTGACGGGGCGGCCGCCGTTCAGGCCGAGCTGCAGCACCTGCAGCATTTGCGCGGCGTCGACCTCACCAGGCAGGCGCGTGATTTCCTGGCCTTCGGGCGTGAACAGCACGGTGGTGGGGTAGCCGCTGACCTTGAAGCGCCGGCTGAGCTTTTGCGCGCCGGGGCGGTCACCATCGACGTGAACGGCGATGAAGTTCTTCGACAGCGCCGCGAACTCGGCCCGATTGAAGAGCGTGGCCTTGAGCTGGTTGCAGGGTGGGCACCAGGTGGCCCCCCAGTACAGCAACACGGGCTTCTTGGCCGCGCGGGCCTGGGCGAAAGCACGCTCGATGTCGGCATCGGCGGCGGCGGCCTGCCAGGCGACGTTGGTGCTGGGGAGGCTGGGGGCGGCGTGGGTGGGGGCGGCCAAGACAGCCAGCACCGCAGTGGCGACCACCAGCTTCAAAAGTTTGATCGACATCGGGGCTTCCAGTATTGCTGCCAACATTGAGCAGCCCCTGGAGTGTGCCGCGAGCCGGGCCGCGCCGGCGCGTCACGACGCCAAAGAGCCGCCGAAACCAGGGCTTCGCCGCCATCGCAGGCCGGCCATCTGCGCCGTGTCCCCGGAAATCGGGGGCGCCAAGACAACTTCCTCACGCGCTGCAGCCGTGCGACTGCTGCGCCCATGCCAGGCTTGGCGCCCCCTCTCTTAGCATCCGGGGATGTACCGATTCAAGCCCATGTCCGCGGCTCGGCCGCGCCGCCCTCGCCTGTTGCTTCTGGCCTTTGCAGCCGCTTTGGCCGCCGCACATCCCGTATGGGCCCAGCACGGAGGCGCGCGCGCCTCCCAATATTTCGAGGATGCGCTCAAGCGCTACGAAAGCAAGGATTTCTCGGGCGCGGTCGTGCAGCTGAAAAACGTGATCAAGGTCGATCCGCGGAACCTGTCTGCCCAGGTGCTGCTCGGCAAGGCCTTGTTGGAAAACGAAGACTTCGGGCCCGCCGAGGTGGCCTTGAACGAAGCGCTGCGCCTGGGCGTGAACCGAACCGAAGTGGCGGTGCCATTGGCCAAGGCATTGATCGGGCAGGGCCGACCGAATGAAGTGCTGTCCGACGCGCGCTTCGGCGTCGAAGGCTTGCCGCCCGGTGTGCAGTTTCAGTTGCTGCTGCAACGTGCCGGCGCGGCCACCGAGCTCGGTGACACCAAGGGCGCGCTGGCCGCGCTGGACAGCGCACGCCAGCTCGAGCCCAGCAACCCGGCGCCCTGGGTTCTCGAAACGCCCGCGCGGCTGCGCGCACAACAGTTGAAAGAAGCCCTGGAGGCGGCCAACCGCGCGATCGCCATGGCCCCGAACCTGGCCGACGGCCACTTCGCGCGCGGCGAGTCATTGCACGTGGTGCCGGATCTCCAGGGCGCGATGGCCGCCTACGACCGTGCCATCAGCCTCAACCCCGACCATCTCAACGCCCGCATTGCACGCGCAGGCATCTACCTCGACCGGAACCGCACCGACGACATCGTGCGCGAACTGACGCTGATCGCCGAGAAGGCCCCGCGGGAACCGCGCGGCCTGTACATGCGGGCCCTGATGGCAGAACGCAGCGGGCAGATCGCCGAATCTCGCAAGCTCTATACCCAGCTGGTCGGCATGCTCGACCCCATTCCGGCGACCTACTTGCGCTACCGGCCGCAGACGCAGATGTTGGCGGGCATGGCGCACCACAGCCTGGGCCAGGGCGACCGTGCAAAGCCCTACCTGGAAGGTGTGCTGCGCTACCAGCCCATCCACCCGGTGTCCAAGGTCCTGGCCAGCATCTACCTCTCCGAACGCAACTACGACCGCGCCCTGGAGACGCTGGAAGGCTACATCCGCGCGAACCCGCAGGATTCACAGGCCATGCTGCTGAGCGCGTCGGCACACATGGCCCAGGGCCGCCATGCTCGCGCCACGCAGATCATGCAAGATGCGCTGAAAGCGGGCGATCGTCCGAACATGCGTACCGCGCTCGGCCTGAGCCTGGTCGGCAGCGCGCGCTACAACGACGCGATCAAGGAACTGGAAGCCGCGTACGCGAAGGATCCCAGCCAGATTCCGGCCGGCTACGCCCTGGCCTCGCTGTACGCCCAGACCGGGCAGGGCGCCAAGGCCCTGCGTGTGGCCGAGGCGCTCAACAAGGAACGCCCCCGCCAGGCTTCGCTGCTCTATTTGCTGGGCACGGCCAAGCGTGCCCAGGGTGACAGCACAGGGGCTCGCTCAGCCCTGGAATCTGCCCTGGCCGCCGACGCGGCCTTCTCGCCGGCGCAGCTGCTGCTTGCACGCCTGGACATTGACGCCGGCGCCGACACCAAGGCGCTGGAGCGCCTCAACGCGGTGCTCGCCAAGGAGCCCAAGAACCTGGAAGCGCTGGGCACGGCCGCCGAAATCGCGGAACGCCGCAACCAGCTCACCGAGGCGCAGGCACTGCTCGCCAAGGCGGAAGAACATGCCGGGCTCAACGACGCCGCGCCCTCGCTGGCGGCCGTCAACTTCCACCTGCGCCACCGGCAGGTCGCCCAGGCCAAGGAGGCCATCGGCCGCGCGGTGAGCAAGGCGCCCGAGGCGCCGAGCACCCTGCTCGGCGTGGCGCGCGTCAATCTGGCGCAGGGCGATGTGGTCACCGCGCGCAGCACGCTCACGCGCGCGGCGATTGCCGCACAGTACAGCGCACCGCTGCTGACACAGATTGCCTTGCTGCAAAACCAGGCCGGCGCGCTGCAGGCCGCCGCCTACAGCCTGGACAAGGCGCTGACCGACCGACCGGGCTACCTGCCCGCGCTGGCGCTGCGCGCAGAAATCGATGTTCGGCTGGGCGACCTGCCCAAAGCCGAAAAGCTGGCCGCGCAGATCGTCAGCCAGAACCCGAAGTTGGGCTTGGGTCATGGACTCCAGGGCGACATCGCGGCGGCACGCGGTCAGCCCGAGGCGGCGATCACGGCCTACCGCAAAGCCCACGAACTCGACCGCAGCACCGACAGCTTCATGCGCCTGTTCGCAGCCACGATCCGACGCGACAAGCCCGGTGCACTGCGGCTGGCCGACCAGTGGCTGGCCGCCCGGCCCAACGATCTGATGGCGCGGCGCGCGCTGGCCGACGTGCAGTTCAACAGCGGCAACCTGCCCGAGGCGCGGCGCGGCTACGAGGCCTTGATCAAGCTGCAACCCAACGACGCAGAGGCGCTGAACAACCTCGCGAACGTGATGCTGCGCCAGAACGATGCCGCCGCACTGAAAACTGCCGAGCGCGCCCTGCAACTGAGCCCGGGTGCAGCGCACATCATCGGGACGGTGGGCTGGGCGGCGCACAAGGCCGGCCAGGCTGATCGGGCCTTGCAAATGCTCCGCGACGCCAGGCTCCGCGACCCGGCAAACCTGGACACGCGCTACTTCCTGGGCAGCGTGCTGGCCGGCCTGGGGCGCACGGCCGAGGCGCGAGAAGAACTGCGCGCCGCGGCGACCTCGAGCTACCGCGACGAAGCGCAGCGCCTGCTGGCCACCCTGAAATAGACCCCGCCGGCTTGTCGGAAGTGTTTACAGCCACTCACACACAGCCTCCGAACAGACCGTTAAGCATATGATTTAAAAGAATTTTTTATTCTGGCACGCCAACTGCTTATCAGATGCAACTGCCAAGGCCGAGCCCCAGGCCAGCCCAGACTTCAAGGATCCACCATGTCGACCAAGACCCTCTCCGCCCTCGTCGCCGCCCTCGCCAGCGTCGCGTTTGTTTCGCCGGCTGCAGCGCAGAGCAACACCTGGAACTTTGGAGACACCGCGGCCTCGCCGGCGGGTTCGTGCGCTGGCGGTTCGTCAGCAACCAGCACCAACTACGTTGCTACGTCGGGGCCCACGGGGACCACGACGGCTGCTCTCGGCAACTTCTGGAACTGTTCGCAACAGGGCGTTGGTGGCGCCACCACGCTGTCTGCTCAGGCGTACAGCACGACGCACAACAGCGCCGGGACCCAGGTCACCTCAGGCGTGGGCACCCATTTCGCGACGGCATCCGTGAACTACCACGGTGTGAATTCGGGCATCGGTGTCGCCAACCGCGTGGAGGTCACGAACAACCTGACGGGCGAACCCAACCATGCCATGGACAACAGCACACCAGGGATCGACCTGCTTCAGCTGAACTTCTCGGCCAGCCAAGTGCTGAAGAGCGTGAAGCTCGGCTGGGCCGGTGACGATGGCGACTTCCAGGTTTTGGCATGGACAGGCGTGGGTGCGGCGACCAGCATCGTCGGCAAGAGGGCCGAGGATCTGGTCGCGGCGAACGGCGGCTGGTCTCTGGTGGCTACCGTCAACGGTACCAACGCCGACGGCGTAAACTACACAGGCTGGAACACCAACAGCGTGTCTTCCAGCTACTGGCTGATCAGTGCCTTTAACAGCGGCTTCGGCGGCGCGGCCCCAACCGTGGGCATCGACGCAATGAAGGTGCTGAGCGTCGGTGGCGACACCGCCGCAGTGCCCGTCCCCGGCACCCTCGCCCTAGCCGGGCTGGGTATGCTGATGGCCGTCGGTGCTCGCCGCCGCAAGGCCAACGCCGCTGCCTGAGGTCTCTCGCGCTCAGCCACCAAAGCCGCCTTCGGGCGGCTTAGGTGTTTCTGCGTCGCTCAGGAAGCGTCTTCCGCAGCCAGCTCTGTCGACCAGTTCCAAGCCGCCTGGACGAACTCGTCCAATTCGCCGCGGGCGAGGCCGATTTGCAAGGACTGCGCCCCGGCCGCATCAGCCTGGCCCGCGTCCAGCGCCTCCAACATCGCCAGGCGAGGCGCCCAGGGGCCCTCGCGGCGCAGCAGCGCAGCTTCGAACCCCTCGCCCAAGCGCAGCGGCCCCACCGCCTGCGCCAGCGGCACCTGCAACAAGGGTTCGATCAGCGACAAGACACCCAGCGTGAAGTGCGCGCCGGGGTTCGGATCACCCAGCTGCAAGGCCACCGCCTCCAGAACCCGCCCCCGCGCCAGCGCACTCTCCTCCAAAGCTCGCCCCGCCGCCCGGCCGGGTGAGCTGGCCGCCAGCTGCACCGACAACCACCGCCGCAGTTCCCCCCGCCCCAGCAGCTGCACCGCGTCGTCCACCGCTTCCACCGCGCGTTTCAGCCCGATGGCGGGGCTGTTGGCGTAGCGCAGCAGGCGGTAGGTGAGCGTCGCGTCGCCACGCACGGCGTCGGCGATGAGCGAGGTGTCGCGGTCTTGCGACAGGTCGTTGAGCAAACCGACGATGCGCTGCGCCGCCGCCCCCAGCGCACGCGGCGGCGGCGCGCAGCGGCTGCGGCCGAGCTCACCGCTGGCCAGGTCGATGCCTGCTTCCAGCAACTGCTCCACATCCTCCAGATGCTGCAGCCCGGTACAGACCAGCCGCACACGGGGCAAAGCCTCGCGCCAGCGTTGCGCCGAGAGCAGCAGGCTGTCGATGCCGGCGGCACCGCCCTGCAAGAGCACGAAATCTGGCGCCGGTTCGGCCTGCGGGGGGCCGTCGGGCACCCCCAGCTGCGCACCGCCGGCACGCAGCGCCTGGCAGCTTGCCGGCGTCAGCGCCGCGAGCCCGTCCAAGGCCAGCCAGGCGCCCGCAGGCACCGCGGCCACCAGCGCCGCATGGCCCAAGGCAGCCGCTGGCATACGCACCAGCGCCGCACGGCCACCGGCCGTCACGGCCGCTGCGCTGCTGAGCAACACCCGGTGGTACAGCTGGGCCGAAGGCGTGTCGGCACGCCCGGCGATCCGTCGTTCGACCGCCGGCGCCAGCAAGAGCTCAAAGCCGGCCACCTGCCCCTGACGCCCGATCAAGGGCCGGCGCACCCCCAGGCCCTCCAGCGCCACATCGTCTAGACGGGTCAGATCCACCGGCGCGGCGCCGTTCTGCGGCACCACGGCAGCCGTCGGCGGCACGGGCACGCGCGCCGGCACGGGGGTCGGCACGCCCACCAAGGGCGGCTTGCTCACAGGCGCGGTAGCGCGCCCCAGCTTCAACCAGGACAACATCGGTTCGGACCTCGGTGGCAGGGCACGCAGCGCGCGCGCCAGCGGGATGCGCAACACATCCACCCTGGCTATCGGCCGTTCAGCCGCCGGGTGTAGCGGCGTCGCCCAGCCAGGCCGAGCCTTCGGCCTCGTCGTGGGGCTCGGGGTGGGCCTTGGCCAAGGCCATCCACACCGCCAAAGGCAGACGCATCGGGCGGCGCGGCGCGGCGCGGGCCACGGCCAGGCCGTCGGCGCTGGCGAACATCACACCGTAGGCCGCCGGCACCTCGTCAGCCTCGGCGATGCCCGCCTGCAGCACGTACCAGCACTGGCTGGAAACGGCGAGGTAGGCCGCCGCCTTGTCAGGCCGGCGCAGATCGCTCAGCAGGTCGGCACGGCGCACCTTGATCTCGTGCGCGATGGGTTCGACATAGTCTTCCACCGTGGTGTGGCGGATGGAGTACACGTCGGGCATGGCCATCGCCCATACCGTGGCCGCCGGTGGCTGGTTCACAGGCGCACGCAGGCTCAAGCCCCGCCACGCGATGCGCCCGGCGCGCTGCATCTCGCGCGCCACGCGGGCGACCAGGGCTTCGTGCGCGGTGTAAGCCGCCTGGTGGCGCTGGCGCGCGGCGGCCAAGCCCTGCAGGCCAGCGTCGGTGACACGCAGGGTCTCGCGCTCGGCGGCGTCCCAGCGCCGTTCCAGCAGGCCGGCGGCCAGCAAATCGAGTTCGATGGGGTCGTGGCAGGGCCAGCCCGCCGAGCGCCACATCTCGCGCAGGCGGCGGCGGTGGGCGGCAGTCAGCGCCACGCCGCGCTCATTCGACGACTTGCACGCCCTTCCAGAAGGCCAAACGGCCCTTGATCTCGGCGGCGGCCTCTTTGGGGTCGGGGTAGGTCCACACCGCGTCGGGGTTAGCGTCGCCGTCAACGAAGAGCGTGAGGTAGGTCGCCTGGCCCTTCCAGCTGCACATCGTCTTGGTGTTGCTGGGCAGCAGGTACTCGGCCTTCACGGCGGCAGCCGGGAAGTAGTGGTTGCCTTCGACCACCACCGTGTCGTCGCTCTCGGCAAGCACGGTGCCTCTCCAGATGGCCTTCATCGCGCGGGCTCCTGCTCGTTCTTCTGCGTTGGGGGTGCCCGTCAGATTACCACCGGCCCGGCGCTGAACGCTGCGTGCAAGCCCGTGCAACCCAGCGCCCGGCGCCGCTGGCTACAGTGCCTGCATGGACAGCACCACCTCCGCGACCTTGACCACCCCGCGCCTCGTCGAGCGCCTGATCCAGGGCCAGGCCACCAGCGACGGCGCCGGCGTGCGCCTCACGCGCCTGCTCACCCAAGACCTGCAGCGGCGCCTGGACCCCTTCTTGATGCTCGACCTCTTCGGCACCGAGAACCCGGGCGACTACATCGGCGGCTTCCCCGACCACCCACACCGCGGCTTCGAGACCATCACCTACATGCTGCAAGGCCGCATGCGCCACCGCGACAGCGCCGGCAACGAGGGCCTGCTCGTGCCTGGCAGCGTGCAGTGGATGACCGCAGGCCGCGGCGTCATCCACAGCGAGATGCCCGAGCAGCAGGAGGGCGCGATGGAAGGCTTCCAGCTCTGGCTGAACCTGCCCGGCCGCGACAAGATGCGCGAGCCCTGGTACCGCGACATCGCCACCACCGAGATCCCCGAGTGGCAGGGCGATGGCGTGACCGCGCGCGTCATCGCCGGCGCCACCCACGGCGTGCAGGGCGCCGTGCAGCGCGATGCCACCGAGCCGCTGTACCTGGATCTGCACCTGGCCCCCAGCGCCGTGTTCACGCAGCCGCTGCCGGCCCACCACAACGCCTTCGTCGTGGTCTACCGCGGTGAGCTGAACGTGGCCGAGACCCTGGTGCGCACACGCCGCATGGCCGTGCTGGCCAACACGCCCGGCAGCGACGGCGTGCTGCTGCGCGCCAGCGAGGCCGGCGCGCGCGCCATCCTGGTGGCGGGCCAGCCGCTGAAAGAGCCCATCGCGCAATACGGGCCCTTCGTGATGAACACGCAGCAGGAGATCTTCGACGCGGTGAACGACTTCCGCGCCGGCCGTCTCGCCTGAACCAGAACAGCGCGTCTCAGCGGTCTTTGCGGACGATGCCGACGGCCGCGTCCGGGCGGCCCACCAGGAAGACGGTGTAGTTCGCCGCGGCCACGAAGCTCTGCTCGGTGGTCTCGAAGAGCGGCAGCGCCGTGCCCGCGGCCACCACCGAAAGGCGGCCGGTGGTGGTGGCATCCACCAGTTCGTAGACCGAAGCCTTGCCCGCGTCCACGCCATCGGCCACAGGCGAGAAGTCGGCGCTCATCGACAAGGTGCCGGTCAGGCCCTGCACGCCGTTCACCAGCCGCAGCTTGGCGCGCGTGCGGTCGGTGGGCAGGGTGTTGTTGTCGGGCAGCAGCGTCACGGCCGGCGTGCCGCTGGGGCTGCCGTAGACCAGCACGGTGTAGTCGGCGCCGACAACCAGTGTCTGCGTGGTGGTGGCAACCACGGTGCCGTTGACGGTGACGACGGTCTCGCGCGCGCCGGCGCTCACCAGCGTGTAGTTCGTGACCGCCGGCGCCGTGACGTTGGCGAACAGCGCCGTGCCGCCCACGCGCAAACCGGCGATGCCGGCGTCGGCCAGGCCCGAGGCCAGGCGCACGCGGGCCTGCGTGGGCGCCAGCGTCGTGATCTCAGCCTGCTGCGTGAGCAGCAGCGCCTGCACCAGCACCCCGCCCGTGGTGGGTGTGAGCACCAGCGTGGCCACCTGGCGGCTGCCGAGCGTGAGCGCGCCCACGTCCAGCCGCAGGTCGGTCTTGCTGCCGGCGGCCGTCACGCGCAGGCGGTAGCCGCCGCTGTTGACGGTGAGCCAGGCGCCCACACTGTCCACCGCCGCGGCGGCCTGCTGCGGCACGCTGGCCGCCAGGGTGTCGTCGGTGCCGGTGAGGTAGACGTCCAGCGCACCGGCGTCGGGCGCGGCGTTCACCACGCGCAGCAGCGCGCGGTTGGTCTCGGGTGCGCCGGCGTTGTCGTCCAGCAGCACCTGCTTGGCGGCGCCGGACGGGCCGTAGGCCAGCACCGTGTAGTGCTTGCGCGCCGAGACGCTGGGCGTGAAGCTCAGCAGCGAGGTGCTGTTGCCCGCGCTGTGCAGCGTGAAGGCCTTGCCGGGGTCGGCTTCGACATAGCTGGCCGAATTGCCGTAGCCCACGCCGGACTGGCGCACTTCGTTGTCGACGCGCAGGTCCAGCTGCGCGTAGCCGCTGCTGGCATTGACCAGGCGCACCTGCGCCTTGGTGCGATCGGCGCCACCGCCGCAGGCGGCCAGCAGGGTGGCGGCGGCCAGGGCCAGGGTGGCGGTCCATCGGAACAGGCTCATGTCGGATCCTCATGCGCCCGGCGGCGGTGCGGCGGGCGCTGGCTTCAAGGGGCTCGGCGGCGCCTGAAGGGCAACGCTGCCGGGGCCGCATGATGCCTGCGCCAGCGGCGGCGCTCATGTCGCGGGTGTGAAGCCGGCGTCGAGGGCCTGCGGCGTCTCGGGCCGCCAACCCTGCAGCTGCAGTTCCAGCCAGGCGGCCAAGGGCAGGTCGACCAGGCCGGGCTCGGTGCCGGGCAGGCCGGTGTGCTCTTGCACCCGCAGGCCTTGCTGCAGGTCGAGGCTGGAATCGAACCAGCCGCAGCCGCGCGGGCGGTCGTCGCCCAGCTCGGTGGCCTCAGGCGGCGACTCGGGCGCGCCAGCGGGGGCGGCCAGGCGCCAAGGCAACGCTTTTAGCAGCCGCCGCATCCAGCAATGGGCCAGCAGGCGGGCCGGCAGTTGCTGGAGCGCGCGGTCGAACAGGCGTTCGAGGTGGGAGCGGGGGCAAGGTGTGGGGGTCATGGCAGCGGGCCTTTCGTGCCGCCGCTGCGGGGGCACTGCGCAGCTGCAGTGCTTGTTCAGGGCGGTGCGCCATGCTCGCCAACCGGCCCACCGCCGGCCATCACCCCGAGGTCGGCGCGGCGTGGGCCCCCGGGCCGGGGGTCCGGGCGGGGGTGGCACCCCCTCCCCCCGCGGGTGGGGCCGCGCCGCCGCTGCCGCCGGCTCAGGCCATGGGCTGGAAGGCGTAGCCCTGGCCGGCCGCGGCCATGCGGCCGAAGGCCGGGAAGGGGAAGTGGAAGCCGCCCACCATCGCGTTGCTGCTGACGATGCGCGCAAACACCTCGCGGCGCACCTTGCGCGCGGCCTCGGCGTCCATGTCGAAGGTGACGGCCCAGTCGGGGTTGCGCGCGAAGAGGGCCGGCACGTTGGTGAGGTCGCCCACGAACATGAAGGTCTGGCCGGCCGACTTCACCTCGAAGAGCGTGTGGCCCGGCGTGTGGCCGTAGGCCGCCACCGAGCGGATGCCCGGCGCGAGCTCGCTGCCGGCCTCGAAACGCTGCAGCGTGCTGGCCGGCATGGTGGCGAAGACGCGGCGCACGTTGTTGAAGGCGCCCTTCATGCCTTCGGGCGCGGCGGCCATCTTGGCGTCGTCCATCCAGAAGTTGTACTCGGCGGCCGGCACCATGACCTTGGCCTTGGGGAACACCAGTTCGCCGGCCTTGTTGCGCAGGCCGTTGATGTGGTCGCCGTGGAAGTGCGTGATGAGCACGGTGTCGATGTCGGCCGGCTGCACGCCTGCCGCGCGCAGGTTCTCCAGCAGCTTGCCCGTGGTGGGGCCGCCGAACTCGCCCAGGCCGGTGTCCATCAGCACGCGGCGGCCGCCGCCCACCACCAGGAAGGGCGTGAAGGGGATGTCGATGTAGTCCGTGGCCAGGCCTTGCGAGGCCAGCAGTGCCTTCACCTCGGCCAGCGGCGCGTTCTTGACGAACTCATCGCCCAAGGGGCGGCGCGCGATGCCATCAATCAGCGAGATGACTTCCATCTCCCCCAGCTTCATGCGGCGGAAACCCGGGCTGGGCAGCGTGGGCGTGCCCAGGTTCGGCGCGTTCTGCGCCCAGGCGGGCACGAAGGAACCGGCGGCGTAGGCCAGGGGCGCGGCGAGGCCGGCGCTGAGGAAATCTCGACGGGTGAACATGCTGCGTTGCCTGTGGGGTGGTGAAAGAGGCGCGCATGATGGTCAGCCGGCGTGGGCGCGCTGGCGTGCCCGGTCAAAGACGCCTGGCCACGAAGGGTTATCGGCAGACAAAACCGGGCCCGCGGCAGCAAGGGCTGGCGGGCCTGCGGCATGCTTGCGGCCCATGGATACCTTGACCCACGCCTTGTCCGGCGCCCTGGTGGCGCGCCTGATCGCCGCCCGCGGCCCGGTGCCGCTGGCCGCGGCGCCCGGCCTGCAACCCCCTGGCCGTTTCACCGCCGCCTGGGATGGCGGCGCCGCCGCACCGCTGCCCTGGCAGGGCGTGGTGGTGGGCCTGGTGGCCGGCGCCTTCCCGGATGTGGACGTGGTGGCACAGTGGTTCGGCGACATCGCCTACCTCACCCAGCACCGCGGCATCACGCACTCGGTGCTGCTGCTGCCGCTGTGGGCCTTCATGCTGGCATGGCTGATGGCGCTGGCCTTCCGCACCACACGCGGCCAGCCGGGTGGCTGGAAGAGCTTGTATGTCTTCGCCGTGGCGGGCGTCGCCATCCACATCGCCGGCGACTGGATCACACAGTTCGGCACCATGCTGTTGCAGCCCTTCTCCGACCGCCGCTTCGGCCTGGGCTCGATGTTCATCATCGACTTGATGTTCAGCGGCCTGCTGCTCTCCGGCCTGTTGCTGGCGGCGGTGTTCCCGCGCCGGCGCTGGCCCGCCGCCTTGGGCCTGGGCGCCGCCGCGGCCTGGGTGGGGCTGGCCACGGTCGGGCAGTACGAGGCGCTGGAGGTGGGCGAGCGCCACGCGCGTGCCCAAGGCCTGCAGGCCGCCGAAGTGACGGTGATGCCGCGCCCGGCTTCGCCTTTCAACTGGACGGTGACGGTCTTCGACGGCCAGACCTACCACCTCGCCCACGTCAACACGCGCCGCACCGAGGCGCTGCAACTCGACGCCGACAGCCACTTCATCGAGCGCTTTTCCGCACCCTACCTGCCTGTGCAGCAGGCCGTGTGGCAGCAGGTGCCCAAGTTCGGCGGCACGGCCGCGCCGGCCTGGGTGATGGAGGCCTGGAACGCGCCGGCCTTCGGCTTCTTCCGCTGGTTCGCGCAGACACCAGCCTGGCTGCCCGGCCCGCCCGACGCGCCCAGCGAGCGCTGCGCCTGGTTCCGCGACTTGCGTTTCGATTTCCCGGGGCGCGAAGAAGGCCCCTTCCGCTACGGCGTGTGCCTGCCGGCTGCAGGCCAGGGCGGCGCCGAGGCGGCGCGCATCTACCGGCTGGAGAACGGCGTGCGCAGGCCGGTGTGAACGCTGCCTGGCGCGGTGCTCAGAACACCAGCGCCACGATGAAGATGCCGATCATCATGAAGGCCAGCACCACCTTGGCCAGCAGCCCGGCCATGATGCCCAGCCAGGTGGCCACGCCCACGTGCAGGGCCTGGCGTTCGTCCTTGCGGGCGAGGTACTCGCCCACGGCGGCCCCCACCAGCGGCATGAAGAGCACGCCGACGATGCCCATGAACAGGCCCACCACCGTGCCCACCGCGGCGCCGATCAGCGCTTGCTTGCTGGCGCCGGCGCGGCGTGCGCCCATCAGGCCGGCCACGTAGTCCAGCACCCAGGCCAGCACCGCCAGCACGGCGCACAACACCACCACCCACACCGGCACGCGGGTGAAGTCGTCGATCCACGCGCCCAGCACGATGCCGCTCAGCACGAAGGCCGTGCCCGGCAGCGCCGGCAGCACCGTGCCGGCCACGCCCACCACGATGAGCAGCGCGCTCAGCGCCCACAGCAAACCTGCGTTCATGCTTCAGGGCCCGTTCAGACGCCGGCGGCCATGCGGCCGAAAGGCTTCACGCCGATCAACACCCCGTGGGCCCAGAAGGCGAACACGGCCCAGGCCACCAGGCCGGCCACCACGGCGATGACGGTCGGCACGGCGCGGCCCGGTGCGTAGACCGTGCCCTTCCCGTCCAAATGAGCGCGATCACGTGCCCGCGCCGCCCGAAAGTTCAGCACCGCCCAGAGCAAGAAGCCGCCAAACAGCAGCAGATCGGCCAGCGTGTTGTTGGCGATCAGGTGCGACAGCGCCCAGACCTTCACGCCCAGCACCATCGGGTGCTTGAGCTTGGCCTTGATGGCATTGCCCGGCACGTAGGCCGCGGCCAGAAAGATGAAGGCCGGCAGCGTCAGCAGCGCGGCCACGTGGCGTGTCCAGGTGGGCGAGCCCCACAGCACCGTGGGCTCCAGGCGCGCCTGGCCGTAACCCCACACCAGCAGCACGAAACCGGCAATCGACACCGCCGTGTACAGGCCCTTCCACGCCATCTCGCCGCGCTGGGCGATGAAGTTCGTGCGCCAGCCTTCGGCAAAGATGCGCGTGGAGTGCACGCCGAGGAAGAGGATCAGGCCGAGGATCAGCAGCGTCATGGCGGTGGGCTTGTTCGGGGTTCGCGGTGGCGCGCATTGTGGCGCCGCTATGCTGGCCGTCCATGAATGCTGATCAGCCCCCACCCGCGCCACGGCCGAAGCGCAACCCGCGCTATTTCTGGGAAGACTTTCCCGTCGGTCACGTGATGGATTTCGAAGGCCGGCCGGTCAGCCGCGAGGCCGTCATCGCCTTCGCCAGCCAGTTCGATCCCCAACCCTTCCACCTGGACGACGAAGCCGGCGCAGCCTCGGTCTTCGGCGGCCTGTGCGCCAGCGGCTGGCACACCTGCGCCATGGCCATGCGCATCATGTGCGACGGCTACCTGCTCGACAGCAGCAGCCAGGGCAGCCCCGGCATCGACAGCCTGCGCTGGCTGAAACCCGTCTACCCCGGCGACACGCTGCGGCTGCGCATGGAGATCCTCGAAGCGCGGCCCATGAACAGCAAGCCGCACATCGGCCTGCTGCGCAGCCGTTGGACGATGCGCAACCAGCACGAGCAGCCCGTGCTCACGATGGAAGGCTGGGGCATGTTCGGCCGGCGTGAGGTGCCGGGCGAAGTGCCGAATGAAGCGCCGGCCCCGGCGGCCCCGACCGCCTGATGAGCGACGTGGCCTCTTTGCCCGAGGGCTACCGCGCCGCCGTCATCGGCTCCACAGGCGCCATTGGCGGCGCGCTGGTGCAGGCGCTGCGGGCGGACCCGCGCTGCGGCGGTGTGCACGCGCTCTCACGCAGCAGCGTGCCGGCGCTCGACCTGCTGGATGAAAGCAGCATCGTCGCCGCCGCCGTGCACCTGCGCGAACAGCTTCAAGGCCAGGCCGGCCTGCACCTGCTGGTGTGCGCCACCGGCGTGCTGCAGCTCGGCCCCCGCTCGCCCGAAAAACGCCTGGCCGATCTGGAACCCGAGACCCTGGCCCGCGCGATGGCGCTCAACGCCATCGGCCCGGCGCTGGTGCTCAAGCACTTCTGCGAGCTGCTGCCGCTGAAAGAACGCGCGCTGGTGGCCGTGCTCTCGGCCCGCGTGGGCAGCATCGGCGACAACCGCAAGGGCGGCTGGTACGCCTACCGCGCCAGCAAGGCGGCACTGAACCAGTTCCTGCACACCGCGGCCATCGAGGTGGCACGCAAGCGCCCGCTGGCGGTGCTGGCCGCGCTGCACCCGGGCACGGTGCAATCGGGCCTGTCAGCGCCCATCATCGGCGACGCCGAAGCCACAACGCCACCCGCCGCGGCCGCCAACCTGCTGCGTGTGCTGGGCGGCCTGCAGCCCACCGACAGCGGCGGCTTTTTCGCCTGGGACGGCACGGCCATTGCGTGGTGATGGCGGGCGGGGCGGCCGGTCGGCCACAATCCCGCCCCGTCCGTTTCTGAGCTGTCTTCAGGACCCGTCCCCCGACATCCCCCGAGGAGCCCCAACGCCATGCGCACAGCCCGCTTCTTCACCCGCACCCTTCTCGCGCTCGGCCTGGCCGGCGCTGCCCTCGCAACGAGCACGGCCGCAATGGCCCAGGCCGCCGAGCCCAAGGTGCTGAACGTGCTGAACTGGGCCGACTACATCGGCCCGGACACCATCGCCAAGTTCGAGAAGGAAACCGGCATCAAGGTGCGCTACGACACCTTCGACAGCAACGAAACCCTGCACGCCCGCCTGGTGGCCGGCAAGACGGGTTATGACGTGGTGGTGCCCTCTTCGCACTTCGCCAAGCGCCAGATCGAGGCCGGCCTCTTCCTGCCGCTGGACCGCGCGCAGCTGCCCAACTGGAAGAACCTCGACCCCGCGCTGCTGGACAAGCTGGGCGAAAGCGACCCCGGCAACAAGCACCTGGTGACCTGGCTGTGGAGCTTCGTCACCATCGGCATCAACGCCGACAAGGTCAAGGCCGCGCTCGGCACGACGCCCATGCCGGCCAACCCGCTGGACCTCATCTTCAAGCCCGAGCTCGCCGCCAAGGTGAAGAGCTGCGGCATCCACGTGCTCGATTCGGCCAGCGAAGTGATCCCCGTGGCCATGATCTACGCCGGCAAGGACGGCTACAGCAGCAACGCCAAAGACTACGAAGCCGCGGCCGCCGTGCTGAAGGCCGCGCGGCCCTTCGTCACGCGCATCAGCAGCCCCGGCCCCATCAACGACCTCGCCCAGGGCCAGATCTGCGTGAGCCTGGGTTATGCCGGCGACTTCAACATCGCCGCCGGCCGCGCCACCGAGGGCAAGACGGGGCAGAAGATCCAGGCGCTGATTCCGCCGGCCGGTGCCACGCTGTTCTTCGACGCCATGGCCATCCCCAAGGACGCCAAGCACCCGAAAAACGCGCACGCCTTCATCAACTTCATCATGAAGCCGGAGATCCACGCCGCGCTGACCAACCAGGTTTTCTACGGCAACCCGAACAGCGCCAGCAAGCCTTTCGTGAAGCCCGAGCTGGCGGCCAACCCGGTGATCTTCCCGCCCGCGGCCGAACTGAAGAAGATGGCCATGCCCAAGGCGCTGGACAACAACGCCCGCCGCCTGCAGACCCGCACCTTCACCAACTTCAAGGCCAACACGAAGTAAGGCGCGGCCGCAGCGTCCACGGCCAGCCCGTGCTGCAGCTCGACGCCACCGCCCTCGCCCAGCGCCTGCCGCTGGGCGCGTTGGTGCCGGCGCTGCGCGAGATGTTCATCGCGGGCTGCGAGGTGCCGCAGCGGCACACCCACCACATCACGAACCGCAGCGGCGAAGCCGGCACGGTGCTGCTGATGCCGGCCTGGCAGCCGGGGCGCCACCTCGGCGTCAAGACCATCAACATCTTCCCCGGCAACACGGCGCTCGGCCTGCCGGGGCTGCACGCCGTCTACCTGCTCTTCGATGCCAACACCGGCGTGCCGGTGGCGCTGATGGACGGCAGCGAACTCACCGCGCGCCGCACGGCCGCGGCCTCGGCGCTGGCCGCGCACTACCTGGCGCGCGCCGACGTGCAGCACCTCGTGGTGCTGGGCAGCGGGCGCGTGGCCACGCTGCTGCCCGAGGCCTACCGCCAGGTGCGCCCCAGGCTGCAACGCGTGACGCTGTGGAACCACCGCCCCGAAGGCGCCGAGCGCCTGGCCGCCTTGCTGCGCGAGCAGGGCTTCGATGCGCAGGCCAGCACCGACCTCGAGGCCGCCGTGCGCAGCGCCTGCATCGTCAGCTGCGCCACGCTGGCGCGGCAGGCGCTGGTGCAAGGCGCGTGGCTGGCGCCGGGCACCCACCTCGACCTCATCGGCAGCTTCGCGCCCGACACGCGCGAGGCCGACGCCGCCTGCTTCACACGCAGCCGGGTGTTCGTCGACACCGAAGAAGCGCTGCTGAAGGCCGGCGATCTGGTCCAGGCCGCGGCCGAGGGACAGTTCAAGCCCGCGCGCCTGCAGGCCACGCTGGCCCAGCTGTGCCGCGGCCAGCACGCCGGCCGCCAGCAGGGCGGTGACGTCACCGTCTTCAAGGCCGTGGGCAGCGCGCTGGAAGACCTGGCCGCGGCCGAGCTGGCCCTGGCCTCGGCCGTCACAGCCGGCGGCTGATAATCCGCGCCCATCCCTCGCCCTGAGCGCCTTGCGCCCCCGCCATGTTCAAACGTGTTGTCCTGCCCCTGGTCGTGCTGGCCCTGCTGCTGGCAGCCTACTTCTGGGCCGCGCTGAGCTGGAGCTACTCCACCGGCGACCGCGCCGGCTGGGTGCAGAAGCTCTCCAACAAGGGCTGGCTGTGCAAGACCTGGGAGGGTGAACTGGCCCTCGTTTCGCTGCCGGGCACCACGCCCGAGAAGTTCCTCTTCACGATCTGGAACGACGAGGTGGCGCAGCAGGTCACACGCGCCATGGGCAAGCGTGTGGCGCTGCACTACGAAGAGAAGGTGGGCCTGCCGGGCAGCTGCTTCGGTGAAACGCGCTACTACGTCACCGGCGTCACCGTGAGCGAGGAGATCCCGCTGGCCACCGGGGTGGTGGTGCACAGCGCACCGGGCGCCTCGGCACCTGCGGCAACCCCCGCGGCCTCTGCACCCTGAGGCGACGCGCAGCGCCAACAAAAACGGGGCCCGCGGGCCCCGTTTGTCTTGTTTGCCGCCTGTGCGGCAGCGGCGCCGCTCAGGCGCCGTACCAGACCACCTTCTTGCGCGCGCCCACCCACTTCTCGTAGTTCTTCGCGAAGAGGTCTTCGATGCGGTTGCGCTTGACCTTGAAGGTCGGCGTGATGATGTCGTTGTCCACCGTCCAGGGCTCGGCCATCAGCACGATGCAGTCGAGCTGCTCGTGCGGGTCGAGCGTGGCGTTGATGGCGTCGATGTGCGCGGCCATCGTGCTCTCCAGCTCGGCGCGGCCCTCGGCGCTCTGCGCCTTTTTCGCGCCGTCGGGGTTCAGCATCGCCAGCGCCAGCGGCTGGCCGAGGTTGGCACCCGTCACGCAGCAGGCTTCCACCGCGGGGTGCATGACCAGCTTGTCCTCGATGGGCGCCGGCGCCACGTACTTGCCCTTGCTCGTCTTGAAGAGGTCTTTCACGCGGCCGGTGATCTTCAGCCGGCCCTGGCCGTCGACGGCGCCCTTGTCGCCGGTCTTGAGCCAGCCGTCGGGAGTCATGGCGTCGCGGCTGAGTTCGGGCTCGCGGTAGTAACCGAGCATGGTCCAGGGCGCACGCACCTGGATCTCGCCGTTTTCGGGGGCGATGCGGCACTGCACCACGTCGTAAGGCCGGCCCACGGTGCCGAAGGCCACGGGGTCGCCGTCGGTGATGTGGCTGGCGCCCAGGTTCTCGGTCATGCCGTAGCCCTCGGCCACGCGCAGGCCCAGGCGCGCATACCAGTTCAGCAGCTCGTGCGGCATGGGCGCGGCACCACCGGCGGCGAAGATGCAGTCCTGCAGGCCCAGGGCCGAGAGGATCTTCTTGCGCACGATGCCGCCCAGGATGGGCAGGCTCAGCAGCAGCTTCATCTTCTTGGCCGGCATCTTGGCCTGCACGCCCTGCTGGAACTTCACCCACAGGCGCGGCACGCTGAAGAAGACCGTGGGGCGGGCGCGCTGCAGGTCGGCGGTGAAGGTCTCCAGGCTTTCGGCGAAGAACACATGCATGCCGGTGGCGAGCTGGCCGTGTTCAACGAGCGCACGCTCCACCACGTGCGACAGCGGCAGGTAGCTCAACATGCGGCCGTCCTGCCGCAGCGGAATGCGCTGCAGGCCCTGCTGCACCGCCAGCGCAAAACTGCCGAAGCTGTGCATCACACCCTTGGGCGCGCCCGTGGTGCCGCTGGTGTACATGATGGTGGCCAGATCGGTGGCCTCGCGCACGGGCTGGCCCTGCAGCGGCGAAGTTTTGGCCGTGAGGCTTTCCCAGGGGGTGTAGCTCTTGGCGGCATCGGCCGGGCACAGCGGCAGGCTGATGCAGGGCAGGCCGGCAGGAATGCCGGGCTTCATGCCTTCCCAGCCGTCGAGCTTGCCCACGAAGAGCAGCTTGGCGCCGCTGTGTTCGAGGATCTGGCGGATGGTGCCGGCGGCCAGCGTGGGGTACAGCGGCACCGAGATGCAGCCGGCCATCCAGATGGCCAGGTCGCTCATGATCCAGTGCGCGGTGTTCTTCGACAGCATGGCGACCTTGTCGCCGGGCTGCAGGCCCAGGCTGTGCAAGTGGCTGGCCATGCGGCGCACCTGGTCGCCCACCTGCTGCCAGGTGTAGTCGACCACCTGGCCACCACCCTGGGGCTGCGTGTAGGCCACGCGCTCGGGTGTGGTGGTTTCCCAGTGGTACAGGCGCTGCAGGGCGAGCGCGTCAGGCGAGACGTTGGATGCCATGGTGGGGTGGGTGGGGCGCGGGGCCCGTCGACTGCGAAAAAGATCCGCGAGACTACCCAAGCCCGCCCGCCCTGCCCAGACGGGCTTTCCTCAAGCTGACAAACCGGAGGGCTGCACCCCCCGCACGGAGGGGCCCGAGCCGCTCACCGCTCAGTGCGCTGTTTGGCGACCGGCCTGCTGCGCTTCGGCCATCTGTTCCTGGGCCTGGCGCACGGCCCGCAGCACCAGCATCTCGTCCAGATCGGCAGCCGGCGCCACCGCGCGCACGGCTTCGTCCAGGCGCTCGGGCGCCTGCATCAGTGCGTGCGCCAGCACCGACAGCGCGCTGATCGAGCGCCGCCCCTCCGCGGCCGGCAGCGCCAGCGCCGCCTGCGCCACCACGTGGTGGCGCACGCTGGCCACCGCAGCCCCGCCCAGGCCCCAGCTCTCGCACAGCGCGGCGCCCAAGGCGTCGTGGCTGACGCCAAAGCCCGCGTGTTCCAGGCCGACGAGGTCAACGTCGTTGTCGGTGGCGCGCAGCATCGCGCGGTAGTGGTCGGTGGCGTGGCGGAAGAGCACGGCCTTGCCGCATTCTTCGAACAGCCCCGCCGAATGCGCACCCCAGGCATCGAGCGAGAGCTTGGCCGCGAGCTTGCCCATCAGCGTGCCGCGCTGGCCAGCGCGCTGCCACAGCGGCTCGAGCTCGGGCGCGGGCGGGAAGGCGGCGCGCAGGCCCATCTCGAAAGTGATGGCCGCCACTTCGCGCATGCCCAGGTAGGTGATGGCCTGGTGCACGCTCTGCACCCGCCCCTTCAGGCCGTAGAGCGAAGAGTTCACGGCCTTCATCACCGCGGCGGCCAGCGCCATGTCGGTTTCGATCAGGCTGGCGGCGGCCTGCATGTTGATGTCGTCGTCGGCCATCAGCAGCGACAGCTGCACCAGCGCCTGCGGCTGCGAAGGGATGTCGATGTCCAGCGTGCGCAGTTCGGAGTTCACGGACATGGCAGACCTTCAGGGCAGGCGGGGCGGGCGGGGCGTTTGGGGCGTGCGGCGGCGATCACACCACGATGCTAGGCCGCGCGGCCCGGGCCCATCGGCGGAAACACGGCCGAAACACCAGCTTGAATCGCCGCGCCACGACACGCAGGGGCGACGCAGGGGCGAAACAGCCATGAAAAAGGCGCCGACCTGCGGCGCCTTGGAAAAGCCAACCCATCTGCGGGGCTGATCTGTGTTCTGCTCTTCGAATTCTGTCTGATGTCTCCTCAGGCCCCCGTGAGGCGAAACGCTGAAGAGCCCTAAGGCCAGACCGCCGACGCCACGAGTGACATAAATGTAACAACCACGCCAGCAACCCCACCATCCGGACTTACCCGCCGGCCTGCAACAGCCACTGCGCGGCGCGCTCGGCAATCATCAGCGTCGGCGAGTTGGTGTTGCCGCTGGTGATGGTGGGCATCACGCTGGCATCGGCAATGCGCAGGCCGGCCAGGCCGCGCAACTGCAGGCGCGGGTTCACCACCGCGGCAGGGTCGCCCTCGGCGCCCATGCGGCAGGTGCCCACGGGGTGGAAGATGGTGGTGCCGATGTCGCCGGCCAGGCGCGCGAGTTCTTCGTCGCTCTGGAACTGCGCACCTGGCTTCACCTCTTGCGGCCGGTACTTCGCCAGCGCCGGCATGGCGGCAATGCGGCGTGTCAGGCGCAGCGAATCGGCGGCCACCTGGCGGTCTTCAGGCGTGGACAGGTAACGCGCCTGGATCACCGGCGCGTCTTCCGGCCGCGCACTGCGCAAGCGCACGTGGCCGCGCGAAGTCGGGTTCAGGTTGCAGACGCTGGCCGTGAAGGCGTTGTAGCGGTGCAGCGGCTGGCCGAAGGCATCCAGCGACAAGGGCTGCACGTGGTACTGCACGTTGGGGTGCGGCTGCGCCGGCGACGAACGTGTGAAGGCCCCCAGCTGCGAAGGCGCCATGCTCATCGGCCCGCTGCGCTTGAGCAGGTATTCCAGCCCGATGGCGGCCTTGCCGAGCAGGGAGTTCGCCTGCGTGTTCAGCGTCTTCACGCCTTCCACCGAGAACACGGCGCGGATCTGCAGGTGGTCTTGCAGGTTCTCGCCCACACCGGGCAGCTCATGCCGCGGCGTGAGGCCCAGGGCGTGCAGCGGCTCGCCCGCACCGATGCCCGAGAGCTGCAGCAGCTGCGGCGTGCCTATGGCGCCGGCGCACAGCACCACCTCGCGCGCGGCGCGCACCGCCACGGGCGCATCGGTGCCACGCTGCACTTCCACGCCAGTGACCCGCTGGCCGTCCAGCAGCAGGCGCCGCGCCTGGGCGTGGGTCCACACCGTCAGGTTGGCGCGGCCGCGCACGGGCCGCAGGAAGGCCTTGCTCGTGTTCCAGCGGATGCCGCTGCGCTGGTTGACTTCGAAATAGCCCACGCCTTCGTTGTCACCGCGGTTGAAGTCGTCGCTGGCAGGAATGCCGGCCTCGCGCGCCGCGGCGGCGAAGGCGTCGAGGATCTCCCAGCGGAGCCGCTGTTTCTCAACGCGCCACTCGCCGCCCGCGCCATGCGCGCCGGCCACGGCACCGCGCCAGTGGTCTTCATGGCGCAAAAAGTGCGGCAGGCAGTGTTCCCAGCCCCAGGCAGCGTCGCCGGTGAGCTGCGCCCACTGCGCGTAATCGCGCGCCTGGCCGCGCATGTAGATCATGCCGTTGATGCTGCTGCAGCCGCCCAACACCTTGCCGCGCGGGTAGCGCAGCTCGCGGCCGTTGAGGCCGGGGTCGGCTTCGGTGAAGTACAACCAATCGGTGCGCGGGTTGCCGATGCAATACAAGTAACCCACCGGGATGTGGATCCAGTGGTAGTTGTCGGGCCCGCCGGCCTCCAGCAGCAGCACGCGGCACTTCGGATCGGCCGAGAGGCGGTTGGCGAGCAGGCAGCCGGCGGTGCCGGCGCCGACGATCACGTAATCGAAGACCGGGCTGCTGTCGTTCATCGGTTCAAGGGTGCGCAGGTCGGGTGGCCGCCAGGGCGGCTCAGCGGGCCACGTGGCTGGCCAGCACAGGGAAGAGTTTCACCAGGCCATCGGCCAACAGCTCCACAGCCATCGCCGCGAGGATCAGCCCCATCAAGCGGGTCATGATGTTGATGCCCGTGCGCCCCAGCACCTTGGCAATGCGCCCCGAGGCCGAAAACACGAGGAACACCACCAGCGCGATCACCACGCCGTAGCCCACCAGCACGCCCAACTGCCACAGGTGGCGCGTCTTGTCGGCGTAGATCACCATGGTGGAGATGGTGGCGGGCCCCGTGAGCAGGGGGATGGTCAACGGCACCACGGCGATGCTGGCGCCGGCGTCGACCTTCTGGTCGCCTTCGTTCAGATCGCTGGGTTTCGTATCGGCCTGTTCGGCGTTGAGCATGGCCAGGCTGCTGATCAGCAGCAGCGTGCCGCCCCCCACCTGGAAGCTGGCCAGCGAGATGCCGAAGAACTCGATCACCTTCAGGCCCGCCACGGCACTGATGGCGATGACGCAGAAAGTGGCGAAGGCGCTGATGCGGATCGTGCGCTGGCGCTGCTCGCGGTTGAAGGACTGCGTGAAATGGATGAAAAAGGGCACCACGCCGATCGGGTTGACGATCGCCAGCAACGCGATCAGCGGCTTGAGCAGGTCCATGGGCCGCGATGGTAGGCGCTGAAACCAGCCGTACCCGGCCAGCGCCCGGGTTTGTCCGCGGCGCGCGAAAACAACACTCGCCACGCGGGTTCTTTACATGCCGCGTTAGGCGGTGCGCTAATCGGGGGTCTGTGTTTGGCAGCCGCACCTTTCGCATGATTGGTTCACGCAGGGTTGAGCTCCGCATGGTTATTGACAGGTTCTTTTGAGGGCTCCCCGTGGGAAACAAACTTTACGTAGGTAACTTGGCTTATTCGGTGCGCGACGACTCGCTGCTCCAGGCCTTTTCGCAGTTCGGCACCGTCACGTCGGCCAAGGTCATGATGGACCGTGAAACCGGCCGCTCGAAGGGCTTCGGCTTTGTCGAGATGGGTTCCGACCCCGAAGCGCAAGCCGCTATCAATGGCATGAACGGCCAGCCCATCGACGGCCGTGCCGTCGTGGTGAACGAAGCCCGCCCCCGTGAAGAGCGTCCGGGCGGCTTTGGCGGCGGCGGTGGTGGTCGCAGCGGCGGTGGTGGCGGCTACGGTGGTGGTGGTGGTGGTGGTGGTGGTGGTGGCGGCTACGGCGGCGGCGGTGGTGCCGGCGGTGGCGGCCGCAGCCCCTACGGTGGTGGTGGTGGTGGCGGTGGCCGCAGCCCCTACGGCGGTGGCGGTGGTGGTGGCCGCAGCGGCGGCGGCGGCGGTGGTGGTTACGGCGGCGGCGGCGGTGGCAGCCGCGGCGGCTACTGAACCCAGCAGCCCGTGCTGGCCTTCGAGGCCAGCGCACCGGCAAATTGAAAGGCACCTTCGGGTGCCTTTTGCGTTATCGGGCTGACTTCAGGGCTGCCGCGCCTTCGGCAGCGCCACGTGTCTGGCGCCCTCAGTAGCGCTCGGGCCGCAGCACTTGCACCGGGCTGAAATACAGAGCCACGCCATAGTTCGGCGCGTACACGTTCAGCACGTGTGCCGCAATGGCATCGGCCACGGCCGGTTCGCAGATGAGCTTCATCTCGATGGTGCGGTCAGCCTCCCAGGCGCCTTCACGCACGCCACCGTGGCCGCCACCATGCACCTCGGCGACGGTCCAGCCTTGCGCGCCGCGCTCGCGGGCATCGCGCACCAAGGCCTTTTCCAGCGCCGCTTCGGCCACGATGACGAGCAGGGTTTTCGGATGTTTCTCGAGGCTCATGCCGTCAATCTCTGCGCCAGTTCGATGTAGATCGGAATCCCGATGACGATGTTGAACGGGAAACTGATGCCCAAGGCCGCCGTGATGGACAGCGCGGCATTCGCTTCGGGCACGGCAATGCGCATGGCCGTGGGCGCGGCGATGTAACTCGCGCTGGCCGCCAGCGTGGCCATCAGCGCCACGCCACCAGTGCTCAGACCCAGCGCCAGGCCGGTGGCCGCACCGGCCAGCGCCAGCAAAGGCGGCGCGCCCAGGCCGATCACCAGGACGGCCGGACCGAACCGCTTCACTTCGCCGAGCCGACCGCCGGCCACCAGGCCCAGCTCCAGCAGGAAGAGCGCCAGCACGCCCTTGAAGGGGTCGATGAAGACGGCCTGGATGGGCTTGGTGCCTTCCACGCCCGCCACCGCGCCAATGACCAGACCGCCCAGCAGCAGCAACACGCTCTTGCCGAAGGCCACGTCGTGCGCCAGGCCGCGCCAGTTCGCAGCCCCACCGCGGCCCCAACGCGCCAGCAGGATGCCCGCCACGATGCCTGGGGCCTCCATCACCGCCACCCACAGCGCGGCGTGGCTTTCGTAAGCGATGCCCTCGCGCGTGAGCGCGGCCGTGGCGACGGCGAAAGTGACCACACTCACCGAGCCGTAATGCGCGGCCAGCGCGGCGGCATCGGCCTGCACCAGCTTCAGCGCTCGGCCCAGCGGGTAGAGCACGAAGGGAATGGCAAAACCCAGCGCCATGCACACCAGCACCTGCGGCGCCAGCGCCGCCAGCGGCTGTTTGCTGAGCTCGATGCCGCCTTTCAGTCCGATGGCCAGCAACAGGTAGATGGACAGGGTTTCGTACAGCGCCTCGGGCAGGCGCAGATCGCTGCCCACCAGGCGCGCAAACACGCCGAGCAGGAAGAAGAGGACGACGACGTCGATCATGGCGGGCGCGATGCTGCCACGCCCGCAAGCCCGCACCGCCCGTGGGCCAGCGGTGACAGCGGCTCAGCTGCGGCGAGGCTTGCGCCCGCGGCCGGCCATCAATCGGTCGTACAGCGGGTTGGGCAGCAGCCGCAACAGCTTCGCCACCACGCCCATCTGCCAGGGAATGACGCGGTAGCTGTCACCCGCCTGGATGGCGCGGAAGGCGCGTTCGGCAAAGGCCTCGGGCGCCATCAGGAAGGGCATGCTGTAGGGGTTCTTCGCCGTCAGCGGCGTGGCCACGTAACCGGGCAACAGCGTCACCACGCGCACGCCGCTGCCGCGGCATTCCACGCGCAGGCTTTCGCAATAGGCCACCACGCCGGCCTTGCTGGCGCTGTAGGCGCCGTGCCCGGGCAGGCCGCGGATGGCCGCCACGCTGGCCACGCCCACCAACGTGCCGTGGCCGCGCGCGCGCATCGCGGCCACGAAGGGGTGGAAGGTGGCCGCCAGGCCGATGTTGTTGAGCGCCAGCACGTCGCGCAACACATCCAGGTCGGCGCGCTCGGCCGTGTCCATGCCCACGCTGATGCCGGCACAGGCCAGCACCACCTCGGGCAGGCCCTGGGCGGCGATGCAGGCCTGCCCGGCCGCGACGATGCTGTCGGGCACGGCCACGTCGGCGCCGTAGATCGCCACGCGCTCGGGGCCCAGCCCTTGCGCTGCGGCCCAGGCCTGCATTTCGGCCGTGCGCCGGGCCACCAACGCCAGGCGCCAGCCCGCAGCGGCGTAGCGCGCGGCCAGCGCCTGGCCGATGCCACTGGAGGCGCCGGTGATGAAGGCCAGCGGCGCGGCGGCGGGGCCTGTCATCTCAGCCTGCGTCGTGGTTCAGGGCCGAGGGGCGGCCGCCGAGGCCGCGCGCGCGGGCGGGGGCGCGGGCACCGGCGCCCGCGGCGTCAACTCGGCCCGCATCGGGCCCAGAAGCTCCAGGCGGCGCAGGCCGTGGTCGTAATCCAACCCGGCAGCACGCAGCTCGTTGCCACCCAGATTCACCTGCACCGGCAAGTGGCTGCGCACCTGCTCGGTGACGAGAAAGGCGTGCAGGAACTCGCTGCGCATCACCAGCGGCTGGCCGTTGGCGTCGGTGGCCGTGACCTCGGCACCGCCGCGCAGCTGCACCTCGCTGCCGTCGCCATTGCCCAGCGCCAGCCGCGCCTGCGCCAGCGTGACGCGGCCATCGGGCGCGATGGCGCGGATCTGCGCGTCTTCGATTTCGATGCGGTCGGTGGCCGGAAAGTGTTTGAGCGTGGCGCCTTCGATGCGCAGCTTGAGCCGGCCCTGGGCGTCGAAACGCTCCAGCGCGAACTGCGCCATCGTGTAGTCGGGTTCGTTGCTCACGGCGCGCTCTTCGGCCGGCGCCAGCGGCCGCGGCGAATTTTTCACCAGCCACCAGCTGGCCAGCACCAGCAATGCCATCACTAGCAGCGGCAGGTAGGACGACAGCTGCTCGCGCAGCCGCAGGTGCCAGGGCAGGCGCGGGCGCGGCTGGCGCCCCGCCGCCGGCCCCAAGGCAGCCGGGGGTGCCGTGTCGGCCAGGCTCATGCGCTGTCCAGCGTCTGCAGGTGCCCGTGCAGCAGCGCGGCGTAGCGGCCAGCGGCCATCAGCAGCAGATCGCAGAACTCGCGTGCCGCGCCTTCACCGCCGCGCGCGCTGGTGACGTGGTGGGCCACGGCGCGCACCTCGGCGTGCGCGTTGGCCGGGGCACAGGCGAAGGCCGCGCGTGTGAGCAGCGGCAGGTCGGGCCAGTCATCGCCAATGGCGGCCACCTGGCGCCAGCCCAGGCCCAGGCCGGCCAGCACGCGCTCGGCGGCGGCGGCCTTGTCTTGCACGCCGTAGAGCGCGTGCGTGAGGCCCAGGTCGGCAACGCGACGGCGCACGGCCGGTGAATCGCGCCCGGTGATGACCAGCGGCTCGATGCCGCCCTGCTTCAGCAGCTTCAGGCCGTGCCCGTCGAGCGCGTGGAAGGCTTTCACCGTCTCGCCGTGCTCGCTGATGTAGAGGCGCCCGTCGGTCAGCACGCCATCGACATCGAAGATGGCGGCCTTCAAGTCCAGCCCATCCCCCTGCGCGCGCAGCAGCGTCTCGGGCGCAAAACGCAGCGCCGGTTGCAGCAGCGGCGCGCTCATATGACTTTGGCGCGCATCAGGTCGTTGCTGTTGAGCGCACCCACCAGCAGGCCTTCGGCATCCACAACCAGCACACTGGTGATGCGGTGTTGTTCCATCACGCCGGCGGCGTCCACCGCCAAGGCGTCGGCGCGCACCAGGCGCGGCGAGGTGTGCATTACCTGCTCGGCGGTGAGCGCGCGCAGGTCGCTGCCGCGTTCGATGAGGCGGCGCAGGTCGCCGTCGGTGAAGATGCCCAGCGGGCGCTGCGCCTCGTCCACCACGGCGGCAAAACCCAGGCCCTTGGCGCTCATCTCGCGCAGCAGCTCACCGAACAGCGCGCCCGGCGCCACGCGTGGCAGCGCCTCGCCGCTGCGCATCAGGTCGTGCACGTGCATCAGCAGCTTGCGCCCCAGCGCACCGCCGGGGTGCGAGCGTGCAAAGTCGGCCTCCTTGAAGCCGCGTGCATCCAGCAGCGCCACGGCCAGCGCATCGCCCAGCGCCATCTGTGCCGTGGTGCTGGCGGTGGGCGCCAGGTTCAGCGGGCAGGCTTCTTCGTCGACGCCGCTGTTCAGCACGGTGTCGGCATGGCGCGCCAGCGTGGAGCCGGGCCGCCCTGTCATCGCGATGAAGTGCACGCCCAGGCGGCGGATGGCCGGCAGGATGGCCGCAAGCTCGTCGCTCTCGCCGCTGTTGCTGATGGCCAGCAGCACATCGCCGGGCACCACCATGCCCAGATCACCGTGGCTGGCCTCGCCGGGGTGTACGAACATCGCCGGCGTGCCGGTAGAGGCCAAGGTGGCCGCGATCTTGCGGCCCACGTGGCCGCTCTTGCCCATGCCCATCACCACCAAGCGGCCGCGGCAGGCCAGCACGGCTTGCACGGCTTTTGCAAAACCGTCGTCCAGGCGCGCCGTCAGCCCGGTGAGGGCGCGCGCCTCGATCTCGAAAGTGCGCCGGGCCATGGCCAGCGCTCGGGCGCCGTCGAGGGAAGCGTCGAAAGAGCCGTCGAATAGCATCGAAGCATTCTAGGAGCCCACCCCCACCTTGGCGTCGACCCTCGAACTCGTCTTGCTCTACCTGGTGGCCGCTGTGCTGGGCGTGGTGGTGTGCCGTTCGCTGAAGCTGCCGCCCATGCTGGGCTACCTGGTGGTGGGCGTGCTCATCGGCCCCAACGCGCTGGCCTTCGCGCAAGACAGCGCCGGCGTGAAGTACCTCGCCGAGTTCGGCGTCGTCTTCCTGATGTTCGTCATCGGGCTGGAGTTCAACCTGCCCAAGCTGCGCAGCATGCGCACGCTGGTGTTCGGGCTGGGCCTGAGCCAGGTCAGCCTCACGATGATCGGCACCCTGGCCGGCCACGGCCTGCTGGTGTGGGCCTACGCCAGCGTCTTCGGCCAGGCTTGGCAGATGAGCTGGCAGGGCGCCGTGGTGCTGGGTGGCGGCATCGCGATGAGCAGCACGGCCATCGTCGTGAAGCTGATGGCCGAGCGCCTGGAGATGGAAAGCGAACACGGCAAGCGCGTGATGGGCGTGCTGCTGTTCCAAGACTTGGCCGTGGTGCCGTTGCTGGTGCTGATCCCCGCACTCGGCAGCTCGGGCGAAGACCTGATGATCGCCATGGGCCTGGCCGCGCTGAAGGCCGGCCTGCTGCTGACGCTGCTGCTAGTGGGCGGCCAGCGTGTGATGCGCTGGTGGCTCACGCTGGTGGCGCGGCGCAAGAGCGAAGAGCTCTTCATGCTGAACCTGCTGCTTGTCACGCTGGGCTTGGCCTATCTGACCGAACACGCGGGCCTGAGCCTGGCGCTGGGTGCTTTTGTCGCCGGCATGCTGGTCGCCGAGACCGAATACAAGCACCAGGTGGAGACCGACATCCGGCCCTTCCACGACGTGCTGCTGGGCCTGTTTTTCATCACCATCGGCATGAAGCTCGACTGGCGCCCGGTGCTCGACCAGTGGGCCCTGGTGCTGCTGCTGACCACGCTGCCCATCCTCGCCAAGTTCGTGCTGGTGGCCGCGCTCGCGCGGGCCTTCGGCGCACAGCCCGGCGTGGCGCTGCGCACGGGCCTGTACCTGGCGCAGGCCGGCGAGTTCGGTTTTGTGCTGCTGACGCTGGGCGCCGACCGCAGCCTGGTGGCGCCCGAGTGGATGAGCCCGGTGCTGGCCAGCATGGTGCTGAGCATGCTGGCCACGCCGTTTCTCATCATGTACAGCAACCGCATCGTGAACCGGCTGAGCGCCAGTGACTGGCTGATGCAAAGCGTGGCGCTCACCACCATCGCCAAGAAGGCGATTGCCACCGAGAAACACGTGATCATCTGCGGCTACGGCCGCAGCGGCCAGAACCTGGCGCGCTTGCTGCAGCCCGAGGGCATCCCGTACATGGCGCTCGATCTGGACCCCGACCGCGTGCGCCAGGCCGCCGCCGCCGGCCAGAGCGTGGTGTTTGGCGACGCCGCGCGCCTGCCCAGCCTGATGGCCGCCGGCCTGGGCCGCGCCGCCGCGGTGGTGGTGAGTTACCACGACACGCCCAGCGCGCTGAAGATCCTGGACCTGGTGCGGGCCAACGCACCCAAGGTGCCGGTGATCGTGCGCACCATCGACGACACCGACATCGAGAAGCTGCGCGCCGCCGGCGCCACCGAAGTGGTGCCCGAGGCCATCGAAGGCAGCCTGATGCTGGCTGGCCACGCGCTGGCGCTGGTGGGCGTGCCGATGCAGCGCGTCATCCGCATCACGCGCGACGCGCGCGACGCGCGCTACAGCCTGCTGCGCGGCTATTTCCACGGCGCTGACGACGACACCGTGGCCGAACTCGACCAGGCGCGCCTGAAGAGCGTGACCATCCCCGACGCCGCGCGCTGCGTGGGCCAGACGCTCGATGCCCAGGCCCTGCACGCGGTGGGCGTGAGCGTGGTGTCGGTGCGCCGCGCCCATGGCGGTGTGCTGCCGCCCGCGCCCGAACTGGTGCTGCAAGGGGCCGACACGCTGGTGCTCTCGGGCCTGCCCGAACCCCTGGCGCTGGCAGAGGAAAAGCTGCTGCGCGGATGATGCGGCGCATGCCATCGCACCCCCATCGCCCGCCACTGCCCGAAAGCCCCATCGCCAGCGCCGGCCCCAGCCGCCGCGCCCTGCTGCAAGCCGGTGCGGCGCTGCCGCTGCTGGCGGCGGCCGGCGGCACACACGCCAGCCTGGCCAATGCCGAAACACTGGCCGCGCTGCGCCGCGGCGGCGTGGTGCTGGTTTTCCGCCACGCACTGGCGCCGGGCACTTTCGACCCGCCGCAGTTCCGCCTGGGCGACTGCAGCACGCAGCGCAATCTCAGCGCCGAAGGCCGCGCGCAGGCGCAACGCATGGGCCAGTGGTTCCAGCAGCAAGGCCTGCAGGCCGCCCGCGTGCGCAGCAGCCCTTGGTGCCGCTGCGTGGACACCGCCACGCTGGCCTTCGGCAAGGCCGAGGCCTGGGCGGCCCTGGGTTCACCGCGCGGCTACAACGAAGCGACCAACGAAGACCATCTGCGCCAGCTGCGCACCGCATTGAACGAGGCCGCGGCGGCGCCGGGCCGCTTCGAGGTGTGGGTGACGCACATGTTCGTGCTCAGCGCCCTGCTGCGCGAGAGTGCCAGCTCGGGTGAAGGCTTGCTGTTGCGCAGCGACGGGCGCGGTGGGGCGCAAGTGCTGGGGCGCATCGCACCGGCCTGAGTGGTAGCGGCTCAGCACCGCCAGAACGCGCAGACGGGTGCGCTGCCTATCATCCGCGCCATGCGTGCAGAACCCACCGCCACGGTCGCGCCGGCCGACTACATCCGCAGCCACATCCGCACCGTGCCGCACTGGCCGGCGCCGGGTGTGATGTTCCGCGACATCACGCCGCTGCTGGCCAACCCGCGCGTGTTCCGCGTGCTCATCGACCAGTTTGTGCACCGCTACTTCGACGTGAAGCCTTCGGCCATCGCCGGGCTGGACGCACGCGGTTTCATCATCGGCAGCGTGGTGGCCTACGAGCTCAACGTCGGCTTCGTGCCCATCCGCAAGAAGGGCAAGCTGCCCTTCACGACGGTGGAAGAAACCTACGAACTCGAGTACGGCAGTGCCACGGTGGAGATGCACACCGACGCCGTGAAGCCCGGCGACCGCGTGGTGCTCATCGACGACCTCATCGCCACCGGCGGCACCATGATGGCCGGCAAGAAGCTGCTGGAGCGCCTGGGCGCCGAAGTCATCGAAGGCGCGGCCATCGTCGACCTGCCGGAGCTGGGTGGCTCGAACAAGCTGCGCGAGGCCGGGCTGCCGCTGTTCACGCTGGTGGATTTCTCCGGCCACTGAGGCCCGCGCGGCGCGGCAGCGCTGTCACTTTCCGATGCAGAAGCGGCTGAAGATGACGCCCAGCAGGTCTTCGGTGCTGAACTGCCCTGTGATCTCGCCCAAGGCCCGGTGCGCCAGGCGCAGCTCTTCGGCCAGCAGGTCCAGCGCAGCGTCGCGCAGCGCGGCTTGCGCTTGCGCCTGCAGCAGGTGTTCACGCGCACGCTGCAGCGCCTGCACGTGGCGCGTGCGCGCGATGAACAGGCCCTCGGGCGCGGCCTGCCAGCCGGCTTGTGCCAACAGTGCGCGGCGCAGGGCGTCCAAGCCCTCACCCGTGCGGGCCGAAAGACGCACGGCGCCCGCCGGCAACACACGTTCGCTGCCGCCTTCGACATCGGCCTTGTTGTAGACCTGCAACCGCGGCACGCCCTCGGGCAGCTGCGCGCGGATCAGCGCATCGGCGGCCTCGTAATCGGCCTCGCCCACACGCCCCAGGTCGTGCAGAAAGATGACCACGTCGGCGCCGCCGATGGCCTGCCAGCTGCGCTGGATGCCGATGCGCTCCACCTCGTCGGCGGCTTCGGCGTCGGTGCGCAGACCGGCGGTGTCGGTGATGTGCAGCGGCACGCCTTCGATCTGCAGCGTTTCGCTCACGCGGTCGCGCGTGGTACCGGGGATGGGCGTCACGATGGCCAGCTCGGCCCCGGCCAGGGCATTGAGCAGGCTGCTCTTGCCCACGTTGGGCTGGCCGGCCAGCACCACACGCAGGCCCTCGCGCAGCAGCGCGCCCTGGCGCGTGCGGGCCAGGGCTTGGTCCACCGTGGCGAGCAAGGCGTCGAGCTGGCCGCGGGCGCCGGCTTTCTCCAGGAAGTCGATCTCTTCTTCAGGGAAGTCGAGCGTGGCCTCCACCAGCATGCGCAGGTGCACGGTGCGTTCGGCCAGGGCCTCGATCTGGCGGCTGAAGTCGCCGCTGAGCGAACGTGCAGCCGAGCGCGCTGCGGCTTCGGTGCTGGCGTCGATGAGGTCGGCCACGGCCTCGGCCTGCGCGAGGTCGAGCTTGTCGTTGAGGAAGGCGCGTTCGGTGAACTCGCCCGGCTCGGCCAGGCGCAGCCCGGGTTGCGCTTGCAGGCAGCGCGCCAGCAACAGCTGCAGCAGCACCGGGCCGCCGTGAGCCTGCAGTTCAAGAACGTCTTCGCCAGTGTAGGAATGCGGCGCCGGGAAGTGCAGCGCCAGGCCGCGATCGAGCGGCTGGCCGTCTTCGCCCAGAAAGGGCAGCAGCGTCGCCACGCGTGGCGCCAGCGCCCGGCCGCAGAGGGCCTGGATCAGCGGCGCGAGGTCGCACCCCGAGGCGCGCACGATGCCCACCGCGCCACGCCCGGGGGCCGAGGCGATGGCAACGATGGGGTCTTGGTGACGGCCCGGCAGCAGGGCTGGGGCGCTGGTTTCGGCGGCACGCATGGTGGGCCGATTCTGGCGCGCCGCCGGGGCCTGTTCAGGCGCCCGGCGGCGGGGGTGGATGGCGCGGGTGGAGAGGCGTTGCCGCCCTGCCTCCTGAGCCGCCTCGGCAAGAGGCGGGTCGCCCGCATGTCTGCATGGTGGGCCTGTTGGCCCGTGGCGCTCAAGCCCCTGCTTGGGGATGAAACGCGCCGTGCCGTGCGCTATTTACCGAGCACGCCCAATTGTTTGTTGATGAACCACTGCTGCGCGATCGACAGGATGTTGTTCGTCAACCAGTACAGCACCAGGCCGGCCGGGAAGAAGAAGAACATGAAGCCGAAGGCCAGCGGCATGATCCACATCAGCTTGGCCTGCATCGGGTCCGGCGGGGCCGGGTTCAGCCACACCTGGAACAGCGAACTGGCCGTCATCAGCACGGGCAGGATGAACCAGGGGTCGATGGCCGAGAGATCCTGGATCCAGCCCACCCACGGCGCACCGCGCATTTCGACACTGCTGAGCAGCACCCAGTACAGCGCGATGAAAAACGGCATCTGCACGAGGATGGGCAGGCAGCCGCCGAGCGGGTTGACCTTCTCCTCGCGGTAGATCTTCATCATCGCCTGCTGCATCTCTTGCGGCTTGTCCTTGTAGCGCTCGCGCAGCTCGGTCACGCGTGGGGCCACGGCCTTCATCTTGGCCATGCTGCGGTAGGCGCTGGCGTTCAGCCAGTAGAAGGCGATCTTCAGCAGCACCACCAGGCCCACGATGGCCCAGCCCCAGTTGCCCAGCACGCCGTGCAGCTTGTCCAGCAGCCAGAACAGCGGCTTGCTCAGCACGTGCAGCCAGCCGTAGTCCTTCACCAGCTCCAGGCCCGGGGCCAGGGCGGCGAGCTTGTTTTCTTCCTGCGGGCCGACGAAGAGCACAGCCTCGTGCGTGGCCGCTGCGCCGGGCGCCACCGTGCCCAGCGGCTGCACCATCGCGATGGTGTAGTGGTTGTCGGACACCTTGGCGGTGCGGAACTCGCGTGCGCCGGGCGTCTTCACGAGCCAGGCGCTGGCGAAGTAGTGCTGCACCATAGCCACCCAGCCGTTGTCGGCCGCCTTCTCGTGGCTGGCGCTGCCCTTGGCGATGTCCTTGAAATCGATCTTCGAGAACTTCGCCGCGTCGGTGTACATCGCCGGGCCGGTGAAGGTGAAGTAAAAGCTGCTCTCGCCTTCGGGCGGGTTGCCGTCACGCGCCAGCTGCAGGTAGACCTGCGGGGCGATGGGCGCAGCACCTTGGTTGCTGAACTCGTGCTTCACGCCCACGGTGTATTCACCCCGGGTGAAGGTGTAGGTCTTGGCGAGTTTGTTGCCGTCGATCAGCGGCGATTCGAAACGCAGCGCCAGCGTCTGCGCGCCGGCGGCCAGCGTGCGTTCGCCCGGCACCACCGTCATCTGCGTGAAGTGGTTGGGCAGGGCCACACCTGGCGTGGCCGCCACCAGGCCGGTCTGCGCCGCGTACAGGCGCTTGGCGCTCTGGTCGAGCAGCACCACGTTGCGCTTGGGGTCGACAGCGTCCTTGTAAGCCAGCAGTTCCAGGTAGACGAGGTTGCCGCCCTGGCTGTCGAAGACGGCCTTCACCACGTCGGTGGTGATGGTCACGCGCTCGCCGGTGGGGGTGGGGGCCGCTGTTGGCAAGCCAGGCGCGGTGGGTGCAGCACCTGCCGCTGCGGGCACGGCCGCAGGGGCGGGCACACCGCCGGCCGTGGCGGCCGCCGGGGCACCTGGGCTGGAGCCCGCGGCCGCTGCCGGGCGCGGCGCCGGGCCGCTGAACAGCGAGCCCTGGCCGGTGTGCTTCTGCCACGCGTCCCAGATGAGCACCAGCGACATGGCAAAAACCACCCAGAGCAGGGTGCGACGGATATCGTTCATGGGGTTTTCCGGGTCGGGGAAGGCGTGGATGGCCGGTCTTCTGCAGCCGGCACATCGGTGTTCAAGCCCAGCCGCGTGAACAGGCCGGCGGCAGGGTGGAGCGGATTCTCGGGCACGGGCTCGAGGCCCCCGTTGCACCAGGGGTGGCAGCGCAGCAAGCGCCAGCCGCCCAGTGCAGCGCCCTGCACGGCGCCATGGCGCTGCAAGGCTTCCAGCGTGTAGGCCGAGCAGGTGGGCTCGAAGCGGCAGGCGTTGCCCAGCCACGGTTTGAGCAGCAGGCGGTAGCCCTGCACCACCAGGATCAACAAGCGCTGCGGCAACTGCAACAAACCCCGCAGCAGGCGTGTGCCGGTCGCTGTGCTGGCAGGGCTGCTGGCGACGGGCGATTCAGCGCCGGGCTTCATGCAGGTGCCTGGCCTTCAGCGCGCCCGCGCGGCGGCGGGCGTGAAGAGGGTTTCGAGTTCCAGGCGGGCGGCCTGGCGCAAGGCATCAGACGCCGCAGACGGGAAAGCCGACACCAGAAAAGGCTGGCGCAAGCGCACCAGCCACAGGCCGCCAGGCAGGCCAGCGGCATGGCGCTCGAACACGCCCCGCACCTGCCGCTTCAGCAAGTTGCGAGTGACGGAACGGCGGGCGTGTCGCTTGGGCACCATGTACCCCAGCCAATGCCCTGTGGGCAAGTCATCCACAGGCGGTGGGCAAACCGGTGCAGGGGCTGTGGACAACTCGGTGGACACGGCGTGGGCGGCTGCACGGTGGGCGGGCTTGTGCGGCGCTGCCGGTGCGCTGGCGACGTGGTGCACCGCGAAATGCGCACTGCGCGCCCAAGGGCGCACGCCGAGCAGGCGCTCGAAATCCGCCTTGTTCACAAGGCGGGTTGGCATCGCGGCCCGGGGGCCTTGCGGCGTGATGATGTGGACAGGTCGCGGACCGGCCGCGAACCTCAGACAGCCAGGCGCTTGCGGCCCTTGGCGCGGCGCGCGTTGATCACGGCACGGCCGCCGCGCGTCTTCATGCGCACGAGGAAACCGTGGGTGCGGGCGCGGCGGATCTTGGAGGGTTGGTAGGTGCGCTTCATGGCGGGCTCCGTCGGGGCTGTGGACTTGCGGTCTGAGGGGGTGAGGGTGCGGGCCCGCTACAAGCGGCAGCCCCGTCGGTGCGTCGGTACAGACAGGCCCTGGGGGGCCAAGCCGCACGATGGTTTTCCTGGGGCCGCGCTTGCAGGCTTGCAGGCGCTGCTGTTTTTTCCGCCGAAGATGGATTCGGGAAACCCACGATTACAGCAAAAAACTCCAATGCGGTCAAACACTTGCACCACAGGCTGCTGCATAGCGCGGGGCTTGACGCGCATTCCGAATGTGTGGATAACTGCGTTCCGCCGGCGTCGAGGGGCCTCAGTGCTGGCGGCTCACGACAAAAGATATCCACAATGAGCTCAGACCTGTGGCAGCGCGGTTGCGAACGTCTCGCGGCCGAATTGCCGGAACAACAATTCAACACCTGGATCCGGCCACTGGCCCCCGAGTTGCGGGCCGCAGGCCCTGGCGACACCGTGGAGGTGGTGGCCGTGCAGGTGCCCAACCGCTTCAAGCTCGACTGGATACGCTCGCAGTACGCCGGGCGCATCGAGCACGCGCTCAGCGAGGTGGCCGGCCACCCGGTGCGCCTGGAACTCACGCTGGCCCCGCGCGCCGAGCCGCTGCCCGGTGCCGCCGAGCGCAGCCCCGCCAACAGCGGCCCTGCCAATGCCGCCAGCCTGCTCGGTGCGGCCTTTGACCGGCCATCTGGGTCGTCTGGTCCGTCCATGTCCGGTACCCAGCCCGCCAGCCTGCGCAACGCCACGCTGGCTCCAGCAGCCACCACCCACCGGCTGAACACCGCGCTGACCTTCGACACCCTGGTGGCTGGCCGCGCCAACCAGATGGCCCGCACCGCAGCGCTGCACGTGGCCGGTGCGCCGGGCCAGATGTACAACCCGCTGTTCATCTATGGCGGCGTCGGCCTGGGCAAAACCCACCTCGTGCACGCCGTTGGCAACGCGTTGTTGAAAGACAACCCGCAGGCCCGCGTGCTCTACCTGCACGCCGAGCAATTCATCAGCGACGTCGTCAAGAACTACCAGCGCAAGACCTTCGACGAACTGAAGGCGAAGTACCACAGCCTCGACCTGCTGCTGATTGACGATGTGCAGTTCTTCGCCGGCAAAGACAGAACACAAGAAGAGTTCTTCAACGCCTTCGAAGCCCTGCTCACGAAGCGCGCGCACATCATCATGACGAGCGATACCTACCCCAAGGGGCTGGTGGACATCGATGAGCGCCTGACCAGCCGCTTCGACGCCGGCCTCACGGTGGCCATCGAGCCGCCCGAGCTGGAGATGCGCGTGGCCATCCTGATGCGCAAGGCCGCGGCCGAACACACCGAGATGCCGGAAGACGTGGCGTTTTTCATCGCCAAGAACGTGCGCGCCAACGTGCGTGAACTGGAAGGCGCGCTGCGCAAGGTGCTGGCCTACAGCCGCTTCAGCCACAAGGACATCAACATCGCGCTGGCCCGCGAGGCGCTGAAAGACCTGCTGAGCATCCAGAACCGGCAGATCGGCGTGGAGAACATCCAGAAGACGGTGGCCGACTTCTACAAGATCAAGGTCGCCGACATGTACAGCAAGAAGCGGCCGGCCAGCATCGCGCGGCCGCGGCAGATTGCCATGTACCTGGCCAAGGACATGACCAAGAAGAGCCTGCCCGAGATCGGCGAGCTGTTCGGTGGGCGCGACCACACCACCGTGCTGCACGCTGTGCGCAAGATCGGCGCCGAGCGCAGCACCAACCCCGAACTCAACCAACAGTTGCACGTGCTGGAACAGACGCTCAAGGGCTGATGCGGGGCTGTAGCGCCCACCCCGGCCCTTGGGCGTGCCAGGGGCCTAAAAAGGCCCGCCAGCGCGTCACAATCCACCCCTTGATCACCGTTTAACAAAGCTGTGGAAAAAAGCCGCACAAGCCTGCCCTTGTCCACAGGCCTGGCCCCCGCCACCAAGTTGTTCCTTTCGGCACGACAGCGGCAACAGGGCCTGGCCCACAGGCTTCAGGCGCTGGCAAGCCTTTGATCTGCAAGACAAAAACAGGCTTGTCCCCAGATGCGGCTGGGCTCTACCAGCTACTACCAAGTTAAAAAAGAGAGAAAGAGGCACAGGCATGATCGTTCTCAAAGCGCCGCAGGCCAAGCTCCTGGAGGCCCTGCAGTCGGTGGCCGGCATCGTGGAGCGGCGGCACACGCTGCCCATCCTGGCCAACGTGCTGCTGCGCAAGAACGGCGACGGCATCGAGTTCACCACCAGCGACCTCGAAATCCAGGTGCGCACCAACGCCGAGCTCGGCGGTGATGCCGGCCAGCTCAGCACCACGGTGGGGGCCCGCAAACTCATCGACATCCTGCGCAGCCTGCCGGCCGACCAGACCGTGACGCTGAGCGCCGCGCAGAACAAGCTCACGCTGCAAGGCGGCAAGAGCCGCTTCACGCTGCAGACGCTGCCGGCCGATGACTTCCCGCTCGTCAACGAGAGCGTCGATTTCGGCCCCACCTTCAGCGTGCCGCAGAAGACGCTGCGCGAGCTGATCAACCAGGTGCACTTCGCGATGGCGGTGCACGACATCCGCTACTACCTCAACGGCATCCTCTTCATCGCCGAAGGCAAGACGCTGACGCTGGTGGCGACGGATGGCCACCGCCTGGCCCTGGCGCAAAGCCAGCTGGAGCAAGACGTGCCCAGCAAGCAGGAAGTGATCTTGCCGCGCAAGACCGTGCTGGAACTGCAGCGCCTGCTGAAGGACGAAGACACCGCCATCGAGATGCGCTTTGCCAACAACCAGGCCAAGTTCGTGTTCGGCGCGATGGAGTTCGTCACCAAGCTGGTGGAAGGCAAGTTCCCCGACTACAACCGCGTCATCCCCAAGAACCACAAGAACGCCGTGGTGCTGGGCCGCGCGCCGCTGCTGGCCAGCCTGCAGCGTGCAGCCATCCTGACGAGCGAAAAGTTCAAGGGCGTGCGCGTCAACATCGAACCCGGTCTGCTGCGGATTGCCAGCAGCAACGCCGAGCAGGAAGAAGCCAAGGAAGAACTCGAGATCGACTACGGCGGCGACGCCATCGAGATCGGCTTCAACGTCACCTACCTCATCGACGTGCTGGCCAACAGCCCGCACGAGATGGTGAAGCTCGAGCTGCAAGACAGCGCCGCCAGCGCACTGTTCAGCATCCCTGAGCAACCCGGGTTCAAGTACGTGGTGATGCCCATGCGCATCTAGCGCTGCGCCATCAGCACAGCAGTTTGCAGCGGGCCGCGGCCCGCTTCAGCGTTTCTAAAGGGGCCGGAATTCACAGGCCCCACGTTCGAAAAGAGCCCCCGATGACCGACCCGCAGAAGCCCATCAAGCCGCAAGACGACGGCGTGACGCAGCGTGCCGTGCCCACGGCCGAAGGCCAGGCCGCCAGCACCGGCAGCGAGGCCAGCGCGGCCTATGGCGAAGGCAGCATCCAGATCCTGGAAGGCCTGGAAGCCGTGCGCAAGCGCCCGGGCATGTACATCGGCGACACGTCTGACGGCACCGGCCTGCACCACCTGGTGTTCGAGGTGGTGGACAACTCCATCGATGAAGCGCTGGCCGGGCATTGCGACGACATCGTCGTCACCATCCACACCGACAACAGCATCAGCGTCACCGACAACGGCCGCGGCATCCCCACCGGCGTGAAGATGGACGACAAGCACGAGCCCAAGCGCTCTGCCTCTGAAATTGCACTGACCGAGCTGCACGCGGGCGGCAAGTTCAACCAGAACAGCTACAAGGTCAGCGGCGGCCTGCACGGCGTGGGCGTGAGCTGCGTCAACGCGCTGAGCGTGTGGCTGCGCCTGACGGTGCGGCGCGAAGGCAAGGTGCACGCCATCGAGTTCAAGCGCGGCGTGACGCAAGACCGCGTGATCGAGATGCGCGACGGTGTTGAAACCAGCCCGATGAAGATCACCGGTGAGACCGAGCGGCGCGGCACCGAGGTGCACTTCCTGCCCGACGACACCATCTTCAGCAACATCGACTTCCACTACGACGTGCTGGCCAAGCGCCTGCGCGAGCTGAGCTTCCTGAACAACGGCGTGAAGATCCGCCTGGTGGACGAGCGCAACGCGAAGGAAGACAACTTCGCCTTCGCGGGCGGCGTGAAGGGTTTCGTCGGCTTCATCAACGCCGGCAAGAAGGTGCTGCACCCGAACATCTTCCACGCCATGGGCGACAAGATGAGCGACCAGGGCACCAACATCGGCGTTGAAGTGGCGATGCAGTGGAACGACGCCTACGCCGAGAACGTGCTCTGCTTCACCAACAACATCCCGCAGCGCGACGGTGGCACCCACCTCACCGGCCTGCGCGCGGCGATGACGCGCGTGATCAACAAGTACATCGACGACAACGAAATCGCCAAGAAGGCGAAGGTGGAAATCGCCGGTGACGACATGCGCGAAGGCCTGGCCTGCGTGGTGAGCGTGAAGGTGCCCGAGCCCAAGTTCAGCAGCCAGACGAAAGACAAGCTCGTCAGCAGCGAAGTGCGCGGCCCGGTGGAAGACATCGTGAGCAAACTGCTTACCGACTGGCTGCTCGAGAACCCCATCGACGCCAAGATCATCTGCAGCAAGATCGTGGACGCCGCGCGCGCCCGCGAAGCCGCGCGCAAGGCCCGCGAGATGACGCGCCGCAAAGGCGTGCTCGACGGCCTGGGCCTGCCCGGCAAGCTGGCCGACTGCCAGGAAAAAGACCCGGCGCAGTGCGAGATCTACATCGTGGAGGGCGACAGCGCCGGTGGCAGCGCCAAGCAAGGCCGCGACCGCAAATTCCAGGCGATCTTGCCCTTGCGCGGCAAGATCCTGAACGTGGAGCGCGCGCGCTACGAGCGCCTGCTCAGCAGCGACAGCATCGTCACGCTGATCACGGCCCTGGGCACGGGCATCGGCGCTGAAGACTTCAACGCCGACAAGCTGCGCTACCACCGCATCATCATCATGACCGACGCCGACGTGGACGGCGCGCACATCCGCACCCTGCTGCTGACCTTCTTCTACCGGCAGATGCCGGTGCTGGTGGAGCGCGGCCACATCTACATCGCGCAGCCGCCGCTCTACAAGGTGAAGCTCGGCAAGCACGAGGAATACCTCAAGGACGGCCTGGCGCTGGATGCCTTCTTGCTGAAGGTGGCGCTGGACGGCGCCAGCGTGTGGCCCGATGGCCTGGCCGAAGGCGGCCGCCCCGCCATCGAAGGCAGCGCGCTGGAAGTGCTGGCCCGCCGCTACCTGGTGGCCAATGCCGTGAGCGACCGCCTGAGCAACTGGATGGACGTGGACGCCGTGCGTGCCATCAGCAGCGGCCTGACCCTGAACCTGGACACGCTGGAAGCCGCGGAGATCAGCGCCACCGCGCTGCAGGCCAAGCTGAAAGACGCGGTGGTCAGCGCCGAGTTCGATGTGCGCAGCGACAAACACCTGCTGCGCATCAGCCGCCGCCACCACGGCAACGTGAAGAGCAGCGTCATCACGGCCGACTTCGTGCACGGCGCCGATTACGCGGCGCTGGCCGATGCCGGCGTGGCCTTCCTCGACCTGCTGGGCCCTGAGGCCGTGGTGCGCCGCGGCGAGGGCGAAAAGCTGAAAGAGCAGAAGGTGGGCGACTTCCGCGCCGCGATGGCGTGGCTAATGGGCCAGGCCGAAAGCGCCGTGGGCCGCCAGCGCTACAAGGGCCTGGGCGAGATGAACCCCGAGCAGCTGTGGGAAACCACCATGGACCCGACCGTGCGGCGTCTGCTGAAGGTGCAGATCGATGATGCGATCGAGGCCGACCGGGTGTTCACGATGCTGATGGGCGATGAAGTGGAGCCGCGTAGAGATTTCATTGAGGCCAATGCGCTCAGGGCGGCGAATATTGACGCTTGAAGTTCGTGCAGGCCTTGGGCGCAGCAGTCATTGAGACTCGCGCACAAGCAGTGAGACTGGCTGGCAGTTCCCCGATCAGGCGCCTTTCATAGGCGCCTGATCGCTTTTGCCTTGGCGCCTCGGCATGCGGGTGGCGCGTGAGCTTTTTGGGCCGTTCGCCCCGCGTGAGCAAGGCAGGTCCTCGCGCCTATGGCGAAGCGACGTCACGCCAACTTATCGTCCAACAATGCACCAGCCCCTGAACACCCGCAAGCGTCTGCCGACGGCGCACGACTTGCGACCTGCTGACGACCGGTCGACGATCGGCGTGCTTGGTCTGAGCCTGGGCCTGCTGCTAGGAGGCCTTGCCCACGCGCAAGGCCAGCCACCGGCCTCCGCAGCCGCGGGCCTGCCCGTGGTGGCGGTGCCGCCCGCCACCGCCCAGCCCGTGACGGACTTCCTGGCGACCGTGGTGCCCTACAAGGACTACCCGTTCCCAACCGTGGCCCGGGGCGAGATGTGGCGGCCGGTGCTGCCGAAGCTCGAGCTCAGCACCTTCGTGCCCACGGGCGACGACGCGTTGTTTCCACAGGCCGCCAAGGACCTGTTGGCCCAGGCGCAGGCGCGGGTCGCTGCGGGCGACGGGCGTGGCGCGATCGAGCTGCTGACCACCCACCTCGACACCATTCCCGACGGCGCCGCGCAAGAGGCGATCGGCAACATCCACCTTGCTGGCAGCGGCGGTGTCGAGAAGAACACCGCCCTCGGCCGCGAGTGGGTGGAGAAGGCCGCCGAGTTCGACCCGCACCTGTTCCAGTGGCTGGGCCGGACGCTGGGCAACAGCGAAGAAGACATCGCGCTGAAGATCCACTTCTGGAGCAAGGGCCTGGCCCGGGGCTGCGCCGGCTGCTTCGGCGGTCTCGAAGGGCTCTCTCGCAGCAAGGAAGTGGAGGGCGAGTTCAGCTTCGACGCCTTCTTCGCCACCGGCAAGGGGCGCCAGACCCGCGTGGAGCGCGAGCAGATCCTGTCCGACGAGCTGTTGTTGCACTACGCGCTGTACGCCGCCGACATGGGCGACCTGTATGCATTGCAGCGCGCCGGCACCTGGGTGAGCCGGTTTGCCGTCGGCATCGGTTTGAAAGAACCGTCCGCCGATGGCACCGGGCGCGCCGTCTTCGACACCGCCCTTGCCCACGCGGGCAAAGACACCAAGGGATCGCTGGCGTCGGCCTGGGGTGCCGCGATCGGCGAGCACCTGCGGACCGGGCTCGTCCCGGGCAACCTGCAGCTTGCCCTGGTGCGCCTGGAGCAGCGCAACCACGTCGCGGCCGTGAACGCCCTGGTGAGGTACTCCCGGGCGGGGCGCCACTATCCCGAGGTGGCCAACGCCGTGATGTCGCAGCTGCCACCGGGCGCGGTGACCGACGCGGAGACCCACATGGTCATCCTGCGGGCTGCCAATGCCGGCGACGTGGCCCACGCGGCGGCAGCGGCGCTCGTGTTGAAGGAGGGCTATCCCTTGGTGCGCTGGAACCAGCAACGCTGGGAGATCTACCGCCCCGGCCCCGCCACCGAGCGGACCCAAGCGCTCTGGCAGGGCTACGTGAAACACGCCACCTGGGCGGGGCGGATGCCGGTGGAAGTGCTGCACACCATCAACAACGCGGCGGGCCAGGTCTCGGCCGGCAAGGCCGCGGCCGACGCCAAGGCCTGCGTGGCCAAGGCCGCGGCGTCGAAAGCCGCCACCGTGCTGACCTGGCTGAACTGCCGCAGCGACACCGAACGCGCCTGGTATCTGACCGACGAGGTGGATTTCGGCCATCTCAACGAGCGCCTCTTCGAGCGGCTGCTCGCCGTGGCCACGGCCGACCACCAGGCCGAATACGACCGCCGCCTGCGGGCGGCGTCCGACCAGATCACGCGCAACCAGGTGGCTCGCGCCGACCCGAGGCGGGACTTGAGCAACGAGCGGATCACTTCGGCCGGCAGCTTGCGCGAACAGAACGACACCTTTGCCCGCCTGAACAGCGACAACTTCCGCAACATGCCGAACCACCACGGGCAGGTGGAAGACTGGTTGCGCTCGTTCAAGGCGCAGCAGGCGCGCGTTGCCTCGGGCAGGGCGCGCGATCTGCGCGACGCCACCACCGTGCGAGGCAGCGCCAGGACTTGTGCGCTGTGGTCGATGAAGGTGATGCCGTTCTGCAAGCAGCCCCCCAGTTGAAGTCGACGCGGCCCGTGCTCAGTCACGCGGCCAGGGTGATAAACGCACTGCGGGCAAGCAGCGTCGCAGCTCTGCTAATGTCCTCTGCGGTGTTTCACCCAGGGAGATCACATGAGCTCAAAGAGCCAGTTCACCGCCGCATGGCCGGCTGTTGCTTTCGCCGCGGGCCTGCTGCTGGCAGGGTGTGGCGGCGGTGGGGGTGGCGGTGCCGATGCCCCCGCCGCACCACCGGCCGCCTCGGACCCCGGCCCGGCGCTGAACCTGCAGTTCCGGCTCAACTCGGAATTCAACCCGGTGGCGTTGCCTGACTTCATCGTCACGGAGAACGTGCTGTCGATGAGCGCCCATCCCTTGATGCTGGCGCAACTCGGGGTCGATCTGGCCCTGAGATTGGCCAAGCCTGGTGCGGGCGCCAGCGTCAACGGTAGCTGCCCCGGCGGCGGCAGTTTTGCGCTCACGCTGACCGATGCGGATGGCGACGGGCGGGCGGGCACGGGTGACGCGGTGCTGGCCCAATTCACGGCCTGCGGCCTGCCCGTGATCAACCGCGCGGCCACCGGCAGCGTGCGCGTGGACATCGACGCGGTGAGCCAGGCTGGCATCGACGCCAGCCTGCAAGCGCGCTTGTCCGTCGTCGGCAGCCTGCGCCTCGACGCGTTCTATGGCTTTCTCGACAGCCGCTCGCTGCCCGCGGGTGAGCTCACCGGGTCCTTGCGCATCGACTGGCGACAGACCGAAGTGAACGGGCGGCTGCGCGCACTGTCGTCGGCTGCCGACGATCTGAAGCTCGTGGGGCGCGGCCAGCAGTTGCGATGGCTGGGCATGTCCATCGAACGCGAGGTGCAGCACGACACTGCACGCGTCAACAACGAGATCGATTTCCGATTCGATGTCGACGGCCTGATCGGGCGCGCGCGCGGCGAAGGCTGGTCGGGACCCGTGCTGAGCCGGCCGACACAGGGGCTCATCCGCGTGCAAGGCGCGCCAGGCCGCACCTTGGTCTTGCGGCCCCAGACAACACCCAACGTGAACCCTGGACCGATTGCCACCATCGAGAACAGCGGCGGATCGGCGCTGCAGAGCTCGATCATGTCGTGGGGCGAAGACGTCTACGCCTTGCAATGGGACGGTTACAGCGTCCTGGGCACACGTTATCCGCTGCGCGCCGTGCCCGGCGGCTACACGCTCGAAGTGCCCCGCGATGGCACCGGAACGGTGGGCGGCCTCGTCTTTGCTCTCCCAGGTGTTGGCTCGATCGGAACTGACCGTTTGTTCAGGCACCCGGCGGCGGGCCACGAAGGCGCAGCCACAGCTGCCGCCGCCTTTCGCCTGCATCTGGGCCTGCCTGTGCGCGACGATGCGCGCGTGCCGAGTTTCCGCTTCGTCAACCTGAACCTCAGCGACCCAGGGGTGCTGCCGAGGCCACCGATTGCCGCGCAGGTGACAAGGCGTGGCGCCCTGTGGATGCTCAGCCCCAGCGAAAGCCTCAGCCCTGGCTTCGGCTACGAGCTGCAGGTCTCACCCGACGGTCTGGCTTGGGGCGATCTGCTGTCCATCGAGCTGCCGCGCAGCGACGGCGGCACCTTGGGCCTGCAGAGCCGCCTGTCCGTGGTGGGCACCCCCGACCTCTTGGGTTTGACCATCTCTACAGTTTCGACGGTGCTGCTGGGCGGCGATGACCGCCTGCAGCTGATCGCCACCGCCAGCCCCAGGCGCGGCCAGGGCATCGCCAGCTTGCGCTGGCAGCAACTCTCGGGCGCGCCGCTGCTCATCGAAGGTGCCGACACGGGCACACCGACCTTGCAGCTGTCACCCACCGCCACGCGCCAGCCTGGCGAGGTCTTGATGATGTTCACGGCCACCGACACCCTGGGCAACGTTCATCGCCAGCGGGTGCGGCTGACGGTAGGCGACACCGATGCCAATGGCGCCATCCAGTACCAGGACCGGGATTTCGTTCCCATCCCTGGATTCGACCGGCCTGTCCGGGTGCTGAGCACCGGTCCGGGCTTGGTTCGCGCCAGCCCCGAAACCCCCGAAGCCTTGTACTTGCGGGCCGCCCCGCTGACCACCTTCGATCTGACCGACCTGCGCATCGCCGCCCCGGGGCGCGTGCCGTTGAGCGTGGGGGCCTACCCCAGCGCCCGCCTCGACGCGTCGCTCACCGACGCGCCCTGGCTGAGCTGCGTCGCCTTTATCTGCGACCCGCAGGCCACCGGCAGCTTCGAGGTGCTGGAGATCGAGCGCAACGCCCAGGGCGAGGTCACGCGGCTGGCGGTGGACTACGAACAATCTCACCCGTCGAGCAACCCCCGGCGCGTGCGCGGCAGCTACCGCTATCGCAGCACGCTGCCCGTTCGGCCCTGACTTGGTGTCAGCGCAGTACACAGAAATTTCGACGACCCGAAGCACGCCCACAAGGTGCGCAAAAGCTCGACTGACGCATGGGTGGGCGGCTGGTGCCGGCCGGCCCCCGATTCGTTCGTCCAGTAGCTTCAGCGCGCTTGCCAGCCTGTCTCAGGAACTGATGCACTTTGAGCGAAGCTTCACAGGGAACTGGGGCACCGTTCTGTCTCAACAACTGCTGCGCCCAACGGTGTAAACGCCCAGCGCGGGGCTGCAAACGTGCGCGGCCCATCCGGACCAGTGTTCGGCCCAGGGGAAACCCGGAGTCAGGTTTCCTGACAACCTCTCGTTCAGAACACGGAGGATTGCGCCAAGTGCCTGATTCCTTTGATGTGGCGCGCGTCTTGCAGGTGTTCGGCGCCTGGTCGATTTACTTCCACGCCCACAGGAGATTCAACGATGTCGCTGAGCAAATTCGCTCGCCAAACCAGCTTGGCGCTAGCCCTTCTTTCGGTGGCCGGTGCCGCTTCCGCGGCGACGGTCACCTGGACCGACTGGACCAGTCAAAGCACCACCGGCAGCCCGTGGGTGGCCCAGGGCATGATGGGTGGCATCGCGGTCCAGGTCACGGCGAGTGCGGCTTTCGGCCCCAGGAGCCAGTTGCAGGGTCCCGGTGCAAGTTGCAACAGCACCGTCCTCGGCAATGCGAACTTCAACTACTGGCAGGAACCCAATGCCGCGGACAAGCCCTACACGGGCAGCACGGTCGACAACGCGCCCACAGCGTGCGAGCAGATCTCGCTGAACCTCGCCAACGACATCACGATCACCTTCACCGGTGGGCCGGTGCAGAACCTCTACATGGGCTTGGTGAGCGTCGGTGCGGGCAGTGCGCCCGTGACCTACGACTTTGACCAGGCGTTCACGATCGACAGCGAAGGGCAAGGCGTCTGGGGCAATGACAGCACGGACGGCCTTCACAACACCATGGACCATTCGCTGACGATGCGCGAGTTCCACGGCATGCTGCGCTTCAACGCCCCGGTGACTTCGCTGAGCTTCACCACCTGGCCTGGCGAGAACTGGCATGCGTTCACGCTTGGCATGGCGCCTGCCCAGGTTCCGGAGCCGGGAACGCTGGCACTTGCCGGCGCCGCGCTGCTGGTTGCGGTTGGCGCAGCGCGTCGCCGACGCGGCACCTGAGCTACCACCCATCGCCGCGGTGAACGCGCGGAGATATTTTGACGAGGGCCGCCAGTGCGGCCCTCGGCCTTTTTCGCTGTCGCAGGTGATCGCCGTGACCTTGCCTCAAGGCCGCACGGGCAGTGTGCAGCGGTAGCGGAAGCGGCCGCGCAGTCGCGGCGGGTTGCTGGTGGGGTGTGGCTGCATGGCGCAACTGGACCATCAAGTTCAGCCTGGAAGCGTCAACGCTCGGCAGCGGTGGCTGGTACAGGCCTGTTGCATCGCGCGGCACTTCCAGGTTGTACGAACCAGGGACCGCGCGTTCGTGGCGACCGCAGCGGCCGCTCAAGGCGCTGGTGCAACGGCACGCAGAATGGCCGGCGCCAGGTCTTCGAAACTGTTCTGCTTCTCGACGAAGCCAGCGACGCCGACCTCTTGCGCACGAACCAGCAACTCTGGCGACATGTCGCCCGTGGACAGGATGCAAGGCAGCTCGGGGCGGATTTCGCGCACCCGTGCCACCACATCGAGCCCGGTTTGCCGCGGCATGTTGAAGTCGGTCACGAGCACGTCGATGGGTGCGGCACTGTCGCGCCCTTGGCGCAGCAGCTCCAGCGCCTCATCGGGGTTCTGCATGGCGATCACAGCGAAGCCTTGCAGCCCCAGCAGGCCTTCGATCATGAGGCCCATGACCTCGTCGTCGTCGATGTAGAGAACGCGCAGCCCAGCGCTGGGCGTGGCCGGCGCTGGCGGCCGCAGCGCCACAGGCGCGACGGCTTCATCGGGCCCGACAGCTGCGGGCTGGGCCTGCGGCAGCAGAACCCGGAACGTGGAGCCCACGCCGACGGCGGATTCGAGCAGGATGGCGCCGTCGTGGGCGCGCACGATGCCATGCACGACGGGCAGCCCCAGGCCGGTTCCGACCCCCACGGGCTTGGTGGTGAAAAAGGGCTCGAACACCCGGCGCTGGATCTCCGGGCTCATGCCCATGCCGGTGTCGGTGACCGCCATCTCCACGTAGGGCCCAGGCACGATCTGGTTCATGGCGGCCATCTCGCCGCTCACTTCGACGAGCTTGGCCTCCAGCGAGATGTTTCCTGCGGCTTCGGACATGGCCTGCCAGGCGTTCATGCACAGGTTCATCAGCACCTGCTGCATCTGGGTGGCGTCCGCAGACACATGCAGCCCGGGGGAAGTTCGGCGCACCTGCAGGTCCACCTGCGGCGGGATGGCTGCGCGCAGCATCTGGACGGTTTCTTCCAACAGGGGCAACACGGGGAGCGTGGCGCGCTGCACGGGCTGTTGCCGGCTGAAGGCCAGGATCTGGCGCACGAGGTTCCTGGCGCGCGACGCGGATTTCTGGATCTGCTCCAGGCTGGCTTGCAGGCCGTGGGCATTGCCGCTGGCGCCGGCGTGTTTGGCCAGGGCGACGTTGCCCACGATCGCACCGAGCACGTTGTTGAAGTCGTGAGAGATGCCGCTGGCCAGGGTGCCGAGCGCTTCCATCTTCTGCGACAGCTGCAGCTGCGATTCCAGGACGCGCCTGGACTGCTCGGAGGCGACCCTGTCGGTCACGTCGATGAGCATGCCGTCGAGGATGACCTTGCCGCCGGCGCCCGGGCGCGGCGCCCATTTGATGAGCACATGGCGGGTCTGGCCGCTGGCGGCCTGCAAACGCGCGGTGCATTCGGCCGGCAGCATGGACAGCGCAGCGCGGCGGCGGCCCGCAGCGACGAGCTCGAAGTCTTCGGGCATGAAACGCGAGAGCATCACCTCGGGGTTGGCTTGGATGGCGGTGGCACTGACGCCGACGATCTTGGCGATGGAAGGGCTGTAGTAGGTGAAGGACGGGCGCGAGCCATCTGCGTCGCAGACCAGCATGAAAACGGCCGCGTTGGGCAGGTTTTCGCCGAGGGCACGCAGCTGCTGTGTGGATTCTTCAAGTTTCGCGGTGGTGCGCTTGAGGTCGTCGTGGGGTGCGCGGATGGCTGCAACGAAGGTGGCAACGTACAAGAGCCCGTAGGCCACGAGCTTGTAGACGTGGCCAACGATGTTCTGAATGTCCGAAGGTGCGACGTAGGCCGTGAACGACAACTCGCCCACGCCCATGACGAAGCACGACAGACCGAGCATGTCCAGGCGGCGGTCGCCGGTGGCCTTGCCGCGCCGCAGCAGCACCGCAGCCGCAAGCAGGTTCAGGCCGCACAGGACGACCTCGTAGTTCCGCTTGAAGGGCGTGACGCCCGAACCTTCGACGAAGGTGGCCGGCACCGCATCGATATGGAACGAGCCCACCCAGGCCACCGCCAGCGCAACGGCCAGGCCGGTGAACACGGCGGTGCCACGGCCTACGCGCCAGGCCACGCCAAAAGCCACCATGCACACCGTGGCGGCCTCCGCCGTGCGCCCGGCCAGCCAGAAGAAGATGGCCCGTGGCGTCGAGCTTTCGGCAAGGAAAGCCGGCATGCCCTTGTAGGTGAGGGCGTGAAGGATGTCGGACAGCGCGACGATGAGGAAACCGGCCAGCAGGATCTTGGCCGACTCGTCCTTCCGCTCGTTGGCCAGGGAGTGGAAGGACACCATGACGATCATGAAAGCGATCACCACGGCAAACAGCTCCATGAGCAGGTGCACGCTGAGCATGTGGCCGCCGAGCAGCTGGTCGGCATGCAGGGGCGGCAGCGCCATCAAGGCCAGGAAACCGAGCACCGAGCCGGTGCATACCGAATAGATCAGGCCGCTTCGATTCATCCAGGGCACTCTCGTGACAACCGCGCACGAAAGGTTACAGGCAAGCGAATGCGTCAGCCAGTCGGTTCACTGCCAGGGCGGGCCTGTTGCCCTTGAAGCGGCCGAGCCTGCGGCGCACCCTGCGCAGCCGCTGCCAGCGAGTGCCGCAGCGCCGTGCCGAGGTGGTCGAAAACGCGCCGAATGCGCGAACTGCGGCGCAAGTCATCGTGAGCGCAGAGCCAGATGTCCATGGGCTGGCTCAGCAGCTCGGGCAGCACCCGGCGCAGCTGCGGCCGCCGGTGCGCAAACATTGCCAGCATCGCGCCGACGCCGATGTCGGCCTCCATCGCCATCAGTTGCCCGACCGAGCTGCTGGTCCGGTAGGCGAAGTCCTGCCGCGCCAAGGGGTGGCCCGTGCGGGCCGAAATCTCCAGCGTGCGCTGCAGGTCGATATCACCGATGAAACGGCCACGCAGGTCTGAGGGCGTGAAACCGGGCGGCAAGGTGCTCACGAAGCGCTCCGAGGCGTAGAGCCCCAGTTCGGTCTGCCCCACCCACAAGGCGATCACGTCGTCTTGCTCAGGGCGGAAAAAACGCACGGCGATGTCGGCGTCGCGGCGCACCAGGTTCTCCACCTCGTCGGTGGCCTGAACCTCGATCTGCAGCAGCGCCTCTTCGCGCAGCAGCGGCGCCAGAAGATGCGGCAATTCCAGCGCACCGAACATCTGGCTGGAGGTGATGCGTACCGTGCCCGCCACCACCTCGCCCGTGCCACACAGGGCCTGCTCGAAGCTGCCAATGCCATCGCGCAAGGGCTGCAAGCGCGACATCAGGAACTCGGCCCGCTGCGTCGGCTTCATCTGGCCGGGCAGGCGATCGAACAGGGTCTCGCCGACCAGCGCTTCGAGTTCGCGGATGTGGCGGCCCAGCGTGGGCTGCGTGAGCCCCAAGGCTTCAGCGGCGGCGGTGAGCGTGCCGAGTTCGTGCACGGCCATGAAGGAACGCAGCAGGTTCCAGTCGTCCAGACGGGTTTCGGGCTTGGCGCTGCTGCGTGGGCTCATGGCGCTGGGGGCTCATACGCAAAAGCATGCCGGGCATGCACGGGTGGGCGTTCGCAGCCGGGCCTGGATTTCTGAAACTGCCCGGCGCGAACCGAAGGGCCAATGGCCCGGAAGTTCTGCGGCTTCAACCCCATTCTGATCGAACCCCCACAGGACTCTGCATGACATCGAACCTCCCATCGGCCCTGGCACTTTCGCTGTTGTGCCTGGCGCAGACACCCGCCGCGGCGCAACAAGGCCCGCGCAACCTGCTGGCGCTGGGCGCCATTGCCGTGCCCGACTTCGAAGGCTCGGCCGACAAGGCGGCTGCACCGCTGCTGCTGGGCCGGCTGGACCTGGGCAGCTACGGCAGCCTGCGCCTGGCCGGCGCCGGCCTGCAATACAACCTGCTCGGCCCGAAAAACGAATGGGCTTTCGGGCCGGTGCTGTCTTTCCGCGCTGCGCGCGATGCCGACGTTGACGATGCCGTGGTGCAGCGCCTGCGCGAAGTCGACGCCGCCACGGAATTCGGCTTCTTCGTCGAGTACGGCCTGGCCGACACCTTCTCGAACGGCGACCGTCTCGCTTTCGGCCTGGAAGCCAAGGGCGGCAAGGGCAGCCAGTTTTCGCTGGGCCTGAGCTACCAGGTGGCCAAGCTCGCCGGGCTGCAGTTCGGCTTCGACGCACGTGCGGTCTTCGCCAACGACCGCTACATGGACACCTATTTCTCCGTGGACAGCGACAACAGCCAACGCAGCGGCCTGCCGGGCTACACCGCAGGCAGCGGCCTGAAGAGCATCAGCCTGGGCGTCAATGCTTCTTACGACCTGAGCAGCGAGTGGACGCTGATCGGCCGTGTCGGCTTTTCGCGCTTGATGGGCGATGCGCGCGACAGCCCCATCGTGCAGCTGCGTGGCGATGCCAATGCCGTGTCGGCCGGGCTCGCCGTGGGCTATCGCTTCTGAGCCGCCCGGCCCGAACAGCCTGAAAAAGAGGATGCATTGAACATGAACAAGCAACATGGGGGCGGCCATGCCGCCGAGCCCGGCGTGTGGCGCCGCCGCGCGCTGCTGGGCGGTGGTGTGCTGGTGGCCAGCGCCAGCGCCATTGGCGCCTGGCGGGCCGTCAGCACGGGCATGGTGCTGCAAGGCGACGAGGCCTTCCGGCCCTGGGACACCTGGGCCACCATGCCCGCGGGCGAACCGCTGTCTCTGGTCGCTGCGGCCGTGCTGGCTGCGAGCCCGCACAACACGCAGCCCTGGGCCTTTCGCGTGGCGCGCGACAGCATCGAGGTGCTGGCCGATGTCTCGCGGGCGCTGGGCGCGATGGACCCCTTCGCGCGCGAGATGTGGCACGGGCTGGGTGCTGCCATCGCCAACATCGAGGAGGCCGCGCCCGCACGGGGTTTCGCGGCCGAGACGGTCTGGCGCCCGCCCGGCAGCGAAGAGCGGGTGGCCGCGCGCATACGCCTGCGCCCAGCGCCGGTGGCGGTGACGCAGCTGGCCGCTGCCATCGACCGGCGCAGCACCAACCGCGCCGCCTATGCGCCCGAGCGGCCTGTGAGCGCAGCCCTGCAGGCGCGCCTGAGCGCTGCGGATGACAGCGACACGCGGTTGGTGTGGCTGCCCGCCAGCGCGCCGGCGGGGCAGCGCTTCGCGCAGGCGACCCTGGCCGCGACGCAGCAGATCAGCGCCGATGCGGCGATGTCCGAGGCCGGCCACCACTGGTTCCGCGCCAACCCGAAGGAGGTGGCGCGCCATCGCGACGGCGTGTCCACCCCCACGGCGGGCATACCGCCCTGGGTGGCCACGCTGTCGCCGCTGGTGCCGCCGGTGGACAGCCAGACGGCCGGTGAGTACTGGCTGCGCTCCACGCGCATGCACCTGGCCAGCGCGCCGCTGTACGGGCTGATCGTGGTGCGCGAGCTCTACGACCGGCGCACGCAGCTGCTGGCCGGCGCACGCTGGCAGCGCACGCACCTGGCGCTCACCAGCGAAGGGCTGGCGGCGCATCCGCTGAACCAACTGGTGGAGGTGGTCGACCGCGACAAGCAGCTGGGCCGGCCATCGCCAACGGCGGCCTTGCTGGCAGAACTGGCCGGCGGGGCGCTGTGGAAGCCGACCTTTGCCTTCCGCACGGGGTATGCAACACGCACCGTGCCACGCTCGGCACGGCGCCCCTTGGTGGCCGTGGTCGCGCCCTGAATCGTGGCCTGAAACCCACCTTGAATCCCGGCCTGAAGCGCCGGGGGCAGCAGTGCAGGCCCGCCCGGGCCTGCGCCCTCGCCTAGCCGCCATGGAAAGGCTGGCCTCGCAGGGCCTGCACGTAGGCGAAGGCGACCAGAGCGCACCAGGCCACCGCGGACAGGTTCAGCACCCGCAGCGCCGCGGCACGCTGCAGGCCGGTGGCCCGGCGCACCAGCACCAGCGCCATGAGCGGCAGCGCCTGCTGGGCGTGCATGCCGAGGAAGTGGGCCACGCGGTAGTCGCCCCCAAGCAAAGACCAGCCAAGCAGCGGCACGGTGGCGGCACCTGCGCCGGCGCCAACGAAATGCCCGGGCTGCGTGCTCATCGCTGCGCCGCTGAGGATGCCCAGCACCACGGTCAGCGCAAAGCCCAGCACGATGGCGTGGCGCAGCACCGCATGCACCCGCACATCGCCCTGCCGGGCCACCAGCCAGGCCACGATGCCGCTGGTGGCGGTCAGCACCACGGCGCCGGCGCCCATCAGCGCGTACATCAGCGCGTGAAAAGGGTCGCGCGTGTTGAAGTGCGAAGCCTCTCCGAGGGCCGCCTTCCAGGTGATGTAGCCCAGTTCAAACAGCGACATCAGCACCACCAGTGCGAGCACGGCCCAGGCACCGCGGCTGCGCTGGGCTGGCGCCGTGGTGCAGGCCAGCGCCCAGGCGCTGGTCAGCGCGAACAAGCCCAGCGAGGCCAGGAACTTCAGCGGCTTCATCCACACCAGCGTGCCATCGGGCAGGGTGCGGGTGTCCAGCGCCAGGGCCAGCAGCACGGGCGGCATCAGCAGCCACAAAACCAGGCCGAAGGCGGCCAGCAGGCCGGGCGGTTCGGTCTTGCTGGCGCGCAGCAGGGCATCCAGAACCGGTGGCTTCTGTGCCAGCGCTGCCGGCGCCGCGCGTGGCGCCTTCATGGCCGGGCCTCGGCAGCGCGGCGCCCCGCCCACAGCAGCCAGCCGCCCGTGGCCCACATCCAGAGCGACAGCAGGGTCACGGGCAACACGATGGGCAGCGACAAGGGCAGGCCCACCGACGGCGCGAACAAACCCAGCAAGGCGACGGCGGCCAGCGCACCCAGGCCTGTCAACCAGGCAGGCACCGCGCGGGCCACGGCGGCGCCCACCACCAGCAGCAGCAGCGCCGAGCCGGCGAACACCGACACACCCAGCAGCTCGCCGATGCCGCCGCCATAACTGTTGAGCGCGTTGAAGAGCCGCTCGATGTCGGCGCGCTCAGCGGGTGGGGCCGTGGCGTGTGCCGTCGACAGGGCCGGCATCACCGTCAACCAGCGCAGGATGCCGATGCAGCGGGCCAGCGCCGACAAGGCCGCAAAGCCCACCACCAGCGCCACCAGGCCGCGGTTGAATCCGTCCAGCAGGCGATGGGCGGCCAGGCCCAGGGCCGGCAGGAAGAGCAGCGAGTACAGCAGGTACACGCCGTAGCCCACGGCCACCGCCTGCGGGGCCTGGCCGATGGCCGCGAGCTGGTCGGCCGCCGGGTTGTCCAGCGAGCCCGGCCAGCCGATGGCCGGCCCCAGCAGCGGAAAAGGGGCCAGCGAGAGGCAGCCCGTGGCGATCAGCACCACGGCGCTTGCCGTGCCTGAGCGAGCCGATGCGGAGAGCAAGCGCCTGCGAACCCCGGCCTGCACACCCCGCGTGGCGGTGTGCGGGTTGGTGGTGGTGGCGGGCCGGGTGACGCCGGCTTCGGCGTTGGCGTCGTTGGCGTTGGGGGCGTGGTCGAGAGTCAAGGCAGGCTCCAGGCGCTGAGGGGGTGTGGCGCCGCGAGGCTCACGCGGCAAGGACAAAGCGCCCGGGGCCGCCGGTGGTGGTGGCGGTTGGGCAGCGGCTGCATTCTGGAAATCTCCCCACCGCGCTGCTACGCGCAGCTTCATTTGCGCTGCATGCAGGAATGCATGCGCGTGCCCGGCGGCCGATCTCCGGGCTGCTTTCGACCGAGGGCCCGATACACGCCGGATCACCGCACCCGGCCCATGGCGCCCCTAGACTGCCGCCCCATGCTCGACAAACTCCACCAACTCACCGAATCCCACGGCGAACTGCGCCCCGGCAAAGGCCTGGTCTCGGGCGTGCTGGCGCTGTCGCTGGCCATCCTGTGCTGCCTGGGTGTGCTGGCCTTCCACTTCCCTGAATACCTCACCACGCCGCAGCTGCGCCAGGCCTACAGCGTGGAGCTCTTGCGCAAGCTGCTCTACGGCGCGCTGGTGGTGGCCGGCGCGGTGTCGCTGTTCAACATCGTCACCGCACGCCGGCGCTGGCTGTCGACCGCGGCTTTTGCGTTGGTGGCCTTGAGCGTGGCCCTGGGCGGGCACAAGGTGCCGGTGAACGATTTCCCCGACGGCACGCCCTACATCGGCCTGGACTGGTTCATCCTCGATCTGCTGGGCAGCACGCTGATCTTCATCTTCATCGAAAAGCTGTTCCCGCTGCGCAAAGACCAGCCCGTGTTCCGCCCGGCCTGGCAAACCGATTTCCAGCACTTCATCGTCAACCACCTGCTCATCGGCTTCATGCTGCTGGCGGTGAACCTGCTGGTGCACCGGCTCTTCGGCTGGGCCGTGCACGGCGCGGTGCAAGACTGGGTGCGCGGGCTGAACTTCTGGGTGGCGCTCTTCCTCGTCATCCTGGTGGCCGACCTGGTGCAGTACGCCACCCACCGCGCCTACCACGAGCTGCCGCTGCTCTGGCGCCTGCACGCCGTGCACCACAGCGCCAAGCACATGGACTGGATCGCCGGCTCACGCCAGCACGTGCTGGAGATCGTGATCACGCGCACGCTGGTGCTGGCGCCCATCTTCGTGCTGGGTTTCGCCAAGGAAGTGATAGACGCCTACATCATCGTCGTGGGCTTCCAGGCCGTGTTCAACCACGCCAACGTCAGCGTGCGGCTGGGGCCGCTGCGTTACCTCATCGTCACGCCCAACTTCCACCACTGGCACCACAGCCAGGACACCGAAGCCATCGACAAGAACTACGCCGCGCACTTCGCTTTCATCGACCACCTCTTCGGCACCGCCGTGCAAAGCGATCGCCAGTGGCCAGCGCGTTACGGCGTGCAGGGCGATTACGTGCCCGAGGGTTTCTGGCGCCAGTTCAAGTTCCCCTTCGTCTGGCGCGGCTGAGGCACCGGCCGGTCCGCCCACCGCCCACCCACTTCGCTCACGGCACCCCGGCTGCGGGGCTCACGCCAGGTGCAACTCCAGCACCTCGTCGCCGTGGGCGTCCACGCCGCCGGTGCTGCGCCAGCCCAGGTGGCGATAAAAACCGTGCGAGCGCACCGCCGGGTCGGCCGCGCAGCCCAGAAACAGCCGCCGGTGGCCGTGATCCCGCAGCAGCGCCACCACCCGCGCGAGCAGCTCGCGGCCGATGCCGCGGCCTTCGAAGGCCGGCAGCAGCGCCAGCACCACGACCTCGCCGCTGGCGACATCGCCGAAGCAGTAGCCGGCCATCTCACCCTCGCCTTCACAGACCCAGCCCGGCAGCGCGCCCGAGCGGATGCCCTCGCCCCAGCTCGCCGCCGTGATGCCCAGCGCGGCCAGGCGTTCTGCGGGCACCGCGTTCTCGCGCGTCAAGCCGCGCAGGTGGATGCAGGCCGGTGCGTCGGCGGGCACGGCGCGCCTGAAGGAGCAGCTCATGGCCGTGGGCGCTCAGCGGGTGCCCAGGCCCAGGAGCCGTGAGACCCAGTCTCGGGCTGCCGGCGCCGCAGGGGCAGCGCTGGTGGGCGGCACGGGCTGCGCCCCCAGCGCCAGCAGCTGGCGCTCCACGGCCGCCAGGCCGGCCTGGCGCGCCGCCTGCAGCGGCGTGAGGCCGTCGAACTCTGAATGCAGGTGCGGGTTGGCGCCCTGCGCCAGCAGGTACAGCGCCACCGCATCCTGCCCTGCCAGGATGCAGGCCACCAGCGGCGTGGAGAGGAACTCCGGGTGCGCGTAATTGAGGTCCACGCCGTTTTTCACGTGGTACTGCACCAGCGCCAGGTCGCCGCTGCAGGCGGCGTTGAACATCTCTTTCCAGTGGCCTCCAGACATGGCGTCTCCTTTGCGAGAACTGCGGGCGCTCAGGCGAAAGCCACCTGCTTGTTGAAAGGCATCTCGCGCAGCCGCTGCCCCGTGGCCGCGAAGATGGCGTTGGCCAGCGCCGGCGCGGCCGGCGGCACCGGCGGCTCACCGACGCCCCGCACGTGCGGCAGGCGCTCCAGCCCGCGCACGGTGATGGCCGGGCATTGGTGCAGGCGCAGGCCGGTGTGGGCCGGAAAGTTGGTTTGCTGCGCGCGGCCGTCGGCGTAGGTGATCTCGCAGTTCATCGCGTGGCCCAGGCCCCAGACCACGGCGCCCTGCACCTGGTTCTCGAAGTTCACGGGGTCGATCACACGCCCCACGTCCAGCGCCACCCACACGTGTTCGATGCGCAGGCCTTGCGGCGTCTGCACCACCTCCACCACCTGCGCGCAAGGCACGCCGAAAGACTCGACAAAAGCGATACCGCGCCCACGCCCCGGGCCCAGCTTCGCGCCTTGCCAATTGCACATCTCGGCCACCGCTTCCAGCACGGCCTGCGCGGGCGTGCCCTGCGCCAGGCGCAGGCGTTCGCGCAGCGGGTCAGCGCCGGCGGCGTGGATCAGCTCGTCGAGGAAACCATCGGCAAAAAACCCTGCCGAAGACGCCCCCACCGAGCGCCACGAGCTCGTGGGCGCCAGCTCAGGCACGCGGTAGGCGCGCATGCGGAAGTGCGGCAGCTGGTAGGGCAGGTTCCAGGCGCCGGCGGCGATCTGCATGTCGGGCCCCGGCACCGCTTGGCCCAGGCGCTGCATCTGCGAAGCGCTGGCGGACACCGAGGCGATGTCCAGCGCCATCGCTTCCACCTGCCCGTTCTTCACGCTGCCGCGGCCGCGGGCCATGGTGATCTGGCGCGGGAAGTCGTGCGCGAAGTCTTCTTCGCGGCTGAAGGTCAGCTGGATGGGCACGCCCGGCATCTGCCGCGCGATCTCGGCTACCAGCGTGATGTTCTCGAACTCCAGCCGGTGGCCGAAGCTGCCGCCAGCGGGCTGGTTGTGCAGGAACACGGCCGCCATGTCCACGCCGGTGATGCGCGCCACCTTCTCTTGCGCGATGCGTGGCACCTGGGTGCTGACCCACACGTCCACACGCTCGGGCGTGCAGCGGCAGATGGCCGACAGCGGCTCCAGCGGCGCGTGCGCCACGTAGGGCGCGCGGTACTCGGCGCTGAGCGCGTCGGCGCCGAGCGCGGTGTCGATGGCCCCGATGTCGCGCCAGGTCTTGTCCAGCCGCTCGGGCACGAAAGACTCGGCCACCGCGCGCCAGTGTTCGGCCTGCTCGGCCGGGTAAGGCGCGGGGCCCCACTCGGGCTGCAGCGCCTGCACGGCCTGGAAGGCGCGCCAGGTGTTGTCGGCGATGACCGCGATGCCGTTCGTCACCGGCACCACCTTCTTCACACCGCGTTGGCCTTCGGCGGGTTGGGTGTCCACGCGCAGCATCGCGCCGCCCTGGCGCGGGTTCACCTTCACCGCGGCGTGCAGCAGGCCTTCGGGCCGCAGGTCGATGCCGAACTTCAGCGTGCCGGTGGACTTGGCCACGATGTCCAGCCGCTGCATGGGCTTGCCGATCAGGCGCCACTGCACGGGCTCGCGCAGCACCACGTCTTGCACGGGTTCCAGCTTCGCGGCCTCGGCGGCCAGCGCGGTGTACGCGATGCGGCGGCCATCGGGCAGCACCACGGCGCCGTCCGCGGTTTTGAGTTGTGCCACGGGCACGCCCGCCTGTTTCGCGGCGGCGAGCTTCAGCGTCTCGCGCGCCACCGCGCCGGCGCGGCGCAGCTTGTCGAAGCTGTCGGGCACGGTGCTGGAGCCGCCGGTGAGCTGCAGCCCCATCACCTTGAACAGCGCGCCCATGGCCCCGCGCACGCCATTGGCCACGGCGCCGGTGTCGGTGGAGAGGAAGGGCGCCTGGTCTTCGGCCAGCGCTGTGTTGTAGTAGGCCGCGCTCGGCGGGCCGGTCTCCACCCGGAACTGGCCCCAGGCGAGGTCGAGTTCTTCGGCGATGAGCGCGGCCTGCACCGACAGCACGCCCTGCCCCAGCTCGGTGTGCGGGGCGATCAGCGTGATGCCCTGCGCGTCGATCTTCACCCAGGGGTTGAACACGGCCTGGCCTTCCGGTTGCCCCTCCAGCAGCGGGTTGGCCGGCGTGCGGCGCACGAGGTAGGTGCCGAAGGCCACGCCCCCGGCCAGCACGGCCGAGGCGATGAGGAAACCGCGGCGTTTCAGGCTGCCGCTCATTTCGACACCCCGACGCTGGCCTGCGTTGTGGCTTTCGCCGCGGCCTGGGCCGCCGTCTTCACCGCAGCACGGATGCGCGGATACGTGCCGCAGCGGCACAGGTGGCTGGCCATCGCGGCGTCGATGTCGGCGTCGGTGGGCGCGGCGTTGCGCGCCAGCAGTGCCGCCGCGGCCATGATCTGGCCCGATTGGCAATAGCCGCACTGCGCCACCTGGTGCTTGATCCAGGCCCGCTGCACGGCGTGCAGGGCCTCGGGCGTGCCCAGGCCTTCGATGGTGGTGACGGCACCCTGCACCGCGCCCACCGGCAGCACGCAGGCGCGCTGCGGCTGGCCGTCGATGTGCACCGTGCAGGCGCCGCAGAAGCCGATGCCGCAGCCGTACTTCGGGCCGGTGATGCCGAGCTCGTCGCGCAGCACCCACAACAGCGGCATTTCGGGCTCGACGTCCACCTCGTGGGGCCGGCCATTCACGTTCAAGCGCATGCAAAGGTCTCCTGCAGGCCTGAAGTGTCGCCGCCCCGGGTGCAGCGTGCGGCCGGGGCGGCGTGGAAGGGCTTTGTCGGCCGCGGGGCCGACGGGCCGCAGGGTCTCAGCGCAGGGGCCTGCGGCGCCGCCAGGCCAGCCCCGCCAGCCCCGCCAGGCCGAGGCCGAAGCTCAGCGCGGTGGTGGGCTCGGGCACCGGCGTGGTGATGGCCTGACCCATCACGTCTTCATACGCAAAGGCGTTGAGCGTGAGGCTGAAGTTCGGGTTGATGGTGATGTCGGCGTAGCCGTAGAACACGTCGCTGGCGCTGTTGCCGGCGGGGTTGCGGATGGTCAGGCCCACGAAGCCGCGGCCCACCTGGCCGTTGCCGAAGAGCGGGCCGATGTCGGGGAAACCGTCGCCCGGGCTCTGGTAGCCGGTGTTCGGGCCGATGACGGCGCCTTCGCCGAACCAGGCCGGGTTGGGGTTGTCCACCGAGTCGTAGACCACGCCGTTGCCGCGCGAGAAAAAGCCCTGCGTGAAGATCATCGCCTCGGGGCTGCTGTAGCTCACGGTGTCGAGCAGCAGGAAAAACAGGCCGTCGGCGTACAGCGGGTCAGGGAAGAAGAAGCCGCGGCTTTCGGCGCTGCCCGTGAGCACGTTGAACCACACACCGGTGCCGTCGTTGAGGCCGCCGCCGGGGTTGGGCGCAGTGGTCAGCGGCGTGGCCAGCGTGGTGAGGCGCACCTCGGCCTGGGCCGGTGTGGTGGCGGCCAGGCCGGCCAGCGCGGCCGTGGCCAGCGCGGTGCGGAAGGACATGCGGTGCTTGTTCATGGTGGGTGGGGCGATGGAGGAGAGGGGAACACCGCCATCCTCGGCCAGCGCTGCGCGGCCGGCCATCCCCCGATCCCGGGCCGGGCCGTGTGCGCAGGGCGCTTGCCTACAATTCGTGGCTTTCCCGCACCATGCAGCGCCCGCCCCGCCACCCCCGCCGCCGCCACAGCCTCGCGCTGTGGTTCGCGCTGCTGGCGATGTGTTTCGGCGTGCTGGCCCCCACGGTGTCGCACGCGCTGGCGGCCTCGGGCTCCAGCGCCTGGGTGGAGGTCTGCACCGCCCAAGGCATGCGCTGGGTGTCGCTGGCCGATGAAGCCAGTGCCGGCCCGTCGGATGCGACGGGCGGCCCCGCCGCCCACCTGGAGCACTGCCCCGCCTGCAACGCCGGTGGCAGCGGCATGGCGCCGCCACCGGCGCCGTTGCCGTGGGCCCCGCTGCCCACGCTGCGCGAGGGCCTGCCGCTGCGCTTCGAGCAGGCGCCCCGCACCGCCCACGCCTGGCAGCCCGCCCAGGCCCGCGCACCGCCCGCCCTGGGCTGACGCGCCACGCCGGCTCGGCTCCGGCCCCTGAACCGGGGCCAGGGCCGGCGGTTTTCCTTCTCCCCCTTTTTTCCGAATCTGACGCCCAGCCGCCTGCCTGGCGCGCGCGGTGCCGCCCTGCTTCCTTGCACGGCGGCCCGCCGCGGCCGTGCGCGGCCGGCTTGGTGTCCTGGGCCTCTTGTGGCCCTGTCTGCCCGAGCTCCCGACATGAACTTCCGCCTTCTTCCCCTGGCCGCAGCCGCGGCATGCGCCTGCACCCTGCCCTTTGCCGCGTCGGCCCAGACGAGCCCAGCACCCCAGCGCATCGAGATCACCGCGCCCGCGCTGCAGAAGCTCGACCAGGGCGCCGCCAGCGGCTCGCGCCTGGGCCTGAGCCTGCGCGAGACGCCGGCCGCCATCACGCGCATCGACGCCGCCGAGATCGAGGCCATCGGCGCGCTGGACACGCAAGACATCCTCAAGCTCGTGCCCGGCGTCAGCTTCTCGGCCCAGCCTGGCTCGCCCGGCTCGGTGTTCTTCCGCGGCTTCGGCTCGGCCAGCCTGGCGCAGCTGTACAACGGCATCAGCGTGCAGTACGACGCCATCGCCGCGCGCCCGGTGGACGCCTGGCTGGTCGACCGCGTGGAAGCGCTGGGCGGGCCTTCGAGCTTTCTCAACGGCTCGGGCGCGGTGGGCGGCAGCATCAACGTCATCACCAAGATCGCCGACACCAAGGGCGAGCTGAACCACGCCCGCCTGGCGCTGGGCGAGCAGCGCCAGGCCGCCTTCAGCCTACAGCGCAGCCTGGGCGCGCACGTGCTGCGCGCCGACCTCAACACCACGCGCGGCACGGTAGACACCATGGGCCGCGACCGCGAAGCCTGGCAGGTGGGCTTGTCGTGGCGTGCCGGCTTCCAGGCCTTCGGCGCCGCGGCCAGCCACACGCTGGCGGTGGAGCAGCAGCACGAGCTTGTCGATCAACCCTACTGGGGCACGCCGCTGCTGCGCGATGCCAACAACGCCGTGCTGGGCGAGGTGCGTGTCGACCCGCGCACGCGCGGCGTGAACTACAACGTGGTCGACGGCAAGTACGAACAAGGCGTGCTGTGGGCGCGCAGCATCCTGGAGCTGGTCTTCTCGCCGGCCACGAGCGCCACGCACACGCTCTACCACTACGAAGCGCTGCGCGATTACGAGAACGTCGAGACCTATACCTTCGTCAACAACAACACGCAGGTGGAGCGCTCGGCCGCGCTGCTGCAACGCCACAACCAGGACGTGACGGGCAGCCGCGGTGAACTGACGCACCGCGCCACGCTGGCCGGCCGCAAGAGCGACTTCGCCTTCGGCTGGGACACCAGCTACAACCGCCAGACGCGCTACCCGCTGAGCGTGGCCGGGCCCTTCGACCGCACCGACCCCTACAGCCCCACGCCCACCACCTTCTACGCCACGCCGGGCGTGGTGCCGGGCGGGGTTGTGAACTACGTACCGGGCGCCACCAACCAACTGCGCACGCTGGCGCTTTTCGCCGAGAACCGCACCGTGCTGGCCCCGGGCTGGGCGCTCACCAGCGGCCTGCGCGCCGACCGCATTGAACTCACGGTGCTGAACCGCCGCACGCCCACGGCCACCAACCCGGCGGTGTTCGAGACGGCCTTCAAGCCCGTCACCGGCCGTGTGGGCCTGGTGCACGACCTCACGCCCGGCTGGCAGCTCTACGCGCAGTACAGCACCGCCGCCGACCCGCCCTCGGGCCTGCTGGCCACGGCCGGCTTCACGGCGCTGCGTGACTTCGATCTCACCAAGGGCCGGCAGGTCGAGATCGGCAGCAAAGCCAGCTTCGACGACAAACGCGGCGAAGTGAGCGTGGCGGTCTATCAGATCCAGCGCAAGAACCTCGCCATCACCGACCCCAACGACCGCACGCGTGTGCTGCCGGTGGGCCAGCAGAGCAGCCGCGGCCTTGAAGTGAACGCGCGCTGGCGCCCCAGCGCCACGCTGCAGGGCGGCCTGCAACTGGCCTATACCGACGCACAGTTCGACGACTTCACCGAAACCGTGGGCAGCACCGTTGTCTCGCGCGCGGGCCACACCCCGGCCAACACGCCGGCCTGGGTGGCGGGTGTGCAGGGGGCCTGGCAGCTGCTGCCCGCGCTGCAGCTCTCGGCCGATGCGCGCCACGTCGGCAAACGCTACGCCAACACCGCCAACACGGTGTGGGAGCGCGGCTACACGCTGCTGGGTCTGGCGCTGCAATGGCAAGCCGCGCCGGGCCTGAACCTGCGTGTGCGCGTGAACAACGCCACCGACGAGGTCTACAGCGCCACGCTGGGCACCAACCTCGTCTACCTGGGCGCCCCGCGTTCCGTGTCGGCCAGCGTCGACTGGAAGTTTTGATGGAGCCCCCAAGCTCACTGCGTTCGCTACACCCCGCGGGGGCTCTTGCTGCGGCCCGGCGAAGCCGGATCCGCGCAAGGGCTTGGTCTTTCCGCGCGACTTCCTCTTGGCCCTCGCAGGGCACCCAGGAGCACTGACATGAAACGCTGGCTCTATCTCGTGCACCGCTGGCTGGGCATCGCGCTGTGTGTCGTCATGGCGCTGTGGTTCTTCTCGGGCGTGGTGATGATGTACGTGGGCTACCCCAAGCTCACGCCGGCCGAGCGGCTGGCGGGCCTGCCGCACTTGCAGGCGCAGGGCTGCTGCGTGCCGCTGGCGCAGGCGCTGCAGGCGGCGGGTTTCGGTGCGGCACCGCGGTCGGGCGCACCGGCCGACCGCCGCGGCCAGCCGCCCGGCCCCGACGCCTGGCGGCTCACCAGCGTGGCCGGCGCGCCGCGCTACGTGTTCGCCGACAGCCGCCGCCACGTGGCGGTGGACGCCCGCACGGGCCAGCGCATCGGCACGGTGTCGCCCGAGGCCGCCGTGGCCGCGGCACGGCACTTCGCCGGGGGCGTGCCAGCGCGCTATGTCGAGCAGGTGAAGGAAGACGCCTGGACGCACTCGCGCGCGCTCGACGCCCACCGCCCGCTGCACGTGGTGGCGGTGGACGACGCCGCCAGCCACCACCTCTACGTCAGCGGCGCCACCGGCGAGGTGGTGCGCGACGCCAGCTTCACCGAACGCAGCTGGGGCTGGGTGGGCGCGTGGCTGCACTGGCTCTATATCTTCCGCGGTGGGGCGCTGAATCCTTTCTGGACCGACATCGTGATCTGGCTGTCCATCGCTGGCACCGTGGGCGCAGTGGCGGGCTACGCCATCGGCCTCATGCGCTGGCGTTTCAGCGGCCGCTACAAGAGCGGCCGGCGCACGCCCTACGCCGGTTTCATGGAGCGCTGGCACCACGTGCTGGGGCTGGTGGGCGGCGTGTTGTGCATCACCTGGGTGTTCAGCGGCTTGATGTCGATGAACCCGTGGAAGATCTTCAACGCCGACGGCCCCAAGCCCGACCGCGCGGCCTATGCCGGCGGGCCGCTGCAGGCGGCGCAGGCACCGGCCGCGGCCGAGGTGCTGGCCTTGCTGCAGCAGCAGGGCCTGCAGGCGCGTGAACTGCAGTGGCGCCGCCTGGGCGGTGTGCACGAAGTGCTGGCGGCTGGGCCGGGGCAAACCTGGGTGGTGGACCGCACGCGTGTGCACACCGAGGCCCTGCCGGTGGAACGCTGGCGCACGGCCGCGCAGGCCCTGCTGCCCAAGGCGCGCATCGCGCAGGAAGAGCGCCTCACAGCCTACGACCGCTGGTACTACAGCCGCGCGGCCCACACCATGGGCGGCCACAACGAACGGCCGTTGCCTGCGCGGCGCCTGAAGTTCGACGACAGCAACGACACCTGGGTGACGCTGGACGAGCGCACCGGCGCCATCGTGCAGGTGAGCGACCAGCACCGGCGCGTGGACCGCTGGCTCTTCGCCTTCCTGCACAGCTTCGACCTGCCGGTGCTGCTGGCCGCGCGCCCGGCCTGGGACGCGTGGATGGTGTTCTTCAGCGTGGCCGGCCTGGGCTTGAGCCTGACCGGCGTGGTGACAGGCTGGCGGCGCCTTCGGCGCAAAGCCGGCGGCCTGGCGCGCCCGGCTTCAGCCCTTGCGGCCCCGCCCGGGGCTGGGCGCACTGCCGACCTCGCGTGAGGCCGGCGCGCTGAGCTGCTCCAGCCACAGCAGCGCTTCGCCCTGCACCACCAGGCGCTGCAGGTAGGCCGGCGACAGCGTGTTCAGCGTGCGCAGCGCCTGGTGCACGAGGCGCTGCGTGTTCAGCGGCCCGGCGTTGCTGGGCACGCTGGCCAGGGCCTGGTGCAGGCGCTGCTCCACCGCCAGGCGCGACCAGGTGCTGCGGTAGTCGCGCACGGCTTTCAGCTCGCGGTGGCTGCGGGCCGAGGGCGTGTGCGGCGCGGCGGGGCCCCCGGGGCCCCCGGGGCGCGTGGCCGCGGCCGAGGGCTCGGTGCCAGGGCCGTGGCCCAGGTCGCTGCCTTCGGTGATTTCCGCCAGCTCGGCCAGCAAGGCGGCCAGCGGGCTGGGGCCTGCCGCGTCGGACGGCGGCGCAGGCGGGGCCTTCGGCGCAGCGGCCTGCAGGGTTTGCAGCCGCGCCATCAGCAGCGCGCGCACGGCCTCGGGCTGGCCCTCGGCGCGCCGCGCCAGGGCGGCCCGGTGGGCCTGGTGCAGCGCGGTGGGCACGCTCATCGGGGCGGGGCCGCTGAGGCGGCCGACAACGCGGTGGGCGCAGCGGGTGCGGCCTTGGCACGCGGCATCGGCGCGATCTCCACGCGGCGGTTCAGCGCGCGGCCGGCGGCGTCGCTGTTCGGCGCCACCGGCTGCTCGGCGCCGAAAGCCGCCGCGAAGACGGCCGAGCGCGGCACGCCGGCCTCGATCAGCGTGCGCGTGACGGTCAGCGCGCGCTGGGCCGAGAGCTCCCAGTTGTCGGCGAAGGCCTGGCTGCCGCCGCGCACGCCGCGGTCGTCGGTGTAGCCGCTGACCATCAGCACTTCGTCGCTGGCCTGCAGGTAGGCCTGCAGCGTGCCGGCCAGGTTCTTCAGCAGCGCGCGGCCTTCGGGCTGCAGCTCGGCCGAGTTGAAGGCGAAGAGCAGGCTGCTGCTGATGCCGATGCGCCCGCCGCTGAGCGTGACACGTCCCTCGGCCAGCGGCACCGCCAGTGCCTGCGCCAAGGCGCCGCTGCGCTGCGCTTCGGCGCGGCGCTGTTGCACCTCGGCTTCCAGCCTTTCGGCCATGGCCAGCTGCAGCGCCAAGGCGGCCACGAGGATGAGCACGAAGGCGCCCAGCAAACCGGCCATCAGGTCGCCGAAAACGGCCCACACCGGGGTCACGGGCGCGCCGCCGGTGTCTTCGGTTTCGTGAGGCTCGTCGAAACCGTCTTCGACGCTAGTGTCGGTGGCGGCGTTCATGCCGCGGCGGCCTCGGCGGCCGCGCCTTCACGCGGCGCGGCCAGACGCTGCAGGTCGTCGACGATCTGCTTCTGCGAGAGCAGGCTCAGGTCGATGACTTCGCGCGCCTGCGCCACGTAGTAGGCCAGCTGCTCGTCGCTGCGCGCGCCGGCGCGGGCCAGGGCTTCTTCCACACGCTGCAGCTGCGCCAGCATCTGCTCGCTGCCCTGCGCGAACTGCCCCACCGCGGCGCCGAAAGCTTCGCCCAGGCTGGCCACGTCCACCGCGCTGGCGCCCAGCTGCGCGGCCACGGCTTGCAGGCGTGTGGCCTCGGCCTCGGCCTGGGCCTGCACACGTGTTTCGGCCTCGCCCAGCACGCGTGTGCCGGCTGCCACCAGCGCCTGCACCGCGCTTTGCTGCGCGCTGGCGCCGGCCTGCAGCTCGGCCAGCACGGTTTGCATGCCGGCCAGCAGCTGCTCACGTTCGGCCAGGCGGGTGTTGTCCTGCACCAGGCTCTGGCTGAACTGCTCGCGCAGCTGGGCCGCCAGTTCGGCCGCCGCGCGTGGCGCTTCGCCGGCGGCCTGCACCACTTGCGCCACTTCGGCGATGGTGGCGCGGGCTTGCGTTTCGGCCTGGGCCACCATCTCGCCGGTGCGCTGCTGCAGCTGCTCTGCCATCTGCTGCAGGGCGCTGGTGAAGTGCGCCAGGCGCTGCGTGTCGGCCTCGGAAATGTGGGCTTGCTGTGAGGCGAGCGTGGCTTCCTGTTGCGCTTGCAGCGCCTGCAGCATGGCGCCGGTGTGCTGCTGCACCTGCGCGCCCACGGCGGCCACCCAGGTGCTGCTCTGGCGCTCGAAGCTCTGCGTCAGGCCGTCCAGCTGCTGCTGCACGCCGCCCAGCAGGCTGCCCAGCGCAGCGGCGGTGCGGCTGCGTTCTTCCAGCAGCGCGCTGTCTTGCGCCAGGCTGCGGCTGAGCTGTTCGCGCAGCTGCGCCACCACCTCGGCGGCGGCGCGCGGTGCTTCGCCCACGCTTTGGACCAGGCGCGCCACGTCGTCGAGCGTGCCGCGCGCCTGGGCTTCGGCCTGGGCCGTCATCTCCTGCGTGCGCTGCTGCAGCTGCAATGCCATCTGCTGCAGTGCCGCGGTGTAGGTGGCCAGGCGGGCCTGGTCGGCCTCGGCGCCACGTTGCTGGGCTTCGGCCTGCTGCGCTTGCAGGGTCTGCAGCAGCGCGCCGGTTTCGCGGCCGCTGCTGGCCAGCTTTGCGGCCATCTCGCCCAGCACGCCCTGCAACTGGGCCAGTCGCTGCGCCTCGGCTTCGGCCTGGCGCGCTTGCTGTTGCGCTTGTGTTTCGCCCAGCGCCTGCAGCAGCGCCTGGGCCTGTTGCTGCTGTTGCGTGCCGACAGCCGCCACCCAGGCCGTGGCCTGCTGTTCGAAGCGGGCTGCCACGCCTTCGAGCTGCTGCTGCACCGCGCTGTGGATGGCGCCGTGCAGCGCGGCGGTTTCACGCGTGATGCCGTCCATCGCTGCCTGCACGGCCGGCTGCAGCGTGGCCGCGGCCTGCAACGCGGCGCTGCCCAGGCTGCGTTGCAGGCTGCTGTCGACCGAGGTGGCCAGCGCCTGGGTGGTCTTGGCCGTTTCTTCGTGGAAGTGCTGCTGGCGCTGCAGCAGCGCCTCGTTGGCGGCCTGGCTCTGCTGCTGCAGCTGGCCCACCAGGGCCCGCAGCGCTTCGGCCTGCGCCTGCTGGGCCGCGAGCTGTGCGGCCTGTTGCGCCTGTTGGGCCGCGGCCTCCTGCGCGCGCAGCGCCTCGCGCGCCTGCTGCTGCTGGTGGGCGCGCGTGTGCGGCAGCAGCGTGCCGGCGATGTGCGCGTCCAGCGCCTGCACGGCTGCGGTGCGGCTGCGGCGCGCCAGCGCGGCCATCAGGCCCAGCGCGGCCGACGCCGCCACGCCAGCCACCGAGGCGCCGAAGGCCAGCCCCAGCCCGCGCACTGGTGCCGCGAGCGAATCGCGCAGCGTCGCCACGTCGCCCGCGCTTTCCAGCGCCAGGCCGGTGCCGCGCAGCGTGACGATCATCCCCGCGAAGGTGCCCAGCATGCCCAGCAGCACCAGCAGCCCGGTGAGATAGGGCGCCATCGCGGGCGCGGGCAAGGGCGCGCGGCCGCTGGCTTGCACGCGGCGCGCCACGGGCTCGCGCAGCAGCGCAGGCAGCTCGGCCATCCAGGCGGCCAGTGCCTCTGCGCTGAAGGCCGTGCTGTCCTGCGCGGACAGCTGGTCGACGGCTTGTTGCAGCCCCAGCATGGCGCGCTGGTGGCGCAGCAACTCGGCCACGCCGGCGGCGTAGACGGCGCCGATCAGCAGCGTCATCGCCAGCGCCAGCGGGTGGCCTTGCAGGTAGCCCGCGGCCACCCAGGCCACGGCCAGGGCGCCGGCCAGACCGGCGGCGGGGAAAAGAAGCTTGTTCATGCAGAACCTGGGGAACCTGGAGAACCCGGAACAGCGCCACGCAAGGCGTCCAGCAGGCCCAGCGTGGGCTGCAGGCGCAGCTCCAGCTCGGCCTGCAGCATGCGGCGCATGTCGTGGCGGAAGGTGGTCAGCCAGGCCGGGGTGGCCTGGGGCTTGCGCGCGCGGGCGGCGGGGGCCGGCGCGGCGGGGGTTTCGGCCTGCAGCGTGGGCGCGGCTTCACGCAGGCGCGTGTGGTGTTTTTCCAGCAGCACGGGCAGCTGCGCCAGCAGGGCCTGCTCGCGCGGGGCCAGCGCGCCGGCGAGTGCGGCGTCCAGCGCGGCCAGCTGGGCCAGCGCCGGGCCGCAGCGCACCAGCAGCGCGCGCGCCTGCTCGCGCAGCGGCGCCAGCGTGAGCTCCATGGCCTGTTGCGCGCCGAAGTAGCGGCGGCGGTGGGGCAGGAAGTCGCTGCCGTCTTCCGGTGCTTCTTTCAAGGCCTCTTCGATGCGGCGGGCCAGTGCGTCGCGCACACGCTGCACCTCGGCCTGCAGCCGGCCGGCAGCCGTGGCAGCGCTGGCCGGCACCGCGGAGGGTGCAGCCTGGAGCGGGGCGGCCTGCAGCACGGCCGACACAGCGATGGCTTCGCGCCAGCCCAGCCAGCGGCCCAGGCCTTCCACCAGGGAAGGCGGCGCTGCAGGGCGGTCGGACAAGGCCAGCTGTGCCAGCAATCCCACGAGGGCCGAACCGTTGAGCGTGGCGCTGGAAGGCGCCGCGGCCCGCGCTCCCGGGGTCAGGCCCGGGGCGGGGCCGGCGGGCGGTGCACGCAACATGCGGGGGGTCGGTGGGACGAAAAACCGAGCACTCTACACCGCCGGCCTTGGGTGGCCGGGTTGCGGCCGGGTCTCGGGCGGGTCTGCGGCAGCTTCCGGCCGGCCTGCGCCGCCGCGCCTTGTGTCTGCAGGCCCCGGAACCAGCTCAGGCCAAGCCCACGCCCCCGGCCGCCTGGCACACCCACACGGTGGCCGGCTCGCCCCCCGGCGCGCGGTACTCGGCGGCGATGCGGGCCTGCAGCGCCGGCACGCGCTCTGAGGGCAGCAGCGCCACGATGCAGCCGCCGAAGCCGCCGCCCGTCATGCGCGCGCCGCCTTCGGGCCCGATGGCGGCCTGGGCGATGGCCACCAGCCGGTCCACCGCCGGGTGGGTGATCTCGAAGTCGTCGCGCATCGAATCGTGCGAAGCCGCCATCAGCACGCCCAGCCGGCGCAGGTCGCCCGCGGCCAGGGCCGTGGCCGCATCGAGCGTGCGCTGGTTCTCGGTGACGATGTGGCGGGCGCGGCGGTAGGTGAGCGCGTCCAGGCCTTCGGCGCCCTCACGCAGCTGCGCCAGGTTCAGGTCACGCAGCGCCGGCACGCCGTAGTGCGCAGCCGCAGCCTCGCACTGGCGGCGGCGTTCGTTGTAGGCGCTGTCGACCAGCCCGCGCTGCACACGCGAATGCACGATCACCACCGCCAGGCCCGCCGGCAGCGGCACGGCCCGCGTGGCCAGGCTGCGGCAGTCGATCAGCAGCGCGTGGCCGGCCTCGCCGCAGGCCGAGATCATCTGGTCCATGATGCCGCACTGGCAGCCGACGAAGCTGTTCTCGGCGCGCTGCGCCAGCAGCGCCATCGCCGGCCGCGCCAGGCCCAGGCCCTGCAGCGTGTTCAGCGTGTGCAGCACCGCCACTTCCAGGCTGGCCGACGAAGACAGGCCCGCGCCCTGGGGCACGTCGCCGGCGATGGCGAGGTCGGCGCCCTGCACCGCCACGCCGCGGGCTGCCAGCTCGGCCTGCAGCACCGCCACCACGCCGCGCACGTAGTTGGCCCAGGGTGCGCTGGCGTGGTGGGGCACGGGGGCCTGGGTGCCGAAGGCGTCGGTCGCGCCGTCGAAATCGCCCGCCACCACGCGGATCTGCCCGTCGCTGCGCGGGCGCGCGGCCACCAGGGTCTGGCGGTCGATGGCGCAGGGCAGCACGAAGCCGGCGTTGTAGTCGGTGTGTTCGCCGATCAGGTTCACGCGGCCGGGTGCGCGCACCCACAGCGTGGGCGCGCCGCCGTGGGCTTGCGTGAAGGCGTCGGCAACGCGGTGGTGCAGCGGGGGGGTGGTCATGGCGTGTGCAGCGCGGTGCGGCTGCTGTAATGGAGATCGGGCAGCGCACGCAGGCGTTCGGCGGCCTGCTCGGGCGTGAGGTCGCGCTGGGCCTCGGCCAGCATCTCGAAGCCCACCATGAACTTGCGCACCGTGGCCGAGCGCAGCAGCGGCGGGTAGAAGTGCGCGTGCAGTTGCCAGGGTGCGGGGTCTTGCCCGTCGAAAGGCGCGCCGTGCCAACCCATCGAGTACGGGAAGCTGCACTCGAAGAGGTTGTCGTAGCGCGTGGTCAGGCGGCGCAGCACCTCGGCCAGGTCGGCACGCTGCGCGGCGTTCAGTTGCGGCAGGCGCTGCACGGCGAAACGCGGCAGCAGCAGGGTCTCGAAGGGCCAGGTGGCCCAGAAGGGCACGATGACGAGCCAGTGCTCGCTGGCCAGCACCTCGCGCGGGCCGCCGGCTTCGCGCGCGGCCACGTCCAGCAGCAGCGGGTGGCCGGTGCGGGCGTGGTACTCGCGCTGTTGCTGGTCTTCGGCCGCGGGTTCTTCGGGCAGGAAATCGCAGGCCCACACCTGGCCGTGCGGGTGCGGCTGCGAGCAGCCCATCACCTCGCCCTTGTTCTCGAAGACCTGCACCCAGCGCCACTGCCGGCCGAGTTCTTCGGTCTGCTTGCACCAGGTGTCCACCACGGCCTGCAGCGCGGCCGCGCCCAGCTCGGGCAGCGTGCGCGCGTGGTCGGGCGAGAAGCAGATGACGCGGCTGGTGCCGGCGGCCGCTTGCACCGTGAAGAGCGTGTCGTCTTCGGCTGCCGAGGGCGCCGGCACCGCGGGCATCAAGGCCGCGTGGTCGTTGGTGAAGACGTGGGTGCCGGTGTAGGCCGGGTTGCGCTCGCCGTTGATGCGCAGGTTGCCGGCGCACAGGTAGCAGTGCGGGTCGTGGGCGGGCAGCGCGGCTTCGCTGGTCGCCTCTTGCCGGCCCTGCCAGGGGCGGCGGGCGCGGTGCGGCGACACCAGCACCCAGCGCCCGTTCAGCGGGTTGCGGCGGCGGTGGCTGTGTTCGGTGGGGTCGAAGGCCAGGGGCGGCGGGGTCTCGTGCATCCTGTCCTCACACGGCCTGCAGGTCGACGATGAAGGCCGTCTCGGCGTGCACACGCGGCATGGGCAGGCCGGCCTGCACCAGCCAAGCGCCGCTGACCAGCAGGCCTTCGCGCGTGTTCATCGCGTCGAAGAAGGGCGCGGCGTGGTGCCGGCCCGTGGGCGCCACCTCGCCATCGGGGCGCCGCTGGCGCAGGCGGTAGTGGCGCGTGGGGTCGAGCATGGGCAGCGGCAGCGGCGGGGCGTAGCGGTGGTCGCTGGGGCGGGTGCGGTAGACGAAGAGCAGCAGCTGCTGGGCCGGCGCTTCGGGAGCCTCGGCGGCCTCGCCATGCGCCTGCCACACCAGCCCGTCGCTGCCGTGGCCTTCTGCGCGGCCGCACCAGACGCGGCCGTGGTGCAGGCGCTCGCGCAGCTGCTGGTGCAGCGCGATCCAGGCTTTCAGCCCGGCGCGCTGTTCGGGCGTGAGCTGGCGCACATCGAACTCCACGCCCAGGTGCCCCGGCAGCGCCACCGCGGCGCGGAAGGCCATGGCCTGCGTGCGCCCCGTGGTGTGGGCCGGTGCGGTGCCCACGTGCGCGCCCATCACCTCGGGCGGGAAGAACTGCAGGCAGCCGCGCTGGATGTCCACACGCGAGAGGGCGTCGATGCAGTCGCTGGTCCAGACGCGGTGGCTGTGCTGCAGCACGCCGAAATCGATGCGGCCGCCGCCGCCCGAGCAGCTCTCGATCTCCACCTGCGGGTGCGCCGCGCGCAGCCGCGCCATCAGCGCCCAGGCCGCGTGCACCTGCGCGCGGTAGCCGGCGCGGCCGTCGGCCAAGCCGGCGGTGGTGAGGTCGCGGTTGTGGTCCCACTTCAGGTAGGCGATGGGGTGGGCCGCCAGCAGCGCGGAGATCTTGCCGAAGAGGTAATCGGCCACCTCGGGCCGCGCGATGTCGAGCACGAGCTGGTGGCGCGCCGTCAGCAGCGGCCGGCCGGCCAGCTGCAGCGCCCAGTCGGGGTGGGCGCGGAAGAGCTCGCTGTCGGGGTTGACCATCTCGGGCTCCACCCACAGCCCGAACTCCATGCCCAGGCCGTTGACGTGCGCGATCAGCGGCCCCAGGCCCTGCGGGAACTTGCCCGCGTCGGGCCACCAGTCGCCCAGCGCGGCGCGGTCGTGGTGGCGGCCGTGGAACCAGCCGTCGTCGAGCACGAAACGCTCGATGCCCACCTCGGCCGCGGCCGTGGCCAGGGCCATCACCTTCTCGGGTTCGAGGTCGAAGTAGAAGCCCTCCCAGGTGTTCAGGTGCACCGGCCGCGGGCGCATGGTGCCGCCGGGCCAGGGCAGGCGGCGGCGCAACTCGGCGTGGAAGTTGGCGGCCAGGCCGTTGTAGCCGGCGCTGGACAGCGTGGCCACCACCTCGGGCGTCTGCAGCTGCGCGCCGGGCGCGAGCAGGCCTTCGCCCGGCGCCAGCCATTCGCCCAGCTGCCACTGGTATTGGCCGTCGTGCAGCCACTCCACCGTCTGCTGGTGGTTGCCCGACCAGGCCAGGTGCGCGCCGTAGACCAGGCCCGTGTGTTCGGTGGCGCCGGGCGTGGTGAGCACGGCGCCGGGAAAGCAGTCGTGCGAGGTGCGGCCGCGGCGGCTCTCGCGGCGCCACAGGCTGCGCGAGAGCCGGTCTTCCTGCAGCAGGAACTCGTGCATGTGCTGGCCCGCGTAGCTGCGCACGGTCTGGCAATGGCCGGGCAAAGGCAGCGTGGCGGCGGCGAGCCACTGCACGTCCAGCGGTGTGGCGCCTTCGTTGGTCAGCGTGGTGCGGATCAACAGCACATCGGTCTCGGGCTGCAGGTGCAGGTGCAGTTCCACGCGCAGCTGCGCCACGCTGTCGCGCAGCACCAGCCGCAGTTCGCGCCCGGCTTGCAGCCAATGCGCCTCACAGGCCGTGGTGCTCTGCGCGAAGGCCAGCCCGCCGCGGTGGGCCAGCAGCGCGCTCTGGTTGAACCAGCCCACGCCGAAGCCGGGCAGCACGCTCAGCGGCACGTCGGCGTCGAGGTTGAAGCTGGGCAGCATGCGCGTGTCGCGCAGCGCGGTGGGCGGTGCCGCGCCGTCGGGCAGGCGTGGGCCCCAGTAGCGCCACAGCGGCGCCTCGTCGGCGCGTTTCTCCAGCACCAGGCTGCTGCGGCGGCCGTGCAGGGTGAGGAAGGTGGGGTTGTCGGTCATGGCGGTGTTCAGGCGGCGGCCGGCAGCGTGATGTCTTCGTCGGCCACGCAGCGCGGCAAGGCCAGGCCCTCGGCGTCGAAGCAGTGCAAGGCGCTGGCCGGCAGGCCGAAGGCGATGCGGTGGCCGGGCTGGGCGTGTGTGGCGCCGGGGGCCTTGACGATCAAGGGCGCACTCAAGGCGGTGTCACTGCCGCTGCCATCGAGATAGAGGTAGGTGGCCTCGCCCAGGCGTTCCTGCCAGCGCACCGGGCGCACGATGTGTTGCACGCTGTTGCCCAGCACGGCGTGCTCGGGCCGCAGGCCCAGCGTCACCGCGGCGCCGGGCGCCAGGCGGCGTGCGTCCACCGCGGCTTCCAGCAGCTCGCCGCCGGGCAGCTGCACGCGGGCGCTGGCCGGGCCGGCTTCCACCAGCGTGCCGGGCAGGAAGTTCATCTTCGGGCTGCCGATGAAGCCCGCCACGAACAGCGAACGCGGCCGGTGGTAGAGCTCCAGCGGGCTGCCGCACTGCGCCACGCTGCCTTCCTTCAGCACCGCGTCACCGGCGTTCAGCAGCAGGATGCGGTCGGCCAGGGTCATGGCCTCCACCTGGTCGTGCGTGACGTAGACCATGCTGGCGCGCCCGTATTCGCGGTGCAGCCGTGCGATCTCGAAGCGCGTCTGCACACGCAGCGAGGCGTCGAGGTTGGACAGAGGCTCGTCGAAGAGAAATACGCCCGGCTCGCGCACGATGGCGCGGCCGATGGCCACGCGCTGGCGCTGGCCGCCCGAGAGCTGCTTGGGCTTGCGGTCGAGCAGCGCCTCCAGCTGCAGCACGCGCGCGGCTTCGTTCACCTTGCGCGCGATTTCGTCGGCCGGCCGCTTGGCCAGCGTGAGGCCGAAAGACAGGTTCTCGCGCACGCTCAGGTGCGGGAAGAGCGCATAGCTCTGGAAGACCATGGCCACGCCACGCCGCGCTGGCGGCACGTCGTTCATGCGCTGGCCGCCGATGAGCAGCTCGCCGCCGGAGATGTCTTCCAGCCCCGCCACCATGCGCAGCAGCGTGCTCTTGCCGCAGCCGCTGGGGCCGACGAAGACGCAGAACTCGCCGTCGGCGATGTGCAGGTCGACGTTGCGGATGACGCTGACCGCGCCGTAGGACTTCTGGATGTTCTGCAGTTGGATGTCGGCCATGGGGGGCTTTCGGGAAACGTGTTCGTCTAGCGCGCAGGCGCCGCGGCGGGCGTGCCGCGCTGCAGCAGGCGGTTGACCTGGGCGTTCGCGGCCTTCAGCGCGGGTGCGGCTTTCTCGCGGCCGGCCAGCACCGATTCGATGGCGCCCTTCATCAGCTCTTCGATCTGCGCCGCGTCGTCGGCCATGGGCGTGGCGTAGGTGTGCTCGCGCGCCATCTGCAGCAGCGCGCCGGTGTCCACGCCGCGCCGGCGCTGCACCGCCTGCGCCTGCTCGGCCAGGCCGAGGATGGCGGGGAAGATGACGCCGTGGCCGGCCACCACCTGCTGGCATTCGCGCGAGGCGAGGTACTTCACCCAGCGCCAGGCGGCCTCTTTGTGGCGCGTGCCGGCCCAGATGGAATCGGCCAGGCCGTTGAGCATGCTGGCGCGGCGGCCGGTGGGGCCGATGGGCAGCGGCACCCAGGTGTGGTCGAACTTCGCCTGGTTCGCGAAGTAGGAGACCATCCACGAGCCCTCGGGCACCATGGCCGCCTTGCCGGCGATGAACATCGCGCCTCCGCCCAGGCTCTTGGCGTTCTGGAAGGGCGCCGAGAGGCCGCGGGCCGACAGGCCGGCCAGCCAGTCCAGCGTCTCTGCCAGGCGCGGGTCGTCGTAGAGGAACTGGCGGGCCCAGGGCGCGGGCTGGTAGCGGAAGCCGTTGCTCACCGCGAAGTGGCTCCACTCCACCTGCCCCGTCATGCCGCCCGCACTGCCGATCTGGAAGCCGTGCACGGCCACGCGGCGCGCATCGAAGCCGGGCTCGTCGGCGCGGCGGCCTTGCGTGTCCACGGTCAGGCGGCGCATCACGCGCTCGAAGCTGCCGCCGTCCTGCGGGTTCCAGCGCATCTGCTGCAGCTCGGCCAGCGTCACGCCGGCCTGGCGCGCCTGGGCCAGGTTCACCACCAGGCCCACGGTGTCCCAGTCTTTCGGCAGGCCGAACTGGCGGCCGTCGCGCTGCCACACGGGGAGCAGGCCGGGGGTGTACTGCGCCAGGTCCAGGCCGTCGCGGCGGATGTAGGGCGCCAGGTCCAGCAGCAGGCCGTTGCGCGCGTACTCGGGGTACTTGCCGGGGTGGTTGACGAAGACGTCGGGCGCGCTGTCGGCGATGAAGCCGATGGACAGCGCCGTCCAGTAGTCGCCCCAGCCGGCCTGCGAAATCTTGATGCGCAGCTCGGGGTTGGCGCGCTCGAAGTTGGCCGCGCACTGGCGGTAGGCGGGCAGCTGGATGCTGTCCCACATCATGTACTTGACGGTGGTGGGCTGGGCCGCGGCGGTGCCGGCGGCCAGCACCAGCAGCGCAGCGAGTGAACGGAAGGCGATGTGCAGCATCACTTGCCCCCCGAGTACTGCACCGACTCGACGACCCGTCTTCCGAAGGCCAGCATCAGCGCCACGGTCGGCAGCAGGGCCACGGTGGCTGCGGCCATCAGGCCCGTCCAGTCGGGCTGGCCTTGCGGGGTCTGCGTCTTGAAGGTCTGCAGCGCCACGGGCAGCACCTGCAGGCTCTCGTCGCGGCCCACCAGGTAGGGCCAGAAGAACTCGTTCCACATGTTGATGCCGATCAGCATGGCCACGGTGGCCAGCGCGGTGGTGGACAGCGGCAGCACGATGCGCCAGAACACGTAGAAGTGGCTGGCACCGTCCATCAGCGCGGCCTCTTCGATGTCGCGCGGGATGGACAGGAAAAACTGGCGCAGGAAAAACACCGAGAAGCCCTGCATCAGGCAGAAGGGCGCCACCATGCCGGCCATGGTGTTGAGCCCGCCCAGCTGCTTGAGCAGCACGAAGTTCGGGATCAGCGTGACGACGCCGGGCACCATCATCGACGCGATGAACAGGCCGAAGAGCGAGCGCTGCCCCGGAAACCGCAGCCGCGCGAAGGCGTAGGCCGCCATCGCTGCGCACAGCGTCTGCATCACCACGATGACGCCGGTGAAGACCACCGAGTTCATCAGCGCACGGCCGAAGTTCACGTCGGCGCCCGAGCCACCGAGTGCGATGCCTTGCTCGGGGCTCAGCAGCCCCAGCACGCGGCGGAAGTTGTCCAGCGTGGCGCCGTGCGGCCACAGCGTGGCCGACTGTTCGAAGAGCGTGGCGTTGGGCACGAGCGCCGTCTTCAGCACCACCAGCAGCGGCAGCAGCGTGAAGGCCAGCATGCCGGCCAGGGCCGCCCAGGCGAGCAATCGGCCGGGGCTCATGCGGGGGGTGGCGGCGCTCATGCCAGGTCGCTTTCGTTCGCGCGCATCACGCGCATTTGAACCACCGTGTACAGCACCATCACGGCGGCCAGCGCCATGGCCATCGCGCTGGCGTAGCCCATCTTGTAGAAGGTGAAGGCGTTCTGCACGATGTAGTGCACGATGACGCGGGTGCTGTCCTGCGGGCCGCCGTTGGTGGTGACGGCGATGGTGTCGAAGATCTGGAACGAGCCCGTCACGCTGGTGACGAGCACGAAGACCATCACCGGCCGCAGCAGCGGCAGCGTGATGCGGCGGAACATCTGCCACTCGCCCGCGCCCTCCAGCGCCGCGGCTTCGTAAAGGTAGCGCGGGATGTTCTGCAACCCGGCGAGAAAGAGCATGGCCACCAGGCCCATGTGGCGCCACACGTTCACCGCGGCCACCGTCACCAGGGCCTGGTCGGCATCGCCGAAGAAGGGCTGCCGTTCCAGGCCCAGGTTCTGCAGCGTGTGGTTCACCAGGCCCAGCACCGGGTCGAGCATCCACAGCCACACCATCGCCACCAGCACGTTGGACAGCAGGTAGGGCAGCAGCACCAGGCCCTTGACGAAGAGCGAACGTGTCAGCCGGTCCATGGCCACGGCCAGCGCCAGGCCCAGCGCAACCTGCAGCGGGATGTTGAGCAGCACGTAGTACAGGCTCAGCTTCATGCCGTTCCAGAAGCGGCCGTCTTCCAGCATGGCGGCGTAGTTGGCCAGGCCCACGTAACGCGGCTCGCTGAGCAGGTTCCAGTCGGTGAAGCTGATCTCCAGCGCGCGCACCGTGGGCAGCGCGTAGAAAGCCAGGAAGCCCACCAGCGCGGGCAGCACCAGCGCCCACGCGGTGAGCGTCTCGGCGCGCCGGGTGGGGCTCAGGCTGGGCGGCCAGGGCTGGCGCCGCGCTGGGGCGGCCGGGACAGTGGGGGTGTTCAAGGGTGGGGCTTTCTCGCGAGCCAGCCGTTTCAAGGGCTCTAACGCGCGTTAGTTGAACTGTAGAAGGCCGGGTGGCCGGTGGCATCCGGGGAACTACTAAACCGCGTTAGCATTTGCGCATGAGTACGCGCATGAGTCCGCCCCCGAGTTCGCCTGGCGGTGCGCGCACGAAGCCGGGCGACCCGGCCGCGCCGCCCCGCGCCGCCCCCAGCAGTGCCGAGGTGGCGCGGCGGGCCGGTGTCTCGCGCACCACCGTCTCTTTTGTGCTCAACGACGTGCGCGACCGCGGCATCAGCGACGCCACGCGTGAGCGCGTGCTCGCCGTCGCGCGCGAGATGGGCTACGAGCCCCACGCCGCCGCGCGCATGCTGGCTGGCGGCGCCACCGGCACCGTGGCGCTGGTGGTGCCGCGCATGGCCCACCTGTCGGTGGACGCCTTTCTCTCGCAGCTGGTGGCCAGCATCAACGCCGAGTGCCACCGCCACGGCCTGGCGCTGCTGATCGAAAGCACCGAGGACGAAGGCCGCGAGCCCGGCGGCTTCTTGCGCCTGGTGCGCAGCCGGCGCATCGACGGGCTCATCGTCGCCAACCTGCGCACGGCCGAAATCGCGCACCTGCAGCAGCTGCGCGCTGGCGGTGTGCCGCTGGTGGTGTTCGGCTGCGAGCTGCCCGATGCCGAGGGTTTCCACACCATGGGCGACGACACCTGGCATTCCGCCCGCCTGGCGGTGGACCACCTGCTCGACCTCGGCCACCGGCAGGTGGCTTTCGTGAACTACGCGCAGCCCGAGTTCCACAACGTCAACCAGCGTGAACGCGGCTGGCGCGAGGCGCTGCAGGCGCGTGGCATCGAGCCCCAGGCCGCCTGGCTGGCGCATGCCGATGTCAGCGCTGAAAGCGGCTACCTCGCAACGCGGCGCCTGCTGGCGCGCGGCGTGCCTTTCACGGCGCTGTTCGCGGGCAACGACACCATCGCCTTCGGCGTGCTGCGCGCGCTGCAAGAGGCCGGCCTGCGCGTGCCGCAGGACGTGGCCGTGGTGGGCTACGACGACATCCCGCTGGCCCCCTATGCGCACCCGCCGCTGAGCAGCGTGCGCACCGACCCCGCCGCCCACGGCCGCCAGGCCGTGCAAACCCTGCTGGCCCAGCTGCGCCCGGGCGCGGGCGTGGTCGACGCGGTGCCCGCACCCGCGCTGGTGGTGCGCGGCTCTTGCGGCGCGATGCCGCCGCGCTGAGCGCGCCCCGGGGCCTGCGAACAGGCCCGCCGATGGACGCGCTGACAGACCCGCTGACAGACCCGCTGACAGACCCGATGACGGGCCTGTCGACGATGTTGCAAACGGTTTACAGCCAGGGCCCATTGCGGCACCTGCCGCCCTGGCCGCAGACAACAACGCGAACACCCCCGCTTCGCTGAGAACCAGGGTTACACCCGGTGATTTCGAGCTTTCGCGGGGGATCATCAAGTGGTGCGGCGACGACATATTCGCACCCTAACTCGTGTTAACCCTATTTTGCAATCGATTGCTGCCCGATAGTCTCTCGCTCCGTGAATGCCCGGCTTTGCAGCGCTGCCGACTGCTTGAAGACCGAGGGCCACGCCCAGCCCCACCCGCGAGGAGACACCATGAACAGCCCCCTGAACCGCCGCCAAGGCGGTCCGAAGCTCACCCCCATCGCCGCACTGCTCGCGTCGACGGCTTTCACGCTGGCGCTGGCGCCAGCGGCCCATGCGCAGGCCCAGGCCACGGCTGTGCCCGCAGCCCCGGCCGCTGAAGCGGCGCCCGCCGCCAGCTTCGGCAGCGCCGGCCTGGAGCGCATCGTCGTCACCGCCACCAGCCAGGCGAAATCGAAGATGCGCAGCTCGGTGTCGGTCACCGACATCGACCAGGAACAGGTGCAGAACCTCGGCGCGCGTTCCGAGGCAGAAGTGCTGCTGCTGATCCCCGGCATCCGCACCGAGCCCACCGCCGGCCCGGGCGGCAACTCGAACATCTCGGTGCGCGGCCTGCCCATCTCGTCAGGCGGCTCGAAGTACGTGCAGCTGCAGGAAGACGGCCTGCCCACCGTGCAGTTCGGTGACATGAACTTCGGCAACAACGACTACTGGATCCGCTTCGACAACAACGTCGAAAGCATCCAGACGCTGCGCGGCGGTTCGTCTTCGGTTTTTGCCTCGCAAGCGCCGGGCGCCGTCATCAACTACATCAGCAAGACGGGCAAGAGCAAGGGCGGCTCCGTCGGCCTGTCGCAGGGCCTGAACTTCCGCGAAACGCGTTTCGACGGCGACTACGGCAGCAAGCTCGCGCCCGACCTCTACTTCCACGTCGGCGGCTACTACCGCCAGGGCGAAGGTGCGCGAAAGTCGACGCCCAACTCGCTGCTGGGCTACCAGATCAAGGGCAACATCACGAAGGAGTTCAACGGCGGCAAGGGTTACTTCCGCGTGAACTTCAAGGCGCTGAACGAACACGCGCCGACCACGCCGCAGACCTTCGTGCGCGCCACGCAGAGCGGCAACAAGATCAGCGGCTTCAGCAAGGCCGCCGGTTACGACGGCACGCGCGATTCGCAGTACAGCATCTACAACAGCAGCCTGCCCGGCATCGACCCGCTGACGCGCGAGCTCACCAACACCTCGCTGGTGGACGGCATCACGGTGAACACGCAGGCCCTGGGCTTCGAGTTCCGCAACGAGCTGAACAACGGCGTCACGGTGGACAACAAGTTCCGCCTGACCAAGGCCTCGGGCGCCTTCCAGGCCCAGTTCTGGGACGTGAAGACGCTGGACAACATGCTCGGCGGCTTCGGTGCCGGCGCCACGGCGCGCTTCTACAACGGCCCGCGCACCGGCCAGGCCGCCACGGCCACCACGCTGCAGACCGGCCTGGTGTCACAAGGCGCGGCCATCAACGTCACGCTGCCCGACATGGGCATCCTGGTGAACGACTTCTCGGTCAGCAAGCAATTCAAGACCGGCTTCGGCTCGGTGGACCTGCGCGGTGGCTATTTCCTCTCGCGCCAGAACGTGGTGCAGCGCTGGTCGATCAGCGAGCGCGTCATGGAAGTGGGCCGCAACGGCGCCGTGCTGGATGTGTTCGATGGCAACGGCGCGGCCCTCACCACCGCCGGCCTCACGGGCTACAACAACCAGTGGGGCGGCTGCTGCGCGCGTGACGTGGACGCCAGCTTCACCACGCAGGCGCCCTACCTCGGCCTGAACCTCGTGGCCGGCCAGCTCGACATCGACGCCGGCGTGCGCCGCGAATCGTTCAACGCCAGCGGCAGCTACGCCTCGGGCAGCAACCGGCCCTTCGACGTCAACGGCGACGGCGCCATCACCGGTGCCGAGCGCAACGTCAACCTCATCAACCAGGGCGCGCCGCGCGGGCTGGTGGACTACACCATCCACTACAACAACTACTCGCTGGGCGCGAACTACCGGCTGAACAACGACCTCAGCCTCTTCGTGCGCACGAGCAAGGGCAACCGCGCCATCGCCGACCGCCTGCTCTTCACCGCCAACATCGACGCCGTCACGGGCCAGCTCACCTCGGGCGGCAAGGACGCGGCGCTGGCGCCGGTGAAGCAGAGCGAACTCGGCCTGCGCTACCGCGGCAACACCAGCTGGGGCAACTACGGGCTGTCGGCCACCTACTTCAAATCGACCACCAACGAGTTCGACTACGACCAGACGCGCCAGGACAACCCCAACCTGCCCAACTACCAGGGCCCCAAGCTCAACGTGCTGGGCTTCAAGGCCGACGGCATCGAGCTGGAAACCGCCGGTTCCGTGGGCAACCTGGGCCTGAACATCAACGTGGTGTATTCGAAGGAAACCATCACCAAGAACCTGGGCGACCCTTCGCAGGTGGGCAAAACCTCGGGTGGCGTGCCCAAGCTGCGTTACACCATTTCGCCGACCTACACGCTGGGTGACCTGACGTTGGGCGCCACCATCCGCGGCCAGGGCAAGGTCTACGCCGACAACAACAACGTCAGCACCATCGACGGTCATTACGTCGTCAGCGCCTTCGTCACCTACGACTTCGGCGGCGGCCTCATCGGTTCGCTGAAGGTCAACAACCTGCTCGACAAGGTCTACCCCACCGGCGGTGGCGGCTTTGTCGGCGGCTCGACCAGCATCTTCGGTGCCGGCATGGAAACGGGGCGCACCCTCAACGCCTCGGTTCGCTACCAGTTCTAAAAAGGCACCCGGCCTAGGATTTGGGGGAAGCAGCGGCTTCCCCCTTTTTCATGGGCCGCCCAGAATGACCGCCAGCCCCGAGAGCGCCCGCATGAACACCCCTGAAGACCGCCGCATCCGCCACGTCGTCATCGTCGGTGGCGGCTCCGCCGGCTGGATGAGCGCCGCCGCGATCTCGCGCGCCGTCGGCACCGCCTGCCGCATCACGCTGGTGGAATCTGAAGAGATCGGCACCGTGGGTGTGGGCGAGGCCACCATCCCGCCCATCCGCTTGTTCAACCAGGTGCTGGGCATCGACGAGGGCGAGTTCCTGCGCCGAACGCAGGGCAGCTGCAAGCTCGGCATCGAGTTCGTGAACTGGGGCGCCGAGGGCCAGCGCTACTTCCACCCCTTCGGCCCGCACGGCCTGGCCTTCGACCTGGCGCCGCTGCACCAGCACTGGCTGCGCCACCGCCACACGCTCGGCGTGGCGGGGCTGGACGAACACTCGATGGCCTGGAACCTGGCGCAACGCGCGCGCTTCGATCGCCCCAGCAGCGACCCGCGCAGCGTGATGTCGAGCTTCGACTACGCCTACCACTTCGACGCCGGGCTCTACGCGCGTTTCCTGCGCGAGCTGTCGGAATCACGCGGCGTGCAGCGCCTGGAAGGCCGCATCGTCGGCACCCGGCTGCGCGGGCACGACGGCTTCATGGAGGCCGTGCAACTCGCCGACGGCCGCAGCGTGGAGGGCGATCTTTTCATCGACTGCTCGGGCTTCCGCGGCCTGCTGATCGAAGAAGCGCTGCACACGGGCTACGAAGACTGGCGCCACTGGCTGCCCTGCGACCGCGCGATGGCCATGCCCTGCGCCTCGGCCGGGCCGCTGCTGCCCTACACGCGCAGCACGGCGCGCGCGGCGGGCTGGCAGTGGCGCATTCCCTTGCAGCACCGCACGGGCAATGGCTATGTTTACTGCAGCCAGTACCTCAGCGACGACGAAGCCGCCGCCACGCTGCAGGGCCACCTCGACGGCGAGGCGCTGGGCGAGCCGCGGCCGCTGCGTTTCGTCACCGGGCGGCGCAAGCAGTTCTGGCACCGCAACGTGGTCGCCATCGGCCTGGCCAGCGGCTTCATGGAGCCGCTGGAAAGCACCAGCCTGCACCTGGTGCAGTCGGGCTTGTCGCGCCTGCTGGCGCTGTGGCCCGACCGCGATTTCGACCCGCTGGTGACGCAGGAATACAACCGCATAGGCGTGCAGGAGTACGAGCGCATCCGCGATTTCCTGGTGCTGCACTACAAGCTCAGCGCACGGCGCAGCGGCCTGAACCAGCCGCTGTGGCGCTACTGCGCCGAGATGCCCATCCCCGAGACGCTGCAGTACAAGATGGCGCACTTCCGCCGCTACGGCCGCCTGGTGAGTGACGGGCCCGATCTTTTCGGCGCTGCCAGCTGGCTGGCGGTGCACATCGGCCAGGGGCACTGGCCCGAGCGCCACGACCCCATGGTCGACCTGCGCCCGCTGGACGGCGCTGCCATCCTGCAGCGCCAGCGTGCGGCCATGGTGCAGGCCGCCGAGGCCCAGGGCACGCACGCGGCCTTCCTGCAGAAACACGCGCCGGCCCCCCGCGCTTCCTTCCATGTCTGACACCACCGCGGCCACGCCGCACTGGCGCCCGCGCCTGCACTTCACGCCGCCGGCCTGGTGGATGAACGACCCCAACGGCCTGGTGTGGCAGGGCGGGCGCTGGCACCTCTTCTACCAATACCACCCGCACAGCCGTGTGTGGGGCCCCATGCACTGGGGCCACGCCAGCAGCACCGACCTGCGCACCTGGCAAGACCACGGCGTGGCGCTGGCGCCCACCGAGGCCGGCATGGTGTTCTCGGGCAGCGCGGTCTTCGATGCCGCCAACACCAGCGGCCTGGGCACGCCCGAGGCGCCGCCGCTGGTGGCGCTGTACACGCTGCACGACGAAGCCGCGGCGCAGGCCGGCCAGGCGGCTTTCCAGCACCAGGCGCTGGCCTACAGCCTCGATGGCGGCCTGCAGTGGCAGCGCCTGCCCGGCCCGCCCGTGTTGCCCAACCCCGGCACGCCCGGCACGCGCGATTTCCGCGACCCCAAGCTGCGCTGGCTGCCCGAGCGCCAGCGCTGGCTGATGGCCCTGGCCGTGGGCGAGCACATCGCCTTCTACAGCGCGGCCGACCTGCGCCACTGGGTGCATGAAAGCGACTTCGGCGCCGGCCTGGGCGCGCACGATGGCGTGTGGGAATGCCCCGATCTGTTTCCGCTGCCCACGCCCGAAGGTGAACGCTGGGTGCTGCTGGTGAGCCTGGTCAAGGGCGGCCCGGCCGGCGGTTCGGCCACGCAGTACTTCGTGGGCCATTTCGACGGCACGCACTTCCATGCCGACGATGCCGGCGTGCGCTGGATCGACCACGGCCCCGACAACTACGCCGGCATCACCTGGGCCGGTGTGCCCGACGGCCGCACCGTTTTCGTCGGCTGGATGAACAACTGGGATTACGCGCGCGATTTGCCCACCGCCCCCTGGCGCGGCGCGATGACGCTGCCGCGTGAATTGCACCTGCGTCGCGAAGCCGGTGGCTGGCGCCTGTGCAGCACGCCGGCGCGCGAGCTGCAGGCGGGCCTGGGCCCGGTGCTGTGGCGGATGGGGGACGAGGCGCAGGGCTTGAAAACCGCGCCGCCCACCGCGCCGCCCACCGCGCTGCCTACAGCGCTGCATACAGCGTTGCAAACGGCCGACGGCTGCGCATGGATCACGCTGCAGGCCCGCGCGCACGAGAGCTTCACGCTCAGCTTCGACAACACGCTGGGCGACGCCTTGCACGTTGGTTTCGACGCCGACCGTGCCGTGTTTTTTATCGACCGCCGCAACGCGGGCGAGACCGCCTTCCACCCCAGCTTCGCCGCGCGGCATGAAGTGCCGCGCTGGGCCACGCTTGAGACGCTCACGCTGACCCTGGTGCTCGACACCAGCTCGGTGGAGCTCTTCGCTGACGAGGGCTGCAGCGTGATGACCAGCCAGGTCTTTCCGCGGGCGCCCTGGGGCCGCTTGCAGTGCCAGGGCCCGGTGCAGGGCCTGCGGCTGCAAGCCCTGGGCTGAAGCGCGCTGCAGCGCACCTCAGCGGCCTTCAACGTTCTTCAGCGCGCCGCTTCGGCCAGGCCCTCGGGCGCCTTCTCCGGCACCTTCACCAGCAGCGTGGCCAGCGCGGCGGCGATCAGCAGCACGCCGGCCAGCACCACCACGTTGCGCGGGTCGCCGCCCAGCAGCGGCTTGTAGAAGAGCGGCAGCGTGAAGCTCTGGATCAGCATGGGCACCACGATGAACATGTTGAAGATGCCCATGTAAACGCCCGTGCGCTCCGGCGGGATGCTCTTGGCCAGCATCACATAGGGGTTGCCCATGATGCTGCCCCAGGCCAGGCCGATGCCCACCATGGGCAGGAAGATCCAGGCTTTGTCCTGGATGCCGGGCAGCAACATCATGCCGATGCCGCCGGCCGTGAGGCACAGCGCGTGCACGGCCTTCGCACCGTGGCGGCGCGTGAAGGGCACCATCGCGAAGGCCGCCACGCAGGCCACCGCGTTGTAGAAGCCGCCGGCCTGCCCGTTGGTGAGCACGGCCTCGCGAAAGCCGGCCGAGCTGGCGTCCGAGGTGTCGTACAGCGAACGCGCCAGCGCGTGCACCACGTACTGCCAGTAGCAGACCATCGCGTACCACTGGAAGAGCTTCATCAGCGCCAGCTGCCGCATGGCTTGCGGCATCTCGACAAAAGCGTCCTTGATCTCGACGAAGGTGGACAGCCAGCCGCTGCGCTGCGCCTTGTGCGCTCGGATGGCGGCGATCTGCGCTTCGGTCAGCGGCAGCTCGCGCACCGTCAGCACCGAGTAGAGGATGGTGCACAGCGACAGCGCCGCGCCGATGAAAAACGAGATCTTGGTGATGTCGGGGATGCCGTTGCTGTCCACCGCATCGCGGTTCATGCCCATCCACACCAGGAGGGAGGGCGCAAGGTAGCTCAAGGTCTGCGCCAGCCCCGTGAAGGCGCTTTGCGTGAGGAAGCCGCTGGCGTGCTGCTTCTCGTCGAGGCGGTCGCTCACGTAGGCGCGGTAGGGCTCCATCGTGATGTTGTTGGCCGCATCCAGGATCCACAGCAGGCTGGCCGCCATCCACAGCGCCGCGCTGTAGGGCATGGCCAGCAGGCTCAGCGAACACAGCACCGCGCCGATCAGGAAAAACGGCGTGCGGCGGCCGTACTTCGAGAGCGTGCGGTCGCTCATCGCGCCGACGATGGGCTGCACCAGCAGGCCCGTCACCGGCCCGGCCAGGTAGAGCAGCGGCAGCGAGGATTCATCGGCGCCCAGGTAGGCGTAGATCGGGCTCATGTTGCTCTGCTGCAGCCCGAAGCTGAACTGCAGGCCGAGGAAGCCGACGTTCATCTGCAGGATCTGCCGCGCAGACAGCAGCGGCTTGGCGAGGGAAGCGCTCATGGACGGGCACCCGGGGTCACGGTAGCGCCAGCTTAGAAAGCACCGCAATCGATTGCAATCGGGCTTACCCGTGGGGTCGGGCCCCGCGCGGCACGCGCCCTCGCGGGGCACTCAAGCACGCTGCCAACTCTCGCGGTGCATTCAACCGCGCTGCGAACTCTCTCGCGGGTGGAAGGTCGTCGGCAGCAGCTGCGAGCTCGGCCGCGCCCCGCCGATCTGCGCCAGCACCTCGGCCACCAGCGCCTGGCCGGCGGCGTCCAGCGGCTGGCGCACGGTGCTCAGCGGCGGGTGGAAGTGCTGGGCCAGCGGGATGTCGTCGTAGCCGGCCACCCGCACGTCTTGCGGCACCTGCAGGCCCAGGCGGCGCAGCGTGCTGATCACTGTCATCGCCATCAGGTCGCTGGCGGCGAAGACGGCGTCGAAACGCGTGCCGCTGGCCACCAGGCCCTCTACGGCGGCCTCGATGGCGCTGTTGACGAAGGGCACCGGCAGCATCAGCTTGGCGTTGGGCCTTGCATTCACGGCGGCCAGGGCCTGCAGGTAGCCCTGGTGGCGCTGGCCGATCTCGGGCAGCTGCCAATCGCCGAAAAAGGCGATGCGGCGCGCGCCCTGCTGCCACAGGTGCTCGGTGGCCAGCCGGCCGCCCTGCAGGTTGTCCGAGCCCACGGTGGCGTAGGCCTGGCCGGGCAGCGCTGCGCCCCACACCGCCAGCGGCAGGCCGCGCACGGCCAGCGCGTTCAGCTGATCGTGGTGGTGCCACTGGCCCACCAGGATGAGCCCGGCCGCACGCCCGGCGTCCACGCCCTGGGCGGCGAGGTCGAGCCGGTTGGCGTCCACGCGCGAGAGCAGCATTTCGTGGCCGCGGTCGGTCAGCGCATCGGCCAGGCTGCCGATGAGGCTCAAGAAAAACGGGTCCGACAGCGGCTGGCGCAAGGCGGCGTCAAAAGGCACCACCACCGACACCGTGCGGTTCTGGCGCAGCCGCAGGTTCTTGGCCGCCACGTTGACGGTGTAGTTCAGCGAGCGTGCCAGCTCGGCCACCCGCTCGCGCGTGGCTTCGTTGACCAGGGTGCTGCCGGCCAGCGCGCGCGAGACCGTGGCCACCGACACGCCGGCCAGGCGGGCGATGTCGGCCATCTGCAGGCGGGCCTGCTGCGCTGCAGGCTGGCGGCTCTCACGCGCTGGGGTGGCGGCAACTGCGGCAACTGCGGCGGCTGCGGTGGCGGCCGTGGGGTTGGGGGTCTTGGGCGTGCGGGGCATCTCGGGGCGCGAGCTTAAACGCTGGCCTGCCGGCAGCCCGGGCGCCTGGCGTCGGCAGCGCCCCTCAAGCCGGCGGGGCGGGCGCGCTCACCCCGGCTCAGGCCTTGGGGTAGTGCAGCCACAGCAGCGCATACGGCGCCAGGCCCAGCCCGTCGCGCAGCGTGTGGCGCGTGCCGCCCAGGGCGCAGGCCGTCTGCGCCGGCCCGGCGCCGAACACCGCGGGCTCGATGCGCTGCGGGTGCTCGCTGAAGTTGCCCAGCACCAGCAAGCGCTCGGCGCCCTGCCCGCGCAGGTAGCCCAGCACGTGGGGGTTGCCGCTGTGGAAGGGCAGCAGCGCACCGCCGCGCAGCCCCGGCAGGCGCTGGCGCGCCGCCACCAGGCGCTGGAAGCCCGCGAAGATGCGGCCGGCGTCGGTGCCGGCGTCCAGCCGCTCCGCAAAACGCTGCACGCTGGCCGCGGGGCGGTGCACCCAGCGGCTGTCGCCGGCCTTCGCCGGGTCTTGCTGGTAGCCGTGGTCGTTGAGCTGCCCGAGTTCGTCGCCCAGGTAGACCAGCGGCAGCCCGCCGGCCGAAAAGGCCACGCCGTGCAGCAGCAGGATGCGCGCCACGGCGTGCACGTCGCCCTGCTCCAGCCCGCACAGCGAAGCGCAAGTGCCGCTGACACGGCAATCGCCCGTGGCCGGGTTGTCTTGAAAGGGCACACCGCGCGCGAAGCTGCCGGGGTGGCGGTTGACGTAGAAGCGGTTGAGGAACTGCCGGTGGTCGTGGCCCTGGATGCCCAGGCGCGCCGCGTCTTCGTCGGCAAAGGTCCAGCCGATGTCGTCGTGGCTGCGCACGTAGTTCACCCAGGCCGTGCCTTCGGGCAGCGCGTGGCGCTCGGCCAGCGCAGCCTGCAGCAGGTTCACCTCGCGCGTGGCCAGGCTGTTCCACAGCAGCGCCATCTGCAGCGGGTTGTAGGAGATCTGGCACTCGCGCGGGCCGATGTAGCTGAGCACGTCGTCGGGGTGCACGATGGCCTCGCTCTTGAACACCAGCGAAGGCGCGGCCAGGCGCGCCAGCGCGTTGAAGGCGCGGATGAGGTGGTGCGCCTCGGGCAGGTTTTCGCAGCTGGTGCCCAGGCGCTTCCAGATGAAGGCCACGGCGTCCAGGCGCAGCGCCTCCACGCCCAGGTTGGCGATGGCCAGCATCTCGCCGGCCATGGCGTTGAACACGTGCGGGTTGGCGTAGTTCAGGTCCCACTGGTAGCTGTGGAAGGTGGTCCAGATCCAGCTGCCCTGGCGGGGGCCGTCTGGCAGCTGCGAGAACGCGCCCGCATGCTCGTCGGGGAAGATCTCGCGCACCGTGCGCTCGTAGGCGTCGGGCATCGTGCGGTCGGGGTAGACGATGTAGAAGTCTTCGAAATCCGGCTGCCCGGCGGCGCAGGCACGCGCCCAGGCGTGCTCGCTGGCGGTGTGGTTGAACACGAAGTCCAGCACCAGGCTGATGCCGGCACGGCGCAGGTCTTCGGCCAGGCCGCGCAGGTCGGCCATGCTGCCCAGGCGCGGGTTCACCTCGCGGTAGCTGCTGACGGCATAGCCGCCGTCGTTGGGGCCTACTGGCACCTGGAAGGGCGGCATCACGTGCAGGTAGGTCACGCCGACCTCGCGCAGGTAGGGCACGCGCTCGCGCAGGCCGGCCAGGCCGCCGGCCCACAGATCGGCATAACAGACGGCGCCGATGGCGCGCTCCGACGTGAACCACGGCGGCGCGTTTTCACGCTCGGCGTCCAGCGCGCGCAAGGCGGCACTGCGTTCGCACCAGCCCTGCCAGGCCGTGGCCACGGCCCCGGCCAGCACATCGAGGAAGTCGGCGCGTTCGCCGTACACCGCGTGCAGCTCGGCGGCCAGCGTCGGCAGATGGGTCTGCAAGCGCGCTTCAAAAGCTGGCCAGCCGGCGTGCTGGAACAGCTGGGGCTGCAACTGCTGCAGCGCGGCCTGCGTTTGCGCCACGAGCAGGCGCTTCTGGTGCTGGGGGTGGAGCATGGGCGGACGGGTGTGCGAAGAAGCATCGCCAAGGATCGAAGGCGCGAGGTATACCCAATTTGCAAATGATTGCAAAGCGGGATGTCCCGCGCCACGACGCGTGTGCCCCTGCCTGCCGCACATCTACAGCGTTGCACCGAGAAGCTGTCCACCATCCGACCGCTTCGCCTAGGGGATCTTCCTGATAATGCAATCGTTTGCATTTGGGCTAGCATGCCGGCCTGGTTGCCGCCCGGTGTGGGCGGCGCAGCACTGGACGGAGCGTCTGCCATGCCCTTGCTCACCACCGGCGTGTACGTGGCTACAGGGTCGCGGGGGTCGCGGCGCGGCGCGTGGCCGCCGCGCGCGGCCGTGCCAGCGGCCGCCGTGCCGCCGGGCGCGGTGCCCGGCGCCCGTTTCAGCCCGGCCGAGCGTGAGCGGCTCTTGCTGGAGCGCGGCATCGGCCCGACCACGGTGGAACGCCTGGAGCGCGCGGGCTTCGCCTCGCTCGAAGCCCTGCGCCGGGCCGGCGTGCCGCAGGTGGTGGAGGCCGTGGTCGAGGTCGTCGACACCCCGGGCTGGCGCAACCGCCTGCGTGCGCTGCAGCGCGTGGTGCACACGGCGGGTGGCCGATGAAGCCGCGCTCCACCGCTTCGGCCCGGGGCGCGCGCCGCCGTGCCGTCACCGTGGCGGCCCTCGGCGCTCTCGGCGCAGCCCTCGGTGCTCTCGGCGCAGCCCTCGGTGTCAATGGCGCAGCCGTCCGCGTTCTTGGCCCAGCCCTCGGTGTTGTTGGCGCCGGTCTTGCCTGGGTGGCCGTGGCGTCCGCCCAGCCGCCAACCCAGGCCGCGCCCCCTGCGGCCGTGGCCCCTGCCGCTTCGGCGCCCACGCTGCGCGCCGAGATCGCCACGCCGCTGCAGGCCGCGCAGGCGCTGCTGCAGGCCGGCCGCGCCGCTGAGGCCCTGGCGCAGGTGCGCCTGGCCGAGGCCGTGCCCGCCGCCAGCGCGCACGAACGCCAGACCGTGCTGCGCATGAAGGGCAGCAGCGCGCTCGCGCTGCGTGACGAGGCCCTGGCCTTGCAGGCCTTCCAGGCCGCGCTGGAAACCGGCGCCGTGCCCGTGGCTGAACAAACACCGCTGCTGCTGGCCACCACCCGCGCCGCGCTGGCCTTGGGGCAGGGCGCGGCGGTGCAGCGCTGGGGCCGCGCCTACCTGCAGCACGGCGGGCGCGAACCCGCCGTGCGCCTGGGCCTTGCGCGCACGCTGCTGGCGGCCGGTGATGCCCCGGGCGCCATTGAACAGACCCGTGCGCTGTTGGCCGAGCCGCCCGCGGGCACGCCGCCGCGGGAAGAGACGCTGCAACTGCAACTGCGTGCCCAGCGCCTGGCGAAAGACGAAGCCGGCCTCACCGCCACGCTGGAGGCCCTGGCCACCCACCACCCGCGGCCGGCGGTGTGGAACGAGCTCGTCGTGCGGGTGCAGGGCGCCGACGATTTCGCCGACCGCCTCACCATCGACGCCTACCGCCTGCTGCGCCACACCCGCGCCTTGGGTGATGCCGAAGCCCACGCCGAACTCGCCCGCCTGGCCACCCGCGCCGGTGCGCCTGCCGAAGCGCTGGCCGTGCTGAACGAAGCCCTGGCCCAGCCGCGGTTCGCCCAGGGCCCCGAGGCTGCAGCGCTGCGCACCCAGCGCGACAAGGCCGCTGCCGCCGTGGCCGCTGAAGGCGCGCAGCGCGGGGCCGATGAAAAGAGCGCGCGCGCCGCGGCCGACGGCGGGCCGCTGTTCGCGCTGGGTCTGGCCGTGGCCGCCGGCGGTGAGGCCGCCGCCGGCCTGGCCTGGATGAACGAAGCGCTGGCCAAGGGCCTGAAGGCGGGTGCCGACGATGCGCACCTGCGCCTGGGCATGGCCCAGTTGCAGGCCGGCCGGCGTGCCGAGGCCGAGCAGACCCTGGGCCGCGTGCAGGGCCGCGACGGTGCCGCCACACTGGCGCGGCTGTGGCGGCTGACACGGCCCTGAGCCGCGCCGCCCGCCGGCGCCTTCAAACCCCCACCGAACCCGGGAGCCCCCGATGATCGTCGTCAGCGGCGAAGCCTTGATGGATGTCTTCGATGCCGGCGCCACTGCCACCGGCCAGCAGCTCGACGCGCGCATCGGCGGTTCGCCATTGAACGTGGCCATCGGCCTGGCGCGCCTGGGCCAGCCGGTGGCGTTTTTCGGTGCCGTCGGCCGCGGTTTTCTCGGTGAACGCCTGCTGCAGGCGCTGCAGCAGGAGGGCGTGCACACCGGCGCCGTCAGCCGCGTGGCCGCGCCCACCACGCTGGGCCTGGTGGGGCTGAGCGCGCAAGGCGTGGCCGACTACGCCTTCTACGGCGACGGCGGCGCCGACCGCCAGCTGCACCTGGCCGACCTGGCGCGCGTGCCGCCGGCCGCGGCCTACCACTTCGGCAGTTATGCGATGGTGGTGGAGCCGGTGGGCAGCACCTTGCGGGCGCTGGCGCAGCGCCTGCGGCAGCAGCAGCCACAGGCGCTGGTGAGCTACGACATCAACGTGCGCCTGAACGTCGAGCCTGAGCTCGCGCGCTGGCAGGCGGTGCTGGCCGCGATGCTGCCCTGCACCCATGTGCTCAAGCTCAGCGACGAAGACCTGCACCACCTGCACCCTGGCGCCGAGCCGGAGGCGCTGGCACAGCAATGGCTGGCGCAGGGCGTGGCCCTGGTCGTGCTGACACGGGGCGCCGCCGGTGCCAGCGCCTACACGGCGGCCGGGTCTGTGCACGTGGCGCCGGTGGCCACCGCGGTGGTGGACACCGTGGGCGCCGGCGACACCTTCCATGCCGCCTTGCTGGCCGCGCTGGCCGAACGCGGCGCGCTCGGTGCTGCGGCCGTGGCCGCGCTGCCGCCCGCGGCATGGCAGCCGCTGCTGCAGTTCGCCGCCCAGGCCGCGGCGCTGACCTGCTCACGCCGTGGCGCCGATCTGCCCCGGCGCGCCGAGCTGCCTGCCCGCTGAAATGTGCGGCCGTCCTCCGCCCGGGGGATGCGCCCGGGCGCGGGCCGGGCCTGGGGGGGCCGCCACCGCAGCGCAGGCCGGCCCAGGGGGTGCCACAGCGCAGCGGTCTGCCGTAGAGTGCGTGCTCGCCAAGACCGACAGCCCCCAAGTCGGCCTGCGCCCAGGAAGGAGACCCGATGAAGCCCTCACCGCAACGCATCGCCCAGACCGCTGCTGCGCTGGCCCTGGCCCTGGCCGCGGCGCTGCCCGCGGCGGCGCAGACACCGGGCGCCAGCTCTCGCAACCCGGCCGCGCAAGATCTGCGTTTCGAGGGCGTGTGGGCGCGGCCGGGCTCCGTCACCTTGATCAAGCAGTTCCCCAAGCACCTGGTGCTGCAAGGCAAGGACGAAGCCTCGGTCTGGTCGGCGCGCTGCGTGCTGGGCGGTGGCAAGGCCGTGTGCCGCGGCCACGGTTTCACCATCACCGGCTACGACTTCGCCTACGAAAGTGTGGTCACGCTCGAAGGCGGTGGCCTGCGCGACACCTGGCGCGCCGTCTTCCCCGACGCCCAAGACCTCACCGGCAACGACCTGCTGCGCGCCGTGCCGCTGCCGGCCTTCGAACCGGGCCGCAAGACACCCTGAAGCGCCGCGGCGCATGGCTGACACCGCGGCCGAGGCCGTCGCCCGCGCGGCCGAACTGCTGGCGCAGGCCGACGGGCTGATCGTCGCCGCCGGGGCCGGCATGGGGGTCGATTCCGGCCTGCCCGATTTCCGCGGCACCGAAGGCTTCTGGCGCGCCTACCCGGCCTTGAAACAGGCGGGCCTGGCCTTCGAGGAAGTGGCCTCGCCACACACCTTCGTGCACGAGCCGCGCCTGGCCTGGGGCTTCTACGGCCACCGCCTGGGGCTTTACCGGCGCACCGAGCCGCATGCCGGCTTCCAGCGCCTGCAGCGTTGGGGGCAACGGCTGCAGCACGGCGCCTGGGTCTTCACCTCCAACGTCGACGGCCAGTTCCAGAAGGCCGGCTTCGCACCGCGCCGCGTGGCCGAATGCCACGGCAGCATCCACTGGCTGCAGTGCACCGTGTGCGAGGCCCTGCCCTGGCCTGCCGACGCGCTGCCCGTGCAGGTGGACGACACACGCTGCCGCTGGCTGGGGCCCTTGCCCACCTGCCCGCACTGCGGCGCGCTGGCGCGGCCCAACATCCTGATGTTCGGAGATGGCGCCTGGCGCGAAGAACGCACCCAGGCGCAGCTGACGGCGCTGCAGCACGCGCTGGCCGGCATGCGGCGGCCGCTGGTGCTGGAGCTCGGCGCCGGCAGCGCCATCCCCAGCGTGCGCCACTTCGGCCACCGCGTGCTGCGCGATCACGGCGGCCGCCTGGTGCGCATCAACCCGCGCGAAAGCGCCGTGCCCACCGCGTTGGACGTGGGCCTGCCCCTGGCCGCTGCGGCGGCCTTGGCCGCCCTGGACGCGGCCCTCGGCGGCGGCTGAAGCCGCGCCGTTCAGGCGCGAGGCATGGCCGGCAGCGCCGGCAGTTTCACCTGCCCCACATACGCCTGCCGGTAGGCCGCCAGGCGCGTGGCCAGGGCTTCGCGCTGCGTGGCCAGCGCGGCTTCGTAGAGCGTGGCCTTGCCCGAGGCGTAGTGCAGCCGCGTGCGCGCCTTGTTGAACTTGAAGAAGAGCAGCTGCGTCATCTCGGTGTGGGCCTGCAGTTCGAAAGCCGCCAGCGCCACCTGCAGCAGCCCGCCCGGCCCCAGCTCGGCCGTGGCCACCTGGAAGTGCGCCGACTGCTCGTGGCGCGACTGGCGCTCGAAGAGCGTGAGCCAGGGTGCGTTGTCTTCCATCGTCTTCAGCCCGTCGAAGGCCGCCTGCAGCACCGCCAGCGCGCTGGCCTGCGGGCCCAGCAGCGCCGACACCACCGGCAGCACGGCCTCGTGCGCGATGGCGCCGCTGCTCTTGAATTCATAGCGCTCGAAACGCTGGTCGCTCTGCGCCCAGCCCAGCGCCGACAGCGCGCCGAAGTAGGCCGTGTACCAGGCCGTGGCCTGGCTGGCTTCACCCACCTCGGCGGTGGCCACCAGCTGCGCGAACAGCGTGCAGTTGATGAGGTCTTCGCGCATCTGCACCGGCACCTTCTTCGCCGCCACCACCAGGCCGCTGCCCACGACCAGGGTCTGCGCGTCGGTGGCCTTGAGCTGCAGCGGCGGCGTGTCGGGCACGGCCCCGGCGCTGCGGCTGCGTGGGCGCGCCGGCAGTGCTGGCAGGCGGGCCTTGGTGACAAAACGCTGGCTGCTGGCGGGGGTGACGATCATCGGGGGCTCCTGGGTGGGTAGCGCTTCGGCGCGGCGCTGGCGGCACTCTAGGCCGCCGCTGCGGCTGCAGCCATCCCCAGGCGCTGCAGGCGCCCTGCCCCTGCAGACACGGGGGGCGGCTGTCACGACACCGTCAAATGCCGTGGCGAGCATGCGCGGTTTTCTTCATCCCCCCCCCGCCGCCGCCATGAAAACCCTGAAGCCCCGCCTGCACACCCTGGCCGCCGCTGCTGCCGGTCTCGCGCTGGCCACCGCCGCTGTCTCGGCCAGCGCCAGCAACCCCATCGCCGCGGTGACGCCGCTGTGGAGCTTCAACCACAACGTCGAGCCCACCGTGGGCCGTTCGTCAGAGATTCCGCTGTGGGACGCTGGCACCTCGGCGCTGTGGATCGTGGGTGGCAACGGCCTGGACGTGCTCAACCTCGCTGGCCAGCGTGTGCAGAGCTTCACCACCAGCGCTTTCGGCAACGTCAACAGCATCGCCATCGCCGGCAGCACGCTGGCCGTGGCCTTCACCAACAGCAGCAACGCCGGCCTGCCGGGCTCGGTGCAGTTCTTCGACACCACCACCTTCCTGGTCCAGGGCGGCGCCGCGGCCCACCTGGGCGGCGTGGCCACGGGCGCGGTGCCCGACATGCTGACGTGGACGGCCGGCGGCACGCGCCTCTTGGTGGCCAACGAGGGCGAGCGCCAGAGCGACGCCAACAACCCGGCCGGCAGCGTGAGCCTGATCGACGTTTCGCGCGCCGGCGGCAGCCTGAGCACCAGCGTCAGCACCGCCGGCTTCGGCGCCTTCGACGGCCAGGAAGCCGCGCTGCGCGCTGCCGGTGTGCGCATCCAGGCCGGGGTGTCGGCCTCGGTGGCTTTCGAGCCCGAGTACATCGCCGTCTCGCCCGACGGCCGTTTTGCGCAGGTGACGCTGCAGGAGAACAACGCCATCGCCGAGCTGAACCTGCAGACCGGCCAGTTCACGCGCATCCTGCCGCTGGGCAAGAAAGACTTCAGCCTGCCCGGCAATGCCATCGACACCAGCGATCAGGACGGCGTTACCAGCCTGCGCAGCGTGCCCGTCAAGGGCCTGTACATGCCCGACGCCATCACCAGCTACAGCCGCGGCGGTCAGGCCTACTACGTGATGAGCAACGAGGGCGACGCCTTCGTCGACGACGCCGACATCGTGCGCTTCGGCAACGCCGCGGTGACGCTGGACGCCACCGTCTTCAACGGCGTGGACCTGCCCACGCAGGCGCAGCTCAAGCCCAACAGCGTGCTCGGCCGCCTGAACGTGCTGCGTGCCGGCGCCACGGGTGATGGCAGCAGCACCAACATGACCGAGATCGTCACACTCGGCGGGCGCTCGTTCAGCATCCGTGACGCCGACGGCAACCTGGTCTACGACAGCGGCAACACGCTGGAGCAGGCCGCCATCGCCGCCGGCGTGTACGCCGACGGCCGCAGCGACGACAAGGGCGTGGAGCCCGAGGGCGTGGCGCTGTTCGAGCTCAACGGCCGCACGCTGGCCTTCGTGGGCCTGGAGCGCACCACGCGCAGCGCCGTGGCGGTGTACGACATCACCGACCCGGCGCAGGCCAGCTTCCTGCAGCTCATCGTGAGCAACGACACCACCGTGCTGCGCCCCGAGGGCCTGGTGGCCTTCGAGAGCGAAGGCCGCACCTTCCTGGCCGTGGCGCACGAGAGCACGGAAGACCTGATCGTCGCCGGTAGCGGCAGCAACCGCACGGTGCTGTACGAGATCAGCCCCGTGCCCGAACCCGGCACCTGGGCGCTGATGCTCGGCGGCCTGGCGGGTTTGGTGGGCTGGGCGCGCCGCCGCCGCGGCTGAAGCGCAGGCCTCTGGCCGGGCGGGCGGCAGCGCGTGCCGCTGCTACGCTTGCCCGCATGCAGACCTTCAAGCTTTGGAAGCGGGCGCTGGGCTTGCTGGCCGCCCTCGGCGCTGGCGGCGCCCTGGCGCAGCCGCCGGCCTTCGAGCCCTTGCCGGCCAACGGCACCGCGCCCTTCGCCCTGAGCGGCGAAAACCGCTGGGCCGGCCACAGCTGGCAGGCCATCGAGGCCGAAACCTTGCGCCTGGCGGTGCGCGAGATCGGCAGCTTCCAAGGCCAGCCCACCGGCGGCTTTTTCGGCCTGGGCCCGCGCCCCGTGTTGCTGCATTGGCGTGCCTACCGCCACCGCGCCGAAAGCCGCGGCGCCGTCATCGTGGTGCCTGGCTTCACCGAAGGTCTCACGATCTACCAGGAGCTGGTGCACGACCTCGTCGCGGCCGGCTGGTCGGTCTATGTGATGGACCACCGCGGGCAAGGTTTCAGCAGCCGCCTGCTGCCGCCCGAGCCGCCCACCGCGCAGGGCGACGACGACATGGGCGAACGCGGCCACCTCGACGACTTCGAGCACCTGGTGGACGACCTGCAGGCCTTCGTGCAGCGTGTGCAGGCCTCGCGTGCGAGCGACGCCGCTGCGGCGCGCCGCCCCACCGTGATGCTGGCGCACTCGATGGGCGGTGCCGTGGTCTCGCGTTACCTGGCGCGCGTGGGCGTGGGCTCGCCAGTGGCCGCTGCCGCACTCGTCACGCCCATGCACGAGCCGCGCGTGGCCGAGCCGGGCACGAACAAGGTGCTGCGGCGCTGGTGCGATGAGGGCGCGGTGCAGCTGCCCTTCCAGCTGCCGGGCCTGAGCGGGCGGCGGGTGCAGGGCGAAGGCTTCGACGTCGAACGCTCCGCCTGGTGGGCGCAGGCCGACCTGGCGGACAACGAGCTCACGGCCAGCGTGCCGCGGCTGCAGCGCCGCTGGGCCGACCGGCTGGCGATGTGCGAAGGTGAACATTGCGGCCACCCGCACGCCCGCGTGGCCGGGCCCACGCTGCGCTGGGTGGCGCAGGCCTGCGCCGGCGCGGCCGCCGCGCGCGGGCCCGAGGCGGCGCGCATCGCGGTACCGGTGCTGGTGTTGCAGGGCGGGCTGGACACCGTTGTCGAGCCCGCGGCGCAGCAGGTCTTCTGCGCCAACGTGAACGCCGTTTCGCCGGGCCGCTGCACCGGCTGGCGCGTGCCGCAGGCGCGCCACGCGGTGCTGGTGGAAGCCGATGCGCAACGCGGCCCGGCGCTGCAGGCGGTGCTGCAGTTCCTGGCCGCGGCGCCGGTCGCACCGGCACCGGCGCCCTAGTCGCGGCGGCCGATCACAAGCCGCGGCACTGGTCTTCCTTGTTCGCTGCCACGTTGCCGCTGCCGCTGGGCGCCGGCAGGTTGTCCTTGCACTGCAGGTTGCCGCCGGCGCGGTTGTTGTTGAGCACCGCGCCCCCGGTGTTGCCGAAGAGCTGCAGGTCGCTGGTGAGCGTCAGCCCCTGCAGCCACAGCAGGCCGGTGCCCGCCACCCACTGCAGCGAGCCGCCGATGCGCGTGCCGTTGATCGTGGCGGCCTGCGCGCGCGCCACCTGCACCGAGCCGTCGATGCGGCCGCCGTCCACCTGCACCGGCCCGGGGCCGTCGCCGTTGAGGCTGCCGTTGATCTGGGCCTGCACCACCTGCACGCTGGCACCGGGGCCGAGTTCCAGGTTGCCGGTGAGCTGCGTGCCGATGAGTTCGCAGCGCGCGCCGGCAGGCACTTCCACGTTGGCATAGCGGGTGGCGTGCAGGCTCAGGTCGCGACACAGCACGTTGCTGCCGGGGCTGAACACGCCGGCCGGCAGCGTGGGCGCGGGCAGGCCGGGCGTGGCCGGTGGCACCGGCACCGGCGCCACGGGCGGGTTGGCCGGTGTGCCCGGCGCCGGCACGGGCGCGGGGGCCAGGCTGCGGCACTGGTCTTCGAGGCTGGCCGCGGTGTTGCCGCTGCCTTGCGGCGCGGGCAGGTTGTCCTTGCACTGCAGGTTGCCGCCGGCGCGGTTGTCCAGCAGCGTCACGCCGCCGCGGTTGGCCATCACCTGCACATTGCCGCTGGCGCGGTTGGCCTCGGCCAGCACCGCGCCGGCGTGTTCGTTGATCTGCAGGTCGCCGCCGATGCGCAGGCCCAGCAGCGTGGCCGCGCCGCCTTGCTTGAGCTGCACCGAGCCGGTGAAGCTGGACGTGCCGGCCACCAGCACCGAGGCCGCGCCATCCGCCTGCAGGCTGCCGATGACGGTGATGTCGCGCGCATCCAGCACGCTGCCTGCGCCGAGCTTGAGGTTGCCCTCCACGCGCGTGCCCTGCAGCACGCACACCTGGCCGGCGGGCACTTCGATCTCGCCGCTGCGCAGCGCGCCCAGTGCCACGTTGCCGCAGCGGTAAACGACGGCCGGCACCGGCGCCGCGCCCGCAGGCAGGGCCGGCGCGGCCGAGAGCGCAAAGGCGCGTGTGCCGGGCGTCTCGGCGGCCGCCGCCGGGGCTTCGGCGTTGCCGCCACCACCGCCACCGCCGCAGGCGCTGAGCGCCAGCAGCGCCCATGCGGCGGCGGCGGTGTGGGTGAGTTTCATCTTCAGGGCGGTGTTCATGCGGGGCTCCTCGGGGTGCTGGTGTCGCCCGCTGGGGGCGTGTGCTGCACAGAGCGAGGCGCGATGCACGGGATACCTGCCAGACTGCAAGAGAAAGTGACAAGTGCGACCTCGGTCTGGCGTTGGCGTTGGCGCGCCAGACCGGGCACTTGCCCGGCGTTTACCGGACTCAGGGCAGCACCGTGCCCGTCAGGTTGGCACCGGTGAAATCGGCGCCTTCCAGTGAAGCGCCGGTGAAGTCGGCGTTTGTGAGCACGGCGTTCACGAACACCGTTTGGTCGGCCACCACCATTTGCAGGTTGGCGTCGATGAATTGGCCTGCCGTGAAGTCGCTGTTGCGCAGGTCGGCGCCGCTCAGGTCGGCCTTGTTCAGGTTGGCGCTGGTGAAGTTCGTCTGGCTCAGGTAGGCGCCAACGAGGCTCGAATCGATGAAGCTGCTGCTGCTGAAGTCGGCACCGGCAGCCTGCACCCCGTCGAGATCGGTCTTGTTCAGCGAAGCACCGAAGACAAGGGCATCGGTGAGATTGGCCCCGGCCAGCGAGGCATCGACGAAGATGGTGCTCACGAGCCGTGCGCCGTCGGCATCTTCGTCGGCACCGTCGCTGAAGTCGGCCCCCGCCACATTGGCGAAGACGAAGCTGGCGCCAGTGAGGTCGGCATCGCGGAAGTCGCTGCCGCTCAGGGTGGCCACGTCAAAGATCGCCTCGCGCAAGTCGGCGCCGGTGAAGAAGGTGCTGGCGTCGCCGCTGCTCAAGCCGAGGTTGGCCTTGGTCAGGATGGCGCCGGTGAGGTCGGCGCCTGTCAGCACCGCTTCCGTGAGGATGGCCCCGGTGAGGTCGGCGCCGCGCAGGTCGGCGCCGGTCAGGTCGGCCCCGTTGAAGTTGGCGCCCGTCAGGTTCGCGCCGCGCAGGTCGGCGCCGGTGAGGTCGGCGTCTTCGAAGAAGCTCTCCACGGCCTCGACGCCCGTCATCAAGGCGCCGGCCAAGTTGCTGTCGGCGAAGTTCGCGCCGTTCATCTTCGTCGGCGTGCCGTTGTCGTGGTTGCGGAAGTCGGCGCCGGCGAAGTTGCTGTCCTCCGACGAGAAGCCCGTGAGGTCGGCGCCGCGGAAGCTGAGGTTGGTGGCCGTCACGCCCTCGGGCGGCGAGGTGTCGGTCCAGGACATGTCCACCATCTTGGCGAGGTCGAACACGGCGTTGGCGATTTCGGCATCGGTGAAGCCGACATCGGTGAAGTCGGCGCCGGTGAAGTCGGTGCCGATGACACGCACGCCTTCCATCGCGGTGCCCACCAGCTTGGCATTGACGAAGCTGGCCCCCGAGATGTCAGCATCGGCCATGCTGGCCATGCTCAGGTCGGCCGCATCGAAGTTGGCATTGCGCAAGTTCGCGCCGTTGACCCCGTCGCCCCCCAGCACCGCCATCACCAGCTTGGCGCCGCTGAAGTTCGTGCCTTCGAACGAGGTGGCGAAGGTGTTGAGTTCGCTGAGATCGGCCTCGGCGAGGTTGGCGCCATCCAGCCGGCTGTTGTTCAGCGCGGCCCGCAGGAAGCTCGTCTGCGAGAAGTTGCCGCCCGATGCGAAATCAGCGCCGGTGGCGTTGACGCCGTTCCAGGTGGCGCCTTCGAACTGCGTGCCCTTGAGTTCGGTGCCGACGAAGCGCACGTTGTTCAGCACCGCGTCCTTGAAGGTGGAGCCGCTGAGGTCGCGGTCGGAGAAGTTGCGGTTGTTGAGAACCCTGCCATCGAAGTTGAAGACTGCCATCTGAGACCTTTCGAGCGTGGTGCAGGCCCCGTGGGCCTGCGGTTGTGGAAGCGTGAAACTGGGGGGCGACCCTGGCGCTGCGACAGCGCCGCTCAGCGCTCGCGGGCGCCGCGCCTGAGCACGTCGCTCAGGGGCTCCAGCAGGTAAGCCAGCGGGCTGCGCTCGCGGCCGAGCAGGAAGACCTCGGCCGGCATGCCCGCCTGCAGGCCCCGGCCCTGCAGCTGCTGCAGGGCCGGGGGCTCGATGTCGACCTGCACGACGAAGTGCGCGGCGGCGGTGGGTGTTGCCGGCACGCGGTCGGGCGAGACGTAGGTCACACGCCCCTGCACAGGCGGCGTGGTCCGTGCGTTGAAGGCCGTGAAGCGCACGTCGGCGCTTTGCCCGAGGTGCACGCGCTCGATGTCCTCGGGCGCCAGCGTGGTTTCGACCAGCAGCCGCGCCGCCGCCGGCACGATGCTGGCCAGCGTTTCGCGCGGCGCGATGACACGGCCCGCCGACGTGACGCGCAGGTTCATCACGGTGCCCGCCACTGGCGCGGTGACGACCTGCCGCGCCGCGGCATCGCTGGGGCTGCGCAGCGCCTGGCGCAGCTCGGCCAGGCGCTGCGTGCCCTGCGCCAGCTGCTGGCCGACCTGTTCGAGGAAACCGCTGTCGAGCTCGCGCAGGCGCAGCTCGGCATCGATGCGGCGTTGTTCGGCACGCGCGCGTTCGGCCTTGCGCTCGGCCAGCTTCACGCCGTAGTCGGCCAGGCCCGATTGCAGCTGCGTCATGCGGGCCGGCGACACATAGCCCTGCGCCAGCAGCGCCTGCTGGGTGTCCAGGCTCTCGCGCTGGTGCCCCAGCGAGCGTTCGGCCTCCTGGATCTGCGCCAGCAGCGCCTGCAGTTCGTCGCCGATCTTCAGCAGCTGGGCCTGCAGCAGACCGCGTTGCGACTGCCGGGCCTCGCGCCGGCTCTGGAAGAGCCCTTGCTCCTGGTTCAGCAGCAGCCGCAGCCGTTCATCGGCGCTGGCAGCCTGGCGCAATGCGGGCGGAAAAAGCACCGCGGGCAGCGCCGCCTGCTCGGCCTGCAGCCTGGCCAGGGCGGCCTCTTCGGCGGCCACGCGCAGCTGCAGGCGGTCGAGCTCGGCGGCCACTGCCACGTTGCCCAGCACCAGCAGGGTGTCGCCTTCGCGCACCTGCTGGCCGTCGCGCACGTGAACCTCGGTGACGAGGCCGCCCTCGGCGTGCTGGATCTGGCGCTGCTGCAGGTCGACCATCACCACCCCGGGCGCCACCACGGCCGAGGCCAGCGGTGCGAGGGCCAGCCCCATCACGCCCGGCACCAGGCCCAGCAGCAGGAAGCCGATGGCCCAGCGCGCGAGCTGCACCATGTCGCGTTGGTGCCGGCCCAGCAGCACCCGGCTGGCGGGGTGCAAGGCCTCGTGCGCGGCGCTCATCGGGCCAGCCCCTGCTGCGCGGGGCTGCTTGCGACGCCACGGTGCAGCGGCAGCACCTGGGCGGCGGCCGCGCCGCCGCGCACGCCACCGCGCGCCAGCGCCGCCAGCACTTCGGCCGTGGGGCCGTGCAGGCGCACGCGGCCGGCGGCCAGCACGAGCAGCTGGTCCATGTGCTGCACCAGCTGCTGGCGGTGCGTGACGGCCACCACCGTGACCTCGCCGCGCAAGGCCTGCAGCGTGTTTGCCAAGGCCGCTTCGCCATCACCGTCGAGGCTGGCATCGGGCTCGTCGAGCACCAGCAGCCGCGGCCGGCCGTAGAGCGCACGCGCCAGGGCGATGCGCTGCCGCTGGCCCGGCGTGACCTGCATGCCGTGCGCCTCGATGCGGGTTTCGTAGCCTTGCGGCAGCCCGAGAATCATCTCGTGCACGCCGGCCCGCTGCGCGGCGGCCACCACGGCCGCGCTGTCCAGCGGGCCGAGCCGCGCGATGTTCTCGGCCACGCTGCCCGCGTAGAGCTGCGGCTCCTGCGGCAGGTAGCCGATGTGCGGGCCCAGCGTGTCGCGCGGCCAGTCCGCCAGGTTGGCGCCATCCAGCCTGATCGTGCCCGCGCTCGGTTGCCAGACCCCGATCAACAGCCGCGCCAGCGTGGACTTGCCAGAGCCACTGGGGCCGATGATGGCCATGGAGGCGCCAGCCGGCAGCGCCAGGCTCACGTCGCTGAGCGTCGCTGCCGTGCCAGCGGCAGGGTGGAAGTGGAGTTGATGCGCGGTGAGGCGACCCGTGGGTGCGGGCAATACCAGGCCGGTGCCACCCGGCGACCGCAGGCCGTGCCCGATCGCCGGCCCGGCAGTGTTCTCGCGGCGGCTCAGGCGCGCCCAGGCCGCGTGGGCCTGCGCCAGCAGCGGCCAGCCGGCCACCAGTTGTTCCACCGGCGCCAGGGCACGCCCCAGCAGCACGGTGGCGGCGATCATCACGCCGGGCGAGGCCTGCTGCGCCAGCACCAACCACGCGCCCGCGGTGAGCATGCCCACTTGCAAGGCCTGGCGCAGCGCCCGCGCGCCTGCACCCATGAAGGCGGCTTGCACATCGGCGCTGCGATGCCGTGCCGCTGCGGGCTCGTTCAGCGCGGCCCACCGTGCCAGCAGCGGACCGGTCAAGCCCAGCGCGCGCGTCAGCTCGGCCTGGCGCACGGTGTCTTCCAGCCACTGCTGGGCCTGGTTGGCATCGGCGCCCTGCTCGGCGCGGCGCCGGGTCGTCAGCCCGCGGTTGAGCAGCGCCAGCCCCAGCATCAGCGCCGCGCCCAGCCCGGCCGTGGCGCCCAGCAGCGGGTGCACCCAGGCGATGACGCCGACGTAGAGCAGCAGCCACGGTGCATCCAGCAGCGCAGGCAGCCCCTGTGGCGTGGCGAAGACCTGGCGCAGCGTGGCCACGTCGCCCAGCGCGGCCGGTGCCGTGCCGTGGCGCTGCGCCACGCTGTCGATGCGCGCGCAGGCCACCGCCGGCAGCAGCGCATCGCCCACCATCTGCCCCATCAGGCCTTGCAGGCGGGTGCGCACGGTGTCCAGGGCCAGCAGCAGCAGCAGGGCCCAGGCGACGCCGAGCACCAGCAGCGTGAGCGTTTCGGTGCTGCGGCTGGTGAGCACGCGGTCGAACACCTGCACCATGAAGATGGCCGGCGCCAGCACCAGCAGGTTCATGACCACCGACAGCAGCAGCGCCCAGCACAAGGGCCGGTGCAGCAGGCCCGTCAGCGATCGGGTGATGTCGGTGGTCTGTGACGCGTGCATGCCTCACGGAGGCGGCAACTTGCTTTCAGATACATCGCCCGCTGCGACCCGGGGCCATGCGGCGGCGCGGTGAAGCTGCGCCTCAGGGGCAGGCGGGGTCAGGCGGTGTGGTGTCGAAGACGGCGGCGGCGGCGTCGATTTGTTTGAGCGAAGCGCCGCAGACCGGCTTGGCGCGGTCTTCCAGGCGTTTCATCAGGTCTTCGGCGCGCCACTGGCGCAAGCCGGTGGCGCCTGGCAAGGGGTTGGGGCTGGGGGTGGCCAGCACGAGCGCGGCGGTGCCGGCGGCCAGCGGCGCGGCCATCGAGGTGCCCGACCAGGTGCCGTAGCCGCCGCCGGGCACGGCGCTGACGATCAGCTCGCCGGGGGCGGCCAGCTTGATCCAGCCGCCCGAGTTGGAGAAGGGGGCCAGGCGCTGGGCCTGGGTGGTGGCGGCCACGGCGCGGGTGCCGGGCACGTTCTCGGCCGCGGGGTAGATCAGCTCGTCGGGGCTGCCCGAGTTGCCGGCGGCGGAGATCACGGCCGCACCGCGGCCCTGGGCGCAGCGGCTGCGGTCGTCGTCGAAGCCGGGGTGCTGGAGGTCGTCGTCATCGTCGTCGAACTCGCAGCTGGCCAGGGCCACGGCCAGGGCCAGCAGCCGGGTGGGGCGGGTGCTGCCCAGGCTCATGTTGACGAGGTGGGCGCCGTCGTCGGTGGCGGGGTTGGCGTCGGGGTCGACGGCCCAGGCCAGGGCCTCGGCGAGCACCCAGGCGTTGCCGCGGCCGGCGCGGTCGAGCACCCGCAGCGGCATGATGCTCGCGCCCGGCGCGGCCAGTGCCACCAGGCCGGCGACGTGGGTGCCGTGGCCGTAGCCGGTGTCGCTGCGGCTGCCCTCTTCGGCCGGGTTGTCGTCGTCGTCGACGAAATCGCGGCCGAGCAGGCTGCCGTCGGCGCGGCGCGCCAGGCGGCCGGTGAAGGCGGGGTGGCCCAGGTCGATGCCGGTGTCGAGCACGGCCACGCGCACGCCGGCGCCGGTGCTGCGGGCGTGGGCATCGGGCAGGCGCAGGGTCTGGGGGGCCCACTGTGCGGCGTAGCTGCCGCTGTCGCCGCCGATCACCCACACGGTGTTGCGGGTGGTCTCGGGGGTCTCGCTGGGCAGGTCGGGCTCGGCGAAGACCACGCCGGGGGTGGCGGCCAGCGCCGCGGCCACGGTCTCGGCGTTGGCGCCCGCGGCCAGCTGCAGGCGGTAGATGGGCCGGCGGCCGAACTGCTCGGCCACGGTGGCACCCAGCGCACGGGCCAGCGTCCGGATGTTGACCTCCGCCAGCACCTGCACCGAGACCTGCGGGCCTGCGGCCACCGCCCGGGCGGCGCTGGCGCGAGCCGTTTCAGCGGCTGCGGTTTCCGCCGCAGACGGTGCATCGCCGCCGCCGCAGGCCGCCAGCCCGAGAGCCAGGCTCAGTGCCAGGCTCAGTGTCGCCGGCCGATGGACCGGGGCGCTGCCGAAGCGGGGGGGAGTGCATGGGTGTGTCATGGGTGTCCTGCCTTGAACCGCAAGCGTGCCGGGGTGCCACGGTATACCCACTGAGCGACACAACGGGTTGCTGATACATGCCCAGCTGCCGTTCCTTGTCGGCACGTTTCAGACATGCCAGCCCTGGGCCAGCACGGCTGGCACGACGCCGCCAGGCGGGCCGCCGATGTCGAGCGACAGCACCACGGTCCAGTCCGAGGTGCTCAGGCGCAAGCGACAGGGGCCGGCGTGCAGGGGCTCGAATTCGAACTCGGCCCACTCGTTCCAGGCCACCGTTTGCCTTTGAGCGGGCGCCGAGGCGACGGCTGCGCTGCCCGCGGGGCCGCCTGTCGCCTCTTCATGCAACTCGGCGCGGCCCGCCAGTTCCGGGCCCAGCACCTGGCCGCTGAGCACCCAACGCGTGCCGCCGTCCAGCGGTGCCAGGCGCAGGTCGATATCCCGGCCGTCCACCGAGTACAGCAGTTGCCGCGAGGCCAGGTGGCCCCGGGTGGCGGCGCCGCGGCGGCCGCTTGCCAGCAAGCCCAGGCTGGCACTGTCGAAGCGCAAGGTGGCCACCAGCTGCCGCCAGGTGCTGCCTGGCGCTGGCTGCCGCACCGGCGACGCGGGGCAACCCAGGTCGAGGGCACGCCGCACCAGCGGCTCGGGGGCGTCGACGAGCATGCGGGTGGCCCGCAAAGCAGCAGCCAGCGATTCGTCGTCGGGGTTCGCGTCGCTGGGCAGCGGTGGCATGTTCATGGAGGGGCAGCGCAAGAGGGTGGCTCGGGCGGTCGTGCGCTACAGAGCACCACCGGCCATGGGAAATACACGCTGAAACAACAAGCCCTCGAAAGGGTGCAGGTCTGGTGCCTGCCGGCGGCTCAGCGGCACGGTGCGAAGCGCCGAAAGTGGGCAAAAGCCTTCTCGGCCAGCCCGCCGCGCCGCGCACAGAGGCGAAAGTCGTGCCCGGCCCGGGGCAGCACTTCCAGCGCGATGTCGGCGGTGCGGCCGGCGGCCGTGGCGCTGGACTGCAGCGCGGCCACCCAGCGACGCGCGCGTTCGAGCCGGCCCTCGCCCTGCAGTGCCGACAGCGCTGGCTCGTCGCGCAGCACGTCGTCGGCGCCATCGTCGCGTTCACCCACCCACACCCGCACCGGCAGCGCCAGGAAGTCGGCCAGCGCAGGCCGCGCCTCGAAGCCCTCGGCCGCCCCCAGCCCCAGCGGCCAAGCCTGCGCCGTGTCGGGCCATGTGTACCAGCCGGCAGCACCGATGCCCAGCGCCCGCACGCGCTGCGGGTGCAGCAGGGCGAAGCGGTGGGCGAACTGCCCGCCGCCGGAGTGCCCAAAGAGAAAGAAGCTGTCGGTCTGCAGCGCGTGCGCCTGCGCCGCGTTATCGAGGGCCCTCAGCAGCGCCAGATCGGCACGGCCCGGTTTGCGCGGGCGCCACAGTTGCTGGTATTGCCGGTGCGGCCCGCGCTCCCTGAACAGCGGCAGCGCCAGTGCAAAACCGGCCGCTGCGGCCTCGGGCGCGAACGCGTCCAGCATGTCCAGGGGCTGACGGCCATGGCCGTGCACGCACACTGCCAGCGGCGCCCCGGCGGGCAGGCCTTCGGGGCGGTACAGCAGCAAGGGAATGTCGTCTCGCGCCGCGGCGGGCAGCCACGCGAGCGCGCTCACGACACCACCTTCAGCAGGGCGGGTGCGGCGCCGGCCATGGGGCGCCCGATCTGCCCGGTGCCGAGGTCCCAGATCTCGTCGGCCAGCGCCGCCAATGCCGGCTCGTGCGTCGCGAAGATCAGCGTGCCGCGGTATTGCTGCATCAGCCGCAGCAGTGCGGGCCGTGCGCTGCCCGGCAGCGCGTGTTCCACATCGTCGATCAACAGCAGCCCGGGCTCGCCCACCAGGGCGCGCGCCAGCATCAGGCTGCGCCGCTCGGTGCCGCTGAGGTTGGCCCCGTCGTCACGCACCGGGCCGCGAAGCGCAGCCTCGCTGAGGGCGTGGGGCCAGCCGGCCAGCGTGCACGCTGCCGCCAGCGCCGCGGCGTCCGCGTGCGGGCAGCGTTCACGCAGGTTGGCGCCCACGCTGCCGCGCCACGGCGCCAGCAGCGGCGACACATAGCCGACCTGCGCGGCGTGGTCGTCGGGGTCGGCACAGGCCAGCGGCACCTCAGCCCAGAGGATGTCGAGCCCGTCCAGATGACGGATGCCGGCCAGGCATTCCAGCATCGCGGTCTTGCCCGAACGGCTGGGCCCCACCAGGGCCACGCGACGGCCGGCGATGGCGTGGGCGTGCCACGGCGTGCCATCGGGAAGAGGCCAGCCGTGAACGGCCAGCGCGGCCGGGCCCGGTGGCAAGGCCTGATGTCGCGCCGGGCGCTGTTCGGCGTCGGCCAGGAACTCCGCCAGGCGCTCGCGCGCCACGCCCGCCGCGGCGCGCTGCGCCAGCGCGCGGCCGACGCGGCGCAAGGGCGCGGCCACCAGCGCGATGATGCTCAGCGCGCCAAACAGCAGGGCGCCCCCGCCGCCCGGCGTGGCCGCGGCCAGGCGGTCGTGCAGCCACAGGCCGACGATCGACAGCGCCAGGCCTGCCAGCGCCAGGTCGGTGAGCAGCCGGTGCAGGGCCAGCGCCGCGGCGCGCTGCGTCATCGCCGTGGCCAAGCGCCGGTTGCGCCGCCCGAGGTTGCGCCGCTCGCGCCGCTGGCGCGCGGCGGCCTGCAGGGCGGGCAGGGTGGCAATCTGGTCGTGCACCTTGGCCGCCACCACCGCCTGGCACCAGCGCGCCTGGCGCACGGCCGCGCTCAGGCGCGGCAGCGTCCAGGCCATGGCCAGGGCAGTGACCAGGCTCCAGGCCGCTGCAAGCAGCGCCCAGCGGGCATCGAGCACGAGCAAGGTCGCCATCAGCGCCGGAAACACGAGGGCCGCCACCACCAGCGCCGGCAGGCCGCGGCTCACCCACAAGCGCAGCGCCTGCGCGTCACCGACGAAGCGCAGCATCACGCTGCCGCGGCTGCGGCGGGCGCGGGTGGGCGGCGACAGCGTGGCCAGGGCATCGAACAGGGCCAGGCGCACACGCGCCACGTACGACTGCGCGAGCTTTTCGGCTACCACGGCCTGCTGCTGCCTGAGCACGGCACCGGCCGCCAGCGCCACCGCCAGCGGCAGCAAGGCGAGCAGCCCGGTCAACGGCCCCCAAGTGCCGCTGCCCTGGAGCAGAGCCCGGGCGGCCCACGCAGCGGCCAGCACGGCCAGGGCTTGGGTCAGGGCCAGCACAAGCACCGTGACCAGCCAGCCGCGCCGACGGCCTTGCCACAAGGCCGGCAGGCGCACTGCAGAGGCTTCGTCCGCCCACGCTTGGGCCGGGTTCATGCCGCGTCGAAGCCGCGCGTGTTGGCGGCCGCCTGGTGCAGCAGCGCGCGGGCGCGCGCCGCATCGCTCAGCGCATCCAGGCGCAGCGCCGGCAGGCCTGTGGCCTGCTGCGCTTCGGCCATTGCCAGCGGCGAGCGCGTCATCGTGCCGGCCAGCGCCAGCACTGGCAGCTGTTGCGCGGCCAGCCATTGCGTGCCGGCGATGGCACCCATGGCTTCGCCGGCGCTGAACAGGCAGCCGTCGATGCGACGCGCCAGCTGCGTCGAGCGCAGCAGCATCTCGGTTTCGCGCTGCAGCAGGCCGTCGGCCACCTCGGCGATCAGCACGTCGGCACGCAGCGTGTTCATCTGCGCCTGCACGGTGTCGAGAATGCCGAGCAGTGCCGGCAGGCCCAGCCCGAAAGTGGAGGGATGCCCGGCGTCGGTGAAGTCCAGCACCAAGGCGGCGCCCGCGTCGCGCAGCAGGTTGGGGTCGTTGCCCGATCCGGTGCCGGTGAGCTTGGCCGCGCCCACGCGCAGCCCGGCGCGCACCAGCCCCTTGATGAGGTGGGCGGCCGCGGTGGTCTTGCCCGCGTTCATCGAGGTGCCCAGGGACAGCAGTGTCAGCGGGCGCGGGCCGTGCGCGCTGCCCGGCGGCAGTGCAAAACGCGACAGGCTCAGGCGCTCGCCGTGGGCGTCGGTCACCAGGCCCAGCGGCTGCAGCTCGGTGGGCGCGCTGCAGGCGCCGTGGCGCGAAACCACGCGGGCGGCCAGCCCGCCACCGGCGGCCAGGTGGCAGGGCGCCAGGTCGCCGGGCAGTTCGGCCAGGAACTGATCGGGTGCATAACGCGCGCCGCAGGCCACGATCACCTCGTCACCCACAAACAGGGTGCTGCGGCGGCTGTCCGTCAGTTCCAGTGCCGTGTGCTTGCCGATGCGCTCCACGCGGGCCAGCATCAGGTCGCCCGCCTGGGGCCGCACGGTCGTGCCGGCCAGCAGGCCGGCCATGCGCGAGACCGGCACGCGCCGGGTGGTGTAGGCCCGTTTCGCCGCTGCCAGCCGGTGGGCGGTGGCGCGATCGGTGTCTGTGTCTGTGGCGCTGTTGATGGCGTGAAGTTCGGTGTTCATGGTCTGCTCCTCGGTTCGGCTTTGCTGCGCGGTCTGCGCGGCTGCTGCCCGACAGAGCGAGGCCCCGGCATGCAGATACCTGTCATGGTTGCAACCGGGCGTTAGGGGGCGTGCGTGCCGGCAAAAAGGGCAGGCCGCGGCGGTATCAGCGCGGCGCCGGCGCGCTCTGTCCGGGGCCACGACCTCACGTCGTCCTGACAACCAGCCCCTGCCACTCCATGAAGACTGCACCGACCCTCCGTACCGCCACGCTCCTGTGCGCGCTGGCCTTTGCCGCGCTGGCTGCCAGCGCGCAGGCGACCAAAAAAACCGCCAACGCCAACGCCAACGCCAACACCAACACCAACACCAACACCAACACCAACACCAACACCGGCAAGCCCGCACGCTCGGGCTCCAGCCCAAGCCCGGCCGCACAGCCCAGCCTGAACGCGCCCGACTGGAACTTTGGCGGGCGCGTGCAGGTGGATCACAGCAACTTCGACGGCGTCTACAGCAGCGATGGCCGCCGTCAAAGCGCCACCTACCTGCGCCGCGGCACGGCCTCGGCGTCGGTGCGCTGGCATCCGCAGTGGCGCTTCGGCGCCGCGGTGGAACTCGACGCCGATTTCAAGCTCGCCCTCGACACCTGGGCCCTGAGCTGGCGCCCGCGCAAGGAATACGAGCTGCGCCTGGGCCGCATCGACCCCGACTTCGGCCTGGAGCACAGCGTCAGCAGCAGCTGGACCTACGGCGTCGAGCGCTCGGCGATCTGGGATCTGGCGCCCGACGTGGCCGATGCCGAAGGCGGCACCGGCCTGCGCGCCGATGCGCAGGGTGACGGCTGGCACGCCAGCGCGGGCCTGTATGACAAGCGCGGCCACACCGCCTTGGTGGGCCGGGCGGTCTTCACGCCGCTGGACACGGCACGCAACCGCCTGCAGCTCGGCGCCTCTGTGGCCTGGTCCCAGGGCTATGCGGACAACGGCCGCATCCGCAGCCGGCTGGGGGTGCGCGGCGTGACCGAAGACGCCGCTGGCCGGCGCAGCACGCTGGGCGCCGCAGCGGTGCTGCCCGCCTTCTACGACGGCGACCGTGCCTTCGGCCTTGAAGCCGCCTGGCAAGTGGGGCGCCTGATGCTGCAGGCCGAGGGCCTGCAGCGGCAGCTGGCCGGCAGCGGCGGCCAGGCCGACCGCAGCGCGCAAGGGGCCTACGTGCTGGCGGCGTGGTCGCTGACCGGCGAGGCGCGGCGCTACGACGAGGCTCGCGGCCGCTTCGGCAGCGCCAAGCCCAGCGATGAACGCTGGGGTGCTTGGGAAGTTTTTTACCGCCTCGACGGCCTGGACGTGGACGACGGCCGCTCGGCCACCGTGCACACCGCGGGCATCGGCTGGACCGCGGCCTCTACCTGGCGCGCGATGCTCAACCTGCACAGCGCCCGCTCCGGCGATGCCAACCTGCCGGGCGACCGCAGCGGGCTTGGCATGAGCGCGCGGCTGCAGGCGGTGTTCTGAACGCGCGGCCGGCGCTGGGCGCAGCCCGCTTGTATTTGTTTGCGCGTCTGGCGCTCTGTCACGCCGCACTCAAGCAACTTTCAACGAGGAGAACTCCATGCGATACCGACTTCACAGCCTGGCCGCCGCAGCGGTGGCAAGCCTGGCCTTGGCGGCTTGTGGCGGCGGCGATGTGAGCGACGCCACGGCGACGGCTGCAGCCTCTGAGGGCGGTGAGCGCGCTCGCGCTCTGGCCGTGGCACAGCTGCCGGCCACCGGGGTCTTGCGCTTCACCTACGAAGCCGACAACCACGACGTGAAGATCGTGGTCGGGCCGGCACCGGGGGTTGTCACGGTGGAAGGCGTGATCGGCGTGCCCAATGGCACGGTGTACACAGGCATCAAGGCCATCGAGTGGCGCAGTGGCGCGGGCACCAACCGGATGGTGTTCGAGGTCAACCAGGCCGAGGACTTCGACATCAGCGTCGACACCGGCCCGGGCAACAACGAGTACGACGTGAAGTGGGTGGTGCCGGCCAACAGCACGGCCGCCATCACGCCCAGTTTCTCGCTCAAGGCGGGCGCGGGCTCGAAGAAGGTGCAGGTGCAGCTGGAGTCTTTCGGCCGCGATGTCAGCTTCGACCTCAGCACCGCCTTCGGCGCCGGCAATGCCGAGCTGAAGGGCGAGTTGCAGTTCAAGGCGGGCAGCGTGCGCGGCGCGGGCCGCATGGCGCTGGATTTCGGGCCCGGCTTCAACAAGGCGAGCCTGCAGGTCGACAGCGAAGCCCAGCACCTCGCGCTGGACCTCGCGCCGCGGTACATGCAGGAACTGGAGACCAAGGTGACTTCCAGCAACCCGTCGTCCACAGCCCAGGTGCGCTATGCGCCCGTGGGCGTGCCCGGCGGCAGCAAGATCGGCTTCGAGATGCTGAGCGCTGCGCCGCTGATCACGCTGGATTACGACGTCCAGGGCGGCGCCAGCGCAGACGAAGTCAAGCTGGGCTTGACGACCGTGGGCGCGGCCACCGTCACTTCCAGTGCCCGTGCGCAGCTGGCCGGCAGCAACGACAAGCTGGAACTCGCCTACAAGGGCCTGCCGGGCACGCGCATCAACCTGAGCGGTGCCATCGACCTCGGCCCGGGCGACGACGAGGCCGTGCTTTTGCGTGAGGGCCTCTCCAGCACCGCGCCGCTGCTGAACTGCAGCGCCGGCATCGACAAGGCCATCGGCTGGCCCGCCGGGCGTTTGATCGAGTGCGAGTTGCGCTGACCAGCCGCGGCTGGCTGCGCGCCACCGCCCTCGGCAACGCTTTATGACACTTTGATGTATTTCGTGTGACAGCCGCTGCTCTGTGACCGCAACCGCCACGTTGGCGGTCACAGAGCAAAGGACCTGCGTCACATGAACCTGAACGAACTCTGGCCCCAGGGCCTGGCGCTGCTGCCCTTCGCGGCCCGGCTGGGCATAGACCTCGCGGCGATGTTGCTGCTGGTGTTCGGCCTCTACTACCGCCGCTACCGCAACAAAGAGCTGGTCACCGCGGCGTCGCTGTTCAACATCTTCATCTTCTCGGTGCTGAGCGTGCTGTCGAAGGTGGAGTTCGGCTTGGCGGCCGGCTTCGGGCTCTTTGCCATCCTGGCCATGTTCACGCTGCGCAGCGAGCCGCTGGGCAAGACCGAGATCACCTACTTCTTCGGCAGCGTGGCCATCGCTGTCATCTGCGCGGTGCAGGGCACGAGCTTGCCTTTCGTCGCCGCCACGGTGGTGATCGTGCTGCTGGGCACCTGGGCGCTGGACCACCCGCGTGTGCTGCGCAGCGTGGATGCCATCCGCGTCACGCTGGACAAGATCGACACCCACGCCCTGGCCGACCCCGACGCGATGCGCAAGGAGCTTTCGCTGCGCCTGGGCGTGGACGTGATGAGCTACCAGATTACCGCCCTGGACTACATCAACGACATGGCCCGCCTGCATGTCTTCTACCGCAAGCGCTGAGCTGGAGGCCCCCATGTCCATGACCCAAGACGACACCGATGCCTGGTTCACCGACGGCTTTGCGCCCGTGAGCCTGCAGGCCCTGAACCAGAAAGCCGCCATGCTGGAGCGGCTGGACAACAAATACGTGGTGCAGGCCCAGGCCTTGCGCGCGGCCCTGCCGGAACTGATGTCGCTCTTCGACGTGCTGGAGATCGACGGCCGGCGCAGCTTCACCTACGACACCTGCTACTTCGACGACCCGCAGCGACGCAGCTACCACGACCACCACCAGGGCCGGCGGCAGCGCCTGAAGGTGCGCGTGCGGCACTACGTCGACGCAGCGCTGTGCTTCGTGGAGGTCAAGCTCAAGGACAAGCGCGGCAGCACCGTCAAGAAGCGCATGCCCTATGACCCCGGCAAGTACGGGCAGCTCGACGACACCGCGCTGGCCCACGTGGACGCCGCGTGCCGCGCCGTCTACGGCCGCCCCTTCACCTTGGCGCTGGAGCCTGTGCTGCGCATGCGCTACCGCCGCGTGACGCTGGTGGCCCGCGAAGGCGGCGAGCGCATGACCATCGACACCGGCATCACCTTCTTCGGCGGCGCCCCCGAAGGCAGCGACGCCGCGCAGCGGCGCACGGGTGACAGCGTCTTCATCGTGGAGACCAAGTCGGCGCACGGCCATGGCCTGGCCGACGCCGTGCTGCGACGCCACCACCAGCACCCCACCAACGCCTGCAGCAAATACTGCGTGGGCATGAGCCTGACGGGCGAGGTGCAGCGCTTCAACCGTTTCCTGCCGGCGCTGCGCAAGCTGGGCGAACTGCCCCTGCGCGCCGCGGCCTGATGCAGTGGCTGGCGGTCCCGTGCAAGCCCAGGCCCCACACCCGCGGAGGCACCCCATGCCGGAAAGCATGCATCGTTTGTCGCACGGCGCGCATGGCGCGCACGCGCCTGCGGGCACCGAACGGGCCTGCGATCTCGACCTGTCGCCCGTGGTCGAGCGCGTGATGCGCAAGGTGGGCGGCGGCGTCACGCAGGCCGAGGTGCTGAGCCTGCTGCAAGGCCTGCTGCACGGCGAGTTTGCCGATGCGCGGGTGCTGGTCTACCTGCCGGTGCTGCTGCAGCGGCGGGCCTGCGACTGCCTGCGCAGCGCGAGCCCAGCCGCGGGTGCAGCCCCGGAACCCCGCGTGTGAGCGGCCCCAGGTCGCGCCGGCGCGCACGCACGGCCCGGCCTGCGGCCGCGCGCTTGGCCGTGCTGTCTGCGGCGCTGTGCGCCGCGCTGTTGTCCACGCCGTCGTTCGCGCACGAGCACGAAGGCGCGCGCCAAGGCGCAGCGGCCGCAGCGCCTTGGCGGGCGGTGGTGCTGGCCACGATCCAGGTGCTGCCACCGCCTGAAAAGGGCCGCAAGCGCCTGGAGCTGTCGGGGCTGGGCTGGAACCCGCGCACCGGCGAGTTGCTGGCGGTCAGCGACCGGGGCCAGGCCGGCGTGGTCGATCTCGACCTGGCGCAGCCCCTGCCGGCCCGGGCCGGCTGGCGTTCATGGCAAGGCCTGCCCCCTGGCCTGCCGCGCAATGCCGAAGCCTTGGCCTGGCGCCCCACCGCCGAAGGTGGCGAGTGGCTGCTGGCCACCGAGCCGTCGCCAGGTGCTTTCCGTGTGGCGGCGGGTGCACCGCTGGGTTCCCCGGCGGCGGCGCCGCTGTCCTGGCCGCCGGGCCTGGCGGCGCACCTGGCCCGGGGTGGGCGACACGGTGTCGAAGCCCTGGCCTGGCACCCCCTGCACGGCTTGCTGGCGGCTGCGCAGCGCCCCGACGGGCCCGCCCTCGACGGCGCGCCGCCCCAGCACGCCGTGCACGCCGAAAGCGGCAGCTGGCGCTTCGCCGCGCACGGGGACCAGAGCCACCTGAAAGCCATCGAGGTCTTGCCCGACGGGACGCTGCTGCTGCTGGAGCGCACGCGCCAGGAAGGCTCGGCCGACTTCCAGACCCACCTGCGCTGGATCGATCTGCGCACCTGCGGTGGCCCCGCGGTGTGCGCCGCGCCGGCCGTGGCGTTTTCGCTGCCACTGCGGGCTGGCGCCATCAACGACGAAGGCCTCGCCTGCACGCCGGCGCTGCGCTGCTGGATCGTCAACGACGACGGCGCAGCGGCCGTGCCCGGCACGCGCCTGTTGCAGTTCGAGCTGGTGCGGCGCCCACCCGGCTGAGTGCCCGGCACCCGTGGGCGCCGGCCTTCCCGCCTCAAGGGCAGGCGGGGTCAGGCGGTGTGGTGTCGAAGACGGCGGCGGCGGCGTCGATTTGTTTGAGCGAGGCCCCGCAGACCGGCTTGGCGCGGTCTTCCAGGCGTTTCATCAGGTCTTCGGCGCGCCACTGGCGCAAGCCGGTGGCACCGGGCAAGGGGTTGGGGCTGGGGGTGGCCAGCACGAGCGCGGCGGTGCCGGCGGCCAGCGGCGCGGCCATCGAGGTGCCCGACCAGGTGCCGTAGCCGCCGCCAGGCACGGCGCTGACGATCAGCTCGCCCGGGGCGGCCAGCTTGATCCAGCCGCCGGAGTTGGAGAAGGGGGCCAGGCGCTGGGCCTGGGTCGTGGCGGCCACGGCGCGCGTGCCGGGCACGTTCTCGGCCGCGGGGTAGATCAGCTCGTCGGGGCTGCCGGCGTTGCCGGCGGCGGAGATCACGGCCGCACCGCGGCCCTGGGCGCAGCGGCTGCGGTCGTCGTCGAAGCCGGGGTGCTGGAAGTCGTCGTCATCGTCGTCGAACTCGCAGCTGGCCAGGGCCACGGCCAGGGCCAGCAGCCGGGTGGGGCGGGTGCTGCCCAGGCTCATGTTGACGAGGTGGGCGCCGTCGTCGGTGGCGGGGTTGGCGTCGGGGTCGACGGCCCAGGCCAGGGCCTCGGCGAGCACCCAGGCGTTGCCGCGGCCGGCGCGGTCGAGCACCCGCAGCGGCATGATGCTCGCGCCCGGCGCGGCCAGTGCCACCAGGCCGGCGACGTGGGTGCCGTGGCCGTAGCCGGTGTCGCTGCGGCTGCCCTCTTCGGCCGGGTTGTCGTCGTCGTCGACGAAATCGCGGCCGAGCAGGCTGCCGTCGGCGCGGCGCGCCAGGCGGCCGGCGAAGGCGGGGTGGCTGGTGTCGATGCCGGTGTCCAGCACGGCCACGCGCACGCCGACGCCGGTGCTGCGGGCGTGGGCTTCGGGCAGGCGCAGGGTCTGGGGGGCCCACTGCGCGGCGTAGCTGCCGCTGTCGCCGCCGATCACCCACACGGTGTTGCGGGTGGTCTCGGGGGTCTCGCTGGGCAGGTCGGGCTCGGCGAAGACCACGCCGGGGGTGGCGGCCAGCGCCGCGGCCACGGTCTCGGCGTTGGCGCCCGCGGCCAGCTGCAGGCGGTAGATGGGCCGGCGGCCGAACTGCTCGGCCACGGTGGCGGTGCTGGCGCGCGCGAGGGCGGCGATGTCGGTGCCTGTGCGCACCTGCAGCAGCACCGAGGGGCCGGCTGCGGCGGCTGGTGGCGCGGTGGGTGAGGTGGGTGAGGTGGGCGACGTTGGCGAAGTCGGCGGTGCAGCGGGCGCGGCGCTGTCGCTGCCGCCACCCCCACCGCAGGCCGCCAGCAGCAGCACGGCGGCCGCGGCGCTGGCCCGCAGCGCTGCTGTCGGCCCTGTGAGCCGCTGTGCATGCGGGCGCGCGGGCCGGCACGGCGGGGCGTGCCAGGAAAATATTGGGCGGGGGGCAAAGGTCATGGTCGGTGTTTGGTGTGGGCGGCCGGGCCGCAGCGCACAGAGCCGCGCCGGCGCGGCCTGATACACCGCCGCGGCGCGGCTGGCACGAATGTACGGAGCGGCTGTTGCTCAGGCCCGCCCGTGCAGCGCGAAGCCGGCCCAGAGGTAGGGGTGATCGCCTGCCAGCGCCGCTTCGGCCTGGGCGCGCTGCAAGGCTCCGGCCGGGCCCAGGCCTTCGTGCAGGCCCGCGTAGAAACGCCCGGCCAGCATGGCCGTGGCGCTGTCTTCCACCGGCCAGAAGGTGGCCAGCACGCTGCCTGCGCCGGCGCGCAGGCAGCTGCGCACCAGGCCCTGCAGCTCTTCGCCGGGGGCCACGCGGCTGGCGCCGGTTTCGCAGGCCGACAGCGCCACCAGGCCGGCCGGCAGCTGCAGCTGCGCCAGTTCCAGCAGCGTCAACGGGCCGTCACCGAGCGACAGCGAAGAGAAGGCCGGGTTGTCGCTGCGAAATTGCCCGTGGCAGGCCAGGTGCAGCACGTCGGCCGTGGCCGCGGCCCGCGCCAGTGCGGACCGGGTGGCGTCGGCGTCCAGCAGCAGCTCGGCGCCGGCGCCGAACACCGCGGCCACCTGCCGGGCCTCCAAGGCCACATGCGGCAACTGCGTGCTGCCGACGCCGAGCACCAGCGCACGGTCATAACGCGGTGCGGGGCGTTGCTGCAGGGCCAGCCAGACGGCGGCGCTGGGCGCGTGCACGAGTTCGGTGTGCTGCACCAGCCAGTGCCGGCCGTCGTGCAGCGCGGCAAAGGGCACCGCGTGCAGCTCGCGGTGCGGCAGCAACACACAGCGCCTGCGCCCGCCGAGCAGCGGCAACAAGGGCGCCCACAGCGCTGCGTGCAGGGCCTGCAGCCGGTGCCGTGCGCGTTCGAGCAGCAGCCGGCCGTGGCGTTGGGCGAGCGCGTCGCCGTGGCGCAGCGCATCGAGCTGGAAACGCAGCGCACGGATCTGCGCCGCCAGCCCCGGCACCGCCCAGTGCCGGTGGGCCACGCCCTCGGTGGTGACGACGCAGGCCAGCACCGTTTCGCCTTGCAGATGGCAGGCCACCAGCGCACGCTCGGCGCCCAGCGCGGCCTGGAGTGCGGGCAGGTCGTCGGCGGCGAAACAGCGCCCGAGGCGCGTTTCCGGGCCGCTGCCCACCGTGGGTGCCGGCTCTTGCAAGCCGGCCCGGCGGTGGGCTTCCAGCAGCGCCTGTTCCAGCGCCTGCACGCGGGCGGCCAGCGCCGGCGCCCGGTCGGCATCGCCTTCGCTCAGGGTCTGCCGCCATTGCTGGCGCAGCCACTGCAGGTGGGCGGCCTCGGTGCCGCGTGAGGGCGGCGCGCTGGCGGCCTGAACCGCGTGACCCGCGTGAACCGCCTGGGGCCCCTGCAGCTCGGCCAGCGCCAGGGCCAGGCTGCGGGCGCGGCCGCGTTCCAGGTCCACCAGCAGCGGCAGCGGCGCGCCCTGGGCCAGGGCCACGGCCACCAGGCGGTCGTGCACGGCGCTGCCGGCTTCGCCCAGGGCGCTGCGCATCTCGTCGCCGGGCAGGGCCTCACGCAGCTCTTCCAGGCCGACCAGGGCCTGCTCGCAGGCGTGGCGGGCGCCGGCCAGGTCGCCCGCGGCCTGCGCCAGCGCCCCCAGGCCGGCGTGGCAGGGCCAGGCCAGCTGCGGCAGCGCTGGCGGGCCTGCCGCGGCGGCCAGCACCGCGCGGTAGCCGGCCACCGCCTGGCTGTAGGCGCCCGCGGCGGCGGCGGCATCGGCCGCCAGCACCTGGGCTTCGAGCTGCCAGGCGAGCAGGCCGCTGCCTTCCAGCGCCGCCTGGGCGCGCTGCGCCCGGGCGCTGGCTTCGGCGGCATCGCCGGCGGCCAGCGCCAGGCGCCCCTGCTCCAGCGCGATGAGCCCCAGCACCGGCGCGTTGCCGGCCTCGGTGTACAGCGCCTCGGCCTGCGCAAAACCGGCCGCCGCGGTGGCCGCATCGCCCAGCTGGGCGTGGGCGCGGGCGCGCTGCAGCGTGGCCCAGGCCTGTTCGGTGGGCAGCGCGCAGGCCTGCGCCTGCTGCACCAGCGCGTCGTACAGGCCCACGGCCTCGGCACGCAGGCGCACCGCGAGGTAGGCATCGGCCAGAGCGGTTTCGGCTTCGATGCAGCGCTGCGGCGGGGCGCCGTTTTCGGCGGCCAGGCGCGCCGCAGCGGCCAGCTCCTGCAGCGCACGCTGGCCGTGGCCGCGGTGCATCTCGATCTGGCCCACCCCCTGGTGCACCTGCGCCACCAGCAGGTGCAGGCCCCGCGGCAGCGCACGCAGGCGCGCCCGTTCATACATCTGCAGCGCTTCGTCGAAGCGGAACTGCCAGCCCAGCAGGTTGGCCAGCGCCACGTCGGCGCCGATGCTCAGCTCGGCGTCGCCGGTCTGCGCAAAACGCAGCGCGGCGCGGCGGAAATGCGGCTCGGCTTCGGCATGGCGGTCCTGGCGGAAGAGCACGCTGCCCAGGTTGAGCTCCACCTTGCCGGCCGAGCGCACGTCGCCGGCCGCGATGAACTGCGCCAGCGCGCCCTCGGCACAGGCCTGGGCCTCGGCTTCGCGGCCCAGCATGGCCAGCGCGCCGATCTGCGGCACGCGGGTTTCGGCGGCGCGGCCGGGCTCGCCGCGCGCCTCGAAAGCCGCTTGCGCCCGCTGCAGCGCGGCCAGGGCCTCGGGCAAGCGCCCTTCGGTGAGGGCCGCGATGCCGGCCGTCCACGCGGCCAGGGCCTGCAGCTCTGTGTTGCTGCCATGGGCCGCGGCCAGCGTGGCCAGCGATGCCGCGGCCAGTCGCGAGGCTGCCGGGTCGCGGTGCCAGGCTTCGTAGCAGGCGGCTTTCAGCGCCCAGGCGGTGTCTTGCGGGGTATCGGCCAAGGCCGGGCGCTCAGGGCTGGGTGCTCAAGGCTGGGCGCGCACGAAGAGGCCCAGCTCCACCGTCCAGTCGCCGGCGCTCAGCACCAGGCTGCAGGGGCCTGCTGCCATGGGGGCGAACTCGAACTCGGCGAGCTCGTTCCAGGCCACCACCTGCGGCAAGGCCGCGTCGGCCGCCGCTGCCACCGCGGCGCTGCGCAGCTCGGCCTGGCCGCTGAGTTCAGGCCCCAGCACCTGGCCGCTGAGCACCCAGCGCGTGCCGCCTTCCAGCGGCGTGAGGCGCAGGTCGATGTCACGGCCTTCGGTGCAGAACAGCAGCTGCCGCGCGGCCAGGTGGCCCAGCGTGGCGGCACCGCGCCGGCCGGCGGCCACGGCGCCGTGATCGAGGCTGTCGAAGACCAGCGTGGCCACCAGGCGGCGCAGCCCGCCGGCGGCCGGCGCGGGGGGCGCCGCCGCCGCCGGCGCGGCAGCAGGCTGCTGCCACAGGCCGATGGCGCGCAGCACCAGCGCTTCGGGCGCGTCTTGCAGCACGCGGCTGGCGGCCAGCGCGGCGGCCAGGGCTGCATCGTCGTCGTCGATGGGGGGCGTGTTCATGGCGCGAGATCGGCAGCAGGGGCAGCAGGGTCGGCAGTGCCGACATCGGGGCGGCCCTCGGGGGGGCGCCCCACCGAGGGCCGTGCCAGCGCGGAAATACAAAGAAACATTCAGGCCCCCATCAGCTTGCGCAGTTTGGCCAGGCAGCGCGCCCGTGTCGGGCCGATGCTGCCCTCGGGGATCTGCAGCCGCCGCGCAATCTCTGCATAGGGCAGCGCTTCGTCCTGCAGGAAGAGCAGCTCGATGAACTGGCGCGCGCCGGGCTCCAGGCGGTCGACGGCCTCGCGCAGGCGGTGGTGCTGCTGCAAGGCCGAGAGCTGCTCGTCCTGCAGCGGCGCGGGGTCGTGCAGCGCGGCCAGCGGGTCTTCTTCGGTGGCCTCGGCCGCCGCTGCGGGCGCCAGGGCCGAGGTGTAGCGTCGGTTTTCGCTGAGCAGGCGCAGCGTTTCGCGCTTGGCCGTGGTGACCAGCCAGGCGCGCACGCGCGAAGGGTCGTCGAGCCGGCCCAGGTGCTGGTGCAGGCGCTCGAAGGTGAACTGGAACACATCGGCCGCCTGCTCTTCAGGCAGCCCGGCCGTGCGCGGCACGGTGTAGACCAGCCGCTGGTAACGGCGCACCAGCGTGCTCCACGCGCCCTGCTCGCCTTGGCGGCAGCGCTGCATGAGGTCTGAATCTTCGAGTTCGGAGTACACCGGGCGTTCGGGGCAGAGGGTGCCGGTACGGCGCTGCATGATGCCACCCGCCGCGCCGTGCCGCGGTACAACCCGGGCGGCCATGACACCTGTTTCCACCCTTGCCGCCGGCGCTGGCGCCGTTGCCACCGCCACTGCCACTGCCACTGCCACCGCCGACGCCGGCACCGTGCTCGTCACCGGCGGCAGCGGCTACCTTGCGATGTTCATGCTGCGCCGCCTGCTCGCGGCGGGCTGGCGGGTGCACACCACGCTGCGCCAGCCCGCGCGCGAGGCCGCCCTGCGCGCTGCGCTGCGGGCGCCGCTGTTCGGCGCGCCCGGGGTGGACGACAGCGCCCTGCGCTGCCACACCGCCGACCTGAACGCCGACACCGGCTGGGCCGAAGCCACCGCCGGCTGCAGCCACGTGCTGCACGTGGCCGCGCCGCTGCCGGTGGGCCAGCCGCGTGATGCGCAGGCGCTCATCGGCCCCGCGCGCGACGGCACGCTGCGAGTGTTGCGCGCCGCACGGGCCGCCGGTGTGCAGCGGGTGGTGATGACCTCCAGCACCGCCGCGGTTGCCTACGGCCGCGGGCGCGGTGTGCACCACTTCACCGAGGCCGACTGGACACCCGATCACTTCCCCGGCGCCACGCCCTACGTCCGCGCCAAGACGCTGGCCGAACGCGCCGCGCGCGCCTGGGTGGCCGCCGAGGGCGACGGCCTGGCGTTCTGCAGCATCAACCCCTCGGTGGTGCTGGGCCCGGTGTGGGGGCCTGACCACTCGGCCTCGGTGGAGATCGTGCGGCGGCTGCTGGAGGGCGGCATTCCGGCCTGCCCCGACATCGGCTTTGGCGTGGTGGACGTGCGCGACGTGGCCGACCTGCACCTGCGCGCGCTCACGGCGCCCGGCCTGGCCGGCGAACGTTTCATCGCCAGCGGGCGCTTCATCAAGCTCTTCGAGCTGGCGCAGCTGCTGCGGCGTGAACTGGGCGCCGACGCGCGCCGCGTCACACGCTGGCATGTGCCCGATGCCCTGGTGCGGCTGGCCGCGCCCTTCCACCCGCAGGTGCGCGCCGTGGCCGGCGAGCTGGGCGCCGAGCGCCACGCCAGCAGCGCCCACGCCCTGGCGGTGCTGGGTTGGCAGCCGCGTGCGGCAGAGGCCACGGTGCTGGACACCGCGCGTTGCCTGCTGGCGCTGGGGCTGGTCAGGCGGTGACGGGTGCGGGACGCGGCGCTGCGCGTTGCTGGCGCGCCGGCACGGCCAGTGCCCGTTCCAGCTGCGTGCGCGGCGCGCGCTGCAGGCGGCACAGCAGCGGGTGGTCCACCGCCTGGCCAGCCAGTTGCGGCGCAAAACGCGTGGCCACGTCGGCCTGCATCTGCAGCAGCAGCTGCGCGGTGGTCAGCGCATCGGCCAGCGCGCGGTGGGCGCGGCCGTTGTCGGGCAGCTGGTGCAGCCGCGCCAGCGTGCCCAGGCGGTGGTTGGGCGCCTGGGGGTAGAGGCGCCGGCTCAGCAGCAGCGTGCAGGCGAAGCTGTGCGCGGGGTCGGGCGTGGCGCCGGCCAGCGCCACCTCGGCGGCCCAGAAACCGCGGTCGAAGGCCGCGTTGTGCGCCACCAGCGCGCAGCCGCGCGTGAAAGCCAGCAGCTCGTGCACCACCTCGTGCGCCGGCGGGGCGCTGCGCAGCATGGCGTTGCTGATGCCGGTGAGCTGTTCGATGAACGGGGGAATCCAGGCGCCGCTGTTCATCAGGCTCTGGTAGCGCCCCACCACCTCGCCGCCGCGCACCAGCACCGCGGCAATCTCGGTGGCGCGCGCGCCCGTGGCGGGCGACATGCCGGTGGTTTCGAAGTCGATGACGGCGATGGTTTCCAAGCGCGGGATTGTGGCCGCTGCACAGGCCAGTGATGCTCGGCCAGAGAATGGCGCATCGCCAACTTCTTCAAGCAGCACCCTATGAACCAAGACCTCTTCGACCAAGGCCTCAAGACCCGCCGCGAGGTGCTGGGCGCCGAGTACGTAGACGCCGCCATCGCCAACGCTGATGACTTCAACCGCCCGCTGCAAGAGCTGGTGACGGAATACTGCTGGGGCGAGGTGTGGAACCGCCCGGGCCTGGACCGGCGCACGCGCAGCATGCTCAACCTGGCCATGCTGACGGCGCTGAACCGGCCGCACGAGTTGAAGCTGCACGTCCAGGGCGCGCTGAACAACGGCGTGACGAAAGACGAGATCCGCGAGGTGCTGATGCAGACGGCCATCTACTGCGGCGTGCCCGCCGCGGTGGACAGCTTCCGCAACGCGCGCGAGGTGTTCAAGGACCTGGGCGTCTGACGCCCGCAACGCCGCCCCCGTGGCCTGAGCGCATGAAGCCCATCCTGCCCCGCCCTTCACAGCGCCGCCCTTCACAGCGCTGCCTCTCAACGCCTGCCGGCCTGGCCGCGCTGCTGGTGCTGGCCGGCTGCGCCACGCAGCCGCTGCCGCCCGACGACCGCAGTGCCGTCGTCACGCGCACACCCAGCACCACGGTCTGGGCCACGGCGGAGGCCGAAGCCGCCGCCAAGGCGCAAGAAGAAGCTGCTGCCGCGGCGCGCCGTCGCGGCAACGCGGCAGCGCCGCGCCCAGCGGCCCGGCCCGCTGCGGCGGCTGGCGGCGCCGCCGCCTCGGCCGTGGCCACCGTGGCTGCCCCGGCCCCGGCTGCAGCGCCGGCCCTGGTGCCCGCGGCGGCCGGCGCAGGCCCGGCTGTGCCGCTGCCGCCCGAGGCCCGCGTGGTGCAGTTCAACTTTGACAGCGACGAGCTGGAGCCGGGCTTCCTCACGCTGCTGGAAGCCCACGCCGCGGCCCTGAAGGCCCAGCCCGCGCAGCGCCTGGTGGTGGAAGGCCACGCCGACGAACGCGGCGGCAGCGAATACAACCTCGCGCTCGGCCAGCGGCGCGCCGAGGCCGTGGTGAAGGCGCTGGTGCTGCTGGGCCTGCCGCCCGAACGCCTGGAAGCCGTGAGCTACGGCGACACGCGCCCGCTCGACCCCGCGCGCACGCCCGAGGCCTGGGCGAAAAACCGCCGCGCCGAGCTCAGGCTGCCGTGATGAACTGGCGCAGCAGCGACATCGCTTCGTCGGGGCAATCGCGCCAGGCGCCGTGCCCGGCCTTCGGAAAGGTGACAAGCCGGCCCCAGGGCGCGGGAATGGCCGCCGCAATCTCCTGCGCATCGGCCAGCGGCGTCACCGGGTCCAGCTCGCCGGCCATCACCAGCACCGGGCACTGAACCCGGGCCAGGCCGGGCAGCAGCTGCATGGTCTGCTGCTCGCCGCTGGCGCTGGTGAAGAGGATGTCTTCGTTCATCAGCGTGCGTGCGCGCGCCACCGGGTCGCCGGGCGTGGGGTTGTAGACATCGCGGCAGTGCGTGTTGTACGGCGCCCAGGTCTCGGGGCAGGGCTTTGTCCAGAAGGCGCGGGCCGCGGCGCCGGCCTCGGGCCCGCCGAAGCGTGTGAAGGCTTCCACCTTGCGCTCCAGCCCCAGGTGGTGGCTGGTGCTGCTGAGCACCACCTTGGCCGCATGCGCGGGGTGGCGCGCCAGGTAGCGCTGCGCGACGAAGCCGCCGAAGCTCTGGCCCAGCACGATGGGCTTTTCGATGCCCAGCGCGTCGCACAAACGCACCACGTCGTCGGCAAAGGTGTCCAGCGTCCATTCGGCCGCGGGCCGGGGGCTGCTGCGGCCGTGGCCGCGGTGGTCGACGTAGACGATCTGCGCCACGTCGGCGAGCACGCTGAACAGCGGCTTGAAGCTGTTGTGGTCGTAGCCGGGGCCGCCGTGCAGCAGGATCAGCGTGGGCTTTTCGCGCAGCCGCGGGCCGTCGGGCACGAAGCCCGGGCCTTCGATGTCGACAAAGAGGCGCACGCCGGGTTCGATGGTGATGAGCATGGGTTCTGGACGGTCGAAAAAAGGAAATTCTTGCTGTTGAAAAGCGGAGAACAAGCGGTGCAGGCCTCAGCCCGCCGGCACCGCCAGGCGCACCAAGGCCTGCGCGGCCGGTGACAAGGTGCTGCGTTCGCGCAGCGCCAGCAGCAGCCGGCGTTCGGTGCGCATGCCGCTGATGGGCGCCAGCGCCAGGCCCAGCGCGCGCACATAGGGCGCGGCGCCCTCGCGCGGCAGCACCGCCAGGCCCAGACCGGCGCTGACCATGCGCGCCATGGCGTCGAAGCTGCGCACCTGGGCGCGGATGCGCAGCGGCCGGTGCGCAAATTCGGCCGCCGCGGCCAGCTGCCGTGTGAGCGAGGTGGCCCGGTTGAAGGCCACGAGGTCGTGCGCCAGCAAGGTGTGCAGCGGCACCGGCGCTGCCGTGGCCAGCGCGTGGCCGGCCGGCAGCATCAGCACCAGCTCGTCGGTGTGGCACACCAGGGTCTGCAGGCCCTCGGCGGCGGTGTTCTCGCCGATGACGGCCAGCTCGGCGGCGCCGCGCGCCACGGCGCGCACGGCGTCTTCGCTGATGGCGTCTTCCAGGTCCAGCACCACCTGCGGGTGGGCCTGCGCAAAACGCCCCAGCAGCGCGGGCAGAAAACCGCCGAAGGCCGAGGTGTTGGCCCACAGCCGCAGGTGGCCGCCGGTGCCGCGCCGCACGTCGCCCATGGCCAGCGCCAGCTGCTCCAGCCGCGACACCAGCTCCACCGCGTGCGGCAGCAGGGTCTGCCCGGCATCGGTGGGCACCACGCCGCGTTTGCTGCGTTCCAGCAGCGGTGTGCCGACGTGGGCTTCCAGCTCGGCAATGCGTTTGCTGGCGGCGGCCAGCGAAACATCCAGCCGCTCGGCGCCCGCGGTGAGGCTGCCGGTGTCCACCGCGGCCACGAAGAGGCGCAGCGTGGTGAGGTCGAAGCGGTGGAGGTTGGTGGCCATGGCGCGGGGTGCAGCCTACGATGCTCAACCAGCGGTTGAGGATGTGTCAACCAGATGTGTAGCCAGGCCGGCGCTGGCGCCGCCACCATGCGCCCCGGCGTTGTGCGCGTGCAGCGCCTGACCCCAAGACCACAAGACCGGAGACCTCGACGATGCGCTTCCCCCGCCGTGCCCTGCTTGCCGCCGCTGCCACCCTGGCTATGGCCACACCTTTCACCGGCGCTGCGTGGGCGCAGGCCTACCCGAACAAGCCCGTCACCTTCATCGTGCCCAACCCGCCGGGTGGCGTGGTGGACACCTCGGCGCGCCTGCTCGGCGAGCCGCTGGCCAAGCTGCTGGGGCAGAGCGTGGTGATCGAGAACAAGGGCGGCGCCAGCGGCAACATCGCCTACGGCCAGGTGGCCAAGGCGCCGGCCGACGGCTACACGCTGCTGATCAGCTACTCGGCCTACCACGTGGGCAACCCCTCGATGTTCAGCAAGATGCCCTGGGCGCAGAAAGACTTCGTGCCCGTGGCGCTGCTCACCGCAGCCACCAACGTCATCGCCGCGCACCCCAGCGTGGCGCCCAACACGCTGAAAGACTTCATCGCCTACGTGAAGGCCAACCCGGGCAAGCTGAACTACGCCTCGCAAGGCATAGGTTCACTCTCGCACGTGGGCACCGAGCTGCTGCTGGTGAACACCGGCACCGACATGGCCCACGTGCCCTACAAGGGCAGCGGCGCGGCCATCGCCGACGTGCTGGGCGGCCAGGTGCAGGTGTTCATGACCACGCCGCCGTCCGTCATGCAGCACGTGCAGGCCGGCAAGCTCAAGGCCTATGCCGTCACCGGCAAGAGCCGCCACCCCGGCCTGCCGAATGTGCCCACCACGGCCGAGGCCGGCATGCCGAGCTTCGAGGTGGAAGCCTGGGTGGGCCTGTTCGCGCCGGCCGGCACGCCGCCGGCCGTCATCCAGCAGCTCACCGAGAAGGTGAAGGCCGCGCTCGCCACGCCCGAAGCCAAGGCCGTGGCCGACAAGACCGGCATCGAGATCCGCTACATGGACCCGGCCGGCCTGGGCAAGCTGGTGACGAGCGAGACCGAGTACTGGGGCAGCGTCATCAAGGCCAAGAACATCAAGGCAGATTGAGGCCCGCCATGCCGCGCACCCACTACCGCATCGGCCAGATCGTGCCGAGCTCCAACACCACGATGGAGACCGAGATCCCGGCCATGCTGCGCGCCCGCGAGGGCGTGGCACCCGAGCGCTTCAGCTTCCACTCGGCGCGCATGCGCATGAAGCACGTGACCAAGGACGAGCTCGCGAAGATGGACGCCGACAGCGACCGCTGCGCGCTCGAGCTGAGCGACGCGCGGGTGGACTTGCTGGGTTACGCCTGCCTCGTGGCCATCATGGCCATGGGCCGCGGCTACCACTGCGTGAGCGAGCAGCGCCTGCGCGCGCTGACGCTGGAAAACGAGGGCCCGGCGCCGGTGGTGACGAGCGCCGGCGCGCTGATCGAAGGCCTGCAGGCCCTGGGCGCGAAGAAGATCGCCGTGCTCACGCCCTACATGAAGCCGCTCACGGCGCTGGTGGTCGACTACATCGAGCACCAGGGCATCGAGGTGCTGGACGCGCTGAGCCTGGAGATCAGCGACAACCTCGAAGTGGGCGCCCAAGACCCGCGTGCGCCCATCGAGATCAGCAAGCGCCTGAACACCGCCAACTGCGACGCGGTGGTCATCAGCGCCTGCGTACAGATGCCCTCTCTCGCCAGTGTGCAGCCGGTGCAAGACCGCATCGGGCTGCCCGTGGTGAGCTCGTCGGTCTGCACCACCTGGCGCATGCTGAAGGCGCTGCAGCTGCCGGCGATGTCGCCCGGCGCGGGCGCGCTGCTCTCGGGCGCCTACTGAAAAAGCGGGCACCGGCATGCTCACCCGAGACGCGCTGCAAGGCCTGAAGGTGCTGGAGCTGGGCCAGCTGATCGCCGGGCCTTTTGCCGGCAAGACGCTGGCCGATTTCGGGGCCGACGTCATCAAGATCGAACCCAGCGAAGGCGGCGACCCGCTGCGCAGCTGGCGCCTGCTGCGCGAAGGCACCAGCGTCTGGTGGGAGGTGCAGAGCCGCAACAAACGTTCGGTGGCGCTGGACCTCAAAACCGCCGAGGGGCAGGCCGCCGTGCGCGCGCTGGCCGGGCAGGCCGACGTGCTGATCGAGAACTTCAAGCCCGGCACGCTGGAAAACTGGGGCCTGGGCTGGGACACGCTGCACGCGCTGAACCCCCAGCTCATCATGTTGCGCATCAGCGGCTACGGCCAGACCGGGCCCTGGGCCGCCAAGCCCGGTTTCGGCGTGCTGGGCGAGGCCATGGGCGGCTTGCGCCACCTCACCGCCGAGCCCGGCCGCGTGCCGGTGCGCGTGGGCGTGAGCATCGGCGACACGCTGGCCGCGCTGCACGGCGTGATCGGCGTGCTGACCGCGCTGCGCCACCGCGAGGTGAACGGCGGCCAGGGCCAGATGATCGACGTGGCGCTCTACGAGAGTGTCTTCAACGTGATGGAAAGCCTGCTGCCCGAGTACGACGCTTTCGGCGCCGTGCGCGGCGCGGCCGGCAGTGCGCTGCCGGGCATCGCGCCGAGCAACGCCTACCGCTGCGCAGCCGATGCTTTTGTGCTGATCGCCGGCAATGGCGACAGCATCTTCCGCCGGCTGATGGCGGCCATCGGCCGCAGCGACCTGGCGCAAGACCCCGGCCTGGCGCGCAACGACGGCCGCGTGGCGCGCGTGGCCGAGATCGACGCGGCCATCGAGGCCTGGACGCTGCAACGGCCCATCGATGATGGTGATCACCACGCTGGAGGCCGCCGGCGTGCCCGTGGGCCGCATCTACACCGTGGCCGACATCGCGAGCGACCCGCAGTACCTGGCGCGCGAGATGATCTTGCAGACGCAAGACGCCGACGGCCGGCCGCTGAGAGTGCCCGGTATCGTGCCCAAGCTGGGCGCCACGCCTGGCCGCCTGCACAGCCCGGCGCCGCGCCTGGGCCAGCACACCGAGGCCGTGCTCGGCGCGGTGCGGGCCGGCTCGGGCTGGCCGGCACGCAGTGCCGCCAACGACGAGCGCTGAGGGCCTGCCTGCGCCCCCGCAGCCTGGCGGGCCGAGGCCTGCGGTTCAGCCTCGGGAGAGTTCGCCGATCAGCGCCTGTTTCAGGACCTCGGCGCTGTCGTTGGGGCCTTGGCAGGTGCCCGCGGCGTGGTGGCCGCCGCCGCCGTGCTGCAGCATCAGCGCGCCCACGTTCACCGGGCTGCTGCGGTCGAAGATGCTCTTGCCCACGGTGTAGACGGTGTTGCTCTTCTCGCGGCCCCACATCACGTGCATGCTGATGCTGCACTGCGGGTACATCGCATAGACCACAAAACGGTTGCCGGCGTAGATGGTCTCTTCGTCGCGCAGGTCCAGCACCACCAGCGGGCCGTGAACCTGGGCCACGCGCGCGATCTGCTCGCGGAAGAGCGCGTGCTGCGCGAAGAAGAGCTCCACGCGCTCTTTCACATCGGGCAGCGCCAGGATGTCTTCGATGGGCATGTCGCGGCAGCAGTCGATGAGCTTCATCATCAGCTGGTAGTTCGAGACGCGGAACTCGCGGAAACGGCCCAGGCCGGTGCGTGCGTCCATCAGGAAGCTCAGCAGCTCCCAGCCCTTCGGCTCCAGCACGTCCTGCATGCTGAAGCCGGCCGAATCGGCCTTGTCCACGGCTTCCATCATCGCGTCGCTGATGCGCGTGAAACGGGCCTGGCCGCCGTAGTGGTCGTAGACCACGCGCGCCGCGCTCTTCGCGTCAGGCTGGAGGATGTAGTTGGGCGTGGCTTGGCCGTTGTTGCGTTCGGCTTCGCTGGCGTGGTGGTCGAAACACAAACCGCAGCCCGGCACATAGGGCAGGTTGGTGATGATGTCGCGCTCGGTCACGGCCACCTTGCCGTCCTGCATGTCTTTCGGGTGCTGGAAGACGATCTCGCCGAGCAGGCCCAGCTCTTTCAGCAGCACGGCGCAGACCAGGCCGTCCATGTCGCTGCGGGTGATGAGGCGGTACTTCAGTTCGGCAGGCGCGTTCATGCGGGGCGGCTCCAGGCGGGGTTCAGGCTGTGGGCAAGGGATAGCCGGGGCCACAAGCGGCCCGGCCCCGGCTTTATCGACCGCGCCCGCCCGCCGCTTGAATGCCACCCGGCAGCCCGCGCACCAGCAGCGCGCTGAACACCAGGCCGGCCAGCGCCCAGGCGCCGGTGGCCAGCCCGGTGTATTGCCAGCCGCCGGCCAGGCTGGCCACCCAGGCCACCATTGGCGGCCCGGCAAACTGGCCCAGCGCCGAACCCTGCTGCACCCAGCCCACGGTGGTGGCCACGGTCTGCGGCCCCGGTGCCACGCGCAAGGCCAGCGCAAACAGCGTGGCCGGGATCAGCCCGCCAAAACCCGAGAAGCCCAGCACCGCGGCATACCGCGCCCAGGCCGGCAGGTCCAGCGTGGCCGCGTCGGCAAACGCCAGCAGCGCCGCCGCGCCCATCACGCCGAAACCCGCCGCCAGCAGGCGGCCCGGGTGCCAGCCGCGCTGCAGCAGCCGGCCCGCGGCGACGTTGCCGACGATGTTGCTGGCCGCCGCCAGCGCCGTGAGCACGCCCGTGGCCGCCGCCGCCACGCCGGCCTGGGTGTAGAGCGCCGGCAAGAAGCCGATGACGGCCAGCCACTGGCCCGAGTACATCGCAAAACACAGCGCCACCCACCAGGGCCCGGGCGTGGTGAGCGTCAGCCGCAGGCGCAGGCGCAAGGGCAGCCGTGGCGTGGCGGGCGCGGCCGTGTGTGGGCCCGGGCGGGTGCCCGCGCCCGCGGCCGGCACGGCGCGGCGCAGCGCGGCCCAGGCCCCCAGCGACACCAGCGCCAGCACCCACCACCAGGCACGCCAGCCCAGCGCCGCGATGCACAGCGGCCCGAGCAGCAAGGCCAGCGCCGTGGCCAGCGGCATGTAGGCGCCCCACAGGCCCAGCATGGCGGCGGTGCGCGCGGGCGGCACCAGCGCACGCACCAGGCCCGGCGCCGGCAGCACCACCAGCAGGAAGCCGAAACCCTCGGCCACGCGGCAGGCCATCAGCCAGGGCACCCCGCCCGCCCCGGGCACGCTGCCGCCGGCGGCGCTGGCCACCGCCAGTGTGGCCAGGCCCAGCCCCATGCTGCGGCGCGCGCCCAGGCCATCGGCCAAGGCGCCGAACAGCAGGCCCAGGCCCATGCCCGCCGCCTGCACCAGCGACAGCAGAAAGCCCGCCTGCAGCAGCGTGAGCCCCAGCTCGGCCTGCAGCGTGGTGACGGCCGGCGCCAGCTTGCCCACGTGCAGCGCTGCGCACACGCCGGCGGCGATGACCACCAGCGCAGGCTCGGCGCGCGGCGGGCGGTGCGGTGCGGGTTGGGCGGGCTGGGCCGGCATCGAGGGCATGGCGCGCGAGTATCCCTGTGGCGCCAGCGTGCATCATGCCGCCATGGCCACCTACCTGAACACCGCCACCTGGGCGCGGCGCGAAGCCTTCGAGTTTTTCCGCACTTTCGACCAACCCGGCTTCAACGTCTGTGTGCGCCTGGACGCCGCCGCGCTGAAGACGGCCGTGGCCGCACGCGGGCAGAGTTTTTCGCTGGCCTGCCTGTTCATCGCGCTGCGCCTGGCCAACCTGCAGGCGCCCTTTCGTTACCGGCTGGAAGCCGACGGCCGTGTGCAGGTGCACGAGGCGGTGCACGGCAGCAGCACGGTGCTGCGTGCAGACGAGAGTTTTGCCTTCGCCTACCTCGACCACACGCCCGACTGGGCCAGCTTCCACGCCCAGGGCCGCGCTGCGGTGGCCGCTGCGGGCGCGCGCCCCACCATGGCCGAGCCGCGCGAGGCCGAAGCCGGGCTGCTGTACTTCACCACCCTGCCCTGGCTGCACTTCACGAGTTTTGCGCATGCCCGCACCAGCGGGCGCGAACGCGGCATCCCGAAGATCGCCTTCGGCCGCGCGCTGGCCGAAGGCCCGCACCTGTGGCTGCCGCTGAGCGTGGAAGTGCACCACGCGCTGATGGACGGCCTGCAGGTGGGCCGCTACGTGCAGGCTTTCGAGGCCGCGCTGGCCACGCCCGAGGCCTGGCTCGGCTGAGGCGGCCGGCGGCCGATCGGCCGGCCTGCCTCGCACGGCCTGGCGTGCGCGCTGCTGGCACGCGCTTTGCGCCGCCAGGCCCATGCCCACCGCCACCGACCGCCTGACCCTGCTGCTGGAGAGCACCGGCGAGGGCATCTTCGGCATCGACATGGCCGGGCGCTGCACCTTCGTGAACCGCGCCGCGGCGGTGGCCCTGGGTTACCGCACCGAAGTGGTGCTGGGGCAGAACATGCACGAGCTCATCCACCACTCGCATGCCGACGGCCGCCACTACCCGGAATGCGATTGCCCCATCTTCAACGCCTTCCGCCGCGGCCTGCCCTGTCGCATCGACGACGAGGTGCTCTGGCGTGCCGACGGCAGCAGCTTCCCGGCCGAGTACAGCAGCTACCCCGTCATCGAAGGCGGTGTGGTGCAGGGCGCGGTGGTCACCTTCGTCGACATCACCGAACGCCAGCGCGCGCAGGCGCTGCTGAAAAAAACCAACGATGAACTGGAAGCCCGCGTGGCCGAGCGCACCGCGCAGCTGCGCGACCTCGCCCAGCACCTGGAGACCGTGCGCGAGGGTGAACGCAAGCGCATCGCGCGCGAGATCCACGACGAACTCGGCAGCCTGCTGGTGGCGCTGAAGATGGACACCCACTGGCTGGGCCGCCGCGTGGCCGAGCAGCCGCCGCTGGTGGCCAAGTGCCAGGGCATGGGCCGGCTCATCGACACCGCGGTGGACAAGGTGGGCCGCATCATCACCGACCTGCGGCCCAGCATCCTCGACCACCAGGGCCTGTGGGCGGCGCTGGAATGGCACGCGCAAGAGTTCATCGAGAGCAGCGAGCTCGACGCCACGCTGCAGGTGCATGTGGCCAGCGGCGTGCCGCCGCCCGAGGGCGGGCTGGCGATCGCCGTCTTCCGCATCTTTCAGGAAATGCTCAGCAACGTGGCGCGGCACGCCCGCGCGCGCAGCGTGCAGATGCGCATCACGGTGGACGACCCGCCGGCGCCGGTGCTCTACATCGACGTGCGCGACGACGGTGTGGGTGCGCCCGCCGCAGCGCTGGCCGACCCGCACAGCTTCGGTGTCATCGGCATGCGCGAGCGCGCCTCGCACTTCGGCGGGCGGGTGGTCATCGACAGCGCACCGGGGCTGGGCACGCGTGTGCGGCTGACCATGCCGCTGGAAGAAGGCGTCGGGCTGTCATGACCCGCGTGCTCGTCTGCGACGACCACCTCATCGTGCGCCAGGGCATCCGCATGCTGCTGGCCGATGCGCCCGACATCGCGCTGGCGGCCGAGGCCGCCAGCGGCCCCGAGGCGCTGGCCGTGGTGCGGGCCGGCGGCATCGACGTGGTGCTGCTCGACATCGCCATGCCGCAGCGCGACGGCCTCGACATCCTGCGCCAGCTCAAGGCCGAGGCGCCCAAGCTGCCGGTGCTGATGCTCAGCACCTACCCCGACCGCCAGTACGCCGTGCGCAGCCTGAAGCTGGGCGCCGCGGGTTACCTCAACAAGAGCCTGGACGCCGAGCAGATGGTGGAGGCCATCCGCCGCGTGGCGCGTGGCGGCTTGTTCATCACCCCCAGCGTGGCCGAGCTGCTGGCCGGCGCGCTGGCGCTGCCCGGGGCCGCGGCGGCCGAAGAGCAGCCGCTGGACGGCCTGCTCTCGCACCGCGAGTACCAGGTCTTCCGCCTGCTGGCCGCGGGCCGCAGCGTGGGCGAGATCGCCGAGCAGCTGGTGCTGGCGCCCAACACCGTGAGCACCTACCGCGCGCGCATCCTGGAGAAGACCGGGGTGCGCAACGATGTGGAACTGGCGCTGCTGGCGGTGCGCCAGGCGCTGCTTTAACGCCGCCCGCGGCCTTCAGCCCGCCAGCTGGCCGGCGGCGGCGCGCGCGATGCAATCCAGCAGCGCCGCTTCTTCGTAGGGCTTGCCCAGCACCAGCGTGACACCGGCTTCGGCGGCCGCGGCCTTCAGGCGCTCGTCGGCCGAGGTGATCATGATGATGGGGATGTGCGCCGCGCCCGGGTGGGTGCGCACATGACGCGTGAGCGCGAAGCCGTCCATGTGCGGCATCTCGACGTCGGTGACCAGCACCAGCGGCACTTCTTCCTCTATGAGCTCGGCGGCCTGCGCGCCGTCCTCGGCCAGCACCACGCGGTAGCCGTGCTGGGCGAGCAGGCGGCTGGTTTTCACGCGCACCACCTTGGAATCGTCGGCCACCATCACCAACGTAGGCCCGGGGGCGGGCGGTGACACCACAGCGGCGGGGGGTGCCGTTGCCGCGGCCTGCTCGGCGGCCTGTGCGGCAGCTTCGGCTTCTGCTTGTCGGCGCGCCTGCAGTTCGGCTTCCAGCAGCGCCAGGCGCTGGGCGGCAGCACGCTCTTCGGCCGCCTGGGCCTCGGCGGCGCGCGCGGCCCGTTCGCTGGCGCGTTGTTCGTTCGCGGCGGCCTCGGCGGCCCGCCTTTCGCCTTCGCGGTAGGCGGCCTCCACCGCGGCACGGGCTTCGGCCTCGGCGCTGCGTTCGGCTTCCTGTGCTGCGGCAGCGGCGGCTTGCGCCTGTGCGGCGGCCTGCGCCTGCTCGGCGCGTGCAGCGGCGGCACGCTGCGCTTCGGCCGTGGCCAGCGTCAAGGCGGCCGCCTCGGCCTCACGGCGGCGTTCGGCCTCCAGGCGGCTGCGCCGCAGCGCGAGCCAGGCCGAAACGGCCAGCGTGCCCACCACGCCCAGCCCGGCCATCCACAACAGCAACTCTTGGTTCATGCGTCTTCCACGGGCGCCGCACCGCGCTGTCTCACGGGTGTCTCGACGCCGACCCTGGCAGCTTAAGGCCGGGCGCCCGGCGCGCCGATGACGCCGGGGGCGGTGGCGTGCGTTTTGCCCCGCGTCGGCCGCCTGTGCGCGGGGCCGTGTAGGGCCAGCCCTACATCGCTTTCAAGCGGGCCTCGATTTTGCTGGCCATGGGCAGTGCCTAGAGTCGAACGCAACCCCTGAGGATCCGCCATGACGACCGACCGAGACCCCCACGGCCTGTACGACGCTGACCGCCCCCTGCGCCTGGGCTGCCAGTGCGGTGCCCATGCCAGCGGCGCCGAGCACGCCGCTGCGGCCTTGCGCGCGCGCAGCGAAACCGCGTCTTTCGAGGCCGAGAGCAACGCCTTCGTCGAGGCCACGCTGATGAAGGCGCTGTTCCCGCAGGACGCCCTGCGCCGCCGCTTCCTGCGCGCCGTGGGCCGCAACACGGCCATGGCGGCCATCGGCAGCGTGCTGCCCATCGCCTCGATGCAGGCCTTGGCGCAAGGCACCAGCGGGCCCATCGAGAAGAAGGATCTCAAGATCGGCTTCATCCCCATCACCTGCGCCACGCCGCTGATCATGGCCAAGCCGCTGGGCTTCTATGAAAAGCAGGGTCTGAACGTCGAGGTGGTGAAGACCGCGGGCTGGGCGCTCATCCGCGACAAGATGATCAACAAGGAGTACGACGCCACGCACTTCCTGAGCCCCATGCCGCTGGCCATCAGCCTGGGCCTGGGCTCGGTAGCCACGCCCATGAACGTGGCCACCATCCAGAACACCAACGGCCAGGCCATCACGCTCAGCGTGAAGCACAAGGACAAGCGCGATCCGAAGAGCTGGAAGGGCTTCAAGTTCGCGGTGCCCTTCGAATACAGCATGCACAACTTCCTGCTGCGTTACTACGTGGCGGAAGCGGGCCTGAACCCCGACACCGACATCCAGATTCGCGTGGTGCCGCCGCCCGAGATGGTGGCCAACCTGCGTGCCGGCAACATCGACGGCTTCCTCGGCCCCGACCCCTTCAACCAGCGCGCGGTCTTCGAGGAGGTGGGTTTCATCCACGTGCTCACCAAAGAGCTGTGGAACGGCCACCCCTGCTGCGCCTTCGGCACCAGCACCGAGTTCATCCAGAAGAACCCCAACACTTTCATCGCGCTGTACCGCGCGGTGCTCACCGCCGCGGCGATGGCGCGCAAGGCCGAGAACCGCGAGCTGATCGCCAAGGTGATCTCGCCGCAAGCGTATTTGAACCAGCCCGAAACCGTGGTGGCGCAGGTGCTCACCGGCAAGTTCGCCGACGGGCTGGGCAGCGTGAAAAACGTGCCCGACCGCGCCGACTTCGACCCCATGCCCTGGCAGAGCATGGCCGTGTGGATGCTCACGCAGATGCAGCGCTGGGGCTACATCAAGGGCGACGTGAACTACAAGCAGATCGCCGAGAAGGTGTTCTTGCTGACCGACGCGAAGAAGCACATGAAGGCACTCGACATGCCGGTGCCGGCGGGCGCGTACCCGAAGTTCACGATCATGGGCAAGGTCTTCGACCCCGAGAAGGCCGCCGCCTACGCCAACAGCTTCGCCATCAAGAAAGCGTGACGTGAAGGCTACGCTGGACCTGCGCGCGGGCCTGCTCTCGCTGCTGCTGCTGGGCCTGATGCTGGGCGTGTGGCACCTGGCCACGCTGGCGCCGGCAGCGGCGCCGGCCGTGGCGGCGCCCACGCTGACGGCCGAGCAGATCGAATACGCCAAGCTGATGGGCAAGGACCCAACGGCGGGTGCCGATGGCGCCGCCACGCCGACGCAGAAGGCCGGCTTCCCGACGCTTTCGCAGATGGGCAGCGTGGTGCTCAAGCACCTCTCCAGCCCCTTCTACGACAACGGCCCCAACGACAAGGGCGTGGGCCTGCAGCTGGCGTATTCGCTGGGGCGTGTGGCACTGGGTTATCTGCTCGCGGCGCTGGTGGCCATTCCGCTGGGCTTCGTCATAGGCATGAGCCCGCTGATCTACCGCGCGCTCGACCCTTTCATCCAGGTGCTGAAACCCATCTCGCCGCTGGCCTGGATGCCGCTGGCGCTGTACACGATCAAGGACAGCGCCATCAGCGGCATCTTCGTGATCTTCATCTGCAGCATCTGGCCGATGTTGATCAACACCGCCTTTGGCGTGGCGAGCGTGCGCAAGGAATGGCTGAACGTGGCGCGCACGCTGGAAGTGCCGCCGCTGCGCCGCGCCTTCGAGGTGATCTTGCCGGCCGCGGCGCCCACCATCCTGACGGGCATGCGCATCAGCATGGGCATCGCGTGGCTGGTGATCGTGGCCGCCGAGATGCTGGTGGGCGGCACGGGCATCGGCTACTTCGTCTGGAACGAGTGGAACAACCTCAGCCTGCCGAACGTGATCTTCGCCATCCTGATGATCGGCATCGTGGGCATGTTGCTCGACCTGATGTTCGCGAAGCTGCAGAAGGCGGTGACATATGCAGACTGAAAACAGGTCTGCTGAATTCCTCAAGGTCGAGGGCCTGGGCAAGGCTTATCCAGGCGCGAAGGAGCCCGTCTTCGACGGCGTGAACTTCGAGATCGCGCAGGGCGAGTTTGTCTGCATCATCGGCCACAGCGGCTGCGGCAAGACCACCATCCTCAACGTGCTGGCGGGGCTGGAGACGGCCAGCACCGGGCATGTGTTCATGGACCGCCGCGAGGTGGCCGGCCCGAGCCTGGAGCGCGGCGTCGTGTTCCAGGGCCACGCGCTGATGCCCTGGCTGACGGTGCGCAAGAACATCGCTTTCGCCGTGCGCAGCAAGTGGCCCGGCTGGAAAGCCGCGCAGGTGAACGAGCACGTCGAGAAATACGTCGCGCTGGTGGGCCTGAGTTCGGCCATCGACAAGAAGCCGAGTGAACTGAGCGGCGGCATGAAGCAGCGGGTGGGCATCGCGCGCGCTTTCGCGATACAGCCGCGCATGCTGCTGCTGGACGAGCCTTTCGGAGCGCTGGATGCACTGACGCGGGGCACGATCCAGGACGAACTGCTGCGCATCTGTGCCGAGACGCACCAGACCGTGTTCATGATCACGCACGACGTGGACGAGGCGATTCTTCTCGCCGACCGCATCCTGCTGATGAGCAACGGCCCGCAGGCCCGCGTGGCCGAGATCGTGAAGAACACGATGAGCCGTGAGCGCCAGCGCGCCACGCTGCACCACGACCCGCAGTACTACCGCATCCGCAACCACCTGGTCGATTTCCTGGTGGCGCGCAGCCAAGACCTCTCGCACGGCCGCGCGCCCGCACAGCCGCTGCAAGTGAGCCCGGGGCTCGATACCCAGGCCGAGCCCGCCGAACCCCGACCCGAACCCACCCCCTTGAGGAGAGTGATATGAGCCGCCTTGCCGTCACCGAAAAGATCATCACCACCAAGGTCACGAAAGGCCTGAAGTGGAGCGACGTCGCCGCGAAAGTGGGGCTGAGCAAGGAATGGGTCACCGCCGCCTGCCTGGGGCAGATGACGCTGAGCGCCGAGCAGGCCGGCGTGGTGGGCGAGATCTTCGGCCTGAGCGCCGAAGAGCAGAAGTGGCTGATGGTCGTGCCCTACAAGGGCAGCCTGCCCACCAGCGTGCCGACCGATCCGCTGATCTACCGCTTTTATGAGCTGGTGAGCGTGTACGGCACCACCTTCAAGGAACTCATCCATGAAGAGTTCGGCGACGGGATCATGAGCGCCATCGATTTCAAGATGGACTTGAAGCGCGAAGCCAACCCCATGGGCGACCGGGTGTCCATCGTGATGAGCGGCAAGTTCCTTCCGTACAAGACTTATTGATCGGCTGCCTGCCGTCCGCCCTTTCTTTCAACTGGAGTTGCCATGACCCGTTCGTCCGTGCTCCCGCGCCGCTCGGCGCTGAAGGCTGGTTTTGCTGCCGGCGCGCTGTCTGTGCCGGCGTTTGCGTCGGCACAGACCAGCTTCAACTGGAAGATGACCTCGGCCTACCCGAAGGGCTCGCCTTTCTACATGGACGGCCCGGGCTCGGCCACCGACCTGGCCAAGCGCATCCGCGAGATGTCGGGCGGGCGGCTGAACATCCAGGTTTTCGGCGCGGGTGAGCTCATCCCGGCCTTCGAAGGCTTCGACGCCGTGCGCGCGGGCACCGTGGAGATGAACCACGCCAACGCCTACTTCTGGACCGGCAAGACCTTCGCCGCGCAGTACTTCACCGCCGTGCCCTTCGGCATGAACTTCCAGGGCATCAACGGCTGGCTTTACGACGGTGGCGGCATCGATCTCTGGAACGAGGTCTATGCACCCTTCGGCATGGTCGCCATGCCCTGCGGCAACACCGGCGTGCAGATGACGGGCTGGTTCAAGAAAGAGATCAAGACGGTGGCCGATCTCAAGGGCCTGAAGATGCGCATTCCGGGCCTGGCCGGCAAGGTCTACGCCAACCTCGGTGTGGACGTGAAGGTGCTGCCGGGTGGCGAGATCTTCCCGGCGCTGGAGCGCGGCGTCATCGATGCGGCCGAGTTCGTCGGGCCCTTCCAAGACCGGCGCCTGGGCCTGCACAAGGCCGCGAAGAACTACTACACCACGGGCTGGCACGAGTCGTCCACCGTGTCGGAGCTGCTCATCAACAAGGCGGCCTGGGCCAAGCTGCCGAAAGACCTGCAGAGCATCGTCGAGAACGCCGCCGCGGCCTGCAACGTCATCAGCGAAGGCTGGTGCCAAAAAGCCAACAGCGACGCGATGGAAGATCTCATCAAGAACCAGGGCGTCATCGCGCGGCCGCTGCCCGATGCGGTGATCTCCGCGCTGCGCGCCGAGACCAACAAGGTGCTGGCCGAAGCCGTGGCCAAGGACCCGCTGACGAAGAAGGTGCACGACAGCTACATGGCCTTCAAGGCCAAGTACGACCGCTGGAGCGAAGTCAGCGAAGAGGCTTACCACCTCAAAGTGCGCGGCTGACAGCGGGGCGGCGGCATGTGGACCACCCTCTCCGCCGCCCAGCGGCGCATCGAGCGCTTCATCGATCTCATCGGCCAGCTCACGCTGTGGCTCACGCTGGCCATGGTGCTGCTGGTGGCCACCAACGTGCTGCTGCGCTACGCCTTCAGCTTCGGCTCGGTGTGGGCGCAAGAGCTGGAGTGGCACCTGCTCGCCGCCGTCATCCTGCTGGGCATGAGCTATTCGTTGCAGCGCGGTGAGGCGGTGCGGGTGGATGTTTTCTACGCCAGCTTCAGCCCGGGCGCGAAGTTCGCGGTGAACCTGTTTTCGCTCTTGCTCACGCTGGTGCTGGCGGGCTTGTTCATCAAGCTCTCGTGGGGCTACGTGATGCAGGCCTACGCCATCGGCGAGACCTCGGCCGACCCCGGCGGCATTCCCTACCGTTGGGCGGTGAAAGGGCTCATCCCGCTGGGCTTTGCGCTGCTCTTCGTGCAGACGCTGGGCGCGCTGGCCAAGCTGCTCATCGCTGAACAACAGCGCCGCGGTGGCAGCGCAGAGGCCGTGCATGTTTGAGCCGCAAACGCTCAGCCTGCTGATGCTGGCAGGCTTCTTCGTTCTGCTGATGCTGGGCGTGCCGGTGGCGCTGTCGCTGGCGGCGGTGGGCTTCGGTTTCGGCTGGCTGGGTTTCGGCGACGGGCTCTTCAACCTGCTGCCGGCCCGCATCTACGGCGTGGTGGCGGGTTACCAGTGGATGGCGATCCCGCTCTTCGTCTTCATGGGCGTGATGCTGGAGAAATCGCGCCTGGCCGACGACCTGCTCGACGTGATGGGCCACCTGGCCGGCGGCGTGCGCGGCGGCATGGGCGTGGGCATCGTGCTCTTCGGCGTGCTGATGGGCGCCACCACCGGCATCGTCGGTGCCACCATCGTCACCTTGGGCCTGCTCACGCTGCCCACGCTGCTCAAGCGCGGCTACAGCAAAGCAGTGGCCTGCGGCACCATCTGCGCCAGCGGCACGCTGGGGCAGATCATCCCGCCCAGCCTCATCCTCATCCTGCTGTCCGACATCATGCAGCTGAGCGTGGGCACGCTCTTCGCCGCGGCCGTGGGCCCGGGGCTGTTGCTGGCGGCGGTGTACATCGTCTTCCTGCTCGTGCTGGGCATGCTCAAGCCCGAGCTGATGCCACCGCTGCCGCAGGCCGAGCGTGACGCCGTCAGCCGCCGCCAGCTGTGGGTGCGCTTCTGGAAGGTAGTGGTGCCGCCCATCCTGCTGGTGGTGGCGGTGCTGGGCAGCATCGTCGGCGGCATCGCCGCGCCCACCGAGGCGGCCTCGATGGGCGCCGTGGGCGCCATCCTCATCACCGCAGGCGCAGGCCGCTTCAAGTGGCAGGTGCTGAAAGACGTGGCGCTCGAAACCGCCAAGATCACCGCGGTGATGATGTTCATCCTGCTGATGGCGCAGGTGTTCGCGCTGGCCTTCCGCGGCCTGCACGGCGAGGACCTCATCGTGAAGATGTTCGAGTGGCTGCCCGGCGGCGTGAACAGCGACATCTGGTTCATGATGGCGTTGATCTTCGTGCTCGGCTTCTTCATCGAGTGGATCGAGATCAGCTACATCGCCGTGCCGCTCTTCATGCCGGTGCTCATCAACCAGGGCGTCGACCCGGTGTGGCTGGCGATGCTGATCACCGTCAACCTGCAGAGCAGCTTCCTCACGCCGCCTTTCGGCTGGGCGCTTTTCTACCTGAAGGGCGTGGCGCCGCCCGAGGTGGGCATCAAGGACATCTACAAGGGCGTGACGCCTTTCATCGTGCTGCAGGGCGGCACGCTGGCGCTGGTGTTTTTCTACCCGCAGATCGCGCTGTGGTTGCCCAAGGCCATCGGCTGGTGAAGTTCACATGAACGAAATGCGCCCACCGCTGCCGCCCTTCACCGAGGCCACGGCCCGCCAGAAGGTGCGCGGCGCCGAAGACGCCTGGAACACGCGCGACCCCGAGGTCTGCGCCCGGGTCTACACGGAAGACACCCGCTGGCGCAACCGCGCCGAGTTCCCGGTGGGGCGTGAGGAGGTGAAAGCTTTCCTGCGCCGCAAGTGGGCCCGCGAACTCGACTACCGGCTCATCAAGGAGCTGTGGGCCTTCACCGGCCCAGTCATCGCCGTGCGCTTCGCCTACGAGTGGCACGACGAAGCCGGCCAGTGGTTCCGCAGCTACGGCAACGAGAACTGGGCTTTCAACGAGGCCGGGTTCATGACTCACCGCCACGCCAGCATCAACGACCTGCCCATCACCGAGGCGCAGCGCCTCTTCTTCTGGCCGCTGGGCCGGCGGCCTGACGATCACCCGGGCCTCAGCGAACTGGGCCTCTGAAGCTCACACCCGCGCCGTGCGGCGCATGCCCATCGAGCTGAGGTACAGCAGCCCGGCGGGCAGCAGGCCGAGGAGGATCACCGAGGCGACGTCGGTTTCGCCCTGCGCGCCGGCGGCCAGCATCACGAAGGCCCCCATGTGCAGCCCGGCGGCCCACTTCAGCGCCTGCTCGCGGCTCAGCGCGCGCAGCTTGTTGTGCAGCGGCAGGCGCAGCGCCACCGCGGCGGCCAGCATCAGGCCCAGCAGGCCGGTGAAGGTGTGGTCGGACACTTCATCGACGAAGGCACTGGCCAGCAGCCCCAGCACCAGCGCGCCGCCGGCGAACAGCGTGTACAGGCCCCCCACCGCGGCGTGCAGCCGGGCGCCCGGCTCCACTGGCGGCCAGGTGCCGCCCACGGCTTGCACGGTGGCGCCCACGAGGTCGCGCACATCGGCATCCAGCCGCGTGGTGCGCACCTCCATGCTGTTGAGCAGGCGCAGGCCCTGCAGGTCGTCGGGCAGGTCTTCGGCAGCCGGCAGGCGGGCGCCGTCCAGCAGCACGGGGATGACGCGGATGCCGCGCCGCAGGGCTTCGGCCACCTCGATGCGCACCCAGTCGCGTTCGTCTTGGATGCGCGCCGGCTGGCCTTCGCGTTCGCCCACCCAGCGTTTGCCGATGAGGGCCACCACCACGTCGCAGCTCTGCACCACGTCGCGCAGGCGGCGGGCGAAGTCGGTGCCCGGGGCGATGTCGTGCACGTCCATGAAGAGCTGCTCGCCGCCCAGGTGGTCGGCCAGGCGGTCGTGGATGGCGTGCGAGTAGCCGGCAGCGTCGTCGCGGCGGTAGCTGATGAAGATGCGTGAGCGGGCCATGGTGATCTCTCCTGGCGGTGCCGCTGTCTTGCATCGACCTGCGGCGGGTGGCGCGGTGTGTCTTCACCGCATGGCCTGTATTTCGCCACCCCACCTCCGCGCTGCGAAGGAGACCGAGGGATACCCCGGCGCGTGTTTTCGACGCGTTCTAGGGGGTGGCGTCCACCACCCGTGCCGGGTCGATCTCGCGCAGCCGGTGGTCAACGTAATAACCGCCGAACTCGGTGTACTGCAAGAAACCGCGCCCGCAGGCCGCGCAGGCCCAGACATCGCAGCGGTTGTACGGGAAGTAGCCCGGCGCGATGGGCGCGTGTGGCGATTCGTAGCGCGAGCCGCCTTCGTGGAACTCGGCCACCGTGGGCTCGGCCTCGTCGGCGTTGCGCAGCGTGCCCAGCTTCACCAGCCGCGGTGCGCCCGTGTTCTCGCCCAGCGGGCCGGTGATGCTCTCCCAGCCCGGCGCGTGCAGAGCCCTGCAGTCGCAATCGGGCGGCGTGTCGGCAGGGCTGGGCAGGCGGCGCAGGTCGGCCGCCGTCAGGCGTTTTTCGGTGGCCACGCTGGGCTCAATCTGCCTTGATGTTGTTGGCCTTCACCACCTGCGCCCAGGTGTCGATCTGGCGCTCGATGAATGCCTGCCCCGCGGCTGGCGTGCCCAGGTTCACGCTGATGCCCTGCGCCGCGAGCTTGGCCGCGACATCGGGCTGCTGCATCGCCTTGTTGATCTCGGCATTCATGCGCGCCACGATCTCCGGCGGCGTCTTGGCCGGGGCCAGCACGGCCCACCAGGCCGGCGCGTTGAAGCCGGCGTAGCCGCTCTCGGCCAGCGTGGGCACATCGGGCAGTTGCGGGCTGCGTTTGTCGGTGGTGACGACCAGCGGGCGCAGGCGCTTGCTGTCGATGTGTGGCTTGGCCACGAAGATGGAGCCGATGGACAGCGGCACGTGGCCGGCGATGGCGTCCTGCATCAGCGGGCCGCCGCCGCGGTAGGGCACGTGCGTGAGGTCGAAGCCGTTGCCCTTGGCCAGCAGCGTCACCGCCAGGTGGCCCAGGCTGCCGTTGCCGATGGTGCCGTAGCTGACGTTCTTGTTCGCCTTCACCGCAGCCACCACGTCGGCGAAGGTCTTGTAGGGCGTGTCGGCGTGCGTGGAAATCACCATCGGGCTGGTGCCCAGCATTGCCACAGTGGCCAGGTCTTTGCGCGTGTCGAAGGGCAGGTTGGGCTGCAAGGCCGGGTTCACCGCGTGGCTGTCGAAAACCACCGCGAAGGTGTAGCCGTCGGCCGGCGAAGCCGCTACCTGGCCCGCGCCGATGCTGCCCGAGGCGCCGCCCTTGTTCTCGACGATGACGGTCTGGCCGAGCTGCGCCTGCAGCGCCGGCGCGAGGATGCGCGAGACCTGGTCCACCGAGCCACCAGGCGGGAACACGGCCACCAGCCGGATGGGCTGTTTGCCCGGCCAGGCCTGGGCCAGGGCGGCGGTGGGCAGCACGGTGGCGGCCAGCAAGGCGGTGGCGAGCAGGGTGCGCAGGGGCAGGCGGCGTTGCATGGTGGGGCGGTCTCCGGTGTTGGGGATGTCGGTGTCGAACCGCATAGGCTGCCTGGGGCCGGGCTGGTGGGGCAGCGGAGAACTACGTATCGCGGGTATGCCCCAGGGTCGGCCGCGGGGCCGGGCGCTGCGCAGCCGTCATCGCTGCGACACGGCGCGGTCATGGGCGCTGCCTAGCGTGCGGGTTTTCATCGCATGCAGGAGTGTTGCCATGGGTCGCCCCAGTGTTCTCAAGCCCCGCCCGCCGGCCGGCACCAGCCGCCGTGGCTTTTTCCAGCGTTCGGGCTCGGCCGCGGTAGCGCTGGCTTCGGTGGCGGCGCTGCCCTTGTCGGCCGGCAAGGCTTCTGCAGCCGCCGCCGACACGCGCCGTGGCACCGGCGTGTTCCAGCACGGCGTGGCCAGTGGCGACCCGCTGGCCAATGCGGTGGTGCTGTGGACGCGCATCACGCCCGCCGTCACTCCGGCCGCCACGCGCGGCGCGCCCCAGGCCAGCCACGCAGTGCGCTACGAGCTCGCCACCGACCCCGGCTTCACGAACATCGTCGCGCGCGGCGCCACCACCACCGACGCGGCGCGTGACTACACGGTGAAGGTCGACCCCGCGCGCCTGCGCCCGGCTAGCACCTACTACTACCGCTTCCATGCCGAGGGCGAAACCTCGCCCATCGGCCGCACGCGCACGCTGCCCGCGGGCGCCACGCCGCGCCTTCGCATCGCGGTGGCCAGCTGCTCCAACCACGCCGCGGGCTACTTCAATGCCTACCGCCGCATCGCCGAGCGCGCCGACCTCGACCTCGTGCTGCACCTGGGCGACTACCTCTACGAATACGGCCCCAACGAGTACGGCAGCGTGCGCACGCCCGAGCCCGCCGCGCGAGATGGTGACGCTGTCCGACTACCGCCAGCGCCACGCCCAGTACAAGCGCGACGCCGACCTGCAGGCCCTGCACCGCCAGCACCCGCTGGTGTGCATCTGGGACGACCACGAGATCACCAACGACGCCTGGGTGGGCGGCGCCGAGAACCACAGCGAAGGCGCCGAGGGCAGCTGGCCCGAGCGTGTGAACGTGGCGCTGCAGGCCTACTACGAGTGGATGCCCATCCGCACGCCCGACGTGCGCCCGGGCACGGCCGACCTGCGCCGCAACCAGCGCGCTTTCCGCATCGGCGACCTGGTGGAACTGGTGATGCTGGAAGAGCGCCTGAGCGCACGCTCCAAGCAGCTGGCCGCCACCGTGCCCACGCCCTTCGGCAACGGCTTCGTGCAGACCGGCGAGTTCCTCAACCCGGCGCGCACGCTGCTGGGCGCGGAACAAGAAGCCTGGCTGGCCACGCGCCTGCGCCAGAGCCCGGCGCGCTGGAAGTTCATCGGCCAGGGCGTGATGTTTGCGCAGCTCAAGCTGCAGGGCGCGCCGCTGGCCGCCGGCGGCGGTGTGTTCGTCAACACCGACCAGTGGGACGGCTACCAGCCCGCGCGCGACCGCCTGTACGAGGTGCTCAAGGGCGGCAACGGCCAGCCCGCCGTGGACAACGTGGTGGTGCTGACGGGTGACATCCACAGCAGCTGGGCCGCCGACCTGACGCAGGATCCGAACAACCCCAACGTCGCCACCGGCGGCTACAACGCCGCCACGGGTGAGGGTTCGCGCGCGGTGGAGTTCGTCTGCACCAGCGTCACCTCGCCGGGCCTGCCCGACCCCAACGGCAGCACCGCAGCCTTTTTGCGCAGCGTGAACCCGCACTTCAAGCACATCGAGCTGACCCAGCGCGGCTACATGCTGCTCGACGTGACGGCCGAACGCACCGTGTGCGAGTGGTGGACGGTGGACACCGTGGCCAGCCTCAGCAACGTGCAGACCTTCGCCACCGCCTTTGAAGTGCAGCACGGCAGCAACCGGCTGCAGCCTTCGGCGCAGACCACGGCACCGGCTACCGTGCCACCGCTGGCGCCCTGAGGGCGCCAGCAACCTGACGGTCGGCACCCTGATGAGGGTGCCAACCGTTCAGCGCCCCGGCTTCTGCGGGGGCTTGCCGCCAGCAGCAGCCGGCGCCGGGCCGCTGCCGGCCGGGCGGGTGCGTTCACCCGCGGGCAGCGGGGCGCGCGGCGCATCGCGGCGCGGGCCGCCGCGGTTGTCACGGCTGTCGCGGCTGCCGCCGAAATCACGCGGGCCGCGCTCGTCGCGGCGCGTCTCGGGGCGGCTGTCGGGCCGCGGCTCCGGGCGTGCTTCCTGGCGCGGATCGGGCCCGCGCGCTTCACGTTCCTGGCGCGCCTGCACCAGGCGGCTGTCGAGCTCGCCCTCGCTGATGCGCTTGAGCACGCAGAAGTTGGCCTTGGTCAGCGTGCTGCTCTCGAAGGCACGCAAGAGCTGCGCACGCTCGCGGCGGGCTTCCAGCTCGGCCGGGGGCAACGAGGGCTGGCGGGGCTCGCGCGGTTCGCGTTGTTCACGAATTTCACGCGGGGCCTGCGGCACCGCATCGGTGGCCGCGGGCGTGGCACCTTCCGGCAGCGCTTCGCGCGGCGGGCGCGGAAGGCGGTCTGGGCGATCAGGCCGGGGCGGGCGCGGCGGGCGCTCGCCGGGGTTGCCGCGCGGGCCGCGGTCGGCGCGTTCGCTGCGTTCGCTCTGTGCGGGCCGGGGGCCGCGTGCTTCCTGCGGCGGGCGCGGGCCGCGCGGTGCGCCCTCGGGCCGGGGCGGGCGCGGTGGGCGTGGCGGGCGGGCCGCGTCGGGGCTGCCTTCGGCGGGCGCCGCTGCGCCTTCGGCCGCGGGCGCGCCACTGCCGCCAGCGCGTGCGGCGCGGGCCGCTTCGCGGTAGGCCTGGCGCTGCGCTTCACGCTCGGCCAGGCGCTTGGCCTCGACGATGCCGCGCCGGCGTTCCACCTCGGCGGTGGCGGCCACGCGGTGTTCTTCGGCCACTTCGCCGGCGGGCTGGCCGTCAAGGTCGTGGCGCGTGGGCGTGCTCACCAGCGCCTTCAGGTAGGCGGTGCTGGTGGTGTGGCGGTGCAGAAAGATGGACAGCGCCTTCTTCGTGAACACGCCGGGCGCACGCGCCTGGATGTCGGCCTGGATGCGCAGCTTCAGCGGCAGCGCGCGCGGCGCGCCGAAGAGCAGTGGGAAATGCGCGGCCAGGGCCTTGGCCACGGCGGCGAGGCTCATCTCGGGGGCTGCGGCAGCGCGCTCGGCAGCACCGGCCTCGGCCGCCTCTGCGCCGTCGGCAGCTGCGTCGGCCGCAGTCTCGGGCGTGGGCGCTTCGGCGGCCGCGGCGTCTGGCGTGGCGGCGGTTTCGGGTGGCGCCTCAACCGTCGGTTCGGCAGCCGGTTCGATGGGCGGTTCCGTCGCTGCGGACACGGCAGCTTTGGCCGCCGCGTCGCTCGGCGCCGCCGCCTCCGTGCTCGCTGGCACAGGTGTCTCGGGGGCAGCCGCTGCGGCCTCGGGCGCGGGGGCAGGTGCGCCGGGGGTAGCGTCTTCGGGCAGCGGAGGAACGGTGGTGTCGGACATGGCCAGGAAACAAAGGGCTGCGGCAGTGCAGGGGGCCGATTGTCATCGCGAACCGGCCGGCGCCGGCAGGGCCTGTTTCAGCGGTAGGCGCGGGCCAGTTCTTCGGCGGGTGTGCCGCGCCAGTAGCGCCAGCGCAGCGTCCACATCAGCCAGATGGTGGGCCAGGCGCCGCGCGTGTCCCAGCGCCGGCCCGAGGTGGTGACACGTTCGCGCAGGCAGGCCGGGCGTGCGATGGCGCGCAGCCGGCCGCAGAGCTCGATGTCTTCCATCAGCGGCAGCGGCGCGTAGCCGCCGAGTTCGCGGAAGAGCGAGGTCTCGATGAAGAGCGCCTGGTCGCCGGTGGCGATGCCCGTCAGCCGCGAGCGCCAGTTCATCAGCCGCGCCACCACGGGCAGCCAGCGCGAGCGGCCTTCGATGTGCACGTCGAAGCGCCCCCAGCGCGCGCCGCGTTGCAAGGCGCTGGTGATGGCGGCATCGGCGCTCGGTGGCAGGCGCGTGTCGGCGTGCAGGAAGAGCAGCACCTCGCGCGTGGCCACCGCCGCGCCGGCGTTCATCTGCCGCGCGCGGCCGCGTTCGCTGGCCACCACGCGGCTGGCCAGGGGCGCGGCCAGCGCCGCGGTGCCATCGCTGCTGCCGCCGTCGACGACGATCACTTCGTGCCCGACCGCGCGCAGCGGCGCCAGCGCCTGCAGCGTGGCCGCGATGCCAGCGGCCTCGTTCAGCGCCGGCAGCACGATGCTGAGCCGCGGCAGCGCGCCTGCGGCCTGGCCGGCCGAAGGCTCAGCTGCCGAGCGCACCACCGCAGCTGCTGCCCTGCCCCGCCGTGCAGCCGTAGCAATGTTCGGCCACGCGGATGGGGCTGCCGTTGCCATCGCTGCTGTCATCGCCGAGCAGGTCGCGCAGGTGCGCCGTGGCCAGCTCGCCCACCTGGGCGCGCAGCCCCAGCATCTGGTTGAAATCGCAGTCGTAGAGCTGGCCCTGCCAGTCCACGCTCAGCGTGCTGCGGCACATCACGGTGTCGAGGTTGTGCGCCTGGAAGCTGCTCTTCAGCAGCTGCAGGTAAGTCTGGAAGCTGCCCTTGCTGACCAGCGTGCTGCCGAAACGCTGGATGGGCATGTTCGTCAGCGCGTAGAGGTGGTTGAAGACGATGCCGAAGTGCGCCATCAGCTCGCGCTTGTAGTCGGCCTCCAGCGCCTGTTGCGGCGGCGGCAGCACCGCGCCCTGCGGGTTGTAGACGAGGTTGAGCACCAGGCCCGTGCCCTCCACGCCATAGCCCAAAGCGTTGAGCGCCTGCAGCCCGGCGATGCTGCGGTCGAACACGCCTTCGCCGCGCTGACGGTCGACATTGCCCACCGAATAGCAGGGCAGCGAGGCCGTCACTTCCACACCCTGCGCGGCCAGGAACTCGGCGAGGTCTTCCTGCCCCGGTTCACTCAGGATGGTGAGGTTGCAGCGGTCGATCACGCGCACGCCGAGCGCGCGCGCGCCGATGACGATTTCGCGGAAGTTTTCGTTGAGTTCGGGCGCGCCGCCGGTGAGGTCGAGCGTGTGCACGCGGCGCTGGCGCAGCACCTGCAGCACGAGGGCCGCGGTCTCGGCGTCCATCATCTCGGTGCGCTGCGGGCTGGCATTCACATGGCAGTGCAGGCAGCTCTGGTTGCACTTGTAGCCGAGGTTGACCTGCAGCGTTTCCAGCGCGCGGCGGCGCAGCGCGGGGAAGTCGGTGGCGGCCAGCAAGGGCAGGGTGGCGTGCATGGGCGGATTCTTCCTTCGTGGGCGGCGGGGTCGGCAACACGGTGTGTCGCAGGGCCAGGGGCCACCTTACAACGGCTGGCGCGGGGCCAGCCCGGCCGGGGCTTTGCGCTCGCCTTCGGCACCCGCGACAGAATGCGGGCCGACGATGACAGCCACCCCCGATATGCCGCGGCCCGAGCGCGGTGCCGAACCCGAGCGCTGGGCGCTGAAGGCCGGCGACGCCACCACCGCCACGTTGCTGATTCCGGCCGATCTCAAGCGCGAGCGGCGCTTCGAGATCGCCTGCGCCATCACCGTGGCCGTGCCGGAAGAACTCGTGGGCGCGGCGCCGTGGCTGCAGATGACAGTGCTGGCCGATGGCGCCCAGCAGTGGCAGCGCCGCCTGCCGGCGCAGAACCCGGGCGAGTTCGACGGGCTGGATTTCCGCTTCAGCCGCAGCGTGCCCGTGGGCAAGCCGCTGCGCGTGACGGTGGCGGTGGCCGGCCTGGGCGTGCGGCGGCGCACGCTGCACATCGAGGCCGACGAGATCGTCTGACCCCAGGCTTCAGGCCTTCTGCCGCGCTGCGGTCCACTGGCGGATGGTCTCGGCCATCACGTCCAGCGGCACGCTGCCGGTCTGCAGCACCACGTCGTGGAAGGCCTTGATGTCGAACTTCGCGCCCAGCTTGCTGCGCGCCTCGTCGCGCAGCGCCAGGATGCGCAACATGCCGATCATGTAGGCCGTGGCCTGGCCGGGGTTGACGATGTAGCGCTCCACCTCCTGCGCGCCGATGCCGTAGCCGATGGCCTGCTCGCGCGTCCACTTCTTCGCGTGCAGGCCGGTGTCCACCACCAGCCGGCGTGCGCGGAAGAGCTCGCTGTTCAGCGCGCCCAGCAGGCTTTGCGGGTCGCCTTCGTACCAGCCGTCTTCGATGGCCAGGCGCTCGGCATACAGCGCCCAGCCCTCGGCGTGCGCGCTGCCGCCGCCGAAGATGCGGCGCTGGCGCCACTTCGGCAGCGTGGCCTGTTCCTGCTGCAGCGCGAGCTGGAAGTGGTGGCCCGGCACGGCCTCGTGCACGGCCAGGCTGCGCAGGCCCAGCACGTTGTAGCTGGGGCCCGGCAGCGGCATCCAGAAGATGCCGGGCTGGCTGCCATCGGGCGCAGGCGTCGTGTAGTAGGCGCTGCTCGTGCGCTCGGTCAGCGCCCCCACGCGCCGCACTTCCACCGGCGCCCGGGGCTGCAGGTTGAAGAGCGCCTGCGCGCGGCGTTCGGCGTCGCGCACGGCGGCGGTGTAGCGCGCCAGCAGCGCCGGGCGCGGGTCGGGCTCGGGCGGCGGCGAGGTGGCTTCGCGCAGCGCCGCGTAGCGTGCGTTGACCGTGCCCTCGCTGCGGCCCAGGCTGCGCAGCACGCGGTCCATCTCGGCTTCGATGCGCGCCACCTCGCGCAGGCCGATCTGGTGGATCTCCTCCGCGCCCAGCGTGGTGGTGGTGTTGGCCGCCAGCGCCTGGGCGTAAGCCTTGTCGCCCTCGGGCAGGCGCCACAGGCCGGCGTCGGCGGTGGTGCGCGGCAGCACCTCGTCCAGCAGCGCCAGCACACGGCCGTAGGCCGGCAGCACCTGTTGCGCCACCAGCTGCGTGGCGCGGGCCACGGCCTGCTCCCGCTGCGCGGCGCCCACGTCCTTCAGCCCTGCGGTGCGGCGCGCCAGTGCGGTGACGAACTCGCTCTGCGCCGGCGGCGGCGCCAGCACGGCCACCACCTGGCCGCGCGCACGTTCGGCGATGAAACGCGGCGGCAGCAGCCCGCGCGCCACGGCGGCGCGTGAACGCGCCAGGCTTTCGTCCAGCCGCTGCGCTACCTGGCCCAGGCGTTCGAGGTAGGCGTCCACATCGGCCGCGCTGCGCAGCGGGTGCGAAACGGTGAGGAAGTTCACCAGCCGCAGGTGCGGCCCGCCCAGCTGGTTGAAGAGGAAGTTGTGGTCTTGGTAGGGCTCGCCGGCGATCTCACGCGCCAGGCTCCAGCGCAGGATGTCGGCGCTGACACGCTGCTCGGGCGTGAGGCGCTCGGTTTTGAAGCCGGCCAGGCGCTGCAGGCCCTCACGCGCCAGGCGGCCTTGCGCGGCGCGGCGCTCGGCCGTCTGCGGGCCCAGCTGGCGGTCCAGCGCGGCCTGCTCTTCGCCGCTGAAGTACTGCGCCGTCGTCGCGCGCTCGGGCGACAGGCGCACCCAGTCGGCCGCGAAGCTTTCGCTCCAGGTGTCGAAATCGAGGGCGGTGGCCGGCGGTGCTGTCGCGCAGCCGGCCAGCAGCGGCCCGGCCAGCGCCAGCGCCGGCCAGGCCAGCGCGGCTTGCAGGCCGCGGCGGCGTGCGCGGTCGGGCAGCGAAGGGGTGGCGCGCGCCGGGCCGCCATCGGCGGGAAGGGTGTCAAGAAGATGTCGCATGGTCGTGCCAGTCTAGGCGGCCGGCAGCGGCCATGCCGCCGGTGGTTTGCCCTGGGCCGCCGTCCAGGGTTTGACCAGCCGCCTGCACGAACAGACGCAAGGCCTTAACCTTCGCCCCCCGGCGGCCCGTGGCCCCTCCACGGCCGGCCTCTTGCCTTGGAAGATCCCCCATGCCCCTGGCCCACCGCCTGCGCCAACTGCCGCTCGAGCGCCTGCTCGGCATCCGCCGTGGTGTCGAGAAAGAAAGCCTGCGTGCCCTGCCCAGCGGCAGTCTGGCGCTGACGCCACACCCGGGCGCTTTGGGTTCGCCGCTGACGCACCCGCACATCACCACCGACTACAGCGAGAGCCAGCTCGAGCTCATCACCGGTGTGCACGAAGGCGTGGAAAGCTGCCTGGACGAGCTCACGCGCATCCACCAGTTCGTCTACCGCGAACTGGCCAAGACCGGCGACGAACGCCTGTGGGTCAGCAGCATGCCCTGCGGCCTGCCCACCGACGAGACCATCCCGCTCGGCCGCTACGGCAGCAGCAACATCGGCCGCGCGAAAAGCGTCTACCGCATGGGGCTCGGGCACCGCTACGGTCGTCGCATGCAGACCATCAGCGGCATCCACTACAACTGGTCGATGCCGGGCCTGAGCAACGACGAACACTTCGCGCTGATCCGCAACTTCCGCCGCCATGCCTTTTTGCTGCTCACGCTGTTCGGCGCCAGCCCGGCGGTGTGCCCCACCTTCGTCGAAGGCCGGCCGCACGGCCTGGAGCGCCTGAGCCCGGGCACGCTCTACCACCCCTACGCCACCAGCCTGCGCATGGGCCGGCTGGGTTACCAGAGCGAGGCGCAGGCCAACCTGGCCGTCAGCTACAACAGCCTGGACGGTTACGCCGCCAGCCTGCACGAGGCGCTGACCCAGCCCTACCCGGCCTACGAAAAGATCGGCGTGCGCAACCTGGGTGGTGAGTACAACCAGCTGGCCACCACGCTGCTGCAGATCGAGAACGAGTTCTACGGCACCATCCGCCCCAAGCGCGTGATCAAGAGCGGCGAGCGCCCGCTGCACGCGCTGCGCGAGCGCGGCGTCGAATACATCGAGGTGCGCTGCATGGACCTCGACCCCTTCGAGCCGGTGGGCATCAACGCGCAGACCCTGCGCTTTCTCGATGTGTTTCTGCTGCACTGCCTGCTGCAGGACAGCCCGCCCGACACGCCGGCCGAAATCGCCGAACTCGGCCGCAACCAGCACCACACCGCCGCCCACGGCCGCGAGCCGGGTTTGACGCTGGAGCGTGGCGGCCAGGCCGTGCTGCTGGCCGATTGGGCGCACGAACTGCTGGGCGAGTGCGCCACCATCGCGCTGGCGCTGGACGCCGCGCACGGCACCGAGGCCTACAGCGCCGCCGTGGCCGCCGGCCAAGCCGCGCTGGCCGCGCCGGCCACGCTGCCTTCGGCGCGTGTGCTGGCCGCCATCGAGCAAGACTTCGACCTGCGCTACACCGCCTTCATCCGCCACCAGGCCGAAGCCACACGCGAGCAGCTGCTCGCCCTGCCCTGGCCCGCCGAGCACCAGGCCAACTTCGAAGCCATGGCGGCTGTTTCAGTGCGCCGCCAGCAGGCGCTGGAGGCGGAAGACTCGATGGACTTCGAGGCCTTCCGCCAGCACTACGTCTCGGAAGCGCGCCTGGGGGTGTAGGCGCTACTTCGCGGCTGGCGCGCGCGGGTCGCGCGTCTGGCGCTTCATCCAGTCGCTCATCTCGCGCAGGGTGTGGCCCACGCTCTCGCGCGCCACGTAGCCGTGTGATTCAAACGGCAGCACCACGTAGCGCACGCTGCCGCCGGTGCCGGCCAGCGCCTGGTACAGGCGCGCCGACTGGATGGGGAAGGTGCCGGCGTTGTTGTCGCTGTCACCGTGGATCAGCAGCACCGGCTCTTTCAACTTGTTGGCGTAGTTGAAGGGGCTCAGGCGCAGGTAGACGTCTTGCGCCTCCCAGTAGCTGCGGCGCTCGCTTTGAAAGCCGAAGGGCGTGAGCGTGCGGTTGTAGGCGCCGCTGCGTGCGATGCCGGCCTTGAACAGGTCGGTGTGGGCCAGCAGGTTGGCCGTCATGAAAGCGCCGTAGCTGTGGCCGCCGACGACGATGTTCTCGCGCTCGGCCACACCCATCTCCACGGCCTTGTCGATGATGGCCTGCGCGTTGGCGGTGATCTGCTCGACGAAGCTGTCGTTCACCGTTTCGGGCTTGCCCACCACGGGCATGGTGGCGTCCATCAGCACCGGGTAGCCGTCCAGCACCAGCATCAGCGGGCTGGTGGTGCCGAAGGTGGAGAAGCGGCTGTTGGATCCGCTCACCTGGCCGGCGGTGCTGGCGTCGGTGAACTCCAGCGGGTAGGCCCACACGAAGGCCGGCCTGCGCTCGCCGGGTTTCTGGTCGGGCGGGGTGTAGAGCCAGAACGAGAGCTCCACGCCGTCGGCGCGCTTGAACTTCACCAGCTCACGCTGGATGTTGCGCAGCTGCGGCGTGGGGTCTGCATGCGTGGTGAGCGCCTGCATCTGCGCCAGGTTGCCGCCGCTGCGCAGCACCACGTTGGGCGGCTCGGTGGCGCTTTCGCGGCTGGTGAGCACGCGGCCATCGGCCAACACGGCCATGGGGCGCTCGTAGTGCGTGGTGGTGGCCTGGAAGCGGCGCTCGGTCTTGGCGCTGGCGAGGTCCAGCCGGTCGAGGAAGGGGCGTTCGCCCTGCGGGCTGGCGCCGGCGCCGATGAGCCACAGCGCGCCCTCGTCCACACGCACCACGCTGCGGCCGTTGGGCAGCGTGCGGCTCACGGGCGTGCCCGGGTCACGGTAGCGGTCGCGCATCGAACGGTCTTGCAGCGTGCGTGCCGGCGCGCTGCCGTCCAGCGCCACCAGGGCGCCCGTCACCCACAGGCGGTCGCGGTCGAAGTCGGTCACCAGCGCCTGCGGGCTGGCCCCCTTGCTGCCGTCCATGAAGAGCAGCCCGCCCAGCCGGCCGGCGGTGCGGTGCACCTCGCGCGGCTCGCCGCGGTAGGGGGCGTCCAGGCGCATCAGGCGGTCGCGGTGCGGCACCTTGGCCTTGGGGTCGCCGCCGTCGAGGGCTTCAACCCAATAGACCGCGCCGTCGGCCAGCGGCGAAGCCCAGAAGCTGCGCGGGCCGCCCACCACACCCCCGATGGGCACGCCTTCGCCCATCTTCACCCGGCCCAGCTCGCGCTGCACGCGGCCCTGGGCGTCGCGCAGCTCGGCCACCGAGCCGAAGTCGCGCCAGCTCACCTGGTAGCTGAAGGGCGGCAGCAGGCGCTCGGTCATCAGCTGGCCGTTGCCGGCCACCACCAGGTTGAAGAACAGTCCGGGTTCGCCCATCTCGCGCGTGGCGCCGGTACCCAGATGCACACGGCGCAGCACCGCGGTGGCGTGGTGCGTGAAGACGGCCTCGTCCTGGCTGTCCTTGAGCAGGTCTTGCAGCGTGCGCTCGGGCGAAACCCGGCCCATCGATTCCTGCACCACCGGGCCGCTGGGCGCGGTGAACACGGGCGCTGCGCCGCGTTTGTCGGGCACGGCCAGCACGGCGATCTCGTCGGCCGAGAGCCAGGCGATGTCGGCGCCCAGCACGGCATTGATGCGCACACCTTTCAGCGGCTTGAGCTTTGTGCTGGCCACGTCGCCCAGCCACAGCTCGGTGGCGCTGTCGGTGCGGCGCTGCAACAAGAAGCGCCGGCCGTCGGGCGACCAGCGCATCTGGTGGAAGGCCCCCCCGGGGGGCAGCACCACCACCCGCTCGGGCGCGCCGGCCGGCTCGACGGCGCGCAGCGCCAGGCGCTCGATGACGCCCACCAGCTGCGGGCCGCTGCTGGCGGGGTCGAAACGCAGCCCGGCCAGGCGCAGTGCGGGCCGCGCCAGCTCGGCCACCCCGCGGTGGCGGCGCAGCTGCACCACGGCCAGCGTGCGCTGGTCGGGCGAGACGCTGTGCAAAGGCAGGCCGGGCGCATCAAGAACCGCGCTGATCGCGGCCGATGGTTGTTGGTAAACGGCTGTTGCGGGCTCGTTGGCTGCGGCCGGCGTGGTGGCCAACAGTGCGGCGCTGGCCAGCATGCCGGCCTTCAAGGCGGTGCGGGTGGCCCGGGGCAGACGGGGCAGACGGGGCGGCAGGAACATCGGGCGGGCCTTTCAGGCGCAGGGCGACGGGGACGGCGGGGGGCGGTGGGGGCGGTGGGGGCGGAATCTAGCAGGCGCTGTGCCCGGCCGCCTTGCACCCCGCGAATGGGCACCGGCCGTGCATTCCTCGCGCCAAGGCGATGCACGGGCGCCACAAATCGGGGCAAGCCCGGGGCGGGCCGGTGGCTGGCGGGTGATGCAATCACTTACGGTCTGGAAATCCGGCAGACACACCGTCGACCTCCGGAATTGAGCCAGAAATGGCACGGATGCTGCTTCCGTCAGCACCTTTTGCAAAACAACGAGGGACCACCTTGAAAGCACGTCACCACCTCATCGCCCTGGCGGCCCTGACTGCCATCGCCGCACCCGCGCTGGCCCAAACCGCCGCGGCGCCCGCTGCCGGCGCCACGCCGCAACGCATCGAAGTCACGGGTTCGCTGATCAAGCGCACCGACACCGCCACGCCGTCCGTGGTGCAGAGCTTCGGCCGCGAAGAGATCACGCGCTCGGGCTACACCACCATCGAAGAACTGCTGCGCTCCACCGGCGCGGTGGACACCGGCTCCATCGGCGACGCTGCGGCCTCCGGCTTCGTCGGTGGCCTGTCCACCATCTCGCTGCGCGGCTTCGGCTCGCAAGCCACGCTGGTGCTGATCAACGGCCGCCGCACCGCCCCCGTGGCCGCGGTGGACATCAACTTCGGCCGCGGTTCGCTGATCAGCGTGAACACCATCCCGAAGGGCGCGATCGACCGCATCGACGTGCTGAAAGACGGCGCCTCGGCGATGTACGGCTCCGACGCCATGGCCGGCGTCATCAACTACGTGCTGCGCAAGGATTACCAGGGTGCCGAGGCCAGCGTGGGCTACACCACCAACGACCGCGGCCGCGGCACCACCAAGACCGCCGACCTGACCTTCGGTTTCGGCAACATCGACACGCAGCGTTTCAACGTCTTCGGCGGCCTGAGCTACTCGAAGCGCGACCCGGTGATGTTCCGCGACCTCGTCGACCGCGGCAACCAGGCCGGCTACGACGCCTACCTCACGAGCACCGGCTCGCTGGCGCGTTTCACGCCCGATTCCACGGCCTCGTTCTACGGCAACTACTACCGCGTGCCGGCCAGCCTGACGGGCAGCACCACCATCAACGGCATCTCGGTGGCCAACAACAACCTCTCGGGCGTGAACTACCTCGGCACGCTGCCGGGTTGCCCGGCCGAGAACACCGTCGGCCAGGGCGTGCCCAACCGGCCCGCCGGCTTTGCCAGCACCACGGCCAGCCTGCCCAACGGCATGTGCCGTTTCAACTTCGACAACTCCGACGAAGCCATCGCCGAGCAGGACCGCTTCAACGCCACCGTGCGCGGCACCTTCGCGATCAGCAACAGCCTCACGGCCTATGCCGATTTGATGTACTCGCAGACGAAGACGAACGAGCAGCGCACGCCGTACGCGATGACGACAACGCTGTTCACCACGGCCACGCAGACCTCGGCCACCACCTGGCCGCTGCTCAACGGCTCGTTCCGTTCGCAGCCGGCCATCGTGCTGCCGGCCACCCACCCCGACAACCCGACCCGCGGCACCGCCACGGCCCAGCCCATCCAGCTGATCTACCGCTTCGAAGACCTGCCGCGCGGTGACATCAACACGCTGAAATCGCTGCGCCTGACCGCGGGCCTGGAAGGCAGCCTCGGCGCCTGGGATTTCGACACCGCCGTCCTTTACAGCAAGCAGGACAACACGCGTGAGCAGGAAGGCCGCGTGCGCGCCTCGCTGCTGACCGCCGCCATCGCCAACCAGACCTACCGCTTCGGCAAGCCCAACACGCCCGAGGGGATTGCCAGCGTGTCGAGCACGGCCACCAACGAAGGCGAATCCAGCATCACCTCGCTGGACTTCCGCGCCAGCCGCGAGCTCTTCAAGATGAGCGGCGGCATGGCCGCCGTGGCCCTGGGCGTGGAGGCACGCCGTGAAGAACTGACGGCCTCCTCCGACCCCAACTACTTCGCCGGTGATTACATCGGCCTGGTGGCCAACGGCGCCAGCGGCAGCCGCACCACCTTCGCGGCTTTCGGCGAGCTGAGCATGCCGGTGCTGCAAAGCCTGGAAGTGCAGGCTGCGCTGCGCGCCGAGAAGTACAGCGACTTCGGCAACGCCACCACCGGCAAGCTCGGCTTCAAGTGGACGCCGATGAAGGGCATGCTGGCCTTCCGCGGCACCGCGGCCACCGGCTTCCGCGCCCCGGCCATCTCGCAGATCAGCGAGGCCTTCTCGCTGTCCTTCCACAGCTTTGGCGAGCGCCGCATCATCGACAGCCTGCGCTGCGACCCCGCGACCAACTTCACCATCGGCTCGCCCGCCACCAACCTGCGCGTCAACCGCGACTGCAACGTGCTGGGCTACACCCCGGTGCCGGCCGGCACGGTGAACCCGGGCAGCATTCCCACCGTGGTGGGCGGCAACCCGAACGTCAAGGCCGAGACCTCGCGTTCCTTCACTTTCGGCCTGCTGCTGGAGCCGACCAAGGAGATCGATCTCGGCATCGACATGTGGTACTTCCACCGTGACGACGAGATCCGCGTGCAGCGCGGCGCCGACATCATGGACGCCTACAACGCCAACCCCACGGCGCCGGCGCCCCAGATCACGCGCGACCCCAACACCGCCACCTGGTTGAAGGACGCCAACGGCAACCCGACCGCCACCAACACCGGCCCGATCATTCTGCTGACGCGCCAGTACGGCAACTTCGAGTGGACCAAGACCGCGGGCGTGGACTACGACCTGAACGTGCGCCTGCCGGCCACCGATTTCGGCAAGTTCAGCATCAAGCTGCAGGGCACCTACACCAAGCGCTTCGACCGCCTGGTGCTGGCCGGGGCGCCGGTGGACCGCTGGGTCGGCACGTCGAACAGCGACATCGCGAAAACGCGCGCCAGCCTCACGCTGCGCTGGAACGCGGGCAGCTTCAACAGCTTCATCCGCCACAACCACACCGACCCCATCTCCACCAGCACCTCGGCGGCCTGCTTGAACTCGCCGGCCGCCAGCCTCAGCGCCGCGCAGCAGCAGCTCAAGGCCGCCGGCCGCTGCAAGGTGGGCCACGAGCGCACCGTGGACATGGGCATCACCTACGACGGCATCAAGAACCTGTCGTTCACGGGCACGGTGTTCAACCTGATGAACGACTACAACCGCAGCAACGGCATCCCGTCGGCCTTCACCTACTGGGATCCGGGCCTCAACGGTGCCCTGGGCCGCCGCTTCAGCCTGAGCGCGACCTACAAGTTCTTCTGACGCACAGCGTGCCCCGGGCTGCGGCCCGGGCTGCCACCGAACCGCCGGTGCCCTGCCCAGGGCCCGGCGGTTTTTTCATGGCCAGCGGCCCGGCTGCGGCGGCGTGTCGGGCTGCTGCATGAAGCTCTCGGGCCAGGCGATGTAGGGGCCCGAGCGCGCGAAATGGTCGACGAAGGCGTCGAGCACCGGCCGCGCCGTCGACGCACGTTCGTGGTTCACCATCAGCGCCAGCGCCCAGGGGCGGCCATCGCCATCGCGCACATAACCGGCCACGGCCACCACGTTGCGCAGCGTGCCGGTTTTCAAGCGCGCCCAGCCGGCCGCCGGGCCTTCTTTGAGGCGGTTGCGCATGGTGCCGTCCACGCCCACCGTGGGCAGGCTCATCACCAGGTCGCTGGCATTCGGGCCGGCGCCCGCCACCTGCAGCAGCCGCGCCATCTGCCAGGCGCTGATGCGTTCGCTGCGGCTCAGGCCCGAGCCGTTGTCCATCACCAGGCCCGTGGGGTCGATGCCGTGTTTCGTGAACCAGCTGCGCACGGCGCGATCGGCCAGCTCAAAGGTGCTGGCCTGCGGGTTCGCGGCCATCGCGGGCACGCCCAGCTGCAGGTAGAGCAGCCGCGTGAGCGCGTTGTCGCTGGTCTTGTTGAGCGGGCGCAGCAGTTCGCCCCAGGGGCGGGCGTCGCGCCGGGCCAGCAGCTGGGTGCCGGCGGGTGTGTTCGGCGCCGCGGCCTCGCGCACGCGGCCGGCCCAGGTGCCGCCCAGCTGCTGCCACAGCGCGCGGAACATCGCGCCGGCCATCTCGGTGCGGTCCAGCAGCTGCAGCGCCACGCGGCGCGTGCAATCGCGCGGGAAGCTGCCGCGCAGCTCGATCTGCGTGCCTGCCGTGGCGTTTGTGCCGGGCGTCACCGCGGCCGGTAACCAGCCGTCGTCCCAATCGGCGCAGCGTTTGTCGTTGAGCGTCATGCGGCTCGTGAAGCTCACACCGGGCAGCGCGGGCACGGTCTCGGCACGCACGCTGCCATCGGGCAGTGACCGCAGCTCGAAGGGCAGCAGGTTGCCCGCGAGGTAGAGCGCATCCGGGATCACGTTGTAGGGGAACTCGGGCGCCTCGTCGAAGGGCGGCAGGTTCTGGTCGAAACGCGCGGGGCGGAACAGCGTGCGGTCGAGCAGCAGGTCGCCCTGGATGTGCTGCACGCCGCGCTGGCGCAGGTCGACCAGCAGGGCCCACAGCTGCGGCAGGCCGAGCTCGGGGTCGGCGCCGCCCTTCATCACCAGGTCGCCCTGCAGCACGCCGCCCTGCAGCGGCGCGGCGCTGCGCAGTTCGGTGTGGCCGCGGTGGTTGGGGCCCAGCAGCTCCAGCGCCACGACGCTGGTGACGAGCTTCATCGTCGAGCCCGGCTGCACCGGCACGCGGCCGCGGTGTTCCCAGGGCGCAGCGCGGTGGCCCAGCGGCAGCGCCACGGCGGCCAGCGCGTCGGCCGGCAGGCCGATCTTCGCCATCGCGGCCTGCACCGCCGGCGGCAGCGTGTCTTGCGCCTGCACCGGGCCGGCGATGAAGAGGCTGGCCGCGGCCAGGGCCGAACAGCGCAGCGTGGCCCGCAGCACAGCGAGCAGGGTTATGGGGCGTGAGCGAAGCAGCATGCGGACATTGTGCGATGCGGCGGCAGAATGCCAGCCCATGAAGCAGACACCTTGGTCGACACGCCTGGGCCGCCTGGCCCCCGCCCTGACATTGAGCCTCGCGGCCCTGCTGGCCGGCTGTGCCAGCGGCCCGCCCACCACCACCGAAGGCGGCGTGCCCATCGACGCCACGCGCACGGCCAAGGGGCAGGACAGCCGCTCGCTCTTCCTCGTCATCCACTACACGGTGGCGAACTTCCCCACCTCGATGAAGATCCTCACCGAGCAGCAGGTCTCGGCCCACTACCTGCTGAGCGACGAGCCGCAGCCGCGCATCTTCCGCCTGGTGGACGAAAACCGCCGCGCCTGGCACTCGGGCGCCAGCGCCTGGGGCCCCAACCACCGGCTGAACAGCAGCAGCATCGGCATCGAGATCGTGCACCCCGGCTACGTGCAGCTGCCCAACGGCCAAAAGGTATTCGCGCCGTTTCCGCAGGCGCAGATCGACGCGCTGATCCCGCTGGTGCAGGACATCGTCAAGCGCCATGGCATCAAGCCCGAGCACATCCTCGGCCACGGTGAAGTGACGCCCAGCTACAAGGAAGACCCGGGCCCCACCTTCCCCTGGCAACGCTTCAGCGAGCTCGGCATCACCCCGCCCTGGCCCGACGCCAACGCGGTGGCCGCGCAGCGCGCCGTCTTCGAGACGCAGCCGCCGGAGATGCTGTGGATCCAGAAAAGCCTGGCCCAGCACGGCTACAACGTGCTGCCCACGGGCGTGTTCGACAAGCAGACCGAGCGCGTGCTGATGAACTTCCAGATGCGCTACCGGCCCACGGGCTACAGCGGCCTGCCCGATGCCGAGAGCTCGGCCATCCTGTGGGTGCTGACCAAGGGCGGCGCGAAGGCCGAGGCGGCGGGGCCGGGGCCGTTTGCGAAGCCGATCACGCCCGCCAGCACGCCTGCGATCGCACCGGCCGCGCGCCCGGCGCCTGCCGCCCCGCCCGCGCCGGCCACCGCGGCCAGCGCCGCGGCCGCGCTTTGACCGGCGCCGTGACCGGCGCAGTTGCCGGCGCTTCGGCCGCCATGCGGCCTGGCGCTGCCCCCGGCACCGCACCCGGCCATGCAGGCCGATCCGCCTGAAGCCTGGGCGCTGGCCGGCCCGCGTGTGCGCCTGCGCCGGCTGCGCGCGGCCGACACGCCCGCCTTCCATGCCTTGCGCGCCGACGCCGAACTCGGCCGTTACCAGGGCTGGTCGGCGCTGAGCCTGGCCGAGGCTGCCGCATTCATCGAGGCCGTGGCCACGCCCGCGGCCCTGCCCTTCTGCCCGGCGGGCGACTGGTTGCAGATCGCCATCGCCAGCACCAGCGACGACACCTTGCTCGGCGACATCGGCCTGCACCTGCAGGCCGACGGCCAGGCGCTGGAGATCGGCTTCACGCTGGCCCGCGCGGCGCAGGGCCAGGGCCTGGCGGCCGAGGCCGTGGGCCTGGCGCTGCAGGCGGTGTGGGCCGGCACGCCGGCGCAGCGCGTACTCGGCATCACCGACGCGCGCAACCTCGCTTCGGTACGGCTGCTCGAGCGCCTGGGCTTGCGCCGTTTCGCCACCCTGGAGGCCGAGTTCCGCGGCGAGCGCTGCACCGAGCACCACTTTGTGCTGCACCGCCCCGGCCGCGCGGCCCCCGCGCTGCGCGCCGCCACGCCGGCCGATGCCGCGGCCGTGGCGCGCGTGCTCACCGAGAGCCGCCGCCTGTTGCTGCCCTTCCTGCCCCAGGTGCATGGCGACGCAGATGTGGTGGCCTGGGTGGCCGGCACGCTGCTGCCGCGAGGGGGCGTGACGGTGGCGGCTGTCGACGGCGAAGTGCAGGGCGTGCTGGCCACCGCCCTTGACCCCGGCGACGGCGCCGGCTGGATCGAACAGCTCTATGTGCACCCGGCGCATGCGGGCGCCGGCCTGGGCCGTGCCTTGCTGGCGCAGGCGCTGCGCACGCTGCCGCGGCCGGTGCGCCTGTACACCTTCCAGGCCAACGTGCACGCGCGGGCCTTCTACGAAAACCACGGTTTCGTGGCCACGGCCTTCGGCGACGGCAGCGGCAACGAAGAGCGCTGCGCCGACGTGCTGTACACGCTGCCAGCGCCCACCACCCTTGAAAGGCCGGCCGGCGCGTGAAGGCCCGGCGCTAGCATGCCCCCCATGGTTCCAGGCTCTGTTTTCCTGCTCGTTTCATGTGGCCCCGGCGCCGCGCCCGCCGCCGGCCGCCGGCCTTGCCCCCGGGTGCCGGCTTGAAGCGCCGCCACTTCAGCGCAGCGGCCCTGGCCGCGGTGGGCGCGCCCTGGCTGGGCAGCAGCGGCTGTGCGCAACAGCCGCTGCTGCCGGCCGCGGGCGGCGCCAACACGGCGGATGCCGTGCCGCCGGCCGCACCCGGGCCCGCCGCTGCGGCGCCCGAAGGCGTGGCCAGCCCACTGCCCGTGGGACCGCTGCAGCCGCCGCCGGCCCCGCGCGAATTCCGCGCCGCCTGGGTGGCCACGGTGGCCAACATCGACTGGCCCAGCAAAACCGGCCTGAGCGCTGCCGAACAACGCGCCGAAGCGCTGGTGCTGCTGGAACGCGCGCGCACGCTGGGGCTGAACGCGCTGATCCTGCAGGTGCGGCCGGCCGGCTGCGCGCTCTACGCCAGCACGCTGGAGCCCTGGACGGAGTACCTCTCGGGCACCCAAGGCCAGCCGCCCTGGCGCGCCGACGAAGCGCCCTGGGACCCGCTGGCCTTCTGGGTGGCAGAAGCCCACCGCCGCGGGCTGGAGCTGCACGCCTGGTTCAACCCCTACCGCGCGCGCCATGCCTCGGCCAAGAGCCCGCTCGCACCGCCGCACATCGCGCTGCGCGAGCCGGCCGCCGTCAAGCGCTACGGCGACATGCTGTGGATGGACCCCGCCGAGCCCGCCGCCGTCGCTCAGACCCTGGCCGTGGTGGCCGACGTGCTGCGCCGCTACGACATCGACGGCGTGCACATCGACGATTACTTCTACCCCTACCCGATTCCGCAGCCCGGCGGCCCGGCAGGCGCCGAACTGCCCTTCCCCGACGAGGAAGCCTGGGCGCGTTACCAGCTCGGCGGCGGCCTGCTGGCGCGTGACGACTGGCGCCGTGAGCAGGTCAACCGCCTCGTGCAGGCCATGCACCGCACCGTGCGCGAGGTCAAGCCGCAGGCGCGTTTCGGCATCAGCCCCTTCGGCTTGCCGCGGCCCGACCGCCGCCCGCCCGGCATCACCGGCTTCAGCCAGTTCGACAAGCTCTATGCCGATGCCGAAAAGTGGCTGGAAGAAGGCTGGCTCGACTACTGGACGCCCCAGCTTTACTGGCCCGTGGCGCGCAGCGGCCAGCAATACGGCGTGCTGCTCGACCACTGGCTGGCGCAGAACCCGAAACAGCGCCACGTCTGGCCGGGCCTCTTCACCAGCCGCGTGGGCACGGCCGGCGTGGCGGCGCAGGGCGTGCCCGGCAACGTGTGGCCGGCGCGCGAGATTGCCGACCAGATTGCGCTCACGCGCCACCGCCCCGCAGCGGGCGGCCATGTGCACTTCAGCCTGATCGCGCTGCAGCAAGACCGCGACGGCCTGGCCACGCTGCTGCAGCGCGGCGCTTACGCCACGCCCGCACTGGTGCCGGCCACGCCCTGGCTGGAAGCGCCGGCAGTGGGCCTGCCCGGCCTGCGCCGCGTGGCCACGCCGGCCGGGCAGCGCGTGCGGGTGGAAGCCGCCGTGGCCGGCGCCGCGCCGGTGCGCTGGGCGGTGTGGCGGCGCTACGGCGGCAGCGCACACCCGCGCTGGGTCTTCAGCGCGCCGCCGCCTGGCGAACGTGAGCTCGACCCCGAAGGCGCCGACCTGCTCTGGGTGCAGGGTGTCAACGCCGTGGGCCAGCTGGGCCCGCGAGCGCTGATCCAGCTGTGACCCTCCCCCTTCTTCCCGACCCGCCGCGCCCATGCTGCTGAACACCGAACAAGCCCACCCCGATCACCCGCAGCTCGACCGCTACGACACCGCCACGCTGGTGGACGCGCTGGCCGCCGACCAGGCGCGCGCCGCCGACGCCGTGCGCGCCGCCGGCCCCGCGCTGGCGCGCGCGGTAGACGCCGCGGCAACACGCTTGCGCGAAGGCGGCCGCCTGGTCTACGCCGGCGCGGGCACCAGCGGCCGCCTGGGCCTGCTCGACAGCGTGGAGCTGCACCCCACCTTCTCGTGGCCGCACGAACGCGCCCTGGCCTTGCTGGCCGGCGGTGAAGGTGCGCTCTACCGCGCGGTGGAAGGCGCCGAAGACAGCCGCGAAGGCGGCGCTGCCGACATCGCCGCGGCCGGCGTGGGTGCGCTCGACGTCGTGCTGCTGCTGGCCGCTTCCGGCGGCACGCCTTACGCCCTGGGCGCGGCCGAGGCGGCGCGTGCGCGGGGCGCGCTGACCGTGGGCTTCGCCAACAACCCCGGCGCGCCTTTGCTGGCGGCCTGCGAGGTGGGCGTGCTGCTCGACACCGGGCCTGAAGTCATCAGCGGCAGCACGCGCCTGAAGGCCGGCACGGCGCAGAAGATCGCGCTCAACACCTTCAGCAGCGCGGTGATGGTCAAGCTGCACAAGGTCTACGGCAACCTGATGGTCGACGTGCAGGCCAGCAACGCCAAGCTCGTGAAGCGCGCGCTGCGGCTGACCATGCTGGCCAGCGGCGCCGACGAAGCCGCGGCCAGCGCCGCGCTGGCCGCCAGTGGCAGCCGCGTGAAGCTCGCCATCGTGATGCTGAAAGCGGGCCTCGGGCCCGAGGCCGCGCAGGCCCGGCTCGACGCCGCGGGCGGCAGCATCGAGGCCGCGATCCGTGCCTGAGCGCGCTTGAAGGCTGGGGCCCTGCTGCGATGAGCGCGCCACGCCTGCTCTCGCTCGATGTCTTCCGCGGCGCCACCGTGGCGCTGATGATCCTCGTCAACAACCCCGGCAGCTGGGCCCACCTCTACCCGCCGCTGGCCCATGCCGGCTGGCACGGCTGCACGCCCACCGACCTGGTCTTCCCCTTCTTCCTGTTCGCGGTGGGCAATGCGCTGGCGCTGGTGATGCCGGGGCATCGCGCCGCAGGGCAGGCCGTGTTCCTGCGCCGCGTGGCCCAGCGCGTGGCGATCATCTTCGCGCTGGGGCTCTTCCTCAACGCCGCGCCCTTCGTCTTCTGGACGGCCGATGGCGCGCTGGCGCTCAAGAGCGTGGAGACCTTGCGCACGATGGGCGTGCTGCAGCGCATCGCGCTGTGTTTCGGCGCCGCAGCGCTCCTCGTGTGGTGGCTGCCGGTGCGCGGTGTGCTCATCGCGGTGGCCGCGCTGCTCCTGGGCTACTGGGCGGCCTGCCTGGCCTTCGGCGACCCGGCCGACCCCTACGGCCTGCTGGGCTGGTTCGGCACCGCGGTCGACCGTTCGCTGCTCGGCGCGAGCCACCTCTACCGCGGCGAAGGCCTGCCCTTCGATCCCGAGGGCCTGGCCAGCACGCCGCCGGCCATCGCGCAGGTGCTGCTGGGCTGGTGGGTGGGCCATTTGCTGATGCAGCACGGGCGCGTGGATGCGGCGCTGCTGCTGCGCTTCTTCGTCATCGCCGCGGTGCTCGCGCTGGCCGCCTACGCCTGGCAGCTGGCGGTGCCGTTGAACAAGAAAATCTGGACGCCGAGCTACGTGCTGCTCAGCACCGCGCTGGCCCTGGCCACGCTGGCCACGCTGATGCACCTGCTGGAGAACCGCGCGCCGGGTGCGGCGCCCTTGCCGGGGCCGGCGCGCTTCACGCTGCGGCTTTTCGAGGCCTTCGGCAAGAACCCGCTCTTCATCTTCGTGCTGGCGGGCTTCGTGCCGCGTGTGCTGGCGCTGCTGCGCTGGCCCGATGCCTTCCGCCCCGATGGCACGGTGGCTTACATCAGCCCGCTGCCCTGGGTCTACCAGAACGTCTTTGCCGCCATCGGCAGCGACCCGCGGCTGGGCTCCTTCCTCTTTGCTTGCGCCAACCTCTCGGCCTATGCCGCGCTGGCGTTGTGGCTGGACCGGCGGCGGATCTACTTCCGCGTCTGAGCCGGCGGCCCGCGCGCCGCGCGCCCCGGGTGGGCCTACAGCGGCGGCCTGGGGGGCCGATATCCCCGGCATGGACCTCTGGGCCCTTGTCCGCCGTGCGCCTGCGCCTGCCTTCGACCCCGTGCTGGAACGGCAGCGGGTGACCGAGGCCGTGCTGCGCAGCGCCGCCAACCTGCTGCACGACGAGCGCGGTGCCGGCGATGTGATCGCCGCACACTGTGAACGCCTCACAGCGCTGGTGCCGCACCTGGTGCTGGCCTGGGTGTGGTTCGGGCCGGCCGACACCGAGCAGATCGTCCCGCAGGTGCTCGCCGGGGCGGCGGCACCGTATGCACGCGACCTCGTCATCCAGCGCAATGCGCTCACCCGCCGGGGCCCGGCCTTCCGCACCCTGGCCGGGCAGCGCCTGGAGCCCTTCCGCGTGACGCCGCGTTCGGTCTTCGGGCCCTGGCGCCGCGCCGCGCGCGAGATGGGGGTGCGCAGCGTGCTGGCGCTGCCGCTCAACGCCGGCCCCGGCCTGCAGCCCGGCACGGCCCAGCGCGGGCTCTTCGTGCTGTATGCCGACGCGCCCGACTACTTCGAGACCGTAGGCGTGGGCGTCTTCGACGCGCTGGCCCACCTGTTCAGCGCCGTGCTCGAGCGCAGCGAACGCAGCGCCGCGCTGGCGCGGGCCGCCAACTGCGACGCCCTCACCGGCCTGGCCAACCGCCAGGGCCTCGCGCTGTTGGAAGCCGAGCTGCGCCGGGTGACCCCGCACGACCCGCCCTGCGCCGTGCTGGTGGCCGACATCGACCACTTCAAGCGCATCAACGACAGCCACGGCCACGCCGCCGGCGACCAGGTGCTGCGCGCCGTGGCCACGGTGCTGCGCGACACCGTGCGTGTTGGCGATGCCGTGGCGCGCTGGGGCGGCGAAGAGTTCGTCATCTGCCTGCGCAACGTGCCCCCGGCCACCGCCTGGACCCTGGCCCACAAACTGCGCCAGCGCCTGGCCGACACGCCGGTCTCCGCCGGCGCTGGTCCGCTGCTGCGCGTGACGCTCTCGGTCGGCCTGACCGAGCTGCAGCCCGGCGAAACCCTGGCCACGGCCATCGACCGCGCCGACGCCGCGCTCTACGCCGCCAAGCGGGCCGGCCGCAACTGCGTGGTGCAGGTCGAACAGACCCCGCCGCCCGAGCCCGTGCTGCACGGCTGACACCCGCCCCGCCCTGGGGCGGCGGCCGGGGCCCCGCGTTCTTGTCGCAGCGTGTCAGCCCTGACACAAAGCACCGACACCGCCGACAAGCGCGGGCGGTGCAATGGCGCATCGCCTCCCCCAACCAGCCCCCGGAGCCATCGCCATGCGTCACCACCCCGTCCCCCGCGCCGAAGCGATGCACGACCACGACCACGACCAGGGCCTGGCCCACGACGTCGGCCGCATGCTGGCCCAGCAGCACGGCCGCCGCGGCGCGCTGCGCTGGCTGGTGGGCGGTGCTGGCGCCGGTGCGATGGCGCTGATGGGCTGTGGCGGCGGCGGCAGCGACGCTGGCAGCACCACGGCCACCACCAGTTCGGGCGGCGGCACCACCACCACCGGGGGCGGCAGCGGCACGGGCACCAGCACCAGCTGCAGCGTGATCAACGAAGAGACCGCCGGCCCCTACCCCGGTGACGGCTCCAACAGCTCGAACGGCAGCATCGCCAACGCGCTGGCGCTCAGCGGCATCGTGCGCAGCGACATCCGCACCAGCGTGGCCAGCGCCAGCGGCACGGCGCAGGGCGTGCCGCTGACCATCATCCTTGACCTCGTCAACAGCAACGGCAGCTGCGCCGACCTGGCCGAGTACGCCATCTACCTGTGGCACTGCGACGCCCAGGGCCGCTACTCGATGTACAGCAGCGGCATCACCGCCGAGAACTACCTGCGCGGCGTGCAGCCCACGGCCAGCGACGGCACGGCCACCTTCGTCACCGTCTTTCCTGGTTGCTATTCGGGCCGCTGGCCGCACGTGCACTTCGAGATCTACCGCAGCGCCAACAGCGCCAGCAGCTGGACGAACAAGCTGCGCACCTCGCAGCTGGCCCTGCCCGAAGACGTGTGCAGCACGGTCTACAACGGCAGCAGCCGGTACAGCGCCAGCGTGAGCAACCTGCGCAACATCACGCTGGCCAGCGACAACGTGTTCAGCGACGGCACCAGCACCCAGATGGCCACGGTCACCGGCAGCCTCAGCGCGGGTTACGTGGCGCGGCTGCAGGTCGGCATCGCTGCCTGAGGCCTGCTTGCCTGTGAGTGTGGGTAACCTTCCGCCACCGGCCAGATGGGCCGGGGTGGAGGAACCGATGACGCGCTGCCTGGTGGTCGACGACGACCCGGAGATCCGCAGCTCGCTGTGCAGCTACCTGCAGAGCTACGGCCTGCAGGCGCAGGCCGCGGCCGATGGCGCGGTGATGCGCCGCCTGGTGCAGGCCGGCGCTGCCGACCTCGTGCTGCTGGATTTGATGCTGCCCGGCGAAGACGGCCTCAGCCTGCTGCGCTGGCTGCAGCAGCAGCACCCGAACCTGCCGGTGATCATGCTCACCGCACGCGGCGACCCGATGAGCCGCGTGGTGGGCCTGGAGCTGGGCGCCGATGACTACGTGGCCAAGCCCTTCGAGCCGCGCGAGCTCATCGCGCGCATCCAGGCCGTGCTGCGGCGCGGCCAGCGGGGCGGCGCGGCGGCCGCGCGCGTGGTGCGTTTTGCCGGCTGGCGCTTCGACCGCGTGGCGCGCCAGCTGCTCAGCGCCGAAGACGTGGCGGTGCCGCTGTCCGCGGCCGAGTTCCGCCTGCTCTCGGCCTTCGTCGAGCACCCGGGCCGCGTGCTCAGCCGCGAGCGCCTGCTGGAGCTGACCCGTGCGCCCAGCGTGGACGTCAACGACCGCAGCATCGACCTGGCCGTCTCGCGCCTCCGCGCCAAGCTGGGCGACACCTCGCGCGAGCCCACGCTGCTGCGCACCGTGCGCGGCGAGGGCTACCTCTTCGACGTGGGGGTGCAGTGAGCGCCGCGCCGCTTGGCGGGCACAGGCGCCGCTGGCGTGGTGACACGCTGGCGCTGCGCCTCTTCCTGCTGATGTGGGCGGCGCTGGGGCTCAGCCACGTGGCGGCCTGGAGCACGGTGCGCCTGCTCGACGGCCCGCCCCCCGGTGCCTTCGAGGGCGCGCGGCCGCCCCCACCACCGCGGCCCGGTGATGAAGCGCGCCGGCCACCACCGCGCGGGGAGCCGCCCACGCCCACCTTCCCCTCGCTGCCGCCCCCGCTGCCTGGCGGCCTGTGGGTGGTGGACTACGGCGTGCGCTTCCTCGTCATTGCGCTGGCCGCCTGGTGGGGCTCGCGCTGGCTGGCCCAGCCGGTCACGCGGCTGGTCGGCGCGGCCGAGCAGCTGGGCCCGGCGCTGGCGCGCGGCCGCACCCCGGCGCCGCTGGACGAACACCACGGCACGGCCGAGGTGCGCAGCGCCGCCACCGTCTTCAACCGCATGGCGCAGCAGCTGCGCGAGGTGTTCGAGGGCCGCGGGCTGATGATGGCCGCCATCTCGCACGACCTGCGCACCCCGCTCACGCGGCTGCGCATGCGGCTGGAAACCACGCCGCTGGAGGCGCAGTTCCAGCAGCGCAGCGTGGCCGACCTGGCCGAGATGAACGCGCTGATCGACGCCGTGCTGGAGGTCTTCCGCGGCAGCGGCGCTGCAGGCACCGCCCCGCAGCAGGTGGACGTGGCCGCCCTCGTGCAGGCCCTGGTGGACGACCGCGCCGAGCAGGGCGAGCCCGTGGCCCTGCGGCTCGGGCCCGAGGGTGCCGCGCCCACGGTGCTGGCCACCGAGCCGCTGGCGCTGCGCCGCATCGTCGACAACCTGGTGGGCAATGCGCTGCGCTACGCCGGCGCGACAGAAGTGGTGCTGCTGGCCACGGCCGAAGCGGTGGAGGTGCAGGTGCTCGACCGCGGCCCCGGCATCCCGGAGGCCGAGCTGGCCGCTGTGATGCAGCCCTTCGTGCGGCTGGAGAGTTCGCGCAACCGCGCCACCGGCGGCGCCGGGCTGGGCCTATTCATCGCGCAGGAACTCGCGCAGCGCCTGGGCGGCACACTCACGCTGGGGTCACGCGCCGGCGGTGGGCTGCAGGCCGTGCTGCGGCTGTCGCGGCGGCCATAATCGCGCCCCTTTCTCCCTGCCTGACGCCCGCCCCCGGGTCCCTTCAGGCCACCCGGCCCCGCCATGCTCAAGAACGCCCTCGTCTACCGCATCGAACACTGGGACGCCCCCGGCCTGGCCGAGATCGATGACCGCCTGCAAGGCGCCCGTTTTGTCGAGTGCGGCGCCAGCCAGCCTGAATCGATCGGCTGGGTCGAGCCGCGCGGCGAGGCCCACGGCCCGCTGGTCGAGAGCGTGGGCGGGCAGATCATGCTGCGCATGGCCACCGAGACCAAGGCCGTGCCCGGCGGCGTCATCAAGGACCAGGTGGGCAAGAAGCTCGACGCCATCGAGAAAGACACCGGCCGCCGCCCCAAGGGCAAGATCGTCAAAGAGCTGAAGGAGGAGGTCATCCACCAGTTGTTGCCGCGCGCTTTTCCGAAGCGTTCGCACACCGCGGTGTGGATAGACCCGAAAGCGAACTGGCTGCTGGTGGGTGCCGGCAGCGTGAAGAAGGCCGACGCCGTGGTCACGCGCCTGGTGGAACTGCTGGGCGGCGGCTTCAAGGTGGCGCTGGTGCAAACCGCGCTGGCCCCGGCCAGCGCCATGGCCGCCTGGTTGGCCGAAAAAGAAGCCCCGGCCGGCTTCAGCATCGACCGCGAATGTGAACTCAAGCAGCCCGACAGCGAAAAGGCCACCGTGCGCTACGCGCGCCACACGCTGGACATCGACGAGGTGGGCGAACATGTGCGCCAGGGCAAGCTGCCCACGCAGCTGGCCCTCACCTGGGCCGGGCGGGTGAGCTTCGTGCTCACCGAGGCGCTGACGCTGAAGAAGATCAAGCTGCTCGACGTGGTGCTGGAAGGCAGCGGTGCCGACGCTGGCGCCATGCAGAAGGACGAAGGCGGTTTTGACGCCGACGTGGCGCTGTTCACCGGCGAGCTGAAGCTGCTGATCCCCGAGCTGATCGAGGCGCTGGGCGGGCTGCAGCAGCGCGCCGAAGCCGCCCCGGCGGCGCTGCCCGCCCTTCCGGCGGCACCGGCCAGCGACGGCGGCTCGGTCGCGCCCTGGGACACCGTGCCGGCCTGAGCCGCCAGCGGCGTCTTCATCCCCCATTCATGGGGGAAGCCCGAAGGCGCCCATGACGCCTGACCCCTTCCTCGGCATAGTCGCGCGAACTGCGGCACGACCGCGGCCCCACAAGCGCCCCCAACCAAGGGCCGCACGGGTTCTTTCGAGGGAGTGAGCTGACATGAACACGAGCACCACACGCAGCGCGCTGCACACGGGCCGCAAAGCCGCCGTCGCTGCGGCCCTGGCCCTGGGCCTGGGCCTGGCCACCGACAAGCCCGCCGAGGCCTTGACGATCATGTTGAACTTCGTGGCCGCGCCCACCGTCGACCGCGCCGGTGTGGGCACCGTGCCCGAGACCTTCGCGAGCTGGGGCTTCAGCGGCATGTCGCTCACCGACATCCGCAACGCCACGCTGGCGGCGGTGCAGAACCACTACCTCGGCTACCCGAGTTTCGCCACCAACGCGCTCAGCCCGCTGCCCGCAGGCTTCGAGCTCGACATCAACTTCGAGTGGAGCAATGGCGCCACGGCGCCCACCAATGGCGATACCGAGTGGTACTACATGGCCATCGGCGACGCCAACCCGAACCAGGGCTTCCTTGGCCAGGCCTGCTTGGGCTGCGTGCGCAACGGCGCAGGCAATTCCTCGGTGGCCAACGGCACCGTCTTCGGCTCCACGCTCACCGACAGCATTTCCGGGCTGCTGAGCCTGGCCACCAGCAACGAGCAGCGCATCAACCTGCTGGCCGGCACCGTCACCCACGAGATCGGCCACGGCCTGAGCCTGGTGCACCCCAGCGGCCAGGCGCCGAACCCGGGCGCCAGCCTGTGGTCGGTGATGGCCACCGGCGCTTCGCCCTCGCTGATGCCCAGCATCGAGCGCACCAAGGACCGCGATTTCTCCTACGCCGAGTTCAACACGCTGATCCAGACCGTGGGCCTGCGCGAGGTGTCGGTGATCCCCGAACCCGGCACCTGGTTGCTGATGGCCCTGGGCCTGGTGGCCGTGGGCACGCAAGCGCGCCGCAAGGCGGCGCCAGCGCGCCTGCCGGAGCCTGTGGCGGCCTGATCGGCCAGGCCCCGCCGTCACAGGCCGGGCTGCTCACTTCGGGGCGGGCGCGAGGCCCGCCTTTTTCATGGGCCGGCCACGCCGGCAGCAGCGGCCTGCAAGACCTGGGCGCTGTGCGCCAGCGCGGCGCGCTCGGCCGCGTCCATCTGCGGCACCAGCACCTGCACGCCGCCGCCTTCGCCCACCACCGTGGGCAGCGAGAGCGCCACGCCCTGCAGCCCGGCGGCACCCTGCTGCACGCGCGAGACGGTGAGCACGCGGCGCTCGCCGCGCAGCAGGCACTGCAGCAGCCGCGCCGTCACCAGGCCGATGGCGTGGTTGGTGACCCCCTTGCGCTGGATCACCTCGTAGGCGGCCACACGCACCGCGTGCGCCAGGCGTGTTTCGGTCTCGGGCAGCCAGCCCGGCCATTGCCGCACCGGCACACCGCCCACCTGGGCGCCCGACCACAGCACCAACTCGGAATCGCCGTGTTCGCCCAGCACCTGGGCGTGCACGGCGTTCGCGGCCACGCCCAGTTCAGCGCCCAGCATCTGGCGCAGGCGCGCGGTGTCGAGCATGGTGCCGGTGCCCAGCACGCGCTCGGGGGGCAGGCCACTGGCCTGCTGCATCACCAGCGTCAGCACGTCCACGGGGTTGGTGACCAGCACCACGGTGCCTTCGAAGCCGGCCAGGCCGTGGCCGATGTCCGCGATGACACGCGCGTTGTCGCGCAGCAGGTCCAGGCGGGTCTCGCCGGGCCGGCTGTTGCGGCCGGCCGCCACCACCACCACGGCGCATTGGCGCATCTCGGCCAGCGTGGCCGTGCGCAGCTCGCAGGCGGGGTAGAAAGCGGCGCCGTGGGCCAGGTCCATGGCCTCGCCTTCGGCGCGTGCGGCGTTCAGGTCGTGCAGCCACACCGCGCTGGCCACGCCGGCGTGCAGCGTGGACACGGCGACGCTGGCGCCCACGGAACCGGTGCCGATGATGCCGACGTGTCTGTGCATGGGGCCTCCTGCTGGCTGCGCCACCCGGGCCGGGTGTTCGGCGCTGACGATAAGCCCCGCCGGCGGGTTAGATTCGCGCGCCTTCCGCGCCGCGCCTGCCTGCTGCCTAACGCTCCTTGCCCGCATGAATACCACCGAACGTTTCCTCATCGCGATGCTCATCATCTTCACGCTGCCCTGGCTGGTGTGGCGGCTGGGGCGCACCGAGTACTGGGCGCCGCTGGTGGTGGTGCAGATCGTCGGCGGCATCCTGCTCGGCCCTGGTGTGCTGGGGGCCGCCTTCCCCGAGTACTACAGCTTCGTCTTCACGCCGGCCGTGGTGCAGAGCCTCAACGGCATCGCCTGGTGGGCCGTGATGATCTTCGTGTGGATCGCCGGCATCGAGCTCGACCTCGGCCAGGCTTGGCGGCACCGGCGCGAAAGCGGCATCACGGCCGGGCTGGCGCTGGGGGTGCCGTTGCTGCTGGGGGCGCTGGCGGCGGCGGCCCTGCTGGCGGTGTCTGAAGGCTGGATGGGGCCGCTGGCGCAGCGCTGGCAGTTCGTGCTGGGCGTGGGCATGGCCTGCGCGGTGACGGCGCTGCCCATCCTCATCCTCTTCATGGAGAAGCTGGAGGTGCTGCGCCAGCCCCTGGGGCAGCGCATCCTGCGCTACGCGAGCCTGGACGACATCGCCATCTGGGGCGTGCTGGCGCTCATCCTGCTGGATTGGGAGCGTGTGGGGCGCCAGGCGGCCTTCCTGGCGCTGTTTGCGCTGGCGACGGTGGCTTTCCGCGCGCTGATGCAGCGCCTGGCCGAGCGCGACCGCTGGTACCTGGCGCTGGTGTGGCTGGCGGCCTGCGGCCTGGGGGCCGATTGGTCGGGCCTGCACTACATGGTGGGGGCCTTCCTGGCCGGCGCGGTGATGGACGGCCGCTGGTTCGACCAGCACAAGCTCGACCAGCTGCGCCACCACGTGCTGTTGGTGGTGATGCCCGTGTTCTTTCTGAGCACCGGCCTGCGCACCGACTGGAACGTGGGCGGCGCGGCGGTGTTCGTGGCGGCGGCCTGGCTGCTGGCGGCCAGCGTGGCCGGCAAGCTGCTGGGCGTGCACCTGGCCGGGCGTGCCTTGGGCTGGGCGCCGGGCGAGGCCAGCCTCATCGGCTGGCTGCTGCAGACCAAGGCGCTGATCATGATCATCTTTGCCAACGTGCTGCTGGACAAGCAGGTGATCACGGCCGAGACCTTCACCGCGCTGCTGTTGATGGCGGTGGCCAGCACGATGCTGACGGTGCCCATGGTCACGCCCATGCTGGCCCGCATGAAGGGCCTGGTCTCGCGTTCAAGTTAGGGGTGTCTGCCGCTGCGGCTGCACGCAAGCGCGGTGGCGCGCGCTACCGTCGGCTTCGCTGTCACCCACGCCCCTGGAGGCCCCCATGCACCACCTCACCTCGCCCTGGCATCACGCCGCCCGCACGCTGCTGCGCTGGGCCACCGCGGCCGCCACCGCTGCCACCTTGGCCACCAGCGCGCAGGCGCAGGTGCTGGTCATGCCGGACTCCATCAACAACCGCCTGGTGGCCTTCAGCGCGGTGAACGGCAGCCTGCTCAACGCCGAGCTCTTTGCGCTGGCCAGCGGCACGCCGGTGCATGCCTTGAGCGTGGGCAACGAGATCTGGGTCAGCGAGCAGATCGGCGACCGCGTTTCGCGTTGGGGCCTGGACGGCAGCGCGCTCGGGCAGATCGGCGGCGGCACCAGCGGCGGCCTGGACAACGTGCGCGGCATGGCCCTGGTGGGCGGCACGGTCTACATCACCAACGCCGGCACCGCCAACGGCGCGCCCGGCGCCGCGGTGGTGATGGTCAACACCAGCGGCGCCAGCCTGGGCAGCTTCGCCACCGGCACCACCGCACCCAGCCCCTTCGGCGTGCTGGCCTACCAGGGCGGCCTGCTGGTGTCGTCATCGGCGGCCAACGACGACATCCACCGCTACAGCCTGGCCGGCGCAGCGCTGGGTACCTTCCACAACAGCGCCACGCTGAACTTCGCCGAGCAGATGGTCTACGCCAGCAATGGCGACATCCTGGTGGCCGGCTTCAGCTCGAACAACATCGTGCGCCTGGACGCCGGCACCGGCGCGGTGCTGGCCACCTACGCGGCCGCCGGCGCACGCGGCGTGGCGCAGCTGGGCAATGGCAATGTGATGTGGACCAGCGGCGCGGGCGCCTTCGTGCTGGATGTGGGTAACGGCCTGAGCACGCAGGTCTACAGCGGCGGTGGCCGCTACCTGGAGGTGCTGAGCGTGGTGCCTGAGCCGGCCACGGTGCTGCTGTGGGCGGGCGGCCTGTTGGCCGTGGGCGCGGTGGTGCGCCGCCGCCACAGCGCCTGAAACACCGGCGGCTCTGGCCGCCGTTCCAGGCTCGCAAATTCCGGCGGCTCAGGCCGCCGGTTTCACGTAGCGGTGCGTGAAACGGTCGCTCTCGCCGATGGCGGCATAACGCTCGCGCTCCACCTCCTTGCGCGCAAAGGTCGGCGGCAGCGTCCACACGCCGTTCGGGTGGTCTTTGGTGTCCTTCGGGTTGGCGTTGATCTCGCTCTTGCCGGCCAGCACGAAGCCGGCGGCGCGGGCGCGTTCTTCCATGAAGGCTTCGGTGACGTAGCCGCTCTTGGCCATGGCTTCCAGCGTGGCGCCGGGGTTGGCGCGGTGTTCCACCACGCCCAACACGCCGCCGGGCTTGAGCATCGCGAAGCAGCCGCGCAGCTTGTCGTCCAGGCTCTTGTCGCTGACCCAGTTGTGCACGTTGCGGAAGGTCAGCACCAGGTCCACGCTGCCGGCCGGCACATCGGGCGCGCCGGTGGCGGTGGGCAGCGTGGCCAGCACGGCTTTGTCGTAGAGCTCGGGCGCCTTGGCCATGCGGTCTGCGAAGTTGCTGCGGCTGCGGCGCATGTTGGCGTTGGCGCTGTCGGCCGGGAAGTGCGCCAGGTAGAGCTTGCCGCTGCTGCGCAGGTAGGGCGCCAGGATCTCGCTGTACCAGGCGCCGCCGGGCGAGAGCTCCACCACCGTGAGCGTGGGGCGCATGCCGAAGAAGGCCAGCGTGGGGCCAGGCTTGCGCCAGGCGTCGCGGGCGCGGTTGGCCTCGCTGCGGTGCGGCGCGGCCAGCACGGCGCGCAGCGCGGCATCGGGCTCGGCAGCTGCGGCGCTGCCGCCGCCTGAGGTGGCACAGCCGGGCAGGCTGGCCGCCAGCAGCGCGGCCGGGCCGGCAGCCAGCAGGTGACGGCGCTTCAAGCCACCAGACAGGCCCGTCGACAGGGGCGTGGACAGACCGGCCGAGGCCGGGGCGGTGATGAGGGGGTGGGTGGGGTGCGTCATGGCCGCGCATTCTGGTGGTGGGGGCGCTGCGGGCACTGCTCGTGTTCCCCAAGACCCCAGCGCGCATCCAGCCTAACCAGGGCCGGCACCACGCCAGCTCAGCCCATTTGCAGCGTCTGCGCCAGCGTCTGCCGCACGGCGCTGGTGTGCACGGGCAGCACCACCACGTCGCCGGGCTGGGCCCAGGCCAGCAGGGCCAGCGCGGCGGCGCCTTCGTCGGGCTCGTGATGCACGGCCGCGGCCGGCAGGCCCGCCTGCTGCAGGGCCTGTGTGATGAGCGCCGGCACCTCGCCCAAGGGCCGGCCGCGCAGCATCAAGGGAAGTTCTTTCACCACCACGCGCTCGGGTGAAAAACGCGCTGCGGTGTGCGCCAGCTCGGCGATGGCCGTGTTGTCGCGGTTGCCGGCCTGGCCCAGCAGCAGGCCCAGCCTTGCCGGACGCAGCGCCCGCGCCACCTGCAGCAGCTGCGCCAGGCCGTCGGGGTTGTGGGCGTAGTCCACCAGCACGGTGGCGCCGCGCCAGGGCCAGCGTTCCAGGCGGCCGGGGTTGTCTTGCGGCTGGGCGCCGAACTGCGCCAGCGTGTTGCGCAAGGCCGGCAGCGGCAGGTCGGTGGCCAGCGCGGCCAGCACCGCCGCGGCGATGTTCTCGACGTTGTGCCGCGCCGCGCCCTGCAGCGTGAGCGGCATCTGCGTGATCTCGCCGAGAGTCGCCTCCACATCGCCTTGCGCCCAGACGAGCTCGCCAGCGGCGCTGCCGCACACCGGCGCCCCGGTGGCTCGGTGGGTCTGCAGCACCGGGTGCGCGAGGTCGTGCGCGAAGAGGGCCACGCGGCCGGCCGCGAACAAGGCCTGCACGTGCGGCGTGCGCCGCGCCACCGCCATCAGCACCGCGTCGCTGCCATTGAGCACCAGCGTGCCGTGTTCGCGCAGCGCATGCGCAACCACGAGCTTGGCTTCGGCGATGTCTTCCACGCTGGCGATGCCGTATTCGCCCAGGTGGTCGGCGGCGACGTTGGTGACGATGGCGGCCTGGGCCTGCCGCGCCACCAGGCCGCGGCGCAGCAGGCCGCCGCGTGCGGTTTCCAGCACCGCGAACTGCACGGCGGGGTGGCGCAGCACGGCGCGGGCGCCGGCGGGGCCGGCGTAGTCGCCCGCGTGCACGAGCGCACCGCCCACCACCACGCCCTCGGTGCTGCAGTGGCCGGCCACACGGCCGGCGGCCTCGGCCATGGCCACCAGCAGCCGCGTGGTGGTGGTCTTGCCATTGCTGCCCGTCACCAGCAGCACGGGTTGCGGGTGCAGCTGCGGCCAGGGCACATCCATCGGCAGCGGCAGCGCGGCGCGCGGCCAGGTGCGGCTGCCACTGCCGATGCCGATGGAGAGGCTGTCGTCGTCGTCGAACAGCGGCAGGCCGTGCGCGGCCGCCGCGGCCTGCAGGCGCTGCAGCGGGCGCGAGGCCTCGGCCGCAGCCTTCGAGCGGAAGTGCCGGCCCATGGCAGCGATGTCGTCGGACGCCGGCTGTGTGATCGCGAAGCCTTGAGCCGACAACGGTGTGTGCGCCTCGGCCGCGCGCTCCCAGGCCCACTCGTTGAGGTCGGTGCCCGTCAGCAATGCGGGCTCGGGCGGCACGAAGACCAGCACAGTGCCGGCCGCGCCTGTGGCCACGCGCGGCTGTGGCGCCGGCCAGCCCAGCGCATCGCACAGCGCCTGCACACGCTGCGCCCAGCCGGCCAGCGCGGCCGGGTCTTGCGCTGCAGCGCCCAGCGGCGTCAGCGCCACCGCAGGTACCGAGAACCAGCGGTTGGGGCCGGTCAGGCGGCGTGAGCTTTCAAAGACGTGGCGCGGCTCTGCGTCAACCTCACCCACCGCAGTCCCTCAGCCAAGCCCAAGCCACGGAACCGGCTTGGCCGGGCCGTAGGCGAACGGCCCCCTCGGGCGGTAGCGAGCGCCAGCGAGCTCGGGGGCCCATTCAGTCGGCCGCTTCGCCGACGAAACGCAGCCCGCGTTCGTCGCGCACGAAGCCGCTGGCCAGCAGCGCGCCGTCGTCGGACAGCGGGCTGCGGTGGCGGTCTTCAGTCTCCGCCCCGCGGGCCGCCGCGGCGGCCGGGCCCGCAGCGGGCAGCCCTGGCGCGGCCTGCGCCACCGCGCCCTCGGGCCGGAACTTCGTCACCTGCTTCCAGCTGCGTGTCAGCGCGTCGGCAAACACCAGCAGCAGGTCGCCGAACTGGCCCAAACGCAAGGCGTGGTCGATGGCTTCCTGCTCGTCGGGGATGACGGTGATCTGGTCTTCGCGCACGCCCTGCGCGCGCAGCACGCCGGCGATCATGTTCGGCACCTCGTCGCTGGCGCGGCCGCGCAGGCCGTCGTCACGGCGGCAGATGTAGTGGTCGAAGCGCCCGGCCACGGCCAGCGCGATGTCGCGGATGTCTTCGTCCCGCCGGTCGCCCGGCCCGGCCACCACCACGATGCGGCGGCCGCGCACGTCCAGGCGCTGCGCCAGGTCGGCCATCACGCCCACGGCGTGCGCGTTGTGCGCGTAGTCGAAGATCACCTTGAACGGGTGTTCGTCGTACACGTTCATGCGCCCCGGCGCCTGGAAGAAGGTGGTGTCGAAGGTGCGCAGGCCCTGGCGGATGGCGTCGAGCTTGATGTCCAGGCTGAAGGCCAGCGCCGCCGCGAACATCGCGTTCTGCACGTTGTGCATCGCGCGGCCTTCGAGGGTTGCCGGGATCAGGTGCGTCCACATCAGCGGGATGTGCCGGCCCTTGTCGTAGAGCGTGATCATCTGCCCGTTCACGCCCGCCTCCAGCGCGCAGGCGCGGCCGCCGGCGCGGATGTGCTCGCGCACCACGGCGTGTTCCGGGTTGGTCGTCACGTAGCAGAGGTGCTTGGCGTCGGTGTGCGCGCTCATGCGGATGACGTTCTCGTCGTCGGCGTTCAGCACGGCGCAATCCTTCGCCACCTCCACGATGATGCGTTTGACCTCCGCCAGCTCTTCCAGGGTATTGATGCCTTTCATGCCCAGGTGGTCGCTCTTCACGTTGAGCACCGCGCCCACGTTGACGAAGGGCACGCCCATGCCGGCGCGCAGCAGGCCGCCGCGCGCTACCTCCAGCACGGCCATGTCGATCTTCGGGTCGGCCAGCACCATGCGCGTGGCCACGGGGCCGGTCATGTCGCCTTCCACGGTGCGCTGGCCGTCGATGTAGACGCCGTCGGTGGTGGTCAGGCCCGGCGTGTAGCCGGCCATCTTGGTGATGTGCGCCAGCATGCGGCTGGTGGTGGTCTTGCCGTTGGTGCCGGTGATGGCGGCAATGGGCACGCGGCTGGGCGTGCCCGGCGGGAAGAGCATGTCGATCACCGGCCCGGCGGCGTCGCGCGGCGTGCCTTCGCTGGGCGCCACGTGCATGCGGAAGCCCGGCGCGGCGTTGATCTCGCAGATGCCGGCGCCGGCGTTGGGCCCGGCCTTGTAGCTCTCGCTGATGTCGGGGCAGAGGAAGTCGACGCCGCCCACGTCCAGCCCGATGGCGGTGACGGCGCGCACGGCCATCTCGCGGTTGTCGGGGTGGATGATGTCGGTCACGTCGGTGGCGGTGCCGCCGGTGCTGAGGTTGGCGGTGCTGCGCAGCAGCACTTCCTGGCCCGCGGCGGGCACGCTGTCCACCGTCAGGCCCTGGCGCGTGAGCATCATGTCGGCCTGTGCGTCGAGCTCGATGCGCGTCATCACCTTCTCGTGGCCGATGCCGCGGCGCGGGTCTTGGTTGACGATCTCCACCAGCTGCTTGACGGTGTGCGTGCCGTCGCCGATCACACGGCCCGGCGTGCGCTTGGTGGCGGCGATGAGTTCACCGCCCACCACCAGCAGGCGGTGGTCTTCGCCGCTGAGGTAGGTCTCCACGATCACGCTGCTGCTGTGTTCCTGCGCGGCCGCGAAACCCGTGCGCACCTCGTCGGGCGTCTTCAAGCCGATGCTGATGCCGCGGCCGTGGTTGCCGTTGTAGGGCTTGGTGACGACGGGGTAGCCCAGGCGTTCGGCGGCGCGCACGGCGCGGTCAGCGCTGCGCACCAGCTCCTGCCGCGGCACCGGCAGGCCGCAGTTGCCGAGGATCTTGTTGGTCTCTTCCTTGTCCTGCGCCAGCTCCACCGCGATGTAGCTGGTGCGGCCCGTCACCGTGGCCTGGATGCGCTGCTGGTACTTGCCATGCCCCAGCTGGATGAGGCTCTGCTCGTTCAGGCGCAGCCAGGGGATGTCGCGGTCGACCGCGGCTTTCACGAGCGAGGCCGTCGAAGGCCCGAGTGCACGGCGCTGTGCGTAGCGGATGAACTCGTCACGCGCCTCGGCCCACACCCAGTCGTCGGGCACCACATCGGCCGGGCGTATCTCTGCGGGCAGCAATGAACACAGCAGCCGAACCGCCAGCTCGCCGGCCTCGATGCCCTGGTCGCGCTGCTCGTATTCGTAGACCACGGTGTAGACGCCGGGCTGGCCCCCATTCGGGTCCACGCTGCGTGTCTTGCCGAAGCTGACGTCTTCGCCCGAGATGTTCTGCAACTCGATGGCCACGTGCTCCAGCACGTGGCCGAGCCAGGTGCCCTGCTGCTGTTCAGCGTCATCGCTGTCGCCGCGCATGCGCCGGATGAAGCCGCCCGCCACGCCGTAGCTGCAGCCGTGCGCCTGCAAGCCGGGCAGGGCGGCCACCAGCGCATCCACATAGGCGGGGCCCAGCCGGCCGGTGGGCCAGGCCTCCAGCGCGCCGAGGTCGAGCACGAGCTTGATGACCGGGAAGTGCGCGTACAGCGACGGGCCTACATAGACATTGCGTTCGACGATGCGCATCGCGCCGGCTCCTTCTGGCATGCCCAAGACGGTGAGGGCCCACGCCATGCAAGACGCGCGCCGCCGCCGGATGATGCCAGCGTGCCCGCAGCCGGCCGGCGCGGGTTTTCCGGGTTCAGCCGGCGTGGCCTGCCGGCTCCTGACGGCCGCGCGATTGCGGCGATTGCGGCGATTGCGGCATTTGCGGCATTTGTCGCGTTCGGCCGGTGCCGGGCGCATCTTTTCGGCCTTGGGCTGCGTATGGCAATGCATCCACCCCGCAGCCGAGGATTCTTTTGCAGCCCATCGACATCCACCCCAGGCGTGCCGCGCCGCGGCGAGGCTGAGCCATGGACTACGCCCGCCCCCTGCTGGCCGACCGGCTGGCCGCCGCCTATGTGCTGGGCACGCTGCGCGGCCCGGCGCGGCGGCGTTTCGCCGGCCTGCTCAGCGCCCACCCGGCACTGCAAGGCGCCGTGCACGGCTGGCAGGCGCGTTTGCTGCCCCTGGCCGACGGCCTGGCGCCCGTGGCCGCACCGGCCCGGGTGTGGGCCGGCATCGAAGCGCGGCTCTTCAGGCCTGCGGCTGCGGCCCCGCTGCGATGGTGGCAGCGGCTTGGCTTGTGGCGTGGGCTCAGCGCGCTGGCTGGCACGGCGGTGGTGGCGCTGCTGGTGCTGCCAGCCGGCGTGCCGCCGCCGCAGGCGCCCATCGTGGTGGTGCTCGCCACCCAGCCGGTTACCGCTGGGGCCGGGGCCGGGGCTGGGGCCGCGGCAGGGCCTGGCCCGGTCAGCTTCGTTGCCAGCCTCAGCCCCGATGGCCGTGCGCTGGTGCTGCAGCCGCTGAGCGCACCCACGCTCGGCGCCGCGCAGGCGCTGGAACTGTGGCGCGTGCCGGCCCAGGGCGGCCCGCGTTCGCTGGGCCTGGTGCGCGCCGACCGCGCCACCACGCTGCTGCTGGCCAACAGCGCCATGCAGGGCACGGCGGCTTTTGCGGTCAGCGTCGAGCCCGCCGGCGGCTCGCCCACGGGCGCGCCCACGGGGCCGGTGGTCTCGGTGGGCGCGATCTAGGGCTGCGGTTGCTGCGCCGCCGCTGCGGCCCGTGCATCCATTTCGGCGGCGCTTGCGTAAATCAAATGGTGGGCGCCAGTGGGCGCCCCGCCCGACCCTCAGAACCATTTTTTCCACCGCCTGGAGTCCGCATGCACAAGAACATCCGCCCCGCCTCGCTGGCCACGCTGGCCGCCGCCGCCCTGCTGTCGGCCTGCGCCGGCACCCCGATGAACGCCGCCCCCGCCTTCAGCCAGGCCATGCTGCCGGCCGCCGTGCAGGTGCCGGCTGGCCACCGTGTGGCCATGGAAACCGTGGGCGTGGGCCGCATCACCTACGAATGCCGGGAAAAGGCCAACATGGCCGGCCAGTTCGAGTGGGTCTTCGCCGGCCCCGAGGCCGCTTTGCAAGACCGCAGCGGCCGCCGCGTGGGCCGCTACTTCGGCCCGCCCGCCACCTGGGCGCTGGACGACGGTTCCGCGCTCACCGCCACGCAGCTGGCCGTGGCCCCGGCCGAAGCCGGCAGCATCCCGCTGCAGCTCGTGAAGGCCAACCCGGCCACGGGCGCCGGCGCACTGACGGGCGTGACGCACATCCAGCGTGTGGCCACCAAGGGCGGCGTGGCGCCGGCCCTGCCTTGCGGCGCCACCGAGAAGGGCCGCCGCGAGGTGGTGACTTACCAGGCCGACTACATCTTCTGGAAGGCGGCCTGATCCACGCGGCTTGAGCGCCGCTTTCGGGTGCTTCAGCGCGGCGTCAAGGCCGCGTTGAGCACCTGCGCCAGCCGCACGCTGGCGGCCTGCAGCCGCTGCGTCAGCGTGTCGGCCCAGCGCGGCGCGTAGGCCGCGGGCAGGGTGCGGTTGTCGGGGTAGAAGCCTTCCTGGGCGACCACCTTGCAGCTCTCTTCGGCCCACAGCGCGGGTGTGCCCGCGGTGGCCGGCGCCGGCGCGGCCTTCACGGCGGCGCGAAAGGCTTCGTCGCCGCCCGGCCAGTTCACGGCCATGCCGGTGTCCCACAGCGAATGCAGGTTGGTGCCGCGCTCGAAGGCCTGCAGCTGGAAGCTGTTGCCGCCGCGGTCGTCGAAAAACCCCGCATGCAGCGGCTGGTGAACGTCGGCCACCAGATGCACCACGTATTTCAGCGCCGCGAGGCGCTCGGCGTCGTTGGCGTCGGCCTTGCTCAAGAGCGCGATCTGCTTGTCCAGCGCACCCACCACGCACTCGCCCTCGATGCACAGGCGCGCGGGCTCGTACTGGCAGCTCTCGCCGCGGTGGAAGTTCACGTAGTGCCAGCGCGCGGTGCCCAGCGAGCGGTTTTCGTCGGCCCAGGTCGACACGCTCACCAGCGTGGCCCCGGCTTCCTGCGCCAGCAGGCGCTGCGCCTCGGCGCGCGCGGCCGGGCTCAGGCGCGCTTCGGCCATCTCGGCAATGAGGCGGTGGCCCACGCCGCCGAAGGCGCCCGCGGTGGGCGCCGCCAGCAGCAGGGCGGCGGCCAGCGCCGTGAGCGCGGCAGTGAAAAAGGGGCGGGGCGAGAGGCGGTTCAGCACGGCAGGCAGCAGGTGTTGGCAGCGGGGGCGCCGAGCATAGCGGCGTGCCGCCCGGCAGCGCTGCCGAGGCGGCCGCGCTGCATCACCAGTTGTCGACCGACTTGCCCGCGCCGTCGCCGAAATCGCTGACGACGAGGTACTGGTCGGCCGCCGTGTCCACCGTGACGGCTGCGCCCGCAGCCACCACGCCGCGGCGCAGCAGGGTGTCGGCGCTGCCGTCGGCGCTGCGCTGGAAAAGTTCGAGCAGCAGGCGCGTGCTGCGCTGGTCGGTGCACTGGATCTGGATGGCGGCCATGGGCGTTGCCTCGTGGGGTGAAAGACGATGGGGCCGGACTGTACGGGGCCCAGCGCGCCGGCCCCACGTGGCGACAGTGTGCCGGGCGCCACACAATGGCCCGAGGAGCCCGCCATGAACGCACCCGAAGCCCCGCCGCCCGCCGGCCTGCCCCCCACGCCCGCCGACACCGACCCCGAAGAAACACGCGAGTGGCTCGAAGCCCTGCAGGCCGTGGTGGCCGGTGCCGGCCCCGGGCGCGGGCTCTTCCTCATCGAACAGCTGCAAGACCAGGCCCAGCAGCAGGGCCTGGTGCCGCAGCTGCAGCCGTTTTCGGCCTACCGCAACAGCATCCCGTTGGAGCGCCAGGGCGCCTATCCCGGCGACCTGCGCACCGAAGAGCGGCTGACCGCCCTGATGCGCTGGAACGCGCTGGCCATGGTGGTGCGCGCCAACGAGGCCCACGGTGAACTCGGTGGCCACATCGCCAGCTACGCGAGCGCGGCCGAGATCTTCGAGGTCGGCTTCAACCACTTCTTTCAGGGCAGCGCCTGCGGCCAGCGCAGCGACCTCGTCTACTTCCAGCCGCACAGCGCGCCGGGCGTGTACTCGCGCGCTTTTCTCGAAGGGCGTTTGAGCGAAGGGCAGCTGGCGCGCTATCGACAGGAAATCCAGGCCGAAGGCAGCACCGAAGAAGGCGGCCTGTGCAGCTACCCGCACCCCTGGCTGATGCCCGGGTTCTGGCAGTTCCCCACCGGCAGCATGGGCCTGGGGCCCATCAACGCGGTGTACCAGGCGCGTTTCATGCGCTACCTCACCGCGCGCGGCCTGCTCGACTGCAGCACGCGGCGCGTCTGGGGCGTGTTCGGCGACGGCGAGATGGACGAGCCCGAGTCCATCGCCGGCCTGACGCTGGCCGCGCGCGAGAAGCTGTGCAACCTCACCTTCATCGTCAACTGCAACCTGCAGCGCCTGGACGGCCCGGTGCGTGGCAACGGGCAGATCATCCAGGAGCTGGAAGCGCTGTTCACCGGCGCCGGCTGGCATGTCATCAAGGTGCTGTGGGGCAGCGAGTGGGACGCGCTCTTCGCGCGCGACACCGAGCACGTGCTGCTGCGTGCGCTCAGCCGCACGGTGGACGGGCAGTACCAGACGCTGGGCGCCAACGACGGCGCCTACAACATCGAGCACTTCTTCCGCCAAGACCCGGCGGTGCAGAAGCTCGTGGCCCACATGAGCGAGGCCGAGATCGACGGCCTGAAGCGCGGCGGGCACGATTTCAGAAAGCTCTACGCCGCGTTTGCCGAAGCGAAGAACCACCGCGGCCGGCCCACCGTCATCCTGGCCAAGACCAAGAAGGGCTACGGCATGGGCGGCGCCGGTGAAAGCCGCATGACGGCGCACCAGGCCAAGAAGCTGGACCTGGGGGCCGTGAAGGCCTTCCGCGACCGTTTTGCGCTGCCGCTCACCGACGAAGACGTGGCCGCGCTGCGCTTTCTGAAGCCGGCGGAAGACAGCGCCGAGATGCGCTACCTGCGCCAGCGGCGCGAGGCCCTGGGCGGCCCGCTGCCGAAACGCAACGGCACGGCCCCCGTGCTGCCCGTGCCGCCGCTTTCAGCCTGGGGCGCCTTTGCTGTGGAGGCCGACGGCAAGGAGATGAGCACCACCATGGCCGCGGTGCGTTTGCTGGGCAACCTGCTGAAGGACCCGACGCTCGGCCCGCGCATCGTGCCCATCGTGGCCGACGAGGCGCGCACCTTCGGCATGGCCAACCTCTTCCGCCAGGTGGGCATCTACGCGCCCGAGGGCCAGCACTACGAGCCCGAAGACCGCGACACGATGCTGTACTACCGCGAAACGCGCGACGGCCAGCTGCTCGAAGAAGGCATCAACGAAGCCGGCGCTTTGAGCAGCTGGATCGCTGCGGCCACCAGCTACAGCGTGCACGGCCTGCCCATGCTGCCGGTCTACATCTACTACTCGATGTTCGGCTTCCAGCGCGTGGGCGACCTCATCTGGGCTGCGGCCGACCAGCGTTCACGCGGGCTGCTCTTCGGTGCCACAGCGGGCCGCACCACGCTGGGCGGCGAGGGCCTGCAGCATCAAGATGGCAGCAGCCTGCTGGTGGCCAGCACCGTGCCCAACTGCGTGGCCTGGGACCCGGGTTTTGCCGGCGAACTCGCGGTCATCCTGCACCACGCCATGAACCGTTTGCTGGTGCAGCAGCAAGACGAGTTCCATTACGTGGTGATGGGCAACGAGAACCACGCCATGGCCAGCCTGCCGGCGGGCGTGGAAGGCGACCTGCTGCGCGGCCTGTACCGGTTGCAGGCTTTCGGCGCCGGCCCGGCGCGTGTGCGCCTGCTGGGTTCGGGCGCCATCCTGCGTGAGGTGCTGAAGGCCGCGCAGCAGCTGTTTGAGCAGCACGGCATCGCCTGCGAGGTCTACAGCGCCACCAGCTACAGCGAACTGGCGCGCGAGGCGCAGGCCTTGCAGCGGCTCGACCGCGTGCAGCCGCTGCCGCTGAGCGCCGACGCGCCGCACCCCCAGGCGCCGCGGGCGGCGCGGCGCCTGAGCCACGTGCAGCGCCTGCTGGCAGGGGATGCGCCCATCGTCGCCGCCAGCGACTGGGTGCGCGCCTGGCCGCAGCTGATCACCGAGTACGTCGACGCGAAGATGGTCACGCTGGGCACCGATGGCTTCGGCCGCAGCGACACGCGCGCGCGGCTGCGCCGGCACTTCGAGGTGGATGCGCAGGCCGTGGTGGCGGCGGCGCTGGAGGTGTTGCGAGGGGCCTGAGCGCGGCCCTGGACAGCGGGTTTGGGTGGGCCTGGGAAAGCCTGTTGTTGCACACAGCACTGTGTGCGTATACAGTTCTTTGCAGTTGCTTCTCATCCCCTTTGTTCCAGGAGACCCGCCATGCGCCAAGCCCTGCGCCAGCACTACCGCCCCGACAGCGTGCGCCTGCCCCAGTGGGTGTGGCGCGTGTGGGCCTGGTTCTGAACTGACACGGCGGCCGGCCCTCGGCGGCCGGCCTTGAGTCAGGCGCCGGCCAGCACGGCTTGCCCCAAGGCCCGGCCACTGAGCCAGGCGCGTTCCACACCCTCGGGCATCGCGGCGGGGCCCGGCCCGGCAGACAGCCCGGCATCCAGCGCAGCGGCCCCGCCACCCCAGGCATCACCACAGCTGCCCAGGCGCAGTGCGGCATCCCAGCCGCAGGCCGCAGCCGCCGGTTCGGCCACCTGCGCGTAGCGCCAGCGGTGGGCCACCGCGTGGGCCGGGGCCGGCCCGGGCTGGCCGGGCCCGCTCAGGTTCTGCAGGGCCGCCAGCAAGGCCACCACGGCGTCTTCGGGGCGCTGCTCCAGCTCGGCGGCGCTCCAGGCGGCCGTGGCGTGCAGCACCCAGCGCCGCCAGCCCGCGCCCGCTGCCGGCGCTGGGCCGGGCAGTGCGCTCACATCCACCACCTCGGCCAGCTCCGGGCTGGCCGCCACCCGCGCCGGTTCGGGCAACGTTGGCGCGGCCGCGCCGGGCGGCCAGCCCAGCATCAAAGTCCAGCAGGGCTGACCGTGCACGCCGGCCAAGGCCTGCAGCAGCGAGGGGCTGTCGGCGCACAGCGGCCGCGTCTGCTCGGCCGGCACGGCCAGCAGCAGCACGTCGAAGGTGTCGGGCAGCGTGCCGTGTTCGGCGGTGGCGAGTTGCCAGCTGCCGTCGGCGTTGCGCTGCGGGGGCCGCACCGTGTGTTCCGTGCGCAGCGCCAGGCCCTCGGCCAGCTGGTGGGCCAGCGCGTTCATCGTCGGCCGGCCGGCCCAGCGGCCTGCAGCGTCGGCGGCCGCCCAGCCTTGGGCCTGCCAGACCGCCAACGTGTCCCGGAAGGCCGCGCTCTGCGCGCCGAAGCCCGCCACGCCGTGGTGGAAAGGCCCCACCTCGCTGCGCCGCGTGGCACAGCGGCCGCCGGGCCCGCGGCTTTTCTCGAAGATGGTCACCGCGCAGCCGGCGTCGGCCAGCGTGCGCGCGGCCACCAGGCCGGCGATGCCGGCGCCCACCACGGCCACGCGTGGTTTTGCAGCCCCGGCGCTCACGCTTCGAACAGCGGCGGCTGCTGCAGCTCGGCGTCCAGGTTCATCAGCACGCTGGCCAGCGACAGCGCGCGCCACAGCGGTGCGGGCATCTGCAGGATGGCGTCGGGGGTGCGCGCTTCGGCGATGTAGGCGCCAATGTCGTGGTGCTGTTCGGGCGACAGCAGGCGCAGGCTGAGCATCTCGTCCAGGGTCTTCACGGGGCTCCTTCCGTCGTCATCGTGGGGCTCCGTCCATCGCGGGGCACGCCGGGTCCGTCCGAGGGGCCGCGGGCCGTTGCCGGCGCGCTCCAGGGCATTGTCGGGCCCTTGGCCTCGGCTTGCTGGCGCGGGGTTGCGGCAGCAGCAGCGCGCCAGCGGCCTACAGCCGGTACATCGGCACTTCGAGCGCGAGCGTGAGCGGATGCTGCGGCCCGCCGCGGGCGTGCGCCAGTGTGTGCAGCGCCGGCAGGCCCACGGTGTCGCGCGGCAGCAGGTAGCTGCGCCCCTGGCGGTCGCGCACGCGGATGCCCACCATCAGAGGCACGCCGCGCAGGTGCTCGGCGCTGGCGATGTCTTCCCAGGCCAGGCTGCGCCGCCAGCCCCAGAAGGTGCCGAGCTTCAGGCCTTCGGGCCCGGCTTCGGTGGGCATCAGCAGGTGGACCAGCACCACCGTGACGGCCGCGGCCGCCATCATCGGCAGGCTCTGCGGCCACGAGAACGCCTCGCCCTGCATCCAGCCCCAGGCCTGCCCGGCCAGGGCGCCGGTCATCACACCTGGGAAGGCCTGGCGCCACAGCGCCGGCAGGCGCACCGGAAATCGCTGCATCCCGGCCCGGGCGCCTGTTTCGCCCACCGTGCTCAGCGCTTGGGTTCGTGCAGCGCGCCGGCGTCGGCCAGGCGCGTGTGCAGGTTGAAGGTGGCGCCCTGGGTCAGGATGTGCAGCTTCACGCCCAGCAGGCACACCGGCCGGCCCTCGTTGACGGTGTCCATGCTGCTGAACTGCACCTCGGCGGCGTCCACCACGGTGATGCCGCCGCTGCCTTCCACGTGCACGGTGTTGTCCGGTGCAATGAACGCTGCCGTGTCTTCATCCAGCCCGATGCCCACGGCAAAGGGGTTGTAGGCCAGCGCCGTGAGCAGGCGGCCGAGGCGGTCGCGCTGGCGGAAGTGCTGGTCGATGATGAAGCGGTTGGTCAGGCCCAGGCCCGCGGCGAGGCGCACGCTGCCGGCAATCGGCGTGCTGCCCTCGTCGCCGAAGGCGATCATGTGCTCGCTGATGAAGGCCGCGCCGGCGCTGGTGCCGGCCACGGCCACGCCGGCGGCGTTCATCACGCGCACGGCCTTGGCGATGGGCGTGCCGCCCAACAGCGTGCTCAGGCGCAGCTGGTTGCCGCCGGTGAAGAACACACCCGTGGCCTGCTGCAGGCGTTCGAGCCGGCGGGGTTCTTCGCAATCACGCCGGGTGTCGAAGTCCAGCGCCGTGACGCGCGCCGCGCCGAGCTCGCTGAAGATGCGTTCGTAGCGCGGCCCCGTGCTCTTCATCTGGCTGGCCGTGGGGATGACCACGATGTCGGCCTCGCGCCCGCCCGCCAACTGCACGAAGCGGTTGAGGATCTGCGGCGCGTTCTCTTTTTCTTCGGCACCGCCGATGGGGATGATCCATCCGCGCTGCCGGCCTTCGGCCACCTTGCTGGCACACATCCCGTTCGCCGCCCTTGCTGTTCGTCAGGCCGGGGATGATGCCACCGGGCGGCGCGCGCTCGGGCGGCCTGGCGGCTTCAGTAGCCGCTCAGGCCCAGCGGCGCCAGCTCCAGCAGCTGGTCGGCCAGCCACAGACGCAGCACGCCGCAGCCCCCGGGTACTTCCAGCACGAACACGCCTTGCGTGCCGATGGTGGTACTGGCCACGGGCGCCGCCGCCAGCGCGGGGTCGGCCGCCCAGACACTGTCTGCCTCAGGCCCGCCGAGGTTGATGTCCAGCGCCGCGACGGTCGGCCCCAGGGCCAGCGGCCACCAGCTGGCCACGCCTTCGACGCTGTCGCCATAAACGGTGCCGCAGAGCCGGTAGGCGCCGCCGTCGCCGCGCGGGCTCAGCAGGCGCAGCTGCAGGTCGTGGGTGCCCAGGCTGTAGAGCAGCTGCCGCGGCATGGCCCGCTGCTTGAACATCAGCCATTCGGGATCGGGCCACACCGAGCCCAGCACGTGCGCAGCCGGTGCGGGCTCGGCCTGAAGTGCCAGGGCCGGCGCTGCCGCCGTGGCGTTGAAGGAGGGGGCGGACAGCGTGGGCATCGCAGCGGGGCGGAGCTCGGTAGCTGTCACAGAGCGGCCCGCCGCCGCCCTGATACACGCGGGCGCGGGTTTCAGTCGACCTTGGCGCCCGAGGCTTTCACGACCACCGCCCACTTCCGGGTTTCCGCGTCGATGAACTTCGCGAAATCGGCCGGGCTCATGCCGCTGGGGATGGCGCCTTGCGACTGCAGGCGTTCCTTGATGGCTGGCGTGGCCATGGCCTTGGCCGTTTCCTGCTGCACGCGGGCCACGATGTCCGCGGGCGTGCCCGCCGGTGCCAACAGGCCGAACCAGGAGCTCGCTTCGTAGTTGCGCAGCAGCGAGCCGCCGGCCTCGGCGATGGTGGGCAGCTCGGGCAGGGCCGTGGAACGCACGCCGCTGGTGACGGCCAGGGCCTTGAGCCGGCCGCTCTTGATGTGCGGCATGGCGCTGGGCAGGTTGTCGAACATCAGGTCGACGTTGCCGGCCATCAGGTCGATCAACGCCGGGCCGCTGCCGCGGTAGGGCAGATGCAGCATGAAGGTGCCGGTCAGGCTCTTGAAGAGCTCGGCCGCCAGGTGGATGCTGGTGCCGTTGCCCGAGCTGGCCACGTTGAGCTTGCCCGGGTTGGCCTTGGCCGCGCGGATGAGGTCGACCACCGTGTTGACCTTGTACTTCTGCGCCGATTCGGGGTTGAAGACCAGCACGTTGGGCACGCCGGCCACCAGGGTGACGGGCGCGAAGTCCTTCACCGCGTCATAGGGCATCTTCGGGTACAGCGAGGGGTTGATGGCGTGTGTGCCCACCGTGCCCATCAGGAAGGTGTGGCCGTCGGCCGCGGCCTTGGCCACTTCGGCCGAGCCGTTGTTGCCACCAGCGCCGGGTTTGTTGTCGACGACGAAAGGCTGGCCGAACACCCGCTGCAGCTCGGGCGCGATGGCGCGGGCCAGGATGTCGGTGGTGCCGCCCGCTGCAAAGGGCACGACGATGCGCACCGGCTTGGCGGGCCAGGCGCCCTGGGCATGGGCATAACGGCTGAGGGCCAGCCCCAGCGGCAGGGCAGAGGCGGCGGCAAGCAGGTGGCGGCGTTGCGTCATGGCGGCGGGTGCGTGTTGAGCGCAGGCTGTTCAGGGGAACAGCCAGTGTGCCCGCCGCGGCACGCCAGGGCAGCCGGGGCATCCCCACTTGCGCAGGGTCGCCTGGGTTGCGCGGTGTCGGGCGGTGTCGGGCGGGGCCGGGCGGGATCGATCGAGTGCGCCCGGGCCGTCGCCTTACAGCTTCAGTTCCAGCCGCAGCTGCCAGTTGACGAAACTGGGCCCGCCGCTCCGCGTGCGCGTGCGCTCGGTGACGCCGGCCACCACGCTGTCGTTGACGGTGCGGATGCTGAAATCGCGCGGGTTCAGGTTGCTGCCCAGCAGGCGCAGGCCGACGCTCGGGTTGAAGGTCCACAGCGCGTAGGCGTCCCACACCTGCTTGCTGCTGACGGTGACGGTCTGGTCGGCCTCGATGCGCGTGGTCGTCTCGGGCACCCAGTTCACATTGCCGCCCAGCGTCAGCGGCAGGCCGCGCAGGCGGTAGTCGGCGCCGAGGTTGGCGGTGGCCTTGCTCTGCTGGTCGAGCCGGTTGTCGGGGCCGGGCACGGCCTTGACCTTGCTGTCGAAGACCGACAGGTTGGTGCGCACCTCCACCGGCGTGGCGCCGGGGATGAGCTGGTCGAGCCGGAACTTGGCTTCCAGCTCCAGGCCCGTGGTGGTGGCGTCGCCGATGTTCTGCATGCGCCGCACCCAGCGCTGGAAGGGGCTCCAGCTCACCGTCTCCAGCCGCGTGCCGCCGCGCATCAGGTTGCTGATCTGGCGGTGGAAGAGGTTGGCGCTGAGCACGCCGCCGCTGTCGAGGTAGCGCTCCAGCGCGATGTCGATGCCGGTGGCGAGTTCGGGCTTGAGCTCGGGGTTGCCGGCCCGGTCAGGGGCGGTCTCGATGTTGCTGCCGGTGTCGGGGTCGTAGTCGCGGTTGATGGTGGGCCGCGCGATCAGGTTGCCCAGGTCGGGGCTGCGGTAGCTGCGCGTGAGGCTCATGCGCACCTGGTCGCGCCCCTTGGGGTCGGGCTTCCACACGGCGTGCAGCAGCGGCGTCCACACGCTGCTGCGGTTGGTGGGGCGGTGGGCACCGGCCGCGCCGGCGCTGTCGCCGCGTGTGGTGATGCCTTCCCAGCGCAGGCCGGCGTGGGCCGACCAGTTCGGGTTGATGGTCCACTCGTCCTGTGCAAAGGCCGCCAGGCGCAGTGAACTGGCCTGCAGATCGTCGCCGAAGTCCGACAGCACCGGCGTGCCGTTCTGGAAGGAATTGCGCGTCTCGGTGCGGCGCGAGGCATCCACGTCGAGGCCGCCCACCAGGCTGTGCTCGCCACCGCCCTCGGGCTTGCCCGCGGTCAGCGCCGACAGCTTGAGCTTGAGGTCGATGTTGGTCTGCTTGGTGCGGCCGGTGTCCTGCAGCGTGCGCGCGGCCGTGGTGCTGCCGGTGTTGAAGTCGCTGCGTTGGCTCTCGTTTTCGCTGCGGAAGACACCGCCGCCGCCGTTGAGCTCGGCCCGCACATCGCCCAGGCGTTGGCGCCACTGCGCGTTCAGGCGCGCGTTGGTGAAGCTGCTCTCGCTGCGCGTGTTGCCGAAGTCGTAGAGCACGGCACGGCCTGGGCGGCGCAGGGCCTGGTCCAGCGCGTACTGGCTCTGGCTCTTGCCGCTGGCGTGGAACAGGGTCGGCGCCAGTGCCAGCAGGTCGCCCGTGCCCTCGCCCAGGCGCCATTGCAGCCGGCCGCTGAAGTTGCCGCCCAGGCGCTTGTCGCTGGAGTTGCTGCGCGAAGTGCGGTCTTCGAGCAGCACGCCCGTGGCCGCGTTTTCCACCGTCGTGCGGCTCTCGTTCTGGTTCGTGTTGCGGCGCTGGAAGACCGAGCCCGAGAGGTTGTAGGTGAGGTCGCCAGCGGCGTTGTTGTGCGTCCAGTTCACGCCAGGGCTGATCTCGCCGTCTTCGATGCCAAAGCCGAAACGCAGGTCGTTCAGGCGGCGGCGGAAACCTTCGCGCGTGATGATGTTGATGGTGCCGGCAATGGCGCGTGCGCCGGTCTCGGCGGTGGGCGCGCGCAGGATCTCGATGCGCTCCACCTGCTCGGGCGTGAGGCTTTCCAGGCTGAAGCCCGGCGGCACACGCTGGCCGTCGATCAGCAGCTGCGTGAAGCCGCCGCCCAGGCCGCGCATGCGCGGCGGGCCGCCGCGGCCGGGCGCGCCGGGCGTGGTGACGCCGGGCAGACGGCGCAGCACCTCGCCGACGGTGGCGTCGCCGAACTTGTCGATCTCTTCACGGCCGATGACGATCTTGCTGGCCGTGGCCTGGCGGCGCTGCGCGGTGTCGCTCTCGCGGCCGCCGGTGACCTCGATGCGTTGCGTCGGGCTGGCGCTGGCCGGCGCGGGTGCCGGTGCCGGTGCTGCGGCCGGTGCTGCGGCCGGGCGGGCCGGCCGTGGCGCCGAGGCGGCGGCGGCCGGGGCCGGCGGTGCTGCCGTCTGGGCCCAGGCGCTGGCCACGGCCAGCAGGCAGGGCAGGGGCAAGAGGCGGGTGCGTGTCGAAAGGGCCGCAACGACCGAAAAGGCTGAACGGCGAGGCTGGTTTTTCTGGGGCATGCGCAGATTGTCTGTGTTGCCGCCGGGCGTTTCAGCCCGAGGGTCGGCTTTGCATTTCTTCACGCCCGGCTGGATGCCGGGGGGTGCTCAGCCGCGCGCCGTCTCGGCGGCGCGTGGCACTTCCGGCGCGGGCTTCGGGGCCGCCGTGTCGTCACTGGCGGGCGGGCCGCTCAGCCGTTCCATCACCACGCGGCCCTCGCTGCGGGCCAGGTCGAAGTCGGCCTCCACCGCGGCCAGCGCCTCGGCGGTGCCGGCGCTGGTCTCGACGATGCCCATGGCGCAATTGCGCCCGTGGTTCTTGGCCGTGTAGAGCGCCATGTCAACGAGGTTGATCGCGCGCTCCAGGCCCAGCGGCAGGCGCGCCGGTGCCAGCGGGAAACAGGCGTGGCCCAGCGACACCGTCACCCGCAGCTGAGCCCCGCCCGGCAGCACGAAGGGCCGGCCGCCCACGGCGTCCAACACGCGGCGGGCCAGGGCCTGAGCGCGCTGGGCACAGCCTTCGCCGGCGGTGCTGCTCTCGCGCGGGCCGGTGAGGCAGACGATGAACTCTTCACCGCCCCAGCGCACGACGAGATCGTCATCGCGCACCGCCTGGCGCACGCGGCTGGCCGTCTCCACCAGCACCGCGTCGCCGGCGGCATGGCCGTGCTGGTCGTTGATGCGTTTGAAGTGGTCGATGTCCAGCAGCAGCAACGCGCCTTCGAAGGCTTGCGTGAGGCCGCGCGCCTGCAAAGTTTCGTGCAGGCCGCGGCGGTTGTGCAGGCCGGTCAGCGGCTCGCGGCGGCTCTGTTCACGCAAGCGGGCGTGGTTGTCTTCCAGGCGCCGTTTCAGCCGGCGCACCCGGCGGTACATCATGGCCACCAGCACGCCGGCCAGCAGCAGCACCACGGCCCCGGCCACCCACACCTTCTGCAGCGCCGCGCGGTTGTCGAGCTGGGCGTTGACGAGCGTGCGCTCCCGGCTCAGCTGCTCCAGCCGCCGCTGCTGGGCTTCGCGGTCGAAACGCTTGCGCAGCTCGGCCAGGGCGGCATCGCGGTTGGCGGCCATGATCTCCGCGGCCAGCTCGCGTTCGGCGTGAAACAGCGCCAGCGCGGCCCGCAGGTCGCCCACGGCGGCAAAGGCGTCGCCGAACTCGCGCAGCGCCACGGCCTGGTCGGCAGTGGCGCCGCCCTCGCGGTAGGCGGCCAGCACGGTGGCCATTTCACGCCGGGCCTCGTCGGGCTGGCGCAGCGCGATGTGGGCCAGGGCTGCGTTGTGCACGAGCGCGCGCTCGACACGGCGGTCGCCGCGGCTGCGCACCGCGGGCAGCGCGGTCTGGATGACCTGCAGCGCCGCCTGCGGCTGTCGCAGCGCCACCAGCGCATCGGCCAGGTTGGTCTGGTGCGTGCTCTCCAGCCGTGACGAGGCGCCCTGGCGCGCCAGCGCGATGCCCGCTTCGGCCACGCGGCGGGCGGCCGCAAGGTCGCCGCGGCGGCGGTGCATGCGTGTCTCGGCCACCAGCACCTGCGAGCGCAGCAGCGCGTCGCCGTCGGTCCGGGCGATCGACTGGGCCTGCGCCAGGTGCAGCTGTTCGGCGGCGGCGTCTCCCATCAGGCCGGCGGAATCGGCCGCGGCGGCCAGGGCCAGCGCCTGGTGCGGCCGGTGGCCGGCCTCGCGCGCCAGCGCCAGTGCCGCCAGCGCATGTTCGAGCGCGGCGCTGCTCAGGCCGCGGCGCCGGTCCTGGCGCGACAGCAGGTGCAGCGCCATCCAGTGGGCATGGTGTTCACAAGCGCGGGCCGGCGTGCAGGTGCTGGCATAGGCCGTGGCGGCCGCCTGGGCCGCCCGCAGCGCGGTCAAGGCGTCGTCGGCCGCGTCGGCCCAGGCCGCCCGCAGCAGCGCGGCATCGGCCGTGGCCAGCGGGTCGTCTTTCAGGCCGGCCAGCGTGCCCAGGGCCTGGGCGTGCAGCTCGGCGCGGCCCGAGGCCGCCGCCACCAGGCCGCGGGCCAGTGCCAGCGGGCGCGCCGCGGCACCCCGGGCGGCCAGGGCCTGCAGGCCCGCCAGGGCCGCGTCGGCGTCGTCCTGCGCGAGCTGCACGAGTTCGTCCATCGCCGCCCAGTTGCCTGGGTCGGGGCGCGGTGCCGTCGTGGCGGCCGCGTTGGCGGGCGGGTTGGTGCCTTCAGCCAGTGCTGGCGATGCCAGGGCCGCGCCGGCCCACAGCGCGGCTGCCAGCAGCGCGGCGGTGGGCGGCCAGCGCCGGGGCCTGGTTTGCGTTTTCATCGCAGCACGGCGCCCGCGGCCGCGGCCGCGCCGGGGCCGGCCAGGTGGGCCAGGTCGGCGCGCCCCTGGCGCCAGGCGGCTTCCAGCGCCACGCCGGGCTCGGCCGGGCTCGCGCCTTCGCCGGGCTGCAGCGAGCGCACGCCGTAAGCGCGGTTGCGGCCGTGCGCCTTGGCCAGGTAGAGCGCGGTGTCCACCACGTCCAGTGCACGCTCCCAGGACACCGGCTCGCGCGCCGGCGGCAGCGGAAAGCTGGCAAAACCGATGGAGGCGGTGACGGCCACCGTCTGTGGGCCGTGAAAGACCGGGCGGCTGCCGATGGTGGCCAGCAGGCGCTCGGCCAGGGCCTCCACCTGCTCGGGCGGGAGCTGGCGCACGAGCACGAGAAACTCTTCGCCACCCCAGCGCACGGTGAGGTCTTCTTCGCGCAGCGCGGTGCGCAGGCGCTGGGCCATGTCCACCAGCACCGCATCGCCCGCGGCATGGCCGTGGTGGTCGTTGATGCGCTTGAAGTGGTCGAGGTCGATGAGCAGCAGCGTGCCCTCGAAACGCGTGGCCGCGCTCTGCTGCATCACGGCGTGGAAATGGCGGCGGTTGGCCAGGCCGGTGAGCGGGTCGCGCTCGGTGGCGACCTTGAGTTCGTCGTTGCTGTGGCGCAGCCGCGTGTTGGTCTGGCGCATGCGGCGCAGCAGCGCTGCCAGCACCACCAGCAGCAGCAAGCCGGCCACCAGGCCCAGCGCCCACAGGCGATGCTGCAGTTCACGTGCAAGCAACTGCTCCGCCTTCAGCCCGGTCTCGGTTTCCAGGGCCGCCAGTTCACGCTGGCGGCGGTCGGCGTCCAGGCCTTCCTGCAGCTCCAGCACGGCCTGCTGGTGTTCACGCTGGAAAACGCGGTCGGACAGGCGCCGGTGTTCCACCCACGAGGCCCAGGCTTCCGGCAAGCGCCCGTTTTTCTCCAGCGACGCGCCAAGCTCGCGGTGGATGTCGGCCAGGCCCGGCAGGCCCGAGGTGCGCTCTTCGATGGGCAGGGCCTGGCGCACCAGCGCGATGCCCTGGTCGTGCCGGCCCATGCCGATGTGGGCCAGGCCGGCGTTGATCAGTGCCACCGCTTCGCTGCTGAGCTGGCCCACTTCGCGCGCCAGCGGCAGCGCCTGTTCGGCCAGGGCCAGCGCGGTGCGGTACTCACCGCGCTTGAGATAAAAGTCGGCCAGGTTGGCGGTGGTCAGCGCCTCCATGCGGCGGTCGCCGGCCTGGCGCGACAGCTCGATGGCCAGCTGCGAGGCCTGCAACTCTTCGGCGTCGTGGCCCAGGGTGCCGTGCACGATGCCCGCCGTGGTGGCGGCGCTGATGCGGGCGCTCAGGTCGCCGGCCTGGCGGGCGATCTGGTCGGCCTCGGCGTTCATCGCCAGCGCGTTTTCATGCTGGCGGGCGAGATAGAGGTTGTAGGCCAGCGAAGACCGGGCCTCGGCGCGCTGCCAGGCCACGCCGCCTTCGTCGGCGCGCTGCACGGCCTGCTGGTGCAGGGCCGCGGCCTCGTCGAGCCGGCCCAGGGCCTGGCGCACGCGCGCCTGCTCCATCAGGAAATGCCAGCGCACCGCCGGCACCGTGGCCGGCGGCAGCGCTGCGACGGCGGCGTTGAGGCTGCGGTCGGCACGGCCCAGCGGCGTCTGGCGCGAGGCCGCGGTGCCGCGCACCAGCAAGGCGGCGGCCGGGGCCAGGGCGTCTTCGAGGGCCATGGCTTCCAGCGCCTGCGCGGTGTCACCCAAGCCGGCGATGTCGTTCTGCCGGTACTGCTGGCGCGCCTTCAGCATCAGCGCCAGCACGCGCTCTTCGCCGCGGGCCCCGGCCAGCACGGGCGCCAGGGCGGCCAGCGCCGCCTCGGGCCGCGCGCGCAGGTTGCGTTCGATCTCGTCCAGACGCGGAGAAGCGATGGCGCTGCCGCCGTGCATCAGCAAGGGCAGCCCGGCAGCGCAAAGCCACACGACCGAAAAGCGCAGACGATCCATCGTGATCGCATTGTCGGCCTGCCACGCCCGAACTTGACCGCCGGCGGTGGCCTTGAGCAAAGGCCACAATGCCGGGCACCGCGTTCCGAGGAAGATGACCATGAAAACCCGTGCAGCCGTGGCCTGGAAGGCCGGTGCCCCGCTGACCATCGAAACCGTCGACCTCGAAGGCCCGCGCGCCGGCGAGGTGCTGGTGGAGATCAAGGCCACCGGCATCTGCCACACCGACCAGTACACGCTCAGCGGTGCCGACCCCGAAGGTTTGTTCCCGGCCATCCTGGGCCACGAAGGCGCCGGCGTGGTGGTCGATGTCGGCCCTGGCGTCACCAGCCTGCGCAAGGGCGACCACGTCATCCCGCTCTACACGCCCGAATGCCGGCAGTGCAAGTTCTGCCTGAGCCGCAAGACCAACCTGTGCCAGGCCATCCGGCCCACGCAGGGCAAGGGCCTGATGCCCGACGGCACTTCGCGCTTCAGCCTGAACGGGCAACCCATCCTGCACTACATGGGCACCAGCACTTTTGCCAACCACATCGTCGCGCCCGAGATCGCGCTGGCCAAGATCCGCAGCGACGCGCCTTTCGACAAGGTCTGCTACATCGGCTGCGGCGTCACCACGGGCGTGGGTGCGGTGCTGTTCACCGCGGGCGTGGAGGCCGGCGCCACGGTGGTGGTGTTCGGCCTGGGTGGCATCGGGCTGAACGTGATCCAGGGCGCCAAGATGGTGGGCGCCGACAAGATCATCGGCATCGACATCAACCCCGCCCGTGAAGCGATGGCGCGCCAGTTCGGCATGACGCACTTCATCAACCCGAAAGACGTCGAGAACGTGGTGGATGCCATCGTTCAATTGACCGACGGCGGCGCCGACTACAGCTTCGAGTGCATCGGCAACACCAAGACCATGCGCCAGGCGCTGGAGTGCTGCCACAAGGGCTGGGGCAAGAGCGTCGTCATCGGCGTGGCCGCGGCCGGGCAGGAGATCAGCACCCGGCCCTTCCAGCTCGTCACCGGGCGCGTGTGGATGGGCTCGGCCTTCGGCGGCGCGCGCGGCCGCACCGACGTGCCCAAGATCGTCGACTGGTACATGGACGGCAAGATCAGCATCGACCCGCTGATCACGCACACGCTGAAGCTGGAAGAGATCAACCACGGCTTCGAGCTGATGGAGCGCGGCGAGAGCATCCGCTCCGTGGTGGTGTTCTGAAGCAGGCCGGCCCATGACTTTCGAGGTGATCAGCGAGCACGCCTGCTTCGGTGGCGTGCAGGGCTATTACAAACATTCGTCCACCGTCATCGGCCTGCCGATGCGCTTCGGCGTCTACCGCCCGCCGCAGGCCTGCGGCCCGGCTGCGAAGCCGGTGCCGGTGCTGCTGTTCCTGGCTGGCCTCACTTGCAACGAAGAGACCTTCGCCATCAAGGCCGGCGCGCAGCGCGTGGCGGCCGAGCTGGGCCTGATGCTGGTGACGCCCGACACCAGCCCGCGCGGCACCGGCATCGCCGAAGCCGATGCGGCCTGGGATTTCGGCACCGCCGCCGGCTTCTACCTGGATGCGACGCAAACGCCCTGGGCGCACCAGTGGCGCATGGAGAGCTACCTCACCGGCGAGCTGCCGGCGGTGCTGGCGCAGCACTTTCCGGTGGAAAACCGCGATGGGCTGCACGTGGGTGTGTTCGGGCACTCGATGGGCGGGCATGGCGCGCTGACGCTCGCGCTGCGCCACCCGGGTTTGTTCCGCAGCTGTTCGGCTTTTGCGCCGATCGCCGCGCCCATGCAGTGCCCGTGGGGCGTGAAGGCCTTCACCGGTTACCTCGGTGAAGACCGCAGCACCTGGGCCGCGCACGACGCCACCGCGCTGGTGCAGGCCGGCCACCAGGCGCCGCCGCTGCTGGTGGACCAAGGCGAGGCCGACAAGTTTCTGGCCGAACAGCTGCACCCGCATCTGTTCGAGGCGGCTTGCCGCGAAGCCGGCCAGCCGCTGGTGCTGCGCCGCCACGCGGGTTACGACCACGGTTACTTCTTCATCGCCAGCTTCGTCGAAGAGCACCTCCGACATCACAGCAAGCACCTCGCCTGATCATGCAGATCAGCGCCCTGCGCCACCGCCTGCGCGCCCTGGGCGCGCTGCCGCTGCACGAAGACCGCGTGCTGCGCCGCTGGGCGATGGCGCAGCCGCAAGAAGGCGGGCGCAAGCAGCTCGAACACTTTCTGCCGCTGGCGCTGCGCGAGCAGCTGCCGCAGATCGTCGATGAACTGCAGGGCCTGGTGCGCCTGCACAGCCAGCACCCGGGCGAAGACGGTTCGGCACGACTCTTGGTGAACCTGCACGACGGCCAGCAGGTCGAGGCGGTGCTCTTGCAGCCCGATCGGCCCAAGCGCCACACGCCGGCCCTGCCATCGAGTGGCGTGTGCGTCAGCACCCAGGTGGGCTGCGCGGTGGGCTGCGTGTTCTGCATGACCGGCACCGGCGGCCTGGTGCGCCAGCTGGGCAGCGCCGAGATCGTGGCCCAGGTGGTGCTGGCGCGCACGCTGCGGCCCGTCAACAAGGTGGTGTTCATGGGCATGGGCGAGCCCGCGCACAACCTCGAAGCCGTGCTCGAAGCCATCGAGCTGCTGGGCACCGGCGGCGGCATCGCGCACAAGAACCTGGTCTTCAGCACCGTGGGCGACCCGCGGGTGTTCGAGGCCTTGCCGCAGCAGCGCGTGAAGCCGGCGCTGGCGCTCTCGCTGCACACCACGCAGGCCGACAAACGCGCCGAGCTGCTACCACGCGCGCCGCGTTTCGACCCCGCCGACCTGGTGGAAGCCGGCGAGGCCTACGCGCGCGCCACCGGCCACCCCATCCAGTACCAGTGGACGCTGATCGAAGGCGTGAACGACGGCGACGACGAGGTCGAGGGCATCGCGCGGCTGCTCGCCGGCAAGCACGCGATGATGAACCTCATCCCCTACAACAGCGTCAGCGGTATGCCCTGGCAGCGCCCGAGCTGGGAGCGCGCCGCCGAGATGGCGCGCACGCTGCACCGCCGCGGCGTGCTGACCAAGCTGCGCCAGAGCGCCGGGCAGGACGTGGACGGCGGTTGCGGCCAGCTGCGCGCGCGCGCAGCGGTGCCGGTGCGGCGCATCGCCATCCGCGCAGCGCCTTAGCGCTGCCCGGCCAGCAGCGCGGCGAAGTCTTCGGCCGGCACGGCCCGCCCGAAGAGATAGCCCTGGCACATCTCGATGCCCTGGGCGCGCACCCAGGCCAGCTGCTCCTGCGTCTCCACGCCCTCGGCCACCACACGCAGGTGCATCAGCCGCGCCATGGCGACGATGAGTTCGGCCAAGGCGCGGTTCACGTCCAGGCTCTGGATGAAGGTTTTGTCGATCTTCAGCGTTTCGATGGGAAAACGCTGCAGGTAGGCCAGGTTCGAATAGCCGGTGCCGAAGTCGTCCAGCGCCAGGCCGAGCTGCAGGCCTTGCAGGCCGCGGAAGAGCTGCAGCAGGTTTTCGTCCTGGCCGAGCAGCATGCTCTCGGTGATTTCAAGTTGCAGCCGGCGCGGGTCGGCGCCTGCGTCCCGCAGCGCCTGCGCCAGGTCGGGCAGCAGCTCGTGGCCGCGCAGTTGGCGCGCCGAGAGGTTCACCGAGAGGCGCAGGTCGTGGCCGGCCTGCGCCCAGGCCACCTGCTGGCGCGCCGCGGTGCTGAACACCAGCAGCCCGAGCCGGCGGATGAGCCCCGTGCTTTCGCACAGCGGAATGAACACATCGGGCGCGACGAGGCCGCGCGCCGGGTGGCGCCAGCGCACCAGCGCTTCGGCGCCGACGATGCGGCCGTCCAGCGCATCGACGATGGGCTGGTAATGCACCTCGAACTGCCGGCCCTCGAAAGCGCCGCGCAGCTCGGCTTCCAGCGCGGTGCGGCTTTCCACGGCATCGGCCATCGCGGCGTCGTAGAAGGCCAGTGCGTTGCGCCCGCCGGCCTTGGCCGAGTACATCGCCAGGTCGGCGTTGCGCAGCAGCGTCTGCACGTCCTCGCCGTCGCGCGGGTAGAGCGCCACGCCCATGCTCGCGGTGACGTGCAGATCGCGGCCCATCAGGTGCACCGGCTCGGCCACGGCCCGCATCAGGCGCCGGCGCACGGCTTCGATCTCGGCGCGCGCATCGGGCGCCACCAGCATCACCAGGAACTCGTCGCCGCCCAGCCTGGCCACCAGGTGGCTGCCGCGCACGGCACCGCGCAGGCGCTGCGCCACCTCCACCAGCAGCCGGTCGCCTGCGGCGTGGCCCAGGGTGTCGTTGATGTCCTTGAAGTGGTCGAGGTCGATGAAGATCAGCGCCGCCTCCAGCCGCGCTTCGCGGATGTGCGCCATGCCGACCTCGAAGTGCTGCACGATGTGGTTGCGGTTGGGCAGGCCGGTCAGCGCGTCGTGCAGGGCCATGAACTGCGCTTGCGCCTCGGTGTGCTTGACGGCACTGACATCCACCTCGCTCACCAGCAGCGCGGCCTGGCCGGTGACGGCGTCGGTGCAGCGGCGCGCCGCGATCTCGTGCCAGCGCTGGCCCTGGGCGGTGTGCACGGCCAGCGTCTGCGTGGCCTGGCCCGGGCCTGCAGGGGCGGCCACCGCGGCCAGCAGCGCGGCGTGGCCGCGGCTGTCGGCGCAGCGTTCAGCGAAGGCTTCTTCGGGTGTGCGTGCCGAGGCGCGTGCCGCCGGGTTGCGGTAGAGCGGCCGGCCGTCTTCGCCGTAGAGCGTGATCATCACCGCCGTGTGCAGCAGCGCCTCCACCGAGCGCAGCGCTTCGGGCGGGGTCTCGCTCTGCTCGCGCGCTTCGCACAGCATGGCCATGCGGCCATCGTCCAGGCGATGCCCCGACAGCCGCACCGCCAAGGACACCGGCTTGCCGGCGGGGTAGAGCGTCCACAGCTCCTTGAAGCTGGCGCCGTGGTGGATGAAGTCGCTCTGGTACTGGGCCAGGCGCCGCGCCACCGAGTCGGACATGTCCGCCCCCATGTCGCGGGTGCACAGCTCGGCCAGCGATGGGGCGCTCCACAGGCGCAGGCCGGCGCCGTTCGACCAGTGCACGCGGCGCAGGTCGATGTCGAAGATCCACACCGGCTGGTGCAGCAGGTTCAGGGCCGCGTAGCGGTTCTCGCGCGGCTGCAGGTCCATGGCGGCGGTAAGCGCAACCGGGGCCGGGGCCCGGTTGCCGTGCTTCAGGCGGTGGCCACGTGGCCCCGCGGTATGGCCGCGAGCAGGCGCTTGGTGTAGTCCTCTTTCGGCGCCGCCAGGATCTGCTCGGCGCTGGCCTGTTCCACCACCACGCCGTCCTTCATCACCAGCACCTCGTCGCTGATGAAGCGCACCACCGCGAGGTCGTGGCTGATGAAGACATAGCTCAGGCCGAACTCGTCCTGCAGGTCCTTCAGCAGGTTCAGCACCTGGGCCTGCACGGACACGTCGAGCGCGCTCACGGCTTCGTCGAGCACCAGCACCTCGGGGTTCAGCGTCAGGCAGCGTGCGATGGCCACACGCTGGCGCTGGCCGCCAGAAAACTCATGCGGGTACTTGCCGAAGGCGCGGCCGTCCAGGCCCACCTTCTCCAGCAGCGTGCGGGCGCGCTGTTCACGCTCGGCCAGGTCTTTGCCGATGCCGTGGATGACCATGGGCTCCACCAGCGTCTGGCCGATGGTGAAACGCGGGTTCAGGCTGGCGTAGGGGTTCTGGAACACCACCTGGATGCGGCGGCGCATCGGCAGGCGTTCGCTGTCGCTGAGCTTGAGCAGGTTCTGGCCGTCGAAGATGACTTCGCCGCCGGTGGGCTCGTGCAGGCGCAGCAGCGTCAGGCCCATGGTCGTCTTGCCCGAGCCCGACTCGCCCACCACGCCCAGCGTGTGGCCCTTGCGCAGCTTGAAGTTGACGTTCTGCACGGCCTTGAACTCGCGCTTGCCGAACAGGCCCTGCTTGAGCCAGAAGCTCTTGGCCAGGCCACGCACTTCCAGCACCACCGGCGCAGCCGGGTCCTTGGCCTTGGCCACCTGCTGCATGGCCTTGCCGGCGATGTGATCGTCGATGACCATCAAGCGCGCCGGGTTGCCTTCCAGGCTGGGCCGGCAGGCCAGCAGGGCCCGTGTGTAGTCGTCCTTCGGCGCTTCGAAGATCTGTGACGAGGCGCCTTGCTCGCGCACGAGGCCGTGGCGCATCACCACCACGTGTTTGGCGATCTCACCCACCAGCCCGAGGTCGTGGCTGATGAAGAGCACGCTCATGCGGTGCTTGTCCTGCAGCTTGCGCAGCAGCTCGATGATCTGGCGCTGGATGGTCACGTCCAGCGCAGTGGTGGGCTCGTCGGCGATCAGCAGCTTGGGCTCGCAGGCCAGGGCCATGGCGATCATCACGCGCTGCTGCTGGCCGCCGCTCATCTCGTGCGGGTAGCTGGCCAGGCGGCGCTTGGGCTCGGGGATGCCCACCTCGCCCAGCAGTTCTTCGGCGCGTGCGAGGGCCTGCTTGCTGCTCAGGCCCAGGTGGCGCATCAGCGGTTCACACAGCTGCTGGCCGACGTTGAACACCGGGTTCAGCGAGCTCATCGGGTCTTGGAAGACGCAGGCGATGTCCTTGCCGCGCATGGCCTGCAGTTCGGGCAGGCTGGCCTGCAGCAGGTCTTTGCCTTGCCACATCACGCGGCCCTGGCGCACGGCGTTGTCGGGCAGCAGGTTCAGGATGGACATGGCGGTGACGCTCTTGCCCGAGCCCGATTCACCCACCAGCGCCACGGTGGTGTTCTCGGGCACGTCGAAGCTCACGCCCTTGACCGCCTCGGCCAGCACGCCCTTGCCCATGCGGAAGCTGACCTTCAGGTCTTGGATGCTCAGCAGCATGTTCTTGTCCTTATTCCAGGCCGCGCAGCTTGGGGTCGAGCGCATCACGCAACGCGTCGGCCATCAGCGAGAAGGCGGTGACGAAAACCGCCATGAAGAGCGTGGCCGCGGCCAGCTGCCACCAGTGGCCCAGCAGCAGCTCGGCCTGGCTTTCGGCGAGCATGGTGCCCCACGAAACCTGGTCGACCCGCACGCCCAGGCCCAGGTAGCTCAGGATGACCTCGGCCTTGATGAAGGCCACCACCATCAGGCCCATGCGCACCAGCACCACGTGGCTGATGTTGGGCAGGATGTGGCGGAACATGCGGCTCATGCGCGTGGCGCCGATGGCCTCGGCACTGCGCACGTACTCGCGGCTGCTGTGCTTGATGAACTCGGCACGCACCTGGCGGTACATGCCTGTCCAGCCCGTGAGCGCGAGGATGACCACCACGCTCTCCACACCGCGCCCCACCACCGCCGCGAAGGCGAAGATCAGCAGGATGTTGGGGATGCTCTCGAAGACGTTGTAAAGCCACTCCAGCAGGTCGCCGATCTTGCCGCCGAAGAAGCCGCCGAAAGCGCCGAGGAAGACGCCGATGGTGGTGGCCACCACCGCCGCGGCCAGGCCCACGAAGACGCTGATCTCGGTGCCCTTGATGGTTTTTTCCAGCACGTCGCGGCCCAGGCGGTCGCCGCCCAGCGCCAGCGTCTGCGCCTTCACGGTCTCGGTGGTCTGGAACTGCTTGGCGCGTTCTTCCCACTCCTTGTAGCGCGGGGCCAGCGGGTCGATGTCGGAGAGGTCGACATTGGGGCCGGTGGGCACCTCGATGGTGCCGGCGGCCTGGGGCGGCTTGGGGCCGATGAAGGTGGGCGGTGCGTTGGGCACGCCCACTTCCGTTTGCCAGCCCTTGGCGATGATGCCGGTGTAGCTGAGCACGATCAGCAACAGGAAACCCAGCACCACCAGCATGGCGGCCAGGCCCACGCGGTCGGCCTTGAAGCGGCGCCAGGCCGCGGCCCAGACGCCTTCGCTCTTCTGCAGCGCGTCGTCCATCGAGGCCGCACTGCCCAGCGCAGCGGATTTGACAGCGGTGTTCATCTTGGCGGCCCCTTACTTCAGCACGACCCGTGGGTCGGCGACCTTGTAGGCCAGGTCGGTGAGCAGGTTGATGAACATCGTCAACACGGCGAGATAAATGGTCACGGCCTGGATCACGGGGAAATCGCTGCGGTTCACGGCCAGCAGCACCTCGCGCCCGATGCCGGGGATGGAGAAAAACACTTCGATCAGGAAGCTGCCGACGAAGATGCCCGGCAGCAGCAGGCCGATGTTGGTGAGGATGGGGATGGTGGCGTTGCGCAGCACGTGGCGGAACAGCACGGTGTTCTCGGTCAGGCCCTTGGCGCGCGCGGTGCGCACATAGTCCTGCCCCAGTTCATCGAGGAAGAAGCTGCGGTACAGGCGCGTCTGTGGCGCCAGGCTCACCAGCAGCGCCAAGAACACCGGCAGCGGCACGTAGGTGGTGAGGTTGGTCCAGGTGCTGTCGCTCCAGCCCTGCACCGGGAACCAGCCGAGCTGGAAGCCGAACACGTACTGGCCCACGATGACGTAGACCAGGAAGCTGATCGACAGCGCCACGGTGGTGACGACGGTCAGCGTGCGGTCGGTGAGGCTGCCGCGGCGGTAGGCCACCCACATCGCGATGGGGATGGCCAGCGTCACTTCAAGAATGAGGATGGGCACCATCACCGTCAGCGTGGCCGGCAGCCGCGTGGCGAAGAGGTTGCTCACGGCTTCATTCGTGGCCCAGCTCTTGCCCCAATCGAAGGTGAGGATCTGCTTGACGAAGATCCACAGCTGCACCCAGACCGGTTCGTCCAGGCCCAGGGTCTGGCGTATCGCCTTGATCTGGTCGGGGCTGGCGTTCAGGCCGCCCAGCACCTCGGCCGGGTCGCCGCCGAAGTACTTGAAGAGAAAAAACACCAGCAGCACCACGCCAGCCAGCGTGGGGATCATCTGCCACAGGCGGCGTATCAGATAGGCAGCCATCGAAAAGGATCTCCGTGAGCGGCCGCACTCGTGGCGGGCCACCCGGTTTTTGGGATGCGCGAGTGTAGGGGGGGCCCCGAGGGCTTTCCGCCGGTGATTTCCCCCCCGGTATGCGGGTGATCGCGAGCAAGCGCCGTGCCCAGCCACCCCTAGACTTCGCGCTTTTCTTCGAGGCTAGGCGCGGGCCCCGCGCACCTGTCCATGCTGCTACGCCAGATCTCTGCTTGCGCGGCCGCCCTGCTGGTCTTCCTGGTGGCGCTGGGTGCGCCCGGGTGGGCCGGCGCGCAGGCCGCCGCCGCGCCCAAGGTGCTGCGCGTCACCTTCCTGGGCAGCGAATCGGGCTTCGACCCGCCGCAGATCAGCGATGTGGTCAGTGCCGCCATCGTCACCAGCCTCTTCGATGCGCCGCTGACCTACGACTACCTGGCCCGGCCCGCGCGCCTGAAGGCCAACACCGCCGTGGGCCTGCCCGAGGTCTTCGACAACCACACGCGTTTCGTCTTCACGCTGCGCCCGGGCGTCTTCTTCACCGATCACCCGGCCTTCCAGGGCCGCCCGCGTGAGCTGGTGGCTGCTGATTACGTCTACAGCCTCAAGCGCTACTACGACCCGCTCACGCGCAGCCCGACCCTGTTCCAGTGGGAAAACGTCGGCCTGCTGGGCCTGAGCGAATTGCGCAAGCAGGCGCTGGCGACAAAGAAGCCTTTCGACTACGACACCGAGGTGGCCGGCATCCGCGCGCTCGACCGCTACCGCTTCGAGGTGCGTGTGGCGCAGCCGGCGCCGCGCCTGCCCTACCTCTTCGCCACGCCGGCCGTCAGCGGCGCGGTGGCGCGCGAGGTCATCGAGGCCCACCCCGGCGACACCATGCGCCACCCGGTGGGCACCGGCCCGTTCAAACTGGGGCGCTGGGTGCGCAGCTCGCGCATCGAACTCGATCGCAACCCGCTGCACCAGCACAGCGTGCACGACGAGCAGCCCAACGCCGACGACGCTGCAGGGCTGGCCATCGCGCAGCAGATGCGCGGGCGCAAGCTGCCCATGGTCGACCGCGTGGAAGTGGCCATCATCGAAGAAGCGCAGCCGCGCTGGCTGGCCTTCCTGAACGGCGAGCTCGACATCCTCTGGGTGCCGCCCGAGTTCATCACACGCGCCGCGCCCAACAACCGCCTGGCGCCCAACCTGGCCAAGCAGGGTGTGCAGATGCGGCAGCTCGTCATGCCCATCACGCGGCATGTCTATTTCGGCATGGAGCACCCGATGGTGGGCGGCCTCGCGCCCGAAAAGGTGGCCTTGCGCCGCGCCGTGGGCCTGGCCTACGACGTGCAGCGCGAGATCGACCTCGTGCGCCACAACCAGATGGTGGCGGCGCAATCGCCCATGCCGCCGGGCGTGAGCGGCTACGACCCGAAGCTGCGTTCGGAGATGGGCACGCACGACCCGGCGCGTGCCAAGGCGCTGCTCGACCTGTACGGCTACATCGACCGCGACGGCGACGGCTGGCGCGAAAACCCCGACGGCAGCCCGCTGCAGCTGGAGCTGACCACCGAGCCCACCCAGCTGGCGCGGCAGCTGCAAGGGCTGTGGCAGAAATCGCTGGCGGCGGTGGGCGTGAAGATCAGCTTCCGCGTCGCCACCTGGCCCGAGAACATCAAGGCCAGCCGCGCCGGCAAGCTGATGATGTGGACCACGGGCTGGAGCGCGGCCATTCCCGACGGCACCTACTTCATGGACCTGCTCTACGGCCCGAACAAGGGCCAGTCGAACAACTCGCGTTTCAATCTGCCGGCTTTCAACGCGCTGCACGAACGCCAGCGCCAGCTGCCCGACGGCCCCGAGCGTGACGCCCTCATCCAGCAAGGCATGAAAATCGCGTTGGCCTACCTGCCCTACAAGGCCAGCGGCCACGACATCCAGACCTGGGTGATGCAGCCCCGCGTGCAGGGCTACATGCCCCACCCTTTCATGCGCGATTTCTGGCGCCACGTCGACCTGACGCCGGCGCCCTGAAGCCGCGCCAACGCTGAGCGACACTTGGCCGTGACTCGAAAGTTCCCGATGAAGACCACCCTGAAGACCCTGCTGCTCGGCGCCTGCGCCATGGCCCTGGGCGCCGGCCTGGCGCTGCCTTCGGCCTGGGCCCAGGCCGCCCCTTCGGCCACGGCCCCCGCCGGCGCAAAGAAGGTCATCCGCTACGCCTTCCGCATCGCCGAAACGAGCTTCGACCCGGCGCAGATCACCGACCTGTATTCGCGCACCGTGGCCGCTGGCATCTTTGATGCGCCCTATGAATGGAGCTTCCTCGCCAAGCCCATGCAGATGCGCCCGGCCACGGCCGCGGGCATGCCCGAGATCAGCGACGACTTCAAGACCTTCACCGTCCGCATCAAGCCGGGCCTCTACTTCGCCGACGACCCGGCTTTCAAGGGGCAGAAGCGCGAGCTCACGGCCGAAGACTATGTCTACAGCCTCAAGCGCCACTACGACCCGCGCTGGAAAAGCGGCAACCTCTACATCCTGGAGAACGCCAAGATCCTGGGCCTGAGCGAGCTGCGCAAGAAGTTCATCGCCGAGAAGAAGCCCTTCGACTACGACGCCCCCGTCGAAGGCCTGAAGACGCTGGACCGCTACACCTTCCAGATCAAGCTGGCCGAGCCCGCGCCGCGATTCATCAGCAGCAATTTCACCGACGGCAGCTTCACCGGCGCGCTGGCGCGCGAGGTGGTGGAGTTCTACGGCGACAAGATCGGTGAACACCCCGTGGGTACCGGCCCCTACCGGCTGGCGCAGTGGAAACGCAGCTCGCGCATCGTGCTGGCGAAGAACCCGAACTTCCGCGAAGTTTTCTATGACGAGACCGCGCCCGAGGGCAACGCCCGGCTGCAGGCCATCGCGCAGAAGATGAAGGGCCAGCGCCTGCCGCTGGTGGACGAGGTGCACATCTCCATCATCGAAGAGAACCAGCCGCGCTGGCTGGCCTTCCTGAACGAAGAGCACGACCTGATGGAGGAAGTGCCGGCCGATTTCGCGGGCAGCGTCATGCCCAACAACCAGCTCGCGCCCATCTACGCCAAGCGCGGCATGCAGATGGTGCGCTACCCGCGCGCCGACGTTTCGGTCTCCTACTTCGCCATGGAGAACCCGGTGGTGGGCGGCTACGAGCCGCACAAGGTGGCACTGCGCCGCGCCATCGGCCTGGCGGTGGACGTGGACCGCGAGATCCGCCTCGTGCGCCGAGGCCAGGCCATCCCGAGCCAGGGCCCCATCGCGCCCGAGACCAGCGCCTACAACCCCAAGCTGAAAACGCTGATGAGCGACCACAGCGTGGCGCAGGCCAAGGCCCTGCTCGACCTGCACGGCTACGTCGACAAAAACGGCGACGGCTGGCGCGACCAGCCCGACGGCAGCCCGCTGGTGCTGCAGTACGCCACCCAGCCCGACCAGCAGAGCCGCCAGCTCATCGAGCAGTGGGACCGCAACATGAAGCAGATCAACATCAAGATCGAATTCAGCGCGGCGAAGTGGCCCGAAAACCTGAAGAGCAGCCGCGCCGGCAAACTGATGATGTGGGGCGTGGGCTGGAGCGGCGGGCCCGACAGCGACACCTTCCTCGCCCTGGGCTACGGGCCCAACAAGGGCCAGGCCAACCACGCACGTTTCGATCTGCCGGCTTTCAACAAGCTCTACGAGCAGCAGCGCGGCATGCCCGACGGCCCCGAGCGTTTTGCCGTGATGGCCGATGCCGCGCGCCTGATGGTGGCCTACATGCCCTACAAGGTGCACGTGCACCGCGTCTGGACCGACATCGCCCAGCCCTGGGTGGTGGGCTACCACCGCAACGTCTTCGTGCGCGATTTCTGGAAGTACATCGACGTCGACCTGGAGGCCTACCAGCGCTCGCGGGGTGCTGCGCAATGAAGCGCCGCGACACCCTGGGTGCCGGCCTCGGCCTCGGGCTGGCAACGCTGGGCCTGCCGGGCGCCGCCCAGGCCCAGGCGGCGGCCACCGGCGCGGCCCGGGGCGAACGGGTGCTGCGCTACGCCTTCCAGATCGCCGAGACCGGCTTCGACCCGCCGGCGCTCAGCGACATCTATTCGCGCATCGTCACCTCGCACATCTTCGAGGCCTTCTATGGCTACGACCACCTCGCGCGGCCGCCCAAGGTGGTGCCGCTGGTGGCGCAGGCGCTGCCCGAGATCAGCCCCGACTTCAAGCTGTGGACGGTGAAGATCCGCCCGGGCATCTACTTCGCCGACGACCCGGTCTTCAAGGGCCAGAAACGCGAGCTCACGGCCGAAGACTTCGTCTACACCTACAAGCGGTTTGCCGACCCGGCCAACAAGAGCCCGGCCTGGAGCACGGTGGAAGACGCCAAGATCATCGGCCTGGACATGCTGCACAAGCAGGCCCTGGCGACGAAGAAGCCCTTCGACTACGACACGCCCATCGAAGGCCTGCGTGCGCTGGACCGCTACACGGTGCAGTTCAAGCTGGCGGAATCGCGCCCGCGTTTCATGGAAGTGCTGACCGCCAGCGACCTGCTCGGCGGCCAGGCGCGCGAGGTGGTGGAGTTCTACGGCGACAAGATCAGCGCCCACCCGGTGGGCACCGGCCCCTTCCGCCTGAGCGGCTGGCGGCGCAGTTCCGAGATCGTGCTCACGCGCAACCCCGGCTACCGCGAACGCGTTTGGGAAGCCCAGCCCGCGGCCGACGACGCCGAGGGCCAGGCCATTGCCGCCAAGCTGCGCGGGCGCAAGCTGCCGCTGATCGACCGCGTGGAGATCAGCATCGTGGAAGAGAACCAGCCGCGCTGGCTGTCCTTCCTGCAGGGCCAGGCCAACTTCCTGGAGCGGCTGCCCAATGAGTTCGTCAACGTGGCCATGCCCGGTGGCCAGACGGCGCCCAACCTGGTGAAGCAGGGCATACGCGGCCAGCGTGTGTTGATCACCGACGTGGTGATGACCTACTTCAACATGGAAGACCCGGTCATCGGCGGCTACACGCCCGAGAAGGTGGCGCTGCGCCGCGCCATCAGCCTGGCGGTGGACCTGGACCGCGAGATCCGCGTCGTGCGCCGTGGCATGGGCATCCCGGCGCAAAGCCCGGTCATCCCCTACACCTCGGGCTACGACCCCAAGTTCAAGAGCGAGAACAGCGAATACAACCCGGCCAAGGCCAAGGCGCTGCTCGATCTCTATGGTTATGTCGACAAGGATGGCGACGGCTGGCGCGAAATGCCCGACGGCCGCCCGCTGGTGCTGCAGTCGGCCACGCAGCCCGACCAGCAAAGCCGCCAGCTCAACGAGCTGTGGCAGAAGAACATGGCCGCGGTGGGCCTGAAGATCGAGTTCAAGCCCGCGAAGTGGCCCGAGAACCTGAAGGGGGCACGCGCCGGCACGCTGCAGATGTGGGGCGTGGCCTCGTCGGCCTCGGGCGGTGACGGCCAGGGCATCCTGGAGCGCTACTACGGCCCTTCGGCTGGCCAGGGCAACCTGGCGCGCTTCAAGCTGCCGGCATTCGACGCCGTGTTCGACAAGCTCACCGAGCTGCCCGATGGCCCCGAACGCGAGGCCTTGTTCAAGCAGGCCAAGAAGCTGGCGGTGGCCTACGTGCCCTACAAGCTGCACTGCCACCGCTTCGTGGCCGACATGAGCTACAGCGATGTGTTCGGCTACCGCCGCCCGGCCTACTGGAACGAGTGGTGGCACATGGTGGACATCGAGCCGCGGGCCGCCGCGAACAGCGCTTGAGGCGCCGGGCGTGAAGCGGCGCGACACGCTGGCCCTGGGCCTGTCGGTGGGCCTGGCCGCGGGCCTGGGCCCGGCTGCCGCCCAGCCTGCACCGCGGGTGTTGCGTTACGCCTTCCAGGTGGCCGAAACAGGCTTCGACCCGGCGCAGATCAGCGACACCTACTCGCGCACCGTCACCGCCCATCTTTTCGAGGCGCTCTACGCCTTCGACCACCTGGCCCGCCCCGCCAAACTGCTGCCGCTGACAGCCGAAGACCACCCCGTGGTTGAGAACGACTACCGGCGCTGGACGGTGAAGCTGCGCCCCGGCACCTACTTCGTTGACGACCCGGCTTTCAAGGGCGAAAAACGCGAGCTGGTGGCTGCGGATGTTGCCTACAGCTTCAAGCGTTTTGCCGACCCTGCGGTGAAGAGCCCCTTCTGGGCGAGCATCGAAGACCTGAAGTTCCTCGGCCTGGCCGCATTGCGCCAGCAGGCGCTGAAGAGCAAGCAGCCCTTCAACTACGACGCGCCCATCGAGGGCCTGCGCGTGCTCGACCGCTACACGGTGCAGTTCAACCTGGAAGAGCCGCGCCCGCGCTTTCAAGACACGCTGGCCGTGAGCGACCTCTACGGCAGCGTGGCGCGCGAGGTGGTGGAGTTCTACAAGGACAAGATCGCCGAGCACCCGGTGGGCACCGGGCCTTTCACGCTGGCGGCATGGCGGCGTTCGTCGCGCATCGTGCTGGCGCGCAACCCCAATTACCGCGAGCGCCTGTGGGATGCGCAGCCCGCGCCCGACGACGCCGAAGGGCTGGCCATCGCCGCGAAGTTGCGTGGCCGCCGCGTGCCGCTGCTCGACCGCGTGGAGATCAGCATCATCGAAGAGTCGCAGCCGCGCTGGCTGTCCTTCCTGAACGGCGAGGCCGACCTGGTGGACCGCGTGCCGCCGGAGTTCATCGACGTGGCCATGCCCGGCGGCCGCATCGCGCCCAACCTGGCCAAGCGCGGCATCAGCGGGCGGCGGGTGCTCACCTCCGACGTGGTGATGACCTTCTACAACATGGACGACCCCGTCGTCGGCGGCCTGGCGCCCGACAGGGTGGCCTTGCGCCGGGCGCTGAACCTGGCGGTGGATCTCGACCGCGAGATCCGCCTCGTGCGCCGCGGCATGGCCATCCCGGCGCAGAGCCCGGTGATGCCGCACCTGAGCGGTTACGACCCGGCTTTCAAGAGCGAAAACAGCGACTACGACCCGGCCCGCGCCCGCGCCTTGCTCGACCTCTACGGCTATGTCGACCGTGACGGCGACGGCTGGCGCGAGCGGCCCGACGGCAGCCCGCTCGTGCTGGCCTACGCCACCCAGCCCGACCAGCAGAACCGACAGCTGAACGAACTCTGGCAGCGCAACATGAATGCCATCGGGGTGCGCATCGAGTTCAAGACCGCCAAGTGGCCCGAGAACCTGAAGGCCGCGCGGGCCGGCAAGCTGCAGATGTGGGGCGTGGCCTCGGCCGCCACCGGCGGCGACGGCATGGGCATGCTCACGCGTTACTACGGGCCGCAGGCCGGGCTGCAGAACCTCTCGCGTTTCCGGCTGCCGGCCTTCGACGCCATCCATGAGCGCATGACACAGATGCCTGATGGCCCCGAGCGCCTGGCGCTCTTCGACCGCGCCAAGCGACTGGCCGTGGCCTACGCGCCCTACAAGCTGCACTGCCACCGCTACCAGGCCGACCTGATGGCGTCGGGCCTCATCGGCTACCGCCGCCCGGCCTTCTGGAACACCTGGTGGCACCTCGTCGACATGGAGCCTCGCGCATGAAGCGCCGTCGCCTGATCACGGGCCCGGCTGCGCTGGCCGCGGCCACGGCGCTGCAAGGCGCGCTGCCCAACGTGGCGCGCGCCACCGTGGCCGCCAAGACGCTGCGCGTGGCCTTCGATTTCGCCGAAACCGGCTTCGACCCGCCGCGTGTGGGCGACCAGTCGTCCATCCGCGTCATCGCCAACATCTTCGAGCCGCTGCTCGCCTACGACCCGCTGGCCCGCCCCGCCGTGCTGGTGCCGCAGACCGCCGAGGCCCTGCCCGAGGCCAGCGCCGACTTCAAGCGTTTTGTCTTCACGCTCCGGCGCGGCATCTACTTCGCCGACGACCCGGCCTTCAAGGGCCAGCCGCGCGAGCTGGTGGCGGCCGACTATGTCTACGCCTTCAAGCGTTTTTACGACCCGGCCATCCGCACCGAGCACCTCTATCTGTTCGAGAACGAGAAGATCCTCGGCCTGAGCGAACTGCGCGCCACGGCGCTGAAGAACAAGACGCCCTTCCCTTATGACGTGCAGGTGCCTGGCCTGCGCGTGCTCGACCGCTACCGGCTCGAGTTCGTGCTCGCTGCGCCCTCGCCGCGTTTTGCGCAGCTGGTGGCCGGCTGGATGACGGGCGCCGTGGCGCGCGAGGTGGTGGAGGCTTATGCCGACGACCTGATGGCCCACCCCGTGGGCACCGGCCCTTTCCGGCTGGCGCAATGGCGGCGCGCCTCGCGCATCGTGCTGGAACGCAACCCGCGCTTTCGCGAGCAGGTCTTCCAGACGGTGGGCGCCGGCCCGGGCCTGGAGGCGCTGGCGCAGCAGTTGGCCGGCGTGAAGGCGCCGCGCATCGAGCGTGTGGAGATCGACATCATCGAAGAGAGCCAACCGCGCTGGCTGGCCTTCCTCAACGGCGATCACGACGTGCTCACGGTGCCGCGTGATCTGGGCGGTCTGGCGCTGCCCGGCGGCAAGCTGGCGCCCTTCCTCGCGCGCCAGGGCATCACGGCCGAGCAGCAGGTCAACGGCGTGGCGCACACCTTCATCAACCACGACGACCCCGTCGTCGGCGGCAACGCGCCCGAGCGCGTGGCGCTGCGCCGCGCGCTGATGCTGGCCTTCGACAGCGCCGAAGAGCTGCGCATCGTGCTCAATGGCCTGGGCCTGCCGGCGCAGAGCATGCTGCCGCCGGGCACCTACGGCCACGAACGCGAGCTGCGCAGCGAGTTCGGGCAATCCAGCCCCGCGCGCGCGCGGGCGCTGCTCGACCTGTACGGCTACACCGACAGCAACGGCGACGGCTGGCGCGAGCAGCCCGATGGCAAGCCGCTGGTGCTGCGCATCGCCTTCACGCCCGACCGCCGCGCGCGCGCCTCCAGCGAGCTGTGGTTCAAGCGCTTGAAGGCCGTGGGCCTGCGCGTGCAGATCGAGATCGCGCCCTTTGGCGAGCTCATCCGCCGCTCGTTGGCCGGGCAGGTGATGATGTGGGGCTTCATCTGGAGCGGCAACGTCGACGGCGACTTTTTCCTCGGCCTGGCCTACGGCCCCAACAGCGGCCAGAGCAACGACGCGCGCTTCAAGCTGCCGGCCTTCGACCGCCTCTACGAGCGCCAGCGTGTGCTGCCCAACGGCCCCGAGCGCCTGGCGCTGATGCACGCGGCCAACCGGCTGATGCTGGCCTACGTGCCCTACATCGCGCATTACCACCCGCTGATGACCGAACTGCGCAGGCCCAACGTCACCGGCCCCTTCCGCCACCCCTACAACGGCGACTGGTACCGCTGGGTGAACGTTGAGCCCCCAAGCTCGCTGGCGCTCGCTACCCCCCGAGGGGGCCGTCCGCCAGCAGCCTGGCAGAGCCAGTTCCGCGGCGGGAAGCTTGGTCCGTCGTCCTGGGGCTGATTCGTGAGGCTGCCCCCACCGCGCCTGCATGACTACCAGCAATGGCTGCTGGCCACGCGCGGCCTGCGCTTCGAGAGCTACGAGGCGCTGTGGCAATGGTCGGTGAGCGACCTGTCGGCCTTCTGGCAATCGCTGTGGGACTACTTCGAGCTGCAGTCGCCCACGCCGCACCGCTGCGTGCTGGAAGCGCCGGTGATGCCCGGCGCCGTGTGGTTCCCAGGCGCGCAGCTGAACTACGCGCAGCAGGTGCTGCGGCATGCCGACGCCGCGCACGCCGCCGGCCACCCGGCGCTGGTGTTCCAGAACGAGCGCCTGGCCGCGCCGGTGGAGACCTCGTGGCCCGAGCTGCAGCGCCAGGTGGCCGTGCTCGCCACGCAGTTGCAGCGCCTGGGCGTGCAGCGCGGTGACCGCATCGTCGCCTGGCTGCCCAACACGCCGCACACCATCGTCGCCTTCCTCGCCTGCGCCAGCCTCGGCGCCATCTGGAGCGTGTGCAGCCCCGACATGGGGCCGGTGGCCGTGCTCGACCGCTTTCGCCAGATCGAGCCGAAGTTGCTGTTCGCGGTGGATGGGCAGGTCTGGGGCGGCATCACACACGACCGCCGCGCCGTGCTGCGTGAACTTTTGGCCGGCCTGCCGACGCTGCAGCACCTGGTGTTGGTGGCCGACGTCGACACCAGCGCGAAAGCGGCCGATTTCCAGGCCGACCTCATCGCCCCGCATGCGCAGGCCCACGACTGGCCCGCGTTGCTGCAAGGCGAAGCCCCGGCCGGCTGGGCACCCGCCTGGCTGCCCTTCGACCACCCGCTGTGGATCGTGTACTCCAGCGGCACCACCGGGCTCCCGAAGCCCATCGTGCACGGCCACGGCGGCATCGTGCTGGAGGCGTTGAAGGGCGGCCTGCACAACGACGTTTTCCCCAGTGCCCAGACCGGCGAGCGCTTTTTCTGGTTCAGCAGCACCGGCTGGATCATGTGGAACGCGCAGCTCGGCGCGCTGCTGGGCGGCACCACCATCTGCCTCTTCGACGGCAACCCTGGCGGGCCTGTGTCGGCCAGCGGCCGCGCGCCCGACTGGGGCACGCTGTGGCGCTTCGCCGGCGCGGCCGGCATCACCTGGTTCGGCAGCGGCGCGGCCTTCTACCTCAGCTGCCTGAAGGCCGGTGTGGTGCCGCAGCAGGTGGCCGACCTGTCGGGCTTGCGCGCCGTGGGCAGCACCGGCAGCCCGTTGTCGGAAGACGGCTACCGATGGATCTGGGACCAGATGCCGCAGGTGGACGGCCAGCCGGTCTGGCTCAACCCCATCAGCGGCGGCACCGATTTCGCCGGCGCCTTTGTCGCCGGCCACCGCGGTCTGCCGGTGACGGTGGGCGAGATGCAGGTGCGCTGCCTGGGGGCGGCCGTGCAGGCCTACAGCGAAGACGGCCGGCCGCTGATGGGCGAGGTGGGCGAGCTGGTGTGCACGCAGCCCATGCCCTCGATGCCGCTGTACTTCTGGAAAGACGAAGGCGGCCGGCGTTACCGCGACAGCTACTTCGACATGTTCGAAAACACCTGGCGCCACGGCGACTGGATCCGTCTTGTGCCGCACCCCGAAAGCGGTTCGGTGGGCGCCGTGATCTACGGCCGCAGCGACGCCACCATCAACCGCCATGGCATGCGCATGGGCACGGCCGAGCTCTACCGCGCGGTGGAGGCCCTGCCCGAGGTGCTGGACAGCCTGGTCGTCGACCTCGAATTCCTCGGCCGCGAAAGCTGGATGCCGCTGTTCGTGGTGCTGCGCGAGGGCTTGGTGCTCGACGCCGCGCTCACGCAGCGGCTCAAGCAGGCCATCCGCGAGGCGCTGTCGGCCCGCCACGTGCCCAACGAGGTGTTCCAGGTGGCGGCGGTGCCGCGCACGCTCTCGGGCAAGAAGATGGAACTGCCGGTGAAGAAGCTGCTGCTGGGCGCCGCGCCCGAGCAGGTGCTCAAGCGCGATGCGATGGCCAACGCCGAGAGCATCGACGGGTTCGTGGCCTTCGCAAAGACCCGAACCACGGCCTGAGGGCAGCCGTTTCGGCGCTGGTTGTCAGCTCGGCTGGGCGACGATGGTGACGCGGCGGTTCTCCGGCGCGGCCGGGTCGCTGGGCTTCATCAGCGCGCTGCTGCCCTTGCCCACCGCATTCACGCGTTCTGCCGCCAGGCCGTGGGCCGTGGTGAGGTAGGTGCGCACGCTCTCGGCGCGGGCCTGGCTGAGCTTGAGGTTGAGTTCTTCGGTGCCGCGCGGGTCGGCGTGGCCTTCGATGGTGAACTTCACGGCCGCCAGCTTCTCGCTCTTCATCGCGGCGGCCAGCACATCGAGTGCGCTCTTGGCGCCGCTGGTGAGGTCGGCCGAGTTGGTGACGAAGGTGACGAGGATGGACGCCCGTGCCGGCTGCGCCGCAGCCGCGGCCGTGCCTGCCGCCGCTGCCGCCGGGCGCAGCGCCGGGCGGAAGCTGCGCGTGCGCACGCCAGAAGCCGCTCCCTCGGCCGCCTGGGCGGTGTCGTCGGGCGCGCCGGCGGGGGTCAGCGCGTCGATCAGCGCCTGCTGCGTGACCTGGCCTTCGCGCAGCACCTTTTCGGGCGACTTGTCTTGCGCGTGAGCAGCGCCGGTGGCAAGCAGGGCAGCCAGGGCCAGGGCGGTGAGGCGGGGGATGAGCTTCATGGCGTTCTTTCCGGGAGGTGGGTGCCGGGGCGCAGCGGCTGTGTCTGAATGCTACGCCCAGCAGCGGGTTGAATCACGCGCCGCGTTGCGGCTTGGCCAGGGTCTTCAGCGCGAAGCGGCCGTCGTTCTGGAAGAGCCAGGCTTCGATCAGGCCTTCGTCGCGCAGCATCTGCTGGGCCTTGGGCGACAGGCCCACCGGCGCCGGCAGCTGCGCCACCGAGTGGATGGCGGCCTGCGTCATTTCGGGCTGCTCGGGGTTGTCGCGGAAGACCTCGGCGCGCCACTGGTTCTGCTCGTCGAGCTTGATGCGCAGCACCACCACGGCGCGCAGCAGCGGCTGCGGGCGGTCGTTGTGCACCTTGCTGGCCGAGTGCTGGTACACGGCGCGGGCGAAATCGGCCTTCACCTGATCGGCGCTTTGCGCCTGGGCCTGGCCGCAGAAGGCGCCCAGCAGCAGGGCGGCGGTGAGGGTGGCGGCGGCGGCGAAGGGGGTCACGGTGCGGTTCATGGCGATGTCCTCGTGGGGGTGGCGGTCGGTGTGGGTGGGGCTCTTGTTCGGGTGCCGCTGGTCTTGCGGCATGGGTTGTATTGCGCCTGAAGCGGCGCCCCGTGAACAGGAGACCAAGGTATACGGGCGCGCTGGCCGAGCGCCGTTTCGGCGTGATACCTTGCTGCCCCGCCGGCTGCCTGCCGAGCGCCTAACACCGAGGCCGCCGCCCTGCCCCATGAACAGCCCAACGAACCCCGCCGGATCGGTACTACTTGCCGATGACCACGGCCTCGTGCGCCACGGCCTGCAGCTGCTGATTGCCGAAGTGATGCCGCAGCTGCGCGTGCAACTCGCCGGCTCGCTGGCCGAAACGCTGCAGGCGTTGCAAAGCGCGGGCCGTTTTGACCTCGTGTTACTCGACCTGACGCTGTCCGACGTGCACGGCCTGGCCGGCCTGCACAAGCTGCGCGAAGACTTTCCCTACGTGCCGGTGGTCATCCTCAGCGCGCAAGACGACCGCGACACCGTGCTGGCTGCGCTGGACGGCGGCGCCATGGGTTTCATCAGCAAGGCCGCCGCGCCGGCGGAGCTGAAAGACGCGCTGATGCACGTGCTGGTGGAGCACCGCATCCACCTGCCGCAGTCGGTGAGCGGTGGCATGGCCGCCTTGCCCGAGGGCGGCGGCGGGCGTGCACTGGCCGAGCTCTCGGCGCTGGGGCTCACCGAGCGCCAGATCGAGGTGCTGGGCTACGTGGTGCAGGGCCTGCGCAACAAGGAGATCGCACGCCTGCTCGACCGCAGCGAGGTGGTGGTGAAAAAACACGTCACCGCCACGCTGCAGGCGCTGGGCGCGCCCAACCGCACCAAGCTGCTGGTGCTGCTGAGCCAGCGCGGCTACCGCGTGCCCTCGATGCGCGCCGGGGCCGCCCCGGCCGACGACTGAATGCAGCCCGGCGACGCCGCCAGCATCAGCGAACAGCTGCCGCGGCGGCGGCGGCGGCTGGGCCTGGCGCTGGTGGGCCTGGGCGTGCTGGCGCTGGCCGCACAGGCCTGGCTGGAGTGGTTGCTGCCCTACGACCTGGCCGCGCTGGAGGCCATGCGCCGCCTGAGCGGGCTGCCCACGCTGGCCCCGGCGCAGCTGGTGTGGGCCTGGGCGCTGCTGTGCGCCGCGCTGTTGTGGGGCCTGGCGCGGGCGCGCGCCGTTTCCTTGCTGGAGACGCAGGGCCTGGCCGTGTTGTGCGGGCTGGCGCTGGGCTCGGCGCACGGCGCTGCCGGCGGCCCGGCGGCGTCGTCTGCGGTGCTGTTGCTGGTGGGCGTGGCCAGCCTGGGCTGGCAGGCGCTGCGCGAGGGCGGGCTCACGCTGCTGGTGGCCACGGCGGTGGCTGTGGCGGCCTGGGATGCCGCGCTGTCGAATTTCCCGACCCTGTGGCTGGCCGCAGCGGTGCTGGGGCTGATGTTCCTGTGGATCGACCGCATGCACATCCGCGCCAACGACCGCCGGCTGTTCAGTGCGCTGGCCGAACGTGATGCGCTGATCACGCGGCTCGACCAGCGCGGCGATCAGCTCACGGCGCTGCAGGGCGCGCGCACGCGGCTGTTGGCCAGCATCAGCCACGACCTGCGCCAGCCGCTGCAGGCCGTGCGCCTGTTTGCCGAGGCCCTGCAGGCGCGCACCGAGGCCGGCGATGTGCAGGCCGAGCAGCGCCGCACCGGCTTGCTGCGCCAGCAGATGCGCGCGGCCGACGACGCCGTGGCCATGCTCGACCAGTTCAGCGAGTTCAGCGCCATCGAGCAGGGCGCGCTGCAGTCGCACCCGCAGCGCGTGGACGTGCGCGACGTGCTCGACGGCGTGGCCGCCAGCCTGCAGGCCACGCACCCGCGCGAACAGCTCAGCCTCACCGTGCACGGCGCCCGCCAGTGGCTGCACACCGACCGCACCCAGCTCGCGCGCCTGGTGCAGAACCTGGCCGGCAACGCCGTGCGCTACAGCCTGGGCGCGCGGCCCGGCGAGCGCGCGCGGGTGGTGCTGGCGGTGCGGCCGCACCGCGGCAGCGGCGGCCGTGGCGGTGAACAGGGCCTGGCCATCGACATCGTCGACAACGGCCGCGGCATTCCGGCCGACAAGCTGGAGGCCATCTTCGAGCCCTATGTGCAGCTGGAAGCTGGCAGCACCGGTGCTTCGCGCGGCGGGCGCGGCCTCGGCCTGGCCATCGTGCGCGGGCTGGTGGCGCAGCTGGGTTTCCAGCTCGCGCCGGTGCGTTCACGCGTGGGCCACGGCACCCGTTTCCGGGTGCTGGTGCCGGCCGAGCTGCGCCGCCCCGAGGCCGAGCCCACCGACGCCGACCACGGCCCCGACACCGTGCCGGGCGAAGACCCGGCGCGCCTGGACGGCTGGCTGCTGGCGCTGCTGGACGACGAAGAAGGCCCGCGGGCGGCCTTGCAGGCCGCGCTGGAAGGCGTGGGCGCCACGCTGGTGAGCGCGGGCACGCTGGTGCAGCTGCAGCAGGCGCTGGACGCCGAACCGCGTTTTCCGGACGCCCTGGTCTTCGATCTGGATCTCGGCGCCGGCCGGCCCGACGGCCTGGCCGCCGTGGCGGCGCTGCGCCAGGCCTGGGAGCTGAACCTGCCGGCCGTCATCGTCACCGGCCGCATTGCGGCCATGGGCACCGTGCCGCTGCCGCCGCGCTGCACCTTGCTGGCCAAGCCGGTGCCGCTGGTCACACTGGTGGCCACCTTGCGCCGCATGGCACCGGCACAGGCGGGTTGACGCCGGCCCCGGCGGCCTGCGCCGGTATCCCACGGGATCATCGCCGCGGCGGCGGTGCTGGCGTGAGAATGCGTCCCAGCGTTGCACACCGCCGTGCCGGCGGCCCCGAGGACCCACCGATGAAGACCCCCTTGCGTACCGCCCTCGCCTGCCTGGCCCTGTGGATGATGGCGGGGCCGGCCCAAGCCCAAGCCCAGGCCCAGGTCGCGGCCGAAGGTTTCGACCTCATCACCGCGGTGGAGGCCCGTGACGAAGCCCAGGCCCAGGCCAGCACGCCGCCACTGCCCGTGGCGCCGCGCACACGCAGCCTGCCGGTGCCGCGGCCCAACCAGCCGGTGATCCAGGTGGTGGCGCCCAACGCGCCCGGCGAGGCGGTGCCGGCACCGGTGCGCATCCAGATCGCCTTCAAGGCGGCGCCGGGGGCGCGCATCGTGCCCTCCACCTTCCGCGTGCTCTACGGGCTGCTGAAGATCGATCTCACCGAGCGCCTGCGCAAACACGCCACTGTCACGGAAGAGGGCGTGGTCGTCGACCGTGCCCAGGTGCCGGCGGGTCAGCACCGCCTGATCCTGCAGGTGGCCGATGACCAGGGCAACACGGCCGAGCAGGAGCTGCGCCTGCGTGTCGGGGGCGCGACATGAGCGCGCGGCGCGGCGCCGTCGCCGTGTGGGTGCTGGCCGTGACGGCCGGCGTGGCCTCGGCCGCACAGCCTGCAAGCACGCCGGCGGCGGCCAGCCCGGCCGCCGCGGCCGACACGCGCGAGATGATCGAAGCGCTGATGCCCAGCCAAACGCGCAGCCTGCGCAACCTGGTGGTACGGCAGCGCGCCGAGGCGGCTTCGGCGCCGGCGCCGGTGGTCGCGGCCTCGGCCGCGCCAGCCCCGGCCGCCACGGCGACCGGCCTCGCGGCCGCACCGGCCATTTCCGCGCCCCCCACCACATCTGCGCCACCCCCAACACCCGCCGCCCCCAGCCTGGCCCTGGCCATCCAGTTCGAGCCCAATTCCTCGCGTGTGCGGCCGGTCAGCGGCCCGGTGCTGGGCACGCTGGTGGCGGCCATGCAGTCGCCCGAGCTCAAGGCCAGCCGTTTTGTCATCGAGGGCCATGCCGACGGCCGTGGCGCGGCCGACCGCAACCTGCGCCTGTCGCAGGAGCGCGCCGACGAGGTGCGGCTCTACCTCGTGGCGTTGGGGGTGCATCCGTCGCGGCTGCGCGCGGTGGGCAAAGGTGCGAGCGAACCCGTCCGGCCTGGCGACGCTGCCGCTGCCGAGAACCGGCGCGTCCGCGTGGTGACGGTGGAGTGAGCATGCGCTCGCCTGCGCAGCGCGGGGGGTCGATGGGTGCAGGGCTGCTCGCGCTGGCCTTGCATCTCGGGCCGGCGCTGGCCCAGCCGGCCCAGGCGCCGCTGCCGGGGCCGCTGCCGGGGTCGGAGCGTGCCACGCGCCATGCGCTGGTCATCGGCATCGGCACCTACACCGATGCGGCCGTGCCGGCGCTCAAGGGCGTGGTGCACGACCTCGTCAGCGCCCGCCGCATGGCGGCCGCGATGGGGGTGCCCGACGCCAATATCACGGTGGTGCGCGACGAGGCCGCGACGGCCGAACGCATCCGCCTGGAGATCGACGCGCTGGGCCGCCGCGTGCAGGACGGCGACCGTGTTTTCGTCTACTACTCGGGCCACGGCACACGCTGGTTCGACGCGGCCGTCAAGGCCGAGGGCTGCACCGAAGGCCTGCTGGCCAGCGACGGACGGGTGCTCAGCAACGTGGAACTCGGCCAACGCCTGGCCCCGTTGGCGGCGCGCGCCGACAAGATGCTGGTGTTCTACGACGCGTGTTTTTCTGGCGGCGTGGCCGGCGAGCCTTTCCGCACGCGCAGCTTCGTGCGCAACGCCAGCACGCCGGCCGGCGAGTTGGTCACGCCCAAGTTCACACGCGTGGGCGCGCCCGAGGCGTGCGCCCAGCCCAGCAACTTCCGCACGCGTTCCTTGACGCAGGCACTGCCGCCCACGCAGCCGGTGGCGCAGAACGTGGTTCACATCGCCGCCAGCCGGCCTGACGAGGTGAGTTTCGACAGCAGCAGCTTCGGCGGTTACGCCACCGTGCACTGGCGTGATTGCCTGCTCGGCCAGGCGCAAGACCTCGACGGCAGCGGCGCCATCACGGTGGACGAGGTGACGCGTTGCGCGCAGGCCCGCATCACACCTTCACTGGCCGGCCAGCCGGGCATCCTGGGCCAGCAGATGACCATCGCCGGCAACGCGAACTTCGTGCCGGCCTGGATGGGCGCGGCCTTCGTGCCGGCGGCGGTGGTGCCTGCAGCCCCCGCTGCGCCCGCAGCCCCGGCCACCCCACCCCGCATGGCCAGCCCCGCCGAGATCCTGGCCGAGGTGCATGGCCAGCGCGATGGCAGCCGGCGCGTGGTGGCCACGGTGCGCCAGCCGCTGATGAAGATCGGCCGCGACACGCTGGACATCGACGTCACGCCCTCGCGTGACGGTTATCTCTACGTCGCGCTGGCCGGCAGCGACGGCCGCAGTCTCTACCTGCTCTACCCCAACACCCTGGCCACCGACAACCGCGTGCAGGCCGGCCGCCGCGTCAGCCTGCCCGGCAGCGGCGGCTGGGAAATTGTGGCCGCGGGTCCGCCCGGCCCCGAGACCCTGCTGGTGATGGTGAGCGACGCCCCGCGTGATCTGCGCGGCCTGGCACAGGCCCCGGCCGGGCCCTTCATGCAGACGCTGCTGGACGGCCAGGGCCGCGCGCGTCTGCAGACCGTGCTGGGCAATGGCACACCGCCGGCGGGCTGTGGCCAGCCGGGCGGGCCGAGCTGTTCGGACGCCTTTGGCGCCACCTTGCTGAAGGTCGAGACCCTGCGCTGAGCGCCCGCGCTCGGGCGCTGTCTGTGGTCAGCCGCGCTGCGCCAGCGCGACGAGGGCCCCGGCCGGCAGTGCGCCCGACTGGCGCGAGGTCTCGCGCCCGGCCTGCAGGCGCACCAGCGTCGGGATGCTGCGGATGCCGAAACGCTGGCTCAGGCCCGGGTTGTCGTCGCTGTTGACCTTGACGAACAGCACCTGGCCCTGCAGCTGCGCGCCGGCCTGCGCGAAGGCCGGCGCCATCGTGCGGCAAGGCCCGCACCACGGGGCCCAGAAGTCCACCAGCACCGGCCGCGTGGTGGCCGCGAGCACGGCGTCGAAGTTGTCGTCGCCCAGCTCCAGCGGCTGGCCTTGCAGCAGCGGCTGGCCGCATTTGCCGCAGCTGGGTGTTTCGTCGATGCGGGCCGCCGGCAGGCGGTTGGTGGCGCCGCAGTACGGGCAGGGCAGGTGGAGGCGGGGGGTGTCCATGCCAGTCATGTGGTGCGCCGCGGCCGGGTTTCAATGCATGCGCAGCGTCTGCCTCTGTGCAGAATGCCCCGAACCGGGTTGCGGCGGCCTGGGCCGATGGCGCCCGCACCGCGCCCGCCCTGAAGGAGCCGCCGCCGATGTCCGATGCCGCAAGCTCATGGCGCCGCCGCCAGCTGCTGGGGGGCGCCCTCGGCCTGACCGCCGCGCTGCCGCGCTGGGCACAGGCCCGCAGCGGGGCACCGCGCGTGGCGGTGGTGATCGGCAACGCGGCCTACGCCGTGGGGCCGCTGGCCAACCCCGGCAAGGACGCCGTGGCCATGGCCACGCTGCTGCGCGAGATGGGCTTCGAGGTGGTGCTGGCGCAAGACGCCGCCAAGGCCCGCATGCTGGCCGCGCTGGAAGAAGCCCGCACGCGGCTGCAGGGGCGCGGCGGCGTGGCCCTGTTTTATTACGCCGGCCACGGCCTGCAGCTCGACTGGCGCAACTACCTGCTGCCGGTGGACGCCGCACCGGCCACGGCCGCCGAGGTGCCGGCGGCCTCGCTGGATGTGCAGCAGGTGCTGGAGGCCTTCAAGGCCGCAGGCACGGCGATGAACATCCTCGTGCTCGACGCCTGCCGCGACAACCCCTACGGCCGCAAGGCCGGCACCAAGGGCCTGGCGCCGCTGGACGCCCCGCCCGGCACCTTCTTCGCTTACGCCACGGCCCCGGGCAACGTGGCCGACGACGGCGCGCCGCAGGACGGCAACGGCCTTTACACCCGTTTCCTGGTGCAGGAGCTGCGCAAGCCCGAGGCCAAGATCGAAGACGTCTTCAAGCGTGTGCGGCTGCAGGTGCGCCAGGCCAGCGGCGGGCGCCAGATTCCGTGGGAGAGCACCAGCCTCGAAGAAGACTTCGTGTTCGCCACCGGCGCGCGCGCCGAGGCGGCCACCGGCTTTCGCCGCGAGCGCGAGTTCGACGCGGAAAAGGCCGCCTGGGACCGCATCAAGGACAGCACCCGCCCCGAAGACTTCTATGCCTTCCTGCAGCAGCACCCGAACGGCCGCATTGCCGAGATCGCACAGCTGCGCCTCGACCAGCTCTCGCGGCCGGTGGTGCAGGCCACCGCCACGGTGCCCACGCTGCCGGCCGGGGCCGACCGCTTCCGCATCGGCGACCGCTATGTGTACGAGGTGACCGACGTGCTGCGCCCCGGCGAGCCGCCGCGGCAGGTGCCGCGCCGCGTCACCGACATCCGCGACGGCCAGGTCTACTTCAACGGCGGCGAAAGCATCGCCACGCAGACGGGCGTGATCGTGCTCAACCGGGCCGGGCGCAAAGACCCCGGCGTGCTGCTGGTGCCGTCGGAATTGCGGGTGGGCAAGCGCTGGCGCTCGGCCTTCACGAACACGCGCGTGCCCGGCGCGCCGGCAGCGCGCAACTTCTACGAGCACCGCGTGGCGGCGCTGGAAGAGGTGCAGGTGCCGGCCGGCCGCTTCCAGGCCTACCGCATCGAGTCGGTCGGCGAGAGCATCGGGCCGTCGCACGCCAACCGGCTGAACTCGACGGTGTGGATCGACCCGTCAACGATGACGGCCTTGCGCACCGAGCAGCGCAACACCAGCTACAACGGCAGCACCCCTTTCGAGCACACCATCGACGCGCTGGCTGCCCGGCACCTCGTGCCGCGGGGCTGAAGGCGCACTGCCTAGAATCCGTCGCACACGATGGTCGCGCCCCTGCCCCTGTCCCTTCCCACCCCGGATGCCCCCGCCTGGTCCGGCTGCAGCCACTGCGCCCAGCCGGCGCGGCGCCTCTTCACGGGCCTGCTGGCCGGCGCGGTGCTGCTGCCCGCGGCGGCCCGGGCCCAGGCGCTGCCCGAATGCCGCCGCTCGCGCGCGGCCGGCCTGATACCCGCCGGGCAGGTGGAAAGCACGGCACAGCAGCAGTACGCGCAGATGTTGGCCCAGGCCCGCAGCCAGGGTGCGCTGGCCGGGGCCAGCGACCCGCAGCTGCAGCGCCTGCGTTACATCGCCGCCCGCATGGTGCCTTTCACGCCCGCGTGCAACGAACGCGCGGCGCAGTGGCGCTGGGAAGTCAACCTGCTGGGCAGCAAGCAGATCAACGCCTTCTGCATGCCCGGCGGCAAGATCGCCTTCTACACCGGCATCCTGCAGCAGCTGCAGCTGAGCGACGACGAGGTGGCGATGATCATGGGCCACGAGGTCGCGCACGCCCTGCTGGAGCACGCGCGTGAACGCATGGCCAAGAGCGGCGGCACCGAGCTGCTGCTGCGCGGTGGCGCCGCGCTGCTGGGCCTGGGCAACCTGGGGGATCTGGCCGCCTCGGGCGTGACGCAGCTGCTGAGCCTGAAGTTCGGCCGCCAGGACGAATCGGAAGCCGATTCGCTGGGCCTGCTGGTGGCTGCGCGCGCCGGCTACGACCCCGCCGCCGGCGTCACGCTGTGGCAGAAGATGGGCAAGGCCACGGGCGGCAAGGCGCCGCCGCAATGGCTGTCCACCCACCCGGCCGGCGAGGCGCGCATCAAGGACATCCAGAGCAAGCTGCCGGCGGTGCAGCCGCTGTTCAGCGCCGCGGCCAAGCCCGACCGGCGTTTCGGGCCGCCCGCCACCGCCTGACGCAGCGCGTGGCAGCGCGCGGCGGCGCGCCTCACCACTTGGCCGCCAGCGGCCGCAACAGGCGCAGGCGGCGGCGGCCGACCTCCACATAACCGCCTTTTTCCAGCTCTTTCAGCACCTTGCTGACCATCTCGCGCCCGCAGCCCAGCAGCTGCGAGATCTCCAGGTGCGAGGGGGCCGGGTCGATGAGGCGGCTGCCATCGGGCTGCGCTGCGGCCAGGGCGTCGAGCAGTGCTTTCAGCCGGCCGTAGACGTCGTTCAGCGCGATCTGCTTCATGTTCAGCGTGGCCGAACGCGCGCGGCGTATCACCTTGCTCAGCAGTTCGAAGGCGAAAGACGGGTCTTCCTGCAGGTGGGCTTCCAGCGTGGGGCGCGTCACCATCGCGCACAGCGTGGGCTCCACGGCCTCGACATTGGCCGAGCGCGCGCCGCCGTCCAGGCCCATCTCGCCGAGAAACTCGCCGGCGCCGTAGAGGCCGTAGGTGAGTTCACGCCCGTCGGCGCCCACGGTGTAGGCGCGCAGGCGGCCGTGCAGCACGATGTAGATGGTGTCGCCGACATCACCTTCGTGGATGAGCTGCGCGCCCTTGCGCAGCGGCCGCTGCACCCCGCGTCGCGCCAGGGCCCGCAGCGAAGCGCTCATGGGCGCGGCCAGCAGCGGGTCGTCGTCGGGGGGTGGGGCGGCGGGGGTCGGGGAGCGTCGGCTGGGCATCGTCAGGCCGGCGCGGGCCTCGGCCCTGCCGGCGCGGCCGATGTTAGCTGCGCGACCCCGAGGCCCCGCCCTGGCCGCCGTGACCGCCGAAGCCGCGCAAGGCCCCCACCAGCGGCGGCAGCACCGCCACCTGGCGCACCAGCTCGCGGATGCTGCCGGCGCCGGTTTTGGTGCGGATGCTGCCGATCTGCGTGCGTATCGTCGACACGGCCACACCGGCGCGTTGGGCCACTTCGCCGGGGCGCGCACCGGCGCACAGCTGTTCCAGCACACGCGTTTCCGCCGGCGTCAGGCCCACGCTGCGCGCATAGCCCTGCACCGAGAGCTGCTCGCAGACCTGGCGTTTGCCCAGCACCAGCAGCGTGGCGCGCGCCGGGTCGGTTTGGCCGGTGGCGGTGGGCCCGGGCATGGGCACCACCGACACACACACCCGTTGTGTGCCTTCGCCCAGCGTCACCAGGCGGCGCAGGCCGCGCTGGGCGGCCGCCAGCGCGTCGTACAGCGGCGCCACGTCTTGCGCGCGGTGGGCGCGCAGCGTGCTGCCCAGCAGCTGCAGCGGGTGCTCGCCATCGAGCTCCAGCCGCGCGGCGTGGTTCATGTAGCTGACCTGGGCGTCGGCGCTGACGAGCAGCATGCCGTAGTCGATCTCGTCGAGCATGCCCAGCATCCAGATGCTCTGGTGGGCGGGGTCGCGGCCCGGGCGTTCGCTGCGCTCGCGCTGGTCCTCAGGCACGGCACGGGCCATCACGGCGGCCATGGTCGGCGCCGCCGGCTGCATGTCGATGGTTTGAAGCATGGCATCCCCTGTGTGTCGCTGGCTCGGCGCGCCAGACATCGGCCGCCTGGGTGCAACCTTAGGCAATGCGGCCGCGGGCAGGGGGTGAATAGGCGCAGCGCGTTTGGTGAACTGTTCACCTTGGCGCCGCCGCGCGGCCGGGCCTTGCCGTGCCGGCGGCTTGCGCAACGGCCGGGGGCGGTGCCACGGGTGGCAGGCGCCCGAGGGTCTGCACCAGCGCTGGCAGGGAGCCGTGGCCGGTCTTGCGCCGCAGCGCCAGCACATGGGTGCGCACGGTGGTGGCACGCAGGCCCAGCGCCGCGGCGGCGCGCGCGCTGCCTTCGCCCAGGGCCAGGCGCTGCAGCACGCGGGTCTCGGTCGGGCTCAGGCCGTGCGCGGCGGCATAGGCCGGCAGATCGGCCGCGGCGCCCGGCGACGGGGGCAGGCTCAGCAGCAGCGTGCGGACGCCGTCTTCGCGCCGCGGCAGGGCGCTCAGGCGCGCCCCGGCCGCCCCGTCCAGCGGCACACGCAGCGGCGCCGCGGCCGCCAGCACAGCGGCCACCGCCGATTCAAACGCCGCGCCGGCGGGTTCGCCGCTGGGGCGCACCCGCTGGTCGCTACCCAGCTGCCACTGGCGGCCGTCTCGCAGCAGCGCCTGGGCGGCCCGGTTGGCGTGCAGCAGGTGGCCATCGGCCCGCAGCACGATCAGTGCCGTGGCCAGGGCATCGGCCGCGTGGGCCAGGCTGTGGGCCGAGGGAGCTGGCGGGATGGCCGGGGGCGGCAGCGGCAGGCTGGGGGCAGGCGGCAAGGACATGCCCACAAGGTAGCCCGGCCCGGCGGGCACGGCATCGACCGACGGGGGGATGCCGGGCCGTGGTGTCCTGCTGGCTATGATGGATCTCCACCATGACGCGCCGCGCCTGCCCATCCCGCCCATCCCGCCAAGGGCCCCTGCCGCGATGAGACTGCGCCACATCGAGGTTTTCCACGCCGTGATGCAGGCCGGCACCGTCAGCGGTGCGGCGCAGGTGCTGCACATCTCGCAGCCGGCCGTGACCAAGCTGCTGCAGCACGCCGAAGCCCAGCTGGGCGTGCTGCTCTTCGACCGCAGCAAGGGCAAGTTCGTGCCCACGCCCGAGGCGCAGCGCCTGTTCGTGGAGGTCGACCGCCTGCAGGGCGACCTGCTCGCCGTGCGCCGCTTGGCCGCCAGCCTGAAAACCGGGCAGACGCAGACCATCCGCCTGGCCGCCACGCCCGCGCTGGGCCTGACGGTGGTGCCGGCTGCCATGGCGCGCTGGCAGCAGGCCACGCCCGGCGGGCGCTGCCTGCTGAGCACGCAGCACACGCGCGAGCTCATCAGCGCGCTGCTGCTCGGTGAGGCCGACATGGCGCTCACCTTGCAAGACCCCCGCCACCCCGGCCTGCGCGCCGAGGTGCTGGCCACCGCGCCCATGGCCGCGCTGGTGCCGATGCGCCAGCCGGCCGCGCGGCACGCCGGCCCGCTGCATGTGAAAGACCTGCCGCCCGAACTCATCGGCCTGGCCGACGACGACCCGCTGGGCCACCGTGTGCTGGCCGCCTGCGAGGCCACCGGCACCGTGCCGCAGATGCGCGTGACGGTGCAGACCTACCCGCTGGCGCGTGCGCTGGCCGAAGCCGGCCTGGGCGTGACCGTGGTCGACCCCTACACCGCCGCCAGCGCCGACCGCAGCCGCGTGCGCGTGCGTGTGATCGAGCCGGCGCTGCCGGTGCCGCTGGTGCTGCTCTCGGCCCACCAGGCGCCGCTGTCGCAGGCCGCGCGCCGCCTCGTCAAGCACCTGCGCGAAGCGGCCGAAGCCTGTTTGCTGCCGCTGCAGGAAGCCGGGGCGCCTTCGCTGGGGCGGGCCGCCTGATGACGCTGGCCCTGCATGCCGTGCCCCCGGTGCCGGTGGAGGCCATTGCCAGCCACCCGATGTTCCGTCGGCTGGCCAGCCTGCGCGGCGTGCAACACGACCTGCGCTACGCCAGCCGCAACAACTTTGCCGGTGTCGAGCTTTACCGCGGCATGGACTGCGCCTGGCTGCGCCGCGAGGCCGCCGCGGGCCTGGAAGCCGCGGCCGCAGCACTGGCCGCCGAGCGCCCGGGCTGGCAGATCGTGGTGCTGGACGCGCTGCGCCCGCAGCGTGTGCAAGAGGCCATCTGGGCCGATGTCGAAGGCACGCCGATGGCGCACTACTTCGCCCACCCGGTGCGCGGCTCCATCCACAGCTTCGGCATGGCGGTGGACGTCACCCTGCTCGACCCCCAGGGCCGCGAGGCCGACATGGGCAGCGGCTTCGACGAGATGACGCTGGCCTCGCACCCGGCCCTGCATGCCGAGCACCTGAAAAACGGCGTGCTCACCGCCGCCCACGTGGCCGAGCGCGACTGCCTGGCGCGCGTGATGGCGCAGGGCGGTTTCCACGGCATCGCCACCGAGTGGTGGCACTTCGACCACGGCGACCGCGAGCGCGTGCGCCGAGAGTGGCCGCGCGTGGTCTAGGCGCCGCGCCGTCCCCACATCCCCACGGAGCTACTTGCATGGCCTTGCCCCGGCGTCACTTTCTGGCCGCTTCGATGGCGGCGACCGCGGCGGCCGCCGCCCCGACGGCGGGGGCCTCGACACCGTCCCTGCCGCCCCTTTTGCCCTTGCTCCGCGCCCCGCGCCTGCGCCCGGGCGACACCGTCGCGCTCATCAACCCCTCGGGCGCGATCTACGAACGCGCGCCCTACCAGTTCGCCACCGAGGCCCTGCAGGCCCTGGGCTTCAAGGTGCGCGAAGCGCCGCACCTGCGCGCGCGCTACGGGCACTTCGCCGGCACCGACGCGCAGCGCGCCGCCGACGTGAACGCGATGTTCGCCGACCCCACCGTGCACGGCATCCTGGCCATGACGGGCGGTTCGGGCGGCAACCGCATCCTGCCGCTGATCGACTACGCGGCGATCCGCCGCACGCCGAAGTTCCTGGGCGGCTTCTCCGACCTCACCGCGCTCATCAACGCGGTGCAGGTGCAGACCGGCCTGGTCACCTTCCACTGCCCCATGGGCGCCAGCGAGTGGAACGATTTCAGCGTGCAGTGGCTGCGCGGCGCGGTGATGGAAGCCCAGGCCGTGACGCTGGCCAACCCGAAAGACCGCGAAGACAACCTCGCCGTGCGCGGCGGCCGCATCACCACGCTGCGCGGCGGCACGGCGCGCGGGCCGCTGGTGGGCGGCAACCTGGCGGTGCTGAGTTCGATGGCCGGCTCGGCCTACTGGCCGCGTTTCGACGGCGCCATCCTCTTCCTCGAAGAGGTCAACGAGTACATCTACCGCGTCGACCGCATGCTCAGCACGCTGAAGTTGAGCGGCGCGCTCGAGCGTGTGGCCGGCGTGGTGCTGGGCGGCTTCACGAATTGCGGCCCGGGCGACGGCAACTACGGCACGCTGACGCTCGATGAAGTGTTCGACGATTACTTCAAGCCGCTGAAAGTGCCCGTCTACAGCGGCGCGCTCTTCGGCCACATCAAGCGCAAGTTCACGCTGCCCGTGGGGCTGCCGGTGGAGATGGACGCGGACGCCGGCACCGTGCGTTTTCTGCAGCCCGCGGTGCTGTAGCAGGGTTCAGCGCTACAGCAGGTCTTGCGTTTCGGGGTGGCGCTGCATGTAGGCGGCCACGTAGCTGCAGGTGGGCCGCACGCGCAGCCCCTGCGCACGCGCCCAGGCCAGGGCGGCCTTCACCAGCGCCGCAGCGATGCCTCGGCCTTCCAGCGCTGGCGGCACCAGCGTGTGGTGCAGCACGGCCACGCCGTCTTGCACGCGGTAGCTGCACAAGGCCAGGCCCTGCGCTGTGTTGACCACAAAACGCGCGGCTTCGGGCTGGTGCTGAACCTCGGGGCCCGGGTCGGGCCTTGAATCTGGGGGCATGGAGGGATTCTGCCGCGTGCCGAGCCTGGGCTTTCGGCTACATTGAGTTGCAACAGCGGGCAGCGCAAGGGCGCGGAGGATGGCGGTGGTCAAGGGCCTGTTCCTGGAGAGCATGGCGGCAGACGGCACACGCGTGACACACGTGGTCGAGCGGCTGCCTTACCGCATCGGACGGGAGGCCGACAACGAGCTCGCCGTGGAAGCGCGCGGTCTCAGCCGGCACCACGCGGTGCTCTCGCTCACCGCGGGCGGCGAGGTGCTGCTCACCGATCTCAACAGCACCAACGGCACCTACGTCAACCGCACGCGCCTGAGCGGCCCGCAGGTGCTGAACGACGGCGATGTCATCCACTTCGGGGCCGCCGAGTTCCGGTATGGCGTGCCCACGACGGCGATGCAGAGTGACCGCCAGGACCAGGCGGCCGACGGGCGCACGATGATCGTCGCCACCCAGCCCCGGTCCTTGTCCAGCAACTTTGTTCGCGAAGAGCGGCCGTTCCGGGAATTTCTGCAAGGCCGTGGCCTTTCGGCCGCGGCCCAGCCCATCGTGCAGGCCCAGGGTGGGGAGCTGTTTGCCTACGAGTTGCTGGGCCGTTGCGAGCACCCCGAGCTGCGTTATTCGCCCGTGCACCTGTTCAAGCTGGCGGCCACGCTCGATCTCGAAGTTGAACTCAGCAGCGCCTTTCGCCGCCACGGCGTGGCGGCGCTGGCGCCACGGCTGAAGGGTGCGCACCTGTTTGTCAACGCGCACCCGCTGGAGACTTTCAGCGACGCCTTTTTCGACGATCTGCAGGCCCTGCGGCATGGCCCGGGGCAGCCGACGCTGGTGCTGGAGGTGCATGAATCGGCGGTGGTCGAGGTGCCGCGCATGCGCGCGCTGGCCGCGCGGCTGAAGGACATCGGTGTGCTTTTCGCCTACGACGATTTCGGCGCCGGCCAGGCGCGGCTGAACGAGCTCTGGGAAGTGCCGGCGCACTTCGTCAAGTTCGACATGGGCCTGATCCGCGGCATCCACCAGGCCGGCGAAGCCAAGCGCCGCGGCCTCGCGGGGCTGGTGCGCCAGGTGCTTGATCTGGGCAGCGTGCCGCTCGCCGAAGGCGTGGAAGAAGAGGCCGAGGCCGCGCTGTGCCGCGAGATGGGCTTCCAGCTCATCCAGGGTTACCTCACCGGGCGGCCCATGCCGGTGACGGCGGTCTGAGCACCGGCGACCCGCCGCTGCGGGCCTGCGGGCTCAGGGCTTCTTGCCGAAGAGCCCCGCGAGCCAGCCCTTGAACACCGTCCACACCAGGCCCAGCGCATTCAGCTCTTTCACCGCAGCCGGTGCCACGGGCGGGCGTGCGGCGGGCACTTGAGCCGGCACCTGCGCCGGCACCTGGGCGGGGGCCTCGGCGGTGGTCTGCGCCTCGGTGGCCGCCGGGGCCACCTCGGCCACCGGCACCGCCGCCGCAGCCGCGCGGAAGTTGTCCGCAAACTGCGCCAGCATCGCATCGCTCACCGGCACCAGCAGCCGGCTGCCGAACTGTGCGAGCTTGCCGCTGACGGTGATGGTGGCCTGCCCCATCAGCACCGTGGTGCCCGGCTCCTCGCCCGGTTCCAGCCGCGCGGTGAGCTGCATCGAGGCCGAGGAGCCCGCCTTGTCGGCGCCCTTGCCCAGCATCTTGAGTTCGCGCGTGGCGACGTCCAGGCCCTGCAGCTCGATGTCGCCGCCGAAGCTCATCACCGCCGGGCCGATCTTGCTTTTCACCGTGCCCTTGAAGTGCGTGTCGTCGAGCTGCTCGGTGATGGCCGCGCCGGGCATGCAGGCGGCGATGGCGTGGATGTCGCTGAGCACGGCCCAGGCCTGGGCCGGCGTGGCGGCAACGGGGTAACGCTTGTCGAGCTTGACTTCCATGGTCTCTTTCGAAGGGCAGGGGCGGATTTTGTCAGTCGGGGGCGGCCGGCGCGGTGGCAGGCGCGCTGGCAGGCGCCGTCACCTTGCGCCCGCACCAGCGCGCCAGCGTGCTGCGCAGGCGCTCCGCGTCGATGGGCTTGGTCAGGAAATCGCTCATGCCGGCGGCCAGGGCCTCGTCGCGCTCGGTAACCAGGGCCGCGGCCGTGAGCGCGATCACCGGCACGTCCAGCCCCGCCGCGCGCAGGCGCCGCGTGGCCTCGTAGCCGCTCATGCGCGGCATCTGCACGTCCATCAGCACGGCGTCGAAGGGCCGGCCCTGCGCGGCGGCCTGCTGCACCGCGGCCAGCGCCTCGTGGCCGTCACCGGCCTGGGCGACTTCGGCGCCCCAGGCTTCCAGCAGGGCCACGGCGATCATCATGTTGACCGCGTTGTCCTCCACCATCAGCACCTGCCGGCCTTCCAGGCTGGCGGCGGCAGTGGCAGGCTCGTCGGCGCCGGGTGCGGCGGCCCCGGCCGGGGGCAAGGGCAGTTCCAGCCAGAAGGTGCTGCCGCTGCCCGGCAGGCTGTGCAAGCCCACGCGCCCGCCCATCAGCGTGGCCAGCTCGCGGCAGATGGACAGGCCCAGGCCCGGTGCCGCCGTAGCGCCGCGTGGTGCTCTGGTCGGCCTGGGTGAAGGGCTCGAAGAGCCGGGCCTGCAGCTCGACCGCAATGCCCGGGCCGGTGTCTTCCACCTCGAAGCGCACGGCGCCGGCCTCGGCGCCGCCGTCGCCCGCCACGCGCCGTGCGCGCATCACCACCTGCCCGCTGGCGGTGAACTTCAGCGCGTTGCCGAGAAAGTTGCTCAGCACCTGGCGCAGGCGCAGCGCATCGCCCGTCACGCGGCCCAGCGGCGCGCCCGGCAGCGCCGGTGGCAGCTGCAGGCGCAGCGCCAGGCCGCGCGCATCGGCCAGCGTGGCATAGGTGCGCTGCAGCGTGTGCAGCAGCGCGTCGAGGTCGAAGCCGCCGGCCTCGATCTGCATCTTGCCGGCCTCGATCTTCGAGAGGTCGAGGATGTCGCTGATGATGCCGGCCAGCGATTGCGCGCTCTCGACGATCTGCTCCAGGTACTGCTCGCGGCGCGGCCCTTCGCTGCGCTCGTCGCGCGCCAGCCGGGCCAGGCCGATCATGCCGTTGAGCGGCGTGCGCAGCTCGTGGCTGGTGTTGGCCAGGAAGGCGCTCTTGGCGCGGCTGGCGGCCTCGGCTTCGTCGCGCGCGCGGGCCAGCGTGTTTCGCGCTTCTTCGCGCGCCGTCACGTCTTCGATGATCCACACCGTGCCGCCTTCGGCCGGGTTCTGCGGGTCGATGGCGCGGCCGCGCACGAAGGCCAGGAAGCTGCTGTTGTCCTTGCGCCGCGCCAGGCACTGCAGTTGCACCGCCTCGCCACGGGCCAGCGCGGGGCCGATCTCGCGGCCGAGCTTTTCATAGGCCTCATGCCCGGGCCAGACCTCGGTGCCCGAGCGGCCGATCATTTCGCCCGGGCCCCAGCCGTAGAGCTGTTCGAAGTGGCGGTTGGTGAGCGTGAAGACGCGGTTGCGCGTGACCGCGATGCCGATGGACGCGTTGGTGAGGATGGCCTCGCGCTCCAGCCGCTGGCGTTCACGTTCACTCACGTCGCGGGCGTTGATGACGATGTACTCGCGCCGCTCCATCGTGAAGCGCGCCGCCGACACCACCATCGGCAGCGTGCGGCCCGTGCGCGTGCGGAAGGCCACCGGCGCATCCACCACCTGGCCGTTCTGCTGCAGGGCCTGCACGAACCGCTCGCGGTCTTCTTCGTGCGCCCACACGCCCAGCTCCAGCGAGGTGCGGCCCACCGCCTCGGCCGCCGACCAGCCGATGTGGGTCTCGAAGCTGTGGTTCACCATCGCATAACGCCCGGTGCTCAGGTCGGTGAGCGTGATGAGGTCGGGGCTGGTGGCCACCAGGTGCGACAGCAGCGTTTCGGAGCGGCGCACGGCCTCGTCGGCGGCGATGCGCTCGGTGTCGTCGATGAAGATGGCCAGCAGCGCCGGGCCGCCTTCGGTGTCCACGCGCACGCTGGTGCCGCGCACCGAGATGCGCCGGCCCTCGACATCCAGCGTGAAGTTGCTCACCGGCAGCGCGCTGCCCGTGGCCTGGCGCTGCAGCGCCTGCATGCGCTCGGTGGCGCGGCCGCGCGAATCGCCGTCTTCGTAGCGCTCCAGCAGATCAGACCCGAGCATGGCCGCCAGGTCGGCGTGGCCGAAGAGCGTCACGGCCGAAGGGTTGGCGTCGAGCACACGGCCGTTGCGGTGCAGCACCAGCGGCGTGGGGATGCGCGAGAACAGCTCCTGGTAGCGGGTTTCGGTGGCCTGCAGCGCGTCTTGCGCCGCACGCACCGCGCTGACGTTGCGCACCACGCCCCAGTAGCCGATGAACACGCCGGCCGCGCTGAAACGCGGCTCGCCGCTGATGAGCAGGGCGTACTCGCGGCGGTGCTCGTCGGCCCAGTGCACGGGCACGTCGCGGAAGGGCAGGCGTGCGTCCATGTCGGCTTGCAGTGCATCGAGCACTTCGTCGTCGCAGCGGAACTGCGGCAGCTCCCAGGGGATGCTGCCGCCGCCTTCGCCGGGCGTCAGCGCACGCGGCGCCTCGCGGCCGATGGCGGCGGTGATGACGCGGTAGCGCGCGTCGGTTTCCCAGTAGGCGTCGGCGGCCAGCGCGAGCAGGCGGCGGAAACGGTCTTCACGCTCACGCGCCTGGCTGGACAGGCGCTGCAGCGCCTGCGAGGCCAGCACGCCGCAGGCCATGCCCGAGCCCAGGGCCAGCAGGCAGGTGCCCAGCAGCAGCGGCACACCGGGCAGGCCGGGCCCGCCGGGCACCGTGGGCACGTGCAGCGTGACGCCCAGCACCATGGCCAGCGCCAGGCCACAGAGCAGGGCGCCGGCCCGCCAGCCCGCCGCCACGCTGAGCATGCACACCAGCAGGCCCAGCAGCGGCATCGAGGGCGTGCGCAGGCCCCAGCCCTGCACCACGCTGTTGACGCCGATCAGCAGCACCAGCGACGAAAACACCAGCGTCACCGCGGCGCGCAGCGCCAGGCCTTTCAGGCCCGTGCACAGCAGCGACACCACCGCCATCGTGGCGAAGGCCAGCGCCGTGTAGGGCGCCTGGGCGTGCCCGGGCAGCAGCAGGAACACGAGGCCGGTGCCGGCCAGGCAGGCCAGGCCGCTGACGGCCAGGAAGACCCGGCTCATCAAGGCCACCGCTTCGGCCTCGGGCGCCGGGGGCGCGGGCGGGGCGTCGGGGGTGTCGGCCATCGTCGGGGTGTTCAACCGCGCGGCCGGGCCTGCTGCAGCTGCTGTCGGGCCGCCAGCGCCGCCTGGCGCGCGGCCGGGGCGAAGGTCGCCAGGCCCTGCGCGCCTTGCGTGCCGGCGTACAGCACCGCGCGCGACGAGCTCACGACGATGGGGCCCTCAGGCCGCCACCCTGCGCGCACCGTGGCCTCGGCGTCGCCGCCCTGCGCGCCGATGCCGGGGATGAGCAGCGGCAGCGTCGGCGCCAGTTCACGCACACGCGCCACTTCGGCGGGGAAGGTGGCGCCCACCACCAGCGCCAGTTGCCCGCCGCGGTTCCATTCACCGGCCGCGAGCCGCGCGATGTGTTCGTAGAGCAGGCTGCCGTCCTGCAGGCGCTGCGCCTGCAGGTCGCTGCCGCCGGGGTTGCTGGTGCGGCACAGCAGGATCAGGCCCTTGCCGGCCCTCTTCATGTAGGGCTCGATGGAATCCAGCCCCATGAAGGGCGAGAGCGTCACGGCGTCGGCGCGATAACGCTCGAAGGCCTCGCGCGCATACTGCTCGGCGGTGGCGCCGATGTCGCCGCGTTTGGCGTCCAGGATCACCGGCACATCGGGCGCCACGGCCTTCATGTGCGCCATCAGCCTTTCCAGCTGGTCTTCGGCGCGCTGCGCGGCGAAGTAGGCGATCTGCGGCTTGAAGGCGCACACCAGGTCTTTGGTGGCATCGACGATGGCGCTGCAGAAATCGAAGATGCGCGCCGGGTCGTGCTGCCACGCCCCTGGAAACTTCGCCGGCTCGGGGTCGAGGCCGACGCAGAGCATCGAGCCGTTGGCGGCCTGCGCGGCCACCAGTTGCGCGCGGAAATCAGCGGTCACGGTGGCAGGTGTGGCGGCAGGTGCGGCGGCAGTCACGGGCCTCAGGCCTTCCAGCGTGCGGCCAGCTCGGCCGCCAAGCCGGTGTAGCTGCCCGGCGTCATCGCCAGCAGGCGCTGCTTGTCTTCCTCGGGCAGGGCCAGGCCGGTGATGAAGCCCTGCATCAGCTCGCGCGTGATGGGCTGGCCGCGCGTGAATTCCTTGAGCTGGTTGTAGGGGTCGGGCAGGCCGTGGCGCCGCATCACGGTCTGCACCGGCTCGGCCAGCACCTCCCAGGCGCCGTCGAGGTCGGCGGCCAGCGCGGCGGCGTTGACCTCCAGCTTGTCGATGCCGCGGCTCAGGCTGTCGCAGGCCAGCAGCGTGTAGCCCAGCGCCACGCCCATGTTGCGCAGCACGGTGCTGTCGGTCAGGTCGCGCTGCCAGCGGCTGATGGGCAGCTTGTGGCTCATGTGGCCCAGCAGCGCGTTGGCCAGGCCGAAGTTGCCCTCGGCGTTTTCGAAGTCGATGGGGTTGACCTTGTGCGGCATCGTGCTGCTGCCCACCTCGCCCTTTTTCACCTTCTGCTTGAAGTAGCCGAGGCTGATGTAGCCCCAGACATCACGCGCCCAGTCGATGAGCAGCGTGTTGGCGCGCGCCACGGCGTCGAAGAGCTCGGCCATGTAGTCGTGCGGCTCGATCTGGATGGTGTAGGCGTTGAAGCCCAGGCCCAGCTGCTGCTCCACCACGCGGCGGCTGAAGCCCTCCCAGTCGAAGCCGGGGTAGGCCGCCAGGTGCGCGTTGTAGTTGCCCACGGCGCCGTTCATCTTGGCCAGCAGCGGCACCGCGGCGATGCGGGCACGCGCCGTGGCCAGGCGCGCGGCCACGTTGGCCACCTCCTTGCCGACCGTGGTGGGGCTGGCTGTCTGGCCGTGCGTGCGGCTGAGCATGGGCAGCGCGGCCAGGGTGTGCGCCATCGCGCCCAGCTGCTGCAGCAGCTTGTCCAGCGCGGGCAGCAAGGCCTGCTCGCGCGCGGCCTTGAGCATCAGCGCGTGGCTGGTGTTGTTGATGTCTTCGCTGGTGCAGGCGAAGTGCACGAACTCGGCCGCGGCCAACAGTTCGGGCTGGCCGGCGAAGCGGCTCTTGATCCACATCTCCACGGCCTTGACGTCGTGGTTGGTGGTCTTTTCGATGTCCTTGATGGCCTGGGCATCGGCCTCGCTGAAGCGCAGCGACAGCGAACGCAGCAAACCGCGTGCGGCCTCGCTCAGCGGCTTGAACTCGGCAAAGCCAGCGTCGGACAGCGCGATGAACCACTCCACCTCCACCTGCACACGGTGCTGCATGAGGCCGAATTCGGAAAGCAGGGGCCGCAGCGTCTGCAGCTTGGCGGCGTAACGCCCGTCCAGGGGCGACAGGGCGGTGAGGGCGGAAAGGTTCATGCGGGCGGCGCCAGCGGCGCGGGTGGGGCGGTGGGCGGACCGGGGTGCAGCCACCCATCATGAGGGCCCGCGAGGCCTGAATTCTAGGGGGCGCGCCCTTACAGTGCGGCCCACAACGGGCGCAACAACAGCCCAGGGAGGACAAGCATGCACACAGACCCCGTGGCCGCCGGAGAACACCGCCTGGCCCTTCGTTTTGTCGGCTCCGGGAGCGAGTACTTCCGCATCTGGATCGTCAACCTGCTGCTCACGCTGGTGACGCTGGGCCTGTACTACCCCTTCGCCAAGGTGCGGCGGCTGCGCTATTTCCATGGCGCCACCGAGCTCGGCGGGCACCCGATGTCCTTCCACGCCGACCCCTGGAAGATGCTGCGCGGTTACGTGCTGGTGGCGGTGCTCTTCGCGGCCTATGGCGGCGCGGGCTATTTTTCGCCGGTGGCGGGCGTGCTGGCCTTCATCATCGTGGCGTTGATCTGGCCGGCGCTGTGGCACTCGTCGCTGCGCTTCCGCATGGCCAACACCGGCTGGCGCGGCCTGCGTTTTCGCTTCACCGGCACCCGCGCCGAGGCCTACCGCGCCCTGGCCCCGGGCCTGGTGGCGGCGCTGGTGGTGCTGGGCGCCGGGCTGCTCAGCCCCACGCCCCCGGCCGACCTGCCGGCCGACGCGCCACCGCCGGTGCTGACGGTGCTGGACTGGGTGGCCATGCTCGTGCCGCTGCTGATGGTGTTTGCCGCGCCGGCCCTGCTGTGGCTGATGCGGCGCTACCAGCAGGGGCACCTGGCGCTGGGCGGCGAGCAGGCGCGTTTCGAGGTGCCGCTGCGCCGCTTCTACGTCGTCGCGCTCAAGGCCTTCGGCCTGCTGATGCTGTTTGCCTTCCTGGTGGGCATTGGCGCGGCCATCGTCGCCGGCGGGCTGTCGGCACTGGGCGAGCGCGGTGCCGCGGCCGACGGTGAAGGCGCGGCGATGGACATCGTGCAGCTGCTCTTCACGCTGCTGCCCGCGCTGGTGGTGCTGTTGCTGCTGCAGGTGGTGGTGCTGCCCTATTTCGTGACGCGGCTGCAGAACCTGGTGTGGAACGGCACGCGCAGCGCGCAACTCAGCTTCCACAGCACGCTGACGGTGCGCGCGATGATGGGCCTGGCCTTGCGCAACTGGCTGCTGATCATCGTCACGCTGGGCCTGTACCTGCCGTTTGCGGCCGTGGCCACGGCGCGCCTGCGCCTGCAAGCGGTGAGCGTGGCCTGCGCGGTCGACCCCGACACCTTCTTCAGCGAGGCCGAACGCCTGGAAGAGACGGCCGCGGGCGATGCTGCCGGCGACATCGCCGGGCTCGACATCGGCCTGTGAACGGCACCGCCAGCGGCCCCGAGGCCCTGCACTTCGACGGCCGCAGCGCCCGCGCGCGGCGCGTGCGGCTGGCGCTGCAGGGCGCCGAGCTGCAGGCCTGGCCGCTGGACGAGGGCGTGGAGGCCGCCGCGCCGTTGCGCTGGCCGCTGGCCCAGGTGCAATGGCCCGAGCGCACGCGCCACGGCCAGCGCCTGGTGCACCTGAGCGATGGCGCGCAGCTGCAGGTGGCCGACACGGCGGCCTTCGATCGCTGGCGCGCACAGCACGGCGCGCGCGAGAGCTGGGTGGTGCGCGCGCAGCAGCACTGGCGCGGCACGCTGCTGGCGCTGGTGCTGCTGGTGGCCGTGGCGGCGGCGGGTTACCAGTGGGGCGTGCCGCTGGCCGCGCGCGGCCTGGTGGCCGTGCTGCCCCCCGCGGTGGACGCCGCCATCGGCGCACAGGCGCTGGAGAGCGTGCGCAGCGCCTGGCTGCGGCCCACGCGGCTGCCCGCGGCGCGCCAGGCGGCGCTGCAGGCGGCGTTTGCGGCCGCCGTGGCCCAGGCCTGGCCGGCCGGCACGGCGCCGGCCTACACCTTGCGTTTTCATGCCGCCACGAAAGAGCTCGGCCCCAACGCCTTTGCGCTGCCCGGCGGCGACATCGTGGTCACCGATGCGCTGGTGGAACTGCTGCAGGGCCACGACGACACCCTGCTTGGCGTGATGGCGCACGAGCTGGGCCACGTGCAGCACCGCCACGGCATGCACGCCCTGGCGCAGTTTGCGCTGCTGAGCACCGCCACCAGCGTGGCCCTGGGCGATTTCAGCAGCATGCTGGCCGTGCTGCCGGCCTGGATGGCGCAGATGGGCTACAGCCGCGACGCCGAGCGCCAGGCCGATGCGGTGGCCGCCCGCGTGTTGCGCGCCAGCGGCCGCTCACCGGCGGTGATGGTGTATTTCTTCGAACGCCTCGCGCAGCTGCCCGGCGCCGACGACGGCCCGCCCATGGCGCTGGCCAGCCACCCGGCCGATGCCGAGCGCATGCGCTACTTCCAACAGCCCGATGCCGGCGCAACCGCGTTACGCTGAGCGCATGCAGACCCGCTCAGCAGCGCCTTCCAAGCTTCAGGCCCCGGTGCAGGCCCTGTGTTTCGACATCTTCGGCACCGTCGTTGACTGGCACGGCAGCATCGCCGCCGAGGTGCAGCGCCTTCGCCTGCCGGTGGACGGCAGCGCCTTCGCGCTGGCCTGGCGCGCCGGCTACCAGCCGGCCATGCAGCAGGTGCGCAGCGGGGCGCTGCCGTGGACCGACATCGACGGCTTGCACCGCCGCATCCTGGATGGCCTGCTGGCCGAACACGGCATCGCCATGGACGAGGCCGCGCGCGCCGACCTCAACCGCATCTGGCACCGCCTGCAGCCCTGGCCCGACAGCGTGGGCGGCCTGCAGCGCCTGAAGCGCGGCCACACCATCGCCACGCTGAGCAACGGCAACCTCTCGCTGCTGGTGGCGATGGCCAAGTTCGGTGGCCTGCCCTGGGACGCCGTGCTCAGCGCCGAACTCTTCCAGCACTACAAGCCCGACCCCGAGGTCTACCTCGGCGCCGCGCGCCTGCTGGGCCTGGCGCCGGCGCAGGTGATGATGGTCGCGGCCCACCCCAGCGACCTGCGCGCCGCGGCCGCCTGCGGCCTGCGCACGGCCTATGTGGCGCGGCCGCTGGAACAAGGCCCCGGCGGGGCGATGGAGCGCTGGGCCGAAGGCGAGTTCGACATCGCTGTCGACAGCCTGGAGGCCCTGGCCGACCGGCTGGGCCTGCCCGCCCCGTGAACACCAGCGCGCCGCAGGCGGCGCAGATCGACGCGCTGATCGCCGAGGCCCATGCGCAGCGCCACACCGATGCCCGCGCCGCGCTGGCCTGCGCCGAGCAGGCGCACACGCTGGCGCTGCGCTGCGACCACCAGCGCGGCCTGGCCCACGCGCTGCTGCGGCGCGCGGTGTGCCTGTCCATCCTGGGCGCCGTGGCGCCGGCCGGCGAAGACTGCGACACCCTGCTGCAACAGGCCGTGAGCCTGATGCGCAGCCTGGGCGACCGCGCCGGCGAGGCCGAGGCACTCAACCAGCAGGGCCTGCGCCTGGCCATGGGCGGCCACGGCGAGCGGGCCATCGCCCTCTATGCGCAGGTGCGCGCGCTGCGTGCGGCGCTGGGCGACCGCGGCGGCGAGGCCGCGGTGGTGCTCAACATCGCCATCCAGCACCGCCACAACGGCGATCTGGCCGCGGCGCTGGCCTGCGGCCACGAGAGCCTGGAACTGGCGCACCAGGCCGCCGATGCCCGCCTGCAGGCCTATGCGCTCACGCACCTGGGCCTGGTGCTCGCGCTGCTGGACGAGCCGGCCGCGGCCGAACAGCACCTCGCGCACAGCCTGGCCCTGGTGCGCGGCACCACCGACCGCGCGCACGAGAGCACGGTGCTGGTGTCGCTGTCGCAGCTGAAGCAGCGCGCGGGCGACGCCGCCGCGGCCCAGGCACTGGCCGAACAGGCGTTGGGGTTGGCGCGTGGCACCGGCAACCTCGGTGACATGGTGGACGCGCTGGTGGCCCTGGCGCAAGCGCTGCAGGCCCGCGGCGAGCACGCCGCCGCGGTGGCGCCTTTGCACGAAGCCACTTTGCTGGCCCAGCAGCGCGGTGATCTCGGCCTGGCCGCCGAAGTGCTGCTGGCCCAGGCCGAAACGCCGCGCGCGCTGGGCCGGCCGCTGGAGGCGCTGGCGCTGCTGGCGCAGGCCCACCAGCAGGCCGAGGCCGCGGGTGCGCTGCAGCTTTGCGCGCTGGCCCACGAAGGGCTCTCGCTCGCGCACGAGGCCGCGGGCGACCTCGCCGCCGCGCTGCGCCACCAGCGCGCCTTCCAGGCCTGCGAACGCCGCCTGCGCAACCAGCCGGCGCAGCGCCGGCTGCGCCAGTTCCTGCAGCAACAGGAACTGGCCAGCGCCGAGAACGACGCGCAAGCCGAGCGCCAGCGCAGCGCTCAGTTGCTGCAGGCCCTGGACGAAGCGCGCCGCGCCGAACAAAGCCGCAGCCAGCTGCTGGCCGAGCTGCAGGCCCAGGCCGAGCTGCTGCAGCAGCTGGCGCGCGAAGACGGCCTCACCGGCGTGGCCAACCGCCGCTGGCTCGATCTGCAGCTGCAGCGCGAAACCGAACGCGCGCAGCGCTTTGGCCACGCGCTGGCGGTGGCCATGGTCGATGTGGACCACTTCAAGGCCGTCAACGACCGCCTCTCGCACGGGGTGGGCGATGCCGTGCTGCGCACGCTGGCCACGCTGCTGCGCCGCAGCTGCCGCGCCAGCGATGTGGTGGGCCGCTACGGCGGCGAGGAGTTCATGCTCATCTTCGTGGAGAGCGCGCCGGCCCAGGCGCTGGAAGCCTGCGAGAAGCTGCGCGAGCGTGTGGCCGCCCATGTTTGGAGCCAGGTGCACCCGGCGCTGCAAGGCCTGAGCGTGAGCATCGGCGTGGCGGGGTTCGCCGCAGGCGAGGCCTTGGCGGCAGGCGCGCCCGCCGAGAGCCTGGTGGAGCGGGCCGACCGTGCGCTCTACCGCGCCAAGAACGGCGGCCGCAACCGCGTCTGCAGCTGAAGCGGCGCAGGCTGCGCCGCGCCGCCGCACCGCCGCGTGCTTCAGGTCAGCAGCGCCGTCAGCGCCACCGCCACCATCGCGAAGGACAGCGCCGTCAGGTAGAGCAGGCTCACCACGCTGGCGCGCGCCCAGCGCCACGGCGCCTGGCCGCCGTAAACCCGTTTCATCGCCATCAGCGTGTAAACCGGCACGGCCAGCAGCAGCAGGTCTTCCAGACCGCCCAGGGGCAGCAGCGTGCAGGCCACCACCAAGAACCAGAAGGCGTGCACGTGCAGGCCGAAGACCAGGTGCTCGGTGTAGCGCAGCCGCCGGTTCAGGTAGACCAGCTGCATGAAGGCGGCAAAGCTGGGCAGCAGCACAAACAGCGCCAGGCCCAGGTTGGCGACAAAACGTTCGCCGAACTGGCGCACGGCATCCACCACGGCCTCGGGCTTCACGTCCATGCGCCTTTGCAGGCGCTTGCACAGCGCCTGCGGCAAGCGCTCGCAGAAGAACACACCCTCCTTCAGCCCCGCGCTGCCAGCCACCAGGTTGATGCTGAGGTTGAGTTTTTCCTGTGGCCCCACGCGCACGGCGTCGTCGGCCGCGATGCTGCCCTGCGCGACCAGCCGCACCGCCAACAGCACCAGCAGGCTGATGGTGAGGTACAGGCGCAGCGGCAGCACGTAGTGTTTGCGGCGCCCCGCCAGGTACAGGCGCGTGAGTTCACCGGGCTTGAGCAACAGCAGCTTCAGCGTGCGCCACAACGCGCCCTCGGTGCTGAAGTAGGCGCCGCCGAACTGCTGCGCAAACTCGCCCAGCGTGGGGGCACGCAGGTGGGCTTCCTGCCCGCACTGCGGGCAGAAGGGCGTGGGGGGCTCGGGCAGCGGCAGCGCGCAGTTGCGGCAGTGGCCGGCGGGCACGGTGTCGGGGGCGGGCAGGGCGGCAGGCATGGCGGCGGACTCGGTGGCAAACGGTAGCGCAAACCGGTGATCCCCAGCCGCTGGCGCGCGCCCTCCGGCGGCCGGAGGAGTTTGTTTCGTCTTGACGCTGGCCGGCCCTGGGGGGCTTGGCTTATCGTCATCGGCAGACGGGTGGCCCTGCCAGTTCGCCACCCCAGACATCCCTTCGACACCCCCGCAACACCCCCGCAACACCCCCAACCCACCCTGCTGCCCGACACCATGGCCCCCGTACCGCCCACCGTCCCCCACCCTGCCCGCCGCTGGCGGCGCACGGTGCTCGGGCCGCTGCTGGCGCTGCTGGGTGCCGCGGCGCTGTGGCTGGCAATGCAAGGCACGGCGATGGCAACCATGGTGATCTTTTCGGCCGTCAGCGGCCAGGTGCTGCAAGACGGCAAGCCCGTGGCCGGCGCGGTGGTGGAGCGTGAGTTCCGCTGGGCCTGGAAGCAGGAAAACGGCACCGACACCGCGCTGACCGACGCCCAGGGCGGCTTCCGCTTCCCCGCCATCGAACGCAGTTCCTTGATGGGCTCGCTGCTGCCGCACCAGCCCAATGTGCGCCAGACCATCCTCATCAAACACGGCGGCAAGACGCACAAGGCCTGGATGTTCGACAAGAAGAATTACCGCGCCGAGGGCGAGATCGGCCGCCCCATCGTGATGACCTGCCGCCTGGAGAGCGAGCCCACGCACCACGGCGATGTCTACGGCATCTGCGAGTTGCGCTGAGCCGCCCCTCTGCCCACCTGTCGGGAGTTGCCCCATGCCCCAGCTCAGCCCCACCGAAGCCGCCGTCATCGCCGACAGCGTGTACCAGGTGCTGGAAGACAGCCTCGAAGAATCGCTTTCGCGCGGCCGCCGCTTCGGCACCGAGGGCAAGTTCAAGCTCTTGGGCGGCAAGCAGCTCGACGGCAAGTCGGGTGCGCTGCTGTGGAAGCAGCTCAGCGGCTTCGGTTACATCGCCTGGGGTGAAAACCAGCACGAGCACGAGCTGCTGGTGGCCATCCGCGGCACCGACCTGAACGTCGACTGGCTCACCAACTTCCACATCGGCATGCGCCCGGGGCCTGGGGGCATGGGGGTGCACACAGGCTTCCACGACACCTGGAAGTCTTTCGCGCCCGAACTCTCGAAATTCGTGCGCGGGCGCAACCCCACGCACGTGCACTGCGTGGGCCACAGCCTGGGCGGCGCGCTGGCGGCGCTGACGGCCGATTGGGTCAGCGCCAACCGCGTGGCCGGTGCCACGCTCTACACCTTCGGCGCGCCGCGCTGCGGCGACGTGCTCTTCGCGCAGCAGCTCACGCAGCGCCTGGGCGCCGAGCACATCCACCGCGTCTACCACCCGGCCGACGTGGTGCCGATGATCCCGATGTTCCCCTTCCTGCACGCGCCGCTGCCGGGCTCGGGCCTGGTGCTGCCCACGGGCTCGGGCGCGCTGTTCAGCAAGGACGCGCACAACATGCCCGAGAGCTACAAGCCCGGTGTTGAAGGCCGCACCTGGCAGGGCCTGCGCACGGGCCGCGGCACGGGCCTGAACGATGGCGTGGAGATCCCGAACTGGCTGGAAGCTGCGGCCAGCGGCAAGGGCGCCGTGCTGATGGGCTCGGCCAGCGTGTTGAGCATGATCGGCCGCGCGCTGGCCTGGCTGGTGCGCAAGGCCGCCTGGGTCATCGGCAGCGCCCTGGGCGCGCCGGTGACGCTGGGCATGACGCTCGTCGACCAACTCGCCTGGGTGCTGGGCCACGCCGCGCAGGCCAGCAAGGAGATCGGCGTGCAGCTGGGCTTGCTGATGCGCTCCATCCTCGGTTTCATGGGCCGCAAGGTGGTGATGGGCACGGTGGAGGTGACCGTGGCCTTCGTGCGCTGGCTGCTGGCCAGCCTGCTGGCGACGCTGACCAACATCGCGCGCAACGCGCTGGGCCGGCTGCGCTAGGGCGGCGGATCTGGGGCGACGCTGGCGCGGCGCTGGCCACGTTGGCTTTATGCTGCGCGGCTTCGCCCGCCCCTGGAGTGCCTGCGCATGCGCGCTGCTGCCCAAACCCGCCCCGATGCCGCTGCGGCGGCATCTGTCCCTTCTGCGGCTGCTGCCGCAGCGCCTGAAGCCCACCCGCCGCTGAACGCCGGCACGCCGCTGGACTTGGCGCGTGTGCGCGCCGTGCGTGTGAACCAGCCCGCCGTGGCGCGCCGCGTGGCCACGCTGAACGCCAGCCGCTCGGTCAAAAAGGTGTACCAGGCCGCCTGGCTGGTGAAGGCCATTCAATGCATGGACCTGACCACGCTCTCGGGCGACGACACGCCCGGCCGTGTGCGCCGCCTCTGTGCCAAGGCGCGCCAGCCGCTGAGTGCCGATTTGCTGGCTGCGCTGGGCCTGCCTTCGTTGAAAGTGGGCGCAGTTTGTGTCTACCACGAGATGGTGGCCGAGGCTGTGCACGCGCTGCAGGGCAGCGGCATCCCGGTGGCGGTGGTGAGCACGGGTTTCCCAGCCGGCCTGACGCCGATGGAGACCAAGCTGCGCGAGATCGAGCTCAGCGTGGCCGCCGGCGCGCAAGAGGTCGACATCGTCATCAGCCGCCGCCATGCGCTCACGCACGACTGGGCGGCGCTCTACGAAGAGCTGGTCGCGTTCAAAAAGGCCTGCGGCCCCGCGCACCTGAAAGCCATCCTCGCCACCGGCGAGCTGCAGACGCTGGAGAACGTGGCCCGCGCTTCTTGGGCGGCCATGATGGCCGGCGCCGACTTCATCAAGACCAGCACCGGCAAGGAAGGCGTGAACGCGACGCTGGATGTCTCGCTGGTGATGGTGCGCGCCATCCGCGAATTCCAGGCCGAGACCGGCCAGGTGGTGGGCTACAAGCCCGCCGGCGGCATCGGCTCGGCCAAGGGCGCTTTGCAGTACCTGGCGCTGATGAAGGAAGAGCTGGGCAACCGCTGGCTGCAGCCCGACCTGTTCCGCTTCGGCGCCAGCAGCCTGCTCACCGACATCGAGCGCCAGCTGGAGCATTACGTCACCGGCCACTACAGCGCGGCCTATCGCCACGCGATGCCCTGAACCCGCCATGCCGACCTTGCAAGACATCCTCGCCACCATGGACTACGGCCCCTCCCCCGAAAGCGCCGAGCTTGCCCAAGCCTGGCTCGAACGCCACGGCCGCCGCTTCGGGCACTTCATCGACGGCGCCTGGGTCAAGGGCGCGAAGAGCGCCTCGCACTTCGACAGCACCAACCCCGCCACCGGGAAGACGCTGGCCGCCATCGCCCAAGGCGATGTCAAGCTCGTGGACCGCGCAGTGCAGGCTGCCGAAGCCGCCCTGCCGGCCTGGCAGGCCCTGGGCGGCCACGGCCGCGCTAGGCTGCTCTACGCGCTGGCGCGCGCACTGCAGAAACACGCGCGGCTCTTCGCGGTGCTGGAGACGCTGGACAACGGCAAGACCATCCGCGAAACGCGCGATGCCGACGTGCCGCTGGCCGTGCGCCACTTCTACCACCACGCCGGCTGGGCGCAGCTGCTGGCGCGTGAGCTGCCCGGGCACGAGGCCCTGGGTGTGGTGGGCCAGATCGTGCCCTGGAACTTCCCGCTGCTGATGCTGGCCTGGAAGGTGGCACCGGCCCTGGCCTGCGGCAACACCATCGTCTTCAAGCCGGCCGAGCAGACGTCACTGACGGCGCTGCTCTTCGCCGAGATCTGCCAGGAGGTGGGCCTGCCCGCCGGCGTGTTCAACCTCGTCACCGGCGACGGCGCCGTGGGCCAGGCCATCACCGCGCACCCGGGCATCGCCAAGATCGCTTTCACCGGCAGCACCGAGGTGGGCAAGCTCATCCGCCAGGCCACCGCCGGCAGCGGCAAGAAGCTGAGCCTGGAACTCGGCGGCAAGAGTCCGTACATCGTGTTCGCAGATGCGGACCTGGACGCCGCCGTGGAAGGCATTGTCGACAGCATCTGGTTCAACCAGGGCGAGGTCTGCTGCGCGGGCTCACGCCTGCTGGTGCACGAGGGCACGGCCCCGGCGCTGCTGGCCAAGATCAAGGCGCGCATGGCGAAGATCCGCGTCGGCGACCCGCTGGACAAGAGCATCGACATGGGCGCGCTGGTGGACCGCACGCAGTGGCAGCGCGTGAACGGTTTTGTCGAACGCGCGCGTGCTGAAGGTGCGGAGGTCTACCAAGCCTGCGCCACCGAGCTGCCCGCCGGTGAGCACTGCTACTTCCCGCCCACGCTGGTGACCGGCGTGGACACGGCCAGCGAGATCGTGCAGCAAGAGGTCTTCGGCCCCGTGCTGACGGTGCAGACCTTCCGCACGCCGGCCGAGGCGGTGGAACTGGCCAACAACACGCGCTTCGGCCTGGCGGCTTGCGTGTGGAGCGAGAGCATCACGCTGGCGCTGCACGTGGCGCCGCAGCTCAAGACCGGCGTGGTGTGGGTCAACACCGCGAACCAGTTCGATGCGGCTTGCGGCTTTGGCGGCGTGCGTGAGTCGGGCTACGGCCGCGAGGGCGGGCGCGAGGGGCTGCGCGAGTACCTGAAGCCCATCGCCGCGAAGGGCGTGAAGACGTCGAAGGCGGCTGCCAAGTCAGGGAAAGCTGCAAAGGCCGCGACAGCCAGCACCGCGCTGGTGGCCGCCGACCCCAACGCCATCGACCGCACCGCCAAGCTCTACATCGGCGGCAAGCAGGCCCGGCCCGATGGCGGCTACAGCCGCGAGGTGTGGGCCGGCAACACCTTGCTGGGCCTGGTGCCCGAGGGCAACCGCAAGGACATCCGCAACGCCGTGGAGGCCGCGCGCGCCGCTACGGGCTGGGCGCGCAACAGCGCGCACGGCCGCGCCCAGGTGCTGTACTACCTGGCCGAGAACCTGCAAGCGCAGCGCCAGCGTTTCATTGAGCTGCTGGCGCCCTTCAGCAGCGAAGCAGCCGCCGCCGCCGAGGTGCAGGCCGCGGTGGAGTGCCTCTTCGACTTCGCCGCCTGGGCCGACAAGTACGACGGCGCCGTGCACCAGCCGCCCATGCACGGCGTGACGCTGGCATTGCACGAGCCCGTGGGCCAGATCGGCGTGATCGCCCCCGACGACGCGCCGCTGCTGGGCCTGGTGGCGCTGATCGCGCCGGCCATCGCGATGGGCAACCGCGTGGTGGCCGTGCCCTCGCGCCGCCAGCCGCTGGTGGCCGCCGAGCTTTACCAGGTGCTGGACACCAGCGACGTGCCCGCCGGCGTGGTGAACCTGGTGACGGGTGACGCCGATGCGCTGGCCGAGACCCTGGGCTCGCACGCCGAGGTGGACGCACTGTGGTGGCCTGGCGCCACGGCTGCGCAGTGCAAGAAGGTGGAGGCGCTGTCGGTCAGCAACCTCAAGCGCACCTGGGTGGGCGACAGCGCCGCGGCCTCCTTGCACGACCTGCAGGCCGTGCTGGAGCAGGCGGTGCAGGTGAAAAACGTCTGGGTCCCGTACGGGGTCTGAACGCGGCGCTCAGCCGCTGATCACTTCGGCAATCAGCGGCAGCGTCGGCGGCGCCTCGTCGCCGATCTGCACGGCTGCCAGCACCGCGGCGATGGCAGCCTCGGCCGCGGCTTCATCGGCCGCGTGCACGAAGGCCAGCGCTTCGCCCGTGTGCACACGCGTACCGCGACCCACCACGCGGTCCAGGCCTACGCGTGGGTCCACGCGGTCGCCGGGCCGCACACGCCCGCCGCCCAGCGCCACCACGGCGTAGCCGATGGCGCGCACGTCGAGCTGCTGCACGTGGCCGGCGCGCGGCGCGGGCACGGGCTTGATCACCGGCGCCACCGGCAGCTGTGCATCGGCCAGCACGTCGCGCGGGCCGCCGAGCGCGGCCACCATCTGCGCGAACTTCTCGGCCGCAGCGCCGCTGTCCAGCACTTGCGTCGCCATCGCCGCGCCATCCTCCGGCGTGGCGGCCAGGCCGCCGAGCTGCAGTAAATGGCCCACCTGGGCCAGCGTCAGCGCGTGCTGGCGCGGTGCACGCTCTTCACCGCGCAGGTAGCGCAGGGCCTCGGCCACCTCCAGGGCGTTGCCGGCGCTGGTGCCCAGCACCTCGTTCATGTCGGTGATCAGCGCCCGTGCCGGCAACCCGGCGCCGCGCGCCACGCGCACCAGGCTTTGCGCCAGCGTGCGCGCATCGTCCAGCCGCTGCATCACCGCGCCGCTGCCCACCTTCACGTCCAGCACCAGCGCCTGCAGGCCGGCCGCGATCTTCTTGCTCAGGATGCTGGCGGTGATCAAAGGCACGCTGTCCACGGTGGCCGTGACATCGCGGATGCCATAGAGCCGCCTGTCGGCCGGCGCCAGCGTGTCGCCTGCGCCGACGATGGCGCAGCCCGCCGTGCGCAGCGTGGCCAGCAGCGTTTCGCGCGGCGGGTTCACGCCGTAGCCGGGCAGGGCTTCCAGCTTGTCCAGCGTGCCGCCGGTGTGGCCCAGGCCCCGGCCGCTGATCATGGGCACCACGCCGCCGCAGGCCGCCACCATGGGCGCCAGCATCAGGCTGAGCTTGTCGCCCACGCCGCCGGTGGAGTGTTTGTCGAGGACGGGGCCGTGCAAGTTTTCAGCAGCCCAGCGCAGCACCTCGCCGCTGTGCGTCATGGCGCGCGTCAGCGCCACGGTCTCGGCCTCGTCCATGCCACGCAGCACGATGGCCATGGCGAGTGCTGCGGCCTGGGCGTCGGCCCAGTCGCCGTTCACCAGGCCCTGCACAAATCCTTCGATCTGCGCCGTGCTCAGCGTGCCGCCGTCGCGCTTGGCGGCGATCACGCGCACCGGCAGTTCGGCCGGTGTCGTCATGCGACCTTCATTCCACCGTGTAGCGCAGGTCGGGGTCGGGGCCCACGCCGTTCGGGTGGGCGGCCAGGAAAGCCATCAGCGCGTCGATGTCCACATCACCGCCCACGCGCTTGCGGCCTTGGCGCAGCGCGTTGAAGCCGTCACCGCCTTCGGCCATGAAGCTGTTGACGGTGAGGCGGTAGTCCTTGGCCGGGTCCACCGCTTCGCCGCCGATGCGCAGGTTCTGCACACGCTGGCCCTGTGGCGCGTTGGCGCGCCAGGTCCAGCGGATGGAAGACGAAGGCAGCAGGGCGCCGGGCCGGCTTTGCCCTTCCAGCAGCGACTTGATCTCGGCGCCGCTGAGCGTCATCACCACCAGCGTGTTGCCGAAGGGCTGCATGGTGAACACGTCGCCGAAGCTCACGTCGCAGGGCGCGCCACCGCGGCAGAACAGCGCGGCGCGCACGCCGCCGCTGTTCATCAGCGCGAACTGGCTGCCGCCGCGTTCGGCCGAGCGCGTGCTGTGCCATTGCGCATCGGCCACCAGGCGGCCTGCGGCCATGTCGCCGTTGTTGGCGCTGGTGGCGAAGTTGCCCGTGATGCGGCCCACCTTGCGCTCGGCCAGCGGGCGCGCACGTTCGCTGTAGGCGGCCACCCGCGCCGCGACGGCGGCATCGGGCTGCGCCGCGCTCAGCGCGAATGCATAGGGCGCGGGCTCTTGCGAAATGACGAGCGCGCGGTGCGCCGCGTTCGTCTTCTCGTTGAACACCGGCAGGTTGCGGTGCTGGCTGCGTGTGCGGTCGACATCGCCGGTTGTCGGGTCGAGCACAAGATCGAGCACGCTCAGGCCGCGGCCCTGCGCCGTGGCCTGCATCACCGGGCGGCCCTTGATCTTGCAGTTGTAGCCCTGGTGCGAGTGGCCCGAGAGCACCACGTCCACGGCCGGCGAGAGCTGCTTTTCGATGTCGAAGATGGCGCCACGGCGGTTGGCGCACCCGGCGTCGTTCCACTCCATGGTGCTGCCGGGCTCGCCGGTGTTGCCGCCTTCGTGGATGACGGCCACCAGCGCCTGCACGCCCGCGGCCTGCAGGCGCGCGGCCTCGGCGTTGATGGCCTTGGCCTCGTCGATGAAACGCAGCCCGGCGATGCCCGAAGGCACCACCAGCGAGGGCATGTCGGTGGTGACGGCGCCGATGAAACCGACCTTGATGCCGCCCACCTCGCGGATGACGGAGGGCGACACCAGCGGGCGCCCGTTGTCCTGCACGATGTTGGCCGAGACGATGGGGAACTTGGCGCCGGGGTACTCGCCCAAGGCGCAGCTGACGGCCGGGTCGCCGGCCTTCGGGCCGCGGCAGCCGCCGTTCACCAGGCGCTGGAGTTCGGCCACGCCGGCATCGAACTCGTGGTTGCCCAAGGTGGCGATGTCCACGCCCATGCGGTTCATCACGTCGATGGTGCTCTCGTGCCAGAACAGCGCCGAGACCAGCGGCGTGGCGCCGATGGCGTCGCCGCTGCTCACCACCACGCTGTGCTGCGCACCGGCGCGCAGGGCCTGGATCAGCCCGGCCTGGTAGGCCGCGCCGCCCACGGCCATGCGCAAAGCCTGCCCTGGTTTCGCGGGGTCGGGGTGGGGCAGCACGAGGCTGCTGCTTTCCAGGTTGCCGTGCAGGTCGTTGAAGGCGATCACGCGCAGCGTGACGGGGGCTTGCGGTGCGGGTGCGGTGGCGCATGCGGCCAGCAGCGCGGCGGCGGCGCCGGCGATGGCCACCAGGGAAAAGAGGCGCTTCATCGTTGTTCCGATTGCGTTCAGGGCTTCAGGGCTTCAAGGCCTGCACCACCGCGGCCAGCGTGGCCACGGCACGCTCGCTGGCGGCGTTGGCGGTGGCCAGCGTGTGCGCGTGGCTCAGCACCTCGTTTTCCATGCCGGCGGCCATGTTGGTCATCATCGACAGCCCCAGCACCTTCAGCCCGGCGTGGCGCGCGATGATGGTCTCGGGCACCGTGCTCATGCCCACGGCCTGCGCGCCGAAGGCCTGCAGCATGCGGATCTCGGCCGGCGTCTCGAACTGCGGGCCCAGCACCCAGGCGTAGATGCCCTCGTGCAATGCCGTGCCCATCGCTGCGGCAGCGGCTTTGGCCTGCGCGTTGAGCGCCGGGTCGTAGGCATGGTTCATGTCCTGGAAACGTTTGTCGCCGGGCTCGCCGATCAGCGGCGAGCGCTGCACCACGTTCAGGTGGTCGGTGATCAGCATCAGCTCGCCCGGGCGCATGGCGGCGTCCATGCTGCCGGCGGCGTTGGTCTGCAAGAGCAGCTTCACGCCCCAGGCGGCCAGGCTGCGGATCGCGCCCAGCATGCCGTCGGCGTTGCCGGTTTCGTAAGCGTGTTTGCGGCCGGCCAGCACGGCCACGCGCGTGCCGCCCACCGTACCCACGCGCACCAGCCCCTTGTGCCCGCCCACGGCCAGCGCCGGGAAGGCCGGCAGATCGGCGAAGACCACCTCGCTGGCGCCTTGCAGCACCTCGGCAAACGGGCCCCAGCCCGAGCCCAGCAGCACGGCGATTTCGGGCGCCGGGCCCAGGCGTTGCTGCAGCGTCGCGGCGGACAGGCGGATGTGTTCGTTCATGGTGATCAGGTCGGAAGATGGTCGGGGCCGAAGCTGTGCGGCAGCAGGCCGCCGAGGGTGTAGGTGCCGCGCACGCCGCTGTCATCGGCGGCCCAGACGGGGCAGGTGTCGGCCGCGAACTCGCGCAGCTTCTGGCGGCAGCCGCCGCAGGGTGTCACCGCTTGCGGCGCCACGGCGAACACGGCGGCAGCCTGCACCTGCTGGCCGCCGGCCATCACCATCGCGGCCAGGGCCGATGCCTCGGCGCACCAGCCCTGCGGGTAGGCCGCGTTCTCGACATTGCAGCCGGCGTGAATGCGGCCCTGTTCGTCCAGCACCGCCGCGCCCACGGCGAAGCGCGAGTACGGTGCGTGCGCCTTCTCGCGCGCGGCCTTGGCCGCAGCGATCAGCGCGGCCTGGTGCTGCTCAACGTTCTTTGACATAGGGCCTTCCCAAGGCGGCCGGCGCCACACTCTTGCCGATGAAACCGGCCAGCAGCACCACCGTCAGCACGTAAGGCAGGGCCTGGATGAACTGCACCGGCACCGCGCCGATGAAAGGCAGCTCGGCACCCTGCATGCGGATGGACACCGCATCGAGAAAACCGAAGAGCAAGCAGGCCCACAGCGCGCCCACCGGGTGCCACTTGCCGAAGATCAGCGCGGCCAGCGCCATGTAGCCGCGGCCGGCGGTCATGTTGGGGATGAAGCTCGGGTTCTGCGCGATCACGAGGTAGGCGCCGGCCAGCGCGCTGAGCACGCCGTTGAGCGCCAGCGCCTGGTAGCGCAGCGCCTTCACGCTGACGCCGGCGGCGTCGATCATGGTCGGGTTCTCACCGGCCGCACGCAGCCGCAGGCCGAAACGTGTGCGGTACAGCAGCCACCACACACCCACCACCAGCAAGAGCGCGCCGTAGACCATGAGGTTGTGGCCGAAGAAGGCCAGCGAGAGCGTGGGCCCGATCAGCGGGATTTGCGCCACCACCTCGCCCGCGCCCACGAACCAGCGGCTCAGGCGCACGGCCTCGGGCACCGGCGGCGTCTGCCCGCCCTGCGCGAACCAGGCGATGCCCAGCACCACACTCAGGCCCGCGGCCGTCATCGTGATGGCCATGCCGAGCACGACCTGGTCGCCCCGGTGGCTCACGCACGCGTAGCCGTGCACCATCGACAAGGCCACGCCCACCGCGATGGCCGCCAGCAGCGCCAGCGCGAGCGAGCCGCTGGCCACGCCCACCGCCGCGGTGGCGAAGGCGGTCAGCAGCATCTTGCCTTCCAGGCCGAGGTCGATGACGCCCGAGCGTTCGCACAGCACGCCGGCCAGCGCGCAAAGAATCAGCGGCACGCTCACGCGCAGCGTGCTGGCCACCAGCGTGCCGATGAAGACCTCATCCATGGCGGCCTCCTCCCAGCGCGCGGTAAGCCTTGAACAGCGCTGGCGCCGCCACCTGCGCCATGGCACCGGCGAACAGCACGATCAGCCCCTGCAGCATGAACACCATGTCGCGGCTGAAGCCGCTGATCTCGAAAGCGAGTTCGCTGCCGCCCTGGTACAGCGCGCCGAAGAGCAGCGCCGCCAGCACGATGCCACCCGGGTGGTTGCGCCCGATCAGGCTCACCGCGATGCCCGCGAAGCCCGCGCCGGCCACGAAATCAGGGATCAGCCGGCCGTGCACGCCGGCGATCTCGTTCACGCCCACCAGCCCGGCCAGCGCGCCGCTGGCGGCCATGGCCACCACCACCAGGCCCTGGGGCTGGATGCCGCCGTAGACGGCCGCGTCGGGCGAAAAACCCACCGCGCGCAGCGCGTAGCCGCCGCGTGTTTTCCACAGCGCCAGCCACACCAGCAGCGCCGCGGCGATGGCCAGCAGCACGCTCAGGTTCAGCGGCGTGCTGGGCCAATCGATGCCCAGCCACGCCAGCGCATCGTGCACACCGGGCAGGCGCGCGCTGTCGGCGAAGGCGCGGCTTTCGGGCGTCATGTTGCCGGGCTCCTTCAGCTGGTTCACCAGCAGGTAGCCCACCACCGCCGAGGCGATGAAGTTGAACATGATGGTGGTGATGACGGTGTGGCTGCCGCGCCAGGCCTGCAGCGCACCGGGGATGCCGCCCCACACCGCGCCGAAGCCGGCCGCGGCCAGCACCATCAGCGGCAGCATCAGCGCCGCGGGCAGGTGGTCGGCCAGCGCCAGCGCCGCCACGCCGGCGCCCAGCCCGCCCATGATGGCCTGGCCCTCACCGCCGATGTTGAACTGCCCGCCGTGGAAGGCCACCGCCACCGCCAACCCCGTGAAGACGAAGGTGGTGGCGTAGTACAGCGTGTAGCTGATGCCGGCCTGCGAGCCGAAGGCGCCCTTGATGAGCAGGGCCAGCACCTGCAGCGGCTCGAAGCCCACCAGCGCCACCACGCCGCCGGCCACCAGCAGCGCGATGGCCAGGTTCACGGCGGGCAGCAGGGCCACGTCCATCCAGCGCGGCAGTTCTACGGGTTGGCTCATGCGCGGGGATTGTGTAGCCGCGACTTCACCGCGCCTGGGTCGCCACGAAGGCGCTCGCGTGGCTGCGAAGTGCTGCGACGAAGTGAGCGAAGCTCAGGTCGGGGTCGGGCTGCGTGATCACGCTGCGTGGTGCGTTGGTCGCCATCAGGAAGCAAGTTGCGCTGTACGCGCGCTCCAGAACCAAGCGGCGGCAGAGCAAGGCGTACCGCGCTGCATAGCTGATGCCGGCATGGCGCGGCTTCGCTGGATCCTTGCCCACGAGGGCGGGCCCTCGGAAAGCTGGATCGACAGGAAAGTGAGGTTCTTTGTTGGCCACGGGACGCTGCACGCCAGCGTGGTCCTCCAGAAGAAACAGATAGCCGAGAAAGGGTCGTGGCAGGGGTGGGCCCAGTCTTCCCTCGCGGTAGGCGGTCCACAGGTCTGTGGCACTGCCAACAGCTTCTTCGGTGCGGTTGTTGACGTTGTTGCCTATCGACTTGCCCGCCTGCGACTTGAACTCCATCGCCATGACCAGACGGCCGTCAGCCACGGCCAAGAGATCCCACTTTTTGGTCGCGCGGAAGTAGCCCGGCAGTTCCAGCTGCGTGCTGGTCCGGATGTGCAGGCGCTTGAGACCAGCCTCGCAAAGGATGTCGACGATGAGGGCTTCGAGGGCCGCCATCTGGGTGCCGCCTGTCACTTCGCCGCGGCTGCCTGCATCCGTCCGCCCGGACGATCGTTGCTTGGCCTGGTTCGATGAACGCGCATCCCAGTAAGCCTGAACCGCTGCCTGGAGGCGCTTGTCGACGTTGATCTTCGGCATCAGTCGCCGCCCTCCAACACCAGCTGTTCTGCGGCCGTGATCTGGTACAGCTCACGCACGGCCCGCTCACAAGCGGTGGTGTCCCGCGCCACAGCGGCCGCCGACAGGGCGTGGCGCAGTTCCTCGCTCACGTCTTGCCAATGCGGCAAGCGAATGCGGCGCAAGTACTGCGCCTGAAATCTCAAGAAGCCGCCGCGCATGCGCGTCGAGTAGGTCTCGATGAACAGGCGCACCACGCTGGAAAGCAGCACCGCTTGCAAGGCGCGCAGGTCCCAGGTGTCCGAGGTCACGTAATAGAGGTTGTGATGCGGGTACAGGCGTCCTTCTTCGAAGACGATGTGCGCTGTCCCTTTGATGTCGGGGATCAGCAGCTTGGGCCGTCGGGTGAGCGCAGGGGTGATGCGATCGATGGTGCGGTACCACGCTGCAGGCGTCTTCTGTGCGCAGTGCCTGCCGGCGATCAGCGCCCGCCTGTCCTCGAGGTAACGCGCCAGGCGTGGATAGGCCTTGAGATCGACAAGGGTGCCGTCGTCTGCGAAAGGGTTGATGACGCCCCAGCCTTGCCAGTCGACCCCGCCGTCGCGGATATCGCGCGTCATGACAAGCGGCTGCTTACGGTCGTCTTCCACGTCCAGATCGTCGAACTGGCCGATGAAGGCCTTGTCAGCCCCGGTGGCCACACCGATGCCCACTTTGCAGCCGGCAGCTTCCAGCGTCGGCAGTGACAGTTCAAGCCGGCGCACCAAGCCAAGCGTCGCTGAAGAGCTCAGTGCCCAGGGTTGGTCTCCACTGGCCACGCCATAGAGCTCCGTGACCGGGCCTGCTGCGTGAGCCAAGCTCGGTGACAACAGTTGCTGCGCCAGCTCGCTCAACACCGCTGTCTCGATGGCAGGTTGCCGGGCCAGGCGCGTGGCCCCCGAACGCTCGCGCGATATGACGGTGATGGCCGGGTAAGCGTCAACCTCCGTGTGGAAGGCCGGCGTTCCGGTCATGTCGACATGGACCTTGAGATGGAAGCCTTCAGCAACCAAGGCGCGCAGCGGCCCACCGTAGCGGTTTTTCATCCACCGGTCAGCGCAGATGAAGCCAAGAGATCCACCCTCTCGCAACAGCCGCAATGAACGTTCGATGAAGGGGATGTAGAGATCGGCGCGGTCGTACAGCGTGCTGTAACGCTGGCGGTATTCGGCCAGCAGCACCGAGGGGATGAGTTCCTGGCGCACGTAAGGCGGGTTGCCGACCACCACGTCGAACTCGCCGCGCAATTCGGCCAGCAGGAAGTCGCTGTTGTGGAGCCAGCAATCGGCGAGCTGCGCCGCGGCAGACGCTGACAGACCGGCTGATTCCAAGCGCGATTGCAGGCGCGACACCGTGCTGACAAAAGTTGCGCGGTGCAATTCGACAGCCGTGATGCAGGGGCCCAGGGCCTGGACAACCTGGCCTCGTGAACCCGCAGCGCGCCAAGCTGCCAGGAGCCTGTCCACCAAGGGGAACAGGAAATCGCCGGCGCCGAAGGAGGGCTCCAGCACCCGCAGCTCGTGTAGCGCGCGGTCGCTGCGGTAGCCGACGAGATCGAGGATGAAGTCAACCACCTCTCGTCGCGTGTAGACAGCGCCACGCTCGTCGCTGCTCGCGGCCGTTGCCAGCAGTTCGACGGCAGAGGTGATCGGGCACAGCTCTGCGAACGAAGGCTGGCTGAGCTGGAGTTGCATGCTCATGCCTGCGGCCGGTCGCTGCCCTCGGCCCCGCCCATCAAGCGGCCCAGCGCGGCCTCGGTGCATTGATCAATCGGCAACTCGCCGCTGATACGCCCGGCGTTCATCACGATCACGCGGTCGGCCAGGGCCAGCACCTCGTCGAGTTCGCTGCTCACCACCAGCACCGCGCCGCCCGCGTCGCGCATGGCGCGCAGCCGACCGTGGATGAACTCGATGGCACCGATGTCCACGCCGCGCGTCGGCTGGCCTACCAACAGCACCTGCGGCTCGGTCGCGAAGAACTGCGCCTCGCGCGCCAGCACCAGCTTCTGCTGGTTGCCGCCGCTGAACTTGCTGCTGCGCAGGCCCGGGTTGCGTGGGCGCACGTCGTAGCGTTCCATCATCAGCGCGGTGTCTTCGCGCATCGCGCGCTGGCGCAGCCAACCCCACCAGCGGCTGTAGCGCCGTTGCGTCTGGTGGCCCAGCACGGCCGATTCCCAGGCACCGAAAGGCAGCACCATCGCGCGGCGGTGGCGGTCTTCGGGCACGTGGGCCAGGCGCAGCGCGCGCGCGCTGCGCGGGTTCAGCCAGCGCTGCGGCGTGAAGCTCTGGCCGCCCAGGGTGAGCGTGCCGCTGCTGGGCGCCATCAGGCCCGAGAGCACATCGAGCAGCTCGCTCTGCCCGTTGCCCGAGACGCCGGCGATGCCGACGATCTCACCCGCGCGCAGCTGCAGCGACACCTCGGCCAGCCGCGCCACGCCCAGGCTGTCGACCACGCCCAGCCCCTGCGCGCCCAGCAGCACCGCGCCCGGCTTGGCGGCCGCGCCGCTGCGGCCGAGGTTCACGCGACGGCCCACCATGGCCTCGGCCAGGCCGTCGATGCTGGTGTCGGCGATCTTCGTGTCCAGCACCACCTGGCCGGCGCGCATCACCGTCACGGCGTCGCACAGCGCCATGATCTCTTTCAGCTTGTGCGTGATCAGCAGGATGGTCGTGCCGCGCTCGCGCAGGCCACGCAGCGTGACGAAGAGCGCTTCAGTCTCTTGCGGCGTCAGCACCGCGGTGGGCTCGTCGAGGATGAGGATGCGTGCGCCGCGGAACAGCGCTTTCAGGATCTCCAGCCGCTGGCGCTCGCCCACCGGCAGCTCGTGCACCAGCGCGTCCAGCTGCACCTGCAGGCCGGTCTCGCGCATCAGCGTTTCCAGCTTGGCGCGCACCTCGGCGCGCGCCGCGGCCAGGCGCCAGCTGGGCTCGGCGCCGAGCATCACGTTGTCGAGCGCGCTGAGCGTGTCCACCAGCATGAAGTGCTGGTGCACCATGCCGATGCCTAAAGAGATGGCTTCGCGGCTGCCACGGATCTTCACGGGCGCGCCTTCGATGCTGATCTCGCCCGCGTCGGCCTCGTAGAAGCCGTAGAGGATGGACATCAGCGTGCTCTTGCCGGCGCCGTTTTCGCCCACGATGCCGTGCACCGTGCCGCTCGCCACGCGCAGCTGCACTGCGCGGTTGGCGTGCACCGCGCCGAAGCGTTTTTCGATGCCCTGCATCAAAACGGCCGGGGGCCGTGAGGCCCCCGGGACAGCGGCGACAGCCTGCTCTGGCATCACTTGCAGGCGTTGTTCGCCATGTAGTCGATGACCTTGATCTTGCCGCTGATGATGTCGGCGCGCGCCGCATCCACGCGTTTCTTCATCTCGGCCGTCACCAGCTTGGCGTTGTGTTCGTCCAGCGCGATGTCCACGCCGCCTTCTTTCAGCCCCAGGCTGGTGATGCCGGGTGTCACGCCCTTGAAGGCGGTGTAGACCGCCACGTCCACGCGCTTGACCATGCTGGTGAGCATGGTGCCGGGCTGCACGTGGTTCTGGTTGCTGTCCACGCCGATGGCGAGCTTCTTGTTGTCTTTCGCGGCCTGGTAGACGCCGATGCCGGTGCCGCCCGCGGCGGCGAACACGACGTCCACGCCGGCGGCGAATTGCGACTTGGCGAGCTCGGCGCCGCGGGCCGGGTCGTTCCAGGCGCCGGGCGTGGTGCCGGTCATGTTGGCCAGCGTTTCCACCTTGGGATTGGCGTACTTCGCGCCCTGCTCGAAGCCGCACTGGAAGCGGCGGATCAGCGGGATGTCCATGCCGCCGACAAAGCCCACCTTGCCGCTCTTGCTGGCCATGGCGGCCATCATGCCGACGAGAAAGCTGCCCTCCTGTTCCTTGAAGAGGATGCTCTGCACATTGGGCATCTTCACCACGGCGTCGATGACGGCGAACTTCAGCTTCGGGAAGTCCTTCGCCACCTTCTCCATGCTGCTGCCCTGGCTGAAGCCGATGCCCACGATGGGGTCGGCACCGCGCTGGGCCATGCGGCGCTGGGCCTGTTCACGCTGCGCCGGGTTGCTGACCTCGAACTCGATGTAGCCCTTGCCGGTTTCCTTTTTCCAGCGTTCGGCGCCTTCGTAACCGGCCTGGTTGAAGCTCTTGTCGAACTTGCCGCCCATGTCGTAGATGACGGCCGGCTGGGCCTGCGCCGAGGCAGCGCCGTGCGCGGCCAGCCCCGCGGCCAGGGTCAGGGCCAGGGTGTGCGCCGGGAGGGCGATGGGCTTGAAGCTGAGGCGGAACATGGGCGTGCGGTCTCCGATGTGCAGCCCGTCAGGATAGCAAGACTCGCGCCGTGCATCCTGGGGTGCGAACCCCAGAAGGCCCGGGGCCGCCCCCGCGGCTGCGGGCCCCGGGCCGTGGGTGTCCGGCGCGCCTGCCGCGCGCCATTAGCATTCACCGATGAGAACACCCGCATCGCCCTCCGCCCCCTTGCCCGCCGCAGCGCTGGAACGCGCCCGCCAGCTGCCCAAGGTGCTGTTGCATGAACACCTCGACGGCGGCCTGCGTGTGGCCACCCTGCTGGCGCTGCTGCAAGAGCGCGGCATCACGCCGGCAGCCAACACCGTGGAAGGCCTGGCGGCCTGGTTTGCCGGCAACGCGCACGCGGGCAGCCTGGAGAAGTACCTCGAAGGTTTTGCGCTCACCGTGGCCGCGATGGCCAGCCCCGCGGCGCTGGAGCGCGTGGCCTATGAGGCCGCCGAAGACGCGCTGGCCGATGGCGCGGTGCTGGCCGAGTTCCGCATCGCGCCGCTGCTTTTCGAGGCCCACGGCCTGCCTGGCGAAGCGGTCATCGAGGCGCTGCTCACCGGCCTGAAGCGCAGCGCGCTGCCCAGCGGGCTGCTCATCTGCGGCATGCGCCAGCTGCCCGAAAGCGAAACCGCGCGCGCCGCCGAGCTGGCGCTGAAGTATCGCCGCCAGGGCGTGGTGGGTTTCGACCTGGCGGGCCCCGAGTTCGGTTTTCCGCCCTCGTTGCACGCCCGCGTGCTGCAGCGCCTGCGTGAAGCCGGCCTGCCGCTGACGCTGCATGCCGGCGAGGCCGACGGCCCCGAGCGCGTGATGGAGGCCATCGAACTCGGTGCCACGCGCATCGGCCACGGCGTGCAGCTGGCGCAGGCCTTGAACGACCCTGCGCGCGCCGAGTGGGTGGAGCGTGTGCGCGAACGCGGCGTGCACCTGGAGGTCTGCCCCAGCAGCAATGTGCACACGGGCGCGGCCGCCGACATCGCCAGCCATCCCATCACCGCGCTGTGGCAGGCGGGCGTGAGTCTGAGTTACCACACCGACAACCGCCTCATCAGCTGCGTGACGCAGAGCGAAGAGGCCGCGGCGCTGCTGGCGCACACGGTGCTGGAAGAGATCGACCTGCTGGCCATGACCACCGAGGCCGCGCGGCATGCCTTCCTGCCCGAAGCGCAGCGTGACGCGGCGCTGGAAACGATCGCGCTGTTCTCGGCGCCGCGCCTGCCGCCAGTGCCGGTGGTGCGCGTCTGAGCCTGCGCCGCCGCAGCGCCGTGGGCGCTCAGGCCGAGGCGGTTTCGGCCGCCTGCGCCACCGCCGGCAAACCGGCCCACTGACGCGCCCAGCCTGCCATCTCGGCCGCCGGCATCGGGCGCGCCAGGTGGTAGCCCTGGGCTTCGTCGCAGCCCAGCTCGCGCAGCAAGGCCATGATGGCGGCGTTCTCCACACCCTCGGCCACCGCCCGGAAGCCCAGGCTGTGCGCCAGGCCGATGGTGCTGCGCACGATGGTGGCGTCCTTGTCGTCGCGGTCGATCTGCTTGATGAAGATCTGGTCGATCTTCAGTTCGTGCACCGGCAAGGTCTTCAGGTAGCTCAGCGAGGTCTGGCCTTCGCCGTAATCGTCGATGCTGAGCTCGAAGCCGGCCGCGGCCAGCGTGTTCAGCATGGCCAGCGCGCGTTTGGGCTCGTTCATCACCGCGCTCTCGGTGATTTCAAGGCAGAAGGCCGTGGCCGGCACGCCCTGGCGGCGCAGGATGGCGTCGAAACGCAGGGGCAGCTCGGGGTCGAGCAGGTCACGCGTGCTCAGGTTCACCGAGATGCGGTGCAGGCCCACGGCATGCAGCGCGGCCCATTGGCGCGCGGCTTCCTCGAAGATCCACAGCGTCAGCTGGCGCACGAAGCCCGTGTCTTCGGCAAAGGGGATGAACTGCACCGGCGGCACCATGCCGCGCACCGGGTGCTGCCAGCGCACCAGCGCCTCGGCGCCCACCACGGCGTTGGTGGCCACGTCGATCTTGGGCTGAAGGAAAAGCCGCAGCTCGTTCGCGCCGATGGCCTGGCGCAGTTCAGACAGCAGCGTCAGCGTCTTCTGGCTGCCGGCGTCGAAGGCCGGGTCGTAGACGGCCATGTGTGTGGATTTGCCGCGCTTGGCCGCGTGCATGGCCATCTCGGCGCGCGCCAGCAGCACCTCGGCCCTTTCGCGGCCGCCGCTGTCCGGCGCGGCAGCGCTGTCGGCGTCGGGCGCGTGCTGCGGCCAGGCAGCCAGGCCGAAGGTCAAGGAAACGTCCACCGTTTCGCCGCGCACCACGATGGGGTGCACAAAAGCGGCGCAGATGCCGTCGACCACGGCCGCTGCGCGTGAGAGCTCGGCCCCGCCGAGCAGCAGCGCAAACTGGTCACCGGCCATGCGCGCCACCACATCGCCTTCACGCTGCACGTGGCGGCGCAGGCGCAGCGCCACTTCGCGCAGCACCTCGTCGCCCATGGCGTAACCGAGGTTCTCGTTGATGTTCTTGAAACGGTCCAGGCCCAGCATCACCGTGCTGAAGCAGGCGGGCTCGCCGCTGCCGGCGGCGTCGGCCTGGGCGTGCTCGATGGCCAGGCGCAGCGCATCGCTGAAGCACACCCGGTTGGGCAGGCCGGTGAGGCGGTCGGTGAAGGCCAGGTCGCGGATCTCGGCCTGCTTGGCGCGGATGTTCTCGCGCATCACGTCCACGGCCTGGGCCAGCTGGCCCACCTCGTCGTGGTGGCGTGGCATGGGCACGGGCTCGTCGAAACGGCCCTCGCCCAGGCGCCGCGTGGCCCGCACCAGCGCGCTCAGCGGCGTGGTCACGCGCTGGGCCGTGAACAGGCTGCCCAGCAGCGCCAGCAGCACGCCGATGGCCGAGGCCGTCAGCAGCGGCTGCGTCAGCTCGTCGAAGGGTTTTTCGATCTGGTTGACCGGGTTGAACAGCAAGGCCTCGAAACTGCCGTAGGGCCCGGCGACGGCCGGTGAGCGGCGCAGCAGGTGCTTGCCCGTCGGCAGGGCCACCACGCTGCTGCTGGCGCTCAGCCCCAGGACCGTGCCGTTGTCGCTGGCGGCCATTGATGACAAGGCCACACGGGCGGGCTCACCGGGGCGGCGTACCACCAGGGCCACCTCCATCAGCGAGGTCTTCTGCATCACACGGGCCAGGTCGGCCGAAAACGGCACGCCCATCACCAGCACGCCGGCCCCGGCTTTCATCTTGGTCAGCACGAGCAGGCCGGGTTCGCCGCCGATGAGCATGGCCATGCTGGCCGAGCGCCGGTTCGGCACGCTGCGCAGCCCGTCGACCAGCCGCTGTATCGAGGGCTGCAGGCGGGCGATGTCTTCGGCCGGCGTGGTTTCGCCCAGGAAACGCGGCTCCAGGTTGTCGCCCAGCAGCGCCGCCAGCGTGGCCGCCACGCGCGAGCCGGCGTTGTCGATGGCCGACCGAGCGGTTTCGACGTCGTTTTCCTGGGCCGCGGCCACCAGCGCGGCGTTGAGGCCGGCGTCGTCGGCTTGCAGCTCGAGCTGGCGCTCGCGGACGCTGGCGCGCGCGTTCAAAAGCTCCAGCCAGATTTGTTCACCACGGTCGAGGTCTTGCGAGCCCAGGATCTGCACCAGGCGCGGCACAGCGCCTTGCACCAGGCCCATGACCACCACTTGCACCAGCAGCAGCAGGCCCACCGAGATGACGGCGATGCGGCGCCAAAGGCGCTGGCCCCACCAGCGCTGCAGGGCGTTCACAGGGCGCTGGCCGCCAGCGGCAGTTTCACTTGGGTGCGGGCGCCGCTGGCAGGCACCTCGAAGGCGGTGTCGGTGGCCGGTGTGCCCGGCGGCAGGCCGGCATGCCAGACCCGCAGGCGGTAGCGCCCCGGCGGCACGTCAGGCAGCTTGAGCACGCCATTGGCAGGGGCCACGCCGTGGTAAGGCGTCTCGACGATCACGATCCAGCCGACCATGTTGTCGTGGATGTTGCAGCCGAGCACGGCCACGCCGGGTTTGTCGAAGAGCACCGGGTTGGCGGGCGTGCCGGCGTAAAGCTTCAGCTCGAAGGTCTTGGTCGGCGACAGCGAATAGACGTGGTGCCGCACCTTGTCGAGGTTGGGAAAACGCACCTCGGTGCCGCGGACGATCACCAGCACGCTGGGGACGAAACGCCGCTCGAGCTGCTGCATCTCTTTCGCGGCGCTGGGCTTGGCCGCGGCCTTGGCATCGCTGGATTCGAGGTACACCACCGTTTCGGGCAGGGGCTTGCCGTCGCTGCCCAGCGCGGTCACTTCCACCGGGGCGGCGCGCAGCGGCCCGCTGCCAGCCAGGGCCAGCAGCAGGGCGACGAGGCGCCAGCCCGGCGATGAGCAGACGCGCAGCGGTGACAGGAACGGTCGGCGCATGGCAGGTTTTCGGCAGCGCCGGCGCGCGGTTGAGTGCCAAGTTCCCGTGGCGGGGCTGGGAGCCTGCCATGCACCTGAGGGCAAGGCCCGAATGCGCTCAGGCTGGGCGTGCGTTTGTCACGGTCTGCCGCTTGCTGCGCCCCGCGCCCCGGTGGCGCGGCCGCGGCGCCTGGGCCGGCACCACCTGCGGCGTGGCGGCGCGCGCGATGACGCCGCCGCCCAGGCAGACCTCGCCGTCGTAGAGCACGGCGCTCTGGCCCGGCGTGACGGCCCACTGCGGCGCGCCGAAGTCCAGCCGCAGCACGCCGGGCTGCGGCGTGCTGGCGCTGCAGGGCGCATCGCTCTGGCGGTAACGTGTTTTGGCCGCCAGCGCGCCCGCCGCCGGCGCGTGGCCGGCCACCCAGCTGAGGTCTTCGGCCTCCAGCCAGGGCGATTGCAGCCAGGGATGTTCATGCCCCTGCACCACGTGCAGGGTGTTGGCGGCCACGTCCTTGTGCGCCACGTACCAGGGCGCGTGCACGCCCTCGGCCGTGGCCGTGTCGGCGCCACCGAAGTTCTTGCCGCCGATGCCCAGGCCCTGGCGCTGGCCCAGGGTGTAGAAGCTCAGGCCCACGTGCTGGCCGAGTTCACGGCCTTGGTCGTCGAGCATGGGCCCGGGGGTGTGGTTCAGGTAGCGGTTGAGGAACTCGCGGAAAGGTCGCTCGCCGATGAAGCAGATGCCGGTGCTGTCTTTTTTCTTCGCGTTCGGCAGGCCGATCTCTTCGGCGAAACGCCGCACCTCGGTCTTGTGCAACTCGCCCACCGGGAACAGCGTCTTGCTCAGCTGTGCCTGGTTCAGGCGGTGGAGGAAGTAGCTCTGGTCCTTGGCCGGGTCCAGGCCCTTCAACAGCTGAAAGCCCGTGGCCGCTTCACGCACGCGGGCGTAGTGGCCGGTGGCGATTTTTTCGGCCCCCAGGCGCAGCGCGTGGTCGAGGAAGGCCTTGAACTTGATCTCGGCGTTGCACAGCACGTCGGGGTTGGGCGTGCGGCCGGCGCTGTACTCGCGCAGGAACTCGGCGAAGACGCGGTCTTTGTAGTCGGCCGCAAAGTTGACGTGTTCGAGCTCGATGCCCACCACATCGGCCACGGCAGCGGCGTCGACGAAGTCGATGTTCGATGAACAGAACTCGCTGTCGTCATCGTCTTCCCAGTTTTTCATGAAGATGCCGACGACCTCGTGCCCCTGCTGCTTCAGCAGCCAGGCGCTGACGGCGGAATCGACGCCGCCGCTCAGGCCCACCACGACACGCTGCTTTTTCATGCGCCGGATTATCCGGCTGCAGCGCAGCGCGGCGTTTTCAGCAGGCCAGCGCGGGCGAGCGCTTGCGGATGAGCTCGCGCGCGCGGTTCATTGCGTACTGCATCGCCTCGTCGGCCGAAGGCCAGCGGTAGCCGCAGGCCAGGCTGTCGTCGCGGAAGGCGACACCGGCATCGACGCTGCCGCCCTGCATGCGCTTGAGCACCATGGCGGCGATGTAGCCGTCGCCGCGCGTGGATTCCACGGCGCCCACGTAGATGCGGTAGTCGCCCTCAAAGCTTTCGCTGAAACGCATGCTGATCTCCTCGGCCCGGTCTGTTTTGTGGTGTGCAGAACGGGCGGGATGATCGACCCGCCAAGGAGGGCCTCCCATCCCTCGGCAGAGGGAAACCACCTTCAGGGGGAGGCCGGCGCGGCAGGCCGTACCGGCAGCGGCTTCAGGCGATGGGCCGGCGGCTGGCCTGCGCGAGGTAGAACCACTCGTGCCCGGGCTGCGCGCCGACATCGGGGAAGACGATGTAGCCGGCCTGCGGCGCGCGCAGTTCGCTGCCGTCGGCGCGCACGGCGATGAGCTCGCCCTCGGCCAGCGGGTCGAAGCTGGTCCAGGCCTTCACGAAGCGGTCGGCCTCGGCGTGGCGGTCCACCACTTCGGCCAGTGCCAGGCATTCAAAGGGCCGCGCCGGTGGGGCCAGTGGCGTGTCGGTGTGGCCCAGCAGCGCCAGCGTCTGGCGGATGGCGTGGTAGGCCACGTGTTCACCTTCGGGGTCGTCGTGCTGGCCGCATTCCAGCGTCACGCCATAACCGCCCTGGCTGCGCATGTACTCGGTGGTGCCGACGCCGTAGCTCGGGTCTTCGTGCACGGCGCCGGGGGTCAGCCCGCGTTCGCGGCGGCTCGCCACGCCGGCGGCGTAGGCGCCCATCCAGCCTTCGACGATGCGGTTCACGCCCACGTGCGCGGCCAGCTGTGCTTCGGCCGCGGCGTGACGGAAGGGCTCCAGCGCGCCGGTGTTGTCGGCCGGGCCGCGCATCACGAAAGGCCGGCCCGGGCTGCGGAAGCTGTGCAGGTCGAGCAGCACGTCGTGCGCGGCCAGCAGCGGGCACAGCACATTGGCGATGCGGTCTTCGAAGTCTTGCGGCGTGGCCGTGGGCTGCAAGCGGCGGTTGAGGTTGCGATCGCCCATGCGGCGAACGTTGTTGTAGGCCAGTGGGTTGCACACCGGCACGAAAGTGACGGTGCCGCGCAAGATCTCCAGCTCGCCGTGGTCGATTTCGGCCAGCACGCGGCGTATGCCCTTGGTGCCCGCCACCTCGTTGCCGTGTACCGCGCCGGTGACGATGAGGCGCGGCACGCTGGCCCCGCCTTGCAGGCCCGTGATGCGGTGGCTGCGCAGTTGCTGGTTGCTGATCATCGCCAGCGCCTTTCTTGTCAATTCAAGCCTGCGGCGCGCACAGCAAGCGGTGCGCGCGGGCGTAACGTTCATGGATGCCGAGGATCACGTCTTCCGGCAGGTCCAGCGCGGCCTGCTCGGCGCCGCCGGTCACGCCGGTGCTGGCCAGCCAATCGCGCAGCGGTTGTTTGTCCAGCGCGGTGATGCGGCCCTGCGCCAGCTCGTCGGCCAGCCAGAAGCGCGAGCTGTCGGGCGTGAGCACCTCGTCCATCAGCGTGAGCGTGCCTTGTTCGTCGAGGCCGAACTCGAACTTGGTGTCGGCGATGACGATGCCGCGCTGCGCCGCGTAGTCGCGTGCGGTGGTGTAGATCTGGATGGCCTTGCTGCGCACCTCGGCCGCGCGCGCGCTGCCCAGCAGCTTCTCCAGCTGCTCGAAGCTGATGTTCTCGTCATGGTCGCCCACCGCAGCCTTGGTGGCCGGCGTGAAGATGGGCGCGGCCAGCGGCGTGCGCATCTGCAGCCCGGCGGGCAGGGGCTGGCCGCAGACGGTGCCGCTCTGGCTGTATTCCTTCCAGCCCGAGCCGGCCACGTAGCCGCGCACCACGGCCTCGCAGGGCAGCGGCTGCAGGCGTTTCACCAGCATGCTGCGGCCCTGCACCTGCGCCACTTCATCGGGCGCCACCACGCTCTCGGGCGCTTCGCCCGTCAGGTGGTTGGGCACCACGTCTTTCAGCAGCTCGAACCAGAACAGCGCCATGCCCGTGAGCAGCCGGCCCTTGCCGGGCACCGGGGCTTTCATCACCACGTCGAAGGCGCTCAAGCGGTCGCTGGCCACCATCAGCAGGCGGTCTTCGCCCACGGCGTAGAGATCACGCACCTTGCCACGCGCGATCAGCGGCAGCGAGTGCAGGGTGGTGGAAAGCACGGCGGGGCCGAGCGTGGCGAGCGTGGCTGAGGTCATGGCGGGTGGGCGGCTGTGAACGGGCTATTTTGGCGCCCCGGTGCCCCTTTGATCGTGCCGCGGGCTCAAGACCAGCGTTCGAGCAGCTCGCGCAGCGACCCGCCCAGCGCGGGCAGGCGCCAGGTGGTGGCGCACCCCTCGTGCGCGGCATAGCGCCGGCCCAGGTTGGTGAAGACGGCCACCAGGTAGTGCGCGCCGTCGGCGTGCACGATGCCGGCGTCGGACGCGTAGTTCTCGGTGGTGCCGGTCTTGTGCGCAAAGCGCGGCGCATCGGGCAGGCCGCGCACCCAGCTCGCGTGGTGTTGCTGGCTGCCGCTGGAGAGCACCTCGTCCAGGCGCTGGCGGCGCAGCACGGCGTGCAGCTCGCCGCGGGCGGCGTCGCTGAGCAGACGCACCCCGAAAGGCAACCACGGCGGCGGCGGGGCCGCGGCGTCCAGCAGCCAGAGCAGGCGCACGGTGTCCCAGGCCGTCATGTGGATGTGGCCGACGCCGGCGCCGTCGGCATTGCGCCAGCCGCCGGCCGGCGTGGTGTTGTTGAGCTGCAGCGTGTGCAGGCCCAGCTCGGCCAGGCGCTGGTTCAGCAGCGTCACCGCGCCGGCCGCGTGCAGTTGCGCCACGCAGGCGTCGGTGGCGGCGTTGTCGCTGAGCGTGATCATCGGCTCCAGCGCCGCCGGCCACGCACTGATGAGCCCGCGGTCCAGGGCCAGGCCCAGGCCCACGGCCACCATCAGCTTCAGCAGCGAAGCCGGGTAGGGCGCCGGGAAGCGCAGCGCGTTGGCCGCCGGCGCGCTGCCGGCCAGGCCTTGCCAGGGCAGCGTGGCCCAGTCGGTGCCCGGGGCCCACGCGATCGAGCCGTGTTCCGGGCCAGGGCCCTGCAGATCCCGCAGGTACTGGATGTTCTGCACGGCGCCGGCTTCGCGGCCGGTGTGCGCCACCACGCCCTGCGGATGCTCGCGCGAGAACAGCACGTTGGCCCAGCGCGGGGGTTCGTCGGGCGGAAAGGCCACCACCGCCAGGTCGATGCTGGGGTGATGCCCCACGGGCGCGCCGCCCAAGGCCAGGTCGGGCGTGGCGGCGAAATCCTGCGCGATGACGGCCTGGCGCAAGGCCTCGGCGAAAGCGGGGTGGGCGTGCATGGGCGGTGTCTCCTGGTTCTTTTGTGGGGCGTCGTCGCCGTTGCAGCCGCCCATGAAAAAGGGGCCTCGTCGGAGGCCCCTTGTTGCAGTGTCTGCGCGGCTTCAGAAGAACTTGTAGCCGAAGGACATCTGGAAGGTGCGGCCGCGCGGATCGGCCACACGCGGGTCCCAGCCGGCGCCGATGACGTTGTCGACGTTGTGCCAGGTGAAGGGCGGCTCTTTGTCGAAGAGGTTGATCACGCCGGCCGTCACGGTGAGGTTCTTCACGCCCGAGAAGGTGGTGAAGAGGTTGGTGACGAAGTAGGGCTCCACCGTGCGGCGCGTGGGCTGGTTGGTGGTGAAGGTCGAACGGTCTTCGTCGTCGTAGCTGCTGCTCCAGCGGGCCGACAGCGTGGTGTTCCACGCGCCCTTCTTGAAGCCCACGCTGCCGTCCACACGCCACGGCAGGTAGAGCGTGACGTTGCTCCACTTGCCCACGAACTGCTGCAGCGGCTGGCTGGCGATCAGGCGCTCTTTGTGGCTGATCATCTTCGTGCCGTTGAGCTTGGCCGTGAGGCGGCCACCACCGACGTTGGTGATGCTGGTGACGTTGAAGTCCAGGCCCTTGGTTTCGCTCTGCGCCGCGTTCACCCAGCCAGCCTGGATGTAGGACACGTTGCCGTTGGCGTCGCGGATGAAGTTGTCGCGGAACAGGTCGTAGTTGGCGATCATCAGCGCCGGCGACAGCGAACGGATGCGGTCGTCGAGCTTGACCTGCCAGTAGTCCATGCCCACCGAGAACCAGCTCAGCGGCTGGAAGGCAAAGCCGATCAGCGCCTGCTCCGAGGTCTCGGGCTGCAGCGTGGGGTTGCCACCCTGGCGGTAGGGCAGGCTCAGGCGTGCGCACTGCGTGGGGTCGATGGGGTTGGCCTGGTCGGCGCAGCGCACCGGGTCACGGAAGGTGCCGGTGAGCGCCAGTTCCACGGTGCCCAGGTTCAGCTGCTGCGGCGTGGGCGCGCGGAAGCCGGTGTTGGCCGAGGCGCGCAGGATGAAGGTCTCGGTGGGCTGCCAGCGCAGCGCGATCTTCGGGTTGGTGGTGCCGCCGATCTGCGAGTAGTTGTCGTGGCGCACGGCCAGTTGCATCGACAGCGACTTGAACACCGGGATCGCGAGTTCGGCGAAAACGGCGTTGATGTCGCGCGTGAGTTCGGGCGAGCGCGCGTTGCCCGCGCAGCCCATCACCGAGTTCGCCAGCGCCGCGTTGGCGGTGGTGAAGGTGCTCACGCAGGTGAAGCCGTTCGTGCCCGAGAACTCGTAGCTTTCCTTGCGCACATCGAAGCCGAGCGCGAAGTCCATGCTGCCGGCGGGCAGCTTCATCAGCGGGCCCGAGATCGAGCCGTCGAACTGCGTCACGCTGGTCTTGCCGCCCGAGGCGCGGCCGCGGGCCTGGGTCGATTCGATCAGGTCCTTGGCCTGCTGGGTCTGTTCTTCGCCAGGGTTCAGGAAGGGGTTGATGAGGCCGGTGGCCAGCGCGTCGATGAGCTTCTGCGTGTGCGCGTAACCCTGCTTGAGGTAGGTGTCGCCCTTGGCCTGCCCGCTGGAGAGGCCGACGCGGTAGCTGTAGACGCCGAAGTCGCCGTCCACACCCAGGGCGATGCGGGTGTTCTCCGACTTGTTGGTGTTGGTGCGGTAGCCCCAGTCGTTCATGCGCAGCCGGTAGGCGATGGGCAGTGTGGGGTCGAACTGCGCAGCGCCGGCCAGCGTGCGCATGTTGATGTAGTGCGGGCTGCTGGTCTGCAGGTGCGTCAGCGCGTTGGAGGTGGTGCTGAACTGGAAGGGCGTGTACTCGCCGTCGATCTCGGTGCGCGAGCCCACCAGTTCCACGAAGCCGATGTGGTCGCGCGCCAGCTTCAGCTGGCCCCGGGCCACCACGTTCCAGCTTTCACGCGGCGAGCGCAGCATGAACTGGCGGCCGTAGTCGGTGCCGCAGCGGTAGCGGGCCGCGGCCGCGGTGTGGCCGCCGACGCGGTCCCACAGGGTGGAGTTGACCGCCGACGACACACCGAAGGGCATGCCTTCGCACTGGTTCTGAACGGCCAGCAGGTTCAGGCTGGTGTAGCGCGTGGTGTCGGTGGTGCCCACGACCGAGCCCGCGGTAGGCAGCGCGGTGCCGGCGGCGCCGATGATGTTGGCGTGCGGTGCGCTGGTGGTCTCGGGCGACAGGCCGCGGCCGGGCTGGTAGCCGGTGGCCCATTCGCGGTCGATGCCGCGCAGGATCTGGTTCTTGTCGTAGGTGACGCTGGACAGGAAGTTCCAGCCGTCGGTCTCCATGTCGCCGAAACCGAAGCTCAGCGTGGCGCGCTTGGTGCCGCCACCACCCTTGGCTTCGGGCTCGGAGATCGTGCCGCCGATGGCCGCGCCGCGGTAGTTCGACTTCAGGATGAAGTTGATGACGCCGCCGATGGCGTCGGTGCCGTAGATGGCCGAAGCGCCGTCTTTCAGGATTTCGACGCGGGCCACGGCCGACATCGGGATGGCGTTCAGGTCCACCGCCGAGCCGCTCTGGCCGTGCGTGCTGATGCGGCGCCCGTTCAGCAGCACCAGCGTGCCGGTGGGGCCGAGGCCGCGCAGGTTGGCGAAGGCCGCGCCGCCGCTCAGGCGGTCTTGGTCGGGCCCGAAGACGGTGTTGCTCGAAACCTCGTTGTTCGTGTTGGCCGAGTTCGCGCCCAGCGAACCCAGCAGGTCTTGCGCGGTGACCAGGCCCTGCTGCTCGATCTCTTCGGCGGTGATGATCTGCACCGGCACCGCACCCTCGGCAGCGATGCGCTTGATGCTCGAGCCGGTGACGACGATGCGCTCGGGCTTGGCCGGTGCGGTTTGCGCAAAGGCATGCGTGGCCAAGCCCAGAAGGGCCAGGCTGCCAACGACGGTCTTGAGTTTCATCGGGGTTCCTCGGGGGTTGGTCAGGCGCCGGGTCTTGCAGCCGGTTCGCACGGGGTGGCACACCTTGTGACAGTGTTGCCGCTCAGCATACGGCGGCCCATCAGTGATAACCAATGTTCGGCGGTTGGAGGCCCATAACCGCAGGCGATGCGGCATCCATACAACAGTGTCTGGTGGCGCTGCGGCCACTTGCGCCAGCGCCGAACCGTGTGAACATCGCGGCCCCGCCCGCCTGCCGACACCGCCTTGACCACCGCCCCTGCACCCACCCGCCCCTGGCGCTGGATCCCCACGCTCTACTTCAGCCAGGGCCTGCCCTATGTGGTGGTGATGACGCTGGCCGTGGTGATGTACAAGAACCTCGGCGTCAGCAACACCGACATCGCGCTGCTCACCAGCTGGCTCTACCTGCCCTGGGTCATCAAGCCGCTGTGGGGCCCGGTGGTCGACCTGCTGGGCACCAAGCGGCGCTGGATCGTCGTGCTGCAGTTCCTGGTGGGCGCGCTGCTGGCGATGGTGGCGCTGGCCGTGCCGGCGCCGGCCTTCCTGCAGATGACGCTGGTGGTCTTCTGGCTGATGGCCTTTGCCTCGGCCACGCACGACATCGCGGCCGACGGCTTCTACATGCTGGCGCAGCCGGCCCCGCAGCAGGCGGCCTTTGTCGGCGTGCGCAGCACCTGCTACCGGCTGGCGATGATCGGCGGCCAGGGCGGGCTCGTGTACCTGGCGGGCCACCTGCAGCAGACCACCGGCAACGTGGCCACGGCCTGGGCCTGGGTCTTCGGTTTGATGGCAGCGTTTTTTGTCGTGATGGCGGTGTGGCACCACGTCGTGCTGCCGCGCCCCGCGGCCGACCGCCCGGTGCCGCGCAGCCGCACCTTCTTCGCCGATTTTGCGGCCGTCTTCGTGGCCTTCTTCAAGCGGCCGGGTGTGGCGCGCATCCTGGCCTTTCTGCTGCTGTACCGCTTTGCCGAAGCGCAGCTGCTCAAGCTGGTCACACCCTTCATGCTCGACCCGCGCGAGGCCGGGGGCCTGGGCCTGAGCACGCAAGACGTGGGCATCGCCTACGGCACCTTCGGCGTGGGCGCGCTCACCCTGGGCGGGCTGCTGGGCGGCTGGCTCATCAGCCGTGGCGGGCTGAAAAAACTGCTGTGGCCGTTGGTGCTGTGTATGCACCTGCCCAACACCGTGTACATCGCGCTGGCCGTGTGGCAGCCGGCGGGGCTGGCGCCGGTGGCCGCGGCCATCGCCACCGAGCAGTTCGGCTACGGCCTGGGCTTCACGGCCTACATGGTCTACATGCTGATGATCGCCGGCGGCCACAGCGGCCCCGCCGGTACCGACGGCGCCGGTGGCGAGAACCCGAACAAGACGGCGCACTACGCGCTGTGCACCGGCTTCATGGCCCTGGGCATGATGCTGCCGGGCATGTGGGCCGGCTGGCTGCAAGACCAGCTGGGCTACACGAACTTCTTCATCTGGGCCTGCGTGGCCACGCTGCCTTCGTTCGCGGCAGCGGGGCTGCTGCGCATCGACCCGGCCTTCGGCAAGAAGGCCGACTGAGCCGGCCCTCGCGGGCGCGGGTGCGCTCAGCGCTTGCCGAGAAGACCGCCCAGCAGACCACCGAGATCGCCGGCGCCAGCACCACCGCCAGCACCGCCGAGCAAGCCGCCCAGCATGCCGGCGAGGTCGCCGCCACCCTGGCCCAGGCCTTCGGGCAAGCGGCCCTGCGGGCTGAGCCCGTCCACCACCTGCGGCAGCAGCTGGGCCAGCATGCCCAGGCCTTGCTGTGGGTCGATGCCGAGCTGGCGCGCGAAGCCGGCCACCGTGTCGCCGCCCAAGGCCTGGCCCAGGGCATCGGCCGAGACGGTCTGGTTCGGGCCGGTGGAGATCCACGAAGCCACGGCCTCGCCCAGGCCGCCTTGCTGCAGCTGCTGCAGCAGCCCGGGCAGGCCGCCGCTCTGGTTCATCAGGCCCATCAGGGCCTGCAGGGGGTCGCTGCCGCCGTTGCCGCCGGCCTGGGCGCCGAGTGCGCCGATCACTGAATCGAACAAACCCATGGTGAAACCTCTCTTGGTGGAATGAGCGTGGATGAAATGTGCCGCAAGCGCGCCTGGGCCGGGTTCTTCAGGCCGCGGCCTGCAAACCCAGCCAGGCCAGCACCGCCAGCGGGGCCGTGTCGGCGCGCAGCACGCGCGGGCCCAGCGCCACGGGGCGGAAGCCGGCGCGGCGTGCTGCGGCTTCTTCGTCGGGGGTGAGCCCGCCTTCGGGCCCGCTGAGCGTGAGCACCGGGCTTGCATCGGCGGGCACCAGCGCAGCCAGCGGCTGCGCATCGGGCTGCAGGCTCAGCAGCAGGCGGGTGGTGCCCGTGGCCGCGGGCAGCGCAGCCAGCCAGGCGCCCAGCTCCTGCACCGCGCCCACCGCCGGCACGCGTGCGCGGCCGCATTGCTCGCAAGCCCCCTCGGCTATCGCCTGCCAGTGCTGCTGCTTGCGCTGCGCACGTTCGCCGGCCAGGCGCAGCACCGAGCGCTGGCTCATCAGCGGCTGCACGCCGGCCACGCCCAGCTCGGTGGCTTTTTCCACCAGTGCATCCATGCGCTCGTTGGCGGGCATGGCCAGCGCGATGTGCACGGCCCGCGGCAGTTCACGCTGCACGGCCTCGGGCGCGCCGAGCTGCACCCGCACCTCGCTGCGGCCCACGGCCAGCACAGTGGCGGGCCAGTCGTGGCCGCTGCCGTCGAAGAGCTGCAGCGTGTCGCCCGGCTGCACGCGCCGCACCTGCGCATGGCGCGCGGCACCGGGGGGCAGGCTGAGCTCGGTGCCGGCCTGCAGTGTCTCGGGGACGAAAAGACGCATGGGGCTCAGCCCTGTTGCAGCACCGTTTCCACAGCCAGCGCGACACCGGCCAGCGCGGCGTCGTGCCCGCCGGGGGCGGCCAGCATCAGGCCCACGGGCAAAACGCCCGGCGCCTGGCAGGGCAGCGTGAAGGCGCAGCCGTCGAGAAAGTTGATGAGGAAGGTGTTGCGCAACAGCAGCCCGTTGTTGCGGAAGAAGGCGTCGTCGTCGTGCAGCAGCTCGGCGATGGGCGGCGCCACGATGGGCACCGTGGGGCAGATCAGCGCGTCGAAGCCGGCCAGGCGCTGCGTGGTGCGCAGCATCCATTCGCGCCGGCGCTCCCGCAGCACGCTGCAGTCGGCCGCGCTCACGCCTTCGCCAAAAGCGATGCGGCGCGCCACGCGCGGGTCGAAGAGCTCGCGCTGCGTGGCCAAGGCCTCGCGGTGCACTTCGTAGGCTTCGATGGCCACGAAGCCGCCGCGCGCATTCATCTGCGCCACCTCGGCCAGTTCGGTCAGCGGCACAGGCACGATCTGCGCGCCGGCCCGCGACAGGCGCTGCAGCGCGGCTTCGAAAGCCGCAGCCACGGCGGGCTGCAGGGCGTCCAGCACCAGGGTCTGCGGCAGCGCCAGGCGCAGGCCTTGCACGCTGCGCGCCGGCACTTCCAGCGGCGCGCCGGCCAGCACGCCATCCACCAGCAGGCAGTCGGCGACCGTGCGCGCCATCGCGCACGCGGTGTCGAGCGTGAAGCTGAGCGGAAAAGTCCCGTCCAGCGGCGTGCGCGCCTGCGTGTTCTTGAAACCCACCAGCCCGCACAGCGCGGCCGGCACGCGGATGGAGCCGCCGGTGTCGGAGCCCAGCGCGGCTACCGCCTGGCCGAGCGCCACCGACACCGCCGCGCCCGATGACGACCCGCCGGGGATGCGCGCCACCGCGGCATCGCAGGGGTTGCGCGGCGTGCCGTGGTGGGGGTTCAGGCCCACGCCCGAGAAAGCGAACTCGGTCATGTTGGTCAGGCCGGTGATCGCGGCGCCGGCACGCTGCAGCCGCGCCACGGCTTCGGCGTCGCGCAGGGCCGCGGGCGCGCTGCGGCGCTGCACCGAGCCGGCCAGCGTGGGGCGGCCTTCGATGTCGTAGAGGTCTTTCACCGTCACCGGCAGGCCGGCCAGCGGCAGCAAGGCCTGGCCGGCCGCCAGTGCCGCATCGGCGGCCCGCGCTGCGGCGCGTGCGCGTTCGGGCAGCAGCGCGGTGTAGACGGCCTCGGCGGCCGGCCCCTGGGCCTCGCCGAGCACGCGCTCGATGAGCGCGGCGTGGGCGCCGGGGGTGGTGAGCGTGGCGCGAAGTTCGGCGATGGCGGGCAACATGGGCCGAGAGCTTAGCCGGCCCGCGCTACCCGAGTTCACCCCGTCTCGCGCAGCGCCCGGCGCAGCACCTTGCCCACCGTGCTTCGGGGCAGCTGGCTGCGGAACTCCACCACCCGCGGGCGTTTGTAGCCCGTGAGGTTGGCCTCGCACCAGGCGCGCACCTCGGCCTCGCTGGGGCGCGTGCTGGCGCTGCTGTCGCGCACCACCACGGCCTTCACCAGCTCGCCGGTGCGTTCATCGGGCAGGCCGACCACGGCGCACTCCTGCACGCCGGGCATCTGCGCCAGCACGTCTTCCACCTCGCCGGGGTAGACGTTGAAGCCGCTGACGAAGATCAGGTCCTTCTTGCGGTCGACCAGGCGCAGCTGGCCGCGTTCGTCCATCACGCCGATGTCGCCGCTGCGCAGCCAGCCGCCGGGCGCCATCACGCGCGCGGTTTCGTCGGGGCGTTGCCAGTAGCCGGCCATCACCTGCGGGCCGCGGATGGTGATCTCGCCGGCCGTGCCGACGGGCACCTCGCGGCCGGCATCGTCGAGCAGCACCACCTCGGTGCCCGGCAGTGGCACGCCCAGATGGCCGCTGTAGCCGCGCGCATCCACCGGGTTGCAGCACACCGAGGCCACGGCTTCGCTGAGGCCATAACCCTCGCACAGCGCGCAGCCGGTGCGCGCCAGCCAGGCCGCGGCCGTGGCCGGCTGCACCGCCATGCCGCCCCCGACGCACAGCACCAGCGAGGACCAGTCCACGCGGTCCATGCCCGGGTGTTGCAACAACGCTGCGAAGAGCGCTTCGACACCCGGAAAGGCATGCACGCGGTGGCGCGCCAGGGTCTTGAGCAGCGCCCCCGTGTCGTGCGCCTGCGGCAGCAGCAGCAGGCAGCCACCGGTGACCAGGCCCAGCAGCGCGATGAGGTTGAAGCCGTAGGCGTGGTGCAGTGGCAGCGCAGCTACGGTCAGCGGCTGCTCACCGGGCGGGATGCGCGCCAGCGCCGGCGCATACCAGGCGCGGCTCTGCAACAGGTGCGCCACCAGGTGGCGGTGCAGCAGCACGGCACCCCGGCTGGGCCCGGTGGTGCCGCCGGTGTACTGCAGCACGGCGATGTCTTCAGGCCCCAGCGGCGGCCGCGGCTGCGCAGGCGCCGCGTGCCGGCCCGCGGCCAGCGCCGCCATGAAGGGCACGGCCGTGGGCAACTGGAAACGCGGCACCAGCTTGCGCACCCGCCGCGCCAGGTGGTTGACCAGCCGGCCCTTCAGCGGCCCGAGCAGGTCGCCGGCGCGGGCCAGCAACACGTGTTTCAGCGGCACCTGTTCCAGGACCTGCTGCAGCGTGGCCGCGGCCTCTTCAATGACGACGATGGCGCGCGCGCCGGCGTCTCTCAGCACATGTTCGAGTTCGCGCGCGCTGCTGCGGGGGTCGACGTTCACCACCACCAGCCCGGCGCGCAGCAAGGCCAGCACCGTGACCAGAAAGGTGGGCGCGTTGGGCAGCATCACCACCACACGCTCACCGCGTGCGAGACCGCGGGCCTGCAACCAGGCCGCCAGATGCGCCGCGCGTTCGTCGAGTTGGGCGTAGCTCAGCGCCTGGCCCAGGCACAGGCAGGCGGTGCGTTCACGGTGGCTGCGCAGGCTCTCGTCGAGCAAGGCCACGAGCGAGGGCCAGGCGTCAATGGCCACCTCGCCGGGCATGCCGGCGGGGTATTGCTTGAGCCACGTCTTCGCCATCCCCACCCCGCCCTGTGCTGACGCGGATTCTGACGACGGGCTGATGGCCGGCCATCCGGAGCTTTCCCATCAGGGCCGACCCGCGGCCGCCCCGCGGACCCGGTTCAGGCCTGCAGTGCCAGCGCTGGCGCGCGCGCCGGCACGCCGTGGCGCGTGTGCTGCATCGCCATCAGCACCAGGCGGCGCAGCGCGTCCCAGGGGCTGTGCGGCCACTCGGGGTGTTTCAGGCCCTTGACGATGCCGTCGCAGATGCTGGCCGCTTCCAGCAGGTGGGCCAGCTGGTGGCCGGCCAGCAGCGGCAGCACCCGTTCGAAGAGCTTTTCTTTCAGGCCCCAGGCGCGCGCTTCGCGCAGCGCCAGCGGCATGGGTTTACCGTCGTCCAGCGCAGCGCGGGCGCGGGCCAGGCCGCGCAGGTCGTCGGCCAGCGTCCAGTGCACCAGCACCGCGGCTTCGCCTTCGTGGCGCAGGCCGTCCAGCACGCGCAGCGCACGCGGCACATTGCCCGTCCACACGGCTTCGCTGAGCTTGGCGGTGTCGAAACGCGCCACGTTCAGCACCGCGGCTTCCACCTGCTCGAAGCTCAGCTCGCCCGGCGGGTGCAGCAGGCCGAGCTTTTGCATCTCTTGGTGGGCGGCCAGCAGGTTGCCTTCCACGCGGTCGGCAAAAAACGCCAGCGTGCGCTGGCCTTCTTCACCGGCGCGCACACGCTGGCCTTGGCGCTGCAGGCGCTGCGCCAGCCAGGCCGGCAGGGCCTTGCGGTCCAGCGTTTCCACGCGCACCGTGGTGCCGTGGCTGTCCAGCGCCGCGAACCACGCGGCCTTGAGCTGCTGGAAATCGAGCTTGGGCAGCGTCACCAGCGTCATCACGTCGTCGCTGAGCTGCTCGCAGTAGCGTTGCAGCATCTCGCTGCCTTCCTTGCCGGGTTTGCCGGAAGGGATGCGGATCTCGATCAGCTGCTTCTCGGCGAACAGGCTCATGGCCTGCGCCGCGCCGAGCACGCCGCTCCAGTCGAAGTGCGCGCCGCTGACGGTGAAGACCTGGCGCTCGGTGTAGCCCGCGGCGCGCGCGGCGGCGCGGATGGCGTCGCCGGCTTCCTGCGAGAGCAAAGGCTCGTCGCCATGGATCGTGTAGACGGGCTTCAGGCCGCGCGCGAGCTGGGCTTCGAGCTGTTCGGGGCGGATCTGCATGGCGTGCCGTGTGGGGATCAGACCTGCACCGCGGCCAGGCGCCGCAAGACCTGGCCCACCAGATCGGCCTGCATCTCGCGGAAGAGCTCGGCCTCTTCGAACTCTTTGGCCAGGGCCGCGGTTTCGCTGTAGCTCAGGTCGCGCTGCAGCAGCAGCTCCGAGCGCGTGATGAGCTCGCGCCCGCCGGGCGTGTGCGCGCGGAAGTTCAGCTTCAGCCGCAGCTGCAGTTCACGCACCTGCGCGGCCGAGGTGCTGGCCACCACGCTGCGTTCACGCTGGTCTTCCAGCGCGTGCAGCACCACCTGGGCCTTGTCGGGCGCATCCAGCACCCGCACCTGCAGCAGCAGCTGGCGGCGCAGCTCTTCGGCCAGCGGCGAGCGCGGCACAAAGCCGGTGAGCGCGATGCTCTCGAAGCCCAGGCGGGGCGGCCGGCGCAGCTCGAAGCCGCAGCCGGCCAGTGCGCCGGCCGGTGCCAGCGCCAACGCGGCGCGCAGCCAAGTGCGCCTAGACGACGACATTGACCAGCCGGCCCGGCACGATCACGACCTTCTTCGCCGGCTTGCCTTCGGCGAAGCGCAGGAAGTCGGGGCTGGCCAGCGCCGCGGCCTCGATCACCGTGCGGTCGGCCATGGCCGGCACGCGGATGCTGCCGCGCAGCTTGCCGGCCACTTGCAGCATGAGCTCGACCTCGTCTTGCACCAGCGCGGCTTCATCCACGGTCGGCCAGGGCGCGCCGACGATCTCGCTGCCGTGTTTCTTGTCGAAGCCCAGCTCTTGCCAGAGCGCGTGCGTGATGTGCGGCGCGGCCGGGTAGAGCGCGCGCAGCAGCAGGCCGAAGGCCTCTTGCGCCACCGCCGCATCGGCCGGCGTGGCGGCCAGCTTGGCGTCTTCGATGGCGTTGAGCATCTTCATCGCGCCCGAGATCACGGTGTTGTATTGCAGGCGGTCGAAGTCGCTGGTGATCTGGCGCAGCAGCAGGTGCATCTCGCGGCGCAGCTCCGCGGCAGCGGGGCTGGCACCTTCGAACGAAGCCGCGGCCGTGGCCAGCGCCGGCGCGAGCTTCACGCCGCTGTTCCACAGCCGGCGCAAAAAGCGATAGCTGCCCTCGGCGCCGCTGTCGCTCCAGGCCGCGCTCTGGTCGGGCGGGCCGGCGAACATGGTGAATACGCGCGCGGTGTCGGCACCGAACTTGGCGATGATGTCCTTCGGCTCGACGACGTTGTTCTTGCTCTTGGACATCTTCTCGATGCCACCCAGGCTCACGGGTTGGCCGTCGGCCTTGGCGGTGGCCGAGACCGGCGCGCCGCGCTCGTCGTATTGCACTTCCACTTCGCTCGGGTAGAACCAGCGCTTCTTGCCGCCGGCCTCTTCCCGGTAGAAGCTTTCGTTGAGCAGCATGCCCTGCGTGAAGAGCTTGGTGAAGGGCTCGCTGAAGCTCACCAGGCCGAGGTCGCGCATGGCCTTGGTCCAGAACCTGGCGTAGAGCAGATGCAACACCGCGTGCTCGATGCCGCCGATGTACTGGTCCATCGGCATCCAGTACTCGTTGCGCGCGTCCACCATCGCGTTGTCGCTGCCCGGGCAGGCGTAGCGCATGTAGTACCAGGCGCTGTCGACGAAGGTGTCCATGGTGTCGGTTTCGCGCTTCGCCGGCTTGCCGCACTGCGGGCAGGCCACGTTCAGGAAACTCGCGCACTTGTTCAGCGGGTTGCCGCTGCCATCGGGCACCAGGTCTTCGGGCAGCACGACGGGCAGGTCTTGCTCCGGCACCGGCACCGAACCGCAACTGTCGCAGTGGATGATGGGGATGGGCGTGCCCCAGTAGCGCTGGCGGCTGATGCCCCAGTCGCGCAAGCGCCAGGTGGTCTTCTTCTCGCCCAGGCCTTTTTCGGCCAGCACGGCGGCAATCGCGTCCACCGCGGGCTTGTAGGCCAGGCCGCTGTAGTTGTCGCTGTTGACGGTGTGGCCGCGCGTCTTGTCGCCGTACCAGTCTTGCCACTGCTCGTAGCTGAAGGTCTCGCCGTCGATGGCCACCACCTGCAGCATCGGGATGCCGTACTTCTTGGCGAAGGCGAAGTCGCGCTCGTCGTGCGCGGGCACGCCCATCACGGCGCCGTCGCCATAGCCCATCAGCACGTAATTGCCCACCCACACCGGCACGTCCTGCCCGGTGATGGGGTGCTGCACGTGCAGGCCCAGCGGCAGGCCGGCCTTGTCCTTCAGCGCCATTTCGGCTTCGGTGGTGCCGCCCTTTTTGCACTCTTCGATGAAGGCGGCCACCTTGGGCTGCGTGGCAGCGGCCAGTGCGGCCAGCGGGTGCTCGGGCGCCACGGCGCAGAAGGTCACGCCCATGATGGTGTCGGCGCGCGTGGTGAAGACGTAAAGCTTGCCGTCCTGCACGAGCTGCCCGTCAGCGCCGCTGATGCGGTGCGGGAAGGCGAAACGCACGCCTTCGCTCTTGCCGATCCAGTGCTCCTGCATCAGGCGCACACGCTCGGGCCAGCCTTCCAGGTAGTGCGGCACGGTGTGGTCGTTCACGCCGCTGAGCAGCTCGTCGGCGTACTGCGTGATGGCCAGGTAGTAGCCCGGGATCTCGCGCTTTTCAACGAGGGCGCCACTGCGCCAGCCGCGGCCGTCCACCACCTGTTCGTTGGCCAGCACGGTCTGGTCGACCGGGTCCCAGTTGACGATCTGCGTCTTCTTGTAGGCGATGCCCTTCTCGAGCATCTTCAGGAAGAACCACTGGTTCCACTGGTAGTAGCTCGCGTCGCAGGTGGCGAGCTCGCGGCTCCAGTCGAAGGCCAGGCCCAGCGGCTGCATCTGCGCCTTCATGTCGGCGATGTTGGCGCGCGTCCAGGCCGCCGGCGGCACGTTGTTGGCCATGGCGGCGTTTTCGGCCGGCAGGCCGAAGGCGTCCCAGCCCATGGGCATGAGGACGTTGTAGCCCTTCATGCGCAGGTAGCGCGCCATCATGTCGTTGATGGTGTAGTTGCGCACATGCCCCATGTGCAGCTTGCCGCTGGGGTAGGGCAGCATGCTGCAGGCGTAGAACTTGGGGCGTGAGGCGTCTTCGGTGACGGTGGTGGCGCCGCTGGCCTGCCAGTGGGCTTGCGCGGCCGATTCGACCTCGGCGGGGACGTATTTGTCGTTCATGGGCCGATTCTACGAAGCGGCCTTGGCGGCGAGATGCCGCGCGCGCCTACTTCGCGGGCGCTTCGGTCACCAGGCCGATGCGGTTCAGGCCCGCGGCCTGCACCCAGCCCATCACCTCGGCCACGCGGCCGTAGGGCACACGGGCGTCGGCGCGCAGTTGCACTTCGGTGCCGGGGTCGCGCTGCGCCGCTTCGCGGCTGCGCTGCGTGATCAGCGCCTGCGCCTGCGCGGCGTCGAGTTTCTGCTCGCCCAGGTAGAGCTGGCCTTGTTCGTCGATGGCCAGCGCCAGCGTGGCCGCGGCCTCGGTGGGCGCGCCGGCTTCGGCCTGCGGCAGTTCCAGCTTCAGGCTGCTGGCCATCAGCGGCGCAGCGATGATGAAGATCACCAGCAGCACCAGCATCACGTCGATGAGCGGCGTCATGTTGATCTCGCTCATCGGCTTCGCGCCGGGGTTGCGCTCCAGCCGACCGAAAGCCATTCAGCCCTCGCCGCCGCCGGGCAGCATCACTTCGCGCAAGTCGTGGGCAAAGCCCTCGAGCTCGGCCTCGCAGGCCGCCACCCACTTGCCGAAGACGTTGTAGGCCAGCACCGCCGGCACGGCCACGGCGATGCCGGCGGCCGTCATGATCAGCGCTTCGCCGATGGGGCCGCTGACCTTGTCGATGCTCAGGTTGCCCGCCGCCGCGATGCCCGCCAGCGCGTGGTAGATGCCCCAGACGGTGCCGAACAGGCCCACGAAAGGCGCCGTGCTGCCGATGCTGGCCAGCAGCACCTGGCCCCATTGCAGGTGGGCCACGGCGCGGTGCAGCGCGTCGCGCAGCCGGCGCGTGAGCTGCGAGGCCACCTGGCCCGCGCCTTCCAGCGTGCCGGGCGCGGGCTGCGCCAAGGCCGCATCGAGCAGCGGCAGCAGCACCTGTTCGCGGTCCATCGCGGCCAGGCGCGTGCGGCCGTCGGGCAGCGAAGCTGCGTCCCAGAAAGCCGGCACGGCGCGCGCAATATCGGCCTGCGCGCGGCGCAGCAGCCAGCCCTTCCAGAAAACCAGCACCCAGGCCACCACCGACATCGCCAGCAGCAGCAGCGCCACCGCGCGGCCCACGCCGTCGCTGGCGTTCCAGAAGGTGCTCAGGCCTTCCATGCCGGGTGCCGGTGCTGCTTCAGCCGAGGTTCAGCACGTCGGCCATGCCGTACAGCCCGGCCCGGCCTGCCGGCAGCGACGCCAGGAAACGCACGGCGCGCAGGCTGCCGTCGGCATAGTTCGCGCGGCTGCTGCTCTTGTGCGCGATCTCCACACGTTCACCCGCGCCGCAGAACATCACCGTGTGCTCGCCGACGATGTCGCCGCCGCGCACGGTGGCAAAGCCGATGCTGCCGGGCGCACGTTCGCCCGTGTGGCCGTGGCGCGTGAACACGCCGTCCGCTTCCAGCGTGGTGCCGCGCGCGGCGGCCAGCACCTCGCCCATGGCCAGCGCGGTGCCGCTGGGCGCATCCACCTTGTGCTTGTGGTGCGCTTCGATGACCTCGATGTCGTAGCCCGGGCCCAGCGCCTGCGCGGCATCGCGCAGCAGGCGCAGCATCACGTTCACGCCCACGCTCATGTTGGCCGAGAACACCGTGGCCTGCGCCGCGGCGTGGGCCGTGATCTGCGCCTTTTGCTCAGCGTTGAAGCCGGTGGTGCCGATCACCGCGCGCACGCCGAGTTCACGGCAGGCGGCCAGGTGGGCCAGCGTGCCTTCGGGGCGGGTGAAATCGATGAGCACCTGCGCGCCGGCCAGGCCGGCGTGCACATCGGCAGTGACGTGAACGCCCGTGGCCTTGCCGGCATGCAGGCCGGCGTCTTGCCCGAGCGCCGGGCTGCCCGGCACATCGAGCGCGCCACTCAGGCGGCAATCGGGGCTGGCCAGCACGGCGTCGATGAGCATGCGGCCCATGCGCCCACCGGCGCCGGCGATGGCGACCTTGATCGGCGGCATGCCGGCCACGTTCAGCTCTTGTCCAACGGCGGGTACTCGCGCACCGGGCCCATGGGCTCGGCGGCGGGCGCCTCGCGCTTGGGCGGCACGGGCAGCGCGGCGCGTTCGGTCTCGGTCAGCTCCAGCTTGGGCGCCTTGATGTCCTTGAAGCGGCTGATGCTGGCGACGAACTCACGTTCGGAAGGCAGCTGCGGCGCGTCGATGGACTTCACCTTGTCGCCGTCGAAGTGCACCACCACGCTGCGGCGCTGGGCTTCGGTGCCGGGCCGGCGCAGCGTGAAGATGTAGTCCCAGCGGTTGGCATGGAAGGGGTCGGTCATCAGCGGCGTGCCGAGCACGTCGCGCACCTGCAGCCGTGTGAGGCCGGGCTTGATGGCGGCGGCCTGCTCCTGCGTGATGGCATTGCCCTGCACGATGTCGATGCGGTAGGGCGTGATCAGGCCGAAGAGGCTGTCGGTGCGCTGCAGCGATTCGCAGCCGCCCAGCAAGGCCGCGGCAGCGAGTAGGCTGGCAAGGGGGGTGTAGCGACGCATGGGCGTTGGGCAGGGCCGGCAGAGGGGCAGACGGTGCCGGGCCCAGGGCGCAGCGAAAGTTGCGGCGCTGGGGTCACGCCCGGCTGGCTATGATCGACGCATTCTAGCGAGGGGCCTGCGCCCGCCGCGGCAGCCGCCCTGCCGCCAGGGCGGCGATGGAGTAGCGCATGACGCGTCTGGACGAACTCAAGCACAGCGGCCTCAAGGCCACGCTGCCGCGCATCAAGATCCTGGAGGTCTTCCAGCGCACCGAACGCCGCCACATGACGGCCGAAGACGTGTTCAAGGCCCTGCTCGTCGAGGGTGCCGACATCGGCCTGGCCACGGTCTACCGCGTGCTGATGCAGTTCGAACAGGCCGGCCTGCTCAGCCGCAGCAACTTCGAGAGCGGCAAGGCCGTCTTCGAGCTCAACGAAGGTGAGCACCACGACCACCTCGTGTGTCTGGATTGCGGCCACGTCGAAGAGTTCTACGACGCCGAGATCGAGCAGCGGCAGCGCGCCGTCACGGTGGCGCGCGGCTTCGAATTGCAGGAACACTCGCTGTCGCTCTACGCACGCTGCACGCGCCAGAACTGCGATCGCAAGGGCGTGAAGTAGCGGCCCTGCGGCCCTGTCACCCTTTCAATCGGGCCCGCCGCGCTCCATCGCGGCCTGGTGGCGCTTGATGAATTCCTGGTAGGTGTCGATGCCGCGCAGCTGCAGCACGGTGTTGCGCACCGCGGCTTCCACCAGCACGGCGAGGTTGCGGCCGGCGTCCACCGCAATCACCACCTTGCGCACCGGCAGGCCCAGCACCTCTTCATTCAGCGGCTCGTAGGGCAGGCGCTCGAACTCGCGCTCCATGGTCTCTTTGCGCACCAGGTGCACGATGAGCTTCAGCCGCATCTTCCGGCGTACCGCGGTCTCGCCGAAGATGGCCTTGATGTCCAGCAGGCCGATGCCGCGCACTTCCAGCAGGTTCTGCAGCAGCGCCGGGCAGCGGCCTTCCAGCGCCGTCTGGCTGATGCGGAAGATGTCCACCGCGTCGTCGGCCACCAGGCCGTGGCCGCGGCTGATGAGTTCCAGGCCGAGTTCGCTCTTGCCCAGGCCCGATTCGCCCGTCAGCAGCACACCCAGGCCCAGGATGTCCATGAAGACGCCATGTCGCGTGAGCCGCTCGGCGAAGTGCTGGCCGAGATAACCGCGCACCACGTCGATCACGTGGCCGGCCGATTGCCGCGTGACGAAGAGCGGGATCTCGGCGCGGTCGCACATCGCCACCAGGCGGTCGGGCGGCGTCTGCTCGTCGGCGACGATGATCACCGGCGGCTCCAGCGTCACGATGCGCGAGATGCGGCGCTCCTGGTCGTCGGGCGCGCTGGCCAGCAGGTAGGCCACTTCGCGCCGGCCGACGATCTGCACCCGGTAAGGGTGGATGTAGTTCAGGTAGCCCACCAGGTCGGCCGCGCTGCGCGCGTCGAGCACGGCGGCGTCGTCGAAACGGCGTTCGGGGTGGGCGTGGCCGGCGATCCACTCCCAGCGCATCGCCTCGCGGTGGGCTTCGAACAGCGCTTCCGCGCTGATCGACGTGGGCTTCACGTCAAGCCACCGACTTCAGCGGTTCCCAATCGGAAATGAGCTTGTGCACACCGGCCGCTTCGGGCTCGGTCTTCAGACGCTCGCGCAGTTCACGGTCGCTCAGCATCTCGGCGATTTCCGAGAGGATCTCCAGGTGCCGCTGCGTGGCAGCTTCCGGCACCAGCAGGAAGATCAGCAGCGCCACGGCTTCGTCGTCGGGCGCGTCGAAGGGGATGGGCTGCTGCACACGCACCACGGCGGCCAGCGGGTTCTTCAGGCCCTTGATGCGGCCGTGCGGAATGGCCACGGCGTGGCCCAGGCCGGTGGAACCCAGGCGTTCGCGGGCGAAGAGGTTGTCGGTGACCGTGCTGCGCGCGATGGCGTGCTGGTTCTCGAACAGCAGACCGGCGTGCTCGAAGACGCGCTTCTTGCTGGTCGCATCCACATTCACCAGCACATTGCCGGCGGGCAGGATCGAGGCGAGACGGTTCATCGGGCCGGACCCCGCTGCCGCGGCCGTTGCCGGCACGCTTTGAACGGGGATGTTGAATTGGGAGGGCGGATCATAGACCTCGGCCCCCGCGCCATGGACGTGAACAAGGCCTTGAATCGGGTGGAATCCGGCGTTGATGCGGCGCTGCAGCAACACCCTTGCCACCATGCAAAACGGCCCCGCGGGGCCGTTTTGCGTCTCAGGGCGTGCCGGGCAGGCCGGGCGGCCGCGGGCCGGTCAAACCGCGCCCATGTCCATGCGTTTGGCCGTGGCGTGGTGGTGGTCTTGCACGCGGTCCTTGTGGCGCACCACCTGGCGGTCGAGCTTGTCCATCAGCTGGTCGATGGCGGCGTACAGGTCTTCGTGAGCCTGCTCGCAGAAGATGTCGCGGCCCTTGACGTGCAGCGTCACTTCGGCCTTTTGCCGGCGTTCCTTCTCCTTCATTTTTTCCACCGTCAGCAACACGTTCACGTCCACGACCTGGTCGAAGTGGCGCGTCACGCGTTCCAGCTTGGTGAGCACGTACTCACGCAAAGCCGGGGTGACTTCAAGGTGATGGCCGCTGATCGTCAAGTTCATCAGAACCTCCTGTAGCGAGGGTGGGAGAGAAGCCGGCGGCGGCAACCGCCGGCAGGGGGGAGACCGTGGTCGGTGCGCCCCCGCCAGCGCGGCCGGCGCCGCGGGTGCGCGGCATCGGCAGGTGGGGGTGGCGGGGCAGGCTTGCCAGCAAGGGCAGGGGCGGGAAGGGGGTGGGGGGAAAGGGGCGAAAGGTCTCGGGTTCGTCACCCGTCGGACCCAGTGTGCGCCCGTTCGCGGGGGTTGACAAGCGACCCCGGCGCCGGTGCTGGAAAGCCCGGATCGGGCCGTGAAGGAATGGGCCGCGCAGGCGCCATCGAGCCCCGCGGCGGGGCGGCGCGCCGTATGCTGGCATCCGCCTTGCCTGCGCTGAAGCCGCGCCCAACCGGTCTGCCGCCCGATGTCCAAGCTGCCCCCGCTGCTCGTCCGCAACGCCACCCTGCCCGACGGCCGTGCGGGCATCGACCTGCTCGCCGACAACGGCCGCATCACGGCGCTGGCGCCGGCCCTGCCAGTGCCGCCCGGCGCGCAGGTGATCGAGGCCGACGGCTGGCTGCTCAGCCCGCCCTTCGTGGACGCGCACTTCCACATGGACAGCACGCTCAGCCACGGCCTGCCGCGCGTGAACGCCAGCGGCACGCTGCTGGAGGGCATCCAGCTCTGGGGCGAGCTCAAGCCCCTGCTGACCGAAGAAGCCATCGCCGAACGCGCGCTGCAGTACTGCGACTGGGCCGTGGCGCGCGGCCTGCTGGCCATCCGCAGCCATGTCGATGTCTGCGACGAGCGCCTGCTCGCCGTGCGCGCGCTGCTGGAAGTGAAGCGCCGCGTCGCGCCCTACCTCGACCTGCAGCTGGTGGCTTTTCCGCAAGACGGGCTGCTGCGCAGCCCGGGCGCGCTGGTGAACTTGAAGCGCGCGCTCGACCTCGGCGTCGAAGTCGTCGGCGGCATCCCGCACTTCGAGCGCTCCATGGGCCAGGGTGCCGAGAGCGTGCAGATCCTGTGCGAGCTGGCGGCCGAACGCGGCCTGCGCGTGGACATGCACTGCGACGAGAGCGACGACCCGCTGTCGCGCCACATCGAGACCCTGGCCTTGCACACCCAACGCCTGGGGCTGCAGGGCCGCGTGACGGGTTCGCACCTCACGTCCATGCACTCGATGGACAACTACTACGCGTCAAAGCTGCTGCCGCTCATCGCCGAGGCCGGCGTGCACGCCGTGGCCAACCCGCTGATCAACATCACGCTGCAGGGTCGGCACGACAGCTACCCCAAGCGCCGCGGCATGACGCGCGTGCCCGAGCTGCTGGCCGCCGGCGTGAACGTGGGCTTTGGCCACGATTGCGTGCTCGACCCCTGGTATGCGCTGGGCTCGGGCTGCATGCTGGAAGTGGCGGCCATGGGCCTGCACGTGGCGCAGATGACCTCGTCAGCCGCGCAGCGCCAGTGTTTCGACGCGGTGACGGTGAACAACGCGCGCATCCTGGGGCTGCAGGGCTACGGCCTGGAGCTCGGGTGCCGCGCCGACATGGTGCTGTTGCAGGCGCGTTCCCCGGCAGAAGCGATCCGCCTGCGTGCGCAGCGCCTGTGCGTGGTGCGCGGGGGGCAGGTGCTTTCGCGCATGGCGCCGGCGGTGGCCGAACTGGCGCTGCCGGGCCGCCCCGCGCACGTGGATTTCACGCGACAGGGTGGGGAGGCCGGCGAATCCCCCGCTGGCACCCCCTCGCTAGAATGAAGCCGACCCCAGGGAAGAGCACAGGCACCAGCGCACAGCGCGGCACAACATGAAACTCATCGGTTCACTCACCAGCCCCTACGTGCGCAAAGTGCGCGTCGTGATGGCCGAGAAAAAGCTCGATTGCGAGCTGGTGCTGGAAGACGTCTGGGGCAACGACAACATCGTCAAGAGCAACCCGCTGGGCAAGGTGCCCTGCCTGGTGCTGGACGGTGGCGAGGCCATCTTCGATTCACGCGTCATCGTCGAGTACCTGGACACGCTGTCGCCCGTGGGCAAGCTGATCCCGCCCAGCGGCCGTGAACGCACCGAGGTGCGCACCTGGGAAGCGCTGGCCGACGGCCTGCTCGACGCCAGCATCCTGGCGCGCCTGGAAGCCACCTGGGGCGGCCGCAGCGAAGAGCAGCGCTCGCAGGCCTGGATAGACCGCCAGATGCGCGCCGTGCACAACGCGCTGAAGTCCATGAGCCTGGGCCTGGGCGACAAGCCTTTCTGCGCCGGCAACCACCTCACGCTGGCCGACATCGCGGTGGGCTGCGCGCTGGGTTACCTCGATTTCCGCTTCCCGGCCATCGACTGGCGCGGTGCCCACCCGCACCTGCACAAGCTCTACGACAAGCTGGCCGCACGGCCGAGCTTCGTCGATTCCGCACCGCCGGCGGCTTGATGGCCGGCCCTTCCGGCCTGCCGCTGTTCACGGCGCTGCACAGCTACGAGCCGCGCGCCGGCCACGGCCTGCCGCACGACCCCTTCAACGCCATCGTGGGCCCGCGGCCCATAGGCTGGGTCAGCACGCGCAGCGCCGAGGGCGTGCTCAACCTCGCGCCCTACAGTTTCTTCAACGCCTTCAACTACACGCCGCCGCTGATCGGCTTCAGCAGCACCTCAGAGAAGGACAGCCTGCGCAACGCGCGCGCCACGGGCGAGTTCGTGTGGAACCTCGTCACGCGGCCGCTGGCCGATGCGATGAACACCACCTGCATGGCGGTGCCGCCCGAGGTGGACGAGTTCCAACTCGCGGGCCTGACGCCCGTGGCCTCGCAGAACGTGGCCGTGCCGCGCGTGGGCGAAAGCCCGGTGGCCTTCGAGTGCAAGGTCACGCAGATCATCGCCTTGCAGGGCGCCGATGGCACCCCGGCGGGTGCCTGGCTGACGATGGGCGAAGTGGTGGCCGTTCACATCGCGCGCGAGCTGCTGGTGGACGGTGTGTACGACACCGCGCACGCCCAGCACATCCTGCGCGGCGGCGGCCCGGCCGATTACTTCAGCATCGGCCCCGAGCAGCTCTTCAAGATGCACCGGCCGCGCTGAGCGCGCGGGGGTTCACGGCCTGGGGCGCGAAGCTCTCGGCACTGGCCAGCGGCCAGTAAAGCTCGTACACGCGGTGCGGCCAGGCACCCTGGCCTTCGGCCGCAGCCTTCAGGGCGCCGGGCGCCACGAAGCTGAGCTCGTTGGCCAGCAGCCGCACATCGCTGTCGGACCGGCGCCGCACGATGTGGCTGGCGCTGATCTCGTTCGGGTGTTGCAGCCCCGCGGCCTGCACCAGCTCCTTCAGCGCTTCCAACGTGTGGTGGTGGAAGCGGTAGACACGCTCGGTCTTGTCGGGCACCACCAGGGCCTTCTGGCGCTGCGGGTCTTGCGTCGTCACGCCCGTGGGGCAGGCGCCGGTGTGGCAGGTCTGGGCCTGGATGCAGCCCAGGGCGAACATGAAGCCGCGCGCCGCGTTGCACCAGTCGGCGCCCAGGGCCATGGCGCGGGCGATGTCGAAGGCGCCGATGACCTTGCCCGCGCAGCCTATCTTCACGCGGTGGCGCAGCCCCAGGCCGGTGAGCGTGTTGTGCACGAGCAGCAGGCCTTCCTGCAGCGGCGCACCGACGTGGTCGGTGAACTCCAGCGGCGCGGCGCCGGTGCCGCCCTCGGCGCCATCCACCACGATGAAGTCGGGTGTGATGCCGGTTTCCAGCATCGCCTTGCAGATGGCGAACCACTCCCAGGGGTGGCCGATGCAGAGCTTGAAGCCCGTGGGTTTGCCGCCGGAAAGCTCACGCAGCCGCGCTATGAACTGCAGCAGCTCGCGCGGCGTGCCGAAGGCGCTGTGGCTGGCCGGGCTGACGCAATCCACACCCACCGGCACACCGCGCGCGGCGGCGATCTCGGGCGTGACCTTCGGGCCCGGCAGCACACCGCCGTGGCCCGGCTTGGCGCCCTGGCTGAGCTTGAGCTCCACCATCTTCACCTGCGGGTCGCGCGCGTTGGCGATGAACTTCTCTTCGCTGAAGAGGCCGGTATCGTCGCGGCAGCCGAAGTAGCCGCTGCCGATCTCCCAGATGAGGTCGCCGCCGTGCACACGGTGGTGCTGGCTGATGCTGCCTTCGCCAGTGTCGTGCGCGAAGCCGCCCTTCTTGGCGCCGCCGTTGAGCGCCAGGATGGCGTTCGCACTCAATGCGCCGAAGCTCATCGCCGAGATGTTGAACAGGCTGGCCGCGTAGGGCTGCGTGCAGCCGTTGTCGGCATGGCCGATGGTGACGCGGAAGTCGTGCGTGGCCAGCGTGCTGGGGCTCATCGAGTGGTTGATCCACTCGTAGCCGGGCGCGTGTACGTCGAGCTGCGTGCCGAAGGGCCGTTTGTCGGGCTCGCCCTTGGCGCGCTGGTAGACCAGACTGCGCTGCGTGCGTGAAAACGGCGTGGCCTCGTTGTCGCCTTCGATGAAGTACTGCCGCACTTCCAGGCGCACGAACTCCAGCAGGAAACGCAGGTGCCCGATGACGGGGTAGTTGCGCAGGATGCTGTGGCGGCGCTGGCGCACATCGCGCCAGCCCAGCGCCACAAGAAAGAGGCACAGCAAGGCTGCCGGCCCGCCCCACTGGAAAGCCACCCAGGTGAAGGCAAAGAGCAGGCAGCCGATGGCGCTGAGCAGCCACGCGGTGTAGCGCACTGGAAAGTGCTGGTCGATCCTGTGCAGCCATGCGTGCATGTGCTGACCCCGTGTTCTGCAGCCCTGGTGGGCGCGATGCTAGCCACGCGCGCTGGCGGCGAAGCTGCGAGTTAGCCCGTGTTCACCGCCTTGGCGCGCGGGCTGCGGCGCCGGAGCCCCTGGCTACAATCTGTCGCTCTAGCGCCGATTTGTTCCAGATTGCGGGCGCTCAACAAATACCGCTAAAAGAGGACGCCGAGCCCGGAGTCCGCTTCACGCGGCACCCGGGTTTTTTCATTTGCCGACCATGCTTTCCGCCGGCCCCGTCACCGCCCAGCAGATGCACTTCAGCGAGCCGCTGCCGCTGCAAAGCGGCGCGCTGCTGCCGAGTTACCAGCTCACCTTCGAGACCCACGGCACGCTCAACGCCGAGCGCAGCAACGCCGTGCTGGTGTGCCACGCCCTCAATGCCAGCCACCACGTGGCGGGGGTGGATGCCAGCGGCAACAAGGGCTGGTGGGACAACCTCATCGGCCCCGGCAAGCCGCTGGACACAACCCGCTTTTTCGTCATCGGCGTCAACAACCCGGGCTCGTGTTTCGGCAGCACCGGGCCCATGCACCTGAACCCGGCCACAGGTCGCGTCTGGGGCGCCGATTTCCCGGTGGTGACGGTGGAAGACTGGGTCGACGCGCAAGCCCGCCTGGTGCAAGGCCTGGGCATCACGCAGCTGGCCGCGGTGCTGGGCGGCAGCCTGGGCGGCATGCAGGCGCTGGCGTGGACGCTGCGCCACCCCGAGATGCTGCGCCACTGCATCGCCGTGGCCACGGCGCCGAATCTGTCCGCGCAGAACATCGCCTTCAACGAGGTGGCGCGCCGCGCCATCGTCACCGACCCCGATTTCCACGGCGGCCACTTCTACGAACGCGGCGTGGTGCCCAAACGCGGTTTGCGCGTGGCGCGCATGGTGGGCCACATCACCTACCTGGCCGAAGACGCGATGGAGAGCAAGTTCGGCCGCGAGCTGAAAGCCGCGGCGCTGCGTTATTCCACGCAGGAGATCGAGTTCCAGATCGAGAGCTATTTGCGCCACCAGGGCGACAAGTTCGCCGAGTACTTCGACGCCAACACCTACCTGCTGATCACGCGCGCGCTCGACTACTTCGACCCCGCGGCCGCGCACGGCGGTGATCTGGCGCGCGCCTTCGCGGCGAATGCGGAAACGCTGCGCAAACGTTTCCTGCTGGTGAGCTTCAGCACCGACTGGCGCTTCGCGCCCGAGCGCAGCCGCGAGATCGTCAAGGCCCTGGTGGCCCAGCGCATCGCCTGCAGCTACGCCGAGATCGACGCGCCGCACGGGCACGACGCCTTCCTGCTGGAAGACCCGCGTTACCACGCGGTGATGCGCGGCTATTTCGAACGCATCGCGGCCGAGGTGCAGGCATGAGCGAGAGAAAAGACCTGGAGCTGATTGCGGATCTGGTGCCCGCCGGCAGCCGTGTGCTCGACCTCGGCTGCGGCCAGGGCGAACTGCTGGCCCACCTGCGCGACCGCAAGGGCTGCACCGGCTACGGCATCGAAATCGATGACGCCAACGTGCAGGCCTGCGTGAAACGCGGCGTCGACGTGATCCAGCTCAACCTCGACGAAGGCCTGGCGCTGTTCGAAGACCGCAGCTTCGACGTCGTGCTGCAGCTCGACACCCTGCAGCACCTGCGCAACACCGAGAAGATGCTGCGCGAAACCGCGCGCGTGGGCCGCATCGGCATCGTGAGCTTTCCGAACTTCGCGCACTGGCCCAACCGCCTGCATGTGCTGACGGGCCGCATGCCGGTGACGCGCGCGCTGCCCTACGAGTGGTTCGACACGCCGAACATCCGCGTCGGCACCTACGCCGATTTCGGCGTGCTGGCGCGCCGCTGCGGCCTGCAGGTGACCGACAGCTTCGGCCTGCAGGCCGGCCAGGTGCAAAGGCGTTGGCCCAACCTGCTGGCCAGCGTGGCGGTGTTCCGCTTCGAGAGCGCCTGAAACGGCGCTGCCGCGCGCCGGCCCGCCCGGGTCAGCCTGCGGGCAGGCTGACGCTGAAGACAGCGCCGGCGCCGGCCTCGCTGTCGACGGTGATGCGGCCGCCCATGGCTTCCACGAGTTCGCGGCTCAGCGCCAGGCCCAGGCCGGTGCCGGCCACCGGGCCGCGCTGCGCGCCCAGGCGTTCGAAGGGCTGGAACAGGCGCGCCTGCTGTAGCGCATCCAGCCCCGGGCCGCTGTCGCTGACGTGGATGTTCACCCAGCCCTCGCTGCTGTCCACACGCAGCCGCACCCAGCCCTGCGGGCGGTTGTATTTGATGGCGTTGCCGATCAGGTTGCTCAGCACCTGCACCAGGCGGCGGCGGTCGGCGCGCACGTGGCAGGCCGCGTGGTCATGGCCGGCATCGTGGCTGTCGTCGTGCAACTGCACCTGCGCGGCGGCGGCCGTGGCCGCCAGCATGGCCAGCGCTTCGTCCAGCGGCCCGCGCAGCGGCAGCACCTCGGTGGCCATGGCGAGCTGGCCGGTCTGCGCGCTGCTGAGGTCGAGCACGTCGTCCATCAGCGCCAGCAGGTGGCGGCCGGCGGTCAGCACCTGCGCGATCCACTGGCGCTGGCGTTCACCGCCGAACCCCGCACCGGGCTCCAGCTCCAGCAGCTGCGCAAAACCCAGCACCGCGTTCAGCGGCGTGCGCAGTTCGTGGCTGACGCGGCTCAAGAACTGCGACTTGGCCATGTCGGCCGCGGCGGCGCGGTCGCGTTCGGCGCGCAGGGCCTCGGCCTGCTTGCGCACGGTGATGTCGGTGTGCGTGCCCACCATGCGCAGCGGCCGGCCCTGGGCATCGCGCGCCAGCACCAGCCCGCGCGAGAGGATCCACTTCCAGCTGCCGTCCTTGCACTGCACGCGGTGTTCGTTGATATAGGTCGCCGAAAAGCCCGCGAAATGGGCTTCGCGCGCCTGGCGCATGGCTTCGCGGTCTTCCGGGTGGGTGCGGGCGTCCAGCGCATCGGGCGTGTCGGGCAGCTCGTCGGGCGCAAAGCCGTAGAGGGCCTTGCAAGCCGGTGAGAGCAGCTCGCGGCCTTCCTGCACATGCCAGTCCCAGACGCCGTCGCCGGTGCCTTCCAGCGCACGTTTCCAGAGTTCGCCGCTCTGCGCCAGCGCGATCTCGGCCTGCTTGCGCTCGGTGATGTCGATCATCACGCCGATGCGCACCTGGTGTTCGCCGGCGCTTTCGGCAGGCACCGACACCTGCTGCACCCAGCGCTCGCTGCCGTCGGTGCGCACGATGCGGAATTCGGCCGTCAAGGGCCGGCGCGCGGCGGCGGCCTCGATGAGCGCTGTGTCCACGCGCTGCAGATCTTCAGGGTGGCGGAAGTGGGCCAGCAGGCGGCGGTTCTGCACCGCGTCTTCGGGGTTCACGCCGTAGAGCTCGCGCACGCCGTCGCTGATGAAGTCGAGCTGGCGCTCGCCGTTGGCCATCAGCACCACGCGGTAGACCACACCCGGCACCTGGGCCGTGATCTCGCGCAGCTCACGCTCGCGGCGCTCCAGCGCGGCGCGCGCCTGCACGCGGTCGGTGATCTCTTCGACCGTGCCTTCGTAGAAGTGAACGCGGCCCTCGGCATCGGGCACGAGGTGGGCGTTTTCGCGCACCCACAGGTGCTGGTCGGTGCCGAAGCGGCGCACCTCGGATTCGAAGCCCACCACCTGGCCGTCGCGCCAGAGGAGGCGGCGGAAATCGTCGCGGCGGCCCGGCTGCACATACCAGTCTTCGGTGCTGGCGTTCAGCGCGGCCAGGTGCTCGGCCTCGGTGGCGTAGCCGTTCATGCGCACGAGGGCCGGGTTGCTGCGCACCATCACGCCGTCCACGCGCGTGCGGTAGGCGCCGATGGGCAGAAACTCGAAGAGGGTCGAGAAGTCTGTGTCCATCGCAGGCTTGGCCTTGCCGCTGTTTCAGTCGAGCGTGACTTCGGTGTGTACCGTGCCCGCGCGGTCGGCCGTGGCTTTCAGGGCGATGCGCGTGCCGCGCGGGCCCTTGACCACCCACTCCACCACGGCGCGGTCGGCCGTGATCTCGCGCGTGGGCAAAAAGGCCTGCTGGCTGCTTTTGGGCGCATGGCCTTCGAGGTGGCCGCCGATCTCGCGCTCTTTGCCGCTGACCAGGCTGACGCCATCGGGCAGCAGGATGTTGAAGACCGTGCCGCGCACGGTCTTGCGCTCCAGCGCGCGTTTGCTGATGTAGCTGGGCAGGTAGCCCGCGTTGGCCACGGCGAAGCGCACGCGCCAGGTGTCGGGGCCCAAGGCGCGCACCTCGGTGCGCAGCACTTCCAGCTGCGGCAGCGTGAGGCTGATCTGCAGCAGCCAGGCCGGGAAACGCGCGGCCTCGCGTTCACGCAGCGCCGGCGGCGGGTTGCGCCAGAAGTTCATCTTGTCCCAGCCGCCGAGCTCCACCATGCCCAGCTGCGGATGGCGGAAGGGCCGCCAGTCGACAAAGGCCTGCCCACCGCACTGCTCGTCGCTCCACTTCAGCAGCTTGAGATCGTCTTCCACGGGGTGATCGCGGTACCAGTCGATCCACTTGTAGTCGGTGATGCCGGCTTCCTTGTTGGGCGACCAGATCTCCACCGTCCAGAACAGCGCGCCCAGGTGTTCGTAAACCCAATCCTGCGTGCCGGTGATCACCTGCTTGGGGTGGTATTTGAAGTCGTGCCAGATGCTGATGGCCGGGTAGCCCGTGAGCTTGGCGCCGATGTCCGACAGGCGCTTGTACATCCACAGGTCTTCGGGCGTCATGTCGTCGTCGCTCTGCGTGCCCATGGGCCGCAGGATCACGCCGCTGTGCGTGTGGAAACTCACCGCCGCGCCGATGTTGGGGTGGTGGGTGATGAAGTGCACCATGGCCCGCACCTCGGGCTCGCTCGTCGGGTAGGGGCCGGCGCCCAGCTGCTCGAACTCTTGCCGCCAGTAGGCGGGGAAGTTGCGGTTGAAATCGAGGCCTTCGCGGTCGGGGTTGGCGCTGATCTTCAGGCCGTCGAAGTTCTTCAGCGTGCCCTCGGGCAAGAGGCGGTAGTACTCGCCGCCGAATTCACCCGGCTCGCGTGCCACCATCAGCCGCGGCTCGGTGGGGTGTTTTTTGTAGGTGCCGTGGGGGTCGGGCACACGCATCTGCAGCACGCGGCCGTCGCCGTCGACGTCTTCCACGGTCAGGCCCTCGACGGGCTCTTCGTCGAAGGGGTAGGGCCGCGTGCCGCTGCGGATGTGGCGCGGCCGGTCGGCCAGTGCGAGCTCGGCGCCGTCGGGGTTCAGGCGCGGCACCATGTAGACCACGCGGGTGTCGAGCAGCTGGCGCACCTGCGCGTCGGTGTCGTAGTTCGCCAGCAGCTGGTGCAGCCAGTACAGGCAGGCCGTGCAGGCCGTCAGCTCGGCGGCGTGGATGTTGCCGTCGACCCAGAACGCAGCCTTGTCGGTGTCGGCCCCGGTGGCGGTGTTGGTGAGCGTCAGCAGCCAGATGTCGCGCCCTTCATGGCTGAGCCCCAGGCTGCTGAGCTGCACGAGGTGGGGCGCTGCTGCGGCGTAGTCTTGCAGCAGGCGGGTGAGTTCGGCGTGGCGGTAGAACTGGTCGAAACGCGGGACGGGCAGCGCTGGCATGGGGGCGGGCCGGTGTTGAGGGGTGCGCCGATGCTACTGCGGCCCCCAGGCGCCGAACGGACATCACTGCCCCTTGAACAGGCCCTGGAAGTGGCGCGAGACCGGCAGCGTCTCGGGCCGGCCGTGCAGCGTGAGGTGCATGTGGCCTTCATCCACGCGCACGGCGCTGGCCACGTGGCGCTGGTTGACGATGACGCTGCGGTGCACTTGCCAGAAGCGTTGTTCGTCCAGCTGGGCCAGCAGCTCCTTCAGCGGCGTGCGGATCAGCGCATCACCGCTGCCGTGGGGGCCGTCGAAGACCACGCGCGTGTAGCGGCTGTCGCTCTCGAAATAGACCACCTCGTCGGTGCGGATCAGCCGCACCTCGCGGCCCACGCCGGCCTGCAGCACCTGCAGCGGCGCGGCGCGGCGCGTCTGGCCCGCCAGCTGGGCCAGCAGCTGGTGCAGCGCGGCGGCATCGGGCAGCGGCGCTGCACCCGCTGCTGGCGCCGTGGCGGTGGCCTGCAGCCGCTGGCGCAGGCGCAGCACGGTCTGCGCCAGGCGTTCGGCGTCCACGGGTTTCATCAGGTAGTCCACGGCGCCGGCGTCGAAGGCGGCGAGCGCGTGGTCGCCATAGGCCGTGGCGAAGACCACCGCGGCACGGCCGTCGATGCGCCGCGCGACATCGATGCCGCTCAGCCCCGGCATGCGGATGTCGAGGAAACACAGGGCCGGCTCGTGTTCGAGGAAGGCGTCCCAGGCGTCCACGCCGTTGGCGGCCGCGGCCACGATCTGCAGCGAGGGCCAGGCCACCTTCAAGGCGGCGAGCAGCTGCTCACGCGGGGCTTCTTCGTCATCGGCCACCAGCGCTGTGATCGGGGCAGCGTACGGGGCCGTAGGCTTGTCGGTGGGCGGGGCAAGGTTCATCGCGGTTCTCAGGAAGGCGTGGCTTCGCGCCACGGCAGGGTGATCTCGGCGCGGCAGCCGCCGCCGGGCGCCGGGCCGATGTGCAGCCGCGCCGCAGGGCCGAAGTTCAGGGCCAGGCGCTGGCGGGCGTTGCCCAGGCCGACCCCGTCTTGCATGCCGGCGGCCGGCCCGGTGCCGTCGTCCAGCACCTCGAACAGCGCCTGGCCGCCCTGGCGACAGGCCTGCAAACGAACATGGCCGCCGGCCAGCTGAGGCTCCAGGCCGTGGGCGATGGCGTTTTCCACCAGCGTCAGCAGCAGGCCCGGCGGCAGCAGCGCGCGTTCCAGGCCGGGCTCGATGTCCAGCGTGTAGCGCAGCCGTGTGCCCATGCGGGCCTGCATCACGGCGAGGTAGCGCTCGACCGCCACCAGCTCCTGGCCCGCGGGCAGCAGGGCGTGCTTGAACAGGGGCAGCGTGGCGCGCAGGTAGCCCGTCAGTGCCGCCAGCAGCGGCGCGGCGCGGTCGTCCTTGGTCTGCACCCAGTGCTGCAGCGAAGCCAGGGTGTTGAAGAGAAAGTGGGGCTCGATCTGTGCGGCGGCCAGGCGGCGCGCCATTTCGATGGACTTTTCGCGTTCAGCCTGTTCACGCAGGCGGGCTTCGATGGTTTGCGCGCGCCACATCACGAGGAACCAGCTCAGCAGCACCAGCAGGGCGATGCCGACGGTCAGCGTCAGCATCACCACCTCGCGGTCGTTGCGGTCTGCCACGCGCCAGCGTATGCCCAGCGCCGCGGACACCATCACGAGGGACAAGACCCACTGCGCCTGCATCAGCGGCTTGCGCCAAGGCCGCCACCACAGCCAGCGGCCGAGTGCGGCGGCCAGCACGGCCAGGGCTGCGAAGGCGGCAGTCAGGCGCGCAGCTTGGGCGGCCGGGGCGAGCAGCAGCGCCACGACGGCCGGCAGCGCCAGGTTCACGGCGGCCACCGCCAGCAGCGTGGCGCTGGGCGGGTCGTTGCCGGCCTGCGCCATCTCGTCGGGCGTGAAGGGGTGTTTGCGGCCGGGGTACCAGAGCTGGCTCCAGTCGATGCGCTGGCGTGTCATGCGGGGCAGTTTAGAAGCGCACCGCCCGCGGGCCCGGCGCCAGGCGGCGTTTGGCGGTGCTGGCCGCACCGCCGGCGGAAAACGCGTTATGGGCGGTGCTGCCGCCCGCCCACGAACACGCGCAGCTCGCCGCTGGCAAAGGGCGCCCAGGTCTCGTTGGCCGTGAGCGGCTCGGTGGCCACCACGGCCACGCGGTCTTGCGGCGTGGTGTGGGCGGCGAAGTCGACGCTCAGGTCTTCATCGGCCAGCGTGGCGGCGGTGAAGGGGTGGGCGCGTTCCACCGACCACAGCTTCGTCGTGCCATGCGCCCACAGCGCCTGGCCGTTGCTCAGCAGCACGTTGAAGGTGCCGTGGCGTGCCGGCTGCGGCAGCAGCTCGCGCAGCGTGTGCGTGAGCTCGTCCACCGTGGGCACGCTGGCGTGGGCCTTGGCCAGCTCTTGCATCAGCCAGCAGAAGGCGCGCTCGCTGTCGGTGTCGCCCACGGGGCGGAATTGCCCGTGCAGGCGCGGCTGGTAGTCCTTCAGGTCGCCGTTGTGGGCAAACACCCAGTAGCGGCCCCAGAGCTCGCGCACGAAGGGGTGGCAGTTCTGCAGCGCCACCGAGCCCACGGTGGCCTTGCGGATGTGCGCGATGACCACCTCGCTTTTGATCGGGTAGCGCTTGATCATCTGTGCCACCGGCGAGCCGATGGCACCGTCGCGGTCGATGAAGTGGCGCAGGCCGCGGTCTTCGAAGAAGGCGATGCCGAAGCCGTCCTTGTGCTCGCTGGCGCGCGTGGCCAGCCCCGTGAAGCTGAACATCACGTCGGTGGGCGTGTTGGCGTTCATGCCCAGCAGCTGGCACATGGTGAGCGGCGCCTTCCCCGAGCCGCGGCGCGGGTCAGCGTGTCTGGCGCGCGCGGGTGACGGTGATGTTGGGCGAGGGCAGGCAGTCGCCCACGGGCAGCAGGGCCGTCCAGGCGGTGCAGTTGGCGTTGATGGCCGCCGTGAGCACGGCGTTGCCGCTGGTGACGCTGCCGAACACCGCGTAGCCGCGCTGGTTGTCTGCGCTGCCCGTGCGATCGAGGAAGGTGTTGTTCGTGAGGTTGACGAAAAACTGCGAGTTCGCGCTGTTGGGGGTGCCGGTGCGCGCCATGGCCACGCTCAGGCACAGGTTCGACAGGCCGGTGTTGTCTTCCAGCGTGATGTTGGCGTTGGTGGCCTTGGGCGCGGGCACGGCGCCGCCGGCCGTCAGCGGGCCGGCGTAACCACCGCCTTGCAGCACGAAGGCGGGCGAGTAGCGGTGAAAGATGGTGCCGTCGTAGAAGCCGGCGTTCACATAGGCCAGGAAGTTGGCCACAGTGACCGGCGCACGCGCCGAATCCAGCGTCAGCACGACATCGCCGCTGACACCGGCGCCGTTGCTCAGCGTCAGCGTCACCTGCGGTGCGGTGGCGGCCGGCGCCGGGTTGGTGGTGGTGGGCGTGCACAGCGCCGCGGCCGGCGGGGCGGGCGTGGGTGCCGGCGAGCCGGCATCGCCACCGCCGCCGCCGCAAGACGAGAGCATCGACGACATCGCGACAGTGGCAAAAAGCAGGCGGGTGCGCTGCAGGCTCATGGGGGACTCCCTGGGTTATTCGAACAAGAGCTTGGTCACGCCGCTCAGCGTGAACAGGCGGGCGGGGTTCTGTGTTTCGTCCAGCACACCGGCCAGACGGCGAAGGATGCGCGGGCTCTTGCGCGCACGCCAGACCACCACGTCGGCCAGCCAGGGCCGCTGGTTGACGATGCCGGCGCGTTCGTACAGCCCGAACTGCGGCTGCAGCGCCTGCAGACCCGCTTCATACGCCTGCTGCACCTGGGCGTCTGTGCGGGTGCCGGCATGCTGCAGCGCTTCGGCGGCGAGCAGGCCGCTTTCCAGCGCCTTGCCGATGCCCTCGCCCGTGAAGGCGTAGGTGGTGCCGGCGGCCTCGCCGGCCACCAGCAGGCCCGGGCGTGACCACTTCGCGCCGCGCAATGAAAAACGCAGCGGTGCGCCCTTCAGCGGGCCCAGTGCCTGGCCGCCGCGCATCAGCTCGGCCGCGGCCGGGTGCACCGCGCAGAAGGCCTGGAACATCTGGCGCAGGTTCAGGCCCTTTGCCTGGTTCGTTTTCCGGCCCTTGCCGCCTTCGAGCCGGTGGCTGTCGGTCAGCCCGACGCCGATGTTGAACACGCCTTCCGGCCCCGGAAAGACCCAGCCATACCCGCCGCGCAGCTGGCGGTGCCACACCACCTGCAGCTGCGTGATCTCTTCAGCCAGGCGCGGGTGGCGCACATAGGTGCGCAGCGCGGTGCCGCTGGGCGTGTGGCGCTCGCACAGGCCGGCGGCGGCCAGCGCCTGCGGCACGGCGCCGGTGGCCAGCACCACCCAGCGCGCATGAACTTCCTGCGCCGGCGTGCCCTCGGCACCCTGCAGCCTGGCGCCGGCCACGCGCCCGGCCGCGTCGAGCAGCGGCGCTTCGAAGCGCAGCGGCGTGTGCAGCTGCGCGCCTGCGCGCTGCGCCGCGCGCACCAGGATGTGATCGAGCACCTTGCGCGGCAGCACGCTCAGCCGGCCGGGCACGTCCACATGCCCCGCCCGCGGCGCCACGCAGCGCACATGCGGCACGGCCTTTGCCAGCGCGGCCACTTCGTCATACACGCCCAGGCGCTGAAGCGCGGCATGGCTGTCGGGAATGAGGCCGTCGCCACAGACCTTGTCGCGCGGAAAGTTGTGCTGGTCCACCAGCACCGTGTGCAGCCCGGCGCGTGCCAGCATCTGCGCGCAGGCACTGCCAGCAGGGCCCGCGCCGACGACGAGCACGTCGGCCTGAGAAGGCAGGGCGGTGGGGGTGCGGCCGGGGGCTTCAGTCACCGCGGCATTTTAGGCAGCGGCTTTTGCAGAGGCCCACGGGGCGGGCCGCCAGCGGTGTTTGTGTTACCTTCCGCCGCCCGAAAATCCAGCAGTTCCGGGACCCGGCGAAGAACCACTGAGGAGAGCTTGCATGGCTTTGTTGATCGGCGTTCCCCTAGAGACTGCGGCGGGTGAGAAGCGCGTCGCCACCGTGCCCGAGGTGGTGGAAAAACTCATCAAGCTGGGTTTCCGGGTGGCCGTGCAAAGCGGTGCCGGCGACGGCGCCAACTGCAGCGACGAGGCCTACCTCGCCGCCGGTACCGAGGTGCTGCCCGACGCGGCCACGCTGTGGAGCCGCGCCGACATCGTCTTCAAGGTGCGCGCGCCCAGCGCCGACGAGGTGGCGCTGATGCGCCCCGGCGGCATGCTCATCGGCTTTGTGTGGCCGGCGCAGAACCCCGAGCTGATGCAGCAGCTGGCGGCCAAGGGCGCCACGGTGCTGGCCATCGACGCGCTGCCGCGCCAGCTGAGCCGCGCGCAGAAGATGGACGCGCTCACCTCGCAGGCCGGCGTCAGCGGCTACCGCGCCGTCATCGAGGCGGCCAACGCCTTCGGGCGCTTCTTCAACGGCCAGATCACGGCCGCCGGCAAGGTGCAGCCGGCCAAGGTGTTCATCGCCGGCGCTGGCGTGGCGGGCCTGGCGGCCATCGGCACGGCGGCCAACCTGGGCGCCATCGTGCGTGCCAACGACACCCGCGCTGAAGTGGCCGACCAGGTGGTCTCGCTGGGCGGCGAGTTCGTCAAGGTCGACTACGAAGAAGAAGGCTCGGGCGGCGGCGGCTACGCCAAGGTCATGAGCGAAGGCTTCCAGCAGGCGCAGCGCGAGATGTACGCCAAGCAGGCGCGCGAGGTCGACATCATCATCACCACGGCGCTGATCCCGGGCAAGCCGGCGCCCAAGCTCATCACCGCCGAGATGGTGGCCACGATGAAGCCGGGCAGCGTCATCGTCGACATGGCCGCCGAGCAGGGCGGCAACTGCGAGCTCACCGTGCCGGGGCAGGCCGTGGTGCGGCATGGCGTCACCATCGTCGGCTACACCGACCTGGCCAGCCGCCTGGCCAAGCAGAGCAGCACGCTCTACGCCACCAACCTGCTGCGCCTGGCCGAAGAGCTGTGCAAGACCAAGGACGGCCAGGTCAACGTCAACTTCGAAGACGACGCCATCCGCGGCCTCACCGTCATCAAGGAAGGTGCTGTCACCTGGCCCGCGCCGCCGCCCAAGCTGCCGCCGGCGCCGCCCAAGGCGAAGGCTGAAGCCGCGCCGGCCGCGAAGGCTTCCAAAGGCCATGGCCACGGTTCTGTGGAGCCGATGTCGGCCAAGACCCTGGCCACCGTGTTCGCGGTGGGCGCGGTGCTGTTCTGGTTCGTAGGCGCCTACGCGCCGGCGAGCTTCCTGCAGCACTTCACGGTGTTCGTGCTGGCCTGCTTCGTGGGCTACATGGTGGTGTGGAACGTCACGCCCAGCCTGCACACGCCGCTGATGAGCGTGACCAACGCGATCAGCTCCATCATCGCCATCGGCGCGCTGGTGCAGGTGGCGCCGCCGCTGGATGCCGCGGGCGCGGCCGACCGGCCGGGCACGCTGATCCTGGTGTGTGCGGTCGTGGCGCTGGTGCTCACGGCCATCAACATGTTCGGCGGCTTCGCGGTGACGCGTCGCATGCTGGACATGTTCCGCAAGTGACGAACGGGCAGACAAGAACATGAGCGCAAGCCTCGCCACCGTCGCCTACATCGGCGCGATCATCCTTTTCATCATGAGCCTGGGCGGCCTCTCGAACCCCGAGACGGCGCGCCGCGGCAACTTCCTCGGCATGGCCGGCATGGCGCTGGCAGTGTTTGCCACCGTGCTGGGGCCGCGGGTCACGGCCGCGGGCATCCCGTGGATCGTCGGCGCGCTGGTCGTGGGAGGCGGCATCGGCCTCTACGCCGCGAAGAAGGTGCAGATGACGCAGATGCCCGAGCTCGTGGCGCTGATGCACAGCCTGGTGGGCCTGGCGGCCTGTCTGGTGGGCTTCGCGAGCTATGTGGACACCTCCACCGTCTTCCCCACGCCCGTGGAAAAGACCATCCACGAGGTCGAGATCTACGTCGGCATCCTGATCGGCGCCGTTACCTTCTCGGGCTCCATCGTGGCCTTCGGCAAGCTCTCGGGCCGCATCGGCGGCAAGCCGCTGCTGCTGCCAGGGCGCCACCTGCTGAACCTGGCGGGGCTGCTGGTGGTCGTCTACTTCGGCTACGTGTTCCTGCAATCGCACGACGTGAACGCCGGCATGCTGCCGCTGCTGGTGATGACGGTCATCGCGCTGCTCTTCGGCATCCACATGGTGATGGCCATCGGCGGCGCCGACATGCCGGTGGTGGTGAGCATGCTCAACAGCTACTCGGGCTGGGCCGCGGCGGCCACGGGCTTCATGCTGAGCAACGACCTGCTGATCGTGACGGGCGCGCTCGTGGGCAGCTCGGGCGCCATCCTCAGCTACATCATGTGCCGCGCGATGAACCGCAACTTCATCAGCGTGATCGCGGGCGGTTTCGGGGGTGGTGCGCCGGCCCCGGCGGCCGCCGGGGGTGCTGCAGCGCAGCCGGCTGGCGAGGTGGTGTCGGTCAGCGCGGCCGAGACGGCCGAGCTGCTGAAAGAAGCCCGCAGCGTGATCATCGTGCCGGGCTACGGCATGGCGGTGGCGCAGGCGCAGCACACGGTGTTCGAGATCACCAAGCTGCTGCGTGGCAAGGGCGTGAACGTGCGCTTCGGCATCCACCCCGTGGCCGGCCGCATGCCGGGCCACATGAACGTGCTGCTGGCCGAGGCCAAGGTGCCCTACGACATCGTGCTGGAGATGGACGAGATCAACGAGGACTTCCCGGCCACGGACGTCACCATGGTCATCGGCGCCAACGACATCGTGAACCCGGCCGCACAAGACGACCCCACCAGCCCCATCGCCGGCATGCCGGTGCTGGAAGTGTGGAAGGCCAAGACCAGCATCGTGATGAAGCGCAGCATGGCCAGCGGCTATGCGGGCGTGGACAACCCGCTCTTCTACAAAGAGAACAACCGCATGCTCTTCGGCGACGCGAAGAAGATGCTCGACGAGGTGCTCACGGCGCTGCGCGCCTGAGCGTCCTTCCTGTCGGATCCGGCCTGCGCCGGCTGCTTTCATTGGTGGGCCCTTCACCGGCGTCAATGAAAGTCAGATACATTTTTTTTTAACAAGATTGCCCAAGTTGGGCGCTTGTTAAAGGAAGCAGCCGTGGACCGCCTCTATCGCGCGGGTCGTTACATCCAGCAGAGCACGGGCTACAAGGCCTTCCTGCCGGCGCCGCTGCCCCCCGAGCCGCCCTTGGCCTACGGTGGTGAGCTGCAGACCCTGCTGTCTGCAGCCGACCGGGACATCGGCCGCCTTGACGCGCTAGCTGCGCTGCTGCCCAACCCCGACCTGTTCGTGGCCATGTACGTGCGCCACGAGGCGGTGTTGTCGTCGCAGATCGAAGGCACGCAGAGCACCCTGGAAGACGTGCTGGCCTTTGAGGCCGAAGCGCTGCGCGATGACACCCCGCGTGACGTGGAAGAGGTGGTGAACTACATCCGCGCCATGAACCACGGCCTGCAGCGCCTGCACGAGTTGCCCCTGTCGCTGCGCCTGCTGCGCGAGATTCACGCCGAACTGATGCGCGGCGTGCGCGGCGGCGAAAAGTCACCCAGAGAGTTCCGCGTCTCGCAGAACTGGATCGGCGGCAAAGGCAGCACCCTGCGCACGGCCGCCTTCATCCCGCCGCCGCCGCACGAGGTGATGAACGCGTTGGGGCAGCTCGAACGCTTCCTGCACGAGGCGCGCGGCAGCGTGCCGCTGCTGGTGCGCTGCGCGCTCGCGCACGCCCAGTTCGAGACCATCCATCCCTTCCTCGACGGCAACGGCCGCGTGGGCCGGCTGCTGATCACGCTGATGCTGTGCGAAGACGGCGCGCTCACACGGCCTTTGCTGTACCTGTCGCTGTACCTCAAGGCGCGACGCGCCGAGTACTACGACCGGCTCACCGCCATACGCGAGCAAGGGCATTGGGAGGCCTGGGTCGCCTTCTTCCTGCGCGGCGTGAGCAGCACGGCGCGCGCCGCCACCCAGACGGCGCAGGACATCGTGGCCTTGCGCAGCGCGCACCAGCAGGCGGTGGCCCGCCAGGCCAAGGCGCTGGCGCTCATCGACCACCTGCTGCGCCAGCCCACCGTGAGCATCAGGCGCGTAGGAAGCTTGCTGGGCTGCACGGCCCCCACCGCCACCAAGCTGGTGCGCGATTTCGAAGCGCGCGGCTGGCTGCGCGAGCTGACGGGCTACGGCCGCAACCGCCTGTGGCGCTACCAGCCCTACGTGGACCTGTTCCATCGCGATGCGCTCGATGCGCTCGTCATCCCCGAACCACCGTCAGCCTGAGCAGGGCTGCCGCCCACCCCTGACGCCCACCCCTGACGCCCACCCCTCATGCCCCCGCTTGACTGGCTGCCGACCTCCTTCGGTCGCTTCTGCCCAGACTTCGTGCGCGAGCTGACCGACGGGCGTGTCTTCGTGGCCGGGTACAAAGGCGAGCATCTGCGCGACGTGGCGCGCGAGATCGAAAAGGGCTGGGTCGGGCGCTTGTGGGCCGAGCGCAGCGGCGACCTCGCCGTGCCTGCGATGGTCTTCAAGCTCGAGCGTGGGATGCATGTGAGGCAGCAACTGGATGCTGTGCTCGCCCGACCGAACATGGAGCAACACGGCCTGAGGCTGCGCCGCACCCCTGGCTTGAGGGGGCTTCCCCGCTCTGCGGGTTGCTGCGCGAGGCGGCTGCCCGAAGTGGGTCCAGAATGGGTCGATCGACCCTGGGCTGCCCAGCGCCTGGGCTCCCCCCGCTTCTGCAGGTAGCTCCCATGATGTCTCGCCTTGCCGGCCGCTTTGCGCGTGCCTCCGCCGCCCCCTTTGTGGCGCCCTTGTTCGCCGCCGCGCTGGCGGGCCTGGCCCCGGTGGCCGCGCAGGCCGCGCCGGTGTGGATCACCGTCGGCGATGACGCCTACCAGGTGATGCAGAAGGTGGCGCCTGCGGCGCGCACCGTGGCCACGCGCGGCATCAGCGTCAACGTACCGGCACAGCGCGGCAGCGCGCGCCTGCAGCAGGCCGTCGAGAACGTGCGTGTCGTCGAGATCGACGACAACATGATCCCCACGCTGTCGATGGCCGTGCACATGAAGCTGGCCAAGTGCGGCGGTTTCATGCAGCACGCCAGCGAAGCCGAGGCCCTGGCCGCGCTGCACCGCCTGGAAGGCAACCCCGAGCCGCTGCTGGCGCCCAGCTACACCATCGACAACCAGACCCAGGTCAACGCCATGCTGCCGCAGCTGCAGGCGAGCAACCTGCTGTCCACCATCACGCAGCTGTCGAACTTCCAGAACCGCCGCTACAACAGCACGCACGGCGTGGCCGCCTCGAACTGGCTCTTCAACCACTGGCAGAGCCTGAACCCGGGCAACCGCCGCACGATCCGCGTGCGCCAGATCCCGCACACCTGGGCCCAGCCGTCGGTGGAGTTCGAGATCCTGGGCAGCGGCAACTCGGGCGAAACGGTGGTGATCGGCGCCCACCTCGACAGCATCGCCGGCAGCGGCATCGAGACCTCGCGCGCGCCTGGCGCCGACGACGATGCCAGCGGCGTGGCCGGCCTGACCGAGATCATCCGCGTGATGATGGCCAGCAACTACCAGCCCAAGCGCAACATCCGCTTCATCGCCTACGCCGCCGAAGAGGTGGGGCTGCTGGGCTCCAAGGCCATCGTCGCGCAGCAAGCCGGGCGGCGCGACCAGGTGGTGGGCGTGATGCAGCTCGACATGACGGCCTTCCAGGGCAGCGCCACCGACCTGTGGATCTACACCGACTTCACCAACGCGGCGCAGAACGCTTTTGTGGCGAACCTCGCGGCCGCCTACCTGCCCAACCTCACGGTGGGCTACGACCGCTGCGGTTACGGCTGCAGCGACCACGCCTCGTGGCATGCCGGCGGCTTTGCGGTGAGCTTCCCGTTCGAGAGCTCGGACGCCACCTACAACCGCGCCATCCACACCACCAGCGACACCATCGCCACCTTTGGCAACCAGGCCAACCATGCGCTGAAGTTCACCCAGCTGGCGCTGGCCTTCATGGTGGAACTGGGCAGCGATGCCGCGCCGGCCGTGCGCAACGATGCGGCGGCGGGCGGCAGCGCCAAGACCGCGCGCCTGGCGGCCCGCGCCGCGGCGCGTTGAGCACGAAGCAGCGCGGGGCGCCGAGCGCCGCTGTGTGAGGGCGCGTCAGTAGGCGCGTGCGCGGTCCACGCCGTGGGTGGGCGCGCCGCCGGCCAGCACGGCGCGCACGTTCGCCGCAGCCACTTGCGCCGCGCTGCGCGGGTCGGTGGCGGCCGCGGCGTGCGGCAGCACCGTCACCTGCGGGTGCTGCCAGAACGCATGCCCGGCGGGCAGCGGCTCTTGCTGGAAGACGTCCAGCACGGCGTGGCCCACCTGCCCGCTGGCCAAGGCGGCCAACAGGTCGTCGTCGACCACATGGGCGCCGCGCGCCAGGTTCACCACGCCGGCCCCGCGCGGCAGTGCCGCGAAAAAGCCCGCGTTCAGCAGGCCGCGTGTGGCGGGCGTGAGCGGCAGCAGGTTGATCACGATGTCGGCCTGCGCCAGCTGCGGCGCCAGCGCCTGGCCGTCGCGCCGCCAGCCGCTGACGGCGTAACCCTGCTGCGCCAGGCGCGCGGTGGCCGTGCGGCCCATCTGCCCTTGGCCCAGCACCAGCACACGCACTTCATCGGCACGGCGCTGCGGCAGCGGCTGCCACAGCCCGGCCCGCTGTTGAGCGGCGTAGCTGAAAAAGTGGCGGTGCAGCGAGAGCACGGCCCACAGCGCGGTTTCGGCCATCGCTGCGTTCATCCAGGGGTCGACCATGCGCGCCAGCGGCACGCCGGCCGGCAGCGTGGTGTCGGCCAGCAGGCGGTCGACGCCGGCCCACAGGCTCTGGATCAAGCGCAGCGCTGGCAGCCCTTGCAGGCTGCCCGGCGGCGGGTTGGCCACGATCGCGGCCACCACCTCGGGCGCGGCCTGCCGCGCCTGCGCCGGGTTGAGCAGCGCGGCCTCGGGCAGCGCTGCCTGCAGCGCCGCGCGCCAGACCTCTTCTTCGCCCGGGTCGAAGCTGCCGGCCAGCAGCAGCTTCATGGGCGGGCGGTCTCGATCAGGCGCTGCAGCGCCGCGGCCACGGTGGCGCCGCGCACCGCGGCGCGGTCGCCTTCGAGCTGCAGGCGTTCGGCATGGATGCGTGGCTTTGCGCCGGCCGCCGTGCCCCAAGCCAGCCACACCGTGCCCACGGGCTTGCCCGGCACCGCACCGCCGGGGCCGGCGATGCCCGTCACGGCCACGCCCAGCTGCACGGGCGCGTGCTGCAGCGCGCCCAACACCATCGCGCGCGCCACTTCTTCGCTGACCGCGCCGTGTGCGGCGATCAGCGCTGCCGGCACACCCAGCAGCGTGGTCTTGGCCTCGTTGCTGTAGGTGACGAAGCCGCGCTCGAACCAGTCGCTGCTGCCGGCCAGGCTGGTGCAGGCCGCGGCGATGAGCCCGCCGGTGCAGCTCTCGGCCGTGGCCAGGCGCCAGCCGCGCGCGCGCAGCGCGGCGGCCAGGTCTTGCAGCGGGGTTTGCAGACTCAGGAATTCCACAGGCGCATCCACACGGCGATGAAAAGCAGCGTACAGCCGGCGGCCACGAGGTCGTCGAACAGGATGCCGAAGCCCTGCCGCCAGCCTATGGCTTCGCCGGGGCGCAGCTTGTAGCGGCGGTCGGCCCAGCCCACGGGGCCGGGCTTGGCGGCGTCGAAGTAGCGAAAGAGCCCAAAGGCCGCGGCCTGCACCCACCAGGTCGCGGGCGTCAGCAGCCACAGCACGAGCCAGAAGGCGACGATCTCGTCCCAGACGATGGCGCCGGGGTCGGCCACGCCCAGGTGCTGCGCGGTGCGGGTGCAGGCCCAGGTGCCGACGATCAGCGCCCCCGCGATCACCCAAGCCCAGGCCGCGGTGCCGAGCCATTGCGAGAGCACGAGAAAACTCAGCCAGCCCCACAGCGTGCCCACGGTGCCTGGCGCCTTGGGGCTGAGCCCGCTGCCGAAGCCCAGGGCCAGCCAGCGCGCGGGGTGGCGCCACATGAAGCCGGCGCTAGGGCGTGCGATGCCGCTCATGTCATTGAAAGTGGTCGAAGCTGCGCCAGGGCGTGGGCACGACGTGCCCAGCAGCGTCGATCACGCGCAAGCCCGGTGTGGCCTCGATGCGGCCGCACGGCGTCACGGCCACGCCAGCCCGCTGCCCCGCTTCCAGCACCGCGGCGTGCGCCGAGGCCGGCGCGGTGAAGAGCAGTTCGTAATCGTCGCCACCGGCCAGCAGGCATTCGTGCTGCAGCGCCTGCGGCTGGGCGGCCAGCACCGCGCTGCGCGGCAGCGCGGCCACCTCGACCGTGGCGCCCACGCCCGAGCGTTGCAGCACATGGCCCAGGTCGCCGAGCAGGCCGTCGCTGATGTCGATGGCGCTCGTGGCCACGCCGCGCAGTGCCAGGCCCAGGGCCACGCGCGGCTGCGGCAACTCCATCGCGCGGCGCACGGCCTCGAAAGCCTCGCCCGGCAGCGTGTGCGTGCCGCGGAAGACCTCCAGCGCCAGGCGCGCATCGCCCAGCGTGCTGCCGCTGACCCAGAGCTCATCGCCCGCCCGCGCGCCGCTGCGCAGCAGGGCCTGGCCCGCGGGCACCTGGCCGAAAACGGTGATGCAGAGGTTCAGCGGCCCGGCCGTGGTGTCGCCGCCCACGAGCTCGATGCCGTGGGCATCGGCCAGCGCGAACAGGCCGCGCGCAAAACCGGCGACGAAGGCCTCGTCGGCGCGCGGCAGTGCCAGCGCCAGCGTGCAGCCCAGGGGCTCGGCGCCGCAGGCGGCCAGATCGGACAGGTTCACCGCCAGCGCCTTGTGGCCCAGGCGCTCGGGCGCCACGGTGCTGAGGAAGTGGCGGCCCTCCACCAGCATGTCGGTGCTGATCGCCAGTTGCTGGCCGGGTGCGGGCTGCAGCAACGCGCAGTCGTCACCCACGCCCAGGGCCAGCGCCGGCCGCGCGCTGCGGCCCGGGCGCGTGAAGTGCCGCGCAATCAGCTCGAACTCGCCCATGTTCAGGCGCCGGCTTTCGGCGGTGCGTCGCGCAGCAGGTTCGCCAGCTCCACCGCCGATTTCACGTTCATCTTCTCGAAGACCCGCGCGCGGTGCACTTCCACCGTGCGCACGCTGATCTGCAGCTCGTCGGCAATCAGCTTGTTGGGCCGGCCGTCGATGACCAGGCGCGCCACCTCGCGTTCACGGTCGGTCAGCTCGGCCAGCGCCCGCGCGGTGCTGTCCAACTCGCGCCGCGCCAGCAGGGCCTGGGCGCTGAGCTGCAGCGCCTGCTCCACGCGGTCGACCAGCGTGTTGTTGGAAAAGGGCTTCTCGACAAAATCGAAGGCGCCGCGCTTGACGGCCGCCACCGCGGTGGGCACATCGCCATGCCCGGTGAGGAAGATCACCGGCAGCGTGGGCAGCAGCCCGCGCTGCGCCAGACTCTCGAACAGCACCAGCCCGCTGGTGCCGGGCATGCGCACGTCCAGCACCAGGCAAGAGGGCGCGCTGGGCCAGGGCGTGCGGCGCTGGGCGAGAAAGTCTTCGAAAGCCTCGGCGCTGCCAAAGCCTTCGGAGAGCAGTCGGCGCGACCGCAGCAACCAGGCCAGGGCCTCGCGCACCACGTCCTCGTCGTCGACGAGGTAGACAACCGGAAGACCCAGGGAGGGGTCGAGCTGCAGGGTCACGTTGCGGTTTCAGGCGGTGGCGCGGGAGCCCGAAGTTTCGCCTGTTTCTGGCGGGGTGGCGGGCGCGGCCGACCCCGTGGGCGTGGCCGCCGGCAGCGTGAAGCGGAACTCGGTACCGCGGCCCTCCGGCCCAGCCCCGTGGTCGAGCGCGCCGCCGTGCTGCTCGATCACCGTGCGGCACAGGCTCAGGCCCAGGCCCATGCCCTCGGGCTTGGTGGTGAAAAACGGCGTGAACAGGCGCGCCGCCACCTCGGCGCTGATGCCGGGGCCGCGGTCGATGACCGACACCGTCACCCAGCGCGGGTGCGTCTGGCGCGCGCGCAGCGTGAGCACACGCTCGGCTGCTGGCGTGTGGCCTTCCATGGCCTGGATGGCGTTGCGCGCCAGGTTCAGCAGCACCTGCTCGACCATGGTGCGGTCGCAGCGCACCCGCGGCGTCTTCGCGGCCGACGGGCCTTCGCCGGCCGGCGGCAGGTCGATCTCGATGCGCGTGCCGCTCTTGCGCGCCTGCAGCCGCGCCAGCGGCAGCACGGCCTCGAACAGGCGCTCGGCCGTCAGCGTCTCGTGCAGCTGCTCGCGGCGGCGCACGAAGTCGTGCACGCTCTTGATGACGCGGCCGGCGCGCTCGGCCTGCTCGGCCATGCGCTCCAGCGCGCCGCGGATCATGGCCGGCATCTCGGGGTCGGCCTGCATCTGCGGGTCGGCCATCAGGTTCAGAGAGCCACTCGCGTAGCTGGCGATGGCGGCCAGCGGCTGGTTGAGTTCGTGGCTCAGCAGGCTGGCCATCTCGCCCACCGTGGCCAGGCGCGCGGTGGCTTGCAGGCGGTCTTGTTGTTGGCGAGAAAGCTCTTCCACACGGCGCTGTGCGCTCAGGTCGACCACGGCACTCATCCAGCCGGTGTGGCGGCCCTGGCCGTCGACCAGCGGGGCCTCGTAGATCATCACCGGGAAACGTTCGCCGTTCTGGCGCATGAACACGGTTTCCCAGCCTTCGCGGGGGTCGCGCGGGTCGGCCGCGGCGGCGCCCGCGGCAGCGCCCGGGCCACCGCTTTGCCCCAGGCGCAGTTGCTGGCGGCGGTGGTACTCGGCCGCGAACTCCGGCGGCCAGTAGGGCGGCGTGTAGGGCGCGCTGCGGTCGCGGCTGGGCGCAAACAGTTCTTCGGCGCTGCAGCCCACCATGGCGCAGAAAGCCGGGTTCACGTAGGTGATGGCGCCGCGCAGGTCGCGCGCGCGCAGGCCGGTGGACAGCGAGTCTTCCATCGCCTTGCGAAAGGCCAGGGCCTCGGCCAGTGCGCTCTCGGCGAAGGCGCGGCGGCGCACGTCACGCGCCAGCAGCAGCACCAGGCCGAAGAGCGCGATCGACAGCCCCAGCACCAGCGCCGTGGTCAGGTTGGGGATGAGGCTGGGCCGGCCGGCGCTGCTGTCGGCGCGCAGCTGCAGCGTGGCGCCGGGCAGGTCGACCACGCGCTCGGCGGTGTAGACGCCCGCGCCACGTGGCACGCCGGCGCGCGCCAGCCGCGTGCCGTCGCCTTCGACGAAGCTGATCTCGTGGCGGCGCAGGTTGCGCGCGGTGATCGAGGCCTCCAGCAGGTCGGCCAGCGCGAAGCTGCCGACGAGAAAACCCGCCTCGCGGCCGGCGCGCTGCAAGGGCAGGCAGAGGTCGATCACCTCCAGCCCCAGCCCGTCCTGCAGCGGCACGAAGTAGCTGCGCGAGAAGGTGGGCGCTGCGCTGCGGCGCGCGGCGTTGCAGGCGAGTTCGGCGTCGATGGACAACTCGGCGCGCGCCAGCGTGTTGAACAGGCGCGGCAGGTAGGGCGTCTGCGCCGCTTCGGTAACGGTGAGCGAGGGCGCGCGCCACTCCAAGCGTTTCAGTTCTCGCTGCGTGCGCAGCAGGCCTTCGGCTGCGGCGCGGGCTTCGCCCGGCGCGCCTTCCACCCAGGCCAGGGCCTGCAGCGTCTGCACCACGCCCAGCAGGCCGCGGCGCACTTCGGCGGCGGCCTCGGCGGCCGCCGCGTCGGCCTCTTCCTGTGCGCGTGATTCTTCGTAGCTCAGCGTCAGCGCCACCAGCAACGTCTGCGCCACCACCAGCAGCGCCACCAGCGTGCCCCAGAGCAGCGCGCGCCGCAGCCGCCGCGGCGCGGCGGCCGGCAGCGGCGTGGCCAGGGCGTCGCCTTGGGTGGCGGCGGGCGCGGGGCTGGGGGGCGTTGCGGTGCTCACGGCGCGCGTGGGAGGGGGGCAGGTCGGGCCAGATCAGGCGAGATCGGGCCAGGGGGGGGGCGGCCGCTTGCGGGGCCGGGCTGCACGGGGCCCCAGTATTGGCCCGCTGGCCGGGCTGCCGGCTACGCAGTTTCGCGCATGGCCCCGCGGCCGGCAGCGCCGACACTGCGCTCCTACAATCCGCGCCCGCTCTGCGCTCGCCCCAGAGGGTTTGAAGCGTGGCAACACCAGGAGACTCTTGCGCGATGTCCAGCAACGAACAGAAGGCCGCCGAACTGAAGCAGGCCGCGCTCGAATACCACGAGTTTCCGACCCCCGGCAAACTGGCCATCAGCGCCACCAAGCAGATGAGCAACCAGCGCGACCTTGCGCTGGCCTACAGCCCGGGCGTGGCCTTCGCCTGCGAAGCCATCGTCGAAGACCCGGCCAACGCCTTCCGCTACACCGCGCGCGGCAACCTGGTGGCCGTGGTCACCAACGGCACCGCGGTGCTGGGCCTGGGCGACATCGGCCCGCTGGCTTCCAAGCCGGTGATGGAAGGCAAGGCGGTGCTGTTCAAGAAGTTCGCCGGCATCGATGTCTTCGACCTCGAGATCAACGAGAAGAACCTCGACAAGCTCGTCGACGTGATCGCCGCGCTGGAGCCCACCTTCGGCGGCATCAACCTCGAAGACATCAAGGCGCCGGATTGTTTCTACGTCGAGCGCAAGCTGCGCGAGCGCATGAAGATCCCCGTCTTCCACGACGACCAGCACGGCACGGCCATCGTGGTGGGCGCGGCGCTGCTCAACGCGCTGAAGGTGGTGGGCAAGCACATCGGTGAGATCAAGCTCGTCACCAGCGGTGCTGGCGCTGCCGCGCTGGCCTGTCTGGGCCTGCTGGTGAAGCTGGGCGTGAAGCGCGAGAACATCTGGGTGACGGACCTGGCGGGTGTGGTCTACGAAGGCCGCACCGAGCTGATGGACGAGGACAAGATCGTCTACGCCCAGCGCACCACGGCGCGCAAGCTGACCGAGGTGATGGAAGGCGCCGATGTTTTCCTGGGCCTGAGCGCCGCGGGCGTGCTGAAGCCCGAGATGGTGGCGAAGATGGCGCCGCAGCCGCTGATCTTTGCGCTGGCCAACCCCTCGCCCGAGATCACACCCGAAGCGGCCAAGGCCGCGCGGCCCGACGCCATCATCGCCACCGGGCGCACCGACTACCCGAACCAGGTCAACAACGTCCTGTGTTTCCCCTACATCTTCCGCGGCGCACTCGATTGCGGTGCGACGACGGTGACGGACGCGATGGAAATCGCCGCCGTGCACGCTATCGCCGACCTGGCCCAGGCCGAGCAGAGCGAGGTGGTGGCCGCGGCCTATGCCGGCGCCACGCTGAGCTTCGGGCCCGAGTACCTCATCCCCAAGCCCTTCGACCACCGCTTGATGATGATGATCGCGCCGGCGGTGGCGCAGGCCGCGGTGGAATCGGGTGTGGCGCTGCGCCCCATCGCCGACATGGACGCCTACCGCGAGAAGTTGAAGGGTTTCGTCTACGCCTCGGGCACGACGATGAAACCCATCTTCCAGGCCGCCAAGCGCGCCACGCACAAGCGCGTGGCCTATGCCGAAGGTGAAGAAGAGCGTGTGCTGCGCGCCGTGCAGGTGGTGGTGGACGAAGGCCTGGCACGCCCCACGCTCATCGGCCGGCCTGCGGTGATTGCGCAGCGCATCGAGAAATTCGGCCTGCGCCTGCAGGAGGGCCTGGACTACGACATCGTCAACGTCGAGCAGGACGAGCGCTACCGCGATTTCTGGCAGACCTACCACCGTCTCACCGAGCGCAAGGGCGTGAGCGTGCAGATGGCCAAGATCGAGATGCGCCGCCGCCTCACGCTGATCGGCGCGATGATGCTGCGCAAGGGCGAGGTGGACGGCCTGCTCTGCGGCACCTGGGGCACCACGGCGCAGCACCTGCAGTACATCGACCAGGTCATCGGCAAGCGCCAGGGCGGCAGCCCGCGCACGGCGCAGGACGTGCAGGTCTACGCCTGCATGAACGGGCTGATGCTGCCGGGCCGGCAGGTCTTCCTGGTCGACACGCACGTCAACGCCGACCCCACGCCCGAAGAGCTGTGCGAGATCACGGTGATGGCGGCCGAGGAGATCTGCCGCTTCGGCATCGCGCCCAAGGTGGCGCTGCTCAGCCATTCGAACTTCGGCACCCACGACACCCCGAGCGCCATGAAGATGCGCCGCACGCTGGCGCTGCTGCGCGAGCAGGCGCCGTGGCTGGAGGTGGACGGCGAGATGCACGGCGACTTGGCGCTCGACCCCGAAGCGCGGGCCAAGCTCATGCCGCACAGCACCCTGCAAGGCGAAGCCAACCTGCTGGTGCTGCCCAACATCGACGCTGCCAACATCGCCTACAACCTGCTGAAGACGGCCGCCGGCGGCGGCATCGCCATCGGCCCGGTGCTGCTGGGCGCTGACAAGCCGGTGCACGTGCTGACGCCCTCGGCCACGGTGCGCCGCATCGTCAACATGACCGCCTTGACCGTGGCCGATGCCGCGGCCGGCCGCAGCCCCGGATCGGCCTGATCAGGCCAACGCCAGCATGTGAGCGCCCACTGATTACCCCTGCCTGCTGCCCCATTCTTGGGCAGCAGCTTGAGTTTTTAGGGGGGTTCCGCTAACATTCTGGTTTGATTTTTCAGGGTAAACCCGTGTTTCGGACCGGTTTGGTCTCGTCGAGCAGTGGGCTGCGGCGAGCGTTGCACAAGTGGGGGGCTGCCGTTGTGGTGGCCGCTGGCTTGGCGTCCGGTGGGCTGGCGTCGAACGCCGTCGCCCGCACCCCTGAGAACCCCTCGCGGGTGCCCCCGGTGGCTTTGGTCACCTTGCCGCAAGAGGCGCAAGCCACCCACAAGCTCATCCTTGCGGGCGGCCCGTTTCCTTACTCCAAAGACGGCACGGTGTTCGGCAACCGCGAACGCCTGCTGCCCATGCACGCCCGGGGTCATTACCGGGAGTACACGGTCAAGACCCCGGGTGTGCGTCACCGTGGTGCGCGCCGCATCGTTTGCGGCGGCTTGCCACTGACAAAACCCGAAGCCTGCTACTACACCAGCGATCACTACGCGAGTTTCCAACGCATCGCCCCATGAACGCCGGTGTCGCCAGTTCTGAAACCTTTTCGCCCTTGCCAAGGAGGATCGCGACCATGGAGTTGCAGACCATCCGCTCGAACATCGTGCAGGCCATCCGGGCCTACCGTGTCGACGATCTGATGAAGGCGGCCGACACGGCCGGCCAGCATTTCCTCTACGCCAACCTGTCGGCGGCGCAGTCCAAGCAGGAAGTGCTGGAAGGCATCGCCGAGGCTTTCACCTTCCCGGCGCACTTCGGCAAGAACCTCGATGCGCTGTACGACTGCATGACCGACCTCGTGCACAAGGCCGGCCAGCAGCCGGGCTTCGTCGTGGTGCTGGAGCAGTTGCCCGACAACGCGCGTTTCGACCGCGAAGCGCGCGAGCAGCTGCTGGAAGTGTTCCGTGACGCCGCCGAGTTCTGGGGCGAACGACGAATACCCTTCAGGTGTTTCTATTCTTTTCAGTAGCCCGCTCCCAAGAAACAGGGTCATGGGAGCGGGCTGCTGAGGTGGCCCCGACGTCCGCTGCGGCGGCGACTGTCAAACCGGCAGTCAAGGTTGTGCCGAAGAACGGCACCAACCCGAACTTCGGCATGAACATGCCGATGATGAGCAGCGCGTTCGATACCGCTGCTTGGTTGAGCGCAGCCTGACCCCAGGTCTGGCATCGCTGAAAGATCAAGGGCTCCTGCGGGAGCCCTTTTTCATGCCTGCGCCGGTTTCGGTGTTCGCGCCAGGGCCAGGTACTCGGCCACCGGCACCTCTTCGGCACGGCGCTGCAGGTCGAAGTCGACCTCCAGGCCCTGCTGGGCGATCCAGCGGCCCAAGGTGCCGCGCAAGATCTTGCGGCGCTGCGAGAAGGCCACGGCCACCAGTTCGCCCAGGCGCGCACCGTCCACGCCGTCGTCGGCGGGCAGCGGCTCCATGCGCACGATGGCCGAGTCCACGCGCGGGGGCGGGTCGAAGGCCTCTGGGGGCACATCGAGCACGTTTTCGATGCGGTAGCGCCACTGCAGCATCACGCTCAGGCGGCCGTAGTCCTTGCTGCCGGGCGCGGCCGCCATGCGGTCGACCACCTCTTTCTGCAGCATGAAGTGCTGGTCCTGCACACGGCCGAAGACACCCAGCAGGTGAAAGAGGATGGGCGTGCTGATGTTGTAGGGCAGGTTGCCCACCACACGCAGTTTCTGGCCGGCGGCATCGGCCAGGGCCGCAAAGTCGACGTTCAGCACGTCGGCCTCGATGACGTTCAGGCCAGCCTGCTTGCGCAGCCGCGCGGCCAGGTCGCGGTCGAGTTCGATGACAGTGAGTGCCTGGCAGCGCTGCAGCAGCGGGAAGGTCATCGCACCCAGGCCGGGGCCGATTTCCACCAGCGCCTGGCCAGGCAACGGCGCGATGCAGCGCACGATGTCGTCGATGACGGCATCGTCGGTCAGGAAGTGCTGGCCGAAACGTTTGCGGGCGATGTGTTTCATCGCGCCGCGCCGGGGTTCACTGCAGCGGGGCCGGTGGGCGGCGCCGCTTCACTGCGGCGGCTCGCGGTACTCGACATAAGCGCGCGAGCGCAGCTCTTTGGTCCAGTCGGCATAGGCCTGGTCGAAACGCTGCTCGCGCAGCACGTTGCGCGCCTGTTCGCGCAGCTGCTTCAGCTCCACGGCCTGCTCGCGACGCTCCAGCACCTGGATCAGGTGCACGCCGAAACGCGAGACCACGGGCTCCGACAGGCCGTTGATCGGCAGCGCGTTCATCGCCTGCTCGAACTCGGGCACCATGGTGCCGGGTGAAGACCAGCCCAGGTCGCCGCCGCCAGCGGCCGAACCGTCTTCGCTGAACTCGCGCGCGATGGCATCGAAGGTCTTGGTGCCAGCCTCGATCTGGCGCCGGTATTCGGCCAGCCGGCGCGCCGCCACCTCGGCCGTGAGCTGGGGCGAGGTGCGCAGCAGCACATGGCGCGAGCGCGTCTGCTGCACCTGGCCCAGCACCACCTCTTTGCGCGACACCACCTTCAGCAGGTGGAAGCCCGCGCCGGTGCGCAGTGGCTGCGCCGTCAGCTCGCCCACCTTCAGGGCCTTGGTGGCTTCGACAAACGCATCGGGCAGGCGCGAAGCCGGCCGCGCGCCGATGACACCGCCTTGTGCGCGGTTGCCGTCTTCGCTCACCTCGCGGGCCACGGCCTCGAAGGCCTCGCCGCCCTTCACGCGCGCCAGCGCCAGCTCGGCCACGGCACGGCGTGCGGCCACGGTGGCGGCATCGGCGTCTTCGGGCACGGTGACGAGGATCTGCGCGAGGTTGGTCTCGGCATCGGCGTTGGCCGCCGCGCGCTGCTCTTCCAGGTATTTCTCGACGTCTTCGTCGGCGATCTTGATGCGCTGGTAGACCTCGCGCTCGCGCAGGCGCTCGATCATGATCTGCTCGCGGATGTTGGCGCGAAAGCGGAAGTAGTCGGTGCCCTCGGCGGCCAGGCGCTGGCGCAGCACCGGGATGGTGATCTGGTTCTGCGCGGCGATGCTCTGGATGGCGCGGTCCACCTCGCCGTCGTCCACGCGCATGCCGCTCTCGCGCGCATTGCTGATCATCACCCGCTCGTCGATCAGCGCGTCCAGCATCAGGCGGCGCAGCTCGGGCTCGGGCGGCAGGCGTGCGCCGCGCGTGGCTTCAGCCTGGGCGCGTTCCATGCGGCGGTCGATCTCGCCGGCTGTCACCAGCTCTTGGTTGACGACGACGGCGATGTAGTCGCCGCTGCGTGTGCGGGTCTGCGCGCTGGCATCTGCCCAGGGGCCCAGGCCGGCGCACAGGGCCAGCAGGCCGATGCGGCAGCCGATGCGCCAGGCCTGCGCGGCGGGCCGCAGGTGCGGCCGGAAGAGGGGTTCAGTCATGGACAGGAGCGGTGGGCCGTTCGTCGGCGGATGAGGCCGCGCTGCGCTCGTCGCGCAGCAGGCGGTAACCAGGGATATTGTCCTTCAAGACCCTCAGCGGGTTCGACCCGATGCGCGACAGGCCCACCAGCTCCAGCTGCAGCATCAAGCGCGTGGTGGCCTCGCTGCGGCCAGTGGACAGGCGTTCGGCCACGAAGCGGCCGATCCAGCAGCCGGCGTCGTACTCCAGCCCGAGCACCGAATCGGTGATGCGGCTGTCCTTCAGGCTGTAGTTCACACGCCCCACCGAGTACCAGGTGCCGCTGCAGGCCTTGCCGCTTTCTTTGGCCCGTTTGCCGCCATAGACCGGCCATTGCCAGCCCAGCTCCATCTGCTCGGACAGGCCGCGCGCCAGGCGGTAGGTGGTGCCGATGGTGCGGAAGGGCCCCGGCGAGTAGCGCACGCCGATGATGGAGCGCACCGAGCGCTGGATGTCGGTGCTGTACTGCACCGCGCCGTCCAGCGTCCAGCCCGGCAGCACGCTGGTGCTGCCCAGCAGCAGCGCATCGCTGAACTTCTGCTCCAGCGGCGCGCCGTCGGGCGAGCCGTCGGCCTGCGGTGTGACACGCTGGGTGCGGAAGAGGTAGCGCTGCACCAGGCCCAGGCGCAGCGCCTCGGCGCCGGTGACGGCATCGACAAAACGCGTGGTGACACCCGCGGTCAGCGCGTTGGCGTCGTTGACGCGGTCCACGCCCGAGAACTGGTTGTCGGTGTAGATCGAGACGAAGTTGAAGTCTTTCGCTGCGGCGTCGTAGTTGGGCAGCTGGCTCTGCTGGCGGTAGGGCGTGCGCACGTAAAGCAGCCGCGGCTCCAGCGTCTGCAGCACGGCGCGGCCGAAGGCCGTGGTGCGGCGCTCCAGCTCGAAGCCGGTGTCGACACTCAGCGTGGGGATCACGCGCCCGGTCTTCTGCACATCGTTGCGGTAGGCCGCGGCATTGAGGCTCAGGCGCGGCACCAGCCACCAGCCGGGCTCGCGCAGCGCGTGGCTCACATGGCCCAGCAGGTGCACACGTTCGCCACCTTCGCGGCCGGCGCGGCTTTCAGCGCCCGTGGGCAGCGTGAAGCGGTTGTATTCGCCTTCCACGGCCATGGCCCAGCCGGCGCGCTGCCAGCCCAGGCGCACGCCCACCTGCGGCGTGCGTTCGTAGGGCGAAACCACCGCGGCGTCCGAGCCCTGCAGCACCTGCCAGCGCAGGGCGCGCAGGTAGGCCAGGCCCTGCACCTCGCCGGTCTGCAGCGGCTTTTCCAGCGCCAGGCGCCCGTGCAACAGGCGCGCGGTCAGGCTGCGGCCGGCGTTGGGGAAGTCTTTCCACCACTCGTCGTCCGACACGCGCACGAGGTCGGCGCTGTAGCGCAGGCCAGCGCCAGTGGCACCTTGGTGCTGCCACTGCAGCGCCTGGCGCGAGCGGCCGGTCAGGCGGTCGTGCGGCAACCAGTCGAAGTTGAGCGTGCCTTCGTCACGCGGTTCCAGGTAACGGAACTCGGTGTCCAGCCCGAGGCCGCGCCGCGTGATCAGGCGCGGCGTGAAGGTGGCGTCGCGCTGCGGCGCGATGTTCCAGTACCAGGGCACCGAGAGCTCGACACCGCTGCGGTTGTCGGTGTTGATCGAGGGCGGCAGCCAGCCCGATTTGCGCGCCTCCGACAGCGGAAAGCTCAGCGCCGGCAGCGCGAGGATGGGCACGTCCAGAAAACGCAGCACCGCGCCTTCGGCCACGCCTTCGTTTTTATCGAGGTCCAGGCTGACGCGGTCGGTGCGCAGCACCCAGGCGGGTTCTTCGGGCGTGTCGCGCGGGCAGCTGGTGTACTCGGCGGCCGTGGCGCGTGATCGGGCGCTGTCGAGAAAGTCGATGCGATCGGCCCGCCCGCCCGCGCCCAGTTGCGTGAACTCGAACTCGGGCTTGAGGAAGTGGCCCTCGAAGCGCTGCACACGCAAGGCCAGTTCGGGCCCGGTGTAGATGGCGCCGCCGCGGCTGACGCGCACCCGGCCGGTGGCTGCGGCCAGGTCTTGTGCGGTGTCGTAGGCCAGGCGGTCGGCCTTGATGACGGTGCCGCCGCGGCGGAACTCCACCCGGCCCTCCGCCACGGTTTCCAGATCGGGCTGGCTGCGGATGCTGTCGGCCTGCAGCACGATGGGCAGGCGCTTGGCGGCCTCGCCGCGCGGCAGCGGCAGCAGCAGGCGGCTGCCTTCAAGCTTGAGCGTGGTGCTGGCGCCTGGCGCAGGGGCCGATGCAGCGGGCGCTGCCGCACTCGCGGCCGGCGCTGCCTGGGGTGCTTGCCCACGGGCTGCACCGGCGCCGGCCAGGAGGCCCGCCGCCAAGGCCAGCGGGGTGTAACGCATCGGATGCAAGAGGGGGGCGTGTGGGGCCGTGCCAGACACGGCCGGTTCTTAGAATTCATTATCCATGAGGGGTTTGTGCGCCTCTCGCTCCCGCCCCCGGCGCTCTGCCGCGTTTCGCCCCACCCGATGAATCCACCAAGCCCCGCGCTGGCGCCCTTGCAGGCGCTGCTGCAGTTCCAGACCGTCGCGCTGGCCCAGGACGATGGCAGCCCGCCCGCCGATGGCGCCACGCCGCTGAACGCCTTTGCCGCGTGGTGCCAGCAGCATGCCCGCGGCCACGCATGGAGCGACACCGAGCAAGCCTGGTGGACGCGGGTGTCGCAGGCCCTGCTGCAGAGCGCAGCGGCGCAGCCCGCGGTGCCGCTGCGCAGCGGCGCTGGCCGCGGCCCGCTGATGCACGACATCGCGCTGCTGCTGCGCGCCGAGGGTGTGCGTGACGACGAAGCCGTCGAACTCGATCTCGCCATCCGCTGGTGGGAAGGTGCGCGCCGCGCCGGCCTGCCGGTCGACCCCGATTTCGGTGCCTGCTGGCAGGCCATCGAATGGACGGCGCTGCAGCAGCACCTGCAGCGCCTGGCGGCCGGCGCTGGCGAGGCTGAAGCCGCGCTGCTGGCGGCCGTGGCCAAGGTGGCGCTGCGCTACAGCCCGCTGAAGCCGCTGCTGCGTTTGCTGCCGGCCCAGCCCGGGGCCGCGGTGGGCGCGGGCTACACCTTCTAGCCTGCGGCACGCGCCCATGAAAAAGGCGCGGCGGCCCGAAGGCCCCGCGCCCTGCACACCGCGCTGCGGTGTGGTTACTTCGGCAGCACCACGGTGTCGATGACGTGGATGACGCCGTTGTCGGCCACGATGTCGGTCTTCACGACCTTGGCCTTGTCCACCGTCACGCCGCCCATGGTGCCGATGGTCAGCGAGCCGCCCTGCACCGTCTTGACCATGCCGGCCTTGACGTCCTTGGCCATCACCTTGCCCGGCACCACGTGGTAGGTCAACACGGCGGTGAGCTTGGCCTTGTCCTTCAGCAGCGCTTCGAGGTCGGCCTTGGGGATCTTGGCGAAGGCCTCGTCTGTGGGCGCGAACACGGTGAAAGGGCCCTTGCCCTTGAGCGTGTCCACGAGGCCGGCGGCCTGCAGCGCGGTGGCCAGGGTCTTGAAGCTGCCGGCCGCGACGGCGGTGTCGACGATGTCTTTGGCTTGCACGGCCAGGGTGCTGGCGGCCAGGGCGGCGGCGATGAGGATCTTCTTCATGGCGATGTCTCTTTCAGGGTTGAACAACAGAACAGCGAGAAAAACCGGCGGCCCGCTTCACGGCGCCGGCAGGATGACCTTGTCGATGACGTGAATGACGCCATTGCTGGTGAGCACGTCGGTGCCCGTGATGGCGGCCTTGCGGCCGCGGGCGTCGGTGATGGACAGGGTGTTGTCCACGGTGAAGCTGCCGCCTTGCACGGTGGTGATGGCCGCGCCCACGGGCACGTTGGCCTTGAGCACGCGGCTGGGCAGCACGTGGTAGGTCAGCACCTGCGTCAGCAGCGGCGTGTTGGCCAGCAGCGCTTCTTTCGTGATGCCCAACTCGGTGAGCAGCGCCGCGAAAGCCGCGTTCGTGGGGGCAAACACCGTTAAGGGCCCGGTGCCCGAGAGCGTGCCCTGCAGGTTGGCCGCGACCACGGCCTCCACCAGGATGCTGAACTCGGGCGCCGAGGCGATGGCCGTCTCGACGATGTTGCGGTTGGCCGGCAGCAGCACCTTGTCGATGACATGGATCACGCCGTTGCTGGCGCGGATGTCGGTGCTGGTGATGGTGGCATTGCGGTTGCGGCCGTCGGTGATCACCAAGGCGCCGGCGTTGTTTTCCACCTTGAAAAAGCCGCCGGCCAGCGGCGTGATGGCGCGGCCCAGCGGCACATCGGCGCGCAGCACCTGGCCGCCGAGCACGTGGTACTGCAATACCGCGGTGAGCAGCGGCTTGTCGGCCAGCAGCTGCGCCTTGGTGAGACCCAGCTCGGTGAGCAAGGCGTTGAAAGCGTCGTTGGTGGGCGCAAAAACCGTCAGCGGGCCGGGCGCTGACAGCGCGGTGGCGAGGTCGGCGGCCACCACGGCCTCGGCCAGCACGGTGAAGCGGCTGTCGGTCTGTGCGACCTGCACGATGTTCTGCGGCGGGTCGAGCGTGATCTCGTCGCTGCCGCCGCAGGCGGCGAGCGTCGACACCATCGCCAGCGCGAAAAGGCGGCGTGTCCAGTGTTGCATCGGGGTTCTCCGGCGTCGTGGGTGGGGCGGCGTGGCGCCGCACCGCAGGCGTTATGAACTGCGGCGGCCGGAGTGTGAACTGATCAGTTCACATTAGTTACTGCATGGTCTTAACAAAACGAAAGAGTCACAAATGACGCTTGGCGGTCATCCCGCACCCGGCATCGGGCCGTCCCAAGGTGTGGCGCAGCCGGCCGCCTGCAGCCAGGGGTCGCGGTCTTCGCCGCCGAAGATCTGCAGCAGGAAATCGAGGAAGACGCGCGTGCGCGCCGGCAGGTAGCGCCGCGAAGGCATGCCCGCCCACAGCGTGACGTCGAACAGCCGCCACTCGGGCAGCACACGTTCGAGCGCGTGTTCGAGAAGCGCGTCCTCGATCACGTAGCTGGGCAGGCCCGCAATGCCCAGCCCGGCCAGGGCCGCGGCGTACATGGTGTCGATGTGCGTGGTGGCCAGCGCCGGGCGGTTCAGCATCGGCACCTCGACCTTCTCCGCCGGCCCGCCGGCATGGCCGCCGAAAAACACCAGGTTGCGCTGCAGCACCACGGCCGGGGGCACCACCGATTCATGCCCTTGCAAGGCCATGGGGTGCTGGGGGCGGCCACGCCGGTCCAGGTATTCGGGCGCCGCGCACACCACCACCTCGCTGCGGGCGAGGCGGCGGGCGATGAAGTCGCCGTCGGGCAGCTCGCGGCTGGCGAAGATGGTGATGTCGTAGCTCTCGTCGATGGTGTCCACCGGGCCGGGCGAGTGGATCTCCAGCGTCACCTGCGGAAACTGCGCCTGGAAACGCGGCATGTGCTTGGCCAGCTGGTGCACCGCGATGGCCGGCGGGCACAGCAGGCGCAGGTGGCCGCGGGGCAGCAAGGTGGCGTCGGCGGCGATGGCCGCGGCCTCGTCCACCTCGGCCAGGATGGCGCGCACCTTGTCGAGATAGCGCTCGCCCACTTCGGTCAGCGAGAGCCGCCGCGTGGTGCGGGTCAGCAGCCGCGCGCCGAGGTGTTGCTCCAGCTCGGCCACCAGCCGCGTGACGACCGGCGGCGCCATGTCCAGCGAGCGCGCGGCCTTGGCGAAACCGCCGTCGTCGACGACGCGGGCAAAGACACGCATCGCGCGCAACTGGTCCATGAAGAAGTCTCCTGCAGCTTCGGCCTGCATTCTTGCGGCATCGGCGCCGCTTGGGGCGCTGCCACAATGGCCGCCACCCCATGTTTGCCTTCTTCGAAACCCGCATCCGCCCCACCGCCCGCCCCGGCAGCGCCCCGCCTGCCGGCCTGATGGCCTTCTACTGGCACTACGTGCGCCAGACCAAAGGGCTGTTCGGTGCGATGTTTCTCACCGGGCTGCTGGTGGCGCTGATCGACACGCTGATCCCGGTGTTCATCGGCAAGCTGGTGCGGCTGATGCAGGCCAGCGACCGCGCCGCCGCGCTGGCCGACGCGATGCCCATGCTCATCGCTATGGCGCTGCTGATCCTGCTGGGCCGGCCGTTCGCGCTGATGCTCGACAGCCTGGTGCGCAACAACGCCGTGGTGCCGGGTGTCACCAGCCTGATCCGCTGGCAGAGCCATTGGCATGTGGTGCGCCAGAGCTGGCCGTTTTTCCAGAACGACTTCGCCGGCCGCATCGCCAACCGTGTGATGCAGACCAGCAATGCGCTGCGCGATTGCGTGGTGAGCTCGATCCGCGCCGTCTGGTACATCCTCGTTTACGGCCTCTCGGCCACGGTGCTGATGAGCCTGGCTGATTGGCGCCTGGCCATCCCCACGGCGCTGTGGTTCGCGGGTTATGTGTTTTTCCTGCGCCACTTCGTGCCCAAGATGCGCGACCTGGCCAAGACCAGCAGCGAACTGCGCAGCCTGGTGATGGGCCGCGTGGTCGACAGCTACACCAACATCCTCACGGTGAAGCTCTTCGCGCGCTCGAAGGAAGAAGACAACTACGTGCGCGAGGTGATCGACGAGCACACCGGCGCCATCCAGGCCCACATGCGGCTGATCACCACCTTCATGACCACGCTGTCGGCGCTGAACGCGATGCTGCTGGTCAGCACCGCGGCCATCGGCATCACGCTGTGGGGGCAGGGGCAGATCGACGCCGGCACCGTGGCCACGGCGCTGCCACTGGCCTGGACCATCGCCAACGTGGCGGGCTGGGTGAGCTGGGAGGTGACGGGCATCTTCGAGAACATCGGCGTCGTGCAGGAGGGCATGGAGACCATCGCCGTGCCGCACGCGATGAACGACGCGCCGGCCGCGCGTGAACTGGTGGTGAAGCCCGCGCCCGACGGCGGCGAAGTCAGGTTCGAGCATCTGACCTTCACCTACGGCCGCAACGACGGGAAGAAGGTGCTCGACGACCTGAACCTCGTCATCCGCCCTGGCGAACGTGTGGGTCTGATCGGCCGCAGCGGCGCGGGCAAGAGCACGCTGGTGAACCTGCTGCTGCGTTTCCATGACCTGGAGCAGGGCAGCCTGCGCATCGACGGCCACGATGTGCGCGAACTCACGCAGGAAAGCCTGCGCGCGGCCATCGGCATGGTGACGCAGGACACCTCGCTGCTGCACCGGAGCATCGCCGCCAACATCGGCTATGGCCGGCCGGGCGCGAGCATGGAAGAGATCGTCGCCGCGGCGAAAAAGGCCCAGGCCCACGAGTTCATCCTGCAGCTGCAGGACTGGAAAGGCCGCACCGGCTACGAGGCCCACGTGGGCGAGCGCGGCGTCAAGCTCAGCGGCGGCCAGCGCCAGCGCATCGCCATTGCGCGCGTGGTGCTGAAGGATGCGCCCATCCTCGTGCTCGACGAAGCCACCAGCGCGCTGGACAGCGAGGTCGAGCTCGCCATCCAGACCCAGCTGCTGGGGCTGATGGAGGGCAAGACCGTCATCGCCATCGCGCACCGGCTCAGCACCATCGCGCGCATGGACCGGCTCATCGTGCTGGAGCAGGGCCGCATCGTCGAACAGGGCAGCCACGCCGAGCTGCTGGCCCTGGGCGCGCATGGCGGCCACTACGCAAAATTGTGGGCGCACCAGAGCGGCGGCTTCCTGCTGGAAGACCTGCCGCAAGGCGCGCCTGCTGCCTGAGCGGAGAGAATCCGCGCCGCCATGGAAATCATCAGCTTTCTCATCGACTTCATCCTGAACGTCGACGACCACCTTGCGGCCTTCGTGCAGGCCTACGGCGCCTGGGTTTATGCGCTGCTGTTTCTCATCATCTTCGTCGAGACGGGGTTGGTGGTGATGCCCTTCCTGCCCGGCGACAGCCTGCTCTTCGTGGTGGGCGCGCTCTGCGGCCTGGGGCTGATGAGCCTGCCCGTGGCCATGGCCCTGCTGACGCTGGCAGCCATCCTCGGCGACCAGACCAACTACACCATCGGCCGCTACATCGGGCCCAAGGTCTTCAGCTGGCCGAACTCACGCTGGTTCAACCGCGCCGCCTTCGACCGCACCCACGCCTTCTACGAAAAGTACGGCGGCATCACCATCGTGGTGGCGCGCTTCGCGCCCTTCCTGCGCACCTTTGCGCCTTTCGTGGCCGGCGTGGGTGAGATGACGCGCAGCAAGTTCACGCTCTACAACATCGGCGGCGGCATCCTGTGGGTGTGCGGCCTCACGCTGGCGGGCTACCTCTTCGGCAACCTGCCCTGGGTGCAGAAGAACCTGTCGATGATCATCTGGGCCATGATCCTGGTGCCCGGTCTGCTGGTGATCTTCGGCGCCTGGAAAGCCAGCCGAAACAAGCCGAGCCAGAGCCCGGCCGCCTGACAAGAAAAAACCCCGCCGGGCCATCAGCCCGCGGGGTTTTTGTTTGCGGGCGCGCCGGGCCTCGCGGCCTGGCGGTGACCCGGGGCTCAGCCTTGCTGACGACGGCGGGCGGCGGCGCCCACCACGGCCAGCAGGCCCAGCGCCATCATGGCGTAGGTGCCGGGCTCGGGGATCGGACCCACGGCGCCCAGGGTCACGTTGCCGGCGGTCCAGTTGGCATCGATGGCGTTCGGCACGTCGTCGAAGTCCTCGTAGAACTCGACGAAGAGCAGGCCGTCGGCACCGACGTTGAACGACAGGCCGAACTCCGACAGCAGCGCGCTGTCGCTGTAGACGCCCGTGCCGGGCTCGTCGAAACCGAAGCCTGCGGTCAGCACCACCCCGTCGCCGTCGGAGTTCAGGAAGGCGATGTTGGCTTCCGACAGCCAGCTCGCGCCCTCGGTGGTCAGCGCCAGGTTGTAGGAGATGGCATCGATCAGTGCGCCCGGGGTCAGCGTGAAGGTCAGGAGCGTGTTGCCAACGGCGCCGGCGCCGTCAAAACTTGCCACACCAGCAGCGTTGATGACCAGGTCGCTCATCATCGCGGGCGCCAGGACGCCCGGGTTGGCCGGCGCGAAGGCGCTGCCGCCCGAGCCCGAAGCCTTGGTGAAAACGCCGTTGATCGGCTTGACGGTGGTCTGGGCCTGGGCAGTGCCGAAAGCCACGCTGGCCAGCACCATGGCGGCGCCCGCGACGGCACGCACGGCCCATTGATTCAAAGACATGGAATTCCTCCTGGGACGGTGGGGGCCGGCCGGGATGAAAGGCCCGCCGGCGAGACGCCCCTAATTTGACAGGCGCGCTGGTGCTTGACAAGCTGCAAGGCTTGCGCCACCGCTTCGGCCCCCTCAAGCGAGGGGCTGTTGCGGGCCCCGCGCTCAGGCCTGGTCACGGGCAGGCCGTGATCACCTGTGCCACCGAGGCGGTGAGCTTCTTGCCGTAGGGCACGTGCAGGAACTCGTTGGGGCCGTGGGCGTTGCTCTTGGGGCCCAGCACGCCGCAGACCATCATCTGGGCCTTCGGGAAGCCCTTCTGCAGCATGCTCATCAGCGGGATGGTGCCGCCCTGGCCGATGTAGCCCACCGGCGCGCCGAAGTGCGCTTGCGAGGCGCGGTTCATCGCGTCTTCCAGCCAGGGCGAGAGCTCGGGGGCGTTCCAGCCCGTGGCGCCCAAAGCGCCGGCGCGGCCGTCGGGGTGGAAGGTGACCTTGGCGTTGTAGGGCGCGTTGTCTTCCAGCAGCGTCTTCAGCGCCACGCTGGCCTCGTGGCCGTCCACCAGCGGCGGCAGGCGCAGCGAGAGTTTGAAAGCCGTCCAGGGGCGCAGCACGTTGCCGGCGTTTTTCAGCTCCGGGAAACCGTCGACACCCGTGACGCTGAGCGTGGGCCGCCAGGTGCGGTTGAGCAGGCCTTGCACCGGGTCGGTGGTGGTGGGCAGTACCGCACCGCCGTCGGCGCCGCAGGCCCAGGGCATGCGTTTCCACACTTCATCGCCCAGGATGGCGGCCGTGGCCTGCGCCTGCGCCAGGCGCGATGTGGGCACCTGGCAGTGGAAGCTCTCGGGCAGCAGGCGGCCGGTCTTGCTGTCTTCCAGGCGGTCGAGCACCTGGCGCAGCACGCGGAAGCTGCTGGGCACCAGGCCCGAGGCGTCGCCGCTGTGGATGCCCTCGGTGAGGATCTCCACCTTCAGCACGCCGCTGACCATGCCGCGCAGGCTGGTGGTGAGCCAGAGCTGGTCGTAGTTGCCGGCGCCGCTGTCCAGGCAGACGACGAGGCTCACGTTGCCCAGCCGCTTGCCGAGGGCGGCGATGTAGGCCGGCAGGTCGTGGCTGCCGCTTTCTTCGCAGCTCTCGATCAGGCCCACGCAGCGCGGGTGCGGCAGGCCTTGCGCGCGCAGCGCTTCCAGCGCGGTGACGGCGGCGTAGACCGCATAACCGTCGTCGGCACCACCGCGGCCGTAGAGCAGGCCGTTTTCGTACTTCGGCGTCCACGGGCCCAGGTCTTTGCGCCAGCCGCTGAACTCGGGTTGCTTGTCGAGGTGGCCGTAGAGCAGCACGGTGTCGCCGCTGTCGGGCCGGCCTTCGGTGCCGCCGCTGGCAGGCACCTCGAAAAAGATCACCGGCGTGCGGCCTTCGATGCGGATGAGTTCCAGCGTCAGGCCCGGCAGCTTGCGGCCCTCCACCCAGGCCGCAGCGTCGCGCACCACGCGGTCCACAAAGCCGTTCTTCGCCCAGTCGGCGTCGAACATCGGGCTCTTGGCGGGCACGCCGATGTATTCGGTGAGCGCCGGCACGATGCGCTGGTCCCAGGCTTCATCGCTGTATTGGGCGAGGGCGGCCAGGGCGGCGGATTCTTCGGCTCGGGTGGGGGCGTTCATGGTGTTGTCTCCGCGGCGTTGAAGAGTGGCAGTTTAGGACTGCCCCGGTACCGACGCGGCGCCAGCCGCCGCGCCGCGCTTTCAGAGCTTGAGGTCGTAGTCGATGGTCAGCGGTGCATGGTCGGAGAAACGCTGCGCGGTATAGATCGATTCGGCCTTGGCCGTGGCAGCGATGGCCGGCGTGGCGAGGTGGTAGTCGATGCGCCAGCCCACGTTCTTGGCCCAGGCCTGGCCGCGGTTGCTCCACCAGGTGTATTGCTCGGGCTGGGTGTTCAGCGTGCGGAACACATCCACCAGGCCGCCTTCGGTGAGCAGCTGGGTCATCCACGCGCGCTCTTCGGGCAGGAAGCCGCTGTTCTTCTGGTTGCCCTTCCAGTTCTTCAGGTCGATGGGGTGGTGGGCGATGTTGATGTCGCCCACGAGGATGAACTCGCGCTCCTGTTTCAGCTGCATCAGGTGCGGGTACATCAGCGCCAGGAAGCGGAACTTGGCCTGCTGGCGCTCTTCGCTGCTGCTGCCGCTGGGGAAGTAGCAGCTGATGACGGAGAGCTTGCGCTTGGCGGTGTCGTAACGCGCCTCGACCCAGCGGCCCTCGGCGTCGAACTCGGGGCTGCCGAAGCCGGTGATGACGTCGCTGGGCGCATGCCTCAGGTACAGGCCCACGCCTGAGTAGCCCTTTTTCTCGGCACAGTGGAAATGCCCCGTCATCCCAGCGATGGAGTCCAGCTTGCCGGCGATGTCGGCGGTGTGGGCCTTCAGCTCCTGCACCCCCATACAATCGGCGCCCGCGCTTTCGGCCCAGGCCTGCAGGCCTTTATTGGCCGCCGAACGGATGCCATTCACGTTCAGCGAGATCATTCGGAAGCCCACGCTCCACTCCTTTTGAAGACCATGTCGAACGACACCTCTACACCGCTGGCGCAGCACTTCGTGTCGTTTGCGGTGCAGGCCGGCGTGCTGCGCTTCGGCGAGTTCAAGACCAAGGCCGGGCGGCTGTCGCCCTACTTCTTCAACGCCGGTTTGTTCGACGACGGCGCCAAGCTGGGCCGTTTGGCGGAATTTTATGCACGCCGCCTGATCGACAGCGGCCTGCCCTTCGACATGATCTTCGGCCCCGCCTACAAGGGCATCACGCTGGCCTCCGCGCTGGCGGTTGAATTGGCGCGCCAGGGTCGCAACGTGCCTTTTGCCTACAACCGCAAGGAAGCCAAAGACCACGGTGAAGGCGGCACGCTTGTCGGCGCCAAGGTGGCCGGGCGCGTTCTCATCGTCGATGACGTCATTTCTGCGGGCACCTCGGTGCGCGAATCCATCGCCATGATCACGGCGGCCGGCGGCACGCCCGCGGGCGTGGCCATCGCGCTCGACCGCCAGGAGCGCGCCACCGACGCGCAAGGGCAGGAAGTGCCCTGGAGCGCGGTGCAGTTCGTTTCGGGCGAATTGAAACTGCCTGTGGTGGCGATAGCCACCCTGCAGGACTTGCTTCAGTATCTGCACGCGCATGCCGATACGCCCCTGAGCGCCTACGCCGCCCCGGTGCAGGCCTACCGCGAACGCTACGGAGTCTGAATGCCCCGAGCCCTCACACGGATGCCCCGTCGCTGCCTGGCCTTGCTGGCGGTGTGGGGCGTGAGCGTGGGTGCGGCCATGGCGCAATCGCCGCCGGCTGCGGGTATCTACACCTGCATCGACGACAAGGGCCGCCGCCTCACGGCCGACCGGCCCATCGCCGAGTGTTCGGCCAAGGAGCAGCAGATCCTCAACCGTGACGGCTCGCTGCGCAAGGTGATCCCGCCCACGCTGACGGCCGAAGAGCGCGCTGAAAAAGAAGCGCGTGAGCGTGTCGACAGAGAAGCCAAGGCGGCGGCTGCCGATGCGGTGCGGCGTGACCGCAACCTGATGGCGCGTTTTCCGAACGAAGCCGCACACCAGCGCGCACGCGAGAACGCGCTCGACACCGTGCGCCTGGCGATGAAGGCCACCGAGATCCGTCTGCGCGGCCTGGCCGCCGAGCGCAAGCCCTTGCGCGACGAAGCCGAGTTCTACCAGGGCAAAACGCTGCCGCCGCGCTTGCGCGCGCAGATCGACGCCAACGATGCCGCCGTCGAGGCGCAGAAGGGTGCCACGGCCACGCAGCAAGCGGAGCTGGAGCGCATCAACAAGCTCTACGACGTGGAGCTCGACCGCCTGCGCCGCTTGTGGGGCGGCGCGCCGGCGGGCTCGCTCGGGCCCATGGCGCCGGCACCCGCGGCGCCCAAGCCCGCCAGCCGCTGAGCGGCGGCCGAGCCTGGCCGTTCAGCCCAGGCGCTGGCGCAGCAGTTCGCCGGCCTGGGCCGGGTTGGCCTTGCCCTTGCTGGCCTTCATCACCTGGCCCACCAGCGCGTTGAAGGCCTTCTCCTTGCCGGCGCGGAACTCTTCCACGCTCTTGGCATGGGCCGCGATCACCTCGTCGACGATGGCCAGCAGCGCGCTGCTGTCGTTCATCTGCGTGAGGCCCTGGGCTTCGATGATGGCGTCCACATCGGTCTGCGCGCCAGACCACAGCAGTTCGAAGACCTGGCGCGCGCCGTTGTTCGAGACCGTGCTGTCGGCCACGCGGTGGATCAGCGCGGCCAGCGTGGCCGGCTGCAGCGCGGCGGCTTCGATGCCGCGGCCTTCGGCGTTCAGGCGCTTGCTCACCTCGCCCATCATCCAGTTGGCGGCCAGCTTGGGGTTGCCGCAGCCATCGCGCACGGCCTCGTAGAACTTCGCGAAGGCCAGGCTCTGCGTCATCAGCGCGGCGTCGGCTTCGGGCAGGCCGTCTTCACGCACGAAGCGCTCGGCCATGGCGGCCGGCAACTCGGGCATCGCGGCTTTCACGCGTGCCACCCAAGCGGGCGAAATCACCAGCGGCGGCAGGTCGGGGTCGGGGAAGTAGCGGTAGTCGGCCGCGTCTTCCTTGCTGCGCATGGCGCGCGTCTCGCCCGTGTCGGGGTTGAAGAGCACCGTGGCCTGCTCGATGGGCAGGCCGTCTTCAACACGGTCGATCTGCCACTGCACCTCGAAATCAACCGCCTGCTGCAGGAAGCGGAAGCTGTTGAGGTTCTTGATCTCGCGGCGTGTGCCGAAGGGCGCGCCGGGCTTGCGCACGCTGACGTTGGCGTCGCAGCGGAAGCTGCCTTCCTGCATGTTGCCGTCGCAGATGCCCAGCCACACCACCAGCGTGTGCAGGGCCTTGGCGTACTCCACGGCCTCGGCGCTGCTGCGCATGTCGGGTTCTGACACGATCTCCAGCAGCGGCGTGCCGGCGCGGTTCAGGTCGATGCCGGTCTGGCCCTGGTAGTCCTCGTGCAGGCTCTTGCCGGCGTCTTCTTCCAGGTGGGCGCGCGTCAGGCGCACGGTCTTCTTCTGCCCGTTCAGCACGAACTCGACCTTGCCGCCCTGCACCACCGGGATCTCGTACTGGCTGATCTGGTAGCCCTTGGGCAGGTCGGGGTAGAAGTAGTTCTTGCGCGCGAAGATGGACAGCGGCGCCACCTTCGCGTGCACCGCCAGGCCGAACTGGATGGCGCGTTCCACCGCGCCCTTGTTCATCACCGGCAGCGTGCCGGGCAGCGCCAGATCCACCGCACAGGCTTGCGTGTTGGGCGCGGCGCCGAACTGCGTGGAAGCACCGCTGAAGATCTTGCTGGCGGTGGAGAGTTGCGCGTGCGTTTCCAGGCCGATGACGACCTCGTAGCCGCGGATCAGGGCAGGCGCGCTCACAGGGTGGGTTCCTTCAGGTGCCAGTCGGTGGCTTGCTGCAGCGCATGCGCGGTGTGCAGCAACTGACCCTCCTGGAAATAGTTGCCGATGAGCTGCAGGCCCACGGGCAGGCCGCCTTCGCCAAAGCCCGCCGGCACGCTCATGCCCGGCAGGCCGGCCAGGCTGCCGGGCAGCGTGAAGATGTCGGCCAGGTAGTCCTGCAGCGGGTCGCGCTGCTGGCCCAGCGCCCAGGCCACCGTGGGCGCCACGGGGCCGGCGATCACGTCGCAGCGCTGGAAGCAGGCCTGGAAGTCGTCGGCGATCATGCGGCGCAGTTTCTGCGCCTGCAGGTAGTAGGCGTCGTAGTAGCCGTGGCTCAGCACGTAGGCGCCGATCATGATGCGGCGCTTCACCTCGGGCCCGAAGCCTTCGGCGCGCGTCTTCTTGTACATGTCGAGCAAGTCGCCATGCTGCGGCGCACGGTGGCCGAACTTCACGCCGTCGAAACGGCTCAGGTTGCTGCTGGCTTCGGCCGGGGCGATCAGGTAGTAGACGGGAATCGACAACTCGGTGCGCGGCAGGCTCACGTCCACGAGCGTGGCGCCCAGCTTCTCCAGCTCGGCCAGCGCACTGCGCACGGCGCCGTTCACATCCGCCGCCAGCCCGGCCGGGAAAAACTCTTTCGGCAGGCCGATGCGCAGGCCCTGCAGCGGCTTCAAAGCGCTGGCGCCAGCGCGCGGCTGCAGCATCTGCGAGTGGAAGTCCTGCGGCGGCCGCTCGGCGCTGGTGGCGTCGCGCTCGTCGAAGCCGCTCATCGCCGACAGCAGCAGCGCGCAGTCTTCGGCCGAACGTGCCATCGGGCCGGCCTGGTCCAGGCTGCTGGCAAAGGCCACCATGCCGTAGCGGCTGCAAACGCCGTAGGTGGGCTTGATGCCGGTGATGCCGGTGAAGCTGGCCGGCTGGCGGATGGAGCCGCCGGTGTCGGTGCCGGTGGCCGCAGGCACCAGGCGCGCAGCCACGGCCGTGGCGCTGCCGCCCGAGCTGCCGCCGGGCACGCGCGTGGGGTCCCAGGGGTTGCGCGCCGGGCCGTAGGCCGAGTTCTCGTTGGCCGAGCCCATGGCGAACTCGTCGCAGTTCAGCTTGCCCAGGGTCACCGTGCCGGCGGCCGCGAGGCGCGCCACCACGGTGGCGTCGAAGGGGCTGGCATAGCCTTGCAGCATCTTGCTGCCGGCGGTGGTGGCCAGGCCGGTGCGCGCGAAATCGGTGACGAAGATGTCCTTGTGCGCCAGCGGTACGCCGGTCAGCGGGCCAGCCGTGCCGGCGGCGATAGCGGCATCGGCGGCACGGGCTTCGGCCAACGCGGCCTCGTGGTTCGTCGCCAGAAAGGCGCCCAGGCCGGCGTGCTGCGCCATGCGCGCCTGCAGGGCTTGCGTGAGTTCGACGCTCGACACCTGCTTGGCCGCCAGCGCCTGGGAGAGCTGCGCCACGCCCAGGGCGTGCAGAGGCTGCTGCAGGGTGCTCATTCGATCACCTTGGGCACGAGGAAAAGTCCATCTTCCACAGCCGGCGCGCTGCGTTGGTTGGCCTCGCGCTGGTCGGTCTCGGTGACGCGGTCTTCGCGCAAGCGCAATTCCACCGACTGCACCGCCGACAGTGGCGTGTACAGCGGTTCGACGCCGCTGGTGTCCACAGCGCTCATCTGCTCGACGATGCCGAAAAAGCCGCCCAGCTGTTCGAGCATCTGGGTCTGTTCGGCGCTGGAGAGTTCCAGCCGCGCCAGGTGAGCGATGCGGCTCACGTCCTGCAAGGTCAGGGCCATCGGTGCCAGGTGTGTGTGTGCCCGCGCGGGGCGTCGCGAATCAGGCCCGCCGAAGCCTGGCGCCCTGCTGAAAAAAGCAGCGCTTTACCACGGAGGCGGGAGGTGTTTACGTTATTATCTCCGGTTACCCGCAAGTCCTTGGGCTCGCGGCCGCAAGCGGGTTACCGTGGCGGCCCCGAAGTGCCGGGCCTTGCGGCCCGAACACCCCCCAACACCTCAGCGCCAGCGCCCGGCGGCCCTGCCGTCGTACCCGGTCAGACCCCAGGTTCAACCCCGGTCCACCTCCAGGCCACCACCCGCCTGCGAACGACGCACCCCGTCCGCCCGCCGCCCGCGCACCCGCCTCGCCCCCACGCCCATGTTTGCTGCTTCCCTGCGCCGTTACTTCTCCACCGACCTGGCCATCGACCTCGGCACCGCCAACACGCTGATCTACGTGCGCGGCAAGGGCATCGTGCTCGACGAGCCCTCGGTCGTTGCCATCCGCCACGAGGGCGGACCCCAGGGCAAAAAAACCATCCAGGCCGTCGGCAAGGAAGCCAAGGCCATGCTGGGCAAGGTGCCCGGCAACATCGAGGCCATCCGCCCGATGAAAGACGGCGTCATCGCCGACTTCACGGTGACGGAGCAGATGCTCAAGCAGTTCATCAAGATGGTCCATCCGCGGTCGGTCTTGCGCCCGAGCCCGCGCATCATCATCTGCGTGCCCTGCGGTTCCACGCAGGTCGAACGCCGCGCCATCCGCGAATCGGCGCTCGGCGCCGGGGCCAGCGATGTCTACCTGATCGAAGAACCCATGGCCGCGGCCATCGGCGCCGGCCTGCCTGTCAGCGAGGCCAGCGGCTCGATGGTGGTGGACATCGGCGGCGGCACCACCGAGGTGGGCGTCATCTCGCTGGGCGGCATGGTCTACAAGGGCAGCATCCGGGTGGGTGGCGACAAGTTCGATGAAAGCATCATCAACTACATCCGCCGCAACTACGGCATGCTGATCGGCGAGCCCACGGCCGAAGCCATCAAGAAGAACATCGGCAGCGCCTTCCCCGGCAGCGAGGTGAAGGAGATGGAAGTCAAGGGCCGCAACCTCAGCGAGGGCGTGCCGCGCAGCTTCACCATCAGCAGCAACGAGATCCTCGAAGCCCTCACCGACCCGCTGAACCAGATGGTGAGTGCGGTCAAGAATGCCCTTGAGCAGACGCCGCCCGAGCTGGGCGCCGACATCGCCGAGCGCGGCATGATGCTCACCGGCGGCGGTGCGCTGCTGCGCGACCTCGACCGCCTGCTGGCCGAAGAAACCGGCTTGCCCGTGCTGGTGGCCGAAGACCCGCTGACCTGCGTGGTGCGCGGCTGCGGCATGGCGCTGGAACGCATGGAGCGCCTGGGCTCCATCTTCACTTCCGAATAAGCCCGGCGCCGCCGCAGCAGGAGCGACCCCAATGCCTTTGGGAACGCTCGACCGCACCCCGCCGCCCTTCTTCCGCCAGGGGCCGTCGGCCCTGAGCAAACTCGTTTTCTTTTCGGCGCTGGCCGTGTTCCTGATGGTGGCCGACACACGTTTCAGTTGGACGCAGCCCTTGCGCGCCACGCTGGCCGTGGCGCTGCTGCCGGTGCAGCGCACGCTGGCCGTGCCGGTGGAGATGTGGGAGGGTGGGGAAGACTACCTGCGCGGGCTGCGCGGCGCGCAGGCCGCGGAGCGCGAGGCGCGAGCGCGCCTGGCCGGCCAGGCCGAGCGCGCGTTGCGCAGCGAACAGCTGCAGCAAGAGAACACCCGCTTGCGTGCCCTGCTGGAATTGCGCGCCGCCGTGGCGGTGCGCTCGCGTCCGGCCGAGGTGCTGTACGAGGCGGCCGATCCGTACTCGCGCAAGGTCATCATCGACCGCGGCGCCACGCAGGGTGTGGTGCGCGGCGCCCCCGTCATCAACGAAGCCGGTGTGCTGGGCCAGGTGACGCGCCTGTACCCGCTGACGGCCGAGGTCACGCTGCTGGCCGACAAGGACGCGGCCATTCCCGTGCTGAACGTGCGCACGCAGCAGCGCGGCGCGGCCTTTGGCGGCGCGGCCGGTGGCATGGAGCTGCGTTATGCCTCGGCCAATGCCGACGTGAAGGTGGGCGATGTGCTGCACACCAGCGGGCTCGACGGCATCTACCCGCCGGGCCTGCCCGTGGCCCAGGTGGCCAGCGTCGAGCGGCGCGTGGAATCGGGGTTTGCGCGTGTGCTGCTGGCGCCCGCGGCGCAGGCAGACGGTGTGCGCCACGTGCTGGTGCTGGAGCCCCTGGCGCTTCAACTGCCAGCCCGCCCGGCGCCCGAAGTCGTGGAACAGACAGACCGCCCCGAGCGCCAGCTGAAGACGCCGCGCCGCGCGGCCAGCGCGCCATGAACGCCTGCAGCCGGGGGTGCGCCCGATGATCATGCCGCGCGGTTCTGACCAGCTGCTGCTGCCGGTCAACCCGTTTTTCATCGCCTTCACGCTGGCGGTGGCTGCGGCCTTCAACATGCTGCCGCTGGGCCGTGCGCCGGCCATGCCCGACCTGCTGGCGCTGGCCCTGGTGTTCTGGAACGTGCACCAGCCGCGCCGCGTGGGCGTGGGCCTGGCCTTTGTGTTCGGGCTGCTGATGGACGTGCACCAGGGCGCGCTGCTGGGCCAGCACGCGCTGGCCTACACGCTGCTCGGTTTCGCCGGCATCAGCATCCACCGCCGGCTGCTTTGGTTCGGCGTGGTGGAGCAATCGCTGCAGATCCTGCCGGTGTTCGTGGCCGTGCACCTGGTGTCGCTGGCGGTGCGCCTGGCCGCCGGCGGCATGTTCCCGGGCTGGAGCCTGCTGCTGGCGCCGGTGTTCGAGGCGCTGCTTTGGCCGGTGGCCACGCTGCTGCTGCTGGCACCGCAGCGCCGCGCGCCCGACCCTGATCAGAACAGGCCGCTGTGATGACCATCCTGCGCGACGTCGAGGAAGAAGTCGGCCTGTTCCGCGGCCGGCTGCTCGCCGCCGCCGCTTTCGTGCTGCTGGCCTTTTCGCTGCTGGCGGCGCGCCTGGTCTACCTGCAGGTCATCCGCCACGACGAACTGGCCACGCAGGCCGAGGCCAACCGCATCGCGGTGGTGCCCATCGTGCCCAACCGCGGCCTCATCGTCGACCGCCATGGCGTGGTGCTGGCCACCAACTACTCGGCCTACACGCTGGAGATTTCGCCGCAGCGCGGGCGTGCTTCGACGGCCGATCTCGAAACGTTGATGGATGAACTGGCCGAGGTCGTCACCATCGAACCAAAAGACCGCCGCCGCTTCAAGCGCCTGCAGGAAGAGCTCAAGGGTGCCGAAAGCCTGCCCATCCGCACCAAGCTCAGCGACGAAGAGGTGGCGCGCTTCATGGCGCAGCGTTTCCGCTTCCCCGGCGTGGAGGTCAAGGCGCGGCTCTTCCGCAACTACCCGCTGGGCGAAACGGGCAGCCACGTGCTGGGCTACATCGGCCGCATCAACCAGGCCGAGAAGAAGGCCATGGAAGAGTGGGAGGAAGAGGCCCAGGGCAACTACAAGGGCACCGAGTACATCGGCAAGCTGGGCCTGGAGCAGGCTTATGAAAGCGTGCTGCACGGCACCGCCGGCTTCGAAGAGGTGGAAACCAGCGCCGGCGGCCGCGCCGTGCGGCGCTTGAAGAGCCACCCGCCCACGCCGGGCGACAAGCTGGTGCTCAGCATCGACATCAAGCTGCAGGCGCTGGTGGAGCAACTCTTCGGCAACCGACGCGGCGCGCTGGTGGCCATGGACCCGCGCACGGGCGAGGTGCTGGCCTTCGTGAGCAAGCCCACCTTCGACCCCAACCTTTTCGTCGACGGCATCGACTTCGACAGCTGGCGCGAGCTGAACGAGAGCATCGACAAGCCGCTGCTGAACCGCGCCCTGCGCGGCACCTACCCGCCGGGCAGCACCTTCAAGCCCTTCATGGCGATGGCGGCGCTCACCTCGGGAAAACGCAGCGCCAGCGCCGTCATCAACGATGGCGGCACCTTCCAGTTCGGCAACCACACCTTCCGCAGCCACGGCGACAAGGGCCTGGGGCCGGTGGACATGCACCGCAGCATCGTCAAGAGCAGCAATGTCTACTACTACTCGCTGGCCAACGAGATGGGCGTGGACCTGATGCACGAGCAGCTGTCGCCCTTCGGCTTCGGTACGCGCACCGGCATCGACCTGGAAAACGAGGTCACCGGCGTGCTGCCTTCCACCGATTGGAAACGCCGCTACTACAAGAAGCCCGAGCAGCAGCGCTGGTATGCCGGCGAAACCATCTCGCTGGGCATCGGCCAGGGCTACAACAACTTCACCATGTTGCAGCTGGCCAGCGCCACGGCCACGCTGGTCAGCGGGGGCCAGCGCTACCAGCCGCGCCTGGTGCGCGAGGTGGAAAACGTGCTCAACGGCGAGCGCCGGCCCATCGCCGGCCAGGCGCTGCCGCCGCTGGCGCTGAAGCCTGAGCACGTGGAAGTCATCCGCCGCGCGCTGGCCGGCGTGACGACCGAGGGCACGTCCACACGCAGCTTTGCCGGCGCGCCCTATGCCAGCGGCGGCAAGACCGGCACCGCGCAGGCCGTGGGCGTGCGCCAGAACGAGAAGTACAACGCCGCCAAGCTCGAAGAGCACAAGCGCGACCACGCGCTTTACATGGCCGCTGCTCCCATCGAGGCGCCCACGGTGGCCTTGGCCGTGGTGGTGGAGAACGCCGGTTTCGGCGGTGACGCCGCGGCCCCCATCGCGCGGCGGGTGTTCGATTACCTGCTGCTGGGCCTGTACCCCAGCGAAGAAGACCTGGCCGGCGTGAGCGAGGGCCGCGTGCTCACGCCCATCGGCACGCCGCGCCGCGCGGTGGACGTGCCGCTGCCGGGCCAGCAGGCGGCGCCGCTGCCGCCCGTGGCCGCGGCCTCGGCGCCTGCGCCGGCCGTGCCCGCTGCACCCACCGCCCCGGCCTCGGCCCCGCAGCGCGTGGCGGCCTTGCCGACGGTGGGCGCCCCCGCGCCGGTGCAGCGTCGATGAGCGCGGTCTTCGAGCGCCCCTCACCCTGGCTGCTGCTGCGCCGGGTGTTCAGTGGTTTCGATGGCGCCCTGGCCGTGGCCATCGCGCTGCTGGCCGGCATCGGCCTGGTGGCCATGTACTCGTCGGGCTATGACCACGGCACGCGCTTCGTCGACCACGGGCGCAACATGCTCCTGGCGCTGGCGGTGCTGTTCGTGGTGGCCCAGGTGCCGCCGCAGAAGCTGCAGCAACTGGCCGTGCCGCTGTACGTGGCCGGGCTGGCGCTGCTGGTGGCCACGGCAATGTTCGGCATCACGCGCAAGGGCGCCGAGCGCTGGCTGAACATCGGGTTCATGGTCATCCAGCCCAGCGAGATCATGAAGATCGCCATGCCGCTGATGATGGCGTGGTGGTTCCAGAAGCGCGAAGGCCAGCTGCGTGTGCCCGATTTCGTCATCGCCGGCCTGCTGGTGGGCGTGCCGGTGCTGATGGTGGCCAAGCAGCCCGACCTGGGCACTTCGCTGCTGATTCTGGGCAGCGGCCTCTACGTGATGTTCTTCGCCGGCCTCAGCTGGAAGCTGGTGATCCCGGCGCTGGTGATCGGCGCGCTGGGCCTGCTGGCCATCGTGCTGACCGGCGACACCATCTGCCAGCCGGGCGTGGAATGGCCGGTGCTGCGCGAGTACCAGCGCAACCGCGTGTGCACGCTGCTCGACCCTACGCGCGACCCGCTGGGCAAGGGCTTCCACATCATCCAGGGCATGATCGCCATCGGCTCGGGCGGGCTGGGTGGCAAGGGCTTCATGCAGGGCACGCAGACGCACCTGGAATTCATTCCTGAGCGCACCACCGATTTCATCTTCGCGGCCTTCAGCGAAGAGTTCGGCCTGGCTGGTGTGCTGGTGCTGCTGGCCGCCTTCACCTTCCTGATCTTCCGCGGGCTGATGATCGCCGCCGAGGCGCCCACGGTCTTCACGCGGCTGCTGGCCGGCGCGGTGAGCATGAGCTTCTTCACCTACGCCTTCGTCAACATGGGCATGGTCAGCGGCATCCTGCCCGTGGTGGGCGTGCCCTTGCCCTTCGTCAGCTACGGCGGCACGGCGATGGTGTCGCTCGGCCTGGGCCTGGGCATCCTGATGTCTGTCGCCCGCAGCCGGCGGCTCATGCAGTCATGACACTGGCCGCGGCAGCCGCGGCCAGTGGAAATCGCACCGTGAACAGCGCGCCGGGGGTGGTGCCCGGCGCGCCGCCCATGGCCGGGCGCGGGCGGGCGTCGGTGACGGTGATGTCGGCGCCATGGCGCTGCGCCACTTCGGCCACGATGGCCAGGCCCAGCCCGCTGCCGTCGACCTGCGTGCCCAAGGCTCGGTAGAAGGGCCGGAAGACGGCCTCGCGCTCGGCCGGCGCGATGCCGGGCCCGGTGTCTTCCACCTGCAGCACCACCACCTGGCCGAAGGGGTCGGTGAGCACACGCGCGGTGACGGTGCCGCCCTGCGGGGTGTACTGCAGCGCGTTGTCGACCAGGTTGCGCACCATCTCGCTCAGCAGCACCGGCTCGGCGCGCAAGCGCGTGGCTGCGGCCGCGCCGCCGCTCTTGGCGTCGGCATCGGCCGGGCCTTCGTAGCCCAGGTCGATGCGGCGCTCGATGGCGCGGGGCACGAAATCGCGCACCACCGCGCGCGTGATGGCGGCCAGGTCGACGTCCTGGTGGCGGGCTGCCTGGCCGGTGTCTTCGGCGCGCGCCATTGCCAGCAGCTGGTTGACCATGTGCGCCGCGCGCTGCGTGCTCAGCGCGATCTGCCGCAGCGTGTGTTTCATCGACGCGGGGTCGCCGCCACCACTGTCGATCTCACGCGCGGCCAGCTCGGCCTGCATGCGCAAACCGGCCAGCGGTGTTTTCAGCTGGTGCGCGGCATCGGCCAGAAAGTGCCGCTGCGTGGCGATGGTCTTGTCCAGGCGCTGCAGCAGGTCGTTGATGGCGCCGACCAGGGGCGCCACTTCGTCAGGCACGTCGCCGTCGGGGATGGGCGAGAGGTCGGTGCTCTCGCGCTTGCGGATGCGTTGCTGCAGCTCGGCCAACGGCCGGATGCCGCGCGACAGCGCGAACCACACCAGCAGCACCGCCAGCGGAAGGATGATGAACTGCGGCAGGATGACGCCCTTGATGATCTCGGTGGCCAGCTTGCTGCGTTTGCCCAGGGTCTCGGCCACCTGCACCAGGGCTTCGCTGCGGGTGTCGCCGGGCGCCGGCGGCAGCCAGAGGTAGGCCACACGCACGGGCTCGTCGCCGATGGTGTCGTCACGGAAGCGCACGCCGCTTTCCGGCAGGGGCGTGGTTTCGCCGCCCGGCTCGGTGGGCACCGCCAGGCCGGCTTCACCGGCCAGCAGTTCGCCGCGCCGGCCCAGCACCTGGTAGTAGCTGCGGTCATCGTCGTCGTCGCGCTTGAGCGTGGCGGCGGCGCGCTCCAGCTCCGCGCGCACGCTGCCCACGGGCAGGTCGACGGTGGAAGTCTGCACCGTGGCCTGGCGGGCCAAAGCGCGTGCGGCGTCGGCCAGTTCGCGGTCGTAGGGGCGTGCTGCGATGGACTGCGCCACCACCCAGGTCAGGCCCAGGCTCATGGGCCACAGCAGCAGCAGCGGGGCGAGCATCCAGTCGAGGATCTCGCCGAACAGCGAGCGCTGCTCGCGGTACGGGGCTGCGGCGGGTGCGGCCGCCGGCCGCGCTTCGGGCGAGGCCGCCGTCAGTGCGGGCGGGGCGGCTTCGGCCAAATCAGGCCGCGATCTTTTCCAGGCAGTAGCCCAGGCCGCGCACGGTGGCGATGCGGACCGGGCCCTGCTCGATCTTCTTGCGCAGTCGGTGGATGTAGACCTCGATGGCGTTGTTGCTCACCTCTTCGCCCCACTCGCACAGGCGCTCCACCAGCTGGTCTTTGCTGACCAGCCGGCCGGCACGCTGCAGCAGCACTTCGAGCAAGCTCAGTTCACGCGCGCTGAGTTCCACCATCTGGTCGTTGAGGTAGGCCACGCGGCCGGTGGCGTCGAAGGTCAGCGGCCCGTGTTTCAGCACGCTGCTGGCCGTGCCCAGGCCGCGGCGCGTGAGCGCCCGCACGCGCGCTTCCAGCTCCTGCAGCGAGAAGGGTTTGGCCATGTAGTCGTCGGCGCCCAGATCCAGGCCCTTGACGCGCTGCTCCACGCTGTCGGCGGCGGTGAGGATGAGCACCGGCACGCTGCTGCCGCGTGCGCGCATCTTGCGCAGCACCTCGAAGCCGTGCATCTTGGGCAAACCCAGGTCGAGGATGACGAGGTCGAACTCGTGGCCCGCGATGGCCGCATCGGCTTCGCTGCCGGTGCCCACCTGGTCAACGGCGTAACCGCCGGCCCGCAACGACCGCAGCAGGCCGTCGGCCAGGACCTGGTCGTCTTCGGCGATGAGTATGCGCATGCCTTGTCTCCTGTGCGGCACGTGGGGCCGTGCCTGCGGCCGGCGGTTTGCTCGGCAAACCAGAATTCTAGGCAGCCGCCCGCGGCGCGCCTTGATCAGCATCTATGCTGCAGGGCCCCCGGCGGGGTGGCTCCACGGAGTTACCCCAAAAGACTGTACGCATATCCAGTCTTGTTGGCATAATCGTGGCCAACCGAGGAGAACCCAGCATGGACGCACCTGTGAAAGCACTGAACACCGAAAAAGCCAAGGCCCTGCAAGCGGCGCTGGCCCAAATTGAAAAGCAGTTCGGCAAGGGCTCGATCATGCGCCTGGGCGAAGGCGAGGTGATCGAGGACATCCAGGTCGTCTCCACCGGCAGCCTCGGCCTGGACATCGCGCTCGGCGTCGGTGGCCTGCCCCGCGGGCGTGTCGTCGAGATCTACGGCCCTGAAAGCTCGGGCAAGACCACGCTCACGCTGCAGGTCATCGCCGAGATGCAGAAGCAGGGCGGCACGGCCGCCTTCATCGACGCTGAACATGCGCTCGACATCCAGTACGCACAGAAACTCGGCGTCAACCTGCAAGACCTGCTCATCAGCCAGCCTGACACCGGCGAGCAGGCGCTCGAAATCGTCGACGCGCTGGTGCGCAGCGGCAGCATCGACCTCATCGTCATCGACTCGGTGGCCGCGCTCACGCCCAAGGCCGAACTCGAAGGCGAGATGGGCGACAGCCTGCCCGGTCTGCAGGCGCGGTTGATGAGTCAGGCGTTGCGCAAGCTCACCGCCACGATCAAGAAGACCAACACCATGGTCATCTTCATCAACCAGATCCGCATGAAGATCGGCGTGATGTTCGGCAACCCCGAAACCACCACCGGCGGCAACGCGCTGAAGTTCTACGCCAGCGTCCGTCTTGATATTCGCCGCACCGGCAACATCAAGAAGGGCGAAGAGGTCATCGGCTCGGAGACCAAGGTCAAGGTTGTCAAGAACAAGGTCAGCCCGCCTTTCAAGACCGCCGAGTTCGACATCCTCTATGGCGAAGGCATCAGCCGCGAAGGCGAGATCATCGACATGGGTGTCGAGGCGCGCATCCTTGAGAAGAGCGGCGCCTGGTACGCATACAACGGCGAAAAGATCGGCCAGGGCAAGGACAACGCCCGCGAGTTCCTGCGCGAGAACCCCGAGGTGGCGCGCGAAATCGAGAACAAGGTGCGTGAGCACATGGGCATCCCGCTGCTCAACGCTGAAGCCGCGGGCTGAGGCCCGGGCGGCGCGCAGCGGGCGGCGAGCAGACAGCCCACAAGGTCCTGCCTTGGCTTTCGGCCTGCTGTCCGTCAAGGGCCGGGCGCTGCGGCACCTGGCGCAGCGAGAGCACTCCCGCGCCGAACTGGAGCGCAAGCTGGCCCGCCATGTGCAGGACACCGACGAGGTCAGCGCCGAAGTGCAGATCGCCACGGCGCTGGACGAGCTGGCCGCCAAAGGCCTGCTGAGCGAAGAGCGCACGGCCGAAGCCGTGCTCAACGGTCAGGGCCGCCGCCATGGCGTGCGGCGCCTCAAGCAGACCTTGCAGCACAAGGGCCTGGCGCCGGCGCTGGTGGCCAGCACGCTGCAGCAGGCGCGGGCCACCGAGTACGAGCGCGCGCTGGCGGTCTGGCGCCGGCGTTTCGGCGAGCCACCGGCCGATGCCACCGAGCGCGCAAAGCAGATGCGTTTTCTGGCCGGTCGCGGCTTCGAGGGTGAGGTCATCCAGCGCGTGGTGCGGGGCGGCGGCGACGAGACCGAGGCCTGAACCGGGCTCACTTTCTTTCCGCACGGCCGTGCAGTTCGGGCCGCGCTGTAAGTTTTTGCTGCAGCGCCACATGCTAAATTCGCCGCCGCGCTGCCCCAGCGCCCTGCAGCGTCTGCCCTCACTTCCCCATGACCCTCCCGCAAGCGGCGGCCCAACGCCAGCTGAAGCACCGCCGCCAGATCGACGTGCAGGTGTATGCGCGCGGCGACGGGCTCTGGGAGGTGGACGCCACGCTCACGGACACCAAGCCCCGCACCACCCAACTCGGCAGCGGCCCGCGGCCGGCTGGCGTGCCCATCCACGAGATGCTGCTGCGCCTGGTGGTCAACGAGCGCCTGGACATCGTGGAAGCCGGCTCCGAAACCCGATGGATGCCCTACACCGGCACCTGCGGCGAGCACGGTGACGTCTACGCGCGGCTCGTGGGGCTCAACCTCATGGACCACTTCCGCCTGCGCCTGCGTGAGCGCGTCGGCGGCGTGCTGGGCTGCACCCACATCACCGAGCTGGCCCAGGTGCTGCCCACGGCCGTGGTGCAGGCTTTCGCCGGCGAGGTGATCGACACCCGCGGCGACGCCGAGGGTGCCAGCAAGCCCTTCCAGCTCGACCGCTGCCATGCCTTGCGCAGCGACGGGCCGGTGGTGGCCCAGTTTTATCCCCGCTGGGCGCAGTCTGCGCCCAGCCCCTGACCGATCATTCCGACGACAGACCGCCCGAGCGAAGAGGAGCCCCCCGATGAAGATCCACGAATACCAGGCCAAGGAGCTGCTGCGCGCCCACGGCGTGCCAGTGCCCCGCGGTTATGCCGCCTTCACCGTGCGCGAGGCGCAAGAGGCGGCGCAGAAACTCGGCGGCAGCGTCTGGGTGGTGAAGGCGCAGATCCACGCCGGCGGTCGCGGCAAGGGCGGGGGCGTGAAGCTGGCCCGCAGCCTGGCCGAGGTGGAAACCCTGTCCAGCCAGATCCTGGGCATGCAGCTCAAGACGCACCAGACCGGCCCCGAAGGCCAGAAGGTGCGCCGCCTTTACATCGAAGAAGGCGCCGACATCCAGAAGGAGTACTACGTCTCGCTGGTGACCGACCGCGCGACGCAGAACGTGGCCTTCATCGCCAGCAGCGAAGGCGGCATGGACATCGAAGAGGTGGCGCACAGCACGCCCGAGAAGATCATCACCGAGTTCATCGACCCGCTCGCCGGCCTGGGTGACGCGCAGGCCAAGAAGATCGCCGATGCGATCGGCCTGCCAGCCAACAGCACGGCGCAGGCCATCGAGATCTTCCAGAAGCTCTACGCCTGCTACATGGCCACCGACGCCTCGCTGGTGGAAATCAACCCGCTGAACCGCGACAGCCAGGGCAAGCTGATCGCGCTGGACGCCAAGTTCAACTTCGACAGCAACGCGCTGTTCCGCCACCCCGACATCGTGGCCTACCGCGATCTCGACGAAGAAGACCCGGCGGAGGTGGAGGCCAGCAAGTTCGACCTCGCCTACATCAGCCTGGACGGCAACATCGGCTGCCTCGTCAACGGCGCCGGCCTGGCCATGGCCACGATGGACACCATCAAGCTCTTCGGCGGCGAGCCGGCGAACTTCCTCGACGTCGGCGGCGGCGCCACGGCCGAGAAAGTCACCGAGGCTTTCAAGATCATGCTGAAGAACCCCGAGGTGAAAGGCATCCTCGTCAACATCTTCGGCGGCATCATGAAGTGCGACACCATTGCCGAAGGCGTGATCACTGCCTGCAAGGCCGTGAACCTGAGCGTGCCTCTCGTGGTGCGCATGAAGGGCACCAACGAAGACCTGGGCAAGAAGATGCTGGCCGACAGCGGCCTGCCCATCATCGCGGCCGACACCATGGCTGAAGCGGCCACCAAGATCGTCGCCGCGGTCGCCTGATTTCACCAACCCAAGCAGCACGCGCCCACCGCCGGGCCGCCCCAAGGTGGGCGGCTCCCCTCGGGGGACGCGAGCTGTACCCAGCGAGCTAGGGGCATATATGAGCATCTTCATCAACAAAGACACCCGCGTCATCACGCAAGGCATCACCGGCAAGACCGGCCAGTTCCACACCCTGGGCTGCCAGGCCTATGCCAATGGCAAGGCGGCGTTTGTCGCCGGTGTGAACCCGAAAAAGGCCGGCGAGAAGTTCAGCGACATCCCCATCTACGCCAGCGTCAAGGAAGCCAAGAGCGAGACCGGCGCCACCGTCAGCGTGATCTACGTGCCGCCGGCCGGCGCGGCGGCGGCCATCTGGGAAGCGGTGGAAGCCGACCTCGACCTGGCCATCTGCATCACCGAAGGCATTCCCGTGCGCGACATGCTGGAAGTGCGCAACAAGATGAAGGCCAAGGAAGCCGCCGGCGGCAAGAAGACGCTGCTGCTGGGCCCGAACTGCCCCGGCCTGATCACGCCCGAGGAAATCAAGATCGGCATCATGCCGGGTCACATCCACCGCAAGGGCCGCATAGGCGTGGTCAGCCGCTCGGGCACGCTGACCTACGAAGCCGTGGCACAGCTCACCGAGATCGGCCTGGGCCAGAGCAGCGCCGTCGGCATTGGTGGCGACCCGATCAACGGCCTGAAGCACATCGACGTGATGCAGGCCTTCAACGACGACCCGGACACCGACGCCGTCATCATGATCGGCGAGATCGGTGGCCCCGACGAGGCCGATGCCGCGCGCTGGGTGAAGGCGAACATGAAAAAGCCGGTGGTGGGCTTCATCGCCGGTGTCACCGCGCCCCCGGGCAAGCGCATGGGCCACGCCGGCGCGCTGATCAGCGGTGGTGCCGACACGGCCGACGCCAAGCTCGCCATCATGGAAGAGTGCGGCTTCACCGTCACGCGCAACCCCAGCGAGATGGCGCGTCTGCTCAAGGCGCTGCTCTGAGCTGAGCGGCCAGACCGCCGCTCCGGGCGGTCGTAATTTCCACAGTCGGCGCCCCCATGGGCGCCGACTACACTTTTGGGCTTCGCAGGTTTCGCTTTCGAAACCTTGCCTGCCGACCCTCTGCTGAAAGCGCCCGTTCCATCATGGACATGTTCACTGACCCCGCGTTCTGGATCGCCGTCGGCCAGATCATCATGATCGACATCCTGCTGGGTGGCGACAACGCCGTGGTCATCGCGCTGGCCTGCCGCAAGCTGCCGCCCGCGCAACGCACCAAAGGCATCATCTGGGGCACGGCAGGCGCGATCATCCTGCGCGTCATCCTGATCTTCTTCGCGCTCACCCTGCTGGCGATTCCCTTCCTGAAGCTGGTCGGCGCCGCGCTGCTGGTGTGGATCGGCGTCAAGCTGCTGGCGCCCGATGAAGACGGCCACGGCGACATCAGCGCGTCCGACAAGCTGTGGGCCGCCGTGAAGACCATCATCGTTGCCGACCTCGTGATGAGCGTGGACAACGTCATTGCCATCGCCGGTGCGGCCCAGGGCGCCGGTGAACACCAGATGGTGCTGGTCATCTTCGGCCTCGTGGTCAGCATCCCCATCATCGTCTGGGGCAGCCAGCTGGTGATCAAGCTGATGGACCGCTTCCCGATGATCATCACCGCGGGCGGCATGCTGCTGGGCTGGATCGCGGGCACCATGGCCGTCACCGACCCGGCCATCGTCGGCTACATGCCGCTGGCCAGCGAACTCGTGGAGGGCAAGATCCCTGACGTGGCGGCGGGCGTGCGCTACGGTGCAGGGGTCGCCGGTGCGCTGCTGGTGCTGGCCATCGGGGTCTTGGTCAAGCGCCGTCGCACTGGCACCGCAGCCTGATCGCGGCCTGATGCAAGACGGCTGGCGCCTCGGGCAGACCGTCGCCGGCTTCCGCCTGCAACGCCTGCTGGGGCACGGCGCCAACGGCGAGGTTTATCTCGCAGAGGGCGCGGGGGGCCCGCCGGTGGCGCTGAAGCTCTCGTCGGTGCCCACAGGCGAAGCCGCGGCGGCCTGGCAAGACGGTTTCCTCGCCGCTGCGCGCAATGCCCAGCGGCTCGTGCACCCCGACATCGTCGCCGTGCACGGCGCCGGCATCGAAGGGCGCCTCGCCTGGCTGGCCATGGAACTGGTGCCGGGCGACGACCTCTCGCGTTACACCGGCGCCCGACGCCTGCTGCCCGAAGCCCTGGTGCTGGCCTTGGCCAGCCGCATGGCCGGCGCCGTGGCCCACGCCCACCGCCATGGCGTGGTGCACCGCGACCTCAAGCCCGCCAACGTGCTGGTGCATCTGCCGGGCAACATCGTCAAGCTGGCCGATTTCGGCATTGCGCGTGCGGCCGATTCGGCGCAAACCGGTACCGGTGTGGTGATGGGCACGCCCGTGTACATGGCGCCCGAACAGCTGGCGGGCAACGTGCCGACGCCGGCCACCGATCTCTACGCCCTGGGCGTGATGCTGTTCCAGTTGCTCAGTGGGCAGCTGCCGCATGAATCGGGTTCGATGGGGGAGTTGCTGCGCCAGGTGGCATCGACGCCGGCCCCCGACCTGCGCACGCTGGCCCCTTCGGTTTCAGCGGGCACGGCCGAACTTGTGGCCCGCCTGCTCGCCAAGCAGCCGTCGCAGCGCCCCGCCTCTTGCGAGCTGTTGGTGGCTGAACTGCAGGCGGTCATCGTGCAGCTGCCTGGGGGCGAACCCGGGGCCGAGGGCGCGCAGCAAGCCCTGCGTTCCGATGCACAATCCCAGCGCACTTCACTCCGCGCCCCGACGACCTCCCCCGTGCCCATGACGATCGAGCTCTTTGCCGCGGTGGACCCTGGCCGGGCGCGCAGCAACAACGAGGATTCGGTGGCCACCGATGACGGCGTGGCGCTGGCTGTTCTGGCCGACGGCATGGGTGGCTACAACGCCGGTGAGGTGGCCAGCAGCATGGCCACCTCCTTCATCCGCACCGAACTCGGCCGCTGGCTGCGCGAAGCCAGCAAGCAGGCCAGCGATGCCGAAGTGCGCCGCGCGATGGACATCTGCGTCGACAACGCCAACCGCGCGATCTTCAACGCCTCCACCTCCAACCCGCAGTACGCCGGAATGGGCACCACGCTGGTGGTTGCGGTGTTTCGCGACGACCGTGTGCTGCTCGGCCACGTCGGCGATTCGCGCTGTTACCGCCTGCGGGCGGGCAAGCTGCAGCAGATCACCCGCGATCACTCGCTGCTGCAAGAGCAGCTCGATGCCGGCCTCATCACGCCCGAGCAGGCGGCCTTCTCGTCGAACAAGAACCTGGTGACGCGCGCGGTCGGCGTCGAAGATTCGGTGCTGCTGGAAACCCACCAGCACGACGTGCTGCCCGGCGATGTGTTCCTGATGTGCTCTGACGGCTTGTCCGACATGCTCGATGACGCCGGCATTGCCCAGGTGTTGCTGGCGCACGACTCGCTGGAAACAAGGGGTCGGGCGCTGATCGACGCGGCCAATGATGCGGGTGGAAAGGATAATATCTCCGTCATCCTGGCTCGCGCCGCAGGCGGCACGAGTGCTCCGGCACGGTCTTGGTGGCCGTTCCGGCGTTGAACCGGCAGCATGCTGGCGGCGTGGGAAGAAAACAGACGCCGCAGGCGCATGAGGCAGCTGCGGTCAGCAGCGGATTGAATCGAGGGTAGGCATGGGCAAGCTGGTGGTTTCGCTCGACGGTGTGGTCATCAAGGAAGTCCAGATCACGAAGGACAAGACCACGCTCGGCCGCCGTCCCTACAACGACATCGTCATCGACAACCTCGCCGTCAGCGGCGAGCACGCCGTGTTGCAGATGGTGGGTGCCGATGTCTTCATCGAAGACCTGAACAGCACCAACGGCACCTACATCAACGGCAAGGCGATCAAGAAGCAGCTGCTCACGCACAACGACACGGTCGAGATCGGCAAGTACAAGATCAAGTTCCTGGTCGACGAGAGTGGCGAGTACGAAAAGACCATGATCATGCGGCCGGGCAGCAGCGCCTCGGCCAGCCACAGCGTGCCGCCTACCCAGCCGGCGCCCACTTACGCCAGCACACCGTCAAGCTTCGGCGGCCTCGGTGCAACGCCACCGCCGCCGCCGCCCGTGCCCACCCAGCCGGCTTCCATCAAGGTGCTCAATGGCGCCGCTGCTGGCCGCGAGGTGTCGTTGACGAAGGTGGTCACCACCGTCGGCAAACCCGGCGTGCAGGTCGCCTCGATCACCAAGCGGCCCAACGGTTATGCCTTCGCCCACGTCGAAGGCGCCACGCGACCCAGCATCAACGGCGTGCCGCTGGTCGGTGATTCGGTGCCGCTGCGCAACGGCGACGTGATCGAACTCGCCGGCACGCAGATGCAGTTCATCTACCGCTGAAGGGCGCTTCGAGGCGGTGGCCGGTGCGGCCGCCGCTGAGCCCTGCTGCTGCGGCTTTCGCCCCGGCGTGACGGGCTTCACGCCCTTGCCCAGCTGCCCGCATGCGCCGGCCATAAAGGTGTCACCGTGCCTTGCGATGCGGGGCAGCGCCGATCAGCATGCGGCCCTTGCCTGCAGCACCGCGGGTCTACGCCTCACTTTTCCATGCAGATCCGCGTCCTCGGTTGTTCGGGTTCGATTGCCGCTGGCAATCGAACCACGTCCTTCCTGCTCGACGACGATGTGCTCGTCGACGCCGGCACCGGCGTTGGCGACCTCACGCTCGACGAGATGGCGCGTGTGGATCACATCCTCGTCACGCACTCCCACCTCGACCACGTGCTGGCCATCGGCCTGCTGGCCGACAGCGTCACGCGCCGCCGCCGCGCCGCGCAGCGCCCGCCGGTGGTGGTGCATGCCTTGCCCGAAACCATCGCTGCGCTGCAGACCCACGTCTTCAACGGCGTGATCTGGCCTGACTTCACACGCCTGCCCGACACCACCCACCCGGTGCTGGCCTTCCAGCCGCTGGCGGTGGGCGAGGTGCTGACGCTGGGGCGGCACCGCATCGAGGTGCTGCCGGCCAGCCACACCGTGCCGGCGGTGGGTTATGCGGTGCATGGCAGCCGTGGTGCCTGGGTCTTCACGGGCGACACCGGCCCGAACCCGGCGCTGTGGCAGCGGCTGCGCAGCCTGCCCGTGGCGGTGCTGGTGATCGAAACCGCCTTCCGCGACGACGAGCATGCCCTGGCCACCGTGAGCCAGCACCTCTGCCCTTCACAGCTGCAGCAGGAACTCGAAGCTTTCGAGCAGGTGGCCGAGGTCTACATCACCCACATCAAGCCGGGCGAGATGGACGCGGTGATGACGGAAGTGGGCGCGCAGGCCGGCCGCCACCGCATCGCGGCCCTGGTGACCGGGCAGATCCTGACCCTGGCCGACTGACAGGAATTGTCAACTCGGGCGCTTCGGGGCTCCGCGTGTTCGGCTTGAGGTGACAAATCCTGTCGCCATCCGTGAAAAATGCCCGCCTCCGGGCCCCGAGCAGCCTTGGCACGCACCCTGCATTCACGGGGGATGTCCGCCCACCCCCTTTTTTCTGCCCCACAGGAGTTTCTGACATGAAGCGCGTCCAACAAGGTTTCACCCTGATCGAACTGATGATCGTCGTGGCGATCATCGGCATCCTGGCTGCCGTGGCCTTGCCGGCTTACCAGGACTACACCAAGAAGGCCAAGGTTTCGGAAGTGGTGTTGGCTGCCAGCTCGGCGCGCACCTGCGTGACGGAAATCGTGCAGTCGACCGGAGCCACCAACCTAGACAGTTGTGCCAGTTCGTTCACAGCCACCAAGTACGTCTCTGCCCTGACGGTCAACGCGACTTCGGGCGTGGTCACCGTGACTGGAAATTCCGCTTCTACGGCTCTCGGCGAGGCCGTCTCGGTCGTTCTGACGCCGACGATCAGCGGCAACGCCATCACCACCTGGGTCTGCGCCGGCACGCCCACCCGCCTGATGCCCGGCTCTTGCCGCGGCGGCTGATGCGGCTACCACCGCATCTGGCGGTATGAACTGGGGCCTTCGGGCCCCGGTTTTGTTTGGGAAGATCAAACCCTCACCGTTCAGCATCGGGTGTTCGCCCGGCGCCCGCCCGGCACACCGCCTGCTCCGCACTGCCATGGCCACCCTTGATCTGGAACGACCTGTGATTGCCGCGAACGCCGCGGCCGATGCCAGCCGCGGCCCAGGCGCCGAAGGCGCTGCGCCGGCCTTGGAGCTGACCATCCTGATGCCCTGCCTCAACGAGGCGCTGACATTGGGCCGTTGCATCGCCAAGGCGCAGCACTTCCTGCGCAGCCGAGGCATCCGTGGCGAAGTGCTGGTGGCCGACAACGGCTCCACCGACGGCTCGCAGGCCTTGGCGGAACAAGCCGGGGCCCGGGTGGTGGCCGTGCCCTTGCGGGGTTATGGCGCCGCGCTGATCGCCGGCATCGAGGCGGCGCAGGGCCGCTTCGTCATCATGGGCGATTCCGACGACAGCTACGACTTCTCTGCGCTGGACCCCTTCGTCCAGGCGCTGCGCGCAGGGCAGCAGCTGGTGGTGGGCAACCGCTTCGTCGGCGGCATCCAGCCCGGCGCCATGCCCTTTTTGCATCGCTACCTGGGCAACCCGGTGCTCAGTTTTCTCGGCCGTCGGTTTTTCGGCGGCGCGCTGGGTGATTTCCATTGCGGGCTGCGTGGCTTCGAGCGCGCCGCCATGCGCCAGCTTCGGCTGGTGACGCCCGGCATGGAGTTCGCCAGCGAGATGATCGTCAAGAGTCTGCAGGCCGGCCTGCGCATAGGCGAGGTGCCGACGGTGTTGAGCAAAGACGGCCGCGACCGGCCGCCGCACCTGAACACCTGGCGCGATGGCTGGCGCCATCTGCGCTACCTGCTGCTGTATTCGCCGCGCTGGCTGTTCCTGTACCCCGGCGCGCTGCTGGCCGGCGCAGGCCTGCTGCAATTGCTGCTGAGCCAGATCTGGCAACCGGGCGAGCTGGCCTGGCCCCTGGGCATCCACACCCAGCTCTTTGCCATGGCCGCAGCCGTGCTGGGTTACCAGACGCTGCTCTTTGCGCTGGGCGCGGTGCTGGCGCGGCACCTGGCGGGCCTGGATGCACCGCACCCACGCGAACAATGGGCGCGCCGCATTGCCGGCAGCTGGTGGCTGCCGGTGGGCGGCGTGCTGGCTGCCTTGGTGGGGGGCTCGGTGTGCGTGGCGCTCGCGCTGGCCTGGGGTGCCGCCAACTTCGGCAGCCTGAACCCCGAGGTGGAGATGCGCCGCATCATCCCGGGCGTGGGCCTGCTGATCGCCGGCACCCAGACCTTGCTGGCGAGCATGTATTTCGCCGCACTGCGCAGCGCTTTCGATTCGGCGCGCCGGATCGGCGACCATCGCCCGGCATGAACCGAGCCCTGTGGACCGAGCTCGTCGCCCTGACGGTGCTGGCGGCGCTGCTGGCTGCGTGGGGCATCCTGGTCGACGGTGAGTGGGCATGGAGCTGGGATGCGCTCAACCACCACATCTACCTCGGCCTGATTGCGCAGACGCCGCGCTGGCACCTCGATGTGCTGGCCGCCAGCGTGCAGGGCTACCAGTACCCCTACCTGTATTGGCCCATCTACTGGCTGAGCACGCTGCCGATCAGCGGCGCGCAGGCCGGGGCGCTGTGGTCGGCCTTCCAGGCGGTGATGCTCTTGCCGCCGGTCTGGCTGGCAAGCAAACATCTGCTGCCGCCGCAGGGCCGGCCGGCCCAGGCGGTGTTTGAGCGCGTGGCGGCCTGCGCGTTGGCGGCCTCCAGCATCGTGGTGCTGGCCGGTGTGGGCACCACCTCGAACGACCCCATGGCCTGCGTGCCGCTGCTGTGGGGCCTTGCGCTGATGTGCCAGCCTGCGCCCACCAGCGACCGGCGCGCTGCCTTCGCCGCCGCCCTCTGGGGCATGAGCACCGGCCTGAAGTGGTCCAACGGCCTGGCGCTGCCGCTGCTGCTGTTCTGGTGGTGGCGTGCTGATCGCCCGCACCTGGGCTGGCGCCGCGGGTTGGCCATGGCGCTGGCGGCACCGCTCGGTTTTGCGCTTGTCTACGCGCCCTGGGGCTGGCAGCTCTGGCAGCAGACGGGCAATCCCCTGCACCCGTTTTTCCCCGGCCTGTTCACGGCCGTGTCGGCCGGCTGAGCGCATGCGCTTCGTTCCCGACACCTGGTACGACGCCGCGTTGCGGCCGCTGCTGATGGCCGACCCGGTCAACGGCATGTACGTCGAGATTGCAGCGCCCGACATGCGTTTCGCCGCGCTTGCGCTGGTGCTGGCCGTGCTGGTGCTGCGCCGGCGCAGCCTGGCGCTGCTGCCGCGCCACCAGGCGCTGGCGCTGCTGGCGCTGGGGGTCTGCTTTTACGTGTGGACGGCGGTCTCGGGCAACGGGCGTTATTTCATCTGGGGTCTGCTGCTGGTGGGCCCGGTGCTGGTGATGGGCGTGCGGCAATTGCCCGGCACCCTGGCCTTGCGCAACACCATCATCCTGGGCGTGCTCGCGCTGCAGGGCGTGGCTTTCTGGCTGAACTTCATTCCCAACGTCTGGAGCCTGCGCCCCTGGCGCGAAGGCCCGGGCTTCGCACTGCAGGCCGCGCCCCTGCGGGAAACGCCGGCCACCTTCCTGACGGTGGGCTCCATCTCCTACTCGGCGCTGGTGCCGCAGATGCACCCGCTGTCGCGTTGGTCGAACATCACCGGCCAGGTGGAGATCCGGCCCGGGCTGCGCGAGTATCCGGCGCTGCGCGAACTGCTGCTGAGCCCGGGGCCGAAATACATGGTGGCGCGGGCCAACGGCCTGGTGATGGGCCCCGATGGGCAGCCGCTGCCAAAGGTCTGGCAGTCCATCGAAGGAGTGCTTTCGCGCCAGCAACTCGCGCTGGTCTCGCGGCAGTGCGAATACCTGCGCAGCGGCGATGCCGAGCAGGCGTTTCGCCGCGATGCGACGCAGGCGGTGGAAGAAGGCTTCTGGTTCTGCCCGGTGCGTTTGACGGGCGCCCTTCCGTCGCATGCTGCTGTTCAGGTCGCTGTGCCGGTCGCCCCCGAGTTCGATGGAGTCTTTGCGAAATTAGAGCAGCGGTGTCCCCGACTCTTTAAACCGGGTACTGCCGTTTCTCATTACGTTGAAGGTGCTGTCAAACGGCGTTACTCCGCTGCCGATATTTCGGTGTATGTCGATAACTCAGGTGATGTTTACTTCAAGCATGACCGCGCACTAAACCCCACCATCATTGGCAAAATTGAAAGTGTGCGGGGAGGACTCTTTGTGCTCGCGTGTGAGGAAGTTCCCGGGCGCTACATACCGCCTTGGCGGCGCAATTGACAGCCGAACTTCTTGAACCTTGCCCGTCTTAACGCAGCCTTTGATATGCGTATTGTGTTGGTGACTCATTTCTACCCCAGTCGTGGCGGTGGGGTCGAAAACGTGGCCGCAAACTTAGCTTCGCTAATGGCGGCCGAAGGTCATGAGTTGATATGGTGCGCCAGCGACTGCAACACATCGCCTGCTCTGCCGGATGTGCACCCAGCGCCCATGCGCACCTTCAACGTCGTTGAGCGCTTGCTTGGGTTTCCTTATCCGTTGTGGAGTCCGGCATCGGTGGCTGCGCTAGCGCGGTACATTCGCGCCGCCGATGCGGTGCATATACACGACGGCATCTATGCTGGCAGTCTAGTGGCGAGCTTTTTGGCGCGTCGCTACGGCAAACCGATTGTTGTTACTCAACATATCGGCGACGTGCCACTGTCACGCTGGCTCAAGCCCTGCTTGGCCCTGCTGAACAGGCTCGCCGTACAAGCTGTCATGCGCGAAGCCACCGCAGTAGCCTTCATCAGCCCCGCGGTGCGCAGATACTTTGAATCGCTGTCAGGGGGCCGAGGCTCTTTCCATGACGTCCCGAACGGTGTCGACCACAGCATCTTTCGGCCTGTGCAAGGCTCACCGCCGCAAGTTCGCGTTGAACTGGGCTGGGACCGTTGCCGCCCGTTGTTACTGTTCGTCGGGAGGTTTGTGCCGAACAAGGGCCTCAACGAAGTCCGTGCAATGGCCGAAGCCCGCCCAGATTGGCAGTGGTGTGTGATCGGTCAGGGTCGGGAGCGCCCCCAGGACTGGGGTCTGCCGAACGTCCGGGTCCTCTCGCACATGGACCAGTCGCGCCTTGTGGCGTACTACCGCGCTGCAGACTTGCTGGTGTTGCCCAGCAAGAGTGAGGGTTTCCCGCTCGTGGTGCAGGAGGCGATGGCTTGTGGACTACCAGCCTGTATTCCGGCCCACGTCGCTGCCGGGTCAGTTCTGCCGGATGACGTCTGGCTGGAGTTGCCCGATTGTTCAGTGACAAGCGCCGACCGTGCGGTGGCCACCATCGCGGCTTGGCTGCAGCAGTCTTCCGATGTTCGCAGTGCCCGGCGGGCGGCTTGCGCCGATTTCGCGATCAAGACGTGGAACTGGGATAACAGCGCGGCAGCACATCTGGGCTGGCTTCGAGGTCGCGTAGACTGAAAGGTGCGGCGTATCCGCTGTCAGAATCTCACGTAGCGCCTGTACAGCGGCCGGGCCGCGAGCCACATGTCGAACCTGTCGAGCAGCCGCAGAAGCTTTGGCGTGCGGCGACCCACGTGCACCAGCCGCGTGACCCGGGATTCCAGCAGCCACGGATCGCACTTGTCGATGAAGTTGGCAAAGGCTGCGTCGTCGCCCCGGCGCAGAGCGACCAAGGCCGCCTTGAGGTGGAAACGCGTGCGCGCCCGCCGGAGAGTGGTCTCGTCGACCGGGCCTGCGGCGTCAACCGCTTCCAACTGCCAGCGCAGCATGTTCTCTGCCCGTTCCCGCGACGACATCCCGACGTTCGCCGTGTAGGTACCGAGGACTTCCGGCAGGTGCAGATGGTGCCCGTGGCGTGCGAGTTCGACGTAGACCCGCATGTCGATGAAGGTGCCCGATGCCTGCAGGAAGGCGTCAAGCAGGCCGCGTCGGTACATCATGGATGAATGGGTGGAGACCGGATGCTGCAGGAGGATCTGCGCCAAGGTGGTCGTGCTGGGTGCATGCCGGTCAAACACCTCGCCGGTTTCGCGCCCCTCGGCGTCCAGCACCGCGACGCGGTGGAACACCGCCGTCGCGGCGGCGTCGAGTTCCAGGGCGCGCACTTGCGCCGACAGTTTGCCCGGCAGGCACGCGTCGTCGCCATCCACGTGGGCGACGTAACTGCCACGGGCCGCCCGGTGCACGGTGCGGTAATTGGTCGATGAGCCGACGTTGCTCGGGTGGGCTACCACCCGCAGCAGGCCCGGATACCGCGCCGCAAACTCGGCGACCACCTCCGCTGTCCCGTCGGTCGAAGCATCGTCGCCAACGATCACCTCGAACGGAAACTCCACTGCCTGCGTCACGATGCTGTCGAGGCAGCGGCGTATGTAGCGTGCGTGCTGGTAGGTCACGACGCAAACCGAGACCAGTGGCGTGCTCATGGCGGGCTTTCTCCAGGGGCGGGCGCAATCAAGCAGGAGCCCGGGTCTTGCGGTCGATGAGCCAGGCCGTTGCCGTTGCCGCCAACAAGACGGCGGTGGCCATGGCCGCCAACCAGCACCCGGTCTCGAGCCGCCCCTCCAACTGCGGCCGCGACATCGCCATCGCTCCAGCACAAGCGGTGGCCGCGAGCGCCGGCGGCGCCAGGCGCTTGAGCAACCAGCGAAGGTGCATGCCCGGCAGCAACTCGCGATGGATGACCGGCAGCCACAGCAAGAGGTAGGCCGCCGAGCTGAGCAGCCAAGCCCAGCCGGTTCCGATGGCCCCGGCTTGCGCCGCGCCCAAGGTGATCAAAGGCAGCGCCAATACCGCCAGGCCGATATGACCCCAGAGGTGCATCTTCAGCACCCCATGCCCGTACTGCAGGTAGTAGGCCATGCCGCCCAGCGCGGCAAGTGCATTGCCCAGCGCGTAAAGCACGAGCGGAACCTGCATCGCATCGGCGGCCGTGCTGCCGGTCCAGACCCGCAGCACATCCGCAGGCGCGAGTGCGAGCACGGCAGCTGCCGAAACAACGGGCACGGTCAACCAGAGCGACATGCGCAGGTAGAGCGCGGAGGCCGCTTCCCCTTGCCCGTCTGCACACAAGAGGGTCAAGCGAGGTTGCAAAGTCTGCGCAAAAGGGCCGGCGAGAAGAAACAAACCGTTCGCGAGCATGGCCACGAGCGTGAAATGCCCGAAATCTGCCAATGCCAACGTCTTCGACAGCAAGAGCTTGTCGGCTTGCGTCGTCACGATCCAGATCAGGCTGCTCAAGGCCAGCGTGCCGGAGAAGCCGATCACGGCACGCACCGCCTGCCACGTGGGTCTGGGTGCGCCTTCGGGGCGTGGAGGGAGCCACCGATAGGCCAGCCAGCCCAGCACCAGCAGTTCCAAAGCCGCCAACCCGACCTGGTACTCGAAAAATGAAATCACGGGCCGCTCGCTCGCCAGGATCACCGGCACACACAGCACGAAGCGAGCAGTGGCCGAGACGGCCATGTAGACCGACACCGCGCGGTGGCGCTCCAACCCCACCAGCACATTGCAGTACAGCGTGCCCCACCAGCGCAGCGGCACAGCCAGGGCCAGCAGGGCCACGGCATGTGCTGCCGTGGCCGGTGCCAGCGCATCCAGCCTGAGCCATGCCGAGACCACCCAGCCTGCAGCCAGGACGCCGAGTGCGGCGGCGACCAGCCCTGCCGTGAGGTAACCCACTTCGAGAGACCGGACCAGGCGCCACAGATCGCGGGCCCCGATGGCGCCGGCCGCGTGCCGCGCCGTCTCTCGGCCGAGTGCCGCGCCGAATCCGAAGTCGAGCAGCTGAAACCACGTCTGCACGAGCAGGTACAAGCCGACCAGGCCGTAGACCTCGGGCCCGAGGATGCGCAGCAAGACCGGCAGCATCAGCAGCCCGACCAGCAGCGAATAGGCCTGTGCGAGTGCGCTGATGGCAACCTGCCCGCCTAGCCTCGGAAGGCCGAGCCTTCTGCTCGCCATGGACATGCATCAGGTCGGGCGACGGAACATCTGACGCGCCTTGGCCGGGTTGCCGAGCGCCAGCACGCCATCGGCTGTGGCTCCGTACAGCACGGAGCCCGCGGCGAGCTTGCTGTACGCGCCCAGTCGGGCCTTCGGCACCAGCGTGGCACTGGCACCGACCAATGAAGCCTCGCCGACACTCGCGAAGCCATTGAGTGAGGCATGCGGGGACACCGTGGCGGAAGCTTCCAGCGTGGCGTCATGCCCAACGCAGGCATGGACGTTGATGGTGCAGTTCTCGGCCACCTGGGCGCTAGGGCCGATGAAGGCGAAAGGCGCCACGATCGTGCCTCGTCCCAAACGGACCCCGCTGGCCACGTAGGCACGTGGGTGAACCAAGGTGAAGAAGGCTGCGCCTCGCTCATCGAGTTGCCTGAACAGCCGGTGGCGGGCGACGGCATCGCCCAAGGCCAGGATCAGCGCCTCGCCTTCCTGCGGCCGGTACTGTGCGATCGCACCCAGGTGCGGTGCATCACTGGGCATGTCGGCGATACGACCGGGCGTGTCGTCCAGAAAACCGGCCAGGCGGACAGACTCGCCAGCAGCCGACAAATCCAGGAGGTAGGTCGCAACCTCCAGGCCGAGGCTGCCCGCGCCGACAATGATGACGTTCACGTTGTGTCCCCGTCAGATGAGCATGCCGCCATCGACACCGATCACCTGCCCGGTGACATAGCGCGACAGGTCAGAGGCGAGAAAGAGCGCCACATCAGCGACCTCATCGGCCGAGCCCACGCGACCCATGCCTATCGACTGCAGCCGCTCCTGCTGAACGGCTGCTGGCAGTGACCTTGTCATGTCCGTGTCGATGAAGCCCGGTGCGATGGCGTTGACCCTGATCTGGTGGACAGCGAGTTCCTTGGCCGCCGAGAGCGTGGCTGCGACAACCGCACCTTTGCTCGCGCCGTAGGCCAGTTGCCCCTTGTTGCCGTGCGTGCCGATGATGGACGCGAGGTTGATGATGGATCCGCCCCCGCTGCGCTGCATCAGCCGGGCGACCGCCTGCGTCATGAGGATGGGACCCAGCACATTCGTTTCGAGCATGGCGCGTGCGTCATGCACTTGGATCATGCCGATCAGGGCGTCTTTCAGCACGCCGGCGTTGTTGACCAGCACGTCCAGACGGCCGAATTCGCGGAAGGCCAATTGCGCTGCCGAGGCGACGGTCGTGGCGTCGGCCACGTCACCCGCTTGTGTCACGCAACGGCGCCCCAAGGCGCGTGCGGTCTCGGCCACTTCGTCGAGCGCGGCGCCGCCGTAACGGGAGTTGAGCAGCAGGTCGGCACCTTGACGGGCCAAGGCCAGCGCCACGGCGCGGCCTATGCCACGCGAAGCCCCGGTCACCAGGGCGACCTTGCCGGTGAGGTCAAGCGGATCCATGTGTGCGGGCCCTTGTGGTTTCCACCGTGATCAGGCGTGTCAGCAGGTTGAAGAGAGAGTCCCCGTCCCAGACGTGGTCGAACTCCACCGCGCGCCCTATCCTGACGATGCGGTCGACACCGCGACCCCGTACGCCGTTCACGAGGCGGGCTGCGTCTTCGCGTGAGAGGCCGTGTGCAACAACGGTTTGGATGCGGTCCTCGAGTTGTTCGGCGACGGCATCCACATCTGGCGCGGCAACTTCAAAGAACCAGCCGTGTCCGCCGTGGCTGTCGATCACCGACCTGTCGAGCCGGGGCCCGGTGGCGCGGGCCGGGTAGGCTTCCAGTGGCTGCAGCAGCCGGGTCAGCGTGCCCTGGGCCGCCAGCGCGAGCATGTCGGTGATGCGGGCCACCCTGGCGGCGGGCCCGGGGTCCTGCAGAGCGCGCGCATGCGCAAAGTGGCGCCAGAAGCGTTCTTGGGCCTGCGTCACCACCGGGTCGACACCCACCCAGAAGATAGCCTTGGGGGAAGAACACGCTTGTTGATCGGACCACAGCGTGTCGTTGGCGAACTGGGCGGTCAGCTGGTCGAGTTCTTCATCGGGCACTGCGAGCATCGCCGCCGCATCGAAAACAGCGCAGGAAAACCGGTCGGGATAGACCGCCTCGACCGCCGTGGGCTTGAGCGGTATGGCGCGAACGCGGCGCACGGTGTCGTCTCCCCCCCAGACCAGCCTGGCGTCGCAGGCCATCGACAGGCGGGCTGTGATGGCGTCATCGTGCGCGTAGGTCACGATCCAGGTGTCCGCGAGCGCCGACGGATGCTCGGCTGCCAAGGCCCGCACCTCGGAGAGCAGGCGGTCGCGCGTCGGGCTTTGCTTCTGAGATACCCGCACCAAGGTCGCATTGCCGGCCAGCAGCGAGAGCAGCCAGGCGTAGCCGAACAAGGCATCGACATTGGCGGGCGGCAACAAAAAGACCAACCCCCGCGCACGCGTGATGAGTGCAGAGGGGCCATGCCGCGCATCGAAGGCCTGCCTCATTCTGAGCAGGGCTGCTTCGCGGAACCAGTGCCCGAGTGCCACGAGTTCCGGGAATTCGCGCGCGTGCGGACCCGCCACCAGGCGCTGGGCAAGCTTCGTCACGAACTGCACGCGTTCGGGCGCGAAGGGCGCCGGCCGGCGCAAGGCCGCAAGCCGCTGGAGTTCAGCTTCGAGATCGGGGCTACCCCCGCCGAGCAGCGTGATGAGACTCATGCCGGCAGCCCCCGCGTGTCCGAGCAGCCGCGCAGCTCCGCGGCCGGCAAGCGGCCGTGAACAAGAAACCTGCGACCCAGGCGACCGCACGGACAGTCGTCTTCACCGACCAGGCTGCCGAGGTCTTCGGACAGGATGCTGTGCCCCGGATAGCTGCGGGGGAGCACGCTCAGGAGCTGCAGCAGCCCGGCTTGCCGTGGCGGCAGCGGTGCCAGGCTGGCCGGGTCGCGGACCAGGATGTCCGCATAGGCCGGCGCATGGAGGTAACCCGCTTCGCACTCGAAGAAGATCGCGCCGACCTGTTCGACCATGCCGTAGTAGTTGTGGACCTGGGTGATGCCGAAGACCTGTGCCAGGGCTTCATTGAAGTGCTCGCGCGTGACCTGGCGGTCTGCCAGCCGCTTCCAGCCGCCGCCATGGACGAGCACCGTGCCGGGCGGCATGCGCAGCCGCACGCCGTCTTGTTGCGCGGCCAGCACGAAAGACTCCCACACCAGGAAGGTGAACCCGAACACCAGCGGTGGCGGGGCCCCCTCCGCTGCGAGCAAGGGCTCCAGGCGAGACCAATCAGGGCGAAGGTCGCTGTTCAGCAGGAAGACCTGTTCGCGAGCGAACAGCGAAAAGCCCAGGATGGCGGCCGCCCGCGCGTTGACCTGGGCGCGGTTCTGGAGAAAACCGGCGTCGTCGATGACCAGCATGGGCCGGCGCTGTGGACCGATGAAGTCGGTGACGATCCGCGCCAGGGCCCGAGACTGGCTGCTGGCGGTCTGGGCGTCGAGCAGCACTTGCGAAGGAGCGCCCCCCGTGCCGCTGGAAACCAGGCGCCGGACAATCTGCGCCTGAGGGACACTGGCCAGAGCCCTCAGCTTGAACAGCCGGGCAGGCAGCCAGGGCATGTCCTCCAGCGATGGCAGGGTGTCCATCGCATCGGGCCAAACAGCCTGCACCATGTTCCGGTACGGCGGGCAGCCCTGCAGGTGCCACGCGTGCAGCGCACGCATCTCTGCGAGCATGCGCGCCTGCTTGTCGCGCTGCGCCAGGCTGAAGGGCGGGCTGTCGAGCAAGGCGGTACTCACGGTCTCGTGCTTCAAGGGCTGGATTCCAACAGGTCGCGCAGGCTGCGGTAGTCCACCTTGCCGTTGGCCAGCAGCGGCGCTTGTGCCAGCGCGCGCACCTGGGCCATGCCCGGGCCGAGTCTGTAGTGCTGGCGCAGCAGGGACTGGACCTGGGCGACATCGGGCGCTGCCGCACCCACCGGCAGCACAAACAGGCGCTCGTCTTCTCCGACGCAATAGACCACCTGGCCCGTTGCGCGGCTCAAGGCAAGTTCGAGTTCGTCGAGGTTGGTGCGCACGCCGCCGAGCTTGATGAAGCGCTTCTTGCGCCCGGTGATGTAGTGGAAGCCGTCTTCGTCCACGCTAGCCAGGTCACCCGTGTCCAGCACGCCCAGCTGCAGGTCACCGAGCGCCAAGTCACTGCGTTGATTCGCATAGCCCATCATGACATTGGCGCCGGCATAGATCAGTTCGCCGTCGTCTGCCAAACGCAGGGTGCCTCCGGGTACGGCAATGCCTATGCTGCCGATCTTTTGGGCCAGCCGCTCGGGTGGCACGAAGCTGATGCGCGGAGAGGCCTCTGCCTGGCCATACATCACGAACAATTGCCGCCCGCGTGCGGCATGGATCTGCTGCAGGCGGCGGGTGGTGGCATCGGCCATGCGCCCGCCAGCCTGCGTGAGTGTGCGCAGGTGCGGCAAAACGCGCTCGTTGATGCCAACACGTTCGAGCATGTCCCAGGTGCTGGGTACACCGGCCAATGAACTGACCTGTTGGGTCTCCATGCACTCCCAGAAGCCGCGCCTCAGGACGCTCTCGGTGTTGAGCACCACGGCGCCCCCCACCTGAAGATGGCTGTTGAGAACCGACATGCCGAACGAATAGGCCAGGGGCGCCGTGGTGATGGCACGTTCGCCGGCGTTCAGGCCCAGGTATGCGGCGATGGCTCGCGCATTGGCAGCCAGCCCTGCATGCGAGAGCCGGACGAGCTTCTGAGACCCGGTCGACCCCGAGGTGGTGACCAGCAGTGCCAGGTCGTCGTGCAGGGGCAGATCGTGAGCCTCGATCCGGCGCCGCGCCCGCAGCCCGCCCGGCAGCGAGACATCTTGGTACCCGGCCTGCGGTTCCTGGTCGGTCACGCCGATCAGCCAGTCGGGTTCGTAGTGCGCTGTCAGCCCGGTGATCAGCGACGGCGGGGTGTCTGCCTGCAGCAGAACGGGCGCAACGGCCTGCGAGCGCAGGCAGGCCAGGTAGGCCGCAATGGCCGCCGGGGTGTGCTGAAAAAGCAGGAATGCGAGCTGGCGGCGCCCGAAGTCGAGAAAACTGCGTGCCACCGTATCGGCCTCATCGACTAGGCGCGCATAGCTAATGGGGTGGCCGTCGCTGCCGATCAGCGCAGTGCCCGGGTGTTTGTCGACTGCCCGCCAGAACGGCACATCACCGAGTCGCTGCAGGGTCATGCTGCGGCCCGGGGCCTATCAAACCTGCACGCCATGGCTCCGCAGGATTTCGCGCGCCTTGCCGACCGAACTCATGTCGATGACGTCGTCGGTATCGAGCATGATCTTGTAGTGCTGTTCCAGTGCCGCCACCAGCGCCATGTGCGACAGCGAGTCCCACTCGGGGATGGAGGCGTAGCCAAGGCTGTCTTCAACGCGGGCGATGTCGATGCCCAAGGCTTCGGCGAAGAGCTGTTCGAGTGTCATGCGGGCGGATGTGGAAGGTGGGGGCTCAGGCCTGGGCGCGAGCGATCAGCTCGATGATGCGGTCCTGGTCCGAGGTCTCCAGCGCGGGGTAGGTCGGCAGGCACAGGATCTCGCCCGCCGCGCGCCGCGCCACCGGCAAGCCGGCGGGGGCGGCGGATGGCAGGCCGCGATACATCGGGAAATCGGTCAGCAAGGGGTAGAAGTAGCGCCTGGCGTGGTAGCCGTTGGCACGCAGCAAGGTGTAAAGCGCATCGCGGTCGAGGGCGTAAGCCGGCTTGACGCGGATCGGGAAGTAGGAAAAGTTGCCGCGCAACTCGCCTGCGGTGGGTACGCAGTCGATGCCAGGCACGCCGGCTAACCCGGCGCGGTAGCGTGCATCGATGCGCCCGCGCGCTGCGATCGCGGCATCCACGCGCGTCAGCTGCAGCAGCCCGAGCGCGGCCTGGAACTCGTTCATCTTGCCGTTGATACCCGGCGCCACCACCGTGACCTCGTCGACGAAGCCGAAGTTCTTCAGGTGGTCGATGCGCTGCTTGATCTTGGCATTGGGGCAGACGATGGCGCCCCCTTCGAAGGTCGAGAAGACCTTGGTGGCGTGGAAGCTCAGCACAGAGAGATCGCCATGCTGAAGCACGCTGCCGCAATGGCAGTGCACGCCGAAGGCATGCGCGGCGTCGTAGATGACCTTGAGCCCATAGGAGTCGGCGATCTTTTGAATCGCATCGACATTGCAGGGGTGGCCATAGACGTGCACCGGCAAGATGGCCGTGGTGCGGGGTGTGATCGCGGCCTCGATCTGGGCTGGGTCGAGGTTCAGTGTCCGGTCGTCGATGTCGACAAAGACGGGCTGGATGCCGTTCCACAGCAGCGAGTGCGCCGTTGCCACGAACGAGTAGGGTGTCGTGATCACTTCCCCGGTGATGCGCAAGGCCTGCAATGCCGTGACCAGCGCGATCGTCCCGTTGGTGAACAAAGAGATGTGTTCGACGCCCAGATACTCGGTCAGTGCGCGTTCGAGTTCCACATGAAAAGGCCCGCCATTGGTCAGCACCCGGCTGTCCCAGATCTGCCGCAGGTAGGGGATGAAATCCTCTAGCGGTGGCAGGTCGGGTTGCGTGACGAAGATGGGGCGGTGTTCACGCATGGATGGAGGCGCTGACCTCGGGGGCAGGCGGTGCAGGCTGGGTGTTGAGTTTGTACCACGATGCTCTGCGCGCGCTGGTCATGGGTCTCGGCTGGCATGGCTGTCGCCCTGGGCCCGGCGCCAGGCCTCAAACATCAGCAAAGGCCACAGCCGGTAACCCCAGTCGTTGCGCCCCTGCTGGTGCTCGGCCCACAGCTGGCGCACCGGCGCAGGGTCGACGAGCCCGCCGTCGCGCAGGCGCCTGGCGTCCAGCAGCGTTTCACCCCAATCGCGCAGCGGCCCGCGCAGCCAGCTGTGGATGGGGATGCCGAAACCCTTCTTGGGCCGGTCGATCAGGGCGCGCGGCACGTAGCGGTCGAGCACCTGGCGCAGCACCCATTTGCCGCGGCCATCACGCATCTTCTGGTGCAGCGGCAGCTGCAGTGCAAATTCGACGATGCGGTGGTCGAGCAGCGGCACACGCGTCTCCAGCGAACTGGCCATGGCGGCGCGGTCGACCTTCACGAGGATGTCGTCGGGCAGGTAGGTGCGCAGGTCGAGCAGCATCATGCGGGCCTCGAAATCGGGCAGCGCGGCCGGCGTTTCTTCGAAGGCCGTGAGGTGCTCTTGCGCGCCCAGCACCGGGCCGCCGCCGGGCGGCCACAGGTGCACGAGGTGCTGGTAGACGGCGTCATTGGTGCGCAGGCCCAGCACCTTGGCCAGCTTGCGCAGCCGGTCGGCGCGGTCGCCTTCGCGCAGTTCGATGGGCAGCAGCGGCGCCACCGGCGACATCAGCGCTGCCCACCATTCGGCGGGCAGGGCGCGCAGCGCGGCTGCGATGCCGTGGCGCACCGGCAAGGGCACGGCAGCCAGCCGCTGCGCCCAGCGGTAGCGTTCGTAGCCGCCGAAGAGTTCATCGCCGGCATCGCCAGACAGCGCCACCGTCACCTCGCGCCGCGCCAGCTGCGACACCAGGAAGGTCGGTATCTGCGAAGCGTCGGCGAAGGGCTCGCAAAACATCGTCGGCAGCCGCGGGATGACGGCCTGGGCCTCGGCGGCGCTGAGCACGAGTTCGGTGTGCTGCGTGCCAAGATGGCGCGCCACGGCGCGCGCTTCGGCCGATTCGTCCAGCCCCGCCTCGGGCACGCCGATGGTGAAACTGCGCACGGGCCGGGCCGACATCGCCTGCATCACCGCCACCACGGTGGACGAATCGATGCCGCCAGACAGAAACGCCCCGAGCGGCACGTCGGCCATGCACTGGCCCTGCAGCGACTGGCGCAGCAGCGCATCCAGCGTGTCCACCGCCTCGGCATCGCTGAGCTGCAGCGGCCGCGCTGCACCGGCCAGCGCGGCGGCCTGCACCGACCACCAGCGCTCGGGCGCCTGGTCGGCATCGTGCAGACTGGTGATGTGCAGCAGGCTGCCGGGCGGCAGCTTGCGGATGCCGGCGTGGATGCACCACGGCGCTGGCACATAACCCTGGCGCAGCAGCAGCGCCAGCGCGGCGCGGTCGATCTCGGCGCGGTAGCCGGGGTGCGCCTGCAGCGCCTTCAGCTCCGAGCCGAAAAGCAGTACGCCGCTTTGCCCGCCGTAGTAGAGCGGCTTTTCGCCCAGGCGGTCGCGCGCCAGCGTCAGCACGCGCTGCTGGCGGTCCCACAGCGCGATGGCGAACATGCCCACGGCGCGCTGCAGGGTCGTGCCCAGGCCCCAGGCGCTGATCGCGGCCAGCAGGGTTTCGGTGTCGGAATGGCCCCGCCAGGCCGGCGCCTGCCCCTGGCTTTGCAACTGTGTGCGCAGGGCCTGGTGGTTGTAGATCTCGCCGTTGAAGCTCAGCACCCAGCGCCCATCGGCGCTGTGCATGGGTTGTGCGCCCGCGGGCGAGAGATCGACGATGGCCAGGCGGCGGTGCGCCAGCGCGATGCCGGCCTCGGGGTCCAGCCATTCGCCGTGGCCGTCGGGGCCGCGGTGCGCGAGGCTGTCGCCCATGCGGCGCGCCAGCGCGGCGGCGTTGGGCGCAAGGCCCGAGGGTGCAAAAAAGCCGGTGATGCCGCACATGGGGAGATCAGTGTGAAGGGGGGTTGGCGGCGCGGGCGCCCAGCAGTTCTTGGTAGAGCGTGGCGTAGCGCTGCGCCACGCCCTCGATGCCGTACTCGGCCTGCACGCGCTGGCGCGCGCGTTCGCCCAGGGCCTGCCGGCCGGCCGGGCCCAGCGCCAGCAGCCGGCCCATGGCGGTGGCCAGGGCCGCCGCGTCGCCCGCAGGCACGGTGATGCCCGTGTCGCCCACGACCTGCGGCGAATCGCCCACCTGCGTCACCACGCAAGGCAGGCCGCAGCTCATGGCCTCGCCCACCGAGTTGGAGAAACCTTCGAGCCGCGTCGAGGCCGAGACATACACGTCCAGGCCTGAGAGCACCGCGGCCACATCGCTGCGCTCGCCGAGCAACTGGGCGCGCTCCCGCAGCCCGGCGGCGGCCAGCGCCTCGACCAGCGGGGTGTTGCTCGCATCGACACCGGTGCCGGCCAGCACGAGGTGAACGTCGGCGCCGGCCGCGTGCAGCTGCCGTGCCGCTTCGATGAACAGGCGGTGGCCCTTGGCCGGGTGGTGGCGTGCGAGCAGGCCGAACACCGTGGTGCCCGGGCCGACACCCCAGCGGGCCCGCCCTTGTTCACGCGCTGTGGCGTCGGGTGCAAAGGCCGCTGTGTCGAAGCCGTTCGGCATGAACAGGGCCCGCTGCGTGTCGAAACCGAAAGCCTGGTGCTGCTGCAGGCTGGTGTGCGAGTTGAAGAGCAGCCGGTCGGGCTGCGACGATGCAGCGCGCCCCAGGTAGATGGCCGCCCGTGCAAAAACGTTCTCACCCGCCAGCGAGGGCAGCGACTGCCGTATGCCCCAGACCAGCGGCACCGAAGGCCGCAGCGCGCGCTGCGCCCAGCTGGCGCCGAGGTTGCCGTGGTACATCCAGCCCTGCAGCACATCAGGCTGCAGCCGGCGCGCATGGGCGGCCAGTTGCCGCAGCCCGCTGAGCAGCGGCACACCACCGAAGAAGTTCAGCACCGTCACCGGCGCGCCGGTCTGGCGCATCGGCCCGGCCAGTGCACCGCCGGGCAGCATCGCCACGACGTGCTGCGCCACCCCGGCCAAGGCCCGGGCTCCCAGAAGCTTGAGCAGCATGCGTTCCGCGCCGCCCACGCCCAATGCCGTGATGACGTGCAGCACCCGCATGCGGCGATTCTGATCGAAAGGCCCATGGCGGCCGCCCGGCCCGCTGCGCCGACAATCGGCGCCCATTCGCAGGCCGCAGGCCTGCTGCGCCCACGCCCCGACCATGACCGATTCAAGCCTCACCGCAGCGCCAGCGCCCCGGTCCGGGCCGCCCTTGCCCGGCGCCCCGGCGTGCTGGCTGGCCGCCTGTGCTGCCTGCCTGCCCGCGCTGCTGGCCTACAACCTCAGCCCTTCACCCACTTACCTGAACCAGGCCCTGGCCTTTCTGCTGTGGGCGGGTTTTGTGGCCCTCAGCGCACCCGCCAGGCCGGGCCGCGGCCCGTGGGCGGTGTGGGCGGCGCTGGCGCTGTTGGCCGGGGCTGCGCTGTGGTCGTGGGGCCCGGGCTCGCTGCCTCCGAGCCTGGCCCTGTCGGCCCTGGCCACGCTTTTTGCGGCCGCTGTGGTGCTGGCCGGCGGGGCAGGCGCACGCGCGCGGCCCGATGGCGTGGCCCTCTTCACGGCCTTCGCCTGGGCCTGGGTGGCGGCTGGCGTGTTCAACATCGCCATCGCGCTGGTGCAGGTGTTTGCGCCCGGCGTGCCCGATGGGGAGTGGCTGGCGGCCTCGGGCATCCCCGGCCGCGCGGTGGGCAATCTGCGTCAGCCCAACCACCTCAGCAGCCTGTTGCTCTGGCATTGCATCGCGGTGGTGGCGCTGTTCGAACTCGGCCGCCTGCGCCGCGTGTGGGCCGCGCTGCTGCTGGCATTGGGCGTGTTCGCCGTGGTGCTCACGGCCTCGCGCACCGGCCTGGTCAGCGTGCTGCTGCTGGCCTGCTGGGGCCTGCTGGACCGGCGCCTGTCGCGCAGCGCGCGCGTGCTGCTGCTGGCTGCACCGCTGGCGTATGCCTTGTCATGGGTGGGCATGGCGCAATGGGCTGCGCTCACGCAGCACACCTTCGGCGGCGCGCAACGCCTGGCCGAGGCCGATGTGGGCGGCTCGCGCGTGGCCATCTGGCGCGACACGCTGGTGATGATCGCCCAGCAGCCCTGGGCCGGCGTGGGTTTTGGCGAGTTCAACCTCGCCTGGACCCTGACCCCGTTGCCGCAGCGCCCCGTGGCTTTTTTCGACCACACACACAACCTGCCGCTGCAACTGGCGGTGGAACTGGGCCTGCCGCTGGCCACGCTGGTGATGTTGCTGTTGCTGTTGGCGCTGGTGCTGGCCGGCCTGGCGGCCTGGCGCGCCAGCGGTGACGCCAGCACGGCGCAGCGCGCGGCCGTGCTGATGGTGGTGATGATCGGCCTGCACAGCCTGCTGGAGTACCCGCTCTGGTACAGCTACTTCCTGCTGCCGGCGGCCTGGGCCTGGGGTTTTGCGCTGCAGCCGGCTGCAGCGCAGGCCGAGGCCGGGCCTGAGGGCGTCTCTGCGCCCAGGCCCTCACGCGCCGTGGTGGCCGGTGCCGCCCTGGTGGCTGCAGGCGCGGTGTTTTCGGTGGTCGACTACCTGCGCGTGGCCGCGATCTTCAGCGCATCGGCCGGCGCGCAGCCGCTGGCGGCGCGTGTGGCCGAAGGGCAGAAGAGCGTGTTCTTCGCGCACCACGCCGACTACGCCGCCGTCACCGCCGGCCTGCCCGTGCCCGAGCCCGAGCGTGCGTTTGCGCGCGCCGTGCACTTCCTGCTGGACGCGCGCTTGATGATGGCCTGGTCGCTGTCGCTCGCCGAACGCGGCCGGGTCGACGAAGCCAGCCACATCGCCGAGCGCCTGCGCGAATTCCGCAAGCCCGACGCCGAGGCGTTTTTTGCGATTTGCGACCAAGCGGCGTCGGCGTCAGCGCCGGCTGCGGGCGCGGTGCCTGCCGCTTCTGCACCGGCTGCGCCAGCGCCGGCGGCCTCGGCCTTCCCCTGCCGGCCCCCGGCGCGGGCGCTGGGCTGGCGGGCCTTCACCTCGGCGGATTGAAGGGCCTCAAACCGCCGCCACCCACTCCCCACTCTTGCCGCCGCGCTTTTCCAGCACGCGGATGTTGGTCATCACCATGCCGCGGTCGGCGGCTTTGCACATGTCGTAGACCGTCAGCAGGCCCACCTGCACGGCCGTCAGCGCTTCCATTTCCACGCCCGTGCGGCCCAGCGTTTCCACCTGCGCCGTGCAGTGCACGGTGCTCGTGGCGGCGTCCAGCTCGAAGCTCACGGCCACGCGCGTGATGGGCAGCGGGTGGCACAGCGGGATCAGGTCAGACGTGCGCTTGGCGCCCTGGATGGCCGCGATGCGTGCGATGCCGATGACATCGCCCTTCTTGGCCTGGCCGCTGGCGATGAGCTCGAAGGTGGCCGGCTGCATGCGGATGCTGCCGGCCGCACGCGCCACGCGGTGGGTCTCGGCCTTGGCGGCCACGTCGACCATGTGGGCCTGGCCCTGGCTGTCGAAGTGCGTCAGCGGGCTCGGGGTGTCGGCGTCTTGCGGGTGGGCGCTCATGGCAGCAATGGGGGCGGGCAGCTTCACGTTCAGCAACAGGGCGGTGTCATCATAGCCAGAGGGAACGCCGCGCCCCCGGGCGGCTCCAAGGCCCTCCAGCTGCTCGCGAAAGACACCGCTTGCCCACCTCTCGCCCCACCTTCGCCGCCGCTGCGGTTTCGTCGCCCCGGCCCGCCGGGCACACGGCCACCCGGCTGCCTTGGCAGCGCTCGCTGGCCAGCCTGCTGGCGGCCGCCGTGCTGTTGCCCGCGCTGCACCTGCCCGCCCACGCGCAGGTGCGCCTGCCGGCCCTGGGCGAAAGCGCCTCGCGTGACTTGAGCGTGGGCGACGAGCGCCGCCTGGGCGAGCAGATCATGCGCGAGGCGAGGCGCGACCCGGTTTACCTCGACGACCCGGTGCTGCTCGAATACCTGCAGTCGATCTGGAACCCGCTGGTGGCCGCGGCGCGCCAGGTGGGGCAGATCGACCACGACACCGACCAGCTCTTCGCCTGGGAAACCTTTCTCGTGCGCGACCGCAGCGTCAACGCTTTCGCGCTGCCCGGCGGTTTTGTCGGCGCGCACCTGGGGCTGATCGCCATCACCACCACGCGCGACCAGCTCGCCAGCGTGATGGCGCACGAGCTCAGCCACGTCACGCAGCGCCACATCGCGCGCAGCATCGCGCCGCAGCAGCAGGCCTCGCTGATTGCGGTGGCCACCATCCTGCTGGGCATCATCGCGGCCAGCCGCGCCAACAACGCCGACCTCGCCAACGCGGCCATCATGGGCGGGCAGGGCGCAGCCATCCAGACGCAGCTGAACTTCTCGCGCGACATGGAGCGCGAGGCCGACCGCATCGGCTACGGCCTGCTCGGGCTGGCCGGTTTTGCGCCGGCGGGTCAGGCCCAGATGTTCGACCGCATGGACGCGGCCACGCGCCTGTCTGACAACGGCGGCTTCCCCTACCTGCGCAGCCACCCGCTGACCATCGACCGCATCAGCGAAGCGCGCAGCCGCACGCTGCTGGGCGACAACCGCGCCACGCAGACCACGCTGATGCACGCGCTGATGCAGATGCGCGCGCGTGTGCTGATGGACGAAAGCGTCACCGGGCTGCAGCGCCTGGGCGGCACCACCTCCTCACCCGCGCTGGCCGACCGCGTGGCCGCGCTCTACGGTGGCGCGATGGCGGCTTCGCTGCTGAAGGAGCACGACCGCGCCGAGCGCCAGGTGGCGCTGGCGCTGCAGTTGGCGGCCACGGCCGTGCCGCGTGAACCGGCGGCCGAGCGTGCGCTGCGCCTGCTGCAGGCGCAGGCCTTGCTGGGCGCCAGCGATGCTGCCGGCGCCTTGCAGGTGCTCGATGCGCTGGGCGCGGCCAGCGAACGCCCCGCGCTGCTGCTGCGCACGCAGGCCGCGCTGCGCCTGCACGACAGCAAGCCCGAGGCGGCGGCCGAGCCGCTGCGCCGCAGCGTGGAGAACCTGCAGACCTGGGTGTCAGAGCAGAAACACGATGCCGCCGCCTGGGAACTGCTGGCCAGCAGCAGCGAGGCCCTGGGCCTGAAGTTGCGCGCCTTGCGCGCCGGGGCCGAAGCGCGCGCCGCGGTGGGCGATCTCAGCGGCGCCATCGACCGCCTGCGGCGTGCGCAAGCGGCCTCGCGCGGGCCCGGGCCCACCGACTTCATCGAAGCCTCGGTCATCGACGCGCGCCTGCGCCAGGTGCTGCAGCAGCGCCGCGAAATCGCCGCCGAGATGCGCGGTGAGGGCCGTGGCGGCCCGCCGCCCGGCGAAGGGCCGAACTGACTCAGCCCGGCGCGCGTGCGAAGAGGCGTTCCACGGCCACGTCGATGACCATGCCGCACAGGCTGTAGAGCAGCGAGCCGATCAAGGCGGCGCTGAAGCCGGTGACGTTGAAGCCCGCCAGCACGCTGGCCGAGGCCCAGAACATCAGCGCGTTGATGACGAAGAGAAAGAGCCCCAGCGTCAGCAGCGTGACCGGCAGTGTCAACAACACCAGCAGCGGCCGTACCAGCGTGTTGAACAAACCCAGCACGAAGGCCGCGATCAGGGCCGAGGCAAAACTCGCCACCTGCACGCCGCTGTAGAGGTGGGCCACCAGCAGCAGCGCTGCGGCAAGAAGCAACCAACGCACGATGATCTTCATGGGCCCAGCATAACGCGGTGCAAATCGTGGTGCGAAAGCCGCTTTTACCTGGGAAAACCGCTTCTCACTGCCAGGCAGGCGCATTACCATCGCGCCTGCACGTTTCCCAGGAAAGACAAGCCCGCGCACGAAGGTGATGCAGGGCTTGCGCGGCAAGCGGCATCCCTCATCCACTGACGGAGAACATCCAAATGGCAACTGCGAAAAAAGCCCCGGCGAAAGCCCCTGCGAAAACGGCCGCGAAGAAGGCCGCTCCGGCGAAGAAGGCCGCGGCCCCTGCGAAGGCTGCGCCGGCCAAGAAAGCCGCAGCGCCCGCAAAGACGGCGGCTCCGGCGAAGAAGGCGGCACCGGCCAAGAAGGCTGCAGCGCCCGCGAAGAAGCGCACCCCCAGCGCCGCCTTCATGAAGCCCCTGACCCCCAGCGCCGCGCTGGCCGGCGTCATCGGCGCTGCCGCGCTGCCGCGCACCGAGGTGACCAAGAAGGTCTGGGAGTACATCAAGAAGAACGGCCTGCAGGACAAGGCCAAGAAGACGCTGATCAATGCCGATGCCAAGCTCAAGGAAGTGCTGGGCAAGGCGCAGGTCTCGATGTTCGAGATGACCAAGCTGATCAGCAACCACCTGAAGTGACACCGGCTGCAGCCTGCAGCCTGCGTTGAAAGAGGCCCTCCGGGGCCTTTTTCTTTGGGCGCGGCGCAGCCAAGGCGTGGCGCTTACGATGCGCGCCCACCGACAGGAGCCGCCGCCATGCTGATCCGCCTGATCTACGCCAGCCGCAGCGCCGGCATGCTTTCGCCCGTGGAGGTGAAGGACATCGTGCGCAGCTCGCAGCGCAACAACGGCCCGCTGGGCGTGACGGGCGCGCTGATGCTGAGCAACGGCATCTTCCTGCAGTGCCTGGAAGGCGACCACCGCGTCGTCAACGCGCTGTACCACCGCATCCTGCTCGACCCGCGCCACCGCGAGCCGGCCATCCTGTCGTACAAGGAAATCGACCAACGCCTCTACGGCGCCTGGGCCATGGGCCTGCTCAGCACCACCGAAGCCCACCGCGCCATCTTCCTGAAATACGGCGCGCAGGCCGAGTTCGACCCCTACGAGATGCGGCCCACCGCGCTGGAGCTGTTGTTCACCGACATGGTGGAACACGCGCGGGCCATCACGGCCTGAACGGCACGTCTGTGCGCAGGCGCGCTCAGGCCTCGGCCAGCAGCGCCTTCAGAAAACGCCCCGTGTGGCTGGCCGCGCAGGCCGCCACTTCTTCCGGGGTGCCGGCCACCACCAAGCGGCCGCCACCGCTGCCGCCCTCGGGCCCCATGTCCACCAGCCAGTCGGCCGTCTTGATGACATCGAGGTTGTGCTCGATGACGACGATGGTGTTGCCCGCGTCGCGCAACTGGTGCAGCACCTTCAGCAGCAGGCGCACGTCGTGGAAGTGCAGCCCGGTGGTCGGTTCGTCCAGGATGTAGAGCGTGCGGCCGGTGTCGCGTTTGCTCAGTTCCAGCGCCAGCTTCACGCGCTGCGCCTCGCCGCCGCTGAGCGTGGTGGCGGCCTGGCCCAGGCGGATGTAGCCCAGGCCCACGTCCAGCAGCGTCTGCAGCTTGCGCGCGATGTTGGGCACGGCGTTGAAGAAGCCGTGCGCGTCTTCCACCGTGAGCTCCAGCACCTGGGTGATGTTCTTGCCCTTGTAGAGGATCTCCAGCGTCTCGCGGTTGTAGCGCGCGCCGTGGCATACATCGCAGGGCACGTACACGTCAGGCAGGAAGTGCATCTCCACCTTGATGACGCCGTCGCCCTCGCAGGCCTCGCAGCGCCCGCCGCCTGAAGAGGCGCTGACGTTGAAGCTGAATCGGCCGGCACCGTAGCCGCGCTCGCGTGCCGTGGGCACTTCGGCAAACAGTTCGCGGATGGGCGTGAACAGGCCCGTGTAGGTGGCCGGGTTGCTGCGCGGCGTGCGGCCGATGGGGCTCTGGTCGACGTTGATGACCTTGTCGAAATGCTCCAGGCCTTCGATGCGGTCGTGCGGCGCCGGTTCGGCATGCGCCTGGTACAGCTTGCGCGCCACCGCGGTGTACAGCGTGTCGTTGATCAGCGTGCTCTTGCCGCTGCCGCTGACGCCCGTCACGCAGGTCAGCAGGCCCACGGGGATGTCGACGTTCACGCCCTGACCATCGGGCCCGCGCAGGTTGTTGCCGCGCGCGTTCACGATGCTCAGGCGGAAGGGCGCGGCGCCGAAGCCGCTGGCCGGCCGGCGCTTCTTCGGCACCTCGATGCGCAGCACGCGGCCCAGGTACTGGCCGGTGAGCGAAGCGGGGTCGTCGGCCACCTCGCGTGGCGTGCCCTGCGCCATCACGCGGCCGCCGTGCACGCCGGCGCCCGGGCCCATGTCCACCACGTGGTCGGCGGCCCAGATCATGTCTTCGTCGTGCTCCACCACCAGCACGCTGTTGCCGAGGTCGCGCAGGTGCAGCAGCGTGCCGATGAGGCGTTCGTTGTCGCGCTGGTGCAGGCCGATGCTGGGCTCGTCCAGCACGTACATCACGCCCGAGAGGCCGCTGCCGATCTGGCTGGCCAGGCGGATGCGCTGCGCCTCGCCGCCGCTGAGCGTGTCGGCGCCGCGGTCGAGGCTGAGGTAGTTCAGGCCCACGTCGTTGAGAAAACGCAGCCGGCTGCGGATCTCACGCATGATCTTGTCGGCGATCTCGGCCTTGGCGCCCTGCAGCTTCAGGCCCTCGAAGGTGGCCAGCGCGCGCGCCAGCGTGGCGTGCTCCACCTCGTAGATGGGCGGGCCGCGGTGCAGCAGGCCGTCGCTGTCGGTGTGCTGCAGGAACACATGCCGCGCCTCGCGGCGCAGGCGCGAGCCCTCGCACTGCGGGCAGGCGCGCGAGGCCTGGTAACGCGCCAGCTCTTCGCGCACGGCAGCCGAATCGGTTTCGCGGAAGCGGCGTTCGAAGTTGGGGATGATTCCTTCGAAGGGATGGCAACGCTTCACAGCACGCGGCTTGCGGCCCCCTTTGCCGGCGCTCTCGGCCTCGTAGACGAACTCGATCTCTTCGCTGCCGCTGCCGTGCAGCAGCACCTGGCGCGCGCGTTCGGGCAGTTGCTCGAAAGGCGTGTTGATGTCGAAGCCCAGGTGCTTGGCCACGGCCTCCAGCATCGAGTGCGTGTAGGCGTTGCGCCGGTCCCAGCCCTTCACCGCGCCCGAGGCCAGGCTCAGGCTGGGGAAGGCCACCACACGCTCGGGGTCCATCACCGTCACCTGGCCCAGGCCGTCGCAGGCCGGGCAGGCGCCCACGGGGCTGTTGAAGCTGAAGAGGCGCGGTTCCAGTTCGCTCAGCGAGTAGCTGCACACCGGGCAGCCGAACTTGCTGCTGAACAGGTGCTCTTTGCCGGTGTCCATCTCCAGCGCGATGGCGCGGCCGTCGGCGATGCGCAGGCTGGCCTCGAAGCTCTCGGCCAGCCGTTGCTTGACGTCGGGCTTGGTCTTCAGCCGGTCGATGACGACATCGATGTCGTGTTTATCGTTCTTCTTCAGCGTGGGCAGGGCCTCGGCCTCCACCACCTGCCCGCCGACGCGGAAGCGCACGTAGCCACGCGCCTGCATGTCGGCGAAGAGGTCTTCGAACTCGCCCTTGCGGTCGCGCACCACCGGGGCCAGCACCATCAGCTTGGTGTCTTCGGGCAGCGCAAGCACCGCATCGACCATCTGGCTCACGCTCTGCGCCTGCAGCGGCTGGCCGTGGTCGGGGCAGTAGGGCGTGCCGGCCCGGGCGTAGAGCAGGCGCAGGTAGTCGTGGATCTCGGTGATGGTGCCGACCGTGCTGCGCGGGTTGTGGCTGGTGGCCTTCTGCTCGATGCTGATGGCCGGGCTCAGGCCCTCGATGACATCGACATCGGGCTTGTCCATCAGCTGCAGGAACTGCCGTGCGTAGGCCGACAGGCTTTCGACATAACGGCGCTGGCCCTCGGCATACAGCGTGTCGAAGGCCAGGCTGCTCTTGCCCGAACCGCTGAGCCCCGTGATCACCACCAACGCGTGCTTGGGGATGTCGAGGTCGATGTTCTTGAGGTTGTGGGTGCGCGCGCCGCGCACCTTCAGAAAGCGGCTTTCCTGCGCTCGTTCCAGGGATGGGCGGGGCAGGGCCGGCGGGGCGTCGGTGGATTCGGGCATGGTGGCGGCTGAGGGCAACCGGCCATCATAGCGACGCAGGCTGTTTTCAGCCGGGGGGCGCCAGCAGCTGCACCGTCACGGTCGTGCCTGCGCCGGCGGCGCTGCGCAGCAGGATCTGCCCGCCCATCAGCTCGATGAAACGGCGGCTGACGAACAGGCCCATGCCCGAGCCCTCGATGCCCGAGCTCTCGGCGCCCACGCGGTTGAAGGGCTGGAAAAGCCCGGCCTGCTGCGCTTCGCTCAAGCCGACGCCGGTGTCGGCCACCGTCAGCAGCACCTGCCCGTCTTGCGCTTCGATGCGGCAATCGACGCGGCCGCCGGGCTTGTTGTACTTGACGGCGTTGGAGACCAGGTTGATCAAGACTTCGCGCAGCCGCAGGCTGTCGGCCATCACCCAGCAGGGCGCGCCCTGGCAGGCTTGATCGTCCATGCGCACGCCCAGGCCTTCGGCCAGGCCCTGCACCATGGGCAGGGCCTCGGTGAGGCAACGCCGCAGGTCCACCGGCGCCAGCTGCACGGCCACACGGCCGGCTTCGATGCGCGAGACGTCCAGCACCTCGTTGACGAGTTCCAGCAGGTGGCGGGCGGCGCTTTCGATGAGCGTCACGCGGTGCGGCTTGAGCACCAGGTCGCCGGCCTCGGCCTCCAGCCGCATCAGCTGCGCGAAGCCGAGGATGGCGTTCAGCGGCGTGCGCAGCTCGTGGCTCATGCGCGAGAGGAAGGCGCTCTTGGCCTGGTTGGCGCTTTCGGCGGCCTCTTTCGCTGCCAGCAGGCGCAGCGCCTCGTGCTCGGGGCTGCTGTCCCAGGCACAGCCGATGACACGCTGCACGCGGCCTTGCGCGTCGGCATGGGCGCGGCCGGTCACGTGCAGCCAGCGTTCGGCACCGCCGTGGTCGGCGCGCTGCAGCTCCAGGTTCAGTGGCTCCAGGCGGCTCAGCGCCACATGCAGCGCGGCTTGCAGGTGTTCACGCTCATGCGGCAGCAGCTGCGGTGCCAGCGCTTCCACCAGCGTGCCCGCCGGCGCGGCCGGCACCGCCAGCAGTTCGCACAGGCGGGCGTCGAAGTGCAGCGTGCCATCGCCGAGGTTCCAGTCCCACACGCCGATGCCACCGGCCTCGTTGGCAATGGCCAGGCGCTCGGTCAGGTCGCCGAGCTGGCGGCGCACGTGGTGCTGGCTGGTGATGTCTTGCAGCGCGCCGCTGACGCGCCGCACCTGGCCGTCCGCGATGTCGGCCGAGCCTACCGCCAGCACGCGCAGCGGGCGGCCGTCGGCGCTGACCATGTCGATCTCGATCTCGAAGGGCTGGCCCAGCTCGGCGCGCGCCACGGCGCCGGCGAAGCTCTTGCGGTCGTAGGGGGCGCAGCGCGCCAGCGTGGCTTCCAGCGTGGCCGCTTCGTCGGCCGGCAGCGCCAGCATCTGGCGCAGCTGGGCCGACCAGCGCAGCGCATGCGGCCGCAGCGTGAGTTCCCAGCCGCCCACGCGCGCCAGGCGGGCCGATTCGGCGAGAAAGGCCTCGCTCTGGCGCAGCGCTTCTTCCGAGGCTTCGAGCGCGCGCAGGTCTTGCAGGTGCTCGGTGCGGTCGATCACGGCGCAGACGTAATGGCCCGCGTCGTTGCCCGGCGCGCCCGCGGTGCCGGGCAGGCGCGAGATGTAGAGGTCGCCGCTGAAGCGCCGCCCGCCTTCGCCGAAGAAGCCCACGTTGTCCAGCGCGCTGGCGCCGGTGGCCTGCGCTTCGTGCAGGGCCGGGCGCACGCGGTCCTGGTAGTCGCTGCTGTCGATCAGGCGGTGCAGGAAAGCCGGCGTGTTGCGGTGCGGCGGCAGCTTCAGCAGCCGTGCCGCCAGCGCATTGGTTTCGAGCAGCTCGCCGTTGAAGGTGACGAGCACGCAGGCCACCGGCATGCCGGCAAAGAGCGTGGCAAAACGTTCGGCCAGGGCTTCGGCGCGCGCCTGGCTGGCCTGCAGCTCGTCGGCCTGGGCGTGCAGCTCGGCCTGGTAGATGCGCAGGTTCTCGGTCAGCTCGCCGAGCTTGGCGTCGTGGCGCCGCGCGGTTTCTTCGATGAGCCCGAGCTCGCCGCGCGCCACCGCGCCGAGCAGCTGTTCGTTGAGCAGCTGGCCCACGCTCTCGGCCTGCAGCAGCAGGCGGTCACGCGCTTCCACACGCTGCTTGAGGCCGTGCACGGTCATGGCGCTGTTTCTTTCTGGTCGGGGGCCAACATGCCCGGCGCCTGGGCGTCGGCCCAGGCGGTGATGTCGATGTGGCTGACCACCGCGCCGCCGCCGGCATGCGCCACGGGCGCGGCGTGCATCAGGAACCACAGCCGGCGGCCGCGGCTCTCGCAGGGGTACTGCATCGTGAAGCGCGGCAGCGCGCCCTGCAGCACGCGGCTCACGCCCTCGTGCGCGCGGCGCGCGTCGGGGTCGCTGAGCGCAGCGCTGGCGCAGACGTTCAGGTAGTTGTGGCCGGGGCCGCTGTGGCGCAGCTCGGGGTCGCCGTTGTCGGCAGCAAAACGCCGCCAGGCTTCGTTCACACGCACGATGGTGCCTTGCGCGTCCAGCACCGCCAGGTGTTCGGCCAGCGAGTCCAGGATGGACTGCATGCGCTGGCTGTCCTTCAGCGAGGTGACGTTGACGAAGCTCATCACCGCCTTGGTGCTGCCGGGCACACGCGCCGCATAGGGCTGCATGCGTGCCAGCCACCACTGGCCGTCGCGGCTTTTCACCTCGCGCTCGGTGACCACGCGGTCGGCCAGCGTGCGGCGCAGGTCGTTGAAGAGCTCGGGGTAGTCGAGCAGGTTCGCGAAGTCTTCCAGCGAGCGCCCGCGGTCGCCTTCGCGCACCTTGAACAGCTGCATCAGCTCGGGCGTGAAACGCAACAGCCGCAGCTGCTCGTCGACGAAGAGCGTGGGCGTGGCCGTGGCCTTGGCAACGTTCTCCAGATCGGCGTTCACCGAGTTGAGCACGTCCACCTTCTCCTGGTATTCGGAGTTCACGGTGTAGAGCTCTTCGTTGACCGACTGCAGCTCTTCGTTGGTGCTCTGCAGCTCCTCGTTGCTGGCCATCAACTCTTCGTTGGTGGCCTGCAGCTCTTCGTTGGCCGTTTCCAGCTCTTCGATGGTGGCCTGCAGGCTCTCGTGCGTGAGGTCGAGTTCACGTTCCAGCGTCTCGACGCGCCGGCGCTGCTCTTCATCGAGCTCGGCGGTCTCGGCCTCGCCGCGGCTGGGCAGGTCCAGCGGTTCGAAGCTCAGCAGCGTCAGCGGCGCGGCGCCGGCTTCGGCAGGGCCTGTGCCTGTGCCTGTGCCCAGGCGGCGCGCCACCAGGCGCAGGTGGCGTGCACTGGCACCCTGGCCCAGCTGCACGGGTGCCGCGCTGTCGGGCCGGCCCTCGTGGGCCACCGCCTGCAGCAGCAGGCCGGCCGCCCAAGACAGCTCACGCGGCAGCAGTTTCAGCACGTCCAGCGACATCTGGCCTTCGCCGATCTGCAGCAGCTCGCTGGCGCTGCCATAAACGTGCAGCAGCTCGCGCGAGGGCCCCACCAGCAGCGAGGGCGGCAGGTAGGCCTGCTGCAGCTGGCGTTCACCCTGGGCCACCCAGGCCTGGGCCGGCGGCGGCGCCACTTCCGCCGGGCGGCGCCGCAAAGCACGGCGTTGCGACGAGGTTTCGTGGCGCGAAGTGCTGTCGAGCTGCAGGCCGAGGCGGTCGCGCCGCAGCAGACGGTAGATCTTGCCGCGGCCGGGCAGGGGCGCGTAGTCGCGGTGCAGCACGCCCAGCGATTCGCTCGGGCCGAGCAGCAGGTGCGCCCCGGGCTGCAGCGCGTACTGCAGCCGCCGCATCGCCCGCTCTTGCGCGCCGGGCTGGAAATAGATCAGCGCGTTGCGGCAGCTCACCAGGTCCATGCGCGTGAAGGGCGGGTCGGCCACCAGGTTGTGGCGCGCGAAGATCACCATCTGGCGGATCTCCGGCCGCACGGTCCAGCCGCCGTCGCGCTCGGTGAACCAGCGCTCCAGCCGCGGGCCCGAGACCTCGGCGGCGATGGTGTCGGGGTAGTGGCCGGCGGCGGCGACGTCGAGGTAGTGCTGCTCCACGTCGGTGGCGAAAATCTTCACCGGCCGCATGCGGCCCAGGCGCTGGAAGGCCTCGGCAAACAGGATGGCGATGGAATAGGCTTCTTCGCCCGTGGCACAGCAGGCCACCCACACGCGGATGGGTTCCATCGTCGCTTCGCGCCCTACAACGGGCGTGACCACCTGCTCGGCCAGTTGGTCGAAGACATCGGCATCGCGGAAAAAACGTGTCACCGGGATCAGCAGCTCACGGCGCAGCACGGCCTGTTCTTCGGGCGCTGCCGCCAGGGCCGCGCGGTAGGCCGTGAGCGAAACCGCGCGCTGCACCTGCATGCGGCGCTCGATGCGGCGCAGCACGGTGGTGGGCTTGTAGTCGCGGAAGTCGATGCCGCTGCTGCCGAGCAGCAGCTCCAGGATGCCCTCCAGCGGCTCTGCCACCGCGGGGGGCGGGCTGCCGGCCAGCAGGCGCAGCGAGGCATGGCGGGGCGCACGCAGGTGGGTGCTCAACCTGTCGGCCAGGGCTTCGGCCGGCGCCACCACATCGGCCAGGCCGGTGCCGATGGCGCTGCGCGGCATGCCGTCGAACTTCGCCGTGGCCGGTTCTTGAACGAAGACAAAACCGCCCGCCGCGTTGACGGCCGGGATGCCGCGCGAGCCGTCGCTGCCGGTGCCCGAGAGCACCACGGCGATGCCGCGGTCGGCGCACTGCTCGGCCATGCTGGTGAAAAACACGTCGATGGGCAGCGAGAGCCCGTGCTCGGGCTTGGGGCTGAGCAGCAGCCGATCGCCAGACACGCGCATGCTCTTGGCCGGCGGGATCAGGAACACCGCGTTGGGCGCCAGCGGCATGTCGTGCCCGGCCACCCGCACCGGCATGGCGGTGTAGCGCGCCAGCAGGTTGTCCATCATCGACTTGTGATCGGGCGACAGGTGCTGGATCACGACGAAGGCTGCGCCGGTGTCTACCGGCAGCGCGCCGAAGAGGCGCTCCAGCGCATCCAGCCCGCCGGCCGAGGCGCCGATGGCCACCACCAGGCCACCGAAAGCCGGCGTGCCTGTTGCCGCATCAGGGCCGGGTGGTGTCAGGGCGAGGTCGGATGCCTCGTTGGGCGGCGTGCTGGACGTTGGCGGCAAGTGGTACTGCTCCTGGCCGGCCCGGCAAACCCGGGCGTTTGCTCGCGCGGTGCGAGGCCGCGCGCAGTATGCGCCGGCGCCCGCAGGCTGCCCCTCAGTTTTTGCGAGCAGTGCGCAGAAATGACACAGGCCCGCCGGGGCTCAGCCGCCCAGCACGCGCAGGATCTCGGCGCCGTAGGCTTCCAGCTTCTTGGCGCCCACGCCGCTGATGCCGGCCAGCTCGTCCAGCGTGCCCGGCATCGCGCGCGCCATTTCGGCCAGCGTGGCGTCGTGGAAGACGACGTAGGCCGGCAGGTTGTGTTCACGCGCCACCTCGGCACGCCAGGCCTTGAGCGCGGTGAAACGTTCGGTGGCGGCTTCGTCCAGCGGCAGCGGCGGCGGTTTGCCGGCGCCACCGCGCGGGCTGCTGCCACGTTCACCGCGTGCGCCCTTGCCGCGGGCCTTGGTTTCGCTGGGCACACGCAGGCGCACCGGCACCTCGCCGCGCAGAACCTCGCGCGCGCTGTCGGCTAGCGCCAGCGTGTTGTATTCGCCCTCGGCCTCCACATGGCCCAGCGCGATCAGCTGGCGCAGCACCAGGCGCCACTGGGCTTCGCTCACGTCGGCACCGATGCCGAAGGTCGACAGACTTTGATGCCCGTGTTGCGTGACCTTCTCGGTGGTCTTGCCGCGCAGCACGTCGATCAGGTGGCCGGCGCCATAACGCTGCCCGCCGGCCTGGCGGAAGCGGTAGATGCCGCTGAGCGCCTTGCGCGCGGCCTCCGTCGCATCCCAGGTCTCCGGGCTGGCGATGCAGTTGTCGCAGTTGCCGCAGGGCGTGCTGGGCTGGCCGAAGTAAGCCAGCAGCCGTACACGCCTGCAGTCGATGGCCTCGCACAGCGCCAGCAGCGCGTCGAGCTTGCCGCGCTGCAGGCGCTTGAAGTCTTCGCCGGCCTCGCTTTCGTCGATCATGCGGCGCTGGTTCACCACATCGGCCAGGCCGTAGCTCATCCAGGCGTTGGCGGGCAGGCCGTCGCGGCCGGCGCGGCCGGTTTCCTGGTAGTAGGCCTCGATGTTCTTGGGCAGGTCGAGGTGGGCCACGAAACGCACGTCGGGCTTGTCGATGCCCATGCCGAAGGCGATGGTCGCCACCACGACGATGCCGTCTTCGCGCAGGAAACGGTCTTGGTGGCGGCGCCGCACCTCGGCGTCCAGGCCTGCGTGGTAGGGCAGGGCGTTGATGCCTTCGGTCTGCAGCCAGGCGGCGGTTTCTTCTACCTTCTTGCGGCTTTGGCAGTAGACGACGCCGGCGTCGCCGTCGTGCTCGTCGCGGATGAAACGAAGCAGCTGCTTCTTCGGCTCGTCTTTCTCGACGATGGTGTAGCGGATGTTGGGCCGGTCGAAGCTGGCGACAAACAGCCGCGCCTCTTGCAACTGCAGCCGCTCGATGATGTCGGCGCGTGTGTGGCTGTCGGCCGTGGCCGTGAGTGCGACGCGCGGCACGCCCGGGAACTGCTCGTGCAGCGCGGAGAGGCCCAGGTATTCCTCGCGGAAATCGTGGCCCCACTGGCTGACGCAGTGCGCCTCGTCGATGGCGAAGAGGCTCAGCAGCCCGCGCTCGTGCAGGCTTTGCAGCATGGCCAGGAAACGCGGCGTGAGGATGCGCTCGGGCGCGGCGTACAGCAGCACCAGCTGGCCGCTCATCAGCTCGCGTTCGATGCGCCGGGCCTCGTCGCCTTCCAGCGATGAGTTCAGGTAGGCCGAGGCGACGCCGGCCTCGTGCAGCGCGCCCACCTGGTCGTGCATCAGCGCGATCAGCGGGCTCACGACGATGGCCACACCCTGGCCGGCGCGGTGGCGCACGATGGCCGGCACCTGGTAACACAGGCTCTTGCCGCCGCCCGTGGGCATGAGCACCAGCGCGTCGCCACCGGCGGTGACGTGTTCGACGATCTCCTGCTGCGCGCCGCGGAAGGCGGGGTAGCCGAAGACCTCGTGCAGCACGGCCTGGGGGCGGGTGGAGGCGGGCGGTGCGGGGGGCGGCGAGATCACGGCAGACATCTTGGTGGAGATGGTAAGGCAGCCCCCCGGGCGGCAAGCCGGGCGCGGCGCCCCCGTCAGGGGCCCCCCGGGGGCGGTGGCTCGCAGGGCGGCCAACCTCCGGGGTGCTGGCCGCCGGGGCCCTGGGCGCGATAATCTGGCCCAGTCATCCGGCGCATGCCCCAGCGCCCCATCCCCAGCTTTCCTTGCCCTTTTTTCCGGAGCCCGCCATGGCCTCAGTCAACAAAGTCATCCTCGTCGGCAACTGCGGCCGCGACCCCGAAGTGCGCTACGCCCCCAGCGGCGCGGCCATCGCCAACGTCAGCATCGCCACCAGCAGCCGCCGCAAGGACAAGAACACCGGCGAAAGCGTCGAAGAGACGCAGTGGCACCGCGTCACCTTCTACGACCGCCTGGCCGAGATCGCCGGCGAATACCTGAAGAAGGGCCGCCCGGTTTACATCGAAGGCCGCCTGAAATACGGCAAGTACACCGACAAGGACGGCGTCGAGCGCAACACCGTGGACATCGTCGCCAACGAGATGCAGCTGCTCGGCGGCCGCGAAGGCGGCGGCATGGGCGGTGGCATGGGCGGCGACGACATGGGCGAGCCGCCTGCGCGCGCCCCGCGCAGCGCGCCGCCGGCCCGCAGCGCCGCCCCGGCGCCGGCCCAGCGCCCCGCGCCCAAGGCCAGCACGGGCTTTGACGACATGGACGACGACATCCCGTTCTGACCGCCCGCCTCCCTTGACGGCGCCCCAACGCCCCGGCCCGGCTGGGGCTCCCACCTACCTCGCCGGCGTTGACGGCGGCGGCACAGGCACCCGCGTGCGCCTGCAAGACGCTGCCGGCCGCACCCTGGGCCAGGGCGAAGCCGGGCCCTCGGGCCTGAGCCAGGGGGTGGAGCAGGCCTGGCGGCATGTGCAGCAGGCCGTGCAAGCGGCGTTTGAAGCCGCCGGTTTGGCCGCTGCCGCGCCCGCAGATGTGGCGCTGGGCCTGGGCCTGGCGGGCGCCGGCGTGGCGGCGCAGCGCGCGGCCTTCTTGCAGGCCGACCCCGGTTTCGCCGCTTGCGTGCTCGACAACGACGGGGTCACGCAACTGCTGGGCGCTTTCGGCGGCGGGCCGGGCATCGTGCTGGCCGCCGGCACGGGCAGCGTGGCCGCCAGCCGCGACGAAGCCGGCCGCCTGCGCCAGTGCGGCGGCTGGGGCTTCCCGGTGGGCGACGAAGGCAGCGGCGCCTGGCTGGGCCTGCGCGCCATGGCCCATGCGCATGCGGTGCTGGACGGCCGTGAGGCGGCCAGCGCCTTGTCGGAAGCCGTGTTCAAGACCGCCGGCTTTGATGCCCCTGCGCTTTTGGCCTGGTGCGCCGGTGCGGGCGCGCGGCGCTACGCCGAGCTCGCGCCCTGGGTCTTCGCCAGCGCCGACGGTGGCTGCCGCACGGCGCAAGCGCTGCTGCAGGCCGCGGCCGACGCCCTGGCCGCCATGGTGGCAGCGCTGCAGCCCGCCGGCGCTGCCGCGCCCTGGCCGGTGGTGGCCAGCGGCAGCGTCGGCACGCGGCTCGCGCCGCTGTGGCCGCCGGCCTTTCAGGCGCGCCTGGTGCCCGCGGCGGGCGACAGCATGGATGGCGCGCTGCTGATGCTGCGTGCAGCCTTGGCCGCCGCGCCGCGCCCGGGCTGAGTCGCCGGGCCGCTTTCTGCCCCAACCCGCCCTCTGCCCACCATCCGCCCGCCCGCCGCCCGATCCGGCCTTCCGCCCCGTCCTTACGCGACCCTGCTCCCCATGCCCCTCACCGGCCACCTGCTCACCCCTGAAGGCTTCGTCCGCGGCACGCTCACGCACGCAGCCGGCCGCATCACCGCGCTGCAAGGCACGCCGGTGAGCGAAGCCGCGGTGCGCGCCGACACCACCACGCCCGTTTACATCCCCGGCTTCATCGACCTGCACGTGCACGGCGGCGGCGGTGCCGACACCATGGAAGCCGGCGCGGCCGTGGCCACGCTGGCGCGCCTGCACGCGCAGCACGGCACCACCTCGCTGCTGGCCACCACGATGACGGCGCCGCTGGCCGACATCGAAGCTGCGTTGCATGCGCTGGCGCCGGCCGTGGCGCGGCGCGTTCCCGGGGCGGCGCGTGTGCTGGGCGTGCACCTGGAGGGGCCTTACATCAGCCCCGACAAGCTCGGCGCGCAGCCGCCGTTCGCCCGGCCGCCTTCGCTGGCCGAGATCCTGGCGCTGCACGCCATCGCGCCCATCCGCCTGGTGACGGTGGCGCCTGAAGTGGTGGGCAACCTGGCGCTGATCCCGCAGCTGGTGCAGGCCGGCATGCGCGTGCAGATCGGCCACACGGCGGCCAGCTACGAGCAGGCCTGCGAGGCGCTGCAGCACGGCGCCAGCGGCTTCACGCATCTCTTCAACGCCATGAGCGCGCTGCACCACCGCGCGCCGGGCGTCACGGGCGCGGCCTTGGCGCATGGCGAGCACGCCGAGCTGATCCCGGACCTGCTGCACGTGCACCCGGGCGCCATCCGGGCGGCGCTGCGCGCGATCCCGGGCCTCTTCTGCGTCAGCGACGCCACCGCGGCCGCCGGCATGCCCGACGGCGACTACCGCCTGGGCCGCCAGACCGTTACCAAGTGCCTGGGCGGCGTGCGCCTGGCCGACGGCACCCTGGCCGGCAGCACGCTGACGCTGGATCAGGCGCTGCGCAACCTGGTCAGCATCGGCCTGCCGCTGGCCGAAGCCGCGGCGCGTTGCAGCACGCATGCCGCGAACTACCTGGGCCTGCCAGACCGCGGCCGGCTGGCGCCCGGCGCCTGGGCCGATGTGTTGGAGATAGACCCGGTGAACTTGCAGCTCCAGGCCGTGTGGGTCGAAGGCGAGGACTTGAGCCCCCGGGCTCGCTAGCGCTCGCCACCCCCCGAGGGGGCCGTCCGCCAGCGGCCCGGCGAAGCCGGTTCCGCGTCGGGAAACTTGGTCCAACCTGCTTCAGACGCATGAGTCTCGGGGACCGTACAGTCCACAGCCACATCCCGTCCGCTCCGAGGAGACGCCATGAGCCAGCCCACGCCCCGCCTCACCGCCGCAGATTTCCAGCCCGAGGTCTTGCGCCTGTTCGACCAGTACGTGCATGGCGACATCAGCCGGCGCGGCTTTCTCGACAAGGCAGCGCTCATCGCCGGCAGCCCGGCCGCCGCCGCCGGCTTGCTGGCCGCGCTGAGCCCGCAGTTCGCCGCGGCGCAGGTGGTGGCGCCCAACGACGCACGCATCGCCACGCGGCGCGCGAGTTTTCCCTCGCCGGCCGGCCATGGCAGCGTGCAGGGCCTGCTGGCGCGGCCCATGCAGCCCGCGGGCCAGCGGCCGGCGGTGCTGGTGGTGCACGAGAACCGCGGCCTGAACCCGCACATCGAGGACATCACGCGCCGCCTGGCGGTGGATGGTTTCCTCGCCTTCGCACCCGACGCGCTGGCCTCCTACGGCGGTTACCCGGGCAACGAAGACGATGCGCGTGCCGCCTTCGCCAAGGTCGACCAGCCCAAGGCCCGCGCCGATTTCATCGCCGCGGCCCAGGCCCTGCGCGCGCTGCCCGAAAGCACCGGCAAGCTGGGCGTGGTGGGCTTCTGCTACGGCGGCGGCATGGCCAACTACCTGGCCACGCAGCTGCCCGAGCTGAACGCCGCCGTGCCCTTCTACGGTGGCCACGCGCCGGCGGCCGAGGTGCCCAAGATCACGGCGCCGCTGCTCATCCACTTCGCGAGCGACGACCCGCGCATCAACGCGGCCTGGCCCGCCTACGAAGAGGCGCTCAAGGCCGCCGGCAAGCGCTTTGAAGCGCACGTCTATCCCAACACGCAGCACGGCTTCAACAACGACACGACGCCGCGTTTCGACGCCGCCGCCGCGAAGCTGGCCTGGGACCGCACGCTGGCTTTTTTCCGCCAGCACCTGGCCTGATGCGGGGGCCCGGGCCGATGTTCGGGTGGGGGCGGGCAGCCGTTGCCCGGCGCGCGGTGCTGGCCGTGGGCGGGGTGCTCGTGCTGTGCGCAGCCGTTGCCGCACCCGCCGCGCTGGCGCAGGCGCAGGCGAAGAAGGACACCGCGGTGCTCGCGATGTCGCTGGAGCCGCCGGGCCTGGACCCGACGGCCGGCGCGGCCTCGGCCATCGGCGAGGTGGTGCTCTACAACGTCTTCGAGACGCTGTTCAAGATCCAGAGCGACGGCAGCACCGTGCCGCTGCTGGCCACGGCCGGCACGCCTTCGGCCGATCTCAAGACCTGGACCTTCACGCTGCGCCGTGGCGTGAAGTTCCACAACGGCGCGGCCTTCGATGGGCAAGCCGTGAAGTTCAGCTTCGAGCGCGCCGCCGCTGCCGGCAGCCTGAACAAAGACCGCGCCACCTTCGCCAACATCGAGCGTTTCAGCCTGCCCGATGCCTACACCGTGGTGCTGCAGCTGAAGAACCCGAACGCCGACCTGCTCTTTCAGCTGGGCCAGGCGACGGCGGTGATCGTGGAGCCCGGCAGCGCTGCCGGCAATGCCACGCGGCCCGTGGGCACCGGCCCCTACCGGCTGGAGAGCTGGGCGCGCGGTTCTTCGGTGACGCTGCAGCGCTGGCCCGAACACCGCGACGCCGCGCGCGTGGCGCTGCGCCGCGTGCAGATCCGTTTCATCAACGAGCCCGCGGCGCAGGTGGCGGCGCTGCTGTCGGGTGATGTCGATACTTTCCCGCGGGTCTCGGCCGCGCGCAGCCTGCGGCAGTTTCAGAACAAGCAGCGCTTCCAGGTGCTGGTGGGCGCCAGCCGCGCCAAGACCATCCTGGCGATGAACCACCAGCGCAAGCCGCTGGACGACGTGCGCGTGCGCCGCGCCATCGCCATGGCCATCGACCGCGCCGCGGTCATCGAGGGCAGCGCCGAAGGTTACGGCGTGCCCATCGGCAGCTACTACGTGCCCGGGGCGCCGGGTTATGTCGATACCACCGCGGTCAATGCCTACAACCCGGCGCAGGCGCGGGCGCTGCTCAAGGAAGCCGGCGTGGCGCTGCCCTTGCAGCTGACGATGAAGCTGCCGCCCGTGCCCTACGCACGCCAGGGTGGCGAGGTCATCGCGGCCATGCTGGCGCAGGTGGGCATCACGGCCAAGATAGAGAACATCGAGTGGGCGCAATGGCTCAGCGGCGTCTACGGCCAGAAGGCCTACGACCTCACCGTCATCAGCCATGTCGAGCCGCTGGACTTCGGCAACTTCGCGCGGCCCAACTACTACTGGGGCTACGAATCGGCCGAGTTCAAGGCGCTGTGGGCGCGCATCCAGGCCACGGCCTTGCCGGCCGAGCGCCACGCGCTGCTGGCCGAGGCGCAGCGCCTGGTCGCCCGTGACGCCGTGGCCGCCTACCTCTACCAGCCCACGTGGCTGACGGTGGCCCACGCGCGGCTGCAGGGGCTGTGGAAGGACGCGCCCATCCTCGCCAACGACCTCTCGGCGCTGCGCTGGCAGTGAGCCTGGCGCGGCCGCGGGCGGCGCCGGGCGCCAGGGCCGTGAATGGGTGGTGCCCGTCTCCGGGGGCTGCAGCTATGCTCCGTGAGATACATCATGAAACACCTTCCCTTGCTCACCGGCCTGCTGCTGGGCGCCGCCTGGTGCGCGCCGGCGGCCGCGCAAGCCCTGGCCACGCCCGCCGAACTGCTGGCCCTGGTGAATGCGCAGCGCGCCGCCGGTGCGGTGTGCGGCGGTGAGCCGCAGCCGCCCGCGCCGCCGCTGCAGTGGCATGCGGCGCCCGAGGCCGCTGCCGCCGACCACCTGCTCGATGTGGCGCAGCAGCCGGTGCTCACGCACGACGGCAGCGACGGCAGCACCGTCGGCGGCCGCCTGCGCCGCCATGGCTATGTGTGGGGCGGCGTAGGCGAAAACGTCGCCGCAGGCCATACCAGCGCCGCGCTGACGCTGCAGCAGTGGCTCAAGAGCCCGGCGCACTGCCGCACGCTGATGCAGGCCAACTACCGCCACGGCGCCGTGGTGGGCCGCCTGGTGCTCGGCAGCCGGCACGGCGCCTATTGGGTGATGGTGCTCGCCCGCCCCCTGAGCTGAGCCCGGGGGCGGCGGGTTTCAGGCGGCCTCGGCCAGGCCGGCCAGGTGTTCGGCGTCGCCCCAGGTCTCGATCTGCAGCGCGCCGCCAGCCCAGCGCAGGCGGTTCACGCCGGTGTTGGGGATGGCGCACTCGCGCAGCCCCGTCAGCGGCAGGCCGTGCACGGTGCGCCACAGCATGTCGAGTACGCCGCCGTGGGTCACCACCACGAGGCGCTGCGCCGCGGTGCTGGCAGCCAGTTCACGCACGGCCGTGACAACACGCGTGTGGAACTGGCGCTGGCTCTCGCCGCCCGGCGGCGCGAAATCGGCGTCCTGCTGCAGCCACAGGCGCCACAGCTCGGGGTGGCGGGCCTGGATGGTGGGCGCGTCCAGGCCTTCCAGGATGCCGAAGCTCTGCTCGCGCAGACCGGGCACCAGGCCCGGCGTCATCTGCCAGGCCGCGGCCAGCGGGGCGGCGGTCTGGCGCGCGCGCAGCAGGTCGCTGCTGTAGAGCGCGTCGTGGTTTTCAGCGGCCAGGCGCTGCGCCAGGCGCGCGGCCTGCAACTCGCCATGGCCGTTCAGCGGCACGTCGATCTGGCCTTGAAACCGCTGCTGGCGGTTCCAGTCGGTCTGGCCGTGGCGGATGAAAAGAAGCTCGGTCATCGCGGCGCCGGGCTCACTTCGCGAAGAGCTGGCCGATGTCCTTGAAGGCCTTGAACTCCAGCGCGTTGCCGGAAGGGTCCTTGAAGAACATCGTGGCCTGCTCGCCCACCTGGCCGGCGAAGCGCACGTAGGGCTCGATCACGAACTTCACGCCCTGCGCACGCAGGCGCTCGGCGAAGGCGTGGAACTGGTCCCACGCCAGCACCACGCCGAAGTGCGGCACGGGCACGTCGTGGCCGTCGACCTCGTTGTGGTGCGCGCGCGTTTGCTGCGGCGCGAGGTGGGCCACGATCTGGTGGCCGAAGAGGTCGTAGTCGATCCACTCGGGGCTGCTGCGGCCCTCGGGGCAGCCGAGCACGCCGCCGTAGAAGGCGCGCGTGCTGGCGAGATCAGCCACGGGAAAGGCGAGGTGGAACGGGGCGATGGCGCTCATGGCAAGGGGTGGTGCGGCTGTGTCAACAAGATGACCGATTGTCGGCCTTGGCTTGCGCGTGTGGGTGTCACGGCAGATTCACGGCCGCTGCCTAGCGTGCGGGGCTTCGTACTTCCACAACACGCCAGGAGCCTTCCATGTCCGACACCTCCCCCAACCCGTCACGCCGTGGTCTGCTGCTGGGCAGCGGCGCTGCCGTTGCCGCTGCCTTCGGCGCGCCCATCGCCGCCATGGCCGCCCGTTCAGAAGAAGCCAGCAGCGCGCTGCGCAGCACGCGCAGCGTGCCCGGTGCGCAGTGCAGCCCGGCCGATGCCTCGCTGCTGATCGACAGCCCCTACGGCCCCACCGCGCCCGTCAACGACCTCAGCACCGGCCTGCCGCTGGTGGAGCTGCCCGCGGGCTTCACCTACAAGAGCTACGGCTGGCGCGGTGACGTGATGAGCGACGGCCTCGTCACCCCCAGCGCGCACGACGGCATGGGCGTGGTGCGCACGCGCCGCATCGGCCGCAGCACCGAGATCGTGCTGGTGCGCAACCACGAGCAGAGCACCAGCAGCAACGCCAACAACATCATCGGCGCCGGCCGCGAGACGGTGGCCAAGTACGACACCGGCCTCACCGGCACCAGCTACCAGATCGGCGGCAACACCAACCTCGTCTGGCGCGATGGCAACTGGGTCGCGAGCTACGCCACGCTGGGCGGCATCTACCGCCCTTGCGCCGGTGGCGCCAGCACCTGGGGCAGCTGGCTCAGCAACGAAGAGATCCGCAGCAACAGCGTCAGCAGCACCGGCAAGAAACACGGCTACATCTTCGAGATTGCGGCCGATACGAGCCTGAACGCCGTCAACACCACGCCGCTCGTCGACATGGGCCGCTTCGCGCACGAAGCCAGCGCCATCGACCCCGCCACCGGCTACTGGTACCTCACCGAAGACCAGGGCAATGCCAACACGCTGTACCGCTTCCTGCCCAACAACCTGAGTGGCGGCCTGAATTCGCTGCACGCCGGTGGCAAGCTGCAGGGCCTGAAGGTGCGTGGCGTGATGAACGCCGACCTGCGTTTCCCCACGCTGTGCCAGACCTTCGACTGCGAGTGGGTCGACATCGCGAACCCCGACGCCGACGGCATCACGCTGGCCAGCGTGGTGGGCAACGTTTCGGCCAGCGGCCCCTATGCCCAGGCTTACCAGAACGGCGCGGCCATCTTCGGCGCCAACGAAGGCTGCTGGGTTGCCAACAACGTGGTCTTCTTCACCGACAAGGCCACGGGCACCTCGCCCGTGGCGCGCGCCGGCGTGATCTGGGCGCTGGACCTCGGCACGCTGGTGCTCAAGGCCATCTTCGTCAGCCGCGACCGTGTGGTGGGCAACTCGCCCGACAACATCTGCATCAGCCCGCGCGGCGGCCTGCTCTTCAACGAAGACGGCGGCAACAGCAGCCCCACCAGCGCCACCATCGAATCGCAGCACCTCAAGGTGCTGGCGCCCACGGGCAACAGCTACATCTTCGCCAAGCACAACTACAACTTCACCGCCGCGCAGCTGGCCGGCGCCGGCAAGCCCGGCGCCACCACCGGCAACCAGCGCAACACCGAATGGGCCGGCAGCGTGTTCAGCCCCGACGGCCGCGTGCTCTTCGTGAACCTGTATTGCGGCGTCACGCTGGCCATCACCGGCCCCTTCGAAAACGGCCACCTGTGAAGGCGGCCCGCGTTTCTCTCACACCTCTTCAGGACACCCCGATGAAAAAATTTCTGCTCGCCACCGCCCTGGCCGCCGCATTTGCGCTGCCTGCCCAGGCCCTGACCTTCGAAGGCGCCGTCACCCAGGGCGGCACCGTGGTCACCAGCTACAGCGGCCTGAGCCTGCTGTCCTTCGACATCGACTTCGCCAACACGCTGCCGGTGGTGATGGAGTTCCGCGTCGACGCCGAAGACCTGCAGCTGCCCATCAGCTTCAACGCCGTGCTGCGCAACTTCAGCGGTACCGGCATCGGCGGCTACCAGTTCACGCTGGACCGCGGCGTGTTCGGCCCCATCGGCAGCGTCACGCGCCAGTTCGAAGGCAGCACGGTGGTCAGCGCCGCCGGCGGCAACGCCACGCTGAGCTTCAGCTCGCCGGAGTTCCTGGACGTGGAGATCGGCAACGCGCTGGGCACCACCGCCGGCGCCACCGACTGGGTGATCACCGGCCTGCAGGCTGGCGACCGCATCAGCTTCAGCGTGAGTGCCGTGCCCGAACCCGGCACCTATGCGCTGATGCTGGCCGGCCTGGCCGCGGTGGGTTTCATCGCCCGCCGCCAGCAGCGCCGCGGCTGAAACCCGGCAGGCGCCGGCTCAGCGGCCGGCGCTTTGCACGCTGGGGTGCGTGCTGACCACACGCACCGCATAGCCGCGGCCCGCGGCGTGGTCCTGCACACACTGCAGCACCAGCGGGCTGCGGTGGAGCGCGGCGCTTTCGCGCACCTCGGCCAGCGTCATCCACAGCGTGCGCACGATGCCGCTGTCCAGCGCCCGCCCGGGCAGCTCTTCGCCCACCGTGCCGCTGTAGGCGAAACGCACGTAGGTGATGTCTTCGTCGGCCTGGCCCTCGGCGCCCGGGCGCTGGAAACGCGCCAGGTAGACGCCCAGCAAGGCCGTGGGCGCGAAGTGGCGCGCGGTCTCTTCCAGCGCCTCGCGCACCACGCCCTGCTCGGGCGATTCACCCGGCTCCAGGTGGCCGGCTGGGTTGTTGAGCTTCAGGCCCTCGGGCGTGTGCTCTTCCACCAGCAGGTAGCGCGCGGGCGTGCCGCCGTCGCAGATGACGGCGGCCACGGTGACGCTGGGGCGCCAGCGTTCGTCGCTCACGGTTTCGCCCCGTGCCTCAGGCCGCGGCGGCCTTCACCTTCAAACGCCAGGCGTGCAGCAGCGGCTCGGTGTAGCCGCTGGGCTGGGCTTCGCCCTTGAACACCAGGTCGCTGGCGGCCTGGAAGGCGGCGCTGTCCTTGAAGCGGCCGGCCATGGGTTGGTAGGCCTTGTCGCCGGCGTTCTGCTTGTCCACCACCTTGGCCATGCGCTTGAGCGTGGCCTTCACCTCGGCCTTGGTGACGACGCCGTGGCGCAGCCAGTTGGCCATGTGCTGGCTGCTGATGCGCAGCGTGGCGCGGTCTTCCATCAGGCCCACGTTGTGGATGTCGGGCACCTTGCTGCAGCCCACGCCCTGGTCGACCCAGCGCACCACGTAGCCGAGGATGCCCTGGGCGTTGTTGTCGAGTTCCTGCTGCTTCTCGGCGTCCGTCCACTTGGCCTTCTTCACCACAGGAATGGTCAGCAGGCCGGTCAGCAGTGTTTCGCGTTCTGCATCGGCATCCACCTTCTCCAGGCCCTTCTGCACCTTCGCCACGTCCACCTGGTGGTAGTGCAGCGCGTGCAGCGTGGCGGCGGTGGGGCTGGGCACCCAGGCGGTGTTGGCGCCGGCCAGCGGGTGGGCGATCTTCTGCTGCAGCATCGCGCCCATCAGGTCGGGCATGGCCCACATGCCCTTGCCGATCTGCGCCTTGCCGCGCAGGCCGCATTGCAGGCCGACCAGCACGTTGTTGCGCTCGTAGGCGGCGATCCACTCGCTGGTTTTCATGTCGCCCTTGCGGCGCATGGGGCCGGCGCGCATGGCGGTGTGCATCTCGTCGCCGGTGCGGTCGAGGAAGCCGGTGTTGATGAAGGCCACGCGGCTGGCCGCGGCGGCGATGCAGGCCTTCAGGTTCACGCTGGTGCGGCGCTCTTCGTCCATGATGCCCAGCTTGACGGTGCTGTCGGGCAGGCCCAGCAGCTTCTCCACGCGGCCGAAGAGCTCGGCCGCAAAGGCCACCTCGGCCGGGCCGTGCATCTTGGGTTTGACGATGTAGACGCTGCCTTTGCGGCTGTTGACGATCCCGCCCGCGCCGTTGCGCTTGAGGTCGTGCAGCGCGATGGCGGTGGTGATCACGGCGTCCATCAGGCCTTCGGGGATCTCCTGGCCCTGCTCGCCCCAGAGGATGGCCGGGTTGGTCATCAGGTGGCCCACGTTGCGCAGGAAGAGCAGGCTGCGACTGTGCAGCACCACGTCTTCGCCCTTCGGCCCCGTGTACTTGCGGTCGGCGTTCAGCCCGCGCGTGAAAGTCTTGCCGCCCTTGTTCACCGGCTCGGTCAGCGTGCCCTTGAGGATGCCCAGCCAGTTGCGGTAGGCCAGCACCTTGTCGTCGGCGTCCACCACGGCCACCGAGTCTTCGAGGTCGAGGATGGTGGACAGCGCGGCTTCCAGCACGAGGTCGCTCACGCCCGCTGCGTCACTCGTGCCGATGGCGGTGTTGCGGTCGATGCGGATCTCCAGGTGCAGGCCGTGGTGCACCAGCAGCACCGCGCCCGGCGCGGCGGCATCACCCTGGTGGCCGACGAACTGCGCTGGCGTCTTCAGGCCCTGCGTGCTGCCGTCCTTCAGCGTGACCACCAGCGCGCCGCTCACCACCGCGTAGCCGGTGCTGTTGATGTGCGAGCCCTTCTTCAGCGGCGCGCAGCGGTCGAGCACGTGGCGCGCGTACTCGATGACCTTGGCACCGCGCACCGGGTTGTAGGCCTCGCCGGTCGGGCCGGCCTTGGTGGCGCCGTCGGTCTCGGGCAGCGCGTCGGTGCCGTAGAGCGCGTCGTACAGGCTGCCCCAGCGCGCGTTGGCGGCGTTCAGCGCGTAACGCGCGTTGGTGATGGGCACCACCAGCTGCGGGCCGGCCTGCAGCGCGAGTTCGGCGTCGACGTTTTTCGTGGTCGCCTTCACCTTCGCGGGCACGGGCACCAGGTAGCCGATCTTCTCCAGGAAGGCGCGGTACTTGGCCATGTTCTTGATCGGGCCGGGGTGCTTGGTGTGCCAGGCGTCGAGTTCGGTCTGCAGGTGGTCACGTTCGGCCAGCAGCGCGGCGTTTTTCGGCGCCAGGTCTTGCACGAGCTGGCTGAAGCCGGCCCAGAAGGCCTCGCGGTCCAGGCCGGTGCCGGGCAGCACTTCGTCGTCGATGAAGCGGGCCAGGGTGTCGGCCACTTGCAGGCTGTGGAGGGTGGTGCGCATGGTGGTTTCGAGGGGTCGAGAGGAAAGGAATACGGGTCGGTTCAGGCGGCGGTGTTCACGGCTTTGGCGCCGCGCGGCCGGCCCAGGCAGGCCAGCACCTCGCGCAGGCTGCGGCCGGTGAAGTGCGGTGCCGGGCCCAGGCGCTCGGCCGGCGCGCCGCTGCGGTTGACCCACAGCGTGCTGTAGCCGAACCAGGTGGCGCCCAAAGCGTCCCAGGCGTTGCTGCTGACAAAAAGAATCTCGCGCGCCGGCAGGCCCAGCGCTGCCGTGCCCAGCGCGTAGGCGGCGGGGTCGGTCTTGTAGCGGCGCACCGGGTGCACGCTGAGCACGGGCGAAAGCAGATCGGCCAGGCCCGCGCTCTTCACGGCCACGCCCAGCATCTCGGGGTCGCCATTGCTCAGCACACCAGCCGGGATGCCGCGTTTTTGCAGCTCGGCCAGCACCTCGCGGTTCTCGGGGAAGAGGCTCAGGTGCCGGTACTCGTTCATCAGCCGCTCTTCGGCTGCCGGCGTGAGCGCCAGGCCCAGCTTCTCGGCACCGTGCTGCAGTGCGGCGCGTGTGATCGCCCAGAAGGGCTGGTAGTGGGCCTCGGGCTGGCCACTCATCGTCACCAGGCGCGTGTATTCGATCTGCTTGTCGCGCCACAGCTGGCTGAGCGCCGCGCCCTGGCCCGGGAAGATCTGCTCGGCGGCCAGGGCCACGCTGTACACGTCGAAAAGCGTGCCGTAGGCGTCTAAAAGCACAGCCCGGATTTTCATGCAGGCACTTTATTCGATATGCCTAGCGGCATTAAGCGCATCAAATGTCATGGATTTGTGCGCTGGGTGTGCATAATCAGCCGCATGGCCCGTTTGAAGCAGATCGAGTCTTTTGTCGCTGTCGCCACCAAGGGCAGCCTCACCGCCGCCGCTTTGGCCGAGGGCGTGGCGCCGGCGGTCATCGGCCGCCGCATTGACGCGCTGGAAGAGCGCCTGGGCGTAAAGCTGCTGGTGCGCACCACGCGCCGCATCACGCTCACGCACGAAGGCAGTGCCTACCTGGAGGACTGCCAGCGCATCCTGGCCGAGCTGGCCAGCGCCGAGGCCAGCGTCAGCGCCGGGGGCGTGAAGGCCAGCGGCCATTTGCGCATCACCGCGCCGGCGGGTTTCGGGCGCCGCCATGTGGCGCCGCTGGTGCCGCGTTTCGTGGCCGAGCACCCCGAGGTGAGCCTGAGCCTGAACCTCAGCGACCGTGTCGTCGACATCGTCAACGAAGGCTTCGACTGCGCCGTGCGCGTGGGCGACCTGCCCGATTCCAGCTTGGTGAGCGTGCGCCTGGCCGACAACCGGCGCCTGTGCGTGGCCACACCCGAGTACCTGGCGCGCCGCGGCGAGCCCACCTCGCCGGGTGAGCTGATGCGGCACAGCTGCCTCACGCTCAGCAGCGACGCCAGCCAGACCCGCGGCTGGGCTTTCCAGGTGGAAGGCGAGGTCACGCACCTGCGCCCCAGCGGCCCGCTGGACTGCAGTGATGGCCAGGTGCTGCACCACTGGTGCCTGCAGGGCCTGGGCATCGCCTGGCGCAGCACCTGGGAGGTGGAGCGCGACATCGCCGCCGGCCGCTTGAAGGCGGTGCTGGAGAGTTTTGCCGCGCCGCCCAACGGCATCTACGCGGTGTTCCCGCAGCGCAAGCACCTGCCGCTGCGCGTTCGGCTGTGGATCGACTTTCTCAAGCACAGCTACGGCGACGCGGGCTATTGGTCGGGCGCCACGGACGCAGGCGGCGCGGCCTGATCGGTCTGCGCCGGCCATGAAAAAGGGCGCCCGCAGGCGCCCCGGTTCACGCGCAGTCAGCGCGTTTCACTTCTTCGGTGCGGCGGCCATGTCGGCCTCGCACTTCTTCATGAAGCTGTTCTTCGCAGCGCCGGCCAGGGCCTTGCCGTTTTTGTCCACGGCCTTGCTTGCGCAGGCGCTGCCGCCCATGTCGCCCTCGCACTTCTTCATGAAGCTGTTCTTCGCGGCGCCGGCCAGGGCCTTGCCGTTCTTGTCGACGGCCTTGGCTTCGCAGGCGGCGTTGGCGGCAAAGCTCTGGCTCGCGAACAGCGCGCAGGCGGCGAACAGGGCGATGTGCAGGGTCTTCTTCATGGGGGTGCTCCTCTTCCGTGTTGAATGGCGTGGCAGGTTGCCGGCGCCCATTTCAACAGCGAAGCGCGCGCCCGGCTACCCGTGAACGCACCAACGGTGCCGTGGGCCGACCGGCCTGCCATAAAACGCGCGATCAGAGGATGCGCCGGGGGTGCGCCAGGGCTTCGTGCGCCGCGTGCAGGCGCTTGACCAGCACGCCGATGAAGGCCTTGTCGAAGAGGCTGCGTGTGGACAGCGAGAGCTGGTTCAGCGACTCCGGTGTGAAGCTCAGTGTGGTGGCCTGCTGCGAGACCAGGATGTCCACCGAGTGCACCCGCAACTCGGGGTTGGGCGCCAGGTAGGCCATCTCGCCCACCGTGCTGCCAGCGCCGATCTGCGCCACCAGCTTGCCGTCGCGGTACACCTCCACCTGGCCCTGCGTGACGATGTGGAAGGTGTCGCCTTCGTCGCCCTTCCTGAACAAGGCCTGGCCGTAGGTGTGGCGCTGCCACTTCGCGCGGTGCACCACCTCCCAGAGCTCGACATCGCCGAAGCCCGAGAAAAAGTCGAGCGAACGCAGCAGCGTGAAACGTTCGGAATCCAGCACCTCCTGCAGCGGGCCGCGCTGCAACTGCTGCTCGCTGCCCAGCGCCGAGAGCGCCTGCGCGAACTCTTCCCAGTTCGCCGGACGCAGTTCACGTTCCTTGGCAAGGCTGCGCTCGATCAAGGCCTGCAGCGCTGCCGGCACGCCCTCGCGCAGCGTGCCCAGCGGCGGCGGCGTGCCGTGGTAGATCTGGTGCATGATGGCCTGCTGCTGCTGCGCATCGAAGGGCGGGCGCCCGGCGATCAGGTGGTACAGCACGGCGGCCAGTGAATAGATGTCGGCGCGGCAGTCCAGCGCGTCGCCGTCCAGCTGCTCGGGCGACATGTAGGCCAGGCTGCCCACGCGGTAGATCTGCGTGTGTTCGGCGGTCTGGTTGAAGACGCTGCCGAAATCGGTCACCTTCACCTGCGCGATCTTGTCGCCGTCCATCTGCGTCAGCAGGTTCGCGGGTTTCACGTCGCGGTGGATCAGACCCTGGCGGTAGCAATAACCCAGCGCCATCGCGCACTTGAAGCCCACTTCGACGGTCTGCGACAGCGGCAGCAAGGCATCGGCCCGGCAGAAGCGGCGCAGCGTGCCGCCGGGCACGTACTCCATCACGAGGTAGGGCGCGTCGGTGTCGGCCACGGCGTCGAGGATCTGCACCACGCCCGGGTGGTGCAGCCGGCCCACCAGCGCAGCCTCGGCGGCAAAAAAACGCTGCTGGAAGTGCGATTCACGCGAGTTGGGCCGCACGCCCGGACGCACGCGCTTGATGGCCACCGCACTGTTGGTGAAGGGGTCGTCGGCGAGGAAGACCTCGCTCGTTGCGCCTTCGCCGATCTTGGCCTTCACCAGGTATTTGCCGATGTGCGAGGGCAGCCCGGGCTCGGCCGGCCCTACAGCGGCGGCGGGCGGGTGGGGGGCGACGGTGAGGGTTTTGGGCGGCATGGCGGGCGGCACGGCGCCTGGGCGCCTGCCTGCGGTCATTTTCAACCGCCGGCCCGGTGGGCGGTGCCGGCATCAAGGCCGCGTTTGCCAGCCAGATCCGCCGGCCCGGGCGGGGCGAACACCGGCCCGAAACAGAGCGAAAAGTAGAATCGCCCGATGATCCAAGCCAAGCAAGAGTTGCGGCAGGCCCTGCAGGCCGCCCTGGGCGAACTGGCCGCGACCGCGGGTGTCGCAGCGCCGGCGGCGGCTTTTGAATCGCCCAAGCAGGCCGCGCACGGCGATCTCGCCATCACCGCGGCCATGCCGCTGGCCAAGGCGCTGAAGAAGAACCCGCGCGAGATCGGCGAAGCGTTGGTGCGTGCGCTGAACGCCACGCCCGCCTTCCAGCGCTGGGTGCAGGCGCTGGAGATCGCCGGCCCCGGCTTCATCAACCTGCGCCTGGCGCCCGCCGCCAAGCAGGCCGTGGTGCACGAGGTGCTGGCCGCTGGCACGGCCTACGGCCAGCAGCCGGCGCAAGCCGGCCGGCGCGTGATGGTCGAGTTCGTCTCGGCCAACCCCACCGGCCCGCTGCACGTGGGCCACGGCCGCAACGCGGCTTTGGGCGACAGCATCAGCAACTTGTTGGCCACGCAGGGCGCCTTGGTGCAGCGCGAGTTCTATTACAACGACGCCGGCGTGCAGATCAACAACCTGGGGTTGTCGACGCGGGCGCGCCTGCTCGGCCTGAAGCCGGGCGAGGCCGGGTGGCCCGAGAGCGCCTACAACGGCGAGTACATCGCCGACATCGCCGCCGACTTCGCCGCGAAAAAAACCGTGCGCGCCGACGACCGCGCCTTCACCGCCAGCGGCGATGTCGACGATCTCGACGGCATCCGCCAGTTCGCGGTGGCCTATTTGCGCCACGAACAAGATCTCGACCTGCAGGCCTTTGGCGTGCACTTCGATCACTACTTCCTCGAAAGCAGCCTCTACAGCGATGGCCGCGTCGAGGACACCGTCCAGCGCCTGGTGGCCGCCGGCAAGACCTATGAAGAAGGCGGCGCGCTGTGGCTGCGCACCACCGACTACGGCGACGACAAGGACCGTGTCATGCGCAAGCAGGACGGCACCTACACCTACTTCGTGCCCGATGTCGCCTACCACCTCAACAAGTGGGAGCGTGGCTTCACGCAGGTGATCAACGTGCAGGGCACCGACCACCACGGCACCGTGGCGCGGGTGCGCGCGGGGCTGCAGGCGGTGGGGCAGGGCATCCCCCAGGGCTACCCCGACTACGCCCTGTACAAGATGATCCTGGTGATGAAGGACGGCCAGGAGGTCAAGCTCTCCAAACGCGCCGGCAGCTACGTCACGCTGCGCGACCTCATCGAGTGGACCAGCCGCGATGCCGTGCGCTTTTTCCTCATCAGCCGCAAGAGCGACGCCGAGTTCGTGTTCGACATCGACCTGGCGCTGAAGGCCAGCGATGAAAACCCGGTTTTCTACGTGCAGTACGCGCATGCGCGCATCTGCTCGGTGCTGGCGGCCTTCAAGGAGAAAACCGGCGGTGAAGCGGCCTACGCCCAGGCCGATCTGTCGCTGCTGGCCGCGCCCACCGAAGCCGCGCTGATGCTCAAGCTCGCCGACTACCCCGCCATGCTCACGCGCGCTGCGGCCGACCTGGCGCCGCACGACGTCACCTTCTATCTGCGTGAACTGGCCGCAGCCTTCCACAGCTACTACGCAGCCGAGCGTTTCCTGGTGGACGACGCGGTGCTGGCGCGTGCCCGCATGGCGTTGCTGAGCGCCACCGCGCAGGTGCTGCGCAACGCGCTGGCGGTGCTGGGCGTCTCGGCGCCCGAAGCCATGGCGCGTGAAGCTGCGCCGGCGGCCCCGGCCGCTGAAGGGGCGGCGGCATGAAGGGCGCCCCTCGCCTGCTGGGCCGCCCCCTCGGCCGTCGCCTGCAGCGCGGCGGCTTCGTGATGGGCCTGGTGGCCGGCCTGCTGGTGGGCCTGGCGCTGGCGCTGGCCGTGGCCCTGTACATCACCAAGGCGCCGGTGCCCTTCATCGACAAGGTGCCGCAGCGCACGGCCGAGCAGGACAAGGCCGAGATCGAGAAGAACCGCAGCTGGGACCCCAACGCGCTGCTGGGCGGCAAACCCGCCAAGCCGCTGGTCGACCCCGCTGCCGTGGCGGCCGCGGCTTCGGCGGCCGCGGCGGCTTCGGCCGTGGCCGCGTTGCCGCCGGTGGTGGCCTCGGGGCCGGCGGCCAAGCCCGCCGCGCGCGACCCGGCCGCCATCCTGGCTGGCGCGGCGGCGCCGGGCGCTGCACCGGCCGCCAAGCCCGCGGCCGACGCCTTCGTCTACTTCGTGCAGGCGGGCGCCTACACGCGGCCCGAAGATGCCGAGCAGCAGAAGGCCAAGCTGGCCATGCTGGGCCAGGAGGCCAGGGTCAGCGAGCGTGAACAGGCCGGGCGCACCGTCTACCGCGTGCGCGTGGGCCCTTTCCCCACGCGGGACGTGGCCGACGATCTGCAAGGCCGGCTGCAGCAACAGAGCATCGAATCGCAGATCGTGCGTGTTGAGCGGCCTTGATCTGCGCCCGTCAGCCAGACGCGGCACACTTCGCCACCGACCTGCCCTTCGGAACTCGCCGCCTGCGGCCGGGTCCACCGGGGCCCGAACCTCTCCACGAAAGGACCTTCATGAACCGGCGCGATTTCTCCACCCTCCTGGCCGGCGCGGCCGGTGCTGCCGGCACGGGCCTGGCCCTCACCGGCACCAGCGCTGCTTTTGCGCAGGGCGCGCCAGTGGAAGGCAAGGACTACGTGCGCCTGCAGACGCCCAGCCCGGTGACCGGCCTGGCCACCGGCAAGAAGGTCGAGGTCATCGAGTTCTTCTGGTACGGCTGCCCGCACTGCTACACCTTCGAGCCCACCATCGAGGCCTGGAGCAAGCGCCTGGGCGCCGACGTGCAGTTCCGCCAGATGCCTTTCGCTTTCATCGGCCCGCTGGAGCACCAGAAACTTTTCTACGCACTGGAAGAACTGGGCCAGCGTGAAGCGCTGCAGCGCCGCATCTTCAACGCCATCCACCTGGAGAACCGGCGCATCAACAGCGAGGCCGACATCATCAGCTTCGTCGCTGCCAATGGCGTGGACCGTGCGAAGTTCACCGACGCCTGGAAGTCTTTTGGCGTGAACACCAAGATCAACCGCGGCAAGCAGCTTTCGAACGCGTACAAGATCGACGGTGTGCCGGCCATCGGCATCCAGGGCCGTTACTACACCGCGCCCTCGCTGGCCGGCAGCAGCGAACGTGCCGTGGCGGTGGCTGATTTCCTGATCCAGCGCGCCCGCCAGGGCGGCTGAGCGGCCGACCGCGCAGCGCCGCCCGGCACCGCGGAAGCGCGTGCCGTCCGGGCGGCGTCTCGGCGGTGTCTTTTCACGGTGCCGCACGGCAGCGGCGGCGAAACTTGTGGCTAGAATGGTCTGCAAGTTTCGTGCCGAATAAATGCTGCCTCTGACCCGTCTTCCTCTGCTTGGCCTGCTCGCCCTGGCGATGGGCGGCGCCTGGGCCGCCAAGGCCGACCGCAGCCAGCCCATCGTGATGGAGGCCGACCGCCCCGGTACGCTGGACTACCAGCGCCAGGTGCTGGTGTTCAACGGCAATGCCGTCATCACCCAGGGCACGATGGTGCTGCGCGCCGACCGCATCGAGCTGCGCGAGATGCCCGACGGCTACCGTGCCGCCAGCGCCATCGGCCTGCCCGGCAAGCCCGCCACCTGGCGCCAGAAACGCGACGGCCCGGCCGACGAGGTGGTGGAAGGCAGCGCCGAGCGCATCGAGTTCGACGGCCGCGCCGACACCCTGCGTTTCATCGGCAATGGCGCCGTGCGCCGCCTGCGTGCGGGGTCGGTGGCCGACGAGATCACCGGCGCCACCATCGTCTGGGACAACCTCGCCGAGGTCTTCAAGGTGGAAGGCGGTGCGGTGACGCCAGCCAACCCCAGCGGCCGCGTGCGCGTGACACTGACGCCGCGCGCCGAGGCCGCCAGCGCCCCGACGGCGACGCCCGGCCCGGCGCCGCTGTTGCCCAGCCGCAGCCTGCCGGCGCCGCGCTGATGCTGGCGCCTGCATCGTCTGCCGCCGCACCGGCGGCCTCCGCGGCGCCTGCGGGCGCAAGCCGCCTGGAGGCCACCGGCCTGCAGAAGAGCTATGGCGCGCGCATGGTCGTCAAAGAAGTGCACCTGGCCGTGGGTGCCGGCGAGGTGGTGGGCCTGCTCGGCCCCAACGGCGCCGGCAAGACCACCACCTTCTACATGGTGGTGGGCCTGGTGCGGGCCGACCAGGGCGAGATCCGCATCGACGGCCAGCCGGTGCAGGGCCTGCCCATCCACCACCGTTCGCGGCTCGGGCTGAGCTACCTGCCGCAGGAGGCCTCCATCTTCCGCAAGCTGACGGTGGAAGAGAACATCCGCGCCGTGCTCGAACTACAGCGCGGTGCCGACGGCCGGCCGCTGAAGACCGCGGTGATCAACGAGCTGCTCGACAAGCTGCTGCACGACCTCAGCATCGAGAAGCTGCGCGATTCGCCGGCCCCGGCGCTGTCCGGCGGTGAACGCCGCCGCGTCGAGATTGCGCGCGCGCTGGCCACGCAGCCGCGTTTCATCCTGCTCGACGAACCCTTCGCCGGCGTCGACCCCATCGCGGTGATCGAGATCCAGAAGATCATCCAGTTCCTGCGTTCGCGCGGCATCGGCGTGCTCATCACCGACCACAACGTGCGCGAGACCCTGGGCATCTGCGACCGCGCCTACATCATCAGCGACGGGCGCGTGCTGGCCGAAGGCACACCTCAAGAGATCGTTGCGAACGCCGAAGTGCGCAAGGTGTACCTCGGCGAAAATTTCCGCATGTGAGCCGGCGATGAAACCTTCATTGCAGGTTCGGCTCTCGCAGCACCTGGCGCTCACGCCCCAGTTGCAGCAGTCCATCCGCCTCTTGCAGCTGAGCACGCTCGAGCTGCACCAGGAGGTGGGGCAGATGCTCGAGCAGAACCCCTTCCTGGAGGCCGACGACGAGCTGCCGGCCAACCCCTTCGAGACGCCGCAGGAACGGCAGGCGGTCGACCGCGTGGCCGACCGCACGGCCGATGCCGAAACCAGCAGCGACGCCGGTGAAAGCAGCGGCGACAGCGGCGGCGACACCGCCACCGAGATCCGCGGCGACGAGTTCGGCACCACCGAGCGCGAAGACTGGGAAAACGGCACCGAGCGCGACGATTTCGACGGCATCCGCGAGACGCCGTCTGCATCGGCTTCCAGCGGCGAGGGCGACGAGCTCGACCCGCACGAACGCCGCACCAGCAGCGGCTCGCTGGAAGACCACTTGCGCCAGCAGGTGCTGGGCATGCGGCTGTCGGCCACCGACCAGGCTGCGTTGACGGTGCTCATCGAAAGCCTGGACGGCGACGGTTACCTGGCCGACCCGCTGGAAGAGATCGCCGAGCGCCTGGCCGAGATGCTGGACCTGCAAGGCGACGAAGAAGCCTGTGCCGAGCTCGCCGACCGCCTGCGCTGCGCGCTGAAGTGGCTGCAGAGCCTGGAGCCGGCCGGCGTGGGCGCACGCACCCTGGGCGAGTGCCTGAGCCTGCAACTGCTGCAGACGCCCAAGTGCGCCGCGCGCCAGCTGGCCTTGCGCATCTGCGAGCAATACCTGGAGCTGCTGGCGCGCCGCGACATGAAACGCCTGACGGCGCTGACCGGCTGCGACGAGGCCCTCGTGCGCCAGGCGCAGGCGCTGATCCGCCACTGCGAGCCCAAGCCCGGCCGGCCTTTCAGCAACGCCGAAGCCACCATCGTGGTGCCCGACGTCATCGTGCGCAAGAGCGGCCGTGGCCTGGCCGTGGTGCTCAACCCCGAGGTCATGCCCAAGCTGCGCATCAACGACCTGTACGCCGCCGCCGCGCGCGGCCAGCGCGGCAATGCCGCCAACCCGGGCCTGAGCTCGCGCCTGCAGGAAGCGCGCTGGTTCGTGAAGAACATCCAGCAGCGTTTCGACACCATCCTGCGTGTCAGCAAGGCCATCGTCGAGCGCCAGAAGGCGTTTTTCACGCACGGCGCCATTGCCATGAAGCCGCTGGTGCTGCGCGAGATTGCCGATGAACTGGGCCTGCACGAAAGCACCATCTCGCGCGTGACCACAGCCAAGTACATGGCCACGCCGCAAGGCACCTTCGAGCTGAAGTACTTCTTCGGCAGCAGCCTGAACACAGAAGCCGGCGGCAACGCCAGCAGCACGGCCGTGCGCGCGCTGATCCAGCAGTTCGTCAGCGCCGAAGACACCAAGAAGCCGCTGTCGGACAGCCAGCTCAGCGACATGCTCGAAGAGCAGGGCATCCAGGTCGCGCGGCGCACGGTGGCGAAATACCGCGAGTCGCTGAAGATCGCGCCCGCTTCCTTGCGCAAGGCCATCTGATGCCCTCTCTCTTCTTGCCCTGCGCCAGTGGCGTGGAAGCGCTGCTCGCCGACGAGGTGCAACGCATCACCGGCACCACCGCTGAAGCCACGCGCGGCGGCGTTTGGGTGGAGGGCGATGCCGGCACTGCGATGCGGCTGAACCTGGAGAGCCGCCTGGCCACGCGTGTGCTGTGGCCCTTGATCGACGGTTACTACCGCGACGAACACGACCTCTACGAACTGGCGCGGCGCGTGCCCTGGGGCGAGTGGATCAGCCCGGCGCAGACCTTGCGCGTGGACGTGAGTGCCCAGCGTTCACCGCTGCAGAGCCTGAACTTCGCGGCCTTGCGCATCAAGGACGCGGTTTGCGACACGCTGCGCGAGCAGACCGGCGAGCGGCCGAGCGTCGACACACGCCGGCCCGACCTGCCCATCGCGCTGTTCGTCGGCCCCGAGCACGCCACGCTCTACGTCGACACCTCGGGCGAGGCGCTGTTCAAGCGCGGCTGGCGTGAAGACACCGGCGAGGCGCCGCTGAAAGAAACGCTGGCCGCGGCGATGCTGGCCGCCGCCGGCTGGCAAGGGCGTGCTGAAGACGGCCCGCTCTACGACCCCTGCTGCGGCGCCGGCACCATTGCCGTGGAAGCGGCGCAGATGGCCTGCGGCATCGCGCCGGGCAGCCTGCGGCGGTTTGCTTTCGAGCGGATGCTGCCCTTCCGCGACCACATGGCCGCCTGGCGCGACATGCAGCAGGCGGCGCACGCGCGCGTACACGCCGCGGCCGTGGCCGTGTACGCGGGCGACGTGAGCTTCCGCATGACCGACTTCGCCACCCGCAACGCCGAGCGGGCGGGCGTGCTGGCGGCCATCGACTTCAAGACGGCCGATGCGCTGCAGCGCCCACCGCCGGCCGAGCGCGGCGTGATCCTGATGAACCCGCCTTATGGCGAGCGCATCGCACCGAAAGGCCAGGGCACCGCCACCGCACGCGAAGGCTTCGAAGGCGGCGGCAGCTCGGCCGAGTTCTTCGGCGCGCTGGCCACGAACTGGAAACGCCAGTACCCGGGCTGGACAGCCTGGCTGCTCAGCCCCGACATGAAGCTGCCCGGCCTGATGCGCCTGAAAGAAAGCCGGCGCGTGCCGATGTGGAACGGCCCCATCGAGTGCCGGCTGTTCCGCTTCGATCTCGTGGCCGGTACGAACCGCGGCATTGCGGCCCCTGAGGCCTGAGCTCGCCAGCTGGCGCTGCGCCAGCGCCTAGCGCAGCACCGGCAGTGCCGCCACGCGGCGGTCGATCTCCTGCAGCTGTGCCTCGTAGGCCGGCGCGCCCACGCCGCCGTAACGTTTGACGAAGTTCGCTTCGTCCATGAACTCGGCCAGGTCCTGCCAGGGCGGCATCAGCTCGCCGTCTTTCTGCACGGCGGCCAGCGCGGCCTGCACCCGCTGCGGCTCGCGCACAGCCAGCTCGCCCAGGCGGATGCCGGCGCGGTTGGCCGCCATGTCGTTGAAGCTGAAGCCGCTGCCGCCACGGGCATCGGCCAGCTCCTTGTAAACGCCGATGGCGCGTGACAGTGGGCTGGTGCCCTCGGCGGCCAGCGCGGCCGAGACCAGCAGGTGGCGCGGGAAGTCGGCGCGGCCGTCCAGCGTCACCTGCATCGGGCGCGGCTGCGGCCAGCTGCGCGCGGCAGGCAGCAGCGCGCCCATGCCGCGGCCGTTGACGTAGAGCGTCAGCACCACCAAAGCCGCGCGGTTTTCGGCCGCGGCATCGGCGCCCGGCGCCGCGCTGCGCTGGCGCGCCAGCGCGAACATCGGTGCCAGCAGCGGTGGCAGCGCCACCGCCCAGCCCGGGCCCTGCCGGGCCGTCACGGCCGCCAGGTGTTCGGCATAGGCGCGCAGGCGCTGCTGCTGCTCGGGCGGCACCAGGCCGCCGAGCAGGCGCTCGGTGCTGTCGCCCTGCCAGGCGTAGACGACGGCGAGTTGTTGCGGGCCGAAGCTCACGCGCCGCACCACGTCGCCGGCGGCCTGCCACTGTGCCTGCAGCCCGGCCTGCCCGGCGGCCCACAGCAGCGCGCTTTCGCCCAACCAGGTGGGCAGGGGCAGGCGGCCGACCTGCAGGTCTTGCAGCACCGGCAGGCCGCCGGTTTCCTGCAGGCGCAATTGCACGTTCAACCAGCGGCCGAAGGGGTTGGCGGGCACGTGCAGGCTGGCGCGCAACAAGGCGCTGCCGCGCTGCAGGCTCACGCTGCCGGCCGAGGGTGCCCAGCGGCGCAGCGCGGCGTGGTTGAGCAGCACCTCGATGTCGCGCTCGCTCAGCCGCAGCGCGTTCACGCGGCCGGGCGGTGTGCGCCGCGGGTCGTGCGCGCGCACCAGCGCCAGGGCCCGCGCCACGTCTTCGGCCACCGGCTCGGCCTGCAGGCTGACCGAGGGCTCGGGCTGCAGCGCTGCCACCGCCACCACCAGCACCGCCAGCCCCGCCGCCACGGGCAGGGCCGCAGCCGCGAGCATCCACTTTTTCATGCGGCGAGTCTGCCACCCGGTGGGCGTGCGGCAGCCCTGCGGCCTGTGCACCGCGGGGCATAATTCCGCGTTGAACTTCCGGAGCAACGCCCTTGGAAACGGCCTCGGACCCCGCCTCTGCGCGCTAGCCGTCCCGGCCCGCTGCAACAGCCGGGCGCGACGGTTGGCCCGCCGCCCCTCTTGCAGCCCTTGCCCCGGCCACCGGCCCGGGCCCCTGTTTCGGAAGCCGCCACATGCTCAACGTCTTCACCCTGGTCCAGGGCCGGCTGGTCCAGGCCGAAATCGCCCAGCTCGACATGCTGGCGCTGCTGCAGCCGGTGTGGGTGGATCTGGAGAGCCCCACCGACGAAGAAAAGGCCTGGGTGCAGCGTTGTTTCGGCCTCAGCATCCCGGCCGGCGTCATCGATGACGACCTCGAAGAATCGGCCCGTTTCTACGAAGAAGACAACGGCGAGCTGCACATCCGCTCCGACTTTCTGGTCGATGCGGACGACCCGGTGAAGGGCGCGAAAGGCGGCGCCGAAGCCCAGCCGGCGCGCAACGTGCGCGTGGCCTTCATCCTCTCGAAAAACGTGCTGTTCTCCATCCATGCCGAGGACCTGCCCGTCTTCCGCCTGCTGCGCCTGCGCGCGCGCCGCATCCCGGCGCTGATCGAAGACGCGAAAGACGTGCTGCTCAAGCTGTACGACGCCGACGCCGAGTACAGCGCCGACCGCCTGGAGGGCATCTACGACGGGCTGGAGAAGGTCAGCGCCAGCGTGCTGACGCAGGACGTCAACGACCAGGTGGCCGGTGCCGCGCTGACCGCCATCGCCCGCGAGGAAGACCTGAACGGCCGCATCCGCCGCAACGTGATGGACACGCGCCGCGCGCTGAGCTTCATGATGCGCAGCCGCATGCTCAACGCCGAGCAGTTCGAGGAAGCGCGGCAGATCCTGCGCGACATCGACAGCCTGGACAGCCACACCGCCTTTCTCTTCGACAAGATCAACTTCCTGATGGACGCCACCGTCGGCTTCATCAACATCAACCAGAACAAGATCATCAAGATCTTCTCGGTGGCCAGTGTGGCGCTGCTGCCGCCGACCTTGATTGCCAGCGTCTACGGCATGAACTTCGAGAACATGCCGGCACTGAACTGGCAATACGGCTACCTCTTCGCGGTGGCGCTGATGGTGGCTTCGGTGGCGGCACCATTCCTGTTCTTCAAGCGCAAGGGCTGGTTGCGCTAGCCGTCTGCAACGGTGCGCAACAGGCCGGCAGAGCGTCACATCCTGCGCACAACTCCGCAGGGCTCCTGATGCCGGGCGGGGGGTGCATCGTGTAACCTCTTCGCGTGGTGTCGGCGCCCCGTCACCCGTCTTTTCAAGGCCGCCAAGAACATGCAGATCACACCGAAGACGCCAGCAGCCCGCGCGCTGCGCCGTGCCCTCGCCGGGGCCTGCATGGTGGTGGGTGCGCTGGCGGCGGGCCCGGCCCTGGCCCAGTTCAGCATGGTGCCGGCGCCCTTGTGCGCCCAGCCCAAGGAATCGGCCACGGAAGGCGAGCGCGAGTACCGCGTCGATGCCGCCAGGCACGTCTACGCCTGCTACCCGATGCGGGTGTACCGCGGCAAGCTGCCGCCGCTGCTGTATGGCGTGATGATGGTCGAGACCGAGATCGACGCCACCGGCCAGGTGGTCAACGTGAGCGTGGTGCGCAAGCCCGCGGCCGACGAGGTGGCGCCCTGGATCATCGCGATGATCAAGCGCGCCGCGCCTTTCCCGGCCCCAGCCAAGCACCCTGGGGGCACGGTGAAGTTCACCGAGACCTATTTCGTCGACAAGTCGGGCCTGTTCCAGGCGTATTCGGTCACCGAAGGCCAACGCTGACCCTGGTGCATCTCAGCCCGCGTTGACGCGGCGCTTGAGCCAGCGCATCAAGGCGCCCAGCACGGGCAGCTTCTCGTAGAGCTCTTCGGCCACGTCCCAGTAGTCGCGGTGCAGCTCGATGCGGCCGTCGTCGGCCAGGCGCAGGTGCGAGGCGCCACGCACCACCAGCGGCGGCTGCGTGCGCCCTTTCAGGCCGAAGATGAAATCCCAGGTCAGGAAACACTGCCGGCCCTGCACCACGGCCTCGTGCACCACGAAGCGCGGCGCCTCCAGCGTGCGGAACATGTGCGCGAAGATGGCCGTGATGGCCGGCAGGCCCTGCACCTCGTTGAAGGGGTCCTTGAAGCGCGCGTCTTCGGTGTAGATCTGCGAGAGCTGCGCCAAGCCCTGCGGCGACAGCGCCTCGTAGGCCTGCACGATGGCGGCGATGCGCGGGTCGGTGTGGCGCGGCGTGTTCACAGGCCGGTGGAGCGGCGCACCGCGGCGAAGTAGGGGCCGTAACCCAGGTGACGCAGCGCGTGCATCCAGAAGGTGAAACGTTTCGGGAAGTGGATCTCGAACTCGCCTCGTCTCCAGCCGCGCAAGATCTCGCGCGCGGCGTCTTCCGGCGTGATCAGCGCCGGCATCTTGAACTGGTTCTGCGCGGTCAGCGGCGTCTCGACAAAACCCGGGTTGATGAGTGACACGCCGATGCCCAGCGGCTGCAGGTCGAGGTAGAGCGTCTCGGCCAGGTTGATGAGCGCGGCCTTGGTGGGCCCGTAGGCCAGGCTCTGCGGCAGGCCGCGGAAACCCGCCACGCTGCTGACCAGGCTGATGTGGCCCGCCTCCTTGCCGGCCTTGGCCTGGGCCTGCAGCACGGGCAGCACCGCGTCCAGCATGTACAGCGCGCCGACGTAGTTCACCTGCACGTGCTGCAGCGCCACGTCGAGCTCGAAGGCCGGCGCGCGCATGGGCTTGTAGGTGCCGGCGCAGTACATCGCCAGGTCGATGCGGCCGTGTACCCGCGTGATGTGCTGCGCGGCGTCGCGCATCGCTTCGCGGTCGGTGGCGTCGAGTGCGATGGCGTCGCTGCCCGGGTGCTCGCTGACGAAGCGATCCAGCGCCTCACGACCGCGTGCCGACACCACCACGCGCGCACCGGCGGCGTGCAGCGCCGTTGCGGTGGCGCGGCCGATGCCGGTGGAGGCACCCACCAGCCAGACGGTCTTGCCGGCCCAGCGCTCGATGCGGGGGTTCAAGGACATGTTGTTCTTTTCAGGGTTTGTAGAAGGACAGGGTCACTTCGCCGAGGTAGATGCCGAACTTGCTCATCACGGCCTTGTTCAGCATCACCTTGTCGTCCATCAGGTACATCCAGTCGTCGAACTGCACCTCGTAGACCTTGCCGTCCACCGGCAGGCTGAGCGTGTAGCGCCAATTCAGCGCGTTGCCGGCGCTGCGGCCTTCGGCCACGCCCACCACGTCGTCGGCGCGGCCGCTCCAGCGCCCATTGCCTTCGTCGGTGAGCTTCCAGACGCGGCGCTCGGTCTTGCCGTCGCTGTAGGTGAAACGTTCGTCGAGCACACCCTGGTTGCCGTTCCAGCTGCCGGTCATCTGCACGGTGAAGCGGCGCACCACCTTGCCCGAGCGGTCGGTGAAGATGCCGTGCGCCACCATGGGGCCGTTGAAGTAGGTCTTGAGATCGAGCACCGGCTTTTCGGCGGCGTAGTCGGCCGGCGTGGGCGCCGAAGCGCAGCCCGCCAGCAGCGCAGTGGTGGCTGCAAAGGCCGCGGCCAGGGTGATCAGGCGTTGTTTCATCGGTGTTCTTCCTTGCGCAGCCAAAGCGCCCACAGCAGGCCTGCCGCGGCCAGCTTCAGCAGGCAGGGCAGCAAACAGTAGGCCAGGGTCAGGGCCTGCAGCGCATCGGCGTCGCGGCCCCCAGGGGTGTAGCCGAAGGCGCCCAGCAGCGGCAGCGCCACGCCGGCGGCCAGGGCCAGGTTGAGCTTGGTGGCGAAGTTCCACCAGCCGAAGTAGGCACCTTCCAGCTGCTGGCCGTGGCCGGCGCGCTGGATGACCCCGGCCAGCAGCGCGCCGGGCAGCGTGAGGTCGGCGCCCAGCGCCACGCCGCTGGCGATGCACACCGCGGTGTAGGCCGCCACGTCGCCCGCGCCCAGCAGCGCGGCCCAGGCGAAGGTGGCGATGGCCAGCACCATGCCAGCCAGCCAGGTGCGCGCCAGGCCAAAACGCGCCACGCCGCGCAGCCACAGCGGCATGCTCAAGGCGCCGGCCGCGAAGTAGCTGGCCAGGAACAGCGGCTCGTAGGCCGGGGCCTGCAGGCGGTCGCGGATGAAAAACAGCACCAGCGTGGCCGGCACCGCACTGGCCACGCCGTTGACGAGGTAGACGGCCAGCAGCCGCCGGAAGGCCGGCGTGCGCAGCGGCGCCCACAAGGCCGGCGCGCTGGCGGCGGTGACCTGTGGCCGTGGCGCGCGCGCCAGCAGCGCTACGCCTAGCGCGAGCGTGAGCGCGAAGACGACGGTGGTGACGGACAGCCCGGCCACCGAGGGCAGCACGCTGGCCACCAGCACACCCAGCAGCGCCAGGCCCTCGCGCCACGAGACGATGCGCGCACGCTGGCCTTCATCACCGCCCAGGCGCGCGCCCCAGGCCTGGTGCAGCACGCTCAGCACGCTGTAGCTGAGGTAGGTGAGCGCCAGCAGCGCCGCGCACCACAGCAGCAGCGCCGGCTGGCCCGCGGTGCCGGGCGTGGTGTCTACCGCCGGGAAGAAGAGCCCGCGGAAGCCCAGGGCGCAAAGCAGCGCCGCCAGCACCGCGGCCAGCAGCACGGTGCGCGCCGAGCGTGAGAACCACCCATCGACGAGGCGACCTATCCACGGGTCCGCCACGGCATCGAGCAGGCGCGCGCCCAGCAGCAGCGCCCCCAAGGTGGCCAGCGGGATGCCGAATTCGGCCGCGTAGTGGTTGGGCAGCACCACATACAGCGGCAGCGCCACGAAGGCCAGCGGCAGCCCCAGGCCGCCATAGGCCAGGCCCTGGGCCCAGCCACCGCGCCACCCGGCTGCTGCCAAGGCGGTGGTCACGGGGTGTTTCTCGCCGTCTTCAAGCCCAGCAGTTGCTCGCGCATCGCCGGCTCGGACGTGCGCGGCGACAGCCAGATGCCGAAGAAGTAGCGCGCAAATTCGGTTTCGCGCAGCTCGCCGCGCAGCTGGCCGTTGAGGAAAAAACGCGCGCCCACGCCGGGCAGGTTCACGCCGGTGATGCGGTCACCGGGCTTCACGTCGGGGAAGAGCTGTTCCATGTTGCCCAGCCAGCGTTCGGCCGAAACGCTGTCGATCTCGCCCTGGCGGCGCATCTCCTTCAGCGAGCGTTCGGCAATGGCCCCGCCCTTGAGGTTGCGCAGGTATTGCAGCTCCAGCGCGAAAGGCACGGCGGGCCAGTCGGCGGCCGGCGCGGCGGCACCGGCCCACAGCCGCGCGTCATAGATGCGCAGGCCCAGGTAACGCAGCGTGCCGCTGCCCAGCAGCCGGGCGCCGGTGATCTCGGCCGCCACTTCGCTGGGGCCGCCGACCGGCGCCGGCGATTGCGCCCAGGCCGGGGCCACGGCGGCCAGCGGGGCCAGCCACAGCGCTGCAGCGGCCTGCAGCAGGCGGCGGCGGGGTGGCGGGCTGCTGCTCATGGCTTGCGGCGCAGCGTGAACTGCATGACGTTGGTATTGCCGGTGTCGAAAGCCGCTTCGCAATAGGCCAGGTAGAACTCCCAGATGTGCATGAAACGCTGGTCGAAACCGAGCTGGCGCACCTGCGGGTCGTGGTGCAGGAACTGCGCGCGCCAGCGGCGCAGCGTTTCGGCGTAGTCGGTGCCGAAAGCGCACTCGTTCACCACCTCCAGCCCGGCCTTGGCGGCTTCTGCCCGAAAGGCCTGCGGGCTGGGCAGCAGGCCGCCCGGGAAGATGTACTGCTGGATGAAATCGGTGCCGCGCACGTAGCGGTCGAAAAGGTCGTCGCGGATGGTGATGGTCTGGATGCAGGCGCGCCCACCGGGTTTGAGCTGCTGGCGCAGCGCGTCGAAATAACTGCCCCAGTACTCTCGGCCCACGGCCTCGAACATCTCGATGCTGCAGATGGCATCGAAGGGGCCGTCGGCAATGTCGCGGTAGTCCTGCAGGCGCAGGTCGGTTTTCTGGGCCAGGCCGTGGCGGGCCATGCGCTCCTGCGCGAAGGCCAGCTGCTCAGTGGACAGCGTCACGCCCGTGACGTGCGCGCCGAACTCGCCCGCGCCGCACTCGGCCAGCGCGCCCCAGCCGCAGCCGATTTCCAGCACGCGCTGCCCCGGCTGCACCTCGCACTCGCGCAGCGCGCGGCGCACCTTGGCCAGCTGCGCCTCGGCCATGGGCTTGGTGAAGTCGCCTTCGAAGAGCGCGCTGCTGTAGTTCATCGTCTCGTCCAGCCACAGGCGGTAGAACGGGTTGCCGATGTCGTAGTGCGCGTGGATGTTCTTGGCCGAACCGCGGCGTGAGTTGCGGTTCATCAGGTGCTTGATGCGGTAAGCCAGCCGGCCCCACCAGGTGCCGTAGACCACCGACTCCATGGCCTCGCGGTTGGCGATGAACAGCTTCAGCAGCGCGGCCAGGTCGGGCGTCGTCCAGTGGCCGTCGATGTAGCTCTCGGCGAAGCCGATGTCGCCGCTTTTCAGTGCGGCGGCGCACACCTGCCAGTCGTGCAGGCGCAGCGCGGCGCGCGGCTCGGGCTGCGTGGCCGAACCGAAGTGCGCCTGCGAGCCATCGGGCAGCTGCACGTCCAGCGAGCCGTGGCGCAGCTGTTTCATCAGCGCAAAAACAGCCCGTGCGGCGGTGGGCGCCGAGTCGGGCAAGGCGCGGGCCTGGGCGGTGGTGGAGGCGGAGGGTGAGCGCATGGCCGGCGGTCTCTGCAGGAACGAAGGTGAGGGTGGTACGCAGCGGCGCGTGGGGTGGATGCCAGGCGCTGTTCAGCGCGAGACAAAACCGTCGGGCGGGGCTGGTTTGCTGACGAAGGGCACACGCTTGAGCCAGAGCTTCAGCGCCTGCCAGTGGATGCGTGCCAGCACGCCCAGCGTCATCAGCGGCATGCCGAAGAAGGCCGCGCGCACGGCCGCGGTGTCCAGCGGTGCAAAACGGCCCGAGACGCTGGTGAGCAGCAGTGCGCCCTGTGCGTCGTCGTGGTCGACACAGGCCACGCAGCGCTCGGCCGTGCGCATGAAGCGGAAGCGGTACTGCCCCGTCACGTGGCAGAAGGGCGAAACGTGGAAGACCTTGCGCGCCCGCAGTTCACGGCCGTAAGCGAGCCCGGGGCCGGCCAGCAGGTAGCAATGGCGCTCACCGAAGGTGTTGTTGACCTCGGCCAGCACCGCCGCCAGCGAGCCGTCTGCGCGGTGGCAATGCCAGAAACTGACCGGCTTGAAGACGAAGCCCAGCACGCGCGGGTAGGTCTGCAGCCAGATCTCGCCGTCGGCGTCATGCACACCCTCGCGCGCGAGCGTCTCGTGCAGCCAGGCCAGCGCATCGCCTCGGCCGTCGCCGTGGTCGGCGTCGTGGAAGCTCAGCAGGCCGAAGCGGTTGCGGCGCAGCGCAGCACAGGGCTGCAGGTGCAGGCTGCACATCGGCAGCATCAAAAAATAAGTGGGGTAGGCAAAAGCATGGGCCGCCGGGCGCAGGCGGCGGTGGCGCACCGTGCCGGTGGCCAGCAGGGCGTGGGCCGGTGTGTTCATGCGCTGAGGGCCTCGGCCGGCTCGCGGGCGCTGGCGCCCGGCGCCGCCCAGGCCCGGCGCACGCGCTCGACGATGTCCAGCGCCGACATCAGCCCGTCCTCGTGGAAGCCGTAGCGTGTCCAGGCGCCACCGAACCACACGCCGCCCGTGCCCTGCACCGCCGGCAGGCGCTGCTGCGCGGCCACCGCGGCCTGGTCGAACACGGGGTGGCTGTAGTCGTAGCGGCCCAGCACTTGCGCCGGCGCCGGCGGCTGGGCCGGGTCGGGGTTGAGCGACACCACCACCGGCTGGGCCCAGGGCAGCGGTTGCAGCCGGTTGATCAGGTAATGCAGGCACACGGCGGCTTGCTCGCGGCCGGTGTGGGCTGCGCGCACGTAGTTCCAGGCGGCCCAGGCGCGTTGACGGCGCGGCAGCACGGCCGTGTCGGTGTGCAGCACGGCATGGTTGGCGTGGTATCGCACCGCGCCCAGCACTTCGCGTTCTGCTGCCGTGGCATCGGCCAGCAGCGCCAGGCTCTGGTCGCTGTGGCAGGCCATCACCACCGTGTCGAAGACCTCGGTGCCGCTGTCGCTGGCCACGGCCACGCCGCCGCCGGCCAGCCTGCGCACGCTGCGAACGGGCGTGTTCAGCCGGGCATCGGGCACCGCCTGCAGCAGCTTGGCCACGTAATGTTTGGCGCCACCGCGCACCGTGTGCCACTGCGGCCGGTTGCTCACCTGGATGAGCCCGTGGTTGTGGCAGAAGCGGATCATCGTGCCGATGGGGAAACGCAGCATCTGGTCGGTGGGACAGCTCCAGATGCAGGCGATCATCGGCAGGAAATACCACTCGCGGAAGGCGGCGTTGAAGCCGTGCTCGTCGAGGAAATCGGCAATGGGCTGGGCAAGCTCGCTGTCGGCGTTGCGTGCCGCGATGGCGGTGCTCAGCTTGTTGAAGCGCAGGATGTCGCGCAACATGCCGAGGAAACGCGGCTTGAGCAGGTTGCTGCGCTGTGCGAACACCGTGTTCAGGTTGTTGCCGCTCCACTCCAGCCCGGTCTGGCGCACCTGCACCGAGAACGACATTTCCGAGGGCGCGGTCTCGACCCGGTGTTCGGCGAAGAGCTTCACCAGATGGGGGTAGGTGCGGTGATTGAAGACGAGAAAGCCGGTGTCCACCCCATGCGTGACCAGGCCTTGCGGCGTGGGCAGCGTGATGTCCACCGTGTGGGTGTGGCCGCCGAAGTGGTGGCCCGCCTCGAAAAGCGTGACCCGCGCGTCCTGGGCGAGCGCATTCGCACTGGCCAGCCCGGTGATGCCCGAGCCGATGACGGCCACCCGTTTCATGCCGCCACCGCCGGTGGCGGCGGGGCACCGCGTGTTGCGGTGCCCCGGGCTGTAAAGGCTGTTGTGCGGCGCCCCGGGGCCAACGAGGGAGGGAGGGAGGAGGAGGAGAGACGCCCCGGGGTTTTGGTCGGCGAGGCCGACGGTCCGCACAACAGAAAAATCGTTGTTCGGCGCGGCCGTGACACGGGTGCAGCACCGAACTGCAGCATGAGAAGCTCGGTGGATGAGAAAGTTCCAGCCGTCCCGCAGCGGCTGCGTAAAGAAGCGTGTGGCACGGCCGGCAGCAAGCGGCGCGGCGAGGGTGGGGCGACAACGGGCATGGACGGGTCTCCGGCGCAAGGTGCCGGTCTGGCGCATCGCCATCGGCCCCGGCAGTGCGAGTGTAGACTAAGCAGTCGCGTTTTGACCATCTGGTAATCGCTGCGCCGCCCTGCCATGAACGACAGCCCCCGCCCGCCCGTGATCACCCTGTCGATCGCCGCCGTTGAACGCGACACCGGCTTGTCGAAGGACACCCTGCGTGTCTGGGAGCGTCGCTACGGTTTTCCCACGCCGGGGCGCGATGCCGTGGGCGAACGCGCCTACACGCTGGAACAGGTGGAGAAGCTGCGCATCGTCAAGCGGCTGCTCGACGCCGGCCACCGGCCCGGCCGCATCGTGCCGATGGCGGTGTCGGCCCTGCAACTGCTGGCCGATCAGACGGTCGACCAGCCCTTGCGCAGTGCGGAAGCCCTGGCCGAGGCCAGCGATTTGCGCGAGCACCTGGCGCTCATCCGCAGCCACGACGTGCCGCAGTTGCGGGCCGTGCTCACTCGCTTGCTGGCGCGCCGCGGCGTTGCCCGTTTTGTCACCGAAGTGGTGGCACCGCTGAATGCCGCCGTGGGTGATGCGTGGATACGCGGCCAGATGGAAGTGTTCGAAGAGCACGCCTACACCGAGCTGGTGCAGACGGTGCTGCGCCAGGCCATCACCGGCATTCCGCCCGGCGCGCATGAAGGGCGGCCGCGCGTGCTGCTCACCACCTTCCCGCATGAGCCGCACGGCCTGGGCCTGCTGATGGCCGAAGCTGTGTTTGCGCTGGAGGGCTGCCCTTGTGTCTCGCTGGGGGTGCAGACGCCCGTTTGGGACATCGTGCGCGCGGCCGCCGCCTACCGCTGCGACATCGTGGCCTTGAGCTTCACGGGCTGCCTCAACCCCAACCAGGTGGTGGAGGGCCTGGCCGAGCTGGCCGGCAAGCTGCTGCCGGGGGTGCGGGTGTGGGCCGGCGGCGCTGCGCCGGTGCTGCACCGGCGCAGCGTGCCCGGCGTGCTGGCGCTGGCCGGTTTCGACGAACTCGCGTTGCAGCTGCGTGCCTGGCGCAGCGAGCGCCCCGCCGCAGGGCAGGCCTAGCCCGCGCGGGGTGGCGGGCGGCAGGGCTGCTCCCTAGAATGCGTGCATGGAACCTGCCAAGCCCATGATGTTGTACCCCGAGCTTTTCCGGCAACTCGAAGCCGTGCGCTGGAACATGGAGAGCGACATCCCCTGGGGTCGTTTCGATGCCGCCCGCCTCACTGAAGAGCAGGCGCAGACGATCAAGATGAACGCCATCACCGAGTGGGCGGCGCTGCCGGCCACCGAGATGTTCCTGCGCGACAACCGCGACGACAGCGACTTCAGCGCCTTCATGAGCGTGTGGTTCTTCGAAGAGCAGAAACACAGCCTCGTGCTGATGGAATACCTGCGCCGCTTCCGCCCCGACCTCGTGCCCACCGAGGAAGAGCTGCACGCCGTGCGTTTCGAGTTCGACCCCGCGCCGGCGCTCGAAACCCTGATGATGCATTTCTGCGGCGAGATCCGCCTCAACCACTGGTACCGCCGCGCCGCCGAGTGGCACAGCGAACCCGTCATCAAGGCCATCTACGAAACGCTGGCGCGCGACGAAGCCCGCCATGGCGGCGCCTACCTGCGCTACATGAAGCGTGCGCTGCACAAGTTCGGCGATGAAGCCCGCGCGGCCTTCGCCAAGATCGGCGTGCTGATGGCCAGTGCACGCCGCACCGCGCAAGCCTTGCACCCGACCAACCTCCACGTCAACGTGAAGCTCTTCCCGCGCGACACCATCCAGAGCCGCATGCCCGACCCGCAATGGCTGGAGGCCTGGCTCGACCGCCAGATCCAGTTCGACGCGGTCTGGGAAAGCAAGGTTGTCGAGCGCATCCTGCACAACATGAGCCTGCTGATGGAGCGCAGCTTCGCCAGCGTGCAGGAGCTCAACCGCTACCGCAAGGAAGTGACCGCCGCGCTGGCCGCCCAGGCCGCAGGCGCGGTGCGCCCCCAGGCCGGCTGACGCGCCGAGGCCGCCCTCGGTGGTGTGCGGGATGGGCAAGCCCCGCTGAAACCCCCAGAATCGTTCGCTGTCACCGTGCCGTTCCGCACCGCGGAACTGGCTGCGTGGCAAGGGGGCGCCACCACAAGCGACAAGCAAAGTGCGCCGGTCGTTGGTCCGAGGGGGAGATCAGGTTTGCAGAACCAACAAGATCCCGTGCCGGCGGCCCGCCGCACGGGCGCGGCGTTTGTGCGCCGTCTGGCGCAGGCCTTGCTGGCCGGGGTGTGCTCGGCCGGCGCCCTGGCCCAAGGCAGCGCCGTGCCTGCGGCCGCTGCGCCCGCGCCGGCCGCCTCGGCCCCGGTGCCCTCCGTGCAAGTCGGGGGTTATGAGGTGCTGGGCAACACCTTGCTCAAGTCCGAGGCCCTGCAGCATCGGCTGGCCGCCTTCACGGGCCGCGTCACGCTGCAAGGCCTGCGTGATGCCGCCGCAGCCGTGCAGGACATGTACCGCCAGGCGGGTTACGGCGGGGTGGTGGCCTTCCTGCCCGAGCAGCCCTTGGACGGTGCCGGCGCGGCCGGCGCCACGGTGCGCCTGCGCGTCGTCGAGGGCAAGCTCACGCGGGTGGAGATCCGGCAGAACCAGCTCTTCAGCAGCGCCAACATCCGCGCCAGCCTGCCCACGCTGGTGACGGGCCGCACGCCCGACGTGCGGCGCATCGACGCCGAGATCCAGCTCGCCAACGAGAACCCGGCCAAGACCGTGCAGGTGCTGCTGCAGCCTGGCACCGAGCCGGCCACTATCGCCGCGCAGCTGACGGTGGCCGAGCAGCCGGTGCAGCGTTTTTCGGCCCGCGTCGACAACACCGGGGGTGAACGCGACGGCCGTTGGCGTGCCGCGCTGGGTTGGCAACATGCCAATGTCTTCGACCGCGATCACGTCGTCGGGGTGGAGCTGCAGACCGCACCGGAAAACGCGTCGTCGGTGGCGGTGGCCACGCTGAGTTACCGCGCGCCGCTGTACGGGCCACTGCTCGCCATCGACGCCTATGGCGCCTATTCCGATGTGGATGCCGGCAAGCTCGCCACGCCGGCGGGCGACCTGAGCTTTTCGGGCCAGGGCAGCATCGTTGGCACCCGGCTCAACGCCTACCTGCCGCGCTGGAACAACATCGACCAGCGCCTCATCGCCGGCCTCGAATGGCGCGAGTACCGCAACAACTGCAGCATCGAGGGCCTGCCGCAGGGCGCGTGCGGTTCTGCGGGCGCCAGTGTGGCCGTGCAGCCCTTGAGCCTGAGCTACACCGCACAGGCCGCCAGCGAGGTGCGTGCGGGTCTCAGCATCGGCCTGCACCACAACCTGGCCCTGGGCGGACGCCACGGCGACGCCGCCGATTTCGAGGCCGTGCGCCCGGGCAGCACCCGCCGCTACACGCTCTGGCGCCTGTCGGCCCAGCTCGCCGTGCCGGTGGGTGAGTGGGGCAGCGTGGCCGCGCGGCTGCAGGGTCAGTACAGCGCCCGTGCGCTGGTGCCGGGTGAAGCTTTTGGCGCCGGTGGTGCGCAGAGCGTGCGCGGCTTCGAAGAGCGTGAGCTCGGCGGCGACAGCGGCGCGCAGCTGAGCGTGGAAGCCCTCAGCGCCCCGCTGGGTGCGCTGCTGGGCCAGCCCGAGCTGGAACTGCGGGCGCTGCTGTTTGCCGACGCCGCCACCGTCAGCAACCACAACGGCGACCCCTGCCTGGGTGAACGCAGCAGCTGCCGCCTCGGCAGCCTGGGCGCGGGCCTGCGGCTGGGCTGGAAGGCCTGGCAGATGCGGCTGGACCTGGCGCGCGCGATGAACGACGGCGTCACCACGCGCCAGGGCGACGTTCGCGCGCACTTCTCGCTGAGCACCTTCTTCTGAGTTGCCGCGGCGCCTGGCGCCGCACCCGGAGACACCGACATGCGCGCATCCTCTTTCCCGGCCCTCAAGCCCCTGGCCGCCGCGGCCCGCGCCGCTCTCACGGCCGGCCTGATGGCGACGCCGCTGTGGCCGCAGGCCAGCACCACCTTGCCGGGCGGCCTGCAAGTCGTGCAGGGCCAGGCCAGCGTGGCCACGCAGGGCGCGCTGATGACGGTGAAAAACAGCCCCGGCGCCATCCTCAATTGGCAGAGTTTTTCCATCGGCGCTGCGGCCGGCGTTCATTTCCAGCAGGCCAACGCCGCGAGCAAGGTGCTCAACCGCGTGGTCGGGCGCGACCCCTCGGCGCTGCTGGGCAGCCTCACCAGCAACGGGCAGGTGTGGTTGCTCAACCCCAACGGCGTGCTCTTCGGCCAGGGCGCACGCGTGGATGTGGCCGGCCTCGTGGCCAGCACGCTGCGCCTGCCCGACAGCGACTTTCTCGCCGGCCGCTATCGCTTCAGCGCCGCTGCGGGCGATGCCGGCCTGCTGCGCAACGAGGGTGCGCTGCAGACCACCTTCGGCGGCCAGATCGTGCTGCTCGGTTCGCGCGTGGAGAACACCGGCAGCGTGGTGGCGCCGGGCGGCAGCGTGGCCCTGGCGGCCGGGCGCAGCGTGGAACTCGTCGACACCGGCCTGCCGCACCTGGCGGTGAAGATCGACCTGCCCGCCTCAACGGCCGGTGAAGGGGGCAGCGAGGTGCTCAACCTCGGCCGCCTGGTGGCCGATGGCGGCAAGGTCGATATCTACGCTGGCATCGTCAACCAGCAGGGCCTGGTGCAGGCCGACACCCTGGGCACCGATGCGCAGGGCCGTGTCACGCTGCAGGCTGCGCAGCAGCTGAACATGGCCGAAGGCAGCACCACACGCGCTGCCGGCGGCACGCTGCGCCTGGATGCCGGCACCGAAGGCCAGGCCACCGTTGCCGGCCATGTGGATGCGAGCAGTGCGCAAGGCCGCGGCGGTGACCTGCTGCTGCAGGGCCAGCGCATCCTGCTGGGCCGCACCGCGCTGCTGGACGCCAGCGGCGCCACCGGCGGCGGCCTGCTGCGCGTGGGCGGCGATTTCCAGGGCAAGAACCCGCTGGTGCGCCACGCCGACATGGTGACGGCACAACGCGGCGCCACGCTGCGTGCCGACGCCACCGTGCAGGGCGACGGCGGCCTGGTGGTGGTGTGGTCGGACAGCGCCACCCGTTTTGGCGGGCACGTGAGCGCACGCGGCGGCGCGGCCGGCGGCCACGGCGGCCTGGCGGAGGTGTCGGCCAAAGGCTGGCTCGATTACCGCGGCACGGCCGACCTGCGTGCCGCCGCGGGCCGCCACGGCACGCTGCTGCTCGACCCGCTGAACATCGTCATCCAGGCCGCCACGCCCAACCTCAACGGCGACGGCACGACGGGTGACGACCTCAACAGCACCAGCATCGCCTTCATCGACAACCCCGGCGTCACCAGCACCATCACCGCCGCGGCACTGCAGGGCCAGATCGGCGCCGGCAGCGTCACGTTGCAGGCCACGAACAACATCACGCTGAACGAGGCGCTGAGCGTCTCGTCGCCCAACAGCCTCACGCTGCAGGCCGGCAACAACATCGACATCAACGCCGCCATCTCGATGGTGGGCTCGCTCACGCTGTCGGCCAACGACGCCGGTGGCCCCGCCAGCGGCACCGGGCGGGTGGCCCTGGCAGCACCGGTGAGCTCTTCGGCCGGCAACATCGCCATCACCAATGGCGGCGGTTCGGGCGTGCACACGCTGGCCGCGGCCCTGACGGCGAACAACCTGAACGTGCTCGGCGATGTCAGCCTGGTCAACGTCAGCGCCTGGGCGCTCAGCGGCGCTGGCAGCAGCCTCAACGGCGACATCACCGGCAGTGGCGGCTTCCAGAAAGAAGGAACCGGCACGCTGACCATCAACTCGCCGGGCTTCAACAACTACAGCGGCAGCACCATCGTCAACAACGGCACGCTGCGGGTGATCTCGGGCTCGCAGCCGCTGGGTACGAGCAACATCGTCGTCAACGCCGGCGGCACGCTGGACGCCTCCAACGGCGTGAGCATCGCCTCCGACCTCACGCTCAACGGCGGCCGGCTGACCGCCAGCAGCGGCACCGGCAGCTTCGGCGGCAACATCCTGCTGCTGGCCGATGCCAGCCTCAGTGCCGGCCCCGGCGCTACGCTGGTGATCGGCGGCAGCGGCAACTTCGGCGGCAGTGCAGGGCTCACCATCGACGCCGGCAACGTGCGGTTCCAGGGCTCGGGCAACTCGATGGGCGATCTGCTCATCACCGGCGGCGCCGAACTGGCCATCACCGACGGCGGCGTGCTGGGCTTCGGCATCGTCACGCTGGACAACGGCACGTTGCGCTCGGTGACCAACCCCGTGACCATCAGCAACACGCTGGAGATGGGGCCCGGCGGCGGCACGCTGCTGACCGATACCGCGATGGACGTCTTCGACGGCCTCGGCGGCTCGGGCCGGCTCACGCACCAGGGGTCGGGGCTGCTGACGCTCCAGTCGGCCGCCACGCACCTGGGCGGCACCACCATCGGCGGGACGCTGGTCGCCGCCGGCGCGGCGCTGCTGCCCAGCAGCGGCACGGTGACGGTGCTGGGCAGCGGCCTGCTGCAGCTCGGCGGCAGCAGCGCCATCGGCAACCTGGCCGGCGCCGGCACGGTGGACCTGGGCGCGTTTTCGCTGAGCACCGGGCAGGATGGCGGCAACACCACTTTTTCGGGCGTGCTCACGGGCAGCTCGGGCTCGCTGGCCAAGACCGGCTCGGGCATCTTCACGCTCAGCGGCAGCAACGCCTACACGGGCGGCACCACGGTGTCCTCGGGCACGCTGCGGCTGGCCGGCACCGGGGCCAGCGCGGGCAGCGGCAACCTGCTCGTCTTCGGCACGCTCGACGTGACCGACGGCGCCGTCGTGCCCAACACCATCACCAGCAGCAGCGGTGCGCTCTTCAACAGCAGCGGCACGGGGCGCATCGACGGCAACGTGCTGATGAGCGACGGCCCGATGAGCGTGGGCAGCGACGGCACCGGCCTCACGCTGGCCGGTGTGTTGTCAGGCACCGTGGCCCTGAACCGGGCCAATGGTGGCGGTGTGGTCTACCTCACCGGCGCCAACACCTACGGCGGCGGCACGCTGGTGACGGCCGGCACGCTGTCGGTGGGCAACGGCGGCAACACGGGCAACCTGGGCGGTGGCGGGGTCAGCGTCAGCGGCAGCAGCACGCTGGAGTTCAACCGCGGCAACGCCATCACCGTCGGCAACGTCATCAGCGGCCTGGGCAACGTCTGGCAGCAGGGCGGTGGCGTCACCACCTTCACGGCCCCCAACAGCTACAGCGGCGACACCACCGTCAACGGCGGCACGCTGCGTGTCCAAGGCACCAGCGGCACGCTGGGCAGCAGCGCGGTCACCGTGAACAACGGTGGCACGCTCGATCTGGCCGGCGGTGTTGCCTTGCCCAACACGGTGTCCTTGGCCGGCGGTGGCCGTGTCGGCAGCAGCAGTGGCGTGAACTCGCTGAACGGCGCCGTGGCCCTGACTGGCGGCACCGCTGAGTTCGGCCTGGCCGGCAGCGGCGGGTTGCAGGTCTTCGGCTCGATCAACGGCAGCGGCGGGCTCAATGCGGCGGCCGGTTTCGTGGCGCTGTTCGCCCCCAACAGCTACACCGGCGGCACCAGCATCAGCGGCGGTGCCAACCTGGCCATCGACGGCTCGGGCGCCAGCGTGTTGGGCGGCATCGCCGTGCTGGGCAGCCTCAATCCGCGCAACGGCGCGGTGGTGCCCAACACCATCACGCTGGGGGCCGGCGCCACGCTGGGCGGCGGGGGTGGCCAGCCCTCTACCGTCAGCGGCGCCGTCGTGCTGGCTGGCAACGTCACCATCTTCGTCAACGGCGGCGACATCAACGTCTCGGGCCCGATCAGCGGCACCGGCACGCTGACCATTCCTTTCGGTGGCTCGCAGACGCTCACCTTCTCGGGCAACAACACCTACGTCGGCGACACGCGCATCCAGGGCAGCGGCCTGACGGCTGCCGCTGGCAACGCCATCCCTGACACCTCCACGGTGGAGATCATCGCCGGCAGCACGCTCACGCTGCTGGCCGACGAGACGCTGGGCGGGCTGCAGGGCGATGGGGGCATCAGCCAGGGCACCCACGTGCTGCGCGTCGGCGCCAACAACCTCGGCACCACCTACAACGGCATCGTCAGCGGCGTCGGCCCCTTCGAAAAGCTCGGCAGCGGCACGCTGACGCTCACCGCGCCCAGCAACGTGGGCGGCACCAACATCGTCGGCGGCACGCTGGCCTTGCAGGGGGCCAACGCCGGCCTGGGCGGCGGCGCCATCGCCATCGGCAGCGCCCGGCTCGACCTGAACGGCGGCGCGAGCGTGTCGAACTCGCTCAACGTCAACGGCGGCACGCTGGCCGGCAACGGCGGCCTGGTGCTGGGCCCCCTGGGCCTGCTGGGCGATCTCACGCTGCTGGCCGGCACCGGCGGCTTGCAGATGTCGGGCGTCATCAGCGGCAGCGGCAACGTCAACATCGGCGGCACCGGCACCACCACCTTCAGCGGCGCGCACACCTACGCCGGCATCACCGCCGTGAATGCGGGCACGCTGGTGCTGGGCGCGGCCAACCGCCTGGCCGATGCGGGCACCCTGGTCGTCAACGGCGGGGTCTTCAACCTCGGCGGCTTCAGCGAAACCGTGGCCGGCGTGCAGCTGCTGGGCGGCAGCATCGTCAACGGCACGCTCACCAGCGGCAGTGTTTACGACGTGGAGGCCGGCAGCATCAGCGCCTTGCTCACCGGGCCCGTGGGCCTGGTCAAGAGCGGCGCCGGCACCGTCGTGCTCAGCGCGCAGAACACCTATGCCGGCACGACGGTGCTCAACGGCGGCACGCTGGTGCTGAACAACGCCAGCCCGCTGACGCTGGCCGGCCTGACGCTGAACCAGGGCACGCTGGCCGGCAGCGGCGCGCTCACCGTGGGCGGTGCGCTGCAGGTGCTGGGCAGCAGCGTCACGCTCGCCGGCAGTGCCAGCTTCAGCACCAACGGCAGCACCAGCATCGACATGGCCGGCGCCAGCGGCGGCACGCTCACGGTGGCGCGGCCCTGGGTCAACAACGGCACGCTCAGCCTGGCGGGCGACGACTCCATCGCGCTCGATGGCAGCGCCGGCGGCTTCATCACCAACGCCAGCGGCGGCGTGATGAACCTGGCCAGCACGGCCAGCTTCGCGGTGCAGAACCTCGGCGGCGCGCCGGCCTTCAACAACGCCGGTACCTTGAACTACAACGGCGCCGGGCTGGCCACGCTGGCCGCCGGCAGCTTCACCAACCTGGGCGCGGTCAACGTCAACAGCGGCGGCCTGGCCATCAACGGCGGCGGCATCGACAGCGGCAGCTACACCGTGGCCACGGGCGCGGTGCTGGCCTTCACGGGCGGCGCGCGCAACCTGGGCACGGGCGCTGCGGCCGCGGGCGGCGGGCGCCTGGAGGTGAGCGCCGGCACGCTGGATATCAACACCGCGCTCACGCCCGGCGCGCTGCTCTTCCAGACCAGCGGCGGCACGCTGAACTTCAACCACACCGCCACGCAGACCGTCAGCGCGCTCACGCTCACCGGCGGGGCGGTGGGCGGCACGGGCGGCCTGGTGGTCAGCGGCGCCTTCAACGCCACCGGCACCAATGCCAGCCTGCAAGGCACTGGCAGCTTCAACACGCAGGGCACGGGCGTGGTCAACCTTGCCACCGCCACCGGCGGCACGCTGGCCGTGAGCCGGCCGTGGATCAACAGCGGCAACCTCACCATCGCTGGCGACGATGCCATCGCCGTCAACGCCAGCGCTGGCGGCCAGTTCGTCAACGACGCCAGCGGCACGCTCACCTTCAACGGCACGGCCGCCACGCCGCTGGGCCTGAGCGCGGGCACGGGCACGCTGTTCAACAGCGGCACGCTGGTCAAGCTGTCGGCGGGCACGCAGACCCTGGGCTTCACCACCGTGGAAAGCAGCGGCACGCTCGATGTCGGCGCGGGCACGCTGGCGGTGGCCGGCAGCTTCAGCCCCACGGGCAGCATCGTCACCAACACCGTGGCCACGCTGGCCGTGCCCGCCGGCTTCACCAACCCCGTGGGTGCCACCATCGCCGGCGGTGGCACGGTGGACGTGGGCAGCGGCACGCTGGCCAACCTGGGCACGCTCAGCCCCGGCGCCGCGGGCACGGCGGGCACGCTCGCCATCACCGGCAACCTGGTGATGAGCGGCGGCACGCTCGCCGTCGACCTCGGCGGCACCGCGCCCGGTGCCAGCGACCGTCTCGTCGTCAGCGGCAGCACGGTGCTGGGCGGCACGCTGCAGGCCAGCCAGTTGCCGGCCTACAACCCGGCCAATGCCGATGCCATCCCGGTGCTGCTGGCCGGCAGCAGCAGTGGCGTGTTCGACAGCGTGAGCCAGCCCAGCGGCTTCAGCACCGGCTACCGCCTCGCTGCGGGCGAGGCCGTGCGCCTGATCTTCAGCAGCACACCCAACACCCTGGTCTTCACCAACGCCGCGGGCAACCTCGACTGGAGCACCGCAGCCAACTGGGGCGGCAGCCTGCCCGGCAGCGCCGACACGGCGCTGATCAGCAGCGGCTTCAGCGTCGCCAAGAGCAGCGGCACCGACACCATCGCGGCGCTGGAGATCAACGCCGGCAACGCGTTGACGGTCAGCGGCGGCTCGCTCACCGTCACCGGCACTGCGGTGCTCGGCGGCAGCCTCACGCTGCAGGGCAGCGGCGTGGTGCTCATCGGTGGCGCCGTCAGTGGCGGGGGCAGCGCGGCGGTGAACAACGGCACGCTCACGCTCAACGGCGCGAGCGCCTTGTCGGCGCTGAGCCTGAATGGCGGCCTGCTCGATGGCAGCGGCAGCCTCAGCGTCAACGGCAGCTACACGCGCGGCGCGGGCGCCAGCGTGGGCAGCGGCTTCAGCAACGTCACGCTCACCCAGGCCAGCGGCGCGCTGCTGCCCGGCGCGTGGACGGCCGGCAGCCTGAACTTCACCACGCAAGGCACGGGCGCCGGCGACGTGCTGCAGCTCGACGGCGCGCTCACGGCCACCAGCGGCGGCATCACGCTCACCACCGCGCGTTTCGTCAACGGCGCGGGGGCCGGCGCGCTCTCGGTGCCCGGCGGCGCGCGCTGGCTGGTCTATTCGGCCGACCCGGCGCTCGATGCGTTGGGCGGCCTGGTGCCCGCCTTCAAGCAGTACAACGCGCCCGCCCCGGCCACGCCGGCTGCCGCCGGCAACGGCCTGCTCTACAGCCTGGCGCCCACGCTCGGCGCCGCGCTGCAGGGCGCGGTGAACAAGGTCTACGACGGCAGCACCGCGGCCACGCTGGCGGCCGGCAACTTCGTGCTGAGCGGGGCCCTGGCCGGTGACACGGTGACGCTGGTGCCCGTGGCCAGCGGCAGCTATGCCGACCGCAACGTCGGCAGCGGCAAGACGGTGCTGGCCAGCGGCCTGGGCTACAGCGCCGTCGACAGCGGCAGCGGCGTGCCGGTGTTCGGCTACGCCTTCAGCGGCAACGCCAGCGGCGCCGTGGGCAACATCACGGCGGCGCCACTGGCGGTGGCCGGCCTCAGCGCGCTGAACAAGGTCTACGACGGCAGCACCGCGGCCACGCTGGCTGGCACGGCCCTCGTCACGCCGGTGGGCGGTGATGCCGTCAGCCTGGCCGGCACCGCCGCGGGCGTGTTCGCCGACAAAAACGTCGGCAACGCCAAGCCCGTGGCGCTGAGCGGCCTGAGCCTGGCCGGCGCTGACGCCGGCAACTACACGCTGGTAGCGCCGGCTTCGCTGCTGGCCGACATCACGCCGCGGCCGCTCACCGTCACCGGCCTTGTGGCGGTGGACAAGGTTTATGACGCCGGCACCGCCGCCGCGCTGGGCGGCACGCCGGTCTTCAACGCCGTGGGCGGCGATGTGCTCACGCTGGCGGGCACGGCCAGCGCGGCCTTTGCCGACAAGAACGTCGGCAGCAACAAGCCGGTGTCGGTGGCGGGCCTGAGCCTGGCCGGCGCCGATGCCGGCAACTACACGCTGCAGCCGGTGGCCGGTGTGACGGCCAGCATCACGGCCCGCCCCCTGCCCGTGGCCGGGCTCACGGCGCAGAACAAGGTCTACGACACCACGGCCGCGGCGCCGCTGGCCGGCACCGCCAGCGTCACGCCGCTGGGCGGCGACCTGCTCACGCTGGCTGGCAGCGCCAGCGGCAGCTTTGCCGATGCCAACGTGGGCGCGGCGCGGCCGGTCACCGTCACGGGCCTGAGCCTTGGCGGCGCCGATGCCGCGAACTACGTGCTCACCGCGCCGGCCGGCCTGGTGGCCGACATCACGCCGGCGCCGCTGACGCTGGCCGCGGTGCTGGCTGCCGGCAAGGTCTACGACGGCAGCACCGCCACCACCGCCACGGCCACGGCTGCGGGCGTGCTGGGCGGCGACAGCGTCACCGTCAGCCTGCTGGCGGCTTTTGCCGATGCCAACGCGGGCGTGGGCAAGGCGGTGAACTTCAGCGTCACCACCGGCGGTGCCAGCGCCGCGAACTACGCGCTGGCCAGCAGCACGGGCAGCACCACCGCCACCATCACGCCGGCCACGCTGGCCTTCAACGCCAACCCGCTGACGGCGCCGGCCGGCGCCCCGCTGCCGCCGCTGACAGGCACGGTCAGCGGCTTCATCGGCAGCGAAACCCTGGCCAGCGCCACCACCGGCACGCTGGGCTGGACAACGCCGGCCACACCGGCCAGCGAAGCCGGCAACTACGCGATCACCGGCGGCGGCCTCACGGCGCTGAACTACCAGTTCGTGCAGGCCGCGGGCAACGCCACGGCGCTGACGCTCACGCCGGCACCGGCGCAGCCCGTGGCCACCAACGCCAGCGTCACCGCCACCACGCTGGGCCTGCAGACGGTGCAGGTGCCGCTGGCCATGTCCACGCCCACCGAAGGCCGGGTGCTGGACGTCACCACGCTGCTGGCCAGTGCCAGCGGCAGCAGCACGAGCAGCAACACCAGCGGCACCGCGGGCGCGGCACCGTCCAGCGCCAACCCGGCCGAGGGCGGCAGCACGCCAGCCGCGGCTGCGCCCGAGGGCACCGCCACGGCGCTGGCCGCCACGCCGGCCGCCGCCGGTGAAGGCAGCGGCGGCGCGCCGGTTTTCCGCGCCGTCAACTACGCGCTGTTGCCGCGGCCGCAGGTGCAGAACCTGCTGGCCGCGCGTGAGCAGTACAAGAAGCAGGTCTTCGCGCAAGGCCTCTTCAAGCTGGAGCAAGACCCCACGCTGGCCGATGTGCGGCCGTGCAAGACCGAGGCCGAGCTGGGCAGCGGCAACTGCGTCATCACCGAAGCGCTGCGGCAAGAGATCCAGCAGGCCATCACCGCGCGCGCCGTGGTGGCCGGCCCGCGCAAGCCCGAGCGCCGGCGTGTGCGCCAGGCCGCGCTGCCGAACATCGAACGCAAGCTGGCGCTGCTGATCGGCGTGAACACCTACCGCGACAAACGCGTGCCGGCGCTGGAAGGCGCGGTGCCCGATGCGCGCGCGGTGCGCACGCTGCTCGAAGGCCGCCTGGGCTACGAGGCCACGGTGCTGGAGAACCCGAGCCGCGAGGCCATGATCCGTGCCTTCAACAAGATCGCGCTGGAGGCCGACGCCAACGACAGCGTGGTCATCTACTACGCCGGCCACGGCGTGGTGGTGCCCGTGGGCGGCACCGACACCGGCTTCTGGCTGCCTTCGGACACCAACGCCGAAGACCCGGCGAGTTGGCTGTCCAACGCCGACATCGCGCGCATGGTGGCGGCCGTGGGTTCGCGCCAGCTGATGCTGATCAGCGACAGCTGCTACTCGGGCTCGCTCGTGGGCAACGAACGTGTGCAGGTGGCCAACAGCAGCAACGCGGCCGACCTGCTCTCGCGCAAGGCCGCGGTGGTGATGAGCTCGGGCGGCAACGAGCCGGTGGCCGACGAAGGGCGTGACGGGCACTCGGTCTTCGCCTGGCACTTCATGCGCGCGCTGGAAGGCGTGGACAACTGGCAGATCGGCGGCAGCGTCTTCGACCGCGTGCGTTCGGCCGTGAGCAAAGAGTTCCCGCAGACGCCGCAGTACGGCGCTTCACGCTCGGCCGGGCACCAGGGCAACACCGACTTCCTGTTCGAACGGCGTGAGTTCGAAGCGGCTGCCGCCCCGGCAGCGCCGGCCGGGGCCCCACGCCCGGCGGCGCCGCGCTGAGGCGCCTGCTGAACCGGCCCGCTCAGCCCTGGCGAGCGGGCCGGTTCACCAGCGCGATGCCCACGCACACCGCCACCAGCGCCACGCCCAGGCGCAGCGTGAGCGGCTCGTTCAGCAACAGCACGCCCGCCAGCAGCCCGAACAGGGGCGTGAGCAGCGTGTAGGCCGAGATGCGCGTGGCCGGGTAGTGGCGCAGCAGCCAGAACCACACCAGGTAGCTGGCGAAGCTGACGATCACGGTCTGGAAGGCCAGCGCCGCCCAGGGCAAGGCGCCCACCACGGCGGGCCAGGCCTCGCCGCGCAGCAGGCCGGCCGCGGTGAGCGCCAGGCCCGAAACGCCCAGCTGCCACAGCAGCGTTTTTTCTGGCGCCGCGGTGGCGAGTTTCGAGCCGCGCAGCGTCAGCGTGGTCAGGCCCCAGAGCAGCGCGGCCAGCAGGCCCAGGCCGTCGCCCAGCCATTGCAGCGGGCCCAGCGTGGGCGCGGCAAATCCTTCGGCAAAAGCCCACACCACGCCGGCGAAGGCCAGCGCCAGGCCGGCCATCTGCGCCGCGTGCAGCTTCTCGCTGCGTGCGATGAAGGGCATGCCCAAGGCCACCACAAACGGCGCGAGGTAGATGAACACCGCCATGCGGCTGGCGCTGGTGTACTGCAGGCCGATGAAGATGCAGGCGAACTCGGCCGCGAACAGCGCGCCGGCGGCCAGGCCGCCCGGGCCGGTGCCGTCACGCCGCCACATCGGTTCACGCCGCCACGCGGCCCAGGCCAGCAGCAGCACGGCCGCGCCCAGCGAGCGCAGGCCCGCCTGCAGCAGCGGCGGCATCTCGGCCAAACCCACCTTGGCGGCCACCTGGCCCAGGCCCCACACCGCGCTGCAGCCCACCAGCAGCACGACGGCCAGCGCGTCGAGCTGCGTTTTTCTTTCTGAAGTCATCGGCGGGATTGTCGGTGCCTGTCTGGGCGTGAAAGCAGCAGCGCCAGCGCCGCACACAGCAGGCCGGCGCCGGCGCCCGTGGCGTGGGCCAGCGGGGCGGTGGTGATGTCCCAGCCGCCGTTCAGCAAGCCTTGCGGTGGCCGCAGCGGCGGGCCCCAGGGTTGTTCCAGCAGCAGCTTGACGACGAGGCCCGTGGCGATGGCCGCGCCCAGCGCGCGGCGGCGCCCGTGTTCGCGCACCAGCACCCACAGCGCGGCCACCGCCACGCCCGCGTGCAGCACGCCCGAGAGCCCGCCGTAGTGCGCCAGCGCCGGCTGCAGCAACAGCGGCAGGTGCACCAGCGGCCAGGCCGCCGCCCAGGCCAGCGTGGCGGCGCGCGGCAGGCGCGCGGCCAGGCCCAGCGCGGCCACCACCGCCGCGCCCAGCAGGTTGGCCAGCAGGTGGAAGAGGCTCCAGTGCACGAAGGCGGCGCTGAAGGCGCGCCAGGGTTCGGTGGTGAAGGCCTCGGGCTGCCAGTCGAGCAACGGGCTGGGCAGCGCCAGGGCCAGCACCGAGCCCGCCGACAGCGCCGCGGCCATCAGCACCCAGCTGCGGCCTGGCCGCGGTTCAGCGGATGCGCTCAGCAACTCAGGCAAACACGGCCTGCCACAGCGCGAGCACGGCGTCGCGCGGCGCGGCCAGGCTCTCGGGTTCGAACTGCGTGGGCTGTTCGTCCAGCCGCGCGCGGTGCTGCGCGCGGCGCAGTTCGCGGTAGGCGTCGGCCGCGGCACTGCCGATGCCCGCCGGCAGCAGCCCCGCCGCCTCGGCACGCTGCAGCAGCGCGATGTTGCCGGCGTTGTCGCGCAGCGGCGGGTGCTCGCCGCTGTGGGCCAGCACCAGGTACTGCACCGCGAACTCCACGTCCATCATGCCGCCGGGGCTGTGCTTGACGTCGAACTTGCTCGCAGGCACCGGGCGCGCGGCACGCACCTTCTCGCGCATGGCGCGCACCTCTTCGCGCAGCGCGGCGGCGTCGCGCGGCGCCGTCAGCACGGCGCGGCGCGTGGCCTCGAAGCGGGCCGCCACGCTCTTCGCCCCGGCGCAAAAACGTGCGCGGGTCAGTGCCTGGTGCTCCCAGGTCCACGCGGTGTTGCTGCCGCGGCCGCCCTGGTAGTGCTCGTAACTCGCGATGCTGGTGACGAGCAGCCCCGAGTTGCCGTTGGGCCGCAGCGCGGTGTCGATGTCGAAAAGCTCGCCGGCCGCGGTGCGCAGCGTCAGCCAGGTGATGAGGCGGCGCACGAAGGCGGTGTAGATCTCCTGCGCCTTCTGCTTGTCGGCCTCAGACGCCTCGTCGTCGTCGGCATAGACGAAGACGACATCGAGGTCACCGCCGTAGCCCAGCTCCAGCCCGCCCAGCTTGCCGTAGGCGATGACGGCCAGCCCGGGCTCGGGCCGGTGGCGTTGTTTGAAGCCGGCCCAGGCCCAGCGTTGTGTGATGTCGAGCAGCGTGTCGGCCAGGGCCGACAGGTCGTCGGCCACCTGCTCCACCGTGAGCTCGCCGCCGACGTCGCGCACCAGCGTGCGGAAGACCTCGGCGTGGTGCGCACGGCGCAGCGTGTCGAGCAGCTTTTCTTCGTCGTCTTCGCCGGCGCGCTGCAGCGCGCTGCGGCGTTCTTCGAGTTCGGCCGTGAAGGCGGCGCGGTCGAAACGCTGGTGCAGCAGGCGTTCGTCGGCCAGCTCGTCGATGACGCCGGGGTGGCGCATCAAATACTGCATGGGCCAGCGCGCCAGGCCCAGCAGCTTGAGCAGCCGGCCGTGCACCTCGGGGCGCTCGACCAGCAGCGCGAGGTAACTCTCACGCCGCAGCAGCGGTTCCAGCCAGTCGACGAAGCGCAGCGCGCCGGCCGGCGTGCAGCGTTCTTCGCGCAGCGCCAGGCCGGTTTTCTGCATCAGCCGGCCCAGGCGCAGCCGGCTTTCGTCACGCAGCGCCTGCACACGCGGGCTCTGCGCAAAGGGCCGCACCCGTTCGGCCAGCGCCGGCGGCAGGCGTTCGAGCAGCGTCTCGCTGTCCACCGGCAGCGGCCCGGTGCCGCAGCCACGGCCTTTGCAAGGGCCGCTCTTGCTGCCGCCGCCTTCGTCCGCAGCGCCCTGGCCTTCACGCAGCAGCGCGTCAAACTCGGCGGCCACGAGTTCGCGCACTTCCAGCAGCTTGTCGAGCAGCGCGCAGCTTTCCGGGCCCTTGCACACCAGGCCCATGCTGGCGGCGATCCAGCCCAGGTCTTCGTCGCTCGTGGGCAGCAGGTGCGTCTGCTGGTCGTCCAGGAACTGGATGCGGTGCTCCACGCGCCGCAGGAAGGTGTAGCCCTCGGCCAGCTGCGCGGCGGTCTCGGCCTTCATCAGCCCGCGAGACACCAGCCGCTGCAGCGCGGTGAGCGTGCTGCGTGTGCGGATCTCGGGGAACTGCCCGCCGCGCACCACCAGCATCAGCTGCACGATGAACTCGATCTCGCGGATGCCGCCGCGCGAGAGCTTCACGTCGTTGGCGCGTTCGGGCCGGCCGGCGGCGCGGCGCTGGGCTTCGTCGCGGATCTTGCGGTGCAGCTGCCGCAGGCCTTCGAACACGCCGTAATCGAGATAACGGCGGTAGACGAAGGGCGTGACCAGGCTGCGCAGCTGCAGCGCGCGGCCGCTGGTGACGGCCACACGCGGCGCCACCACGCGGCTCTTGAGCCACGCAAAACGCTCCCATTCGCGACCCTGCACCTGGAAATACTCTTCCAGCATCGCCAGGCTCACCACCGGCGGGCCCGAGTTGCCGTTGGGGCGCAAGGCCAGATCCACGCGGAACACGAAGCCGTCGTCGGTGGTTTCGCCGATCAGCGCATAGAGGCGCTTGACGACGTAGCAGAAGTACTCGTGCACGCTCACCGCGCCGCGGCCCTCGGCGTTGCCGGGGGTCTGGCCGTCGTCTTCGTAGACGTAGATGAGGTCGATGTCGGAAGAGACGTTGAGCTCGCGCGCGCCGAGCTTGCCCATGCCCACGATCCACAGCTGCACACGCTGGCCGTCGGCGCCCAGCGGGGCGCCGTGGCGCACATCGGCCTCGGCCTCGGCCTGCACCAGCGCCAGTTCCAGCGTGGCTTCGGCCAGCGTGCTCATGGTGCGGGTGACCACGTCGAGCGCCGCGCCTTCTTCCACATCCAGCACGGCCAGGCGTTCCATCACGAGATGGCGCGCCACACGCAGCGCCGCGGGCAATTCGCGGCCGCCGGCCCGCAGGCGCTGCACCAGCGCGGTGATGTCGTCGAAGCCGGGCACGCCAGGGGGCAGCAAGGCCAGATCGGTGGCGTAGCGGCGGCGTATGCGCTGCACGAAGCGGCTGTGGTTCGCGGCCGCGGTCGCGGTGAGCATCGGTATCCCTCCGGAAATTCCCTGGGCCGGCGCCGCTGTTGGTGCGCGTGCTGCGTCTCGCGGCGGCCGGGTGCGGCAGTGTCTTCGTCTTGGCATGGCCTACGCCTGCGGGGGGACATGGTGACTGCCCAGTCGCAAAATAGGCGCATGAAGACAGCCGCCGTGCAAATGATCAGCCGCCCCGAGTGGCCCGCCAACCGCGAGGCCGCCGCGCGGCTGGTGGCGCAGGCCGCCGATGCCGGGGCGCGGCTGGTGGCGCTGCCCGAGTACTTCTGCCTGCTCGGCCGCCGCGACACCGACAAGCTCGCGCTGGCCGAGGCCCCGGGGCGCGGGCCCATCCAGGACTTTCTGGCCGAAACCGCGCTGCGCCATGGTTTGTGGCTCGTGGGCGGCACGCTGCCCGTGCATGCGGAGGTGCCCGTGAATACCGCGGTGCCCGGGCACAAGCATGTCCCCGGGCGTGTGCTCAACCGCTGCGCCGTCTACGGCCCCGACGGCCGCGCTGCCGGCCACTACGACAAGCTGCACCTCTTCGCCTTCGACAACGGCCGCGAGAGCTATGACGAAGGCCGCACGCTCTGCGCCGGTGGCCAGCCCGTGGCGCTGAACCTGCCCGCCACGGCGCACACGCCGGCGTTGCGCATCGGCTTGAGCGTCTGCTACGACCTGCGTTTCCCGGAGCTCTACCGCGCCTTGATGACGCCGCCCTGTGATCTGCTGCTGGTGCCCGCGGCCTTCACGCACACCACGGGCCAGGCGCACTGGGAGGTGCTGCTGCGCGCCCGTGCCATCGAGAACCAGTGTTACGTGCTGGCCCCGGCGCAGGGCGGCCTGCACGACAACGGCCGCCGCACCTGGGGCCACAGCCTGCTCATCGACCCCTGGGGCCAGGTGGTGAGCGTGCTGCCAGAAGGCGAGGGCGTGGTGATGGGCGAGTTGGATTTCGCACGCATCGCGCAGGTGCGGCAGCAGTTGCCGGCCTTGGCACACCGGCGCTTGTAGACGCGCGGGCCTACACGCCGAACATCATCCGGCGCGCCAGCCAGGTTTTCACCGGCGGCAGCGCACCCAGCGCCGCCAGCCCCAGCCCGCGCGCACCGGCCGCGCCGGGCAGCTGCCAGGTGAAGCTGCGCGCCAGGAAATCGGTGGCGGCGATCATGGCCCAGCGGTCGGGCGCACGCGCCCATTCCACGCGGCGCAGCGCGGTGTCGATGCCGTCGGCCCAGCGCAGCGCGGCCACCAGCGCCTGCACATCGCGCAGGCCCAGGTTCAGGCCCTGGCCGGCCACCGGGTGCAGGGTCTGCGCGGCATTCCCTATCCGAACGATGCGGTTGTCCACGAGGCTGCGCTCGGCGTTCAGCCCCAGTGCAAAAGCCTTCAGCGGACTCAGCGCCACCACGCGCCCGGCCTCGGGCGGGAAGAGCGTGTTCAGCACCGCCAGGCGCTGTGCCTCGTTGAGATCACGCACAGGGTCTTCGGCGCTCGTCACGCACCACACCAGCGCGGCGCGCGCCTGGCCATCGGCAGTGGGGGGCAGCGGCAGCAGTGCCGCGGGGCCCTGGCGCGTGAAACGCTCGAAGGCCAGGCCCGGCGTGGCGCCGGAGAGCGTGGCGGTGCCCACCCAGGCGGTTTGCGCGTAGTCGTGTGTGATCGCCTTGCGGGCCTGATCGCCGAACACGCCCCCCTCGGCGACCACGGCGAGGTCAAAACGTTCGGCCACGCCGGCATCCACCTCCACGCCGCTGCCTTCGGCCTTCAAGGCCGCCACGGATGTGCCGAAGCGGGTGTGCAGCCGTTGCGGCTCGGCCGCCGCCGCGGCCAGCCAGGCGGCCTGCAGCGGCGCCAGCAGCGTGCCGTAGCGCAGCACCGCGCCGACGTGCGGCACGCCCAGCTCGCCGGCGCGCAGGCGCACCTCGGCCTGGCCCCAGCTGGGCGGCTGTTGCGAGACGTGCACCTCGGTGATGGGCTGCGCGCCCGGCAGCAGCGCGCCCGGCGCCACGCCCAGGCGCTGCAGGAACTGCAGGCTGCCCAGGTTCAGCGCCAGCGTGCGCGGGTCGGCGGCCACGTCGCGGTCCAGCGGGCGGGCGTCGAAGACGGTGATCTGCGCATGCGGCAGCAGCCGCGCCGTGTGCAGGGCCAGCGCCAGGCCCACCGGGCCGGCGCCCACCACGGCCAGTTGCCAGGCGGTGTTCATGGGCGCGGAGTCTGGCTCAGCGCGCCGCGCCCTGCAGCGCCAGGCGCGCAAAGCTCAGCTCGCGGTAAGGCGTGGCCTGGGTGTCCAGGCAGCGCTGGAAGGCGCGCATCGCCTCGTCGCGCTGGCCTTGCAGCAGCAGTTTCTGGCCGATGAAGAAGTGCGCCTCGGCCAGGTTCAGGCGTTCCATCTCGGTCGATGCGCTGGCCTGCTTGAGCAGCGCCGCGCGGTCGATGCGACCAAGCAGAAAACGCAGCAAGGCGCCGGGCAGCTTCTGGGCGTCGGTGGCCTCGATGTGTTCGTCCACCGCCGCGGCGCCGCGCCCGCCTTGGGCTTCGGCCGCGAGGTAAAGCCACAGCAGCGCAAATTCGCGGCCCTCGCCGCTGCCGTTGGCCACGGCCTCGCGCAGCAGTTTTTCGGCCTCGGCCGGGCGGCCCAGCATGAATTGCAGCGAGCCCATCCAGCTGGCCGCGCCGGCCGGCCGCGCCGCCGGCGTGATGCGCGCAAAGCTCGCCAGCGCTTCTTCGGCCTTGCCTGCACCGGCCAGCGCCACGCCGCGCGCGTCCAGCGCCTCGGCGTCGTCGGGGCGCCGGGCCAGCAGGGCGTCGGCATCGGCCAGGGCTTGCGCGTGGTCGCCCAGCAGGTTGTGCGAGATGGCGCGCGACACCAGCACCCGCTGCGCCAGCGGGCTGCCCGCCGCGGTTTTCTGCAGCACCTGGGTGTCGATGGCGCGGCCGAACTCGTGGCGCGTGATCAGGCTTTGCAGCGTGTCGTTGCGCACCCCGCGCGCACTGCGCAGCCGGCGCTCGATCTTCTCCAGCTCCGGCACGATGGCCTTGTCTTCCAGCAGCGGCAGGCGCAGGCGCCCGAAGCTGCCCTGCCGGGCCTGCAGGATCTTCTCGCGCCAGGTGTTCAGCTCGGCGGGCAACACCTGGTCGTCGCGGCGCTCGTAGCGGCGCACGAAGCTGGCCGTCTGGCCCTGCAGCTCCATGCGCGCACTGAAGCGGAACTGGCGTTCCACGATCTCCAGCGGCGCGGGTGCACTGCTGGTCAAAGCCACCGGCGCCTGGATCTCGATGCGGCTCTCCACCAGCCGCGGCTGGTCGACGAGGAAGGGCGTGCGGCGCTGCGTCTCACTGGGGCCGATGAGCACATCCAGCAGTTCCATGGCCCCGAATTCGGCCTCCAGGAAGCCGCGGTTGTACTGGCCGAACTCGGCCACCTCGAAGCGCTGCGTGAACTGCCAGCGGTTGGCCTGGCGGTCGTCCACCACCGCCGGCTCGCCCAGGGCCTTCAGGCCCGGCAGCAGGCGCGCGAAGCTGCCGCCCAGGGCCTGGCTGAGCGCCTGCACGCCGGCCTGGGCCTGGCCGGCGCGCCAGCGTTCGGCCGGCAGGCCGATGGCACGCATGGTGAAAGCCAGCTGCGCCGGGCGGCCGGGCTCGCGCAGGTCCCAGCGCTGCTCGAACTGCAGGCGGTTCACGGCCGCGGGCGGCTCGGGCACGGTCTGCAGCTCGACGGCGCCCGCCGCTGCGGCGCCCACCACCAGTGCGGCGCCATAGGGGAACTGCGCCCGGCTGTCCATCTGCAGGCCCTGGCCGTTGACGGTGGCGTCGAGGAACCACACGCGGCCCTGGTGCTCCACGCGCGTGATGACGTGGTCGAAGAGTTCGTGCGAGGGCAGGTAGTCGCGCACGCCGCGGTTGCGCTGCACCGAGACCAGCGCGGCCTTGGCATCGAAGCCCAGTTCACGCAGCAGCGCATTGAGCAGCACCACCTTGTCCTTGCAATCGCCCAGCAGCTCGGCCAGGGTCTGCTGCGGCGGCTTGGGCCGGTGCGAGCTCTCGCCCAGGCTCACGCTGAGGTAGCGCACTTCGTCCTGCACGAAGCGCAAGGCCTCGGAGATCAGCGCCTCGTCTTTCAGGCCGGTGGCCCGCAGCACTTCGGCCTTGGCCGCCACCGTGGGCGGCGTAGGGCTGGGCAGCGCGAAAAGGCGCTGCGCCCAGGCGTCCACTTCCGACCAGCTGGCGTACTCGCTGATGTCGATGGCCGGGTAGATCTTGAACCAGGGCGGCGTGCCCTGTTCCTGCGCGATGCCGGCCACCTGGTGGCGCACCGCACGCAGCACGTGTGTGTTGCCTTCGGCGAACTTCTCGGCCTCGTCTTGGCCGGCCAGCGGCTTGGTGAACACGGTCTTGTTCGCCGGCAGCACCCAGCGGTGGTGCAGCAGGTCCACCGGCGTGTCATAGGCCAGGCGCATGCCGCCGGAGATGCGGCCTTCGAAGATGGGGTTCTCGCCTTCCACGGTGTAGGCCAGCTCCACGGCGTCACCCACACGCACGTCGGACAGCACCACCAGCAGCGTCTCGCCGCCGTCCAGCACCTGCTGTTCCAGGCGCTGCTCGCGCCGCATGGGCTCGATGCGCGCTTCGGCCAGGCGTTCGCTGCGCACGCCGTCGCGCTGCACGCTGGCGTGGTGGATGACCACGGTCTGGAAGGCCGGGTTGTAGCCCACCTGCCATTGCGACACGCCGCCCAAAGCGCCGGCGTCCAGCGCGACGCTGCGGATGCGCACGAAGATTTGCGGCTTGGGCGTGGTGTGGTTGGTCTGCAGGTCCACCAACTGCTCGCGCCGCGAGCCCACGGCCGGGGCCTTGGGCGCGTTGGCGTCGGGCGCGGGCGGTGCCACCACCCAGGCGGGGATGGCGCCCACCTGCCAGCCCTTGCCGCCGCGCGGCGCGGCCACGGGCGCGGTGCTGGCCGGGGCGGCCGGCTTGGCAGCCGGGGCCTTGCCGGCAACGGGCTTGCGCGCCGCCGGCGCGGCCTTGTTGCCCGTGGCCTGCGCCCACGCGGGTGGGGTGCCCAGCAAAAAAGCGCCAAGCGCAAAGGTGGCGAACAGCGCCCTCACGGAGGCGCTAGCGCCCCGGGCCATGACCTGCATCTTGAAGTGCTCCCTGAAAAACCGGCCGTTTGCCGGCACGCGCGGTGGCCCTGACCGCAGCGGTGCTTATTATTCGCCGCGCACCCAGTTCGGGTGCACACCCGAGGAAGGGGCTGGCCATGGCGCTGATGGATTTCATCAAGAAACAGTTCATCGACATCCTGGAGTGGACGGAAAGCGGCGACGGCACGCTGGCCTTCCGCTACCCGATGGCGGGCAACGAGATCCAGTACGGCGGTAGCCTGACGGTGCGCGAGAGCCAGATGGCCGTCTTTGTCAACGAAGGCAAGGTGGCCGACGTCTTCGGCCCCGGCATGCACAAGCTGACGACGCAGACGCTGCCGGTGCTGACCTACCTGCAGAACTGGGACAAGCTCTTCCAGAGCCCGTTCAAGAGCGACGTCTACTTCTTCAGCACGCGCCAGCAGCTCGACCGCCGCTGGGGCACGACGCAGCCCGTCACCATCCGCGACAAGGATTTCGGCGCCGTGCGGCTGCGCGCCTTCGGCAACTACGCCTACGCGATTGCCGACGCGAAGCTCTTCCACACCGCGGTCAGTGGCACCAGTGCGCGCTACACGGTGGAAGAGCTCGACGGCCAGTTGCGCGGGCTGATGCTGCAGCACATCAGCGACGCGGTGGCGCAGAGCGGCATCCCCTTCCTCGACCTGGCTTCGAACCAGATCGAGTTCGCCAAGCAGCTGCAGGAAGCCACCGCGCCCGAGTTCGCCAAGCTGGGCCTGGCGCTGGTGAGCGTGACGGTGCAGAACGTGAGCCTGCCCGAGGAGCTGCAGAAGATCCTCGACCAGAAGATCGGCATGGGCATGGTCGGCAACGACATGGGCAAGTTCATGCAGTACCAGACGGCGCAGGCCATCCCGAAGTTCGCCGAAGGGGCGGCCGGCGCGGGTGGCAGCGGCGTGGTGGGTGATGCGATGGGCCTGGGCGCCGGCGTGGCGCTGGGCCAGGTGATGGCGCAGCAGCTGCAGGCCGGGCTGCAGGGCGGCGGCGCCGCCGCGGCCGCCCAGGCGGCGGGTGTCGCAGCGGCTGCCGTGGGCATCAAGCCCGACGAAGTGATGGCCACGCTGGAGAAGCTGGCCGATCTGAAGGCCAAGGGCATCCTCACCGAAGACGAGTTCGCGTCGAAGAAGGCCGAGCTGCTGAAAAAGCTGGTGTGATTGAGCCCCCAAGCTCGCTGGCGCTCGCTACCCCCCAAGGCCCTGTCAAAGGCCCCTACGGGTCCCGGGGGCCGTCCGCCAGCGGCCCGGCGAAGCCGGTTCCGCGGCGGGAAGCTTGATCGACGCGTGAGCAGATGACCCGCCTCTACCGTGCTGCGTGCCCGAACTGTGGCGCGCCGGTCGAGTTCGCTTCGGCGGCCTCGGCCAGCGCTGTCTGCAGCTTCTGCCGCAGCACGCTGGTGCGCGATGGCGAGGCGCTGCGCCGCATCGGCGTGAGCGCCGAGCTTTTCGATGACCACAGCCCGCTGCAGCTGGGGGCCAGCGGCTCGCGCCAGGGTGTCGCATTCACGCTGGTCGGCCGCCTGCAGTACGGCTACGAGGGCGGCACCTGGAACGAATGGCACGCACTCTTCGACAACGGCCCGGACGGCCAAAGATCGGCCTGGCTGAGCGAAGACAACGGCGCCTACGTGCTGGCCTTCGACCAGCCGCTGCCGCCCGACGCCCCCGGCATCGACGGCCTGCAGGCTGGCACGCGCGTGCTGGCCGACGGGCGCGCCTGGGACGTGGCCTCGGTGCAGAACGCGCACCTCATCGCGGCCCAGGGTGAACTGCCCGCACCGCCGCGGCTGGAAGGCGAGTTCACCGTCGTGGATTTGCGCAACGGCGCCGGCGAGGTGGCCACGCTGGACGGCAGCGACCCGGCGCGACTGGCTTTCAGCGTCGGCCGCAGCGTGCTGCTGGCCGAGCTGGCGATGCAGGGCCTGAAGGACAGCAACGAAAAGACGCTGAAGGGCCGTGCCGTCGAATGCCCGAGCTGCGGTACGGCGCTGGAGGTCAAGCTCAGCAGCACGCAAAGCCTGACGTGCACGAACTGCGCTTCGGTGGTGGACATCAGCCAGGGCCTGGGCGCCGAGCTCAAGCACTACCAGCAGAACAACGCCGGGCTCCAAGGCGCCGAGCCTTTGCTGCCTCTGGGCCGCAGCGGCACGATGGCGCTAGACGGCCCGCCCTTGCCCTGGCAGGTGGTGGGCTACCTCGAGCGCTGCGACATCCCCGCCCCCGGCGACGACGAAGAAACCAGTTTCTGGCGCGAGTACTTGCTCTACAACACCGGCGCCGGCTTTGCTTTTCTCGTCGACACCAACGAAGGCTGGAACTGGGTGCGCCCCATCACCGGTGCGCCCGCGTTGCGCGGCCAGCAGGCCACCTGGCAGAACGACAGCTACCAGGAGAAGTGGAGCTACGACGCCAAGGTCACCTGGGTGCAGGGCGAGTTCTACTGGCGCGTGCAGCGCGACGAACGCGCGCGCGTCACCGATTACGAAGGCACCGGCCGCGCGGTGGCCAAGCGCCTTTCACGCGAAAAGACGCGCCAGGAAGTCACCTGGTCGGCCGGGCAGACGCTGAAGGCCGAGACCGTGGCCGATGCCTTCGGCCTGGCCGCCGGCCAGCGCGCAGCGCTGCAGCGCGATGTGTCGCCCACCAGCTTCAAGGCCGCTGGCGTGCCCAAGGCGCTGCTGTTGGTGGTGCTGGTGCTGGGCGTGGTGATCTTGCTGGCGATGTGCAGCGACGACGAATGCGACCAGGTGCGCAACACCTTCGGCGCGGCCAGCGCCGAGTACCAGCAGTGCGAACGCAATCGCGGCTCGGGCGGCAGCTACCGCAGCAGTGGCGGCAGCTACGGCGGCTGGTCCAGTGGCTCCGGTGGGCATAAATGAGGCCCCCGAGCTCGCTGGCGCTCGCTACCCCCAAGGCCCTGTCAAGGGCCCCTACGGGTCCCGGGGGCCGTCCACCAGCGGCCCGGCGAAGCCGGTTCCGCGGCGGCAAGCTTGATCAAGAAATGTCTTTGCGAGGAGAGATTCCATGATGGGTATCGAATGGCTCAAGCCCGGCGCCTTCTTCGGCTCGGCCTTGTTCGCCTTGCTGGGCGTGGCCGTGTTCTGGCTGTGTTTCGTGATCATCGACAAGCTCACGCCCTACGACTTGTGGGCCGAGATCGTCGAGAAAAAGAACGTGGCGCTGGCCATCGTGGTGGGCGCGATGTGCATCGCCATCGGGCTCATCGTCTCGGCCGCGGTACAGGGCTGAGCCGCAGACACGGTCAGGCGTAGGTCTCCCAGCCGCGCCGCTCTGTGTTGTCCAGGTGCGGCAGGTGGTTGAAGCTCAGCAGCCGGTGGCCCTTGGGCGTGAAGCTGAACTCGCTGAGCGCGCTGTTGCGGATGCGCAGGTTCAGCTCGATGGTGGTCTCGGGCGGCGTGCCCAGCACCTGGTGCACGGCGGTGGCGATGGGCCCGCCGCTGCTGACCAGCAGCACGTTGCCGCTGTGCGTTTGCTGCACGTGCTCCAGCGCCGAGGCCACGCCGGCGCTGAACTCGGCCCAGCTGGGCATGCCTTGCGGTTGTGTCTGCCCGGCCATCCAGCGCGCCAGGGCCTCGCGCAGCAGGCGGAAGTGGGCCTTGTAGACCTCGGGGCTGTCGGGCTTGGCCAGCGGGCCGGCGTGCACGGTGCGGATCAGCGCTTCGCTGTCGTACTCGTTCAGGCCCGGCCACAGCAAGGCCTCGGGCAGCGTGGCGCCGCCGGCTGCGGCGTGCCCGTGGCTGATGCCGGCCAGTGATTGCGCGTGGCGCTTGAGCGTGCCGCGCAGTACCCCTTCGAAAGCGATGCCGCGTTCGGCGAACCAGCGCCCCAGCGCCTGGCACTGGCGCGTGCCGAGCTCGCTGAGTTGGTCGTAATCGGCAGCGCCGAAACTGGCCTGGCCGTGGCGCACGAGGTAGAGCGTTCCCATGCCCGGCATTCTGGGCCGGCCTGGGGCGGCGGCTTGTCGCGGCGGCGTCAGCGCGAACGGGCCCGCGCCTGGCCGTTACGCTAGGCACATGCCAACCACGTCTGCGCCTGTCGAACCGCCTGCAACCACCGGCCCTGCCCGCATCCATCCGGCCGAACTGGCGCTGCTGGCCTCGGTGTTCGTGGTGGCGGCCTGCGGGCTGGTCTACGAGCTCGCTGCCGGCGCGCTGGCCAGCTACCTGCTGGGCGATTCGGTGCTGCAGTTCAGCACCATCATCGGCAGCTACCTGTTCGCCATGGGCATAGGCTCTTGGCTCAGCAAGTACATCCAGCACCAGCTGGTGGCGCAGTTCCTGCGCATCGAGCTGCTGGTGGCCTTCATCGGCGGTTTGATGCCGGCGCTGCTGTTCACCGCGCACAGCAGCCTGCCGGCCAGCGCCGAGCTGCCCTTCCGCGTGCTGCTCTACGGGCTGGTGGGCGTGATCGGCATCCTGGCCGGGCTGGAGATCCCGCTGGTGATGCGCATCCTGAAAGCGCACTTCGCGCCACGCTGGGCGCTCTCAGACCTGGTCTCGCAGGTGCTCACCTTCGACTACCTGGGCGCGCTGATGGTGGCGGTGGCCTTCCCGCTGCTCTTCGTGCCCCACCTCGGGCTGGTGCGCACGGGGCTGTTCTTCGGGCTGCTCAATGCGGCGGTGGCGGTGTGGGTGCTGTTCGCCTTTCGCGCCGACCTGCGGCGCTGGGGCGCACATGCCGCGGCCTGTTTCGGCGTGGTGGCTGTGCTCATCGCGGCCATGGCCGGTGCCGACCGGCTGACGACCTGGGCCGAAGACAGCTTCTACGGCAGCGACATCGTCGTGCGCGAGAGCAGCGACTACCAGCGTGTGGTGGTCACGGCCGGCCCGGCCGGCGTGCGCCTGTACCTCAACGGCAACCTGCAGTTCCACAGCCGCGACGAGTACCGCTACCACGAGGTGCTGGTGCACCCCGCGCTGGCCGCGCATGGCCGGCCGCGCAAGGTGCTGGTGCTCGGTGGCGGCGACGGCCTGGCCGTGCGCGAGGTGCTCAAGCACCCCAGCGTGGAGCAGGTGACGCTGGTGGAACTCGACCCGCACATCACGCGCCTGTTCGCCAACAACCCGGTGCTGCGCGAGCTGAACGCCGACGCCTTGGCGAGCCCCAAGCTCCAGGTAGTGAACACCGACGCCTACACCTGGCTGGAAGCCAACCGCGAGATGTTCGACGTGATCGTGGTCGACTTCCCCGACCCCACCAACTTCAGCATCGGCAAGCTCTACACCACCAGCTTCTACCAGCGCGCCGACCAGGCCCTGGCCGCCGGCGGCTACCTGGTGGTGCAGACCACCTCGCCGCTGTTCGCGCGCAAGAGCTACTGGACGGTGGTGAGCACGATCGAGGCCGTGGGCCTGCAGACCACGCCGCTGCACGTGCACGTGCCGAGCTTCGGCGAATGGGGCTTCGTCATCGCGAGCCGCCGGCCCTGGCAGCCGCCCGAGAAGTTGCCCGCGGGCCTGCGTTTCCTCACCGTGGCCGGGCTGCCGGCGCTGCTGCAGTTCCCGCCCGACATGGCGCGTGTGCCGGCCGAGCCCAACCGCCTGAGCAACCAGGCGCTGGTGGCCACCTTCGAAGAAGAGTGGGGCCGGGTGAAATGAAACCTTGGACGCTGCGGCGCCGCGATGTGCTCGGTTGGGGCCTGGGCGCGGCCACCGTGCTGGGCGCGGGCTGCAGCCCGGCAGCGCCTGCGCACGTGCCCGTGCAGTGGGTGGGCGCCAGCCACACCCGCGGCCACCGCCTGCGCCGCAGCGGTGCGCTGCCGCCGGTGGCCGTGCAGCGCCAGGCCGGCGCGCTGGTGATCGGTGCCGGCGTGGCCGGCCTGGCCGCTGCACGCGGCCTGCGCCAGCGCGGCATCGACGACGTGCACGTGCTGGAACTCGAAGACCAGCCCGGCGGCAACAGCCGCGGTCACCAGATGGCCGGCATGGCCTGCCCGCTGGGCGCGCACTACCTGCCGCTGCCGGGCCCGCAGGCGCGCGAGGTGAGCGAACTGCTGCACGAGTTCGGCTTGCTGAAACACGAACTCGGCCGCACCGTGGCCGACGAGCGCCATCTCTGCCACAGCCCGCAAGAACGGGTGTTCTTCGAAGGCGCCTGGGCCGAAGGCCTGTTGCCGCCGGTGGAGCCCGGCTCGCGCACCGCGCAGCAGCTGCAGGCCTTCGCGGCTGCGGTGGCGGCGGTTCAGCGTGAGGGCGCCGGCCCCCGCGGCGAGCCGGCCTTCGCGCAGCCCGCGCACCGCAGCGCCTGGGGGCCGCTGCAGGCCGGGCTCGACGCGCAGACCTTCGCGCAGTGGCTGGACGCGCGCGGCCTCGACGACGCGCACCTGCGCTGGTACCTCGGCTACTGCTGCCGCGACGATTACGGCGCCGTGCCTGAAGAAGTGTCGGCCTGGGCCGGCCTGCACTACTTCGCCAGCCGCCACGGCTTCCACGCGCCGGGCAGCGAGATGGAGGAGCGCGAGGCCGTCTTCACCTGGCCCGAGGGCAACGCCTGGCTCACGCAGCGCCTGGCCGCGCCGTTCGGTGATCGCCTGCACGGCGGGCGCACCGTGCTGCAGGTGACCGAAGGCCGCCACGCGGTGGAGGTGCTGGCCTGGGACGAAGCCCAGCAGCGGCTGGAGCGCTGGACGGCACCGCAGGCCGTGCTGGCGCTGCCGCTGTTCATCGCCGCACGCGTGGTGCAGAACCCGCCCGCGGCCCTGGCCCAAGCCGCCGCCCAGCTGGCCTACGCGCCCTGGCTGGTGGCCAATGTGCAGATCGACGCCCAGCTCTTCGACCGCCCCGGCGCGCCGCCGTCCTGGGACAACGTGGTCTACGGCGGCCGCGGCCTGGGTTATGTCGACGCCCTGCACCAGCGCCTGCACCCCGTGCCCGGCGCCACCGTGCTGACGGCCTACCACGCGCTGCCGCGCAGCGAGCGCGCCGCGCTGCTGGCCGACGACCCCGCGCCCTGGGCCGCACGCGTGCTGGCCGAGCTGCGGCTGGCCCACCCCGACATCGACCAACGTGTGCAGCGCATCCACCTCATGCGCTGGGGCCACGCCATGGCCATCCCCTTGCCCGGCCTGCAGCGCCACCCGGCCCTGCAGGCGCTGCGCAGCGCGCGCGGCCGGCTGCGTTTTGCCCATGCCGACCTTGCCGGCTGCTCGGTGTTCGAAGAGGCCTGCACGGCCGGTGCCGAGGCTGCGCTAGCCTAGGCGGCTTCTTCCCTCTGCCCAGGCTTCCCCGGAAGCCGCCCCCGCACCATGCAATACCGCCCCCTCGGCCGTTCCGGCCTGCGCGTCAGCGCCCTGTCCCTCGGCTCGTGGGTCACGTACCACAACCAGGTGGATACCGGCCAGGCGAAAGAGATGATGGCCGCGGCCTTCGACGCAGGCGTCAACTTCTTCGACAACGCCGAGGTCTACGCCGGCGGCCGCAGCGAAACCATCATGGGTGAGGCGCTCAAGGCGCTGGCCTGGCCGCGCCTGAACTACATCGTCAGCACCAAGTTCTTCTGGGGCCTCGACCGCAACGGCGATGCGGTCAACCGCAAGGACACGCTGAACCGCAAGTACCTGATGCAGGCCATCGACGGCAGCCTGCAGCGCTTCGGCCTCGATTTCATCGACCTCGTCTACTGCCACCGCCCCGACCCGCACACGCCGCTGGAAGAGACGGTGCGCGCGATGAACGACATCATCAACCAGGGCAAGGCGCTGTACTGGGGCACCAGCGAATGGAGTGCCGCCGACATCGCCGCGGCCTGGCAGATCGCCGACCGCCACGGCTGGCACAAGCCGCTGATGGAGCAGCCGCAGTACCACCTGTTCCACCGCGAGCGTGTGGAAAAGGAGTACGCGCGCCTGTACGAGACCACCGGCCTGGGCCTCACCACCTGGAGCCCGCTGGCCAGCGGCCTGCTCACCGGCAAGTACCGCAACGGCATCCCCGACGGCAGCCGCGGCGCGCTGGAAAACATGGCCTTCCTGCGCGACGGCCTGCTCGACGCGAAGAAGAACGCCGCTGTCGCCGCGCTGGCACCCATCGCCGCCGAGCTGGGCGGCACGCTGGCGCAGCTGGCCATCGCCTGGGTGGCGAAAAACCCGCGTGTCAGCACCGTCATCACTGGCGCTTCCAGCGTGGCGCAGCTGCAGGCCAACCTGGGTGCGCTGTCTGTCCTGGACAAGCTCAACAGCGAAGTGCTCGCTCGCATCGATGCGCTGACGGCGCCTTTGTCGGCATAGCGCGAAAGATGTCGCGCCCCGGGGTGTCGAGCGTTTGTCGAAGGTGATTTATCGCTCAAGTGGGGCTCAGGTGTGACGTTATGAGGGGGAGCCTTGTGCCAACAGGAAGACCCCCATGCGCAGCAACCTGCCCGTCACCCAGCGTGAATACAGCTTTCCCAGCGACCAGACGCTGGTGTCCGTCACCGACCTGAAAGGTCGCATCGTCTACTGCAACGCGCCCTTCGTGGCGGTGAGCGGGTTCACGCGTGAAGAACTGATGGGGCAGCCGCACAACCTGGTGCGCCACCCCGACATGCCGGAAGAAGCTTTCCGCGACATGTGGGCCACCATCGAAGCGGGCCGGCCCTGGTCGGCGCTGGTGAAAAACCGGCGCAAGAACGGCGACCACTACTGGGTGCATGCCAATGCCACGCCCATGCAGCGTGACGGGCAGATCGTGGGCTACCTGTCGGTGCGCCGCGCGGTCAGCGCCGAAAGGGTGGCGGCGGCCGAGCAGCTGTATGCCCGGATGCGTGAAGAAGCGGCCTCGGGTCGGCTGCGCACGGGCCTGCAACATGGCGCCGTGGTGCGCCGTGACGCGCTGGGCCGCGCGGCGCAGGCCGTCAGCGGCGCCGTGCAGCGTGTGGGCGTTCACGGGGCGCTGGCCTTGGGCGCCGTGCTCGGGGGCGCGGCGGTGGCGAGTGCCAGCACCGCCCTGGTGTGGGTGCCGGCCGCTGTGGTGCTGGGTCTGGTGGTGCAGGGCCTGCAGCGCCGCGTGGTGGAAGCCCCGCTGCGCACGGTGCTGGTCGACGCGCGCCAGCTGGCCGCTGGCGACCTGACGCACGAGGTGAATGTCGACGCTTCGGGCCTGCCCGGTGAACTGCAGGGCGCCCTGGCCCAGCTGTCGGTCAACCTCTGCACCGTGATCGGCGACGTGCGCAGCGAAGCCGAGAACCTGCGCACTGCCGTGGCGGAGATCGCTGCCGGCAACCAGGATCTGTCGTCACGCACCGAAGCCCAGGCCAGCAGCCTGGAGGAAACGGCCGCGTCGATGGAGCAGATCAACGGCACCGTCAAACAAAGCGCCGCTTCGGCCAGCCAGGGTGCGCGCCTGGCGGAAGAGGCCTCTTCCGTCGCCGGCCACAGCCACGAGGCCGTGCTCGGGGTGGTGCAGGCCATGGACGCGATCTCCGAATCGTCCAAGCGCATCGGCGAGATCATCCATGTCATCGAAGGCGTGGCCTTCCAGACCAACATCCTGGCGCTGAATGCGGCCGTGGAAGCCGCCCGGGCCGGCGAGGCCGGCCGTGGTTTTGCCGTGGTCGCCAGCGAGGTGCGGGGCCTGGCGCAGCGCACCGCCGAGGCGGCCCGCGAGATCAAGCAGCTGATCACCGCCAGCACCGAGCGCGTGGACGCCGGCAACCGCCAGACCCTGCAGGCGCAGCAGCGCATGCAGGAAGTGCTGCAAAGCGTGGGCCAGGTCAGCACCCTGCTGGGCGAGGTGAGCACCGCCGCGCAAGAGCAGCAGCAGGGCGTGAGCCAGGTCAACGAGGCCGTGACGCACATGGACGGCATCACGCAGCAGAACGCGGCGATGGTGGAAGAGCTGGCCGCCGCTGCACAGGGCCTCAACGGCCAGGTGCAGACGGTGAACCACACGCTGCGGCTGTTCCGCCTGCGGCACGGCGAGGCCTCGATCGCCGAGGGCGACGCCGTGGCCCTGCGCAAGGAGCAGCGTGCAGCGGCGCCCGCTTCGGGCTCTTCTGCTGGCGCAGCGGCGCCGGCGGCCGTGGCCAAGGCCGTGGTGAAACGCGCCGCGGCGCCCAAGCCGCCGGTGCGCAGTGCGGGCCTTGCCGCCACCGCCAAGCCCAAGGCCGCCGCCCCAGCCGCCGACCGCGCACCCGCTGCGCCAGTGATGCGCGAAGCAGCGCCGGCGGCCGCCTCGGACGACGACTGGACGAGCTTCTGAGCGCAAGCGGCAACGCGCTGCCCACCCCAAAAGGCCCACCGTGCGCGGTGGGCCTTTTTGTTCTGGCCTGCAGCGGGATGGAGGGCTCGAACCGGGCCCGCTGCCCGCCCATCCTCACTGTCTCCACATTCGGCCCGCAAAGTGCTGCGCAGGTTCAACCCGGAACGAATGGACCATGCGCACAGCGAACTTTTTCCCCTGCCGTGGCCGCGGCCACGCCCTGCGCATCAGCAGGTGCTTGCTGGCGGGTGCGCTCAGCGCCTGCGGTGCCGCGCCGCCGCCGGTGCCGCCCGGCGCGGATGCGGCCCAGGCGCCGGCTGCCGGCCGCGTGTTCACCACCGACGGTGTGCGCTGCAACACGGGCGGCAGCGAGTTCAACGGCGATGTTTCGGTGCAGCTCACCGCCAGCTACCGCTGGGACTGCGATGGCGCGGTGCGCAGGCTCAGCGCGAACGGTGTGCCCAATCACGCGGTCGGTGCGTTTCCGGGGCCGGGCAATCCGCACCGCATCGGCGCTGTCGCCACGGCGGCCAGCTACACGCTGCAGCCGGCCCTCACCGGCCAGGCCACCGAGGTCGTCACCGCCGGCTATGCCCTCAACGGCGTGAAGCTGGAGCCCGGCACCGCCGGCACCTGCGACGACCTCGGGCGCGATTGCCGCATGGCGCGCAGCAGCCACCCCTGGAAGCTGGAGGCCCTGGGCCAGCAGGCCTTCAACTTCGGCACCGACGACAGCAACGGCCATGTTCAACCCACCGGCGCTTACCACTACCACGGCGTGCCAGAGCGGCTGCTCGCCCGCTTGAACGCCGAGCAGGGTGGCCGGGCCGGCATGACGCTGGTGGCCTGGGCGCCGGATGGTTTCCCGATCTACGCACGCCTGGGCCACCAGGTGCCCGGCGATGCCGCCACGCCGCTGGTCGCCCTGCGTTCGAGCTACCGCCTGAAGCCTGCGCCCGATGCCGGCCGGCCGCCCGTGGCGCGTTATGCGATGGGGACCTTCACGCAGGACCATGAATACGTGGCCGGCTCGGGCGATCTCGATGAATGCAATGGCCGCGTGGGCGTGACACCGGAATTCCCTGCCGGCACCTACCACTACCTCATCACCGACACCTTCCCCTTCATCGGCCGCTGCGTGAAGGGCAGGCCCGCCAGCCGCCGCTGAGCTGCGGCCGCTCCACAGGCTCAGGCGCGCGCCTCGATGCGGTAACCCACGCCATACACCGAGACCAAGCAGTCGCTGCCGGGCTCCACCGCCTGGATCTTGCGGCGCAGGTTCTTCACGTGGCTGTCGATGGCACGGTCGCTCACGTCGCGCAGGTCGTCGTGCAGGCACTCCAGCAGCTGCGCGCGCGAAAACACGCGGCCGGGCTGCCCCAGCAGCTGGCGCAGCATGCGGAACTCCACCGGCGTCAGCGGCAGCCACTGGCCGCGCCAGGCGATGCGCAGCGTCTGCTCGCACACGCGCCATGGCACGGCCTGCGTCAGCACGCGCCCTTGCGCACGGCGCAGCTGGGCCTTGACGCGCGACACCACCTCGCGCGGGCTGAAGGGCTTGCAGACGTAGTCGTCAGCGCCCGAATCCAGGCCGAGCAGGCGGTCGATCTCGTCCACGCGGGCGGTCAGCATGATGATCGGCAGGTCGCTGAAAGCACGCACGGCGCGGCACACCGCCACGCCGTCCAGGCCCGGCAGCATCAGGTCGAGCACCAGCACCGCAGGCGCCTGCTGCCGCACCGCCTGCACCGCCTGGGCGCCGTCGGCGAGGTGCTGGGCCTCCAGGCCGTCGGCACGCAGGTAATCCACCAGCACCCGGGCGATCTTGGGGTCGTCTTCCACCACCAGCACCGTCGGAGCGGGCCTCACGGCAGTGCCCGTCATGGGCTCGCCTGCGTGGCTTGCACGGGCAGCTGGATGCGCAGGCGCAAGCCGCCCCAGGGCGAGCCCATGGCGGCCACGCGGCCGCCATGGGCCTGCACGATGGCCGCGCAAATGGCCAGCCCGAGTCCGCTGCCCCCGCTGTGGCGGCCGCGCGCGGCGTCGGCGCGGTACAGGGGTTCGAACACCCGCTCCAGGTCGGCCTCGGGCACGCCCGGGGCGCTGTCTTCCACCTGCAACTGCACCTGCTCGTCACCCAGGCGAACCACCGACAGCGCCACGCGGCCCGGGGCATCGGTGTAGCGCAGGCTGTTTTCGAGCAGGTTGCCCAGCAGCTGGTCGATGCGCGCCGGGTCCCACACGGCGGGCAGCGTGGCGGGCGCTTCGGCCACGGTCAGCGCCAGCCCGCGTGCCGCGAACCGCGGGCTGAAACGTGCCACGGCGTCGTGGACCAGGGCGCTCGCATCGCAGGGCACGAAGTGGCATGGCAGGCTCTGCAGATCGGCCGTGGCCAGCAGATGCAGGTCGTCGATCAGCGCGCCCAGGCGCAGCACTTCCTCGTGCAGCGAGCGCGCCGCGGCCGGCGTGAAGGGGCGCACCCCGTCCAGCAGCGCTTCGAGCTCGGCCCGCAGCCCGGTCAGGGGCGTGCGCAGCTCGTGGGAGATGTCGGCGATCCAGCGCCGCCGGGCGCCTTCCAGGCGCTGCAGGCTTTCGGCCATCAGGTTGACGTTGTGAACCACGTCGCCGATCTCGTCACGCCGCTGCGTCGGCACGCGCACCTGCAGTTCGCCGCGCGCGATGCGGGCCGTGGCGTCCTGCACCGCGGCCAGTGGCAAGGTCCAGCGGCGCGCGAGCCACCAGGCCGAAGCGAGCGCCAGCAGCAGCAGTGCGGTGGCCAGGCCGCCGATGCCCAGGTACTGCGAACGCAGGAAGCGCACCTCGTACGCGTCGGCAACGCGGCGTATCGGACGCAGCCGGGCAATGGCCACCACCTCGCCCTGCACGCGCACGGGGCGATCGATGGGCGTGGTGATCTCGGTCGGCTGGGGCCGCCCGGCCAGGCGTCGCCCATCCGGATGCAGCAGCACGAGCCGTGCGCCGAACGCGTCGGGGGGGCCCGCGCCCCGGGGCACGGCACCCCCGGCCATGCCGGCGCCACCCCCGCGGGCCTCGGCTGCTCCGCCGCCTGCGTCACTGGCTGCGCGGCGCGGGCGCGAGTCGCCTTCGGCACGCGCCAGCTCATCCAGCAGCATCGGCACCGTGAGTCGGCGTTCCTGCAGCGCATCGATGCCGCCTTCGGCATGGAGCCGCTCGGCCGTCAGTTCCACGAACCTGTCCAGGCGCTCGATGTCGCGGGCCTGGAGATAGGCGCCGAAACCCTGGCTCAGGTGCCACGCGCTCATGCCGCCCATGGCCAGCACGCTCACCGCAACGGCGGCAACCAGCAAGAGCGCAAGGGTGTGGACGAGTCGCGGGCGCATCAGCGGCAGCAGTGGGCCGAAGCATTGTGGAGGCACTGTGGAGCCTCACTCGCAATCGCTCCACATTGGGCTCTCAGACTGGCCACCGCTGCAGCTGACGCAGTCTTGAGGAGCTCTACCGTGCAATGCCCTTCATTCACGCGCCGTCGTGCGCGCGGCGCCACCCTTGGCGGCCTGCTGCTGGCCTTGTGCGCTGCCGGCCTGTCCAGCGCCTGCGGTGGCGGTGACGACGCCGCCGCAGCGACGGCCCCGCCCACCGCCCCGACAACGCCCACGCCGCCTTCCACCCCTGCCGGCGTCAGCACGGCGGCCGTGCTGTGCGGGCTGAGCGGCAGCGAATTCAACGCCGATGAATCGGTGCAGCTCACGGCCACCTACAGCTGGCAGTGCGACAGCAGCGCCCGCGTGCTGGCGTCCAACGGCGTGCCGAACCATGGGGTGGGCACCTTCCCGGGCCCGGGCAACCCCAATCCCATCGGCGCCGTGAGCACCAGCGCGCGCTACACGCTCACGCCGGCCGTGGCGGCGGCCCGCACCGAGGTCATCACCAGCGGCTACGCGCTCAACGGCGTGAAGCTGGAGCCGGGCACCGCCGGCACCTGCGGCAACGCCGGCGGCAGCACCTGCACGCAGGCCGGCGGCACCGGCACCTGGCGCATGGAGGCGCTGGGCCAGACCGCCTTCAACTTCGGCACCGACACGAACAACGCGCACGTGCAACCCACCGGCGCTTACCACTACCACGGCATGCCCGAGGCCCTGATCACCAAGCTGGGCGGCGGCAGCACGGCGATGACGCTCACCGGCTGGGCGCCTGACGGCTTCCCGATCTACGCGCGTTACGGCTACAACGTCGCCGCGGATGCGGCTTCGGGCCTGAGGGTGCTGCGCGGCAGCTACCGCCTGAAGACCACGCCCGATGCCAACCGGCCGTCTACCGCCACCTACGCCATGGGCACCTTCACCGAAGACCACGAGTACGTGGCCGGTTCCGGCGACCTGGACGAATGCAACGGCCGCACCGGGGTAACGCCCGAGTTCCCGGCTGGCACCTACCACTATGTGATCACCGACACCTTCCCGTTCATCGGCCGCTGCGTCAAGGGCACCGCAGCCGCGATCCGGTGAAGCGCGCTGCCATGAACCCGGCGGCTCCGTATGTGCTGCCGCTGTTGCTGGTGCTGCTGGCCCTGCTGGGAGCGCCGGCGCGCGCCCACCTGATGGTGGCGCAGAAGGGCACGCTCAACTTCCACGGCGATGGCGCCTATCTCGTGGTGTCCTTGCCGGTCTCGGCCCTGCAGGGCGCCGATGCCGATGGCGACGGGCTGCTTGCGAGCAACGAACTGCAGGCGCAGGCCGCGGCCGTCGAGCAGCAGATCCGCGCTGGCGTGCAACTGCAGGCCGAGGGTCGGGCGCTGCCGCTGGAGGTGTTGCTGATGACGCTCTCGCCGCCCGATGACGCGCCCTCGGCACCGGCCTCGCAACTGGTGGTGCTGGGGCGTTTTGCGCTGGGGGCGCTGGCCGGGTCGGCCGGGCCTGCTGCCGCCACGGTGCCGACGCGCTACGTCTTCAAGCTGGCCCTGTTCGGCAAGACCACGGCCGAGCAGGCCCACGACATCACCTTCACCCGCCAGCGCGAGATGCACGCGGCGCGCTTCAGCCCCGGCGCTGTGACGCAGGCGCTCTTTCCAAGCGCCGCCGGCGTGTTCGCCACGCACCTTCGCTCGGGCCTGCACCACGTGGCTACAGGGCTGGATCACCTGCTCTTCCTGGGCGTGGTGCTGGTCGAGTGGGCCCTGGCGCGGCGTGGCTGGCGGCAGGCGGTGTTGACCTTCACGGTCTTCACCGTGGGACACGCCATCACGCTGGCCTGGAGTGCGTTCGGGGGATGGGCGCCGCCGGCGCAGATCGTCGAGCCCGCCATCGTGGCCACCATCGTCGCGATGGCGGCGCTGGTGCTGTGGCAACACCGCCGCGGGCGCTGGATCGCCCACCCGCTGCAGCTGTTGCTGGTGCTGGGCTGCGCGCTCATCCACGGGCTGGGTTTTGCAAGCGCCCTGGGCGGCCTGGGCCTCGACGGCGCGCACCGGGCTTGGGCGCTGGCCGGCTTCAATGCCGGCATCGAACTGGCCCAGCTGCTGGCGGCTGCCATGGCCGCCGCGCTGGGGGCGGCCTGGGGCTTGGCAAGGCAGCACCGTGCGCTGACGACACGGCCCTGACGCAGGCCTTGAAACAAAAAAAGACCACCTCGAAGGGTGGTCTTTTTACAGTGCCTGGAGCGGGATAAGAGGCTCGAACTCTCGACCTATACCTTGGCAAGGTATCGCTCTACCAACTGAGCTAATCCCGCGGGGGTTCTGGTGGCCTGGGGCGGAATCGAACCACCGACACGCGGATTTTCAATCCGCTGCTCTACCAACTGAGCTACCAGGCCATGCAGAGCCGAGCAGTATAGCCCAAGTTTTCGGCTTGCCTTCTCACGGCATGCCTCTGCGCGAGCGCTGGGCTCAGCTGGTGCCGCGCTTGTTGCGCGAGAGGTCCACGCCCAGCTGCTTGAGCTTGCGGTACAGGTGGGTGCGCTCCAGGCCGGTCTTCTCGGCCACGCGCGTCATGCTGCCGCCTTCTTGCGCGAGGTGGAACTCGAAATAGCTTTTCTCGAAGGCATCACGCGCCTCGCGCAGCGGGCGATCCAGGTCGAAGACCTGCTCAGAGCGCGGGCCCTCGTGCGCCGGCGGCAACAGCGGGCTGGCCATGGGGTGCAGCAGTTGCATGGCCGCCAGGCCGTCGCCGCTGCCGGCAGCGCCCAGATCGGTGCGCAGGCCCCCACCCTGCAGTGCAGCGGCCAGGCGCTGCGCAGGTTTCACCAGCGCTTGCTCCACGGCACGCAGCAGCTTCTGCAGCGTGATGGGCTTTTCGAGGAAGGCGCTGGCGCCGTACTTGGTGGCCTCGACCGCGGTGTCGATGGTGCCGTGGCCGCTCATCATGATGACGGGCATGCTCAGCTGGCCGCTGGCGCCCCACTCCTTGAGCAGGGTGACGCCGTCGACATCGGGCATCCAGATGTCGAGCAGCACCAGATCGGGCCGCAGCATCTCGCGCACATGGCGGGCCTGCGCGGCGTTTTCGGCCAGTTCGACCGTGTGACCTTCATCGGTCAGGATCTCGGACAGCAGAGCGCGGATGCCCAACTCGTCGTCGACTACCAGGATAGTTGCCATGCGTTCTAGTGCGTCACGCTGCCAGGGGCCGGGGCGGCGCCGGCATCGGCGGCCTCTGCAGGCCCGCCCGGCGTTGCGGCGAAGTTGGAAAATGATAGCGAAACGCGGGCCCCGGTGACGGGCCCCTCGGGATCGTCGCCCACGTGCAGGTTGGCCGCACGCAGCCGGGCGCCGTGTTCGTCGGCGATCTTCTTCACCACCGCCAGGCCCAGGCCCGTGCCTTTGGTCTTGGTGGTGACGTAGGGCTCGAAGGCGCGTTTGAGCACCTTGTCGGCAAAACCGGGGCCGTTGTCGATGACGGTCAGGCGCACCGCGCGCAGCCCGCCCTGTTCGCCGCGCGCGCCCGAGATCAACAGTTCCACCTGGCCGTCGGGCCGGTCGGCCACGGCGTCCAGCGCGTTCTGCACGAGGTTGTGGATGACCTGGCGCAGCTGCGTGGCGTCGCCACGGATGGCCGGCAACCCGGGCTCCAGGCGCGCGCGCAGCAGGCCGTTGTCCAGCGCCTGGCCGTAGAGCGCCATCACCTCGCTGGCCAGCGATCCCAGGTCCAGCGGTTTCATCTGCGCTGCCGGCAGGCGGGCGTAGTCGCGGAACTCGTTGACCAGGGTCTGCATCGCCTGCACCTGGTTGACGATGGTGTTCACGCTGCGCGCCAGCAGCGCCTGGTCGGCGCCTTCGAGCTTGTGGCCCAGGCGGTGCTGCAGGCGCTCGGCGCTCAGCTGGATGGGCGTGAGCGGGTTCTTGATCTCGTGCGCCAGCCGGCGCGCCACCTCGGCCCAGGCGGCGCTGCGCTGCGCGCTCACCACCTCGGTGATGTCGTCGAAGACCATCAGCCGCATGTCGGCCTGCAGCGTGGCGCCGCGCACCAGCAGCGTGAGCGTGGTGCCGTCGCCGCGCTGGAGGTCGAAACTCTCTTGCCACTGGTCGCGTTCGCCGGCCTCGGGGCTGGTGGCCAGCAACTCGAAACGCTGCTCCACGCCCTGCGAGAAGTCTTTCAGGTCGGGCAGTTCGCTGAGGCGGCGGCCGCGCCAGCTGGCCAGCGGGCGCTGCAGGATGCGCGTGGCGCCGGGGTTCACGGTGTCGATGCGGCCTTCGCGGTCGAAGACGATGACGCCGGCGGTCAGGGTGTCCAGGATGGTCTGCAGCCGCGTGCGCGCGCCCTCCAGCTGCTGCACGCCGCGCTGCACCTGGCTGCGCGCTTCGGCCACCTGCGAGGTCATGGCCGCGAAGCTGCGCGTGAGGCCGCCGAGTTCGTCGCCGCTGGGGAAGACGGGCTTGGCGCGCAGGTCGCCGGCGGCCACCTCGCGCACGCCATCGGCCAGCAGCAGCAGCGGCTTGGCGAGCTGGTTGCCCAGCACGATGGCCAGCAGCACGGCCGCAAACACCGCCAGGATCAGTGCCAGCGTCAGCGTGCCCACGTACATGCGGCGCAGCGCGTCGCGCGCCAGGAAACGCTGCTGGTATTCGCTGTAGGCCGCCTGCACCGCCAGCGCGTTGGCCGCCAGCGCGCGCGGCATGGGCTGCAGCAGCATCAGGTAGCGCTCTTCGCTGCGCGCCAGGGCGGTGCCGGTGCGCGGCACGCGTGCCAGCGCGCGCACACGCGGGCCGGGGCTGCCCGGGGCCAGGGCCTCGTCGTCCAGGCCTTCCACCTGCGCCGCAGCACCGGTGTCGCGCACCTGGCGCATCAGGTTCGGGCTGGCGCGCTCGGGCGGGCCGGCGCTGGCGCTGCCGCCGGCCGTGAAGAGCACCTGGCCCAGCGGCCCCACGAGCGAGGCTTCGCTGGCGCCGATCTGCTCACGCAGCCGTTCCAGCGCCAGCGGCGCCATGGTCAGGCCGGTGTCGGCCAGGCGGTCGGCGCCCACCTGGGCCTTGCCGATGAGGTCGGCCGTCAGGGTGTCGAGCGTGCCCTTGCCCAGGGCCAGGCCGGCGTCCAGCGCGCCGGCTACCTTGACGTCGAACCAGGCCGCGATGCTGCGGCTGGCGAACTGGTAGCTCACGGTGTAGATCACCAGGCCGGGCAGCAGGCCCACCAGCGCGAAGATGCCGGCCAGCTTGATGAGCAGCCGGCTGCCGAACTTGCCACGCCGCACACGCACCGCCAGCCGCAAGGCCACCACGCCGATCACCAGCGTGAGCAGGGCGGCCACGGCCACGTTGACCCAGAACAGCCAGACGAAGTGGCGCTCGTAGAAGCCGCCGCCCTGGCTGCTGAAGCTGATGACGAAGGCCAGCACCAGCGCCGTGCCGGTGGCCGCCACGATGGCGATGATCCAGGCCCAGCGGGCCGAGGTGCTCACGGGCTGCCCAGCTCGACCTTGAGGGTGCTGCTCACGCCCACGGCCCACTCACCCTGGCCGCCCAGGCCGAACTGCATGGGGCCGGGCAGCTGCGAGGTGTCGAGCCGGTAGCTGAACTGCAGGTAGTAGTTCTTGTCGGCGTCCAGGTCTTTCAGCTCGGCCAGTTTCCAGTCGGTGCTGCGCGAGGCCAGCGCCAGGGCTTCGGCCAGGGTGGGGAAGGTCTGGTTCAAGCCGCCGATGAGGCCGACCCGCCACGAACTGGTGAGCGGCTGGTAGGCCACGCGCCAGGCGCGCGAGACGCGCACCACGCGTTCATCGCGCCAGTACCAGCGGTTGCGCAGCAGCTGGGCCTGCGCGACGAAATAGATGGGCACGCCGCGTTGCAGCGCTTCTTCCACCGCCCGTGGCAGGTTGACGCGGGCGTTGAAGTCCAGGCTCAGGGCGCCGTCCTGGCGCTGCACCTGCAGGCCGGCCAGCTCCACCCCCTGGGCCTGCGCCCAGCCGCTCATCCACACCAGGCAAGCGGCCAGCAGCCAGCCCAGCAGCTTTTGCTGCAGGGTGGCGGGGCGGTCCGGCAGCGAGGGCATGGGGGCAGGGGTGGATGTCTTCAGGGGCCGGGGGTCTTGCGCAGCAGGGCGTAGAAAAAACCGTCCTGCAAGGCCGCGGGGCGGCCGGCCGCCGCGCTGCTGGCATTGTCGGGCAGCGGCAACAGATGGCCCGGCGCCTGCGGCTCCAGCACCGCGGCGCCTGGGGGCTGGCGTTGCAAAAACGCGTCGATCTGCTGCCGGCCCTCGGCCGGGAAGATGGAGCAGGTGGCGTAAAGCAGCCGCCCGCCAGGCGCCAGCAGCGGCCACAGCGCATCGAGCAGCTCGGCCTGGATGCGGGCCAGGGCCTGAATGTCGTCCTGCCGGCGCAGCCAGCGCACGTCGGGGTGCCGGCGCACGATGCCGCTGGCCGTGCAGGGCGCGTCCAGCAGGATGGCGTCGAAGGGCCGACCGTCCCACCAGCCCTTGGGGAAGCGGCCGTCGCCGGCCTTGAGCTCGGCCTGCAGCTTCAGGCGGTTCAGGTTGTCCTGCACACGCGCCAGGCGCAGCGGGTCGCTGTCCAGGGCCAGCAGGTCCAGATCGGCCAGCTCCAGCAGGTGGGCTGTCTTGCCGCCGGGTGCGGCGCAGGCGTCGAGCACACGCGCCTTGGGGCGCAGCCAGGGCTGGGTGGCGCGCTCTTCACCCTCGGCCGGCTGCAGCAGCAGCGGTGCGGCGCGCTGGGCGGCGGCGTCCTGAACGCTGACCTCGCCCTCGGCAAAACCGGGCAGCTGGTAGACGGGGCAGGGCTGGGCCAGCACCACGGTCTGACCGGCGCCCAAGCGCATGCCGGGCGGGTCTTCGGCCAGCGTGGCCGCGCGGCCCAGGGCGGCCAAGCCATGCACATAACTCTCGCCGCTGCCGCGGCGGGCGTTGACACGCAGCGTCATCGGCGGGCGGCGGTTGGCGCCGGCCAACAGGGTCTGCCAGTGCTCGGGCCAGTCGCGCTTGACCCGTTCCACCCACCACAGCGGATGGTTGTAGGCGCCCAGGGCGCTGCGCTGCGCGGCGGGCACCAGCGCCTCGCGCTCGCGCAAGAAGCGGCGCAGCACGGCATTGATGAAGCTGGCGGCTGCGGGGGTGCGCACACGCGCGGCGCTGACGGCCTGGTCCACCAGCGTGTGCTCGGCGTAGGGCGGTGGGTCTTGCCCGGCGCCGGTGGGCCACAGCAGGGCCAGCGCGGTGACGAGCAACGCATCCACCGCCGGTGGTGGCAGCTTGGGCGCCAGCAGCGCGCGCAGTTCGGTGGCGCTGCCCAGCCAGCGCAGCGTGTGGAAGCTCAGGGCCTGCACGCCGGGGCGCAACTCGGCCGGGCAGCGGGCCAGCACGTCGGTCAGCGACCGCCCCTCCCGCACGGCCTGCACCGCATCGGCGGTGTGCTCCAGCAGGCGGCCCAGCGGGGGCGAAGGCGCTGGCGCGCCGCCGGCGGGGGAAGGGGGGGAGGTGGCCGGCGGCATCACGGGCAGTCTATCCGCGCGCCGCCGCGGGGTGATGGGCCGGCATGGCGGCACGGCCGCGCTGCACGACGCACAATGCCCCTCCACCCGATCCGGCCGCGGCCCGCCGCGCGAGCCCCGCCCATGCCTCGAAACACCGCCCCAGCCGCCCGCATCTTCCGCAGCGAAGAAGAACTCGCTGCGCTGCCGGCCAGCGAACGCATCCGCTACCGCCTCGTGCAGGCCGAGCGGCGTTACCACGCCAACGACAACATCTCGGCCTTCGTGCGCGAGGGCGAGCTGGTCGAGCTGAAAGCCGAGGTGGCCGCCAAGCTGCAAGAGGTGCTGCAGGCGCTGGTGATCGACACCGACAGCGACCACAACACCAACGAGACGGCCAAGCGCGTGGCCAAGATGTACCTGGAAGAGGTGTTCCGCGGGCGCTACGTGCCGATGCCCAGCGTCACCGAGTTCCCGAACGTCGAGCGCCTGAACGAGCTGATGATCGTCGGCCCCATCACCGTGCGCAGCGCCTGCAGCCACCACATGTGCCCGATCTTCGGCAAGGTGTGGATAGGCATCCTGCCCAACGAGCACAGCAACCTCATCGGCCTCTCCAAGTACGCGCGCATCGCCGACTGGATCATGAGCCGGCCGCAGATCCAGGAAGAGGCGGTCACCATGCTCGCCAACGAGCTGCAGGAGCGTGTGCGCCCCGACGGTCTGGCCATCGTGATGGAGGCCGACCATTTCTGCATGCACTGGCGCGGCGTGAAGGACAACGACAGCGCCATGGTCAACAGCGTGATGCGCGGCGCCTTCCTCAAAGACGCCAACCTGCGCCGCGAATTCCTCTCGCTGCTGCCGCGCAAATCGAACTGACGGCCCGGCTGCCTGCCGCGCTGCAACCAAGGATCTCCCATGCTCGTTCGCCTTCTCTACGCCAGCCGCGCCGTGCCGGCCATCGACCAGGACGCCCTGGTCGCCATCCTGCGCAAAAGCAAGGCCAACAACCCGGGCACCGGCATCACGGGTGTGCTGTGTTTCAGCGAGGGCATCTTCCTGCAGGTGCTGGAAGGCGGGCGCGCCGCGGTCAACCAGCTCTACAACCGCATCGCCACCGATGCGCGCCACAGCGACGTGACGCTGCTTTGTTATGAAGAGATCGGCGAGCGCCGTTTTGCCGGCTGGAGCATGGGCCAGGTGAACATGGGCCGCCTGAACCCGGCGCTGCTGCTGAAGTACAGCGAGCGGCCCACGCTCGACCCCTTCACCGTCTCGGGCCATGTCTCCATGGCCTTGTTCGAAGAGCTGATGGCCACGGCCAGCATCGTCGGCCAGCCGTAAAAATGGCCGCGGGCTGGCTGGCGCTGCTGGGCTTGCTGGCCGGCCTGCTGGCGCCGGCGCTGGCGCGGGCCGAAGCCGCCCCGCAGAGCCTGAGCCTCGAACACGGCGGGCAGCAGCGCCGCTACCTGCTGCTGGTGCCTGCCAGCCTCGACCGCACGCGGCCCGCGCCGCTGCTGCTGGCGCTGCACGGCGGTGGCGGCCACGCCGAATTCATGGCCGAAGACACGCGTTACGGCTTGCGCAGCCTGGCCGAGCGCCGCGGCTATGTGCTCGTCTTCCCGAACGGCCACAGCCGCCTGCCGCGCGGCCGTCTGGCCACCTGGAACGCCGGGGGCTGTTGCGGCGATGCGCGCGACCGCGGCAGCGACGACGTCGGCTTCCTGCGCGCCGTGGTGGCCGATGTGCAGGGCCGCGTGCGCATCGACCCGGCGCGGGTGTACGCCACCGGCATGTCCAACGGCGGCATGATGGCCTACCGCCTGGCCTGCGAGGCGGCCGATGTCTTCCGCGCCGTGGCCGCCGTGGCCGGCACCGAGGCCTATCCGCGCGCGGCGGCCTGCCAGCCCTCGCGGCCGGTGTCGGTGCTGCACATCCATGCCCGCGACGACAGCCACGTGCGCTACGAAGGTGGCGCCGGCCCCGATGCCTTCCGCGACCGCAGCAAGGTGATGGACTTCGTCTCGGTGCCCGAGACCGTGTCGCGCTGGGCGCGGCGCCTGCAATGCACGGCGCCGCCGCGGCCGCTGCATCAAGGCGCAGGCGCACGCTGCGAGGTGCAGACCGGCTGTGCCGGTGACACACAACTGCAGCTGTGCAGCACCGACAGCGGCGGCCACAGCTGGCCGGGTGCCGAACAGGTGCGCCGCGGCAAGCCCGCGGCCACGCAGGCCCTGGACGCCAACACGGTGATGGCCGACTTCTTCGACGGCTTGCCGCGCTGACGGCCGCGCTGCTGGGGGCGTGCAGGGCCGCGCGCCGCGGCTACAGCCGCCCGGCGGGGCCGAAGCGGAACAGGCCCACCAGCAGCCGCGTCGGGTAAGCCGCGATGGCCTCGTTGTAAGGCTGCGCGGTTTCGTTGAAGAGCTGGCGCGCAAAACCCAGGCGTTTCATGGCGTCGCGCCAGGCCAGCGCCTGGGTGGCCACGGCGGCTTGCTGGCGCACGGCTTCGTGCTGTTCGAGCAACGCGAACACACGGCTGGCGGCGGCGGCCTGGGCCGCTTCGGCGGCCGACCAGGCCTGCGCGTGCGCCTGCACCACCGGCTTGGTGTCCATCACGGCGGCGGCGCGTGCGGCTTCTGCGCACGCGGCCTGCCAGGCGTCCAGCGCGCCGTGCTCGGCGGCCAGCGGCTCACGCAAGGCGGCCAGCAGCGGCTCGGCCGCGGCCTGGCGCTGGCGCAGCGCATCGCCCACCTTGGCCCAGCTGGCCGCGATGGCGTTGCGCAGGGTCACCAGGCGGTTGTAGGCGCCCACCGTCCACAGCAGCAACACGCAGACCAGCGCCGTGAGCCAGATCGAAGTTGGGTTCATGCCCCGAATCTAGAGCATCGCCCCGGGGGCCTGCCGCCGAACCAGGCGCGGCGAGCTTGGGCAGAATGCCCGTCAGGGGAGAGAGACACCATGCAAAAAGCAGGTGCTGTGTCGCGCTGGGCATGCAGGCCCTGGTGGTGGGGCGCGGCCATCGCCGCCGGGGTGGCGGCTTGCGGGGGCGGCGGTGGTGGGGGTGCCGACGCGCCTGTCACGCCACCGCCACCACCGCCAGCGCTGACGGCCGACTATTTCCCGCTGGCCGCCGGTGAACGCCGTGTCTACCTGGGCCGTGACGGGCTGGAGATCGTCACCACCGTCGGCCCGCAGACGCTGGCCGGCCGCACGGTGTGGCTGCAGCGCACTGAAAACGACGCCGGCAGCAGCGAGACGCAGATCGAGAAGACCGCCGCTGGCGTCTTCCGCCTGCCCGCGCCCGGCGTGGGCGCCCAGGAAGCCACGCTGGCGGGTTTCCCGCTGCTGCGGTTGCCGGTGGTGCTGGGGCGCAGCGAGCTGCTCTTCGACGGCCTCTTGCCCGAGGGCGCCGATCTCGACGGCGACAACCGCCCCGACAGCGTGAGCCTGCGCCTGGAAGTGACGCCGGCGGCCGTGGAGGCGCTGAGCGTGCCGGCGGGCAGCTGGCCCGATGCCTTGCGTGTGCGCACGGTGCAGCGCCAGGAAGTGCGCCTGAGTTCCCGCCCCGGGCTCGGCCCGTCGGTGCTCAGCACCACGCGCGACGACTGGTTCGTGCCCGGCCTGGGCCTGGTGCGCACGCTGCGTGTGGACACCCGCACCGACCTGCCCGCCGACACCCAGGACCGCCCCCTGCGCGCCTACGACGTGGCCGGCCGGCGCAGCGACACCACCGCGCCCACGCTGGCCAGCCGCAGCCCGACAGACGGCAGCACCGTGAGCGACGCGCTGCGTGTGGTGGCGGTGTTCAGCGAGCCGATGAACCCGCGTTCGCTGCCCGAGGGTGGGTTCCAGGTGCGGGCGCCGAACGGCGATGCCGTGCCGGGTGCCACCGAGTGGCTGGACGCGCGCACCTTGCGGTTCACGCCCAGCTCCGCCGTGGCGCAGGGGGCCGGCTTCGAGGTGCAGCTGGCGGCCGGCCTCAGCGACGAGCTGGGCAACCCGCTGGGCGCCACGGCAGCGTGGCGCTTCGGTGTCGACAGCCGCGGCCCGCAGCTGCTGGCCTCGCAGCCCGCGGCCGGTGCGGCCGAGGTGGATATCAACGCCATGCTGCGCCTGGATTTCGACGAAGAGCCGGACCCGGCCACCGTCGACAGCAACAGCATCACCCTCAACGGACCTGCCGGTGCGGTGGCCCTGAACCTGCAAGTGCAGGGGCGCAGCATCACGCTGACGCCGCTGCTGCCGCTGCAGCAGCGCAGCCGCTATACCTTGCAGATCGGCACGACGCTGCGCGACCGCCTGGGCAATGCCGGCGGTGGCCGCAGCATCGAGTTCCGCACCGACCCCGGCCGCTTCGCCGAGCCCGCTGCCGGGCCGGTGCGGCCCGGCACCGAGGCCACGCTGATCGCCGACCTCGACGGCGACGGTCGCGCCGACCTGCTGCGCAGCTTCCGCCTCGACAACCTGGCCAGCCTGCCGCAAAGCGGCGTGGAAGTGCGGCTGCAGCAGCCCGATGGCAGCCTGGGCGCGCCGGTGCAGACCTTGCTCGGTTTCGAGCGGCCGCTGAGCCTGGCCGTGCTCGACCTGGACGGCGACGGCCGGCGCGACGTGGTGGTGGGCCAGCGTCTGGCGCCGCTGCAGCTGCTGCTGCAGAACCCCGACGGCGCCCTGGTGCCGGCCGGCACCCTGGGCGCGGCCTTGGCCGGGTGGGTGCAGGCGGTCGACCTCGACGCCGATGGCACCCCCGAGCTCGTGGCTGCGCAGCAGGCCGACACCGTGCGCTTCTTCAGGCGCGTCGGTGCTGGCGGCTACGCACCCGCTGCCGACCTGAGCGCCCCGGGTGGCATCGACGCCTGGGCCGTCGCCGATCTCGATGCCGACGGCCGGCCCGACCTGCTGCTGGCCCAGGCCGGCAGCGACGGCCTGCGCCGGCTGGTGCTGTGGCGGCAGTCGCCCGATGGCAGCTACGCCGCACCCCTGGCCCTGGCCGGGCCCTGGAACAGCCAGCCGGTCTCGGCGCTGGCCGTGGGCGATGTGGATGGCGACGGCCGTGCCGACGTGGCCGCCACGCTGGGCGGCAATGCGCCGGCTGCGGCCTTGTGGGTGTGGCGCCAGCGCAGCGCGGGCGTCTACAGCCTGCAGCCGGCGGTGCCGGTGCTCGATGCACCGGCCAGCCTGCGCGTGGCCGATCTCGATGGCGACGGCCGCAACGACCTGGCCATCGGCCATCCGTCCTATGCGGGCGTGAGCGTGCTGCTGCAGCGCGCCGATGGCGCGCTGGCCGCGCCCGTGGTCTACCGCAGCCCGCTGGGCGCTGGCGAGCAGGGCGCGCTGGCGGTGGGCGACCTCAACGGCGATGGCCGGCCCGATCTGGCGCAGGCCGATGGCGTGATGCTGCAGCGCGCCGTCACGGCGGGGGCCAGCCGCGTGCCGCGGCCGGCCGCGACGCTGCGCGCCCCGGTTCAGCCGCGCACTTCGCCCTGACCCAGCACCACCCATTTCATCGAGGTCAGCCCTTCCAGGCCGACGGGCCCGCGGGCGTGGAACTTGTCGGTGCTGATGCCGATTTCCGCGCCCAGGCCGTACTCGAAACCGTCGGCGAAACGCGTGCTGGCGTTGACCATCACGCTGGCCGAATCCACCTCGCGCAGGAAGCGCATGGCACTCGGGTGGTTCGTGGTGAGGATGGCGTCGGTGTGGTGGCTGCCGTGGCGGTTGATGTGCGCAATGGCCTCGTCCAGGCTGTCCACCACCTTGATGCTGATGATGGGCGCCAGGTACTCCGTGCCCCAGTCGGCTTCGCTGGCGCGGTGCACGCCCGGGCGCGGGCCCAAGAGCGCGGCGGCGCGGGCGCAGCAGCGCATCTCCACGCCCTTGGCCACGAACACATCGCCGATGCGCGGCAAAAAAGCCGCCGCCTGCGCCGCATGCACCAGCAGGCTTTCGGTGGCGTTGCAGGGGCTGTACTTCTGCGTCTTCGCGTTGTCGGTGACCCTGACTGCCATCTCAAGGTCGGCGTCGGCGTCGACATAGGTGTGGCAGTTGCCGTCCAGGTGCTTGATGACGGGCACCTTGGCCTCGGCGCTGATGCGCTCGATCAGGCCCTTGCCGCCGCGCGGAATGATCACATCCACATATTCGGGCAAGGTGATGAGCGCGCCGACAGCGGCACGGTCGGTGGTGGGCACCAGTTGCACGGCCTCGGCCGGCAGCCCGGCCTCTTGCAGCGCCGCCTGCACCAGCGTGGCCAGCGCCAGGTTGCTGTGCAGCGCTTCGCTGCCGCCCCGCAGGATGCAGGCGTTGCCGCTCTTGATGGCCAGGCTGGCGGCTTCGATGGTGACGTTGGGCCGGCTCTCGTAGACCATGCCGAACACGCCCAGCGGCACGCGCATCTGGCCCACGCTGATGCCACTGGGGCGGCGCTTGACGCCCGTGATCTCGCCGATGGGGTCGGGCATGGCGGCGATCTGCTCGCAGCCTTCGGCCACGGTGGCGATGACGGCGGGCGTGAGCTTCAGGCGGTCGAGCATCGCGTCGGCCAGGCCGGCGGCGCGGGCGGCGTCCAGGTCGCGTGCATTGGCCGCCTGCAGCGCCGGGCCGGCCTCGCGCAGCCGGCGCGCGAGGGCGCGCAGGGCCTCGTTCTTGGCCGCGCTGGGGGCGGCGGCCATGGTGGTGGCCGCGGCGCGGGCGGCCCGGCCCAGGCGGGCCATCAGGGCGGGAATGTCGAGGGTGGTGGCAGCGGCAGACATGCCGTGGATTGTCCCAGAGCCCCTGGCACCCCGCGCCCGCAAGCTCAGGGTGCCACGCCCGTCACCCAGGCCTTGCGGATGAGACGCCCGCAGTTGACCGACAAATCGCCCGAGCCTGCCGGGCCCTGGCGCGCCAGCACGCCGTACCAGGTGCGCGTGGCGTCGATCCACGGGTAGAAGCCGAAGGCGCCGGCGCTGCTGAAGGCGCCGTCGCCCACCGCCGGGTCGGTTTCGACCCAGTGGCCCAGCGAGTAGTGCCAGCTCTCGGTGCGCGGCACTGGCGTGCCCAGCGCGTTGGGGCAGGTGTCGGGGTTGGTGCAGACCGGATTGCTGCCGAGCTGGGTGCCCATGCGCAACTGGCCGGCCAGCATCTTGCGCAAGAAGCGTGCGTAGACGGCCGCTGTGCCCTCGGCGCCGCCGGCCAGCTGCGGCTGGTTGAAGCTGATGGGCACATCGTCGCCCAGCACCGCGCGGAATTCGGTGGCCAGTTCGCCGTTGCCCATGTTGCCCAGGCCCATCAGGCTGGCCAGCTTCTGCATGTGGCCGCCGTCGTAGTAGTAGCGGCCGTCGGTGAGGGCGCTGTACTGGCCGTTGCTGGCCGGGAAGGCCAGGCAGGCGTCGACCGTCTGGTTCTGCAGGCAGATCGAGAAGTTGGTATAGCCGCTGCGGAAGTTGAGGTGGCGCACGTCTTCAGCCGACAGCGTGCCGGCGCGTTTTTCCACCACATAGGCGCCGAAGAGCCACTTGGTGGCCGAAGCCAGCGACATCGAGGTGTCGGCGGTGTAGACCGTTGAACTGCCCGCGCGGTTGACCGAGCCGCTGGCGCGCGCGCCGTCGCGGTGGCCCAGCTCCCAGTAGAAGGGCGCCACGGCGGTGCACAGCGCGTGGTTGTTGGCGGTGGTGGTGGCCGCGGCGACGCGCTGCGCTTCGGTGGGCCCCGAAGTCGGCGGTGGCGATGGCGCCGGCGCGGGGTCGGTGGCGCCACCCCCGCCGCCGCAGGCGCTCAGGCCTGCGCACAACAAGGCCAGCGTGGCCGCGGAGGTGCTGGTGATGAAACCGGTTTTCATGGCGTGTGTGCTCCCTGGGCCGGTTTGTAGACCCGGCGTCCGAGAAACAACGCGTCGGCCGTGTAAAGCTGCGTGGCTGGGTGTAGCGCGATGTCAGGGCAGGATGGCCAGCACCGCCAGCCAGAACGAGGCCGTGAGCGCAAACGCCGCCGTCGAGATCACGATGGTGGCCGTGGTCTCCGGCTGCAGCGTTTCGTAGCGCTGCGAGAAGATCAGTGCGTTGCTGCCCGTGGGCAGCGCGGCCATCATCACCACCACGCCCAGCGGCAGCCCGGTGAGGCCAAAACCCCAGCGCGCCACCACCAGCACCACGGCCGGCACCAGCAGCAGCTTCACTGCGCTCAGGCCCAGTGCGCCGCGCCACAGGCCGCGCACGCCGTAGGCCGCCAGCGTCACGCCGATCAGCACCAGGCACATCGGCACCACCGCCGCGCCCAGGGTGAGCAGGCTTTCGTCGACGATGGGGTGCAGGCCCAGGCCTGTGAGGTTCCAGGCCATGCCGGCCAGCACCGGCAGCACCACGGGGTGGACAACGGTGTTGCGCGCGGTCTGCGCCAGCGTGCGCGCCAGGCCGCGCAGCCCGCCGGGCGCCGCCTGCCCCTGGGCGGCCGCGGCGCGCGAAAGGTCGAGCTCCACCAGCGCCGTCAGCAGCGTCAGCAGCACCAGCGCGTGCAGGCTCACCAGCGCGATGTGGATGGCCAGCCCGGCTTCACCGAAGACCGCGGCCGCGAAGGGCACGCCCACCTGCAGCGAATTGCCGAAGCTGGCCGTGATCGCGCGCGTGGCCGGGGCCGCCGCGCCATGCCGCGCCGCCGCGCGCCGCTGGCTCAGGTAGACCAGCAGCAGCACGCCCACCAGGGGCACGAAAAACGCCACCAGCGTGGCCCAGGGCATGTGTGCGAGGTCCAGCCGCGCCGTGGTGCGGAACAGCAGCGCCGGCACGAAGAGGTAGAAGACCAGGTTGCCCAGCACGCGCGCCGGGTCGCCCTCTTCGGGCTTGCCCAGCCAGCGCTGGCGCGCGGCCAGCCAGCCCAGCCCCACCGTGAAGAACATGGCCATCAGCTTGGCTAGCACGGTGGCGGTCATCGCGCTGCGGCCCCGTGGCCGCCGGGGCTCAAGCCGCGGCCTTCTTGGCAGCCACCTTCTTCGCCGCGGCGCCCTTCGCGGGCGGCTTGGCGGCGCGCGGCTCGAACTCGAAGCTCACCTTGCCCTCTTTCGGGTCCCAGGCCAGGAAGGCCTTGAACTTGCGCTTGGTCTTGTTGCTGACGAAGTTTTCCAGCAGGCTGGTCTTGCCCGTGGCCAGCAGCTTCACCACCTCTTCGTGCGGCACCGGCTGCTGCAGGATGATCTTGCCGGTCTTGAAGTCGCAGGTGACGTGCGCGCCCACCGCGTGTTCGCACAGGTAGTTGCTGCCATGTTCGTAGACATGGCCCTTGCACTTGGGGCAGGCGCCCAGGCTCTGCTGCGCCGAGAAATCGACCGGCTCGCCGTCACCTTCGGCCTGCTTGGCGTCGTCGCCGAAGTCGAATTCGAGCTTCCAGTTCTTGATCTCGTCGTCGAAGGCGAGCTTGATCTCGGCCGTGAAAGGCCAGCCCGCCTTGCTGCGGAAACCCTCCAGCGGGCCGATCTTCTTGTCGCGGATCAGGCCCTCGGCCTCGGCCGTCTCAAACGCGCGGCCGGCCGGAATCTTGGTGATGGAAAAGCCGCAGCCTTCTTCCATGCCAGCCGCACCAGCACAGGCGAAGCGCCGGTAGTTCTCTTTCACCACACCACCGCAGTTGGGGCAGGGCGTGGCCAGCGTGGCGTAGTCGCCGGGGATGGTGTCGCGGTCGTACTCCTTGGCCTTCTTGACGATGCGCTCGGCCATCTTGGCGATCTCGCCCATGAAGGCGTCGCGGCTCAGGCGGCCGTGCTCCATCTCGCTGAGCTGGTACTCCCAGTTGCCGGTGAGGTCGGGGCGGGTCAGGTCTTCAATCGCCAGGCCGCGCAGCAGCGTCATCAGCTGGAAGGCCTTGGCCGTGGGCACGAGTTCACGGCCGTCGCGCAGCATGTACTTCTCTGCGATCAGGCCTTCGATGGTCTGCGCGCGCGTGGCTGGCGTGCCCAGGCCTTTTTCTTTCATCGCGTCGCGCAGCTCTTCGTCTTCGATGAGCTTGCCGGCGCCTTCCATCGCGCTCAGCAGCGTGGCTTCGGTGTAGCGCGCCGGGGGCTTGGTTTTCAGCGCGTTGACGGCCACGTCTTCCACGCGCACCTGTTCGTCTTTCGCCACGGCCACCAGGTTGGCATCGTCGTCCTGCGCTTCTTTGCCGTAGACCGCCAGCCAGCCGGCGTTCACCAGCACCTTGCCGTTGGTCTGGAAGACGTAGTCCTTGCCGCCGTGCTGCACCGTGCTGTGGCGCGTGGTGACCATGAACTCGGCGCTCGGATAGAACACCGCGAGGAAACGCTTGACCACCAGGTCGTAGAGCTTGGCCTCGATGTCGGTGAGGCTCTTGGGCGCCTGCAGCGTCGGGATGATGGCGAAGTGGTCCGACACCTTGGTGTTGTCGAACACACGTTTGGTGGGCTTCACATAGCCCTCGTTCAGGCCCTTGCGCGCGTGCATGCTCAGCTCGCGCAGCGGGCCGGGCAGCTCTTCGTCGGCCAGCATCGTGAAGGTCTGCTTCACGGTGGGCAGGTAGTCCTCGGGCAGCGCGCGGCTGTCGGTACGCGGGTAGGTGAGCACCTTGTGCTTTTCGTACAGGGCCTGCGCCAGGCTCAGCGTGGTCTTGGCGCTGAAGCCGAAGCGGCTGTTGGCCTCGCGCTGCAAGGTCGTCAGGTCGTACAGCAAGGGCGAGGCCTGCGTGCTGGGCTTGGCTTCGTCCACCACGCGTGCCGGCTGCTGGCGCACGGCCGCGGCGATGGCCTCGGCATCGGCCGCGTTCCACAGGCGGTCGGCGCGGGCTTCGGCGTCGTTGGCGTCCTTCTTCCACTTGGTGTCGAACCACTTGCCCTCGTACTGGCCGGCCACGGCGTCGAAGGTGGCCTTCACCTCCCAGTAGGGGCGGCTCACGTGCTTACGGATCTTCTCTTCGCGCTCGACCACGATGCTCAGCGTGGGCGTCTGCACGCGGCCCACGGTGGTGAGGAAAAAGCCACCGTCGCGGCTGTTGAAGGCCGTCATCGCGCGCGTGCCGTTGATGCCCACCAGCCAGTCGGCTTCGCTGCGGCTGCGCGCGGCGTCGGCCAGGCCCTGCATCTGGCTTTCGCTGCGCAGCTTCTGGAAGCCGTCGCGGATGGCCTGCGGCGTCATGCTCTGCAGCCACAGGCGCTGTATTGGCTTGACGGTGGGCTTCTTCTCGCTGTTGTGCGCGTACTGCACGATCAAACGGAAGATCAGCTCGCCCTCGCGGCCCGCGTCGCAAGCGTTGATGATGGCCGTGACGTCCTTGCGCTTGACGAGTTTGACCACCGCGTTCAGCCGCGTCTTGGCCTTGTCGATAGGGGCCAGGTCGAAGTGCGGCGGCACCACGGGCAGGTTGGCAAAACTCCACTTGCCGCGCTTGACGTCGTATTCCTCGGGCGCCTTGATCTCCACCAGGTGGCCCACCGCGCTGGTGACGACGTAGGTGTCGCTCTCGAAGTGGTCGGCGTGCTTCTCGAACTTGCCCGCCACAGGGGTGAGCGCGCGCACGATGTCCTGCGCCACGCTGGGCTTCTCGGCAATGATGATGGTCTTGCTCATGGTTCCTTGGAAGTCGTTCACTGCCTGGGCGGCGGTGCCGGCGGGCCCCGCAAAGGGCTGCCTACAATCCGCCGATCTCGCGCGCACGCACGCGCGCTCGTACGAATTCAATATACGGAATGAAGATGACCCCGCAAGCGGCACCGCTCCGCCAGGCTGCCGCCACAGACCAGCGCCGCATCCAGGTGCGCAAGAGCGGCGTGCACGGCAAGGGCGTCTTCGCGCTGCAGCCCATCGCCAAGGGCGAGCGCATCATCGAATACAAGGGCGAGATCATCGGCTGGCCCGAAGCGCTGCGCCGCCACCCGCACGATCCGAGCGACCCCAACCACACCTTCTATTTCAGCCTGGACGATGGCAGCCACGTCATCGACGCCAAGGTCGGCGGCAACGCGGCGCGCTGGATCAACCACGCCTGCGAGCCCAACTGCGAGGCCGAAGAGCTGGAAGGCCGTGTTTTCATCAAGGCCCTGCGCAAGCTCAAGCCCGGTGAAGAGCTGTTCTACGACTACGGCCTCGTCATCGAAGAGCGCTACACGGCCAAGCTGAAAAAAGAGTACGAGTGCCGCTGCGGCAGCCCGCGCTGCCGCCGCACCATGCTGGCGCCCAAGCGCTGAAGGCGGCCGCCCATGCCTAACAGCCAGATGCAGTGGGGCGCCGAGGCGCTGTGGGAGCAGCTTGAACCCCTGCTGCCCGGGCTGAGCGTGGAAGTGCTGGCCCGCACCGAAAGCACCAACACCTTGCTGCTTGACCGCGCGCGCGCCTGGGCCGGTGCGCCCGATGGTGCCGTCACGCGGCCCGGTGAGCTCGACACGCGCAGCGCCGATCTCGACCGCCCCACGCCGCTGGGCCGGCGCGGCGCCGACATCCAGCCCTGCCTGCTGGTGGCCGAGCAGCAGACGCGCGGCCGCGGCCGCCTGGGCCGCGACTGGGTCTCCAGCGCCGGTGCCTCGCTGACCTTCAGCCTGGCGCTGCCGCTGGCGCCGGCCGACTGGTCGGGCCTGTCGCTGGCGGTGGGGCTGGCGCTGGCCGAAGCGCTGGATCCGCCGCCCCCTGCAGCCGGCGCCACGCCGCGCCTGATGCTGAAGTGGCCCAACGATCTCTGGCTGGCCGAGCTGCCGGCGCAGCCCGGAGGCAGCGGCGGGCTGGGTCGCAAGCTGGGCGGCATCCTCATCGAGACCGTCAGCGTCGGCCAGCGCCGCCTGTGCGTGGTGGGCGTGGGCCTGAACGTGCGGCCGCAGGCCGTGCCCGAGCTGCCACACGGTTACGCCTGCCTGGCTGAACTGCAGCCCGAGGCCAGCGCGCCAGCGGCCCTGGCTGCGGTGGCCGCACCGCTGGTGCGTGCGCTGCGGCGTTTTGAAGCCGAGGGCTTTGCGCCGCTGCAGGCCGCCTATGCGCGGCGTGATCTGCTTTGCGGCCAGCCCGTCACCACCACCTCGGCGGCCGTGCCCGCGGGCGTGGCCGAAGGGGTGGACGAACGTGGCGCGCTGCGCGTGCGCAGCGGCGGTGTGCACAGCCTCGTGAGCGGCGAAGTCAGCGTGCGCCTGCAGGGCGGTGGCGCTTGATGCTGCGCGCGCTGCTGGTGTTGCTGGTGCTGGCCAACCTGGGCTTCTTCGCCTGGAGCCGGGGCTGGCTCGCGCCGGGCATGGCGCCGCCGCAGCAGGGCCAGCACGAGCCGCAGCGCCTGCAGGCCCAGGTGAAGCCGGAGCTGGTGAGCGTGCTGCCGCCGAAAGACGCCAACGCCGCGGTGGTGGCGGCGCGCGCCGCGGCGGCGGTGTGCGTGGAGTCGGGGCCGCTGGCCGAATCGGCACTCGTCACGGCCGAGGCCGAGCTGGTGGCGGCCCAGGCCCCCGCGGGCAGCTGGACGCGTGAGCCGGCACCGCTGCCGCCGCTGTGGCTGGTTTACGCCGGCCGCTGGCCCGAGCCCGCGGCGCGGCGCGCGCGCGAGGCCGATCTGCGCAAGCTCGGGCTGGAGCCCGAGGTGCTGACGGCCCCGGCCGAGCTGGCGCCGGGCCTCGTGATCTCGCGCCACGCCAGCAAGGCCGAGGCCGATGCGGCGCTGGAAAAACTGAGCAGCGGCACGCCGCCGCTGCGCGGCTCGCGCGTGGCGCAGCTGCCGCTGCCGGCGGCCAACACCGTGCTGCGCTTGCCGCGTGCCGACGCCGACCTGCAGGCCCGCTTGCGGGCGCTGCCGGCAGAGGCCGTCGGCGGTGGTTTCAGGCCTTGCGCGGGCGCGCCGGTCGTGGCGTCGGCGCCGAAACCCTGAACAGCGCGGCCACGGCCAGCGCCAGCGCGGCCAGCCAGGCCAGGGACATCGAGCCGCCGCCACCGCTGCCTGCGGCGGGGGCTGCTGGCGTCGCGGGCGGGGTCGTCACCGGCGCCGCCGCCACCGTCACCGCCTGCGTGGTGCTGGCGCTCGCACCGCTGCTGTCGGTGATGGTCAGCCGCACCGTGAAGCTGCCCGCCGCGCTGGGTGTGAGCGTGGCGGTGGCGGCGTTGCTGGCGCTGCTGAAGGCGGTGACGATGCCGCCGCCGTCGGTGATCTCCCACAGGTAGCTGCTGACGGCGGCGCTGCCCGACGCCGTGCTCGCGCTGCCCGAGAGCGACACCGCGCTGCCCGCCGTGGGCGCTGCCGTGCTCACGGTGATAGCCGCCTGCGGCCCGGCCACAGCGGCCAGCGCGCGGCCAGCGTCCAGCATGCCGGCACCGCAGTAGGTGGTGTTGCAGTAGCACTGCAGCTGCTCCACCGTGGTGCTGGGCGCGCTGCACTGCGGCACGATGCTGCCGTCGCCGTTGTCGCCGCCGGTGGTGGGGAAGGGGCGGGCCGTGCTGCGCAGCGTGCTCAGCAGCACGGCCGGCGTCAAGGTGCTGCGTTCCGACAACATCAGCCCGGCCGTCGCCGCCACCAGAGGCGCGGCGAAGCTGGTGCCGTAGGTGCTGTTGTAGCTGTCGGTCCAGGTCGATCCCTCCGGGCCTTGCATGCCGGTGTTGGTGGCCGCCAGGATGGGGTAGAGGCAGGGCGAACCGGCGGTGACGTTGATGCAGTTGCCGGCCGGGGCGGCGATGCCCACCTGCGTGCCCAGGTCGGAAAACCCCACCTTGGTGCCGGCATGGCGCAAGCCGGCCACCGCGATCACACCGGCGCAGCTGGCCGGTGCGCTGACGGGCCCGCCGGCGGTGTTGCCGGCCGCGGCCACGATCACCACGCCGCGCGCCAGCACTTCGTTCACGGCCGATTGGTAGCCGGTGCTGCAGGCACCGCCACCGCCCAGGCTGAGGTTCAGCACCTTGGCCGGGTTGGGGTTGTCGGGCACGCCGGGCACCGAGATGCCGGCGGCCCAGCGCATGGCGGCCTGGATGTCGGCGCTGTCGCCGAAACACTTGCCCAGCACACGCACCGGCAGCACGCGCACGCCCGGGGCGGCGCCGGCCATGCCGTTGTTGTCGTCGGTGGCCGCGCCGATGAGGCTGGCCGTGCTGGTGCCATGCCAGCTGCTGCTGGCCGCGGAGCAGCCGGTGAAGGTGCTGGTGCGGGCCTCGGCGGCCGTCAACCAGTCGCCCGGATCGCTGGGGTCGTTGTCGCGCGCGCTGCCATCGTTGGCCACGGTGGTGTTGCTGACGAAGTCGTAACCGGGCAGCAGCCGGCCGGCCAGATCGGGGTGGTCGGCGCGCACGCCGGTGTCGAGCACGGCCACCACCACGCTGCTGCTGCCGCGCGTGCGCGCCCAGGCGGTTTCGATGTCGATGGACGACACCGGCCCCTGCGCCAGCGTGGCCGCCGGCGCCCGCAGGTACCACTGCCCGCTGGCCGGGCCGTCCTGCATGCTGCTGCCGTTGCTGCGCCGCTCGGTGGCGCTGGCGGCGTAGAGCGGGTCGTTAGGGGCCGCCGTGCGGCGAAAACGCTGGTTGGGTTCGGCGAATTCCACATCGGGGTCGGCAGCCAGCTGGGCGGCCAGCTCGGCGGCGCCGATGCCCTCGGCGCGCAGCACCTGGATATCGGTGCCAACCGCAGGCCCGGCCTGCAGCGTTCGGCCCAGGCGCGCGCCCATCACGCTGGCGCGTTCGTTCAGCACATCGCGCACGGTGCCGGCGCCAGCGCGGGCCGAGAGGGCGTATTGCCGCGTCAGCCCGGCCGTGGCCTTGAACTTCACGATGACCTCGCCGGCCACCGGCGCCAGCGGCGCGCGGGCGGCGGCGGGCACGGGGCGGTCGGCGCCGGCCGGCAGCGCCAGCGCGGCGCCCGCGGCGATCAGCAGCCAGGAGCCGGCGCGCCGCGCCGGGGCCAGGAACGAGGACGTTTTCAGCATCGGGCCAGTTTAGGCGGCCGCCCGCCGGCCGGTCTGTCGCCCGCCGCACGGCGCGTAAGCAAGCGCAAATCGTGTGGCGCCGCCGCGCCGGCCGCCGTGATTTATGACCGCTGCTGCCGCCCCATGCCCTTGCCTGGGTGGCCCCCGACCTCAGGGGGTGGGCCTCCCGAAGGCTTGTGAAGCCGGGCCGCGTCGCGAGAATGCAGCTTCCCGCCGGCAGGTTCCGGCAGCTTTGGGCCCGTGCAGGGCCTGCCAGGAGTACACCCTTGAAACACCATCTGCTTGCAGCAGCCTGCCTTGCTGCCCTCGGCCCCCTCACCGCTGCCGCGCAAGGCGCCGACCACGTGCACACGCCGCTGTGCAACCACCAGTGGACCGAGCACCAGGGCGCGCTGAGCTTCGCCACGCCGCTGGCCTCGCCGGTGCCCGGCCGCGGTGCCGGCATGACCTTCGTGCTGAACGATCTCGGCGGCGTCGGCGCCGGCACGGCCGCCCGGGCCGGCTTCGAAGCCGCCGCGGCGCTGTGGTCCAGCGTGCTGCTCGACCCCATCACCATCGTGCTCGACGTGCAGTTCTCGGCCTTGGGCCCGGGCATCCTGGGCTCCACGGGTTCCACCACCAACACCGTGGGCTACACCGCGCTGCGCGGCCTGCTGGCCGCCGATGCCACCTCGGCCGCCGACTTTTCGTCTGTGGGTTCGCTGCAGACCGGCCCGCTGGGTTTTGTCTCGAACGAGCCGCCGGTGTCGGGCCCCATCGATTCGCGCCTGCGCTTCTTCGACAACAACAACAGCTTCGACAACAACAACATCGCGGTCAACACCGCGCAGGTCAAGGCCCTGGGCCTCACGCCCACCTACGCCGCGAACAACCCCACGCAGCGTGACGGCGCGGTGTCCTTCAGCACCGCCTTCAACTGGGACTTCGACCGCTCCGACGGCCTCACGCCCGGCTTCTTTGATTTCGTCGGTGTTGCGGCCCACGAAATCGGGCACGCGCTGGGCTTCCGCTCGGGCGTCGACCTCGCCGACAACAACGCGCTGCCGGGCGCCGGCGGTGCTGCAGGCGTGCGCGGCCTGAACAACATCGCCTGGGGCACCGTGAACGACCTGTTCCGCTACGGCAGCTTCGAAGGCGCACAGACGCTCGACTGGTCCATCGGCGGCACGCCCTGCCTGTCGATCGACGCGGGCGCTTCCTGCGTCGGCCTGTTGTCCACCGGCCGTACCAACGGCGACGGCCGCCAGGCCAGCCACTGGAAGGACGATTCGCTGATCGGCGGCGCCCCGCTGGGCATCATGGACCCGACGGTGGCCTCGGCCAGCAGCAACACGCCCACGCTCGTCGTGACGCAACTGGACATCACCGCCTTCGACGTGATGGGCTACAACATCACCCCCATCCCCGAGCCCTCGACCTGGCTGCTGATGTTCGCCGGCGTGGGTGCCGTCGGTGCCGTGGTGCGCCGCCGCCGCCAGAGCGAAACCGCGGCCTGAAGGCTGCAAGCCGGCTGGCGCCTGCGGGTGCCGGCCCATGAAAAAAGGCCCGCTGCTGCGGGCCTTTTGTTTTCTGGCGGGGTGGGCGGCGCTCAGCGCGCCATCACCTGCACCATCTCCAGCACCTTGTTCGAGTAGCCCCACTCGTTGTCGTACCAGCTCACCACCTTGATGAAGGTCTTGTCCAGCGCGATGCCGGCGTCGGCATCGAAGACGCTGGTCATGGCCTCGCCGCGGAAATCGGTGGAGACGACCTTGTCTTCGGTGTAGCCCAGCACGCCCTTCATCGGGCCGGCTGCGGCGGCCTTCATGGCGTTGCAGATGTCTTCCCAGCTGGCTTCTTTCACCAGCTCGGCGGTCAGGTCGACAACGCTGACGTCGGAGGTCGGCACGCGGAAGCTCATGCCGGTGAGCTTCTTGTTCAGCTCGGGGATCACCACGCCCACCGCCTTGGCCGCGCCGGTGCTGCTGGGGATGATGTTCTCCAGGATGCCGCGGCCGCCGCGCCAATCCTTGTTGCTCGGGCCGTCCACGGTTTTCTGCGTGGCCGTGGCGGCGTGCACGGTGGTCATCAGGCCGCGCTTGATGCCGAAGCTGTCGTTCAACACCTTGGCCACGGGGGCCAGGCAGTTGGTGGTGCAGCTGGCGTTGCTGATGATGGTCTGGCCGGCGTAGCTGTCGTGGTTGACGCCGTAGACGAACATCGGCGTGTCGTCCTTGCTGGGCGCGCTCTGGATGACCTTCTTGGCACCGGCGTCGATGTGCTTCTGGCAGGTGTCCTTCGTCAGGAAGAGGCCGGTGGCTTCCACCACGATGTCGGCGCCGACCTCACCCCAGGCCAGCGTGGCGGGGTCTTTGGCGGCGGTCAGGCGGATGCGCTTGCCGTTGACGATGAGCGTGTTGCCGTCCACCGCCACCTCGCCCTTGAAGCGCCCGTGCACGCTGTCGTACTTCAGCATGTAGGCCAGGTAGTCGGGCTCGAGCAGGTCGTTGATGCCGACGATCTCGATGTTGGGGAAGTTCTGCACGGCGGCACGGAACACCATGCGCCCGATGCGGCCGAAGCCGTTGATGCCGATCTTGATGGTCATGTCTACTCCAGAGGTTGTGGATGAAAGCACAGAGAGTCAGTGGGCCGGGCGCTCAACCCTCGCGGGGCTGAAGTTCAAAACGCCCGCAGGGCACCTGGATGCGCACGGTGTCGGCATACACCGCGCTGAGGCTGGCACCGACGAGGCTGAGCTCGCTTTCGGCCAGCGCTTCGAGCAAGGGGCGCCGGCTGGACGCCGGGGCGCCGGCTTCGTCGACCCAGACGCCGTTGCGGCGCGCGGGTTGCAGGTAGAAGTACTTGATGTGGAAGGGGCAGGCCATGGTGGTGGTGTCGAGCACCACGGCCTGTGCGCTGCGCGAGCGCGCGAACTGCAGCAGTTCGCTGAAGCGCAGGCCGGGCTTGAAGCCGAAGCTGCTGCCCTCCATCACGAACACGAAAAGCTGCTGCACCGGCAGCGGAGCGCCTTCGTGGCAAGGCATGCGCAGCTGGCGCACAAAGTCTTCCACGATGAACTGGAATTCGCGCGCCGCCGGCCGGTGGAAGAGCTCCACCTCGGGCGGTGCATCGGCGGCGGTGAAGCGCATCCGGGCGTAGACCCGGCCTTCGGCGCCCGTGCGGCGCAGGCTTTCGGGGTAGTCGGGCTGCGCCAGGCCGCGCGTGTGGCGGATGCAGGCCATCAGGCGGCGTGCGCGTTCTCGTTCCCGGTCACGCTCGGCCGCGGTGGCGGCCGCGGCGGCGGTGGCAGAGGCAGCGGCTTGCGCGGCCAGCGGTGCTGCGGCTTCAGCGGTTGGTGTGGCGGTCTGTGCCGCGGTTTGGGCGACGGATGGCGCGGCCCAGGCGCCAGCGGCGCACAGCAGCCCAGCCAGCCAGCGACGCACCCGGTGCCTCCGCGCCGGGGCTCAGCGCCCCACCACCTGCCGCACCACGGCCACCACGTTCTCGGCGGTGAGCTTGAAGTGCTTGAACAGCGCCGGCGCCGGCGCGCTTTCGCCGTAGGTGTCGATGCCCACCACGGCGGCGCAGCCGTATTTCCACCAGCCGTCGGTGACACCGGCTTCCACCGCGATGCGCGGCACGCCGGCCGGCAGCACGCTGGCCTTGTACTTCACGCTCTGGCGATCGAAGACGTTGGTGCTGGGCATGCTCACCACGCGCACCGCGATCTTCAGCTGGGCCAGTTCGGCCTGCGCGTGCAGCGCCAGGCCCACTTCGCTGCCGGTGGCGATGATCACGGCCTGGGCCTTCTTCTTCAGGCCCACCTCGCTGGGCTCGGCCAGCACGTAGGCGCCCTTGCTGATGTCGTCCACTGCATCCTTGGGCAGGTAGGGCAGGTTCTGGCGGCTCAGCAGCAGTGCGCTCGGGCGCGTGCTGTTGCCCAGGGCCATGGTCCAGGCCACCACGGTTTCGGTGGTGTCGGCCGGGCGCCAGACATCGAGGTTGGGGATCAGCCGCAGGCTGGCCGCGTGCTCCACGCTCTGGTGCGTGGGGCCGTCTTCACCGAGGCCGATGCTGTCGTGCGTGAAGACGTGGACCACGCGCTTTTTCATCAGCGCGGCCATGCGGATGGCGTTGCGGCTGTAGTCGCTGAATGTCAGGAAGGTGCCGCCGTAGGGGATGTAGCCGCCGTGCAGCGCCACGCCGTTCATGATGGCGGCCATGCCGAACTCGCGCACGCCGTAGTTGATGTGCCGGCCGCCGTTGGGCGCGCCGTCTTCGGCACCGAAACGCAGCGCCGGCGTGTGGCTGGTGTTGGTGAGGTTGCTGCCGGTGAGATCGGCGCTGCCGCCCAGCATCTCGGGCAGCGCGGCGGTGAAAGCCTCCAGCGCGATCTGGCTGGCCTTGCGGCTGGCCACGGTCTCGGCTTTGCTGTGCGCGGCGATCATGGCGTCCACGGCGGTCTGCGCAAAGTTCTCGGGCAGGCGGCCTGCCATGCGGCGCAAGAACTCGGCGGCCAGCGCCGGGTGCGCGGCGCGGTAGGCGGCAAAGGTTTCGGCCCAGCGCTCTTGCGCGGCGGCGCCGGCGGCGCGCGCGTCCCAGGCGCTGTAGGCGGCCTCGGGGATGACGAAGGGCTCGTGCGCCCAGCCCAGCGCCTCGCGCGTGAGCTTGATCTCTTCAGCGCCGAGGGCCTCGCCATGCGCCTTGGCCGTGCCGCCGCGGTTGGGGCTGCCCTTGCCGATGGTGGTCTTGCAGATCACCAGCGTGGGCTGGGTGGCCGAAACGCTGGCGGCATGCAGCGCCGCGCCCACGGCGTCGACATCGTGGCCGTCCACCGGGCCGATGACGTTCCAGCCATAAGCCTCGAAACGCTGCGCCACGTTGTCCACGTACCAGGGCGCCACCTGGCCGTCGATGCTGATGCCGTTGTCGTCGTACAGCGCCACCAGCTTGTTCAGCTGCCAGGCGCCGGCCAGCGCGCAGGCTTCGTGGCTGATGCCTTCCATCAGGCAGCCGTCGCCCATGAAGACCCAGGTGCGGTGGTTCACCACGGTGTGGCCGGGGCGGTTGAACTCCTGCGCCATCAGCTTCTCGGCCAGCGCCATGCCCACGGCATTGGCCAGGCCCTGGCCCAGCGGGCCGGTGGTGGTTTCCACGCCCGGCGTCACGTCCACCTCGGGGTGGCCGGGCGTCTTGCTGTGCAGCTGGCGGAAGTTGCGCAGCTCGCTCATCGGCAGGTCGTAGCCGGTCAGGTGCAGCAGCGCGTAGATCAGCATGCTGCCGTGGCCGTTGCTCAGCACGAAACGGTCGCGGTCGGCCCAGTGCGGGTCGGCCGGGTTGTGGCGCAGCGCACCGCCCCACAGCGCCACCGCCATCTCGGCCATGCCCATGGGCGCGCCCGGGTGGCCGGAATGCGCCTGCTGCACCGCGTCCATGGCCAGGGCGCGGACGGCATTGGCCATCAAGGAGGTTTCGGAGGCGGAAGCGGACATGGATACGGCGCGCGTGGCGGTTGGTGCGGAGTAAGCCATGATTCTAGGAGGCCCGTTCGCCACCAATAATGCGGGCCCTCCTTCCCGACAACGCCGGCCTGCACGCGTGTCTCCGTCATCCCGCCTGATCTTTCGCCGCCTGATCGGCGCGGCCCTCGTGCTGCTGCTGGCCGACGCCCTGGCCTTGGCGGTGCTGGCCAGCGCCGACCTGGCCGGCGCGCTGGCGCGGGGCCTGCTGTGGGGCGCGGTGCTGTCCAGTGCCGGGCTGGCGCTGGCGGTGTTGTGGGCCGTGTCACGCCAGCTGCGGCAGGGCCAGGCCGCGGCCGATGCCCTGCGCGCCGAGCAGGCCCGGCAGCGTGAAGTGCTCGACGCGCTGCAGGCGGCCGTGGTGCTGTGGGACGCCGACGACCGCCTCGTGCTGGCCAATGGCGATTTCCTGCAGGTCTACGCACCCATCGCGCCGCACATGCGGCCTGGCGTGCGTTTTGAGGATGCGCTGCGCGCCACCGTGGCCGCCGGCCTGGTGCCTGAATCGGCGGACGGGCCCGAGGCCTGGATCCAGCAGCGCCTGGCGCAGCGCCGCGCCCCGCAGGGCCCGATGCTGCGCGCGCTGCCCGGCGGGCGCTGGCGGCGCATCGCCGAGCAGCGGCTGAGCGACGGCAGCCTGCTCGCGCACAGCGTCGATGTCACCGAGCTGGTGCAGGTGCGCAACGAACTGGCGCAGGCGCGCCTGGCCGCCGAGCAGGCCGGCCAGCGCCTGGCCGACGCGGTGGAGGCGCTGCCGGTGGGTTTCGAGCTCTACGACGCCGAAGACCGGCTGGTGCTGGTGAACACCGCGGCCGTCGCGATGTACCCCCAGCTGGCCGATCTGGTGGCGCAGCGCCCCAGCTTCGCCGAGGTGGTGCGCGCCAACCACGAACGCGGCGGTTTGCCCGAGATAGGCGACGAAGCCGCCTTGCAGGCCTTCATCGCGCGCCGCACGCGCGAACGCCGCCACCCCGGCCCGCCCCACGTGATGCAGGTGGCGCGCGGGCAGTGGGTGCGTGTGCACGAGCGCCGCACGCGCGACGGTGGCATCGTCGGCGTGCGCATCGACGTCACCGAGGCCTTCATGGGCCGCGCCGCCGCCGAGCAGGCCACGCAGCGCCTGCAGGACGCCATCGACGCCCTGCCCGAGGCTTTTGCCTTGTTCGACGCCGACGACCGCCTGGTGGCCTGCAACGCGCGCTACCGCCAGATCTTTGGCGCCACCGACCCCTTCATCCGCCCTGGCATCAGCTTCGAGGAGGTGTTGCGGCACGGGGTGGCCGCCGGCCAGTACCCGCAGGCCGAAGGCCGCGCCGAGGCCTGGATCGCCGAGCGCCTGGCCGCGCACCGCACGCCCTCGGGGCCGGTGCTGCAGGAGCTGGCCGGCAAGCGCTGGGTGCGGGTGGACGAGCGCCGCACGCGCGACGGCGGCGTGGCCGGCGTGCGCAGCGATGTCACCGAACTTGTGCTGCGCGAGCAGGCCCTGACGGCGCTGAACACCCAGCTCGACGCCCTGAATGCCCAGCTTGCGCACCTGTCGGAGACCGACGAGCTCACCGGCCTGGCCAACCGGCGCCTGTTCGACCGCCGCCTGGCAGAGGAGTGCGCGCGCGCGCGCCGCCATGGCACGCCGCTGGCGCTGCTGCTCTTCGATGTCGACCACTTCAAGCGCTACAACGACCTGCACGGCCATCCCGCCGGCGACGCCTGCCTGCGCCAGGTGGCCCAGGTGCTGCGCAGCACGGCGCGGCGCGCTGGTGATCTGGTGGCGCGCATCGGCGGCGAGGAGTTCGGCATGCTGCTGCCGCACCACAGCGCCGACGACGCCCGCGCCCAGGCCGAGACCTGCATTGCGGCAATGGCGGTGGCGGCACTGCCGCACGGCAACTCGCCCGTGGCCGCCACCGTCACGCTCAGCATCGGTGGCGTGCAGGTAGCGCAGCCCGCGAACGACCTGCTGCCTGCCGCCGTGGTGCAGCGCGCCGATGAGGCCCTTTACGCGGCCAAACACGCCGGCCGCCAGCGGCTGGTGCTGCACAGCCTGTAGCCCTGGCGATGCAGGGCCTGCACCTGACGGCCGACCTGCGCGGCTGCCCACCGACGCTGACGCTGCTGCACGAGCCTGAGGCGCTGCGCACGCTGTGCCTGGCGGCGGTGGCCGCCGCCGGGCTGCAGGCGGTGGGCGAGCTGTTCCACCGATTTCCCGCGCCCGGTGGCGTGACGGGCGTGGTGCTGCTGGCTGAATCACACCTGGCCGTGCACACCTGGCCCGAGCTGCGCGGCGTGACGCTGGATGTCTACGTCTGCAATCTCAACGGCGACAACAGCCGGCGCGCCGAAAGCCTGCTCGCGGCGCTGGAGCAGGCCTTCGGTGCCCGCGGTGCCGAGCGCCACCGCCTGCAGCGCGGCGGGCCGCTCGGCCTCTGAGGCCGCAGCTTCAGCTGGCCAGCGCGCGGCGCGCGCGGTGCAGGCGCACGAAGAGGTTCTGCTCGCTGATCTCCAGCGTTTCACAGACCTGCTCGGTGCTCTGGTCGCGCAGCAGGCGCAGTTCCACCACACGCCGCAGCGAGGCCGGCAGCGCGCCGATGCGGGCCAGCGTCAGCGCCAGGCGTTCACGCTGCTCGGCCACCTCGTCGGGGCGCGGCTGCGGGCAGCACAGCTGCGGAGCCGCCGCGGCGTCGTCATCGCTGTCGATGTCCAGGCTGTCATGGCCGCTGCGCTGGCGCACCAGGTCGACGATCTTGTGCTTGAGGATGGCCACCAGCCAGCTGCGCAGCGCCGAGCGCCCGCCGAAGACGGCGCGGCCGGTGACCACGGCTTCGAAGACATCGTGCACCAGGTCTTCGGCCAGCGCGGGGTCGAGCAGGCGGCGCCGCGCGTAGTTCACGAGAAAGCCGCGCTGCGGCGCCAGCTCGGCCCAGCCGACGGGCAGGGGGGCGGTGGCGGCAAGGGCGGCAGCAGTGGTGGTGGCGGTGTGCAGCATGGCGGGGCTTTCGGTGGGCATCGGGTGCCTACACTGTGCAAACCCCGCCTCGCAGCCGGCTCACCGAAGATCACAGCCAGATCACATCGGTGTAAGAACGCCGCCGCCCACCCGACCGTCCACCCATGCCTGCCACCCTGCTTGTTGCCGAAGACCAGGCCGACATCCGCGACCTCATCGCGCTCAACCTGCGCCAGGCCGGCTACACGGTGACGGCCGTGGCCGACGGCAGCGCCGCGCTGGCCAGCGAAATCGAACGCGCCAGCGATTTGCTGCTGCTCGACCTGATGCTGCCGGGCCTGGACGGGCTGGAGGTCTGCAAGGCGCTGCGCGCGCGCGGCCGGGCCACGCCCATCCTCATGCTCACGGCCAAGAGCACCGAGCTCGACCGTGTGCTGGGCCTGGAGCTGGGCGCCGACGACTACCTGACCAAGCCCTTTTCGATGGCCGAGCTGCTGGCGCGCGTGAAGGCGCTGCTGCGCCGCGCCGAGCTGCTGCGCGCGGCGCAGGCGCCGGGCGCAGCGACCGACACCCTGCACAACGGCGAGCTGAGCGTGGCGCCAGCGCGGCGTGAGGTGCAGGTGGCCGGCCGCGCGCTGGAGTTCACGGCGCTGGAGTTCGACCTGCTGCTGCACTTCATCAAACACCCCGGCCGCGTTTTTTCGCGCGCGCAGCTGCTCGACGCCGTGTGGGGCTATTCGCACGAGGGCTACGAGCACACCGTCACCACGCACATCAACCGCCTGCGCGCCAAGGTGGAGCAAGACCCGCTGCAGCCGCGGTTCATCCTCACCGTGCGCGGGGCGGGCTACAAGATGCGCGATGTGCCGCGTTGAACCCGTGCCCATGAGAGCCGGCCGATGAGCGTGCGCCTGCGCCTGGCGCTGACGGTGCTGCTCACCGGCCTGGCGACGGCCGCCGGTGTGATCGTGGCGGTGGCCTGGGCCTTCCAGCGTTTCGAGCACGAAGGCACCTGGCAGCGCGGCGACACCTTCCTGGGCCGCGTGGTGGCGCAGCACGCCGATCTGCTGGAGCAGCACCGTGCCGACCCCGAGGCCTTTGGCGGTTTCCTGCGCAGCCTGCTGCTCTTCGAGCCCAACAGCCAGCTCTACCTGCTGGCCGCCGACGGCCGTGTGCTGGCGCACACCGGCCGCGCGCAGCTGCCGCCGGGCTTCAAGGTGGCGCTGCCGCCGGTGCGCCTGGCCGCCGCCGCGGCGGGCCAGGGCTCGCGCAGCGCGGCCTATGTGATGGGCGACGACCCCGAGTACATGAATGCCGACGCCGTGGTCGCGGCGCGGGTGCTGCAGCGTTCATCGATACGGCCCGATGCCTCGGACCAGGGCTACCTCTACCTCGTGTGCCGCAAGCCCGGCCTGCCGGCGCCGCGGGCCGCGCTGCTGTGGCAGAGCCTGGCTACACCGGCGGCGGCCTCGGTGCTGGCGGTGATCGTCTTCACCACGCTGCTGGCGGCCTGGATCATCGTCACCGTCACGCGCCCGCTGCGTGTGCTCAGCCAGGAAGTGGCCATGGCCGCGCGCGAAGGTTTCAGCATGACGGCCGGCGTGAGCGCGCCGCCGCCCCTGGCCGCGGGCCGGCGGCCTGATGAGTTCGCGCGGCTGCGCGGTGGTTTCCATGCGCTGCTGGGCACCTTGCGCCAGCAGTGGGACGAGCTCAGCCGGCTCGACCGTTTCCGCCGCGAGAGCGTGAGCAACCTCAGCCACGACCTGCGCAGCCCGCTCACCGCCACCGTGGCCTGCCTGGAGACGCTGGAGGCGCGCTGGCCCGGCGAGGAGCGCGCCGAAGACCGGCGCCTGGTGGCGATGGCCTTGCGCAACACGCGCAACGCCGCCGCCATGGTGCGTTCTCTCGGCGACCTGGCCTTGCTGGACGAACCCGAGTTCCGCCTCAAGCCGCTGCGCCTGGACCTGGCCGAAGTGCTGGACGGCATCCAGCTGCGTTTTGCCGCCCGTGCCGCGGCCCAGGGCGTGGCGCTGCACTTCGAGCCCGGTGCCGGCCCGGCGCCGGCCGAGGTGGACGTGGAGCTCTTCGAACGCGCCGTGGCCAACGTGCTGGACAACGCCCTGAAGCACACGCCGGCCGGCGGCGCGGTGCGCCTGGGCGCCGAACTGCGGGCGGGCGCGGTCTGGGTGAGCGTGGCCGACACCGGCCGCGGCATCGCAGCGGCCGACCTGCCGCACCTCTTCGACCGCCTCTACCAGGTGCGGCAGGGCAGCCAGAGCGTGGCGCCGGCCAGCAGCGAAGAAGGCAAGGGCCTGGGCCTCACCATCGTCAAGCGCATCGTGGAGCTGCACCGCGGCGAGGTGGCCGTGGCCAGCACCCTGGGCCAGGGCACCACGGTGACGCTGAAGTTTCCCGGTTGAACGTCGGCCCCCGGGACCACTGCGTTCTCTTTCCCCCGAGGGGGCGCTTGCAGCGGCCCGGCGGAGCCGGTTCCGCGCGAGGCCTGGGTTCGCTCAGGCCAGGCCGGCGGCGGCCTTGGCGCGCAGCTTGGCGTTGATGTAGGCGCCGTGCGGCACGTGCAGCAGGTCGGCCACGCGCCACAGCACGTGGTTCTCGTGCGCGGTGAGCTGGCCGTCGGTGTAGGCCACGGCCCACATCGCTTCCACCACCTGCACCTTCTCTTCAAAGCTGAGCTGCTCGTTCAGCGTGGAGGTGAAGCCGTGGAAGTCGACGGCGTTTTTGGCGCTGTGTTCGGCCAGCTCCAGCAGCCGCGCCTGTTCATCGGCGGCCAGCCCAAACCGCTGCTGCAGCACGCCCAGCACGGCGTGGCGTTCGGCTTCGCTGCATTCGCTGTCGGCGCGCATCACTTCCACCAGCAGCACGGCGGTGGCCAGGTGCAGGCGGTGGGCGCTGTGGCCGCCGCCAGGGCCCTGCAGCGGCGGGGCGAGCAGGCTGTTGAAGAGGTCTTGCAGGGTGCGCAGCATGGGGGCTCGTGGGGCGGGGTGCGGGTGGGAGCAGGGCAGGGCGCTGGAAGTTCAGTCGGGCGCCGCGGCAGCTGTCACATCGAGCGACGCGGCAGCCGTCATGTCGGGCGCCGCGGCAGCGTCGCGGCCTGCTCGCCCAGGTCCCAGAACAGCCCCGTCATCAGCGCCAGCGCTTCGCGCACCACGGGCACCAGCAGGTGCTCGTCGGGCGCGTGCTGGCTGCAGGCCGGGTAGCTGTGCGGCACCCACACCGTCGGCAGGCCCAGGATGTCGGCGAACACGTCGTTGGGCAGGCTGCCGCCCAGGTTGGGCAGCAGCACCGGCGGGCGGCCCGTGCTGCGTTCGATGCTGGCGAGCGTGAAGCGCACCCAGGCGTCGTCGGGGGCCAGGCGCGTGGCGGCCATCACCGGGCCGACCTCGATGCTGATGTCGCCAAAACCTTGGGCCGCCAGGTGCGCGGCCAGGTGCTCGTGCAGGCGGCCGATGTCGGTGCCGGGCACGAAGCGCATGTGCATCGTGGCCTGGGCCATGGGCGGGATGGCGTTCACCGGGTGCTGCGGGTTGCCGGCCACCATGGCCAGCACCTCCAGCGTGTTCCAGGCGATCACACGTTCGGCCGGGCTCAGGCCGGGCTCGCCCCAGGCGGCATCGACCTCGGGGTCGCCGGGGTCGCCACCGAAACGCAGGCCCGCGAGCGCCGCGCGCACATTGGCCGGGATGGGCGGCGGCCGCAGCGCCGGCACGCGAATGACACCGCGGCCGTTCACCAGGCTGGCGATGGCGTTGGCCAGCACCACCGCCGGGTTCTTCAGCAGGCCACCCCAGTTGCCGCTGTGGTGGCCGCCTTCGCGGGCCTTCAGGGTGAGCTCGAAGTTCACCGTGCCGCGCGAGCCCAGGAAGACCGTGGCGCAATCGCGCCGCAGGCGCGGGCCGTCGCTGGCGATCAGCACGTCGGCGCGCAGCGCCTCGCGCTGCTGCGCACAGAAAGCCGCCAGCCCCGGGCTGCCGGCTTCTTCACCCGTTTCGATCAGCCACTTGAGGTTGAAGCCCAGGCGCCCGCGCTGCTGCAGCACCTGCGCCAGCGCGGCGATGTTGATGCTGTGCTGGCCTTTGTTGTCGGCGGTGCCGCGGCCGTAGAGGCGTTCGCCGTCCTGCGCCAGCACCCAGGGGCCCTGGCCCTGCTTCCAGCTGGCGTCTTGTCCGCGGATGACATCACCGTGGCCGTAGACCAGCACCGTGGGCAGCGTGTCGCCCTCGTGGCGCTGCGCGATGAGGAAGGGCCCGAAACCGGCCTCCGGGTTGGGGTGCAGCGTGCAGCCGAAACCCAGCGCGGCCAGTGTGGGGGCCATCTCGTCGGCGAGGTAGGCCTGCAGCGCCGGCCCGGAGGCTGGGTCTTGGCTCTCGGTGCGCATCGCCACGCGGCGGGCGAGATCGTGCATGAAGGCGCCGCTGTCGAAGTGCGCCAGCGCCGCTTGCAGGGCGGCCTGCCGCGGCACGGCGGCGGGCGCCACGCTCACGGCTTGCTCACGAGATCGAAGTGCTCCACCACCGGCGGCGCGGCAAAAAACGGCCCCACGATGGCGCGCCACTCGGCGAACAGCGGGCCCTGGCGGAAGGCCACGGTGTGGTCTTCCAGCGTGGCCCAGAAGATCTGCAGGATGTAGCGCTCCGGGCTCTCGATGCCGCGGTTGACCTTGGCGCCATGGAAGCCCTGGGCGCGGCTGACAACGCTGGTGATGCCACGCTGGATGGCTTCTTCGAAGGCCGCGTTCTGGCCCGGCTGGATGCGGATGTCGGCAAGTTCAAGGATCACGGGCAAGCTCCGGGTGCTAGAGCCCGCCAGTGTCCCACGCGGCTTCAGCCTTTGCAGCCGCGGCCCGGGTCTGCCAGGGCCTTGACCGCGATACCGCGCGATTCGTTGTTCACGCCCTTCACCTCGCGCAGGTAGATGTCCTGCACCGGGTTGCGCTGCGGGCTCAGGCTGAACTTGCCGCGCGGGCTGTCGATCGCGGCCTTGGCCATGGCGGCCTGCAGCGCCGGGCGCTGCTTGATGTCACCCTTCACGGCGTTCAGGCCCGCGGCCAGCATCTGCGCCGCGTCATAACCCTGCACGGCGTAGACATCGGGCTGCTGCTTGTAGCTGATGGCGTAGGCCTTGCGGAAGGCGTTGTTGCGCGGCGTGTCCAGGTTGTCGGCGTAGTGCAAGGTGCTCAGGATGCCCTGGGCGCTGGCGCCCTGGGCTTCCAGCGTGCCGTCGGTGACGAAGCCCGAGACAACCAGCGGCACCGCTTTCTTCAGGCCTGCGGCGTCGTAGTCCTTGACGAACTTCACCGCGCCGCCGCCGGCGAAAAATGCGAACACCACGTCGGGTTTCTGCGCCGCAATTTCGGTCAGCAGGGCCTGGAACTCCACGCCCGGGAAGGGCAGGCTGAGTTCTTTCGTGACCTTGCCGCCGCCCTTCTCGAAGCCTTCGGTGAAGCCCTTCACGGCCTCGTTGCCGGCGGCGTAGTTCCAGGTGATGCTCATCGCGCGTTTGTAGCCCTTGCCGGCGGCCACCACGCCGGCGGCATAACCCGGCTGCCAGTTGCTGAAGCTGCTGCGGAAGATGTTGGGCGCGCACTGCGCGCCGGTCAGCGCGTCGGCGCCGGCGTTGGGCACGATCAGCAGCGTGTTGCTCTCGCGCGCGGCGCGCGCCATGGCCAGCGCCACGCCGCTGTGCACGGTGCCCACCAGCACGTCGACCTGGTCGCGCTTGATGAGCTTGTTGACGTTGTCGGTGGCCTTGGCCGGGTCGCTCTCGTCGTCGACCTTGAAGTACTGCACCTCGCGGCCACCGAGCTTGCCGCCCTGTTCTTGCACGTGCAGCTTGAAGCCCTTCTCGATGGCGTCGCCCAAAGCGGCGAAGGTGCCGGTGGCCGGCAGCATCAGGCCCACCTTGATGGGCGCGCTCTGCGCCAGCGCGGCGCTGCTGACGAGCGCGCCAGCAGCCAGGGCCAGGGTGGTGAAGGTGGGCTTCAAACGCATGCGGGATCTCCGGATTCCAGTGGGGGGTCGAAAAAAGCTCGGCCGCGCAGCATGCCCGCTGCAGCGCTGGGGCGACAGCGGGGTTTGCCGCATGTGGCGGATTTCACGCGCGGCGGCCGGCAGGGGCTTTCGGCACCCGCGCGCAAGGGCCCACACCGTCTGTTGCAGATGCGCAGGCTCAAGTTCGCGGGGGCGGCACCCGAAAACAGGCGTGAGAGGTCGTCCGACAGGGCGGCCAGCAGCAGATACGCACAGGGAAGCCGCATGACCAGCACCGTCGCCGTCGAGGAGTTGCGCGTGGGCATGTACATCCACCTCGACGGTGGTTGGCTGTCGCACCCGTTCCCCTTGTCGGCCTTCCGCATCTCGTCGCCCGACGAGATCGCCACCATCCGCAGCCTGGGCCTGGCCGAGGTGCGCTGGGCGCCCGAAAAAAGCGAGTTGTCGGCCGTGGCCGACGCTGCGGCACCGGGCGCCTTGAACCCGCAGCCGGCCGCGCCGGTGCTCAGCGCCGAAGAGCGGGCCGCGCGGGCCCAGGCGGCCTGGATCATCGAGCAGCGTGAAGCCGCGCAGCGCTGCGAGCGCCAGTACGGCGAGGCCGCCCGCGTGATGCGCGACATCGGCGACACGGTGGCCCAGCAGCCCAAGGAAGCCGGCCGTACCGCGGGCGATCTGACCCGCGCAATGCTCGACAAGATGCTGGCGGCCGAAGAGGTGGGCATCCGCCTCGTCAGCGGCAGCGGCGGTGACCGCAACGGCGCGCACGCGCTGAACGTGGCCGTGGTTTCCATGCTCATCGGCCGCACGATGGGCATGAACGACAGCGAGATGCAGGACATGGGCGTGGGCGCGCTGCTGCACGACGTGGGCAAGCTCGACGTGCCCGACCGCCTGCGCCACCCCGAAGAAGGCTTCACGCCGGCCGAAACCAACGGCTACCGCGATCACGTCGCCAAGGGCGTGCTGCAGGGCCACCGCATGGGTTTGAACGCCGGCGCCTTGTCGGTCATCGCGCAACACCATGAACATGCCGACGGCAGCGGTTTCCCGATGAAGCTCAGCGCCGACCGCATCGGCCTGGGCGCGCGCATCGTGGCCATCGTCAACCGCTACGACAACCTCTGCAACCCGGGCGGCCGCACGCTGGCGCTGACCCCGCACGAGGCCGTGGCGATGATGTTCGCCCAGGCCCGCTCGCGTTTCGACCCGCCGGTGCTCAACGCCTTCATCCGCATGATGGGCGTCTACCCGGCCGGCTCGCTGGTGCAGCTGACCGACGACCGCTACGCCATGGTGGTGGGCGTGAATTCGAGCCGCCCGCTGAAGCCGCGTGTGCTGGTGCACGGCGCTCCGGGCCAGCGACAAGGCCCGCGCGCCGGCAGCGGCGGCGCTGCGCAGCTGCTCGATCTTGAAGGGCAGCCCGACCTCGGCATCCGCCGCAGCCTGGCCGCCGCCAAGGTGCCGCCGCCGGTGCTGGCGGCCCTGGACCCGCGTCCGCGCGTGGCCTACTACTTTGAACCGCTGAACGTGCTGTCGCGGCCGGCGGAGCTGGCTGCGTGAGCCACGCGGCGCACTGGGCCGGCCTGCTGGCGGGCATGCCGCAGGCCGCCTGGGTGGTGGCCCTGGACGGCCTGCGCGTGGTGGCGGCCAATGCGGCCGCGGCCGCGCTGCTGGGCCGCACGCCCGCTTCGCTGCAGGGCGCGGCGGCCGATGCGCTGTTGAGTTCGCCCGAAGACCGTTTGTGGTGGGACAGCGGCGGCAGCCTGGGCTTGCTGCACTCCGATACCGTGGTGGCCACACCGGCAGGGGCGCGCTACGTGAGCCGCAGCCTGTCGCTGATGGACATGCCCCCTGGCGAGCCCGCGCATGCGCTGGTGGTGGTGGCCGACCGCAGCGCCGAGCAGCGCGCCGAAAGTGAACGCGAAGCCGCGCTCGCCGAGCTGCAGGCCACGCTGGAGGCCACGGCCGACGGCATCCTCGTCACCGACCCCGACGGCCGGCTGAGCGCCTGCAACCGCCGTTTTGCCGAGATCTGGGGCCTGCCGCGTGAACTGCTGCAGCGCGACGACGATGCCGCGGTGCACGCCTGGCTGGCGCGCAGCGTGGGCGACCCCACCGGCTACCAGCGGCGCCTGAACGCGCTGCGCGAGACGCCACAAGCCAGCTCCAGTGACCGGCTGGAGCTGCTCACCGGCCAGGTGGTGGAGCGCGTCTCGCGGCCGCTGCTGGTGCGCGGCCGCGCGCAGGGGCGCGTGTGGTCCTTCCGCGACCTGACGGCCAGCGTCGAGGCCGAGGCGCGCATCGAGCAGCTGTCGCGCAACGACACCCTCACCGGCCTGCCCAACCGCAGCGCGCTGGTCGACCACGTCAACACCGCCACCGCGGTGGCGCGGCGCGAAGGCGGTGCCTACGCCTTCCTGCTGGTGGACCTGGACCGCTTCCGCCAGATCAACGACAGCCTGGGCCACGAGGTCGGCGATCAGGTGCTGCAGACCGTGGCCCACCGCATCCAGGCCTGCCTGCGCGCCGACGACGTGCTGGCACGCCTGGGCGGCGACCAGTTCGCCGTGCTCGTGAACCCGGCCGACGCTTCGGCCGCCGAGGCCACGGCCAAGCGCATCCTCAACGTGGTGGCACACCCCTGCAGCGTGGAGGGCGCGCCCTTCACGCTGACCTGCAGCATCGGCATTGCCATGGCGCCTTCGCAGGGCTCGCGCATCGACGATCTGGTGCGCCATGCCGAAGCGGCCATGCGCACCGTCAAGAGCGCGGGCCGCGCCCACTACCGCATGCACCAGGCACGCGCCGATGGCGACCGCCGCAACGACATGCAGCTCGACCACGCCATGCGCCAGGCGCTGGTGAGCGGGCGCTTCCGCCTGCACTACCAGCCGCAGGTGAGCCTGGCCGACGGCCGCGTGGTCGGCGCCGAGGCGCTGCTGCGCTGGCGCGACCCGGAGATGGGCGACGTCTCGCCGGTGCACTTCATCCCCGTGGCCGAAGACAGTGGCTTCATCGTGCACATCGGCGAATGGGTGCTGGCGCAAGCCGTGCGCCAGGCGGCGCTGTGGTACCAGCGCGGCCACGCGCTGCCCATCGCGGTGAACGTCTCGGCACTGCAGTTCAAGCAGCCGCATTTCGTCGACCGTGTCGGCAGCGTGCTCGACATCAGCGGCCTGCCGCCGCACCTGCTGGAGCTGGAGCTCACCGAGAGCATCCTCGTGCACGACGCCGACGAGGCCCTGCACCGCCTGCATGCGCTGGCGCGGCTGGGCGTGAAGATGTCGATCGACGACTTCGGCACCGGCTACTCGAGCTTGAGCTACCTCAAGCGTTTTCCCATCGGCAAGCTCAAGATCGACCGCAGCTTCATCAAGGGCCTGCCCGGTGACGACAGCGATGCCGGCATCGTGCGCGCGGTGCTGCAGATGGCGCGCGCCCTGGGCATGAAGTGCATCGCCGAGGGTGTGGAAACCGAGCCGCAGCGCCAGTTTCTCCAGGACGAGGGCTGCGATGAATTCCAGGGCTGGCTGTTCGCGCCCGCGCTCGACAGCCTGAGCTTCGAGCAGCGCCTGGTGCACGGCCCGGCGGCGCCGGCAGCGGCGCACCCGGCCGCGCCCGCGCCGGCCCGCGCGCGGCGCATCCGTCTGGTGCGTTAGGCCGCCGCGCGCAGCGCACCGACGCCGGCCGGCACGGGTTGCACAATCACGCCCCGCACCCTGCCCCGGGGTGCGCCCCGGGAGGCGCCGTGATCTACAAGTTCAAAAGCCCCGCCACTGGCGACCTGATCATGCTGGGCGCCCACGGCGACCAGATGCTGCGCCTGCTGGGCCGCGAGCCGGCGCCGCGCGGCATCATCGAAGCCGCAGACATGCCGGCGGCCAGCGCCGCGCTGCTGGCCGCCATCACCCAGGACGAGACCCCGCCCGCGGACGACGACGCGCGCCAGCCCCCGGTGGGCCTGCGCCAGCGCCTGTGGCCCGTCGTGGAGATGCTGCGCCGCGCGCACGCGGCCGACGCGCCCGTGGTGTGGGGCGTTTGATCCGCCGCGCCGCCGAACCTGCCCATTCCCCGAATCCGACCCGACCTGAGAGGAAGCCCCCGATGAAGCTCTGGAGCGACAGCTGGACCAACGGTGACCCCATCCCCTTGCGCTACGCCGCCGGCAAGCCCGACGGCGCTGGCCAGGCCACCTTCAGCGACAACCTGAACCCGGCGCTGCAGTGGAGCGAGCTGCCACCGGGCACGCAGTCGCTGGTGCTGGTGTGCCACGATTTCGACGTGCCCAGCCGCGGGGACGACGTCAACCAGCCCGGCCGCGAGGTGCCGGTGGACCTGGAGCGGGTCGACTTCTTCCACTGGCTGCTGGTGGACCTGCCGCCCACGCTGGCCGGCATTGCCGAAGGCGAATTCAGCCGCGGCTTCACCGCGCGTGGCAAGGCCGGGCCGGCCACGCTGCACGGCGCGCGCCAGGGCCTGAACGACTACACCGGCTGGTTCGCCGGCCATGCCGAGATGGCCGGCCAGTACTTCGGCTACGACGGCCCCTTCCCGCCCTGGAACGACAGCCTGGTGCACCACTACGTGTTCACGCTCTACGCGCTGGACGTGGCGCGCCTGCCTGTGGAAGGCGCCTTCACCGGCGCCCAGGTGCGGGCGGCGCTGGCCGGGCGCGTGCTGAACGCGGCCACTTTCTCGGGCACCTACACGCTGAACCAGCGCTTGATCGGCGCCGCGCCTTGAGCGCAGCGGTCCCGTGGGCCGAGCCCTGGCTGGAGCCGACGCAGGTGATGGCGGTGCGCCACGGCCGCACCGCCTGGAACGCCAGCCAGCGGGTGCAGGGCCACCAGGACGTGCCGCTGGACGAGGTGGGCCTGTGGCAGGCCGAACGTGTGGCCGAGGCGCTGGCCGATGCCGGCCTGCAGGCCGTGCACAGCAGCGACCTCAGCCGCGCCCACCAGACCGCCAGCGCCATCGCCCGCCGCCATGGCCTGGCGGTGCAGCGCCACGCCGACCTGCGCGAGCGCCACCTCGGCAGTTTCGAGGGCCAGACGCATGCCGCGATCGAAAGCCGCTGGCCTGAAGACGCCCAGCGCTGGCGCCGCCGCGAGGTCGGCTTCCAGCCCGGCGGCGGCGAATCGCTGCTGACACTGTCGGCACGCTGCGTGGCGGCCTTCACGCGTCTGGCCGAGGCGCACCGCGGGCAGACCATCGCCATCGTCGCGCACGGCGGCGTGCTCGATGCCCTGTACCGCGCCGCGGTGGGGGCCGTGCTCGACGCCCCGCGCACCTGGCAGCTGGGCAATGCCACGGTCAACCGGCTGCTCTACACCGGCGAAGGTTGGCAACTCGTAGGCTGGGACGACCGCCGCCACCTCGACGACGCGGCCGAGCCCCCGCCCGCCGACGCCTGAGGCCCCTAGCCGAACAACTCGCCCGCGGCGGGCGCTGAAGGCGGCACCAGGCCCAGGTGGCGCCAGGCCGCCGCGGTGGCCACGCGCCCGCGCGGCGTGCGCTGCAGGAAACCCTGCTGGATGAGGTAGGGCTCGATCACGTCTTCGATGGTGCCGCTCTCTTCGCCGATGGCCGCGGCCACGTTGTCCAGGCCCACGGGGCCGCCGTCGAAGCGGTGGATCACGGCCTCCAGCAGCTTGCGGTCCATCACGTCGAAGCCCAGCGGGTCGACATCCAGCATCTTCAGCGCCTTGTCGGCCAGCGCCGCGCTGATGCGGCCGTCGCCCTTGACCTGGGCGTAGTCGCGCACACGCCGCAGCAGGCGGTTGGCGATGCGCGGCGTGCCGCGGCTGCGCCGCGCGATCTCCAGCGCGCCGGCTTCGTCGGTCGGCACGTTCAGCAGCCCGGCCGAGCGCGTGACGATGCGGGCCAGCTCCTCGTGCGTGTAGAACTCCAGCCGCGCCACGATGCCGAAACGGTCGCGCAGCGGGTTGGTGAGCATGCCGGCGCGCGTGGTGGCACCCACCAGTGTGAAGGGCTGCAGGTCGAGCTTGATGCTGCGCGCGGCCGGGCCCTCGCCGATCATGATGTCGATCTGGTAATCCTCCAGCGCCGGGTAGAGGATCTCCTCCACCACCGGGCTCAGCCGGTGGATCTCGTCGATGAAGAGCACATCGTTTTTTTCGAGGTTGGTGAGGATGGCCGCCAGGTCTTTCGGCTTCTCCAGCACCGGGCCCGAGGTCTGGCGCAGGTTCACGCCCAGCTCGTTGGCGATGATGTGGCTGAGCGTGGTCTTGCCCAGGCCGGGCGGGCCGAAGAGCAGCACGTGGTCCAGCGCCTCGGCGCGCTGCTTGGCCGCGCCGATGAAGATCTCCAGCTGCTCGCGCGCCTTGGCCTGGCCCACGTAGTCTTGCAGGCCCTTGGGCCGCAGCGCACGTTCGATGGCCTCTTCGTTGGGCGAGGCGGGTGCCGCGCTGAGCACCCGCGCCGCGGCGGGGCGGGGGGCGGGCGCGAAGTCGTCGGTCTGGATGGCCATACAGTCATTATCACCAGCGCCAAGGGCGGCAGAATCGTGGCTCCGCAGACTTCAGAACACGCCCATGCCCACCGCCCGTCGCCCCCTGCTGGGCCTTGCCGTCACCCTGGCCCTGATGGCCGTCACCGCGCCCGTGCTGGCGCAGAACACCGTCAAGGTGGAAGGCGCCTGGGCGCGCCCCACCGTGCAGGGCCAGGGCGCCGGCGGCGGCTTTCTCAAGATCACCGGCGGCGCGGCGGGTGACCGCCTGGTGAGCGGCAGCACCACCATCAGCAAGGCCGTTGAGCTGCACACCATGTCGATGGACGGCGACGTGATGCGCATGCGCCAGGTGCCCGCCATCGAGGTGCCGGCCGGCGGCATGGTGGAGCTCAAGCCGGGCGGCCTGCACGTGATGTTCATGGGCCTCAAGCAGCCGCTGAAGGCCGGTGACAGCTTCCCGCTGACGCTGCGCTTCGAGAAGGCCGGCGAGGTGAAGGTGGACGTGAAGGTGTCGGCGCAGCCGCCCGCGGGTGCCGCCGCCGGCCATGGGGGCCACGGCGGCCACAAACACTGAACTAGCGGTTCAGCGCCTTCAGCGCGAGCTTGATGCCCTCGCTCACGCCGACATCGGCGGGCAGGGCTTTCAGAGCCGCTGCGGCTTCGCGTTCGCTGTAGCCCAGGGCCTGCAGCGCCTGCGTGATGTCGGCCTGGTGGTCGCTCACAGGCGTGGCGCTGGGCAGCGCGAGATCGGGGCCGAGCTTGCCCTTGAGTTCCAGCAGCAGGCGTTCGGCCGTCTTCTTGCCGATGCCCGGCACTTTCACGAGACGCGCGCCGTCCTGGCGCGCCACCGCCTGGGCCAGCTCGTCAACGCTCAGGCCCGACAAGATGGACAGCGCCGTGCGCGGCCCCACGCCGCTGATCTTCACCAGCTGGCGGAAGGTGGCACGTTCGGGCTCGGTGAGAAAGCCGAAGAGCACCTGCGCGTCTTCGCGCACGACGAAGTGTGTGAGCAGCACCACCGCTTCGCCCAGGGCGGGCAGGTTGTAGAAGGTGCTCATCGGCACGTCGACCTCGTAGCCGACGCCGTGCACGTCCAGCAGCACCAGGGGCGGCGCCTTCTGCACCAGCACCCCACTCAGGCGGCCGATCATGCGCGGGCCTCCAGCAGCTGGCCGATGCGTTCTTGCAGCGCCGCGAAGTTGGGCTCGCCTTCGTGGCGCCACACCTCGACGTGGCTGCGGTCGATGAGCAGCGTGGTCGGCGTGGCGCGCACGCCGCCGAAGGCGCGCGCGATGGCGCCGGTGTTGTCGATCACCACGCCGAAGGGCAAGCCCCGGCGCTGTGCGAACTCGGCCACCATCGCCGGCGCGTCGTGCTGCAGGGCCACCGCCAGCGTCTGCAGGCCCTGGCCGGCGTGGCGCTGGTGCAGGGCCACGAACTGCGGCATCTCCTTCACGCACACCGCGCAGCTGGTGGCCCAGAAATTCACCAGCACCACCTGCCCGCGCAGGCCGGCCGAAGCCTGCCGCGTGCCGTCGAGCAGCGTGTAGTCGAAAGACGGTGCGGGTTCACGCCGCGTGCAGCCGGCCCCAGCGGCCAGCACCACGGGCGCCGCCGCCATTGCCAGCAGCGTGTGCCGACGGGCAAGATCGGGCCCTGTCGGCAGGGGCTGGCGCAGCGGTGGAAAAGAGGGGGTGGTCATGAAGCGGCGGCATCTTACGGCAGCGATGGTGGGCGGCTTGTGGCCGTGGTGGGCGCGGGCTTCGTTGAGCGAAGTCGACGCCGCGGCCGGCGTGCGTGCCGCGCTGGAACGCGGCGCCACGGCGGCCGTGCAGCTGCTGGGCCGCAACGACGGCTTTCTGGGTGACCCGCGTGTGCGCATCGCCTTGCCCGAGGGCCTGCAGAAGGTGGCCAAGCTGATGAAGGCCACGGGCCAGGGCGCCCGCGTGGACGAACTGATCACCGCGATGAACCGCGCCGCCGAAGCGGCGGTGCCCGAAGCCCGCGCGCTCTTTGTCAGCACCGTCAAGCAGATGAGCGTGGAAGACGCGCGCCAGGTGGTGGGCGGTGGTGCCACCGCTGTCACCGACTGGTTTTCGGCCAAGACACGCGCGCCGCTGGGCGAGAAGTTCCTGCCCATCGTCACGCGCGTGACCGAGAAGCAGAAGCTCGCCGAGCGCTACAACCAGCTGGCCGCCAAAGCGGCCGGCGCGGGCCTGGTCAAGGGCGATGCGGTGTCGGTGCAGCAGCACGTCACGGCCAAGGCGCTGGACGGGCTCTTCCTGATGATCGGCGAGGAAGAGAAGAAGATCCGTGCCGACCCCGTGAAGACCGGCAGCGCCATCCTCAAGAAGGTGTTCGGCGGCTGAGGGCGCGGTGCGCCGGGCGGCGGCGTGCAGTGTCGGCGCCCGGCCTCACGCGTTGCGCGCCAGCTCGAACTTCAGGGCGTCGGGCAGCGATTCTATGATCGCGTCGCGGCCCACGCTGGTGAACTGCCGGCCGCCTTGGTTCAGCACCTGCACGGCCTTGCCCTGTTCGGCAATTTGCACGAAGGCCAGCCGCGGCGCGGCCTGCTGCAGGTCGGCGCGCAGCCGTTCAAAACGCTGGCCGCCCAGCGAAGCTTCATAGACCAGCGCATCGGGCATGGCCTCGTGGCACTGGTCTTGCACCTCTTCCACGGTGCTGACGAAATCGACCATCAGCGCCATGGGACGCAGCGCCTCGCGCACGACGTTGCGCACCTCGCGCCGTGCCGCCAGCACGAGCACGTGGCTCCCGGTCAGCGGTGGCGGTGCAAGCTCGGGCGACACCGTTTCCTGGAAGTCGGTGGTGCCCGCAGGCTCCAGCCGCGGCGCCAGCGTCTCGGGGAATTCCAGGCTCAGCTCGGTCTTGCCCGGCAGGTCTTGGCGTTGCAGGTGCAGGCCCAGCACCGCGCTGGTCTGCTGCAGCAGCCGCCACGACATGGTGTTGAGCTCGGCGGCCTCGGCATCGGCCAGCGGCATCGCGCCGGTGTCCACTTCGTCAGGCTGACGGTGCGCAAAACGCAAGGACAGCGTGGCATGCGCCGGCCAGCTCTTGATCTCGATCTTCATGTCGATGCGCGAGACCGTGTGTTCGAAGGCCCAGTCGAGCACCGTCTGCAACAGCGAGAACAGCAGGGTCGCATCGCTCATCACCAGCGCGGCGGCGAACTCCTGGCGCACCTCGATGGCCCGGTCGTCCATCTCGCGGCCGCGTTCACGCAGGGTGTCGCGCGTGAGCGCCGTGAGGTCCAGGCGCTCGCGCGCAAGCTGCAAGGCGCCGTTGCTCAGGCGCACGACCTGCTGACCCATGATGCCGGCACGGCGCGCGAGGTCGATTTCGGCGTGCAGCGCCGCGAGGCTTTCGCGGTCGATGCGCCCGGTGTTGCGCAAGATGCTCACGCGGTCAAGCGCTGAAGACAGCGTGGCCGCCACTTCGCTGCCCAGTTGGGCGATGAGGGCCTGCGGGTCCAGCGGTTCGACCCCGCGTCGGCCCGCAGCCGAAGGCGGCCGGGCGATGTCGGTCAGGTCCATGGCTTGCCTTGTTCGGAGATCGTGCGCTGGCCGGGGCGTGGTGTCGCAGCGCCGGCGGCGGCCGGCGGCCTTGGCGCCGGCCCGCTTTCGCGCCCGGTGCTGATTGAACATCGGACACCTGGCGCCAATTGCTGCAAATTTGTTACAGCGCTCGCGCTGTCGCCACCCCGCGGGCCAGGGGGCGTGAGGGGCGTGTCGTTCACGGCGTCACGGCGCCGGCCCGATCGCGCCCTGTGCGCGCAAGGCCGCGCGTGCTTCAGCGTCCACGCCCAACTCGGCCAGCACCTCGTCGGTGTGCTGGCCGAGCAGCGGCGGCGCGCGCCGCACACTGACCGGCGTGGCCGAGAGTTTCATCGGGCTGGCCACGAGTTCGAGCGCGTCGTGGTGCGGGTGCGGCACGCTGGTTTTCATGCCGCGCGCCAGCACCTGCGGATCGGCAAACACATCGGCGAGGTCGTTGATGGGGCCGCAGGGCACCTTGGCGGCGTCCAGCGCCGCCAGCCAGGCCGCCCGCGGCCGCTGGCGCAGGTGCTCTGCCAGCAGGGGCACGAGCAGCTCACGGTGGCGCACGCGGCTGGCGTTGCGGGCGAAACGTTCATCCCGGGCCAGCGCCGGGCAGCCAGCCACCGCGCAGAAGCGCTCGAACTGGCCGTCATTGCCCACCGCCAGGATGATGTGGCCGTCGGCCACTTCGAACACCTGGTAAGGCACGATGTTCTGGTGCGCGTTGCCCGCTCGTTGCGGTGCCTTCTTCGTCACGAGGTAGTTCGCACCCAGGTTGGCGAGCATGGCCACCTGGGTGTCGAGCAGGGCCATGTCGATGGCCTGGCCCTGGCCGGTGGCGTCGCGGTGACGCAGGGCTGCGAGGATGGCCACGGTGGCATACAGGCCCGTGAAGAGATCGGCCACGGCCACGCCCACCTTCTGCGGCCCGCCGCCGGGCAGGTCGTCGCGTTCACCGGTCACGCTCATGAGGCCGCCCAGGCCTTGCACCGCGTAGTCGTAGCCAGCGCGTTCGCGGTAAGGGCCGGTCTGGCCGTAGCCGGTGATCGAGCAATAGACGAGGCGCGGAAACTTGGCACACAGCGTGGCGGCATCAAGGCCGTAGCGGGTCATGTCGCCGACCTTGAAGTTCTCCACCAGCACATCGCATTGCGCAGCCAGCTGCAGCACCAGCGCTTGCCCAGCCGGTTGTGCCATGTCCACCGTGACCGAACGCTTGTTGCGGTTGGCGCCCAGGAAGTAGGCCGCCTCGGGGGTGTCCTGCCCTTCGCGGTTTTTCAGGAAGGGCGGACCCCAGCCGCGTGTGTCGTCGCCGCCCGGGTGCCCGTCACCGGGCGGGCGTTCGATCTTGACCACTTCGGCGCCCAGGTCGGCAAGGGTCTGGGTGCACCAGGGGCCGGCGAGCACCCGCGAGAGATCGAGCACCCGCACGCCGTCCAGCGCGCCTGCGGGCAAGGGAAGAGGGGCCTGCGTCATGGCGGTGATTCTGCGGCAGCGGCCCGGATAATCAGCGCGCATGAATCTTCTGCTGTGGCGCGATGGCGCCCCCCGCCGAGCGGCCGGCCCGGCCACCTCACTGGCTGCCGTTGCGGCAGCGGCCCTGGTGGGCGGCTGTGCACCGGCGCTGGATTGGCGTGACGTGCGTCCGCAAGGGGTGGCGCTGCAATTGCAGCTGCCCTGCAAGCCGAGCGGCCAGAGCCGGGATCTCACGCTCGCAGGCACGCGTGTCAACCTGGCCCTGCACGCCTGTGCTGCGGGTGCATCGACCTGGGGTCTCGCGGCTGCCGACATGCGCGACCCCGCGCTCGTGGGCCCGGCCTTGCAGGAGCTCGCGGCGGCGGCAGCCGGCAATCTGGGCACTCAGCCTGCCGACTTGCAGGCCCTGACGGTGGCGGGTGCCACCCCGAACGCCGCCAGCGGTTTGCAGCGGCTCACGGGTCGCCTGCCCGATGGCAAGCCGGCGCAGATGCAGCTGGCTGTGTTTGCGCATGGCACCTGGGTTTACCAGGCCAGCGTGCTGGGCGAGAAGATCGATGAAGCGGGCGCCCAGGCCTTCTTTTCGTCGCTGCGTTTCGGCCCCTGACTTCTCCGGCCTGTGGCCTGCCGTGCTGGGACGGCACGGTGGAATGCAGCGACGTTTTCCGCCTGAGCCGAGGTTCTTGTGGCGTTTTCGGCAAGCTGCCGATAATGCATGTCGACTCTTTCGCAGCCATGGCCTCGATCCTCCTTGTTGCCCACGCACCGCTGGCCTCGGCCTTGCTCGCCGTCGCGCGCCATGCCTACGCCGACTGCGGCTGCACGGTGATGCCGGTCGACGTGTTGCCGGATGCCTCGCTCGAATCCGCCACCGTGCAGGTGGTGCAGGCCTTGCGGGCCCTGCCCGGCAGCGAGGTCTTGGTGCTCGCCGATGCATTCGGTGCCACGCCCAGCAACGCGGCCCTGGCTGCTGTGGATGGCGTGCATGCGCGCGTGGTCACAGGGGTCAATGTGCCCATGGTCTGGCGGGTGCTTTGTTACGGCCATTTGCCCTTGGCCGAGCTGGTCACCCGCGCGGTCGACGGCGGCCGCCAGGGCATCATGCAGGTGGCCACGCCGCGCCGTCAGAACCAGCCCCAACGTCCCCTCAGCGATGATCCAGACCAACATCCAGATCAGTAACAAGCTGGGCCTCCACGCCCGCGCTTCGGCCAAGCTCACCAAGCTGGCTGGCAGTTTCAAGAGCGAGATTCACCTCAGCCGCAACGGCCGCCGCGTGAACGCCAAAAGCATCATGGGCGTGATGATGCTGGCGGCCGGGCTGGGCACCGAGGTGCAGATCGAGGCCGAGGGCGCTGACGAAGTAGCTGCGATGGCGGCTTTGCGAGCGCTGATCGACGACAAGTTCGGCGAGGGCGAGTAGCGCGGCACGGGCCGCAGGCCCTTCACCGGCAAGACTTGCCGCTGGGCTACATTGGTGCCATGAGCATCCAGGTTTTCGGTCTGCCGGTATCGCGGGGTGTGGCCATCGGGCGCGCGGTGCTCGTGGCATCCAGCCGCGTCGACGTGGCGCACTATTTCGTCGCCGTTGACCGCATCGACCACGAGATCGGACGCCTGCGCGGGGCCCGCGACGGCGTGGCCACCGAGCTTCAATCGCTGAAGCACGAGCTGCCACCGGAGGCACCGGCCGAACTGGCGGCATTGCTCGACGTGCACCTGATGCTGCTGCACGACGAGGCGCTGATCACCGCCACGAAGTGCTGGATACGCGACCGTCACTACAACGCTGAATGGGCGTTGTCGGCGCAACTGGAAGTGCTCGCGCGCCAGTTCGACGAGATGGACGACCCCTACCTGCGCGAACGCAAGGCCGACATCGAGCAGGTGGTCGAGCGGCTGCTGCGCGAACTGGCAGGGCAGGCCGGTGGCGAAGCCCCTGCAACCGCCGCCGCCGCCAAGGCCATGCGCGATTTTGCGGGTGAAGACCCCTTGGTGCTGGTAGCCAACGACGTTGCGCCCGCCGACATGATGCAGTTCAAGCGCAGCATCTTCACGGGCTTTGTGACCGACGTGGGGGGCCGAACGTCGCACACGGCCATCGTGGCGCGCAGCATGGACATCCCGGCGGTGGTGGGCGCACGCGAAGCCAGCCGCCTGATCAGGCAGGACGACTGGGTGGTGATCGACGGTGACGCCGGCGTCGTCATCGTCAACCCCTCGCCTATCGTGCTGGAAGAGTACCGGTTCCGCCAGCGCCAGAGCGAGCTGGAGCGGGCCCGGCTGGACCGGCTGCGCCACACGCCGGCGGTGACGCTTGACGGCGAAGCGGTCGAACTTCTGGCCAACATCGAGTTGCCGGGTGACGGGCCCAGCGCGCTGGAAGCCGGGGCCGTGGGTGTGGGGCTCTTTCGCAGCGAGTTCCTCTTCATGAACCGCGGAGGCGCTTTGCCGGGCGAAGACGAACAGTTCGAGGCCTACCGCGCGGCGGTGGAGGCCCTGCGTGGCCTGCCGGTCACCATCCGCACGGTGGATGTGGGCGCCGACAAGCCGCTGGATCGCATGTCCCAACAAGAGCTGCGCCACGAACACGGGCTCAACCCAGCCCTGGGCCTGCGTGCCATACGGTGGAGCCTGTCCGAGCCAGGCATGTTCCGGCAGCAACTTCGCGCCATCCTGCGCGCCAGTGCGTTTGGAAAGGTACGCATCCTCGTACCCATGGTGGCGCAGATGAGCGAAGTTCGACTGATCTTCGAGGCGCTCGCGCGGGCCCGGCAGCAACTGGATGACGCCGGCCGCCCTTATGGGCCCGTGGATGTCGGCGCGATGATCGAAGTGCCAGCCGCGGCCTTGCTCGTGGAGCGCTTCCTGCGTCACTTCGATTTCGTTTCCCTGGGTACGAACGACCTTATCCAGTACACCCTGGCCATCGACCGCGCTGACGAAGCCGTGGCCCACCTTTACGACCCCTGGCACCCTGCGGTGCTGCAACTCATCCGCCACACCATCGACAGCGCCAAGCGCGCTGGGCGAAGCGTGAGCGTTTGTGGAGAGATGGCAGGCGATCCGGCGTTCACCGAGTTGCTGCTAGCGATGGGCTTGCGCAGCTTTTCGATGCATCCGGCCCGCATCGCTTCCATCAAGCAGCGTGTCCTGCGCGCAGACACGCGTCGGCTGGCCGCTCATCTGGAGGAAGTGGTGGCCAGCGATGACCCTGTCGCGACCCTCGCCGCCTTGCAAGCCAGCGGCACCTTGCACTGATGGGTGGCGAGCGGAGCTGTACCCACAGCGCTGCGCGAGGAGTTGCTGGTTGCGGTGCGGTGAGTCTGTTGTGCGGTCTGAAGATGTTGTGCTACAGTCGTGGGCTTCGCTGATCGCGCAGTTGCTTTTCGGGGTGCTGTTCGGCAATTGGCGGGGGAGTTGGAAGTTATTGACGGTGCTAACAAAAGCGTGTCATAATTTTTGGCTCTGCTGACGGTGCGTTCGGGATCTGATTCGAAAGATGAAGTTGTCGGGTGCTGAAAACAGTCGGCAAGAGTTTGAAAAAGCCGAGTGCTTGACAGGGTTATAAAAATCAAGTCATAATGCAAGGCTTCGCTGATCAAACATCAGCACCGCGATGCGAGAGCAAAGCGCTGTTCTTTAACAACATACAGCCGATAAGCGTGGGCGTTTGAGGCGAGTGCCAGAGTCAGTGGTGACATTGACTCAGGTCTCATGACCTTAAACGCTCATGGAAATGAAGTGAAGTTCACTTCGATTCCAATGAGTAAATTCAAGATCGAACTGAAGAGTTTGATCCTGGCTCAGATTGAACGCTGGCGGCATGCCTTACACATGCAAGTCGAACGGTAACGCGGGGCAACCTGGCGACGAGTGGCGAACGGGTGAGTAATATATCGGAACGTGCCCAGTAGTGGGGGATAGCCCGGCGAAAGCCGGATTAATACCGCATACGACCTATGGGTGAAAGCGGGGGATCGCAAGACCTCGCGCTATTGGAGCGGCCGATATCAGATTAGGTAGTTGGTGGGGTAAAAGCCTACCAAGCCTGCGATCTGTAGCTGGTCTGAGAGGACGACCAGCCACACTGGGACTGAGACACGGCCCAGACTCCTACGGGAGGCAGCAGTGGGGAATTTTGGACAATGGGCGCAAGCCTGATCCAGCCATGCCGCGTGCGGGAAGAAGGCCTTCGGGTTGTAAACCGCTTTTGTCAGGGAAGAAACGCTCTGGGCTAATACCCTGGGGTAATGACGGTACCTGAAGAATAAGCACCGGCTAACTACGTGCCAGCAGCCGCGGTAATACGTAGGGTGCAAGCGTTAATCGGAATTACTGGGCGTAAAGCGTGCGCAGGCGGTCTTGCAAGACAGATGTGAAATCCCCGGGCTCAACCTGGGAACTGCATTTGTGACTGCAAGGCTAGAGTACGGTAGAGGGGGATGGAATTCCGCGTGTAGCAGTGAAATGCGTAGATATGCGGAGGAACACCGATGGCGAAGGCAATCCCCTGGACCTGTACTGACGCTCATGCACGAAAGCGTGGGGAGCAAACAGGATTAGATACCCTGGTAGTCCACGCCCTAAACGATGTCAACTGGTTGTTGGGAAGGTTCCTTCTCAGTAACGTAGCTAACGCGTGAAGTTGACCGCCTGGGGAGTACGGCCGCAAGGTTGAAACTCAAAGGAATTGACGGGGACCCGCACAAGCGGTGGATGATGTGGTTTAATTCGACGCAACGCGAAAAACCTTACCTACCCTTGACATGTCTGGAATCCTGAAGAGATTTGGGAGTGCTCGAAAGAGAGCCAGAACACAGGTGCTGCATGGCCGTCGTCAGCTCGTGTCGTGAGATGTTGGGTTAAGTCCCGCAACGAGCGCAACCCTTGTCATTAGTTGCTACGAAAGGGCACTCTAATGAGACTGCCGGTGACAAACCGGAGGAAGGTGGGGATGACGTCAGGTCATCATGGCCCTTATGGGTAGGGCTACACACGTCATACAATGGCCGGTACAGAGGGCTGCCAACCCGCGAGGGGGAGCCAATCCCAGAAAACCGGTCGTAGTCCGGATCGCAGTCTGCAACTCGACTGCGTGAAGTCGGAATCGCTAGTAATCGCGGATCAGCTTGCCGCGGTGAATACGTTCCCGGGTCTTGTACACACCGCCCGTCACACCATGGGAGCGGGTTCTGCCAGAAGTAGTTAGCCTAACCGCAAGGAGGGCGATTACCACGGCAGGGTTCGTGACTGGGGTGAAGTCGTAACAAGGTAGCCGTATCGGAAGGTGCGGCTGGATCACCTCCTTTCTGGAAATAAAGCACTCAATTCAAGCGCCCACACTTATCGGCTGTTGTTGACGACAGACTACCCGGGTGCGGGTCTGTAGCTCAGTCGGTTAGAGCACCGTCTTGATAAGGCGGGGGTCGTTGGTTCGAATCCAACCAGACCCACCATCCAGACATGGGGGTGTAGCTCAGCTGGGAGAGCACCTGCTTTGCAAGCAGGGGGTCATCGGTTCGATCCCGTTCACCTCCACCATCGACTCAGATCGAAGCGGCCAGTGCATGTAGTGCGCCCTGGCCAGTTCGATTGTTAAATCGGCTGTCGTTCTTTAACAATTCATAGAGTCGAAATCAGTGTTGTCGGCGGAAAGCACTTCGGTGCACCGTGCCGTCGGCAACTTAATGATTGCGTCAAAACAACTTCAATTCAGAGATTGAAGTTCGGCATAACGCGTAAATACTCAAACCAGTCATTGACCGACCCGGCCGTCAGCCGGCGTCAAAGTTATAGGGTCAAGTGACTAAGTGCATGTGGTGGATGCCTTGGCGATTACAGGCGATGAAGGACGTGGTAGCCTGCGATAAGCTTCGGGGAGCTGGCAAATAAGCTTTGATCCGGAGATTTCCGAATGGGGAAACCCACCCGCAAGGGTATCGCATACTGAATACATAGGTATGCGAGGCGAACCGAGTGAACTGAAACATCTCAGTAGCTCGAGGAAAAGACATCAACCGAGATTCCGAAAGTAGTGGCGAGCGAAATCGGAAAAGCCTGCATGTTTTAGCATCGAGATTATCAGAACAGTCTGGAAAGGCTGGCCATAGCGGGTGATAGCCCCGTATGAAAAAATCATGGTGTGGAACTAGGCATGCGACAAGTAGGGCGGGACACGTGTAATCCTGTCTGAATATGGGGGGACCATCCTCCAAGGCTAAATACTCGTAATCGACCGATAGTGAACTAGTACCGTGAGGGAAAGGCGAAAAGAACCCCGGGAGGGGAGTGAAATAGATCCTGAAACCGCATGCATACAAAAAGTCGGAGCCTCGCAAGGGGTGACGGCGTACCTTTTGTATAATGGGTCAGCGACTTACATTCAGTGGCAAGCTTAACCGAATAGGGAAGGCGCAGGGAAACCGAGTCCGAATAGGGCGTTCAGTCGCTGGGTGTAGACCCGAAACCAAGTGATCTATCCATGGCCAGGATGAAGGTACCGTAACAGGTGCTGGAGGTCCGAACCGACTAGTGTTGCAAAACTAGCGGATGAGCTGTGGATAGGGGTGAAAGGCTAAACAAACTTGGAGATAGCTGGTTCTCTCCGAAAGCTATTTAGGTAGCGCCTCAAGTATTACCATCGGGGGTAGAGCACTGTTATGGCTAGGGGGTCATGGCGACTTACCAAACCATTGCAAACTCCGAATACCGATGAGTACAGCTTGGGAGACAGTGCACCGGGTGCTAACGTCCGGACACAAGAGGGAAACAACCCAGACCGCCAGCTAAGGTCCCCAAAATTGGCTAAGTGGGAAACGAAGTGGGAAGGCTAAAACAGTCAGGATGTTGGCTTAGAAGCAGCCATCATTTAAAGAAAGCGTAATAGCTCACTGATCGAGTCGTCCTGCGCGGAAGATGTAACGGGGCTAAGCCAGTTACCGAAGCTGCGGATTTGCACGCAAGTGCAAGTGGTAGGAGAGCGTTCTGTACGCCTGTGAAGGTGGCTTGTGAAGGCTGCTGGAGGTATCAGAAGTGCGAATGCTGACATGAGTAGCGTTAAAGGGGGTGAAAAGCCCCCTCGCCGAAAGCGCAAGGTTTCCTACGCAACGTTCATCGGCGTAGGGTGAGTCGGCCCCTAAGGCGAGGCAGAGATGCGTAGCTGATGGGAAACAGGTCAATATTCCTGTACCGATATGTAGTGCGATGTGGGGACGGAGAAGGTTAACTCAGCCAACTGTTGGATATGTTGGTTCAAGCATGTAGTCGTGGCCCTTAGGCAAATCCGGGGGTCTTAGATGAGGTGTGATAACGAGGCGGCTTGCCGCTGAAGTGAGTGATACCCAGCTTCCAAGAAAAGCCACTAAGCTTCAGCTACATACGACCGTACCGCAAACCGACACTGGTGCGCGAGATGAGTATTCTAAGGCGCTTGAGAGAACTCTGGAGAAGGAACTCGGCAAATTGACACCGTAACTTCGGAAGAAGGTGTGCCTTTAGTAGGTGAAGTCGTACAGATGGAGCCCAATGAGGCCGCAGAGAATCGGTGGCTGCGACTGTTTACTAAAAACACAGCACTCTGCAAAGACGAAAGTCGACGTATAGGGTGTGACGCCTGCCCGGTGCTGGAAGATTAAATGATGGGGTGCAAGCTCTTGATTGAAGTCCCAGTAAACGGCGGCCGTAACTATAACGGTCCTAAGGTAGCGAAATTCCTTGTCGGGTAAGTTCCGACCTGCACGAATGGCGTAACGATGGCCACACTGTCTCCTCCAGAGACTCAGCGAAGTTGAAATGTTTGTGATGATGCAATCTCCCCGCGGAAAGACGGAAAGACCCCATGAACCTTTACTGTAGCTTTACATTGGACTTTGAACAGATCTGTGTAGGATAGGTGGGAGGCTTTGAAGCGGTGCCGCTAGGTGTCGTGGAGCCAACGTTGAAATACCACCCTGGTGTGTTTGAGGTTCTAACCTTGGCCCGTTATCCGGGTTGGGGACAGTGTATGGTGGGCAGTTTGACTGGGGCGGTCTCCTCCCAAAGTGTAACGGAGGAGTTCGAAGGTACGCTAGGCACGGTCGGAAATCGTGCTGATAGTGCATAGGCATAAGCGTGCTTGACTGCGAGACTGACAAGTCGAGCAGGTACGAAAGTAGGACTAAGTGATCCGGTGGTTCTGTATGGAAGGGCCATCGCTCAACGGATAAAAGGTACTCTGGGGATAACAGGCTGATACCGCCCAAGAGTTCATATCGACGGCGGTGTTTGGCACCTCGATGTCGGCTCATCTCATCCTGGGGCTGTAGCCGGTCCCAAGGGTATGGCTGTTCGCCATTTAAAGAGGTACGTGAGCTGGGTTTAAAACGTCGTGAGACAGTTTGGTCCCTATCTTCCGTGGGCGCTGCAAGATTGAGAGAGCCTGCTCCTAGTACGAGAGGACCGGAGTGGACGCACCTCTGGTGCATCGGTTGTCACGCCAGTGGCATAGCCGAGTAGCTAAGTGCGGAAGAGATAACCGCTGAAAGCATCTAAGCGGGAAACTCGTCTCAAGATGAGTCTTGCCGGGGCCTTGAGCCCCCTGAAGAGTCGTTCGAGACCAGGACGTTGATAGGCCGGGTGTGGAAGCGCAGTAATGCGTTAAGCTGACCGGTACTAATTGCTCGTGAGGCTTGACCCTATAACTTTGACGGCTGCTAACAGCAGCAGGTTCGAGATAGGCGTTATGCCAAGGTACGCAATCTACTGATTTCACTCTATAAATTTTGCTTTGCTGCGAAACCGCAGCAGGGTTACCAGTCAAGCCTGATGACCATAGCAAGGTGGTCCCACTCCTTCCCATCCCGAACAGGACAGTGAAACGCCTTTGCGCCGATGATAGTGCGGGTTCCCGTGTGAAAGTAGGACATCGTCAGGCTATTTATTAAGCACTAGCCCCAGTCGAAAGACTGGGGCTTTTTGCTTTGCGCCCCCGGTATCCCCAAAGAACAGCGGCCCGGCCAGCCGCCCCTCCTTCGGTACACCCGCACACACCTAAGCCCCAACCAACGGCCTCAACTCTCGCCTCAGTATCTTGCCGACATTGCTTTTTGGCAGTTCGTCTCTGAACTCGATGTACTTTGGCCGTTTGTATGCCGTGAAGTTGTCGCGGCAATACGCGTTGACATCGTCTTCGGACAAGGTCGAGTCGCCCTTCACGACAAACAGTTTCACGGCCTCGCCCGACTTCGCGTCCGGGATGCCGACGGCAGCGCACTCCAATACACCTGGATGCAGGTTAACCACCTGCTCGATTTCAGTCGGGTAGACGTTGAAACCTGAGACCAGAATCATGTCCTTCTTGCGATCGACGATGCGGACATAACCGCGCTCGTCCATGATGCCGACGTCCCCTGATTTGAAGAAACCGTCTGCGGTCATCACTTTCGCTGTTTCGTCGGCGCGGTTCCAGTAGCCCGCCATGACCTGAGGGCCGCGGATGCAGATTTCACCCGGCTGGCCCGTGGGCACGTCCTGCCCCTCATCGTCTCGAATCGCAATCGTCGTGGACGGGATCGGCAGGCCTATCGTCCCGGTGAAATCGTTGACATCGAGGCGGTTGGAGGTGGCCACGGGCGATGTCTCGGACAGCCCGTAACCCTCGACCACCGGACAACCCGTGATCTTCAGCCACTTCTCTGCTGTGGCTTGCTGCACGGCCATACCGCCGCCGTTGGACACGCGCAGCCCTGAGAAATCAAGGCGCGCGAAGTCGGCGTCGTTCGCCAAGGCGTTGAACAGGGTGTTGACCGCCGGGAACATGTGGAAGCGGTGTTTCGACAAGGTGCGCACAAAGCCGGGTATGTCGCGCGGGTTCGGAATCAGCAGGTTCATCGCGCCCATGTGCGCGCCAAACAGCGCGCATATCGTCAGCGCAAAGATGTGATACAGCGGAAGCGCGCAAACCACCGTGACCGGGGCGGTGCCCAATTCAGCAAGCTTGGGGCGGAACCACGCATCCACCTGCATCAGATTGGCCACGACATTGCGATGCAGCAGAACCGCGCCCTTGCTGACCCCCGTGGTGCCGCCTGTGTACTGCAAAAAGGCAACATCGTCCGGGCCGACATCCGGCCGCCGAAGTGCCTGGCGAGCCCCCGCAGACACCGCGTCGTTGAAACGGGTCACCGTGCGGCCGCCGTCGGTGGGCAGGCTGAACTCAGGCACCATGCGCTTGACATGCCGAACTGCAAAGTTGATCCAGCGGCCCTGCCAGTAGCCCAGAAGATCGCCCAGGGCCGCAAGCACGACGTGCTTCACGTCGGTCTGTTCGATCACCTCCTCCAGCGTGACCGCGAAGTTCTCGAGCACGATGGCGGCGACGGCACCCGAGTCCTTCAGCTGGTGCTGCAACTCGCGGGCTGTGTAGAGCGGGTTCACATTGACAACGACAAAGCCTGCTCGCAGCACACCGGCAATGGCCACCATGTACTGCGGCACGTTGGGCATCATGAGCGCAACACGATCACCGCGCTGCAGGCCTTGCGCCTGCAGCCAGGCACCCAAGGCTTGGGACAGTTCGTCGATGTCCCGGTAACGCAGCCGTTGATCCATGCAGCACAGCGCGTCCGCAGAGGCGTGGCGCCGAAAAGCCGACTCGAGCAGATCGGCCACGCTGCGGTAAGCGTGGACATCGGCCTGCGCCGGAACGCCGGGCGGGTAGTGATCAAGCCAGGGTGAGTGCACGGACCTTCGCTCCACCATAAACAAAACGTCTATGGTGGCGGCGAGGACGCACTCGAAGGCTCGGTGCTTGTCCTAGGCACACTTGTCGTCAAGGCGACAGTGGCAGATCCGGTCCATCGGCGCCTGCGAACAGCGATGCCGCCAGGGCGCGTTCGCGTTGCGCAATCGTGTGCAGGAAGTCGCCCGCGCCTTTCATGGCACGAAACGTGTCAAACCCGCGTTCCAGAAAGGTCTGCAGTGCCGACAGGCCCGCGGCGTGCGCAGGTGCTCGCATCAGCCGCAAGGTGTGCCTCAGCATGGGATTGCGCGTGTAGCCATCTAGCGCTGCGCCCACCGCCAGCATCAACGTGATCTGGCGCTCCCGATCGGCCGCTTGGCCCACCTGGCGCCAGCACTGCGCGTAGACCGCGCCCGGCCTTGCGCCAGCCTCCGCGCTGGCACGTTGACCCAGCATGGCCCTCGCCATCGCCGAGTCCAGCGCTTCCGACAAGGCGTGCAGCCGGCCCAGGGACAACACTGTTTGCACGATGTCGCGCGGGAACAGGCGCACCAGCGCGGGTACCACGCGAGCGAACTGCTCATCGCGCAGGCTGAAGTCGCCTGGGCCGTAAAGATCGTCGAGGAAGAAGCGTGCCGCACCGCCAAATCGCGGATGGACCAGCATGTCTGCGTAAGTCTGACTGAAGCGGCGGTGCTGGTAGGCCTTCACTGCCGCCACCTGCTGCCCGAGCCCGGCGTCGCCGAGCCGGCTGTGGCGTTGTCGGGCCACCTCGTGCAGGCAGCCCAAGATCTCGTCACCAGGGGAGTTCGGGGCCATGCGATTCAACGAAGGGGTTGGGGTTTCGGTGCGTGCGCTGCCCATGCGGCCCGCACCCGGAATAGCGCTCGAGGCCGCCGCCGCGGGCCCCCGGCCTGGAGGGCGAAGCCAGCAAAGAGCGCCATCTTCAGTGCCGGACAATCACGCCACGATGTTGGCACGTCTGCAGCAGCTTTCGACCCTTGGCGCCTTGCTGCTGGCCGCGATATGGGTTGGGCTCTGGCTGCGCCAAGGCGAGATGGCCTGGGCGCTGCTGGGCCTGCTGCTGCTCTTGGGTGGCCACGCGTTGGTGCTCGGTATGGAGTTCCTGCTACTGCGCGCGGTACATGCCGACGACCCCACGCCGCGTGCGGCGCCGGCGCAGATGCTCAAAGCCTGGTGGGGCGAGGTGCTGCATGCGCCGCGGGTGTTCTGCTGGCGGCAGCCCTTCCGCCATGCGGCCCACCCTGACCACCTGCCCGACAACGGCCAGGGCCGGCGCGGCGTGCTGCTGGTGCACGGTTATGTCTGCAACCGTGGCTTGTGGAACCCTTGGCTTCGGCGTTTGCGTGCGCAAGGGGTGCCCGTGGTTGCCGTGACGATGGAGCCGCCCTTCGGCAGCATCGACGCCGGCGTGGCCAGCATCGAAGACGGCGTGCGGCAGTTGGAGGCCTGCACAGGGCTGGCCCCGGTGCTGGTGGGCCACAGCATGGGCGGGCTGGCGTTGCGCCGCTGGTGGGCAGAACACGGCGACGATGCCCGCGTGTGGCATGCCATCACCATCGGCACGCCGCACCATGGCACCTGGCTGGCGCGCTGGGCGACCACCGCCAACGCCCGCGAAATGCGGCAGCACTCGCCCTGGCTGGGCGCCCTCGCTGCGCGCGAGCCGGCGGGCCGCACGAAGCGATTCACTTGTTTCTACAGCCACTGCGACAACATCGTCTTCCCGCCAGCCACGGCCACGCTGCCGGGCGCAGACAACCGCCATCTGCCCGGGGTGGCCCATGTGCACATGGTCGATCACCCAGCGCCCTGGCAGGCCTTGCAGGCCTGGCTGGCTCAGCCGCCGCCCGCTGCGTAGAGGCGCTCGCCCGCCAGCACCTGGCCCGCTTCGACCTCGCCATCCCGGGCGATGCGTTCGCGCACCTGGGCATAGACGGGCGTGAAGTCGGGGGCCGTGGCGTCGAACAGCTGCTGGAAGCTGTCGATGACGAAATAGCTGGCCTGGAAGGTGTCGATGCGGTAGCGGCTGCGCATGAGGCGCTGCAGCTCGAAGCCCACACGCCGGGGCTCGCTGGCGGTGACGCTGTGACGCAGCTCACCCGCCGAGCTGAGAATGCCTGCGCCGTAGGCGCGCAGGCCCTGCGGCGTGTGGATCAGCCCGAACTCCACCGTGTACCAGTACAGCCGCGCCAGCAACTCGCACGCGTCCAGCCGGCTGGCCTTCATGCCGCCGGCGCCGTAGGCCTGCATGTAGTCGGCGAAGACCGGGTTGAAGAGCAGCGGCACGTGGCCGAACAGGTCGTGGAAGATGTCGGGCTCGACGACGTAGTCGAACTCCTCGGGCTTGCGGATCCAATCGGTCACTGGAAAGCGGCGCTCCGCCAGCAGCGAGAAAAAGGCTTCTTCCGGGATCAGCCCCGGCACGCCCACGATCTGCCAGCCCGTGGCCTTCATCAGCCGTTCGCTGATGTCGTCGAAGCGCGGGATGCGCTCCGGCGCGCCCAGCTGCTGCACGGCGTTGATGAACTCGTCGCAGGCCAGCCCCGGCAATTGCTGCAGCTGCCGTTCATACAGGCGCCGGTAGGTGGCGTGGTCGGCCTCGGTGTACTGCGCGAAGTCTTGCGCGCAGGTGTAGTCGCTGCGCGCACGGCTGTAGTCGCCGCGCGGCGGGCGGTCGCCGGTGCCGTAGGTCACCGGGGCCACCCCTTTGTTCACGCCATCGTGGAAGTCGGGGCCGTTCATCGTTGCGCCGCCGTGCTCAGGTTTTGGCCAGCACGCCGCGGCGCATCTGGTCGAGCTCAATGCTCTCGAACAGCGCCTTGAAGTTGCCTTCGCCGAAGCCCTGGTCGCCCTTGCGCTGGATGAACTCGAAGAAGATGGGCCCGAGTTGGTTCTCGCTGAAGATCTGCAGCAGCAGCTCGCCCGCCTTGCCGTCCACCAGGATCTTGCGCTGCTGCAGCGCCGCCACGTCCTGGCCATGGCCCGGAATGCGCTTGTCGACCAGCTCGTAGTAGGTGTCGATGGTGTCGAGCAGCTTCACGCCGCTGGCGCGCATGGCGTCCACCGTGGCCAGCAGTTCGTTCGAGCCTAAAGCGATGTGCTGGATGCCTTCACCGTGGTACTTGTCCAGGTACTCCTGGATCTGGCCGGCCTTCTCGTTGCCTTCTTCGTTGATGGGGATGCGGATCTTGCCGCAGGGGCTGGTCATCGCCTTGCTCTTCACGCCGGTGACCTGGCCCTCGATGTCGAAGTAGCGCACTTCGCGGAAGTTGAACAGGCGCTCGTAGAAATCGGCCCATTCGGCCATGCGGCCGCGGTGCACGTTGTGCGTCAGGTGGTCGATGTAGGTCAGGCCGTGGCCCACCGGGTTGAGGCTGGCGCCGGGCAGGGGCACGAAGTCGACATCGAAGAAGCCGATGTTGCCGATGTCGCCTTCTTGCGCGCCGTTTTTGCCGCGCCACTTGTCGACGAGGTAGATCAGGCTGTCGCCGATGCCCTTGATGGCCGGGATGTTCAGCTCGCCCGGGCCGGCGGTGCCGGCATAGGCCCAGGCGCCCAGCTCTTTGGCGCGCTCGAAGGCGTGGCGCGCGTCCTGCACGCGGAAGGCGATGGCGCAGATGCTCGGCCCGTGCAGGCGTGCAAAACGCTGCGCGAAGCTGTCGGGCTCGGCGTTGACGATGAAGTTGATCTCGCCCTGGCGGTAGAGCAGCACGTTCTTGTGGCGGTGCTTGGCAATCGCCTGGAAGCCCATGCGCTCGAACAGCGCGCCCATGGCCACGGGGTCGGGGGCCGCGTATTCGATGAACTCGAAGCCGTCGGTGCCCATCGGGTTGTCCCAGGGGGTGAATTGCATGCGCCGTCTCGTCGGGTGGGTGAGGTGCCCGCACTGTAGGGGCGTGACCACGCAGCTTGTTTGCGTTACGCGGCGCACTTGCCCCAATTGGCGCAGTAAAACTGCAGAATGAGCCGTATGGAGACCGAAAGTACGCTCGATGCCATCGACCGACGCATTCTTGCTGCGCTGCAGCAGCAAGGCCGCAGCACCTATGACGAACTGGCGATGGCGGTGGGGTTATCGGCCAGCGCCACGCTGCGCCGCGTCAAGCGCCTGGAAGAAGAGGGCGTCATCACGGGCTACGTGGCCTTGCTGGCCCCCGAGCGTGTGGGTCTGGGCCTCACGGCCTACATCAACGTGCGTCTGGCCAAGCACCTCGGCCAGGGCGGCAACCCCATCGACGCCTTCACCGCCGCCGTGCAGGCCTGGCCCGAGGTGGTGGAGTGTGTGGCGCTCAGTGGCGAGATGGACTACCTGCTGCGCGTGCTGGTGCGCGACATGGCGCACTATTCGCGTTTCGTGATGGACCAGTTGCTGCGTCATCCCGCGGTGCAAGACTGCAAGACCAGCTTCATGCTGCGGCGGCTGAAGGGCACCACCGCCGTGCCGGTCTAGACCGGTCTCGGGCGCGGCGGCAGCGGCGGCCCGTCTTCCACACCGTCGATGTCGTGCAGCAGCCGCCACGCCGCTTCGTGCGACAGGTTCAGCAGCACGGCCACGTCGTGCGCGTCGTCGGGCAAGGCCGGGTTGTCCCAGCCCTGGCTGCTGTGCCGCGCCACCCGGATGGCCAGCTGCACGTTGCGCATCTGCGGCGTGACCTGGCGCGCGTGTTCATCGGTGATCTGCACCAGCAGCCGCGGCAGCCGCCACTTCAGCATCAGCGCGTGTTCGAGTTCGTCGAGCTCGATGTTCAGCAGCTCTCGCTGCACCACGGCGCTGCGCAGCGTGGGGTCGGCCTGCTGCCGCTGCTGGATGGCCAGGGCCAGTGTCGGCGCGCGCAGCCACAGCAGCAGCTCGGCGAAATCGTGCAGCAGCGCCGCTTCGTGGATGACGGCGGCGTCGTGGTCCATGCGGTGCACCGCAAAGGCCATGGCGTAACGCGCGGCGCGGCGGCTGCGGCGCAGCACACGGCGGAAGCCCACCTGCGCCTCGGGCTGGCCCGCCAGCCAATGCGCCGTTTCGCTCAGCTGCGAAAACGCGCGGAAGAAAGGCGGCACGCCCAGCATCACCAGCGCCTCGGTGGCGGTTTCGGTGTCGCTGCCTTCGCGGCCGCGGCGCAGCTGCGCCACGTGGGCCAGCAGCTTGATGGTCATCAGCGGGTCGCTCACCACCGCATCGGCGATCAGCCGCGCGTCCACCGCGTCTTCGTTGGCAGCCAGTTCGGCCAGCGCGTCGATGGTTTCGCCCAGCACCGGCAGTTCGGCGTGCTCAAGCTGCGCAGCCCAGCCCGCAAGGTCACGCGGGGCCTGGGTGATGAGCGGTGGTGGGGCAGACATGGCAGGTGCGGTGGCAAACGAAGGACGCTGATCGGTATATCGGCTGCCGCCTTGCCAGGCTTGAGCTGCGCGCCGTGGGCTGTGCGCCGCCTCCGGCGCTCAGAGCGTGAGCATCAGCCCCAGGCGCGCATCACCCTGGCCGTTCAGAACCTCGGTGTAGGCGGCCAGCACGGCCGCGGGGCCGCTGCGCTGGCTGATCTGCACCCAGGGCTCCGTGGCCGTGGCGGCGGCGGTGAAAGCGGCCCAGGCCTGGGCGACGCGGCGCTCCAGACCGTCGCGGCCCCAGCCCTCGGGCGGCGGCGCGCTGCGCTTCTTCACCTGGGCTGGCGCAAAAAAGAGCGTCGGCCGCGGCCCCGGCAGGCTGGCGCTGGTGCCCGCGGCGGCCAGCGCGTCCCAGTGGGTGCCGCCGATGGAGGCGCTGTAGGCCAGCGTGCCGGCAAAGTGTTCGTGCACCGCGCGGCGCAAGGCGGCGTTGCCGGCGAAATCGACATAAACCGTGGGCACGGCCGGGTCCAGCGTCGCCAGCGCGTCGTAGGGCAGCAGTTCGTCGTAGCAGCCGAGCGACCGTGTGAAGGCCAGCTTGCCGGGCGAGGTGAGGCCCAGCACGCGGGGCGCGCCCGGCTGGCCGCGGCGCTGCGCCAGGCAGAACGCCGTGGCATAGGCCGTCTTGCTGGAGGCGCTGCTCAGCAGCACCTGCAGGGCGCCGAAGCAGCCTGCCTCGTCGAGGAAGTCGTCGATCAGGAACGAGGTGATGAACAGCGGCCGCAGCACGGCCGGCAGGCCTTCCAACGCGGGCTGCCAGGCGGGATCGGCATCGCACCACTGGCAGTGGTTGTAGACGGCGGCCAGCGCCGCGCGGTGGGGTGAGGCATCGACAAAACCGCCGGCATTCACGCGCCCTGGCGTCACCACGAGATGGCTGCCGGCCGGGAAATAGCCCCAGACGCGACGGCCGACCTGCACGCCCTCGGCCAGCGATTCGGCCACGGTGGCGAAGCCCCACACCGGCAGGCAGCCTTCGCCCGGGTCGGCGGCCGGGAAAAACTGCCAGTACTTCATTGTTTCGCCGAAGGCGGCGTAGGTGATGTTGTTGGCGGTGAGCGCAAAGTGTTCGATCGCCAGGCGCGCCTGCCCGGGCTGCAGCGCGCGCTGCGCGGGGGCATCGGGGTCGGGCCCGATGCGCGCCGTGGGCAGGTGCTGTCGCTGGATGAAAAGGCGGTGGCCGGTGTCGCTGGTCATGCGCTGCTCCTGGGTGGGCCCGCAGCATGCGCGGCCCCGAGCGCCGCGGCTGTCACCCCAGCGACGGCGCGGGGCAAGGGTGGGCTGGCCGCCAACAAAAGCAGAAGAGACAAAAAGGCAGCGGGGGCAGGCCGCACAGGCCCTGCCCCCGCTGCCCCCCGCCGTGACGGTGCGTTCGGCTTACAGCCGCTGCACGCCGGGCAGGTGCCCGACGAGCTGGCCGTTGACGTAGAGCGCCCCTTCGGGCGCGCCGGCGTCGGCGTGGTACTCGAGCGTGGGCTCGACGGTGGCTTCGGTCGGCGGTGGTGCCACACGTTCTGCGAGCAGGCTCAGCGTGTGGCTGAGCAGGCGCAGCAGCGCGGCGGCCAGGTCGCGGGCGCGGCGTTCGCCGGGCGCTGCGGCTTCGAGGGACAGGTCGTGCAAGGACATGGTGTGTCTCCGAGGGCGGCCGCCGTGCCTGGCTGTGCAGACGCGGGGCGGCGGGGTGGTGCTTCAGGGGCTGTGTTTGAGGCGCTGCAGCTCGATGCGCAGTTGTCGCTGCTCGGCCTGGCGGCGCGAGCCTGGGCTGGCGGCGTGCGAGCCGGCGACGCGGCGCATGCTGGCTGCCACGAAGGGGTTGCGCGGCTTGAGGGTTTTGATCGGCATCTTCATGGGGGCTCTCCTGGGTGGCGCCGTTGGGGCGAGGGCAGACCGGCGGTGCCGGCGGGACGGGACATCGGCAGGCTGCCGGCCCCGGGTGCCAAAAACAAAGCGGCCCGGGTGCTGGCAGCAACCCGGGCCGTGGTGGGCCGACAGTCTGGAAAGGCTGTCAGCGCACCGGCGCCCCGGGCTGGGCGCCTTGAACTCGAAGCTGTTGTGCAGCGCGCACCGCGGCCGACAAGGCGGTGGCCGCAGCGGGGCGGCGCATCGACAAGGCGGCGAAGGCGGTGAGACGGTTCATCGAAGCTCGGGTGAGGGTGGATCGGCTGCACGCACCGTGAACATCAGGTGCTGCCTGCAGGCTTGCGCAAATGATAAACAGATGGTTATCAGAGCGCAATGTGTTTTGATCAACGCGACCCCGCAAACGTGGGGTGTCGCACGCGGCGGGCCGGACCCGTTTACTTCTTGCGCTTGAGCGGCGCCACACCGCTTTGTGAACGCAGCCACAGCGCGTGCGCGTCTTCGGCTTGCGGCGCCAGCGGTGCGGGCGGTGGTGGGCGCCGCACACCGAGGGCGAGCGCTTTGGCCGGTGCGGCCGGCGCGGGCAGCGGTGGCAGCGGCGCCGGGGTGGGTGCCAGCACCTCGCCCAGCAGGTCGAGCAGACGGGTGCGGGCGCGCTGCGGGTGGCGCCGGTAGTAGGTGAGCACAAGGCCGACGATGAACCGTTCGTCGTCGTCGCGCGGCGCCGCATCGTCAGCAGCAGCGGCCCGGTCGGCAGGGGCTGCGCCCGCCATCAGCCCGCTGCCCGACGTGGCCGGGCCGGCGCTGGCGCCGGCACCGTGCGGCACGTCCATCCAGCCGTGGGGCTTCTGGCACAGGTGCTCGAACTGGCGTGCCAGACGTTCGCCGATCTGGCGGCTGCGGCTCTTGATCTGGCTCCAGTAGCTGGGCTGGATCTGCACCCGCTCGGCGAAGCGCCGCTCCAGGCCGCGCAGGGTGGCGGCATCGGCGTGGCGCGCGGTGGCGCGCACGAACTCTTCGAAGAGGGCCAGCGCGTTGTCCAGGCGCGTTTGCGCCAGGACCTGGGCGAGGTCGGGGGGGCTGGCTGACATCGGGGCGGATGATAAATCTGCCTTCACCTCCCCGAGCTGGGCGGGGCCTGTTGCAACGCCGGCCGCTAGCATGGCGGCATGCCTTTTGATGATCGACCCATAACCCCTGAAGTGGCCTTGCCCAGCGGCGAAACGCGCCCCGCCCTGGGTCTGGGCACCTGGCGCTTTGGTGAAGAGCCTTCGCGCCGCAGTGCCGAGGTGGACGCACTGCGCCAGGCGTTGGAGATGGGCTGGCGCCTGATCGACACCGCCGAGATGTACGGCGAGGGCGGCGCCGAGAGCGTCACCGGCGAGGCCCTGGCCGGTGCCCTGCGCGCCGACGTGCGGCGCAGCGAGCTCTTCGTCGTGAGCAAGGTGCTGCCCGAAAACGCCAGCGCCCGCGCCCTGCAGGCCGCCTGCGAGGCCAGCCTGCGCCGCCTGCAGATCGAGCAGATCGACCTCTACCTGCTGCACTGGCGCGGCGCCGTGCCGCTGGCCGAGACGGTGCGCGGCTTCGAGCAACTGCAGCGCCGCGGGCTCATCCGCCTGTGGGGTGTGAGCAATTTTGATCTCGACGACATGCGCGAGCTCGGCAACGTGCCCGGCGGCCGCGCCTGCGCTTCGAACCAGGTGTACTACTCGCTCAGCCAGCGCGGCGTTGAGCACGACCTGCTGCCCTGGCAGCGGGTGCAGCAGATGCCGCTGATGGCCTACAGCCCTTTCGACCAGGGTGAACTGGTCGACCACCCGCGCCTGCGCCCGGTGGCCGAGCGCCACCGCGCCACGCCGGCCCAGGTGGCGCTGGCCTGGCTGCTGCACCAGCCGGGCGTGATGGCCATCCCCAAGGCCGGCAATGCCCTGCACCTGCGCCACAACTGGGCAGCGCAGCAGCTGCGCCTGACGGCCGACGACCTGGCCGAGCTCGACCAGCACTTCGCGCCGCCGCGCACCAAGCAGCTGCTGGCCATGCGCTAGGCCGGCCTCAAGCCTGCGCCAGCGCCACCCAATGGTTGTCGGGCACCAGCACGCCCGGCCAGGCCAGCATGCGCGGCGCCGCCTGCGTGTGCCACAGCGCCAGCCCGCGGCCGGCGCTCAAGGCGACGCCGCGGCTGTCCGGCAGGGTGAGCAGGCCGCAGGGCTCGGTGACCTGGGCCACCGTGGTGTAGTCGGCCGGCAACGAGGGGTGCCACCACAGCGCGCGGCCCTGCTTTTGCGCGCTGAGGACGAAGCCGCCGCCCGGGCCGGCAGCGATGTCGCCGGCGTAGCCGCCGCTTTGCGCCACCGCTGCCGCGCTGTCGCCGCGCAGGGCCAGCCGGCCGCCGTCGCCGTGCGCATCGGCCTCCCACACGGCCAGCACCGGCGCGGCCAGGCGTTGCGCCGGCTGCGCATGTTCGGCTTGCAAGGCCACGCCCAGGCGGGGCAGGCCATGGCTGGCCCAGGCGATGTGGCGAAAGCTGAGCTGCGTGTCGGGCAGCGTCCAGCGGCCGAGCAGCGCGCCAGTGCTCGCGTCCAGCTGCACCAGCGCCGGGCTCATGGCTTCGTCCAGCTTGCGGCCGAGGCGGTCGCGCACGATGCCGCCCACGGCCACCATCAGCCGGCCCGCCATCGCACCGGGGCCGCGCAGCAGCTGGTGCGGGTCGATGCCCTGGCTGCCGAACTCGGCCACACGGGCCAGGGTCTGCGGGTGGCGCACGCTGATCCAGCCGGCGCCGGTGCCGGGGTCGGTTTCGGTGGTGTAAAGCCAGGCGCCATCGGCGCTGGTCTCGACGTGGCCGTTGAAGGTGCGGGCCGGCTTTTCGGTGTCGATGGCGATGCGCTGCACCACAGCACCTTGCGCGTCGCAGCGCATCAGCCAGCGCCCGGGGCGGTTGGCCACGGCAAGAAAACCGCCGTCCGGCAGCGGCAGCAGGCCGTGAGCGCGGCTGGGCACGGTGTGCTCGGCCAGCACCTGCACACGGCCTTCTGACCAGTGCACCTGCAGCACGCCGACGCGGTCGCCCGTGTCGGGCGCGGCCGCCCCGGCCACGCGCCAGGCGGTGGCGATGCGCTGCTCGGCCGGCGGCGCGCTGCCGCCGGTGGCCTCGGCCTGCGCCCAGGCGGTGCCTGCCGCGCCGCCCAGCAGCGGCAGCCAGGGCGCCTGCAGGGCGGTCAGCGCCGTGAGCGAAGTGAGCGCGGTGCGTCTGGCGATCATCTGCCCGCGCCCCCTCAGAACTTGAACACCGAGCTCAGCTGCACCGTGCGCGGCTTGCCCGCGATGTAGTGGCCGCGGTAGAGCGTCTCGGCGTAGAGCTTGTTGGTGATGTTGCTGACGTTCAGCTTGAAGAGCAGGCCGCCGCCGGCGTCGTACTCGGCCATCAGGTCGGCGGTGACAAAACCGCGCGCGACCAGGCTGCTCTGCTGCGGCGTGTCCTTGCTGCGTGCGTTCAGGCCGCCACCCAGGCGCAGCTTGGGCGTGAGCTGGTAGGTGCTCCACACCGTGCCCGAGAGCTTGGGCGTCAGGCCCGGGCGCTGGCCCACGGTCTCGCCGGTCAGCGTGGTGCCCAGCACCGAAGAAGCGCGGTCGACCTCGGCGTCAGGGATCCAGGCCACCGAGACGAAGGTCTCCCACTGCGGCGTGAGGCGCCCGGCGACGTCGATCTCGAAGCCAGCGGCGTGGCGCTGGCCCGAGAGCACGTAGTTCGTCGGGCCGACCGACTCTTCGTCGCGGTTGCGTTCGTTGTATTTGGTGGCGTGGAAGAGCGCCAGGCGCAGCGTGGCCTTGCCGCTGTCGCTGTCGATCTTGGCGCCGAGCTCGAAGTTGCGGCTCTTCTCCGGCGGCGTGTTGCTGCCCAGCACGTCGAACTGGTAAGCATCGCCCGAGGTGTTGAAGCTGGTGCCGTAGCTGAAGTGGAAGCTGCTCAGCGGCGTGGGCTGCCACAGCACGCCCAGGCGTTCGCTGAAAAGCGAATCGGCGCGGCCGCGGTCGCCGGTGAGGGCGCCGAAGTTGGCCGTGGCGGTGCTGTAGGTGCGGTAGCGGCCCTCGAAACGGTCCCAGCGCAGGCCGGCCAGCAGCTTCCAGGTGGGGCTCAGCTGCACGAGGTCTTGTGCGTAGGCGCCCAAGGCTTCGCTTTCGAAATCGCGGTTCTTGTTGACGATGCGCAGTGATTCATCCACCCAGCCGCCGCCGCGGTTCTGCCCCGCCGTGATGGTGGGCTTGATCAGCGCGCCTGTGGCCGGGTTGGCGGTCGTGAAGCCGATGAACTCGTCCTTCGTGAAGTCAACACCGGCCTGCACCGAGTGCTTCATGCCGATGGCCTGGAACTTGGTGTCGTAGTCGCTCTGGAAGGTGATGGCGTCCAGGTCCTGGATCTTGGCGTGGGTGCCGTTGCCGCCCGAGCGCTGGAACACGGTGTCGGGGCCGAAGACAAAGCGCGCGTCGTTGCTGGCGATGCCGCCAGGCTGCAGCGCCGCCGCGGCAAAACGCACGGCGCTGGCACGCTGGTCGCGTTCGTAGCGGCCCACGCGCAGGGTCGTCTTCCATTCGCTGCGGTCGGCAAAACGTTTGGTATAGCCCAGCGTCGTCATCGTGGCGCTGCCGGCGCTGACATCGCTCAAGGCACCGTAGTAGCTGCTCGGGTCCACCGGCAGCATCTTGCCGTTGAGGAAGGGCAGGCCGTAGTTGATGCCGTTGTTGTTCTCCAGGTGGTACAGGCTCACCAGGAATTCGTCGCTGGTGCCGATGCCCCAGCGGAAGCTGGGCGCGATGCCGTGCTTGTCGATCTTGGCGCCGTAGTTGTCGCCCAGGTTGACCATGCCGTTGACGCGGAAGGCGGCGTTCTCGCCGGTCTTCACGTTGAGGTCGGCCGTGCCGCGCAGGTAGCCCTGGTTGCCCATCGTCACGGCCACTTCATTGCCCGCAAACAGCGTCGGCAGCTTGCTCACCTGGTTGACGGCGCCGCCGGTGCTGCCGCGGCCGAAGAGCATGCTGGCGCTGCCGCGCAGCACCTCCAGGCGGTCCCAGTTGAAGCTGTCGCGCTCGTAGAAGGCGGGGTCGCGTTGGCCGTCGACAAAGATGTCGCCGGTGGCCTGCAGCGAGAAGCCGCGCAGGCGGATGTCTTCTTCGCCGCCCTCGGCCGCCAGGAAGCTGATGCCGGCGGTGTTTTTCAGCGTGTCTTTCAGCGTGTCGAGGTTGCGGTCGTCGATGAGGCGCTCGGTGACCACGGTCACGCTCTGCGGCACGTCGCGGAGCTCTTGTTTGCCTTTGCCGATGCTGGTGGTGGTGGCTTGCACGCTGTCTTTGCCGGCGGGTTCGGCCTGCACGCGGGCGCGCACCACGGGCAGCACGGTGCCCGTGGGGGCCGAGGCGCTGGCCGCCGGTGCGGGCGCTGCGGCCGTCTGGGCCTGGCTGCTGGCGCTGCCGAGCGCCAGCAGGGCTGCTGCGGCCAGGGTTTGCAGGCGCAGCGGGGGTTGGTGGCGGTGCGGTGTGGGGGCGTGGGTCATGGCAGTCTCTGCGGGTTTGTTGTCGGGCAAAGCGCTGCCTGGCAGCCGCGTGCAAAACGTGCAGCGCGGGCGGGCTGGGTGGGCGCGGAAGGAAAAGTTCGCGGGCGCTGTGGGCGCTGGGGGCGCTTACGGGGCCGGGCCGGCTTCGGGCTCGCTGACGAAACCCACGCGCGTGAGGCCCGCGCGGGTGGCATCGGCCAGGGTCTCGGCAACGAAGCGGTAGGGCACGGCCTGGTCGGCGCGCAGGTGCACCTGCGGCTGCACGGTCAGCTGGCCGGCCGTGGTGAAACGCTCGGCCGCCACGGCGCGCGTGACGGCCTCGCCGTTCCAGTAACGCTGGCCGGCGGCGTCGATGGCGAAGTCGATCTTTTCTGGCGGCGGCAGGTTGGGCTGCGTGCTGACCTTGGGCAGGTCCAGCTTCACGGCGTGCGTGAGCAGCGGCGCGGTGACGATGAAGATCACCAGCAGCACCAGCATCACGTCGATGAGCGGCACCATGTTGATCTCGGCCAGCGGTGCGGCGCTGCGCTGGCGGTCGAAGGAGGCGAAGGCCATGGCGGTGCCGCTCCTCAGGCCACGGTCTTCAGCGCGCGCACCTGGGCGCCAGCGGCTGGCGCCGCCTGGCTGGCCGCGCCGGGTGCCTGGCCCAGCGTGAGGAAGCTGTGCAGCTCAAAGGCAAAGGCGTCCAGCCGCCCCGTGAGCACGCGGTTTCCGCGCGTGAAGGTGTTGTAGGCCATCACCGCGGGGATGGCCACCGCCAGGCCCAGGCCCGTCATGATCAGCGCCTCGCCCACCGGGCCGGCCACCTTGTCCAGCGTGCCGGCGCCGCTCATGCCGATGGCCACCAGCGCGTGGTACACGCCCCAGACGGTGCCGAACAGGCCCACGAAAGGCGCCGTGGCGCCCACCGTGGCCAGCGCGGTGAGGCCGCTTTCCAGGCGCATGGTCTCTTCGTCCAGCACCTTCTTGATCGTGCGCGTGATGTAGTCGCTGGCGCTGCCGGCATCGGCCAGGCGCGTGGCGCCGTGGCGGGCGTGGTGGGCCTGGGCGTGCAGCGCGTGGGCGCTGAGGTGCGAAAACGGATCGCGCGCGCCGTGCGTGGTGAGCTCGTGTTTCACCTCGTCCAGCGTGTGCGCGTTCCAGAAGAAGTTCAGGAAAGCATCGCCGCGGCGGCTGCGCTGCCATTGCGCCCAGCCCTTGACGACGATCAGCCCCCAGGAGGCGATGCTCATCAAGAGCAGCACGGCCAGCAGCGTCTTGCCGACGGCGTCGCTCTGGGCCAGCAGGTGGGCGAAGCCCAAGCTTGGGGTGGTGGTTTCCATGTCAGTGCTTACTCCAAGGGATATTCAATAGGCGCGATGACCTCAACTTCGAGGGCCACGCCGTCTTCGGTGTAGGGGCGGAAACGCGCCTGGCGCATGGCGCTCAAGGCCTGGGCGTCCAGGCGTGCGTAACCCGAGCTGCGCTGCACCTGCACCAGGGCCGGCAGGCCGCGCACGTCCACCACCACACGCAGCCAGACCACGCCGCTCTCGCCGGCGCGGCGCGAGGCCACGGGCAGCTCCGCGGGCGGCTGCACCAGGTAGGCCACGGCGTTGGCTGCCAGACGTTTGCGTGCAGGGGGCGCTGGGGCCGGGGCGGGCGGTGCCGGCGGGCTGGGTGTGGCCACCGGGGCAGCCAAGCTGACCGGGGTGGGTGCCGGGGCCGGGGCGGTGAAGGCCTCGGCCGGCAGCGGCGCCGGGCTGGGCGCTGCCAGCACCGGGGCGGGCGCGAGCACCGGCAGGGGCGGCCGTGGCACTTGCGGCGGCGGTGGCGGCGGCGGGCTGGGGGGCGGTGGCGCTGGCGGGGCCAGCAGGTCCACCACCATCGGCGCGGCTTCCAGCACCGCAGCGCGCACCGCGGGCACCTGCAGCAGCGCCCAGCCGGCGGCCAGATGCAGCAGCGCCACGCTGGCGATCAGCCCGCGGCTTTGCCGTGGCGACATCTCTGCCGGGCGCTGCAGCACCCGAGCCCAATCGGGAACCGGTGCAGGCGTGGCAGCGGCATCGGCGGCCGCGGCGGGTGTGGACATGAGAGCAGGCGCCGGGGCGGGCGCAGTGGGGGCGGGCATCGGGCTCGACGGCCGGGCCGTCTGGAATGCAGAAATGCAATCGTAAGCGTAATGCGAATGACTCGCAATTGCATTGTTGCGTTCTTGCGCCAAGGCCGATCGGCCGCGCCATGAAAAACGCCGCCAGCCCCGGGGGGCGTGGCGGCGTGTGCGGGCTGGCGCGCGCGGCGCGGGCGTCAGCCCGCCTGCTTCTCGCTGATCTTGGGCGCTGTCTTCACGCTCCACACCATGGTGATGGCGAGGATGGCCACCACCACGCCCAGCGACACCAGCACCGGGATCTTGTAGATGTCGATCAGCAGCATCTTGGTGCCGATGAAGACCAGCACCACCGCCAGGCCGTAGCTGAGCAGGTGGAACTTGGCCGCTACGGCGGCCAGCAGGAAGTACATCGCGCGCAGGCCGAGGATGGCGAAGATGTTGCTGGTGAGCACGATGAAGGGGTCCATCGTGATGGCGAAGATGGCCGGGATGCTGTCCACCGCGAAGATCACGTCGGTCAGTCCCACCAGGCAGATCACCAGGAACAGCGGCGTGGCGATCTTCTTGCCGTTCTCGACGGTGAAGAACTTCTCACCGTCGAAGTGTTTGCCCACCGGCATCACCTTGCGCAGCAGCTTCAGCGCGGGGTTGCTCTCCAGGTCGGGTTCCTTGTCGGCGGCCCACCACATCTTCACGCCCGTGAGCACCAGGAAGGCACCGAAGACGTAGAGCACCCAGTGGAACTGCGCGATCAGCCAGGCGCCCAGCAGGATCATCACCGTGCGCAGCACGATGGCGCCGATGATGCCGATCATCAGCACCCGCTTCTGGAACTCGGGCGGCACCGCGAAGTAGGTGAAGATCATCAGGAACACGAAGATGTTGTCCACCGCCAGGCTCTTCTCGATGAGATAGCCGGTGAGGAACTCCATGCTCTTGGTGTTGGCGAGCGCCGTACCGTGGTCTTGGTAGACCGCGAACCAGAACAGCCCGTTGAAGGCAAAGCTCAGCGCCACCCAGACGAGAGACCAGTTGATGGCCTCCTTCACCGTCACGGCCTTGGCGCCCTGCTTGTTGAGCACGACGAAGTCGACGAAGAGCGCGGCGAGAACCGCGCAGACGAAAAAGATCCACAGCCAGAGCGGCGCGATGGTGTCCATGGACACTCCCGAAGAAGGTTGAAGGGGTTTCGCGCCGAAAGGTCTTGCGGGAGGAGATCCCTGCGGTCCCGGGCGGCCACCGGGGGCAGCCGCCGTATTGACGGGATGGCGCGGCAGCATTGCGCTGCGTGCTACTCCCCTTTCGACGAGCGGGATCTTAAGCAGGCCGCAGCAGCCCCGAAATCCGCAGGCCCAAACGGGTGTTTTGCACACCGCGCGCCGGCCGGCCGCGGCCATGGCCACGTGCTACCGTGCCGCCGCCCCGTGAACGCCACCCTCCAGCCCACGCTCACCGCTTGAACCCCGCTGCCCCTCCTGCCGACGCCCCGCGCCGCGTGCTGCCCACCCTGGTGCTGGCGCAACTGGCCGGCACCTCGCCCTGGTTCGCCGTGAACGCCGTGATGCCCGAGCTGCAGCGCGCCCACGGCTACAGCGAAGCCGCGGTGGGCACGCTGAGCTCGGCGCTGCAGCTGGGTTTCATCGCCGGCACGCTGCTGTTTGCGCTGCTGGCGCTGGCCGACCGTTATTCGGCGCGCCGGCTCTTCCTCATCAGCACCCTCGGCGCAGCCGCCTGCACGCTGGCCGCGGCAGCGCAGGCGCACAGTTACGCCGGCTTGCTGCTGTGGCGCGTGCTCACGGGTTTTTGCCTGGCGGGCATCTACCCGGTGGGCATGAAGCTGGCCGCGCTGTGGTTCCCGCGCGGCCTGGGCACGGCCTTGGGCTGGCTCATCGGTGCGCTGGTGCTGGGCAGCGCCAGCCCCTACCTGTTGCGCGCTGTGGGCGCGGCGCTGCCCTGGCAGAGCGTGTTCATCGCCGTGGCCGCGCTGGCGGCTGTGGCGGGCGTGGCCGTGGTGGCGCTGATTCCCGAGCCGCCACCGCGGGCCGCCGCCCCGCTGCGCCTGGCCGCGCTGGCCAGCCTGTGGCGCGACGCGCGCACGCGGGCCTCGGTCTGCGGCTACTTCGGCCACATGTGGGAGCTCTACACCGTGTGGGTGCTGATGCCGCTGGTGCTGGCCACCCGGCTGCAGGGCGCGGTGGCGGTGTCGGGCTGGGCCTTCGCCGCCCTCGGCGCCGGGGCCCTGGGTTGCGTGGTGGGCGGGCTGCTGGCGCCGCGCTTCGGCAGCGCGCGCGTGGCCGGCACGCAGCTGGCCACCAGCGGCCTGTGCTGCCTGGCCGCGCCGTGGATGCTGGTGGCGCCGCTGCCGGTGTTTCTGGCCTGGCTGGTGCTCTGGGGTGTCACGGTGGCCGGTGATTCACCGCAATTCAGCGCCCTCACCGCCGCCAACGCCCCGCGCGAGGCCGTGGGCAGCGTGCTGACGCTGAGCAACAGCATCGGCTTCGGCATCTCGGCGTTGAGCATCGAGCTCTTCGTGCGCCTGGCCGCCACGCACAGCCTGGCGCAGCTGCTGCCCTGGTTGGCGCTGGGGCCCTTGCTGGGTTTGATCGCGCTGCGGCCGCTGCTGCGGCGCCACCCCCCTTAGCCCCGGCGCCACGGCATGACAAGACCCCGCAGCGGCAGTCCGGCGATCACCGGCCGCCTGGCCGGCCGCCGCGCCACGCCGCCAGGGCCACGGCCAGACCGCCTGCCATCAACAGCGCCGAGCCAGGCTCTGGCACCAGCGATACGCTGCCCCGGTGCGTGAACTGGGCCAGGGCCTGGGTCTCGCTGATGAACTGCCCGCTGCCGGTGAAGCTGGCGCTGCCGGTGGCGCCGGCAAACAGCCCGGAGCCGCCCGTGAAGGTGGTCAGGCCGCTCAGCAACAACTGCCCCGGGCCGGCGCCGGGTGTGGCCTGCACCGTGAAGCTGCCGAGAAGTTCATCCCCGTTGTCGGCGATGAAGCGGTTGCTGCCGCTGCCCTGGCCGCTGGCCAGGTCGACGATGTCGGTGGAGGTGTAGCCCGTGATGCCGACGCCGGCAAGGCCGAAGCTGCCGCTGCCGGTGGTCTGTGTCTGGAAACGCAGCACCGGGCCGACCGGGTTGATGATCTCGATGACCTGCGCGGTGCCTTGAACCTGCGCGGAGAAGTTCTGCGCTTCGGCAGGCTGGGGCGCGAGCGCGGCACCTGAAAGAGCCAGTGCGGCGGCGGTGCGGCTGAGGTGTTGCGACATGGGAAAGCTCCTGGGTTGAAGGTGCCTCCATTGCACGGCGCGGGCGGCCGGGCCGCCACGGGGCAGCGGTCCCGCCGCCGGCCTGCGGCCGCGGGGCGGTCGGGACAGGTGTCCCGCCGGGCGCCGCCCTGCGCCGGCTTCAGCCGTAACCGAGTTCGCGCGCCCGCACCACGGCCTGCGGTCGACCTTCGACACCCAGCCGCCGGTACAGCTGCGACAAGGCGTTGCGCACCGTCTTCTCGGCCAGGCCCAGGTGGGCTGCGATCTGTGCGTTGTCGCGGCCCTGGGCCACCAGGCGCAGCAACTCGCGTTCACGCGCAGTGTGTGGCGCCGCGCCGCTGTCATCACCGGCACCGCCGGCCGCGCACGCACCGCCGCCGGCGGCGGCCGGCGCGCGCAGAAAGGCGCTCAAGGCCTCACACACTTGCTCGAAGGCGAGCTCGCCTTCCAGGGGGATGTGGTTGCGCCCGTCCAGCGCCACGAAACGCGCACCGGCGATGGCGCCGGCCAGGGCCAGCCCCTGGCTGCAGGGCACGGTGGCGTCGTGCGTGGCGTGCAGCACCAGCGTCGGGCAGCGCAGCTGTGGCAGCAGGGCCTGCACGTCCAGCTCCAGGCGTGCGCGCATCAGCGCCTCGGCGCGTTCAGCCCCGCAGCACAGGCTTTGCTGCTCGTTCAGCGCTGCCACCTGAGCGGGCGTACCCGCCGGGATCATGGTGGCCGTGAAGAACTGCTGCACCGGTGCGCCCGCCTTGCCCCACCCCAGGCGCACCAGGCGCAGCGTGGCTTCGCAGTAGGCGCGCTGGTCGTCGCTGGGCGTGCCGGCCAAGGCGCCGCGTGCATAGCCGCCCAGCAGCACGAGGTGGCTGACCCGCTCGGGGTGCCGCACCGCGTAGGCGATGGCCGGCGCCGCGCCGCCCGAGATGCCCAGCAGCGCAAAACGCTGCAGGCCGGCGGCGTCGGCCACCACGGCCAGCTCTTCCTCCGCCGAGGACAGCGACAGCGGCGTGCTGTCGGCCTCCGACATGCCACAACCGCGTTCGTCGTAACGCAGCACCCGCAGTTCGCGGCCCAGGCGCTGGAGCCAGGGCTGCCAGATGGGCGAGCGCACGTCGTGCGCCACGTGCGTCATCCAGTGCGCGGCGCGCAGGAGCGGCGGGCCGCGCCCGCTGGCCGCCCAGGCCAGGCGCGCGCCCGAGGCCAGCCGGGCGAAGCGGATGTCTTGTTCGAGCGCCATCCGCGGCTTGCTGGCGGCGGGCCTGGCCCGGCTTACTGGAAGGCCACCTCGGCAAAGCTGCGCAGCTTGCGGCTGTGCAGGCTGCCGGGCCGCTCTTGCCGCAGCAACTCCACCGCGCGCATGCCGATGCGCAGGTGCTGGTCGACCCGCTCGCGGTAGAAGGTGTTGGCCATGCCGGGCAGCTTGATCTCGCCGTGCAAAGGCTTGTCGCTCACGCACAGCAAGGTGCCGTAGGGCACGCGGAAGCGGAAGCCGTTGGCGGCGATGGTGGCGCTTTCCATGTCCAGCGCCACGGCGCGGCTCTGGCTGAAACGGCGCTCGGGGCTGCTGCCGCCGTGGCTGGGCAGCAGTTCCCAGTTGCGGTTGTCGGTGCTGGCCACGGTGCCGGTGCGCAGGATGCGCTTGAGCTCGTAGCCCTGCAGCTGCGTGATCTCGGCCACGGCCTGTTCCAGCGCCACCTGCACCTCGGCCAGCGCCGGAATGGGCACCCACAGCGGCAGGTCTTCGTCGAGCACGTGGTCCTCGCGCATGTAGGCGTGGGCCAGCACGTAATCACCCAGCTGCTGGCTGTTGCGCAGGCCGGCGCAGTGGCCCAGCATCAGCCAGGCGTGCGGGCGCAGCACCGCCACGTGGTCGGTGATGGTCTTGGCATTGGCCGGGCCGACGCCGATGTTCACCATCGTGATGCCGCTGTTGTCGGCGCGGCGCAGGTGGTAGGCCGGCATCTGCGGCAGGCGCGGCGGCGGCGCGCCGAGTTCGTCGCCGGGGCGCGGCTCGGTGCCCGCGCGGCGCGTGATCACGTTGCCCGGCTCGACGAAGGCCTCGTACTCGCTGGCCGGGTCGGCCATCAGCGCGTGGCCGAGCTTGATGAACTCGTCGATGTAGAACTGGTAGTTCGTGAAGAGCACGAAGTTCTGGAAGTGCTCGGGCGCGGTGCCGGTGTAGTGGCGCAGGCGGTGCAGCGAGTAGTCGACCCGCGGCGCCGTGAACAAGGCCAGCGGCTGGGCCTCGCCCGGCGCCGGGTTGTGCGTGCCGTTGGCGATGCCGTCGTCCATCGCCGCGAGGTCGGGCAGGTCGAAAAGATCGCGCATCTTCAGCCGCCGCTCGGGCGGCATGCTGCCTTCCAGATGGTCGTTTTCGGCCAGCGAGAAATGCACGGGAATGGGCTGCGCGCTGGTGCCCACCTCGATGGCCACGCCGTGGTTCTTCAGCAGCAGGCGGAACTGCTCGAGGTAGTAGTTCGAGAAGAGATCGGGCCGCGTAACGGTGATCTCGTAGCTGCCCGGCCCGGCCACGAAGCCGTAGCTCAGGCGTGAATCGGCCCGCGCCACCGTGGTGGTGCGCACCCGCACGTAGGGGTAGCAGGCGCGCACCGGCTGGCCGTCGTCTTCACCGGCCACGAAGCGGCGCAGGCTCTCGCGCAGGTGCTCGGTGCTGCTGCGGTAGATGGCCTGCACCTGGGCCAGCGCGGCCTCGGGGTTGTCGAAGCGGGTGGGGGCGATGAAGAGGGGCAGCGATGTCATGCTGGATTATTGGCCCCCCGGGCCCTCCGCCCGTTCAGCCCGGTTGCTGCCCGGGCGCCGCCGGTGCGGCAGCCGCCGCACCTTCGGCCAGCAGCTTCTCCATCTCGTCGAGCAGCTTGTCCATCTGCGCCACGAGGGCGCGGTAGGGCGCGGGTGAGTTCATGTCCAGGCCGGCGTCCTTCAGCAGCGGCACCGGGTGGCGTGAGCCGCCGCTCTTCAGCACGTTCAGGTAGGTGTCACGCTGGGCCGGGTTGCCCGCCAGCAGCTGCGTGCTGAAGTGCTGCGCCGCCGCCATCGAGGTGGCGTACTGGTAGACGTAGAAGGGCCGGTAAAAGTGGGGAATGATGGCCCACTCGGTGCACACGTTCGGGTCGATGTTCATCACGCCGGCTTCAGCGCCGTGGTACTGCTTGAGCAGGCCGCAGTAGATCTGCGTCATGCGCTTGCCGGTGACGGCCTCGCCACGCTCCAGCGCGTCGTGCACCTTCAGCTCGAACTCGGCGAACATGGTCTGGCGGAAGAAGGCGCCGCGCAGGCGCTCCACCGCTTCGCCCAGGTAGAAGAGACGCTCTTCCTTGCTCTTGGCGGTGTTCAGCACATGGCCTTGCAGCAGCAGTTCGTGCGTGAAGGCCGCGATCTCGGCCAGGAAGAGCGGGTAGCCGGCCTTCTCGGGCGGCTGCGCGCCGTCGGCCTGCAGCGTGTGCATGCCGTGGCCCCATTCGTGGGCGTAGGTGCTGACGCTGCCGAAGGTGTCCTGGTGGTTCAGGAAGACCAGCGGTGTCATGCCATAGACGCCGCTCTGGTAGGCGCCCGGGCTCTTGCCGGCCGCGGGATAGACGTGCATGGTCTTGTCGCCCAGCGCCTTCTTCAGCTGCGCCTGGTAGGGCGTGCCCAGCGGCGCAACCGCTGCCAGCGTCATCTCGGCTGCCACCTCGGGCGTGTAGCGGCGCGTGGTCTTCACCAGCTCGGGGTAGATGTCGTGGTAGCCCAGGTCGGGCAGGCCCAGCATCTTCTGGCGCAGCTTGAAGTAGCGGTGCAGCGTGGGCAGGCCGCGCTGGGCTTCGGCCACCAGCGTGCGGTACACGCTCTCGGGGATGGCGTTGTCCGACAGGCTGGCCGCCACCGCCGAGGGGTGGCCGCGCAGGCGCGCGTTGATCACGCCCACCTCCACGCGTTGGGCCAGCGTGCTGCCCATGGTGTTCTCGAAGCGGCCGTTGGCGCGGTAGAAGGCCTCGAAGGCCTGCTGGCGCACCTGGCGGTTGGGGTGGGCGCGCAGGCGGTTGTAGCCGGTGTTGTCCACGCGCACGGGCTTGCCGTCCACCGTGATGGTGGGCCATTCCATGTCCACCGAGGTCAGCAGCGTGCGCGTGTTGGCCTGGCCGCCGAGCACCGGGCCCAGCGCCGCGAGCGCGGCTTCGGCCTCGGGGTGCAGCTTGTGCCGGGCTTCGCGCAGCACTTCCTGCAGGCGCGTGCTGTGGCGCGCCAGGCCGGGCTCGGCCTTCAGCCAGGCCTTGATCTTGTTCTCGCCCAGGGCGGCGATGGCGCCGTCCACCCAGGCCACCGCGGAGCCGAACTGGCCCGAGAGCGAACGCGCCTGCGCACTGCGTTCCTGGTTGCGCGCATTGCGGTTGTCGGTGCTGGCGATGGCGCTGGCGTACACGCCCACGCGGCGCAGGCGCTGCTGCGCGGCCGAGAGCTTGTCCAGCGCCGCGCGCAGGCTGGCGGGGCTCTTGCCGAAGTCTTTCTGCAGGGCCTTCAGCGCCGGCAGCTCGGCCAGCAGCGCGGTGCGCTCTGCCTCCCAGGCGGCGTCGTTGGCGAAGAGCGGGCTCAGGTCCCAGACGTATTTCGGGTCGGCGGCCGGGCTGGCCGTCTGGGCGGCCACCGAAGTGGCCGCGGCTGCCGCTGCTTCGGCCAGCAGTTCGTCATCATCGAACTCGGCATGGGCCGCGCCCAGCAGCAGGCCGAAGGTGACAGCGGCCAGCGTGGTGGCACGCAGGCGGGGCAGGCGGAGGAGCTGTGCAGATGGGCGCATGGCGACAAAGCGGCAGATGAAAAGCCGCGATTGTGGCCACACCGGCGCCGCCTTGCAGGCCCGCAGATGCAGGCCGGTTTTGGCTGCCCAAGACTTCCCGGGCTGGTCTGGGCGCGTTTACAGGATGTAGCGCGAGAGGTCTTCGTCGTGGGCCAGCTCGGCCAGCCGCGCGTTGACGGCTGCGGCGTCGATCACCACCGTCTGCCCGGCGCGGTTGGGGGCGTCGAAGCTGATCTCGTCGAGCAGCCGCTCCATCACCGTGGCCAGGCGGCGCGCGCCGATGTTCTCGGTGCGCTCGTTCACCTCGAAGGCGATCTGCGCCAGGCGCTGCACGCCCTCGGCTTGCACCTCCAGCGTCACGCCTTCAGTGGCCAGCAAGGCCTGGTACTGCTTGATCAGGCTGGCGTGCGTGCTGGTGAGGATGGCCTCGAAATCCTGCACGCTCAGCGACTGCAGCTCCACGCGGATGGGAAAGCGCCCCTGCAGCTCGGGAATCAGGTCGCTGGGCTTGGCGAGGTGGAAAGCGCCGCTGGCGATGAAGAGCATGTGGTCGGTTTTCACCGGCCCGTACTTGGTGCTGACGGTGGTGCCTTCCACCAGCGGCAGCAGGTCGCGCTGCACGCCTTGGCGGCTGACCTCGGCGCCGCCGTGTTCTTGCCGGCTGGCCACCTTGTCGATCTCGTCGATGAAGACGATGCCATTGCCTTCTGCGTTGGCCAGGGCCGCGGCGCGGATCTCGTCTTCGTTGACGAGCTTGCCGGCTTCTTCATCCACCAGCAGCTGGCGCGCTTCGCCGATCTTCAGCTTGCGCACCTTGCGCTTGACCACGCCGGCCTGCGAGAACAGGCCCTTCAGCTGCTCGGCCATCTCGTCCATGCCGGGCATGCCGCCGGCGCCCAGGATTTCCAGCGTCGGCTTCGGCTCGGCGAGATCGATCTCGATCTCCTTGTCGTCGAGCGTGCCCTCGCGCAGGCGCTTGCGCATGATCTGGCGCGCCGTGTTGTCGGCCGGCGGGCTGCTGCTGCCGGTGTCGAAACCCACGCGCGCCGCTTCGCGCGGCGGCGGCACCAGCACGTCGAGGATGCGGTCTTCGGCCGCGTCTTCGGCCGCGGCGCGTTTGCGGCGCACCTGGCGCTCGCGTTCTTCCTTGATGGCCACGTCCACCAGGTCGCGCACGATGGTGTCGACGTCCTTGCCGACGTAGCCCACCTCGGTGAACTTGGTCGCTTCCACCTTGATGAAGGGCGCATCGGCCAGCCTTGCCAGCCTGCGCGCGATCTCGGTCTTGCCCACGCCGGTGGGGCCGATCATCAGGATGTTCTTGGGCGTGATCTCGGCGCGCAGCGCGCCCTGCACCTGCTGGCGCCGCCAGCGGTTGCGCAGCGCGATGGCCACGGCACGCTTGGCGGCGTTCTGGCCGACGATGTGTTTGTCGAGCTCGCTGACAATTTCCTGAGGCGTCATGCTCATGCCAGCGTCTCGATGGTGTGGTTGTGGTTGGTGTAGATGCAGATGTCGCCCGCGATCTCCAGACTGCGCTTGACGATGTCGGCAGGGCCCATCTCGGTGTGCTGCACCAGCGCGCGCGCCGCGGCCTGCGCGTAAGCGCCGCCCGAGCCGATGGCCACGATGCCGTGTTCGGGCTCGAGCACGTCGCCGTTGCCGGTGATGATCAAAGAGCTGGTGCGGTCGGCCACGGCCAGCATGGCTTCCAGCCGGCGCAGCACGCGGTCGGTGCGCCAGTCTTTGGTCAGTTCGATGGCGGCGCGCTGCAGGTGGCCCTGGTGTTTTTCCAGCTTGGCCTCGAAGCGCTCGAAGAGCGTGAAGGCGTCGGCCGTGGCGCCGGCAAAACCGGCGAGCACCTGCTCGCGGTAGAGCTTGCGCACCTTGCGTGCGCTGCTCTTGACGACGATGTGGCCTAAAGTGACCTGGCCGTCGCCGCCGATGGCGACAAGCGGCCCGCGGCGCACGCTGACGATGGTGGTGCCATGGTAGGTTTCCATAAGTTCCGCAGGTGGGGGTGGCGTTGCCCAGATCAAGGACATGCGCGGAACCGGCTTGGCCGGGCCGCTGCATGAGCCCCCTCGGGGGGTGGCGAAGGCGCGCCAGCGACAAGCCTGGGGGCTAAACTTTCCGGACTTGGACCTTGGCGTGCTCGTTGATGCCCATCGCGCCGAAGAACAGCGCCACCAGGCGGTGCGTGTCGACGAACTGCACGCTGCGGCCTTCGGTGCGCTTGGAGAGCACCCAGTTCAGCAGGTCGCCGGCGGCGATGAAGTCCACGCGGATCAGGCGCGAGCAATTCACGCTCACCACCGGCGCGTTGGTCAGCTCGTTCTGCAGCTTGCTCAGCGTGGCGCCGATGTCGCCGATGAGCTGGCCCGAGAGCTCGACGTTGGCCACCTCCACCTGCCCCGGCGCATGCCCCGTTTCGTCGAAGAGGCTCGATTCCATGAAGCCGGTGGAGACATCGCTCACCATCGACAGGTCAGGCTGGCGTGTCGAGGCCCCGCCGCTGCTGATGTGCACCTTGCAGCGTGTGGGCTCCCAGCTCGGCGGGCTCACCTCGTAGGTGACGCAGTAGTCGATGGCGGCTTCGTCGAACTGGTCGGGCCGGTTGGCCAGGCGCAGCGCGTCCAGGCGTGTCAGCCAGAAGGCCGGGTCGGCGTCGCGCACGCCGGTGGGGGCAGCCTCGGCCAGCACCTGGAAGAGACGCTCGCCGCCTATCCAGCGCAGTTCGATGGCCTGGCCGCTCCAAAGGCGGAACAGGGTGGACAGCTGCATCGCAGCCTCGGCGTCGATGATCTGCAGCTGGTGCCAGTCGAAGACCCAGGGCAGCGGCATCTGCAGTGCTTGCGAGCGCAGGCGCGCCACGGCCTCGATGTCCAGGTGCTCGGGCGCGAGCCAGCCCACGTCGATGGCACCGTTGCTGCCGCGAGGCACCGGCGCTTCGCGCAACTCGGGGCCGTCGGCCTGGGCATCGGCCACCAGCTTGGGCAGTGAATACCACTGCGGGGCGCTCCAGCCGAACTGCTGCGCGTACTCCACCGCCAGGCTCTCGAAACGCTGCTGCTGCCCGGTGGCACGGTAGAGGTCGAACAGCACCAGCCAGGTCTCGGCGTGCTGCCCGCGCGCGCCGCTGCTGGCGGTCAGGCGCTGCAGCGCGTCTTCACACTGCGCGAAATCGGCGTTGGCGAAGGAGATCACGGCCTCGTCGAGCTCGGGGTCGTGCACCACCTCGCTCACTTCCACCGCAAATGGGCTGCTGAAGTCGCTGAGTTCGCCGGCGCTGGTCGCCGCCGAGGGGGGTGAGCGGTCGGCCGCAGCCGCTGGCGGGGGCAGCGGACCCAGCGCGGCTTCGAAGGACACCGCCGTCATCGGGGCCAGCGGCGGCAGGCCCTTGCCCATCTGCACCGGTGCCGGCGCTGCGGCCGGCGGCAGGTCGAGCATGGGCAGGGGCGGCGGGGCCGGTGGGGGCGGGGCCGGCGGGGCGTCGAAACCCGAGCCGGCCGGGCCGGGGTTGAAGCCGGCGCCCAGGGTGGCCGATGCGCCAGCGCCCGCTGCCGGGCCTTGCGGTGGCGGTGCGTAAGCCGGCGCGTAGCCCGGTGTGTAGGGCGGTGCATCGCGCATCTCGCGCGGCGGCGGCATGCCGCTGTTCAGGCCCATCGCACGGCTGCTGCGCCCGCTGTTGAAGCCGGCGTCGCCCACCATCTGCTGCTCGATCTCGTCGATCTTTGCCTTCACGCCGTCGGGGCGCGCGGTGTTGTTGTCAGGCAGCCGGGCTTCGGAATCGTCCAGCCGCGAAGAGGTGCCCAACGAAGCCAGCTGCTCGGGCGAGAGCCCCTCGCGGCGCACGCGGCGCAGCATGTCGAATTCGCGCTTGCGCACGAAATCGTTGCGCCGCTTGCGCTCGATCATGGCCTTGAGCTCGGACTTCTCGAGTTCGAGCTCGCGCGTGTCTTCCTGGCGGGAATTGAGATCGGTCCAGTCGGTGGTCGGGTTCGCGACGAAGCGCGCCACCTTGCGGAAGAAACTCTCGTTCTCTGACATGGACCGGGATGGTACGCCAGGGTCTGCGGGGGGTTTTCGACCCCAGCCGCCGGCAGGCGGATGCCCGCCGCGACCCGCGGCTTCAGTCGCCGAACATCTTCTGCTTGAGTTCGCGGCGCTGCTGCGCTTCCAGCGACAGCGTGGCGGTGGGGCGCGCCAGCAGGCGCTGCAGCCCGATGGGCTCACCGGTTTCGTCGCAGTAGCCGTATTCGCCCGTGTCCAGACGGCTGAGCGATTGCGCGATCTTCTTCAGCAGCTTGCGCTCGCGGTCGCGCGTGCGCAGTTCCAGCGCGTGCTCTTCCTCGATGGTGGCACGGTCGGCCGGGTCGGGCACGATGCTGGTGTCTTCACGCAGGTGCTCGGTGGTCTCGCCGGCGTTGCTGAGCAGGTCGTCCTTCTGCTTCTGCAACTGCGCGCGGAAGAAGTCGAGCTGCTTGTCGTTCATGTACTCGCTGTCGGGCATGGCCAGCAGCTCGTCAACGGTGAGTTCGCGCCCGGGCTTGGTCTTCCAGGCATTGGCCAGCTTGGGGTCGCGCTGGCGGGCGTTTTTGGGGAGGTCGGCCGTTTCTGTCATCTGTCGGGCGGCGGGCGCGGCGGGAGCGAAGCGGTCGGTGAACCGGTTCACGGCCTGCGCGGGCGCCGGGGTGGGCAATTGGTTCTGGGGCGCAGCCTTGGCGGCAGCCTTCTGGGCGGCGCTTTTGGGGGCAGGTGCTTTCACGAGGGCAGGGGCCGGTGCGGGGGTCGGGGTGGGCGCGGGGGCAGGGGCGGGGACGACTTTGGGCGTTTCGATGGCTTTGACCGCCGGTTTGGCAGGCACCTTGGCGGGCGTTTTGGCCGGGGTCTTGTCGGCAACCTTGGCCGCCGCTTTCGCGGCCGGCTTGTCTGCCGTCTTGGCCGCCGCTTTCACCACCACTTTGGGCGTTTCAGGGCTCGCGCTTGCGGTCTTGGCCTTGCTGGCGGCCGCAGTCTTGGCCGGTGGCTTGCTCACGGGAACCTCCTCGCCTGTCGAATTCACGCCTGGTCGGGCTTAGGTTTCATCGGCCCTGCCAAAAGGCGGAGCCCTCGTCGCTCGCTCCCCGCTTGCGGCGGGGCCTTGCCCGGCCCCGGGATGGTTGCCCCGGGCCTGCAAGGCGCGCGATTGTAGCCACGGCCCCAGCTGGGGCGTGGCAGCGGCCGGCAGGTGGTTTTCCCTCAGGGCTTGGCGGCCCCGTGCCGCAGGCCCGGCTTCACACCAGGCACTGTTCCAGGCCCTGCAGCAGCACGTCCTTGGGCAGGTCGATGCCGATGAAGACCATCTTGCTGTTCTTGGCCTCGCCCGGCGCCCACTTGGGGCCCAGGTCGCTGCCCATGAGCTGGTGCACGCCCTGGAAGATGACCTTGCGGTCGCTGCCCTTCATGAACAGCACGCCCTTGTAGCGCAGCAGCTTGGGGCCGTAGACCTGCACGATGGCGCCGAGAAAGTCTTCCAGCTTGGCCGGGTTGAAGGCCTTGTTGCTGCGGAAGACAAAGCTCTTCACATCGTCGTCGTGGGCGTGGTGGTGCCCTTGATGGGAAGGGTGGTCGCAGTGTTCGCCATGTTCGTGGTCGTGATGGTCATGGTGATCATGGCCATGGCTGTCGGCGTTCAGGAACTCGGGGTCGATCTCGAGCTTGGCGTTGAGGTTGAAGCCCTTGAGGTCGAAGACGTCGGCAATCGCCACCTCGCCGAAGTGCACCTTGTGCTGCGGCGCGCGTGGGTTCATGTGCTTGATGCGGTGCAGCAGCGCGGCGGTGTCGGCTTCGGAGCACAGGTCGCTCTTGCTGAGGAAGATCTGGTCGGCAAAGCCGATCTGGCGGCGCGCTTCCTGGCGGTCGTTGAGCTGCTGCTCGCCGTGTTTGGCGTCCACCAGCGTCAGGATGCTGTCGAGCAGGTAACTCTCGGCGATCTCGTCGTCCATGAAGAAGGTCTGCGCCACGGGGCCGGGGTCGGCGAGACCCGTGGTCTCGATGACCACGCGGTCGAACTGCAGCTCGCCCTTGCGGCGCTTTTCGGCCAGGTCAGACAGCGTGGTGCGCAGGTCTTCGCGGATGGTGCAGCAGACGCAGCCGTTGTTCATCTGGATGATCTGCTCGCGCGTGTCGGCGACCAGGATCTCGTTGTCGATGTTCTCTTCACCGAACTCGTTCTCGATGACGGCGATCTTCTGGCCGTGGGCTTCCGAGAGCACACGCTTGAGCAGCGTGGTCTTGCCCGAGCCCAGAAAGCCCGTGAGGATGGTGGCGGGGATGAGGCTGTTCGACATGGGGTGCTCTCGAAGCGAAAAGGCGGTGGGTGATCAGGAGGCGGCCGGCGGGGGCGCGGAGGCGGGGGTGGACAGCGCCGCCCAGCGGTCCAGGCGCGGCAGCATCGCGCGGTAGGGCGCCAGCAGCACGGCGGCCATCAGCGCCTTCACGGCCAGGTCGCCGCTGGCGAGCATCAGCCAATCCATGTCGCTGCCGGCGAAGGCGATGAAGAAGAAGACGGCGGTGTCCACCACGCTGGCGGCCAGCGAGCCCAGCAGCGGCGCTTTCCACCAGCTGGCCTGGCGCAGGCGGTTGAAGACGAGGATGTCCATCACCTGGGCCAGGATGAAGGCCGCGCCCGAGGCCACGGCGATGCGCCAGGGCGCCAGCGCCAGCGACACCAGCACGGCGATGGCAAAGCCGATCCAGGCCACGCGGCGCGCGGCGGCGGCGCCCAGGCCGCGGTTGGTGAGGTCGGTGACCAGGAAGACCAGCGGGTAGCTGAAGGCGCCCCAGGTCAGCCAGTCGTTGATGGGGTGCTGCACCAGCACGTTGGACAGCACGATGACGAGGGCCATGGCGGCCACGGGCCAGCGCAGGTTCGGGGGCAGGAAGGTGTTCATTCGGGGGCGGGGTCGCGCAGCGGGGGCGTGATTGTCGCCGCTGCGGCGGGCCCGTGCTTGAACGGGGGCCTGCCGGGGGCGCCGGGCGAGGCGCACTCGGTTATTCTTCTCTCCCCTCCTGCACAGCCACACTGCCGGCCCCGCTCCAGTGTCCGACCCCGCCCCTCATCGGTCCGCACGCGCCGCCCCCGTGGCCCCGCGTGCGGACCGCAGACCCTTCTTCCAGCGCCTGGTCGAGTTCATCTCGCCGGGGCCGGACAGCAAGGACGAACTCTTCCGAACCCTGGCCGAGGCCGAAGACCGCGAGCTGATCGAGCCCGAATCGCGGCTCATGCTCGAAGGCGTGCTGCGCATGGCCGACATGACGGCCGGCGACGTGATGGTGCCCACGCCGCGCATGGACCTGCTGGACATCGGCGCCGATTACGACGAGCTGCTGGGAGTGGTGATCGACACCGCGCACTCGCGCTTCCCGGTCTACGACGGCGAGCGCGACAACATCATCGGCATCCTGATGGCGAAAGACCTGCTCAAGCTGCAGCGCGCGCCCGAGCTGAACCTGCGCACGCTGCTGCGCCCGGCCGTTTTTGTGCCCGAGAGCAAGCGCCTGAACGAGCTGCTGCGCGATTTCCGCAGCAACCGCAACCACCTGGCCATCGTCATCGACGAGTTCGGCAACACCGCGGGCCTGATCACCATCGAGGACGTGCTCGAAGAGATCGTCGGCGAGATCGAAGACGAGTTCGACGAGCAAGAGCAGGAAAACGGCATCTACACCCTGGCCGACGGCACCCACCGTGTGGCCGGTGACGTGGGCATCGGCGCGGTGAACGAAGCTTTTGGCACGCGCCTGTCTGAAGAAGCCTTCGACACCATCGGTGGCCTCGTTGCGCACGAACTCGGCCGCGTGCCGCGCCGTGGCGAAGCCGTGGAGGTGGGCGGCCTGCGTTTTGCCGTGATGCTGACGCGCGGCGGCGCCGTGCGCTGGTTCCGCGTGGCGCGTGTGCCGGAAGCGCCGGTGACGGCCGACGACGGCCAGCTCGATTGAGTTTCGGCAGCCCACCCGCGCGCCGCGTGCGCTGGCGGTGGCTGGCGCCGGTGGCCGCCGCGGCGCTGGGCGCGCTGCAGACCCTGGCTTTTGTGCACACCTCGTGGTGGGCGCTGCCGCTGCTGGCGCTGGTGGGCTTGATCGCGTTGCTGGACGCGTCTTCCCCGCGCCGCGCGGCCGTGCTGGGCTGGTGTTATGGCACCGCGTGGCTGGCCGCGGGCACCTGGTGGCTCTTCATCAGCATGCACCGTTACGGCGGGTTGCCCGCGCCGCTGGCCGGGGCGGCGGTGTTCGCGCTTTCGGCGGCGCTGTCGCTCTACCTCGCGCTGGCTTGTGCGGCCTACGCACGCTGGCGGCGTGGCACGGGGTGGGACGTGGCGCTGTTCACCGCGGTCTGGCTGCTGGCCGAGCTGGCGCGCGGCGTGCTGTTCACGGGCTTCCCGTGGGTGGCCGCGGGCTACGCGCTGGTGGACGCGCCGCTGGCCGCGCTGGCCCCCTGGCTGGGCGTCTACGGCATGGGCGCCGTGATGGCGGCCTTGGCCGCCGGCCTGGTGGTCGTGGTGCGCGCGGCGCGCGGCTTGGCGCCCGTGCGCAGCGCTGCGCTGGCGCTGGCCCTGCCGCTGGGCCTGCTGCTGGCGGCCGCGGTGGCGCCGGCCGATTTCACGCGGCCCACCGGCGGCCTGCAGGTGGCGCTGCTGCAAACCAACGTGGCGCAGGACGAGAAGTTCTCCGCCGAGCGCCTGCCCGAGAGCCTGGCCTGGGTGGCGCGCGCGCTGACGGAAGCCGAGGCCGAGCTGGTGGTGGCGCCCGAGACCGCGGTGCCCTTGCTGCCGGGTCAGCTGGACGAGTTCGCGCCCGGCTACTGGCAGATGCTGCAGCAGCACTTCGCCAGCCCCGGCCCGACCGGCCCGCGCGCCGCGCTGGTGGGTGTGCCCTTGGGCGACTTTGACCGCGGCTACACCAACGGCGTGGCCGGGCTCACAGCGCGCGCTGCCGGCGTTGCCGAGTACCGCTACGACAAACACCACCTCGTGCCCTTCGGCGAGTTCATCCCGACCGGCTTTCGATGGTTCACGCAGATGATGAACATCCCGCTGGGCGATTTTTCGCGCGGCGGCCTGCAGCAAGCCTCGTTCGAAGTGCGCGGCCAGCGCGTGGCGCCCAACATCTGCTACGAAGACCTCTTCGGTGAAGAGCTCGCGCAGCGTTTCATCGAGCCGGCCACCGCACCGACGGTGATGGCCAACCTCAGCAACATCGGCTGGTTCGGCAACAGCATCGCCATCCCGCAGCACCTGAACATCTCGCGCCTGCGCACGCTGGAGCTGCAGCGGCCGATGCTGCGCTCCACCAACACCGGCGCCACGGCGGTGGTGGACCACCGCGGTGTGGTGACGGCGCAGCTCGCCCCGCACACGCGTGGTGTGCTGAACGCCGTGGTGCAGGGGCGCGAAGGCCTCACGCCCTTGGCCTGGTGGGCGGCGCGTTTCGGGCTGGCGCCGCTGCTGGGGCTGGCGCTGGGGCTGGGCGTGGCGGCGCTGCTGGCCGGGCGGCGCAGGCCCGGCCCGTAAACTCATGGGCCCGAGACTGGACCCTGCCCACCGCGCCATGTTGACCTTCCAGCAGATCATCCTCCAGCTGCAGAGCTACTGGGACGCCCAGGGCTGCGCGCTGCTGCAGCCCTACGACATGGAAGTCGGCGCCGGCACCAGCCACACCGCCACCTTCCTGCGCGCGCTCGGCCCCGAGCCCTGGAAGGCCGCCTACGTGCAGCCCAGCCGCCGCCCGAAAGACGGCCGCTATGGCAACAACCCCAACCGCCTGCAGCACTACTACCAGTACCAGGTGGTGTTGAAGCCCGCGCCGGCCAACATCCTGGAGCTCTACCTCGGCAGCCTGGAGGCCCTGGGTTTCGACCTCAAGAAAAACGACGTGCGTTTCGTCGAAGACGACTGGGAGAACCCCACGCTCGGCGCCTGGGGCCTGGGCTGGGAGGTCTGGCTCAACGGCATGGAAGTCACGCAGTTCACCTACTTCCAGCAAGTGGGCGGTATCGACTGCAAGCCCATCACCGGCGAGATCACCTACGGCCTGGAGCGCCTGGCCATGTACCTGCAGGGCGTGGACAACGTCTACGACCTGACCTTCGCACCGGGCCTGAAGTACGGCGACGTGTACCACCAGAACGAGGTCGAGCAGAGCACCTACAACTTCGAGCACAGCGACGTCGAGTTCCTGCTGCAGGCCTTCGGCGCGCACGAAAAACAGGCCCGCCACCTGATGACGCAAAGCCTGGCTTTGCCGGCTTACGAGCAGGTGCTCAAGGCCGCGCACAGCTTCAACCTGCTGGACGCCCGCGGCGCCATCAGCGTCACCGAACGCGCGGCCTACATCGGCCGCATCCGCAACCTGGCGCGTGGTGTGGCGCAAAGCTACCTCGACAGCCGCGCACGCCTCGGTTTCCCGATGGCACCCCGCGCCTGGGCCGACGAGGTGCTGGCCAAGCTGGCGGCCGAAGCCGCTGCTGCCGCCCAACGCAAGGCGGCCTGAACCATGCACGACGATCGCAACCTGCTCGTTGAACTCTTCGTCGAAGAGCTGCCGCCCAAGGCGCTGAAGAAACTCGGCGCCGCCTTTGCCCAGGGCTTGTCCGACAGCCTGAAGGCCCAGGGCCTGGCCCCGGCGCATGCACTCGTGGCGGCTTTTGCCTCTCCACGCCGCTTGGCGGTGCACGTGAGCCATGTGCTGGCGCAGGCCGCCGACAAGCCGCAGCGCATCAAGCTGATGCCCGTGGCCGTGGCGCTCACGCCCGACGGCCAACCGACGCCGGCGCTTTTGAAGAGGCTAAGCGCGATGGGCCTGGACGCCGCCGTGCTGCCGCAACTGCAGCGCGCGCCCGATGGCAAGGCCGAGGCGCTGTTCCTTGATCGTGTCGTACCTGGCGCGCTGTTGCGTGGCGGTCTGCAGGAAGCGTTGGACCAGACCCTGGCCCAGCTGCCCATCCCCAAGCTCATGCAGTACCAGCTGCACAGCGGCAGCGGCGAAGGCTTCCAGCCCGGCTGGACCAGCGTGAACTTCGTGCGCCCGGCCCACGGCCTGGTGGCGCTGCACGGCAGCGAGGTGGTGCCGGTACAGGCCCTGGGCCTGCACGCCGGCCGCAGCACGCGCGGCCACCGCTTCGAAGCCCCGCAGGCCACCGTGACGCTGCGCGATGCCGACAGCTACGCCCAGCAGCTGCTGGACGAAGGCGCCGTCATCGCCAGCTTCGAGGGCCGCCGGGCCGAGATCGTGCGCCAGCTCTCCGAGGCCGCGGCCGCGCAGGGCCTGCGCCCCATCGACGACGAGGCGCTGCTCGACGAGGTGACGGGCCTGGTCGAACGCCCCAACGTGCTGCTGTGCCAGTTCGAGCCCGAGTTCCTGGCGGTGCCGCCCGAGTGCCTCATTCTCACGATGAAGGCCAACCAGAAGTACTTCCCGCTGCTCGATGCAAAGGGCAAGCTGACGCACCAGTTCCTGGTGGTGAGCAACATCCGCCCCGACGATGCGAGCCTGGTCATCGGTGGCAACGAACGCGTGGTGCGCCCGCGCCTGGCCGACGCCAAGTTCTTCTTCGACCAGGACCGCAAGCGCACGCTGGAAAGCCGCGTGCCGCAGCTGGCCCAGGTGGTCTACCACGGCAAGCTGGGCAGCCAGGGCGAGCGTGCCGAGCGTGTGCGCGCCATCGCGCATGCCATCGTCAACCAGCTGCGTTTGGCCACGCTGCCCTACACGGTGGACGCACAAGACGAGTTCGCCGTGCTCGACAGCAAGGTGCAGCAGGCCGCGCGCCTGGCCAAGACCGACCTGCTCACCGACATGGTGGGCGAGTTCCCCGAGCTGCAGGGCATCATGGGCGGCTACTACGCACGCCATGAAGGTTTGCGCGACGGCGTGGCGATTGCCATCGAAGACCACTACAAGCCGCGTTTCGCCGGCGACGCCCTGCCGCGCAACCACACCGGCACCGTGCTGGCGCTGGCCGACAAGCTGGAAACGCTGGTGGGCCTGTTCGGCATCGGCCAGCTGCCCACGGGCGACAAGGATCCGTTTGCGCTGCGGCGCCACGCCTTGGGCGTGATCCGCATCCTGGTCGAGAAGAACCTGCCGCTGCAGCTGCCCGAGCTGGTGCAGCAGGCGCTGCCGGCTTTCGGCGAGCTGATCACCGACCCCAGCGCCGCGCTGCTGGCTTTTTTCAGCGACCGCCTGGCCGTGAGCCTGCGCGACCTGGGCTACAGCGCGCAGGAAGTCGACGCCGTGCTCGCGCTGCAGCCGCCGCGCCTGGGCGAAGTGCCGCGCCGCCTGGCCGCGGTGCGCGCCTTCGCCAGCCTGCCCGAGGCCCCGGCTCTGGCCGCGGCGAACAAACGCGTGGGCAACATCCTGAAGAAGAGTGACGAAGCGCCCGCCGAGAGCGCCGACGCCGCGCTGCTGCAAGAGCCGGCCGAAGCTGCCCTGGCGCAGGCCCTGGCGGCGGCCACGCCTGCTGCCGAGCAGGCCTTCGAGCGTGGTGACTACGCCGCTTCGCTGCAGGCGCTGGCGGTGCTGAAGGCGCCGGTGGACCGTTTCTTCGAAGACGTGATGGTCAACGCCGAAGCCCCCGCGCTGCGCCGCAACCGCCTGGCGCTGCTGGGCCAGCTGCACCGCGCGATGAACCGCGTGGCCGACCTCTCGAAGCTGGCCAGCTGACATGCACAGCGTGCCTCTGGTCATCCTCGGCCGCGACGGCGTCCTCAACCAGTTCCGCGAGGGGCATGTCACCGCGCCCGAAGAATGGGTGCCGGTGCCCGGCGCGCTGGAGGCCGTGGCGCGCCTGAACCATGCCGGCTGGCATGTGGTGGTGGCCACCAACCAGAGCGGCATCGGCCGCGGCATGATCGACATGAGCGCCGTCAACGCGGTGCATGCCCGCATGCACCAGATGCTGCAGGCCCAGGGCGGCCGCATCGACGCCGTCTTCTTCTGCCCGCACACCCCCGAAGACCAGTGTGATTGCCGCAAGCCCAAGCCCGGGCTGCTGCAGGACATTGGCCGCCGCTACGGCGCTGCCCTGCACAACGTGCCCGTGGTGGGCGACACCCTGCGTGACCTGCAGGCGGCCACTGCGGCCGGCTGCGAGCCGCATCTGGTGCTGAGCGGCCGCGCCAGCGGGCTGGCCGGCGACGCGCTGCAGCAGCTGCTGGCCCAGGCGCCCGGCGCGCAAGTGCACGCGAACCTCGGCGCTTTTGTCGACTTCCTGCTCGCGCGCAGCGAAACGGCCGATTCCACCACCGGGGGGCTGGGCCGATGAAGCTGTTCTGGGCGCTGCGCTCGGCGCTGTTCCTCGTGTGGATGACCGTCACCGTCGTGCCCTGGGGGCTGATGATGCTGCTGCTCTCCATCTTCGTGCGCGGCACGCGCCTGTACTGGCCCACCATGCGCTGGCTGCGCATGGCCATCTGGGGCGCACGCGTGATCTGCGGCGTGAAGTACCGCGTGCACGGCATGCAGCACCTGCCCACCGCGGCCGATGCCCTGGGCGCCGTGGTGCTGGCGGCCAAACACCAGAGCACCTGGGAGACCTTCGCTTTCCCGACGCTGATGCCGCACCCGCTGGCCTATGTGTTCAAACGCGAGCTGCTTTACATCCCGTTTTTCGGCTGGGCCATGGGCCGGCTGGACATGATCCACATCGACCGCAGCAAACGCACCGAGGCTTGGAACAAGGTGGCCGCGCAGGGCAAGCGCCTGGCCAACGAGGGCATCTGGGTCATCATGTTCCCCGAGGGCACGCGCACGCCGCGCGGCAGCCAGGGCACCTACAAGAGCGGCGCGGCGCGCCTGGCGATTGCCAGCGGCGTGCCCATCGTGCCCATTGCCGCCAGCAGCGCGAAGTGCTGGCCGCGCAAGAGTTTCCTGTTGCGTCCGGGCACGGTCGACGTGAGCATCGGCCTGCCCATCGCCAGCACCGGCCGCCAGCCGGAAGAGCTGATGAAGGAAGTGGAAGCCTGGATCGAGGCCGAGATGCGCCGCCTCGACCCCGAGGCCTACGCACCCGAGGCCCCGGCGCAGGCCGCGGGCCCGCTACACGAAAGGGGCTGAGCATGCGAGTTCTGAAATGGCTTTTGGGCATCGTGCTGGTGCTGGCGGCGGTGCTGGTGGGCGGCGGCTGGATGCTGGGTTCCGATTTCAAGGTCACGCGCAGCCTGCTCGTGAACGCACCGCCGGAGAAGATCTACCCGCTGGTGGCCGACCCGCGCGGCTGGAAACAATGGTCGGTGTGGAACCAGCGCGACCCGGCCATGGCCATCACCTACTCGGGCGCAACTTCGGGCGTGGGCGCGGTCTGGGAATGGCGCAGCGCCACCGAAGGTGACGGCCGCATGAGCTTCACGCGCGCCGAGGCGCCCGGCCTGCTGGCCTACGACCTCTACTTCCCCGACTTCGGCACCACCTCGCGCGGTGAGCTGCGTCTGGTGCCCGAGGGCGGCGCCACGCGCGTGAGCTGGACCATGGAAGGCAACATGGGCCGCAACCCGCTGTTCAGCTGGTTCGCGCTGTTTGCCGATGGCATGGTGGGCAAGGATTTCGAGGCCGGCCTGGCCGGCCTGAAGGCGGCCGCCGAGAAGTAGCCAGCCGCTGCGGGCGCCAGGGGCGGCGCCCTAGAATGCGCGCCCATGCCGCAGCGGCCCGCCTCGCCCTCCATGCAGCTTTCGCTGTTCGACGAGGCGTCGCCGCCGTCCGCTGATTTCGCGGCTCACGCGACCGCCGCGCCGCCGACACTTGCCGCCGCACCGGCGCCCCCGCCTGCCTTGCCCGCCACCCTGCCCGAAGGCGCCACCCTGGCACCGGCTGCGCCGGCCCTGCCTTTCCAGCACCCCCAGGCCCAGCGCGAGATCGTGCTGGCCGGCCACCGCGTGGCCTACGCGCTGCGGCGCGCGCGCCGGCGCAGCATCGGCTTTGTCGTCGGGGCCGAGGGCCTGGCGGTGAGCGCGCCGCGCTGGGTGGGCCTGGGCGAGATCGAAGCTGCGCTGCAGGAGAAGGCGGCGTGGATCCTGCGCAAGCTGCACGAACAGCGCGAACGCGGCCGCCGCCTGCAGGCCGCGCGTGTGAACTGGCGCGACGGCACCACGCTGCCCTTCCTGGGTGAGACCGTCATCGTCGTGCTCGACACGCGTACCACCGGCGCGGTGCTGAAAGAAGCGCCCGAAACCCTGCCCGGCGTGCCGCGCCTGACGCTGCACCTGGGCCTGCCGCACACGGCCGAAGCGGCGCAGATCCGCGACGCCGTGCAGAGCTGGCTGCAGCGCCAGGCACGGCGCATCTTCGAGGAGCGCTGTGCGCTCTTCGCCCAGCGCCTGGGCGTTCGCATGAAACGCCTGAGCCTGAGCTCGGCCGCCACGCGCTGGGGCAGCGCCAGCGCCGACGGCAGCATCCGCCTGAACTGGCGCCTGGTGCACTTCGCCATGCCGGTGGTGGACTACGTGGTGGCCCACGAACTGGCGCACCTGCGCGAGATGAACCACAGCCCCGCCTTCTGGGACGTGGTGCGCTCGGCCGTGCCCGATTTCGAGCAGGCACGCGGCTCGCTGCGGCACGAGGTGCTGCCGGTCTTCGATTGAAACGGCGCCAGCGGCCACCCACCTTTGGGTGGATGCGCTGCCGGGGCGCCGCTCCGATACTGCGCGCCGCTCACGTCATCACCAGGCAGTGAAAAAGCAAGGCCGGGCTGGGAGGCCCGGGCACGGCGGCAGGCAGGTTCGAAACCTGGCCTGCCGTTTGTGTTTTCAGGCGGCGGCCGGCTCGGCCACCGTGCGCCAGCGCCGCACGCCGTCGCGGCCGTGCACGGGCTGCAGCCGGCCCTCTTCAGCCAGCAAGTGCAGGTGGGCGATGGCCTCGCCCATCGCGAAGGTGGTCTGGTGCAGATCGAGCGGGCGCTTGAACAGCAGCGGCAGCAGCTCGGCGGCGCTCAGCGCTGCTTCGGCACAGGCGGGCAGCAGTTCGGCCAGGCGGTCTTCGTGGTGCTGCAGCAGCTGGGTGATGCGCGTGTGCAGGCCCGTGAAAGGCTGGCCATGCGAGGGCAGCACCAAGGTCTGGGCCGGCAGGGCGCGCATGGCGGCCACGCTGCGCAGGAACAGCGGCAGCGGGTTGGCCTCGGGTTCGAGGTCGATGACGCTGACGTTGGTGGAGATGCGCGGCAGCACCATGTCGCCGGAGATCAGCACGCCGTGTTCACCCAGGCCTGGCGCGTGCAGCGCGATGTGCTCGGGCGCGTGCCCGTAGCCGGCGATGCAGTGCCAGGCCACGCCGCCGATGTGCAGCACCTGGCCGTCCATCAGCCGCCGGTAGCGGCGCGGCACCTGTGGCACCAGGCTGGCGTAGTAGCCGGCGCGAGCGCGCACCCCGGCCAGCGCGTTTTGATCCAGCAGGCCGTGCAGCGCGAAGAAGCGCGCTGCTTCTTCGCCGCCGAAGCCGGTGCTGGTGCTGCTGGCCACGCGGGCGGCGTTCCAGTCGGTGGCGCTGATCCACAAACGGCATTCAGGGGCTCCAGGGCGGGCGGCTTCGCCGCTCCAGCGCTCACACAGCCAGTGCGCCAGCCCGATGTGGTCGGGGTGCATGTGCGTGACGATCACGCGCAGCACCGGCAGGCCCTGCAGTTCATCGGCGAACACGGTTTCCCAGTTCGCGCGCGTGGCGGCGTTGTCGATGCCGCAATCCACCACCGTCCAGCCTTCGCGGCCGTCGAGCTGGTCGCGCAGCAGCCAGAGGTTGATGTGGTTCAGCGCAAAAGGCAGGCCCATGCGCAGCCAGCGCACGCCGGGCGCCACCTCCAGCGTGCGGCCCGGTGCCGGCAGCGTGGCCCCCAGCGGGTACACCAGCGCGGGCGGCTCGGCGTCGGGGGCGGGCTGGCGGGGAGCGGCCATGGTTCTATATTCGCGGCTGGGTTTACGTTTACGTCAACGTCAGTCTAACCATGCCGGCCCGAGCCCCAGAACCCGCCCCAGTGTCTGCAACGCCCGCCGCACGCGCTGCGCTGCGCAGCTACACCATCACCGAGCTGGCCGCCGAGTTCGACATCACCGCGCGCGCCATCCGCTTCTACGAAGACGTGGGCCTGCTCAGCCCGCAGCGCCGCGGCCGCAACCGCGTCTACACCCACCGCGACCGCACGCGCCTGAAGCTCACGCTGCGCGGCAAGCGCCTGGGCCTGAGCCTGCAAGAGATCAAGCAGCTGGTGGACATGTACGACAGCCCCTCGGACACCGCCCAGCAGCTCAGCGCCTTCATGGCCGTGCTGGCCGATCACCGCCGGCAGCTGGAGCAGCAGCGCGAAGACCTGGAGGTGACGCTGGCCGAGATCACCCAGCACGAGGCCCGCTGCCGCAGCCTGCTGGCGCAGGCCCAGCCTCTGAGCGTGCTGCCGATGCCGAAAAAGACCCCGCCCGTCGCCGCCCCCCGGCGCCGGGCCGCGACCCCCCGAACCTCAGAACTCTGACCCGGAGACCCGCCCCATGAACCTGCCCGGCCTGAACTTCCAGCTTGGTGAAGACATCGACGCGCTGCGCGACGCGGTGCGTGAATTTGCGCAAGCCGAGATCGCCCCGCTGGCTGCCGAAACCGACCGCAACGACCAGTTCCCCATGCAGCTGTGGCGCAAGATGGGCGAGCTGGGTGTGCTCGGCATCACCGTGGGCGAGGAGTACGGCGGCGCCGGCATGGGCTACCTGGCGCACATGATCGCGATGGAAGAGATCAGCCGCGCCAGTGCCAGCATCGGCCTGAGCTACGGCGCGCACAGCAACCTGTGCGTGAACCAGCTCAAGCGCAACGGCACCGAGGCGCAGAAGCAGAAGTACCTGCCCAAGCTGATCAGCGGCGAGCATGTGGGCGCGCTGGCCATGAGCGAACCCGGCGCTGGCTCCGACGTCATCAGCATGAAGCTGAAGGCCGAGAACAAGGGCGGCCACTACCTGCTGAATGGCAGCAAGATGTGGATCACCAACGGGCCTGACGCCGACACCATGGTGGTCTACGCCAAGACCGAGCCCGAGCTGGGTGCGCGCGGCGTCACGGCCTTCATCGTCGAGAAGGGCATGAAGGGTTTCAGCACCGCGCAGAAACTCGACAAGCTGGGCATGCGCGGCAGCCACACCGGCGAGATGGTGTTCAACAACGTCGAGGTGCCGGCCGAGAACGTGCTGGGCCACCTCAACGGCGGCGCCAAGGTGCTGATGAGCGGGCTGGACTACGAACGCGCGGTGCTGGCCGCCGGCCCCATCGGCATCATGCAGGCGGTGATGGACAACGTGGTGCCTTACATCCACGACAGAAAACAGTTCGGGCAGAGCATCGGCGAGTTCCAGCTCATCCAGGGCAAGGTGGCCGACATGTACACCGTGCTGCAGGCCGGCCGCGCCTTCTGCTACACGGTGGGCAAGAACCTCGACCTGTTGGGTGCCGAACATGTGCGCCAGGTGCGCAAGGACTGCGCCAGCGTCATCTTGTGGTGCGCCGAGAAGGCCACCTGGATGGCCGGCGAGGGCATCCAGATCTTCGGCGGCAACGGCTACATCAACGACTACCCGCTGGGCCGCCTGTGGCGCGATGCCAAGCTCTACGAGATCGGTGCCGGCACCAGCGAGATCCGGCGCATGCTGATCGGGCGCGAGTTGTTTGCGGAGACGATGTGAGCGCTGAACTGCACGAGCTCTTCGAGAAAAACCGCGCCTGGGCCGAGGCCACCGAGGCGCGCGAGCCGGGTTTTTTCACCAAGCTGCTGAACCAGCAGAGCCCGCAGTACCTGTGGATAGGCTGCGCCGACAGCCGCGTGCCGGCCAACGACCTGGTGGGGCTGCTGCCCGGTGAGCTCTTCGTGCACCGCAACGTGGCCAACCTGATGGTGCACAGCGACCTGAACGCGCTCAGCGTCATCCAGTACGCCATCGACGTGCTCAAGGTGCAGCACATCATCGTCGTTGGCCACAGCAATTGCGGTGGGGTGCGCGCCGCGCTGTCCAACCAGCGCGCGGGCCTCGTGGACAACTGGCTGCGCCATGTGCAAGACGTGCGTGACACCCACCAGGGTTTTCTCGACAGCCTGGACGAGAGCCTGCGCGTGGACGCGCTGGTGGAGTTGAACGTGCTGGAGCAGGCGCGCAACATCTGCCGCACGACGGTGGCGCGCGACGCCTGGCAACGCAGCCAGAACGTCACCGTGCACGGCTGGGTCTACGGCCTGCACAACGGGCTGCTGCAAGACTTGCGCATGAACGTGGGCGCCAGCGAGGCCGTCAACGAGGCCTATGACAACGCGCTCGTGCTGACCAAACGCCGCTGGTGGCAGCGGCAGGCCGCACTGAAGGCGGGCGGCGACGCTGCGGCAGCTTGACACCCAGGAGCCGACGATGTTTCCGCACCGCCTCACCGACCAGCTGGCCTTCGACATCGCGCAGGCGCTGCTGGACGGCTTCAAGCGCCACTACCGGCTTTTCCGCGAGACCACGGCGCTGGCGAAGAAGCGTTTCGAGCAGGCCGACTGGCACGGCCAGCAGCAGGCGCAGGCGCAGCGCATCGAGTTCTACGACCAGCGTGTGAACGAGGCCGTGAAGAAGCTGCGGCAAGACTTCAACATCGACGCCCTGAGCATGGACACCTGGCAGCAGGCCAAGCTGCATTACATCGGCCTGCTGACCGACCACCACCAGCCCGAGCTGGCCGAGACCTTCTTCAACTCGGTCACCAGCAAGCTGCTGCACCGCGCCTACTTCAACAACGACTTCATCTTCGTGCGCCCGGCCGTCAGCACCGAGTACATCGAAGACGACGAGCCCGGCGCGCTGCCCACCTACCGCGCCTACTACCCGAACAAGAACAACCTGCGCGAGACCTGGGCGCGCATCGTCAACAACTTCCAGCTGGCGCGCGAGTTCGAAGATCTGGATCGCGACGTTGAACACGTGGTGGAAGCCATGCTGGCCGAGCTGGGCGGCTTCCGCCCGCGTGCGAACTTCCAGATCCAGGTGCTGGCCAGTTTGTTCTACCGTAACAAGGGCGCCTACCTGGTGGGCAAGATCATCAACGGCTTTCAAGAAACGCCGCTGGCCTTGCCCATCCTGCATGGCGCGAATGGCAAGCTGGTCATCGACGCGGCCTTGTTCGGCGAAGACGACCTGCTGATGATCTTCAGCTACGCACGCGCCTACTTCATGGTGGACATGGAGATCCCGTCGGCCTACGTGCAGTTTCTGCGCGGGCTGATGCCGCGCAAGCCGCGCGCCGAGCTCTACAACGCCATCGGGCTGCAGAAACACGGCAAGAACCTTTTCTACCGCGACCTGCTGGCGCACCAGCGGCACAGCAGCGACAAGTTCCGCATCGCGCCCGGCATCAAAGGCATGGTGATGCTGGTCTTCGACCTGCCGAGCTTTCCGTACGTGTTCAAGGTCATCAAGGACTTCTACCCGCCGCAGAAGGACACCACGCGCGAGCAGATCAAGGGCAAGTATTTGCTGGTGAAGCAGCACGACCGTGTCGGCCGCATGGCCGACACGCTGGAGTACAGCAACGTGGCCTTTCCGCGCCACCGCTTCGAAGACGAACTCGTCGCCGAACTGCAGCATTTCTGCCCCAGCCTGGTGGAAGAAGATGGCGACAGCCTCGTCATCAAGCACGTCTACATCGAGCGCCGCATGATCCCGCTGAACATCTACCTGCAAGAGGCCGCGCCCGAGCAGGTGGCCGCCGCGGTGGTGGAGTACGGCAACGCCATCAAGGACCTGGTGGCCGCGAACATCTTCCCCGGCGACATGCTGTGGAAGAACTTCGGCGTCACGCGCCACGGCAAGGTGGTGTTCTACGACTACGACGAGATCGAGTACCTCACCGACTGCAACTTCCGTCGCGTGCCCACGCCGCGCAACGAAGAAGAAGAGATGAGTGGCGAGGTCTGGTACACGGTCGGCCCGAAAGACGTGTTCCCCGAGACCTTCGGCCCCTTCCTGCTGGGCAACACGGCGGTGCGCGAGGTCTTCATGGCCCAGCACGCCGATCTGCTCGACGCCGCCTTCTGGCAGGGCTGCAAAGAGCGCATCCAGCAAGGCCACGTGCACGACGTTTTCCCCTACGAACCCGCCAAACGTTTCACCGCCGGCCACGCCTGAGCGCGCCGGCCCCACTGCAAGGAGCTACCCATGTCCGACCCCATCGTCATCGTTTCTGCCGCCCGCACGCCCATCGGCGGCCTGCTGGGTGATTTCGCCGGCCTGGCCGCCTGGGAGCTGGGCGGCGTGGCCATCCGTGCTGCCGTCGAACGTGCTGGCGTGCCGGGGGACGCCGTCGACGAAGTGCTGATGGGCAACTGCCTCATGGCCGGCCAGGGCCAGGCCCCGGCGCGCCAGGCCGCGCTGAAGGCCGGGCTGCCGCAGAGCGCGGGCGCGGTGACGCTGAGCAAGATGTGCGGCAGCGGCATGCGCGCCATGATGTTCGGCCACGACATGCTGGCCGCGGGCAGCGCGCAGGTGGTGGTGGCCGGCGGCATGGAGAGCATGAGCAACGCGCCGCACCTGATGTTCGCGCGCAAGGGCGTGAAGTACGGCGCCGCGCAGATGTTCGACCACATGGCCATGGACGGCCTGGAAGACGCCTACGAGCGTGGCAAGGCCATGGGCGTTTTCGCCGAACAGTGCGTGGCCCAGTACGGCTTCACGCGCGAGGCGCAAGACGCCTACGCCATCGCGTCCACGCAGCGCGCCAAGCTGGCCAATGAAGACGGCAGCTTCGATTGGGAGATCGCGCCGGTCACGCTCAGCGGCCGCGGCGGCGATGTCGTGGTCAAGGCCGACGAGCAGCCGGCCAAGGCCAGGCTCGACAAGATCCCGGGCCTGAAGCCCGCGTTCAAGAAGGACGGCACCATCACCGCTGCCAACGCCAGCAGCATCAGCGACGGCGCCGCGGCCCTGGTGCTGATGCGCGAGAGCACGGCGCGCCAGCACGGGCTGCAGGCGCTGGCGCGCATCGCCGCGCACGCCGTTCACGCGCAGGCGCCCGAGTGGTTCAGCACGGCGCCGGCGGGGGCCATCAACAAGGCCCTGAAAAAAGCCGGCTGGGACGCCAAGAGCGTGAACCTCTGGGAAGTGAACGAAGCCTTCGCCGCCGTCACCATGGCCGCGATGGCCGAGTTCCAGCTGCCGCACGAGATCGTCAACGTGCACGGCGGCGCCTGCGCCCTGGGCCACCCCATCGGCGCCAGCGGTGCGCGCATCGTCGTCACGCTGCTGGGCGCGCTGAAGAAGCGTGGGCTCAAGCGCGGCGTGGCGGCGCTGTGCATCGGCGGTGGCGAGGCCACCGCGATGGCGATCGAGATGTGCTGATGGCGGGGCAGGGCGCCTTTTTCGGGCTGATGCCCGGCCCGGCCGAGCTGGCGGTGTTTGCCAGCGCGGTGTTCGTGCTCAACGCGACGCCGGGCGTGGACTTCCTGCTCACCGTCAGCCGCACGCTGCAAGGCGGCGTGCGCGCCGGCGCGGCGGCGGCTTGCGGCATCGCGGCCGGCTGCGTGGTTCACGCGCTGGCTGCGGCTTTCGGGCTGGCGGCGCTGCTGGCGCTGCACCCGCAGGCCTTCCAGTTCATCCAGTGGGTGGGCGCGGCTTACCTGTTGTGGCTGGGCCTGGGCCTGCTGCGCCAGGCCTGGCGCGGTGCTGCGGCGGCACCGGTCAGCGCGGCCCCTGCGCCGCCGCGCAGTCTCGGCGCTGATTTCCGCACCGGCTTGCTCACCAACGTGCTCAACCCCAAGGTGGCCTTGTTCTTCCTGGCCTTTCTGCCGCAGTTCGTGCCGGCCGATGCATGGTCGGCCACGGCATCCTTCCTGCTGCTGGGCGCTTGGTTCGTGGTGCAGGGGCTGGTGTTCCTGCTGCTGCTGGTGGCCCTCAGCGCGCGGCTGCGCTCCTTGCAGGCCCGGCCGGCTGTGGCGCGCGGGCTGCAGACGCTGGGCGGGCTGCTCTTCGTGGGGCTGGCGCTGCGCCTGCTGCGTGAAAAGCCGGGCGGCGTCTGAAGCCCCGCGCGGGTGCTGCGTGGCGTCTGCGTTGCACCTGCGTCGCATCTGTACACGCTGCCGCCCTTGTTGATCTCCGTCTTGATGGAAGCCTTGCTCATGCCACACCGCCCCTTGCTCTCCTCGTTGCTGCCGGCCCGAGCCGGTGCGCTGCTGGCGCTGGGCGCCGCGCTGGGCCTGGCCGGCCCGCTGGCGGCCCAGACACCCGCGCAGACACCCGCCCAGGCATCCGCTCAGACGCCCGATGCCGGCCTGCGCGAGGGCTTCTACCGTTTCCCGGCGCTGCGCGGCCAGACCGTCGTCTTCACGGCCGAGGGCGATTTGTGGCGGGTGCCGCTGCAGGGCGGCCGCGCTGAACGCCTCACCACCCACCCCGACCTCGAAGCGCGTGCCGCACTGTCGCCCGACGGCCGCAGCGTGGCCTTCACGGGCGCCTACGAGGGCGTGGCCGAGGCCTACACCATGCCGCTGGCCGGCGGCGTGCCGCAGCGCCTGAGCTGGCAGGGCCAGAACCCGCGCGTCTGGGGCCACACGCCCAGCGGCGAGGTGCTGGTGACCGCGCCTTCGCAGCGCGGTGAACCGGTGACGCAGCTCTACGCCATCGATCCGCGCACCCAGGCCCAGCGCGTGCTGCCCGTGGGCCAGGCCAGCGACGGTGCGCTCAGCGCCGACGGCCACATCCTTTACTTCACGCGGCTGGGCCTGTTCAGCGACAACGTGCGCGCCTACCGCGGCGGCGGCATGGCGCAGCTGTGGCGGCTGGATCTGCGTGGCCGTGCCGAGGCGCAAGCGCTGCTGCCTGCAGCACCGGGCAGCAGCCCGGCGGCCCGCCCGGCCGGCAACGACCAGCGCCCCATGCCCTACCGCGGCGCCCTGGGCGAGCGCATCGCCTTCCTGAGCGACCGCGACGGCAGCTTCAATCTCTACAGCGTCAACGCGCAAGGCGCTGACTTGCAGCAGCACACCCGCCACCGCGGCTGGGACATCCGCCATGCCGCCATCGACGGCACCCGCGTGGTCTATGCGCTGGGCGCCGACCTGCGCCTCGTCGACCTGGAGACCGGGCAGGACACGCGCCTGGCGATCACGCTGGGCGGCGACGCCGATGCGCTGCGGGCACGCTGGGTGCAGCGCCCGCAGGGCTTCTTCGACGGCGCCCGCATCGCGCCCGACGGCCAGCGTGTGCTGCTGAACGTGCGCGGCCGCCTGGCCACGCAAGGCACGGGCGCGCTGCGCCGTGCCGAGCTGACGGTGCCGGCCGATGCCCGCTGCCGCGAAGGCGTGTTCAGCCACGACGGCCGCCAGGTGTTTGCGCTGTGCGACATCGGCACGGCGGGGGCGGCAGCGGCAGGCGCCGCATCGGCCGCGCCGGCCGAGCAGGAGGTGTGGCGTTTCAACGCCGATGGCAGTGGCACGCCGCTGGCCCTCACGCGGGGCGCCACGATGCGCCGGCTGGCGCTCTTTCCGTCGCCCGACGGCCGTTGGCTGGCGCACACCGACAAAAACGGCAAGCTCTGGCTCACGGCCCTCACGCCCGCCGGCCCGGGCGCCACGCGTGCGGTGGAGATGCCCGGCCCGGCGCGGGGCGCCCCGGCGCAACTGGTGTGGGCGCCTGACAGCCAGGCCTTCGTGTTCACGCGCGGCGGGGCCGATGCCAACCGCCAGCGCCTCTACCTGCACCACCTGGGCCAGGGCCGCACGCTGGCGCTGACGAGCGACCGCTACAGCAGCAGCGCCCCGGCCTTCACGCCCGACGGGCGCTGGCTCTACTTCCTGTCCGAGCGGCACTTCGCATCGCTCAACGCCGGGCCCTGGGGCGACCGCAACCTCGGCCCCTACTTCGACCGCCGCAGCAAGGTCTACGCGCTGGCGCTGCAGGCGCGCGGGCCGCGGTTCCCCTTCAAGCCGCGCGATGAGCTGCAGGGCGAAGCTGAGGGCGTGGCCGCGAGCGGCCCGGCCGCTGCGGCTTCTGCGCCGGCGGCCGGCCCGGCACCCACGCGGCCGGGCGCCGGCGCGGCGCGGCCGGCCGCGCCGGCGCTGCCCGCGCTGGAGCTCGCCGGCCTGGCCGAGCGCCTGCACGAGGTGCCGCTGGCGCCGGGCAACTACGCGCGCTTGCAGACCGACGGCAAGCGGCTGTATTTCCTGGAGGCCGAATCGACGGTGGAGCGGCGCACCAGCCTGCGCACGCTGGCCATCGAAAACACCGGCCCGCAGCCCGAGCTGTTCGCGGCCGACGTGAATGACGCCGAACTCAGCGCCGACAGCAAGCGGCTCTTGCTGGTGCGGCGGCCGGCCGCTGCCACCCAGGCCGGCGAGATCCAGCTGATGGACGCAGCCGCCAAGCCGCCTGCCGACGCGGCCGTGCTGGCGCGCACGCAGGTGCGCTGGGCCGACTGGCAGATCCACACCGAGCCGGCCGCGGAATGGCGGCAGATGTTCGACGACGCCTGGCGCCTGCACCGCGATCACTTCTACGACGCCGCGATGCACGGCACCGACTGGCCCGCCGTGCGTCGCAAGTACGCTGCGCTGCTGCCACGCGTGGGCGAACGCCGTGAGCTGGCCGAGCTGATGGCGCAGATGGTGGCCGAGGTGGGGGCGCTGCACAGCCAGGTGGCGCCGGGCGATGTGCGCCGCGGCCCCGACGACATTGCCGCGGCCGGCCTGGGCGCGCGGCTGCTGAAGGTGGCCCAGGGCTTCCGCGTTGAGCAGCTCTACCGCAGCGACCCCGAGCTGCCCGCCGAAGCCGGGCCGCTGGTGCAGGCCGGCGTGGCGGTGGGCGAGGTCATCACCGCCCTCAACGGCCGCCCGCTGGCGGGGCCTGCCGGCGTGGCCGCGCTGCCCGAACTGCTGCGCGGCCAGGTCGGCCGCCAGGTGCTGCTGACGGTGAAGCCCGAGGCGGCCGCAGTGGCGGCCGAGCGCCGCGTGGTGGTGCAGCCTGTCAGCGCCGAACGCGAGGCCGCCTTGCGCGAGGGCGACTGGGAACTCGGCCGCCTGCAACGCGCTGGCGAGCGCAGCCAGGGCCGCGTGGGCTATCTGCGGCTGCGCGCCATGGGCCGCGGCGACATGGCCACCTTTGCACGCGAGTTCTACGCCCAGCTCGACCGCGAGGCGCTCATCATCGATGTGCGCAACAACAACGGCGGCAACATCGACAGCTGGGTGCTCACGCAACTGCTGCGCCGCGCCTGGGCCTGGTGGCAGCCGCGTTCGCCGGAGGGCTCCGAGAGCTACGCCAACATGCAGCAGTCCTACCGTGGGCGCATCGCGGTGCTGATCGACGCCGACACCTACTCCGACGGCGAGACCTTTGCCGAGGGCATCCAGCGCCTGCAGCTGGGCACGCTGGTGGGGCGGCGCACCAGTGGCGCGGGCATCTGGCTGAGCGATGGCAACCGCCTGCTCGACCGCGGCATCATGCGTGCCGCAGAAACCGGCCAGTACGCGCTGGACGGCAGCTGGCTCATCGAGGGCCGTGGCGTCACGCCCGACATCGATGTCGACAACCCGCCGCGCGACACGCACGACGGCGGCGATGCCCAGCTCGACGCTGCGGTCGGCCACCTGCTGCGCCAGCTGGCCGAGCAGCCGCTGCCGCGGCCGCAGGCGCCGCCGCACCCGCGCCGCTAGCGTGCCGCTAGCCGCGCAAGGCCGCCTGCACCTGGCCCACGAAAGCGGCCACGTCGATAGGTTTGTCGATGTGGCCTGCGCAGCCCGCGGCCAGCGCCTGCTGGCGCTCTTGCGGCAGGGCGTTGGCGCTGAGCGCCAGCACCGGCACCGCCGCCAGGCCGGGCTCGGCCTTGAAGCGGCGGGTCGCCTCCAGGCCGTCCATCACCGGCATGCGCATGTCCATCAGCACCAGGTCGGGCCGGCGCGCGCGCGCCGCGGCCAGGGCTTTCAGGCCGTTGCTGGCCACCTCCACGCTGTAGCCGGCGTGCTCCAGCAGAAAGCGCGCGAGGTAGGCGTTGACCTCGTTGTCTTCCACCAGCAGCACGTGGGCCGGGGTGGGCGGCGGCGTGGGCACGTTCATGCCTGGGTGGCCGCCGCGGTGCCGGCCAGCACCAGGGGCAGCGAAAAGCTGAACACGGCCCCGGCGCCGGGGCGGCTGTCGACGCCGATCTCACCCTGCATCAGCCGCAGCAGCTTGCGGCTGAGGTGCAGGCCCAGGCCGGTGCCTTCGTGGCGGCGGTCCAGCGAGCCATCGAGCTGGCGAAAGGCCTGGAAGAGCAGCGCCTGCTGGTCTTCGGCGATACCCGGGCCGCTGTCCTGCACGGCCACGTGCAGGCGCCCGCCCCGGGCCTCGGCGCGCACGGTGACGGCGCCGCTGTCGGTGAACTTCACGGCATTGCTGGCCAGGTTCAGCAGCACCTGGTAGAGCTTGCGCCTGTCGCCCTGCAGCGGCAGTGTGGGCGCCAGCTCGGCCAGCAGCCGCAGGCCCTTGGCCTCGGCCTGCGGGCGCAGCTGCGCCAGCACCTCGGCCACCACCGCGGCGAAATCGAAGGCCTCGACGGCCACCTCCATGCGCCCCGACTCGATGCGCGAGAGATCGAGCACGTCGTTGATCAGCGCCAGCAGGTGGCGGCCCGAGTGGTGCACATGCCCCAGCTGCAGCTTCTGCTCGTCGGTGACCGGGCCGCTCAGGCCCAGCCGGATGAGGTCGGTGAAGCCGATGATGGAGTTCAGCGGCGTGCGCAGTTCGTGGCTCATCGTGGCCAGGAACTCCGATTTCAGGCGATCGAGTTCACGCAGCCTTTCGTTGGCCAGGGTCAGCGCCTGCGTGCGCTCGGCGACGCGGCGCTCCAGGCCCTCGTTGGCCTCGTGCAGGGCCCGCTCGGCCTGCTTGCGGTGGGTGATGTCGCGCAGGAAGCCGACGAAGTGGCGCTCGCCGCCCAAGGCGAGCTCGGAGAAGGAGATCTCCATCGGCATCTCGTGCCCGTCGGCATGGCGGCCGATGACTTCGCTGCGCCGCCAGTCGAGGTGGCGGCTGCCATCGTGCATGTAGCGGTGCACGCCCGCGCGGTGACCGTGGTGCATGCGCTCGGGCTGCAGCACCGACAGCGGCTGCCCCACCAGCGAGCCCGGCGCGTGGCCGAAGGTTTCGTGCGCGGCCGGGTTGGCGAAACGCATGACGTGGCCGGTGTCGATGATGAGCACCGCATCGGTGGTGGTGCGCCACAAAGAGCTGAACATGGCCTCGCGCCGCGCCAGCGCTTCCTGGGCCTGGCGGCGTTCGGTGATGTCGCTGATCGAGCCCGACAGGCGCAGCTCGCTGCCGTCAGTGCCGCGGTCGGACAGCGCGCGTGAACGCAGCCAGCGCCAGCTGCCGTCGGCATGGCGCATGCGCAGTTCCAGGTCGTAGGCTTCACCTGCTTCGAGGTGGTGGCGCAGCGCCTGGCGCGCGGCCTCGTGGTCGTCGGGGTGGATCAGCGACTGCACATGTTTGACGTCGGCCGGCAGCGTGCCGGGCGTGTGGCCCAGCAGCAGCTCGAAGCGTGGCGAGAAGTAGGCCGTCTGGCGCTTCAGGTCCCATTCCCAGAAGCCGTCGCTGCTGCCCAGCAGCGCACGTTCGCGCTGGGCCTGGCTCTCGCGCAGGGCATCGGCCTGCTGGCGTGCGGTGCGCGCGGCATGGCGCATGGCGGCCAGGGCCAGCGTGGTGAGCAGCAGCGTCATCAGCGCCACGGCCACCGTCAGCACCTGCTGCGTCTGGCGCGCCGCTTCGCCCAGGGTCTCGGAGAAACGCCGCTGCAGCGTGGTGAGCTTGTCGTCCAGCGCGATGATGCGTTGGTTGGTGTCGGCACGCTCAGCGGGGTTCATGCCGCGTTGCACGGCAGCGTGTACCTCTTGCGCCTGGGCCTGCAGCTCCAGCACGGCGGCATCGGCCTGGGCCCAGATGTCGATGCTGCGCGCCATGAAGGGCACGTGGCGGAACCACAGGAACAGGCGCACCAGGCCGTCGGTGTCGTCGGCGTGGTTGCCGCCCTGCAGGAAGCCGGCGCGCGCTGCCGCGGTGTCGGGCGGCACCTGCAGCAGGGCCAGGCGCGCGGCGCGGTCGCCCAGCGGCACGGCGATGTGCGCCTCGAAACGCTGCAGCTGGGCGGGGTCGCCGGTCTGTGCATACAGCAGCAGGGCCAGCGTGGCGCTCTTCTGCCCTTTGGCGTACAGGCTTTCACCGCCCACGTAGGCGCGGGCGTAGGAGATCAGCGTGATGGCGCCGGCTGCCAGCAGCGCCAGCATCAAGGCCAGCAGCACCAGCAGCAGGCCTGCAGGCATGGCCCGGGCCGCACCGGGCCGGCGGGGGTCTGCGCGAGGGGAGCCTGGCATGACGCTGGGTGGGAGAGCCGGCAGGCCGACAGACAGCTCGGCGGGGCCCTGCGTATAGTTTGTTGGCTTCTGTATCGGCCGCTGGGCGGCCGGGCTGTAGCACCGCTGGCGGCCCGGTACCGCCGTTCGTTCACACGTCTCAGGGCTTGTCCATGCTTTTAAGTGAAGACCACCTGGCGGTGCAAGACGCCATCCGTCAGTTTGTGCAGGCCGAGGTGGCGCCGCATGCCGCCGCCTGGGACCAGGCCCACACCTTTCCGGCGCTGGCGCTGCAGGGCCTGGCCGGCCTGGGCTGCTACGGCGTGGCCGTGCCTGCCGAGTGGGACGGCGCCGGTCTCGACTATCTGGCGCTGGCGCTCATCCTGGAAGAAATCGCGGCGGGTGATGGCGCCACCAGCACCATCGTCAGCGTCAACAACTGCCCCGTCTGCAGCATCCTGATGGCCTACGCCAGCGGTGCGCAGAAAGAACGCTGGCTCAAACCCCTGGCGCGCGGCGAGATGCTGGGCGCCTTCTGCCTGACCGAGCCGCACGTGGGCAGCGAGGCCGGTGGCCTGAAGACCACGGCCGTGAAGGACGGCGACAGCTACGTCATCAACGGCGTCAAGCAGTTCATCACCAGCGGCAAGAACGGCGACGTGGCCATCGTGATGGCGGTGACGGACAAGGCCGCTGGCAAGAAGGGCATCAGCGCCTTCATCGTGCCCACCAACACCCCGGGCTACACCGTGGCGCGCGTGGAAGACAAGCTGGGCCAGCACGCCAGCGACACGGCGCAGATCAATTTCGAGAACTGCCGCGTGCCGGCCGAGAACCTGCTGGGCGACGAAGGCATGGGCCTGAAGATCGCGCTCAGCGGCCTGGAGGGTGGGCGCATCGGCATCGCCAGCCAGGCCGTGGGCATGGCGCGCGCGGCCTTCGAGGCGGCGCTGCGCTACAGCAAGGAGCGCACGAGCTTCGGCCAGCCCATCTTTCAGCACCAGGCGGTGCAGTTCAAGCTGGCCGACATGGCGACACAGATCGAGGTGGCGCGGCAGATGATCTGGCACGCCGCCGCGCTGAAGGACGCCGGCCGCCCCTGCCTGAAAGAAGCCGCGATGGCCAAGCTGTTTGCCAGCGAAATGGCCGAGCGCGTGTGCAGCGACGCCATCCAGGTGCACGGCGGTTATGGCTATGTGAGCGACTTCCCGGTGGAGCGCATCTACCGCGACGTGCGCGTTTGCCAGATCTACGAGGGCACGTCGGAGGTGCAAAAGATCTTGATCGGCCGGGCGCTGGCCTGAGGCCGGCGGGCGCGCCGCTATCCCCCGACGGGGGTGGGATACCTTGGTGTCATTCTCCTGAAGGACGGGCTGCGGCCCAATGCCTCCATCGACAACAGGAGGCCCACCATGCAAACCCACACCCCGTTCAGCACCCCCGTCACCAACAGCTACGCCGGCGCCTACAACGGCGGTGCCGCCGCCGCGCAGCCGACACGCTCGCAGCGCCTGGCGGCCTTGGGCCAGTGCCTGATGCAGCGCCTGGAAACGCCGCTGATCGTGGCCGATGCCGACGGCGCGGTGCTGGAAGCCAACCCCGCCGCCACGCGCCGCATCGAGCGCCGCGACGGCCTGTGGCTCGACGCCGGCGGCCGCCTCGCGCTGCGCCAGGCCGGCCGCTGGGTGCCGCTGTCGCGCTGGCACGCCCAGGTGGCTGCCAGTGGCGAGCTGGTGCTGCCGCTGGAGGCCGAAGGCGGCGCGCCGATGCAGATCACGCTGCGCGCCATGCCCGCGGGCGACGGCGGCGGGCAGGGCGCCGGCTGGCTGCTGGCCACCATCGAGCAGGTGCAACTCACGCGTACCGACGCCATGCGCCGCCGCTTCCGCTTCACGCACACGCAAGCGCGCCTGGCCGAGATGCTGTGCGAAGGCATGCGCCCCACCTGCGCGGCCGAGAAGCTGGGCGTGAAGATCAGCACCGTGCGCACCCACGTCGGCCAGATGTACGAGAAGACCGGCACCAACAGCCAGGCCCAGCTGGTGGCGCTGCTGCACGCGGTGTGAAGCCTTCGGGGCGATTCAGCCCCGGCGTGCAGGCCCCAGCGCGGGGCAGGGCGGCTACATTCCGCCCCGATGACCGAAGAAGAAGCCCGCCAGGTGCTGCTGCTGCAGGCCGTGGAGACCGCGCCGCCGCCGGCGCCGGGGCGCACGGCCGTCTGGAGCGCTGAAGACAGCGCCTGGGCCACCCGCCAGGCCCTGGCCACCGTGGGCGAGGCCGCCGGGCCCGAACGTTTTGCCGTGGCCCGCGCCGTGGTGGCGCTGCAGCGCCTGGGGCCGCGCGATGCGGCCGCCACGCGCTGGCTGGCCCGCCGTGGCTGGCACCCGGCCTGGGTGCTGCTGGCGCTGCTGCTGGGCGGCGCGGCCGGCCTGCTGGCCGATCAACTGGGCGCGCCGCAGCGCGTGAACCTGCTGGCCCCGGCCGTGTGGGCCGTGGTGGCCTGGAACCTGGTCGTCTACCTGCTGCTGTTGGTGCCGCTGCCGGCCTGGCCGACGGGCGGCCTGCGCGCGGCCGTGGCCAGTCTGGGCCTGCGGGGGCCCGGCGGCGACGGCCTGCCGGCCCGCGCCGGGGCCTTGTGGGCTGCGCATGCCGCACCGCTGATGGGCCACCGCGCCGCCCTGGTGCTGCACAGCGCCGCGGCAGCGCTGGCCGCGGGCCTGGTGGTCGGGCTCTACCTGCGCGGTCTGGTGCTGGATTACCGCGCCGGCTGGCAAAGCACCTTTCTCGACGCCGCGGCCGTGCAGCAGGCCCTGGGCTGGCTGCTGGCGCCGGCCCGCATGCTGACGGGCATCGCGGTGCCCGAGGTGGCGCCGCTGCAACTGCCACCAGGCGGCGATGCCACGGCCAGCGCCGCGCCCTGGATCCATCTGTACGCCGCCACGCTGGCCCTGGCCGTGGTGCTGCCGCGCGCGCTGCTGGCGCTGTGGGCCGGGCGTCGTGCCGCGGTGCAGGCGCGGCGCTTTCCGCTGGCGCTGGACACGCCTTACTTCGAGGGGCTGCACCCGCTGATGCGCCCGGGCCGGCCACATGTGCTGCGCCTGCTGTGGGTGTCCGCACCGGGTGATCTGGTGGCGCCGGCCTTGTTCGGCGTGCCCTTCACGGCGGGGGCCGAGCCGGTCACAGTGCTGCAGGGCAGCCAGGGCGACGAGCTGCAGCTGTTGGGGCCGCCCGCCGGCATCGAGGCAGCTGCCGGCGTGGACACCGGGGCCGTGCCGCCACCCTGGTGGGCCCGCGCCTCGCGTGTGCTGGGCTGGCCCGGCCCCCGTGCCCCCGCCGACCCCGTGCCGGCCCTGCGCGAACAGGTGGCGGCGGTGCTGCTGCACACCCGGCCCGACACGCCGCGCCCGGCCTGGCTGGCGCGCCTGGGCCGCCCCGTGGTGCGTTTGCTCGAAGGCGCGCCCAAGGCTGCGGCGGCGCCCGACCCCACCGAGGCGCCCAGCCTGCCCGCGCAGCAGCGCGCCGATGGCTGGCTGCCCGAAGGCCGCTTGCTGCAGGCCCTGGCCGCGGCCCTGGACGACGACCCGCGCCTGCAGCGCCTGGCCGCCAGCTGGACGGCGCGCGAAGCCGCGCGTTTCGACGCGCTGGTGGCCGAGCTGGCCAGCACCCTGGCCGAGGTGGCCACCACCCACGAGGCCCTGGCCGACGAAGGCGGTCTGCTTTCGCGCGGCGGCGAGACCGATGCCGCGCGCACGCGGCTCGAAGCGCGGCTGGACACCAGCCTGCAAGCCCACGGGGAGCGCCTGCAGGTGTTGCTGTGGGGCGCCATCGAGGGGGCGGTGCCCGAGGGTGGCGAAGGCGCGGCGCGGCGCGCGCAGGCTGGTGCGGGTGCTGGTGCGGGCGTCGGTGCGGCTGTTGGCGCCGGGGCCGGTGCTGGGGCCGCGCTGCGGTCCCGCGTTGGCGAGGGTCGCGCCGCCCTGATGGGCGGGGCGCTCAGCGGCGCGCTGGTGGGGCTGAAGGCCGACCTGCTCAGCGGCGGCCTCACCCTGGGCGCGGGCGCGGTCGCCGGCGGGCTGCTCGGGGCCCTGGGCGCGGCCGGCGCGGCGCGCGGGCTGAACCTGGTGCGCGGCACCGACCGCAGCTTCGTGGCCTGGGACGAAGCGGCGCTGGGCCGTTTCACCGAGACCTTGTTGCAGCGCGCGCTGGTGGCCGCCCATGGTCTGGCGCCGGACGAAGCCAGCCAGCGCCTGGCGCCAGCGCTGGCCGTGCGCCAGGGCCAGCTGGCCACGCTGTGGCGTGCGCGGCGCAAGACCTGCGCCAACCCGGGCGAGGCGGCGGCCCTCGCGCTCAGCCTGCAGGCACCGCTGGCCGACACTTTGGTGCAGGCCCTGGGCGGCCCCGGGCGCCAGGGCTGACGCTCTAGACTGCCGGCCATGAAGATCCTGATCCTGGGCGCCGGCCGCGTCGGTGAAAGCGTGGCCGAGAGCCTGGTCAGCGAGCGCAACGACATCACCGTCATCGACACCGACCCGGTACGCCTGCGTTTCCTGCAAGACCGGCTCGACCTGCGCGGCGTGGTGGGCAATGGCATCCAGCCCAGCGTGCTGCAAGACGCCGGCGTGCAGGACACCGACATGCTGATCGCCTGCGCGCCGCAGGACGAGACCAACCTCGTGGCGTGCAAGGTGGCCAAAGAGCTGTTCAACGTGCCGACCACCATCGCCCGCGTGCGCAGCCCCGAGTTCCAGGACGACAGCCCGCTGCTGGGCAAGAACGGCTTCGGCGTCGACAAGGTCATCTGCCCCGAGCAGAGCGTCACCGCCTACATCCGCAAGCTCATCGAGTACCCCGAGGCGCTGCAGGTGCTGGAGTTCGCGCACGGCCTGGTGAGCCTGATCGCGGTGCGCGCGGTGGCCGGCGGGCCGCTGGTGCGCCACCGGCTGGAAGAGATCCCGCAGCTGGTGCCGGGCACGCCCATGCGCATCATGGCCATCTACCGGCAAGACACCGTGCTGCCGCAGCTGGACGGCCGCACGCAGATCGAGCCCGGCGACGAGGTGTTTGTGCTCGCTGCCACCGAGCACATCCGCACCGTGCTGGGCGCGCTGCGCACACGCGACCAGCCCGTCAAGCGCGTGATGCTCGCCGGCGGCGGCAAGGTGGGCTTGCGCCTGGCGCGCGAGATCCACGGCAGCTACCAGCTCAAGATCATCGAGCCGCTCAAGCCGCGCTGCGACTACCTGGCCACCGAGCTGCCCGCGGGCGTTCTGGTGCTCAACGGCGACAGCACCGACGAAGACCTGCTCGGCGACGAAAACGTCGACCAGATGGACCTCTTCCTCGCGCTGACCAGCGACGACGAGGACAACATCATGAGCTGCCTGCTCGCCAAGCGCCTGGGCGCGCGGCGTGTGCTGGCCGTCATCAACCGCCGCGCTTATGCCGACCTGGTGCAGGGCACCACCATCGACATCGCCATCAGCCCCAGCCACACCGTGCTGGGCGAGTTGCTGGCTTACGTGCGGCGCGGCGACGTGGAGGCCGTGCACAGCCTGCGCCGAGGCGCGGCCGAGGCGCTGGAAGCCATCGTGCGCGGCGACCGCAAGACCTGCCGCTTCGCCGGCCGGCGCATCGACGAAGTGGGCCTGCCCAAGGGCGCGACGGTGGGTGCCATCGTGCGCGGCCTGCACCGGCCCGATGGCAGCGAGGCGGGCGATGAGGCCAAGCCCGAAGTCATCATCGCCCACCACGACACGGTGGTGATGCCCAACGACCACGTCATCGTTTTCGTGCCGCGCAAGCGCATGGTGCGCGAGGTCGAGAAGCTGTTCCAGGTCAGCGCCACCTTCCTGTTCTGAACATGGGTTTCCTTCCCGTTGTTGCGCTGGTCGGGCGCATGGTGCTGCTGTTCGCGCTGCTGCTGCTGGTACCGCTGGCCTTTGCGCTGTGGGGTGACGATGGCGCCAAGCCGGCTTTCATCACCGCGGCCACGGCCACCGCCATCTGCGGGCTGCTGCTGAGCCTGGTGACACGCCGCTTCCGCCGCGAACTGCAGCCGCGCGACGGTTTCCTGCTCGTGGGCATGACCTGGGCCGTGCTGCCGTTCTTCGGCGCGCTGCCGCTGTGGCTGGCGGTGCCCGGGTTGAGCATGACCGACGCCTATTTCGAGGCCACCTCGGCCTTCACCGCCACCGGTTCAACGGCGATCAGCGGGCTCGACCGGCTGCCGCTGTCAGTGAATGTGTGGCGCTGTTTCATGACCTGGGTGGGCGGCCTGGGCATCATCGTGCTGGCGGTGGCCATCCTGCCCATGCTCGGCGTCGGTGGCAGCCAGCTGTTCAAGGCCGAGGTGGCGGGGCCGATGAAGGACCAGAAGCTCACGCCGCGCATCGCCGACACCGCGCGCGTGATCTGGGTGGCCTACCTCGCGATGAGCGTGGCCTGTTTCGGCGCCTACGCCGCCGCGGGCATGGGCTACGCCGATGCCTTCATGCACATGTGCAGCACCGTCAGCCTGGGCGGTTTTTCGTCCTACGACGCCAGCTTCGGGCATTTCGATTCGCCGCTCATCGAGGCCATCGCCATGCTCTTCATGGTGCTGGCGGGCGTGAACCTGCTGCTGTACTTTGCGGTGTGGCGGGCGCGCTCGTTGCGCGGCCTGTGGCGCAATACCGAGGTGCGTGCCTTCTACACGGTGCTGCTGGGCGGCACATTGGCGGTGGCGGCCTACCTGCTGTGGCGCGGCGAGTACAGCGAGCCCCTGGTGGCGCTGCGGCACAGCGCCTTCCACGTCGTCTCGGTAGCCACCACCGGCGGCTTCGCGACGGTGGACTATGGCCAGTGGCCCTTGTTCGCGCCGCTCTTGATGCTGCTCTTGGGCTGTTTCGCCACCTGCGCCGGCAGCACCGGCGGCGGCATCAAGATGGTGCGCATGCTGCTGATGCTGAAGCAGGCCCGGCGCGAGCTCGTGCGCATCGTCCACCCCAACGTCGTCAACCCGGTGGTGCTCAACGGCCAGGCCATCAGCGACCGCGTGATGCAGAGCGTGATCGCCTACATGATGATCTACGGCGCCATCCTCGTCGGCTTCACGATGCTGCTGGTGTTCACGGGGATGGATGTCGTCACCGCCTTCACGGCCGTGATCGCCTGCGCCAACAACATCGGCCCTGGCCTGGGTGAGGTGGGGCCGGCCGGCAACTTCGGCGGCCTCACCGATTTCCAGACCTGGGTCTGCACCTTCGCGATGATGCTCGGCCGGCTGGAGCTGCTCAGCGTGCTGGTGCTCTTCACGCCGGCGTTCTGGCGGCGTTGAAGTCTCAGGTCTTGGGCAGGTAGAGGCGGTCGGTGTAGGTGGCCAGCCACTGCGGCCTGAAGGCCACAAAGATGGCCACCAGCATGCCGGTGATGAAGGCTTCGCCCGAAGCGGCCAGCACCCGTGCCAGCACCACATCGTCCATCGCCAGTGTGGGCGGCACGCCCTGCACCCAGGCCGACAGCGCGCCGGCCGCACCCACCGCCAGCGCCGTGGCGAAGAAGCCGCGGCCGAGGATGTAGATGAACAGGTGCTGCGGCAGCCAGCGGCGCAGCGCCGCGCCCAGGCCGAGCGCCAGCGTCATGGGCACCAGGCCCAGCCACACCAGGCGCTGCAGCGCATCGGCCGCGCTGGCATCGGCCAGGCCCATCACGGCCAGCGTCACCGGCAGCAGCATCAGCACCGCCATGGGCCAGCCCAGCATCAGCATCAGCAGGCAGCTGCCGGCCAGGGGCTGCATCACGGGCTGGGCCGAGAGCAGGTCCACGCTCCACAGCACGGGCAGCAGCACCCACCAGGCCAGCGCCGGCCAGGGCGGGGTGGCTGGCAGGGCGCGCCAGGGACGCAGCGCCAGCGCCATGGCCACGGCCATCAGGGCCAGAGCCAGGTGCATGAGAGGCAGCAGCGACATCGCCCCATGCTAGCCGGCGACCCTAGAATGTTCTTTGATTGACGTTAACGTCAATGCACCGCGTGCCCACCCGGCGCGTGGGTGTACGCAGGCCCACCGCAGGCCACCCCCGCGCAGGAGACCCGATGCCCGTCCTCACGTCCCAGCTGAACCCGCGTTCCGAAGCCTTCAAGGCCAGCGCGGGCTGGATGCAGCAGTTGCTGGCCGACCTGAACGCCAAGCTGGCGCAGGTGGCCCAGGGCGGCGGCGAGGCGGCGCGGGCCAAGCACACCGCGCGCGGCAAGCTGCTGCCGCGCGAGCGCGTGGAGATGCTGCTCGACCCCGACACGCCTTTTCTCGAACTGGCGCCGCTGGCCGCGCTGAACCTCTACGACAACGCCGCGCCGGGCGCGGGGCTGATCGCCGGCATCGGCCGCGTGAGCGGGGTGGAGTGCCTGATCGTCTGCAACGACGCCACGGTCAAGGGCGGCACCTACTACCCCCTGACGGTGAAGAAACACCTTCGCGCGCAGGAAGTGGCGCAGCTCAACCGCCTGCCCTGCCTCTACCTCGTGGACAGCGGCGGCGCCAACCTGCCCAACCAGGACGAGGTCTTCCCCGACCGCGACCACTTCGGCCGCATCTTCTACAACCAGGCGCAGATGAGCGCGCTGGGCATCCCGCAGATCGCGGTGGTGATGGGCAGCTGCACCGCCGGCGGCGCCTATGTGCCGGCGATGAGCGACGAAGCCATCATCGTGAAGAACCAGGGCACCATCTTCCTCGGCGGCCCGCCGCTGGTGAAGGCCGCCACGGGCGAGGTGGTGAGCGCCGAAGACCTGGGCGGCGGCGACGTGCACACGCGCCTGAGCGGCGTGGCCGACCACCTGGCCGAAAACGACCTGCACGCGCTGGCCATCGCCCGCGCCAGCGTGGCCAACCTGAACTGGCGCAAGCCCGAGCAGCTGGCCCTGCGCCCGCCACGCCCGCCGGCCTTTGATGCGGCCGAGCTGCACGGCGTGATCCCCACGGACCCGCGCAAACCTTTCGATGTGCGCGAAATCATCGCCCGCATCGTCGATGGCAGCGAGTTCGACGAGTTCAAGGCGCGCTACGGCGCCACGCTGGTGACGGGCTTCGCGCACATCGAGGGCATGCCGGTGGGCATCGTCGCGAACAACGGCATCCTCTTCGGCGAAAGCGCGCAGAAGGGCGCGCACTTCATCGAGCTGTGCTGCCAGCGCAAGATCCCGCTGGTCTTTCTGCAGAACATCACCGGCTTCATGGTCGGGCGCAAGGCCGAGAACGAAGGCATCGCCAAACACGGCGCGAAGATGGTCACTGCCGTGGCCACGGCCACGGTGCCGAAGTTCACCGTGATCATCGGCGGCAGCTTCGGCGCCGGCAATTACGGCATGTGCGGCCGCGCCTACAGCCCGCGTTTCCTGTGGATGTGGCCGAACGCGCGCATCAGCGTGATGGGCGGCGAACAGGCCGCCGGCGTGCTGGCCACCGTGCGGCGCGACGGCATCGAAGCCAAGGGCGGCAGCTGGAGTGCCGAAGACGAGGCGGCCTTCAAGGCGCCCATCCAGCGCCAGTTCGAAGAGCAGGCCCACCCCTACTACGCCACCGCGCGGCTGTGGGACGACGGCATCATCGACCCCGCCGACACGCGCCGCGTGCTGGCGCTCGGCCTGAGCGCGAGCCTGAACGCACCCATCCCCGAGGCGCCGCGGTTCGGCGTCTTCCGCATGTGAGACCCGGGCACCAGACCCGGCACGACGGCATGGCACCCCAAGGAGGCCTTGGCATGGCAACACAAGACGGCTGCTTGAAACGTTGGCGCGGCTTCGGCCTGCGCCTGGGCGCGGCGCTTTTCCTCGCGGCCGCACAAGGCGGTTGCCAGGTGGTGCTGGCGGCCACCTTGACGGTGGCATGACGGCCACGCTGGACATCCGCCGCCCCTCGGCCCACGTGGCCGAGGTGTGGCTGAACCGGCCCGAGGTGCGCAACGCCTTCAACGACGGCGTCATCGCCGAGCTGACGGCGGCTTTCCGCACGCTGGGCGCTGCGGGCGAACTGCGCGCCATCGTGCTGGGCGGCCACGGCAAGGCCTTCTGCGCCGGCGCCGACCTCGCGTGGATGCGCGCCATGGCCGACTACAGCTGGGCGCAGAACCACGCCGACGCCAGCGCGCTGGCCGAGATGCTGTGGACGGTCTACAGCTGCCCCGTGCCCGTGGTGGGCCGCATCCACGGCGACTGTTACGCCGGCGGCGTGGGCCTGGCCGCGGTGTGCGATGTGCTCATCGCCGCCGAGGGCGTGCACTTCTGCCTGAGCGAAGCCAAGCTCGGCCTGCTGCCGGCCACCATCGGCCCGTATGTGGTGAAGGCCCTGGGCGAGCAGGCTTCGCGCCGCTACTTCACCACCGCCGAACGTTTCAGCGCGCAGCGTGCGCTGGCGCTGGGCTTCGTGCATGAGGTGGTGCCGGCCGATCAGCTCGACGCCCAGGTGGCCGAAACCGTGGCCGCGCTGGTGGCCAACGGCCCGGCCGCGGTGCGCGCCTGCAAGCAGCTGGTGAAGGACGTGGCCGGCCGCCCCATCGACGCCGCGCTGCGCGACGACACCGCGCGCCGCATCGCCGACATCCGCGCCAGCGCCGAGGGGCGTGAAGGCGTGCAGGCCTTCCTGAACAAACGCGACCCGGCCTGGCGCACGCCCGGCTGAACGGCTGCGCACCGCCACCGCGACAGCCGCCTTGAACCCGCTGCCCACGCTCGACCTCACGCAGCTGCTGGCCCTGGCCGCCGCGCTGGGCTGGGCCAGCGGCATGCGCCTGTACCTGGTGGTCTTCCTCACCGGCGCGGCCGGCTTTTTCGGCTGGGTGCCCTTGCCACCCGGCCTGCAACTGCTGCAGCACCCGCTGATGCTGGGCACCAGCGGCCTGATGCTCACCGCCGAGTTCGTGGCCGACAAGGTGCCGGGCCTGGACACGCTGTGGGACACGCTGCACACCTTCATCCGCATCCCCGCCGGCGCGGCACTGGCCGCGGGCGTGTTCGGCGGCCTCGGCCCCGAGTGGGGCAGCGCCTGGACCACAGCAGCGGCGCTGGCCGGCGGCACGCTGGCGGCCACGGCCCACGCCGCCAAGGCCACCACGCGCGCGGCGGCCAACACCAGCCCCGAGCCCTTCTCCAACATCGGCCTGTCGCTGGCCGGCGATGCGGCCGTGCCCGGCCTGCTGTGGCTGGCCTGGGCCCACCCCGTGGCTGCACTCGGCGTGGTGGCCCTGGCCGTGGTGCTGGCGGTGGTGTTGATCGCCGTGTTGTTCAAGTTCCTGCGGCAGTTGCTGCGGCGGCTCACACCGGCCCGGCCTTCCGTGGCCTGAAGAAAGCCTGACGATGTTCAAGAAGATCCTGATCGCCAACCGTGGTGAGATTGCGTGCCGTGTGGCTGCTACCGCACGCCGCCTGGGCGTGCAGACCGTGGCCGTGTACAGCGACGCCGATGCCGACGCGCGCCATGTGCATGCCTGCGACGAAGCCGTGCACGTGGGCGGCAACGCCCCGCGTGAGAGCTATTTGCAGTGGCAGCGCATCATCGACGCGGCCCTGGCCACCGGCGCCCAGGCCATCCACCCCGGCTACGGTTTTCTCAGCGAAAACGAAGACTTCGCCAAGGCCTGTGCCGACGCTGGGTTGGTGTTCATCGGCCCGCCGGCCAGCGCCATCGCCGCCATGGGCAGCAAGAGCGCGGCCAAGGCGCTGATGGAGAAAGCCGGCGTGCCGCTGGTGCCGGGCTACCACGGCGACAACAACGAGCCCGCTTTCCTGGCGGCGCGCGCTGCGGAGATCGGCTACCCGGTGCTCATCAAGGCCAGCGCTGGCGGCGGCGGCAAGGGCATGCGGCGCGTCGACAAGCCCGAAGACTTCGAGGCCGCGCTCGCCAGCTGCCAGCGCGAGGCGCAGGCCAGCTTCGGCAACGCCCACGTGCTGGTGGAGCGCTATGTCACGCGGCCGCGGCACATCGAGATCCAGGTGTTTGGCGACACGCAGGGCCACGTCATCCACCTCGGCGAGCGCGATTGTTCGGTGCAGCGCCGCCACCAGAAGGTGCTGGAAGAAAGCCCGGCGCCGGGCCTGAGCGCTGCGCGCCGCGCCGAGATGGGCGCTGCCGCCGTGGCCGCCGCGAAAGCCGTGGGCTATGTGGGCGCGGGCACGGTGGAGTTCGTCGCCGAAGAGCTGGACGACGGCGACATCCGCGCCTATTTCATGGAGATGAACACGCGGCTGCAGGTGGAGCACCCGGTGACGGAAGCCGTCACGGGGCTCGATCTCGTGGAATGGCAGTTGCGCGTGGCCAGTGGCGAGCCGCTGCCGCTGACGCAAGGGCAGGTGACGCTGAGCGGCCATGCCATCGAAGCCCGCATCTGCGCCGAGAACCCCGACGCCGATTTCCTGCCCGCCACCGGCACGCTGCACGTCGCGCGCTGGCCGGCGCATGTGGCCTTCACGCGCAGCGAAGCGCAGCCGCGCGTGGACAGCGGCATCCGCGAGGGCGACGCCATCAGCCCGCACTACGACAGCATGATCGCCAAGCTCATCGTCTGGGGCGAAACGCGCAAGCAGGCACTGGCGCGGCTGGACGCGGCGCTGGCGCAGACGCATCTGATGGGCCCGGCCACCAACGTGGCCTTCCTGCGCCGCGTGGTGGGCACCCACGCTTTCGCGACGGCCGATCTCGACACCGCGCTGATCCAGCGCGAACGCGCCGCGCTGTTCGAGGCCCCGCCGCTGGCGCCCGAGCTGGCTGCCGCCGCGGTGGCCGCGCACGTGCTGCAGGCCGAGGCGGCGCTGGAAGGCGCCGACCCCTGGTCGCGCCGCGACGGCTGGCGCCTGCACGGCGGCGCGGTGCGCGTGCTGCACCTGGAACTGGCGGGGCAGCCGCTGCCGCTGCGGATTGAACGCCAGCATGGCGGCAGCGTGCAGCTGCGCGTGGGCACGGGCGCGGCGCCGCTGGCCTTCAGCGCACACGCCTTGGGCGAAGGCCGGCACGAGCTGCACCTGGCCGGCCGGCGCCTGACGGCCACCGTCTACGCCCACGGCGCGCCGTCAGACCGCCGCTACGCCGTCTTCACCGCCGAGGGCAGCGCGCTGCTGGCCGACCACGACCCGCTGGCCCAGGCCGGCGCCGGCGCAGGTGCCGAAGGCCGCCTGAGCGCGCCCATGCCCGGCAAGGTGGTGGGTTTTTTCGTGAAGGCCGGCGATGCCGTGCAGCGCGGCCAGGCCGTGGCGGTGATGGAGGCCATGAAGATGGAGCACACGCTCACCGCCCCGCGCGACGGCGTGGTGGGCGAGCTGCTTTACGCCGTGGGCGACCAGGTGGCCGAAGGCGGCGAACTGCTGCGCCTGGCCCCCGCGGCGGGCTGAGGCCCGAGGGCGCTACTTGATGCTGTCGCGCAAGCGGCCGAACCAGCTGCGTGGCGGCTTGTCCGGCGGGGTGTCCAGCGTGCTCGCCGGGCTGCCCGTAGTGGCGCCGAACAGCGAGTTCAGGAAGCGCGAAGGGCTGAAACCCGATGCCTGGCCGGCGCGCGCCGCTTCTTCGGGGTCGACCGCGGCCAGGGCCAGTCGGAACCTGGGTGCCAGTTCGGCCAGCTCGGTGCCGGGCAGACCTTCGCAGACCATCAGCACGTCACGCGCGTACAGGGGCTCGGCGAGCATGCGCGCCGGGTCTATGCCCTGGCCCAGTTCCTGGACCAGCAGGGCATTGATGCGGGCGGCAATCTTCAGACAACGACGCGTGTTCATGGTGGCCATGGCAGTGTGCGCTGGAGAACGGGGCCGCGCCATCCCCACGAAGGCCGAACGGTGGCGCGGTACGGGCATCGCCCGTGTAACCTGCTACGCCAGAAAAACAGGGAAATGAGCTCATGAACGTCACCGAAGTCACCCTGGTCGAGGTCGGCCCGCGCGACGGCCTGCAGAACGAGGCCCAGCCCGTCAGCGCCGCGCACAAGATCGAGCTGGTGCACCGCCTGCAGGCCGCGGGCTGCCGCGAGATCGAGGTCACCAGCTTCGTCAGCCCCAAGTGGGTGCCGCAGATGGCCGACAACACCGAGGTGCTGGCCGGCATTTCGCGCCAGCCGGGCGTGCGCTACTCGGTGCTCACGCCCAACATGAAGGGCCTGGAAGCCGCGCTGCCCACCCAGGTGCACGAGGTGGTGGTCTTCGGTGCCGCCAGCGAGGCCTTCAGCCAGAAGAACATCAACTGCAGCATCGAAGAAAGCATCGAGCGTTTCCGCCCCGTGGTGGCCGCGGCGCACGCGGCGGGGCTGAAGGTGCGCGCGGCCATTTCCTGCGCCTTGGGCTGCCCCTACCAAGGCGAGGTCTCGCCCGACGAGGTGGAGCGCGTGGTGCGGCTGATGAAGGCCATAGGCGTGGACCACTGCGGCGTGGCCGACACCATCGGCGTGGGCACGCCGCGGCGCGTGCAGGCGGCGCTCGAGCGGGCTCTCAAGCATTACCCGCTCGCCGAGGTGAGCGGACACTTCCACGACACCTATATTTGTTGCACAAAATGATGAACAAGTCAGAAAGGCTGCATAATAAAAACGGGATAAGCCTAAAATGTGTTGGTACAAATCCTTTGCTTTTAGCTACTGTATCTGCTAAACTTGGCAGTACTTAGTTTCTAATCTATCTTTGTATGATTTACACAAAAAAACACTTGTAACAAATGCGGTAAAAATAGGGTGCAGAAATACGGGGTTAGCAGAGGAAAACAGCGATACAAATGTCTTGTGTGTCTCGCTGTATTCATACCGAAAGACACCTCTTGGATACGCACTGCTTATGTAGATTACTCTCTTCATAAACAAACCCATAGAGAACTTGGAAAAACACTTGGAAAGAATCGAAATACCGTTCAAAAATATCTAACGGGAAACATCCACTATACCGGAGAACTACCAATCCTTCGTGAGACCGAACGTATGTGCGTTGTGATTGACGCAACCTATTTTAGTTCCCGTACGGATGGCATGGCTTTAATCCGAAGTAATGCAGGACTCAATCTGGTATATGATTTTGTATCATCAGAATCATTAACGAGTATTAGCAAGCTCATGAGCACTTTTGACTCTGCCTGATATACAAAGAATACCGATGCATTTACGATCGACGGAAGGAGATTCATGTTCGATCTTCTTAAAAAGAAATACCCTGCTATTCCCATACAGATGTGCATTTTTCATATGAAAGCGATTATCAGGAGATATACCACCCTCAGACCGAAAACAAGGCTCGGGAAAGCCCTTAAAATCCTCAAAACGATACTGTGACGCATTCCAGAAAAAATGTTTCTTCGGATATTATCCCAAGTAGACACATCCATATTTACTTTGAAGAACGGAAC
>CAWBFC010000002.1:0-41460 GCA_963788035.1 uncultured beta proteobacterium
AAGCGCGGCATCGACAAGGCCGTCCTGGCCCTGGTCGAAGAGCTGAAGAAGGCCAGCAAGGCCACCACGACGAGCAAGGAAATCAGCCAGGTCGGCTCGATCTCCGCGAACTCGGACGAGTCCATCGGCGAGATCATCGCCAAGGCCATGGACAAGGTCGGCAAAGAAGGCGTCATCACCGTCGAAGACGGCAAGAGCCTGGACAACGAACTCGACATCGTCGAGGGCATGCAGTTCGACCGCGGCTACCTGTCGCCCTACTTCATCAACAACCCCGAGAAGCAGAGCGCCACGCTGGACAACCCCTTCGTGCTGCTCTACGACAAGAAGATCAGCAACATCCGCGACCTGCTGCCCGTGCTGGAGCAAGTCGCCAAGAGCGGCCGTCCGCTGCTGATCATCGCCGAGGAAGTTGACGGCGAGGCCCTGGCCACGCTGGTGGTCAACACCATCCGCGGCATCCTGAAGGTCGTGGCCGTGAAGGCGCCTGGCTTCGGCGACCGCCGCAAGGCTATGCTGGAAGACATCGCCATCCTCACGGGCGGCAAGGTCATCGCTGAAGAAGTGGGTCTGACGCTCGAGAAGGCCACGCTGGCCGACCTGGGCCAGGCCAAGCGCGTTGAAGTGGCCAAGGAAAACACCACCATCATCGACGGCGCCGGCGCTGCCACCGACATCGAAGCGCGCGTCAAGATGATCCGCGTGCAGATCGAGGAAGCCACCAGCGACTACGACCGCGAGAAGCTGCAAGAGCGCGTGGCCAAGCTGGCCGGCGGCGTGGCCGTCATCAAGGTCGGTGCTGCCACCGAAGTCGAGATGAAGGAAAAGAAGGCCCGCGTGGAAGACGCCCTGCACGCCACGCGCGCTGCGGTGGAAGAAGGCATCGTCGCCGGTGGCGGCGTGGCCCTGCTGCGTGCCCGTCAGGCCGCTGGTGCCATCAAGGGTGACAACCCCGACCAGGAAGCCGGCATCAAGATCGTGCTGCGCGCCATCGAGCAGCCGCTGCGCGAGATCGTCGGCAACGCCGGCGACGAGCCCAGCGTCGTGATCAACAAGGTGCTGGAAGGCAAGGGCAACTACGGCTACAACGCCGCGAATGCCACCTACGGCGACATGATCGAGATGGGCATCCTGGACCCGACCAAGGTCACCCGCACCGCGCTGCAGAACGCCGCCTCCGTGGCCGGCCTGATGCTGACGACCGAGTGCATGGTTGCCGAAGCGCCGAAGGAAGAGTCGGCCAGCGGCGGCATGCCCGGTGGCATGGGCGGCATGGGTGGCATGGGCGGCATGGACATGTAAGCCGCGGGAGGCTGCAGGCCCGCACGACGGGCTTGCACCTTCCACACCACGGGCTTCGGCCCAAAAGAAGGCCTGCAGGGTGACTGCAGGCCTTTTCTCGTTGATGGCGCTGCAAACGTGACGGGATAATGGCACGCATGGTTCAACGGCCGATCTCGCCTGCGATGCGCCGGTTCGTCGATGACGAACTGCTGCGCGCGCCGTTGTTGTTCGACCAGCTGCTCGATGGCACGCTGGACAACGCGCGCAAGAGCCTGCCGACGATGGCGCCGCTGCAGCGCGCCACGGCCGGCGAGCTGATGCAGGCCATGCTCACGCAGCGGGGTCGCCTGGGCGACTACTTCATGCGCTCGTTGCAGGAGCAGGTTGACGCCGAGCTGCAGAACCGGAAACCAACCGGCGCCATGCCCGCCGCCCCCGCCACCCGCCGCCTGTCGCTGGCCCTGGTGGACGAAGAGGTGGTGGCCATGGACGTGGAGCTGTCGCACATCATCGAAGCCATCAAAAGCAGTGCCGAGTACGAGCTGCGTGAGCTGCAGACCTACATCTCTGCGCTGGTGGGCGACATGGACGTGAGCGTCGACCACAACCCCTTCCGCGCCGAAACCTATGCCCGCGCGGCCTGGGCTGCGGCGCAGGCCTTGCCGCTGTCCCGTGGCCACCAGCTCGCCTTCATGCGTGCGGCCGGCCCCCCGCTGGCACAGCTGTTGCGAACGGCCTACGCTGCATCCAGCTCACGCCTGGAGGCCATGGGCATTGAGCCCGCTGCGCACCGCACCGTCATCCTGCCCTCGGGCGTGCGCCGCGGTTCACGCAGCAACGAGGTGACCTTCAGCCCCGATCTGCACAGCATGCGCGACACCATGCCGGGGCCGATGGACACCCCGCTCAGCTACGAGGGCCAGGCGCGCACCACGCTCTCCGGCCAGGCGGGGCACCCGGTGCCCGCTGCCTCGGCACTGGCTGGCGCTGGCCCGAGCCAGCGCCGCGAACACTGGACCGAGCTGGCACGCACCACCACCAGCCGCGTCGACCGCCAGTCCATCGAACTCGTGAGCCGGCTCTTCGAGGCCATGCTCACCGACGACCGCGTGCCCGAAGACGTGCGCGCCGTCATCTCGCGCCTGCACGGGCCGGCGATGCGCCTGGCCTTGCGAGACGCCGGCATGCTCGACCAGGACAAGCACCCGCTGTGGCGCTTCATCAACCGCCTGGTCTTCGAATGCGAGATGGCGCCCGACCCCGGCGACCCCGAGCGCCGCCAGTTGCTCAAGACCGCCCTGGGCACGGCCGAGCAGCTGGTGCTCGAGCCCGAGCAGAACAACGCGCTCTACCGCTGGGCTCTAGACCGCTTCGAGAGTTTTCTGCACAAACGCCTGACACGCCGCCTGGCCGCAGCAGCCAGCCAGATCGGTGCGCTGCAGAAACTGGAAGACAAGCTGCTGGCCGGGCGCGACACGCCCACGTCCTTCCACGGCATGCTCGATCTCGAAGCCCTGGACACGGTGCCCGCCGATTTGATGGAGCACGGCGCCCCCGTCTCGCGCGCAGAAACGCCCACCGACGCCTGGCTGGACAGCCTGCGCCCGGGCGACTGGGTGCGCATGTTCCTGCAAGGCCGCTGGGTGCAGGCCCGGCTGATGTGGCCCGGCGAACGCGGCGAAGTGTTCCTTTTTGGCGATGGCGGCTCCGATGCCACCTGGGCCGTGCGCCGCGGTGCGCTGCTGACCATGCACGCGGCACGGCTGGCCAAAACGCTGAAGCAGCGCTCCATCGTGGGCAGTGCTGCCGCGCGCGTGCAAGAACAAATGGCCCCGGCGGCGGCCTGAGCCGGGGTCAAAGCAAGCCGGCAATGACCTCGGCCACACGCCGGGGTTGTTCATGCACCAGCCAGTGCGTGGCACCGGGCTCGCGCAGCAGCTGCAGCTGCGGCACCCAGCGCTCCAGGCCTTCCAGCAAACCCGGCCGCAGGGCCACGTCGCCTTCGCCCCACAGCACCGTCGTCGGCAGCGCCACCGTGACCAGTGCATCGGGCAGCACCAGCGTGTGCAGCAGGTCGTCGGGGCCGGTGGCCGGGCGCAGCGGCGAGGCGCGGTAGTAGTTCAGCGCACCGTCCAGCCCACGCCCGCCGTTGTGCCAGGCTTCGCGGTAGCGCTCGCGCAGCGCGGGCGTGAGCCAGGCGGCGTCGCCGAAAAACGGCCACAGGCGTGCGTAGTCGCGCTCGGCCAGCAGGGCGCCAGCATCCGGCCGACAGAGGAAATTCATGTAGGCGCTGGCCGCCTGCTGCTCGGCGTTGTGCCGCAGCTCGCGCAGGAAGGTGGCCGGGTGCGGCGAATTGATGATGAGCAGGCGCTTCATCAGCGCCGGATGTGCCGCTGCGAGGTTCCAGGCCAGCGCGCCGCCCCAGTCGTGCGCCACCAGCAAGTCCAGCGGGCCGCCAGTGGCGGCGATGGCGGCCACGAGGTCGGCCACCAGCGGCCGCGCCTTGTAGGCCGCCAGCTCGGCCGGCGCCGACGAGCCCTCGAAACCGCGCAGGTTGGGTGCCACGCAGTCGGCGCGGTCGGCCAGCAGCGCCATCACCTCGTCCCAGACGAAGGCGGCCTCCGGAAAGCCGTGCAGCAGCATCACCCGCGGCGCACCCGGCCGGCCATCAGCGCGGCAGGCCAGGGTGATGCCCTGCGGCAGCGCAAGGTCGAAACAGCGTGTCATGCCGCGTCGGTGGGTGCCGGCGCGGACGCTACTTCGTCACCACCCTCGGCCGCTGCTGGCGGGTGCACCCAGGCGTGGAGCGTCTCGGCCACGTCTTCCAGCCCCTGGCGCGACAGCGCGGAGAACAGCGTCACGCCGATATCGCTGCTTTCGGTGGAGATGGCGCCCAGTTCATCCTGCGCCTTGCGCAGCGCGAGCTGGCCCTCGCTGCGGTTGAGCTTGTCGGCCTTGGTCAGCAGCGCCAGCAGGCGCACCTCGCCATTGGCCAGGCGCGGCGCCATCAAGGCCAGCAGCCGCTTGTCCAGATCGGTGAAGCCCAGGCGCGAATCGACCATCAGCACCACGCCGTGCAGCGGCCGGCGCAGTTGCAGGTAATCGGCCATCACCTCCTGCCAGCGCAGCTTGGCCGAACGCTCCACGGCTGCATAGCCGTAGCCCGGCAGGTCGGCGAACAGCGCGTTGGCGGCGTCTTTCGGGCCCACCTCGAACAGGTTGATGTGCTGGGTGCGCCCCGGCGTGCGCGAGGCAAAAGCCAGGCGCTTCTGCTGCGCCAGGCGGTTGATCGCGGTGGACTTGCCCGCGTTGCTGCGGCCCACGAAAGCGATCTCGGGGGTTTCACTCGCCGGCAGCTGCGTAAGCTGGCTGGCCGTGGTGAGAAAGCGCGCGCTGTGGGTCCAGGCCAGGGCCTGCCGAGCGGTGTCGGCAGGGCTGGTAGGGCGGCCTGGAAGCCCGTGAAAGCTGTTTGTCATGGGGCATTGTAAAATTCATGGCTTTGGTTCCCGCGCGCTTCTCAAGCAAACCACCCGCGCACCCCTTTGAAGGCACCTGCATGATGTCGCGAATGAAGTCGCTGGCCGTGTCGACCCTGTCGGCTGCCACCCTGGCCCTGCTGTCTGGCGCGGCCACTGCCGCTGCCCCGGCCCCCGCATTCAAGCCCGACCTGGCCAAGGGCCAGCAGCTCGCGGCCTCGTGTGGCGCCTGCCACACGCAAGACGGCACGCGCGGCGCACCGGCCAACCCCATCCTGGCCAAGCAGCACCCGGAATACCTGGTCAAGCAGCTGATCGAGTTCAAGAGCGGCAAACGCAAGAACGCCATCATGTCGGGCATGGCCGCCGCGCTGTCCGAAGACGACATGAAACACATCGCGGCCTTCTACGCCTCGAAGACCGCCAAGCCCGGCGCCGCGCGCGACCCCAAGACCGTGGCCCTGGGTGAGCAGATTCACCGCGGCGGCATCATGGCCAAGGGCGTGCCGGCTTGCGCGGGTTGCCACAGCCCCAATGGCGCCGGCATCCCGGCGCAATACCCACGCCTGCAGGGCCAGCACGCCGAGTACACGGAAGCCCAGCTGCAGGCCTTCCGCGCCGGTGCCCGCGGCAACAGCGCACAGATGGCGGCCATTGCTGCCCGCATGAGCGATGCCGAGATGAAGGCCGTGGCCGATTACCTGGCCGGCTTGCGCTGACAGCACCGCCACAGCAACACCCGCGGGCCGGTTTCTACCGGCCCGTTTTTTTCGCGGGTACCGCACGATGTAAGGTGCCGCTGTCATCGCCGACCGATACGCAGAACCCCGGAGCAGACATGCACTTCCTGAAAGACCACGGCTTGCAGCACCCCATGGCCTCGGAGATCACGCCGCGCGCCGTCTATGAGCAGCGCCGCCGCCTGCTGCAGGGCCTGGTGGCGGCCGGCGCGATGGGGGCGCTGCCCGCGCTGAGCCCCGCGCACGCCCAGGCGGCCCGGCCCGGCAAGCTGGCGCCGCTGCCCGGCGCGCGCAGCGCGGTGCCGGGTGCGATGGCGCTGGACAAGCCCACGCCCTACAAGGACGTGGCCAGCTACAACAACTTCTACGAGTTCGGCACCGACAAGGCCGACCCCGCCAAGTACGCCGGCACGCTCAAGCCCCGGCCCTGGACGGTGGCGGTCGAAGGCGAGGTCAAGAAACCCGGCAACTACGACCTCGACACCCTGCTCAAGCTCAGCCCCATGGAAGAGCGCATCTACCGCCTGCGCTGCGTGGAGGGCTGGTCGATGGTGGTGCCGTGGGTGGGTTGGTCGCTGGCCGAGCTGATCAAACGCGTGGAGCCCACGGGCAACGCGAAGTTCGTGCAGTTCATCACCTTGGCCGATCGCGCCCAGATGCCTGGCCTGAGCCAGGCCGTTCTTGATTGGCCCTACGTGGAAGGCCTGCGCTTGGATGAAGCCATGCACCCGCTCACGCTGCTGGCCTTTGGCCTCTATGGTGAGGTGCTGCCCAACCAGAACGGCGCGCCCGTGCGCCTGGTGGTGCCCTGGAAGTACGGCTTCAAGAGCGGCAAGAGCATCGTGAAGATCCGTTTCGTCGAGAAGCAGCCGCGCAGCAGCTGGGAAGTGGCCATCCCCAGCGAGTACGGCTTCTATTCCAACGTGAACCCCAAGGTCGACCACCCGCGCTGGAGCCAGGCCACCGAGCGCCGCCTGGGCGAAGACGGCCTCTTCGCGAAGAAGCGCCCGACGCTGATGTTCAACGGCTACGAGCCGCAGGTCGGCCAGCTCTATGCCGGCATGGACCTGAAGAAGTTCTACTGAGGTGAACCGCCTGCTGCTGAAGCCGGCGGCCAAGCCGCTGGTCTTCGCGCTGGCGCTCGTGCCCCTGGCATGGCTGGTGTGGGGCATCTTCGCCAACACGCTCGGCGCCAACCCGGCGGAGACGCTGATCCGCAACACCGGCGACTGGACGCTGCGCCTGCTGTGCCTGACGCTGGCCGTGACACCGCTGCGCCAGTGGACCGGCTGGCACGCGCTGGCGCGGCTGCGCCGCATGCTGGGGCTTTTCACCTTTTTCTACGGCTTGCTGCACTTCCTGGCCTTCGCCTGGCTGGACATGGGGCTGGACCTGAGCGCCATCGTCGCCGACATCGCCAAGCGCCCCTTCATCCTGGTGGGCAGCGCCGCGCTGTTGCTGATGCTGCCGCTGGCGCTGACCTCCTTCAACCGCGCCATCAAGGCCCTGGGCGCGCCGCGCTGGCAGGCGCTGCACCGGGCCGTGTATGCCGTGGCAGTGCTGGCGGTGTTGCACTTCTTGTGGATGCGCAGCGGCAAGAACGACCTGGCCGAGGTGGGTGTCTACGCGGCAGTGCTGGGCGCCATGTTGGGTTGGCGCGCCTGGCGACGGTGGGGCTCGGCGCGAAAAGCCAGCCGCTGAGCACCGACCCGCCCCCGTGTCTGCGGGGGCCCGGCGCCAACCGGCGCCGGCAGCCGACGGCTATCCTGGCGTGACGGCGGTCTTGCGCCGCTGTTGAAGGAAGATGGCTATGCACAGTTCGCTTCGTTTGCCCCTTGCCGCCCTCGGCCTGGCCCTGGCGGCCACCTCGGCCCAGGCAGAAACCATCACCTTCAACGGCCTCGCGGCTGGCGCCACGCTGTCCACGCAGTACGCGAGCCTGGGCGTGAGCTTCACGCCCAACGCCTTCACCGGCCCGGGCACTTCGGCCAGCGGCGAGCCCTGGGCCACCAACACGCACATGCTGATTGCCGACAGCACCGGCCCCGACGTGGGCGGCCTGGGCACGCCCGAGCTGGTCAACGGCATGGTGCTGCGCAGCTACAGCGGCTGGCTCACCGAAGACGGCGATGCGAGCTTTCTGGTCAGCTTCGCCACGCCGGTCAACACCTTCAGCGCCGATTTCGGCGGCGTCACGGAGTTCGCTGACGTCACGATCTGGGCCTACGACGGCAGCAACCTGCTGGGCTCGGTCTCGGCCACGGCCACAGGCCAGGTCACGCTGAGCTTCTCGGCCAGCAGCATCACCAGCGTGGCGGTGCGGCCGGGGAATTACTTCGATTACGTGGCTGTCGACAACATCAGCTTCGCGCCTGTGCCCGAGCCCGCCACTTACGCCACCATGGCGCTGGGCCTGGCCGGCTTGCTGGCCTGGCGCCGCCGCCAGACCCGCTGAGCCGACCGCCGTGCCCGTGAAAACGCCGCCCTCGGGCGGCGTTTTTCATGGCGGCGCTGAAGCGCTGCCGCCCTTCAGGCCACGCGGCTGAGCACCGGCGCCAGCGCACGCCCGGTGTGCGAACCGCTGGCCACCACGGCCTCGGGCGCACCAGCCACCACCACGCGGCCGCCGCCGGTGCCGCCTTCGGGGCCGAGGTCCACCACCCAGTCGGCTTCGGCAATCACATCGAGGTCGTGCTCGATCACCACCACGCTGTGGCCGCCTTCCACCAGGCGGTGCAACACGCGGATCAGGCGCTCCACGTCGGCCATGTGCAGGCCCACGGTGGGTTCGTCCAACACGTACAGCGTCTTGGGCGGCTTCTGGCCGCGGCGCGTGACGTCGTCGCGCACCTTGCTGAGTTCGGTGACGAGCTTGATGCGCTGCGCCTCGCCGCCGCTGAGCGTGGGGCTGGGCTGGCCCAGGGTGAGGTAGCCCAGGCCAACGTCCTTCAACAGCTGCAGCGGGTGCGCGATGCTGGGCATGCTGGCGAAGAACACCACCGCCTCGTCCACCTCCATCTGCAGCACGTCGCCGATGCTCTTGCCCCGCCAGGTGACAGCCAAGGTCTCCGGGTTGAAGCGTGCGCCGTGGCACACGTCGCAAGGCACTTTCACATCGGGCAGGAAGCTCATCTCGATGGTCTTCATGCCCTGCCCTTCGCAGCCCGGGCAGCGCCCGTCGCCGGTGTTGAAGGAGAAGCGCGCCGTGCCGTAGCCGCGCGCGCGGGCTTCCAGCGTTTCGGTGAAAAGCTTGCGGATGGCGTCCCAGAAGCCGATGTAGGTGGCTGGGCAACTGCGCGGCGTCTTGCCGATGGGCGTCTGGTCGACCTCCAGCACGCGGTCGATGTGCTGGAAGCCTTCCAGGTTTTCGCAGCCGGCCCACTTGCGGTTGCCCGTGAGCGCGCTCTGCACGTTGCTGAGCAACACATCGCGCGCCAGCGTGCTCTTGCCGCTGCCGCTGACGCCAGTGATGGCCACCAGCCGCCCCAGCGGCACGCGCAGGTCCACCCGCTGCAGGTTGTGCAGCGTGGCGCCGCGCAGCATCAGCGCCGGGGCTGCCCAGTCGATGGCGCGGCGCGCCACCAGCGGGTGCTGCAGCGGGTGCGCCAGCAGCCGGCCCGTCACCGAATCGGGCTGCGCCGCGAGATCGGCCGCCGTGCCCTGGGCCACCAGATGGCCGCCGCGTTTGCCCGCGCCAGGGCCGATGTCGATGATGTGCTCGGCACGGCGGATGGTGTCTTCGTCGTGCTCCACCACCACCAGCGTGTTGCCGGCGCTGCCCAGCTTGGCCAGCGCGTTGAGCAGGATGCCGTTGTCGCGCGGGTGCAGGCCGATGGTGGGCTCGTCCAGCACGTAGCACACGCCCTGCAGGTTGCTGCCCAGCTGTGCCGCCAGGCGGATGCGTTGCGCCTCGCCGCCGGAAAGCGTGGGCGCCGCGCGGTCCAGCGTGAGGTAGCCCAGGCCCACGTCTTCCAGGAAGACGAGGCGGCTCTTGATCTCGCTGACCACGTCGCGTGCGATGTCGGCGTCGCGGCCGGTGAGCTGCAGGGTCTCGATCCACGCGCGGGTTTCGTGCACCGACAAGCGCGCGATGTCGCTGATGGCGCGTTCTTCGAAAGTCACGCCGCGCGAGGCCTTGTTCAGCCGCGCGCCGCCGCAATCGCCGCAGGGCTCGTCGACCACGCCTTCGACCTCGGGCTCTTCGCTCGGGAAGCTCTGCTCGCGGCCCTTGTTGTCGTCGTCACGCACCGAATCGTCATAAGCCTTGCGCTGCTCACGCGTCAGCTTCAGGCCCGTGCCCACACAGCCGGTGCACCAGCCGTGTTTGCTGTTGTAGCTGAACATGCGCGGGTCCAGCTCGGGGTAGCTGGTGCCGCACACCGGGCAGGCGCGTTTGGTGCTGAAGACCTTCACCTGGCCGATGCCGCGGCCTTGCGTGCCGCCTTCGACCATGCTGTCGTCCAGGCCCGTCAGCGGGTGCAGCAGGTGCAGCACGCCCTTGCCCAGCTCCAGCGCCTTGCTGAGCATCTCGCGCAGCGCGGTTTCGTTCCCGGGCGTGACGATCAGGTCACCCACCGGCAGCTCGATGGTGTGTTCCTTGAAGCGGTCGATGCGCGGGAAGGGGCTCAGGCTCAGGAACTCGCCGTCCACACGCAGGTGGCTGTGGCCGCGCGCCTTGGCCCACTTGGCGAGGTCGGTGTAGACGCCCTTGCGGTTGACCACCAGCGGCGCCAGCAGGCCCACGTGTTCACCCTTGTGATCACGCAGCAGCTGCGCCGCGATGCTCTCGGCGCTTTGCGCCTTCACCGGCGCGCCGTCGTGCACGCAGTGCTGCAGGCCCAGCTTCACCCACAGCAGGCGCAGGAAGTGCCACACCTCGGTGGTGGTGGCCACCGTGCTCTTGCGGCCGCCGCGGCTGAGGCGCTGCTCGATGGCCACCGTGGGCGGGATGCCATAGACCGCGTCCACCTCGGGCCGGCCCGCCGGCTGCACGATGCTGCGCGCGTAGGCGTTCAGGCTTTCGAGGTAGCGCCGCTGCCCTTCGTTGAAGAGGATGTCGAAGGCCAGCGTGCTCTTGCCGCTGCCGCTGACGCCCGTGATGACGTTGAACTTGCCGCGCGGAATCTCCACGCTCAGGCTCTTGAGGTTGTGTTCCTTGGCGTTGACGATGCGGATGCTGTCGTCGGCCGCCTGGCGCGCGCGCCGCGCCTCGCGCAGCACCGTCTGCAGCGCGCGGCTTTCTTCGGCCTGCGGCGTGCCGAAGCCCAGGGCCTGCTCGTACTCGCGCAAGGCCAGCGCGGTGTGCGACGTGGGGTGCATCTTCACGTCGTCGGGCGTGCCTTCGCACACCAACTCACCGCCGGCCTCGCCGCCTTCGGGGCCGAGGTCGACGATCCAGTCGGCAGCGCGGATGACGTCCAGGTTGTGCTCGATGACCAGCAGCGAATGCCCAGCGTCCTGCAGCTTGCGCAGCGCGCGCATCAGCTTGGCGATGTCGTCGAAATGCAGGCCGGTGGTGGGCTCGTCGAAGAGGAAGAGCGTGCCCTTCTTCGCCAGGCGTGAGCTCGCGTAGCTGCTGGCCGAGGCCGCGGCTTCGGCCAGAAAGCCCGCCAGCTTCAGGCGCTGCGCCTCGCCGCCCGACAAGGTGGGCACGGGCTGGCCCAGGCGCACGTAATCGAGGCCCACGTCGACGATGGGCTGCAGCCGCGCCACCACCTCGCGGTCGTTCTGGAACCAGTGCGCGGCCTCGGCCACGGTGAGGTCCAGCACATCGGCGATGCTCAGCTGCATCGGCCCGCGCACCACCTTCACATCGAGGATCTCGCTGCGGTAGCGGCGGCCGTCGCAGTCCTGGCAGCGCAGGTAGACGTCACTCAGGAACTGCATCTCTACGTGTTCAAAACCGCTGCCGCCGCAGGTGGGGCAGCGCCCGTCGCCGGCGTTGAAGCTGAAGGTGCCGGCGGTGTAGCTGCGCTCGCGCGCCAGCGGCGCCTCGGCAAAGATCTTGCGCAGTTCGTCGAAGGCGCCCACGTAGCTGGCCGGGTTGGAACGCGCGGTCTTGCCGATGGGGCTCTGGTCGACGAACACCGCGTCGGCCAGCGCGTCGGCGCCCAGCAGGCGCTCGTGCACGCCCGGGGTTTCGGTGGCCTTGCCGAAGTGGCGGGCCAGCGCGGGGTAGAGCACGTCCTGGATCAGCGTGCTCTTGCCGCTGCCGGACACGCCCGTCACGCACACCAGGCGCTGCAGCGGGAAGGCCACGCTCACGTTCTGCAGGTTGTGTTCGCGCGCGCCTTCCAGGATGAGCTTGGGCGTGGCATCGTTCACCAGCTTGCGGAAACCTGCGCCCACCTGCTTGCGGCCGCCGAGGTAAGCGCCGGTCAGCGTGTTGGCGTTGCGCGCGGCCTCGGGGGTGCCGTCGAAGACGATCTGCCCACCGCGTTCGCCTGGGCCCGGGCCCATGTCGATCAGGCGGTCGGCGGCCAGCATCACGGCCGGGTCGTGCTCCACCACCACCAGCGTGTTGCCGGCGTCGCGCAGGCGGTGCATGGCCTGCACGATGCGGTTCATGTCGCGCGGGTGCAGGCCGATGCTGGGCTCGTCCAGCACGAACATCGTGTTCACGAGGCTGGTGCCCAGGGCCGTGGTGAGGTTGATGCGCTGCACCTCGCCGCCGCTGAGCGTGCGGCTCTGGCGGTCGAGCGTGAGGTAGCCCAGGCCCACGTCGCACAAATACTTCAGGCGCGTGCGCACTTCATCCAGCAGCAGCTTCAGCGCGTCGTCCAACAGCGAACTGGGCAGCGTGAGGCTGTCGAAAAAGCGGCGCAGGCGCTCGATGCTCAGCTGCATCAGGTCGTGCAGGCTCAGGCCCGGCAGGGCTTCGAGCTGCTCGCGCGACCATTGCGCGCCGACGGGCAGGTATCGCTTCGTTGCTGGCAGCACCGCATCGGCACCGGCCTTGTCGCCGATGCGCCACAGCAGCGGTTCGAGCTTCAGCCGCGCGCCGCCGCAGGCGCCGCAAGGCGTGTAGCTGCGGTACTTCGACAAGAGCACGCGGATGTGCATCTTGTAGGCCTTGCTCTCCAGGTACTCGAAGAAGCGGCGCACGCCGTACCACTGCTTGTTCCAGTTGCCGGCCCAGTTCGGCGTGCCTTCCACCACCCAGTCGCGCTGCGCGGCGCTCAGCTGGCTCCAGGGCGTGTCGCGCGGGATGCCGGCTTCGCCGGCGTACTTCACCAGGTCGTCCTGGCAGTCTTTCCAGGCCGGCGTCTGCATGGGCTTGATGGCGCCGTTGCGCAGCGTCTTGCGGTGGTCGGGGATGACCAGGCCCATGTCCACGCCGATCACACGCCCGAAGCCGCGGCAGGTTTCGCAGGCGCCGTAAGCGCTGTTGAAGCTGAACATCGCCGGCTGCGGGTCGGCATAACGGATGTCGCTCTCCGGGCAGTGCAGGCCGGTGCTCCAGCGCCAGAGCTGCGGCTCACCTTCGGCCGGCTGCACATGCACTTTCAAACGGCCGCCGCCGCGCTTCAGTGCGAGTTCGATGGCATCCATCGCCCGCACCTTCTCGGTGTTGGCAATGCGGAAGCGGTCGGCCACCACGTCCAGGATCTTGCGCGTGCCTTCCACGCGCTCTTCCTGCACGCGCGTGAAGCCGCTGGCGGCGAGCCACTGTTCTTGCTGCTCGGCCGTGGTGTCGGCGGGCAGTTCCACCGGGAAAGTCAGCACCAGGCGCGGGTCGCCCAGCGCCTCGGCGCGCGCGCGCAAGTCGGCATGGATGCTCTCGGCCGAGTCGTGCCGCACCGGCAGCGCGGTCTGCTTGTCGAAGAGCTGGGCGGCGCGCGCGAAGAGCAGCTTCAGGTGGTCGTTCAGCTCGGTCATGGTGCCGACCGTCGACCGCGAAGTGCGCACCGGGTTCGTTTGATCGATCGCTATCGCCGGCGGCACGCCGTCCACGCGGTCGACCGCCGGGCGGTCCATGCGGTCGAGGAACTGGCGCGCGTAGGCGCTGAAGGTCTCCACGTAGCGCCGCTGGCCCTCGGCGTAGAGCGTGTCGAAGACCAGGCTGCTCTTGCCGCTGCCGCTGGGCCCGGTGACGACCGTCAGCTCGCCGGTCTGGATGTCGAGATCGAGGTTCTTGAGGTTGTGCTGGCGCGCACCGCGGATTCGAATGACACCGGACGAGGACATGGAGGCCTTCGGGCTGGGGAAGGCCGAAGATTCTAGGGACGGCCGCCCCCGCGCGTGGGGCCGGTCGAATGACCTTCCCCCGCGCTCGGCGGCCGGGCCCCTGTCACTCAGGAATCGTCATTGCCGTGTTGGTGACGGTGATGCGGTCGCCCGCCGCCGGCGTGGCCGCAATCGGCGGCACGTTGCTCGCGGCGATGGCGTTGGCCGCCCCCGGCGTGCCACCGCGCGGCGTGGTGCGCACCACCTGGCTGCCGGGCAGGGCTGTGCCGTTTTTCAGGTGCGCCCACATCGCGTCCATGGCGCGGATGTAGTACAGGTGCAGCGGGATGTAGCGCGTGTCGTAGCCGGCGAAGGGCAGGAAGCTGTCAAAGTGCTGGCCGTTGGTCACTTCCACATAACGCAGCCGGCTGTTGGCGCCTTCCACTTGCTGGTTGCGCAACACGTAGGGGCGCGAGCTGAAGTTCACCGGGATCAGCGTGTCGCTGCGGCCATGAACGATGAGCGTCGGCTTGCCGCGCAGGTTGGCCGTGCCCTGCACCTCGGCGATGCCGGCCTTCACACGCGCCGCGTTGGCGCCGGTGCCCGTCCACAGCTGGCGCAGGCAGTTGGCGCCGTCGAAGGCGAAATCGAGCGCGTTGGTGCTGGCCGAGGTGGACGCGCTGTGGTTCTTCGCGCCGCCCACGCTGTCGTTCCAGACCAGCTGCACAGCCCCGCTGGGCGGCACGCCGTTGCCCGTGCCGAACACACCGTTCAGCGCGCCGGCCGCCAGCGCCACCGGCGAGCCGGTGCCGTCCACAGCGCCGAAGCTGAAGCCGCAGACGTTGTCGCTGACGCGGAAGCGGCCGTAGGTGTTGGCGTAGGTCACTGCAATCGCCGGGCTGGCGAAGAGCCAGTGGCTGGCGTGCAGCAGGTTGGCGTCGGGCTCCCAGCCGTAGGCCAGCAGCTTGGCCAGCGCGTCGTCGGCCTGGGCCTGGGTGGTGGCGCCGCTCACCAGGCCGGCGGTAGCCAGCGCAGCGCAGCGGTTGCCGGCCACGAAGGCCGTGCCGCCGGTGTAGGCAAAAGGCCCGCCGGCCGCGGCCGTGGCCAGTGCGGCGCAAGGCTGCAGCAGGTTGCCGTAGCTGAAGTAGTCGAAGAGCGGCCGGCTGCCGGCGGTGTAGGCCGGCAGGCTGCCGCGCTGGATGCTGCCGGTGACGGCGCCGAGCTGCACATTGGGCTCGCTCACCGCCACGCCGTCGATGAGACCGGCGGTGTCGCGCTCGGCCGCGGCCAGCGCGGCGCCGGCGCCGTTGCTCACGCTGCTGGCGATCACCAGCGTGTTGGCCGGCGTGATCACCTTGGTGCGGCGGCCGTCGGCCAGCTGCGCGCCGTAACGTTCGTTCAGCACCCAGAAGGCGAACTCCACGGCCTGCAGCGTGTGCATGCCCCAGTCCTTCTCGGGGTTCTGCTCGCTGTGCGCGTGTTTCACGGCCACGCGGTTGGGCGTGGCGGTGTTGAAGGCCGTGCGTTCGGCGGCCGAAAGCCGTGCCGTGAAGTTGCTGGCGCTGCCGGAGGCGGTGGCGTCGCTGCGGCGGCCGTCGATGAGGTTCACGGTGTTCGCCTGCAGGTCGTGCACGCCGCTGCCGGTGCCCTTGTCGGTGTAGGCCACGGCGCAGCCGCGTTTCAGACCCCATTCACCCGCGCTGCCGATGGCGCCGTAGACCCCGCGCGAGCCCGAAGAGGTGGCCGTCACGATGCAGGGTGCCGCGGCGCTGAAGCTGGCCGGCACCTGCACCATCATCGTCACGTTCTGGCGGCCCGTGCCGTCGTCGGCCACGGCGAGGGTCTCGGTGCCGGCGATCTTGCCGTCGCCCGTGCCGGCCACGCCGTCGACGCCGTCGACGCTGAGGTTGGGGCCGTAGAGCGTGCCGTAGCCGCCGCCGGCGGTGGTGTCGACGATGGCGCGGTAGTTGGTGTGGATGGCGAGCTTGCGCAGCTCGGCCCCGGTGGGCGTGGCCGAGAGCGTGGGCGCCACGGCCGAGGCCAGGCCGGCGCGGCCCAGGCCGGCGGTGAGCAGGTCGTCTGTGCTGCCGTCGTAGGTGGCGGTGGTGGGCGTGCCGGCCACGAAAGCCGGGCGCACGTTGACGGCGTAATCGCCGGCGCCCAGGGTGGTCTTGTCGCTGCCGCCGCAGCCGGCGCTCAAGGCCGTCAGGCCCATCAAGGCCAGGGCGCTGGCGGTGGCCAGCCGTGTTTTGCGATGTTGCATGGGGTCGTCTCCTCACTGGGAATGTTCTTCGTCGTTTGCGTGCCTGGGGCAACGCCCGAATCACGATAGCCCCGTGCGCCCGGGTCACCATCGGGTTCATCCGCAGGGCGGCACCGGCATCGGCCCCTGGCCCGGCCCCCCGCGCGGGGCTCCGCTACAGTCCGGCCCGCCATGGCCCAGGACCTCACGCTGCTGTTCACCGACATCGTCGACAGCACAGCCGTCAACGCACGGCTGGGCGATGCGGCCATGTCCACGCTGTGGGCCCTGCACGACCGCGGCTCGCGCGACCTGCTGCAGGCCTGGCGTGGCCGCGAGGTCGACCGCAGCGACGGCTTCGTCGTGCTCTTCGACAGCCCCACCGACGCCGCCGGTTTCGCCACGGCCTACCACCGCCTGCTGGCCGCCCTGCCCGAGCCGCTGCAGGCGCGCGCCGGCCTGCACACCGGCCCGCTGGACGTGCGCCACAACGGCCCCGACGACGTGGCCCTGGGCGCCAAACCGGTGGAGGCCTTCGGCATCGGCAAGGCCGTGGGCGCCCGCCTGATGGCGCTGGCCCGCGGCGGCCAGACCCTCACCAGCGCCGCCGCGGCCGAGCAGCTGCAGGCCGCCGGCTGGCGCACGCTGAGCCACGGCCACTGGCGCATGAAGGGCCTGCCCGAACCGCTGGAAGTGCACGAGGTCGGCGACGACAACGCGCCCTGGCTGCCGCCGCCCGACGCCGAAAAATCACAGCGTGTGGTGTGGCACCGCGGCCAGTGGATGGGCGGCGACCAGGTGCCGCACAACCTGCCGGCCGAGCGCGACCGTTTTGTCGGCCGCCAGGCCGACCTGCGTGCGCTGGCCGCGCTGCTCGACGGCCGCGAAGCCGGCGCGCGCCTGGTCACGCTGCACGGCACCGGCGGCATGGGCAAAACCCGGCTGGCGCTGCGCCACGCCTGGGCCTGGCGCGGCAACTTCCCCGGCGGCGTGTGGTTCTGCGATCTGGCGCAGGCGCGCAATGTCGACAGCGTGCTGCAGGCCGTGGCGGTGGCGCTGGACGTGCCGCTGGGCGCCGACCCCGTGGCCCAGCTGGGCCGTGCCATCGCCGGGCGCGAGCGCTGCCTGCTCATCCTCGACAACTTCGAGCAGGTCACGCGGCACGCCGCCGAAACCGTGGGCCGCTGGCTCGACACGGCGCCGCAGGCGCGTTTTGTGGCCACCTCGCGCGAGGTGCTGGGCCTGCGCGGCGAACACACGCTGGCGCTGGACGCGCTGGGCCCGGACGAAGCCGCCGAGCTCTTCCACGACCGCGCGCAGGCGGCACTGGCCAGCTACCAGCGCGACGCCGCATCCGACCGCGCCGTGCAGCAGCTGGTGGAGCTGCTGGACGGCCTGCCGCTGGCCATCGAGCTGGCCGCGCCGCGTGTGCGCGTGATGGCGCCCGCCCAGCTGCTGGCGCGCATGGGCGACCGTTTCCGCCTGCTGGCGGTGCAAGGCGGCGGCGGCGCCGCGCGGCAAGACCGCCAGGCCACGCTGCAGAACGCGCTGCAGTGGTCGTGGGAGCTGATGAGCGAGCCCGAACGCCGCACGCTGGCGCAGCTGGCGGTCTTCGAGGGCGGCTTCGACTGGCCCGCCGCCGAGGCCGTGGTGCGCCTGGACGACCTGCCCGACGCGCCCTGGCTCGTCGATCTGCTGCAGGCCCTGGGTGACAAGTCGCTGCTGCGCCGCTTGCCGGGCACCCGTTTCGGGCTGCTGCGCGCGGTGCAGGCTTTTGCGCTGACGCACCTGTCCGCCGCCGAACAGGCGGCGGCGCGTGCGCGCCACGCCGGTTACTACGCCGCGCTGGACGAACGCAGCGCCATCGCCCGCGGCGGCGTCGAGCTCGACAACCTCGTGCAGGCCTGCCGCCATGCCGTGGCCGGCGGCGATGCAGCCACCGCGGCGGCCAGCCTGGGCCTCGTCTGGCTGGTGCTGCGCCTCACCGGCCCCTTGCGCGCGGCCGTGGACCTGGCGCAAGAGGTGCGCGCCGGGCTGGCGCTGGGCGCGCGCGAGGCCGCCACCGTGGGCTGGGTGGAAGGCTCAGCGCTGGTGGGCAGCGGGCGCGCCGCCGAAGCGCGAGCGGTGGTCACCGCGGCGCTGGCCGCCCACCCCGACCCCGGCCACGAGCTGCTGGGCGGCCGCCTGCACGCAGCGCTGGGCGACATGCTGTCGGCCGCAGGCGATGCGGAAAGCGGCGCCACGCACCTGCGCACGGCCCTGGACATCGGCCTGCGCCTGCAGAACGCCGGCCTGCAGTGCCAGACGCTCAACGAACTGGGGGCGATGGCCATGAGCGCCGGCGAGCACGCCACCGCGCAGGCCCATTTCAGCCGCGCCTTGCGCATCGCCAGCGAGGCCGGCGACCGGCGCTGGCTGGGCGGGCTGCAAGGCAACCTGGGCGCCTTGAACTACACCATGGGCCGCTACGCCGAAGCGCGCGAGGCTTATGTGCAGGCGCTGCAGCTGGCGCGCGAAACCAGCGACCGCCGCTGGGAGGCCAACCACCTCTGCAACCTCGGCCTGGTGTACCTGAGCCGGCACGAGGCCGTGCTGGCCGAGCAGGCCTTGCGCGATTCGCTGGGCATCGCCCGCGACATCGGGCATGCGCGCATCGTGCCGGCGGCGCTGTGCAACCTGGGCCATGTGCTGGCCGCCGCCGGCAAGGTTCACGAAGCGCGCAGCACCCTGCTGGAAGCCCAGGCGCTGGGCCGGGAGGCCAAGGACCAGCGGCTGGTCGAAGAATGCCAGGGCACGCTGGACACCCTGCCGCCGGAAACCGCGCAGCAAGGCAAGCCGCCGCAGTTCATTCGCGACTGATCACGATCGGGTCCCAGGTCTTGCACGCCGTCCAGTCGCGCGCGCCCTTGAGCCGGTAGTCCAGGTACACGTCGTAGGCCGAGATGCGCGGCGGCCAGGCGCGCACCACGCGCTCGAACTGCACCATCTCGGGCTGCTGCAGCTGTTGCACCCAGATGGGCTGCATGGGGCTGGAAGCGCTGGCCGCCGGTGGCGGCACGTACATCAGGTTGTCGATCAGCCGCACGCCGTAGCCGGGCGGGTCGGTGGGGCCGGCGCCGCGGAAGCGGTACTCGTGCGTCGCGTCGCTGGCCTGCAACTGCCAGCGCAAGGTGCTCAGCGCGGCGGGCAGCGAGACCGCCGAAGCCATGTTCACCGTGCACGCGTCGCCGCCACCGGGCGGTGCGATGGCCACCACGTTGATGGTGCAGACCGTGCCCTGCAGGTTGGGGCAGTCGACGACGGTGTAGGTCTCGCCGGGGTTCATGCCGCCCAGGCGCGGGTTCACCGGCGCGGGCGTGCCCATCACCGGGTTCTGCTGGCAGGCCGACAGCACGCCCAGCAAAGCCAGCACGGCGGCGGTCTTCACGAAAGGGGCCGGGGGGCACGGCGGGAAGGGGCCGGGTGTTTTCATGGCGGTGCAGGGGTTGGTCGATGACGGGCCGATTCTGGCGCGGCGCAGCGCGGGCAAACCCGCCCTTGTGATGCCGTAATTACAGACTTATGCTGTCTGCCATGGCTGAACCCATCCCCCTGCGCGGCACCTCCTTGCATGACGGCGTGGCCGCGCGGCTGCGCGGCATGGTCTTCGACGGCGAGCTGCTGCCGGGCGCCTTCATCGACGAAAAGGCCCTGGCCACGGCCTGGCAGGTGAGCCGCACGCCGCTGCGCGAAGCGCTGAAGGTGCTGGCCGCAGAAGGCCTGGTCGAACTCGTGCCGCACCGCGGCTGCCGTGTCATCGAGCTCACCGATGCCGACGCCGATGCGCTCTTCCCGGTGATGGCGCTGCTGGAAGGCCGCTGCGCCTTCGAGGCCGCCAGCAAGGCCAGCGACGACGAGCTGCGCACGCTGCAGCACCTGCACGAAACGCTGGAGCGCCACGCCGCCGCGCAGGACATCGGCGGCTACTACCAGGCCAACCACGCCTTCCACAGCTGCGTGCAGGGGCTGGCGGCCAACCGCTGGCTCGACCGCGTCACCAGCGACCTGCGCCGCTTCATGCGCCTGATGCGCGGGCGCCAGCTGGCGCTGCCGGGGCGCATCGAGGCCTCGATCAACGAACACCGCGTGCTCATCGACGCCTTCACGCAGCGCGACGCCGCGCGCGCCGAACGCGCCATGCACGACCACCTGATGGCGCAGCTGGTGGCCTTGAAGAAGCTGCGCAACAGCACCGCCCGCAGCACCCGCGCGGCGGCCCGCCGCCCACGCGACAGCGCCGCCTGAGCGCACCCACCGCAGACTGGAAGCCCGCCATGCTCGAAGACATCCGCCACGCCGCCGCGCGCCAACGCAAGGCCCGCGCCGTGCGCCGCATGACGCTGGACTGCAAGCGCCTGCTCTCCGAGAAGGGCGAACTCGGCGGCCAGGCCGTGGCGGTGGACCTCATCGACCGCCTGGAGACCCTGGACGACGAAGACCTCGACGGCTTTTTCGACTACCTCGCCAACGACCTCAGCCCCGACCCGCAGGCCGTGCTGCAGGCCGCGCAGGCCTATGCCGCGGCCCCAGGCGCGGCCACGCTGGCGCCGCTGACGGCCCTGGCCGAACCGCCGCGGCAGGAGCTCTTCCGCCGCCTGAACCGCATGCCCGGCGGCACCTCGGCGGTGCTGCGCCTGCGCCGCGCGCTGATGCGGCGGCTGCGTGCGCGGCCCGAGCTGGCGGCCATCGAGGCCGACCTGCTGCACCTGCTGACGAGCTGGTTCAACCCCGGCTTCCTGCGCATGAAACGCGTGGACTGGAACTCGCCCGCGCAGCTGCTGGAAAAGATCATCCTGCACGAGGCCGTGCACGCCATCGACGGCTGGGACGACCTGCGCCGCCGCCTGCAGCCCGACCGCCGCTGCTTCGCGTTTTTCCACCCGCAGCTGCCCGACGAACCGCTGATCTTCGTGGAAGTGGCGCTGCTGCCCGAGATGCCGGGCGCCATCGCGCCGCTCATCGACAAGGCGAGCACACCGCTGCCGCCCGACCGTTTCCGCGTGGCGGCCTTCTACAGCATCAGCAACTGCGAGCCGGGGCTGCGCGGCGTGAGCCTGGGCAACTTCCTCATCAAGACCGTGGCCACGCAGCTGCAGCGTGAACTGCCGCGGCTGAAGACCTTCTGCACGCTCTCGCCCATCCCCGGCTTCGCGGCCTGGCTGTTGGGCGAGCCCGAGTTCGCCACGCTGCCGGGCCTGAAGAAGGCGGCGGCGGCCGAGCTGGAAAACGCGCGCACGCTGCTGCGCCAGCGCTGCAACGGCGACCTCGGTGCGCTGCAGGGGGCGCATGTGCATGAGTTGCTGGGCAGCGACGGCAACGCCGCGCTGCAGCTGCTGTGCGGGGCCTATCTCACGCTGCTGTCGCCGCACCCGGGCGGCGACGCGGTGGCACGTTTCCACCTCGACAACGGCGCACGGCTCGAACGCCTGAACCCGCGCGGCAACCTCAGTGCCCACGGGCTGCGCCAGAGTTTCGGGATGATGGTCAACTACCTCTACGACCTGGGCAAGGTGGAAGCCAGCCACACCAAATTCCGCCAGGGCGAGGTGGCGCGTTCACGCGCCATCGCCACCCCGGGCTGAGAATCACCCTTATCACCACAAGACGGAGACAAACCGATGACGCACCCGACCCGCCCCACCCGACGCACCGCGCTGATCGCCGGCGCCGCCACACTGGCCGCGCCCTGGGTGCATGCCCAGAGCGGCTGGCCCACCAAGCCGGTCAACGTGATCGTGCCCTTCCCGCCCGGCGGCGGCACGGACGCCTTCGCGCGCCCGCTCTTCGCCATGATGAGCAAGAACACGGGCAAGCAGTTCGTCATCGACAACAAGGGCGGTGCTGGCGGCACGCTGGGCGCCAGCCTCGCGGCCAAGGCCGCGCCCGATGGCTACAACTTCTTCATGGGCGCCGTGCACCACGCCATCGCGCCCAGCATGTACCCCAAGCTCGACTACAACATCGAGGCCGATTTCGTGCCCGTGGGCCTGGTCTCCAGCGTGCCCCAGGTCATCGTCGTCAACCCGCAGAAGGTGCAGGCCACCAACCTGAAAGACCTGCTGGCCTACATCCGCAGCAACCCCGGCAAGCTGAACTACGGCAGCGCCGGCAATGGCACCAGCCACCACCTGGCTGGCGAGCTGTTCAAGCTGCAGACCAAGACCTTCATCACCCACATTCCCTACCGCGGCGCGGGCCCCGCGCTGCAAGACCTGATCGCCGGCCAGGTGGACATGATGTTCGACGGCCTGGGCAGCAGCGCCGCGCACATCAAGGGCGGCCGCCTGCGCGCCATCGCCGTGGCCGGTGAAAAACGCGCACCGGGTTTTGCCGATCTCGTCACCGCCGCCGAAGCCGGCGAGAAGAACTACAAGGTCAGCACCTGGTACGGCATCTGGGCGCCCAAGGGCACGCCGGCAGACGCCACCGCAGCCATGGTGGCCGAGATGAAGAAGGCGCTGAACAGCCCCGAGCTCAAGAGCACCTGGAACGGCATGGGCGCCGAAACCCCCGACACCTGGAGCGCCGACTTCGGCCGCTTCGTCGGCAGCGAGGTCAAGCGCTGGGCCGCCGTCGTCAAGAGCTCTGGAGCCAAGCTGGACTGAAGCCGAGCATGCGCGCCGACAACCACAACCTGTTCGCCGCGCTGCGCGCGGCCTTCCCGGCCGATCTCGACGCCACCGCCATCGAGACGGCCGACACGGCCACGCCGCTTTTCTACACCTGGCGCGACATCGAACGCGGCACGGCCATGCTGGCCAATCTGATCGACAGCCTGGCACTGCCGCCGGCCTCGCGCATCGCGGTGCAGACGGAGAAAAGCGTCGAGGCGCTGATGCTCTACCTGGCGGTGCTGCGTGCCGGCCATGTGTTCCTGCCGCTGAACACGGCCTACCAGGCCAGCGAGATCGAGTACTTCATCGGCAACGCCGAGCCGGCCGTGGTGGTGTGCGCGGGCAAGAACTTCGGCTGGGTCAGCAAGATCGCCTTCGTGGCCGGCACGAAACACGTCTACACGCTGAACGAAGACCGCACCGGCACGCTGCTCGACCGCGCAGCCTTCCACAGCGACCAGCACCGGCCGGTGGTGCGCGCGGCCGACGACCTGGCCGCCATCCTCTACACCAGCGGCACCACCGGGCGCAGCAAGGGCGCGATGCTCACGCACGGCAACCTGCTGAGCAACGCGCAGGTGCTGCACCAGGCCTGGGGCTGGCGCAACAGCGACGTGCTGGTTCACGCGCTGCCCATCTTCCACGTGCACGGCCTGTTCGTGGCCAGCCACGGTGCGCTGCTGGCCGGCGCCAAGATGCTGTGGTTCAGCCGCTTCGACCCGCGCGCCGCCGCCGCGCGCCTGCCCGAGGCCACGGTCTTCATGGGCGTGCCCACGCTCTACGTGCGCCTGCTCGGCGAGGCCGGCCTCACGAAGGCGGCCTGCAAGGGCATGCGCCTGTTCGTCAGCGGCTCGGCGCCGCTGCTGCTGGAAACCTTCCGCAGCTGGGAAGAACGCACCGGCCACCGCATCCTTGAGCGCTATGGCATGAGCGAGACCGTGATGCTCACCAGCAACCCCTACCGCCCCGAAAAAGCGCGCCGCGGCGGCACCGTGGGCCGGCCGCTGCCCGGCGTGGGCGTGCGTGTGCACGACGACAAGGGCCAGCCCCTGCCGGCCGGCGAGATAGGCGGCATCGAGGTGCGCGGGCCCAACGTTTTCAAGGGCTACTGGCGCCTGCCCGAGAAGACGAAAGAAGAGTTCACCACGGACGGCTGGTTCAAGACCGGCGACGTGGGCAAGGTCGACGCCGAGGGTTTTGTGACCATCGTCGGCCGCAGCAAAGACCTCATCATCAGCGGCGGCTACAACGTCTACCCGGCCGAGATCGAGGGCTATGTGAACGACATGCCCGGCGTGGCCGAAAGTGCGGTGATCGGCGTGCCGCATCCTGATTTCGGCGAAGCGGTGGTGGCCGTGGTGGTGGCCAAGCCGGGCGTCACGCTCGAAGGCGGCACCATCAGCGCCGCGCTGAAACAGCAGATCGCCAACTTCAAGGTGCCCAAGCAGGTGTACGTGGTGGCCGAGCTGCCGCGCAACACCATGGGCAAGGTGCAGAAGAACCTGCTGCGCGAGCAGCACAAGGCCTTGTTCGCGCGTTGATCGGGCGCTGCTGAGCGGCCGTTGGGCCGCCGTGGGGCGGCCGGCTCAGCCGGCCAGCAGCGCGCTGAGCTGCGCCGGCAGGTGGCGCACGTCCAGCGGCTTGGGCCAGTGCGCGATGAAGCCGCGGGCGAGCGCGGCCTCGCGGTCGGCGGGCATCGCGTCGGCCGTGGCCATCACGGCCGGCACGCTGGCCAGGCCCGGCAGGGTGCGCAGGCGCGCCAGCAGCTCGTGGCCCTTGGCGTCGGGCAAGTGACCGTCGATCACCAGCAGCTCGGGCGGCCATGAGGCCGCCAGCGCCAGCGCCGCCTCGGCCGTGCCGGCCACACGCAAGGCAAGGCCGGTGTGCCAACGCAGGGCTTCGCTGAACAGCAGCGCGCTGAGGGCGTCGTCTTCCACCAGCAGCACGCGCCGCGGGGCAGCTGCGGCATCCGAAGCGGGCGCCTTGGGTGCCGTGAGTGCCGTGAGTGCCGTGGACGAGGCCTCGGCAGCAGGCGGCGGCAGCGGCAGCGGCAGACGCAGGTCGGCCAGGGCGGGGCGGGGCGCCGCCGGCAACCACAGCTGCACCTGGGTGCCGCGCGCCGGCTGGCTCTGCACCGCGATGCGGCCGCCCTGCGCCTCGACCAGGCGCCGCGCGATCACCAGACCCAGCCCGGTGCCTTCGATGCCGCTGCGCTCGCGGCCCAGGCGCTCGAAGGGCTGGAACAGGCGCGCCAGCTGCAGCGCGCTCATGCCCAGGCCGTCGTCGTGCAACTGCAGCTCGTGGCCGTCCACGCGGCCGTGGGCCACGGCACCGAGCTGCCAGCGCACGCCGCCGCCGGGCCGGTTGTATTTGACGGCGTTGGACGCCAGGTTCATCAGCACCTGGCGCAGGCGCTGCGGGTCGGCCAGCACCCAGGCCTGGCCGCCAGGCGGCGGGCCCAGCAGCACCTGCCGGCTCTGCGCCAGCGGCGCCAGCAGCACGCCCACCTCGGCCACCAGCGCGGCCAGGTCCACGGGCTGGCGTTGCAGGGCGAGCGCGCCCTGCTCGACCTGCTGCAGGTCGAGCACGTCGTTGATGAGGTCGTGCAGGTGCGTGCCGGCCACCAGCATGTGCTGCAGGTAATCGTCGCGGTAGCTGCCCTGCTGCTGCAGCAGGCGCGCAAACCCCAGCAGCGCATTCAGCGGCGTGCGCATCTCGTGGCTCACGCGCGAGAGGAACTCGCTCTTGCTGCGGCTGGCCAGCTCGATGGCGCGGTGCTCGCGGGCGGCGGCCTCGGCCTCGCGCTCGCGCGTGATGTCGCTGTGCGTGCCCACCATGCGCAGCGCACGGCCCTGGCCGTCGCGCAGCACGGCCTTGCCGCGGTCGCGCACCCAGACGTAGTGGCCGTCGGCATGGCGCACGCGGTTCACGGCCTCGTACAGCTCGCTGCGGCCTTCCACGTGGGCGTGCAGCGCGGCCATCACCTGCGGGCGGTCTTCGGGGTGCATCAGCGCCAGGCGGCCGCGCCAGTCGGTGCCCAGCTGCGCCTGCGCCATGCCCAGCATCTGCGCAGAGCGCTCGCTGAAATAGGTGTGGTCGGTCTTGGCGTCCCAGTCCCACACGCCATCGCCGGCGCCTTCCAGCGCAAAACGCCAGCGCAGTTCGGCGTCGACCAGCGCCTGCTCGGCGCGCTTGCGTTCGGTGATGTCGATGGACAGATGCACCACGCAGCCATCGGCCAGCCGACGGTCGACCACGAGCGCCCAACCGTCGCGCCAGCGCAGTTCTTGCGGCGCCGGCGCTTCGCCGACCAGCCCGAGGCGCCACGCCAGGAAACGCTGCTCCTGGCCCCGGGCGTCGGGATAGTGACCCTGGGCCACGTGGTAGGCCACCATCTCGGCCCAGGTGCTGCAGCCCGCCGGCAGCGCCGCTCCCATGTTCGCCTGCCAGGCGGCGTTGGACAGCAGCACACAGCCTTCGGCGTCGCAGATCATCACCCGGGCCGGCAGGCCGGCCACGGTCTGTTCGAGCAGTTCGCGCGAGCGGCTGGCTTCGCGGCGCATCGCAAATTCCTGCGTCACTTCGCGGTTGGCACCGCGGTAGCCGCAGAAACGCCCCTCGGCGTCGAAACGCGGGTTGCCGCTGATCGACACCGTGACCAGCCCGCGCGGCAGTTCACGGTCGACCAGCAGATCGCGGAAGGGCTCGCGCGCGGCACGCGCCTGCTGGTAACGCTCCCAGCTGGCGCGGTGTTCGTCGCTGCGCGGGGTGTAGACCTGGCTCACCAGGCGGCCGAGTTCGGCGCGCGTGGGCTCGCCGGTGAGCGGGTGTACCGATTCGCTGATCCAGACGATGCAGCCCTCGGCGTCGGTCTCCCACAGCCAATCCGAGGCCACACGGCCGGCATCGCCCCGGCGCAAGGCCTCCTGGCGCCAGCCCTCGGACCGGGCGTGGGCGTCAATGAGCGCCTGCGCCACGGTGGCGGCCAGCGCCAGCGCCGGGCCACCGGGCCGCCGCGCGCCGGCCGCGCGCAGGCAAAGGGGCTCGCACCAGGGTTCGTTGCGCAGGCTGCTCGAAGGTGCCCCGGCATCGGCCGGCTGCAGGCGCAGCAGCCAGCCCGCGGTGGCGGCGGCAGCGCCGCTCTCGGCAGCCGTCAGACCCAGGGCCGCGACACACGCGCCCGGCGTGCCGTCGAGGGCGCTCTGGCCCTGCCACCACACGGCGTCGGCCGCGCATTCGTCGCGCACGGCAGGCAGCAGGGCCGCCAGCGCCGCCACCGCATCGGCAGACAGACGGCCGGGCACCTGCCCTCGCCGGGCCGCGACGTCCTCCTCTGCTGAACCGTCTGCACCCATTGACGAACGCCACCGCCAGCGCAAAGCCCAAAGCACCAGCCCGGACCCCAGCGGCCACTGCAGGATGCGGCGGATGATAGAACCGCGGCCCAAGCCCGATTGCCACGGACATACCCCCATGAACCTGCTCATCCTCGGCGGCACCCGTTTCCTCGGCCGCCACCTCGCCGAACTGGCGCTGCAGGCCGGCCACGAAGTGACGCTGCTGCACCGCGGCCGCAGCAACGCGCAGCTCTTCCCCGAGGCCGAGCACCGCATCGCCGACCGCGACGACGCCGCGACTTTTGCCGCCGCGCTGGGCCGCATCAGCGAAGGCGGCACCTGGGACGCCGCCATCGACACCAGCGCCTACTTCCCGCGCCAGGTGGCGCAGGCCGCGGCGCTGCTGGCCGACCGCGTGGGGCAGTACCAGCTGATCTCCAGCATCAGCGTCTACGCCGCCTTCGAAGGCCTGGCCACCGACGAGAGCGCCCCCCGGCTGACGATGCCCGGCGCCGACAAGGCCCAGGCCGTCACGGGCGCGAACTACGGCGCGCTGAAGGCCTTGTGCGAAGACGCCGCGCTGGAAGGTTTTGGCGAGCGTGCCCTCATCGCCCGCCCCGGCCTGCTGGTGGGCCCCTGGGACCCGACCGGGCGTTTCACCTGGTGGGCCGAGCGCCTGTCCCGTGCCGCCGGCGAACCGGGGGCCGAGTTGCTGGCGCCCGGCGACCCGCTGGGCCCGGTGCAGTGCATCGACGCGCGCGACGCCGCCTTGTGGCTGCTGCACCAGGCCGAAGCCTGCACCAGCGGCGCCTGCAACCTCACCGGGCCGGAAGAGCCGCTGACGATGGCCGGCTTCCTGGCCGCCGGCCAGGCCGCGCTGGCGCCGGCCTCGCACCTGCAATGGGTGGACGAAGCCTTCCTGCTCGAACAAGGCGTGGCGCCCTGGAGCGAACTGCCGGTGTGGCTGCCGGCGGCCAGCAGCGGCGTGCACCGCACCGACATCGGCCGCGCCCTGGCCACCGGGCTGCAGTGCCGGCCGCTGGCCCAGACCTTTGCCGACACCGCGGCCTGGGCGGCGCAGCACGGCGGAGGGCCGCAGCCCATCGCTGGCGGGCCGCCCCGCCCGGCCGTGGGCCTGTCGCCCGCGCGCGAAGCGGCGCTGCTGCAGGCCTGGCAAGAGCGCAGCTGACAGCGCGGCTGACAGCGAGCCGGCAGCCCCCGTTCATCGCCGACATCTGCCGCTCGGCGCACGCCGCCTGCGACCTGTCGCAAGCGCGTGGCCGCACGCCGGGGTGCTGCCTACAGTGCACCCATCGACACACCCCGTCGGTGCCCGCAACAGCGCCAAGGAGCCCCTCATGAACACCGCCCGTCACACCCCTGCCTTCATCGCCAAGACCCCGCTCACTTTCGGCGTCAGCCGTCGCGAGATCGGCCACCGCGTGGCTTCGTTGGGGCTGGCGGCCGTGATGACGCTGGTGCTCATGGGCAGCATCGACAGCCTGGCCGTCGCCCCCGCGCCGGACAGCCTGCTGGCCCAGCAAGGCCCGGTGCTGCTGGCCGCCGCGCCCGCACCGCGCGCCTGAGCCCGCGCCTGAGCCCGCGGCACCGTCTTCCCTTGCGCCCCCAGGCCCCGCAGCGCGGGGCCTTTTTCATGGGCGCAGCGCCAACCAGCCCACCACCAGCCCGAGGCTCATCACCGTCACGGGCAGCCCGATGCGCAGGTGCTGCCGCCAGTCGATGGTGATGCCTTGCTGGCGGGCCAGATCGGCCACGATGAGGTTGGCGATGCTGCCCACCAGCAACAGGTTGCCGGCGAAGGTGCTCACCAGCGCCAGCATCACGCCGGCCTGCTCGCCCTGCAGGTGCGGCAGCAGCAGCATCACCGCCGGCACGTTGCTCACCAGGTTCGACAGCAGCACGCCCGCCACCAGCAGCGGCCCGGGCTCGTGCAGGTGCACGCCCTGCGCCGCCAGCGCCTGCACCGCCTGCGCGGCCAGGCCCGTAGTCTCGAAGGCGTGGTTGACGATGAACAGGCCGATGAACAGCAGCAGCAGCGGCCAGTCGATGTAACCCAGCACCTGGGCCGAATGCAGCCGGCGGCTGAGCAGCAGCACGCCCGCGCCCACCAGCGCGCACACCTCGCGCGGCCAGTCGGTGAACAGGAAGATCAGCACCAGCGCGCCGGCCACCACCAGGCCCTTGGCGGTCTGGAAGGTGTCGAAGGCCGGCTCGGTGTCTGCAGGCACCACCTCCGGCACGCCCGGCCCGCTGGGCTCGCCCGCCGCACGGCCGGGGCCGTGGGCCAGCCACCACCACAGCAGCAGCAGGCCGCCGGCCACCGGCGGCAGTGCGGCGCGCAGGTAGTCGGCGAAGTGGAGTTTCAGCACCGAGCCGATCAGCATGTTCTGCGGGTTGCCGATGAGCGTGGCCGCCGAGCCGATGTTGGCCGCGCAGGCCAGGCCCACGAGGAAGGGCACGGGGTCGGCGCGGCGCTGCAGGCACAGGCGCGCCACCACGGGCGTCATCGCGAGGCAGACGACGTCGTTGCTGAACACCGCCGAGAGCAGGCCCGCCACGGCGATCAGCGCGGCCAGCAAACCGGCGTCGGACAGCGGCAGCGCGCCCACGCGCCGCGTGACGGCCGTGTAGAAGCCCCCCAGGCGCATCTGCGCCGACACCACCATGAAGGCGAACAGCAGCACCAGCGTGGGCAGGTCGACGCTGCGCGCCGCGTCTTCCACGCTCAGGCCCGCCAGCGCGATGACGGCGATGGCACCGAGCAGCGCCACGCCGGTGCGGTCGAGCTTCAGGCGTGGCAGGCCGCCCAGGAACATGCCGAGGTAAACCACCGCGAAGACCGCGGCGATGCCCCAGCGTTGCAGCGCGGGGCCGGGGGCAAAGGCCAGGTCCATGCGGGCCCGCGCTCAGCCTGGCAGGCCGGCTCGGCCCGTTCCGCCCGGGTGGTCCGGTCGGCCTGTCTGGGTGTGGATCGCCCGCCCGAGCGGCAGGCGCAGCGCAGGCCGCGGGTCTCGCCGCACGGCGAACTCGGCCCCTGCCACGAAGAGCACCGCCGCGCCCAGGCTGAAAGCCGCCTGCCAGCCCAAGGCCACGGCCGCCAGCGCCACGCAGGCGGCCAGCACCGGCCAGAGGCCGAAGATCCAGGGGGTGGGTTTGCGCTGCAGGCGGCGCGCCCGCGCCTGCGCCACCCAGGGCATGGGCAGACACAGCAGCGCGGCTGTCAGCACGAAATCGCGCACCGCGGGCCCGCCCATGCTGGTGACGCCCAGCGCCAGCGCCGTGAGGCCCGCCCACAGCAGCAGCCCCTCGGCACGCCAGCGCTGTTCCAGCCCCGCCAGCTCACCGCCGCGCGGGCAGCCCGGCAGCAGCGCCACCAGGGCCTGCTCACGCCGGCGCGTCCACAGCCGGTCGAGCCGGCCGCTCAGGGCGCCGCCGAGCATCGAATACAACCCAACGCAGATGCCGAAGCGCCCGGCCTCGGCGAAGAAGGGCCACGGCACATCGCGCACGAGCAGCATGACGATGAGCACCACCAGGATGCACAAGCCCAGCCAGAGCAGCGCGCCCCAGACGCCGCCCGTGCCCAGGGCCAGTTGCAGGCGCGTCGCCATCGGCAGCCGCTGCCCTGCGCCGATGACCCGCTGCCGCCACAGCCGCTGCGGCCAGTCGAAACATCGCGCAAGCAGGCGCCCGAAACGCCCGAGGTCGACCGCCGGCGCAGACGCCCCATCGGTCAGCGCATCCATCGCCTGCTGATGGCGGCGCTGGCGCACATCGGCCCGCCGGTGCCAGGGGCCGCCCTGGCCCGCACAGGCCGCCAACACCAGCACCAGGCTGCCCAGACCGAGCAACTGCGCGCCCCAGGGCAGGCTGGCGACTTGCTGCGTGTAGCGCGGCAACTCGCCCAGCAGCGGCGACAGCAGGCCGAAGGCGATCCAGCCCAGCGGTTCGCGCGCCAGCCAGGCCAGCATCACCACCACGCCCAGCACCAGCCACAGCCAGCGCAGCTGCGGACTGCTGGCCAGGCTGATCAGCAGCACTGCCGCAGCCGTCACTGCCAGCCCCTGCACCAGCAGGCTGCGCTGCAGCGCCTGCGCGTGGCCGGGCACCAGGCGCGCCAGCGCATGGCGGTTCTGGCGCAGCAGGCCATCCACCTGCGAGTGCCAGAGGATGACCAGCAGCACCAGCCCGCCCATCATGAGCACGCCACCCGCCTTCAGGCGCAGGGCCGTGCCCAGCGCCAAGGCCACGCCGACCGCCAGCACCGGCACCAGCGACATCGAGAGGCCACTGCGCCGGTTGCGCCGCGCCTGCCAGGGCTGGCGCAGCAGCGCAGCGTGGCGCGCCCAGGCCTGCACACGCGGGGCGGCCGTGCTCACGTCAGCACCTCGAACAGGTCTTCCAGGCTGGCGCGCTGGGCCACAAGCCCGGCCGGCAGCGGCGCGCCGCCGCGGCAACGCAGCAGCCAGCGACCCGGCTGCCGGGCCAGCACCGCGTCGGCCGGCAGCAAGGCCAGCTGCGCGTCGGCGCCCATCACGAGGTGGCTGCTTTCCAGCAGTTCGTCCAGCGCCGCCTGCAGCGCGATGCGGCCTTCGCGCAGGAAGGCCACGTTGAAGGCCACACGCTCCAGGTCAGACAGGATGTGCGTGCTGAAGACCACCGTGGTGCCGCGGTCGAGCACCTGCTCCACCAGTTCACGCAGGAAGTCGCGCCGCACCAACGGGTCGAGGCTGGCCACGGGCTCGTCGAGCACCAGCAGGTCGGGCTCGTGCGCCAGCGCGCGGATGATGGACAGGCGCTGCTGCTGGCCGCCGCTCATGCGGCCTATCTCCACGTCCAGCGGCACTGCCCAGCGCTGCAGCAGCTGCGCCACCTTCTCGGCGTTCCAGCGCGGGTAGAAACCGCGGAAGTAGTCGAGCAGCTGCTGTGCGCGCAGCTCGGGGAAAAGGTCGTTGGCCTGCGGCACGTAGCCGATGCGCGCGCGCACCGCGTCGCCGAGCCTGGAAGCCGACTCACCGAAAATCTGCACGCTGCCGGCCTGCGCATCACGCAGGCCGAGCAGGGTTTCGAGCAGCGTCGTCTTGCCGGCGCCATTGCGGCCCAGCAAGCCCACCACCTGGCCCGGCTGCAGCGTCCAGTCCAGCCCCTGCAACACGGGCCGGCCGCGATAGGCCAAGGCCAGGCCCTGGATCTGCACGCTGGCCGGCGCCGGGGGCAGCGCGGCGGCGGTCTGCAGCGCGAGGCCGGCGCCACGGTGTGGCGGCCGGTCGGGGGCCGCAAGGCTGGGGTGGGCAGAAGGGCTCATCAGGGGGCTCCGGTGTCAGGGGCGTCCAGCAGACGGTCGAACAGGCGCAGCGCCTGGGTTTTCGGGATGTTCAGTTCGTGCGCCTCGGCGGCGGCGCGCTGCAGCGTGGGGCGCAGCTGTTCCAGCCGGTCACTGGCCGCGGCGGGCCGCGCGTGGCCGGCGGCGATGACCATGGGCAAGCCACGCCGCCGCTCCAGCAGCCCTTCCAGCTCCAGCAGGCTGTAGGCCTTGGAAATGGTCATGGGGTTCACGGCCAGTTGCAGCGCCAGATCACGCACCGAGGGCAAGGCCTGCCCCGCCACCCACTGCCCCGCCGCCACGCGGCGGCGCAGCTGGTCCATCAGCTGGCGGTAGATGGGCTCGGCCGAGCCGGTGCTGATCTGGAACTGGATCGGGGTGTCCATGTGGACTAGTGTACGGGTTCACCAGTACACCTTGTCAAGCCTTCCCCTCAAGCCTCACCCCGCCGCAGCGGTGCCGATGCAGCGGCGAGGCTGGGCGCCCTGCCCTGGGGGCGCTCAGTAGCGCAGGCGCGCGTAAGGCGTGCGCTGCGAAGCCGCGAGGGCCTGCCCGAGCGTGTGGATGCCCTGCCGTGCCAGCAGCGGGATCAGGCGGCGGAAGATCTCCGCGGTGACGAGCGCATCGCCCAGCGCCGTGTGCCGGCCCTGCACGCTGACGCCGAAGCGCTCGGCGATCGCCTCCAGCCGGTGCGAGGCCTGCGCCGGGTGTACCACCGCCGAGAGCAGCAGCGTGTTGAGCACGGGCTGGTCGAAACACAGGCCGGTGGCGGCCTGCTGCACCTGCAGGAAGCGCAGGTCGAAGGCGGCGTTGTGGGCCACGAGCACGGTGTCGTGCGCATAGGCGTGAAAGGCCGGCAGCACGGCCGCCAGCGGGGGCTGGCCCGCCACCATCGCCGCCGTGATGCCGTGGATGGCGGTGCCGGCCGCAGGGATGCTGCGGCGCGGGTCGACGAGCTGGTCGAAACGTTCACCCTGCAACAGGCGGCCGGCCACCAGGCGCACGGCGCCGATCTGCAGGATCTCGTCGGCGGCCGGGTCCAGGCCCGTGGTCTCGGTGTCGAAGACGGTGTAGGACAAGGCGGCCAGGGGGCGCTCGTCCAGCGGGTGCGGGTGCGGGCTGGCGGTGAGGTGGTCGAAATCCAGGTACTCGGGGTGGCTGCCGTCGGCGTGCGCAGCGGCTCTGCCGTCGTGCGCATCTTCGTGCTCGTGCTCGTGCTCGTGCTCGTGCTCGTGCTCGTGCGCATGATCGGGGCCGCGCGCGCGTGTCACCCGGTCCAGCAACAGCACGTAGCCGGCCAGTGCCGGTGGGCCCTCGACGTCGGCCACTGCACGCACCGCCGCCAGCCGCACGCGCAGCCGGTGGCCGCCCGGCGTGCTGGTGATGAACTGCGCGCTCGGCTGCTCGGCACCGCGCTGCAGCCGCTGCTGCACCGAAGCCAGCGCGTGCGCCACGAGTTCGCGGTCGAACACCGCATGGATGCTGCGACCCAGGCCCAGCAACTCGGCCCCGCCAGCCGCAGCGGGCGCGCCGCTCAGGGCCCGGAACTGCAGCCGCGCGCGCCGGTTGTAGAGCAGCACGCGGCCGTCCAGCGTGCACACCACCACGCTCTGCGGCAGCTCGCTCATCAGCGCCGCCAGGCGCTGGCGCTCCTGCTCGATCTGGCGGCTGGCGCGGGCCACCTCGCCGGCAATGTCGGCGCGCAGCGCGTCGCGTTGCGCGGCCAGCGCGTTGATGTGCGCGGCCAGCGCCTGCAGCGGCAAGGCCGCGCCGGGCAGGGCCAGCCGGCGCTGCACCTCAGGCCCCAGCAGCACCTCGGCCTGCTCGGCCAGCTGCGCCGGCGCGGCCACCCAGCGGCGGTGCAGCGGGCCCGCCGCGGCGGCCACGGCCAGCACCACCGCCGCGGCCACCGCCACCAGCAGGGGCCCACGCCCGGCCAGCAGCGCCAGCGCGCCTTGCAGCATGGCCCGCTCGTCCGCGCTGAAGCTGCCCCAGAGCAGCCCGGCGCCCAGGGCCGTGAACAGCGCCAGCACCACGGCCGCCGCCGCGCCGGCGGCCAGGCGCGTGAGGAGCAGGCGGCGGCCGGCGCGGCTCACAGGCTGTCGAGGTGGAAGTGCGCGCGCAGCCAGGCGCGCCAGCGCCGCACGATGGCCAGTGCATCCTGCAGCGTCTGGCGCTCCAGCGTGGACAGCTCGGCGGCGGGCAGCAGCTGGTCGGGCCTGCAGCCCGCCGCGGGGCCGGCGTCCAGCTCACGCAGCTGGTGCGCCACCCGCAGCCCCATCAGCAGGTGCAGGGCTTCGGTGAGGTCGCGCGCCAGCGGCGCCTCCAGCACGCCCGCATCGGCCAGGGCCTGCAGGCGGGCGGCGGTGCCGGTGTCGGGCAGCCCGTGCTGCAGCGCCAGCGCACGCACACCATGCACCAGCGGGAAGAGCCCGAGCTTCTTGATGTCGATGGGCAGCTCATCGCGGCGCGGGCCCAGGTGGGCCAGGCGCGCGAGCCAATGGCCGGGCTCGTTGAACTGGTCGGCCGGCGCTGCGAAGTGCGCGAACCAGGCCTCTTGCCCGCCGAGCAGGCGTGCCAGGTGCGCACGCGCTGCCTGCAGCAGGGCCGGGTCGCCGGCGACGCAGCGGGCATCACCGAACACCGCCAGGTTCAGCGGCCCCTCGGGCGTGCCACCGTGCACCCAGCCGTGCAGCGTGGCCTTGAAGGCCGAGACCGGCTGGCACCACGGCGCGTGGCTGAGCATCACACCGCCCGGGCAGGGCGGGTAGCCGAACTGCGCCAGCGCTGCACTGAAGGCGGTGGTGAGGGCGGCCACGGCCTCGGGCGTGACGCCGGCGGGCAGTTCGTCGGGCAGCAGCAGCGCGTTGTCCTGGTCGGTCTTGAGCAGCTGCTCGCCGCGGCCTTCGCTGCCCATCACCAGCAGGCAGGCGCGCGCGGCCAGGGCCAGCGGCGCCAGCAGCGCCCACAGCCGCGCAAACAGCCGTGCGTGCAGCTCACCCACCAGCCGCGCAATGCGCTCGACGCGGATGCCGCCGGCCAGCAGGTGGCGCACGGTCTCGTCTATGCGCTGGGCCGCGGCCTGCAGCGCGGCGATGCCGTTGGCGTCGTCGATCTGCAGCGCCACCGTGTGCGAGTGCCGCGCCACCTGGCTGACCACGTCCAGCTGCCCCAGCACGCCCAGCACCGGGGCCTGGGGCCGGGCGTGGTCGCGCACCACGAGGCGGTGCACGCGGTGGCGCACCATCAGCCACAAGGCCTCGAAGAGATCGGCGTCGGCGTCCACCGAGACGATCTCGAAACGCGCCACCTCGCGCACCGCCAGCTGCCCGGGCGGCACGCCGCGCAGCAAGGCGTCGCGCAGATCGGTGGTGGTGAAGATGCCCAGGCGTTCGGCGCCACCGGGCGGCGTGTCGTACACCAGCGCGTGCGTGAGCCCGTGGCGCGCCATCTCGGCGCACACGCTGACGATGCTGTCGCCGCCGGCCACGTCGCAGGGCCGGCGCAGGTAGGCCTCGCGCACGCGGCCCGTGAGCAGGCTCAGCAGTTCGGAGGGCGCTACGTCGGCAGCAGGCTGGGGCACGGTCGGCTCACCCGGAGAAAAGGCACAAAAGGCACAAAAAACAAGAGGGCCGCAGCATCATGCCTGCGGCCCCCGCGGGGTGTCGTGATCTGGCGCAAGGCCTGCCGGCCTTGCGTGTTTCAGTGCCCGCTGGCGCCGGCCGCGCCGATGCCCGTTTCAGAGCGCAGCTGCTGCATCGCAAAGCCGGCCTTGTCCTTGGCGGCGCGCTGGCTCTTGTCCAGCACGCTGAACAGCCAGATGCCGACGAAGCCGATGGTCATGCTGAACAGCGCGGGGCTGGTGTACGGGAAGAGCGCGCTGCCCTTGGGGTTGCCGAGCGTGGCTTCCCACACCGCGGGCGACACCACGGTCAAGCCCACGCTGGAGATCAGCCCCAGGAAACCGCCGACCACCGCGCCGCGCGTGGTGCAGCCCTTCCACAGCACGCTCATCAGCAGCACGGGGAAGTTGGCGCTGGCCGCGATGGCGAAGGCCAGGCTCACCATGAAGGCGATGTTCTGCTTCTCGAAGGCGATGCCCAGCGCGACGGCGATGACGCCCAGGCACACGGTGGTGATCTTCGAGACGCGCAGTTCGTCGCGGCCGTTGGCCTTGCCCTTCTTGATGACGGTGGCATAGAGGTCGTGGCTCACGGCGCTGGCGCCGCTGAGCGTGAGGCCGGCCACCACCGCCAGGATGGTGGCGAAAGCCACCGCCGAGATGAAGCCCAGGAAGACGTTGCCGCCCACCGCGTTGGCCAGGTGGATGGCGGCCATGTTGCTGCCGCCGATCAAGCCGCCCTTGGCATCCAGGAAATCGGGGTTGGTCAGCACGAAGGTGATGGCGCCGAAACCGATGATGAAGGTCAGGATGTAGAAGTAGCCGATCCAGGTGGTGGCCCAGAGCACGCTCTTGCGCGCTTCTTTCGCGTTGGGCACGGTGAAGAAGCGCATCAGGATGTGCGGCAGCCCGGCGGTGCCGAACATCAGCGCCATGCCGAAGCTGATGGCGCTGATCGGGTCTTTCACGAAGCCACCCGGGCCCATGATGGAGAAGCCGGCCTTGGCCGCGTCTTCAGGGCTCTTGCCGGCGGTCTGCGCGATGCCGGTCTTGATCTCCACGGCCTTGGCAAACATCGCCTCGGGGCTGAAACCGAAGTGCCACAGCACCGCACCGGCCATGAAGGTGGCGCCGGCCAGCAGCATCACCGCCTTGATGATCTGCACCCAGGTGGTGGCCGTCATGCCGCCGAAGAGCACGTAGACCATCATCAGGCCGCCGACGATCACCACCGCGATCCAGTACTCCAGCCCGAAGAGCAGCTTGATGAGCTGGCCCGCGCCGACCATCTGCGCAATCAGATAGAAAGCGACCACCACCAGCGTGCCGCTGGCCGCGAACACGCGCACCGGCGTCTGCTCGAAGCGGAAGGCCGCCACGTCGGCGAAGGTGAACTTGCCCAGGTTGCGCAGGCGCTCGGCGAGCAGAAAGGTGACGACCGGCCAACCCACCAGGAAGCCGATGCTGTAGATCAGGCCGTCGAAGCCGCTGGCCATCACCGCCGCGCTGATGCCCAGGAAGGACGCCGCGCTCATGTAGTCGCCGGCAATCGCCAGGCCGTTCTGGAAGCCGGTGATGCCACCGCCGGCGGTGTAGAAATCAGCGGTGCTGCGCGTCTTGGCGGCCGCCCATTTGGTGATCCACAGCGTGAACAGCACGAAGGCACCGAACATGCCGATGGCCGTCCAGTTGGTGGCCTGCTTGGTGGCCTGGCCCAGATCGGCGCCGGCAGCCAGAACGGCGGCCGAGGTGCCGAACAGCACGGCCAGCAGCGCGGCGCGGCGCAAGGTGTTGGAGGTCTTCATGGCCGGCCTCACTTCAGCACCGAGGCGTTGACTTCGGCCGCGAGGCGGTCGTACTCGCTGTTCGCGCGGCGCACATACAGCCCGGTGATCACGATGGTGAACACGATCACGCCCAGACCCAGCGGCATGCCCACGGTCATCACGCCATCGCCCAGGCGCGTGGCCAGCAGTGGCTTGTTGAAGGCCACCAGCATGATGAAGCCGTAGTACACCAGCATCATCGCGCCGGTGAGCCACCAGCCGAAACGGGTGCGGTCGGCTCGCAGTTGCTGGTAGGAAGGGTGCGCGGTGATGCGCTCGGCCAGTGTGGCGTCCATGGGGTCTCCTTGAGGTCTGCCTGCTGCCCCGCCATGCGATGGAGAGGCTTGACCTCACTGTGAGCAGGCCCACTGACCAAGCTCTGACGTGAAACCAACGTGTGCTGACAGAAACCCGCCGCAGCCCGAAAACGCTGCGGGTTAACCCTTTGAATGAGACGTCGCGCGGAAAAAAAGAAATCGGCCGGGGGCCGCCACGGCCACCGGGCAGGCGCCTTCATGCCTGGCGGGGTGAAACCGCCGTCTGGCCTTCGTGAGGCGCGACAGGCCTGCCGGCCTGCCACGGCCGCCCTCAGTTGCTGCCGATCTTGCTGCCCTTGACCAGCACGTCGCTGCTGGCCTTGGCGTTGATCTTGCCGCTGGCGTCGAGCGTGATGTCGCCGCCCTTGATGACGATGGTGCCGTCCTTCTTCAGCGTGATGCTGGCCGCGCCGCAGCGCAACACCAGGCTGTCGCCGGCGGTGAGCGTGTAGTGTTTGCCCACCGTCTCCTGCTGGCTGCCCACCACGGCGCTGCTGGCGTCGCGGCCCACCGAGCGCGCGCTGCTGCCACCCACGTTGACGGCTTCATTCACACCGACGGTGACGGTGAGGTGGCTGGGGTAGACCGGGTTCGGGTCGGCGGCAGGCATGGCGGCTCCTGTAAGTGGAGGCGCATGCTAGGCGGCACAGCCCCGGGCACGCCATCGTGCGGGCGGGGGGCCGCGCCGAGCGGCCCGCGCGTTTCAGCCCCGGCGCAGGCCTGGGCGCGGCGCACCCTCGGCCTGCCAGGCCGGGCCTTCGAACCAGGCGCCGCCCGCCAGCGCATCGCGCAGCATGGGCAGCGCGTCCAGGCCCCAGAACAGGCGGCCGGCGTGTTCGAAAGTCGGCACGCCGAAGATGCCTGCCGCGGCTGCGGCTTCGGTGTTGGCGCGCAGCTCGGCCTTCACCTCAGCGCCGTTCGGGTCGCGGGCGGGGGCCAGCGCCTCGGTCAACGCGGCCAGGCGGGCGGGGTCGTTGGCATCGCCCTCCTCGGCCCACACGTGACGGAACAGCGCCTCCACCACGCGCCGGTTGGGCCCGCAGGCCAGGGCCAGGCGCTGCAGCGCCAGCGGGTTGAAGGGGTGCTGCGCGGGCGAGACCAGCGGCACGCCCTGCTGCGCGGCCAGCCAGTGCACGTGGCGGAAGGTCCAGGCGCGCTTGGGCTCCACCTCGGCCGGGCCCTTCTGGCCGAAGTGCTGCAGCAGGCCGGCCAGCAGCAGCGGGCGGTACGTGACCTCAAAGCTCAAGCCCTCCAGCACCTGCGGCAGGCGCTGGAAGGCCAGCCAGGCGAAGGGCGAGATGACGTCGAAGTGGAAAACGATGCGGTGCATGGTGGACCCTTCAGGTTCAACGCGGCCGCGTGCGCGGCGGCAAAGGCGCGGGCAGCGAGCGGCCGCTGGCCAGCCAGGCCACACGGCGTTCGGGCAGTGCGGCCAGCACGGCGTGGCGGCGGGCTTCGTCCCATGAAGACCAGCGCGCGATCTCGTCCAGCGTGCGCAGGCAACCGCCGCACCAGCCGGTGGCGGCGTCCATCTGGCAGACGTTGATGCAGGGGGAGGCGGCGGGCGAGCTCATGCCCCCGCCGCCTGGGCGCGTGCCCGCTGCGTCAGCAAGGCCTTGCCCGCGCGCGAGGCGCTCGGCCGGCCCAGCACCTCGCTGATGTGGGCGCCGGCGTCCACCAGCGCCTCCAGGTCGTGCCCGGTGTGGATGCCCATGCCCTGCAGCATGTAGACCACGTCTTCGGTGGCCACGTTGCCGGTGGCGCCCTTGGCGTAGGGGCAGCCGCCCAGGCCGGCGATGCTGGTGTCGAAGACGTGCACGCCCAGCTCCACGCTGGCCAGGATGTTGGCCAAGGCCTGGCCGTAGGTGTCGTGGAAGTGTCCGCTCACCTCGGCGAGCGGGTAATGCTTGAGAGCCCGCTCGAGCGCCGCCTGCACGCGCCGCGGCGTGCCCACGCCGATGGTGTCGGCCACGCCGCAGTGGTCCACGCCTATGGCCTTCATCAGCCGCACCACGCGCTCCACCTCGTCGGGCGAGACCTCGCCTTGGTAGGGGCAGCCCAAGGCGCAGGAAATGGCCGCGCGCACCTTCAGCCCCGCCGCGTGCGCCGCGGCCACCACGGGGCGGAAACGCTCGATGCTTTCTTCGATGCTGCAGTTGATGTTCTTCTGGCTGAAGGCCTCGCTGGCGGCACCGAAGACCACCACCTCGTGCACCTGGGTGGGCAGCGCGGCTTCCAGGCCCTTCATGTTGGGCGTGAGCACCGAGTAGCGCACGCCCGGCTGGCGCGAAATGCCGGCCAGCACCTCGGTGTTGTCGGCCATCTGCGGCACCCACTTGGGGCTGACGAAGCTGGTGACCTCGATCTCGCGGCAGCCCGCGGCCTGCAGGCGGTGCACCAGCTCGATCTTGTGCGCGGCGCTGACGGGCTGGGCCTCGTTCTGCAGGCCGTCGCGCGGGCCGACCTCGACCAGGGTGACTTCGGTGACGTTCATGAGCTCATTTCCCTGTTTTTCGCGGATGGACGTGGTCAGGCCGGAACGACATCTCGCTTCGCTTTGCCGAGCGCGCCGCCAAGCAGGGCGTGGCGCTCACCAGCCCGCACGACCCCGACGCCCCGCTGCCGGCGGCGTCGGTGGACATCGAGCTGTTCGAGCGCGCGGTGGCCAACCTGGTGGACAACGCGCTCAAGTTCACGCCGCCCGGCGGCGTGTCATGCTCGAGGCGCAGGCCGAAGGGGCCGAGGTCTGCGTGTGCGTCGCCGACAGCGGCGCCGGGATCCCGCCGCAGGACATGCCGCACCTGTTCGATCGCTTCTACCAGGCGCGCCAGAGCGTGGCGCCCGCCGGCAGCGAAGGCGGCAAGGGCCTGGGCCTGGCGATCGTCAAGCGCATCGCCGAACTCCACGGCGGGCGGCTGCAAGTGGCCAGCCTGCCGGGCCAGGGCACCACGGTGTCGATGTTCCTGCCGCGCGCCGACGCTGCCACCTGAGACGGCCGGCGGCCGCCCGGTCGGGGCCCGCGGTCACACCTTGTTGCGCCAAGGTGGTCAGGTGTCGCGCAAGACGGCCGAAGTCAAGTCCAGGCGCAACCTGGAAGGCTTCGACGAGGTCTGCGCCTGCCGAACCGGAGCGCGTCATGTCGATCAGTGTGGTCACCCTTTCATTCGTCCAGCCAGGCGCCGTGCGCCCGCCGACCCAGGCGTCGCGGGATGCAGCCGATACTGCACCCAGCGTCCCCGCGACCGCATCGACGCCGGGCCGCGAGTCCCCGCGACTGAACGCGCTGGCGCAGGCCGTGTCGGTCGCTGCGAAGCAGCCGGCCAGCGCCGGCAGCAGCGAGGAGGTCGACGCCGCGGCGCGGGATTTCACGCGCGTGCTGGCCCATGCCCTGCACGCCGCCCGCCGAAGCGGCGGCGACGACGACGACGAGGGCGAAGCAGGCATCGCCATGAC
>CAWBFC010000003.1:0-306646 GCA_963788035.1 uncultured beta proteobacterium
GAACAAGAGCAGCTTCTCCGTCAGCGTGGTCTTGCCAGCGTCGGGGTGGCTGATGATGGCGAAGGTGCGGCGGCGGCGCACCTGCGTGGCCAGCGGGCTGGCGGCCTGTTCGGCAGGGGTATCGGCAGACATGGAGGCTTTCGGTGCGGGCCGGGCAAACCGTGGATTATCGGCGGCGATGCGATGATCGGCCGCTATGAATGCCTTGCTCGACCTGCACCCCGAAGTGGCCGCTGCGCTGCACCACGGCCGGCCCGTGGTGGCGCTGGAGTCCACCATCATCAGCCACGGCATGCCCTGGCCGCAGAACGCCGAAACCGCGCTGCGCGTGGAAGCGGCCGTGCGTGAACACGGCGCTGTGCCGGCCACCATCGCCGTCATCGACGGCCGTTTGAAGGCCGGCCTCACGCGTGAACAGATCGAGAGCCTGGCGCGCCAGGGCCTGGCCGTGCCCAAGGCGAGCCGGCGCGACCTGCCTTTGCTCATGGCGCAGCGGGCCACCGGCGCCACCACGGTGGCCGCCACGATGATCATCGCGGCGCTGGCCGGCATCGGCGTTTTCGCCACCGGCGGCATCGGCGGCGTGCACCGCGGCGCTGCCGCCAGCTTCGACATCAGCGCCGATCTGCAGGAACTCGCGCGCACCTCGGTGGCCGTGGTCTGTGCCGGGGCCAAGGCCATCCTCGATCTGCCGCTGACGCTGGAATACCTGGAGACCCAGGGCGTGCCAGTGCTGGGTTACGGCACCAGCGAACTGCCGGCCTTCTATTCGCGCGAAAGTGGCCTGAAGCTGCCCAGCCGTGTCGACACGCCCGCGGCGCTGGCCGCTGTTCTGCACGCCAAGTGGCAGGCCGGGCTGGCCGGCGGCGTGGTCATCGCCAACCCGATAGCGCCCGAGCACGAGATTCCGCAGCCGCGCATCGCCGGCTACATCACGCAGGCCCTGGCCGAAGCGCAGGCCCAGGGCGTGGCCGGCGCTGCAGTCACGCCCTTTCTGCTGGCGCGCGTGAGCGAACTCACCGGCGGCGCCAGCCTGAAGGCCAACATCGAACTCGTGCTGGCCAACGCGCGCCTGGCGGCGCAGGTCGCCGGCGCGCTGGCTGCCTTGAATGCCGCCGCTGCGGGCGCGGCATGAAGGCGGGCGCCGCGCTGCCCTCGGCCTCCGGCCTGCCCGAACGCCTGCGCGACAGCACCCGCGAGCTGCACACCGCCACCGAACGCAGCGGCGCGATGGCCGCGCTGCTGGCCGGGCGTTTGCCGCGCGCCGGCTACTGCACGCTGCTGCGCAACCTGCACGCGATCTACACGGCGCTGGAAGCCGCCTTGCGCACGCATGCCGCCGCGCCCGCGCTGGTCACCCTGGCCGCCGGGCCTTTGCAGCGGGCGCCGGCGCTGGCCGACGATCTGGCCGCGCTGCACGGCCCGGGCTGGGCCGAAACCCTGCCCCTGGCCGCCGCGACGCAGGCTTATGTGGCGCGGCTGCACGCCTTGCAGGCCGGCCCTGCCGAGCGGGCAGCGCCCGGCCTGGTGGCCCACGCCTATGTGCGTTATCTGGGTGATCTGCACGGCGGCCAGGTGCTGCAGCGCCTGGTGGCGCGGCTCTATGCGCTGCCGGCGGGCGACACGGCGCCCGGCACCCGCTTCTACGATTTCGGCGACACGCCGCAGGTCTTGCTGCAACGCCAGCAGTTGCGCCGGGCGCTGGGCAGCCTGCCGCTGGACGCGGCCCAGCAGGATGCTGCGGTGGCCGAGGCCATGTGGGCCTTCACCCAGCACCAGCACCTGTTCGAAGAGCTGGCCACCCTGCCGGCGGCCGCGGCCTGATCAGCCGCCCGCGGTGAAGCTGCGCAGGCGGCCGTAGAGCTGCGTGGCGCGCTGCGTCGAGGCTTCCACCTCCTGCAGCAAGGGCGCCACCGAAGGCGCGCCCACGGCGTCGGCGATGTCCATCGCGGCCAGGCTGGCATTGCCGAGGATGGCGCCCAGCACCTCGTCGTGGGGCCGCCCGGCGCTGCCGGCCAGCAGCAGCGAGGCTTCCAGCCGCTGCCGCGCCTGCGCCGTCTGGCGGCGCGCGCGCAGGTCGTCCAGCACGAAGATGCAGCCGAGCAGGCTGCCGTCGCGCGCCGGCACCGCTTCGGCCCGCACCGCCACCGGCGTGCCCAGGCCGGCCACCACCCATTCACCGCGCCAGGGCTGGTGCACCAGCTCGTCCAGCACCGCCTGCACGCGGGCCGGTTCTTCGAAGAGTGCCGCCACGGCGCTGCCGATGGCCGGCATCTCGCCGCCGCCGCGCAGGGCCAGGAAAGCGTGGTTGGTGAACATCAGGCCGCCAGCGGCGTTGCTCATCAGCACCGGTTCACGGGCCGCGTGCACGGTGGCGCGGATCTGCGCGAGCTGGTGCTCGGCAATGAGCAGCCGCACCGCATTGACCTGCACGATGATGTCCACCAGTGCGGTGCCGATGGCGCGCGCCATGCTGCGTTCGGCCAGCGTCCACGGGCGCGCGCTGCCGCGCACGATTTCCGACCAGGTGGCGAAGGAGCGGCGTGGCGAGAGCTGCAGCGGGTCGGCCGGCGGGCCCTGGGCGGCGTCGCTGGCCAACAGCGCGGCCTTGTCGGGGTTGCCAGCCCACTTCACGGTCTGCAGCTGCTCGGGGCGGAACCACATCAGGTATTCGGGCCGCTGCAGCGACAGCCGCACCGCCATCACACCGCAGGCCGTGGCCGCCAAGGCGGCCAGCGGCGGGTGCAGGCGGCCCACCGAGGTGCAGCTGAAAGGTGCGCCTTCGTCGGCGCCCACTGGCTGGGCATGCACCCAGTCGCACAGCGCGCGCAGCGCGCGTGTGGAGGGTACTTCGCCGGTGGTGAGCACCTCGTCGCCATGGAAGAGCGCGGCGCCTGTGGCTTCCAGCGGCTGCAGCAGCGTGCGCGGGTTGCGCAGCAGCGATTGCCGCCAGTCGCCTTCGGTGGAGGTGGCCTCGATCAGGCGCTGCTCCAGGCGCTGCACCAGCAGCGCCACCTGCACATGGGCGTAGTTCTCGATGGCCGCGATGCGCGTGGACACCACCTCTGCGAGCAGCTCGACGACCTGCCGCAGGGCCAGCCTGAGGTGGCGCGGGCGGTAGTGGTGGGCGGCGATCAGCCCCCAGAGCCGGCCCTCGCGCACCAGCGCTGCCACCAGCGTGCCAGTGACGCCCATGTTCTTGAGGTACTGCAGGTGCAGCGGGCTCATGCTGCGCAGGTGGCACATGGACATGTCCAGCGGCTCGCCGCTGTCCGGCCGCAGCGCCGGCAGCAGCGGTGCCGGTTCGTAGTGCACATCGGCCAGCACGCGCACGCGCATGCGCAGATAGAGCTCTCGCGCGCGCTGCGGGATGTCGGTGGCCGGGTAGTGGTGGCCCAGCAGCGGTTCCAGCTCGGGTGCCTTGGCCTCGGCGAAGATCTCGCCGTGGCCGTCGGGGTCGAAGCGGTAGACCATCACACGGTCGTAGCCGGTCAGTTCGCGCAGTACCTGCACCACGGCTTCACACAGGCCGTTCAAGGTGCCGGCCGCCGAAAAGCGCTGCACCGCCGCGGCGATGCTGCGGGCGCCGTGGGCGCTGTCCAGGTCTGCGGTGCCGACGCGGCCGTCGGCACCGCCGTCGAGGCCAAAACCGCGGTCCAGTGGTTCGAGTTCGAGTACCAGGCCGCCGCCCGGTGGCTGGTGCAGCGTGCCCTCGAAGTAGCGCCGCGCGCGGCCCTGGCCGCTGTGGCAGCGCAGCGGCAGCGGCTCTTCGCCCAGGCCGGCCAGCTGCGGCAGGCGGGTGCGCACCACCTCGGCCACATTGCCGCCCAGCGTGTGCAGCGGGCAGCCGAGCAGGGTGTCGGCTTCGTGGCCCAGCAGGGCGCCGGCATTGGCGCTGACCTGCAGCACCGGCAACTCGGCGCCCGCCTGCAGCAACAACAGCACCCCGTGCGGCTGCACGGAGCCGGCCAGGTGGATCAGCTCGCGCTCGCAGTTGCTCAGTGTGGCCTGGCCGAAAGCGGGGCTGTCCATCAGGGCAAGTTAGCACAGGGCCGCCCGGCCCGTCTGCTGGTTATCAAGGAGAAAGGCCGCGCATGGACCCGCGGCCAGGTTTTCGAGCCCGCCTCACTCCAGCAGCGAGCGCAGCATCCAGGCTGTTTGTTCATGCACCGTCAGGCGCTGCGTCAGCAGGTCGGCCGTCGGCTCGTCACTGGCGGCATCGGCCAGCGGGAAGATGCTGCGCGCGGTGCGCGCCACGGCTTCGTGGCCGTCGACGAGGATCTTGACCATCTCCAGCGCCTTGGGCGGCATCGTAGGGGCGTCGGGCAGCGTGCTCAGCGCGGCGAACTGCTGGTAGCTGCCGGGCGCGGCATGGCCCAGGCTGCGGATGCGTTCGGCGATGGGGTCGACCGCGTTCCACAGCTCGGTGTACTGCGCCATGAACATGGCGTGCAGGCTGTTGAACATCGGCCCCGTCACGTTCCAGTGGAAGTTGTGCGTGGTGAGGTAGAGCGTGTAGGTGTCGGCCAGCAGGCGGCTCAGGCCGCCGGCGATGGCGCCGCGGTCTTGCCCGCTGATGCCGATGTTGATGAGCGCGGTTCCGGCCGTTGCGGCCACCGCTACGGCCTTCTTGCCGCCTGTCTTTTTTGCCATGCCCTGCTCTCCGAAGAATGAAATCGACCCCCGGACTCTAGCGAAGCCGGGGGTCGGGTTCTGTGCCCTGGGGCGCAGAGGCGCCGCGCCTCAGGCCCAGGGCGCCGTCACCAGCAGGGTGTAGCCCCCGGCCGCGATGACAAGGCCGACAGCGCGGCGCAGCAGCTTCATCACAGCCCCTTGTTCGGCAGCTCGTAGCGGTCGAGGTTCATGACCTTGGTCCACGCGGCGGCGAAGTCACGCACGAACTTCTCGTGAGCGTCGCTCTGCGCGTAAACCTCGGCCAAGGAACGCAGCACCGAGTTCGAGCCGAACACCAGGTCGGCCGTGGTGGCCGTCCACTTCAGCGCGCCGGTCTTGCGGTCGCGCCCTTCCAGCACGCCCTCGGTGGCGCTGCGCTGCCATTCGGTGCCCATGTCGAGCAGGTTGACGAAGAAGTCGTTCGTCAGTGTTTCTTCACGCATGGTGAACACGCCGTGTTTGGCGCCGCCGTGGTTGCCGCCGAGCACACGCAGGCCGCCCACCAGCACCGTCATCTCGGGGGCGGTCAGCGTCAGCAGCTGGGCCTTGTCAACCAGCAGCTCGGCGGCATGCGCCGCCAGGCCGGGCTGGGCGTAGTTGCGGAAGCCGTCGGCGCGTGGCTCCAGCACCGCAAAGCTGTCGATGTCGGTGTGGTCCTGGCTGGCGTCGCTGCGGCCCGGCGAGAAGCGCACGGCCAAGTCCACGCCCGCCTTCTTCGCAGCGGCTTCCACCGCGGCACTGCCGGCCAGGACGATGAGATCGGCCAGCGACACCTTCTTGCCGCCGGTGGCCGAGGCGTTGAACGCGGCCTGGATGCTCTCCAGCGTCTTCAGCACCTGGCCCAGTTCGGCCGGGTTGTTGGGCTCCCACTCCTTCATCGGCGCCAGGCGGATGCGCGCGCCGTTGGCACCGCCGCGTTTGTCGCTGCCGCGGAAGCTGCTGGCCGAGGCCCAGGCCGCGCGCACCAGCTGGCCGATGCCCAGGCCCGAGGCCAGCACCTGCGCCTTCAGCGCCGCCTGGTCGGCGGCGTTGATCAGCGCGTGGTCCACGGCCGGCACCGGGTCTTGCCAGATCAGCGTTTCCTGCGGCACCAGCTTGCCCAGGTAACGCGCCTTCGGGCCCATGTCGCGGTGCGTGAGCTTGAACCAGGCGCGGGCGAAGGCGTCGGCGAAGGCGGCCGGGTCGGCGTGGAAGCGGCGGCTGATCTTTTCGTAGGCCGGGTCGAAGCGCAGCGAGAGGTCGGCCGTGGTCATCATCGGCGGGTGCTTCTTGCCGGGCTCGTGCGCGTCCGGGATCATGTGCTCGGGCTTGGTGTTCTTGGGGTGCCACTGGTGCGCGCCGGCCGGGCTCTTGCTGAGCTCCCACTCGTAGCCGAAGAGCATGTCGAAGTAGCCGTTGTCCCAGGTGGTGGGGTTGGGCTTCCAGGCGCCTTCGATGCCGCTGGTGATGGTGTGGGCGCCCTTGCCGCTGCCGTGGCTGTTCTTCCAGCCCAGGCCCTGCTCTTCGATGGATGCACCCTCGGGCTCGCGCCCGACGTGGCTTTCAGGCGCCGCGCCGTGGGCCTTGCCGAAGGTGTGGCCACCAGCCACCAGCGCCACGGTCTCTTCGTCGTTCATGGCCATGCGCGCGAAGGTCTCGCGCACGTCACGGCCGCTGGCCACCGGGTCGGGGTTGCCATCGGGGCCTTGCGGGTTCACGTAGATCAGGCCCATCTGCACGGCGCCCAGCGGGCCTTGCAGCTCGCGGTCGCCCTTGTAGCGGCTGTTGGGTTTGTCGCTGGTGGCGAGCCACTCGGTCTCGGCGCCCCAGCTGATGTCTTTTTCGGGTTCCCAGATGTCGGGGCGGCCGCCGGCGAAGCCGAAGGTCTTGAAGCCCATGCTTTCCAGGGCCACGTTGCCGGCCAGCACCAGCAGATCGGCCCAGCTGAGCTTGTTGCCGTACTTCTGCTTCACGGGCCACAGCAGGCGGCGCGCCTTGTCGAGGTTGCCGTTGTCAGGCCAGCTGTTCAGCGGCGCGAAGCGCTGCGCGCCGTTGCCGGCGCCGCCACGGCCGTCGGCGATGCGGTAAGTGCCGGCGGCGTGCCAGCTCAGGCGGATCATCAGGCCGCCGTAGTGGCCCCAGTCGGCCGGCCACCAATCCTGGCTGTCGGTCATCAGCGCCTTGAGGTCGGCGACGACGGCATCCAGGTCGAGCTTGGCGAATTCCTGGGCGTAGTCGAAGCCGGGGCCCATCGGGCTGGTCTTCTCCGACTGCTGGCTGAGGATGTCGAGGTTGAGCTGGTTCGGCCACCAGTCGCGGTTGCTGCGGCCGCCGGCGGCCATGGTCATGGCGCTGTGGTTGAAGGGGCACTGGGCTTCGTTGGACATCGCGGGTCTCCTTGGGGTCTGCGCCTGGGCAGGCGGGTTCAGGAGGTCGAATGTAGAAACCGCCCCGCCGGGGGTCAACGCAATAACGTCGAAGGGCGGCATAGGCAGCAGGCCTATGACCGCCATAGCCTCGGGAAGACCCGGGGCCGGCCGCGAGCCCGGCTCAGGCCGTCAAGCGTGCCACGCCCGGCAGTGGGCAGGCATAGATGGCATTGCGCAGCGCAGCAATGGCCTCGTAACGCGGAAAGGTGCGCCGCCAGGCCAGCACCACGCGCCGCGTGGGCACGGGGGCCGTGAAGGGCACATAACGGATGTGCGTCTGCTGCTCGGCCGGCACGCTGAGCTGCGGCACCACCGTCACGCCCATGCCGCTGGCCACCATGTACTTGATGGTCTCCAGGCTGCTGCCCTCGAAGCTCTTGCGGATGCCCTCGGCATTGCTGGCAAAACGCGCGTACTCGGGGCAGACCTCCAGCACGTGGTCGCGGAAGCAGTGGCCGGTGCCCAGCAGCAGCATGGTCTCGTTCTTCAGCTCTTCGGCCGTGATGGACGCGCGCTGCGCAAACGGGTGGCCCACCGGCACCGCGGCGAGGAAAGGCTCGTCGTACAGCGGCGCGATGGCCAGGCCGGTGTCGGGGAAGGGCTCGGCCATGATGGCCGCGTCCAGCTCGCCGGTGCGCAGCATGTCCAGCAGCTTGGCGGTGAAGTTCTCCTGCAGCATCAGCGGCATCTGCGGCACGGTGGCGATGGCGTTTTTCACCAGGTCGGGCAGCAGGTAGGGGCCGATGGTGTAGATCACGCCCAGGCGCAGCGGGCCGCTCACCGGGTCTTTGCCGAGCTTGGCGATCTCGCGGATGGCCTGCGCCTGCTCGATGACCTGCTGCGCCTGGCGCACGATCTGCTCGCCCAGGGCGGTGACGCTCACCTCGCTGGCGCCGCGCTCGAAGATCTTCACGTCGAGCTCTTCTTCCAGCTTCTTGATCGCCACGCTGAGCGTGGGCTGGCTCACGAAACAGGCTTCGGCGGCGCGGCCGAAGTGCCGTTCACGCGCCACGGCGACGATGTACTTGAGCTCGGTCAGGGTCATGGCGGCATTGTCGCCAATGGCGGGGCAGGCCAAAAAAAGGGCTGCCGAAGCAGCCCTTGGTGCGCGAGCGGCGGGCTCAGCGGTTGTCCACCAGCACCTTGCTCGTGCCCAGCAGCGTGTTGCTGGGGTCGAAGATGCGCACCTGGCCCATGTAGCGCGTGCCGGTGGGCACGCCCCAGCTGATGACGACCGAGGCCGCGCCGCCCTCGTACACCGAGCTCGGCCCGGTGACCCGCAGCGTGGGCGTGGCGGCGGTGGACACCGCCCAGCCCGAGAGCGTGTAGCTCGCGCCGCCGCTGGCCGTGGCGTAGCCGGTGATGCGCACCGAGTAGGTGGCCGCGGCCGGGTTTTCCAGCGTCACCACCTCGTCAGAGCCGCCGGCGGCGCTGGTGCCGACGTTGGTGCCGGTGCAGTTGGCCGAGGCGAAAACGTCCATGTCCAGGTCGGTCAGCGCGCCGCCCTGGGTGTCGGCGTTGAAGGTCTGGAAACGCGCGAACTGCGTGCCTGCCGGCACCACGAAGCTGTAGCACTGCGTCTGGCCGGTGCTGATGGTGGCGGTGCGGGTGTCGGCCGGTACCAGGCCTACGGCTTGCAGCGTCACCGGGCCGGTGTAGCTGGATTCGACCGGGAAGACCTTGCTGCCCTTGCCCGAGCTGCGCTTGTCGCTCACCTCGGCCGGCGTGGCGAAGGCCTGGGCCTGCGCGCTGAGCGGGCTGGTGACGGTGCGTACACCGTCGCTCCAGCCCAGGCTGCCGAAGGTCCAGGCGCCCAGCGTGGCCGTGGTGCGTGTGAGCTTGGCGCTGAAGCTGGCGCTGGCGCCCGGGGCCAGGGTCAGGCTGGCCGGGGTGATGGCGACATCCCAGCCCGGCAGGCTGCTCTGCGCCACGAAGGTGGCGGTGGAAGCCCCCACGTTGGTGACCGTGCGCGTGATCGTGCGCGACACCACCACGCCCGCCGCGGTGAGCGTGGGCAGGTTCAGGTCCCAGGGCTTGACGCTGCCCAGCGTGGCGCAGGCGCCCACGCCAGGCGGCGGCGCCAGGCCCACGCCGCAGAGGAAGCGGCCGTAGTCGGCGGCACCCGCTTCGTACACGAGGCTGGGCACGGCCGCCGGGTTGGGCGCCAAGTGGCCGGCGCCGTAGCCCCAGCGGTTGGGGTCGGCGCTGTTGTTCGAGAGCTTGACCTCGGTGGTGCTGGTGGTCAGCGCCGACTTGATGGCCGCCGGCGACCACGTGGGGTGCATCTGGCGCAGCAGCGCTGCGGCGCCGGCCACGTGCGGGCTGGACATCGAGGTGCCCTGCAGCGAGCCCGTGGAGGCCGGCGGGGTCAGCGTGCCGGCCACCACGGCATCACGCTGCGCCGTGCTCAGCGAGGGCCGGTTGGCCGCGATGATGGCCACGCCCGGGCCGGTGATGTCGGGCTTGAGGATGTTGCCGTTGGCCTTGTTCGGCCCGCGCGACGAGAAGCTGGCCATGATGGGCGCCACCACGCCCGGGCGGTTGTAGGCCAGGCCGATGCTGCCGGTGGCACTGGCACCGGCGCCGGCCACGTAGTCGCGCACGGCGGTGCGGGCGGTGTCTTGCAGCTGCACCGTGGGCACGGTGTGGGCGTCGGCCACCAGCGTGGTGTTGGTGGGGTTGAGCAGCACCATGCCGATGCCGCCCGCGCGCTTGACCTCGGCGCTGGCCGCCAGACGGGCCGCAGCGGTGTTGGTGCCGCGGTCGCAGACGACGATGCGGCCGGCCGCCAGCGCGGCGTCCAGGCTGTTGGCCAGGCAGGTGGCGGCGTTGGTGGCCTGGCCGGCAGCGGCCACGCTCTCCGACAGCACCAGGTTGCCCGTGGTCACGCCGAGATAGTTCAGCGAAAAGCCCGCGTAGACGGCCGCGTTGCCCAGAGTCAGATCGCCACCGCCCGCGTTGCGGTCGTGGGTGGAGGCGGCCACCGTCATCAGCCAGGGGCTCATGTGCGCCACCTGGTTGCCCGGGCCCGAGTTGCCGGCCGAAGCCGCCACGAACACGCCCGCCGTGGCGGCGTTGAGGTAGGCGATCTCGACGGGGTCGTTGAAGAAGAGCTGGGTGCCGCTGATGGAGAAGTTGATGACGTCCACGCCGTCGGCCACGGCGTCGTCGATGGCGCGCAGCATGTCGGCCGTGTAGCAGCCGGTCTGGGTGCTGACGGTGGCCGTCCAGCACACCTTGTAGGCGGCGATGCGCGCGCGCGGCGCGATGCCGCCCATCACCGCGGTGATGACGCCCGAGGCGTTGACGATGTCCACACGCTCATTGCCGCCCGAGGTGGAGGCGGTGTGCGAGCCGTGGCCGCTGGTGGCGCCGTCGCGCGGCGACAGGTACTCCAGCGGCACGCGCACGGCGCCCGAGGCGGCAAAGTCTTCTTGGTAGAAGCGCGCGCCGATGAGTTTGTTGCCGCACATCGCGGCGGTGAAACCTTCGCCGGTGATGCAGGCGCCGGCCCAGTGCGCCGGCGGCGGGCCGTAGGCCAGCGTGCCGGCCTGGTGGTAAGCCACGGGCTTGCCGGCGGCGTTGACCTTGTCGCCGAAAGCCGGGCTCTCGGGCCAGATGCCGCTGTCGATGACACCGATGATGATGTCTTCACCCTTGACGCGGCGCGACTGCGCATCCAGCTGCGAATACAGCCCGCCGGCGGCGGTGAGGCCGAGGAACTCGCTGGTGCGCGTGGTGTCGAGCTCGCGGCGTTCGGAGGGCACCACCGACTTCACGTCGCGGTTCGTCATCAGCTGCGCGGCCTGGGCTTCGGTGAGCTGCGCCGCAAAGCCGCTGAAGGTGGTGCTGTAGGTGTGCAGCACGCGCACGCCGCCCAGCGGCGCGAGCACGGCCGTGCGCTGGCGGTCGAGGTAACCTGCGTAGGCGCGGGCGGCGCTGCTGTTGAGGTTCAGGCGTGCGCCGGTGGCGCTGCGCGTGGCGGGCAGGCCGCGCACGCTGCCGCTGTAGGTGGCCAGCGGGGCGGCGGCCAGTTGCACGATGTAGGTGCGCTGGGCCTGCGGTGCGGCGGGCGCGCGGGTGTCACGCGTCTGCGCCTGCAGGTTGCTGCCGGCCAGGGCCAGCATGGCGGCCAGCGCGACGCAGCGGATGGGGGTCTTGTTCATGGATGGGTCCTCCTCGGGGTGGGGCCGGCGCGCTCAGGCGGCGCGGCGCGTGCGCAGCGCCAGACCGGCCAGGCCCAAGGCCAGCAGCAGCGCTGCGCCAGGCTCGGGCACGACGCTCACGCTGATGTTGTCGAGGGCGAACTGCCCGTTGTTCTGTGTCGGCACCGAACAAGCCGGGCCGATGGCGGCACAAGAGCGGAACTCGATGCTGATGAGGTCGGTCATCCCCAGCACCTGGTAGGTGGTGAAGGGGAAGCTGCTGCCGTTGCCGGTGGCGTAGGCGGCGGGTGCGCCGATGAGGCTGCCGTCGCTGCGCGTGCCGAAGGCCCAGAGCTGCGTGGTCTGCGTCGACGGGGGGTCCAGCGGCACGAAGGCGGCGCTCAGGCCGTCCAGGTTGAAGGCCTGGCCGTCACTGCGCGTCAGGCGCAGGCGGCCGTCGTTCGATGCGAAGTAGAACTGCGTGGTGTTGCCGGTGGGCGCCTGTGCGCCCAGCGCCGCGGCCGTGTCGATGAGGCCGAAGTCGATCAGCGTCGTCAGCGTGTAGCTGCCCTGGCTGAAACTGTCGCCGGGCATGTACACGCCGGCCAGGTTGTCGGGCTCGAAGTCGATGACATCGGCGTGGGCCGTTTGCGCAAGAGGGGCCAGCAAAGCGGCCGCGAACAGCGCGCCGAAGGCGGGGCGCCAGGGGTTCTTCTTCATCTCAGCTCCGTGGTGGGAAGGACGCCGCGGCCCGGCCCGCGGCCTGCTGGGCCGGAGACTTGCCATGACATTTGCACGCTAGGGCTACCGGCGCCCCCGTGGCACCCCTGGAACCGGGGGGCGTGAAGACCCGCGGTGGCCCGCCGGCCCGGCCTTCGTGCTTCAGGCCTTCAGGTACTCGGCCTTGCTCGCCAGCCAGCGCTGCACGTGGGCGGCGGCGACGGCCGGCTGCTCGCGCAGCAGGCGGGGTGCGGCTTCGCGGGCGCGCTGCAGCAGCGCGCCGTCTTCGGCGAGGTCGGCGAAACGCAGCAGCGCGGCGCCGCTCTGGCGCGCGCCCATGAACTCGCCGGGGCCGCGGATCTCCAGGTCGCGGCGGGCGATCTCGAAGCCGTCGTTGGTTTCGGCCATGGCCTTCAGGCGGTCCTTGCCGGTCTGCGACAGCGGCGCGGTGTAGAGCAGCACACACACGCTGGCCACGGCCCCCCGGCCGACGCGCCCGCGCAGCTGGTGCAGCTGCGCCAAGCCGAAACGCTCGGCGTGTTCGATCACCATCAGGCTGGCGTTGGGCACGTCCACGCCCACCTCGATGACGGTGGTGGCCACCAGCAGCTTCATCTCGCCGGCGGTGAACAGCGCCATCACCGCGGCCTTCTCGGCCGGCTTCATGCGGCCGTGCAGCAGGCCCACCAGCACCCCCGGCAGCGCGGCGGCCAGCTCGGCGTGCGTGGCGGTGGCGTTCTGCAGGTCGATGTGCTCGCTTTCTTCCACCAGCGGGCACACCCAGTAGACCTGCCGGCCCTGCGCCACCTCGTCGCGGACGCGTTCGACGACGGCGGGGCGTTTGCCATCGGCAAACACCTTGGTGACGATGGGCGTGCGGCCGGGTGGCAGCTCGTCGATGGTGCTGACGTCGAGATCGGCGTAGTAGCTCATCGCCAGCGTGCGCGGGATGGGCGTGGCGCTCATCATCAGCAGATGGGGTTCCAGGGTTGGGCCGGCAGGGGCGCTTTCGCTTTCCAGCTTCTTGCGCAAGGCCAGCCGTTGCGCCACGCCGAAACGGTGCTGCTCGTCCACGATGGCCAGCCCCAGCCTCGCGAAGACCACGTCGTCCTGGATCACGGCGTGTGTGCCCACCACCAGCATCGCATCGCCGCGCGCCACCTTCTCCACCTCGGCCTGCCGCGCCTTGCCCTTGCGGCTGCCGGTGAGCCAGGCCACCGTGATGCCCAGCGGCGCCAGCCAGCCCACGAGCTTGCGGAAATGCTGCTCGGCCAGGATCTCGGTGGGCGCCATCAGCGCGCACTGCCAGCCCGCGCCCATGGCCGCGGCGGCGGCCAGCGCGGCCACCACGGTCTTGCCGCTGCCCACGTCGCCCTGCAGCAGCCGGTGCATGGGCTGCGGGCGGGCCAGGTCGGCCGCGATCTCGGCCACCACGCGCTGCTGCGCCGCCGTCAGCGTGAAGGGCAGGGCGGCCAGCAACTGCTCCACCAGACCGCCGGGCGCGGCGCGCAGCACGGGCGCGGCCAGCTTGGCGCGTGCAGCCTGGGCCTGCGCCTGGCTCAGCTGCTGGGCCAGCAGCTCCTCGAACTTCAGGCGCTGCCAGGCAGGGTGGCTGTGGTCTTCCAGTGCTTCGGTGGGCGTGTCGCGGCCCGGGTGGTGCAGCGTGTGCAGGGCCTCGCGCAGCGGCGGCAGGCCCGCGGGCGCCACGCCGGGCGGCAGCAGCTCGTGCAGCGGTGCGCGGCCCAGCGCCGAGACCACGGCCTTGCGCAGGTAGGCCTGGGGCAGCGCGGCGGTGCTGGGGTAGACGGGCGTCAGCACCTGCGGCAGCGGCGTGTCGGGCTGCACGGCGCGGAACTCGGGGTGCACCATCTCGCGGCCGAAAAAGCCGTGGCGCACCTCGCCGCGCGCGCGCACCGTCTGGCCCACGGCCAGCGTCTTCTGGTGCGAGGGGTAGAAGTGCAGCAGCCGCAGCGTCAGCTCGCCGTGGCCGTCGTCCAGCTTCACCAGCAGCTGGCGGCGGCCGCGGGTCTCCACGCGGCATTCGCTCACCGTGCCTTGCACCTGGCCGGTGTCGCCGTCACGCAGGCTGCTGATGGGCACGAGGCGGGTTTCGTCCACGTAGCGCATGGGCAGGTGCAGCGCGAGGTCGATGTCACGCAGCAGGCCCATCTTGTGCATGGCACGCACCGGCGCGGGCAGGGCTTTGGCGGCAGGCGCGGCGGCCTTGTCGGTGGGCATGGAACAATTTTGACCTCCCCCTCATCACCAGGTCGGTACAGCCTGCCCATGAAGCCTTCATCGAGCTCCGCCCCCACCCCAGCGCCGGTCTACACGCTGCACGATTTTGATTTCGTGCTGCCGCCCGAACTGATTGCACAGCACCCGGCCGCCGAGCGCAGCGCCTCGCGCCTGCTCGACGGCCGTGCCGCCGGCGCCCCGCCGGTGGACCGTGTGTTCCGCGAATTGCCCGGTCTGCTGCGCGCGGGCGACCTGCTGGTCTTCAACGACACGCGTGTCATCAAGGCGCGGCTGCTGGGCGAGAAGCCCACCGGTGGCGCGGTGGAGGCGCTGGTCGAGCGCATCCTGCCGGGCGAAGATGTTCACGAGGTCTGGGCCCACCTGCGCGCCAGCAAGAGCCCCAGGGCCGGCAGCGTGGTGCGTTTCGCCGACGCCTTCGATGCCGAGGTGCTGGGCCGCGCCGGCCCGGAAGACGCGCTCTTCCACCTGCGTTTCCCGGCGCCGGTGCTGGAGCTGCTGGCGCGCCACGGCCACGTGCCGCTGCCGCCTTACATCACGCACAGCGACAGCGCCGAAGACGAAGCGCGCTACCAGACTGTTTTCGCCGCCCATCCCGGTGCCGTGGCGGCCCCCACCGCCGCGCTGCACTTCGACGAAACCTTGCTCGCGGCCTTGGCCGCCCAGGGCGTGGGCCGCTCGGCCGTGACGCTGCATGTCGGCGCCGGCACCTTCCAGCCGGTGCGCGTGGAGAACATCGCCGAGCACCGCATGCACAGCGAGTGGTTCGAGGTGAGCGAGGCCACGGTGGCCGCCATCGAAGCCACCCGCGCCGCCGGCGGCCGGGTGCTGGCCGTGGGCACCACCACGCTGCGGGCGCTGGAATCGGCCGCGCGCGCCGGTGGTGGCACGCTGCAGCCCTACCGCGGCGACACCGACATCTTCATCACCCCGGGCTTCGACTTCCGCGTGGTGGACCTGCTGCTCACCAACTTCCACCTGCCCAAGAGCACGCTGATGATGCTGGTCAGCGCCTTCGCCGGCCACGCCCACATCCAGGCGCTGTACCGGCACGCGGTGGAAAGCCGCTACCGCTTCTTCAGCTACGGCGACGCGATGCTGCTGCAGTTGGCGCGCTGATGTGACGCGATGAAGCCGGCGCGCCAGCGCACCGACAATCGCCCCATGCTCAAGTTCGAACTCCACAAGACCCACGGCCACGCGCGCCGCGGCACGCTCACGCTGAACCACGGCACGGTGGAAACGCCGGTCTTCATGCCGGTGGGCACCTACGGCACGGTCAAAGGCGTGCTGCCGCGCAGCCTGGAAGAGATGGGCGCGCAGATCATCCTGGGCAACACCTTCCACCTGTGGATGCGGCCGGGGCTGGACGTCATCGGGAAGTTCGGTGGCCTGCACCGCTTCGAGGGCTGGAGCAAGCCCATGCTCACGGACAGCGGCGGCTTCCAGGTCTGGAGCCTGGGCGAGATGCGCAAGATCTCGGAAGAAGGCGTGAAGTTCGCGTCGCCCGTCAACGGCGACAAGCTCTTCCTCACGCCCGAGGTGAGCATGCAGATCCAGACCGTGCTCAACAGCGACATCGTCATGCAGTTCGACGAGTGCACGCCCTACGAGGTGAAGGGCCACCTCACCACCGAGGCCGAGGCGCGCAAGAGCATGGAACTCAGCCTGCGCTGGGCCAAACGCAGCCAGGCCGAGTTCGCGCGCTTGGAGAACCCCAACGCGCTCTTCGGCATCGTGCAGGGCGGCATGTTCGAGAACCTGCGCCAAGAGTCGCTGGACGCGCTGGTGGCGATGGACCTGCCGGGGTACGCCGTGGGCGGCGTGAGCGTGGGCGAGCCGAAAGACGAGATGCTGCGCATCATGGCGCACACCCCGCACCGCCTGCCGGCGCACAAGCCGCGCTACCTGATGGGCGTGGGCACGCCCGAAGACCTGGTGGAAGGTGTCTCGCAGGGCGTGGACATGTTCGATTGCGTGATGCCCACGCGCAATGCGCGCAACGGCCACCTGTTCACGCGCTTCGGCGACCTGAAGGTGCGCAACGCCCGCCACCGCGACAGCGAAGCGCCCGTGGACGAGACCTGCACTTGCTACACCTGCAAGAACTTCAGCCGCGCCTACCTGCACCACCTCGACCGCTGCGGTGAGATGCTGGGCCCCATGCTGGCCAGCATCCACAACCTGCATTACTACGTGAACCTGATGCGCGAAGTGCGCGAAGCGCTGGACGAAGACCGCTTCGATGCCTGGCGCGTGCAGTTCCACGCCGACCGCTCCCGCGGCGTGTGAACGCGTCCGATCCCCCGCAGGCGCGGGGGGGCTGCGGGCGGGTGTGACACACGGCGTCCCGGGCTTGGGCGTAGGCCTGGTGCAGCCACCGCTTTTCCGGTGGCATCCCCACCAAGGAAGCGCCCACCATGTTTTTGTCTCACCGCATCACGGCCCTCGTTCTGGCCGCCACCGCCGCCACGGCCAGCCAGGCCGATGTCGTGCGCCTGAACTTCACCACCCAGATCAACTTCAACGGGGGTTCGGGTTTCAACCAGCCCTTTTTCCTCAACGAGTTTGGCGTGAGCTCGTTCAACGGCGTGGCCGTCAGTGGCCATGTCGACATCAACCGCGCCGTGCTGCCCACCAGCGCCCTGCCGGGCCAGGCGGTGATGGCAGACGCCATCCGCGCGGTGCAGCTGACCATCGGCAACAAGACCCTGGGCTTTCGCGACAACCCCGCGGTGAGCGGCGGCATCGTCGAGATCAGCAACAGCCCGGGCGAGGGCTGGGACCGTATCCGCACGCTGACGCCCTCGCTCAACGGCCTGGCCGCGCGGCCCAGCAACGAAGCGCCGCTGCCCGGTAACCCGGCGCATTCCTATGTCTTCGACTGGGCGCCGGGCAGCACGGGCTTGGGCGTGTACTTCGGCCTGTCCAACCTGAACCTCTCGCTGGAGGAATACAACATGCTCGCCAGCACCGACCTCAGCGGGCCGCTGTCGCAGCCGATGCCGACGATCAGCCGCTCCAAACTGAACTTCGAGCTGGTGATGGGCAGCAGCCCGACGGCCGGGTTTTTCGCGCCGACCAACCAGCGTTACTACGGCGCTTCGAGCACCGGGTTTGCGGTGGGCAGCACGGTGCTGCCGCCGAGCTCGGGCACGCCGAGCTTGCCCGAGCCGGGCTCGCTGGCGCTGGCCGCGCTGGGCCTGCTGGCGATGGTCACCAGAACTGCCAGTTCCCGGTGGCCACGACCCACACGCCCAGCACCCCGTTCGTGACGGCATGCGCCAGCACCGCGGCCCAGAGCTTGCCGGTGCGGATGTAGAGCCAGGCGTAGGCCAGGCCGGCCACGATGGCGGCCAGCCACAGCGTGTGCGCGAGCACGAAGACGAAGGTGCTGAGCACCACCGCGCGCAGGCCCACCTGCGCGGGTGAGACGCTCTCGAAGACCGGCTGCTGGATCCAGCGCATGAGAAAGCTGCGCCAGAACAGCTCTTCCATCACCGGCACCACCAGCGCCGCGCCGGCGATGCGCACCACGATCAGCATCCAGTCCAGCCCGCCCTCGGCGGTGCGTGGCACGAAAGGCTCGGTGCTGGCGGTGGACAGGCTCATCCACGGCGCGTCCAGGTTCACCCACAGCACGAAGACGGCCACGCCCAGGGCCACGGCGAACAGCGCCTCGCGCAGCGTCAGCCAGGTCTGGCGCGAGATCTCGCCGTACTCGCCCCACCACAGCCCCAGCAGCAGCGCCGTGCCGCCGGCCTGCAGCGCGTAGAGCCAGCGGGTGTCGAAACCCCAGCTGCCGTCGGTGGGCGCAGCGCCGCGCAGCGCCAGCACGGCCATGAAAAATACAAAGGGCGCCACACGCACCAGCGCCGAGCGCCGAAACCGCAGGTCCATCACCACCTCAAGAACAGAAAGTCAGGATTTCGCCGAACGGTCCAGCGCCGAGCGGGCGCCTTCGAACTGCCCCAGGGCCTGCACCAGGAAGGGCAGCACCGGCTGCAGCGCCGTGAACAGCGTGTGCGGCGGGTTGGCCACGAAGACGCTGCTGCCCAGCATGCCGAAGCCGCGTTCATCGGCCTGGGCCACCGTCAGCTGCGCGTGCAGCCAGCCTTTTTTGCCTGCGCTGTCGGCCGTGGCCTTCAGGCGCTGGGGCAGCTGCGCGGCTTCCAGCAGCTGCAGCTGCGGCAGCCAGATCACCACCACGGCATCGGCAAAACGCTCCAGCGCCTCGCGCAGCGCGGCCAGCGTGCGCGCGTAGTCGGTCTTGATCTCGTAGGGCGGGTCGATCAGCACCACGCCGCGCCGCGTGGGCGGCGGCAGCTGCGATTTCAGCGAGCCGTAGCCATCGGCCAGCTTGACCTCGATGCCCGCCATGTCGCCCAGGTAGCTGGCCAGGATCTTGTGGTCGGTGGGGTGCATCTCGAACAGGCGCAGCTGGTCTTGCGGCCGCATCAGCATCTGCGCGATGGCCGGCGAGCCGGGGTATTGCGTGATGCGCGGGCCGCCGTTGAAGGCGCGCACCAGCGTCACCAGCTCGGCCAGCGGCTCGGGCAGGTCGGTGCGCTCCAGCAGCTTGGCGATACCGAGTTCAAACTCGCCGCGCTTCTTGGCGTACTCGCCTTCCAGCGAATAACCGCCCGCGCCGGCATGGGTGTCGATGTAGCGCCAGCCCTTGTCTTTCTGGTTCATGTGCTGCAGCACCAGGGCCAGCACGGTGTGTTTGAGCACGTCGGCGTGGTTGCCGGCGTGGAAGGCGTGTCGGTAGGCGAGCATGCCCGGATGGTGCCACGCGCCGGCATGGCCTCCCGGGCGCCGACGGCAGAAATTGCTGCACTGCAGTAATCTGCTGGTATGAGCATTCTTTTCGACCCCCTCCGCCTCGGTGACATCGACGTCGCCACCCGCATCGTCATGGCCCCGCTCACGCGCAACCGCGCCAGCGCCGGCCAGGTGCCCAATGAGATGATGGCGCAGTACTACGCCCAGCGCGCCAACCCAGCAACGGGCGCCGGCCTCATCGTCAGCGAGGCCACGCAGATCAGCCCCGAAGGTCAGGGCTACCTCGACACGCCCGGCCTCTTCAACGCCGAGCAGGTGGCCGGCTGGAAGCGCGTCACCGACGCCGTGCATGCCGAAGGTGGGCGCATCGTGGTGCAGCTGTGGCACGTGGGCCGCATCTCGCACGTCTCGCTGCAGCCCGGCGGCCAGGCGCCGCTGTCCAGCACCGCCAAGGCGGCCCAGACCAAGACCTTCATCGCGGGCGGCTTCGCCGATGTCTCGGCGCCCCGCGCGCTGGGTACCGATGAGATCGCGGGCGTGGTGGCGCAGTACCGCCGTGCGGCCGAACTCGCTATCGAGGCCGGCTTCGACGGCGTGGAAGTGCACGGCGCCAACGGCTACCTGATCGAGCAGTTCCTGCGCGACACCATCAACGACCGCAGCGACGCCTACGGCGGCAGCATCGAGAACCGCGCGCGTTTCCTGCTGGAAGTGATGCAGGCCGTCACCGGCGCCATCGGCGGCGGCCGCACCGGCCTGCGCCTGAGCCCGGTGACACCGGCCAACGACGCCGGCATCGACAGCCAGGCGCAGCAGCTCTTTGAACACGTCGGCCGGCAGCTCGCGCCGCTGAAGCTGGCCTTCGTGCACGTGGTCGAAGGCGCCACCGGCGGCCCGCGCGACAACGCGCCCTTCGATTACGCGGCGCTGCGTGCCGCCTTCGGCGCGCCGTGGATGGTGAACAACGGCTACACGCGGCAGATGGCGCTGGATGCGGTGGCCGGCGGCAGCGCCGACCTGGTGGCCTTCGGCAAGCCCTTCATCAGCAACCCCGACCTCGGCCGCCGGCTGCGCGAAGACGCGCCGCTGAACGATTTGAGGCCGGCGCTGCTGTACGGCGGCGGTGCCGAGGGCTACACCGACTACCCTGCCCTGGCACCAGCGGCCTGAGCGCTCGCGTGCCGGTACGGCCCGGGTTTCACTCGGGCCTCACTCGGGACGGATGCGGGCGCGGAACAGGTCTTTGATGTTCACATCGCGCGGGCCCGGCAGCAGCTCGATGGACTCGCCGGCGCTCACCGTGCCGGCTTCCAGCACCACCAGGTAGCTGCCGCAATAGCCCGACTGCGCCATCAGCTTCACCGCGTGCTTGAAGCCCATGGCGGCGTTGAGCTTGGCGCAGGGCAGGCGCGGTTCGCTCACCGCCAGCAGGCAGTGCGGCAGGCGCAGCTGGTCGCCCACCCAGAGGTCGGTCTCTTCAAGACCTTCCAGCGTCAGGTTCTCGCCCAGGGCGCCCGGCGCCAGCGCTTCGCCCCAGACGGCCAAACCGGCCTGCGCGCGCACGGTCTGCCAGAACGCGTAGTGCGCCTGTGGGTAGGCGTAGACGGCCTTGCTCACACCGCCGTGCACGCTGAGGTCGGCCTGCTCGTCACCCTGCAGCCCCATCAGACGCACCGGCACCGGGCCGGCCACCGGGCGTTTGTGGATGCCGCTGAGCACGCTGCCACCGCCGGGCAGCGGCAGTGGCGCGGCCCGCGCCAGGTTCACGCTCAGCACACGGGCCAGGGCCCCGCTCATGGCTTGCCCCGCTGTCGACGGCGGTTTCGTGTCGGTTCGATTCCCGCTGTGGCGGTCATGACAGCTTTGGCCTCTTGGTTCAGATGCTTCCGCGTCGACCCTGGCGGGCAGGGGTTCTTGAGAGATGCGCGGGTGTTCATGATGTTTGTCGTGGTTTCCTGCATTTTGTGGGCTGAAAAGTGCTGGCGTGCCCTTGGGCCTGCGGCCCGGAACCCGGCACTGCATCACGCCATGCCGGATTTGCATGACCCCGCCCCAGCCCGGAGTTACAGCGGGATTACATCGGCGCCACAATCAGCGCCCCGCGTTCAAGGCGGGCCAGCGGCAGGCTCTGGCGACCACGGCAAGAGCGGCCTTCGGCGAACCCCGGCGTTCCGGCGGTGTTCGCCCAAGTCCGTTTTTACATTGCCATGATTGGAGAACCCGTGAACCGTCCCGCGATGGAAGGCCTGCGCCTGAACGTGCCCGCCCATGTGAAACATGCGCGCCTGGTGGAATGGGTGGCGCAGATTGCTGCGCTCACCGAAGCTGCCGACGTGTACTGGTGCGACGGCAGCGAAGCCGAATACCAGCGCCTGTGCCAGCAGCTGGTGGATGCCGGCACGCTGATGAAGCTCAACCCCGAGCTGCGGCCCAACAGCTTTCTCGCCCGCAGCGACGCCTCCGACGTGGCCCGTGTGGAAGACCGCACCTACATCTGCAGCGCGCAGAAGGAAGACGCTGGCCCCACCAACAACTGGATGGCCCCGGCCGAGATGCGCGCGCTGCTGCAGACCGGCACCAACCCTCTTTTCAAGGGCGCGATGAAGGGCCGCACGATGTATGTCGTGCCCTTCAGCATGGGCCCGCTGGGCAGCCACATCTCGCACATCGGCGTCGAATTGAGCGACAGCCCCTACGTCGCGGTGAGCATGCGCACCATGACGCGCATGGGCAAGGGCGCGCTGGACGTGCTGGGCGAAAACGGCGATTTCGTGCCTTGCGTACACACCGTGGGCGCACCGCTGCAAGCCGGCCAGAAGGATGTGGCCTGGCCCTGCAACCCCACCAAGTACATCGTCCACTACCCCGAAACGCGCGAAATCTGGAGTTATGGCTCGGGCTACGGCGGCAATGCGCTGCTGGGCAAGAAGTGTTTTGCGCTGCGCATCGCCAGCACCATGGGCCGTGACCAGGGCTGGCTGGCCGAGCACATGCTGATCCTGGGCGTCACCAACCCGCAGGGCCAGAAGTACCACGTGGCGGCGGCTTTCCCCAGCGCCTGCGGCAAGACCAACTTCAGCATGCTGGTGCCGCCGGCCGGGTACACCGGCTGGAAGGTCACGACCATCGGCGACGACATCGCCTGGATCAAGCCCAGCGCCGACGGCCGCCTCTACGCCATCAACCCCGAAGCCGGCTACTTCGGCGTGGCCCCGGGCACGAACGAGCTGACCAACCCGAACTGCCTGGCTTCGCTGAAGCGCGACACCATCTTCACCAACGTGGCGCTCACCGATGACGGCGATGTCTGGTGGGAGGGCCTGAGCGAGACGCCCCCGGCGCACCTGATCGACTGGCAGGGCCGCGACTGGACGCCGGCCATCGCCAAGGAGACCGGCGCCAAGGCCGCACACCCCAATGCACGCTTCACCGTGGCCGCCACCAACAACCCGGTGCTCGACCCCGAGTGGGACAACCCGGCGGGCGTGGCCATCGACGCCTTCATCTTTGGCGGCCGCCGCAGCACCACGGTGCCGCTGGTGACCGAGGCGCGCACCTGGGCCGAAGGCGTCTACATGGCCGCCACCATGGGCAGCGAAACCACCGCCGCCGCTGCCGGCCAGCAGGGCGTAGTGCGCCGCGACCCCTTCGCCATGCTGCCCTTCATGGGCTACAACATGAGCGACTACTTCCAGCACTGGCTGAACCTGGGCGAACGCCTGGCCGCCGATGCCGCGAAGTCGGGCGCGCGCCTGCCGCGCATCTACTGCGTGAACTGGTTCCGCAAGGGCGCCGACGGCAAGTTTGTCTGGCCGGGCTACGGCGAGAACATGCGCGTGCTGGAGTGGATGTTGGGCCGCCTGGAAGGCACGGCGCCTGGTGCCGACAACGTCTTCGGCACCAGCCCGCGTTATGACGACCTGCGCTGGGACGGCCTGGCCTTCTCGGCCGAGCAGTTCAGCAGCGTCATCGGCATCGACAAGGCCGCCTGGCAACAAGAGCTGAAGCTGCACACCGAGCTCTTTCAGCAGCTGGAACACCACCTGCCGGCTGCACTGCCGGCCACCAAGGCGCAGATCGAGGCGCGTCTGGGCGCCTGAGGCTCGCTCCGCGCCCCTTGCAAGGCCCCCGCTGCCGCCAGGCCCGGGGGCCTTTTCACGCCAGCTGGGCCATCATCGCCAGCCCATGAAGCTGCAACTGCTGTCCGACCTGCACCTCGAAACCGAAACCTTCGCGCCGCAACCCGCCCCTGGCGCCGAGCTGCTGGTGCTGGCCGGCGACATCGACAGCACCTGGGCCGGCTATGAACGTTTCGCCGGCTGGCCGGTGCCGGTGCTGGTGGTGGCCGGCAACCACGAGTTCGACGGGCGCGATTTCGATGCCGCGCTCGCCGGCCTGCGCGCGCTGTGCGAACGCCTGGGTTTCATTTTCCTGGAACGCGGCAGCCACCTCGTCACCGCGGCCGACGGCCGGCGCCTGCGTTTTCTCGGTTGCACGCGCTGGAGCGATTTCGACCTCTTCGGTCCGCTGCAGCGGGCCCGCGCCGAGCGCGCTGCGGCCTACTTCCTGCAGCTGATGGGCACCACGCGCGGCGGCCGGCCCTTCGACGCCACGGCCGTGCGCGAGGTGGCGCTGGCCAGCCGCGCCTGGCTGGAAGATGCGCTGGCGGTGCCGCCCCGTGGCCGCTGGGACCAGACCGCGGTGGTCACTCACTTTGCGCCCAGCCTGCGCAGCGCAGACCCGCGGTATGGCAAGCAGCCCGGCACGGCCAGCTTCTGCAACGATGACGAGGCCCTCATCGCGCGCGCCGACCTCTGGCTGCACGGCCACCTGCACTGCCGGCATGACTACACCGTGGCGCGGCCCGGCCAGCGCCCTGCCCGTGTGTTGTGCAACCCGCGCGGCCTGGCGTCCAAGGGCGAAGACGCCGGGCACGAAGCCCTGCTTTGTGTGGCGCTGTGAGCCACGTCAAGGGCGGTGCCGGGCGCAGGTGCCACACTTGAGCTTCATCGCCCGGCGGCCTGGCCGCACCGGGCGGCCTTTCCCAGAACATCGGAGTCAAGCGCCATGAAGATACTCGCCGCCATCGATGGCAGCCCCTACACCCGCCGCATGCTGGCCTACCTGGCCGCCCACGACGAATGGCTGGGCCCGCAGCACGAGTACACGCTGCTCACGGTGGTGACGCCGGTGCCGCCGCGCGCCGCCGCCGTGCTGGACAAGGCCACCTTGAAGAGCTACTACGACGACAGCGCTGAAAAAACCTTCAAGCCCATCCGCACCTTCGCCGCCAAACAAGGCCTGAAGGCCAACTTCGTGGTCAAGGTCGGCCATGCGGCCGAGACCATCGCCGAGCTCGCCAAGAAGGGCCATTACGACCTGCTCGTGCTGGGCTCGCACGGGCACGGCACGCTCACCAACCTGGTGATGGGCTCGGTGGCCACCAAGGTGCTGGCCAACTGCAACACGCCGGCGCTGCTGATCCGCTGAAGTTTCAGGCGCCCGGGCGCAGACCACGCAGGCAGATCGTCATCACCCAGTCGATGATCTGCGCGTCGGTGAAGTTGCCGCCACTCTTCAGAAAGGTCGGCACCGGGTCGCAACCGCGCGCAAAGATGGTGAAGAGCACCACCTCGGGCGGCAGCAGGGGGTCGATGTCGCCATCCGCCTGGGCCTGCTGGATCCACCGGCCCAGCCGCTCGCTCACCTGCATCAGCAGATCGAGGTAGGTCTTGTGCGCCATCAGCTCGGCGCGCAGCGTCGAGTTCTGCGAAGGCACGCTGGGCATCTCGCCGGCCAGCTGCAGCGCCAGCGCCCACCGGATCATCGCCTCCAGGCCTTCAAAGGCCGTGGCGTCGGTCCGTGCGGCCTGTTGATCCAGAAAAGCGAGCACACGCTCCAGCAAGCGCACCATGGCCGCGGCGGCCAGGGCTTCTTTCGAGGCGAAGTGTTTGTAGAGGCTGGCTTTGGCGATGCCGACATCGGCCGCCACCTCGTCGACCGTCATCAGGTCGAAGCCCTTGTCCGCCAGCAGGCGGTTCACCGACGAGACGATGGCGTCCTCGCGGACGCGCAGCACTTGTTCGCGAAAAGACAGACGGGCCATCGCCGGATCTTAGCCGCCAGCGTCGCCCAGTGAACCGGGTCGTCGCTCAAGCAACAGTGCGGTTATTCGCTGGACGCTCCGTCACGTCGCGGCGCGGCGGCGCGATGTGAGGCGGCGCACCCAGCCGGGTCGGCGTTCGCTGGCGCTGGCCGGCAGCGGGGCCTGCTCGGACATGCTCAGGTCCAGACCGAAGGCCGTCCCCAGGTCGGCCGGGTCCGCGTCGGGCACCGGGCGCGGGCCCGAACGCCAGGGGCTGAACCAGCGGTGCGAACTGACGGCCTTGCTCGACATGGTGTGTCCCCGGTCGGTGTGTTTGTATGGGCTGGTAAGCAGTGTCACGGTGGATGGGCTGCCCTGCACACCGAGAAGACCGCCCAGCGTGTGTCAATTCACAGCCATGGGCCGGGTGAGGGGCGTCGCTACAATCGCGCCCCTTTTTGCAGCAGCAGCGCTCGCACCGCGCCGGCCCGGCATGACTTCCACTTCAGCATTGCCGGCAGGCCGCCCGGTTCCGGCGGCCAAACCCGCCGGGCCCGAAGGCCAACCGGGTTTTGTGGCCATCGACTTCGGTACTTCCAATTCGGCGGTCGCCTTGCCGGCCGGGCCCCAGGGTGTGCGCCTGGTGGCGCTTGAACCCGGCCAGCCCACCATGCCGACGGCGGTGTTCTACCGCGCCGACACGCCCCCGCAGCAGCTGGAAGCCGAACGCCTCTACGGCCGCGCCGCCGTCGCGGCCTATGTCGAAGGGGTGGACGGCCGGCTGATGCGCTCGATGAAAAGCATCCTCGGCTCGTCGCTCATCGACCAGAGCACCGACATCGGCGGTGGCCGGCATGTGCGCTACCGCGAGGTGGTCACGGGCTACTTGCGCCGGCTCAAGGCGCTGGCCGAAGCCGAGGCGGGCCAGGCGCTGCACCGCGTGGTGCTGGGCCGGCCCGTGTTCTTCGTCGACGACGACCCGGCACGCGATGCACAAGCCGCCACCGCGCTGGCCACCGCGGCGCGCGAGGTGGGTTTCAGCGAGGTTCATTTCCAGTTCGAACCCATCGCCGCGGCGCTGGACCACGAGAGCCACATCGACCGCGAGCAGCTGGTGCTGGTGGCCGACATCGGCGGCGGCACCTCCGATTTCTCGCTGGTGCGCGTGGGCCCCGAGCGTGCGCGCCGCGGCCGCGAGCGGGCCGAGCGTCGTGACGACATCCTGGCCAGCCACGGCGTGCACCTGGCGGGCACCGACTTCGACCGCCACGTCGAGCTGGCCGCCATCCTGCCGCTGCTGGGCTACCGCGCGCTGCGCCCGGCGCGCCCCGGCGAGGCCCCGCGCGAGGTGCCCAGCGGCGTGTACTTCGATCTCGCCACCTGGCACCTGATCAACACCGTCTATGCGCCGGCCCGCGTGGCCGAGCTGCGCGGCATGAAAAGTTGGTACGCCGATGCCGCCCAGCATGCGCGCCTGATGAGCACCGTGACCGAGCGCCTGGGCCACGCGCTGGCCGCGGCGGCCGAGCAGGCCAAGATCGACGTGGCGCTGCACGGGGCGGCGCAGATCGACCTCGGCGTGCTCGAACGCGGCCTGGCGGCGCAGTTGCAGGAAGACCGCGCCGCCGCGGCCATCGAAGCCGACCTTGAGCGCATCGTGCAGGCCGCCGCCGAAACGGCGCGCCAGGCCGGCGTGGCGCCGGAGGCCGTGGACGTGCTCTATTTCACCGGCGGCAGCACCGGCCTGCGCCCGCTGGTGGACCGCATCGCGGCCGGCTTCCCCGCCGCCGAGCGTGTGCGTGGCGACCGTTTCGCCAGCGTCGCCCAGGGCCTGGGGCTGCACGCACGCGCCGTTTTCGGCGCCTGAGCGGCGGTTCAGCGCCGGCCGGCGGCCTTGTGCTTGCCGATGGCTTCTTTCAGCTCGTCGAGCGCTTCGCAGGGTGAGCTGCACAGGCGGCCCAGCGCGGCCAGGCGCTGTTCGGCCGTCGGCAGATCGTTTTTCATCAGCGCGAGTTCGCCCGAATAGGCCAGCGCACCCAGGTGGGCCGGGTTCAGGCGCAGTGCGGCGTCGTAGTGGCGCTGCGCGCCGGCCAGGTCGGGCGGCGTCTGCTTGCGCAGGGCGTAACCCATCAGATTGTTCCAGTCGGCGCTGTTGCTGGCGTCGAGCTTCTTCAGCTCGGCCACCGCCGCCGCGTAGCGCTGGCCGGCGATGTGGCTGCGTGCTGGCGCCAGCGGGTCCGTTGCGGCGGGCGCCGCGGGTGCGGGCTCGGGCGTGTCGGCGGCCCAGGCTGCGCCACCGGCGTGCAGGGCGGCCAGCAGGGCCAGGGCGCTGAGGGGCAAACCGCACCGCGGCAAACGGCAAGTTGGCAGGGGCATGGGGCTGTCCTCGGGTTAGGAAAAAAATCAGCGCGGCTGCGGTCCGCCGCGGCCGCCGCGGCCGCCGCGGCCGGCTGGGCCCGTGCGGCGCGGCACGCGCCGCGGCGGTGCCGACTTGGGCGCTTCCTTGCGCGGGCGCGTCACGTCGGCCATCAACATCAGCGCCCGCACGAGGTCTTGCACTGCCTCGGGCAGGTCGGCCGGCGGCTCCAGGGTCTCGATGACTTCCAGCAGCGCGTCGGCGTCTTCCAGGTCTTCGGGATCGAAATGCATGTAGACCAAGGCCAGCGGCTCCACGATCTCAGGGCTGTCCAGCGCCATCAGCGCCGGGAAGGCGTCCATGGCCGTGGCAAAACCAGCCACCCAGGGCAGCATGCTCTCGGCCGGGTCTTCGGCATCGTCGAGCTCGTAGATCCAGGGGTCGAACCAGGTGCGGCGGGCGATGGCGTCAGCGATCTCGGCGTGGCGGCGCTGCACCAGCGTGTGCAGTTCGTTCAGCGCCGGGCCGGCGGGTGCCGGGCGGCCATCGACATCGGCCACCAGCGGCAGCCACTGCGAGGCCAGGATGGGCATGGGCTGCAGCAGCACGCCGCAGAGATAGCCGTCGAGCGCGCTCACGTCCAAGGGCTGCAGCGGCGCGGGCAGGGCGTCGAGCAGGGTTTCCAGGCGCTCGATCTCGTCGTCGCTCAGCGGCTTTGAACTAGGGGGTGCCACGGTGTTTCCCACTGTTTAGGGATGGGGCCATGAGGCGGCCGCGAATAAATTCCGCGTCGGAGTCCGCCGGACCGTGGGGCATTGTCCTGCAGAGCGGCGGTCACCGGTCCCAACGACGTCCTTCTCGGAGGACTTGCAACAACCCGCTGCGCAAGCAGCGGGTTCTTTTTTGCCTGCACGCTGCGCGAGCAGCGGGTTCTTTTTTGCCTGCACGCTGCGCGAGCAGCGGGTTCTTGGGTCCACAGGCGCCGTCAGCAGCGTGTTTTGTCTCCGGCTTAGACTGCTGTGCAAACCCACAACACCGCCCCGGAGACCGCCATGCCCGCGCTTGAGCCTTACACCGACCCGGCCGATGTCGGCCACTGGATCCAGGGCGCGCCGCAGCGTGGCACCGGCACGCGCCGCCAGACGGTCTGGAACCCGACCACGGGTGCCGCAGCCCGCCAGGTGCTGCTGGCCAGCGTGGAAGACGTGAACACCGCCGTGGCCGCCGCCGTGGCCGCGCAGCCGGCGTGGGGCGACACGCCGCCCATCCGCCGCGCGCGCGTGATGAACAAGTTCCTGGAGCTGATGAACCGCCACAAGGACACCCTGGCGGCCATGATCACCGCCGAGCACGGCAAGGTGTTCACCGATGCGCAGGGCGAGGTCATGCGCGGCATCGACATCATCGAGTTCGCCTGCGGTGTGCCCCAGTTGCTGAAGGGCGACCACACCGACCAGGTCTCCACCGGCATCGACAACTGGACACTGCGCCAGCCCCTGGGTGTGACGGCCGGCATCACGCCCTTCAACTTCCCGTGCATGGTGCCGTGCTGGATGTTCCCGGTGGCGCTGGCCTGCGGCAACGCCTTCATCCTCAAGCCCAGCGAGCGCGATCCGAGCCCGGCCCTCTTCATGGCGCAGCTCTTGAAGGAAGCCGGCCTGCCCGACGGCGTGTTCAGCGTCATCAACGGCGACAAGGTGGCGGTGGATGCCCTGCTCACCCACCCCGACGTGAAGGCGCTCAGCTTCGTGGGCAGCACGCCGATTGCGCAGTACATCTACGAGACCGGCGCCCACCACGGCAAGCGGGTTCAGGCGCTCGGCGGCGCCAAGAACCACATGGTGGTGATGCCCGACGCGCGGCTCGACCAGGCCGTGGATGCACTGATCGGTGCTGCCTACGGCAGCGCCGGTGAACGCTGCATGGCCATCAGCGTGGCGGTGCTGGTGGGCGATGTGGCCGACAAGATCGTGCCGCTGCTGGCCGAGCGTGCCAAGACGCTGAAGATCAAGGACGGCATGGCGCTCGACGCCGAGATGGGCCCCATCGTCACCAAAGAGGCGCGTGACCGCATCGAGGGCTACATCGGCATCGGCGTGGAAGAAGGTGCGCAGCTGGTCGTGGACGGCCGCGGCCACACGGTGCCGGGCTGCGAAGGCGGCTTCTTCACGGGCGGCACGCTCTTCGACTTTGTGCAACCGTCCATGCGCATCTACAAGGAAGAGATCTTCGGCCCGGTGCTCGCCTGCGTGCGCGTGCCCACCTTCGCCGATGCGCTGGCGCTCATCAACGCGCACGAGTTCGGCAACGGCGTGGCGCTGTTCACCAGCGACGGTGGCGTGGCGCGTGAATTCAGCCGGCGTGTGCAGGTGGGCATGGTGGGCATCAACGTGCCCATCCCGGTGCCCATGGCCTGGCACGGTTTCGGTGGCTGGAAGAAGAGCCTCTTCGGCGACATGCACGCCTACGGCGAAGAGGGCGTGCGCTTCTACACCAAGCAAAAGAGCGTGATGCAGCGCTGGCCCGACAGCATCGGCAAGGGCGCCGAATTCGTGATGCCCACGGCGAAGTAAGCGCCGCGCCCGCGATGCAACGCCGTCCGCTGCTCACCGCCGGCCTGCTGGCGGCGGCCTTCCCCACCGTCCGCGCGCAGAGCGCCTCGGCCGAGCCCGTGCCGGGCGTCACCGCGGCCTACACCGCGGCCGACCTGCAACACGCCGCCGCCCTGCGCGACGCCGGCCTGGCCGACCCCCAGGCCTGGCGCCTGGTGCAGCAGCTTTGCAAGGAAGTGGGCCCGCGCGCCGCCGGCACGCCGGGCGATGCCTTGGCCGTGGCCTGGGCGCAGCAGGCGCTGCGCGGGCTGGGCCTGCAGAACGTGCGCGCCGAGCCGGTGCCACTGCGCGCCTGGCTGCGCGGGCCGGCCTCGGCGCAACTGGTGGCGCCGGTGCGTGAAGCGTTGGTGATGGCGGCGCTGGGCAACAGCGTGGCCACGCCCGAAGGCGGCATCGAGGCCGAGATCGCCTGGTACCCCGATTTCGCTGCGCTGAAGGCCGACACGCTGGCGCCCGGCCAGAGCCGCGCGCACGGCCGCATCGTCTTCATCGACCAGAAAACCGAACGCACACGCGACGGCCGCGGTTATGGCGCCGCCGTGCCGGCGCGCAGCCAGGGCGCGGTGGAAGCGGCCAAACGCGGTGCGCTGGCGGTGGGCATCCGCAGCATCGGCACCGACCGGGAGCGCATCGCCCACACCGGTGCGATGCGTTACGAGATCGGCCAGCCGCAGATCCCGGCCTTCGCGGTGTCGGTGCCCGACGCCGAGCGCCTGGCCGCGCTGCAGGCCGGCGGCGCGCCGCTGCGCCTGCAGCTGAACCTGCAATCGCGCAGCGGCGTCGAGGCCGTCTCGCACAACGTCATCGCCGAAGTGACGGGGGCTGAGCTGCCCGACGAGATCGTGCAGCTCGGCGCCCACCTCGACAGCTGGGACCTCGGCGTCGGCGCGCTGGACGACGGCGCCGGTGTGGCCATCGTCAGCGCCGCGGCCGGTGTGCTGCAGCGCCTGGCCGCGCAGACCGGCCGCCGGCCGCGCCGCACGGTGCGCGTGGTGCTCTTCGCCAATGAAGAAAACGGCTTCGACGGCGCGCTGGCCTATGGCAAGCGCTACCAGGACCAGCCGCACCAGCTGGTGAGTGAAAGCGATTTCGGCGCCGGCAAGGTGTGGGCCTTGCGCAGCCGTGTACAGCCGCAGGCCCTGCCGCTGATGGGCGCCATCGCCGAGGTGCTGGCGCCGCTGGGCGTGGCCTGGCCCGAGGCCGGCCGCAACGAAGGCAGCCCCGGGCCCGATGCCGCGCTGCTGATGCGCCGCCACCGCTGGCCCGCGCTGCAGCTGGCGCAGGACGGCACGAACTACTTCGACGTGCACCACACCGTGCACGACACGCTGGAGCGCATCGTGCCGGCCGAGCTGTCGCAGAACGTGGCCTGCTGGGCGGCCACGGCCTGGCTGGCGGCGCAATCACCGCTGCGCTGGACCGCGCCGCCGGCCTGATTTCACGGCACGGGCCGGGCCAGGGCGGCCGCTGGCTGCGGTGGGCTCTTCAGCGGGCGAAGATACGCCGATAAAAGAGCGATCGGCGAGTTGCCGAGCCTGCGCTGTCCCCGTGTCCCCCGAAGACTTCTCCACCCCTGCGGCCGAACTCGACCACTGCCTGGCCCTGGCGGCCCCGGCAGCGGCCGCGCACGCCGAGGCGGCCCTGGGCGCGGCGCGGCGCGCGCGCGACCTGGCCGGCACACTGGGCCGCCCGCTGGACGCGGGCCGCGCTGCCGTGTGGGTCTGCGCGCACCTGCTGCGCCTGGGGCGCTATGAAGAACTGCTGGCGGAGGCCGCCGTGGGCCGCCCGCTGGTGGCGCTGGACGCCTTGCGCGCCGAACGCCGTGAACTGCTGCGCCTGCTCAGCCTGGCCGGCAGCGAGGCCGGCAACTTCGAAGCGGCGCTCAAGGCGGCCCAAGAGCTGGTGGCGCTGTCGGCCGAGGCGGGCGACGATGCCGCTCTCACCGCCGCGCTGGCCCTGGCCGTGTGCTTCGAACGCATGGGCGACTCATGGCAGGCCATGCGCCTGCTGGAGCTGGCCCTGCGCGACCACGGCGGCGCCGGCATCGAGGCGCCCGAGCCCGTGTTGCTGCCGCTGCTGATGGCAAGCAACGGCCTGTGCGCCACGGCCCTGGGCATCGTGCACCGCTTGCTCGATCTGGACGACGCCGACGAACTGCACGACGTGCTGGGCCTCGCCCGCCTGGCCGGTGAACGCGCCAGCGAGCTGCTCAGTCGCATGCCCGACCCCGTCTATCGCGTGGCCGTGATGGGCAACCTGGGCGAGGTGCTGATGTACCAGGGCGACGCCGCCGCCGCGGCGCCGCTGGTCCAGGCAGCCTACGAACACGCCCGCCGCCTCGGCCTGAGGGCCTATGCCTGGCGCATCCAGGCCACGCTGGGCGCTTTGCATGTGGCGCGCGGCGAAGCGCTGCCGGCGCTGCTGTCGATGCGCGAACTGGTGGCCGAGATGGGCGACCTGGCGCCGCCGCAGACCCTGGTGCGCACCCACCATGTGGCCTACCGGGCCTGCCGCGCGCTGGGGCGTTTCGACGAAGCGCTGGCGCACTTCGAGGCCGCCGAGCGCATCGAGCGCCGCCGCACCATGGTGCAGCTGCGTGCGCAGTCGTCGCTCTTCGTCACGCGCACCGAGGCCCAGCACGCGCAGTGGCAGGCCGAGCAGGCCCGGCGTGAGGCGCAGGAGCAGCGTGAACGCGCGGTGGCTGCGGCCGAAAACGCCGAGCGCGACCCGCTCACCGGCCTGGGCAACCGCCGCCACCTGCTGACACGCTGCGCCGAACTGCTGCCCGCGGCACGGCGCCAGCAGCGCCCGCTGGCGCTGGCCCTGCTGGACCTGGACCGTTTCAAGGCCGTCAACGACACCCACGGCCACGCCGTGGGCGATGCCGTGCTGGTGGCCCTGGCGCAATTGCTGCGCGAGAGCATGCGCACCGACGACGTGCTGGTGCGCCATGGCGGTGAGGAGTTCGTGCTGGTGCTGCCCGGCCTGGCCGCCGAGGCGGCGGTAGAGGTGTGCGAGCGCCTGCGTGAACGTGTGGCGGCTTTCCCGTGGCAGCGCGATTGCGGCACCAGCGTGCCCGTCACCGCCAGCCTGGGCCTGGCCACGGCGCCGGCCTACGAGCTGGAGCTGCTGCTCGAACGCGCCGACCAGGCGCTCTACCGCGCCAAGGCCGAAGGCCGCAACCGCGTCCTGCTGGCGCCGGCCTGAACCGGCCGCCGCCTCGGTTTCAGGCGCCGACCACGCCGCCGTCCAGGCGCCGCACGGCCAGCGTGGCCGAGCGCGGCCGGCCTGCCGGGTTGAAATCGGGCCAGTTCGAAAACTGCCGCGGGTTGCTGCCGTCGCGCGGCGAGCCCGAACCCGGGTGCTGGATGTTGACGAACAAGGTGCGGCCGTCGGGCGTCCAGGCCGCGCCCGTGAGCTCGCAGCGCTGCGGGCCGACCAGGAAACGCCGCACCTCGCCACTGACCGGGTTGCAGGCCAGCAGCTGGTTGTTGCCCATGCGTGTGAACTCGCCCTGCGCGCTGGCACTGTGGTCGGTGCCTATCCACAGCACGCCACGCTGGTCGAAGGCGATGGTGTCGGGGCCGGCAAAAACATCGCCCCGGATGTTGCCCTTGGCTTCGGGCCGTTCGTTGGCGGGGTCGCCGGCCAGCAGCAGGTGGTTCCAGACGAAGGTTTCGCTGGCGAAATCGAGCGCTTCTTTCCAGCGGATGATCTGGCCCATGGTGTTCTGGGCGCGCGGGTTGGCCGCGTCCACACCCGGGCGGCCGGACGTGCCGCGCAGGCTGTTGTTGGTGAGCGTGCAGTAGACCCAGCCGGTGTTCGGGTCGATGGCCAGCCATTCGGGGCGGTCCATCTTGGTGGCGCCCAGCAGGTCGGCGGCCTGGCGCGTCTTGATCACCACCTCGCCCTGGTCGGCAAAGCCGTTGGCGGCGGTCAGCGGGCCCTGGCCGTGCACCATCGGCAGCCAGCGGCCGGTGCCGTCGGCGTTGAACTGCGCAACAAAGAGGGTGCCGTGGTCCAGCAGCGTGGCGTTGGCCTGGGCGGCGGTCTTGCCCTTGCTGGCGGGCTGGATCTTGTCGCGGCTGACGAACTTGTAGATGTACTCGAAGACCGCGTCTTCGCCCGAGTAGACCACCGCGCGCCCGTCTTTCGTGACGGCCACCCAGGCCCCTTCGTGCGCAGCGCGGCCGAGAGCCGTGCGCTTGACCGGCGTGCTGCCGGGGTCCATCGGGTCGACTTCCACCACCCAGCCGAAGCGGTTGGGCTCGTTGGGCGTGCGCACGGTGTCGAAGCGCGGGTCGAACTCGGGCCAGCGGTACCAGCTGGCCTTGCGCACGCCCCAGCGGCGTTCGTGTGCGGTGGGCACATCGGCCGCGGTGAAGTAGTTGGCCCAGTTCTCTTCGCCCGAGAGGTAGGTGCCCCAGGGCGTCTGGCCGGCGGCGCAGTTGCTGATGGTGCCCAGCACGGTCATGCCGCTCGGGTCGGCATTGGTGCGCATCAACGGGTGGCCCGCAGCCGGCCCGCCCACTGTGAAGGGCGTGGTGGCGGTGATGCGGCGTGCATAGCGCGAGGGGCGCACCATCTGCCAGCCGTCGGGGCGCTTTTCGATCTCGATGACGGTGATGCCGTGGGCGGCCTGCGCCTTTTTCACCTTCGCGGCTGTCCAAGTGGCCTGGCCATCGGGGTGGAGCAGGCCGTCGTCGGTGTACTCCTGGTTCAGGCACAGCAGCCCGCGGCGCGAGCCGTCCAGCGGGTAGTAGTGCAGGCCGTCGTGGTGCATGCCCATCTGCAGGGCCTGCTCTTCGGCGCTGTTGCTGGCATCCACCTTGAAGGCCGGCATCTGCCCGGCGATGCCCACCGGCTCGCCCCAGGGCGCCAGCACCTGCGCGGTGTAGCCCTCGGGCAGCACCACGCGGTCGGCCACCGAGGCGCGCACCGGCTGGAAACCCAGCGCCGGGCCGGTGGAAGCGCCGCCACCCCCGAGGCTGACCGAGCCGCAGCCGGCCAGCGGCGAGAGCAGGCCGCCCAGCGACAGCCCCAGGCCGCCGCGCAGCCACAGCCGCCGCTCGGGGTCGGACACGTCGTGGATGCTGGGGTTGGAGGAGCGGTTGCTGTCCTCCATGGTGCTGAAGTCCTTGGGCATGGATCGCGGCGGTCAGATCACGTGGTGCCCTGCATTGTCCGCGCCTGCGGCTCAGGCCTCAGGCCTCGGCCACATGCCCCTTCATCTGCGCCTGCATGGTGGTGACGAGCTGGCCAAGCGCCGCGCCCCACCCGTCGTGGAAACCCATCTCCGCGTGGCGCTGCGCGCCGGCTTCATCGGCATGGATGGCGCGGGCCGTGTAGCGCGTGCCGCCATCCGGCAGGGCTTCGAAGCGCAGTTCGCAGGTGAAGAGCGGCGCGCCGTGGAAATCGGCCTGCGGTGTGTAGCCCGGGCCCAGCGCGGAGGTCCACACCAGGCGGTGCGGCGCGTCCACCACGAGAAAACAGCCGCTGCCGGCCATGCGTGTGCCGTCGGGCCCTTGCATCACCGTGCCGAAGGCGCCGCCGGGCTGCAGGTCGATGTCGGCTTCCACCGTCTGCCAGGGCAACGGGCAAAACCAGCGCTTGAGCAGTTCCGGCTCGGTCCAGGCGCGCCAGACGGCGGCTGGGGGCAGGGGCAGGTCGCGTTCGAGCACGAGGACGTTGGACATGGCGCTGTGCCCCTGGCGTTGCGGTGGTGCGCCCGACTCTATGCCGTCCAGCACCAAAAAAAGGGGCCTGTGCGGCCCCCGATCTCTGTGCGGCAACGCCGCGCGGTTCAGCCCTGTCGCCGGCGCCGCAGGGCACCCAGGCCGAGCAAGGCCAACCCGGCCAGCGCTGCACTGCCAGGTTCTGGGACGCCATTGGCCGGGGTGCTGCTGAAACTGATCGGCGGGTTGTCAATGCCGGTCTGCGCTCCGAAATCGATCGGGTCGCCGTAGAAGGCTTTTGCGCAGCCTTTGTAGCGGGGCGAGGTTGGCGTCCCGGTCGTCAGTGCAGAGACCTGCGGTGCGTCGGTCGCCACGGGCTGCGGGCCGCCGTAGCAGCCATAACCGTAGCCGCCACCCCCGGAGAAGTCATAGGTGCCCACGTTCGCGAAAGTTGAGTCGCTGACCTCGGCCAGTATCTCCATCGACTGCCCGTTTTCCAGGGTGCCGATTTCGAATTCGTAGCTGCCGCCGTCCCATCTGTACAGGCCGTCGTTGAAGTTGGTCTGTGCCCCGGCCAGCGTGGTACCGCTCTGGTTGAGGAACACGCCGTCCTTATCGCGCAAGAGCGTCGCTGCGGAGTTGAACTTGACGGTGTTGCCCACGGAGATGCGGGCAGCGTAGCCAGCTTGCAGCGACTCCCCGGAACCCAGCATCGCACCGCTGCCCAAGTAGGTGCTGATGCTGCCGCCGTAGATGTAGAACGACATCGAATAGGTCTGTGCGACGCCGGTGTTGTTGAACAGCGTGTACAGCAGCGAGGAGGCTGCGGCAGACGAGGCCATGCCCGTGGCCTTGCTGCTCACGGCATACGCGCCGTATTGGCTGGCAAAACCGTAGGCGTCGGCATTGGCATTGCTGCTGCTCGAGCTGGCGTAACCGGTCACGCCCGTGGCAGCGGGGGGCATCTGGCCCGCGACGCCTGGCATCGACACGATGGTGCTGGCTGTCAGGATGGGCGAGGCCAGGGCCGGCAGGCCGAAGAGCGCCGCCATTGCGCCCAGCGTCATCAGGGACAAGCGGTATTTTTGGGCTGTGGCCATGGGTGCTCCGGTTGATGAGAAATAATTCTCGAAGGTCACCAAGCAAAGGCCGGACCAGATCAACAAATTGAGGACTGACAAGCACTTGGGCTTGTTGTTGCGGGCCGTGCTGGCCGGGCTGTCAAGAATGCCGACAAGGGCCGGCAGCGATCACACCGGCTCGGCGCCCTTAGCATCCGGGCCCAGGCCCCGGTGACCATGAGCACTGCTTCGCAAAACCTTCCTGCCTTCACCGTTCTGGTGGCCAACTTCAACCATGCCCGCCTGGTGGGCCGCGCCATCGACAGCGTGCTCGGGCAGGACTACCCGGCTGCGCTGCGCGACGTGGTGGTGGTCGACGACGGCTCCACCGATGGCTCGGACGAGGTCTTGTCCCGGTACGAGGGCACCGCGGGCGTGACCGTCCTGCGCCAGGCCAACCGCGGGCAGACCGCCGCATTCGCTGCGGCCTTGTCGGCGGCGCGTGGCGACGTGGTCTGCCTGCTCGATGCGGACGACACCTGCCTGCCCAACAAGCTGCGTGTGCTGGCCGAACACCTGCACGGCCTGCACGTCGATCGCGAGAGCCTGTTCCTCTGCCACGACCTCCTGATCACGGACGGGGTCGACGGCGCCGCGATCGCGCAAAGCTGGTTTGACGTCTCCGGTTTGCGGCGCTTCGGCCGCAGTCAGCCGATCGGCATGGCGTCTCAGATCTTTCCGTTCTCGGTGACTTCGGGCATGGTGTTCGGGCGCGAGCTTCTCCAGCGGGCTTTCGAGCAGATCCCGCTGTGGGATTGGCCGATGGGCACGGACGGCGTGCTGGGCCCGACGGCCATGCTCATGGTGGGCGAAGTGCAGTACGTGCAGCAGGCCCTGGGTTGCTACGTCGTGCACGGCGGCAACGACTCGGCGGCCGTCGAGGACGGGAAGTTCCGTCACAAGCCGGTCTGGCACGGGCGCTGGCCGCGGAGGCTGCGTTTCCTGGAACTGCTGCTGGACAGCCTGCCCCTTGGCCCGCACGACCGCGCCGACCGCGCCGCCTACCTGGGGCGCCTGGAGCACGCCGTCAAGGCGGTGCCGCTGGGGCGCCCGCACACCCAGCCGTTGCTGAGCGTGGTGCTCGACATCCCTGACGGTACCCCGCCCGCGCACCTGGCGCAGACCCTGCAGGGTTTTGCGGCGCAATCGGTGACGCTGCACGAACTGCTCGTCGTCACTTCGCAGCCTGCCGACGTGGCGGCCTGTGCGGCTGTGCGCGTGGTCGAGGTGGCGCTCGGCGCCCAACGGTACGTGCGCTGGCAAGCGGCCGTCCGCGCCGCTCGGGGTGGTTACCTGTGCTTCATGCAGGCGGGTGACTTGCCTGAGCGGCGCTTCGTGGAGCGCCACCTGCAGAGCCATCGTTATGGCCAGTTGCCCATGCTGACGGCCTCGGACCTTCGTTTGCTCGATGCCGACGGCGTGGTGCAGCATGTTTCCATGATGGCCACGGCGCAGCCTGGATGGGGCATGTCGGTGCCCCAGGTCTCGCCCTTCGCGAGCGGGCTGCGCGAATGGCCGCTGGCGCCGCCGCCGGCCCTGGTGATGCGCCGTTCACCTTTCCTCGACGCCTTTTTCGCGCCCGAGAGCTTTGTGCTGCCCCAGAGCCACCTGGGGTGGCTGCTGTCGCAATTCCTGTTGCAGATGGGCGGCGTGGTGCGCATGGCCGAGAACCTGGTGGACATACGCCTGCCAGCTGGCGCGACCCCCAACGCCTCGTGGTTGTCGCAGTTCGTCGATCGCCATGGGCCTCTGGCAACGCCTGACTGGGCTGCCAGCGCGCAGCACTTGTTCGAGGTCTACGCGCGCGTTCCACCGCCCGACCGTGCCTACTTCAGCGACGCGTGGGAGGCGAGGTTCTTGCGGTGGCTGGTGCAGAACGGTGGTGCCGCCCTGCCGTCGCGCCTCGCGAAGTTGCTGCCGAGTTTGCCGGACCAAGGCCTGGCCGTGCGTACCGAGGCCGCCCTGCGCGCCGCTAACGCTGCCCGGTAAGGGACGCCCTATGCCTCGGCAGACCACGAACGAGGGCCACCGCGCTCGAACATCCAGCGTTACAGCGACCTCGAGGCGGCGCCTGCCGCCGCGCGGCGGGCTGCGTTCGCGGAAAGGCTGATCCGGATGGCCCGCGTCCTTCTGGCTTGGGAGATGGGGGCCAACTTTGGTCACATTGACCGCCTGCGTTCCCTGGCCGAAGAACTCCGCGACCAGGGCCACGAACCGTTTTTCGTGGTGCGCGATCTCGCGCGAGTGCATGGGCGCCTGGTGCAGGCAGGTTTTCGCGTTGGGCAGGCCCCCGTCTGGCTGCCGCGGCTGGTTCATCCGCCGCGCCTGGGCAACTACACCGCCGTGCTGGCCAGTGCGGGCTGGCTGGATGCCGAAGGCCTGGCCGGGCTGGTGACGGCATGGCGGACCTGGTTCGCGCTGCTGCAGGCGGACCTGCTCGTTTGCGACCACGCGCCTACGGCCCTGCTGGCCGCACGCGGCCAGGGTTTCCCGGTGTGGTGCGTGGGCAGCAGTTTCGCGATCCCGCCCACTGGCAGTGGCAGTTTCCCGCCGTTCCCGGGCGCGGCGCAGGCCGACTGCCCGGCTTTCGATGCCCATGTTCTGGCCCCTGCGCAGGCTGCCCTGCGCTTGCTGCGAGATGCGCCGCTCTTGAGCCTTCCCGATCTTTTCAGCGGTGCGGTCCGTGTGCTGACCACGCTGCCTGCACTGGCGCACTACGCGGGTTACGGTGACGAAGTGCACTGGACCGGGCCGACCTTCGTCGCACACGCCGGCGCAGACCCGGTATGGCCTGAGGGGCCGGGCGTGCCCGTGCTGGCTTACATGGACGCCGCCTATCCTGGCCTGGACGCAGTGCTTGGGGCCCTGAAGGCACAGGGATGCCGCGTGCTGTTGTATGCCAAAGGTTTGTCGCCAGTGGCCGTGGCCCGCCACCAGGGCCCCTCGTTGCGCATTTCACCGACGCCGGTGCGCATGGATGCCGCTTTGGCCCAGGCCGCATTCGTGGTCTCTCACGGCGGCCAGGGCACTGTGGCCGCCACGGCCTTGGCGGGCCTGCCTCATTTGATGCTGCCGCAGCATGCCGAGCAAGCCATGGCGGCACGGCGCGTGGCGGAGGTCGGCCTGGGTTTGGCGCTGCATGCAGGGCCTGGGCCCGACGTGGGCTTGTTGCTGCGGCGCTTGCTGCTCGAAGGCCGGTTCGGCGATGCGGCGCGGGCCTTTGCCCAGGCACATCGCCATGTGGAGCCGCAGCGCACGGCCCAAGCCGTCGTGGCCTTGATGGCGCCTGATCTTGGCGCCCGTTCTGCGTCCGCAACGCCCGCTGGAAGGCCATCATCATGAACGCAGCGGCGCAGCCCGGCCCCAGCCCCCTCGTCCTCATCACCGGCGCCAGCCGCGGCATCGGCGCGGCCACCGCGCGGCTGGCCGCGGCGCAGGGCTGGGACGTGGCCATCAACTACGCCCGCGACGAAACCGCCGCCGAAGTCGTGGCCGATGCCGTGCGCGCGGCCGGCCGGCGCGCCCTGACGCTGTGTGCCGACGTGGCCGACGAAGGCCAGGTGCGCGCGATGTTCGCGACGCTCGACCGCCGGCTGCAGGAAGACGGCAGCTGCCTGGCCGGCTTGGTGAACAACGCCGGCGTGGTGGACGTGGCTGCCCGCGTTGACGAGATGAGCGGCGCGCGGCTGCAGCGTATGTTCGCTGTCAACGTCTTCGGCACCATGTTCTGCGCGCGCGAAGCGGTGCGACGCATGAGCACGCGCCACGGCGGCTTGGGCGGCAGCATCGTCAACCTGTCGTCGGTGGCCGCGCGCCTGGGTGCGCCGGGGCAGTATGTCGATTACGCAGCCGCCAAGGGCGCGGTGGACGTGTTCACGCTCGGCCTGGCGCGCGAGGTGGCGGCCGAAGGTGTGCGTGTGAACGCCGTGCGGCCGGGTGTCATCGACACCGAGATCCATGCCAGCGGCGGCCAGCCCGAGCGCGCGTTGCGCCTGGCGCCCACGCTGCCGATGCAGCGCCCGGGGCGTGCCGACGAGGTGGCGCAGGCCATCGTCTGGCTGCTGTCAGACGCCGCCAGCTACACCACTGGCGCGGTGCTGGACGTGGGCGGCGGGCGCTGAGGCGCGCCGGGTGTCAGTTGGCGACGAAGGGCGCCAGCTGTTCCAGCCGCAACTGCTGCGCCGCGTAGGCCCGGCCCACACGCTGGATGTCGGCGATGTGGGCCACCGAATCGAGCTGCTGCACCTTGGCGGGGTGCACGTCGCGCAGGCCGAGCGCATCGAGACCCTCGCGCGTGAGCAGCGGGTCGTAGCGCACGTAGGTGAAGAGCTTGGGCGCGCTGGCACTCGGCGCGCCGCCGGGCAACTGCAGCATGGCGCCGGTTTCGCGGTCGATCTCGGCGCCGTGGCGGCAGGCGCCCAGCGTGCGGCAGGCGAGGTCCCAGCCTTCGGTGGCGGCGTTCATCAGCGCCAGCGGCAGCGTCTGCGCGTGGGCCAGCAAGTGCAGGTCGTCGGCTTCGTCCTGCCGTCGGTCCAGCGGCACCTTGCCCGTGCCCACCGAGACGATGAGCAGTTGCTCCGGCCCTGTGGCCCAGCCCAGCCGGTAGGGCGCGGCCGTGGCCATCTCGAAGCTGAGGAAGGCCGGGTTGTTGTAGCCGGTGATGCCGCCATCGACGAACACGAATGCGTACTCGCGCGCCGTGCCCTCGCCGAACACCACCACCTCGGGCGGAAAGTAGGTGGGCGCCGCCGTGCTGGCGCGCACCAGCTGCCACAGCGGCAGCTGCAGGTTGCTGTCGGAGCGGGCCGGGTCGTTGTACTTGCCCAGCGGGTGGTTGCTCACGAACCAGGGCGAATCGGTGCTGTGGTTGCGCATCACCATCAGCAGCAGGCACTTCAGGCCGGGGTCGCCCAGCGTGGCCGGCGGGGCGCCATCCGCATGGCCGAGCGCGCGGTTGAGTTCGCGCTGCAGCAGCTGCGCCAGCGGCTCGCTGTTGTAGCTGTAGCGCAGGCGCTTGAGCAGCGAGGCCTTGTCGAACATCTGCGCGCCGCTGTCGACGTAGAAACGCCGCATCTGCGCCGTGCTCATGCCGGCGCTGACGCAGGCCGCGATGATGGCGCCGGTGCTGGTGCCGGCGGCGAAATCGAAGAAGTCGGCCAGCACGAGATCGGGCTTGCCGAGCTGCTGGCGCAGATCGGCCTCCAGCTTGGCGAGGATCTCCACGCTCATCAGCCCGCGGATGCCACCGCCGTCGCAGCTGAGCATGCGTTTGGGGCCGGGTGCTTGCAGGCGCTGCAGCAGAGCGGTGTTCATCGCGCTTCCTTCGGGTTCGGGTTCAGGCCAGCGGCAGGCGCCGCGTGTCTATCCAGCTCACGCGGCCGGTGCGGCGCTTGATCTCTTCCACCATGTGGCGCGTGCCGCCGGGGCCGTCGCCGCCGCCGCCGTCCCACAGCACCACGCAGCGCGCCTTGTCGGGGCCGTAGGCCAGCGTGGTGTGCAGCAGCCAGCGGTTGCCACGCTCCCAGACGTTGACGCCCGGCGGCGCGGGCCCGAGCTCTTGCGCCATGCAACGCGGCGGCTCGCACAGCTGCGCACGCGCGGCGTAGTAGCGCACGCGCCAGTCTTCGGCATTGATGGCGCGCTGCACGCTGCTTTCGATGAACTGCGGCTCGGGCAGCGGCTGCATCCACACCACCTTCACGCCGCGGGCCAGGGCGGCCTCGGTGAACATCAGGTCGCCGCCCGCAGCGCCCTGGGTGAGCGCGATGTCTTCGGGCCCCGCGCCCAGGCGGTCGAGCGCCTGCTCCAGGGCCGCGCGCGCGGCCGGCTCCATGGCCAGCGGGAAACGCGGCTCGGGCCGCGAAGGCGCGTCCATGATGTGGCCCGAGAACAGCAGCACCTGGCGCGGCACGAAGGGCGGGTGCAGGCGCCGCAACTCGCCCTCCACGATGCCCAGGGCCAGCGCCGTTTCTTCCGGCCGGAAGCCCAGGCCCGAGAGCAGCTGCAGCTGCTGGCGCGAAGAATCCAGCGCCAGCCAGTCGCGCCCGGCGGCCGCGGCGGCGGCGCGCCAGTCGCGTTGCACGGCGCTGCGGCTGTCGCACAGCAGGCTCACCTCGGCCTGCGCGGCGCGGGCCCAGTAGTCTTTGGGCTTGCGCTCCAGCGCACAGGCAATGCCCCAGCGCAGGCCGGCGAGCAGGCGGTCGGTGTCGGCCGGGTCGTGCTCGCCGCCGAGGTGGGCGCGCAGCGTGTTCAGGGTCAGCGCGTTGATGCCGGCAAAGAGGTGCTGGGGTGCGCTGGCGAAAGCATGCCGGTAGGGCGTGATGGCTTCGGCCAGCAGCGCGTCTTCGTGGGCGGCCTTCTCGCGGAAGGCGCCTGGCGTCCAGGGCTCGCCCGGCTCGCGGAAGCGGTCGATCCAGGCGCTCTTTTCCACGCGGCCGGCCAGCGACCAGCACTCCGGGTCGTCGGGGTGTTCTTCGGTGAGTTGCAGCGCCGCCTCGCGTGCTTCTTCGGTGCGGCGCAGGCGGCCCAGGCACACGGCGCGCTGCTGGCGGCTGCCCAGGTGTTCATCGTCGACGGCCAGCGCGGCATCGAACTGCTCCAGCGCAAAGCTGAACTGCGGCAGCCGCATCAGCGCACGGCCGGCCTGGAAGCGCGCCTCCACGGCCAGGGCCTGCACCGGCGTTTCTTCGGCGAGCACGAGGATGTCGCCGGCGCGGTGTTTCTGCTGCGCCACCTCCAGCCGGCTGCACCAGGCCTCGTAGCGCTGCGCGAATTCGTTGTCGCCACTCAGCAGCAGGTCTTGCCAGCGCGGCTGCTGCAGGTGCGGCAGCAAGGTGTACACCGGGCTCACCTTGCGGCGCGTGCTGGCGTTCTGGGTTTCGCGCGCCATCTTGGCCAGCGCCGCGCGGTCCTTGGCCAGCGTGGCGGGGTCGGGCGCGCCGGCGGCCACGCCGTAACGCAGCTTGCGGTCGGTGTAGATGTCGAAGGGGCTGGTGCTGCGCGGGCCCTGCACCAGCACCACGCCGCGCGCGCGCAGCGCGTGCCGCACGCCGAGCTCGTACCAGACGTTGGGGTTGTCCAGCGTCAGGTCGGCCACCACCAGGTCGGCGGCCAGCAGCTCCTGGAACATGTCGGTGCGGATGTCGCCGGCCCGCTCTTCTTCGTCGGCGCGAAAGACCTCGAAGCCCGCGTCTTCCAGCGCCGGCTTGATGAGTTCGCCATAGATGCGGTTGAAGTCCAGCGGCTGTCCGTCGGCCCCCGGCTTGGTGCCGAAGGGCATGGCCACGAAAGCGTGTTGTTTGAAGCTCAAGCGGCGGCTCCCGCTGCAGTGGTGAATACGGTGGCGAACTGCTGCAGCTGCAAAAGCAATGCGCGTGCCGCGCGGGCCGTGCCGCCACCACCACCGCCGCGCTGCAGCCGCGGCGCCAGCACCAGCTCGGCCTGGTCGGCCACCGAGGCCCAGTCGTTGGGCGCGTTGTGCTGCTGGTGCAGATCTTCGAAGGCCCGCTGCAGCGCTTCGGCTTCGGCCGCGAGGTGGCCCTCGGCCAAGGCCTGCCAGAGGCGGAACTCCACCTCGCCGGCTTCGCTCCAGAAATCAGGCCGCTGGCCGGCGGCCTTCTGTGCCGAGGCCAGCGCGGCGCGGTCTCCGGCGTCGAAGGCGCGGCCGTCGTTGTCCAGGCACAGCGCCAGTGCAAAGGCGTTCTGCAGCGGGTAGCAGCGCGCCGCTTCGCCCCCCGCCTGCTGCTGCACCAGCAGGTCGGCATCGCGGTAGGCGGCGAAGGAGCGCTGCAGCGCCGTGCGCGCAGCCCCGTTGCGGCGCGCCTGGCGTTCCAGCAGGTACAGGCGCTTGCAGGCCGAGCCCAGCAGGCTCCAGCGCTCGGCGCTGGGGCGCGCCAGGCACAGCTGCTGCAGCGCGGCCACGGCGCCCACCAGGCGCTGGCGCAAGGCCGCCGTGTCTTGCTGCCCGGATTCGCCGCCACCGTCGCTGGTGTCACTGGCATCGGCCCAGGCCTGGCGCGCGCTGAGGTTGAGCATCTGCTCTTCGGCCTTGAACGAAGCGCTGCCGTCGGCTGCCGCCACCGCGCGGCCGTACCAGGTGATGGCCTGCGGCCGATCACCCAGCGCCTGCCAGGCCACGGCATAGGCCTCGGCCACCGCGCCGATGCCACCCCAGCGCGCCTCGAAACGCTGCACCAGCTGCTGCACCGCGGCCGCCAGCGCGGGCTTGGCGCCGCCCATGTAGCGGGCGCGTGTGGCCAGCGTCTCCAGCGCCAGCGTCAGCGCGGGCGGCGAGGCGATGTCGGCGAACTCGTCGCGTTGCGCAGCGGCGGCCGGGGCCTGCGCATCGCCGGTGCGCGTGCGGTAGGTCCAATTGGCGTCGCCGTAACACTGGTAGGCGGCCCAGCTCTTGCCGTGCGGCATGGCGCGCCAGCAGGCGCTGCGCGCTTCGGCCACGGCGTCGATGAAACGCGCGCCGCGCAGCAGCTGTGTGTAGAAAACCCGCGCGAACTCGGCCGCCGGGCCGTCGTTGACGGGCCAGCCGCAGGCGATGACGCAGCGCACGCCCTTGGCGATGAGCTGGTCGGCCACCACGGCGGCGAAGGCGCCGGGGTCGAAGCCGGGGCGCAGGGTTTGCTGCTGGTCGTACTGCGCCAGGTTGCAGCAATTCACGAACACAAGTTCGGGCACCACACGCATGGCCTCGATCTCGGCCGGCCCCAGGTGGTGCCCGCCGGAAAGCACCACGCCCCCGGCATTGGCCGCCGAGGGCGCTTCGCCGTGCCCGCTGATGTGCACGATGCGCCAGGGCCGCGAAAGCAGCGCGCCGATGACGGTCTGCGCCGCGGGGCTGTCCACCAGCGCCAGCACACGCTCGGGCGGCAGGCCGCCGGCGCCGCAGAGCGCTTCTTCCACGGCCAGCGCTTCTTCGCGTGCGGCGGGCAGCGGCGCCCATTCGTCGCTGACCTGGGGCTCGCCGATGATGAGCACGTCGTGGTCGGCGCTGGCATCGCGCGGCTTGGCCGCCGGGCCGCCTTTCTGCAGGCGGCGCAGCAGCCGCGCGCGGATGGCCCAGGGCATCAGCATCTCGCCGGGCAGCGCGGCGCTGGCCGTGACCTGGGCACCCACGCCAGGCACGCCGGTGTCCAGCAGTTCCCAGGGCAGCGCGGCGGTGCCGCTGTCGAGCTCCAGCACCATGCGGTCGATACCGCCGAGGAAGGGTTCGATCTCGGTGGGCACCAGCAGCTGGAAGAGCGTGCGGCCCAGCGCCGGGTCGTCGTTGCGGTCGGTGGCGGCGGCGGTCAGCAGCTCGCGCAGCAGTGGCGTCTGCGGGCGCAGCGAACGCACCTCGGTGCGCGCGCGGCGGGTGTCGAGCACGTATTCCAGGCTGCCGTCGGCGCGTGTGGTGGCGCGGATGAGGTCGTGGTCGGTGCCGCGGTAGCCGTTGTCGAGCTGGCGGCGCAGCGGGCCGGTGCCGCTGCTGATCTCGGGCAGCAGCTCGAAGCGGTGGGCCCCGGCGTGCCCCTCGGCCAGCAGGCGCAGGCCGTTCCAGGCGTCGGTGGCGCGGTCGAGGTAGAGCTCCACCAGCGTCAGGCGCTGCACCGCGGGCCAGCCCGAGGCGGTGGCGCGCTGGTTGGCTTCGGCCACGCCGCGGGCGATGGCGCGCGCCGCGGCCGCCGGGCTGATGCCCAGGCCGCCGCTGCCCAGCAGCGTGGCGGCCAGCGTGGGCTTGGCCGTGGCGCCTGCGCCGCTGCCCGCGCGTTCGGCCTGGCGCTGCGCCCAGGCCAGCACGCCCTGGCGCACGCTGGTGCTGAGCTCGGCCTCGCGCAGCTCGCCTTCTTCGCCCAGGCCCACCACCAGCACGCCGTGCGGGCGCGGCTCGCGCCAGGGGTTGCCGGGGTCGCGGCGCGTGTTCACGAAGACCTGGTGCGTGCCCACCACCGAGGGGTAGAGCCCCGCAGCCAGCGCGTGCTGCAGCGCGCCGCCGAGCATGCGGTCGACCACGTCTTCGGTGCCGGTCAGCTCGCTGGCGGTGTAGTGGCCGATGAGCAGCGGCTCGCCGATGAAGCTGAGGTTGCCGTTGAGCACGCGCAGTTGCAGCGTGCCGGCGTCGCTGGCCGGCGTGGTGCCGGCCTCCACCTTGCCGCCGGCGCTGCGGAACACCGCGTCCTGCAGCGCTGCGGGCCGCGCGCTGCGGCGCTGGCGCGAAGGCCGGCTGCGCACCGCCGCGTTGCGCGTGCCGCGCGTGGCGCTGTCCAGCAACGGCGGCAGCGCCGCGGTCTTGCCGGTGTTCAGCAGCTCCACATAAGCCGCGAAGGCCGCGGTTTCGCTGGGCAGGCTGCCGTGGTCGCAGCCGAGCTGCCAGGTGGCCACGCCGGGCAACAGGGCCGAGCTCAAGGGCACGCGACCGTCGCCGTCGTTCGCATCGAGGTAGACGAAGCCCTGCGCGCCGACTTCAAAGCCCACTGGCGTGGCCGGCGCGTGGCCCACCACCAGCGCCAGCTTGTGCGCCCATTGCGGCAGGTCTTGCTCGCGCTGTGCGTCCAGGCGCTGGCGCAGGGCCTTGGCGGCGTCCAGCACGGCCTGCGGCGGCACGCCCCAGTGGTAGGCGGCCTGCATCTCTTCGCCGGCATGGCGGTGCCACCAGTTGGCCTGCTGCATGCGCGTGTAGTCGTCGTCGCCCAGGCGGGCCCAGGTGGCCGCTTGGTCCAGGCCCAGGGCCGGGTCGAGCAGGCCGGCCTGCAGCTGCAGGAAACCCGGCATGCCGGCCATGATGCGGCGCGCCGCACGGTCGGCCAGCGGTGAGCCGAAGGCCGCCAGCGCGTTGCCGAAGGTGTCGTCGCCGCTGAGCACCTGCATCGGCGCCCACGAGCCGCCGTTGGGCGTGCCCAGCATCAGCAGCCGCGCCTGCGGGTGCGCCATCAGCCGCTGCCAGACGGCCGGCGCCTCCAGGGCCATGCAGCGTGCCAGCACGCCGCCCATCGAGTGCGCGAGGATCTGCACCGCCGTGCCGCTGGCCGCGCGTGCGTCCAGCGCCGCCGTCACGGCGGCGGCCAGGCGCTGTGCTTCCTGCTCGATGGGCACGCGCCAGTCGAAGGCGAACTCGATCACCTCGTGCGTGCCGCGCAGGTGGCGCATGAGTTTGTCGTAGACCAGCGAGATGGCGCCATCGGGCTGCACACGTTCATCGCTGCCAGTCTGGTATTCAAGCTGTCCCAGCCCGCCCACCAGGCCCAGGCCCAGCCAGATGCGGCGGCCGTCCACCGCGAGGTTGCTGCCCAGGATGCCGGGCAGCATGAACACCGCCGGCTTGTCGGGCTGGGCCCCGGCGCTTTCGGTGGCACCGCGCAGCCCGTCGGCCGAGCGCCCAGCCCAAGACAGCGGGCCTATGGGCGCAAAGCCTGCCGGCAGCGGCTTCTGCACCAGCGCATCCACCAACGCCTCGACGGTGCGCGCGTTGACGAAGTAGGCGAAGTGCGTGGTCTTGCCGCCCTGGTCGAGCAGAAAGCTCGCGCCACCCGCACGCGCTGCGCCGGCGTACATCGAACTCGTCTGCACGACGATGTCGTGGTCGGTCCAGTAGTAGGCGTCGGTCACCAGGGTCTTGAGCCAGCTGGAGAGGCTGTCGCCTTCCAGATCACCGGCCACCACGCGCAACTCGCCCTTGATGGGCGCCGGCGCAGCGTTCAGCCACTCCAGCAGCGGCGTGCCGGCGATCATGGCCGCCATGCCGGGCAGCAGCGCGGGGTCGGCGCGGCGGCGCGCCACTTCGCCCAGGAAATCCATCACCGCCGGCAGCAGCGGCAGGCCGGTGGCTTCCAGCGCCCACTTGAAGACCGAAAGGTAGGCGTCGAGCCGCTTGCTGGCCAGCAGCGTGCCGCGCGCCGGGCAGGCCACGCGCACCACACGCTCCACCGTCACGTCGCGTGCGGCCATCTCGTCGGCCAGCTGGCGCAGCGTGGCGCGCTGCGCGGCGTAGGCCGGGCCGGCAAAAAACGCGTCGTCGGCCGCGCCCACGCTGCGCTGGTGCGCCAAACGCGCCAGCACCTCGGCCACCAGCCCGCCGCGCGAATGCGTCAGCAGGTGCAGGCGCGTGCCGCGCGGCAGGGCCTTCACGAGCTCGAGCGCGTTGGCTATGGGGCTCTTGCCCAGCGTCTCGTGCTCCAGCGCGTAGACGCGGCCGCCGTAGTGCTGGAAGAGCTGGCGCACACGCTGCGGGTGCTGCGCCCAGAGTTTGCCGAAGGTGCTGGTGGTCTCGACGAAGGTGCCGTGGATCAGCACCAGCACCGGCTCGGTGCTGGCCGGCAGCAGCGCCACGCGCCGGCCGCTGCCCTTCAGCGGCGGCAGGCTCTCGGGCGAGAGTGCGTAGACGCCCGCCTGCACCTGGCCGTCGACCTTGGCCACCACCTGGCTGGCGGCGAAGTCGGCCACCTCGTCTTTCACCAGGCCGGTCAGCACCTCGAAGGCCGCCAGCACCACGTCGCCCAGCAGGCCGCGCGTGGGCGTGCCGGCCTCCAGCCCTTGCCAGCGCAGCGTGGCCGACACCGGCACACCCGCCCCCGCGGCCTGCGCCGCGCTGAGGGCGCGGCCGCCGCGGGTGGTGGCGGCACCGGCCTGGGCCAGCAGCAGATCACGCGCGTTTTCCGGGTGCAGCAGCAGCACCGGGCCGCCGGCGATGTGCAGCGCCACCACGTCTTCACCCGGCACCGCCACCAGCGTGTGCGGCTGCGCCGTGCCACGCAGCGCGCCCAGGCGCACGGCGGCCTTCACGGTGCCGGGCAGGGTGCGGACAGCGCTGCCCCCGGCGCTGCGCGTGCCACCGCCCGGCTGCACGCCCCCGGGCGCCGCCTGGCCCTGCACGATGAAAGTGATGGGGGCCGCGGGCGTGGCGTTGGCGGGGGGCAGGCTCATGGAATCTCCGGGGTGGCGAAGCCGCCCGGCGGGGCCGGGCGGGCAGCGGGCGAGCATCGGGGCAAAGCAGGTGCCGGGCAAGCTGGCGCCACTACCGATCTAGGGCCCCCGGGTGCGGGCCCGGCGCGCGTGGCGGCCGCTCAGGGCGCGCTGCGGTCCACCAGCAGCGGGCTGCGGCCGGTGTGGCGGCGCACGCGCTCGGCCGCCTGCTGTGCATCGGCGCGCGTGGCAAAGGGGCCGGCCTGCACGCGGAAGAGGCCGCTTTCTTCGATCACCGCGATGCTGTCGACGCCCGCCTGCGGCGTGGCCAGCAGCTGGCGCTGCAGTTGCTGCGCGCCTTCGAGCTGGCGGAAGGCGCCCACCTGCAGCCAGAAGCCTGCGGGCGCGCGGTCGCCGGGCAGGGCGTCGTCCAGCACCGCCGGCGGCTTGCGGCCGGGGGCGGCAGCCATGGTCTCGTCGCGCGGCTGCTGCCAGCGGCCGCTGCGGATCTCGTCGAAGGTGATGCGCTGCACCTGCACTGGCGCCACGCCCGCCAGCACGCCCAGCTTGAGGGCGGCGGTGTAGCTGAGGTCGATGACACGCCCGTCGGCGAAGGGCCCGCGGTCGTTGATGCGCACCACGATCTCGCGGCCGTTGGCCGGGTTGCGCACCCGCGCATAACTCGGCAAAGGCATGGTCTTGTGCGCGGCCGTCATCGCGTACATGTCGTAGACCTCGCCGTTGGAGGTGCGCTGGCCATGGAACTTGCGCCCGTACCACGAGGCCAGGCCTTCTTCCTGCAGCGGCAGGTCGTCGGTCATGGGCGTGTAGCCGCGGCCGTTGATGCGGTAGGGCTTGTTGGGCCCGCCCACGCGCAAGGGCTCCACGCGCGGCACGGCATCGGGCACCTGGGCCAGGCCCGGTGGCGGGCGGGCCTCGGGGCCGTCGGTGCTGGGGCGGCCGCCGGGGCTGCTGGCGCAGCCGCCGAGCAGGGCGGCTGCAGCCGCCATCACCGCAGCGGCCACGCGGGCCGCGGCCGGGGCGTTGGGCCGCGCCGCGGCTGCCATCAAGGCGTGGGGCGCGCCTGCTGCGCGTGCATCAGCTGGATGCGCTCGCGGCGCAGCGGGCGGCCCATGGCGTCGGCGTCGCGCACGTCGATGGCCACCGGGTGCTTGAGCTTGGGCGAGTAGTAGACGGTGCGGGTCCACTGGCCGTTGCTGCGCGTGCCGTTGGCCAGGGTTTCCGTCCAGGTGCCGGTGCTCTCGATGGGCAGCACGTCGAACTTGCCGGCCGGCGTTTCGATCTCGGTGGCGCGCGCCACCTGGCTGCCGCCGCGCCATTCGGTCTGGCCGGTGCTCTGGTCGGCGCGCTGGAACTTCTCGATGAAGCGCACCACACGGCGGTCGCCGCGTTTCGGGTCGGCCCACCACAGGTCTTGGTGCGGCTCGAAGATCGAGAAACTGCCGTCGGGCCGCGCCAGACGCGTGGGCCGGCCCTGCGGGTCCATCTGCAGCTGCTGGCCGTTGGCGCGCAGGGCGCCGTTGCCCATCACCTCCTCGATGGCGGTGGTGTACTCGCCCACCACCTCGTCGGCCCAGGTGTCCAGCACCTGGTAGGTGAAGCTGTCGCCTTCGGTGTAGCCGAAGGGGTTGCGGCGCGGCACCGCCACCGCGGGGGCGCTCGGGGCTTCGGTCGGGCGGGCGCCTTGGCCTGAAGCGGGCTGCACGGCTTCGGCCGCCGCGGTGGCGGCCGGTGCGGCGCGGCGGGCGGCGTCGGTGCCGGCCACTGGGGTTTCAGAGCCCACCACCTGGTTGGCGACGGCCGCGGCCGGACCGGCGGTGGCCGCTTCGGGTGCCGCACCCGCCGGGCCGGTGGCGCCCGTTGTGGCACCTGTCGTGGCACCTGTCGTGGCGCCTGCGGTGGCGCTCGCCTGTGCGCCCGCTGCAGTGGCTTCGGCGGCGGCCGCTGGTGCGGCCCCGACGGCGGCGGCGGGTGCTGCCGCGGTGGCCGCAGCCGCTGTGGCCGCCGGTGCCGCCGCAGGCACAGCGGCCACGGCTGCCGCGGGTGCCACCACTGCCACGGCGCTGGGCGTGGTGGCCGCGGCCACGGTGCTGGCGGCGGCGCTGCCGCCCGAGGACGAGCTGCCCGCCCGTGCCGCCAGGGCCATGGCCGTGCTGCCCAGGCTGCTGGCGGCGCTGCCCACGGCACCGGCGGCCGTGGTGGCCGCGCTCACGGTGGCGGCAGCCTTGGCCACCTGCGCCGTGGCAGCGACCCCGGCGACGGTGGTGGCCACGCCCGCCACCGTGCCCAGGGCGCTGACGGCACTGCCCACCGTGCTGGCCAGGCTGCTGCCGGCGTTGGCGGCGTTGCCCAGCGGCCGCGCGTCGGGCGTGGCGGTGGTCTGCGGCGCGTCCACCAGCGGGGCGGCGGCCGGCACCGAGGTGCTGCCCTGGGCCAGCACCTCGGCCACCGTTTGTTCGCCCGCGGCGCGTGCGGCCGGGCGCGTGAGCACGCGTGAGCCCTGGCGCAGCGCCTCACGCGCGATTTCTTCCGGCGTGCGCGGGATCAGGCCATCCAGCAGCGAGGCTTCGGCCAGTTCTTCGCGGTCGTCGGTATCGCCGCCTACCCACGGGCTGGTCTGGCCGAGCGTGGCGTCGACCATCGAACGGCGCGTGCTGCGCAGCACCTCGGGGCCATTGATGCGCGGCTTGAGCAGTGCGCTGACGAGCGTGCGCACGAAAGGGGTGGCCGCCAGTTCGGCCGGCGCCGTGGGCGCGGGCAGCGGCAGCGGGGCCACGGCCGGCACTTCCTGCACCAGGCCGGGGGCCACGCCCAGCATGGCCATCATGCCGTGCGGCAGGCGGGGCTGCGCCAGGCCCTGCTGCGGCAGCGCCGCCAGCGTGGGGTGCTGCCAGGCGGCATCCACCACCAGCAGGCGCAGGCTCTCGGGCGTGCCGATGAGGGCGTCGGCCACTTCGTCCAGCGGCACCGAGGTCTCGTTCAGGCGTTGCGCCAGGCGCTCGGGCGGCATGCTGGCGTCGAGCGCGGCGTCGCGCGGCAGCAGCAGGTTGCGGCCCTGGACCTGGGCGCCCAGGCCCGTGACGTAGATGAAGCCGACGCTGCCGGGCTGCAGGCGTTCACGGAACTCCTTCAGCGTGGCGCGCAGGTCGGCCGCGGTGAGGTCCTCACGCGTCATCACGACAAAACCACCGCTGCGCAGTGCCGCCGACACCGCCAGCGTGTTGCGCGCGGCGCTGTCGACCACCGAGCGGTGGCCCACCTTGCCCAGGCCCAGCACCAGCGCCAGGCGCTGCTTGCCCATGCCCAGCACGGCTTGCGCCGCGCGCACCTGGCGCGGCACGGCGATGTTGATTTCGCGCACATCGGGCAGGCGCAGCTCGGGCAGCGTGGCCGGCACCGTCATCGGCGGTGCCGAACCCTCGGTGTTCTGGGCCTGCACCGGTTGCTGCGCGGCCGGCGCGGTTTGGGCGTGCGCGGCGCCCGCCAGCGCAGCCACCAGGCAGGCGGCACCCAGGGCGCCGGGCAGGGGCGCGCGCAGGGCGCGGGGGGCACGGCAGAGAGGGGATTTACGCTGAGGCATGGTCTTTGGAGGAGCAAGGCCATCAGGGCCAGCGTGAGTGTAGACAGCAATGTGACAGATCGTCACAGCGCCCGCATCCAGCAGCCAAGGGGCACGGCGCCTGCCCCGGGGCCCGCCCGGTGCCGAGGCCGGCAGAATGCCCCCATGGTGCCGCCTGTTGCGCCTGCGCCCCGCCAACCCTTCCTCACGCCTGCCGATGCCGACAGCCGAACTGCCCCGCCGCCCCTCCGCTGCGCCCAGCGCCTGGCCCGTGCGCCGGGCCGGCTTGGCGGCCTGGAGCGTGGGCGCTGCGTTGCTGGCCATGGCGCCGGCCTGGGCGCCCGCCTGGGCGCAAGCGCCGCTGCCGGCCGTGGCGTGCACGGCACTGGCCGACGACGCCGTGCGCCTGGCCTGCTACGACCGCCTGCACGGCCGCCCGGCGCCTGTCACCGCGCCCGCAGCGCCGGCGGTGCAGCTGGCGCTGGCGGTGCCCGCCGCGGCCCCATCGCGCCTGGAGCGCCGCTGGGACCTCACCGCGGCCAGCGTCGGCCCGCTCTTCGCGCCGCGCCCCTACAAACCCGTCTACGTGCTGCCGGTGACCTGGAGCGACGACGTCAACACCCGCCCGAGTTCACCCGCGCCCGAGCGCAGCGTCACCGAGACCCTGCCCTTGCGCGACGTGGAAGCCAAGTACCAGCTCAGCCTGAAGGCGCTGCTGGGCCGCGAGCTGCTGGGCAGCCCGGTCAACCTTTGGGGGGGCTACACCCAGAGTTCACGCTGGCAGGTCTACAACGGCGCCATCTCGCGGCCCTTCCGCGAGACGAACTACGAGCCCGAACTGATGCTGGTGTGGCCGCTCGACCAGCGCCTGCTGGGCTGGCACCTGCGTGCAGCCACGCTGGCGCTGAACCACCAGAGCAACGGGCGTTCGCTGCCGCTGTCGCGAAGCTGGAACCGCGTCATCGGCACCCTGGCCTTCGAGCGCGACAACTGGGTGGTGGAGCTTCGGCCCTGGCTGCGGCTGCGCGAGAAGGCCGGTGCCGACGACAACCCCGACATCGAAGACCACATCGGCCGCGCCGAGCTGCTGCTGGGCCGTTATTGGGGTGAGCAGGCGCTGAACCTGCAGCTGCGCCACTCTTTGCGCGGCGGTGGGCGTTCGCGAGGCTCGATGCAGCTGGAGTGGGTGTTCCCGCTCAGCGGCGCCCTGCACGGACATCTGCAGTGGTTCACGGGCTATGGCGAGAGCCTGGTGGACTACAACCTGCGCCAGAACAAGATCGGGCTGGGCGTCACGATCGCGGGGTGGCGCTGAGGCGCAATTGATGTGCCTTGGGGGTGCCGTTGATGTGCCGTTGCGCCCTGCCGCGCGCAACGGCCAGTGCTCAACGGCCCAGCCGCGGCGAGGCCCACTGCTCCAGCAGCCGCCGGTCGTGCGCCTGCTCGGCGTCGATCGAGTCCTTGGGCAATTGCTTCAGGCAGTCGGCCAGGGCCTGGGGGTCCGGGGCCTCGGCCGGGGGCTCGGGCCCGGGCTTGAAGGTCGGGCGCGGCGAGCGGCCATCCCAGGCGAAACGGTTGCTGAACGACGGCGGGTCGGGTTTGCAGTCGTCCTTGTACAGCGGCGGGTCGTCGTTCGCGAAGGCCGAGAACACGAGGGTCCGTTCGAAGATCAGCGGCTGGCCGGTGGGGGTGGCCCTGCCGGCGGGCATGGCTTCGATGGCCTGGCGGGCCCGGCGCTCGGCCGCGGGCGAGGTGGTCCACAGGGTGTCCAGCCGCGCCAGGCGGCCGTCGGGTGCGATCTCCACGCGGAAACGCACGGCGCCCTGGTCGGGGCCCTCGACCGCGGTGCCCATCATGCTGCGCACTTGCTGGCCCCAGGTGTGGCGGTAGGCCTTGCTGTTTTTCAGCGTGTAGCGGCTGGCGAAGGCCCACTCCTCGGGCGTGGGTGCGGGCGGTGCGGCACGCGACGCGGGCAGCGCACCAGGGGGCAGCTCGCGCGGCTGCTGCGCGACCCAGCCCTCGGTGGGCTGCACGGCCGGTGCCGGCGGTTCGGCAGGGCGCCGGGCCGGCGGGGGCCTTGCGCTGCTGGGCGGCGGCGGGGTGATGCTGAGCCAGAGCACCGGCGGCTCGCTGGCTGGGCTTTTTGCTGCCAGTGCCACCGGTGCCGCCGGCGGCCGGCCGGCCAAGGCCAGGGCGAGCACGAGCACATGCACGCCAGCGGTGGCCCCCAGGCCCATGGCGGGCGCATGGCGCGCGAAGCGCATGGCTTCGGACCCGTCAGCGGCAGGCCCGCGTCTTGGCGGGCTGTGCCCGGGGGGCCATCGGCATGGAGCCCACCACGGACATCGGCAGAGCAGGCGCCATCAAGCTGAAGTGCATGGGTGTCTCCTGGGTGGGGGCGAGCGCTTCGTGGAGGTCGCTCTCGCGTGGAAGATTATCCATGATTGCTTATTCTAGCAATCGTTAGATTGATGGCGGGGCCAGAGGCGAACAGGGAGCCTCGGCGTGGCCAGCGCGGCGGCGCCAGGGACGTGAGGTTCGACGGGTTCGGGCGTCGCGGGCAGGTGGGCAGAGCGGCCCGGGGCGCATCCCAGCGCACAGGGACTGCGATGGCAGCCAGCGCGAACGGCAGCGGCTGGGTGGTGATGTCTGGCGTGGGGCGCGGGCGCGATGCGCCAGAGCCAGCCGGGGAGGCTGGTGCGACCGGCAGGAATCGAACCTGCGACGTGGCCTTCGGAGGGCCGCATGATATCCACTTCACCACGGTCGCTCGTGGACAGCCGAGCATTCTAGCGCCCGGGGTGGCCGCACCGGGGCGGCGGCGCCCGGCGCTGCCCGAACCCGGGGGCGGGCCCCCTATAATCGACGGGTTTTTGCCCGCCAGGGCGAAGCCGTTTCTGCAGCACCGGAACCCGAGGATTTCATGAGCCAGATGCACGACCAGGGCCACGACAAAGAGCACGAGAGCGCCCACGCCGAGAACCACGAAGGGCCGATCAAGACGCCCAAGCAGCTGGTGGTGGCGGTGCTGGCCTCGTTCATCATTCCCATCATCGGCATCATCCTGCTGGTGAACTATGTCGATTTCGGTGCCAAGCCCAGTGCCGGCAGCGACGGCCTGGGCGCTGAAGCCGTGGCCCAGCGCCTGCAGCCCGTGGGCACGGTGGAGATCAAGGACGCCTCCGCCCCGGCCGTGCTGCGCACGGGCGACGCGGTCTACAACGGGCAGTGCGCCGCCTGCCACAACGCCGGCGCCGCCGGCGCGCCCAAGCTGGGTGACGCGGCAGCGTGGGGCCCGCGCATCGGCACCGGCTATGAAGCCTTGTTGAACTCGGCGCTCAAGGGCAAGGGCGCCATGGGCGCACAGGGCGGCGGCGAGTACTCCGATTTCGAGATCGGCCGCGCCGTGGTCTACATGGCCAACCAGGGCGGCGGCAAGCTCGCCGAGCCGGCCGCGCCGGCAGCCGCTGCTTCTGCCGCAGCCAGCGCCCCGAACTGACAGCCCGCGCCTCGGCGCTTGCCTCCGAAGGCCACCGCAAGGTGGCCTTCTTGTTTTCAGGGTCGCGGTTGCAGCACGTGGCCGAAATGCGCGGCCATCTGCGCAAAGGGCATGGGCTGCGGCACCCAGGCCTCGGCTTCCACGGCGCGCGCGGCGAACTCCATGTCCTGCGTGTGCACCAGGCCCAGGCCCAGCGGCGTGTGCAGGAAGAGCCGGCCGGATTCATCCAGCCAGGAGTTCATCACCTCGGTGGCCAGGCCGGTGTGGCTGGTGACGGGCCAGCCCGGCGCATCGCCTGTTGTTTCGGTGACGCGCCACACCCAGGGCGCGGCTTCCAGATCGACATACACGCGCTGCGGGCCGTTCTGGAAGTACCAGGCGCCGGCTTCGTCGGCGGCGTAGTTGCGCTCGATGAACTGGCGCAGCTTCTCGTGCTCGATGCGGCTGCCCTTGCTCAGTGGGAAGGGGCCGGCGTGCTGCGTGCGTTCGTCGCGCATGTACCAGTTGCCGCGCGCGTCCAGCGCCAGCCAGCCGTGGCAGTGCGGCACCTTGGGCCACTTGCGCATCGCGGCTTCGACGATGGGGTCCATGGGGCGATCTTGCGCTTCTTCTCGCCGTGTTTCAGCGCTCGCCGGCCAGCCAGGCGCTCACCGCCTGCGGCATGGCCAGCACGCGGCCCGGTGGCGTGCCGTGCGGGAAGCCGACGTGCCCGCCATGCGCCGGCTGCCACAGTGTGACGTGCCGGCCCACTTGTGCCGGCGCGGGCAGGCTGCTGCCGGGCACGAAGGGGTCGTTGCGCGCGTTGAGCACCAGCGCCGGGATGCGGATGCGCGCCAGCTGCGGCTGGGCCGAGGCGCGGCGCCAGTAGTCGGGCGTGTCGGCAAAGCCGTGCAGCGGTGCGGTGAAGACGTTGTCGAACTCGTAAAGCGTGCGCGCCCGGGCCAGCTTCTCGCGGTCGAACAGCCCCGGGTGCTGCTGCCACTTGGCCAGCGCACGCGGCTTCATCGTCGCGAGGAACATGCGCGAGTAGACGAGCCAGTTGAAGCCGCGGTCGATGGCGTGGCCGGCGGCGGCCAGGTCGATGGGCGAACTCACCGAGGCCACCGCCGCGGTGGTAGCCGCGGCGCTGTCGCCGGCCTCTTGCGCCCAGCGCAGCAGTGCGTTGCCGCCCAGCGAGATGCCCACCGCCAGCAGCGGCGCGGTGCTGCTCGCGCGCAGGCGCCGCAGCATGAAGCCGATCTCTTCGAAATCGCCCGAGTGGTAGGCCCGCGGCGCCAGGTTCAGCTCGCCCGAGCAGCCGCGGAAGTGCGGCACGCTGTAGGCCCAGCCGCGCGCGCGCGCCACGGTGGCGAAGGCCTGCGCGTACTGGCTGGCGCTGCTGCCCTCCAGGCCATGGAAGAGCACCAGGTGCTGCTGGGGCGGCGGTGCGTCGGGCGCGCGCTGCAGGTGGTCGACGTCGATGAAGTCGCCATCGGGCGTGGCCCAGCGTTCACGCGTGAACTGCGGCGGCGGCCCGAGGTGGCGGCGCGCGAGCTTGGCCGCCCAGATGGTCTGGAGGTTGCCACCCGGCAGCCAGGCCGGGCTGCGGTAGCCCTGCATCGTGAGACTGCCCCGCCGCTAGTGCAGCGTGGCCGGCGTGTCGCCGTCGGCGCCCAGGCCGGCCAGCGCGGCCAGTTCGGACGGCAGGCCCGGGCTGGCGTGGTGGGCGGCGATGCGCCAGCCCAGCGCCGTCTTCACGTACACGTTGGTGGCCAGCACCCAGCCGGTCTGCGCGCCTTGCTCACCCGGCACCTCGATGCGTTCCACCAGGTGGTGCAGGGCGAAGTTCTCTTGATGCAAGCGGTGCGCCTGCTCGGTCTGCACCGGGATGCCGCCGTTGGCGAAGATGCCCTCGAAGCTGGCGCGGATGGCCGCGGCCCCGAGCACGCGGCCGCCGCCGGGGTGCACGCAGGCAATCTCGTCTTCATCGGCCCACAGCGCCATCAGCGCGGCCAGGTCGCCCTGGCGCAGGGCCTCGTAGAAGCGCGCTTCGGCTTCGTCGGGGCTTTCGGCGGGCGTGGGCGGCGGGGCGGGGCGTTTCATCGGGGCGCAGGCGCGGCGTTCAGCGGAAGACCACGCACTTGTGGCCGTTGACCAGCACGCGGTGTTCCACGTGCCAGCGCACCGCGCGGGCCAGCACCATGCATTCGATGTCGCGGCCCACGGCGGTGAAGTCTTCGGCGGAGAGCGTGTGGTCCACGCGCTGCACGTCCTGCTCGATGATGGGGCCCTCGTCGAGATCGGCAGTCACGTAGTGGGCGGTGGCGCCGATGAGCTTCACGCCGCGGGCGTGGGCCTGGTGGTAGGGGCGCCCGCCCTTGAAGCTGGGCAGGAAGCTGTGGTGGATGTTGATGGCGCGGCCGGCCAGCGCGTGGCAGAAGGGCTCGCTCAGGATCTGCATGTAGCGCGCCAGCACCACGAGGTCGATGCGCTCGCGTGCCACCAGCGCTTCCACCTGCAGCTCTTGCGCGCGCTTGACCTCGGCGCTGCTGCCACCTGCGAGGGGCAAGTGGTGGAAAGGGATGCCGTAGCTCTCGGCCAGGCCGCGGTAGGTTTCGTGGTTGCTCACGATGGCCGGGATGTCGACGCCCAGGCTGCCGCTCTTCCAGCGGAACAGCAGGTCGTTCAGGCAATGGCCGTGCTGGCTCACCATCAGCAGCAGCCGCGGCCGCACCCCCAGCGCGTGGAAATGCACCTGCATGCCGAACTGCTGCCGCGTGTGTTCGAACAGCGTGCCCAGGGTGTCGGCACTGGCCAGCTGCGGCGGCGCCTGGAAGTGCACGCGCATGAAAAACAGGCCGGTGGCGTGTTCACCTTCCAGATCACCGAACTGCTGCGAATCGATGATGTTGCAGCCGGCCTGGTAGAGCAGGCCCGAGACGGCATGCACGATGCCCTTGGTGTCACGGCAGGCGAGGGTGAGGACGAACTGGTGATCGGGAACCATCTGCAGAATTGTACGAAGCAGCCTGTGCGGTGCCGGGCCGGCCATCCCAGCCGTTCAGGCCTGTCGTTGGGCGAGCTTCGGCTTCTGCCTGGTGCGCCTTCCCGCTGCCGGCGTGCGGCGTGGTGGTGTCCTTCATGATTTGAGGGCAAGGCTGTAATGCGGCGCTGGGCGCGCCGACAGAACGGGGCTGCAGGCGGTGTAGGCCGCCCGCCGCCCCGTTTTCATCTGTTGTCGCACCCCCTCGTTGAGAAGGACTGCCCCGCCATGAAGTTTTTCACCCTCACCGCAGCCGCTGTCGCCGCCGTCTGCTCCTTCGCGTTGAACGCCCCCGCCGCTGCGCAGAGCCTGCCTCTGGACCAGGTCAACGCGCTCGAAGGCCTGTTCGGCAAAAACGCCGGTGCCCGCCGCAGCGGCGCCAAGGGCTTGTGTGCGGCCGGCCACTTCGTCGGCAACACCGTGGGCCGCAGCCTCAGCAGCGCCAGCGTGTTCAACGGCGACAAGGTGCCGGCCATCCTGCGCTTTTCCATCGGCGGCGGCAGCCCCAAGGCCAGCGACAAGGGCCGCTCGGTGCGGGGCCTGGCCTTCCAATTCACGGGTGCTGGTGGTGAACTCTGGCAAAGCGCCAACGTCTCGGCGCCGGTGTTCTTCGTCGCCAAGCCCGAGCAGTTCGCGCCCTTCCTGCAGGTGCGCACGCCCGACCCTGCCACCGGCAAGCCCGACCCGGCCAAGCTCAAGGCTTTCAACGAAGCGAACCCCGAAACGCTGCGCCAGGCCGCCTACCTCGCCAAGGCCCCGGTGCCGGCGAGTTACGGCGCCGTGAATTACTGGAGCACCAACGCCTTCATCGCCACCAACGCCAAGGGCGAGAAGACCACCGTGCGCTGGCAGTTCGAGCCCGTGGCCGGCACGCTGGGCCTCAGCGACGAACAACTCAAGGCGATGCCCGACGACTTTCTGGCCGACGAGCTGCGCCGCCGCGTGGCCGGCGGCCCGGTGGTCTTCGACCTGAAGTTCCAGATCGCCGAAGCCGGCGACCCGGTGGACGACCCGACGCAGGTGTGGCCCGAAAGCCGCCGCCTGGTGCCCGTGGGCCAACTCTTCGTGACGCAGGTTGAAGCCAGCGCGGGCGGCGCCTGCGAAGGCATCACCTTCAACCCGACGGCCCTGCCCAAGGGGCTGGAGGCCTCCAGCGACCCGGTGCTGCGCGCGCGGGCGGCGCCCTATGCGGTGTCGCTGGGCCGGCGTGTGAGCGAAGCGCCGCGCTGACCGCGCGGCAGCCGGGCCGGCACAGGCCCGGCGTCTATGCTCGGCCCCTGTCGGGATGAAGGGGCCGGGTTTGCGTCTGTCTTTGCCGCTGTCGGCCCTGGTGGCTGGTTTTGTGGCCGTGCTCGTGGGCTTCACGAGTTCGGTGGTCATCATTTTTCAGGCGGCCGCGGCCTTTGGCGCCACGCCGGCGCAGGCCACCTCGTGGATCTGGGCCCTGGGCCTGGGCATGGGCCTCACCAGCCTGGGCCTGAGCTGGCACTACCGCATGCCCGTGCTGACGGCCTGGAGCACGCCCGGCGCGGCGCTGCTCGTCACCGCCGGCACCGGCGTGCCGATGGCGCAGGCCGTGGGCGCCTTCATGGTGTGCGCGGTGCTCATCACGCTGGCCGGCGCCACGGGCTGGTTCGCACGCGTGATGGACCGCATTCCCCAGGCCCTGGCCGCGGCGCTGCTGGCCGGGGTGCTGGCGCGGTTTGCCTTCGATGCCTTTGCGGCGCTGCGCACGCAGTTCACGCTGGTGCTGCTGATGTTCGCGGCCTACCTGCTGGGCCGGCGTCTGTGGCCGCGTTACGCCGTGCCGGGTGTGCTGGCCGTGGGTGGGGTGGTGGCCGCGTTGCAGGGCCAGCTGCACCTGGGCGGCATCGATTGGGCGCAGGCCTGGGCCGTGCCCGTGTTCACCGCGCCGCAGTTCAGCGTGGCGGCCACCATCGGCATCGCGCTGCCGCTGTTCATCGTCACCATGGCCTCGCAGAACCTGCCCGGCGTGGCAGCGCAGCGCGCGGCCGGGTTCGCGGTGCCGGTGTCGCCGGTCATCGCCACCACGGGCCTGGCCACGTTGCTGCTGGCGCCCTTCGGCGGCTATGCACTGAACCTCGCCGCCATCACCGCCGCCATCTGCATGGGGCGCGAGGCGCACGAAAACCCGGCCCAGCGCTGGAAGGCCGCCGCCGCTGCCGGTGTGATCTACATCGCCGTGGGCGTGCTGGGTGGCGCGGTGGTGGGGCTGATCGCGGCCTTCCCGAAAGAGCTGGTGCTGGCCGTGGCCGGCTTCGCGCTGCTGGGCACCATCGGCGGCGGCCTGGCCACGGCGATGAAGGACGAAGCCCAGCGCGAGGCCGCGTTGATCACCTTTCTCGTCACCGCCAGCGGCCTCACGCTGTGGGGTGTGGGCGCGGCTTTCTGGGGTGTGGTGGCGGGCGTGCTGGCGCTGGCCGTGCAGCGCCTGCGGGCAGCGGGCTGAGGCCGGGGCAGGCCCCGCGCCGCTGTGCCACAGTTCGGGCCCTGTTGCCTGCCCTGTCACTTGCCTGTTCGCCTTGCCTGCCGGAGCCCTGCCCGTGAAACTGCTCTTCGTTGCCGACCCGCTCGAGACCTTCAAGACCCACAAGGACTCGACCTTCGCGATGATGCGCGAAGCCGCGCGCCGCGGCCACACGCTGATGGCCTGCGAGCCCAAAGACCTGCGCTGGCAGCGCGGTGAACCCGTCACCGGTTTCGTGCGCGACATCACCCTCACCGGCCGCCCCGGCAACGGGCATTCGGGCGATTGGTTCGAAGCCGCCCAGCAAGCGCCGGATGAACGCCCGCAGCCCCTGCGCGATGTCGACGCGGTGCTGATGCGCAAAGACCCGCCCTTCGACCCCGAGTACTTCTACGCCACCCACCTGCTGAGCCAGGCCGAGCGTGAAGGTGCGCGTGTCTTCAACAAGCCCAGCGCGCTGCGCGAACACCCCGAGAAGCTCGCGATCCTCGAATTTCCGCAGTTCATCGGCCCCACGCTGGTGACGCGCGACGAAGCCGACGTGAAACGTTTCCACGCCGAGCACGGCGACATCATCCTCAAGCCGCTCGACGGCATGGGCGGCATGGGCATCTTCCGCGTCGGCCCCGACGGCTTGAACCTGGGCAGCATCACCGAGACGTTGAACCAGGGCGGCGCCACCACGCTGATGGTGCAGAAATACCTGCCCGAGATCGTGCACGGCGACAAGCGTGTGCTGGTCATCGGTGGCAAGCCTGTGCCCTACTGCCTGGCGCGCATCCCGCAGGGTTCAGAGATCCGCGGCAACCTCGCCGCCGGTGGCAAGGGCGTGGCGCAGCCGCTGAGTGAACGCGACCGCGAGATCGCCGAAACGCTGGGGCCCATCCTGGTGGCGCGCGGCCTGCTGCTGGTGGGGCTGGACATCATCGGCAGCCACCTCACAGAGATCAACGTCACCAGCCCGACGTGTTTTGCCGAGATCACCGACCAAACCGGCTTCGACGTGCCGGCGATGTACATCGACGCGCTGGAAGCCGCGCTGCGCTGAGCCCTTCTGCCTCTGTTGCCATGCCCACACCGAGCACCGCCCACGACCCCACCCTGATGGCCTGGCTGGACGCCAGCGCCGGCCACCACGCCGAGTTCGGCGACCGTCTCAGCAACCACCTGCCCATGGCGGCCTTCGCGCTGCACCGGCTGGGCGCCGCGCCGGCACGGCTGAACTGTTGGGCCGAGACCTACGCCACGCGGCTGCAGCCCGCACCGCCCGCACAAGCCTGGCCTGCCGGCGATGCCTGGGCCGCCCACCTCGGCCGCCGCGAGGCCTGGCCGATGTACCGCGATCTCTTCACGCAGTGGCTCTCGCAAGAAGGCGCGGGCGACGTGCTCGAAGCCGTGCTGCCGCGCCTGATGGAAGGCTGCGCCGGCGCGGCCTTCCACGGCCTGATTCGCACCGCCTACGCCACGCAGGCCGCGCACCGGCAAGAGCTGGCCGACGCGCTGGCGCACTGGGCGGCGGTCTGGCAGGCGCTGGACCCCCCGCCCGCCGCGCCGCACCACGCCACCGAGGTCGACCCCGCCACGGTGCTGCGCCGGCTGCCCTTGCCGCCGCTGCCCATTGCCGGCCGGCTGATCGCCGACCGCGTGGCCGTGGTGGCGGCCTGGCCGGGCTTCGGTGACGCCGCGGCGCAGCTGCGCGTCGACGATCACACGCTCGAACGCCTGGCCCGTGGCGCCGCCGAGCTCTACGCCGCCAGCGGCAACTTCACCGTGCTGCACCTGCTGACCAGCGCACACGCCCTGCGCGTGCTGCTGCCCGTGCTGGACGAGCCGCTGCCCGCCGTGCAGGCCTACTGGCGCGGCTTCGCCGCGGCCTGGGCGGCCAGCGGCGCGCGCAATCTGGGTGCTGTGCCTTTGCAAGCCTGGGCGCGCATCGTGGCCGCCGCCATCGCCGCCGACGACGACCACAGCGCCAAGCTCGTGGACAGCTGCCGCGAGCAGCAGCGCGCCTACGGCGGCGACGTTTGGCGTCGCGCCGCCTCGCGCGTGGTGCAGCAGCCCGCCCACTGAACCTGCCCCGCGCGCGCCCCGGGCAGGGTGATCGCGCCGGGCCCTGACAATCCGTGCATGGCCCTGCTCACCCTCTCCAACGCCCACCTCGCTTTCGGCCATGTGCCCTTGCTCGATGGCACCGCCCTTTCCCTCGAAGCCGGCGAGCGCGTCGCGCTCATCGGCCGCAACGGCGCTGGCAAGTCCAGCCTGCTGAAGATCCTGGCCGGGCTCGACAAGCCCGACGAAGGCACGCTGCAGCTGCAGACCGGCCTGCGCCGTGTCTACGTGGCGCAAGAGCCGCTGTTCGAACCCGGCATCAGCGTCTTCGATGCCGTGAGCGTGGGCGTGGCCGAAGCGCGCGCGCTGCGCGAACGCTTCGAGCGGCACGACCCCGCCGACGACCTGGACGACCTGATGACGCGGCTGGAGCACCTGGCCGGCTGGACCTGGGAGCAGCGTGTCGACGAAGCGCTGCAGCGCCTGCGCCTGGACGGCAGCCTGCGCGTGGACGCGCTCAGCGGCGGCACCAAGAAGCGTGTGGCCCTGGCCCAGGCCCTGGTGGCCGCGCCCGACCTGCTGCTGCTGGACGAGCCCACCAACCACCTCGACATCGACGCCATCGAGTGGCTGCAGACGCTGCTGAACGAACGCGCCGGCGCGCTGGTGCTGGTGTCGCACGACCGTGCCTTCATCGACGCCGTGTCCACGCGCATCGTCGAGCTCGACCGCGGCATCCTGCGCAGCTACCCGGGCAGCTTCGCGGCCTTCGAGAAGACCAAGGCGCGTGAACTCGAAGACGAGGCGCTGGAACGCGCCCGCGCCGACAAGCTGCTGGCACAGGAAGAGGTGTGGGTGCGCAAAGGCGTGGAAGCCCGCCGCACACGCAGCGTGGGGCGTGTGCAGCGCCTGGTGAAGCTGCGCGAGATGCGTGCGCAGCGGCGTGAACAGCTCGGCCGCGTGAAGCTGGAGCTGGACGCCGGCCTGCCGCCGGGCAAGATCGTGGCCGAGCTGAAAAACGTCGGCATGCAGTACGGCGAGCGTGTGCTCATCGACGACTTCAGCGGCACCATCCTGCGCGGCGACAAGGTCGGCCTCATCGGCCCCAACGGCGTGGGCAAGACCACGCTGCTGAAGCTCATCCTCGGTGAGCTGCAGCCCACGCGCGGCAACGTGCGCCAGGGCACCAAGCTGCAGGTGGCCTACTTCGACCAGATGCGCGCCGGGCTCGACCTGGACGCCACGCTGGTGGACACCATCAGCCCCGGCAGCGAGTGGATCGAAACCGGCACCTCACGCAAACACGTGATGAGCTACCTCACCGATTTCCTCTTCAGCCCCGAGCGCGCGAACTCGCCGGTGCGCACGCTCAGCGGCGGCGAGCGCAACCGCGTGCTGCTGGCGCGGCTGTTTGCGCTGCCGGCCAACGTGCTGGTGCTGGACGAGCCCACCAACGACCTCGACATCGACACGCTGGAGCTGCTGGAAGAGCTGCTGCAGCAGTACGCGGGCACGGTCTTCCTCGTCAGCCACGACCGGCGTTTTCTCGACAACGTCGTCACCAGCACCATCGCCTGGGAAGGCGACCCGGCCTTTGGCGGCCGCACCGGCTTCTGGCGCGAGTACGAAGGCGGCTACGAAGACTGGAAACAGCAGCGTGCGCGCGGCCGCGTGGCCGGGCTGCAGCCCGCGGCGGCGCCGCTGGCCGCGCCGGCCGCCAAGCCGGCGGCCCCGGCCGCTGCCACGCGCAGCGAGCCGGCCAAGACCAAGCTCAGCTACAAGGAGCAGCGTGAGCTCGACGGCCTGCCGGCGCGCATCGAGGCGCTGGAAGCCGAGCAGGCCGCCATTGCCACCGAGCTGGCCGGCACCGAGGTCTACACGAAAGAGCCGCAGCGCGTGCCCGTGCTGCAGGCGCGGCACGAGGCCCTGGAGACCGAGCTGCTGCAGGCGCTGGAGCGCTGGGAAGTGCTGGGCGCGCGCTGAAGCGCTGACGCGCGGCGCCGCCCTGCTGCTTCAAGCGTTGATCGCGCCGAGCAGATCGCGCAAGAGTTCGGGGCCCGGGCTGGCGATGCTGTCATCGGGGTGTTCAGCAGCCCAGGCCAGTGCCAGCACCAGCGGCAGCCAGCGTTCCTGCACCTCGCCGGTTTCTTCGGCCGCGCGCGGGTGCCAGCGTGCCACCGCATTGAACATCTGCACCGGCAGCGCCACACGCTGCACCTGCGGCGAGCCCAGTTCACCGCAATGCCGGGCCGGTGAAGTGACCAGGAATTCGCGGCAGGTGATGGGCCGCTCGGCATAGAGGCCGCAAGACTCGTCTTCCAGCAGCGGGCAGGGCACGCCGGCGGCGAAGTAGGCGGTGAGCTGGCGGCGGTATTCGGCGGTGCTCCAGCCAGCCCACTGCTGCAGTGCGGGCAGCACGCCGGCGGCCTGCAGTGCGGCCAGCGCGGCGTCGAAACGCGCCAGCAGCGTGCGGCGGCGCGGCTCGGGCAGCGCGTGGATGTGCGCGTGCAGCTGCCGCGCTTCCACCTCGGAGATGGCCACCAGGCTGCGGCAGCAGGCGCCGCAGCCGGCGCGGCAGCTGATGGTCTGGCCGGCGGCTTCCACGCCTGCACGCGTTTGCGCCACCACGGTGTCGGCCAGCGCGCGCGCCAGCGGCAGCAGATCGGCCTGCCGCGCCGGGCCGGCCGGCACGGTGGCTTGCAGCTGCAGGCTGAAGCCGGGGCCTTGGAGCGTGAAGTCGGCGCGGGCCAGGGCGCCAGGGCTTGGCGGTGGAGAGGTGCTGTCCATGCCGCGCATTCTGCGGCGCCTGCTGCATGCCCGGCCGAAGGCGGGATGCAGCCTGGATACCGCCTAGATGCCGCTGAGAGCCCCGGGGTGCGAGCGCGTGACGATCAGCGCCGACTGCAGGTACAGCGCGTTGAGCAGGCGCTCGGCGCGGTCGCGGTCGAAGCCGGGCCAGCTGGCGATCTCGCGCAGCGGCGTGGTCTGGCCCTGCAGGCGCTGCACCGCCGTTGCAAGCGCGCCCACAGGCTCGGCCACGTCGAGGCTGGCGCCCGGCGTGACGCGGTAGGTCGCCACGCCGCCGATCTCGGGCAGCAGCTCGCCCCGTGCGCCGTGCAGCGCCAGGTGCCACAGCATGGGGCCGAGATCGTAGGCCGTGCCCCAGGGCGCGATGTCGGCGTTGCCGCTGAGGTCGAGCGTGCCCACACGCAGCACGCGCAGCGTCAGCAGGCCCAGGCCCAACCACGGCGCGGTGTTCAGCTCGCAGCGCAGCTGGCGGCTGGCCGGCAGCACCTGCATCTGCAGCACCTGTTCGTCGTCTTGCAGGTGCAGCAGCAGCGCGCTGTTGTGGCGCAGCGAGGCGGCCAGCACTTCCAGCAGGTCGAGCCCATCGCCAGGGCTGTGCGACTGTGCAAAACGCTGCAGGTCTTGCAGCAGCGAGGGGTTCAGCGAAGCCAGGTGCGTGGTGCCGGCCTCGACATCGCGACGGCTGCCGCGAAAGGCCGCGACGCGCAGGCGGTCGCCCACGCGGCGCTGGGGCAGGCCGCTGTGCGGCTGGGTGCTCTGGAAGCTGGGGGCCGGTAAGTCGTTCACGCCCGGATTGGAAGCGCCGCAGCGGCCCTGGCGCGCCGCGGCGGTGTTTCAACTGTGTCTGGATGTTTGTGTGTGCCGGGGCTGCATCCGCGGCGGCGCCGGCTGCGTAAAGCCTCCCAAGCCCGGCGCCGGGCTTGCCCCCGCCCGAACACCGACCCCGGAGACCCACCCCATGTTGTCCCTGCCCCTTTGCCGCGTTGCGGCGCTCACGGCCCTGGCCGCGGCTTGCAGCGCTGCGCTGGCATCCAGCCACCGCGAAGCGCCCTTCATCACCACCAGCCCCAAGGTGGACGCGACCGACTTCTACATGTTCCGCAGCTACGAGCCCGGCCGCAGCGAGCACGTGACGCTGATCGCCAACTACGCGCCGCTGCAAGACGCCTACGGCGGCCCGAACTACTTCGCGATGGACGCCAACGCGCTGTACGAGATCCACATCGACAACAACGGCGACGCCAAGGAAGACATCAGCTTCCAGTTCCGCTTCAGCAACAAGCTGGCCGGCGGCAGCGGCGTGGCGTTGAACATCGGTGGCAAGCAGGTGGCCATTCCGCTGGTGCAGGCCGGTGCCGTGAATGCGCCCGGTGCGGCCACGCTGAACCTGGCCGAGAGCTTCAACGTCACCGTCAAGCGCGGCGACCGCCGCAAGGGCACGGGCGCTGCGGTGACGAACGCCAGTGGCGGCGGCAACACCTTCATCAAGCCGGTCGACAACATCGGCATCAAGACCCTGCCCGATTACGCCGGCTACGCCGCGCAGCACATCTACACCGTCAACATCCCCGGCTGCAGCCAGCCGGCCAAGCTGTTTGTCGGCCAGCGGCAAGACCCGTTTGCGGTGAACCTGGGCACCATCTTTGATCTGGTGAACGCCCCGGTGGCCGTGATCACCGACCCGGCGCTGATCAACGCCGCGCCCAACACCATCGCCGACAAGAACGTCACCACGCTGGCGCTGGAAGTGCACCGCAGCTGCCTGGTGAATGGTGACGACGTCATCGGCGGCTGGACCACCGCCAGCCTGCGCCAGGCGCGCCTGCTGGACGGCGCGCCACCCTCGGGCCACCAGGTCAGCGAGAAGGTGGGCGGCGCCTGGGTGCAGGTCTCGCGCCTGGGCATGCCCCTCGTCAACGAGGTGGTCATCGGTCTGAAGGACAAGGACAAGTTCAACGCCAGCAAGCCCAGCGGCGACACGCAGTTCGCCGACTACGTGACCAACCCGACGCTGCCGGCCCTGCTGGAGATTGCGCTGGCCTTGCCCAACATCGCGCCGACGAACTTCCCGCGCAACGACCTCGTCACCACCTTCCTCACCGGCATTGCCGGCGTGAACCAGCCGCGCAACGTGGTGGCCAGCGAGATGCTGCGCCTGAACACGGGCATCGCGCCGGTGCCCTTCGCGCAGCAGAACCGCCTGGGCATCGTCGGCAACATCCTCGCCGGTGGCACCGACAACGCGGGTTTCCCCAACGGCCGCCGGCCCAAGGACGACGTCGTCGACATCGCGCTGGTGGCGGTGATGGGCGGCCTGTGCATGGCCAACGGCGACACCAACGCCCTGGGCTTCGGTGCCGCGTGCAAGCCGTCGGCCGTGCCGCTGGGCGCCACCGCCTTCAAGCTGCACGACGCGGTGGACCAGGCCGTGGTGCCTTTGCTGCCGGCCTTCCCGTACCTGAACACCCCGCTGCCGGGCACCCGCTGAAGTTCGAGGAGATGCACACCATGAAGACCTTGTTGCACACCGCCTCGCCGCGCCGCCGCTGGCGCGGTGCCCTGTCGGGCGGCGCTGCCGCGCTGCTGCTGGCCGCCTGCGGCGGCGGCCACGACGAGATCACCCTCCCGGTGGTCGACGACAACACGCTGCCGGCCAGCGCCACGGCCAGCGTGGCGGCCTTCAACAGCTATGTCGGCCAGCGGCCGGTGGACGACACGCTCGAGCCCGTGGTGCTGGGCATGGCGCTGCCGCCCACCAGCGACGAAGACGAGCCGGCGGCCGTCACGCGCTGAGCCACGGCCCACGGCCGGCGCTGCGCGCTGCAGCGCCAGCGCCGTGGGCCTTCAAGCGCCCGCGGCCCGCACCGCGGCGCGCAGCTGGCGCCAGAAACGCGCGTCCTGCGCGGTGGCGAAGTTCACGCGCATCAGCGTGCTGCGCCGCCGCGTGGTGTGGAAGAGGGCGCCGGGGGCTGTCAGCCAGCCGGCGTCCAGCAGCGTCTGCGCCAGCGCCTCGGTGTCGTGGCCCACGTCCACCCAGCCGAACAGGCCGGCCGGCGGTGCCGCGAAGCTGAAGCCGTGTTCACGCGCCAGCTTCACGGTGCGGGTGCGCGCAGCATCGAGCAGCGCGCCCACGCGTTCGGCATGGCGGCGCAGGCTGCCTTGCGCCAGGCACAGGCCCACCGCGCGCTCCAGCGGGCCGGGCGTGCCCAGGCTGGCGAGCAGCTTGGTGTCGATCAGCCGCTCGGCCAGCGCCGGCGCCGCGGCCACAAAACCCACGCGCCACTGCGGCACCAGGATCTTGCTGAAGCCCGAGATGTAGACCGTGCGCTGCAGCCCGTCCAGCTGCGCCAGCCGCGTGGCGTGCGCAGGGGCCAGCCAGGCGTAGGTGTCGTCTTCCACCAGCGTCAGGCCGTGGGCTTCGGCCAGGCGCAGCAGCTGGTGCGCGGCTGCGGGCGTGAGGCTCGCGCCCGTGGGGTTGTGCAGCACCGACACCGTGACGTACAGCCGCGGCCGGTGTTCGCGGATCAGCGCCTCCATCACCGCCAGGTCGGGCCCGCCGTCGGCTGTGTGGCCGCGCGGCACCGGCAGCAGCCGCATGCCCAGCTGCGTGAGCCGCGCGTACTCCACGGCCCAGCCGGGCTCGTCGACCAGCACCGCGTCACCCGGCTGCAGCAGCGTGCGGCTGACGAGGTCCAGCGCGTGCGTGGCGCCGCTGGTGGTGACGATCTGGCCGGTGCCTGCGGTGATGCCCAGGGCCTGCAGGCGCTGCGACAGGGCTTCGCGCAGCGTCAGGTCACCGGCCGGCTCGCCGTAACGCAGCCAGGCTTCGGGCTCGGCGCACACGCGGCGCAATGCGCGCTGCAGCATGGGCGCGTCGAGCCAGGCCTCGGGCAGCGTGCCCATGCCCGGCGCCGGCAGGCCGCCTTGCGCCTGGAACATGCTGCGGATGAGCGCCGTGGCATCCACCGGCGCCGGCCGCGGGGCGGATGCGGGTGCCGCGCCACGGGTGGAAGGTGCCGCTGCCGCCTCGCGCACAAAGTAGCCGCGCTGCGGCCGCGCCTGCACCAGGCCGCGGGCCTGCAGCAGGTCGTAAGCGGCCACCACGGTGCTGGGGCTCACGCGCTGCTGGCGGGCGCACTCGCGCACCGAGGCCAGGCGCGCGCCCGGCGGCAGCTGGCGCTGGCCGATGCGTTGCGCCAGCTGCGCCGCGAGTTGCTCGCTCAGCGTGGCGGTGGCCGCCGTCGGGGTGGTGCCGGGGCTGACAGCAGAACTGACAGCAAGGCGGAGGGCGGGCGGCTGTGCGGCTGGCATCGGCAGTACAGAGGCGGTGGCTGTGCCGGCAACTGTACTGCTGCTGTACCGGTGCGCTGCCTAGACTGCGGGCATGCCGACATCGCCCAGCCCGAGCTCCCCCACCGCCCCCACCGCCGCCCAGCAACGCCTGGGTTTCTGGCTGGGTGTGCTGGGCGTGGTGATCTTCGCGATGACACTGCCGATGACGCGCCTGGCCGTGGGCGACACCAGCGCGCCGCAGCTGCCCCCGGCCTTCGTCACCGCCGGGCGTGCCGCCTTGGCCGGGCTGCTGAGCTTGCTCTTTCTCGCTGCTGCGCGCGCGCCGCGGCCACCGCGTGCGCTGTGGGGCATGCTGGCGCTCAGCGCCGTGGGCACGGTGCTGGGCTTCCCGCTCTTTCTGGCGCTGGCGCTGCGCGAGGTGGACGCCATGCACGCTGCGGTGGTGACAGGCGTGCTGCCGCTGGCCACCGCCGTGGTGGCTGCGTTGGTGCTGCGCCAGCGGCCCTCGCTCGGCTTCTGGGCCTGCGCCGCGGCGGGCTGCGGCCTGGTGCTGGGTTTTGCCGCCTGGCAGGGCGGCGGGCGCCTGGTGGCAGGCGACGGCCTGCTGCTGGGTGCGGTGCTGTGCGGCGCCATCGCTTATGTGGCTGGCGCGCGCGCCGCGGCGGTGATGCCGGCCGAACACGTCATCGGCTGGGTGCTGGTGGCCAGCCTGCCGCTGACGCTGCCGGCCGCGCTGTGGCTGTGGCCCGTGCAGCCGGCCACGGGCGCGGCCTGGGGCGGTTTTTTCTACGTCAGCGTGTTCTCGATGTGGCTGGGCTTTTTCGCCTGGTACCGCGGCCTGGCCCTGGGCGGCGTGGTGCGCGTGAGCCAGGTGCAGCTGCTGCAGCCCTTCCTGGCGCTGTTGTTCGCGGTGCCGGTGCTGGGTGAACGCCTGCAGCCGGCCACCGTGGGTTTTGCGCTGGCCGTCATTGGCGTGGTGGCGCTGGGCCGGCGTTTGCCCGTGGGCAGCGCCCGCACTGCCGCCGCGCCAGCGGGCGCGCGTTAACCTTCCTGTCTCGAACGTGCGGCCCTGCCGCAGAAAGTTTTGCATGAGCTCCTGGCAACTGGCGCGCCGCGCCGACCGGCTGAACCCCTCCACCATCCGCGAGATCCTGAAGATCACCGAGCGGCCCGGCATCGTCTCGCTGGCCGGCGGGCTGCCTTCGGCCGACACCTTCCCGGTGGAGGCCATGCGCGTGGCCACCGAGCGTGTGCTGCGTGAGCAGCCGCGCGAGGCGCTGCAGTACGCCGCCAGCGAAGGCCTGGGGCCGCTGCGTGAATGGGTGGCGGCGGAACTGGGCAGCCAGGGCCTGCACTGCGACGCGGGCCAGGTGCTCATCACCACCGGCTCGCAGCAGGGGCTGGACCTGGTGGGCAAGGTGCTCATCGACCCGGGCAGCACCGTGGCCGTGGAATCGCCCACCTACCTGGGCGCGCTGCAGGCTTTTGCGCCTTACGAGCCCGAATTCCATGCGCTCGAAGGAGACGACGAAGGCCCGCGCCCCGAGGCCGTGCTGGCCGCCCGCGGTGCTCGCTTCGTCTACCTGCTGCCCAACTTCCAGAACCCGAGCGGCCGCTGCGTCAGCGCCGAACGCCGCCATGCGCTGGTGGACGCCGCTGCTGCGGCCGGCCTGCCCATCGTCGAAGACAACCCCTATGGCGACTTGTGGTTCGACGCGCCGCCGCCCGCGCCGCTGAGCGCGCGCGCTGGCGTCGGCGAGGGCGGTGGCGCCATCTACCTCGGCTCGTTCTCCAAGGTGCTGGCCCCGGGCCTGCGCCTGGGCTATGTGGTGGCGCCGAAGGCCATCTACCCCAAGCTGCTGCAGGCCAAGCAGGCCGCCGACCTGCACACGCCGGGCTTCAACCAGCGGGTGGTCTACGAGGTCATCAAGGACGGTTTCCTGAGCGAGCACGTGCCCACCATCCGGGCGCGCTACAAGCAGCAGCGCGACGCCATGAGCGCCGCGCTCGACCGCCACATGCCCGCCGGCACCACCTGGCAGGTGCCCGTGGGCGGCATGTTCTTCTGGCTGCAGCTGCCGGCGCACATCGACGCCACGGCGCTGCTGCCGGGTGCGGTGGAAGCCGGCATGGCCTTCGTGCCCGGCAGCACCTTTTTCCCGCACGGCGGGCATGCGAACACCTTGCGCTTGAGCTTCGTGACGGCCAGCCCCGCGCAGATCGAGACGGCGGTGGCCGCGCTCGGCCGCGTGCTGGCTGCGGCCTGAGGAGCAAGCGCCCGATGCGCCGCCGTTTTCACCAGGTCGATGTTTTCACCGCGGTGCCGCTGAAGGGCAACCCGCTGGCCGTGGTGCACGCGGCGCAGGGCCTGGGCGATGCCGAGATGGCGGCGTTTGCGCGCTGGACCAACCTCTCCGAGACCACCTTCCTGCTGCCGCCCGAGCACCCGCAGGCCGACTACCGCGTGCGCATCTTCACCCCCGGCGGCGAGCTGCCCTTCGCCGGCCACCCCACGCTGGGCAGCTGTTGGGCCTGGCTGGCTGCCGGCGGCCAGCCGCAGCGCAGCGACGTGGTGGTGCAGGAATGCGGCGTCGGCCTGGTGCGTGTGAAGCGCGACGGCACGCGCCTGGCCTTTGCCGCGCCGCCGCTGCGCCGCAGCGGGCCGCTGGAGCCCGAACTGCTGCAGCGCATCACCGCGGCCCTGGGCCTGCGCGCGGCCGACGTGCTGGGCCACCAGTGGGTGGACAACGGCCCGGGCTGGTGCGCGCTGATGCTGCGCTCGGCCGCCGAGGTGCTGGCCGTGAAGCCCGACTGGGCCGTGCTGGGCGACGTGAAGCTGGGCCTGGTCGGCGCGCAGCCCGCCGGGCATGACGCGCGTTTCGAGGTGCGCGCCTTCGTGCCCGGCCTGGGCGTGCCCGAAGACCCGGTCACCGGCAGCCTCAACGCCGGCCTGGCGCAGTGGCTGGTGGGCGCGGGCCTCGCGCCGCCGGCTTATGTGGCCGCGCAGGGCACGGCGCTCGGCCGCGACGGCCGCGTGCACGTGCAGCGCGACGAAGCCGGTGATCTGTGGATAGGCGGCGAGGTGGCCGCGGTGATCGAGGGCGAGGTCGCGCTGTGAGCGATGCCGGTGGCTCGACCATCGCGCCCGTCATCACCGGCGCGGCCACCGCGGTCGACCACCTGGTGGTGGCCGCTGCCACGCTGGAACAGGGCGTGGCCTGGTGTGAGGCCACGCTGGGCGTGACGCCCGGCCCCGGCGGCCGGCACGCGCTGATGGGCACGCACAACCGGCTGCTGAACCTGAGCAGCGCGGCCTTTCCGCACAGCTACCTGGAGATCATCGCCATCGACCCCGAGGCGCCGCCGCCCGGCCGCCCGCGCTGGTTCGGGCTGGACGACGCGGCGCTGCAGGCGCGCATCGCGTCCGCCCCGGCGCTGGTGCATGTGGTGGCGCGCAGCGCCATGCTCGACATGCACCGCTGGGGCCTCATCACCGTGGGCCAGCAGCCGGGCGACCCGGTGAAGGCCGGCCGCGACACGCCCGCGGGCCGGCTGGAATGGCAGATCCTGCTGCGGCCCGACGGCGCGCTGCTTTGCGGCGGCGCGCTGCCGACGCTGATCCAGTGGAGCGGCCCGCACCCCACGAACGCGCTGCCCGACAGCGGTTTGGCGCTGCAGGCGCTGTCGCTGCACGGCCTGCCCGCGCGCGCCCGCGAAGTGCTGCGCCTGCGGGGTGTGACGCACCGCGAAGACCGAGGTGAAAGCGGCCCGGCCCTGAGCGCCGTGATCCGCACGCCGCGGGGCGAGGTCGTGTTGAGCAGCGAGCCGGCGCAGCCGGCAAGCGCCCCCAAGCTTCCCCCTGCGGAACCGGCTCTGCCGGGTCGCTGGGGGACGGCCCCCTCGGGGGGTAGCGAGCGCTAGCGAGCTCGGGGGCTCAAGGATTCCGGAAGTCGTCGTGGCAAGCCTTGCAGGTGCCCGCCGTGGGGCCGAACTGCGCCTTCAGGCCGTCCAGCGTCTTGGCGCTGGCCACGAGCTTGGCGGCTTCGTCCTGCAGCTTCTTCGCGCCGGCGTCGAACTTGGCGCGGTCGCTCCAGACGTTGGCCTTGGGCGAGCCCTTTTCGGTGCCCGAGGTGCCGTCGACGAAGCCGGCGAAGGGCAGCTTGGACATCTGCGCCACGATCTCTGCATTGGCCGTGGCGGCGGCGGCGTCGAAAGGCACGCGGCCCTGCGCCATCGCGCCCAGGCGGCCGAAGTGCGCGGCCATCACGGTGAAGCCGGCCTTGCGGTACTTCACCGCGTCTTCGGGCTTCTGGAACTGCGCGGCAGCTGGCAGCGCGGTGGCCAAGCCGAGAACGGCCACGGCGGCGGTGAGAAGAAGACCTTGCATGCGTGAGCACTCCGTGCTGTTGAAACGTTGGGCGGGTGGCGGTGGCTGCCCGCGAGGCTGGCGGCCACTGCCGGGTGGAGTGTACGGAGCGCCCGCCGGTACCGACACCACCGCGCACTCTTGTTATGGTTGCGGAGTCCGCAGCCTGCCGTGCCGCCCGTCGCGCACCCCACCATGAACACCCCAGCCGCCGTGAAGCCCGTCCGTGTGTGGGACTTGCCCACGCGCCTCTTCCACTGGGGGCTGGCGTTGGCGGTGGCCGGCTCGGTGATCAGCGCCAAGATCGGCGGCGGCGCGATCGTCTGGCATTTCCGCTTCGGCTACCTGGTGCTGGCGCTGCTGGCCTTCCGTGTGCTGTGGGGGCTGGTGGGCGGGCGCTGGTCGCGTTTTGCGAGCTTCATCTACGCGCCGGCAACGCTGTGGCGCTACCTGCAGGGCCGCGCCGCGCCGCAAGAACGGCTGGAGGTGGGCCACAGCCCCACCGGCGCGCTTTCGGTGTTCGCGCTGCTGGCCGTGCTCTTGGTGCAACTGGGCACGGGCCTGGTGGCCGATGACGAGATCGCCAACCAGGGCCCGCTGTCCCTGATGGTCAGCACCGACAACTCGCTGCTCGCCACCAGCTGGCACAAGACCTGGGGCCAATGGCTGGTGCTGGGCCTGGTGGCGCTGCACCTGCTGGCCATCGTGTTCTACCTCGTGAAGAAGCGCATCAACCTCGTGCGCCCCATGCTGAGCGGCGACAAGCCCCTGCCGGCCGACACCCCCGCCAGCGCCGACGGCTGGGCCCAGCGCGGCCTGGCCGCCCTGCTGCTGGCGGCCTGCGCTGGCCTGGCGCTGTGGGTGTCGAAACAAGGCGGCTTCTGACCATGCACAGCAGCGACGAAACACCCCCGCAGGTGCAGCTGCTGCCGGTTGAAACCGCGGCGCAGCTGGACACCGTGCGCGAGCTCTTCCGCGAATATGCCGCGCAGCTCGGTGTGGACCTGTGTTTCCAGAACTTCGAGCGTGAGCTCGCCACGCTGCCCGGTGATTACGCCGCGCCCGGCGGCGTGCTGCTGCTGGCGCTGGTGGACGGCGCGGCGGCCGGGTGCGTGGCGCTGCGGCCGCTGGCCGATGTCGACTACCCCAATGCCTGCGAAATGAAGCGCCTGTACGTGCGCCGCGCCTTCCGCCGCTTCGGCCTGGGCCGGCTGCTGGCGCAGCAGCTGATGGACCTGGCCACGCAGGCCGGCTACAGCACGCTGCTGCTCGACACGCTGGACGACATGGAAGCCGCGCGCGGCCTCTACACCACGCTGGGTTTTGAAGAGATCCCGCCCTACTACTACAACCCCATTCCCGGTGCGCACTACCTGAAGGCCGAGCTCGACGCGCCCGGCACGCGCTGGTAGGGCGGCCCGCCGTCACCCTGTTTGCCGCCACGGAGACCACCATCGCTGTTTCGCTAGAACTGAAGGCCGGCGCGCTGCGCCTGGCCCTGCGCCCCGATCTCGGCGGCGCCATCGCCGGCCTGTGGCACGCCGGCGTGCCCGTGCTGCGCAGCACCGAGCCAGCCGAACTGGCCAGCGCACGCCTGTCGGGCTGCTACCCGCTGGTGCCCTACAGCAACCGCGTGGGCCACCGCCGCTTCGAGTGGCAGGGCCAGGCCCACACCACCGCCGCCAACTTCGACGACAACCCGCACTCGGTGCACGGCGTGGCCTGGTTGCGCGCGTGGACGGTGCTCTCGCACAGCGAGACCGAAGCCGAGCTGCAGTACGTGCACACGCCCGACGCGCACTGGCCTTACGCCTTCACGCTGCGCCAGCGTTTTGTGCTCACGCCCACGGGCTTGCGCGTGGCCTTGCACTTCAGCAACCACGCGCCGCAAGCGCAGCCCGTGGGCCTGGGCTGGCACCCCTACTTTCCGAAGCGCGAGCAGAGCCATCTGCACATCCAGGTGCAGGGCCGCTGGGACAGCGATGCCGTGGGCCTGCCCACGCAGCGCGTGCCACAGGCGCCGCTTGACGGCCCGACCGCTGCGATGAACTTCGACCACTGCTTCGACGGCTGGCAGGGCCCGGCGCTGCTGCGCGACGAAGCGCTGTCGTTGCAACTCACCTCCTCGCTGCCCTACCTCGTGATCTTCACGCCCGCCACCAAGCCCTACCACTGCGTGGAGCCTGTCAGCCACGTCAGCAACGCCATCCAGATGGCCGACCCGCTGGCCCACGGGCTGCAGGCCGTGCCCGCGGGGGGCGTGTGCGAAGGCTGGATGCAGCTCGACATCGCGAAAACCGCGCCATGAGCCGCTCCATCAACCGCCCCTGTGAAGCCCACGACTGGACGGCCCTGCCGGTGCCGCCTTCGCTGCTGGGCGAATCGCCTTTCTGGCACCCCGACGAAGCCGCGCTGTACTGGGTGGACATCCCCGGCCGTGCGCTGCACCGCTGGGTGCCGGCCAGCGCCACGCACACCAGCTGGCCGCTGCCCAGCGAACCCGGCTGCTGCGCCCCCCGCCCCGGCGGCGGCCTGCTGCTGGCCTGCCGCGACGGCTTGTGGCACTTCGACACCACCACCGCCGAGCGCCACGCCCTGGCTGCGCCGCCCTACGACCCTGCCAAACAGCGTTTCAACGACGGCAAGGCCGACCCGCAAGGCCGCTTCTGGGTGGGCACGCTGGATGACGCGCGCCAGCCCACGGCCGCGCTGTACCGCTGGGCCGACGGCCGGCTGGCGCACATGGTCGGCGACATCACCGTCAGCAACGGCCTGGCCTTCAGCCCCGACGGCCGCACCATGTACCGCAGCGACACCGGCAGCCACCGCATCCACGCCTGCGACTTCGACCCCAACGATGGCAGCCGCTCGCGCGAGCGGCTTTTTGCCGCGTTCGCGCCCAAGGTGGCGGGGCAAGACCCGGCGCTCTACGGCGGCCGCGCCGACGGCGCCGCGGTAGACGCCGAGGGGGCCTACTGGACGGCGATGTACGAAGGCCAGCGTGTGCTGCGTTTGGCGCCCACGGGCGAGCTGCTCGCCGAGCTGCCGCTGCCCGTGCGTTGCGCGACGATGCCGTGTTTCGGCGGGCCCGACCTGCGCACGCTCTTCCTCACCACCGCCCGCGTGGGCCGCCCGGCCGACGAGCTGGCCGCGCAGCCGCTGGCGGGCTGCGTGCTCACCTTGCGCGTCGACGTGCCCGGCCTGCCTGTCAATTTCGCCAAATGAGGGTGTCCGCGTCGGGCAGGCCACATGGCTGAGCGCGCCGAACTGCTGGCCCGCCTGCGGGCCGGCGACGACTGGGATCTCGCCGTCATCGGCGGCGGCTGCGTCGGCCTGGGCGTGGCGCTGGACGCCGCGGTGCGCGGTCTGCGCGTGGTGCTGCTGGAATCGCACGATTTCGCCCAGGGCACTTCTTCGCGCGCCACCAAGCTGGCGCACGGTGGCGTGCGCTACCTGGCGCAGGGCGACATCGGCCTGGTGCGCGAGGCTTTGCACGAACGCAGCGCGCTGCTGCACAACGCGCCGCACGTGGCGCAGCGCCTGCCCTTCGTGATGCCGGCCTACCGCTGGTGGGAGCGCGGCTTCTACGGTGCCGGCCTGAAGATGTACGACGCGCTGGCCGGCCGCCAGGGCCTGGGCGCCACCGAGTGGCTGGGCACCTCACGCACGCGCAGCCTGCTGCCTGGCGTGAGCCCCGCCCTGGACGGCGCGGCGCTGCAAGGCGGCGTGCGCTACTGGGACGGCCAGTTCGACGACGCGCGCCTGGCGCTGCTGCTGGCGCGCACCGCGCTGGCCCGCGGCGCGCTGGTGCTCAACCACTGCGCCGTCACGGCGCTGCAGCACGAAAACGGCCAGCTGCGCGGGCTGCAGGTGCAAGACCGTGAAACGGGTGAGTCGGTGACGGTGCGCGCGCGCTGCACCGTCAACGCCACCGGCGTGTGGGTGGACGGCATCCGCGCGCTGGACCATGCCGCCGCCTCCGCATCCCCCGCCGCCTCGGCAGGCCCCGCACCGCCCGCGCTGGTGGCGCCCAGCCAGGGCGTGCACCTGGTGGTGGACCGCGCCTTCCTGCCTGGCGACCACGCGCTGCTCGTGCCCAAGACGGCCGACGGCCGTGTGCTCTTCGCCGTGCCCTGGCTGGGCAAGACGGTGCTGGGCACCACCGACACGCCGCGCAGCGACCTCGCGCGCGAGCCGCGGCCCTTTGCCGAAGAGGTGGCCTTCATCCTCGGTGAATCGGCGCGTTACCTGGCGCGCGCGCCGCAGCGCAGCGATGTGCGCTCGGTGTGGGTGGGCTTGCGTCCGCTGGTCAAGCCGGCGGCTGCAGGCCCGGCAGGCGCGCAGGGCAGCACGCAGCAACTCTCGCGCGAACACACGGTGCTGGTCGACCCCTCGGGCCTCGTCACGGTGACGGGCGGCAAGTGGACCACCTACCGCGCCATGGCCGAAGACGTGCTTCAGCGTGCCATGGCCCACGGCCTGCTGCCACCGCGCCCGGGCGGCGCCACGGCCAGCCTGCGCCTGCTGGGCGCCGCGCCGGGCAGGCCGCTGAGCGAGCCGCCCGGTGAACACCTCTACGGCACCGAAGCGGCGGCCCTGCGCTGCCTGCCCGGTGCCGAGCGCTGGCTGTGGCGTGATGCCGAAACCGGCCGTGGCGCGCTCAGCGAGGCGATGGTGCGTTTTGCCGTGCGCCACGAGCTCGCGCGCAGCGTGGAAGACGTGCTCGCGCGGCGCTGCCGGCTGCTCTTCCTGGATGCGGCCGAAGCCGCGCGGGTGGCCGCGCCGGTGGCCGAGATCGTGGCCGAGGAACTCGGCGCAGGTCATCCGGCAAGCACCGCCGGCTTCCTGGCGCTGGCCACGCAGTACCAGCAGCTGCCCTGAAACGACGGCGAGGCCCGCAGGCCCCGTCGTGCAAAGCTTGCGGCCCGCAGGCCGCGTGCTTCACATGCTGCTGTATTTCACCGAGCAGCCATAGGGCCGCGTGTTGGCCTGCGTCACGGCCTTGCCGGCCAGGGTCTCGGCCAGCGCCGCCTTGACGAAGTTCTTGGCCCCCGCGATGTCGGCCGGGTTCGAGCTCGGCTTGTCGTCGATGCCGCCGGCGTAGACCAGCGTGCCGGCCGGGTCGACGATGTACATGTGCGGCGTGGTGCGCGCGCCGTAGGCGCGGCCGACCTTGCCGTCGTCGTCCATCAGCGTGGCCGTGACGGCGGCCTTCTGGCCCTGCATCCACTTGGCCATGTCGGCGGGCTTCTTGTAGTCGGAAGCATCGGGGGCGGTGGAGCTCACGGCCAGCCACACCACGCCCTTGGCCGTGGCTTCTTTCTGCGTGCCCTGCATGTTGTCGCTCTTGTAGTGCTTCACCACGAAGGGGCAGCCGGGGTTCACCCACTCCAGCACCACGTGCTTGCCCTTGAAGTCGGCCAACGAGACGGTCTTGCCGCTGGCGTCGGTGGCGGTGAAGGCCGGCGCGGGTTGCCCCACGGTGGCATTGGCTGCGGCTTGGCCGGCAGCAAAACCGAAGACCGCAAAAGCAGCCAGCGTGGTGGCGGCGAACTTGAATTTCAGCATGTCGGGGCTCCTGGGGTTCAAGGTTTGGGCAGGGTTTGCAGCGCGGTGCGCACTTCATCGACAGACAGAATTTCGCTCAGAAGCTGCGGCCCTGCGGCGCCAGGGGCATACAGCGCGTACACCGGCACGCCGCTGCGCCCCAGGCGCGTGAGCTCGGCGGTGATGGCGGGGTCACGGCGCGTCCAGTCGGCGCGCAGGCGCAGCACCTGGCGCTCGTCGAAGGCCTGCACCACCTGGCTGTTGGCCAGCGTGCCGCGTTTGTTGAACTGGCAGGTCACGCACCAGGCGGCGGTGAAGTCGACGAACACCGGTTTGCCTTCAGCGCGCGCCTGCGCCATGCGCTCGGGCGTCCAGGGCTGCCAGCCGTCGCCGCTGCTCACGGTGCCGGGCGCAGCCACGGCTTCCTGGCGCAGGCTGGGGCCGGCCCAGAAGAGCGTGGCCGCCACCAGCAGCACCGCCGCCGTGCCGAAGCCGCGGCGTGCTGCCGTGCCCAGCCCGGGTGAACCCAGCGCCCAGGCCGCAAAAGCCAGCGCCACCAGCAGCAGCAGCAAGGCCGCCACGCCGTCGATGCCGGCCTGCTGGCCCAGCACCCACACCAGCCACACCACGGTGGCGAACATCGGAAAGGCCATCAGCGTCTTGAAGTGCGACATCCACACCCCCGGCCGCGGCAGCATCTGCGCCACGCGCGGCCAGGCGCTGGCGGCGAGGTAGGGCAACGCCATGCCCAGGCCGAGCGCGGCGAACACGCTCAGCGCCTGCACCGTGGGCAGCGTGACGGCCAGGCCCAGCGACGCCCCCATGAAAGGCGCCGTGCAGGGCGAAGCCACGGCCACGGCCAACACGCCGGTGAGCGCTGAATCCACCACCGGGTGGCGCGCACGCGCGGCCGCCAGCGAGCTGGGCAGCACCGATCCGAACTCGAAGACGCCTGCCAGGTTCAGGCCGATCAGCGTGAACAGCGCGGCCAGCACCGCCACCACGGCGGGTGATTGCAGCTGGAAGCCCCAGCCCAGCTGTTCACCGCCAGCGCGCAGCGCCAGCAGCAAGCCGGCCAGCGCCACGAAAGACAGCACCACGCCGGCCGTGTAGGCCAGCCCGCCGGCCAGCAGCGCGCGGCGGTCTTGCGCGTGGCTGGCAAAGCCCATCACCTTGAGCGACAGCACCGGGAAGACGCAGGGCATCAGGTTCAGCAGGGCGCCGCCCAGCAGCGCGAGCAGCAAGGCCCAGCCCAGGCTGGTGGCGGCGACCGCGGGCGCGCCGCCGGCGGCCGTGGCGCCCGGCGCGGCGTCCACCAGCGGCGGCAGCGTGGCGGGTGCGGCTGCGGCGGCAGGCCAAGAGCCTTGCACGGCCACCTGCACCAGCACGCCCGTGGCCACGCCCTCGGCCACCAGCACGCTGGGCATCGTGGTGGGTGACTCGGTGCGCTGCGGGTCCAGCGGCACGCGGGCCGTCCAGGTGCCGCCGTCCCACTTTTCTTCGGGCTTGGCGGCGTTCTGGATCACGCCGGTGGTCTCGGGGAAGTAGGCGATGGCCTTGCCCTGCCACGCCGCTGGCAGGCCACTCACTTTCAGCACCAGCGCGCCTTGTTCGATGCTGGCGCTGGCCTGGCTGCCGCTCAAGACCTGCGGCAGTGCAGCACGGGCCGCCTCGAACAGCGCGGCCTGCCCGGCCGTGGCGGCCTGGGCCGGCACACGCAAGGTGAAATCGCCGCCTTCGGGAATGCAGACGTCCTTGCACACCAGCCAGTCGGCGCGCAGCTTGACCTCGAGCGTCTCACCCTTGAAGCCAGCCGGTACCGTCACGGGCACCGGCAGCAGCAGCGTGCCTTCGTAGCCGAAGTTCAGCAGCGGGCCCAGCGGCAGCTTGGCCGGCGTCGGCCACTCGATGGCGCCGGCCTGCACGCCGGCGGGCAGCTGCCATTCCATCGTGGTGGGCAGGCCGGAATCCCCCGGGTTCTTCCAGTAGGTGTGCCAGTGCGGCGCGTGCTGGATCTTCAGGCCCAGCCACATCGGCTTGCCCGGCGTCACGCCGTCGGGCGCATGGGCCACGAGTTCGGCCTTGACCTGGGGCGTGGTGACGACAGCGCTGGATGACTGGGCCTGCGCCGACTGCAGCGCGCACAGCAAGAGGGCTGCGGCCAGGGGGCGCGACAGGCGGGCAAACAGGGATGGGCGCAGTGCGCTGGGGGTTTTCATGGGCCGGGTTCGACGCCTGACGGCGCCACGGGTTCCGCTGGAGCGCGCATTGTCGGTGCGAGGGCCCGAACCCGGTGCTGGCAGGCTTCTGCAAGAGCCCCTTTTGGGGGCGTGCGGGTTTCTTCGTATAATTCCGAGGCTTTGCTGACCTCACCCGACCATGGCGACCGACCGGAAAGTGCTGAAACACCGGAACGACCGCTGGGACGATGAAAACCAAGAGGCGGCAGGCGCGGCACCTTTCAAGGTGCTGAGCAGGGAGGAAGCCGAAGTTCTGCGTGCCCAAGACCCACCGCTGTCGCCGTGGCGGGTTGTCGGGGTGCAGGCGGTGGTCGGTGTGGCGGTGGCGCTGGGTGCGTTGCTCTTCACGGGCCGTCAGGATGCAGGGTGGTCGGCGCTGTATGGCGCTGCCACGGTGGTGATACCGGGTGCCTTGATGGCGCGCGGCATGACCAGCCGGCTTTCCAGCATGTCGCCAGCGGCCGGTGCCGTCAGCTTCATGTTGTGGGAGGCGGTGAAAATCGCGGTTTCGTTGGCCATGCTCGCGCTGGCGTCGAAACTCGTGCAGCCCCTGAGCTGGCCAGCTTTGCTGGCGGGCTTGGTGCTGTGCATGAAGGTTTACTGGGTGGCGCTGTCGTGGCGCGGCCACAAAGTTAGTCGCTAAGCACACGGGACGACAAAAAACATGGCAGCCGAAGGCAAAGCGCCGACCGCAGGCGAGTACATCGTCCATCACTTGCAGCATCTGCAGAACCAGAAGCAGAGCGCGGTGGTGGACTTCTCGGTCTACAACCTGGACTCCATCTTCTGGGCCACGCTGCTGGGCATCGTGGGTTGTTTCTTTCTGTGGCGGGCGGCCGCCAAGGCCACCTCGGGTGTGCCGGGGCGCTTCCAGGCCGCCGTGGAACTGCTGGTCGAGATGGTCGACAGCCAGGCCAAGGGCATCGTGCACAACGCCACCAGCCGCAAGCTGGTGGCCCCGCTGGCGCTGACCGTGTTCGTCTGGATCTTCCTGATGAACGCGATGGACCTGCTGCCCGTCGATTTGCTGCCCACGATCTGGCATGCCGCCGGCCCCGCCATCGGCATGAAGGACTACCAGCGCGTGGTGCCCACGGCCGACCTGTCGGTGACGATGGGTCTGAGCTTGAGCGTGCTGCTGATCTGCCTGTTCTACAACGTCAAGATCAAGGGCTTCGGTGGCTGGGTGCATGAACTCTTCTCGGCGCCCTTCGGCGACAAGTGGTTCCTGTACCCGGTGAACTTCGCGATGCAGCTCATCGAGTTCGTCGCCAAGACGGTTTCGCACGGCATGCGGCTGTTCGGCAACATGTACGCTGGCGAACTGATCTTCATGCTGATCGCGCTGATGGGCGGCGCCTGGAGCCTGTCGGCCACGGGCATCGGCCTGGCCATCGGCCACATCATCGCCGGCAGCGTGTGGGCCATCTTCCACATCCTGATCATCACGCTGCAGGCCTTCGTGTTCATGATGTTGACGCTGGTGTACGTGGGCCAAGCCCATGACGCGCACTGAGTCGGCGGCCTGATCTCTCGTTTCTCTCGTTCGTTTTCTTTTTCTCTCTTTTCCCTCACTGTCTTTTCTGGAGCAAAAAAATGGAAGTCATCAGCTTTGTCGCCCTCGCCGCCGGCCTGATCATTGGTCTGGGTGCCGTCGGTGCCTGTATCGGCATCGGCATCATGGGCAGCAAGTACCTCGAATCGGCTGCCCGCCAGCCCGAGCTGATGGGCGAACTGCAGACCAAGATGTTCCTGCTGGCCGGCCTGATCGACGCGGCCTTCATCATCGGCACCGGTATCGCGCTGTGGTTCGCCACCGCCAACCCGTTCCTGGCCCAGATCGCCAACCTGCCGAAGTAATCAAGACCACCCCGAAGCGGCTGCGCCGCTCCCCTCAAGGGGCAACGCCAACGGCCCGGCAAAGCCGGTTCCGTGGCGTTTGCTTGGAAAGAGTCTGACCTGTGCGAGGCATGAATTGAGCATCAACGCCACCCTCATCATCCAGATGATCGTTTTCGCGATCCTGGTCTGGTTCACGATGAAGTTCGTCTGGCCGCCGATCACCACCGCGCTCGATGAGCGCGCGAAGAAGATCGCCGATGGCCTGAGCGCCGCTGACAAGGCCAAGACCGAGCTCGCCGCCGCCAACAAGCGCGTGGAAGCCCAGCTCTCGGCCGCCCGCGACGACGCCAACAAGCGCCTGGCTGACGCCGAGCGCCTGGCCCAGCAGATGGTCGAAGAAGCCAAGGGCCGCGCGTCCGAAGAGGCTGCCAAGATCATCGCTGCGGCACGCGCCGAAGCCGAGCAAGAGTCGGTGAAGGCCCGCGAAGCCCTGCGCGAGCAGGTGGCTGGCTTGGCCGTCAAGGGTGCGGAAGCCATCCTGCGCAAGGAAGTCAACGCTTCGGTCCACGCCGACCTGCTGGGTCGCCTGAAGGCGGAGCTCTGACATGGCCGAGCTGGCGACGATCGCGCGCCCCTACGCCGACGCCCTGTTCAAGGCCGTCGGTGGCAGTGACGCCCAGGCGCTGAAGGCGCAGCTGAACTCGCTGGCGGCCCTGGCCGCCGACGAGGGCCTGCGCCAGTTCGCCGACAACCCGAAGGTGACGTCGCAGCAGGTCTTCGACCTGATCGCCGGCATCGCCGTGAGCAAGGGCCTGGCGCTCGACGTCAAGCTGGCCAACCTGTTGCAGGCGGTGCTGGAAAACGGCCGCCTGTCGGCCCTGCCCGAGGTGGCCACGCAGTTCCAGGCGCTGGTCAACGGCAGCACCGGTGTGTCGGACGCCCTGATCCAGAGCGCCTTCCCCATCGAGGGCGCTGCGCTGGCCGAGCTGGTGGCGACGCTGGAAAAGCGTTTTGCCGCCAAGCTGAATGCGAAGGTGGAACTCGCGCCCGAGCTCATCGGTGGTGTGCGCGTCGTGGTCGGTGACGAGGTGCTCGACACCAGCGTCAAGGCCCGTCTTGAACAGATGAAGGTTGCGCTGACCGCGTAACGACCCCATTCGGTCATTGGGGCGGTCGCCGCCTGATGCCCTTCGGAGAAAAGCATGAACCTGAATCCCGCAGAAATTTCCGAGCTGATCAAGAGCCGCATCGAAGGCCTTGCCGTCTCGGCCGACATCAAGAACCAGGGCACCGTCGTGTCCGTCACCGACGGCATCGTGCGTGTGCACGGCCTGTCCGACGTGATGGCCGGCGAAATGCTGGAGTTCCCCGCCACCGCCAGCGGCCAGGCCACCTACGGTCTCGCGCTGAACCTCGAGCGCGACTCGGTGGGCGCGGTGATTCTGGGTGAGTACGAGCACATCTCCGAAGGCGACACCGTCAAGTGCACGGGCAACATCCTGTCCGTGCCCGTCGGCCCCGAGCTGATCGGCCGCGTGGTGAACGCCCTGGGCCAGCCCATCGACGGCAAGGGCCCGATCAACGCCAAGATGACCGACGTCATCGAGAAGGTGGCCCCGGGCGTGATCGCCCGTAAGTCGGTGGACCAGCCGCTGCAGACCGGCCTGAAGTCCATCGACGCGATGGTGCCCGTCGGCCGTGGCCAGCGCGAGCTGATCATCGGCGACCGCCAGACCGGCAAGACGGCTGTCGCCATCGACACCATCATCAACCAGAAGGGCCAGAACGTCACCTGCGTGTACGTGGCCATCGGCCAGAAGGCCAGCTCCATCAAGAACGTGGTGCGCGCGCTGGAGCAAGCCGGTGCGATGGAGTACACCATCGTCGTGGCCGCGTCGGCTTCCGAGTCGGCCGCCATGCAGTACGTCAGCGCCTACTCGGGCTGCACGATGGGCGAGTACTTCCGCGACCGCGGCCAAGATGCCCTGATCGTGTACGACGACCTGTCCAAGCAGGCCGTGGCCTACCGCCAGGTTTCGCTGCTGCTGCGCCGCCCGCCGGGCCGCGAAGCCTACCCCGGCGACGTGTTCTATCTCCACAGCCGCCTGCTGGAGCGCGCTGCCCGCGTGAACGCCGACTACGTCGAAGCCTTCACCAAGGGTGAAGTCAAGGGCAAGACGGGTTCGTTGACGGCACTGCCCATCATCGAAACGCAAGCCGGTGACGTGTCGGCCTTCGTGCCCACCAACGTGATCTCGATCACCGACGGCCAGATCTTCCTGGAAACCAGCCTGTTCAACGCCGGTATCCGCCCCGCCATCAACGCCGGTATCTCGGTGTCGCGCGTCGGTGGTGCTGCGCAGACCAAGCTGATCAAGAGCCTCTCCGGCGGCATCCGTACCGACCTGGCCCAGTACCGTGAACTGGCCGCCTTCGCGCAGTTCGCTTCCGACCTGGACGCCGCCACCCGCAAGCAGCTCGACCGCGGTGCCCGCGTGACCGAACTGCTGAAGCAGGCCCAGTACAGCCCGCTGCCCATCAGCCTGATGGGCGCCACGCTGTACGCGGTGAACAAGGGCTTCCTGGACGACATCGACGTCAAGAAGGTCCTGGCTTTCGAACACGGCCTGCACCAGCACCTGAAGAGCAGCCACGCTGCCCTGCTGGCCAAGCTGGAAAACGACAAGGCCATGGACAAGGGCGCGGAAGAAGAGCTCGCGGGCGCCATCACGGCGTTCAAGAAGAGCTTCGCCTGATCGCGTTCCCAGCCTGACCTGAAGGAGTCCAGACCATGGCGGTCGGCAAAGAGATACGCGGCAAGATCAAATCGGTGGAGAACACCAAGAAGATCACCAAGGCCATGGAAATGGTCGCCGCTTCGAAGATGCGCAAGGCGCAGGAGCGCATGCGCTCGGCGCGGCCCTACGCCGACAAGATCCGCAACATCACGGCGCACCTGTCCCAGGCCAACCCTGAGTACAAGAGCCCGTACATGCGGACCGGCGGCCAAAACGGGCAAATGAGCAAGGCCGTGGGCTTCATCGTCGTCACCACCGACAAGGGTCTGTGCGGCGGCCTGAACACCAACGTGCTGCGCGCCGTCACGGTGAAGATGAAGGAAGTCCAGACCGCTGGCAACGCCATCCAGGCGGTGGCCATCGGCAACAAGGGCTTCGGCTTCCTCAACCGCATCGGCGCCAACGTCGTCAGCCACGCCACGCAGCTGGGCGATGCCCCGCAGCTGGAAAAGCTGATCGGCCCGGTGAAGGTGATGCTGGACGCCTTCGTGGCCGGCAAGCTGGACGCCGTGTACGTCTGCTACACCAACTTCATCAACACGATGAAGCAGGAGCCGATGGTCGAGCAGCTGCTGCCGCTGTCGGGTGCCCGCCTGGCGCAGACCGAAGCCGAGAAGAAGCAGTACGGCTGGGACTACATCTACGAGCCCGACGCCGCCACCGTCATCGACGAGCTGCTCACGCGCTACATCGAGGCGCTGGTCTTCCAGGCCGTGGCGGAGAACATGGCCAGCGAGCAGAGCGCGCGCATGGTGGCCATGAAGGCCGCCACCGACAACGCCGGCACGCTGATCGGTGAGCTCAAGCTCATCTACAACAAGACCCGCCAGGCCGCGATCACGAAGGAACTCTCCGAGATCGTCAGCGGCGCCGCCGCGATTTCGGGCTGAGCCCACGGCCGCAACAGATTACGTTTGAAGGATCACTGAAATGTCGAACACGCAAGCCCAAGGCAAGATCGTCCAGTGCATCGGCGCGGTGGTGGACGTCGAGTTCCCCCGCGACGCCATGCCCCGCGTCTACGACGCACTCAAGCTCGAGGGCACGGCCCTGACGCTGGAAGTGCAGCAGCAGCTCGGCGACGGCATCGTGCGCACCATCGCACTGGGCTCGTCGGACGGTCTGCGCCGCGGTCTGATGGTCAGCAACACCGGCGCCAACATCACCGTGCCCGTGGGCAAGGCGACGCTGGGCCGCATCATGGACGTGCTGGGCAACCCCATCGACGAGCGCGGCCCCGTGAGCATGGAGCTGTCGGCTCCCATCCACCGCAAGGCCCCGGCTTATGACGAGCTGAGCCCCTCGCAAGAGCTGCTGGAAACCGGCATCAAGGTGATCGACCTGATCTGCCCCTTCGCCAAGGGCGGCAAGGTGGGTCTGTTCGGCGGCGCCGGCGTCGGCAAGACCGTGAACATGATGGAGCTCATCAACAACATCGCCAAGGCACACAGCGGCTTGTCGGTGTTCGCGGGCGTGGGTGAGCGCACCCGTGAGGGCAACGACTTCTATCACGAGATGTCCGATTCGGGCGTCGTGAACCAGGAGAACCTGGCCGAGTCGAAAGTGGCCATGGTCTACGGCCAGATGAACGAGCCGCCGGGCAACCGCCTGCGCGTGGCCCTGACCGGTCTGACCATCGCCGAGAGCTTCCGCGACGAAGGCCGTGACGTGCTGTTCTTCGTGGACAACATCTACCGCTACACGCTGGCCGGTACCGAAGTGTCGGCCCTGCTGGGCCGCATGCCTTCCGCCGTGGGCTACCAGCCGACGCTGGCCGAGGAAATGGGCCGCCTGCAGGAGCGCATCACCTCCACCAAGGTGGGCTCGATCACCTCCATCCAGGCCGTGTACGTGCCTGCGGACGACCTGACCGACCCCTCGCCCGCCACCACCTTCGCCCACCTGGACGCCACCGTGGTGTTGAGCCGCGACATCGCCGCGCTGGGTATCTACCCCGCCGTCGACCCGCTGGACAGCACCTCGCGCCAGATCGACCCGAACGTGGTCGGCCAGGAACACTACGAGACCACGCGTGCCGTGCAGCAGACGCTGCAGCGCTACAAGGAACTGCGCGACATCATCGCGATTCTGGGCATGGACGAACTCAGCCCCGAAGACAAGCTGGCCGTGGCCCGCGCGCGCAAGATCCAGCGTTTCCTGAGCCAGCCTTTCCACGTCGCCGAAGTGTTCACGGGCACGCCGGGCAAGTATGTGCCGCTGAAGGAAACCATCCGCGGCTTCAAGATGATCGTGGCTGGCGAGTGCGACGCGCTGCCCGAGCAGGCCTTCTACATGGTCGGCACCATCGACGAAGCGTTCGAAAAAGCCAAGAAGATCAACTAAGGAGCCGACATGGCGACCCTCCACGTTGATGTGGTTTCGGCTGAAGAAAGCATTTTCAGCGGCGAAGCCAAATTCGTCGCCCTGCCGGGCGAGAACGGCGAGCTCGGCATCCTGCCGCGCCACACGCCGCTGATCACGCGCATCCGCCCGGGTGCGGTGCGCATCGAGAAGGCCGACGGCTCGGGCGAAGAGTTCGTGTTCGTGGCCGGTGGCATTCTGGAAGTGCAGCCGGGCACGGTGACGGTGCTCGCCGACACCGCCATCCGCGGCCACGACCTCGACGAAGCCAAGGCCCTCGAAGCCAAGAAGCTGGCCGAAGAGGCGATGAAAAACGCCAAGAGCGACATCGACTTGGCCGCCGCACAAGGCGAGTTCGCGGCCATGGCCGCGCAGCTGGCTGCCATCCAGAAGCTGCGCAAGAAGTAAGCCGCGCAGCCCTCGGCAAGAAGACCCGCCCGGCCCCGGCCCGGCGGGTTTTTTCATGTCCGGGCGGCGCCGCTACAGTGCAGGAACGGCCCGTCGGCGCTGCCGGCGCCCGGCCCGCAGGAGCACGGCATGACGAAGAAGACAAAGAGCGAGACCGACAAGCCCCAACGGCTGGGCAAGGCGGCCTACCTGGAACAGCTGGCGCCGCTGGAGCTGGAACTCAACGACATGGCGCGCTGGCTGCAGCACAGCGGCCAGCGTGTGCTGGTGCTGATCGAGGGGCGCGACACGGCCGGCAAAGGCGGCGTCATCTCGGCCATCAGCGACACGCTGAACCCGCGGCAATGCCGCGTGGTCGCGCTGCCCAAACCCAACGACCGCGAGCGCACGCAGTGGTACTTCCAGCGCTACGTGCCGCACCTGCCGGCAGCCGGTGAGATCGTGCTCTTCGACCGCAGCTGGTACAACCGCGCCGGCGTCGAGCGGGTGATGGGCTACTGCAGCGAGGTGCAGGTCGAGACCTTCCTCAAGCAGGCGCCGGTGTTCGAGAAGATGCTGATCGACGACGGCATCCTGCTCTTCAAGTACTGGCTCACGGTGGACCAGGTGCAGCAGGAAGAACGCTTCGCCGAACGCCTGGCCGACCCGCTGAAGCGCTGGAAGCTCAGCCCGATCGACCTGGAAGCGCGGGCGCGTTATGCCGACTACACCGAGGCCCGCAACACCATGTTGGTCGCAACGCACAGCAAGCGCACGCCGTGGACCTTGGTGGACTTCAACGACCAGCGCCGCGGCCGGCTGGCGCTGATCCGCGACCTCTTGAAGCGCCTGCCCGACCACGCGGTGCCCGAGGCCACGCTGGAGTTTCCGCCGCTGCCCTACCCGCCGCTGAAAGAGCGCTTCAAGGCGGGCTTCAAGCCGATCTGAAAGCCTCAGCGCTCAGGGCCGGTCTCAGTGGTGGTGCACCTGATCGCCGGCCTTGAGCTTGTAGACGGTGCCGCAGTAGGGGCAGCGGCCTTCACCGGTGGTGGCCACGTCGATGAAGACCTTGGGATGGTTGCTCCACAGCGCCATCTTGGGGTTGGGGCAGAAGGTGACGCCCGGGCCTTGCAGCTCGGCCGCACTCACTTCGACAACTGTTTTCGGTTCAGCCATGGTCATCCTCAGGCCACCGGCGTGAGCCAGTGCGCGTACTTGGGGTTGCGGCCGTTCACGATGTCGAAGAAGGCCGTCTGAATCTTCTCGGTGATGGGGCCACGGCTGCCCGCGCCGAGTTCGATGCGGTCGAGTTCGCGGATGGGCGTCACTTCGGCGGCGGTGCCGGTGAAGAAGGCCTCGTCGCAGATGTAGACCTCGTCGCGCGTGATGCGCTTTTCCTTCAGCGTCAGGCCCAGGTCCTGGCAGATGTGGAAGATGGTGTCGCGCGTGATGCCGTTCAGCGCGCCGGCAGAAAGATCCGGCGTGTAGACCACGCCCTTCTTGATGACGAAGAGGTTCTCGCCCGCGCCTTCGGCCACGAAGCCGGCGGGGTCGAGCAGCATGGCTTCGTCGTAGCCCTCGTCCGTGGCTTCCATGTTGGCCAGGATGCTGTTGGTGTAGTTGCTCACCGCCTTGGCCTGCGTCATCGTGATGTTGACGTGGTGGCGCGTGTAGCTGCTGGTCTTCACGCGGATGCCGCGCTGCAGGCCTTCTTCACCCAGGTAGGCGCCCCAGGGCCAGGCCGCCACCATCAGGTGGATGGTGTTGCCCTTGGGGCTGACGCCGAGCTTCTTGTCGCCGATCCACGTCAGCGGGCGCAGGTAGCAGCTTTCTAGCTGGTTCACACGCACCACCTCGCGCTGCGCCTCCATCACCTGCTCGGGCGTGAAGGGGATCTTCATGCGCAGGATCTTGGCGCTGTTGAACAGGCGCTCGGTGTGCTCCTGCAGGCGGAAGATGGCGGTGCCCTGCGCCGTCTTGTAGGCGCGCACGCCCTCGAAGGCGCCGCAGCCGTAGTGCAGCGTGTGGCTCAGCACGTGGATCTTGGCGTCGCGCCATTCGACGAGCTGGCCGTCCATCCAGATCTTGCCGTCGCGGTCTGACATCGACATGGAAACTCCTTCGGGGTGTGCGTGCTGCGGTGAAGCGCCGGATTTTAGGTGTCGCCCCGGGCTGCAATGCGCTGCAGCTGCCATTGCGTGACGCGGCCGCCGTGCAGCGTGACCTGCACCTCGTCGCCGGTTTCGTCGGCCCAGGCCCAGACCTCGGTGCCGCCGCTTTCGGGCTGCACGGGCCGGCCCAGGCTGAGCGTCAGGCGCAGCACCTGCGGCAGGCGCATGCCCGCGTGCAGCTTGGCGTTCAACATCACGGCGCTGGGCACCAGGCCCACTGGCCGCTGGCTGGCGATGCGCAGCGTGCGCAGCGCCTGGCTGAACTGCAGCAGCAACCAGAACACGACCACCGTGAGCGCCAGCGCCACGCCGGGCCCGCCATAGCTCAACCAGCCGCCGACCACGGCCGCCAGGGCCAGCGCCCAACCCAGGGCGGCCTGCGCCTTCGCGGAGAATCGTGGTGATGACGGCTTTGCAGACATGGGTGATCAATCTCGACAGGGCGCCCGAGCGGCTGGCTCGCATCAGCGCGCAGCTGCAGGCCCTGCAACTGCCCTACACGCGCCTGGCGGCGGTGGATGCACGGGCCCTGACACCGGCCCAGAAAGCCGCGCTCGACGAGCCGGCTTTCCACCGCAAACACGGCATGACGCCGGTGCCGGGCGAGCTGGGATGTTACCTGTCGCACATCGAAGTGATGCGCGCCTTCCTGGCCAGTGACGCGCAGTTCGCGCTGGTGCTGGAAGACGACGTGCTGCTGCAGAACAGCCTGCCCGCCGTGCTGCAGGGCCTGATGCAGCACCCCACGCGCTGGGACGTGGTGAAGCTCTCCGCTGTGCACCGCGGCACGCCGCAGCCTTACCTGCAGGTGGCGCCCGGCCATCAGCTCGCGGTGATGCTGAGTCGCTGCACCGGCAGCAGCGCCTACCTGATGAACCGCCACGCCGCGCAGGTCTACCTGCGTGAGCGCGGCGGCCTGCTGCCCATGCAGCTGCCCTACGACCATGTCTTCGACCAGGGCTGGCGTTTCGGTCTGAAGTTCCGTCTCGTCACGCCCACGCCCTGCGGGCATGACGAACACATCGCCAGCACCATCACCGCGCCCGTGGGCGGCAGCCGCAAGTTCCACTGGACGCGGCGCCTGCCGGCCTACGCCTACCGCATCGGCAACGAACTGCGCCGCCTGGCCTACGGGCTGCGCGAGACACGGCGCGAACGCCGAGCCTGAGCGGGCTCAGCGGTGCCAGCCGCGCGCGATGTCGGCGCGCACGGCCGGTGGCAGCCGCCTGAGGATGAAGCGCACGGCCAGCGGTATCAGCACCAGGTCGTCCACCACGCCCAAGACCGGGATGAAGTCGGGCAGCAGATCGACCGGCGAGACGAGGTAAAGCACCAGCAGGGCCACCGCCGGCTTCAGCCAACGCGGCTGCAGCGGATGGCGCAGGGCCGCCCAGAGCTGGCGCGCATCACCGCGCAGCACAGTCCAGAGCAAGGTCAGTCGTTTCAGCATGGCCGGGGCCTCCGCGGTCGCCCTCCCCCGGCGGGGGGAGTCGGCAATCTTCACACTTGCCGCGGTGAAAACGCCACCGCAGCACGGTGTTGTAGCGCGTTCAACGCCAAGTCTTTGTCGGGCAGGGCTTTCCACGCCCTAGGGGGGCGCCTTGGTACGGGTGCTGCAAGACAGAGCGACTCGCTGCCGCGCAGGCCTGCGCGGCGCCCTCACCCCCCTAGGAGACCTCTCATGAAACTGCACCCTTGGGCCGCTGCCGCGGCCTTGAGCTGTTCCGCCCTCGGCATGGCCCCGTCGGCCCAGGCCGCGCCTGTGGCGGTGGCGCTGGAACTGGCGCTGGTGATCGACGTGTCGGGCAGCGTCGACGCGGCCGAGTTCGCGCTGCAGCGCAACGGCTACCGCGATGCCTTCAAGAGCAGCAGCGTGGGCAGCGCCATCGCGTCCTTTGGCGCGGCCGGCGGCGTGGCCGTGGGCGTCTACTTCTTCGCGCACAACGTGGTGCAGGCGGTGTCGTGGACGCAACTGAGCACGCAAGCCGAGGCCTTCACTTTCGGCGACACCGTGCTGGGCGCCCTGGCGGTACCCGATCCCGACGGGCTGGCCATCGGCGGCGGCTCGCTGGGCACCTTCACCAACATGGCCGAAGGCATCGACCGCGCGGTGCAAGGCATGGCCAGCAACAACTTCACCGGCGCGCGCCGTGTCATCGATGTCTCGGGCGACGGCGAGCAGAACACCGTGCGCGATGGCCAGTTCACCTGCGCACAGCCCCAGGGTCAAGCGCAGGGGCCGTGTGTCAACCACCTGCGCAATGCGCGCAACGCTGCCGCGCTGGCGGGGGTGGTGATCAACGGCCTGGCCATCAACGACGACTTTCCCAACCTCGGCAACTACTTCCAGGCCCATCTGCAGACAGGCGTCAACAGCTTCGTGCTGGAAGCGAACTTTGCCAACTTCGCTGCTGCCATCGAAACCAAGATCGGCCGCGAGATCACGCAAAGCGGCGTGCCCGAGCCCGCGTCCATTGCACTCGTGGGCTTGGCCCTCGCCGGCCTGGGCGCGCTGCGCCGTCGCCGCGCCTGAGGGGCAGGGGCAGCGCAGCCTGCTACAGCCCGCGCACGGCCTCGATGGCCTGCTCGATGCGTTCCACCGCGTGCACCGACAGCCCTTCGATCGGCTTTTTCGGTGCGTTGGCCTTGGGCACCACGGCGACGTTGAAGCCGAGCTTCGCGGCCTCTTTCAGCCGCTCTTGCCCGCGCGGCGCAGGGCGCACCTCGCCTGCCAGGCCCACTTCGCCGAAGGCGATGAAGCCGCGCGGCAGCGGCTTGCCACGCAGGCTGCCCTGGATGGCCAGCAACACCGCCAGGTCGGCCGCGGGTTCGTTGATGCGCACGCCGCCCACGGCGTTGACGAAGACGTCCTGGTCCAGGCAGGCCACGCCGGCATGGCGGTGCAGCACGGCCAGCAGCATGGCCAGGCGGTCGCGGTCCAGGCCCACGCTGAGGCGGCGCGGGCTGGGCCCGCCGCTGTCCACCAGCGCCTGGATCTCCACCAACAAAGGCCGCGTGCCTTCCAGCGTCACCAGCACGCAGCTGCCGGGCACGGGCTCGCTGTGCGTGCTGAGGAAGATGGCGCTGGGGTTGCTCACGCCGCGCAGGCCTTTTTCGGTCATCGCAAAAACGCCGATCTCGTTGACGGCGCCGAAGCGGTTCTTGATGGCGCGCACCAGGCGGAAGCTGCTGTGCGTGTCGCCCTCGAAGTACAGCACCGTGTCGACGATGTGCTCCAGCACCCGCGGGCCGGCCAGCGCGCCTTCTTTCGTGACGTGGCCCACCAGCACCACGGTGCAGCCGCGCGTCTTGGCCACGCGCGTGAGCTGCGCCGCGCATTCGCGCACCTGGGCCACGCTGCCGGGGGCGGAGTTGAGCTGCTCGCTGTAGACGGTCTGGATGGAATCGATGACGCAGAACGAGGGGTTCTCGGTCTCGATGGCAGCGACGATCTTCTCCAGCTGGATCTCCGCCAGCACGCGCACGTGTTTGCCCTGCAGGCCCAGCCGGCGTGCACGCAAGGCGATCTGCGCGCCGCTTTCTTCGCCCGTGACGTAGAGCACCGGCATCTGCGTGCTGAGCGCGTCCACCGCCTGGAGCAGCAGCGTGCTCTTGCCGATGCCGGGGTCACCGCCGATCAGCACCACCGCGCCTTCGACGATGCCGCCGCCGAGCACGCGGTCCAGCTCTTCCTGGCCGGTGGGCGTGCGCGCGATGTCGGCGGCCTCGATCTCGCTCAGCGTGGCCACCGGCTGGCTCTTGGCCAGGGCCTGGAAGCGTGTGTTGCGCGTGGCGGGGCCGGCGGCCTCAGCCGCCGTTTCGTCCAGCGTGTTCCAGGCCTTGCAATGCGGGCACTGGCCCAGCCATTTGGCGTTGGTGCCGCCGCATTCGCGGCAGGTGTAGATCGTCTTGGCCATGCGGCATTGTGGGCCGCAGGGCCGGCCGCTCAGGCAGCGGTGAAGTTGCCGTGGAAGCCGAGCGGCAGGCCGTAAGGCAACACCGCCTGGGCGATGGGGCCGTCGCTGATGCGCGCAGCGTCCAGCAGGTTCAGCACGGTGGCCTGGCGGCGGGCGTCGTAGGTCGTGCCGAGCAGCCAGGCGTCGAGCTCGCCCGTCTTGCCCGGCTTGGGCACGAGCACGTGCTCTTCGGCCACCACGTGTTCTCCGTAGTCGTGGCGCTGCGTGCGGCCGGTGTGCGTGTCGAGCAACTGCACGCCGTGCAGCAGGCCCAGGCCTTGGCGCGCCGGGTACAGCGGCCAGGCCGCGGCCGTGAGCAGCCAGCGTGCCGGCAGGCCGATGCGCTGCGGGTGGACACGCGGGAACTCCACGTCGCCCTTGATCTGCTGCAGCTGCACGCGGCCCGTGCCCATGTGCAGGCGCACCAGGCGCAAGCCGCTCTCGCTGACCTGCGGCGCGGCGCGGCCGGCCATCATGGCCACGGCGCCTTCGTCGAGGAAGCTCGCATCGGGCGCGCCGATGTAGCTGAGCGCGATCTCGCCATCGGCCGTCTCGAAGGCGTTGCCGACGTGGAACACCATCTGGGCCGGCAGCTCGAATACTCGGCGCCGCGTGATGTCGGCCTTCTCCATCACCAGCACACGCAGCGGCTCGCCGGCGGCCAGCTGGAAGCGTTGGCGGCCGTCGGCCGGGCGCTGCGTGAAATCAACGCCCACGGGCGGCAGCGGCACCACGAGGTAGCGCTCGGTGACAGCCATGTCGTGCACCATGGTGCCGCGCAGGCCTGCGGGCAGCGGCAGTTCACCCACCTGGGCACGCACCAGGCGGCCCTGGGGGTCGATGTGCCACACCACCAGGCGGTGGCCGGCGGTGCCGATGTTCCACAGGTGGCCGGCCGCGTCCACCTTGGGATGGGCCGAAAACGGCACCTGTGCCAGGTCTTTGCGCCACGTCACCGGGCCCATGGTCGCCAGGTCGGCCGGGTTCAGCGCGTAGGCCGAGCCACCCTCCCACATCGCCAGCACCTGTCCGGCATGTTCCAGCGCGTTGGTGTTGGCGACGTTCACCGCATCGGGCCCGCTGATGGGCGGCCCGCCGGCGATGTGGGTGCCCAGCGTGGGCAGCAAGAAGCGACCGGCGCTCTGTTCGGCCTGCAACTTGCTGGTGCGCACCAGGCGGCCGCGGTGGCGCACGGTGCCGTCGCCGATGCTGAACTGCTGCACCATGCCGTCGCCATCGAACCAGTGGTGGTAACGCTGGCCGCCACGTTCGAAGAGTGCCGGGCCGTTGCGGTAGAAGCGCCCTTGCAGCTCGGCCGGCCAGCGGCCGCGCAGCGTGGCCATGGCGTCGCGGTCGCCGGTGATGTCGTCCACGCCCTTCAGCGGGGCCAGCTGCGGCTGGCGCGGCGTGGCGTTGTCGAAGTCTTGCGGGCGGGCGGCGGCGGTGGCGGCACCGGGGCTGCCCAGCCCCGCGAAGGCGGCGAGGCCGGCGGGGCCCAGGCCCAGCAGCAGTTGGCGGCGTTGCAGCAGGGTCATGGTGGTGGCTCCTGCGCTCACATCGACATCTTCACGGCGATGGGCCGGCCGTCCAGCGCCACCTTGCCGGTGGCCCATTGCGGGCCGAACATGCCGGGGTTGCCCGAAGAGCCCCAGGGCTCGGTGGGCATGCCCATGATGTTGCGGCCCATCTTGCCGTCGCTGTCGAGATCCTGGAACAGCATCAGCGCCACCTCGTTGCCGCTCAGGCCGCAGAGCTGCACGCTCATGCGCGTTTCACCGGCGGGCACGCGGATGGCTTTCAGCGGGCGCTTGCCGAAGGTTTCGGCGCTGGCGTAGGCGGCCACCATCAGCTGGCCTTGCTGGGGGCGCACGTTGTCGATGTCCACCGTGGCGCAAACGCTGTCAGGCGCCGAGGCGGCCGCTTCGGGGGCGGCAGCGGTTTGCGCGATGGCGGCGCTGCCCGCACACAGGCCGGCGGTGGCGATCAGCAGGGGCAGGGCGTTCAGGCAGGGGCGGCGGGTGTTCATCGTGGGGCTCCAGGGGTGGGAAGGCATGGAGCGCACTGTGGCCGCGGCAGTAGGGGCCGGCCAGCCGCCTGCGATGTGCCGGCAGCGCCGTTCGCGAAATGCGGGTGGCCTGGCGCGAAATGCGGGGCGGCAGCGCCCGTCGCCGCGCCAGGGGCCCGCTTTGCTGCGTTCAGGCCGCCTTCACGCCGCCTTCATTCGCCGCGCACGCGCCCGCGGCCGGCTTTCACCTCGGCGCGCACGGCTTTGCCTTCCAGGCGCCGCTGCTTCGAGCCGTAGGTTGGTTTGGTGGCGCGCCGCGCCTTGGGCTGCACCGTGGCAGCGTCCACCATCTCTTGCAGGCGCAGCAGCGCATCGGCCTGGTTGCGCGGCAGGCTGCGGTGGTCTTGCGCCTTGATGACGACGGTGCCGTCACCGCTGATGCGCTGGTCGGCCTGCGCCAGCAGGCGCAGCTTCACGTCATCGGGCAAAGACGAGGCCGCGACGTCGAAACGCAGGTGCGCCGCGCTGCTGACCTTGTTGACGTTCTGCCCGCCGGCGCCTTGCGCGCGGATGGCGCTGAAGTCGACCTCGGCGCGGTTGACGAGCACGCGCCGGGCCACGGCCCTTCAGGCCTTCTTGCCGCGCAGCAGGCCGACGACAAACAGCAGCGCCAGCGCGCCGGCCACCGAGGCGAACCAGCCCGCCGGTTCGCCCACGCCGTACCAGCCGAACACGCGCCCGGCCACGCCCGCCACCACCGAGCCGCCGATGCCCAGCAGGCAGGTGAGCACCCAGCCCATCTTCTGTTCACCGGGCATGATGCCGCGCGCCAGGAAGCCGACGATGAGGCCAAGAAAGATGTGGCTCAGGATTTCCATGCGGGGCGGGCTTTCGGCTTGGGTGATGAAGGAGGGGGAAGGCGTCAATCGCTGCAGCGCATGGGCACCCGGGGCGCCGCCGCGCACATCAGCTCGTAGGCTATGGTGCCCGCGGCCTGCGCCACGTCGTCGATGGCCAGCAGCGCCCCGCCCGGGCCGCGGCCCCAGAGCGTGACCTCGCTGCCCGCGCCGGCCTGCGGCACGGGCGTGAGGTCGACCGCCAGCATGTCCATCGAAACACGGCCCACGGTGCCGGTGCGCACGCCGTCCACCAGCACGGGCGTGTCGGTGCCGGCGTGGCGCGGGTAGCCGTCGGCATAACCGCAGGCCACGATGCCGATGCGCTGCGGCTCGCGCGCGGTGTAGCGGCTGCCGTAGCCCACGGTGTCGCCGGCTTGCAGCTGCTGCGTGGCAATCAGGCGCGAGCGCAGCGTCATCGCCGGCTGCAGGCCCCAGTGCTGGATGTCGTGGGCCGGGAAATCGGGCGCGCTGCCGTAGGCCATGATGCCGGCGCGCACCCAATCATTGTTGAGGCCATGCCGCAGCGTGGCCGCGCTGTTGCTCACGCTGCGCTCGCCGGGCAGGTCGTGCGTGGCGGCGGCGAAGGTGCTGAGCTGGTGGTCCACGCCGCGCGGGCCGTCGGCGTCGCTGAAGTGCGTCATCAGCGAGATCTCGTCCACCTGCGGCAGCGCGTTCAGCCGCACCCAGGCGCTGCGGAAGGCCGCGGGCGTGAAGCCCAGGCGGTTCATGCCGCTGTTCATCTTGAGGAAGACGCGGTGCGGCTGCTGTGTCTTGTGCGCGGCCAGCCAGTCGATCTGTTCCTGGCAGTGCACCACGTGCCACAGCTGCAGGCGCGAGCACAGCTCCAGGTCGCGCGGCTCGAAGCAGCCTTCCAGCAGCAGGAGGGGGCCGCGCCAGTCGAGCGCGCGCAGGCGTTCGGCCTCAGCCAGGTCGAGCAGCGCAAAACCATCGGCGCCGCGCAAGCCTTCAAACGCGCGTTCGATGCCGTGGCCGTAGGCATTGGCTTTCACCACCGCCCACACCCGCGCGTCGGGCGCTGCCGTGCGCGCCCGCGCCAGGTTGTGGGCCAGGGCCGCGGTGTGCACCAGGGCTTCGATGGGACGGGGCATGTCGGGTGGTTGTGCAGGCGTGCGCCAAGGGTGCGCTTCATTCTGCCAGCCCAGGCCAGTGCGCCAGAGGGCGCGTGCTATAACCCGCCGGCCCCGAAGATGGAGACAAGACGCACTGGCACCAGGCCGGGCGTGCCCTGCGCGCGACACGATGAAAAAAGGTTTCTCGACCATCATGTCGGCGCAGTTCTTCAGCTCGCTGGCTGACAACGCGCTGCTCGTTGCCGCCGTCGAACTGCTGCGCCTGAGCCAGGCGCCCGCCTGGCAGGTGCCGGCCCTGGCGCCGATGTTCGCGCTGTTCTACGTGATCCTGGCGCCCTTCGTGGGCGCTTTTGCCGACAGCATCCCCAAGGGCCGGGTGATGTTCGTCAGCAACTCGATCAAGATCGTCGGCTGCCTGATGATGCTGTTCGGCAGCCACCCGCTGCTGGCCTACGCGGTGGTGGGCCTGGGTGCTGCGGCCTATGGGCCGGCCAAGTACGGCATCCTCACCGAGCTGCTGCCGCCCTCGCAGCTGGTCAAGGGCAACGGGTGGATCGAGGGCCTGACCATCGCCTCCATCGTGCTGGGCATCCTGCTGGGCGGGCAGCTCATCGGGCCGCGCATCTCCACCGCGCTGCTGGGCTTCGACCTGCCCGTGCTCAACACCGGCATCGACACCGCGCCCGAGGCCGCCATCGCCTCCATCGTCTGGCTGTATTTCATCGCCGCGGCCTTCAACCTCTTTATCCCGCGCACCACCGCGCCGCTCATCCCCATGCAGGGCGCGGCGGCGCTGGTGATGGACTTCTCGCGCTGCAACAGCCGCCTGTGGGCCGACAAGCTGGGCCAGATCACGCTGGCCACCACCACGCTGCTGTGGGGCATCTTCGGCAACCTGCGCTTGATCGTCTTCGCCTGGGCCGCGGCGGCGCTGGGTTACGGCACGGCGCAGGCTTCCAACCTGGCCGGTGTGGTGGTCATCGGCTCCATCCTGGGCGCGGTGGCGGCGTCCTTTCTCACCAAGCTCGACAAGGCCACCAACGTCATCCCCATGGCCGTGGCGGTGGGCTTTTTCATGATCGGGCTGGTGTTCATCAACAGCCTGGCCACGGCGGTGCCCTTCCTCATCGGCATGGGCGCGATCTGCGGTTACCTCATCGTGCCGATGAACGCGCTGCTGCAGCACCGCGGCCACAACCTGATGGGTGCGGGCCGGTCGATTGCCGTGCAGAACTTCAACGAGCAGGCCTGCATCCTGGGCCTGGGCGCGCTCTACGTGCTGATGACACGCTTCGGCATGTCGGCCTTCGGCGCCATTACCGTGTTCGGTGTGCTGGTGGCGCTGGTGATGGAAATCATCCGCCGCTGGCACCGCCGCAACACCGTGGTGCACCGCGAAGAGGTCGAACGCCTGCTGGTCATCGCCCGCACCGATTCGCACTGAGCGCGGGCATGGCTCCCGCCGCCCCCAGCGCGTTCACGCGCGCCCTGCCGGCGCTGGCCCTCACCTTCAACGCCTTCACCTGGGGCGTGTCGTGGTGGCCCTTCCGCGAACTGCAGGCGCGCGGCCTGCACCCGCTGTGGGCCACCGTGCTGATCTACGCCGTGGCCGTGCTCGTCATCAGCGCGTGGCGGCCGCAGGCCTGGGGCCAGCTCTGGCGGGCGCGCACGCTGTGGGTGCTGGTGCTGGCCTCGGGCACCACCAACGCCGCCTTCAACTGGGGTGTGACGGTGGGCGACGTGGTGCGCGTGGTGCTGCTCTTCTATCTGATGCCGCTGTGGGCGGTGCTGCTGGCGCGCCTGCTGCTGAAAGAAGCGTTGACACCCATGGCCCTGGGCCGCGTGGCGCTGGCGCTGCTGGGCGCGGTGATCGTGCTCTGGCCTGAACAGGCCGGCGGCGGCCTGCCGCTGCCGCGCACGCTGCCCGAGTGGCTGGGCGTGCTGGGGGGCTTCACTTTCGCGTTGAACAACGTGATGTTGAAGCGCGAGGCCCACCAGCCCGAAGCGGCCCGCGCGCTGGCGATGTTTCTCGGCGGCGCGGTGGTGGCAGCGCTGCTGGCCACGGCACTCATGGCACAGGGCAGCGTGCCGGCCTTGCCGGCCGTGGCGCCGGGCTGGGTGTTGGGGGCGCTGGCGCTGGCTTTCGCGTTTCTCGCCGGCAACCTGGCGCTGCAGTACGGCGCTTCGCGCCTGCCGGCCAACGTGACGGCGGTGGTGATGATCACCGAGGTGCTGTTCGCCAGCGGCTCGGCGGTGCTGCTGGGAGCGGGTGTGGTGACGCCGGCCCTCGCACTGGGCGGCGGCCTCATCGTGGCTGCGGCCTTGCTGGCCGGCAAGGGCTGAGCGGGCCTCAGGTCTGGGCCGCGCCCTCGGCTTTGGCCAGGGGCAGGCCCTGGCGGTCGAGCAGGCGCTGCAGCTCGGGCAGATCCAGGGGCTTGGCCAGGAAGGCATCGCAACCGGCCAGGGCCGCCCGCACGCGGTCGAGCTCGCTGTGGTGCGCCGAGACGATGATGACCAGGGTGCTCAGGAGCGCCGGCGTGTGCTTGATGCGCTGGCACAGCGTGTGGCCGTCGAGTTCGCTGGCTTCGCCCAGCTCGACATCGAGGAACACCACCTCGTAGCTGTGCTGCGCCATCAGCGCGATGGCCGCCTGGCTGGTGCTGGCACGGTCGATGTCCAGCTGCCACCGCGCCAACCGTGTTTCCAGGAAACGCTGGGCGATGGCGCTGTCGTCCACCAGCAGCACGCGGGGCGTGGCCGGCATCTGCGGCGCGCGCTGCACCTTGGGCGGCTTCGGGGGTTTCGGCGGCCGTGGCGCAGCCGGCTTCAGTGCCGCCGGGGCTGGCGCTGGGGCGGGGGTCGGGCTGGGCAGCTGCGCGGGCGCCGGTGCTTGCCACTCGGCCTCGGCTTCGGGCTCGGGCGGGCGTGTCACGGGCAGCGGGGGCTCGTGCGCGGGCAGGTCGGGCGCGGGGTGCAGGCGGCTGTCGGCCGGCATCAGCAGGCTCTGGCTGGCGGGCGGGCCCACCGGCAGCGGCTCGGCACGCAGCTGCAGCGCTTCTTCGGGTGCCGGCAGGGGCGCGCTGAAAGGCAGGTCGCCGAGCAGCGGGCTGCCGTCGTTGTCGTCGGGGTGGCTGCGCCGATGGCGGGCGAGTTGGATGATGGTGGTGGACGGCCCGGCAAAGTCGTCGCGCGGTGCGCGCTCGGCCAGCGCCTGCGCCACCAGCGCATCCAGCGCGCGCATCACGTGCAGCGCGTCGATGGGCCTTGCCAGCCAAGAGCGCGCGTTGTCCGGCGGCTGCGCGCCGATGAACACCGTCTCGCCGAGGCGCTCGATGGCCTCCACCAGCGCCACCGAGGGCGCATGGTCGGCGTCGGCCACGAGGAAATCGGCATCGGTGAGCGTGCCCACCTGCTCGTAGGCGGGCGTGCGGTTGTGGGCCAGGCGGAAGTACGAAGCCAGCGCCTTGCGCTCGAAATCGCCAAAGCCCAGGAATGCGACGCGATGCGGCATGTCGTTGGAACAGCGTGGGGCCCCGCGGGCCGGGGCAGGCGGCGGATGGTGGCGGCCCCGTTGCGGGCTGTCAAACACCCGTGCCGGCGTTTGCCGGGCGATAACATCGCTGCCCGCTTCCAGCCCTGTCGCGCCCGCCGCGCCTGCACCATGGCCACCACCAGCCTCTACGACTTCGATGCCGTCACCATCCAGGGCCAGCCGGCGCAGTTTTCGCGCCACAAGGGCCAGGTGGTGCTGATCGTCAACACCGCCAGCGCCTGCGGCTTCACGCCGCAGTTCGCCGGGCTGGAGAAACTCTGGAAAGACTACGGCGCGCGCGGCCTCGTGGTGGTGGGCTTCCCGAGCAACGAGTTCGGCGGACAAGACCCGGGCAGTGACGAGCAGATCGCTTCTTTCTGCGAGATGAACTACGGCGTGAGCTTCCCGATGATGGCCAAGACCCAGGTCAACGGCAGCAGCGCGCACCCGCTGTGGCAGTGGCTCAAGGGCGAGAAGCCCGGGCTGCTGGGCACGCAGGCGATCAAGTGGAACTTCACGAAGTTCCTGGTCGGCCGCGACGGTCAGGTGCGCCAGCGCTACGCCCCCACCGACACCCCCGAGGCGCTGCGCGCCGACATCGAGAAGGCCCTGGCGGCCTGAGCCTCAAATCACACAGACCATGAGCTTCTTCAGCCACCTCGAGCCCTACGCCGGCGACCCCATCCTGAGCCTGAACGAGGCCTTCCAGAAGGACCCGCGCAGCGACAAGGTCAATCTCTCCATCGGCATCTACTTCGACGACGCCGGCCGCATCCCCGTGCTGCAGAGCGTGAAACAGGCCGAGGCGCAGATGCTGGCCGAGAGCGGGCCCAAGCCCTACCTGCCCATCGAAGGTTCGGCCGCGGCGCGCAGCGCGGTGCAGCACTTGCTGTTCGGTGCGGATCACGAGGTGCTGCGCAGCGGCCGCGTGGCCACGCTGCAGACTGTGGGCAGCAGCGGCGGCCTGCGTGTTGGCGCCGATTTCATCAAACGCTGGCTGCCCGGCAGCGCGCTGTGGGTGAGCGACCCCACCTGGGACAACCACCGCGCGATGTTCGAGGGCGCCGGCATCACGGTGCACACCTACCCCTACTACGACGCGGCCACCGGTGGCCTGGCCTTCGACGCCATGCTGTCCACCTTGCGCACACTGCCCGCGCGCAGCCTGGTGCTGCTGCACGCCTGCTGCCACAACCCCACGGGTGTCGACCTCACGCCCGCGCAATGGCAGGCGCTGGTGCCGGTGCTGCGCGAGCGTGAACTCATCGCCTACCTCGACCTGGCCTACCAGGGTTATGGCGATGGCATCGATGAAGACGCGTTCGCGGTGCGCCTGCTGGCCAGCGAAGGCCTGAGCTTCTTCGTGGCCAACAGCTTCAGCAAGAGCATGAGCGTGTACGGCGAACGGGCCGGTGCCTTGAGCGTGGTGTGCCCCAGCGCGGCCGAGGCCGAGCTCGTGCTCGGCCAGCTCAAGGCCACGGTGCGGCGCAACTACAGCAGCCCGGCGCTGCACGCCGCGGGCATCGTCAGCCGTGTGCTGGGCGACCCGGCGCTGCGTGCCAGCTGGGAGGCCGAGGTGGCGGCCATGCGCGAACGCATCAACACCATGCGGCGCAGCCTGCACGGCGTGCTCTCGGCCAAGAAGCCGGGGCGCGATTTCGGCTACTTCCTCACCCAGCGCGGCATGTTCAGCTACACCGGCCTGAGCGCAGCCCAGGTGGACCGGCTGCGCGAGGAGTTCGGCGTCTACCTCGTGCGCAGCGGGCGCATGTGCGTCGCCGGCTTGAACACCGGCAACGTGGAGCGCACGGCCAGCGCGGTGGCCGCCGTCATCGGCTGAGGGCGCCTTTCAGCCGGCGGGGGTGGCCGGCATGGCCGGCCGGTCGGCCGCCGCGCCGCGCACCTGCTCGCGCAGCCAGCGGTGCGCCGGCGTGGTGTCGTGGCGCAGGTGCCAGAGCATCTCTACCGTCACCGGGCTCAGCGTCAGCGGCAGTTCGCGCGTTACCAGCTCCGGCCCGCCGCCGGTGGCTTCGACAAAACCCTCGGGCAGCACCGTCAGCAGGTCGCTCTGCGCCACCACGCGGCCGGCGGTGAAAAACTGGTTCACCGTCAGCACCACGCGGCGGGTGCGGCCCAGGCCCTGCAGCGCCAGGTCGACATAACCGAAGGCGCGGCCGGAGAAACTCACCAGCAGGTGGTGGGCGGCGCAGAAGCTGTCCACCGTTAGCGGCGCTTCGGCCAGCGGGTGGCCGCGGCGCATCACGCAGACGTAGCGCGTGTCGTACAGGCGCGCGCGGCGCAGCGCGGTGTCGTGGCCCTGGGCGACGATCTCGGCCACCGCTTCCGGGAAGAAGCCCACCGCGAGATCGGCCTCGCCGCCTTCCAGCAGCTTGCGCGGGTCGCGCGTGGTCAGCGGCAGCACGCGCAGGTTCACCAGCGCCTGGCTCTGCTCGATGCGCGCCACCAGCCCCGGCGCCAACAAAGCCGCGGTGGCATCGGCCATGGCGATGCGCAACTGCACGGCGTCGCTGCGCGGGTCGAAGCTGTCGGGCGCCAAGGCCTGGCGCAGCGTGCCCAGGGCCTCGCGCACCTGCGGCCACAGGCTCAGCGCCAGTGGCGTGGGTTTCATGCCGTGGGCGCTGCGCACGAAGAGTTCTTCTCCCACGGCCTCGTGCAGGCGCTTGAGGGCGTGGCTCACGGCCGGCTGCGTCATGGCCAAGGTTTGCGCGGCGCGTGTGAGGCTGCCTTCGCTCATCACGGCGTCCAGCACCCGCAGCAGGTTCAGATCGAGGGTGCGGAAATTCAACGCCATGCTTTCCTCATGAGCCAAACGAATATCGGCCATGAGGATTATTCACTTGCAAGACATTGGTGGTAACCCTAATCTCTCGTCCATCGCCCCACATCCCAGGGCGTCCACGGAAGCAAGCCATGAGCAGCACCATCACCGTCCAGTCGCCCATCAAGGTGGCCGCGCCGCGCGGCGCCAAGCTCGCCGCCGCCCTGGCGCTGGGTTTCGTGCGCTGGCTGGAAGCGCAGAGCCGCGCCCGCGCCGAGCGCCGCCTGCAGGCCACGCGCCTGGCCGAAGCCAGCGAGCTGCGCCTATACGCCGCCCGCTTCGCGCGCCATGACCCGCGTTTCACCAGCGACCTGCTGGCCGCCGCAGACCGACACGAGCGCGCCGAGTAAGCGCCTGCTCATACCGACAACGCGGGCGCGCTCGGCGTGCCCGCAGTCCATCGCCGCGGAGCCCAGCGCCGCTCAGGCCGCGCGCAAGCCCGCCGGCTGCAGCCTGAGCAGCTCGCCGTAGAGGTCTTTCGGATCGGGCAGCGCCGGCACCAGGTCGATGGGGCGGCCCAGGCCCAGTTCGGCGGCCAGTGCGCCCATCAAGCGCAGCGCCTCGAAATCCTCCAGCGCGAAGCCCACCGAATCGAAGACCGTGATGTCCTCGGCCGATTGCCGGCCGGGCGCTTGGCCCAACAGCACCTGCCAAAGCTCGGTGACGGGGAAGTCTGCCGGCATCTGCTGCACGTCGCCTTCGATGCGGCTCTGTGGCTCGAACTCGACAAACACGCGCGCCGCCGTCAGCACGCCGGGGTGCAACTCGGTCTTGCCCGGGCAATCGCCGCCGACCGCATTCAGGTGCATGCCGGGTGCCAGCATGTCGGGCGTGACGATGGTTGCGCGGCGTTTGTCCGCCGTGACCGTGGTGACGATGTCGGCGCCTTGCAGAGCCTCGGCCGTGCTGGCGCAGGCCACGGTCCGCAAGCCCGGCACGCCGCGCAGGTGGCGCTGCAGCCGCGCCGTGGCCGCCGGGTCGGTGTCGAACAGGCGCAGCGTGGTGATGCCCAGCAAGTGGTGGAAGGCCAGGGCCTGGAACTCGCTCTGCGCACCGTTGCCCACCAGCGCCATGGTGCGGGCGCCGGGGCGGGCCAGCAGTTTGGCGGCCATCACCGAAGTGGCGGCGGTGCGCATCGCGGTGGTGAGCGTGAGTTCGCTCAACAGCAAGGGCCGGCCCGTGGCCACCTCGGCCAACACGCCAAAAGCCATCACCGTGGGCAAGCCCACGCGGCCGTTGTTCGGGTGACCGTTCACGTACTTGAAACTGTAGTGTTCCGCATCGGCCACGGGCATCAGCTCGATCACGCCCGCCGCGGAATGGCTGGCCACACGCGCCACCTTGTCAAAGTCTTGCCAACGACGGAAGCCGGCTTCGATGCCGCTGACCATCCGGCGCAGCACCTCGGGCAGGCCGTGGGCGGCCACGATGTGGGCGATGTCGGCGGTGTTGAGCAGGGTGGTCATGGCGGGTCTCCGGGCGGCGCTGAAACGATGCGTCATTGTTCGAGCCCGCGTTGGCAAACAGAAGCGACAGAAATGTCGCGAATCCGACAAGCTTCTGGCGTTTTGACAGCCCATCTTGTCAAATGGAGGCATGGACTCCACCGACCAACAGCTCATTGCCTTGCTGCGGCAAGACGCGCGCGCCAGCGTGGCCACGCTGGCAGCCCGCCTGGCGGTGTCACGCGGCACCGTCACCAACCGCATGCGCCGGCTCGAAGACGAGGGCGTGATCACCGGCTACACCGTGCGCCTGCGGCCCGATACCGAGCCCGACCTCATCACCGCCTGGATGAGCATCACCGTGGACGGCAACCAAACCCGAGAAGTCATCGCTCACTTGTTGGGCGAACCCGGGCTGGCCAGCCTGCACGACACCAACGGCCGCTGGGATTTGCTGGCCGGGCTGCGCGCGCCCAACCTGGTGGAACTGGCGGCCGTGCTGGAGCGTGTGCGCCTGATCAAGGGCATCGCCGGCACCGAGACCAGCATCCACCTGCAGACCTACAAGTTGTCCTGACGCGACGCATGGCCGGGTTTTCCCTGGCATCATCCGCCCCCCGCTGTGGCTCTGGTCCGGCGGGCCGGGTTTGATTCTTCGCACAACGCGAAGAGAGTGTTGATGCAAAAACAACGCTGTCACGGGAACGCCACAGGCATTCCCTAGTCTCAGGCTCTGTGCCGGAGCGCCGTTCCGGACTTCTTTGCCAACCTGCTGGGCACAGTGCCCGGCGACATTCCGATAGGAAACCCATGAACAAGACCACGACCACCCTGGCCGCAGCGGCCCTGCTGAGCCTGGCGGGCTCGGCGATGGCGCAATCGTCCGTCACCGTGTTCGGTGTCATCGACCTGGCCGCCCGCTCGGTGGACAACGGTGCCAGCCAGTACCAGCTGGCCGGCAGCGGCCTGAACAGCAGCCGCCTCGGCTTCCGCGGCACCGAAGACCTCGGTGGCGGCCTGAAGGCCAACTTCTGGATCGAAGGCGCCCTCAACGCCGACGACGGCAACGCCACCGGCCAGACCTGGCAGCGTCGTTCCACCATCGGCCTGCAAGGCGGTTTCGGTGAGGTGCGTTTCGGCCGCCAGAAGAACCCCACCGGCCTGACCTGGGAACAGCTCGACGTCTTCGGTGACACCGGCATGGCCGCTTCGGGCCGTCTGCACCAGCTCTTCTCGGTGCCCACCGGCGGCGCCTACAGCTCGTTCTCGCGTTCGAGCAACAGCATCTCCTACGACACCCCGGGCAGCACCGGCTTCTTCGGCACGGTGTTCCTGGCGGCTGGCGAAGGCGCCAACGGCAACAAGTACACCGGCGGCCGTGTCGGCTACCGCGCCGGCCCGCTGCTGGCAACGCTGGCCTATGGCGAGACGCAAGTCACTGGCAGCGTCGATGCCAAGCTGATCACCTTCGGCGCCACCTACGACCTGAAGGCCGTCAAGCTCTTCGGCATGTACAGCACCACCGACGTGGGCGCGGCCGACCAGAAGAACCTGCTGATCGGCGCCTCGGTGCCGCTGGGCGCGACCACGCTGCGTGCCTCGTTCCACAAGGCCGATGGCGGTGGCAGCATCAGCAACCGCGAAGCCAAGCAGTTCTCGCTGGGCGCCCAGTACGACCTGTCGCGCCGCACCGCGCTGTACACCACGTACTCGAAGATCGACAACAGCAACACCTCGCTGACCGTGGCCACGGGCTCGGCCCTGCGCGCCGGTGACGGTTCGTCGGGCTACGAGTTCGGCGTCCGCCACTCGTTCTGACCGTCTGAAGCGGCACGCCCCGTCAGGGGTGTGCCCCTGCTGACCAGGGCGCCGCGGTCTCGCGACGGCGGCGCCCTTCTCTTTTGGCCCCGGGGTGGTGGCCACGCGGGTGTCTGATGGCCTTTCGGCCCGGCCCCGCGTCTTTTCACAGGCCCTGAGCCTGTTGCTCGCCCAGTTGCGCGCGGGCTCCCAGTCGGCACGAGCCAGCGCTGTGCCTCGGGCATCATCGTGCCCCATGTTCTGGACCCTGGTCATGCGCCTCGGCGCCTTCTGCGCGACGCTGGCCGTGGCCTCGGTGCTCGTCTTCGCTGTGCTCGAGCTCTTGCCGGGCAACGCCGCCGAAGTGATCCTCGGCGACACCGCAACCCCCGAAGCCCTGGCCGCGCTGCAAGCCCAGCTGGGCCTGGACCAGCCGCCGTTGCAGCGTTATCTGCAATGGGTGACCGGCTTGCTGCAGGGCGACACCGCGCTGAGCATCGGCTACGGCACCCCCACCGCCGAACTGATGGCCGAACGCCTGCGCGTGACCCTGCCGCTGGCGGTGATGGCGATGGTGCTGACCACCGTGCTCGCGCTCGGCCTGGGCCTGTATGCCGCCGCGCGCCACCACAAGCTGGGCGATGTCGGCGTGATGGCGCTCAGCCAGCTGGGCATCGCCATCCCGAACTTCTGGTTCGCCATTCTTTTGATCCTGCTTTTTGCGGTGCAGCTGCAGTGGGTGGGCGCGGGCGGCTTCCCGGGCTGGACGGCCGACGAAGGCGGCGGCTTCGGCCCCGCGCTGCAGGCCCTGCTGCTGCCGGCGCTCAGCCTGGCCCTGGTGCAGGCCGCCATCCTGGCGCGCGTGACCCGCTCCGCGCTGCTCGACGTGCTGCGCGAAGACCACATGCGCACCGCGCGCGCCAAGGGCCTGAGCCGCCGCCAGGCACTGCTGCGCCACGGCTTGCGCAACGCGATGATTCCGGTGCTGACGGTGGCCGGCCTGCAGTTCGCCAACCTCATCACCGGCACCATCGTGGTGGAGAACGTCTTCGTGCTGCCGGGCATCGGCCGCCTGGTCTTCCAGGCCGTGAGCAACCGCGACCTCATCGTCGTGCGCGACGTGGTGATGCTGCTGGTGGCCGTGGTGGTGGTGGTGAACCTGCTGGTGGACCTGCTCTACGCCTGGGTCGACCCGCGGCTGCGGCAGTACGCGGTGTGAGGTCCTCGCTACCAAGCGCGGGCGCCAGCCCGCTGGCACGTGCCTGGCGCCACCCGAGTTTTGTGCTCGGAGCGCTGCTCACCGCGCTGATGGTGGGCGCGGCCGCGCTCTCGCTGGTGTGGACGCCCTGGCCGCCTACCGCCCTGAACATCCCGCACAAGCTGCAAGGGCCCAGCACCACGCACTGGCTGGGCACCGACGCGCTGGGCCGCGATGTGCTGAGCCAGCTGCTGGTGGGCGCGCAGAGCAGCATTGCCGTGGGCGTGATCGCGGTCGGCATCGGCATGGGCCTGGGCGTGGCGCTGGGCTGCCTGGCGGCGGCGCAGCGCGCGCAGGGCCGTGGCTGGATCGATGGCGTGCTGATGCGCGCGGCCGACTTCACCTTCGCCTTCCCGGCGCTGCTCTCGGCCATCTTGCTCTCGGCCATCCACGGCCCCGGGCTGGTGACCAGCGTGGTGGCCATCGGCATCTTCAACATCCCGGTGTTTGCGCGCATCGCCCGCGGTGCGGCGGTGGCGGTGTGGGCGCGCGAGTACGTCACCGCGGCGCGTGTGGCCGGGCTGGGGCCCTGGGGCATCACACGCGCGCACGTGCTGCCCAACATCGCCAGCCCCTTGATCGTGCAGGCCACCATCTCGTTTGCCACCGCCATCCTGGCCGAAGCGGCGCTGAGCTACCTGGGCCTGGGCACGCAGCCGCCTCAGCCCAGCTGGGGCCGCATGCTCAACGACGCGCAGACCCTGATGTTCGAAGCCCCGCTGCTGGCCGTGTGGCCGGGGGCGGCCATCATGCTGAGCGTGCTGGGCCTGAACCTGATGGGTGACGGCCTGCGCGACCTGCTCGACCCCCGGCTCAGCCGCCAGCGCTGAGCCTGACTTCTGCGAGAAACACCATGAGCACCCCCGTCCAGATCGACTTCGTTTCCGACATCGCCTGCCCCTGGTGCGCCGTGGGCCTGAACGCGCTGGAAGTGGCGCTGCAGCGCCTGGCGCCCGAAGTGCAGGCCACGCTGCACTTCCAGCCCTTCGAGCTGAACCCGCAGCTCGGCCCCGAAGGCGAAGACGCCGCCGAGCACCTGAAGGCCAAGTACGGCCTGAGCGACGAGCAACTCGCGCAGAACCGCGCCAACATCCGCGCCCGCGGCGCCGCGGTGGGCTTCAGCTTCGGCGACCGGGCGCGTGTGTGGAATACCTTCGACGCCCACCGCCTGCTGCACTGGGCGGCTGAGCCCGGCCAGCCCGAAGGTGCGCAGCGTGCGCTGAAACACGCGCTGCTGCAGGTCTACCACGGCGACAACCGCAACCCGGGCGACACCGCGGTGTTGCTGGAGATGGCCGCGAAGGTGGGCCTGGACACCGCCGCCGCGGCCGAGGTGCTGCAAAGCGGCCGATATGCGGAAGAGGTGCGTGCCGCCGAGCACGATTGGCAGCAGGCCGGCATCCGCTCGGTGCCGGCCATCGTCATCAACCGGCAGCACCTGATCTCGGGCGGGCAGCCGCCGGAAGTCTTCGAGCAAGCCTTGCGGCAAATCGCTGCGGGCCAGGCCTGAGGAACTGCGGCTCATGCCCCGCAACATCGAGATCAAGGCCCGCATCGACAGCGTGGAGGCGCTTCGCCCGCGCGCAGAAGCGCTGGCTGGTGCCCCCGCGGTGCTGATCGTGCAGGACGACAGTTTCTTCGCCGTGCCGCAGGGCCGGCTGAAGCTGCGCCAGTTTGAAGACGGCAGCGCCGAGCTCATCCACTACCACCGCGCCGACAGCGTGGACGCCAAAGCCAGCGACTACGTGCGTGTGCCCGTGCCCGACCCCGCGGCCTTGCGCGAGGCGCTGGCGCGTGCCTGCGGCCTGCAGGGCCGCGTGCGCAAGCAGCGCTGGTTGTGCCTGGTGGGCGCCACGCGCATCCACATCGACCGCGTCGAAGGGCTGGGCGATTTCATGGAGCTGGAAGTGGTGCTGCAAGACGGCCAGGGCGATGCCGAGGGCCAGACGACTGCCGAGGCGCTGATGCAGCAGCTGGGCCTGGCGCAGGCCGAGCGTCTGGCTGGCGCCTATCTCGATCTGCTGGCCGCTGCGGCCTGACACCACCGCTCCACGCCCTCTCCCGTGCCCCTGCTCGACGTTCAAGACCTGCGGCTCACGCTGCCCTCGGCCCAGGGCCCGGTGGCGGCGCTGCGCGGCCTGAGCTTCACGCTGGAGCGCGGGCAGACGCTGGGCCTGATCGGCGAATCGGGCTGCGGCAAGAGCCTCACCGCGCTGGCGCTGATGGGCCTGCTGCCCGAAGGCGCGGTCCTGCAGGGCGCCCTGCATTTCGACGGGCAGGATCTGGCGCAGTTGGAAGAGCCCGCGTGGTGCCAACTGCGCGGCCGGCGCATCGCGATGGTCTTCCAAGAACCCATGACGGCGCTGAACCCGCTGCACACCATCGGCCACCAGGTCGCCGAGCCACTGCGCCTGCACCTGGGCTTGTCGGCCGCCGAGGCGCGCGCGCGTGCCCTGGCGCTGCTGGAACGGGTGCAGCTGCCGCAGGCCGCGCAGCGGTTGGACGCCTACCCGCACCAGCTCAGCGGCGGCCAGCGCCAGCGTGTGGTGATCGCCATCGCGCTGGCCTGCGGCCCGGCCTTGCTGGTGGCCGACGAGCCCACCACCGCGCTCGACGCCACGTTGCAGCACGAGGTGCTGCAACTGCTGCTGCGCCTGGTGCAGGAAGATGGTTTGGCGCTGCTGCTCATCAGCCACGACCTGGCGCTGATGGCGCGCAGCGTGCAGCGCCTGGCGGTGATGTACGCCGGGCGGTTTGTCGAGCAAGGCGACACAGCGCAGGTGCTCGCGAACCCGGCGCACCCCTACACCCGGGGCCTGCTGGCGGCACGGCCGCGCCTGGGTGCGGGGCATTCACGTCGCGGCAGTGCAGGCCTTGTGGCGCCGCTGGCCACCATCCCGGGCCGCGTGCCGGCGCTGCATGAGATGCCGCCGGGTTGTGCCTTCGCGCCGCGTTGTGCGCAAGCCCTCGACGTTTGCCGCAGCGCTTTGCCGCCCTTGCGCGCGGTGAACGCTTCCGAGCCCGGCTGGCAGGCCGCCTGCGTGAAAGTGGGCGGCGCATGAACAAACCGCCGGCGTTGCTGCGCGCCGAAGGCCTCTCGCGCCGCTACACGCTGCCACGGCCGGTGCCCTGGGCCGCCGCGCCGGTGGTGCAGGCGCTGCACGACGTGAGCTTCACGCTCGCGGCGGGCCGCAGCCTGGGCGTGGTGGGCGAATCGGGCTCGGGCAAGAGCACGCTGGCGCGGCTGGTGATGGCGCTGGAGCGTCCCAGTGCCGGCCGCGTGTGGCTCGATGGCCAAGACCTGCAGCAGCTCGCGCCCGCTGCGCTGCGCGCCACGCGGGCCAAGTTCCAGATGGTCTTTCAAGACCCGCACGGCTCGCTGGACCCACGCCGCACCGTGCTGCAGACCGTGGCCGAGCCGCTGGCCGTGCTGCACCGCGCCAGCGCGTTGGAGCAGCGTGAGCGCGCCGCCGAAGCGCTGGCCGAAGTGGGCCTCGGCCCGGCCGATCTGCAGCGTTACCCGCACGAGTTCAGCGGCGGCCAGCGCCAGCGCATCGCCATCGCCCGTGCCTTGATCACGCGGCCGCGGCTCATCGTCGCCGACGAACCCGTCAGCGCGCTGGATGTCAGCGTGCAGGCGCAGGTGCTGAACCTGCTGCAAGACCTGCAGCAGCGCCACGGGTTGAGCTACCTCTTCATCAGCCACGACCTCGCGGTGGTGGACCATGTCTGCCACGAGGTGCTGGTGCTGCACGAAGGCCGCGTGGTGGAGCAGGGGCCCACGGCCGAGGTCTTCAACGCACCGCAGCAGGCCTACACGCGGCGTTTGATAGCAGCAGCCGGCGGCGGCTGAGCGCTCGGCGCGAGCGCTGACAATGTAGGCCTTGCCTTGCCCGGAGCCCGAATGAGCCGCGCCACCATCGAACGCTTCTACGCCGCCTTCGCGCAACTCGACGGCGAGGCCATGCAGGCCTGCTACGCGCCAGACGCGCGTTTCGATGACGAGGCCTTTTCGTTGCAGGGCGCCGATCAGATCGGCGGCATGTGGCGCATGCTCTGCGCGGCCACCAAGTCCAAGCCCGAGAGCCGTGCGCACTGGCAGCTGGCGGTGAGCCAGGTCACCGATCGAAGCGCGCACTGGGAAGCGCACTACCTCTTCTCGGCCACGGGCCGGCAGGTGGTCAACCGCATCGACGCGGCTTTCGAGTTCGACACGCAGGGCCGCATCACGCGCCACCGCGACCGTTTCGATTTCTGGGCCTGGTCGCGCCAGGCCCTGGGCGCGCCCGGCCTGCTGCTGGGCTGGACGCCGATGCTGCGCAAGAAGGTGCGCGCCACCGCGGCAAAGAACCTGGCGCGTTTCTTGGCCGGGCCGCGCTGAGCGGCGGCCCGCCCGCCGCCAGCCCCGTCACACCAGCGCGCTACATTCGCGCCATGGCCCACCCCGACGCGCGCGGCAACCCCTGCAGCAGCTCGAGCCTGCCCGCCCTTGAGGCGGCCGAGCAGGCCTTGTGGCGTTTGATGTCCTTCTACGACACGCCGCTGGCCGACCTGGACACGGCCATGGCCGCCGATCCCGCCTGGGCCTTGCCGCACGTGATGAAGGCCGGCTTCCTGCTGAGCCTGACCGAGCCCGGGTTGGCGCGCGAGGCCGACGCCCACCTCTCGCACGCCCGTGCGCTGGCCCGCCACGCCACGCCGCGCGAGCGCGCCCACCTGCAGGCTGTGCAGCTGCTGCTGGAAGGCCGCTGGCACGCCGCCTGCCGCGTGTGGGACGAACTGCTCATCGAACACCCGCGCGACGCGCTGGCGCTGCAGTGGGTGCAACTCTGGGATTTCTACCGCGGCGATGCCCACGGCCTGCGCGCACGCCCGGCGCGTGTGCTGCCGGCCTGGGACGAAGCCGACCCGCTCTACGCCCATGTGCTCGCGCTGCACGCCTTCGGCCTGGAAGAAAACAACCTCTACCCGCAGGCCGAAGAAGCCGGCCGGCGCGCGCTGGCCAGCAACCCGCGTGTGCCCTGGGCCGTGCACGCCGTGGCGCACGTGATGGAGATGCAGGGCCGCTTCGAAGAAGGTTCGGCCTGGCTGCGCCAGCACCAGGCGCAGTGGGCCGAGGGCAACGGTTTTGCCGGCCACCTGTGGTGGCACAAGAGCCTCTTTCGTCTGGAGGCGCTGGACATCAAGGGCGTGCTGCGCCTGGTGGACGCGCACCTGAGTGGCGACGCCTTGCAGATCACGCTGCAGCGCGTGGACGCCGCGGCGCTGCTGTGGCGCTTGCACCTTCTCGGTGAAGACGTCAGCGCGCATGCCGCCGGCGTGCTGGCCGGCTGGGCCTTGGGTGAAGGCTGTGCCGGCGACTACGCCTTCAACGACGTGCACGCCGTGGCCACGATGGTGGCCGCTGGCGCCCACGCCCAGGCCGAGGCCTGGGTGGCGCGCTGCGCCGAACGTGCGCTGGGCGCCGAAGACGCGCGCCGCACCAACCACCTGATGGCGCGTGAGGTGGGCCTGCCGCTGATGCGCGGCCTGCTGGCGCTGGCGCGCGGCGACGCCGATGCCGCCGTTGACCTGATCTACCCCGTGCGCAGCGGCGCCCAGCGTTTCGGCGGCAGCCACGCGCAGCGCGACCTCATCGACCAGACCCTGCTCGCGGCGGCCGCAGCAGGCCAGCGCCGCGCCTTGGGCCGCGCGCTGCTCAACGAACGCTGCATGGCCAAGCCAGTGACGCCGCTCACGCGGCACTGGCTGGAAAAGCTGGCCTTGCCCGAGGCCGCCCAGGCCTGAGCTCGCGCTCGCTCAAACCCAGGGCTGCGGCAGCTTCTCTTCTGCGATGGCCGCTTGCACCGCCGGCCGCGCCAGCAAACGCTGCAGGTAAGGGCCGGTGTGCGGGTAGTCGCGTGCGGGCCGGCTCGCGAAGCCGCGTGTCCAGCGGCAGAGCATGAAGACGAAGGGGTCCAGCGCGCTGTAGCCCTCGCCCAGGAACCAAGGCCCGCCATGGCTGGCCAGGTGGGCGTCGATCTGGGCCAGGCACTGCCGCACCTTGGCCTCGGCCGCGGCCTTCACCTCGGCAGCGCCGGCGGTGTTGCCTTCGGCCGCCAGACGCTCGGGGTAGAAGTAGTGGATCAAGCTGGCCTGCAGCGTGTTGCTGGCCCAGAACATCCACTTGTAGAAGTGCGCGCGCTCGGCGCTGCCCAGGGCCGGCGCCAGGCCGGCGGCGGGGTGGGTGTCGGCCAGGTGCAGCAGGATGGCGGCGGTTTCGTACAGCACCAGGTCGCCGTCCACCAGCACCGGGATCAGCCCGTTGGGGTTGAGCCGCAGGTAGGCCGCGCTCTTGTGTGCGTTCTGTGCGCGGTCCACCAGCTGCAGCTGGAAAGGCGCGCCGATCTCGCGCAGCAGCACGTGGGGTGCAAAGCTGGCGTTGCTGGGGTAGTGGTGCAGGGTGATCATGGGTGCAGAAGCCGGGGCCGTGGCAGCATGCGAGGCTGTTGATGCTATCGAGCTCTGCATGTCTACCCACACCGCTCATTTGCGCTGGCAGCGCACGGCCGGCGAGGCCTTCACCGACCAGCGCTACAGCCGCCGCCACACCTTGCAATTCGACGGGGGCGTGGTGCTGGCAGCCTCGTCGGCACCCACATCGGTGCCGCTGCCTTACTCCGACGCCAGCGCCGTCGACCCTGAAGAAATGTTCGTCGCTTCGCTGTCCAGCTGCCACATGCTGTGGTTCCTGAGCCTCGCTGCGGCCCAGGGCCACGTGGTGGACCACTACGAAGACGCGGCCTTGGGCCTGCTGGCCCGCGATGCCGAGCAGCGTTTGGCGATGACGCAGGTGACGCTGCGGCCCCACGTGCGCTTTGCTGCCCCGGTGCCTGACGAGGCCGCCGTGGCCGCGCTGCACCACGCTGCGCACGAACGCTGCTTCATCGCCAACTCGGTGAAGACCGAGGTGCATGTGTTGCCGCAAGAACCGCCGCAAGAACCGCCGCAAGCACGGCAGCAGGAGGCCGTGCCATGAGCCCGGTGCCGACCCTGAGCACCCCCCGCCTGCGCCTGCGCGGCTTCACCGCCCATGACCTCGACACCTGGGCCGACATCTGTGCCGATGCCGAGGTGATGCAGCACATCGGCGCCGGCGGGCCGGTGGCGCGCGATGTCGCCTGGCGCCACCTGGCGCTCTACCTCGGCCAATGGGCGCTGCGCGGGTATGGCGTGTGGGCGGTGGAGCTGCGTGCCGAGCGGCGCCTGATCGGCAGCGTGGGCGTGCTGCACCCCGAAGGCTGGCCGGGCGTGGAGCTGAGCTGGCTGCTCGCGCGTGATGCCTGGGGCCAGGGCTATGCGCGTGAAGCCGCGCTGGCCGCACGCAGCTTCAGCCGCGACGCCCTCGGCGTGAGCGAGCTCATCAGCCTGATCCGCCCCGAGAACACACGCTCGATCAAGCTGGCCGAGACCCTGGGCGCGGTGAACACCGGGCCGCTGGCGTTCATGGGCGGCGAGGCGCTGCGTTACCAGCACCCGGCGGCCCAGCCGCTGCCCGGGCGCGCCGGCGGCTGAACCCCCGGTCTGCGGGCCTCGGGCTTGAAAGCCCGCCGGCTGGCGCCCAGATGGTCGGGTGAATCACATCGCACCCTGGCTCGGGCCCACGCTGTCGGCCGCCCTGTTTTTCGTGTTGCTGGCGGCCGTGGTGCTGAGCTGGCTGGCGGGGCCGGCGGCCTGGCGTGTGTGGCGGCGCAGGCGCATCCGCCGCCAGCCCTTCCCCAGCGCCTGGCGCGAGGTCTTGCGCCGGCGCATGCCCGCCTACGCGCGCCTGCCGCCGCACCTGCAGATGCAGCTGAAAAAACACGTGCAGGTGCTGCTGGCCGAAAAACCCTTCATCGGCTGCGCCGGCCTGGTGGTGACCGACGAGATGCGTGTGCTGGTGGCGGCGCAGGCGGCGCTCTTGCTGCTCAACCGCGGTGCCGGCTACTTCCCCAACCTGCGCCAGGTGCTGCTCTACCCGGGCGCCTTCATCGTGCAGCGTGCCGAGCCCGGCGAGGGCGGCCTGACGCACGAAACCCGCCGCGCGCTGGCCGGTGAATCGTGGCAGCAGGGCCAGGTGCTGCTGAGCTGGGACGACGTGCTCGCCGGCGCCGCCCACCCCGACGACGGCCACAACGTCGTCATCCACGAATTTGCGCACCAGCTCGACCAGGAACGCGGCCACGCCAACGGCGCGCCCTGGCTGGGCCGGCGCGAGGCTTATGCGCGCTGGGCGGCAGTGCTGCAGCGTGAGTTCGATGCACTGCGCGGGCGGCTGGCGCAAGGCCTGGTGGGTGTGATCGACCCCTATGCCGCCACCAACCCGGCGGAGTTCTTCGCGGTGGTCAGCGAACACTTCTTCGAGCAGCCGCGTGCACTGGCGGCCGAACACCCGGCGCTCTACGCCGAGTTTGCGCGCCTGTACCGCACCGACCCGCTGGCCTGGTAGGGCAAGCGCACCCTCGCCGGCAACGCGCGGCGGGCGCCACCAGAATGCCGCGCGATGCCCACCGACATGAACAGCGCCCTCGTCTGGCTGAAGCGCGACCTGCGCCTGCACGACCACGCCCCGCTGCACGCGGCGCAAGGTGCGCGTGCGGCTGCGGCACTCTTCGTCATCGAGCCGGCCTGGTTGCAAAGCCCCGAATTCAGCCCGAGCCACCTGCACTTCACGCTGCAGAGCCTGGCCGAGCTGCGGCGTGAACTCGCCGCACGCGGCCTGCCGCTGCTGGTGCGTGTGGGCGAGGTGCCCGCGGTGCTGCAGCAACTGCGGGCAGATTGGCCTTTCCAGCACCTGTTGAGCCACGAAGAAACCGGCACCGGCTGGAGCTACCAGCGCGACATCGCGGTCGGCCGCTGGTGCCGCGCGCAAGCTGTGGCCTGGCAGGAGTTCACGCAGACCGGCGTGGTGCGCCGCCTGGCCACGCGCCAGGGCTGGGCCGGCCGCTGGGCGCTGCGCATGGACGCGCCGCTGCTGCCGGCGCCCGCGCAATTCCACGCGGCCACGGGTTTTGCCGGTGCAGCGCTGGCTGACCAGCCCGACCTGCCCACGCTGGCCAGCCTGGCCGTGGCCCCGCTCACGCAAACGCTGCAGCCCGCCGGCGAAACCGCTGCGCGCGCCACGCTGCTGGGCTTCATTACCGGCCGCGGGCGCGACTACCGGCGTGCACTCAGCAGCCCGCTCATGGCTGAAAACGGCTGCAGCCGGCTCAGCCCGCACCTGGCCTTTGGCACGGTGTCGATGCGCCAGGTGCACCAGGCCACCGAAGGCGCGATGGCCAGCACGGCCGACCGCACGCTGGCTTACGCGCTGCACGGTTTTGCCGGCCGCCTGCGCTGGCACTGCCATTTCATGCAGAAGCTGGAAGACGAGCCCGCCATCGAGTTCCGCAACTTCGCGCGTGCCTACGACGGCCTGCGCCCGGGCGATGGTGTGCCGATGGACGAGCTGCACGCCGCGCGCCTGCAGGCCTGGTGCGAGGGCCGCACGGGCTTTCCGATGGTGGACGCCTGCATGCGCAGCCTGTGCGCCACCGGCTGGCTGAACTTCCGCATGCGCGCGATGCTGGTGAGTTTTGCCGCCTACCACCTGGGCCTGCACTGGCGCGAGCCGGGGCTGTTTCTCGCGCGGCAGTTCCTTGATTTCGAGCCTGGCATCCACTGGAGCCAGATGCAGATGCAAAGCGGCACCACGGGCATCAACACGCTGCGCATCTACTTGCCCAGCAAACAGGCGCAGGATCAAGACCCGCAAGGCGAGTTCGTGCGCCGCTGGGTGCCCGAGTTCGGCAGCCCTGATTACCCCGCGCCCATCGTCGACGAAAAGGCCGCGCTGAAAGCCACCAAAGAGCTGATGTACGGCCAGCGTGCCAAGCCCGAAGCCCGCGCCGAAGCCGATGCGGTGCAGCAGCGCCACGGCTCGCGCAAGGCCGGACTGCCGCCTTCGGGCATGAAACGCAGCGCCGGGCGCAGCAAAGCCCCGGTTGAGCCCAGCCCGCAAGGCGAACTCTTCTGAAAGCCGCGCGATGAAGCGTGCAGCGGGTTTCAAGGGCAACAAGGCCGCCCTGCCGAGCAAGCCTTGCCTGGTGTGCGGCCGGCCCATGAGCTGGCGCAAGGCCTGGGCCAAAAGCTGGGACGAGGTGCGCTACTGCTCCGACGCCTGCCGACAACGAAAGAAAGCCACCCCATGAAAAAGTTGCGCCACCTCGTTGTGGTGCTGGGCGACCAGCTCGACCGCCAGGCCGCGGCCTTTGACGGTTTCGACCCCGCACAAGACGCGGTGTGGATGTGCGAAGCCGCCGAAGAAGCCACGCACGTCTGGTGCAGCCAGCAGCGCCTGGCGGTGTTTCTCTCGGCCATGCGCCACTTCGCGCGGGCGCTGCGCGATGAAGGCTGGCCGGTGCTTTACACCGAGCAGCACCCCGGTTCCCTGGCCGAGGCCCTGGCCCAGACGCTGGCCGCGAACCCAGTGCAAACCGTGCTGATGACCGAGCCCGGCGAATGGCGTGTGCAGCAGGCGCTGAACGCTGCCTGCTCAGCAGCCGGCGTGCCGCTGCGCGAAGTGCAAGACCGCCATTTCCTCTGCAGCCGCGCCGAGTTTGCGGCCCATGCGCGTGGCCGCAAGCAATTGCGCATGGAGTATTTCTACCGCGAGATGCGCCGCCGCCACCGCGTGCTGATGGACGGCGACCAGCCCGCTGGCGGCGAATGGAATTACGACGCCGAGAACCGCGAAGGTTTCGGTCCGAAAGGCCCGGGCTTCGTGCCGCCGCCGGTGCGCACCGCGCCCGATGCCGTCACGCAGCAGGTGCTGGCGCTGGTGCGCGAGCGGTATGCCACACACCCGGGTTCGGTGGCCGAATTCGGCTGGCCCGTCACGCGCGCCGAAGCCCTGCGCGGCCTGCACAACTTCATCGAAGAACGCCTGCCCGATTTCGGCCGCTGGCAAGACGCGATGTGGGAAGGCCAGCCCTGGCTTTACCACTCGCACATCTCGGTGGGCCTGAACCTCAAGCTGCTGCACCCGCGCGAGGTGATAGACGCGGCCGAAGACGCGTGGCGCGCCGGGCGTGTGTCCATCGCCGCGGCCGAAGGTTTCATCCGCCAGGTGCTGGGCTGGCGCGAGTACGTGCGCGGCATCTACTGGCAGCAGATGCCGGGCTACCTGGAACTCAACGAACTCGGTGCCACGCAAGACCTGCCGGCCTGGTTCTGGACCGGCGACGTGCCCATGCGCTGCCTGCGCGACGCCATCGGCCAGACGCTGCAGCACGGCTACGCCCACCACATCCAGCGCTTGATGGTCACGGGCCTGTACCTGCTGCTGCACGGCGTGGATCCCAAGCAGGTGCACGCCTGGTATCTGAGCGTGTATGTCGACGCAGTGGAGTGGGTGGAGCTGCCCAACACCCTGGGCATGAGCCAGTACGCCGATGGCGGCCTGATGGCCAGCAAGCCCTACGCGGCCACCGGCAAGTACATCGAACGCCAGAGCGACCACTGCCGCGGCTGCCGCTTCAAGCCGACCGTGCGCACCGGGCCGCAGGCCTGCCCTTACACCACGCTCTATTGGGACTTCTTGATGCAACACGAAGCGCGTTTCGCCGCGCACCCTCGCATGGCGCTGCAGGTGAAAAACGTCGCCCGCCTGGCCGCGCCCGAGCGCGAGGCCATCCGCCGCCGTGCCGCGGCCGTGCGCGCCGGGCAGTGGGACGCGGCATGAACGGTCTCTTCGACAGCGACGAATTCGAGCCCAGCACCGCCGCCGCCCGCGCCCGCGTGGCCGCGGTGCGGCCGGCGGCTTACGCCCGCACGCGCAATGCGCTGGAGGGCGATGTCACGCGCCTGTCGCCCTATCTCACGCACGGCTTCATCACCTTGCCGCAAGCGCTGGCCGGAGTGCTGCAGCGCGGGCCTTTGCCGGTGGACCACAAGCTGGTTTATGAGTTTGCGTGGCGCGAATACTTCCACCACGTCTGGCAACACGAAGGTGAAGGCATCTTCGAATCGCTGCACGAAGGTGTGCTGCCCGACGCGGTTTATGCGCGCGAATTGCCGGCCGATATTCGGCAAGGCGCCACTGGCGTGCCGGTGATCGATCAGGCCGTGCGCACGCTTTACGCCACCGGTTACCTGCACAACCACGCGCGCATGTGGCTGGCCTCTTACGTGGTGCACCTGCGCAAGGTGCATTGGCGCGCCGGTGCTGATTGGCTCTACGGCCATTTGATCGATGGTGATCTCGCCAGCAACCACCTCAGTTGGCAATGGGTGGCCGGCACGGGCAGCCACAAGCCCTATCTTTTCAATGCCGAGAATGTCGAGCGTTATGCGCCCGCCCCCTGGCACAGCCGCGGCACGGTGGTCGACGCCGATTACGAGAGCCTTGATCGCATCGCCCGCCGCGCCCACGCCGTGCCTGCCGGGCGGGGTGTGCCTGTGGTCGAGCCGCCCTTGAGCGCCACGCCGCCGACGGCGCTGCGCGCGCTGTGCAGCGCGCCCGATGCCGCGGCATTGCGTGGGCAAGCACTGCGTGTGCTGCACGCCTGGGATCTGGCCGACCCGGCGCCCACGCACGCGGTCCTGCGGCCCGTGGCGCTGTTCGACGCGGCCTTCCACCGCCGCTGGCCCTGGAGCGCGCGGCGCTGGCACTTTGTGGCAGCGCGTTTGCAGTCGCTGGCCCCGGTGCAAAGCTGTTGGGGCGAGGCGGCCGAGGTGCTGCCTGCGTTGCAGGACGCCGCGTTCTGCAGCGGCACGCACAGCGCGCATCTCGGCCCTGCCTGGGCGGCGCTGCCGTGGCAGCCGGTGCCGCGTTTGTTTCGCGCGCCGGCCGAACGCGCGGCGTCGTTCTCCAAATTCTTCGCCAAGGCCACGCGCGGCTTGCAGCAGGCCGCTGAATTGAATTGGGCTTGATACGGCGCCCGGCCCGGCTGCAGGGTAGATAGGCAGAAAGGCCGGCAGATTCACCCGCGCGAACGCCGGCGTTTCAATGCCAATAGCGCTGCGATATTCGTTGCGGTAATGCCTGGCGATGAATCTGTAGACGGATTGAAACAGCCATCGGTCCATTTGCCGCCATAATTCGGGCCACAGAGGCCATTCCATCAAAGGCCCGCTTTAATTTCCGACGCCGTATCGGTTCCTCACAGGGAGCTCAATTCAAGAGCACAACCATGACCAAGACCTACGCCCAGATCGTCAAGCAAATCGAAGTCTTGAAGCAGGACGCTGAAAAGCTCCGCCGCAAGGAAGTGGAAGGCGTGATTGGCCGCATTCGCGAAGCCATCACCGTTTACGGCCTGACCGCTGCCGACCTGGGCCTGGCCACGGCCCCCAAGGTGAGCAAGGCGGCCGGCCCCAAGCTTGCCAGCCCCGCCAAGAAGCGCGGCCGCAAGGCAGCCGCCAAGCCGGTGGCCGAAGCCAAGTTCCGCAACGAAGCCGGCCAGACCTGGGGCGGCCGCGGCAAGCGCCCGCAATGGCTGCGCGACGCGCTGGCCGCCGGCAAGACGCTGGCCGACTTCGCCGTCAAGTAAGCGCGCCGGCGCGCGCCTGGCGCACGGCCGCCGCCCAGGCGGCCATCTGTGCCAGCGCGCGCCCGGGCGGCAGGCGCGGCTCGAAACGCCGGCCTTGCCGCTGGCCCGCCAACCACAGCTGCGCCAGTTCGTCGGTGTTGCGATAAACGCCCACCGCCAGCCCTGCCAGCCACGCGGCGCCCAGCGCGGTGGTTTCCGTCACCGCCGGGCGCAGAACGGGCAGGCCGAGCAGATCGGCCTGGGTCTGCATCAGCAGCGCATTCACGCTCGCGCCGCCGTCCACGCGCAGCTCGCGCGGGGCCGCGCCGCCTGAAGCCGCGGCGTCTTGCGCCATGGCCAGCAGCAGCGCCGTGCTCTGGAAGGCGATGCTGTCCAGCGCGGCACGCGCGATGTGCGCCACCGTGCTGCCGCGGCTCAGGCCGACGATGGCGCCGCGTGCATTGGCGTCCCAGTAGGGTGCGCCCAGGCCGGTGAAAGCCGGCACAAACACCACGCCGCCCGCATCGGGCACCGTTTCAGCGAGGGCCTGCACGTCGCTGCTGCTGCTGATGGCCTTGAGGCCATCGCGCAGCCACTGCACCACCGCGCCGCCGACGAAGACGCTGCCTTCCAGCGCATAGGCCGGCGCCGCGCCAGCACCCGCCTGTGCCGCGGCGGTGGTGATCAGCCCGTGTGTGCTGGGCTGTTGTTGCGTGCCGGTGTGCATCAGCATGAAGCAGCCCGTGCCGTAGGTGTTTTTCACCAGCCCGGGTTCGAAACACGCCTGGCCGAAAAGCGCAGCCTGCTGGTCGCCGGCCACGCCGGCCAGCGGCAGTGCAGCGCCGAAATGTCCACCGTCGCATGCGCCAAACACATGGCTGGACGGGTGCACCGACGGCAGCACCGCCGCCGGAATCTGCAGCAGCGCCAGCAGCTCGGGGCACCAGCGCTGGCGGCCGATGTCGTAGAGCATGGTGCGCGAGGCGTTGCTCACGTCGGTGGCGTGCACACGCCCGCCGCTCAGCTGCCAGAGCAGCCAGCTGTCGATGGTGCCGAAGGCGAGCTCGCCGGCCTCCGCCAGGGCCCGCGCGCCGGGCACGTGGTCGAGCAACCAGCGCAGCTTGGTGGCGCTGAAGTAGCTGTCCACCACCAGGCCCGTGCGCTCGCGGATCAGCGCCGCGTGGCCTTGCGCGCGCAGCTCGGCGCACAGCGGTTCGCCGCGGCGGTCTTGCCAGACGATGGCGCGGTGCAGCGGCTGGCCCGTGCGGCGGTGCCAGAGCACGGTGGTCTCGCGCTGGTTGGTGATGCCGATGGCGGCGATGTCGCGCGCCGCCAGGCCGGCGCGGGCCAGCGCCTCGCGCGCGGTGGCCAACTGGTCGGCCCAGATCTGCAGCGCGTCGTGCTCCACCCAGCCGGGCTGCGGGTAGTGCTGCGGCAGTTCACGCTGCGCCAGTGCGACGACGCGGCCGGTGTCGTCGAAGACGATGCTGCGCGTGCTGCTGGTGCCTTGGTCGAGGGCCAGGAGGTGGGGCATGGCGTGGGGTGGCGGCGATGGAAACGCCGAGCCTACGCGTGGGCGGCGCGGCCGCGGCCCCGGGGAATCACCGCGCCTGGCCGCTGCGCGGCATCGCTGCGCAGTGCCGAACCGCGTGCAGGTTAGATTCGCTGGCTTTGCCGCGCCACCGATGGTGGCCGCCGTCCGCCCCCGCCCCCGCTGCCGCATGCCCAGCCACCGCCACGCCCTGATCACCGGCACGCTCTTCGCGCTGGCCGCCGGCCTCATGTGGGGCCTGGTTTTCGTGGCGCCCACCATGCTGGCCGAGTACCCGGCGGTGCTGCTGACCATGGGCCGCTACCTCGCCTTCGGCCTGATCGCGCTGCCACTGGCGTGGTGGGACCGTGCGCGCCTGGCCGAGCTGAACCGCGCCGATTGGGTGGAAGCCGCCAAGCTCGCGCTGGTGGGCAACGTGCTGTACTACCTGTGCCTGGCCGCGGCCATCCAGCGCGCGGGCGGCCCGCTGCCCACCATGATCATCGGCACGCTGCCGGTGGTGATCGCCATCACCGCCAACCTGCGCAACACCCGCGCCGGCCAGCGGCAGGAAGGGCGTCTGCCCTGGGCGCGGCTGGCGCCGTCGCTGCTGCTCATCGCCGCCGGGCTGGCGTGCGTGAACCACGCCGAGATCACGCAGCTGCCGGCCGAGACCGACCTCGTGCGTTACGGCCTGGGCGCGCTGCTGGCGGTGGCGGCCGTTGCCTGCTGGACCTGGTACCCCCTGCGCAACAGCGAATGGCTGCGCCTGCACGCCGACCGCAGCCCGCGCGCCTGGGCCACCGCGCAGGGCCTGGCCACGCTGCCGATGGCGGCCGCGGGCTATGCGCTTTTCTGGGCCTGGCAAGCCACGCAGGCGCCGGCCAGCGGGCCGGCGTTCGCGATGCCTTTCGGGCCGCAGCCGGGCTTGTTCATCGGGCTGATGCTGGCCATCGGCCTCTTCGCCAGTTGGCTGGGCACGCTGTGCTGGAACGAAGCCAGCCAGCGCCTGCCGCCCGCGCTGGCCGGGCAGTTGATCGTGTTCGAGACGCTGGCCGCGCTGGCCTACGCCTTTGTCTGGCGTGCGCAGTGGCCGGGCCTGGCCACACTGGCGGGCGTGGTGCTGCTGATCGTCGGCGTGGTGATCGCGCTGCGTGTGAAGCCGGTGCCTCGCGTGGTGGCTTGAGGCTGCAGCCGCAGGTCAACCGTAGGGATTGGCCAGCACGCCCAGGCCGGTGATCTCCACCTCCACCCGCGTGCCCGGCTTCATCGGCAGCACCCCGAGCGAGGTGCCGCAGAGGATGACGTCGCCCGGCATCAGCGGCAGGTCTTGGCTGATGCGCCAGACCAGTTCTTCCGGCGGGAAGAACATGTCGGCCAGCGCGTAGTTCTGGCGCTCGCGGCCGCCCACGCGGGTGTGCAGCGTGGCGGTGGCGGGGTCGAAATCGGTGTCGACCCACGGCCCCAGGGGGCCGAAACCCGGCAGGCTCTTGGCGCGGCTCCACTGCGCGAAGCTGGCGTCGCGGTTCAGCAGTTCCATCGCCGTCACGTCGTTGGCCACGGTGCAGCCGAAGAGGCAGGCCGCGGCCTCCTCGCGGGCGATGCGATAAGCCGGGCGGCCGATCACCAGCGCCAGCTCGCCCTCGTAGGCCACGCGCCCCACCTCGGCCGGCGCGGCCGGGATGGCCTGGCCGTGGCCGGTGGCGCAGTGCGGGCTCTTCAGGAAATACAGCGGCTCGGCCGGGGTGGCCCAGCCGTTTTTCTCGGCCGCGGCGCGGAAGTTGTTCCACAGGCCGATGATCTGACCGGGCTGCACCGGCGGCAGCCAGGCGCCGGGCGGGATGTCGGCCAGTGCCACGCTGTCGCCCGTGGCTTCGGGCGCCGCCCAGGGCAAGCCGCGGTGCAGCAGCACCTGCGTGTCTTGCAGCAGGCCCAGGGCGGGCTGGCCCTGGTGGGTGAACCGCAGCCAACGCATGGCTCTTCTCCTGGCACGGGGTGGGGGCTGGACGATAGCGCTCCGGGGCTGGCGGTCAGGCCAGCGCCTCGTCCACCACCTCCACCCAGTGTTTCACCGGCAGCGGCGTGCCGCTCTGCAGGTGCTGGATGCAGCCGATGTTGGCGCTGACGATGGCGTCCACGGGCTCTTGCCCCGGCACGGGCGCCAGGTGCTGCAGCTTGCGGTCGCGCAGCTGCGTGGCCAAGGCCGGCTGCAGCACGCTGTAGGTGCCGGCACTGCCGCAACACAGGTGGCTTTCGGCATTCGCCAGCCGCACCTCGAAGCCCAAGGCTTTCAGGTGCGTCTCAACGCCGCCACGCAGCTGCTGGCCGTGCTGCAGCGTGCAGGGCGGGTGGAAGGCCAGCGCCGGCTGGCGGCTGGCGCGCAGGCGGCCCTGCAGCTGGGGCGTTATCTCGGGCAGCAGCTCGCTGAGGTCGCGCGTGAGCGCACTCACGCGGCGCGCTTTCTCGGCGTAGTCGGGGTCGTGGGCCAGCGCGTGGCCGTAGTCCTTCACGTGCACGCCGCAGCCGCTGGCGTTCATCACGATGGCTTCCACCTGGCCGTCGGAGGTCAAGCCGTCCACCAGCGGCCACCAGGCGTCGATGTTGCGGCGTGCGTCGGCCAGGCCGCCTTCGTGGTCGTTGAGGTGGGTGCGCAAGGCGCCGCAGCAGCCGGCGCCGTCGGCCACCAGGGTCTGGATGCCGACGGCGTCGAGCACACGCGCGGTGGCGCTGTTGATGTTGGGCATCATCGCCGGCTGCACGCAGCCCAGCAGCATCAGCACCTTGCGCGGGTGGCTGCGCGTGGGCCAGAGCGCGGCGCGCGGCGAACTCTTGGCCGGCACCTTGTTCTGCAGCGTCTGCGGCAGCAGCGGGCGCAGCATCTGGCCCAGCTTCATGGCCGGCGCGAACAGCGGCGAGGTCAGGCCCTCCTTCAGCAGCCAGCGCACGGCTTTTTCGCCCGCCGGGCGCTCCACGCGCTGCTCGACGATCTCGCGGCCGATGTCCACCAGGTGCCCGTACTGCACGCCACTGGGGCAGGTGGTCTCGCAGTTGCGGCAGGTCAGGCAGCGGTCCAGGTGCTCTGCGTCTTGCGCGTGACGGGGGCGCCTTCCAGCACCTGCTTCATCAGGTAGATGCGGCCGCGCGGGCCGTCGAGCTCGTCGCCCAGCAGCTGGTAGGTGGGGCAGGTGGCGGTGCAGAAACCGCAGTGCACGCACTTGCGCAGGATGGCTTCGGCGGCTTCGCCTTGGCGGGTGCCCTTGAACTCGGGGGCCAGGTTGGTTTGCATCGCGGTGCCAGGGTTCGAGAAAAGAAGGTTCAGAACAGACGGGCCACGGCCGGCAGCAACAGCGCCGCCAGCAGCACCTGCAGGCCCAGGGCCAGCGCGGCGTAGGCGCCGGCGTCGGGGTGCACCTGCAGCGCGCGGCTGGCGCCGATGCCGTGCGACACCGTGCCCAGTGCAAAACCGCGCACCGGCAGCGCCGGCACGCGCAGCAGGCCGAAGAGCGCCTTGCCCGTGAGCGCGCCGATCAGCCCCGTGAGCACCGCGAACACCGCCGCCAGCGCCGGTATGCCGCCCAGCTGCGCCGCCACCCCCATGGCCACGGGGGCCGTCACGCTCTTGGGCGCCAGCGAGGCCAGCACTTCCACCGGCAAGCCCACGGCCCAGCCGATGGCCACCGCGCTGGCGCTGGCCGCCGCGCCGCCCAGCAGCGCCGCCAGCAGCAGCACGCCAGCGCGTGCACGCAGCTCGGCGCGGCGCTGCCACAGCGGCCAGGCCAGCGCGACGACCGCGGGCCCGAGCAGGAAGTGGATGAACTGCGCGCCCGAGAAGTACACCGGGTAGGGCGTGCCCGTGGCGGTGAGCAGCAGGGCCAGGGCCAGCACGCTCCACAGCACCGGGTTGGCCCAGGGCGGGTGGCCCAGCCGGGCCGAGGCGCCGCTGGCCAGCACGTAGACCGCCAGCGTGGCCGTCAAGCCGAACAGCGGCGTGGCGGAGAGATAAACCCACAGCTCGACGAAGCTGGTGTTCATGCCGCCGCCTCGCCATCGGCCGCGGGCGCGTCTTCACGCGGCCACAACTTCTGCAGCACCAGCGCGGTGACTGCCAGGCCGATCCAGGTCGACAGCGCCAGCGCCAGGGCCATGCGCGCACCGTATTGCGTGATCAGGCCCAGGTGCGCGACGACGCCCACGCCCACCGGCACGAAGAGCAGCGAAAGGTGCTGCAGCAGCGGCGTGGCCGCGGCCTCCACCGGGCCGCGCACTGGCGCCCACTGCAGCAGCGCGGCCATCAGCAGCAGGCCCAGCACGGGGCCCGGCAGCGGCAGACCGAGCAGGCGCGCTAAAGCCTCACCGGCCGATTGGCACAGCAGCAGCAGCGTCAGGCCCTTGAGTGCATCCATGGGCTGTGCGCTTCAGGCCAGCTCGTAATGCAGCACCCAGTAGTGGGTGTGCGCCGTCCACCGCGGCTGCCGCGCGCGCGGGCCCAGCATCGCGATGGCTTGCTCGGGCGTGGGAAAGTTCTTCAGCACCTCGTGCGAGCTGCCGTCGGTGAGGCGGCGCTGCTGGTAGGTGTTGCCGGCCTCGTCGGTGCGCGTGAGCGGCGTGCTGCTCGTCTGCACGAAGCTGTTGTCGAGGAAGACCACACGCGCGCCGGGCGCCAAGCGGCTGTGCAGCAAAGCCAGCCAGCCGGGCATGCGCTGCAACGGCACGTGGCTCCACCAGCAGCCGGCAAAGGCGGCGCTGAAGGGCGGTTCGTGGGCGATCTCGGCCAGCGTGTACGCGTCGGCGGTGGCGAAACGCACGCAGGGCGGCAGCGCCTTGGCCTGCGCGATGGCCATCGTCTCCGGGTTGAGATCGGTGGCCATCCAATCGGCTGCCTCGCGCGCGGCGTGCGGCGTCCACCAGCCGGTGCCGCACGCGATCTCCAGCACGCGGCGGCCGGCAAAGGGCGCGGCGAGTTCGGCTTCCATCTGGCGCAAGTCGGCCTGGCGCTCGGGCTTGGCGTAGACGCTCTCGTACTCGGCCGCACGGCGCGCGTAGTACGCCGCCATGGTGGCCACGCTGTCTTCGCCGGGAGCCCAGGTTTCGCGCATGCCTTCAAGCCGTCGGCAGCAGCCGGCCGGGGTTGAAGATGCCGTCGGGGTCGAAAGAGCGCTGCAGCTCGCGTTGGATGCGCGCCGCCGCCGGGGCCAGCGGCGCGAAGGCGCCGGCGCTCTTGTCGTGCCCGCGGAAGAGCACCGCGTGCCCGCCCGCGGCCTGCGCCGCCTCGCGCAGCACCGCAGCCGGCGCGCTGGTGCAGATCCAGCGTTGCGCGCCGCCCCACTCCAGCAGCTGCTCGCCCGAGAGTTTCAGCGGGGCCGCGGTGGGCGGCACGCTCAGGCGCCACAGCGCCGCGCCGCTCTCCACGGCCTTGGCCGCGCCGATGAAAAACTCGTCGCGGTGGTCGCGCAGGCCGGCCCAGAAGGTGGCGGCCAGAGAGGCTTCCACCACCTCGCCGCCGATCTTCTCTTGCGCCGAACGCACCGCCGCAGCAGCGCCGCTCAGGCGCAGCACGAGCATGCCGTCCCACCAGGCGCTGGCGTTCAGCGGCAGCGGCTGGCCGCCCCATTCGTTCAGGCGGCGGATGGCGCTGGCCTGGTCGGCCTCCAGCCGCAGCGTCAGCGTGGCCGGCGGCACGGGCAGCACCTTCAGGCTCACCTCGCAGATCACGCCCAGCACGCCCAGGCTGCCGGCCAGCGCGCGCGAGACGTCGTAGCCCGCCACGTTTTTCATCACCTGGCCGCCGAAGCTCAAGGTCTCGCAGCGGCCGTTGAGCAGCGTGGCGCCGAGCACGTAGTCGCGCACGCCACCCACGCTCACACGCGCGGGGCCGGCCAGGCCCGCAGCGACCATGCCGCCCACCGTGCCGCCGTCAGCAAAGCGCGGCGGTTCGAAGGGCAGGCACTGGCCTTTCTCGGCGAGTGCGGCCTCCACTTCGGCCAGCGGCGTACCGCCGCGCGCGGTGATGACGAGTTCACTCGGCTCGTAGCTGCTGATGCCACTCAAGCCGCGCGTGTCGAGCACCAGCCCTTGCGGCGTGCCGCCATAGAAGGCCTTGGTGCCACCGCCGCGGATGTCGACCTGCAGTTTCTCGGTGCGGGCCGTTTGCACCTGCTCGATCAGGCGCTGCAGCGCTTCATCCATTCACGTCACTCATTCAAAAGCGCTCCAGTTCCGGAAAGGGCAGCAGCCCCTTCTTCACATGCATCTTTCCGTACTCGGCGCAGCGTTGCAGCGTGGGGATGACCTTGCCGGGGTTCAGCGTCTGCATGGGGTCGAAGGCGCGCTTCACCGCGAACATCTGCTCTCGCTCTTCGGGCGCGAACTGCACGCACATGCTGCTGAGCTTTTCAACGCCCACGCCGTGTTCGCCGGTGACGGTGCCGCCCATCGCGACGCTGGTCTCCAGGATGTCGGCGCCGAAGAGCTCGCAGCGGTGCAGCTGGTCGGGGTCGTTGGCATCGAAGAGGATCAGCGGGTGCAGGTTGCCGTCGCCCGCGTGGAAGACGTTGCAGCACTTCAGGCCGTACTTGATCTCCATCTCGCCGATGGCCAGCAGGATGTCGGCCAGACGCTTGCGCGGGATGGTGCTGTCCATGCACATGTAGTCGGGGCTGATGCGCCCGCTGGCCGGGAAGGCGTTCTTGCGCCCGCTCCAGAACTTCAGGCGCTGCGCTTCGTCCTTGCTCACTTCCATGCGCGTGGCGCCGCAGCCGCTCAGCACGTCGAGCATGCGGTCGATTTCCTCGGCCACTTCTTCCGGCGTGCCGTCGCTCTCGCACAGCAGGATGGCGGCAGCGTCGAGGTCGTAGCCGGCGTGCACGAAGTCTTCCACCGCGGCCGTCATCGGCTTGTCCATCATCTCCAGCCCGGCGGGGATGATGCCGGCTGCGATGACTGCGGCCACCGCGTCGCCGGCTTTGCGCACGTCGTCGAAGCTGGCCATGATGCAGCGCGCCAGCTGCGGCTTCGGGGTCAGCTTGACGGTGACCTCGGTCGTCACGGCCAGCATGCCCTCGCTGCCCACGATGAGCGGCAGCAGGTCGAGCCCCGGCGTGTCCAGCGCCTCGCTGCCGAACTCCACCGGCTCGCCCTGCACGGTGTAGCCGCGCACGCGCAGCACGTTGTGCAGCGTCAGGCCGTACTTCAGGCAGTGCACGCCGCCGGAGTTTTCCGCCACGTTGCCGCCGATGGTGCAGGCGATCTGGCTGCTGGGGTCGGGCGCGTAGTACAGGCCCAGCGGCGCGGCCGCTTCGCTGATGGCCAGGTTGCGCACGCCGCACTGCACGGTGGCGGTGCGCGCCAGGCGGTCGAGCTGCACGATCTTGTTGAACTTGGCCAGGCTCAGCGTCACGCCCAAGGCGTGTGGCATGGCGCCGCCACTCAGCCCCGTGCCGGCGCCGCGCGCCACCACGGGCACGCTCAGGGCGTGGCAGGCCTTCAGCACGGCGGCCACCTGGGCCTCGGTTTCGGGCAGGGCCACGCACAGCGGCAACTGGCGGTAGGCCGTGAGGCCGTCGCACTCGTAGGGCACGGTGTCTTCGTTGTGCCACAGCAGCGCGTGCGGCGGCAGCAGCGGCGCCAGCACGGCCACCACCTGCTGCTGGCGAGCAGCGCGTTCGGCCGAGCGCGCGACATCAGCGACGGCATTCGGGGCGATGGGGGCGTTCATGGCGGCGGCGGCTCCGGCTGGCGCGCAGGCCCCAGGTGGGCCTGACTGGCGCGGCCAGACTGTACGCGGCTGCGTCACCGGCCCCAGGTCATCACCGTTTTGACCGCCGCGACGGGGATGAAGCTGCCCCCCGAAATGAGGGGTCAGCCCCCCAGTTCATCAACGCCGAGGTCTTGTGCCTCAGGGGGGTCTGCCCAAGCATGCGTTGGCGGCAGCGCGTGCGCGGCCTGCAATTCCGGCGTTGGCGCCGCGCACCTTGCGAGGGCGCCCACACCCCCACGACAGGCCCCAAGCTGGGGCACACAGGAGGAAGTTCATGCGATCAGTGAGCAATGGGTTCCGGACAGCCGCCGCAGTGGCGGCTTTGGGCGGGATGCTGGCAACCGGCTCGGCGCAGGCCCTGGTGGTCTACAGCGGGCCGGTGAACCTGGCGATACCCAACACCACCGCCGGTCTCTATGTGAACGTGCTCAACGGCAGCAGCTTCAGCGGCCCCGGCACCTTTCCCACGGTCGGCGGCCCGGGCGCCAACTTCGACTTCAACATCTTCGGCAGCACCGCCTGGACGCTGTTCTCGCCCACCACCTCGGGCCAGAACAACGCCGTGCCCGTCACCTCCCGCGGTTACGTCTCGGCCACGGCCACCGGCGCTGCGCTGAGCCTGGCAATGGGCACGGTGATCGACGGCAGCAGCGTCTTCAACACCGCATCACCTTCGGCTGCAGGCCTGAGCACGGGTTCGCCGGTGCTCTTCGGCTTCCGTTTCCGCAATGAAGGCGGCGATCTCGTCAGCACCGCCGACGACACCGTGCATTTCGGCTGGGCGCGGGTGATCCTCACCGCCGGCACGCCGGGCACGCTGGTGGACTACGCCTTCGAGAGCAACCCGCTCACCGGCCTGCAGGCCGGTGTGGTGCCCGAGCCCGCGGCCTGGATGCTGATGGGCCTGGGTGTGGCCGGGCTCCTGCTGCGCAAGCGCGCGATGGCGGCCTGATCCTGGCTTGGGCCCCGCGCCCAGCCCTTGCGCCCCGGCGCAGGGGCCCAGACCAGCGGCCCTGCGGGGCCGTTTTTTCTGGCCGGCCGCTCCGGTGGCCTGCTCAGGCGCTTTCGGTGAAGACCGTCAACACGCCCGTGTAGCCGTAGAGGTGGTGGCGCGCGATCTCGCCCGCCGCGAAAAAGCCCACCAGCGGCAGCTCTTCGGGGTCGCCCTGGCCGCCGCCGAGGGCGTGCTGGATGATCTTCAGCTCGGCCGAGGGCCCGCCGAAGTGCGGACCGCCGCGGCCGGTGCAACTGACGTAGAGCGCGCCCAGCAGGCGCCGCGCCGGTGCGGCGGCGGCGTCGCCGCTGGCCTCGCCCGGTGATTCAAGCTCGTCGCGGATCTCGCTGCAGATGCGCACCAGGTCGCGCCGCGCGGCCTGCGCGTCGCGCTGGCAGAAGGCCAGGCGCATGCCGGGCTGCACCAGGTCGGCCACGGCAAACGCGTGGCGGCCGGCGTCCAGGCCGACGAGGTGGCGCACGCGCGTGTCGGCGCCGAACTGGCCGGGGCGTGCGCTGCGGCCGTCGGCGTTGCGCGGTGCGTGCATGGCATCGATCGGGTCGCTCAGGCCCACCAGCGTGGCGCGCAGCCGCGGCAGTGCGGCGCGCGGGTCGCCCGCTGCGTCCAGGCCCAGATCGCGCAGCAGGCAGGGCAGGGCCGGCTCGCCATCGAGCGCGGTGACGATGTGGCGCTCGCAGGCGGTGATGGTGCGCGTGGGGCCCACCGGCTGGCAGCCTTGGGTCACGCGCGAGATCAGCGCCACGTCCTGGGTGAAGGCCACGCCCGAGAGGCCGCCTTGCCACACGCCCTCGGCGAGATGGTGGGTGGCCGCGCGCGAACTCGCCAGGCCGCCGAAGAGGTAGCCGCTCTCGGTGCGGTCGCTCATCTCGGAGATGAGCTCCTGCAGGTCGGGCGTGGCCGGGTCGGCGTGCACCAGCGCGGTGTAGGGCGTGATGCGCCGCAGTTTGCGTGCGCCCGAAAAGACCTCGAAGCGGCCGGCCGGCAGCGCCGCCAGCATCAAGGCCAGCGCCGGTTCGTCGATGTACTCGGCCGCGCCGGCGCACACGCCCACACCCACGCTGCCCACCCAGGCCACGCCCGGCCAGCGTTGGCGCAGGTCGGCCAGCAAGGCCTGCGCATGCGGTGCGTAGTGGTCGCTGAAATAGACGAAACCCAGGCTCAGCGGGCCGGCGTTGCTGCTTTCATGGGCAGCGCGGCGGGCGTCCACTTGCGCGGCGGCCAGGGCCACCGCGGCGCGCCAGTCGGGGTGGGTGGCGTGGCCGGTCAGGAAAGCGGGCATGGAGGCTCTGTGCGCCAGCTTTCAGGCCTTGCCGCGGCGGCGCGCGGGCGCGGCTTTGGGGGCCGCCACGGCGGGCGCGGCGGCGCGCGGCCGGGGCGCCTTGCGGGCCGCCGCTGGGGGCCGCGCCGCTGGCGCCGGGCCGCCAGCACCTGGCGCGGGCTCCTTCAGCGTCTGCGCGGCGATGTCGGCGAACTGTTGCGTCAGCGCGCCCCACCACTGCATGGGATCGATGGCGCCGGCGGCCGGTGCGGCCGCCGGCGGTGGCGCAGCAGCAGGCGCGGCTGCCGGTGTGGGTGCGGGGGCCGGTGCGGGCGGCGGCGCCGTGGCCGCCGCCGTTGCAGGGGGCTGGGCCGTGAGCACCGCGCGCAGGTCGGCCATCGGCAGATTCAGGGTCTTCAGGGTGCTCAAGGTCATGCGCTGCACTTCGAGCGCCTGCACCGTGGCGCCCAGCAGTCGGGCGTTCTGCTCCAGCCAGAACTGCACCGTCTTCAGTTCCTGGATGCGTTTTTCGAGCTCCTCAGGGTCCAGCGTGGGTGCCACCCATTGGCCGAAACCCTGCACCCCGGGCAGGGCCGCGCCGGCGCCCTTCATCAGGTTCTGCAGGAAATCGAAGCCCGGGACCATGCGGGCCAGGTTGTCGGCGGTGCTCATGCGGCGCTCTCCTCGGCAAGGTGGCACCCATTGTGGAGCGCGCGCCGCTTCAAGGACTGAAACGCACGCGCTCCACCGTGAAGCCCAGTTTCTCCAGCAGGCGCGGCAGCGACTGCGGGCCCGTCATGTGCAGCGCGCCCACCGCTGCGAACACGCGCTTGCCGCTGCGGTGCTGGGCCTCGATGCCGGCGGCCAGCGGGCCGTTGCGCTCGTCGTTGAGCTTGCGCATGTAGGCCTGGTCTTCGGGCGTGTTGGCGCATTCGCACCAGCTGGTGTAGTCGTCCAGCGCGGCGAGGTCGCCACGTTCCCAGGCCGCCACCAGGCGCTCCAGCACACGCCGGCTGCTGCGGTCTTCCAGCTGCGCCAGGCTCTGATCCAGCGCGGCCAGGGCCTCGGCCGGGTCGGCCGGCACCAGCACGGCCTTTTGCTGCGCCGCGGTCTCCAGCGACACCACACGCCGGCCCGTGCCGCGCACCTGCGCCAGCAGCAGCTGCTCCATCGCCAGGCTGGGGTCCATGCCCAGCCAGCGGGCTTCCAGCACCATCAGGCTCGTGGCCTGCAGCACCGGGTGCAGCGTGGCCATCGACTCGGGCGAGACACAGGCGCGCGCATAGGCCTGGTTCAGGCGCTGCTGCAGGGGCTCGGGCAGCAGGCCGGGGTGCTGAAGGTCTTGCAGCGCGGCTTGCAGCGCGGGGTCGCTGGGGTCGATCTCCAGCGCCAGCACCTCGCTGCGGCGCAGCGCGGCGCTGACCTGCGGCCCCAGCCGCTTCCAGGCCGGTTTGCCGACGTGCAGCGTGCCGTAGAGCCAGCTGCTGCGGCCGTCGCGCGTGAGGCGCCAGAGCAGGCCGCGGTCGCGCTCGGGGGCGGTGCTGGCCTGCACGGGCAGGGGTGGCGGGCAGGCGGCGGGGGCCACGCTGGCCGGTGGCGCAGCGGCAGGCGCGGAGGCCGCGGGCGGCTGCGCCGCGCTGCCGGCGGCCAGCACGGCGCAGCCGAGGGTGGCCACCCGGCGGGCCAGATGTGAGAGCCAGCGTTGCATGGGCTGACGATGCCACGAAAGGCCGACGCAGCACCAGCGCACCGGCCCGGGGTTGGCTGGTGCCATCATCCCGTCAGCGCCTTCATCGCGATGACCCCCTGCCGCCCGCCCTCCCGGTTGCCGGCCCGCCATGGCTGGGCCGCGCTCGCCTTTGCCTGCGGCCTGACGGCGGCCGCGGCGCAGCCGGCGCCGGCCGGCAAGCCGGGCCCGACCTCGCAGCAGCTCACGGTGCCCGGCCTGGCGGCGCCCGCCGAAATCCTGATCGACCCCTGGGGCCTGCCGCATCTTTACGCCGCCAGCCGCGACGATCTATTTTTCGTGCAGGGTTTCAACGCCGCGCGCGACCGCCTGTTCCAGATCGACCTCTGGCGCCGCCGCGGCCTGGGCCGCCTGGCCGCCGCGCTGGGCCCGGCCTTCGTGGAAACCGACCGCGCGGCCCGGCTCTTCCTCTACCGCGGCGACATGGCGCGCGAATGGGCGGCCTACGGGCCTGAGGCGAAGGCGGTCGTCACGCGCTTCGTGGCCGGCATCAACGCCTACATCGCGCTGGTGGCGGCCGAGCCTGCGCGCCTGCCCTTCGAGTTTCGGCAGTTTGGCTACCTGCCCGAGGCCTGGGCGCCGGAAGACGTGCTGCGCATCCGCAGCCACGCGCTGGCCGGCAATGTCTACAGCGAACTCTGGCGCGCCACGCTGCACTGCCGTGGTGAACTGGCCGCCGACCGCTGGCGCCAGGCGCTGACCCCGCCGCGCGAACTGCGCCCGCCCGCGGGCCTGGACGCCTGCGTGCCGCCGGAAGCGCTGCGCGAGTACATGCTGGCCACGCAGCCGGTGCAGATGCCCGCCGGGTGGCCGGGTTTCGGCTCGCCGCAGGCCGTGCCGCAGCGCACTTCGGCCGCGCCTGTGGATGCGATCGCGGCCCGGGTGCTGCAAGCCGCGGCCGCCACGGCCGACCGCACCGAGGGCAGCAACGCCTGGGTCATCGCCCCCGGGCGCAGCGCCACGGGCCGCCCGCTGCTGGCGGCCGACCCCCACCGCCTGCAGGCTGCGCCCGGGCTGCGCTACCTGGTGCACCTGGAAGCGCCGGGGCTCAGCGCCATCGGTGGCGGCGAGCCGGCGGTGCCCGGGGTCTCGATGGGCCACAACGGCCGCATCGCCTTCGGCCTGACGGTGTTCGCGGCCGACCAGGAAGACCTCTACGTCTATCAAACCCGCCCCGGCGCGCCCGACGAATACCGCTACCGCGGCGGCTGGGAAAAGATGCGCCTGCTCACCGAGCGCATCGAGGTGCGCGGCGCGCCCGCGTTGACGGTGACGCTGCGTTTCACGCGCCACGGCCCCGTCACGGGCCGCGAGGCGCTGGCCCAGCGCGCCTACGCCGTGCGTTCGGCGTGGTTCGAACCCGGCACCGCGCCTTATCTCGCCGGCCTGGGCCTGATGCGCGCGGCCGACCACGCCGGCTTCCAGCGCGGCCTGGCCGCCTGGGGCACGCCGGCGGTGAACATGGTTTATGCCGACACGCGCGGCGACATCGCCTGGGCCGTGGGCGCGCGCGTGCCGCGGCGGCCGAACTGGGACGGCCTGATGCCCGTGCCCGGCGACGGCCGCTACGAATGGGCCGGCTTCCGCCTGGCGGCCGACTTGCCGGCGCTGCGCAACCCGGCCGCGGGCTGGTTTGCCAGCGCCAACGAACACAACCTGCCCGCCGAAGGCCCCTGGCAGGCCGCACCCCTGGGCCACGACTGGCCCAGCCGCGCGCGCCACCAGCGCCTGGCCGAGGTGTTGTCGGCCAACCCACGCTTCAGCGTGGACGACGCCGTGCGCCTGCAGAACGACGTGCTCTCGGTGCCTGCGCGCCGCCTGCAGGCGCTGCTGCGCACACAGCGCTTTTCAACGCCGGCGGCGCAGGCCGCACAGCGCTTGCTGACCACCGGCTGGAACGCACAGCTCACGGCCGAATCGGGTGCCGCGGCCTTGTTCGAACGCTGGTGGACGCGCCACCTGCCGCCGGCCTTCCGCCAGGCGGTGCTGTCGCCCACGGCCGCGCTGCTGCTGCGCACGAGCGATGAAGACGCGATGCTGGCCGCATTGGAGAACCCGGCCGCGGCTTTTGGCGCCGCCGCGGCCGTGCCGCGGCGCGATGCCGTGCTGGAAAGCAGCCTGGCTGCGGCCTGGGCAGAACTCGTGCAGCGCGCCGGCCCCGACCCCGCACGCTGGCAGTGGGGCGCGCTGCACCAGGCCGTGTTCCCGCACCCGCTGGCGCCGGGCGTGGACGCGGCCACGCAGGCGCGCTTGAACGTGGGCCCCTTTGCGAAGGCCGGTGGGCGCAGCACCGTGAATCTCTCGGTGCAGGACGCCGAGACCGGCCGCCATGTGGCCGGCCCTTCCTTGCGCCTGGTGCTGGACGTGGGCGACTGGGACCGCTCGCGCGCCATCAACGCGCCCGGCCAGGCCGGCGACCCGGCCAGCCCGCATTACCGCGACCTCGCGCCGCTGTGGCTGAAGGGCGAAACCGTGCCGCTGCTCTACACACGCGCCGCCGTGCAGGCCGCGGCGGTGCAGCGCTGGGTGCTGCAGCCGGCCCCCCAAGCCGCAGGCGCCTCGGCAAAACCGGCAGGCGCTTCGGCGAAATCGGCAGGCGCCTCTGCAAAGCCGGCCGGCGCCTCGGCGACACCGGCCCGCGCGCCGGCTACACCCGCAAGCGCGGCAGCTCGCGGTAGGTGAAGCCGCGCCACAGCCATTCCACCGGGCCGTAGCGGAAGCGTGCCATCCACCAGTGGCTGAAGGCCAGCTGCGCGCCGAAGACCACCAGCACGAAGACCACCTGCCACGCGCGCGGCATGCCCCACTGGCCGAAGGCGTAGCCGTGGAAGTAGAGCGCGCAGATCAGCGACTGCGTGAGGTAGTTGGTGAGCGCCATGCGCCCCATCGGCGCCAGCAGGCGGATGCGCGAGGCCAGCGGCCCGCCGTGCAGCATCAGCACCACCAGGCCGACATAGCCCAGGCAGGCCGGCAGGTTGCCCAGCATGTGCAGGCCTTGCGCCATCAGCCAGCCGTCATGCCGGTCGCCGGGGGTGTGGTGCATGGCGATGAGGCTGCCGGCCAAGCCGAGCCCGATGCCCAGCGGCAGGCCCCACAGCGCCAGGCGGCGGAAGAAGGGCAGGTGGTCTTGCGTGCGCTCCATGACGCCCGAGCGCACGAACCACCCGCCCAGCAGGAACATGCCGATGAAGAGCACCGAAGCGCCGAAGTCGCCGGCCGCCTTTTCGAGGAAGCGGCGGGCGCGGTAGTTCACCGCATCGCCATAGCTGCCGGTGGTGAAGGTCTTGATCTCCAGCGCCTTTTCTTCGGCCTGTTCCTTCAGGCGCTTCTCGCGTTCGGCCTGTGCTTCGGCCACGCGCTCTTCGCGCGTCTTCTTTTTCTCGGCGCCGCTGGCGGCCGAGGCGGGGGGCGGGGCCTGGGCCGCGGCCACGGGGGCCGAGGCTGCTGAAGCCGCCGAAGCCACGGGCAGGGCCAGCGGGTCGGGGCCGAAGTACTGCACCACGCCCATCAGCGTCATCGCCGTGGCGGCAAAGAGGTAGAGCGTGGCGCCCAGGCGCAAGGCGCGCTGCCCGGGCGGCTGGTGGTAGCGCCAGGCCAGGCCGGCCATCAGCAGCGTGAGCGGGCCGAAGACGGTGAGCGGCAGGCGCGGCTCCAGCGGGGCGTCGGGCAGCACCCACAAGGCGCCGGCGCCGATGCTGAGCCCCAGGCCCAGCAAGAGCAGCAGCAAGGCGAACAGCGGCACACGCAGCGGCTTCTTCTCGCTGCGCATGAAGAGCGCCAGCAGCCCTGCCAGCACCAGGCCTGCGGCCACGCCGAAGAAGCCTGCGGCATCCAGCGCCGCACCCAGGCCCACCGCCACCACGATGGCCAGCAGCAGCGGCTTGGGCCGGCCGTAGAGCACCACCATCAGCATCAGCGCCGAGACGGCGTAGGTGAAGAGGATGTCGCCGTCCCAGAGGAAGATGAAGTGCGCCGCGCCAAAGACACCCAGCGCCAGCACCCGCCGCAGGTAGACACGCTTGAACTCGCGCCCGGTCTGCTCGGCGCGCAGCAGCATCACCGCGAAGCCCATGCCGAAGACGAGCGAAAAGATCGTCCAGAACTTGCCCTGCACGAAGTAGGCGATGAACCAGCTGGCCAGCCAGTCCAGCCCCGTCAGCCCGCGCGGCATGCCTTCGCCGAAGCTGGTGAAGGGCCGGCTGAACCACTCGATGTTCATCAGGAAGATGCCGAGCAGCGCGAAACCGCGCACCACGTCAAGCGCCTCGATGCGCTGGGCGGCGGGCAGGGGGGTCAGGGGTGGTGCTGGCGGCGGCGGTGGCGCTGGTACCGCAGGCGCGGGGGGGGTCGTCGCATCGGCCGGGGCGGGGGTCGGCTCGGCCGGCAAGCTGGTGGTCATCGGGCAGGGCCTCGTGGCAGGGTTGCCCGCATTCTGGGTGGGGAAATGGGCGGCACCAAGCCCGTCCGTCGCACCGTTCAGGGGGGCTGTCGCGCCGGGGCACCAGGGCGCCCCGGCCTGGCGGGTGTTTCAGCGCCGCGGCTCGAAACGCAGCACGCCGTCCTGCTGCTGCCAGCGCAAGCGGCCCAGCACGTCCATGCCCAGCAGCGGCTTGTCGAGCTGGGGCAAGGCCGTCACGCGCAGGCGGTCGGCGCGCAGGCCGCCTTCAAGTTCGATGTCGGCCACCACGCGCTGGCCCTGCACCAGGCCGCCCGCGGTGTTGGAGGTGACGGTGCCCTCCACCGGCAGGCCCAGCTGCTGCGCCAGGGCCAGCGGGATGGCGGTGCCGGTGGCGCCGGTGTCGACGAGGAAATCGACCTCGCGCCCCGAGACGCGCCCGGGCCAGTGGTAGTGGCCGTCGGCGCTGCGGCGGATTTCCACCACCTCGCCGCTGATGGCCACACGCGGGGCCTGGGCCTCGCGTTGCCAGGCCTGCACGCCCAGGAACACGGCGCCGGCCAGCAGCAGCCAGACGGTGGTGTGTTTCAGCCAGCTCGGCAGCTCTTGCATGGCTGCGTGAGGTTCAGGCCGCGGGCGGGCTGTCGGCTTCGCCCTCGCCCTCGCCCTCCGGGGCGGGCGTGGGCGCGTCCGGGGCTTCAGGCGCGCTGGGGGCCGCCGGTGCGGGGTCTTGCAGCGGCGCCACGCGCTGTTCGATGGCGCCGAACACGCTGTGGCCCTGGCCGTCCAGCATCTCGATGCGGATGCTGTCGCCGTACTTCATGAAGCCGGTGCGCGGCGCGCCGTGTTCGATGGTCTCGATGGCGCGCTTCTCGGCCACGCACGAATAGCCCTGGGCCCAATCCTTGTTGCTGACCGTGCCACTGCCCACGATGCTGCCGGCGCGCAGCCGCCGCGTTTTGGCCACGTGGGCGATGAGCTGGCCGAAGTGGAAGCTCATCTCCGGCCCGGCATCGCACAGGCCCACGCGGCGGCCGTTCCAGCGGCTCTCCAGCGCCAGGTGCACACGCCCGCCCTGCCAGGCGGGGCCGATTTCGTCGGGGGTCACGGCCACCGGGCCGAAGGCCGTGGCCGGCTTGCTCTGCAGGAAGCCGAAGCCCTTGGCGAGCTCGGCCGGAATCAGGTTGCGCAGACTCCAATCGTTGACCAGCATCAAGAGGCGCACGCTGTCGATGGCGGCTTCTGCGCTGATGCCGATGTCGACGTCGCCGGTCACCACGGCCACTTCCGATTCGAAATCGATGCCCCAGTCTTCGCTGGCGAAGCGGGCCGGCTCCATGGGGCCGAGGAAGTCGTCGCTGCCGCCCTGGTACATCAGCGGGTCTTCGTAGAAGCTGGCGGGCACCTCGGCGCCGCGTGCCTTGCGCACGAGTTCGACGTGGTTGAGGTAGGCCGAGCCGTCGACCCACTGGTGCGCGCGCGGCAGCGGCGCCAGGCAGTGCTTCGGGTTGAAGGGGAAGGCGTGGCGCGCCTTGCCGCCGTTGAGCGTGGCGTAGAGGTCTTCCAGCGGCGGGCTGCGGAAGTTCCAGTCGTCCAGCACCTGCTGCAGCGTGGTGGCGATGCCGGTGGCGAAGTGGGCCGTGGTGAGGTCGCGCGAGACGACGGCGAGCAGGCCGTCGCGCGAGCCGTCTTGCAGGGTGGCGAGTTTCATGCGGGTGGGGGTGTGCGCTCGGGCGCCCCGGGGTCGGGGCAGCAGGGTGGCAGTATTGTGGGGTGGCCTCCTTCCCCCCACCGCGCCCGCGCCGCGCTGGCGCCGCCCTCGGCGTCGGCCTGCTGGTGTTGGTGCTGCACCTCGGCCTGGCCGGCTTGTGGCCTGCGCCGCCGGGTGCGGCCGACAGCGCGCGCCCGGCACTGCAGCTGCGCACGCTGAGCCTGCCTGCGGCCGCTGTCGCGCCGGGTGTGCCTGCAGGTGCTGCGCTGCCGGCCGACAGCCCGGCGCCGCCCGCACCCCCGGCCCTGGCTGAGCAAAACGCTGTCGCGGCGGCGAAACGGCCGAACGCCCCTTCGCCCGCGGCCCGCACCGACGCGGTGGCGCTGGCACTGCCGGCGGCCGTGGACGGTGCCGACACCGCCGACACCAGCGATGCCGCCCTGCAAGCCGCCGCGCCGCCGGCCGGCACGCCCGTACCCACCTACGCCACGCGCCTGCCGCCACCGGCAACGCTGCAATACGCCGTGCGGCGCGAAGGCGCCGAAGCCCTGCCGGCCGCCAGCCCGCGCGGTGGCCTGCAGGCCCAGCTGCGCTGGCAGCACGCGGCCGGCACCTACACGCTGACGCTGGGCCTGGGCGCCGTGGGCTGGGCCAGCGTGGGCGGTTTCGATGCGCACGGCCTGGCGCCCGAGCGCCATGTCGAAACGCGCCGCGGGCGCGAGCTGCGTGCGGCGAACTTCCAGCGCCCGGACGGCACCGGGGCCGACGCCAGCCCCGGCCGCATCACCTTCAGCGGCCCGCGTGTCGAGCACCCGCTGTGGCCCGGCGTGCAAGACCGCCTGAGCTGGATGCTGCAGCTCGCCGCGGTGATGTCGGCCGACGCCACGCTGGGCCAGCCCGGCCGCGAGCTGGTGCTGATGGTGGTGGGCGTGCGTGGTGACGCGCTGCCCTGGCGCTTCGAGGCCGTGGCTGTGGAAGACCTCGACGTGCCGGCCGGCCTGGTGCGCGGCGCCTTGCGCCTGCGGCGCGAGCCGCAGCGCGCGTGGGACAGCCGTGTCGAGGTCTGGCTCGACCCCGCGCGCCACCACCTGCCGGTGCGCCTGCGCATGCAGCAAGGCCCCGGCGCGCCGCTGACCGAGTTCGAACTGCTGGCCTGGTTGCCACAGCCCTGAGCGGCCGCCGCCCGCGGCGCTCGCAAGGCCAAAACCTCCTTCTGCTGCAGGAGTTTTGCGATCTAGGGCCCTAGATCGAGTAGCGAATTTCCTAGGGATCACCCCCCGTCGGGCCATGGGCACGGCGCAGGGCCGTCTCGACACTGCCGCCACAGCCCGACACCCGGCAAACCCGCCCCGCGCCGACGTGCTGACCGCGTATCTGTGGAGAGACTTTCATGACCCTGCCATCCCAACAACCCCGCCAGCGCCGCCGTTCCGTGGCCCTGGCCTGCGCGGCCACCTGCGCCGCTGCGGCCTTCGGTTTCAGCCCGAGCGCCTGGTCGGCCGTCACCGTGAGCATCGTTGAACAAGGCGCCAGCACCACCACGCTGCGCATCCGCGTCGACAGCCCCAAGTTCGAGCCCGTCGACACCCCGGCCGGCAGCTTCGTGCGCTTCTCGATGCGCGACGGCCTGATGGGTGGCGTGGCCGGCGGCGACAGCCGCAGCCAGCCCGAACTGCCCGTCACCGGCTTCACGCTGGCGCTGCCGGTGGACCTGCAGGGCGCCCCGGTGGTCAGCGTCACGCCCGAGGGCACGCTGCGCCGCCAGACGGCACGCATCTACCCGGTGCAGCCGCCTGAAACCGCCCAGGCCATCAACCAGACGCTGCCCGAGTTCAGCTTCAACCCCGATCTCTACAACCAGGGCGGTCGCCAGCCCGGCCAGGCCCTGGGCCGCGCCGCGCTCTTCAAGGGCGATGCCAACCTGGAAACGCTGCGCTTTTCGCCCTATGGCTACGACCCCGGCCAGGGCCTGGTGAGCTGGCACGACAGCTACCTCGTCACCGTGCGCCACGCCGCGGGCAACTGCTTCCGCATCGACAACCTGCGCGAGCCCAAGCTGCTGCCGGCCTTCGACGACATCGACCAGTTCATCGAACGCCTGCCGCTGCCCGGCCTGCGTTTTGCGCTGAACCAGCCGCAGCTGGAACGGGTGTGCGCCCCCAGCAGCCTGCCCGGGCTGTTGGGCGGCGCGCGTTTCCTCATCATCAGCCACCCCAACCTGCTGGCCGCGGCGCAGACACTGAAGGCGCACAAGGATGCGATGGGCATCCAGACGCGCGTGGTGAGCACGGCCGACATCACCGGCGGCGTCAGCGCCACGGCCTCGGCCACGCAAATCCGCAACTGGCTGGCCAACCACTGGAACACCAGCATCGTGCGCCCGAAGTGGGTGCTGTTGATGGGCGACGCCGAACTGGTGCCGACGAACTACGACCAGACCAACAGCTGGGACATGGCGCGCAATGCCAGCGACATCTGGTACGGCCAGTTCCAGCCCGGCGCCACGGCCACCACGGTGCCGCCCTTCGGCATCGGCCGCTTCCCGGTGGACACGCTGGCCCAGGCCAACACCATGGTCAGCAAGGTGGTGGCCTTTGAAACCGCGCCGCCCACCGACGCCACCTTCGGCCAGGATTTCTACAGCCGCCTGACCTTCGCGAGCTATTTCGAGGGCAGCGGCAGCACCGACCAGCGCTGGTTCGCCGAAACCTCCGAGGTGGTGCGCAACCACGCCGTGGGCCAAGGCTTTGAGGTGCAGCGCATCTATGCCGCCAGCAGCGCGGCCAACCCGCTGTTCTGGCGCGGCGGCGGCGCCGTGCCCACGGTGCTGCGCAAGCCGGGCTTTGCCTGGAACGGCAACGCCACCGATGTGGTGAACGCCGTCAACAAGGGCACCGCGCTGCTCTACCACCGCGGCCACGGCTGGTGGTCGGGCTGGGGCGATCCGTCCTTCGGCACCGGCAACCTCGCGTCGATCTCGGTCACCGGCAACCAGTACCCGGTGGTCTTCAGCATCAACTGCGCCAGCGGCATCTTCGACAACGAAACCGTCGATCTGGCCGGCAACATCGTCGGCAGCGGCTACGGGCCCTCGGTCAGCGCCAGCTACTGGAGCGAGAGCTTCCTGCGCAAGGCCGACGGCGCGCTGGCCATCATCGGCGACACACGCTCCAGCAGCACGGTGGACAACAACCACCTGACGATGGGGCTGTTCGATGCCATCTTCCCGGGGCTGATTCCGAGCTTCGGGCCCGGCACCGCGGTGCGCCGCCTGGGCGATGTGCTGAACCACGCGCGCAGCTACATCGCCGCGGTGGACGCCGGCACCGCCGTCAACCGCCACCCGCTGGACACCGGCGGCACCCGGCCCTCGGTCAGCAACCTGCGCCAGGAGCTCAACCTCTACAACCTGCTCGGTGACCCCACGCTGAAGCTGCGCACCGCGGCGCCCTGGACGTTCACGCTGGTGAACATCCGCCTGGTGCAGGGCATTGCGCAGATCAACGTGCCGCTGGAGTGCCTGACCTGCCCGCCCGGCGCGCCGCGGCCTGAGCTGATCACGGCGGTGGCTTTCGACCCCGAAACCGGGCGCCAGATCGGCCGCGGCCTCATCGATGAAAGCGGCAACGGCAAGATCGACCTGCGCGGCTGGCAGGGCAACTTCTGGGTGCGCGTGGGCTCGGGCGACGGCGCCAGCCAGCAGGCTGCGCTGAGCGAAACCGACAGCGACAACGACGGCGTGCCCGACAGCCGCGACAACTGCATCCGCACCAAGAACAACAACCAGCGCGACAGCGACGGCGACGGCTACGGCGATGTCTGCGACGCCGATGCCAACAACGACGGCATCGTCAACAGCGTGGATCTCTCGATCGTGCGCAACGCCTTCGGCCAGCGCGGCACCACACGCGCCGACCTCAACGGCGACGGTGTCGTCAACGCCATCGACCTGGGCCTGGTGCGCAACCTCTTCGCCACCCGCCCCGGGCCTTCGGCCTGGCACGCCGCCGGTACCAGCACCGCCATGCGCTCGCCGCTGCCCGAAGAGGGCCGCAAGTGAAGGGCGCGCCGAACCCCACCACCGCTTTTTCCTGCACTGACCTCACCGCAACAAGGACACCCACCATGAGCACGATCCAGAACTTCTCCGCCTTGGCCCTGCACCGCACGCTGAGCGCCACCCTGAAAACCGCCCTGGCCGCCTGCGCCCTGGCCGGGCTGTGCGCCCAGGCCCAGGCGCAGAGCGCCAACACGCTGGTGTTCACGCCAGTCAACACCAGCACCGAGGTCGGCAACAGCTTCAGCGTGCAGGTGCGCGGTGTGGGTTTTGCCGATGTGCTGATCGGCGGCGGCTTCAACCTGCGCTACGACCCCACGGTGATCAGTCTCACGGGCGTGGCCATCAACCGCACGGTGTGGGAGTTCGCGGCCTCCGGTGGCCTGCACGACCCCGCCAGCGGCACGGTGGCCGACATCTACTTCGCCAGCTTCAACGGCGTGCAGCCCAGCAGCAGCGGCTTCGACATCGCCACGCTGAGCTTCAACGCGGTGGGCGAAGGCCTGAGCCCGCTGCAGATGTCGGCCAGCGTCGACTTTCCCTTCGTCAACGACCAGGTCGAGGTGCTGACGGTGAGCTTCGGCAACGGCACCGTGCTGGTGGGGGCCGTGCCCGAGCCCGCCACCTGGGCCAGCTTCGGCCTCGGGCTGGCGGCCTTGCTGCCCATGCTGCGCCGCCGGCTGCGCGTGGCCTGAGGGCCTGTCGCCCCGGGCGGGGCACAGCGCCAGCGCCGCGGCATCGGTTGCGCGGCGCGTTGAAGCGCCCGCCTCAAGTACCCGGCCCTGCGGCCGATAAGGGTGGCGATGGGCCCATTTGCCTCCGCCATTCCACTGTCGCCACAGCTGCTGGCCTGGGCGCTGGGGGTGTGCGCCTTGCTGTTGGCCCTGGTGACCTGGCAAGGCCTGCGCCTGCTGCGCAGCCGTTCGCGGCTGCACGCCCGGCTGCAGGCCGCGCGTGAACAACTCGAACAGCTGCGCGGGCGCGACGGGCTCACCGGCCTGGCCACGCGCATCGAGTTCGAAGCCGTGCTGCAAGAGGCCACCCAGCGCGCCGACCGCGGCAGCTCGGCGCTGGCGCTGCTCTACATCGGGCTGGACGACTTCCGGCCGCTCAACGACGGATACGGCCACCGTGTGGGTGATGCCGTGCTCGCCCAGGCCGGCCAGCGCCTGGGCCAGTGCGTGGGCGCACCCCTGGCGCTGTCGCGGGTGGGCGGTGACGAGTTCGCGCTGCTGCTGGCCTTGGCAGCCGACGAAGCCGGCAGCGCAGCGCAGAAAGTGCAGCACGCGCTGCAGCAGCCCTTCCGCATCGAGACGCTGGAACTGCAGCTCAGCGCCTCGGTGGGCATCGCGCTTTACCCCGACCACGGCTCGCGCCCGCGGCTGCTGGCGCATGCCGCGCTGGCCATGCGCTCGGTCAAGCAGGTGGGCGGCGCCAGCCATGCTTTCTACACGCCGGCACTGGCGGTGGACCAGCGTGAACAGGCCGATCTTCTGCAAGCCTTGCGCCACGCGGTGCAACGCGGCCAGCTGCAGCTCGTCTACCAACCCAAGGTGGATGCACGCAGTCTGCAGATCACCGCGGCTGAGGCGCTGCTGCGCTGGCAGCACCCGCAGCGCGGCACCATCAGCCCGGCAGTGTTCATCCCGCTGGCCGAAAAACACGGGCTCATCAACACCATCGGGCGCTGGGTCATCGAAGAGGCTTGCCGCCAGGCCGAACAGTGGCGCCAGCAGGGCTTGCGCATGCGTGTGGCGGTGAACCTCTCGGGCCACCAGCTGCGGCAGGACGACCTCGTGCCCCACATCCAGGCCTGCCTGCGCCGGCACCAGATTCCGCCGGGCCGGCTGACGGTGGAGATCACCGAATCGGTGGCCATGGAAGACACCGCGCAGACGCGCGCCGCCTTCGAGCGCCTGCGCCAGGCCGGCCTGCACGTGTCCATCGACGACTTCGGCACCGGGCACAGCAGCCTGGCCACCTTGCGCCGCCTGCCGGCGGCCGAGCTGAAGATCGACCGCGCCTTCATCGTCGATCTGGGCCAGAACGAACGGGCCCGCTCCATCGTGCAGGCCGTGGTGCAGATGGCGCGCACGCTGGAGCTGCGTGTGGTGGCCGAGGGCGTGGAGACCACCGCCCAGCGCGACGTGCTCATCGCCCTGGGCTGCAACGAACTGCAGGGGTTTCTCTTCGCCAAGCCCATGAGCGCCACCGCGCTGGCGCTGTGGGCCGACACCGACGAGCCGCCCGACGACGGCGACGCCAGCCACGGCTTCCGGGCTTCGCTCTTCGATGCCACCGCGCCCGCGCCGCTGAAGTGAGGCGGCTTTCCCGCCACGGCGCCTGCGGTGCGAAGATGCAGGCCCGCCTGCAACACCGACCATGAGCGATTCCGCAAGTTCCGAGTTCTCTTTGCTGCTGTGGACGCTGGGTGTCCTGGTGGCGGCTCTTGCCCTGCACCTGAGCAACGGCTGGGTGCGCGTGGCGCAGCGCGGCCCCACGCTGCGGGCGCAATGGCCGGCCCTGGCCATGGCAGGCGCAGCGCTGGGCCTGGGTCTGAATGCCGCGCTGGTGCTGGGCATGCAGGCGCAGCCGCTGGCTTTTGTGGTGGGTTACGCCTGGGGCCCGGCGCTGCTGCTCTGGGGCCTGGGCCTGGTGGTCTGCCTGCCCGTGGTGATGCTGCCGTTGGCGGTGCGCGCGGCCTGGGCGCTGCCGGCTTCCGGCGTGTTGCTGGTGGTGGTGGCGCTGGGCCTGGATGTGGGCTGGGTGTGGGCCGCCGGCTTTCGCCCGGGCGTGGTGTGGCGGCGCGATCTGCTGGCCATTGCGGTGGCGGTCTTGCTGCTGTTGCTGCCGCTGGCGCGCTGGCTGTCCTTCTGCGCGCAAGGCGAGGAGAGCCCGCGCCGTTCTGTCTGGCGCTTCGTCGGTGTGGCACTGGCCGCGGTGGGCCTGATGGCCGGCGAAGAGCTGGTGGCCCTGGCCGCGGGGCTGGGCTTGCAGCTCGGCACCATCCACCAGCGGCAGGTGCCGGGGACCGTGCTCAGCCTGTTCAGCGGCGTGCTGCTGCCCCTGTTGATGGCCGCGGCCTCGCTGGACCTCTGGCTGCGCCGCCACCAGCGCCGCAGCCGCAGCGCGGGTGATTTCCAACCCGGCAAACGCCGCAAGCGCCGCCAGCGCATCCGCACGCTGTGAACCGCCAGCGGCCCCGGTGGCCCCGGTGGCCTCAAGGCCGCCTTCCTACAATCGCGACATGAACACCTCGCCGTCTGCCCCCGTCTACACCCGCGGTGCCGCCCTGGCCGCGCTGATGCAGGAACGCATCGCCATCATCGACGGCGCCATGGGCACCATGATCCAGCGCTACAAGCTGGGCGAAGCCGATTTCCGCAGCGAACGTTTCGCCGCGCACCCCACCGACCTCAAGGGCAACAACGACCTGCTGGTGCTGACGCGGCCGGACGTCATCCGCGAGATCCACGGCCAGTACCTGGCCGCCGGCGCCGACCTCATCGAGACCAACACCTTCGGCGCCACCAGCGTGGCGCAGGACGACTACGGCCTGGCCCACATCGCGCGCGAGATGAACGTCGCCGCGGCGCGCATCGCGCGCAGCGTGGCCGACGAGTACAGCACGCCCGACCGCCCGCGTTTCGTGGCCGGCGCGCTCGGCCCGACGCCGCGCACCGCCAGCATCAGCCCCGATGTCAACGACCCCGGCGCGCGCAACACCAGCTTCGACGAACTGCGCGCGGCCTACCGCGAACAGGCCGAGGGGCTGCTCGAAGGCGGCTGCGATGTTTTCCTCATCGAAACCGTCTTCGACACGCTCAACGCCAAGGCCGCGATCTTTGCGTTGGACGAGCTGATGGCCGACACCGGCGAGCGCCTGCCCGTCATCCTGAGTGGCACCGTCACCGATGCTTCCGGCCGCATCCTCAGCGGCCAGACCGTGGCCGCCTTCTGGCACAGCGTGCGCCACGCGCGGCCCCTGGCCGTGGGCCTGAACTGCGCGCTGGGTGCGGCCGTGATGCGGCCTTACATCGAAGAGCTCAGCAAGGTGGCGGCCGACACCTACATCAGCTGCTACCCCAACGCCGGCCTGCCCAACCCGATGAGCGACACCGGCTTCGACGAGACGCCGCAGGTCACGGGCTCGCTGATGGAAGAGTTCGCGAAGGCGGGCTTCCTGAACATCGCCGGCGGCTGCTGCGGCACCACGCCCGAGCACATCGCCGAGATCGCGCGGCGCCTGCGGCCCTACCGGCCGCGCAGCCGGCAAGACCCGCTGTTCAGCACGCTGCTGGCGGCCTGAAACGCCGCCCTGCGCCGGCCCCCGCAGGCGGGGGGCGCGCCGGGCATGGCGCGGCTTGCACCGCCACCTATGATGGCCCGAAAGCCCCGACAACCGGGGCGGGAGCGGCCTTCATGAACACCCACCTTCCACGCATTTCGGCGGTCAGCCTTGCGGTCTGCCTGGCGCTTGGCGCCGCGATGCCGGCCTGGGCCCAGGGCCGCGTTGCAGCGCCTGCCAGCGACGACATCTACCAGCAGCTGGAGGCGGAGAAGGCCGTCTACAACGTCTACAAGGCCTACTTCCCCAGCCGCGAGGTGGCGCGCAAGGCCGCCGTCACCTTCCACGCCCAGCTGCTGGAAAGCGATTACGCCGGCGGCTTTCTGGTCATGCAGCTCGACGAGCGTGAGATGCGCCAGCTGCAGCGTTTCGGTTTCCGCTTCGAGCGTGCCACCGAGTTCATCGAGCGCCGCAACCGCGCGCTGACCGAGTTCCAGATCGAGCGCACGCGCCGCATTGCGGGCCAGGCCGAGCCGCTGTCGATCCCGGGTTACGCGTGCTACGAAACGGTGGAAGAGACCTTCGCAGCCGGGGATGCGCTGATCGCCGCGCAGCCCACGCTGGCCGGCTGGGTGACGGCCGGCAGCAGCTGGCTGAAGACGCAGGGCCAGGGCGGCTACGACATCAAGGTGCTCAAGCTCACCAACAGCGCCGTTGCGGCGCCCGAGGGCACGGCCAAACCCAAGCTCTTCCTGAACAGCGCCATCCACGCCCGTGAATACACCACCGCGCCGCTGGTGCTGGAGTTCGCGCGCTGGCTCGTCAACGGCTACGGCGTGAACGCTGATGCCACGTGGATCCTCGACCACCACGAAGTGCACCTGATGTTCCACACCAACCCCGACGGCCGCAAACGCGCCGAAACGGGCCTGAGCTGGCGCAAGAACGTCAACAACAACTTCTGCGCCAACAGCAACACGCGCGGCGTCGACCTCAACCGCAACTTCAGCTTCGAGTGGAACAGCACGGCTGGCCAGGGCAGCAGCGGCAGCGCCTGCAGCCTGACCTACCGCGGCCCCTCGGCCGGCAGCGAGCCCGAGACGCAGGCGGTGCAGAACTACGCCCGCAGCCTCTGGCCCGACCGCCGCGGCCCGGGCGTGAACGACCCCGCACCGGCCGACACCAGCGGCATCCACATCGACATCCACAGCTACAGCGAACTCGTGCTCTGGCCCTGGGGCGCCACGGCGGCACAGGCCCCCAACGGCCCGGCGCTGCAGACCCTGGGCCGGCGCTTCGCGTGGTTCAACGGCTACCAGCCCACGCAGTCCATCGGCCTGTACCCCACCGACGGCACCAGCGACGGCCCGAGTTACGGCGAGCTGGGCGTGGCGGCCTTCACCTTCGAGCTGGGCACGGCGTTTTTCCAGAGCTGCTCGATCTACGAGAACACCGTCAAGCCGGGCAACCTGCCGGCGCTGGTCTACGCCGCCAAGGTGGTGCGCACGCCCTACATCACGCCCGGCGGGCCCGAGGTGACGGCGCTGGCGCTGGAAGGCAATGCCAGCAGCAGCGGCGTGGCTGCCGGCACGGCCGTGGCCTTGACGGCCAGCGCCACCGACGCGCGCTTCAACCAGACCAACGGCACCGAGGCCACGCAGGCCGTGAGTGCGGCCGAGTACACCCTCGACACCCCGCCCTGGGACGCCGCGGCCGTGCCGCGTGTGCTGCAGGCCGCCGACGGCAGCTTCAACAGCGCCACCGAGGCCCTGGCCGGCAGCATCAACACCGCGGGCCTGGCCCCCGGCCGCCACACGGTGTACGTGCGGGCGCGTGACGCCGGCGGCACCTGGGGCCCGGTCTCGGCCGTCTTCCTGAACGTGACGCCTACGGTGGTGACGCAGCTGCCCGAGGTGGAAAGCAACGGCCGCCCGAATCTGGCGCAGGGGGTGGCGGTGTTCCCCTCGCTCATCAACGCGACCATGGACACGCCCGAGCGCAGCGAACGCAGCGACACCGATTACTTCCGCATCGAGCTCGGTGCCGGCAAGACACTGACGGCGGTGATGACCCCCAACGCCGGCGGTGACTACAACGTCGAGCTGCAGAACAGCACCGGCCAGCGCCTGGCCGCGAACTTTCTGGGCACCGGCCAGGTGGAGACCGTGAGCTACACCAACACCGGCAGTGCCGCGATGACGGTGTACGTGCGCGTGGGTTACGCCAGCGGCGGCAAGGGGCCGGTGGACGGCCGCTACACGCTGGGGCTGAGCCAGTAAGGCCCTGAGCAAGGCCTCACGCGCTCAAGCTTCCGCCCGCGGAACCGGCTTTGCCGGGCCGCCGGGCGACGGCCCCCTCGGGGGGTAGCGACCAGCGGGAGCTTGGGGGCCCACTAGATTTCGATTTTTGTGCCGAGCTCGACGATGCGGTTCGTCGGCAGGTGCAGGAAATCGGCCGCGGCGGCGGCGTTGCGGTGCATGCTGGCGAAGAGTTTCTCTCGCCACATCGGCATGCCGCCGCCGAAGCTGGGCACCACGGTGTCGCGGCTGAGGAAGTAGCTGGTCTCCATCGCTTCCAGGTTCACGCCGCGGCCGGAAAGCAGGGCCAAAGCCTCGGGCACGTCGGGTTCGTTCTTGAAGCCGAAGTGCAGCGTGACCTGCCAGCAATCGTGGCCCAGCGGCTCGATCTGGCAGCGTTTGTCGAAACCTATCCACGGCAGCTCGTGGTGCTGCACCGTCACGAAGAGGTTCTGCTCGTGCAGCACCTTGTTGTGCTTGAGGTTGTGCAGCAGCGCAAAGGGCGTGCTGCCTTGCTCGGCGTTGAGAAACACCGCCGTGCCGGCCACGCGCGTGGGCGGGCTGATGAAGAGCGATTCGAGGAAGGGTTCGAGCTCGATGGCCTCTTCACGCAGGCGTGAACCCAGCAGTGCACGGCCACGTTGCCAGGTCACCATCAGCGTGAACATGGCTGCGCCGATGAGCAGCGGGAACCAGCCGCCGTCCAGCACCTTCACGGCATTGGCCGCGAAGAAGGTGATGTCCACCAGAAAGAAGAAGCCCGTGGCACCCACGCACAGCGCCAGCGGCAGTTTCCAGGCGTAGCGGATGACGAAGAAGGTCATCACCGTGGTGATGCTCATGTCGATGGTGACGGCAATGCCGTAGGCGCTGGCCAGCGCGCCGCTGCTGCCGAAGACCACCACGGCAAACACCACGCAGCCGTACAGCGCCCAGTTCACGAAGGGCACGTAGATCTGGCCGGTCTCGCGCACGTTGGTGTGCAGGATGCGCAGCCGCGGCAGGTAGCCCAGCTGCGTGGCCTGCTTGGTGACGGAGAAGGCCGCGGTGATGAGCGCCTGCGAGGCGATGACGGTGGCCAGCGTGGCCAGCCCGATCAGCGGGAACAGCGCCCACTGCGGCGCCATCTCGTAGAACGGGTTCTTCACGTTCTCGGGGTGCTGCAGCAGCATCGCGCCCTGGCCGAAGTAGTTCAGCACCAGGGCCGGCATCACCACGCTGAACCAGGCCAGGCGGATGGGCCGGCGGCCGAAGTGCCCGAGGTCGGCGTACAGCGCCTCGGCCCCGGTGACACACAGCACCACTGCGCCCAAGGCGACGAAGGCGATACCCGGGTGCGCCACCATGAAGCCCAGCGCATGGTGCGGCGACAGCGCCACCAGCACCGCCGGGTTCTTGGCAATGTGCAGCACGCCCAGCAGCGCCAGCACGCCGAACCAGACCAGCGTGATGGGCCCGAACAGCCGCCCCACCACGGCAGTGCCGAAGCGCTGCGCCCAGAACAGCAAGGTCAGCACCGCCAGCGTGACGGGCACCACGTAGCGGTGCAGCGCGGGGGCGGCCACCTCCAGGCCTTCCACCGCCGAGAGCACGCTGATGGCCGGCGTGATGACGCCATCGCCGAAGAAGATGGCCGTGCCGAAGATGCCCAGCAGCAACAACCGCTCGCGCAGCTTGGGGTGTTCCTTCACGGCCTGCGAGGCCAGCGCCAGCATCGCGATGAGGCCGCCTTCGCCGTGGTTGTCGGCGCGCAGGATGAGCACCACGTACTTCAGCGACACCACCACCGTGAGTGTCCAGAACACCAGCGAGAGGATGCCCAGGATGTTCTCGGGCGACAGCGGCACGCGGCCGTGCGCAAAGACCTCTTTCAGCGCGTAGAGCGGGCTGGTGCCGATGTCGCCGTAGACCACGCCGATGGCGGCGATGGTCAGCGCGGCCAGGGCGGCGGGCGTGTGGGTCTGCGGGCGGTCACGGCTCATGGTCGGCCGCGCATTGTGCGCCGCCGGCGCTGCGGACGGCAGACTTTGTTGCGGTGCAGCATCGCGGGGCTGGGGCCCCGCGGGCTCACTCGTAGCTTTCCGCGTCGGGGTCGGTGGCTTCCAGCTCGTAGGCGGCGGCCAGCATGGCCAGGCGGCCGATCACGCCGTACATGTAGAAGCGGTTCGGCGCGCTGGCGCCGGGCTTGCTGCCCGGCTTGGGCAGCGTGTTGCTGCCGGCAAAAGCCAGCGGCACGTAGCGCGAGCCTGGCGCGCACAGGCCTTCGTCGATGCCGCGTTCGGCATGCACACGGTAGAAGCCGCCCACCACATAGCGGTCGATCATCACCACCACCGGCTCGGCCACGGCGTCGTTCATGCGCTCGTAGGTGGGCACGCCTTCCTGGATGATCACCTCGTCGGGCACCTGGCCCTCACCGACCAGGCCCTCACGGCCGCGCATCACACGTTCGCGGTCGTCGAGCTCTTTCACGTCGCGCACGGTCAGGATGCCCTGGCCGGCTGCGTTGTCGGCTTTCACCACGACAAACGGCTTCTCGTTGATGCCGTATTCCTTGTACTTGCGGCGCACCTTGGTCAGCAGGGCGTCGACGTTGCTCTTCACGCAATCCAGGCCGCTGGGGGTGTCGAAATCGACCTTGCCGCACTGGCCGTGCATGGGGTTGATGAGCCAGGGGTCCATGCCCAGCAGCTTGGCGAACTTCTTGGCCACCTCTTCGTAGCTCTGGAAGTGCCGGCTCTTGCGGCGCACGCCCCAGCCTGCGTGCAGCGGCGGCAGCAGGTACTGCTCGTGCAGGTGCTGCAGCGCGCGCGGCACACCGCCCGAGAGGTCGTTGTTCAGCAGGATGGTGCAGGGGTCGAAGTCCTTCAGCCCCAGGCGGCCGCGGTTGCGCAGCAGCGGCTCCAGCGTGAGTTCACTGCCGTCGGGCAAGGTCAGCGGCACGGGGGCGGTGAGCTCGGGGTCCATCGAGCCCAGGCGCACGTTCAGGCCGGCCTGGTTGAAGATCTGCACCAGCTGCGCCACGTTCTGCAGGTAGAAGCTGTTGCTGCGCTGCTCGGGGATGAGCAGCAGGTTCTTGGCCTCGGGGCAGATCTTCTCAATGGCCGCCATCGCCGCCTGCACCGCCAGCGGCAGCATCTCGGGCGTGAGGTTGTTGAAGGTGCTGGGGAAGAGGTTGGTGTCCACCGGCGCCAGCTTGAAGCCGGCGTTGCGCAGGTCGGCCGAGGTGTAGAACGGCGGCGTGTGCTCCATCCATTCCAGCCGGAACCAGCGTTCGATGGCCGGCATCGATTCAAGGATGCGCTGTTCGAGCTCGTTGATGGGCCCGTTCAGGGCGGTGGTGAGGTGGGGAACCATGGCGCGTGCTCGGTAGGTTTGCAGGCCAAAGGGCCGCAAAGAGCCCGGAATTCTGCCCGACCACGCCAATCGGCGCTGAGCGCCAACGCGCACCAAGCAACGAAAAGGGCGCCCAAAAGGGCGCCCTTTTCGAGCCCCGCCGAGATGACACGCGGGCAAAGCCCGTCGTGTTGATCAAGGCGAGATATTCGAGCACCCGGGCCCGCCAGGGCCCGGGTGTCCCGAATATCACTTGTTGTACGCGGTCTCGCCGTGCGACGAGATGTCCAGACCTTCGCGCTCTTCGTCTTCCGGCACGCGCAGGCCGACGGTGAGATCAACGATCTTGTAGGCGATGAAGGCCACCACCGCCGAGATGATCACGGTGTAGATGATGCCCTGCGCCTGGATCCACAGCTGCGCGCCGATGCCCGGGAACACACCGCACTTGTTCTCGATGTAGTCGCAGGCGCCCAGGCCGCCGAGGTCGGGGCTGGCGAACACGCCGGTCAGCAGCGCACCGACGATGCCGCCCACGCCGTGCACGCCGAACACGTCCAGCGAGTCGTCAGCGCCCAGCATCTTCTTCAGGCCGCTCACGCCCCACAGGCACACCACACCGGCCACCAGGCCGATGACCAGGCCACCGCCGACACCGACGAAGCCGCAAGCCGGCGTGATGGCCACCAGGCCTGCCACCGCACCCGAGGCGGCACCCAGCATCGAGGCCTTGCCCTTCATCAGCGCTTCGGCCGCGGTCCAGGACAGCGTGGCCGCTGCCGTGGCCACCACGGTGTTCACGAAGGCCAGCGAGGCGATGCCGTTGGCTTCCAGGTTGGAGCCGGCGTTGAAGCCGAACCAGCCCACCCACAGCAGCGCTGCGCCCATCATCGTCAGCGGCAGGCTGTGCGGGGCCATGGCTTCTTTGCCGTAGCCCACGCGCTTGCCGATCATGTAGGCACCCACCAGGCCAGCGACCGCGGCGTTGATGTGCACCACGGTGCCGCCGGCGAAGTCGAGCGCGCCCTTGGCCCACATGAAGCCGGCCGCGGCCGTGACCTTCTCCAGGCTGGCGGCGTCGGTGATGGCGTCAGGGCCGTCCCAGTACCAGACCATGTGCGCCACCGGCAGGTAGCTGAAGGTGAACCACAGCACCGCAAACAGCAGCACCGCGCTGAACTTGATGCGTTCGGCGAAGGCGCCGACGATCAGCGCCACCGTGATGGCCGCGAAAGTGCCCTGGAAGGCCACGAAGCTCAGCTCGGGGATGTAGACGCCCTTGCTGAAGGTGGCAGCGATGCTGTCTGGCGTGATGCCCTTCAGGAAGAGCTTGTCGAAGCCACCGAAGAAGGGGCTGCCGCCGGTGAAGGCCACGCTGTAGCCGTAGACGACCCACAGCACCGAGATCAGCGCGAAGATCATGAACACCTGCATCAGCACCGACAGCATGTTCTTGCTGCGCACCAGGCCGCCGTAGAACAGCGCCAGGCCGGGGATGGTCATCAGGATGACGAGGGCCGTGGCCATCGTCATGAAGGCGGTGTCGCCCTTGTTGGGCACGGGGGCCGGCGTGGCGGCGGGGGCAGCGGCCGAAGCAGCTTCAGCAGCGGGCGCTGCCGCGGCGGCCGGGGCCGATGCCGCGGCGTCCACCACGGCCGAAGCCGCAGCGGCGGCGGAAGCGGCGGCGTCCTGCGCCCAGGCGCTGCCGCCCAGGCCCATGAGCGCAGCGCCCAGGGTCATCAAAACAAGGAGTTTTTTCATGTTGAGGCTCTCGTGGGGATGCGTGCTTACAGCGCGTCCTTGCCGGTCTCGCCGGTGCGGATGCGAACCACCTGTTCCAGCGTGGTGACGAAGATCTTCCCGTCACCGATCTTGCCGGTGCGGGCCGAGGTCTCGATGGCCTCGATGACACGGTCGACGATGCCGTCGTCCACGGCGGCTTCGATCTTCACTTTCGGCAGGAAGTCGACCACGTACTCCGCGCCGCGGTACAGCTCGGTGTGGCCCTTCTGCCGGCCGAAGCCCTTGACTTCGGTCACGGTGATGCCTTGGACGCCGATGCCGCTGAGGGCTTCGCGCACTTCGTCCAATTTGAAGGGTTTGACGATCGCAGTCACCATCTTCATGGTCGTTGCTCCTTAGATGCGGTGGACGAGACCCGGCACTGCGCAGGTGCCGGAGCTCAGGGGTTCGGGGTTGGGGTGCGGGGGTCGATCGGGCAGCCCGCCTTGTGGGCCGGTCTGGCGGGCAGGTTTGCAGGTTCCATGCCACGGCGCCGGGCGCCGCCGACCACCCCGGCGGGCGGTGGCCCTCTTTCGGGTGAGCATTTCGCGCACCAAAAGCGTGCGGACACCCCCTTCGCACGCTCTTGGTGCGGATGTCGGCCCGTGCCGCGGCTGCCCAGAATTTCCGCCACACGCAGGAGGTGGTGATGACGCTGGCCGTTGTGATGAGCCGGGCCCTGGACGGCCTGGAGGCGCCCGAGGTGCACGTGGAGGTGCAGCTGGCCAATGGCCTGCCGAGCTTCATGCTCGTGGGCCTGGCCGACACCGAGGTGAAAGAGGCCCGCGAGCGGGTGCGCGCCGCCTTGCAGCAAAGCGGCTTTGCCTTCCCCCACAACAAGCGCATCACCGTCAATCTTGCGCCGGCCGATCTGCCCAAGGAGAGCGGCCGCTTCGATCTCGCCATCGCCCTGGGCATCCTGGCCGCGGCCGGCGAACTGGATGCGGCGCGGCTGGCCGCCTGCGAGTTTGCGGGCGAGTTGTCGCTGGCCGGCGAGTTGCGCCCGGTGCGCGGCGCGCTGGCGCTGGGCCTCGCAGCCTTGCGCGGTGGCGCCGGCCGCACCTTGGTGCTGCCCACGCTGAGTGCCCGCGCCGCCGCCCAGGTGCCGGGGCTGGACGTGCGTGCGGCCCGGCATCTGAGCGAGGTGGTGGCGGCGCTGCGCCCGGGCGAGGCCGCCGAGCCGCTGCCTGTTGCCAAGCCGGCGGCGGCCGAGCGGCCCGCCAGTGCGCCCTCTGCGCCCGACCTGCGCGAGGTCAAGGGCCAGGCGGGTGCCAAGCGGGCGTTGGAGATTGCCGCGGCCGGCGGTCACAGCCTCTTGCTCGTGGGCCCGCCCGGCACCGGCAAGAGCATGCTGGCCCAGCGCCTGGCCGGCCTGCTGCCACCCCTGGCCGACGAAGAAGCGCTGGCCAGCGCCGCGCTGCGCGGCCTGAACACGACCGGCGCCGACGCCGAAGTGCGGGCCCAGCGGCCGGTGCGCTGCCCGCACCACACCGCCAGCGCCGTGGCGCTGGTGGGCGGGGGCTCGCCGCCGCGGCCCGGCGAGATCTCGCTGGCGCATGGCGGCCTGCTTTTTCTCGATGAACTGCCCGAGTTCCCGAGGGCTGCGCTGGAAGCCTTGCGCGAGCCGCTGGAAACCGGCCGCATCACCATTTCGCGCGCCGCGCGGCAGGCGAGTTTTCCGGCGCGTTTCCAGCTTGTGGCGGCCATGAACCCCTGCCCTTGCGGCTGGCATGGCGCGGCGGCGGCCACCGGGCGCGTGTGCCGCTGCACGCCCGAGGCGGTGGCCCGTTACCAGGGCAAGCTCTCGGGCCCGCTGCTCGACCGCATCGACCTGCAGGTGGACGTGCGCGCCGCGCCGGCGGCAGAGCTGCTGGCCCTGCCCGACGGCGAACCCAGCGCCGCTGTGGCCGCCCGCGCAGCCGCCGCGCGCGAGCGGGCACTCACGCGCCAGGGCGAGCCCAACGCGCGGCTGGAGGCCGGCGCCATCGACCGCCATTGCGCGCTGGACGACAGCGCCACCCGTTTCGCCCGCAGCGCCGCCGAAACCCTGGGTTGGAGCGGCCGCCGCCTGCACCGCACGCTGAAGGTGGCGCGCACCATCGCCGATCTGGCCGGGGCCGAGACCATCGGCACCGTGCACCTGGCCGAGGCGCTGCAGCTGCAGCGGGTGCTGGCGGGCTGAGAGGGGCCCGGGGGCAGGCGTGCGCCTGCCCTGCCACGCCTACACTGCGCCGCCGTCTGCCCACCGCCTGCCGTGCTTGGCAGCGCGCCCACGCCCCCATGTCTGCCGATTTCGACACCGCCCGTTCGTTCTTCCTGCAAGGGGTGGCGGCTTTGCAGGCGGGTGATGCCGCCGCGGCCGAGAGCCACCTGCAGGCCTCGCTGGCGCACTGGCCTGGCCGACCCTCGACGCTGGTGAACCTGGCGGCGGCGCGCTTGCGGCTGGGCCGGCCCGCCGATGCCCTGCCGCCCTTGGACGCGGCGCTGGCCGCCGAACCCGCCCAGGCCGACGCCTGGTGCCACCGCGCGCAGGCCTGCAGCGAGCTGGGCCGCAAGCCCGAGGCGCTGGACAACCTGGCCCGCGCGGCAGCCCTGGCCCCTTTGCCGCCGGCGGCGCGCTGCCTGCAGGCCACGGTGCTGAACCGCCTGGGCCGCCACGGCAAGGCCCTGGCCGTCTTGCAGGCGCTGCTGGCCGAAGCGCCGGCCCAGGCCGAAGCCCAGCTGCTGCGTGGCCAGACGCTGCAGGCCCTGGGCCGCCCGGCCGATGCGCTGGCGGCCTACGCCGCCGCAGCGGCCGCCGACCCGGGCTTGCCCGATGCCTGGCTGCACCAGGGCCTGTTGCTGCACGAAACCGGCGAGCCCGAAGCGGCCCGCGAAGCGCTGCGCCGTGCGCGCGCCGCCGGCGGCGATGCAGAACTGCTGGCCTACCTGGCGGCGCCGCTGGAGACCGCGGAGGGCCACGCCGCCGTGCCGCCGGCCGCGCCGGCGCAGTACCTGCGCTTGCTCTTCGACCCCTACGCCGAGCAGTTCGACGCGCACCTTTTGCAGCAGCTGCACTACCGCGGCCATGAAGCGGTGGTGGCCGCGGCGGCGGCAGCCCTGCCGGGCCCCGCAGCGCTGGCGCTAGACCTGGGCTGCGGCAGCGGCTTGTGCGGCCCCTTGCTGCGGCCGCTGGCGCTGCGCCTGGAAGGCGTCGACCTGTCGCCGACGATGGTGGGCCTGGCCACGGCGCGGGGTTGTTACGACGCGCTGCACGAAGCCGAGCTTGTGCAGCACCTGCAGGGCTTGCAGGCCGGCAGCGCCGGCCTCGTGGTGGCGGCCGATGTGTTCATCTACCTGGGTGCGCTCGCGCCGGTGTTTGCCGCCGTGGCGCGCGGCCTGGCACCGCACGGGGTGTTCGCGTTTTCGGTGGAAGCCGCGGCCGACGACGAGAACCGCGCCGGGGCCGCTTACGTGCTGCGCCGCAGCCTGCGCTACGCCCACACCGAAGCCGGCCTGCACGCGCTGGCCGGCGCCCATGGCCTGCGGGTGCACAGCGTGCAGGCCGTGGTGCTGCGGCAAGAGCAGCAGCGGCCGGTGGCCGGGCAGGTGTGGGTGCTGCAAGCCGGCGTTTGAGCGCCGCGGCTCAGTTCTGCCGGGCGGCCCAGGTGCCGGGGTCGAAACCCACGGTGAGCCGGCCCTCGGCCCAGGCCACCACCGGGCGCTTGATGACGCTGGGCGCGCGCCGCATCAGCGCCGCGGCGCTGGCGGCGTCCACCACCGCCGCCTGCTCGGCCGGCGGCAGCTGGCGCCAGGTGCTGCCCTTGCGGTTGAGCAGCGTCTCCCAGCCTGCCCCGGCCAGCCAGCGCTGCAGCGCATCTTCGGGCACGCCGAGTTTCTTGAAGTCGTGGAAACCGTGCGCCACGCCTTGCTCGGTGAGCCAGGCGCGGGCGCGCTTGACGGTGTCGCAGTTCGGGATGCCGTAGAGGGTGGTGCTCATGCGCGTGCTCCGTGCGGGTTCGGGGTTCAGATGGCCAGCGGGTCGATGTCCACCGCCCAGCGCAGCAGGCCCTTGTGCGCCCCGCGCAGGCCGTTCAGCTGCGGCAGCCAGGCCGCCAGCGTGCGCTGCAGCGCCGCCCGCGAGGGCGATTCCAGCAGCATTTGCATGCGTTCCACATCGGCCAGCTTGGCCACGAAGGGCGGCACGGGCGGATAGACCGTGACACCGGCCGTGGCCGTGTCGATCAGCGCCGCGGCGTCGTGCAGAAAGCCGGTGGCGGCCTCGGCGCTGCGCGCCTCGGCGCGCAGCAGCGCCAGGTGCGCGAAGGGCGGCAAGCCCGCGGCCTGGCGCTCTTCAAGTTGAGCGGCGGCGAAGCTGTCGTAGTCGTGCTTGCGCAGCGCTGCGAACAGCGGGTGCGTGGGGCTCCAGGTCTGCACCCACATCTCGCTGCGCGCGGCCTGTTCGGCGTCACGCCCGGCGCGGCCGGCGGCCTGCATCAAGAGCGCAAACAGCCGCTCGGGCGCGCGGAAGTCGCTGCTGAAGAGCCCGCCATCGGCATTGATGGCCGCCACCAGCGTGACGCGCCTGAAATCGTGCCCCTTGGCCAGCATCTGCGTGCCCACCAGCACGTCCACCGCGCCGGCGTGCACCTCGGCCAGCTGCTGCTGCAGGCTGCCGGCGGCGCGTGTGGTGTCGGCGTCCAGCCGCGCCACGCGGGCCTGGGGCAGCAGCGCGGCGAGCTGCTCCTGCAGCTTTTCGGTACCCCGCCCGATGGGCGCGATGTCCAGGTTGCCGCACTCGGGGCAGGCGCGCGGCACACGTTCGCTGTAGCCGCAGTGGTGGCACTTCAACGTGCGGTCGAGTTTGTGGAAGACGCGCCAGGCGCTGCAATGCGGGCAGCCGCTTTTCCAGGCGCAGGCGCCGCAGTGCAGCACCGGCGCGTAGCCGCGGCGGTTCAGCAGCAGCAGGCTTTGCTCGCCGGCGGCGATGCGTTTTTCGATGGCCTCCAGCAACTGCGGCGCCAGCACACGCTCCTGTGTGCCGCGTGGCAGCAGGTTCATGTCGACCAGCCGCACGCGCGGCATCGCGCCGCCGCCGATGCGCTGCAGCATGGGCAGCCGACGGTAGCGGCCTTCCTGCACGCGCTGCCAACTCTCTAGCGAAGGCGTGGCCGAGCCCAGCAGCACCGGCACGCCGGCGTGGTGGGCGCGCCAGACGGCGAGGTCGCGCGCCGAGTAGCGCGCGCCTTCCTGCTGCTTGAAGCTGGGGTCGTGCTCCTCGTCGACGACGATCAGCCCCAGCCGCGGCATCGAGGAGAACACCGCTAGGCGCGTGCCCAGCACCAGGTCGGCCTGCCCCAGGTGTGCCAGCAGCCAGTGGCGCAGGCGCTGCGCGGGCGTCAGCGCGCTGTGCAGGCTGACGAGCACGCGGCCCGGAAAGCGCTCAGCGAAACGCGCCTCCAGCTGCGGCGTGAGGTTGATCTCGGGCACCAGCACCAGCGCCTGCTGGCCGCGTGCCAGCGCGTCGGCGGCGGCGCGCAGGTAGACCTCGGTCTTGCCGCTGCCCGTCACGCCGTGCAGCAGCACCGGCTTGCTGCGGCCCTCGGGCGTGGCCAGCACGGCCAGGGCGGCGGCCTGTTCTTCGCTGAGTTCGGGCGCCGCCGGGGGCGGCGGCGCAGCCGCCGCGGGCTGGGCGCCGGCCAGCTTCTTCAGGCGACGGGCGAGTTGCGTGTCGTCCAGCTTGCGCAGCTCGGGCGGCAGCACTGCCAGCGCCAGCTCGCCCAGGCCGCGTTGGTAATAAGCCGCAGCGAAGGCCACCAGCGCGCGCCAGTCGGCGCCCAGCGGGGGCAGGGCGGTCAGCGCCACCGTCACGGGGCGCAGCACCTCGGGCGGCGCTTCGGCCTCGGGGCTGCGCTCCCACACGAGGCCCGGCACCTCGCGCTTGCCCAGCGGCACGCGCACCAGGGTTCCCGGTGCGAGCGGCTGCTCACTCGCGTAGTCGAGAAGACCGCTGACGCTGGTGTGGCGCGGTGTTTCCACCGCCACCGCCACGCGGCCGTCTGAAGAGGCTGTCATTGGGCTGTCACTTGCGGCTGAAATCTCGGCTCAACTTCAAGCAAGTGCCGCAAGTCCATGATCGGCAAGGCTTTTTCAGGCTGTCCACGAAATCTGTGGATAAGTTTGTGGGGAAGCTGCGCCAAGCTGCGCCAAGTGCTTGATTCTGCGGGCCCCCAGGCCCCGATGCCCATTTTGGTGGCACCGATGTGAATTCATAAGAATCAACAACTTAGCACCAATTTGGCCCACTTTCTCTCGCTTGGTTTTGTGCTGTGCACAAGCCGGGGTGTGGGACGGGAAAATGGGGATAAGTCAAGCCCTGAGCGTTCACTCACCCGATATTTTTTGCTGCTGCAGCGCAACGAAAACCACAGCTGGCGAGCCTGGCAGTGCCGCAAGATGAGCGCTCACTCACGCCAGGCGGGCGCGGTTGCGGGCCGGTACGTGGCCCGCGCCAGGCCGGGGTTCAGGCGGGCTGGCGCTGCCGGCGCGAGTGCTCGTGCACGGCCTCGACCAGGGCCGTCACGTGCTCAGGGGGGGTGAACTGGCTGATGCCGTGGCCGAGATTGAAGATGTGGCCGTCCCAGCCGCCGTCTTGCCCGGCGCCATGGCGCTGCGGGCGGCCGAAGCTGTCCAGCACCTTCACGGCTTCACGGGCCACGGCCTCGGGCGGCGCGAAGAGCACGCTGGGGTCGAGGTTGCCCTGCAGCGCCACGCGGTGGCCCACGCGGGCGCGCGCTGTGCCGAGGTTCATGGTCCAGTCCAGGCCCACCACGTCGGCGCCGCAGGCGGCGATCTCTTCCAGCCACAGCCCGCCGCCCTTGGTGAACACGATCACCGGCACCTGGCGGCCTTCGGCTTCGCGCTTGAGGCCGGCCACCACCTGGCGCGTGTAGTTCAGGCTGAATTCCTGGAAGGCGCCATCGGCGAGCACGCCACCCCAGCTGTCGAAGACCATCACAGCCTGCGCGCCGGCGTCGATTTGCGCGTTGAGGTAAGCCGTCACGGCTTCGGCGTTCACGGCCAGGATGCGGTGCATCAGGTCGGGCCGGCTGTAGAGCATGGACTTGATGAGCCGGTAGTCGTCGCTGCCGGCGCCTTCGACCATGTAGCTGGCCAGCGTCCAGGGGCTGCCCGAAAAGCCGATCAGCGGCACCTTGCCGTCGAGCGCCCGGCGGATGGACTTCACTGCGTCGAAGACGTAGCGCAGCTTGTCGAGATCGGGCGAGCGCAGTGCCATCACCGCGGCTTCATCGCGCACCGGGTGCGCGAAGCGCGGGCCTTCGCCAACGCCGAAGCTCAGGCCCAGGCCCATGGCGTCGGGCACGGTGAGGATGTCGCTGAACAGGATGGCGGCATCCAGCGGGTAGCGCTCCAGCGGCTGCAGCGTCACCTCGGTGGCGAACTCGGGGTTGGTGGCCAGCCCCATGAAGCTGCTGCCGGCCTTCACCCGCGTGGCCTTGTACTCGGGCAGGTAGCGCCCGGCCTGGCGCATCAGCCACACGGGCGTGTGCGTGGTGGGCTGGCGCAGGCAGGCGCGGAGGAAGGTGTCGTTGTGGAGGTGGGGCGCGGTCATGCGAGGCATTATCACGGCCGCGTTCGCCCCCGCCGTCACTTCAGATGGGCACCCAGGAAAGTCTCTACGCGGCGCCAGAAGTCGATGCGGTTCGCATCTAGCGAGAAGCTGTGCCCTTCGTCGTCGTAGGTGACCCACTCGACCTTCTTGCCGTTTTTCACCAAGGCGTCGCGCATGCGCTCGCCGTTCTGGATGGGCACGCGGCGGTCGAGCTTGCCGTGCACCAGCAGCAGCGGCGCCTTGATGCGCGCGGCCTGCTCCAGCGGCGAGGTGGCGATGAAGCGGGCCTCGTCCTTCACCGGGTCGCCCAGCATGGTGCCGTAGCCGTATTTGCGCGCCTCCGAGGGAACGTCGGACCAATGCATCGAAAACATGAAGCGCTGGTCGGCCACGGCCATGAAGGCCACGCCGCACTTGTAGAGATCGGGGTCCTTGGCCAGGCCCATCAGCGTGGCGTAGCCGCCGTAGCTGCCGCCCATGATGCAGGCCTTGCCGGGCGCGGCCCAGCCCTTGTCGACGGCGAACTTCAGCGCGTCGGTGACGTCGTCCTGCATCGTCAAACCCCACTGCTTGAAGCCGGCGCGGAAGTGGTCGTCGCCATAGCCGCGGCTGCCGCGGAACTCGGGCTCAATGACCACATAACCGCGCGAAGCCAGGAACTGCGCCTCGGGGTTCCATTCCCACTCGCTGCCGCGCACCCAGGGGCCCCCGTGAACCAGCACCACGGCCGGCGCCGGCTTGCCGTTGGCGGAAGCCGGGCGCGTCACCCACACCGGCAGGTCGCGTTGGTCGCGGGCCTGGGTGCGGTGGAACTCCAGGCGTGACATGCGGCGCGGGTCGATGTCCGGCCGCCGCGGGCCCAGCGCGAGCAGCTGGCCTTTTTCAGGGCGGTAGATCAGGTATTCGCCCGGCATCACGTCGGCATAGGACGAGACCAGCACGACCTTGGGCTTGTCGCAGGGCCGGCAGCTCAGCAGGTTCACGCGGCCGGGCAGCTTGGCATCGATCTCGGCCTGGATGCGCTGCATCGCGGGCTCGAACCACACCGTGGTGCTGGCATCCACCTGCAGCGAGATGCCCGAAACCTTGCCCGAGCCGGGCGCCGTGCGCGGGCCGACGTTGGGTTCGAAGCCGGGTGTGGCGATGATGGGCTCGGGCACCAGTTTGCCGGTGGCGAGGTCGAGGCGGCGCAGTTCGCCACCGGTGCCGGTGTCGGTCTCGACGATGAGGTTGCCGGCGTCGTCCACATACGAGGGCCAGAAGCCGGTTTCAAAGCGCGGTGTCTTGCTGATCTGCCGCCACGGCGCGTTGCCGTCGTCCGACCAGTACATCGCGATCTGGCCGTCGCGTTCGTCGACAAGCACGCGCGCGCGGCCCTGGTTGTCGAGCAGCACATCGGTGGCGCGCGGCGCATCCTTCAGCATGGTGCGCACGCCGAGCGAGCCGACGTCCAGCACCAGCAGGTTGCTGTGGCTGTACTCGTTGCGCACGTCGAAGATCCACTCTTTCAGGATGATCTCGCGCGAACCTGGCGTGCCCAGCCCGACAACGCTGTGGTTGGGTTGCAGCGCGCGGCGGCGTGTCGTCGATTCATCGCCGCCGACAAAAGCGTCATACGAACGGCGGATGAGCTGCTTGCTTTCGCTGCCGTCGCGCTTCATCGACATCAGCCCCGGGCCGCGGCGGTCGCTGCCGAAACGCCCCGGCTCCTCCAGCCCGAAGATCAGCCAGTCGTCGTTGACCCACTGGAACCACATCACGTCGGCATTCGGCGCCGCTTCGATGAAACGCTGGCCCTCACCGCCTTCCAGGTCGATGAAGAGGAAGCCCACGCGCTTGCCCGGCACGCTGGTCAGCACGGCCAGCCAACGCCCCGAGGGCGACAGCTCGGGCTCACGCAAGGCCGCAGGCTTGAAAAACGATTCCACCGGCAAAACGCCGGTCGGCGCCGAGGGCGGCGTCTGTGCCGAGGCCGGCATCCAGGCCGCGCAGCACAGTGGCAAGGCCGCGCAGGCGGCGCGGGTGCTATCGATCAGGGCCTGCACGGTAGCGCGCGGCCGAAGGCGGGTACGGAACACTGAAGACTCCCTGCAGGGGCGGTCGACATGGCCACCCTCTTGTTTCGATTCTGCCCAGGGCCCCCCGCCCTTGTCCATGCACCCGTCTTGCGGACATGCACGGGGTGCGTGTGGGTGCTTGATCCGGGCCGCAGGCCCCTCATCTATGCTGTTGTCGGCGGGCATGGGGCCTGCAGGGTGGAGAACAGGCATGAACAAGGTGCGATCGCTGGTCGGCCGCATGGCCACGCTCGGGGTCGTTTGCGGCACGCTGCTGCTCGGCGGCTGCGGCTACAACGACTTCCAGCGCCTGGACGAGCAGGTGAAGAGCAGCTGGAGCGAGGTGCTGAACCAGTACCAGCGCCGCAGCGACCTGATCCCCAACATCGTGGCCACGGTCAAGGGCGAAGCCAACTTCGAGCAGGAAACCCTGACCAAGGTGGTGGAGGCGCGCGCCAAGGCCACCAGCGTGCAGGCCACGCCCGAGCTCGTGAACAACCCCGAGGCCTTCCAGAAGTTCCAGGCCGCGCAAGGCGAGCTCTCGGGCGCCTTGAGCCGCCTGCTGGTGGTGAGCGAAAACTACCCCAACCTGAAGGCCAACCAGGGCTTTCAAGACCTGCGCGTTCAGCTGGAGGGCACCGAGAACCGCATCACCGTGGCGCGCGGCCGCTATGTGAAGGCCGTGCAGGACTACAACGTGCTGGCACGCAGCTTTCCCAGCAACCTCACGGCCCAGGTGATGGGCTACGAGGTCAAGCCCAACTTCGCGGTGCAGAACGAAGCCCAGATCAGCGTGCCGCCCACGGTGAGCTTCGACAAGCCGGCGGCCCCGGCAGCACCCGCGGCCTCGAAGTGACGGCGTGATGAAGCTGCTGCGCGCGGCGGGGCTGGCCGGCCTGCTCGCCGTGCTGGCGCTGTGCGGTGCGGCGGCCTGGGCGCAAGACCTGCGCCCGGTGCCGCCGCTGTCTGCCAGGGTCATCGACCAGACCGCCACGCTCACCGCGCCGCAGGCCGCGGCGCTGGAGGCCAAGCTGGCGGCCTTCGAAGCCGAGGCCGGGCCGCAGATCGTGCTGCTGCTGGTGCCGGGCACGGCGCCGGAAGACATCGCCGCCTACGCGCAGCGTGTGGCCGAGCAGTGGAAGATCGGCCGCCGCGAGGTGGGCGACGGTGTGCTGGTGGTGGTGGCCAAGGACGAACGCAAGCTGCGCATCGAAGTGGCCAAGGCGCTGGAAGGCGCCATCCCCGACCTCGCCGCGCGCCAGATCCTCGACCAGGCCCTGCGCCCCGCGCTGCGCCAGAACGATTACGCCGGTGGGCTGCATGCGACGGTCGACCGCCTGATGCAGCGCATCCGCGGCGAAGGGCTGCCTGCCCCGGCAGTGGCAGCCCCCCGCGACGGCGGCAATGGCGGCCTGCAATTGCAAGAGCTGGGCATCTTCGTCTTCTTCGCCGTGCCGGTGCTGGCCTCGGTGCTGGGCCGCATGTTCGGGCGCAAGCTGGGCGTGCTGGTGACGGCCGGTGCGGCCGGCGGCATTGCGTGGTGGTTGACGGCCAGTTTGCTGCTGGCCGCAGGCGTGGGCCTGGTCGCGCTGGTGCTGGCGGCCGTGATGGGCGTGGGCTCGGCGCTGCGCAGCCTGGGTGGACGGCGCGGCGGTGGTGGCTGGGGCGGCGGGGGCTGGACGGGGGGCGGCGGCGGCGGCTCTTGGGGCGGCGGTGGCGGCGGCGGTTTTTCGTCCGGCGGGGGCGGTGATTTCGGTGGCGGCGGCGCCTCGGGGGATTGGTAGATGAAGCTGCGCAGACTGCTGCAACACCGCTGGCTGGACGAAGCCGGTGCCCGCCGCGCGCTCGGGCCCGAGGCGCTGTCGCGCCTGCAGGCGCGCGTGGCCGCCAGCGAAGCCCGCCACAGCGGCGAGATCCGTCTCAGTGTGGAAGCCGCGCTGCCGCTGAGCTACCTGTGGAAGAACCTGCGCGCGCGCGACCGGGCCGTGATGCTCTTCGGCAAGCTGCGCGTGTGGGACACCGAGCACAACAACGGCGTGCTCATCTACCTGCTGCTGGCCGAGCACGCCATCGAGATCGTGGCCGACCGCGGCCTGGCGCGCCACGTGCCGCAGGCGCAGTGGGGCACGCTGGTGGCCTGCATGCGCGAGGCCTTCCGTGCCGGGCGCTTTGAAGAAGGGCTGGCGCAGGCCATCGATGCCGTGGATGCGCTGCTGGCGCAGCACTTTCCGCTGGCGCCGGGGCAGGCGAACCCCAACGAGTTGAGCGACGCGCCCGACCTGCGCTGAAGGGCGGGCCGCTCATCCTTTCGGTTGAACGGCCCGGCATCCCTCGGCCCCTATCGTCCCGAAGATCAACGGTGCCGCTTTCCTGCGGGCCTGACGAGACCCGGGGAAACGTATGGCACGATGGATGGCTTGGGGTTTGGTGAGCCTGCTGCTGGCGGCCTGTGGTGGTAGCGAGAAAGATGGCGAAGGCGGCGGCTCGTCCTACCGCAATGCGTCGCTGGCGGCGCCGAGCACGAATGAGACCTCGCCAACCTTGAACGTGCCCGCCTCGCAAGCCGGCAGCTTCTGCGTGCCCAATGCCGGGGCTGAAGTTTTCGGCGGCATCAGCTTCTTCACGGTGCATCCGTTCAAGCAGAAGGCCTACGGGTGCCTGGTCGTCAACAGCGCCCGGGGCCACCCGGCGCTCACCGGCACCGAGTCGATACGCTTCGAGGTGGGCCCCACCGACTGCAGCGCCAGCTCGGGTTACGACGACTGTCTGAACGACACCAGCCGGCACCAGATCGAGGACGACGACCCCACGCCCACCAACGGGCGGGTGGTGACCTACGAAACGAATCTCTACATCCCGGCACAGGCGCGCCTGCGGCCCGCCGGCTGTTGCCACTTGATGGCCCTCGCGCAGCTGAACGTGGTTGGCGACGGCGATTTCGGCATCCTGGCCTATCTGGCGGTGGGCGCGGGCGGGCAGCTTTTTGTTCGCACGCACAAAGCCTTCACCTACGACGTGCAGCAGGACGTGATGGTGGTGGCCAACCCGGTGGGCCGCTGGATCAGCGTGCGCTACGAGATCAAGTCCACCACCCAGGCCGACGGTTACCTGAAGGTGTTTGTCGACGGTGTCTTGAGGGTCGATGAAACGCGCGCCACGCTGCGCAACGCCAACACCGTCAACCGGTTCAGCTTCGGCATCCTCAATTCGCCGAAGTCCTTGGCCAGCGAACCCTATGCGGCGCAGGTTTTCTACATGGACGGCTTGTCCAAGACGCTGCGCTGAGCGTCAGTCCTGCAGGCGGCACACCGTCTGCGAACCGCTCCAGTCGGCCAGCGAGCCGCTGAGATCGACGCCGCGGCGAGCCGCCGTCATCTCCGCGACGATGCTCATCGCAATCTCCGGCGGTGTCTTCGCGCCCAGGTTCAGACCCACGGGCCCGCGCAGCTTGTTGACCTCGGTTTCGCTGACATCAAAGTCCAGCAGGCGCTTGCGGCGGCCTTCGTTGTTGCGCCGTGAGCCCAGGGCGCCGACGTAGAAAGCCGGCGTCTTCAGCGCTTCCATCAGCGCCAGGTCGTCGAGCTTGGGGTCGTGCGTGATGGCCACCAACGCGCTGTTGGCGTCGAGGTTCATCGCGATGACGAGGTCGTCGGGCATCAGGCGCGAGAGCGTCACACCTTCGATGCCGGCCCAGCCTTCGTGGTACTCCTCGCGCGGGTCGCACACCGTCACGCGGTAGTCGAGCATCACGGCCATGCTCGCGAGGTAGCGGCTGAGTTGCCCGCCGCCGATGATCACCAGCCGCAGGCGCGGGCCGTGCACGGTTTCCAGCACCTGGCCGTCGAAGTGCAAGGTGTCGCTGTCGCCCGGCTGGGTGTTCGCGCGCAGGCTGACGAGCCCCGTGGCCAGCTCCAGCCGGCGGCGGATGACGCGGTGGCTCTCGATGGCCGCCAGCATGTCGCGCAGCAGGCTCTGCGCCGACAGCGGCTCCAGCACGATCTGCACCGTGCCGCCGCAGGGCAGGCCGAAACGCTGCGCTTCTTCGGCCGTGACGCCGTAGGTGGTGGCCTGCGGCAGGCGCGGCGCGAGCTCGCCACGCTTCACGCGGTCGATCAGGTCGTCTTCGATGCAGCCGCCAGAAAGGCTGCCGGCCACCTGCCCGTCGTCGCGGATGATCATCAGGCTGCCCGGCGGCCGCGGGCTGCTGCCCCAGGTGCGCACCACCGTGCCCAGCACCACGCGGTGGCCGCGGTTCATCCAGTCCATCGCAGTGCGGACGACTTCGACGTCCATGCTGTTCATCGGCAGGCCTCCGGGCGCGCTGTTTGCATCAATCGGGGCAGCATGCCACAGCCTGCAGGGCCGCGCTGTGGCGGCGTGGGCGCGGCCCTGCTCAGGCGGGTGTTGCCAGCGCGCGCTGTACCGCCGCGGCCAGGTGTTCAAGCATGTCTTCCTTCGGCAGCACCTCCAGCACGCCGAGCTCGCGCGCCCGCTGCTGCAGTTCTTCGGTGACCAGGCCGCTGGTGATGATGATGCGCAGGCCCGGGACCAGGCCCCGCAGCGCCTCGGCCACCGCCAGGCCCGACAGGCCGGGCATGTTGAAGTCGGTGATGACGAGGTCAAAGCCGGCCTCGGCCCCGGCAGCGCCACCGCTGGCGCTGCGGGCCACGGCCAGCAGCGCGGCTTCGCCGCTGCTGGCGTGCACCACCGCGCAGCCTGCGCGTTGCAGCAGCGCCAGCGCCGTCAGGGCCACGACCTCGTCGTCGTCGACATAAAGAACGCGTGCCGTCTTGCGCCCGGCGCCGTCACCGGGTGCCAGTGCCGTGAGCTCCGGAGGCGCTGCAGCACGGGCCGCGGGGGCGCCTGCCTCCTGCGGCCCGCCCGCAGATGCCAGTGGCAAAAACACCTCGATGCGCGTGCCGCGGCCGGGTTCGCTGTCCACACGCACGGCGCCCTGGCTGGCCGTGACCACGCCATGCACCACCGCCATGCCCAGGCCGGTGCCGCGCCCAGGTGCCTTGGTGGTGAAAAAGGGTTCGAAGATGCGCGCCCGCACTGCCGGGCTCATGCCGTGGCCTTCGTCTTCCACGCGCAGGCAGGCGTGCTCGCCGGCGCTCAGCCCCAGCACCCGTGCCTCGGCCGCATTCAGCGTGCAGCGTGTCAAGGACAGGCGCACTTCGCCGCTTTCGTTGGGCAGGGCCTGCCAGGCGTTGGTGCACAGGTTCAGCAGCAGCTGCTGCATCTGCGCGCCGTCCACACGCACCCACAGGGCTTGCTCGTCCAGCACCACCTGCAGGCGCACGGCCGGCGGCAGGGTGGCCCGCAGCAGCGCCACGGCCTCCTCCACCAGCGGTTGCAGCGGCTGCACCAGCTGCTCTTGCGGGGCGCGGCGGCTGAAGGTCAGCACCTGCCGCACCAGCTGGCGTGCGCGGTTGCCCGCGCGCTGCACCAGCTGCAGCCGGGCGTGCGCGGCAGAGTCGGCCGGTATGTCTTGCGCGGCCAGCGCCACATTGCCCAGGATGGCCGCCAACATGTTGTTGAAGTCGTGCGCCACACCGCCGGCCAGGGTGCCGATGGCCTCCAGGCGCTGTTTTTCCTGCAGGCGTTCCGACAGGCGCTGGCGCTCGGTGATGTCGCGGATGATCATGCTGGAGCTGGGCAGACCATCGCCGTCGGTGTAGGTGTTGGACGAGAGTTCGGCCTCGAACACGCTGCCATCCACCCGCCGCATGCGCAGGCTGCCCGCGGCGCTGCCCTTGTGCCCGCGCTCGGCCAGCAGCTGGGCCAGGCGGGGGTCGCTCGTGTCGACCAGCTGCTCCCGCGGCAGCTGCTTGAGTGTTTCAGCATCGGCGCCGAACAGCGCGCAGGCGGCGGCGTTCGCTTCCAGCACGCGGCCATCGGGCCGGGTGCGCAGCACGGCGTCGAAGCTGTGTTCAAAGAGCATGCGAAAGCGCGCCTCCGACAGTTGCAGCTGATCACGCTCTTTCGTCAGCGCCCGTGTGGCTGCGCGCAGGTCGGCATCGGCCCGCAGGTTGGCCTGGGCCAGCGCGCGCGTCAGGGCGGCCAGGGCCAGCGTCAGCCCGGCGCCGAAGAGCAGCAGCACGCCCGTGCTCTCTTGCCCTGCCAGCCCATGGCTGGGGGCGTAAGTGCTGAGCGTCCAGTGCCTGTCGGCCACCGCGATGCGGCCTTGCCAGAAGGGTGCCTGGCCCACCGCGGCGCCGGGTGCCGAATCGAACAACAGACTGGGTGCCGTGGCGGCCTGGGCCTGCTCATCGACGATGCGCAGCCGCAGCGGCGATGCCAGGCTGGGCGGCAGCACCGATTGCACCAGCGGCTGGATGCGGAAACCGATGCCCACCACGCCCAGGGCCTGGGTGCGGCGCTCGGCTTCGGTGGCCGGTGTGGCGCCGCCCTGGTACAGCGCGGCGCGCACCACGATGCTGGTCAGCGCAGGCTCGCGGGGCTTGTCGCGGTCGCGCGCCAGCTGCAGCGGGCCGGTGGCCACGTAGGCCCCGCTGGTCAGCGCGCGCTCGACGTCGGCGCGGTAGGGCTGCGCGGGGTCGTAGAGGTCGTAGCCGAAGGCGGGCGGGTCTTCGGGGTAGAGGTGGCGCAGCACCATGTAAGCGGGCCGTGGCCCCGGGGGGTGCACACGAAAGCCCGGGTTGCCATGGGGCTGCACGCTGCGGTCTTGGCGCGCTCGTGTCTCGAAGACCTCGCGGCGGGCCTCGGTGACCAGCTCACCGATGAAGGTGATGGCCAGCCCGGGGTAGCGCTCCTGCAGAGAGATGGCCTGCACGTAGTGCAGGAACTCGGCGTCGCTGGGGGCTTCGCGCAGCACGCCGTAAACGCGCAGGCCGGGCAGGGTGTCGAGGTAACTCTGCACCTTGTGCTCCAGCGCGCGTGCCATCTCGCGGGCCTCGCGCTCCAGCGCCTGACGGCGCTGTTCACTTTCGCGCTGGTAAGACCAGGCACCCAGCGCCGCCGTGAGGGCCAGCCCCACGCCCAGCACCCACACAGGCAGCCAGCGCAGGCGGGTGCTGGCGGTGAGCAACGCGGTGGGCGGTGTGGGCATGGGGCGGCTTTGCACCCATCGCGGCCCGGTGCGGCCGCTGTTGGGCGTGGCTGCATTCTGCGGGCAAGCCCGCGCGCTGGCGCGCTTCTTCGGGTTGAGCCCTAGAACGGCACGCGCAGGCCCGGCCCGGGCTTCACACCGCGCAGTAACGCTCTTGGATGTCCTGATCGGCCAGCAGGGCCTTGGCGCTGCCTTCGTGCACGATCTGCCCCTGGTCGAGGATGTAGGCGCGGTCGCTCACGGTCAGCGCGCGTTCCACGTTCTGCTCCACCAGCAGGATGGTGGTGCCTTCGCTCTTCATGCGCGCGAAGAGCTCGAACATCTCGTCCACCAGCACCGGCATGATGCCCTCGCTGGGTTCGTCCAGCAGGATCAAACGCGGCTTGCTCATCATCGCGCGGGCGATGGCCAGCATCTGCTGCTCGCCGCCGCTCATGCTGGTGCCTTCCTGGTCCATGCGCTCGGCCAGCCGCGGGAAGGTCTTGGCGATCTCTTCAATCCGCGCGGCCTCGTGCTTCACGTCCTTGCCGGCGATCAGCCCCAGGCGCAGGTTCTCGCGCACCGTCAGGCCGGGCACGATGCGGCGGTCCTCGGGCACGTAGGCCAGACCCAGGTGGTAACGCTTGTGTGCGGGCTGGCTGAGGATCTCTTGCCCGTCGAACTTCACGCTGCCGCCGCGGCGCGAGATCAGGCCCATGATGGTCTTCAGCGTCGTCGTCTTGCCCGCACCGTTGCGGCCCATCAGCGTGACGATCTCGCCCGCGCGCACCTCGAAGCTCAGGCCCTGCACGACGTGGCTGGTGTCGTACCAGGCGTCGAGTTGGTTCACTTTCAGCATCGTGTTCAGCCCTGCCCGAGGTAGACGCGCCGCACGTCGGCATTGGCCTTGATGTCGGCCGGCGTGCCTTCGGCGAGGAACTCGCCATGGTGCAGCACCAAGAGGCGTTCGCAGATGCCCATCACCAGCTTCATCTTGTGTTCCACCAGGATCACGCTGCGCTCGGCGGCCAGCGCGGTGATGAGGTCCATCATCACCACCGTCTCTTCCGGGCTCATGCCGGCGGTGGGCTCGTCCATCAGCAGCAGCTCGGGTTCGGCAGCCAGCGCCATGGCCACTTCCAGCGCGCGCTGCTGGCCGTGGGCCAGGTCGGCGGCGGGGCGCCTGGCGTGGGCGGCCAGGCCCACGCGCTGCAGCAAGGCGTGGGCGCGGTCGTCGATCTCGTGCATCGCCGCGCGCGGCTTGAAGAGCTGGTAACGCGCATGCCGCATCTGCACCGCCACGCGCACGTTCTCGTGGGCGCTGAGCTGCTTGAAAACGTTCGTGATCTGGAAGCTCTTGGCAATGCCGATGCGCGCGAACTCGTGTTGCGAGAGGCCCGTGATGTCGCGGCCCTTGAACTTCAGCCGCCCGCTGCTGGGCGGGAAGGCGCCGCTCACCACGTTGAAGAAGGTGCTCTTGCCGGCGCCGTTGGGGCCGATGATGGCGCTGAGCTTGCCGGGCTGAAAGCTGGCCGAGACATCGTTCAGCGCGACGAACTTGCCGAAGCGTTTGCTGACGCCCTGCACTTCCAGAATCGGTGCCGCCGCCGTCATGCGCGCTGCTCCAGCTTCTTCATGAAAGTGCCCCAGATGCCGGCCGGGAAGAAGAGCACGAAGATGATGAACACGGTGCCGACGATGGCCATCCAGTGTTTCGTCATCGTGGTCACCACGTCTTCCAGCGTGAGGAAGACCCCGGCGCCGATGAAGGGCCCGAAGAAGGTGCCCATGCCACCCAGCAGGCACATCATCACGGCCTGGCCCGACAGCAGGTAGTGCAGGCTTTCGATGGGCACCACGCTCAGGTGCAGCGCGCGCAAGGCACCGGCCAGCCCGCACAGCGCGGCGCTGATCACGAAGACCAGCAGCTTGGTGCGCGCCACGTCGTAGCCGCAGGCGGCGGCGCGTTTTTCGTTCTCACGCACGGCCTCGATGACAGCGCCGAATGGCGAGGCCAGCAACCGCGACACGAACCACAGCGCCACCGCCACGAAAGCCAGGATGACGTAGTACTTGACGTTGGGGTTGAGGAAGTCGAGCGTGACGCCGAACACCTCCATCTGCGGCACTTGGATGCCGCGCAGGCCGTTTTCACCGCCCGTCCAGCGCTCGGCCTTGTAGAAGGCGTAGTAGACGATCTGCGCCAGTGCGAGCGTCACCATGCTGAAGTAGATGCCGCGCGTGCGGATGGCGAGGTAGCCCATCACCACGCCGACCAGCGCCGCGCTGGCCACGCCCAGCAGCACCGCCAGGGCCCAAGGGATGCCCCAGTGCACCATGCCGATGCCGGTGAGGTAGCTGCCCACACCGAGAAAAGCCGCGTGGCCGAAGCTGAGCAGCCCGGTGTAGCCGAACAGCAGGTTGAAGCCCACCGCGAAGAGGCCGAAGATGAGGATGTTGATCGCCAGCGCCTGGTAGGGCATCAGCAGCGGAAACACCAGCAGGAAGGCGATCACCGCGGCCACGCGGTGGCGGCGGATGAAGAGGATGGCGTCTTTCATGCGCGGAATTCAGCTCATCAGGCCCGGCTTGCCGAACAGCCCCTGCGGCCGCACCAGCAGCACCAGGGCCATCAGCACGAAGATGCTCAGCTCGGCCAGGTCGGGCGCGAACAGCGAGGTCAGCGCGAACACCACGCCCACCAGCAAGCCGGCCACCACGGCACCCACCAGGCTGCCCATGCCACCGACCACGGTGACGACGAAGCTCTCGGCCAGCACGTGCACGCCCATCTCGGGGTTCACCGCCCGCGTGGGCGCGGCCAGCACGCCACTCAGGCCCGCGATGGCGCAGCCGATGCCGAAGACCACCAGCCACACGCGTGATATGTCGATGCCCAGCACACGGCAGATTTCGCCGTCGCGGCTGCCGGCGCGCACGATGAGGCCGTAGCGCGTTTTCTCCAGGAAGAGCCACAGTGCCACCACCACCACCGCGGTGGCGAAGATGAGGAAGAGCCGGTACTTGGGGAAGTAGCCGATGCCCAGGTCGACCGCGCCGCGCAGCTCGGGCGGCGTGGACGAAGGCAGGCCTTCCACGCCGAAGGCCAGGCGCATGGCCTCGATGAGCACCCAGCTCAGGCCGAAGGTCAGCAGCAGCGGGTAGTCGATGCCGCGGCCGTAGAGCGGCCGCACCAGGAAACGTTCGGTCAGCAGCCCGATGCCGCCCACCACCAGCGGCGTGAGCACCAGGCTGAACCAGAAGTTGCCCGTGAGCCCCAGGAAATACAGCCCGATGAAGGCCCCCACCATGAAAAACGCACCGTGGGCGAAGTTCACCACGGTGAGCATGCCGAAGATGAGGCTCAGGCCGATGGCCAGCAGCGCGTAGATGGCACCGAGGGCGATGCCGGTGACGAGCTGCAGGGCCAGCAGCGAAGGGGTGATCTCCATGGGGCTGCTTTCGAGCTCAGGCGGGTTTGTGGCCCATCTCTTCGCAGCTGCGCAGGTTCTTCTCGTTGGCGTCTTCGATGGCCAGCACGTTGAAGACGTCGTTCTTGTCCTTCATGCCCTTGGACTTGCTCTCGACGATGACGACGCTCTGCACGCTTTGGTGGTCGCACTTCCGGTAGAACTGCGGGCCCTTGTACCAGTCGTACTTCAGCTGGCGCAGCGCAATCGCCACGCGTTGCGAATCGGTGGCGTCGGCGTTCTTCACAGCCTGCAGCACGCTCAGCACGCCGGCGTAGCCCAGGGCGCCGTAGTCGGAGGGCACGATGCCGTTGTAGGCCTTGCGGAAGGCGTCGTTGAACTTCTTCGCGCTCGGGATCTTGTCTTCCATGCCCCAGTAGTAGCTGGTGCCACCGAGCACGCCCTCGAAGGCGTCGGCGCCACCGGCCACGCGGCTGGTGTACAGCAGCACCGGTGCGATGACCTTGGTGGTCTGCTTGAGGCCGAAATCGGTGGCCTGCTTGGCGCTGTTCACGAGATCACGGCCGAAGTTGCAGAGCACCAGGATGTCGGGCTTCAGCGCCTGGATGCGCGGCAGGAAGGCGCTGTAGTCGGCCGCACCCAGCGGATGGCGGATGTCGGCGAGCGTCTGCGCGCCCAGGGCTTGGCCTGCGCGCTGGAAGCCGCGCACCATCTCGTGGCCGTAGGCGTAGTCGGCCGTCAGGTAGACGATGCGCTTGCCGAACTTCGGGAAGGCATAACGCGCCACCGCACCGGCCGTGAGGTGCGGGTTCAGCGCCTCGTGGAAGGTGTAGAGGCTCCAGTCTTTCGCCTCGTTGATGGCGTCGCTCTGGCTGATGCTGTTGAACAGCACCTTGCGCTCGCGCGTGACGGCGTTGATGCTGAGCTGCGTGGCGGCGCTCAAGGAACCGACGACAAAGTTGACCTTGTCCTTCTCGATCAGCTCCAGCGTGCGTGTGGCGGCTTCACCGGGGTTGAGCTTGTCGTCGCGCACCAGCAGCTCGGCCTTCTGGCCCTTGTGGCCGCCGGCGGCGTTCCATTCCTTCACGGCCAGCTCGGCGGCGCGCACCTGGTCTTGCGCCTCGGCGCTGAAGGGGCCGGTCAGCGGCACCGGGAAGCCGATCTTGATGGGCGCGCCCTGGGCGCGGGCGATGTTGAACAGCGCAGGCGCGGTGGCCAGGGCGCCGCCGGCCAGCAGCAGTTGGCGGCGGCGGGGGCTGTTCACAGGCTTCACGGGCAGGTCGTTCATCGGGCTTGTCTCCTTCGGGTTGAAAGAAAAAGGCGGGCTTCTTCAGGCGGCCAGCGCTTCGGGGGGGTAGGTGTCGAACAGGGCCGGGTCGATGGCCGTCTGCTGCATGGGGCCGCGCGGGTCGCGGTAGGGCGGCGCGCTGCCCGGGGGCAGGGCCAGCGGCGCGCCCAGCAGGCGCGCGCGCTGCACCACGGCGGCGGCGACGGCATGGCGCTCGGCCTCGTAGTGCTTCAGAGCCTCGGGTGTGGCGCCGTGTTGGGCGATGCAGGTGGCCAGGGCCGCAGCGTCGTCACCGGCCTTGGCCACGCCCATGCCCACGTGCGGCCGCGCGACGAAGGCGGCGTCACCCATCAGCGCGATGCGGCCGTGGGCCAGCCGCGGCGAGGCGAGGTCGTAGATGGGCTGCAGGAAGGGCTGCGCGGTCTTCTCGACGATTTCGGCGAACTGCGGCGCGAGCTTCTCGCGCGCGGCCTGGCGCATGCCGGCGATCTGCCGCGAGCTCACCAGCTGCGGCGGGATGCCTTCGGCGTGGTGCACGCCATCGGCATCGGTCAGCAGCGCCTGCAGCTCGGCCGGTGTGGGCGCGGGGCGGTACCAGACGAAGTTCCAGCGCCGCTGGCCCACCGCGGTGCTGTTGCCTTGCGCGCCGTGGTCACCGGCCACCGGGTAGCCGATCATCTGCTCGCCCGCCGGCAGCCCGAAGCCGAAGTGCGGGAACAAGGTCTCGCGCGTGTGGCGCGAGAGCACGGCTTCATCGCACACGCCGCGCCAGGCCACGTAGCCCGCGTACAGCGGCTTCACCTCGGGCAGCCACTGCTGGCGCACGGTGCTGCGGATGCCGTCGGCGGCGATCAGCAACTCGGCCTGCAGCAGTTCACCGCCGGCCAGCTGCACCGTCACGCCATCGTCCCGTGGCGTGACGGCTTGCACCACGGCGCCCAGACGGTGGCGCTCGGCGGGCAGCGCTTCGTTCAGCAGGGTGTAGAGACGCCCCCACGACGTGAGGATCTGCGGGTGCGCCCAGCGGCACAGCGTCTGTCCGTCGGGGCCCAGCACCACACGTTCGGCCACCGACACGCCCAGGGTCTCGTCCACCACCGCACCGGCGGCGCGCAGCGTGTGGCGCAGGCCTTCGTGCGTGACGATGCCCGCGCCACGGCCCTGCAACGAGCGCGGCGAGCGCTCCAGCACCGTCACCTCATGCCCGCCGCGCAGCAGCAGGTTGGCGGCCGTCAGGCCCCCGAGCGATCCACCGACGACGAGGATGCGCGCCATGGCGGGGTTCAGGTCACCGCGGCGGCTGCAGCGTCCAGCGCGGCCTTCTCAGCCGCCGGGAAGTTCAGCTCGACGACGATGCCGTTGGGGTCGTCGACGAACACCTGGTGCAGGCCCAGCAGCGGCACCGTGCGCTCGCGCAGTTCGATGCCCTGCGCTTGCAGGCGCTGCAGCATCGCAGGCAGGCCGGTGGCGAAGAAGGCCACGTGGTCGACCGCGCCGCTGCCTTGCAGGCTGACCTCTTCGCGGTCGCCGAGGTAGGCTTTCAGGCCTTCGGGGTCGTTGCGGTCGATGCCGATGATGTGCACGGCCGCGTTGGCCCACACCGCGGTGTCGCCCTGGTAGAGCCACAGCCCCGGGAAGGGGAAGGGCGGGCGCGGCCCCACCTGCAGGCCGAGCAGGCCGCAGTAAAAACGTTCACAGGCCGCCAGGTCGGCGGTGCGGATGGAGTAGTGGTTCAGGCTCAGCGACATGGTGTCGGTCCTTCTCCGTTTCAGGCGCGCGGGCTCGCGACCTGCGTGACGATTTCAGGGGCTTGCAGCAGCAAACCGCGGATGCGGTCGGCGATGAAGCTGTCGGTCAGCGCGGCATCCCCCTGGCCGGTGTAGCTCTGCTGGTAGACCAGCGGCCAGATGCCCAGGTGGTAGATGAGCCCGCCGTGGAAGGCCATCAACAGGCCTTCTTCGCGTGCGCTGGCCTTGGCCTTGCTGCGGCTGCCGGCGGCGCGGCGCACCTCACGCAGCAGGCGCGGGAACAGGCGCTCACGCACCAGCGCGAAATAGCGGTTGGGAATGAGACCGTCGCTCAGGCCCGAGTGCACCAGGATGCGCAGCCACTCGGGCGTGAGGATGGCGGGCAGGTACTCGCGGTAGAAAGCCTGCAGCTTGTCGGCTGCTTCGAGTTTCGGGTCGTCGAGCAGAGCTTCCCAGCGCATGTCCCAGCGGCCGGCGATGGTGTCTTCGTAGACGCGTTCGATCAGCTGCCGCTTGGTGGGGAAGTAGTGGTACAGCAGCGTGTGCGCGATGCCGAGCTCGGCGGCCAGCTCGCGCATCTGCGCTTCCAGCCCGCGGCGCGCGAAGAACTCGGTGGCGCCTTCGATGATCTGCTGCTCACGTTCCCGCGCGTCCAGGCGCTTGCGGCCGGCGGCGGCCGGCGTGGGCACACCTTCACCCGCCGGCGCCTTCGGGGCGCCGCGCTTGGGCCGGGTTTCTGCGGTATTGACCATCTGCTCAACTCTGCTGAAATTGTTGAGCGCGTGCTCAACAAGCCCCATCCCGACAAACCCTGAACCGCTGCGCGGGGTGGCGGGCCGGCTTCATCAGCCGCTGCGCCCTTTCAAAACGGATGGAGACACGGCCATGAAATCTTCGGCCTTCGATTACGTCCGCGCCAGCTCGCCGCAGCACGCGCTGCAGCTGATGGCCGAGCACGGCGACAACGCGCGCCTGCTGGCCGGCGGGCAGACGCTGCTGGCCACGCTGAACATGCGTTTGTCGCAGCCCGCGCTGCTGGTGGACATCGGCGGGCTCACGCAGCTCGCTGGCATCTCGGTGCAAGGCAGCGTGCTGCGCATCGGCGCGATGACGCGGCATGTGGAAGTGGAAGAGTCGCCGCTGGTGTTGCAGCACGCGCCGCTGCTGGCGCAGGCCGCGCCGCACATCGCGCACCGCGCCATCCGCAACCTGGGCACCTTCGGCGGTGCGCTGGCCTATGCCGACCCGGCGGCCGAGTGGCCGGCTTGCGTGGTGGCGCTGGGCGGCACGTTGGTGCTGCTGGGCGCCCATGGCGAACGCCGCGTGGCCGCGGCCGACTTCTTCCAGGGCCTCTTCAGCACCGCGATGCGCGAAGATGAGCTGCTCGTGGCCTGCGAGCTGCCGCTCATCGCCCCGGGCCAGCGCCATCACTTCAGCGAGCTGGCGCGCCGGCATGGCGACTACGCCATCGCCGGCCTGGCTGCCTGCGCCACGGTGCACGGTGTGCAGCTTAGCGACGTGCGCCTGGCCTTCCTGAGCCTCGGCGACCGCCCCGTGCGCGCCAGCGCTGCCGAGGCCGTGCTCGCCGCCGGCCCGTTGACGCCGACGCGTCTGGATGAAGCCGAAGCCGCGCTGCGCGCCGAGCTTCAGCCTTTTGCCGACCTCACCCATTCCGCCGCCGCCAAGACGCAGATGGCCGCCACGCTGATGCGCCGCGCGGTCAAGGCCCTGATGGAGACCCCCGCATGAACACGCCGCTCGACAACCCCAGCACGCGCGTGAGCGTGCAGGTCAACGGCCAGGCGCTGGTGCGCCAGGTGGAATGCCGCAAGCACCTGATCGACTTCCTGCGCGAAGACTGTGGCCTGAAGGGCAGCCACGTCGGCTGCGAACACGGCGTCTGCGGCGCCTGCACCGTGCGCGTGGACGGGCAGATCGTGCGCGGCTGCCTGGTGCTGGCCGCGCAGGCCGATGGCCGCCATATCGAGACGGTGGAAACGCTCACGCCCAGCCCCGCGCTGCGCGCGCTGCAAGACGCCTTCGTCGCCCACAACGCGCTGCAGTGCGGCTACTGCACGCCCGGCATGCTGATGGCGGCGCTGGACCTGGTGGAGCACAAGCCCGAAGCGAACCGCGAGCAGGTGCGCGAATGGATGAGCGGCAACTACTGCCGCTGCACGGGTTACCACGCCATCGTCGACGCGGTGTGCGCGGTGCTGGAGAAGCAAAAGACCGGCGGTCTGCAGGCCAGCGAGGTGCGCGCATGAACCACCCCACCGAAAAGCCCGCGCACCGCGACCTGGGCGGCGAGCTGCCGGCCATCACCGAAGACCAGCGCCACATTGGCGTGGCCCACCCGCGCGAAGGCGTGCGCCGCCTCACGCAAGGCCGTGGGCAGTACATCGACGACATCGATTTGCCGCGTTTGGCGCACGTGGTCTTCTGGCGCAGCCCGGTGGCCCACATGCGCATCACGCGCATCGACCGCACGGCCGCGGCGGCGCTGCCGGGGGTGATTGCGGTGGTGACGGGCCCCGAGATCGCCCAGGTCTGCAAACCCTGGGTGGCCACGCTCATGCACCTGGCCGGCATCAAGAGCGCACCGCAGTACCCGCTGGCCATCGACCGCGCCACCTGGCAGGGCGAGCCCGTGGTGGCCATCGTGGCCGAAACGCGCGCCCGCGCCGAAGACGCGTTGGCGCTGCTGGAAGTGGAGTGGGAAGACCTGCCCGCCGTGCTGGACACCGAAACCGCGCTGGACGCGGCCACCCCGCTGATCCACCCCGAACTCGGCGACAACCTGTGTTTTCAGCGCCAGCTGGACACCGGCGGCGTGGACGAAGCTTTTGCGCGCGAAGACGCGGTGGTCTTCGAGGAGACCTACGTCTTCGGCCGCCACACCGGCGTGACGCTGGAGCCGCGCTGCCAGATCGCCGACTGGCAGCCCGGCCGCACGCTGGCCGAGGGCCGGCTGACCGTGTACCACTCCTTCCAGGCCCCGCACATGATGCAGGACCTGTACTGCCGCCAGTTCGAACTGAGCGAGGCGCAGGTGCGCGTGATCTGTCGCGACGTGGGCGGCAGTTTCGGCATCAAGGTGCACGCGTATCCGGACGATTTCGCCACCGTCGCCTTGAGCCTGATGCTGGGCCGGCCCATCAAGTTCGTGGCCGACCGGCTGGAGAGCTTCGTCAGCGACATCCATGCGCGCGAGCACCGCATCCACGCGAAGATCGCCGCCAGCAAGGCCGGCGAGATCCTGGCCTTCGAGATCGACGACCTCACCGGCATCGGCCCCTTCAGCATGTTCCCGCGCACGAGCGGCATCGAAGGCAACCAGGTCGTCAACCTCACCGGCGGGCCCTACAAGCACAAGCACTACCGCGCGAAGCTGCAAGTGGTGTTCCAGAACAAGGTGCCGACTTGTCAGTACCGCGGCGTGGGGCATCCGATTGCCTGTGCGGTGACGGAAGCGCTGGTCGATGGCGTGGCGGCGAAGCTGGGCCTGGACCCCATCGAGTTCCGCCAGAAGAACGTGATTCCGGACTACGCCTATCCGGCCACGGGCGCCAGCGGCATCAAGCTGGAAGTGCTGTCGCACGAGGCCTGCCTGCGCGAGGCGCGCCGGGTCTGCGACTACGACGCGCTGCGTGCCGAACAGGCCGACTTGCGCAAGCAAGGCGTCTACCGCGGCATCGGCGTGGCGGCGCTGATCGAACTGACCAACCCGAGCGCCGCCTTCTACGGCGTGGGCGGTGCGCGCATCGCCAGCCAAGACGGCGCGACCATCCGCCTGGAGCCCACGGGCGTGATCACCGTCAGCAGCAGCGTGGGCGAGCAGGGCCAGGGTGCCGAGGCCATCTTTGCGCAGATCGCGGCCGATGCCGTGGGCGTGAGCCTGGACCGCGTGCGCATCAGCACCGGCGACACCGACACCACGCCCTATGGCGGTGGCACCTGGGCCAGCCGGGGCGCCGGCATCGGTGGCGAGGCCGTGCTGCAGGCCGGGCGCGTACTGCGCGAAAACATCCTGGCCGTGGCCGAAGCCATCCTCAAGCGCGAACGCGCCGGGCTGCGTGTCTACCGCAATGCGGTGGTTGATGGCGCCAGCGGCGAGGCCCTGCTGGAGCTGGCCGAACTGGGCCGCATCGCCTACTTCCGCAGCGACACGCTGCCGAAAGACTTCACGCCCGAGCTGATGGTCACGCGCCACTATGCGCAGCGCGACTACCCCTTCATCTTCACCAACGGCGTGCAGGTCAGCCACGTGGAGGTGGACGTCGACACCGGCTTCGTGAAGCTGCTCAAGCACTGGGCGGTGGAAGACTGCGGGCGTGTCATCAACCCCATGCTGGTGGACGAGCAGATGCGCGGCGCCATCGTGCAGGGCATCGGCGGCGCGCTGTTCGAAGAGTGCCTGTATGACACTGACGGCACCATGCGCAACGCCAACATGGCCGACTACCTGGTGCCCATGGCCGGCGAGATGCCCGACATCGTGGTCAGCCACGTGCAGAGCCCCACGCGCAGCAGCATGCTGGGCGCCAAGGGTGCGGGCGAGGCCGGCACGGCCGGCGCGCCGGGCGCGGTGATGAACGCGATCAACGACGCGCTGGCGCCTTTTGGGGCGCGGGTGAGCTCGCAGCCGATCACGCCGGAGAAGATCCTGCGGGCGTTGGGGAAGATTTGAACGGCGCCGCCGGCGCGTGGGTCGGCGGGGTGTCGACATTCCTGACACCGGCGACCCGCATGCCTTGCAATGCCCTGCGTTGAATGGCGTAAGCGCCTGTCGGCAAAGGACTTTTTGGGTTCGGCGCGCGGAGGCCCGGTTCTTGCGAGCATTGGCTGCAGTTGTGGCACTGTCCATCGACCGCCCGGGCTGCTTGTGAACTATTGCGGGTTCATGGCCTGAAGGCCCCCGCAGACGCGGGGAAAGTCGGCAGGAGGTGTCAAGAGGCCGCCCGTAAAATTCGGGTGCTCGAAGATAAGTTGGACCAGGACTGCCGTATGAACGCCGAACACCGCCCGGGAGCGCCCGACGAGAATCTCCAGAGCGAGATCTTGAAGTCCGCTGCGCGTCGGCGCTTGGTGCGCGGCGCTGCAGGCAGCGCAGGGGTTCTGCTTTCCGTGCATGCCAAGACGGCCCTGGGTACGACCTGCATCAGTCCGTCGGCCCAGATTAGCAACAACACGAGCCCGCGGGCCAGCACGGGCGTGACCTGCCACGGGGGCAATTCGCCCCACCACTGGAAGCTGCCTACCAATTGCAGCAGTTGGCCGTCGGCATGCAGCCGGCCGACATTTCCGTCAAACGTGGTGGTCGATACCACGCAGCCGTGGAACTGCCGGGCGCTCCAAAGCAGTGATGTCACCAACCAGGGCGCGACGATGTCGTCAATGGGCCTGACTGGCGTGAGCATCTCCATCTGGGCGGCCCTGAACTTTTCGGATGGCAGCCCGGGGCAGGAGCTTCGTCGCCAAATCTGCGCGGCTGTGTTGAACGCGCACGCTTTCCAATCCATCGGCAACCGCTATCCGCTCACCCCCACTCAGGTGATCGAGATGTGGGACGCGGTCAAGGGCGGTGGCACCTACTGCCCCAGCTCGCTCTTCGGCAGTTGTGGTTCCAAGTCGTGGGGTGCCGACAAGGTGGTGAACTTCCTGGCTTCGCTGCACGGTACTGGCTCGTCTACACAGAACCTTTATTGGAAGCGCTGGTGACACCGGCCGGTCGGCAGTTGGCGATGAAGCCGTGAGTCTGCGCACCGCGCCTGGCCGCCGTTTGGTTGTCGGGCCGCGTTGGGAATGCTCCGAAGGCCGCGTGGTCTTCGATGCCACCTCAGGTGATTTCTGGGTGCTGGCCGAGGATGCGGTGCGGGTCGTCGAGGGTGTGCTCTCGGGCGGCGGCATCGAGCTTGAGCAAGATCCGGCGCTGATTTTGAGCCTTGTCGACAATGGCATCATCGCAGAGCCGAGCGGCCCGCCGGCGCTGAACCCGAGCTGACCACCTTTGCCGATCCCTGGGTTTGATGCGGTGCTGGACATCGCACCCTTCAAGGTGCGCCTTCGCTCGCCGTTCGCCGACGTGCGTCGGCACGTCGACACCTTCTACCGCGGCCGCGAGGTCGGCCGAGCCGGCACCTTCGTTGATTTCGACATCCAGATCCTGCCGGGCACCGGGCTCAGGCGCTGGTGGCACCCCCAGGCCAGATTTTTGGTTGACGGGGCCGAACTCTTCTATCCGCTGCCGGCCTCGCAGGCTGCGCCCATGTTCGAATGGGGCATGAACTGGTGCGTGGCCCAGCGGCCGCTGGACTTGCTGGTCATGCACGCGGGCGTGGTCGCGCGGGGTGCGAACGCGTTGATGATGCCGGGATTCCCGGGTGCTGGGAAAAGCACGATGTGCGCTTCGTTGGTCACCCTGGCCGGCTGGCGTCTCTTGTCCGACGAGCTGGCCGTGCTGGATCCGGCAACGCTGCAACTGCTGCCGCACCCCAGACCGATCTGTCTGAAGAACCGCTCCATCGACCTGGTGCGCAGTTTCCCCGGCAGCAGGCTGGGCCCGGTCTATCGGGATACCCGCAAGGGCGACATCACCCATGCGGCCTGCCCGGAGGCATCCATCGCGCAGGCAGCCGATCCAGCCCGCGTGCGTTGGGTCGTTCTGCCGCGTTTCGAGGCGGGGGCTGAGGCCCGCGTCGAGGAGATGGGCCGCACGGAAGCCTTCGTGCTGATCTCGGAGCAATCTTTCAACCGTGAGCGCATGGGCGAACGGGGCTTCCATGCCTTGTGCAGCTTGCTCGATGGCGCGCGCTGCTTCGAGATCGTCTACGGCAGCACCGAGGCGGGCCTTGCCTTGATCGAGCAGGTTTGTCAGGCATGAGTGCCTTGCACGGCGACCTCACCCGCTGTCTCGGGCGGCGCCTCGCACGGCTGGTTGACGCGCTCAAGACGCCAATCGGCTGCCAGCCGCTGGACCTGCAGGGTTGGAGCGAATTGCTGGCCACGGCGCGTGCCTCGAATCTGCTCGGAGCGCTCGCCGTTGCCTTGGGTGATGCAGGGGTCGTTGCCCCGGGCCAGGCGCAGCGCCACCTGAGCGGGGCGGTGCTGACCGGCCAGCGGCAACGTCTGTCGGTGCAGTGGGAAGCTCAGAACCTGCAGCGGGCCATCGCTGACCAGGGCTTGCCCTTGGTCCTGCTCAAGGGGGCCGCCTATGTGATGGCGTCGCATGAGCCTGCGCTGGGCGCCGGCCGCCTCTTCGGCGACATCGACGTGCTGGTGCCCCGGGCGGCCCTGGAAGACGTGGAGAGCGCACTCCTGGTCGACGGCTGGGTCAGCGCCAAGACCGACCCCTACGACCAGCGCTACTACCGCCAGTGGATGCACGAGATCCCGCCGATGCAGCACATCCACCGCGGCACGGTGATCGACGTGCACCACACCATCCTGCCGCTGACGGCGCGCAACGCGCCCGATCCGGCGCAGATCATCGCGCGGGCCACGCCCGTGCCCGGCTTGCCGGCTCTGCGCGTGCCTGCGCCGGAAGACCTGGTCGTGCACAGCATCACCCACCTCGTGCATGAGGGTGAGCTGCGCAACGGCCTGCGCGACCTGTACGACATCCACTCGATGCTCACGCGTTTCGGTACCGAGCCGGCCTTCTGGCAGCGGCTGCTGGCCAGCGGTGCCGGCAACGACCTGGCCGGCCCCTTGGTGCTGGGGCTGCGGTTGGTGATCGCGGTCTTCGAAACCGCGGTGCCTGCCGATGTGCTGGGCACGCTGGATGCGCAGGCCGCATCCCACTGGCGCCGCCGCCGCTGGTGGCCGGCGGTCTACGCCCAGGCGATGCGGCCCGAAAACGACGAAGAAGCCGGCGTGGCCGCGGCCCTGGCGCGGCAGTGGATCTACATCCGCTCGCATGCACTGCGCATGCCGCTGCCGCTGCTGGTTCGCCACCTCTCGGTGAAGGCCTGGAAGGGCTTGTGGCCGGAAGAGCGGCCACCGCAGGCCGAGGCCTGACTCAGCGCACCGGGCTGCTGCCGCCGGCCTTCTGCAGCCGCGTGAGGTCGAAACCCTGCGCGCGCAGGCGCTCCATCAGCGCATCCCACGCGGCCGCATCCACATGCGGCTGCCGCGCCAGCACCCACAGGTATTCGCGCGTCGGCTCGCTCACCACGGCCAAGGTGTAGGCCGGGTCGAGGTCGATGACCCAGTAGTTGCCCCAGACCATGGGCAGCCATGACAGCCACGCCGGCGCGAAGCGCACTTCCAGCTTGGGCGAGCCGGCCTCGCCGACGCGGCGGGCTTCGCCGAGGGCTTCGTCGGTCTTGCCGTCAGCCTGCGGGCAGCGGTTGGTCACCTGCACGCGGCCGCCGGGCTGCAGCGCGTAGTCGGCGGTGGCCGGGCCGCGGCAGTCCTTCTGGAAGCGGTTGGGGAAGCGCGCGATCTCGTACCAGCGGCCCATGTAGCGTTCCAGGTCCACGCTGGGCACGGTGGCCAGCGGGGCTTGGGCGGCGGTCTGCGACTGCGCAGCGACCGAAAAGAGCGCGGTCGCCAGGCCCAGAGCAAAGCCCAAGGTGCGGGCTGTTCTGGCCCAGGCGGAGGAGGCGTGCTGTTGCTGCGGCAGTGTCATGCCGCGATTGTCAGTGCCCGCTGCCGCGGGCTCGGTTCACTCGCGCACATACACCAGCGCCGTGCGGGGCGGTACGCGCAGCGTGGCGCTGGCCGGATCCCATTGCGCCTGCGCGGCCGGGCGCGGGTCGGCCGCACCCGGGCCGCGGTGCACCGGGTGCAGCACCAGCGGCCGGCCGCGCAGCGTGGGCAGGCTCAGCGTGGCAGCTTCGGGGGCCACGTTGATGGCGTACAGAACTTCCGCGAAACGCGCGCCGCGCAGACCGCGGCCGTTCAGGTGGCCCACGGCCACGGTGGGGACCTGCTCGGGGCCGGTGTTCAGCATCGTCAGCCGGCGCTGCACCTCTTCGGCCGTGCGCAGGCGGAAGAGCGTGCTGCTGGCGCGGATGCGCAGCAGGTCGAGGAAGGCGTCGCGCGTGAAGCGCATCTCCGCCGGTGTGGGCTTGATCTCCGTGGCGCGTGCCAGCAGCGGGCGTGCGGCCGGCCACAGGCCTTCGCCTTCCTTCTTCGGCGGCAGGCCACCGCCGAAGAAGTTGTCCTGCAGCGTCCAGTCGATGCGGTTGAACCAGTCGCCGCTGTCGTAGCTGTTGCGGTCGAGGTTCTTGCTGCGCAGCAGTTCCACGCCCGCGTGCAGGTAGGCCACGCCCTGGCTGAAGGCCGTGAGCGCGCCGCCCAGCACCTGCACGCGCGCGCGGTCTTCGCGGGCCGTGTCGGGTGGCAGCTTCAGCAGGTTGATGTCCCACAGCGTGGGGTTGTCGTGGTTCTCGACGTAGTTCACCACCTCGCCGGGCTGGCTGGCGTAACCCGCGCCCTGGCCGGCGTAGTCGATCTGGTCCAGGCGCTTGACGCTGCCGTTGGCCGTCTGCAGCCGGTAGCCCTGCAGCGTGCCGGCCAGGCTGGCGCGGACGAGGTCGGCGCTGCGCAGCAGTTCGGCGCGGCTGCCCACGCCTGCGGCCTGCGCCTGTGGGTTGGGCGCGTAGTGCAGGCCGTTGAGCCAGCCCTGGTGCTTCAGCACCTCGGCCGGGCCGTCGCAGCAGCCGCCGCCGCGCGCCGCGTCGCGGCCGCGGTCGCTGAAGGTGGCGATGCCGCTGCCGTTCAGGCTTTTCTGCGCCGCCTGCACGAAACGCGTACCGTCCTTCACCTCGCCGAAATTCCAACCCTCGCCCAGCAGGTGGATGGTTTGGCCGGCCGCACGGTTCACGGCGCGTTGCAGCCGTTCCATCGCGGCGCGCGGCTGGTGGCCCATGAGGTCGAAACGCATGCTGTCGATGCGGTGGCTGCGCGCCCACACCACGGCCGAGTCGATCATCAGCTTGCCCATCATGCGGTGCTCGGTGGCCGTGTTGTCGCAGCAGGTGCTGGTTTCGACCCCGCCTTGCGCGTTCAGCCGGTGGTAGTAGCCGGGCACGGTGCGGTCGAGCACGCTTTTCGCGCTCTGGCCGCTGGCGCTGGTGTGGTTGTAGACCATGTCCATGCCCACGCGCAGGCCGGCGCGGTGCAGCGCCATCACCATGCGGCGGAACTCGAGGATGCGCGTGCCGCCCTCGTTGGCGTCGGTGGCGTAGCTGCCTTCGGGCGCGGTGAAGTGCAGCGGGTCGTAGCCCCAGTTGAAGCAGTCTTGCGCGGTGCCTGCGGCCACGATGGCCTGCGGCTCTTCGCTGTCGGGCTGCTGCTGGACGATGGCGGCCAGGCGGTTTTCGTCGGGCGTGGTGCAGCCTTGTTCGGGCACGGTGGCCAGGTCGAAGACGGGCAACAGGTGCACGTCGGTCAGGCCCGCGGCGGCCAAGGTGCGCAGGTGCTGCATGCCGGCCGACTGCAGGTGTGTGAAGGCGAGGTAGCTGCCGCGGTGGGCCGCCGGCACGGTGGTGTCGCGCACCGAAAAATCACGCAGGTGCAGTTCGTAGATGACGAGGTCGGTGTTGTGGCGCACGGTGGCCGGGCGCTTCGTCTGTGCCCAGCCTTCGGGCATCCAACGCGGGTCGTCCAGGCGGCCTATCCAGCTGCGCTGCGAGTTCGCGTTCAGGCTCAGCGAATAGGGGTCGGTGACGCGGTTGCGCACCACGCCGCCGCCGGGCAGGGCCACGTCGACGAGGTAGGTGTAGTAGTGCGGCTGGGGCTGGCTCAGGTCGCCGGGCAGCTGCTGGCCCCAGGCGCCAGTGGCGTTGTCGCGCTGCAGCGTGTGCACCGCGCTGGCCGGGGCGTCGGCGCTGGGGTGCAGGCACAGGTGCACGGCTTGCGCGGTGGGGGCCCAAAGGCGGAAGCCGGTGCGCCAGCCCTGGGCATCACCCCCGCCGCGCACGCGGGTGCGCGTGACGGTGGCGCCCAGGTCGGGCAGCTGTTCGGCGCGGGCGTAGAGATCGTCCAGCGCCCCAGGGGTTTGCGTGCGCGTGGCCTGCAGCACACGGCCTTGCGCGTCTTCCAGCGTCAGCACCAGCTGGCCGCGGTGCAGCTCGCGCAGGCGGTGCTGGTCGGCGGCGCGCACGGCCAGCGTGGGGCCGGCGCCCACCCAGCGCCAGCGCTGCCGCAGCGTGGCGGGCAGTGCGGCACTGCGCAAGTCCAGCGTCAGCGCGCCATCGGCACCGCTGACGGCTGCACCCGGCCGCGCGCTGATCTGCCCGGTGGCCGAAAAATGCAGCCGGAAGCCGCCGCCGGCTGGCGTGGCGCTCACGCCGGGCCAGCGCAGCCACTGGCGGTTGAACCACACCGCCTGCGCAGGCAGCGGCGGGGCGGCGGCCGGGGCGGCATGCAGCACGGTCTCGAAGCCGGCCGTGCAGGCGGCCGGCGTGGGCGTGGCGGCCTGTGCCACCGCGGCGCAGGCCCAGGCGCCGAGGGTCAACAGGGGGAAGACAGGGCGCATGGGTGGGCAGCAAGGGCAGCGAGGTGTCGAGCATCGCAGAGTAGTAAAACTACAAATGTTCTTGTAGTGGTGCTGACCCGGGTTGCGCATCGCTCGGCGGGTCGGGTTGTTCTGCAGCCTGGCCGGGCTGTAGTCGGCCTACATTTCAGCTCCTGCCGATCGCGCCACCGCCCTGCCCCATGCCCCGCAAAGCCTTGTTCCTGTCGCGCCTGGTCCTGGTCCTGGCCCTGGCGGGCCTGCTGCCGCTGGCCGCGCTGCCGTCGCCGGCCCTGGACACCCGCCCCGTGCCGCCCACGAACACCCGCAGCGCCCTGCCCGAGGGCTGGCACCACGGCGCTTTCATGGAAATCTTCGTGCGTGGCTGGCGCGACAGCAATGGCGACGGCATCGGCGACCTGCGCGGCCTGACGCAAAGCCTCGACCACCTGCAAGAGCTCGGCGTGCGGGGCCTGTGGCTGATGCCCATCACCGCCAACGCCGATGGCGACCACGGCTACGCCACCACCGATTTCCGCAGCATCGCGCCCGAGTACGGCACGCTGGAAGACTTCGACGAGCTGCTGCGCGAAGCCCACCGCCGCGGCATCGGCGTGATCATGGATTACGTGATCAACCACAGCGCGGCCCAGCACCCGATGTTCACCGAGGCGCTGAAGGGCGCCGACAACCCCTTCCGCCCCTGGTTCGTGTGGGCCGAAACCATGCCCGCGGGCTGGGACATCTGGGGCAAGAACCCCTGGTACGCCGCGGAAGACCAGCCTTGGCTCTTCAAGGGCGATCTCAAGCAACTGCCGCCGCCGAGCGCGGGCGCGAAGAACTTCTACTTCGGCACCTTCGGGCCGCACATGCCCGACTTCAACTTCCGCCACCCGCCGGTGCTGCAGTACCACGAGGACAGCCTGCGCTTCTGGCTCAACCGCGGGCTCGACGGCTACCGCCTCGACGCCGTTCCGCACCTGCTGGAAGGCGACGCTGTGCGCTGGAACGACCAGCCCGAGAGCCGCGCGCTCACCAAGCGCCTGCAAGACGTGATCAAGGGTTACGAACACCGCTACGTGGTCTGCGAAGCCACGGCCGAGCCGGCGGCCTACGGCGACCCGGCCGTCTGCGGCGGCGCCTTCGCCTTCGGTTTTGTGCATCACTACGTGAAGGCGGCGCAGGGCGATGCCGAGTCGGTGCAGAAGGTGGCCACGCACTACGACGCGGCGCAAGGCGCGGCCTCTCCCACCATGGCCACCTTCCTGAGCAACCACGACATCTTTGCCGGCCGGCGCCTGTGGGACCAGCTCGGCGGCAACGAGCGCGCCTACCGCCTGGCCGCGGCGGGCTACCTGCTGCAGCCCGGCACGCCCTTCATCTACTACGGCGAAGAGATCGGCCAGGCCGGCGTGCCCGGGCTCGAAGGCGATCTGCCCCTGCGCAGCCCCTACAGCTGGACGGCCGAGCCCGGCACCGCCGGCTTCACCACCGGCACGCCCTCCCGCACCATCTTCCGCCCGGTCGCGCCCAACGCCGCCACGCACAACCTGCAGGCCCAGCGCGCCGACCCCGGCAGCCTCTTCAACTTCTACAAGGCGCTGCTGGCGCTGCGCAACACCCGGCCCAGCCTGGCGCGCGGCCGCATGGAGCACGGCTTTTCGCAGGGGCTGGTGGCCGGCTGGCAGCGGGTGCACGAGGGTGAGCGCACGCTGGTGCTGGTGAACTACGGCACCCAGCTGGCGCAGGCGCAAATGGCGCAACTGCCGCCGAATGCGCGCCTGTTGTCGGCCCTGCCTGCCGGCGGGGCGCAGGCCGCCAAGGCCAATGCCGCGGGGCAAGCCAGCCTCTACCTGGGCCCGCAGTCGGTGCGCGTGCTGGTGGTCAGCACCGGAGCCCGGGCCGTCAGCAAGGGCAAGAAGGCGCCGGCCAAGAAGGGTGCGAAGGCCGCGCCGAAGAAAAAATCGGCCGCCAAGACGGCACCCAACAAGGCGCCCAACAAGGCGCGCAAGAAGAGCGCCCCGAAAAAAGCCGCGCCCAAGAAAGCCGCGCCGAAAAAGCCGGCGCCCTAGCGCGCGCCGCCGCTGCAGGCGCGCACCGGCTCAGGCCCCGGATTCCAGGGCCACCTGCAGGCCGGGCGTGGGGCGCAGCGCCAGTGTGGCCAGCGCCATCGCGGCCATGGTGGCCGCCACACCGGCGTAGGCCAGCAGCAGTCCATGCCCACCGCCGCCGGCAAGGTCGGCCACGGTGCCGATGACGGTGGCCGAGAGCAGCGTGCCCACGCTGGTGAAGATGTTGACCAGGCCCTGCGCCGCGCCGCGCAGCGGCGGCGGCGCTTCGTCGATGGCGATGCTGCGCAGCGCGCCGCCCACCACCACGCCGACGCCCAGACCCACCGGCATGGTGGCGGCCATGAAAGCCCACCAGCCCCAGCCCGGCCAGGCGCTGGCCCCGTAGCCCACGGCCAGCAGCAGGAAGCCGGCCAGCACCACGCGGCGCGCGCCCCAGGCGTTGAGCAGGCGGCCGGCACCCACCGAGCCCAGCATCGAACACAGCACCATGGGCAGCAGCACGAAGCCGCCGTTCCGGTACGCCACGCCGTGCTGCAGCGTGGCGATGCTGGTGAGGAAGATCACGCTGCCCATGCCGAAGCCGGCGCCGGCGGTGAGCAGGTAGGTCATGGCGAGCTGGCGCTGCCGCAGCAGCGCCAGCGGAATCATCGGCCGCTGCCCACGCCCGGCGGCGCGGCCTTCCACCAGCAGCAGCAGCAGCAGCGCCAGCACGGCGGCGGCCAGCAGGGCCGGCCACAGCGTGCGGCCCAGCAGGCCATCGAGGCCGCGTGTGATGCCCAGCACCAGGCAGCTCAAGCCGATGAACACCAGCGCCAGGCCGGGCCAGTCCAGCCCCGGCAGCGGGCCCGCTGCCGCCTGGCGGGGCAGCGCGCGCCGGCCCAGCCACAGCACCAGCGCGGCGATGGGCAGGTTGAGCAGGAAGATCCAGTGCCAGCTGGCCACCGTCATCAGCAGACCGGCCAGCGGCGGGCCCAGCACAAAGGCCATGCCGTAGGTGGCGCCGATCAGCCCCAGGGCGCGGCCGCGCTGCGCCGGCGGCAGCGCGTCGCCGATCACGGCGCTGGCCGTGGGGATGATGCCGCCGCCCCCCAGGCCTTGCAGCGCACGCCCGGCCAGCAGCGTGGTGAAGTTGGGTGCCAGCGCGATGAGCAGCGAGCCCGCGGCAAACAGCCCCACGCTGCCCAGGAAGACCGGCCGGCGGCCGTGGCGGTCACCCAGGTTGGCCATCAGCGCGGTGCTGGGCAGGCTGAAGAGGATGAAGGCCACCATCAGCAGCCCGGCTTCGCGGATGTCCAGGCCGAAGCTCGCGCGCAGCACCGGGATGGCCGGTGCCAGCACGGCCGTGTCCAGCGCGGCCATGAACACGCCGGTGAACAGCGCGGGCATCAAGCCGCGAGGAACGGCGGGCGCGGTGTCGGCGGAAGGAGGGGCCAGAGGCATGGGCGGGCGTGCAGACGCCCGCCAGTGCGGGCCGCTGTGATTCTAGGAGCCGGCTCGTGCCCCAGCCCCGATGCGCCCGGCCCCGCGCCCGGCCCGGCCGGGCTCAGGCGGTCTGGCGGCGGCGCACCAGGCCCAGCAGACCCAGGGCGCCCAGCATCAAGGGCAGCGTGCCGGGCAAGGGCACCGCAACACCGGCCTCGGGGCCGCTGATGCGGAAGTTGTCGACAAAAGCCACGCCACTGGTGCCGATGTAGCCCACCGACAGCAGGGCCTGGCTGCCCGTGGCCTGGAAGTTGGCGGAGAAACTCGACCAGCCGTTGGAGGACAGGCCGGCGGCGCCGATCTGCAGCCCGTCGATGGACAGCGTGGCGCGGTCGCCCCAGTAGCTCAGCGACAGCGTGTAGGTCTCGCCGGCGATCAAGTTCTGCAGGGTCTGCTCCAGCCGCGCGTTCGGGCCGGCCTGGGTGCCGAAACCCGACAGGTCAACGAAGTAGGTGCCGTGTGCCGCGGGGTAGCTCTCGCCGGTCGGGGCCTTGGCCCAGGCCACACCGGTGCCCCCGGCATTCACCACCGCCCAGCCGTTGATGGCCGACGAACCCGTGGCCACCGCCATGTAGTTGGCCGCAGTGTTCGTCCAGGTGTTGCCCGGGTTTTCGAAGCTGGCGTTGCTGACGAAGGCGGCCGACGCGGCCCCGCAGAGCAGGCTGGCCGCGCTGGCCACGATGAACTTGGGGCTCATGGTTCTTCTCCGGTGGCAGCGTCGAAAGGCGCCAGGCATTCAGAGAGCAAACCGTGTGCCGCCGTGAACAACATCAATGCCGGCGGGGTCTTGCATGCGCGGCCGCAAGCGCGGCGCCAGGGGCTGTCAGTTCCTTCGACGCCGGGTTCACCCGCGGTGCCAGTCCGCGGCCTCGAACGCCACCCGCCCCGTGGCCGCCGCCAGGCGCGCGAGCGTGGGCGCCAGCTCGGCCTGCACCTGGGCCCAGCTGAAGCGCCAGCTCCAGTTGCCGCGGTCGGTGCCCGGCAGGTTCATGCGGTGCTCGCTGCCCAGTGCGAGCACGTCCTGCATGGTGAAGAGCGCCAGCGCCGCCACCGAGCGGCTGGCGGCGCGCACCAGGGCCAGGGGCAGGTCGGCGCCATCGCCCGTGCCGCCGGGCCCGCCGGCTTGCAGGTACTCGGCCGCGAAGGCCCGGTGCGCGGCCGGCGCGCCGCGCCACCAGCCCAGCGCCGTGTCGCTGTCGTGCGTGCTGCTGTAGGCCAGGCAGGCCGGCACGTGGCGGTGGGGCAGGAAGGGGTGGCTGGCGTCGCCGCTGAAGGCCTCTTGCACGATGCGCATGCCAGGGAAACCGAAGTGCTCGCGCAGGGCGATGACGTCGGGCGTGATGGTGCCGAGGTCTTCGGCCACGATGGGCAACGGGCCCAGCGCGTCTTGAATCGCCTGGAACAGCGCCACGCCCGGGCCGGGCGCCCAGCGGCCGTCGCGCGCGGTGGGGCAGCTGGCGGGCACCTCCCAGTAGCCGGCGAAACCGCGGAAGTGGTCGATGCGGAACACATCGGCCTGCGCCAGCGCGCGCTGCACACGCGCCACCCACCAGGCGTAGCCCTCGGCGGCCATGCGGTCCCAGCGGTACAGCGGGTTGCCCCAGCGCTGGCCGTCGGGGCTGTAGCCGTCGGGCGGGCAGCCGGCCACCACCGTGGGCTGGTGCTGGTCATCGAGAAAGTAGAGATCGGGCCGCGCCCAGACATCGGCGCTGTCGTGGGCCACGAAGATGGGCAGGTCGCCCATCAGCCGCACGCCGCGTGTTTGCGCATGGGCGCGCAGCGCGGCGAGCTGTTCGTCGAAGCACCACTGCACGAAGGCGTGGGTGTCGCGCGCGGCGGCCAGGCCCGTGCGCGCGGCCTGCAGTGCGGCGGGTTCGCGGCGCGCGAGTTCGGGCGCCCAGGCCCACCAGGGCTGGCCGCCGTGGGCGTCTTTCAATGCGGCGAAGAGTGTCCATTCGTCCAGCCAGCTCGCCTGCGTGGCGCGCCAGGTGTCGAAGCTTGCGCGGTCTTCAGCGCTGGCGTGGGCGAAAAATCCGGCTGCGGCCTCGCGCAAGCGCGCCCAGCGCCAGGGGATGACGGCGCCCCAGTCGACCCGCGCGGTGTCGAAGGCCGGCACCTCGTGCAGCGCCGCGGCGGGCAACCAGCCGCGCTGCACCAGCGGCGCCAACGCCACCATCAGGGCGCTGCCGGCGAAGGCCGAGGGGCACTGGTAGGGCGAGTTGCCCGGGCCGATGGGGTTGACGGGCAGGGTCTGCCAGACCGTCTGCCCGGCGCTGGCCAGCCAGTCGACGAAACGGAAGGCTTCCTCGCCCAGGTCGCCGATGCCGTGCGGCCCGGGCAGCGAGGTGATGTGCAGCACGAGGCCGCTGGCGCGTTGGCGCAGGTCCATGGTGTCGAGGCTTTCGGGTTCAGGTCAGACGCTGCAGCACGCGCAGGCCGCGTGGGGGCAGCGGTGCATGGGCCGTGGCGGGCGATGGGGTGAGTTCGGTGGGCTCGCTGCACAGCAGCACCTGCCAGCGGCCCGGGGGCAGGGCCAGCGGCAAGCGCTCGGCGCTGCGGTTGAAGGCGATCAGCAGCGGGGCGGGTGCATCGGCCGCGGCGGCCTCGTGCAGGTGGCACAGCAGCGGCGTGCGGTCGTCGGCGTCCAGCCCCTCCCAGCGGCGGTGGATCTCATCAAAGCGGCCCGGCCGCAGCAGCGGCTGCGTGCGGCGCAGCGCCGTGAGCTCGCCGATGAAGGCCGTGAAGGCTGCGGCCTCGGCATCGGCCCTCTCATCGGTCGGGTCGGGCCAGGTGATCCAGCCCGTGGGGTTGTCCTGGCTCCAGGCGTTGTTGTTGCCGTGCTGGGTGTTGCCCACCTCGTCGCCGCCGCCCAGCATCGGCGTGCCCGCGGCCAGCAGCAGTGTGGCCACCAAGGCCCGGCGCACGCGCAAGCGCGTGGCCTGGATGGCGGGGTCGCTGCTCGGGCCTTCGACGCCGAAATTCGCGCAGACCTCGTTGTCACGGCCGTCGCGGTTGTTCTCGCCGTTGGCCTGGTTGTGCTTGCGCTCGTAGGCCACCAGGTCGGCCAGCGTGTAGCCGTCGTGCACGGCGAGGTAGTTCACGCCGGCTTGCGGTGCGCGCCCTTGTGCGGGGTGGCGGTCGCGGTAAGTCACGGCGCTGCCGTCGAAACGCGCGGCGAATTCGGCGCGTGTGACCTCGCCATGCGGCGTGGGTTTGTGCAGCCAGTAGCCGTTGGCAGCGTCGCGAAAGCGGTCGTGCCATTCCAGCCAGCGGCCGGGGAAATCGCCCACGCGGTAGCCCTGCGGGCCGGCGTCCCAGGGCTCGGCGATGAGCAGGGCTTGCTTCAGGACGGGGTCGGTCTCCAGCGCCTGGAAAAACGGGTGTTCGCGGTCGAAGCTGCCGTCGGCACCGCGGCCCAGCACGGCCGCCAGGTCGAAGCGGAAACCGTCCACACCCATGGTCTGCACCCAGTGGCGCAGGCTGGCCAGCGTGAAGGCCACCACCTGCGGATGCGCGAAGTTCAGCGTGTTGCCGCAGGCGCTCCAGTTCAGCGGGCGGCCGGCGTCGTCGAGCCGGTACCAGCAACGCTGGTCCAGCCCGCGGAAGCTGAGCGTGGGGCCGAAGTGGTTGCCCTCGGGCGTGTGGTTGTAGACCACGTCCAGCACCACCTCCAGCCCGTGGGCGTGCAGCGTGTCCACCATGGCGCGGAACTCGGCGTTCACCGCCGCCGGGTCTTGCGGCGTGCGGCTGTAGCGCGGGGTGGGGCAGAAAAAGCCCAGCGTGTTGTAGCCCCAGTAGTTGACGAGGCCCGGCGGCAGCAGGGGCTCGTTCAGCGCGCAGTGCACCGGCAGCAGGCTCAGCGTGGTGATGCCGAGCTTCTTGAAGTGCGCGATGGCTGCCGGGTGGGCCAGTGCCGCGTAGCTGCCGCGCAGTTCGGGCGGGATGCCCGGGTGCTGCTGGCTGTAGCCCTTCACATGCACTTCGTAGAGCACGCGGTCCGCAGCCGCGATGCGCGGCTTCGGCGCGCCGGCTGCTGCTGGCGTTGCCGCCGCGGGCCGGGGTGCGGGCACGCGTGCCTTCAGCGCCCAGGCCGCGTTGTCGCTGGCCTCGAAGGCGGTGTCGGGGTCTTGGCCCAGCACGTAGCCGTGGTGCTCGGGCCGCCACGCGAAATCGCCGACGATTTCTTGCGCCGCCGGGTCCAGCAGCAGCTTGTGCGCGTTGTAGCGGTGGCCTTCGGCGGGCGCCCAGGGTCCGTGGGCGCGCAGGCCGTACAGCTGCCCCGGCGCCAGCCCGGGCACGAAGCCGTGCCACAGGCCGTCGGCCGTGGGGCCGTGCAGGCCGAAGGTGTTCGTTTCGCGGCCATCGCCGTCGAAGAGGCACAGTTGCAGCGCGCTGGCGTGTGCGGCGAAGACGACGAAGTTCACGCCGCCGTCCCGCGCGTGCGCGCCCCAGGGTTCCAGCCGACCCGGCGCAGGTGTCAGAGGCCTTGAGTTCATGTAGTTATGCTACATCTGCGCCGGCGGCCTGTCATGGTGAATGAGTGCAAGTTGTTGATTTTCAATAACTTGCAGCACAAAACCTAGGGCAGTTGCGGATGTTGACGGACGGGTTGCGAAGGTATATTCGCTACATCACCGCGGGTCTGCAGCCCGTGTTCTGGAGACAAGCGCGTGGCCGAAGTCAAGCTGTCCGGGGTCGGCAAGGCCTACGGCGACGTCAAGATCCTGAAGGGCATCGACCTGCACATCCGTGACGGTGAATTCATGGTCTTCGTCGGGCCCAGCGGCTGCGGCAAGAGCACGCTGCTGCGCACCATCGCTGGGCTGGAAGACATCACCGAAGGTGAACTCAGCATCGGTGGCCGCGTGGTGAACGACGTGCCGCCGGCCGAGCGCGGCATCAGCATGGTGTTCCAGAGCTACGCGCTCTACCCGCACATGAACCTGTTCGACAACATGGCCTTCGGGCTGAAGTTGGCGAAGGTGCCGCAAGCCGAGATCGAGACTGCGGTGAACCAGGCGGCCAAGATCCTGCACATCGACCACCTGTTGCAGCGCAAGCCCAAAGACCTGTCGGGCGGCCAGCGCCAGCGTGTGGCCATCGGCCGCGCCATCGTGCGCAAGCCCGAGGTGTTTCTCTTCGACGAGCCGCTGAGCAACCTCGATACAGCGCTGCGCGTGAAGATGCGCTACGAGTTCGCCAAGCTGCATGAGCAGTTCAAGACGACCATGGTCTACGTCACGCACGACCAGGTGGAGGCCATGACGCTGGCCGACCGCATCGTGGTGCTGCAGGCCGGCCGCATCGAGCAGGTGGGCGCGCCGATGGAGCTGTACGAACACCCCTGCAACACCTTCGTGGCGGGTTTCATCGGCAGCCCGGGCATGAACTTCCTGAAGGCCACGGTGCTGGAGGCTTCGGCCACGCAGGCGCTGGTCAAACTGGGCGGCGGCGAGCACATCCGCTGCGCCGTCGACGCGGCGCGCGCCAAGCCGGGTGACGACGTGACCCTGGGCGTGCGCCCCGAGCACCTGCGCGCCGGCGAAGCCGGCAACGCGCTGCAGACGCACGTGACCTTCGTCGAAAGCCTGGGCAGCATGACCTACGCCTACTGCAGCAACCCGGGCCTGGAAGACGTGATCACCTGCGCCGTGGAAGGCGACCGCCCGGTGCGCATCGGCTGCGTGCTGCCGCTGGGTGTGCCCGCGCACAAGGCCTATCTCTTCGATGCGCAGGGCCGGGCCTTCCAGCGTCTTCAGGCTGCCGGGCACGCCGATGCGGCCTGATGGCTTCAAGCGCGGCGCGCTCGCTGCGGTCTTGCTGGCGGGCATCGCCGGTGCCGCCGCGCCCGCCTGGGCCCAGGCGCCGCAGCGCTTGCTGGTGTGGATCAACGGTGACAAGGGCTACAACGGCCTGCAGAAGGTGGGGGATGCCTTCGAGCGCGCCAGCGGCGTGCCCGTGGTCGTGCAGCACCCCGAGGCCGCGCCCGACAAATTCACCGCCGCCGCGGCCGCCGGCAAAGGCCCCGACGTGATGTGCTGGGCGCACGACCGCGTGGGCGAGTGGGTGAAGTCGGGCCTGATCGTGCCGGTGAAACCCGCGCGCAGCACCCGCGCCGCGATCGACGACAGCGCCTGGGCCGCCTTCACCTACCGCGGCCAGGTCTGGGGCTACCCGCTGGCCATCGAGACCATCGGCCTCATCTACAACAAGGCGCTGGTGGCCACGCCGCCGGCGAGTTTCGAAGACCTCATCGAACTCGACCGCCGCCTCAAGCCGCAGGGCAAGAGCGCCATCCTCTGGGCCTACAACAACAGCTTCTTCAGCTGGCCGCTGCTGGCCGGGCCGGGCGGCTATGTCTTCGGGCGCAACGCCCAGGGCGAACTGAACACCGCCGACATCGGCATCAACAACGCCGGCGCGGTGCGGGGCGCGCTGATGCTTGAACGCCTGATCAAGGACGGCCACATGCCCAAGGGCGCGCGCTACGCCGAGATGGAAGGTGCGTTTGCGCGCGGCCAGGTGGCGATGATGATCAACGGCCCCTGGGCCTGGGACAACGTGCGCAAGGTCGGCATCGACTTCGGCGTGGCAGGCATCCCGTCCATCGCCGGCAGGCCAGGCAAACCCTTCGTGGGCGTGCTGGGCTGCATGGTCAGTGCGGCCAGCCGGCAGAAGGATATTGCGCTGGAGTTCATCGAACACCACCTGCTGAAGCTCGATGCCCTCAAGACGGTCAGCGCCGACGTGCCGCTGGGCGTGCCGGCCAACAAGGCCTACTACGCCGAGCTCAGCAGCGACCCGCGCATCGCCGCCACCATGGCCAACGCACGCGCCGGCGAGCCCATCCCCAACATCCCCGAGATGGGCCGCTTCTTCCCGGCGATGGATGCGGCGCTGGAGGCCATCACCAACGGCCGCCAGGCGCCCAAAGACGCGATGGACGGCGCCGCCGCGCGGATGAAGACCCGATGAACCGCGCCGCTGTTTCGTCTGCAGGCCGCTGGCTCGGCCCGGCCATCGCCACGCTGGCGGCGCTGGCTCTGCTGTGGTTCGTGTTCAGCCTCTGGGCCGCGGCGCAGCCGCTGGCGGCCGTGGGCGTGCTGGCGCTGGGCGGCACGGCGCTGGTGGTCTACGGCACGGCCACCAGCGTGGCCTGGAAGTACCTCTTTCCGGGCGTGGCCGGCATGCTGGTGTTCGTGGCCTTTCCGCTGCTGTACACGGTGCAGATCGGCTTCACGAACTACTCGTCGAACAACCTGCTGGACTTCGAGCGCGCCCAGGCCTACCTGCTGGCGCAGAGCGTGGTCGACGAGCGCCAGGCCTACGCCTACACGCTGCACAGCGAAGGCAGCCAGCACCGCCTGCGCCTGCTGCCGCCCGAGCAGGCCGACGGCACACGCGGGCCCGCGCTCGTCACGCCGCTGCTGGCGCTGGAAGGCGCTGCGCCCACCGGTCCTGTGGTGCTGCAGGCGGAGGGCGATGACCTGAAGCTCGGCCCCGCGCTCGACCTGCGTGGGCTCATCGCCCACCGCGCGGGTTTGATGGCGCTGCAGCTGCAGGCGCCGGGCCTGGCAGACCCTTTGCGCTACGCCGGCCTGCGCGAGTTCGGCGTCATCCAGCCGCTGTGGTTGGCCCGGCCCGACGGCAGCCTGCAGCAGGTGGCCACGGGCAGCGTGTTCAAGGCGAACTTCGAGACCGGCTTCTTCGAAAGCGCCGCGGGTGAACGCATGCCCCCGGGCTTCAAGGTGGGCATCGGTTTCGCGAACTACACGCGCATGCTGCTGGACGCCGATTTCCGCGGCCCCTTCGTCAGCATCTTTGTCTGGACGGTGCTCTTCGCCGGCCTCACGGTGCTGCTCAGCACGGCCTTGGGCATGACGCTGGCGGTGATGCTGGAGTGGCAGAACCTGAAGCACCGTGCGCTCTACCGCACGCTGCTCTTCCTGCCTTACGCGGTGCCGGGTTTCATCAGCATCCTGGTCTTCAAGGGCCTGTTCAACCAGAACTTCGGCGAGATCAACGCCATCCTCGACGCGCTTTTCGGCGTGCGCCCGGCGTGGTTTGCCGACCCGCTGCTGGCCAAGGCGATGATCCTCATCGTCAACACCTGGCTGGGCTACCCGTACATCATGATCTTGTGCTCGGGGCTGATCAAAGCCATCCCGAGCGATCTGTACGAAGCCAGCGCCATCGCCGGCGCGGGGCCGCTGACCAACTTCTTCAAGATCACCGCGCCGCTGATCGCCAAGCCGCTGACGCCTTTGCTCATCAGCGCCTTCGCCTTCAACTTCAACAACTTCGTGTTGATCTCGTTGTTGACCGATGGCCGGCCCGACTTCCTGAACACCAAGCTGCCGGCGGGCACCACCGACATCCTGGTGAGCTACACCTACCGCATCGCCTTCACCGACAGCGGCCAGAACTTCGGCCTGGCCGCGGCCATCAGCACGCTGATCTTCGTGATGGTGGCGGTGATGGCGCTGATGCAGCTCAAGATCACGCAACGCAACGACGGCAAGCGATAGGGGCACACGCACATGGCCATCGTCACCGGCAAGAGTCAGCGCTGGCGCGTCATCGGCGCGCACGCCTTCCTGTGGGTGCTGCTCGCCTTCACGCTGTTTCCGCTGCTGGCGGTGCTCAGCATCAGCCTTCGGCCGGGCAACTTCGCCACCGGCAGCCTGATCCCCACCACCATCAGCTTCGAGCATTGGCAGCTGGCGCTGGGCATCCCCTACACCCAGCCCGACGGCACGGTGGTGCAGCCGCCTTTCCCGGTGCTGCTGTGGCTGTGGAACAGCATCAAGATCGCCACCATCTCGGCCTTGCTCATCGTGGCCATCAGCACCACAGCGGCCTACGCCTTTGCCCGCATGAAGTTCGCACGCAAGCAGCTCGTGCTCAACAGCATGCTGCTGCTGCAGATGTTCCCGGTGGCGGTGGCCCTGGTGGCCATCTACGCCATCTTCGAAGGCATCGGCACCCGTGTGCCCTGGCTGGGCATCGAGACGCACACCGGCCTCATCGTGGCCTACCTGGGCGGCGTGGCCATGCACATCTGGACCATCAAGGGCTACTTCGAGACCATCCCGGTGGAGATCGAAGAAAACGCCAAGGTCGACGGCGCCACGCACTGGCAGGCCTTCCGCCACGTGCTGCTGCCCATGGCCGTGCCCATCCTGATGGTGGTCTTCGTGCTGGCCTTCATCGGCACCATCATCGAGTACCCGGTGGCCTCCATCCTGCTGCGCGAAGAGCCCAATCTCACGCTGGCCGTGGGCAGCAAGTTCTACCTCTACGAGCAGAAGTACCTGTGGGGCGATTTCGCGGCCGCCGCGGTGCTCAGTGGCCTGCCCATCACGCTGGTGTTCTTGCTGGCGCAGCGCTGGATCGTCAGCGGCCTGACGGCAGGCGGGGTGAAGGGATGAGCAAGCGCCTTGCAGCGGCAGTGCTGGCCGCCACCACGCTGGCGGCCCAGGCCGGCCCCTTCGAGGATCGCGAGCGCGACTGGCGCAACGGCGCCGTGGTCTACCAGATCATCGTCGACCGCTTCGTGCCCAGCGCCGACCTGCAGGCCAAGCGCGCGCTCTACCCTGCGCCCAAGACCTTGCGTGCGTGGACCGAGGTGCCCAAGGCCGGGCCCTACCTCGAAGCCCACAAGCTCTCGGCGCAAGAGCTCGATTTCTGGGGCGGCGACCTCGCCAGCGCGCGCACGCGGCTGGCCCACGTGCAGGCCCTGGGCGTGGACGTGCTGTACCTCAACCCCATCCACCTGGCCTACACCAACCACAAGTACGACGCGCTGGACTTCAAGGCCATCAGCCCCGAGTACGGCACGCGCGCCGACTTCAAGGCCCTGGCCGCCGATGCGAAGCAGCGCGGCCTGAAGCTGGTGCTGGACGGCGTGTTCAACCACATGGGCCGCAACGCGCCCATCTTCCAGCAGGCCCTGGCCGACCCGGCCAGCCCCTGGCGCAGTTGGTTCGCCATCGGCCCGCAGTACGCGGGCGGCGCGCGCAGCTGGGCGGGTTTCCAGAACCTGCCCGAGCTGAACCTGGAGAACCCCGCGGTGCGGCAGTACCTCTGGGGCGCGCGCGATTCGGTGGTGCGCGGCTACCTGCGCGACGGCGCCGACGGCTGGCGCCTGGACACCGCCTACGAACTCGGCCACGCCTACCTGCGCGAGCTGACAGCCGCCGCCCACCGCGAAAAGCCCGGCTCGCTGGTGGTGGGCGAGATCGTCAACTACCCGTCGGCCTGGCTGAAGTCCATGGACTCGGTGATGAACTTCAGCTTCCGCGAGCTGATGCTGGGCCTGGCGTGCGGCGAGATCGAGCCCGCGGCCGCCAACCGCATGACGGCCCGCCTGGTGCAGGACGCCGGCATCGAGCCGCTGCTCAAGAGCTGGACGGTCATCGACAACCACGACATCCCCCGCATCGCCACGCAGCTGCCCGACACCGCGCAGCGCCGCTTCGTGCAGGCGCTGCAGTTCACGCTGCCCGGCGCGCCCAACCTCTACTACGGCGCCGAAGTGGGCATGACCGGCGGCGCCGACCCCGAAAACCGCGGCCCCATGCGCTGGGACCTGGTGACGGCCGACAACCCCGAGCTGGTGTGGGTGAAGCAGCTCATCGCGCTGCGCAAGGCCCACCGCGCGCTGCGCGTGGGTGACTACCGCGCCATCGAGGCGCAGCGCCTCTACGCCTTCGAGCGCCACACCGACCGTGCGCTGGACACGCGCATCGTCGTGGCCAACCCCACGGCACAAACCGTGCGTGAACGCCTGCTCGTGGCCAACCCGCACCTGATGGACGACACGCCCATGGTCGACGTGCTGGGCCTGGTGGCCGCGCCGGTGCCCACAGGTTTCGGGCCGGGTTTCATCACCGTGGAAGTGCCGCCTCGGGGCGTGCTGGTGCTGCAGCCGCAGCCCAAGGCCCTGGGGGGCTACAGCCGCTACAAGCGTGTGCCGTGACAGCGTGAGCGGCGGGCCGCGCATTGCATCGAACAGGCCCGGCGGGCCGGGAGACGAGACCATGATCAAGCACCTGACCCTGGCGGCCGCGCTGGGCTGCGCCAGCTTTTCCGCCAGCGCCCAGGCCGCAGGCAACTTCGCCACCGGCGTGAACACCGCTGCCGGCAACCCCGCCGATGAGGCCCTGAAGGGTATGTACGCGGCGCGTGAGAAAGACTGGCGCAACGGCGCCATCGTCTACCAGGTGCTGCCCGACCGCTACGCGCCCGCCGCGAACCTGGAAGCCAAGCGCCACCTCTACCCCGCGCCCAAGGTGCTGCGCCGCTGGGACGAAAGCCCGAAGCGCGGCAGCTACGTGGAAAGCGCGCGCCTGTGGAGCCACGAGATCGAGTTCTGGGGCGGTGACCTGGCCAGCCTGGCCACCAAGCTCGACCACGTGCAGGCGCTCGGCGCCGACGTGCTCTACCTCAACCCCATCCACCTGGCTTACACCAACCACAAGTACGACGCCTTCGACTACCAGGCCGTGAGCCCCGAGTTCGGCACGCGCGAAGACGTGAAGGCGCTGGCGAAAAACGTGCACGCGCGCGGCATGAAGCTGGTGCTGGACGGCGTGTTCAACCACATGGGCCGCAACGCGCCCATCTTCAAGGACGCGCAGGCCAACCCGCAATCGAAGTGGCGTGAGTGGTTCTACTTCGGCCCCCAGTACCAGAGCGGCACGCGCACCTGGTGGTTGGCCGAGAACCTGCCCGAGATCAATCTCGAGAACAAGGCCGTGCGCGACCATGTTTACGGCGCCAAAGACTCCGTGGTGCGCAGCTACCTGCGCGACGGCGTCGACGGCTGGCGGCTCGACGTGGCGGTGGACATCGGCTTCCAGTTCCTCAACGAACTCACGCGCGCGGCGCACGCCGAGAAGCCCGGCTCGCTGGTGGTGGGCGAGATCGCCAACTACCCGAAAGACTGGATGCCCGCGGTGGACGGCGCCATGAACTTCACGCTGCGCGAGATCATCGTGCGCACCGCGAAAGGCCAGCTGGAGGTGCCGCTGGCGCAGAAGATGATCGACCGCATGATGGCCGATTCACCGCCCGGCGGCCTGCTCAAGAGCTGGATCATGCTGGACAACCACGACACGCCGCGGCTGGCCAGCACCATCCCCGACACGCAGCGCCGCCGCCTCGCGCAAGTGCTGCAGTTCTCGCTGCCGGGCTCGCCCAACCTCTACTACGGCAGCGAGGTGGGCATGGCGGGTGAACAAGACCCCGAGATGCGCGGCCCCATGCGCTGGGACCTGGTGGAAAAGGGCCACCCTGAACTGACCTGGACGAAGCAGCTCGTCGCCATGCGCAAGGCCCACCGCGCGCTGCGTGTGGGTGACTACCGGCCCATCACCGCGCACAAGCTGCTGGCCTTTGAACGCCACACCGACCGCGCGCTGGACACCATCGTCGTCATCGCCAACCCCAGCGATCAGCCGGTGAGCGAGAGCGTGCTCGTGGGCAACAGCAAGCTGATGAACAACTGGAACCTGGTCTCGCTGGACGGTCAGGTGAAGCTGCCCATCCTGGTGGGCTTCCTGCATGTCACCTTGCCGCCCGGCGGCTACCTGGTGCTGAAGCCCGAGGCCAGCCCGGGCGGCGGCTACAGCGCCTACAAGCGCGTGCAATGAAGGGGCTGATGAACCACGTGCGGCGGGCCGTGCTGCTGGCCCTGCTGGGCGCCAGCGTGGGCGCCCACGCGGCCGAGGCCTGCCGCGCCGACCCGCTGCCAGGCCGCAGCCTCTACCTGCGCGGCACCTTCAACAGCTGGAACGCGCTGGAGACGCAGCGTTTCACCTGGGCCTGCCAGCGCTGGGAACTCGTCACGCGCCTGCAGGGCGAACACAGTTTCAAGGTGGCCGACGAGGGCTGGAGCGGCGATGCCGACTTCGGCCGTGGCACGGCCGACGGCAGCGCTGAAATGCTGGTGCTGCGCGGCCCCGAACTCAAGCGCCGTTTCGACGGCGTGCACCGCTTCACGCTGACCATGGATGCATCGAGCGCGACCCCGCAACTGCAGGTCAGCGCCTGCCCCGCGCCCGCGCCTTTCGGCGACACCGTGCTCTACCTGCGCGGCACGCCCAACAACTGGGCCGCGCTCGACGACTGGGCCTTCCAGTACAGCTGTGACGCCTACTACCTCAACGTCAAGCTCAGCGGCCGGCACGAGTTCAAGGTGGCCGATGCCGGCTGGAAAGACGCCAGCAGCTTCGGCGAAGGTGGCGGCAACTTTGTGCACGTTTTCAGCGGCGAACACACCGTGCGCCTGGCTTTCGAAGACGGCCAGCCGCGGCTGAGCGTGGGCCCCAAGACCTTTGCCGACCCCGCGGCCAAGAGCGTCACCGACCCCATCGCGCTCAGCCTGCGCTACGACAGCCGCAGCCCCGCCCACAAGCGCCCCTTCGGCGCCGTGAAGGCCGGCGCCACGGTGCAGTACGCCGTGACTTCCCTGCCCGGCGTGCAGCGCCTGACGCTGGTGGTGGAAAAGCGTCGGCTCGAAGGCAACCAGGAGGTGCTGGACTACAGCGAAGTCGCCCGCGTGCCGATGCAGGCGCGGCGCGAAGGTGCGCATCTGCACTGGACTGCCCGCCACCGCTACGCCGACAAGGCCGTCTACGGCCACTGGTTCGAAGCGCAGATCGGCGAGAAGACCTACGTGCTGCAGAACAACGCCGCGCCGGTGTTCTGGACGCGCGAGAAGGGCGCCGGCGGCCGCGCCGACGTGGCCGACAAGCCCGCGCGCACGGCCGGTATCCGCCGCTTCCGCCAGACCGTCTACAGCCCCGACTTCCAGGTGCCCGCCTGGGCGCCCGACATCGTCTACTACTACGTCTTCCCCGAGCGTTTCCGAAACGGCAACCCGGCCAACGACCCGAAACCCGGCCTCACTCGCTACCACCAGCACACGGTGGAGGTGCACAAAAACTGGATCGACCGCCCCTACCGCCCAGGCAGCGGCGACGGCAGCGACGCCCACTTCAACAACGATTTTTTCGGCGGCGACCTCGAAGGCCTGATCCAGAAGCTCGACCACATCCAGCAGCTCGGTGCCAACACGATCTACATGACGCCGGTCTTCAAGGCCAGCAGCAACCACAAGTACGACACCGCCGACTACCGCGAGATCGACCCCGCCTTCGGCAGCAATGCCGATTTCGAGCGCCTGACAAAAGAGGCCGCGAAGCGTGGCATCCGCGTCATCCCCGACACCAGCCTGAACCACACCGGCGCCGATTCGCTGTACTTCAACCGCTACGGCAATTTCGGGCAGCAGGGCGCTTTCCAGGGCGGCCAGGTCAACCCGGCTTCACCCTGGGCTGACTGGTACAGCTTCGACACCACGCAGGCCGAGCCCGACAAGCAGTTCAAGGGCTGGGTGGGCGTGACCGACCTGCCCGAACTGAACAAGAACAGCCAGGCCCTGCGCAACTTCTTCTACCGCGACCGCGACTCCGTCACCAAACTCTGGCTCGACCGTGGCGCCGCCGGCTGGCGCATGGACGTGGCGCCCTGGGTGCCCGACGACTTCTGGCGCGAATGGCGCGCCGCGCTCAAGGCCCACAAGCCCGACGCGCTGACCGTGGCCGAGACCTGGTTCGACGCCAGCAAGTACTTCCTGGGCGACATGTTCGACAGCACCATGAACTACGTCTTCCGCAACGCCGTGCTCGAGTACGCGGCCGGCGGCGACGGCGCGGCGCTGTACACCCACCTGGAGCACCTGCGCGAGGCCTACCCGCCGCAGGCGCTGTACGCGCTGATGAACCTGCTCTCCAGCCACGACCAGGCGCGCGCGCTGCACCACTTCGGCTGGCACGACGACACGAAGGACGCCGCCGCCATCAACCAGGCCAAGCAGCGCCTGCGCCTGGCGGTGCTGTTCCAGATGACCTACCCCGGCGCGCCCACCGTCTATTACGGCGACGAGGTGGGCGTGACCGGCGGCGACGACCCCTACAACCGCGCCACCTTCCCCTGGGCCGACCAGGGCGGCCAGCCGGATGAAGCCTTGCATGCCGACTTCAAGCGCCTGATCGCGATGCGCCATGAACACGCCGTGCTGCGCCGAGGCAGCCTGGCCGCGCCGCTGCACAGCGACAAAAACGTCATCGTGCTGCTGCGCCGCCTGGGCAGCGGGGCCGCCGCGCGCTGGGCGCTGGTGGGCCTGAACAACGCCACCGAGGCGCGCAGTGTGGACGTGAAGTTGCCGCCCGGTGTGCCCGTGGCGGCCTTGAAGGATGTGCTGGGCAGCGGGCCAACGCTGCAGGCCCTGGGCGCTGTGGGCGGGGCTTCAGAAGGCCGTTGGCGCCTGACGCTGCCGCCGCTGTTCGGCCGCGTGCTGGTGGCCCCCGGCCGCTGAAAGTGGGGCCGTGAGGATCAGGCGACGCCCAGGCCCAGCGCAACGGCGCCTGCCAGCACCAGCATCACCGGCAGCACGCTCAGCAGCAGCCGGCCGCCGCGCAAGCCGCGCGCCGGTGCCACCGGTTCCGGGCGCACGGCGTCCGTCAGGTCTTCGGCGAAGGCTTCGCTGCGCCAGGCTTCGGGGGGCAGGAGGTGGCTTTGCATGGTCGGGCTCCAGGTCGGGCGGCGGTCGGTGGTGCAGGGGCGGTGTTGCTGCGTCTATCGGCAGTTTGGTCACCGGGCGTGACAGCGTCGTTACGCTGTGGCGGCCACGCCGGATGCGCAGGCTTGCAAGTTGTGACAGTCCGCACAGGACAGGAGCTTCGCGATGAATGAACGGCCCACCGCGCGCTGGCGCTGGCCTCGCCTTTTGGCCCCGCTGGCCTTGTTGTGCCTGGCCGGCGGCCCGGCGCGGGCCCAGGCACCGGGCGCCGCGCCGCTGGCGCCGCCCATGCCGGAAGTGCAGGTCGGGCGGATCGAGCGCTTGCCGGCCCTCGCCTCGCGCCATGTCGACCCGCGCCCGGTGGACGTGTGGCTGCCGGCCGACTACAACCCGGCCAAGCGCTACAACGTGCTCTACATGCACGACGGGCAGATGCTCTTCGACGCGCGCAAGACCTGGAACAAGCAGGCCTGGGACGTGCATCTCGCGGTGGACCGCCTCGTGCGTGCCGGCCGCATCCCCGACACCCTGGTCGTCGGCGTCTGGAATAACGGCCCCTGGCGTCACAGCGAGTACTACCCGCAGAAGTTCCTGGCCCACCTGCGGCCGCAGGCCACGCGCGAGGCCTTCGTCGCCAAGGCGCTGCGCGGCAAGCCCCAGGCCGATGCCTACCTGCGCTTCTTGGTCGAGGAACTCAAGCCCGCCATCGACGCGCGCTACGCCACCCGGGCGGGCCGCGAAGGCACTTTCGTGATGGGCAGCAGCATGGGCGGGCTGATCTCGGTCTACGCCTACAACGAGTACCCGCAAGTCTTCGGCGCCGCCGCTGGCCTGTCCACGCACTGGGTGGGCAGCTTCGAGCGCAACGCCGCGCTGCCCTTGGCCGCCTTCAACTACCTGCACGAACGGCTGTTGCCGCCCGACGGCCGCCGCCTGTACATCGACCACGGCAGTATCGAGCTGGACTCGATCTACGCGCCTTACCAGGGCTTCGTGAACGAGATCCTGCGCGAGCGCGGCTACAGCGCCAAGGACAGCCTGGTGAAGGTCTTCGAAGGCACCGGCCACAACGAACGCGCCTGGGCTGCGCGGCTGGAGGTGCCGCTGCTGTTTCTGATGGGCGCTGCCGGCACGCCCGGTGCCCCCCGCTGTCGGCGCCTGCCGTCAAACGCTGAAGGGCGCCTGCTTCACGAAGGCCGCCGCCGGGCCCAGCGTGAAGAGGTTGGGGCTCTGGCTGGGCGGCAGCGCGGCGCGGATGCGCTGGTGCAGGCTGAGGTAGTTGCCCTTGAAGCCGCCGCCGTTCCACACGCGCAGCAGCTTCTCGGTGAAAGCGCCGTTGTGCTCGCCGTCCATGGCGGTCTGGTTGTCCTGGCAGCCGCTGATCAGCAGCACCGCGGGCTTGAAGCTGCCCACCACCGACACCGCCTGCGCCGCGGCCACCGTGTGCGCGATCTGCGCCAGCGCGGCGTCGGGATCGACCACAGCGCTCTTTGAAGCCTTCGCCACCTCGGCCTGCAGGCCGTCGTAGAAGGCCTGGTGCGCGCTGTAGACGCGCCGGCCCACGGCCTCGGGCATCAGCTTGTAGCGCTGGCCGGGCGGTGGAGGGGGCAGCGGGCCGTCGCGCGTGACGCTGCCGCTGTGGCAGCTGTCAGACAGCACCAGCACCCGCACGCCGCTGGCAAAACGGCTGAGCTCCAGGTAGAGCTCGTCGTCGATGAGCTGGCCGTCGTAGAGGCACCAGGTTTCGTCCTTGCGGTCGGGCTCGTCGCGGTTGGTGTCGGGCACCTGGCCGCCATGGCCGCTGAAGCTGAGGAAGAAAAAGTCGCCGGCCTTGAGCGATTTCGCCGCGCCGCGCATCGCGCCCAGCACGGCCTTGCGCGTGGCCTTTTTCGTCAGCAGCACGGTGGGCTTCATGCCGCGGCTGCGCGCGATGTCGGCCATGTCGTGGGCGTCGAACTCGCAGGCCGCCAGCGGGCCTTCCCAGCCGGCGTAGGCGGCGGCGCTGACGGTGTTCAGGCCCAGGTGCAGGGAGAGGGCCTTCGCCGGCGCGGCAGGCTGGGCGGTGGCGGGCTTGACGGTGGGCATAGCGGGCTCCAGCGGCGGTGGGGCGGCGATGATGCGCCGCCGGCCCGCGAAGGCCCAGCCCTAGTTCGGCGACATCAGATGTCCAGCGTGGCCAGCTCGGCCTGCGTGCGCTGCAGCCACAGCTTCAGGCGTTGGCGGTCGAGCAGGCCCAGGCTGCTGCTGGCGGCCTGCGTGGCAGCCCAGAAGCTCTGGCCCTTGGCGTCCACCTTCTGCAGCAGCGTGTCGGGCAGCTTGCGCAGCCGCAGGCTGCGTGCGCCCAGGGCCTGTGCACGCGGTACCAGGCCCGAGGCCTCGAGCTGCTCGAAACCGTCGCCGCGCACCTCGTTGAGCACCATCACCAGCGGCAGGCCGGCGTTGCCGCTGCCCGCACCGCCGGTGGCGCCATCCAGCCAGCGGCCCAGCAGGTCGGCCGAATCGCGGCCCGCGTCCATCACGTGCCAGTAGGTCATCTTCAGGCCCAGTTCTTGTGCCAGCGCGGGCACGGCGGCTTCGTCCAGCCAGCGCAGCAGCGGCGCCTGGGTCTGCGCCGCCAGGTCCACCAGCACGCGCCGGCCGGGCTCGGCGGTGGCGGCTTCGATCACGGGGTCGAGGCTGTCGTGGCCGTCCAGCGGCAGCGGCGCGGCGTAGTCGGCGTAGTAACGCAGCAGCGCGCCGTGCGAGCGGTCGGTGTCGAAACCGATGAAAGGCTGGTTGCGGTCGATGAAGTGCTGGGCCAGCACGCGCGCCAGCAGCGATTTGCCGACGCCGCCTTTTTCACCGCCGATGAAGTGGATGTGGCTCATGCGTGCCTTGAGGATGTGGGTGCAGGTTGGAAGGAAGGCCGGCGCTGCGCGCGCAGCCCCAGGCCGGGCGCCGGCATCGTAGCGCAGGGGGTGCCGCTCAGGAGGTGGGCGCCAGGCCCGGCGCCACGGCCGGTGCGCTGCCCGGCCGCCAGCCGCGGATGAGCGCACGGGCCGCCTCCATCACGGTATCGATGCCGGCCACCGCGTCGTCCCAGCGCGGCGCCACCGGCAGTTCGGGCAGCACGCCGCGGTCGGGCAGCGCTTCACCGTCGTCGGGCTGCACATGGCTGGCCCGCAGCGGGATGTCCACCGCCACGCCCGAGGCCGGCAGCGTCAGCCACGCGAGCTGCCCGCTGTTCAGCCCGCGCAGGTGGCCGGCCGTGGGCTCGCCCATCAGCACCGCGGCCCCGCTGCGTTGCAGGTCGCGGGCCAGCAGGAAGGCGGCCGAGCTGTTCTGCGGCCCCACCAGGGCCACCGTGCGGCCGGGGTAGGGCGCGGCCACCGGTTCCACGCGCTGCGGTGGGCGCGGGGCCAGCAACCAGCGGCCCTCGGCGGTGCGCGTGGCCTGGCCGCGGCGGTCGAAGAAGCTGCGGTCCCAGGTGCCCAGCAGCGGCAGCAGCTCGGCCGGGGCTTGTTCGTAGGCGCTCTCGCGGCGCTCGGCCGGCATTTCATAGGGCTGGCGCAGCAGGTGCGAAAGCAGCAGCCGCGCGATGTTGTCGTCGCCGCCCTCGCACTCGCGCAGGTCCAGCACGAGGTAGGGCAGGCCACGCAGGGCCTGGAAGGTGCGCGCGAGAAAGGCATCGGCCTTGAAGCTGCTGTTCCAGAACGCGAAGGTGGTGATGCGCAGCACCGCGGTGTCGCCCTCGCGCTGCAGGCCCCAGGGCGGTGGGGTTTCGGGCAGCGTGCGCTGGCGTTCGGCCAGCGTGAGGGCGGGCAGCTGGGCGGTCTGCACGCCGCTGGCGCTGCGCCACTGCAGCCGCCAGCGGCCTTGCTGCGGCGGGAAGGCCAGCGGAAACAGCCAGTCCATCGCGCTGCCGTTGGCGCCGGTGTCCAGCTGCGCCCAGCGTTTGCCCATGGCGCCGGGGTGGGTGCCATCGGCGCGCAGCAGGGGCAGCAGCGCCGCGGCGATCTCGCCCACCGGGCGGCCGTCGATGGCCAGCAGCTCGCTGCCTGCGGCCAGCCCCGGTGCGGCGCTGCCGGTGACGAGCGCACGGCCCTGCACCCAGCGCAGCGTGCAGGGCAGCTTGTCGGTGCCGCCGAAGAGCTGTGTTTTCAGCTCGGCGCGCAGGTTGTGGCGGCTGGCCCAGGTGTGGCCGCAGTTCACCGCCGCGGCGATGCGCGAGCAGTGCAGGAAAAAGGCCGCACGGGTGCTGCCACCGGCCACCGCAGCCTCGGCCGCAGCGAAGGCGTCGTCGAGCTGCGCTGGCGTGGCGCGGCGGTGCAGGCCCGGGTGCAGGGCCTGCAGCGCGCGGCGCAGGGTTTGCAGGTCGCTGCGTGCCGCGGCGGCGCTGAGCGGCGCCAGGGCGTCGGCGCGGGCCGCCGGCAGCGCCAGGCTGCCGCCCCACGCGGGCGAGGTGAAGAGGTGTTGCAGCACACGGCGACGGTTCAGGGGCATGGCGGAGGCGGCGGAAGGCGGGTCAGCGGGGTGGGCAGGCGGCGTGCGCCGCATGGGCGCGACGGCGCGGTCATGCCGCCATCATCGCCGGGCGCGTGCTTCGGGTTACACCCAGGTTCCGCCCTAAGCTCGCAGCATGACCGCTTCTCCCGTGCCGGTGCCGGCCTCTCGCACCTTGCCCCGCCCGCAGCCACGGCTGTTCTCGCTGGCCTGGCCGCTGTTCCTGGAGCTCTTGCTGGGCATTGCCGTGGGCGTGGTGGGCACGGCGCTGGCCGCGCGCGTGAGCGACACCGCCGGCGCCGCCTTCGCGCTCTCGCACCACGTGTTCGGCACGCTGTTCATGCTGTTCCGCGTCATCGGCGCGGGCGTGGGCGTGGTGCTCACGCAGGCCTTGGGCGCCGGCCGGCGCGACGCCGCCGACGCCGTGGCCCGCGCCGTGCTGGGCGCCAGCACCTGGATGGGCGTGGCCGTGGCGCTGCCGGCGCTGCTGTTCCCCGCCGCGCTGTTGGGCGTGATGAACGCACCGGCCGCCGTGCTGCCGCTGGCCGCACCGCTGCTGATGGCGCTGGCCCCGGCCATGCTGCTGGACGCCTGGAACGCCAGCATGACGGCCGTGATGCGCGCCCACCTGCGTGCCCGCGAGACCCTGGCCGTGATGGTGGCCATGCACCTGCTGCACCTGGCACTGATGGGGCCGCTGATGTTCGGCCTGCAGATGGGGCCGCTGCAGCTGCCGGCGCTGGGCTTGCCGGGTTTTGCGCTGGCCTTGTTGATCGCCCGGGCCGTGGCCATCGTCCTGCACCTGTGGCTGTGGCGCACGCGCCTGAACCTGCGCCCGCAACGCAGCGACTGGTGGCGCCTGCCGCGCGCCGAGCTCGCCGAGGTGGCGCGCATCGGCCTGCCTGGCGCTGCCGAAAACATCGCCTGGCGCCTGGCCTTCATGGTGACGGTGGCCGTGGTGGGCAGCCTGGGCGCCGCGGCCCTGGCCACGCACGCCTACGTGCAGCAGGTGATGATGGTGGTGCTGCTTTTCGGCCTGGCCACCGGCCTCAGCGCGGAGACCGTGGTGGGCCACCTCATCGGTGCCGGCGAGTTCAAGCGCGCGCACCGCGTGGTGCGCCGTGGCCTGGCGCGCGGGCTGCTCGTCAGCGTGGCCGTGGCCGCGGCCGCGGCGCTCGCCTCGCCCTGGCTGATGCGCATCTTCACCACCGATGCGCAGATCATCGCCACCGCCACCGTGCTGCTGTGGTGGACGGTGCTGCTGGAGCCTGGCCGCACCTTCAACCTGGTGGTCATCAACGCGCTGCGCGCCGCGGGCGATGCGCGCTACCCTGTCATGGTGGGCGCCGGCAGCATGGTGCTGGTGATGGCCCTCGGCAGCTGGCTGCTGGGCGTGAAGCTGGGCTGGGGCCTGGCGGGCGTGTGGATCGCCTACACCGCCGACGAGTGGCTGCGCGGCCTGCTGATGTGGCGCCGCTGGGCCACGCTGGCCTGGGTGCCGCACGCGCGCGCCTCACGTCGGCGGCTCGCCGCCGCTTGAGCCTGCCGTGACAAGTTCACGCGGGGCCTGTCGACGCCTTTGACAGTGAGCGCGTCGGGTCGCCAGGGTGTGCAGCCGAAGTCCTTGATTTGTGGCGACTTTCAGGCGCCGGCTTGCTGATGGACCGGATCTTGCTGCCGGGCTTGGCACAGGCAAGGCTGAGGCCCTGCTCCCCACGCTGAAAAACGGAAGCTCTCATGTCCATCAAGACCTGCATCGCCCTTGCCGCCTTGGCTGTTGCGAGCCTCGGCAACGCGCTGGCCGTGCCCGTGGGCCTGATCCACCACTGGACCGGCGACGGCAGCACGCTCGACCGTGCGGGCAGTGCAGCCACCACACTGGTCAACGGCGCTGGTTACGGCGTCGGGCGCAACGGCCAGGCTTTTGCCTTCGATGGCGTCAACGACAGGGTCGACGCGCAAGTCAACATCAGCCCCGCTGCCAAGTCTGCCGTCACGATCGGTGCGTGGATCTTTGTCAGCGGCCACGGCGGTTCGCCTGATTGGGCCATGGGCCACGATGACGGCGGTTATGACCGCGCGCTGATCGTCAATGACACACGCTACGGTGGCCCCAATGCCGGCCCCGCAGCGGGCGTTGGCCGCACCTACGCTTCGACACTGCCGCGCTTCACGACCGGCGAGTGGCATTTCATGGCGGTGTCCTACCAGGGCAATGGCCTCTCGGCCACGGTGTTCTTCGATGGGCTGACCCAGGAGATCACCAATGTGCAGAACAGCAACGGCCAATCAACCCTCACGTTTGGTGGCCTGCGCAATTTCAGCGGCCACGAGATCCGCGGCTTCATGGACGACGTTTTTGTCTTCAACCGCGCGCTGACCGTGGCCGAACTCCGGGACGTGCAGGCCAACGGCCTGGTGGTGCCCGAGCCGTCCAGCCTGGCCCTGGCCGGTTTGGCCGTGGTGGCGCTCGCCGGCCTGCGCCGCCGCCGCGCCTGAAGCTCAGCCGGCCGCGCGCCGGCAGATGAAAAAGCCGTTGAGCGTGAGCCTGCCCAGCGCAGGGTCGGCGCTCAGCCGCTCTGGCGCGGTGATGTGGCTGCTGTGGAAGTGGCCACCGTCGTAGAACACCGCGCGGTTGTAGGCCGCAGGCACCACCGCCGCCAGCTCGAAGTGCGCGTTGCTGGCGCCGATGTAGCCCGGGGCCGTGCCGATTTCGGCCGTGAAGGCGGCGTCGTCCATCGCGGCCCAGCGCCGGATGTCGGCATTGATGTCTTCGATGGGCCGGCGCGGCAGGTAAAAGCTCGTGCCGCCCAGTGAGGCATCGTCAAACAGGTAGAGCGTGCAGGCCGCCACGGTCTGCTCGGCCGTGGTGCCGAAGCGGTCGCGGTGGCACAGTCGCTGCAGCGGGCGCAGCTGCGCCGGTTGCAGTGTGGCCAGCGAGAGCCGGCTGTACATGCTTTGTGTGCGCCGCGCGCCCAGGCGCTGGCGCAGGTGCAGCATGAAAAAGTCGGACAAGGGGCCGTCCACCTCGGGCCCCTGCTGCCATTCCAGCCCCGGGTAGGCGTTGAAAGGCGCGGCGCGAAAGTTCGCGCGGCCGGCGATGGCACGCTCGCGCAGCGCTTCGGGCGCGAGCAGCACGTCGTCGACGACCCAGACCTGGTGCACACCGCCGACGTTCACAGCTTCGATGCGCGGCCGCGGGTTGAACATCGCGGGCTGCCTCAGGCCGTGGGCGCGGTGGTTTCGGCCTTGCGCTGCGGGATGCTGGTGGCGCAGTGCTGGGCCACGAACTCGGCGTGCGTGGGCATGGCCTCCACGCAGCGCGCGATGGTGTGGCGCACGCTCTTCAGGAAATCGGCGATCTTGGCCTCGGGCAGCGTGTCCACCAGCGGGTGGTAGGCCCCGGGCACCACGCGCTGGCCGATGAAAACCTCTACCCAGCTGATCTCGCTGAAGAGTTCCTGGTTTTCGCGGAACACGCGGCCGTTGCTGCGGAAGAGGTCGAACTTCTGCTCCAGGGTGTCGGGTATCGGCATCGTGCGTACGTAGTTCCAGAACGCGGTGTCGTCGCGCTCGGTGGCCTTGTAGTGCAGGATGATGAAGTCGCGGATGCGCTCGAACTCGAAGTCGCTCTGGCGGTTGAATTCGGCGATGTCGGCGGCGTCGAAGCGGCGGTAGGGGAAGAAGGTGGTCAGCCGCGCGATGGTGTTCTGGATGAGGTGGATGCTGGTGCTCTCCAGCGGCTCCATGAAGCCGCTGGCCAGGCCCACGGCCACCACGTTCTTGTTCCAGAGCTGTTTGCGCTTGCCGGTGACGAACTTCAGCAAACGCGGGTCGGCCAGCGGCGCGCCATCGAGGTTCTGCATCAGCAGGTCGGCGGCTTGCTGCTCGCCGATGAACTTGCTGCTGAAGACGTGGCCGTTGCCGGTGCGGTGCTGCAGCGGTATGCGCCATTGCCAGCCCGCCGTGCGCGCCGTGCTGCGGGTATAGGGCGTCAGCGGGCTCACCGATTCGCAAGGCACGGCCCAGGCGCGGTCGGCCGGCAGCCAATGGCTCCAGTCTTCATAGCCGGTGTGCAGCGCCTGCTCGATCAGCAGGCCGCGGAAGCCGGTGCAGTCGATGAAGAGGTCGCCCTCGATGCGCCGGCCGCCGTCCATCACCACGGCGTCGACGAAGCCGTCTTCAGGCCGCGTGGTGGCGCCGCTGATCTTGCCTTCCAGACGCACCACGCCCAGCTTCTCGGCGTAGCGGCGCAGGAAGGCGGCGTAAAGGCCCGCATCGAAGTGGTAGGCGTGCGCAATCTCGGCCAGCGGCGAGTTGCCCATGTCGCGCTGCGCGCGCAAGAACTTGTTGGCCTTGGCCGCGGCGTTGTTGATGCTGTAGGCGTCCAGCTCGTCGGCCTGGCCGAGCGCGCGCATCTTCAGCCAGTAGTGGTGGAACTTGGTCAGGCCGATGTCGGGCCCCAGCGGGCCGAAGCCGTGGATGTAGCGGTCGCCGGGCCGGCCCCAGTTCACGAACTCGATGCCGAGCTTGAAGGTGGCCGCGGTTTCGCGCATGAAGAGGTTTTCGTCCAGCTCCAGCGCGTTGTTGTAGATGTTGATCAGCGGGATGGTGGCCTCGCCCACGCCCACGGTGCCGATCTCTTCGCTCTCGATCAGCGTGATGCGCCAGGCCGTGCCCAGCAGCTTGGCCAGCGCGGCCGCGGCCATCCAGCCGGCGGTGCCGCCGCCGGCGATGACGATGTGCTGGATGTGGCTGGGCGGCTGGGTCATGGCGGTGCTTTCAGCGGAGAACAGCAAGGGACAGCGAGATTCTTGCGCGATGAAAAAAGCCCCTGCCGGAGGGGCAGGGGCTTCTTGCGGGCCTGGGTCAGAACTTGTAGCTCACGCCGAAGAGCACGGTGCGGCCGTACTCGTCGAGCTTGGTGTCGCGCCCGGTGCCGGCGTCGTATTCGACATAGGGCTCGTTGTTGAGGTTGTTCATCTGCAGCAGGAAGTTCACGCCCTTGGCAATGCCGCTCTGGATCTCGTAGCTCAGCTGCAGGTCGGTGATGGTCTCCGGGCGCGCGTACTTGTACTCGCGGTCGGAGCCGAAACCCTCGATCTCGGCGATGAAGGCCGAGCGCTTGCGGTTGGCCACGCGGATCGAGAAGCCGCTGCGTTCGTAGTAGGCCGTCAGCGTCTGCACCTTGCGCGACAGGCCCGGCAGCGGCCGCACGTCGGCATCACCGAAAGGCTTGATGGCGCTCTTGGTGTCGCTGTAGCTGGCCTGGATGCCGAAACCGTCCAGCGGCTTGAACAACAGGTTCAGCGGCACGTCCACGGCCAGTTCGATGCCCTTGATGGTGCCGCCCTTGCCGTTGACCGGCGCGGTGAACTCGCCGATGTTCGAGGTGGGCACGCGGCCCGAGAGGTTGGGGAAGCCGCTGAAGTTGAACTGCGTGTTCTTGAAGTCGAAGATGTAGCTCTTCAGGTCTTTGTAGAACGCGGCGGCCGAGATGTAGCCCTTGGTGCCGAAGTACTTCTCGTAGCTCAGGTCCAGCGCCGTGGCGCGGTAGGGGTCGAGCTGCGGGTTGCCGCCGCTGCCCGTCCAGCGCAGCTGGTCGTTCACCTCCGAGCGCGTGAAGGCGCTGAGCTGGTCCATGCGCGGGCGCGCCATCTGCCGGCCCAGGCCCAGGCGCAGGAACTGGTCGCTGGCGAGTTCCATCGTCAGGTTCAGCGTGGGCAGGAAGTCGGTGTAGCTCTTGCCCGCCGTGCGCAGCGTGAAGGTGCCCTGGTTGGTGTTGTCCACCACCGGCGCCGTCGAGCTCTGTTCGGTCTTGACGATCTGCGTGCCCAGGTTGCCACGCACCGGCAGGCCGAAGAATTCGGTGTCGATGTCGGCCTTCACGAAGACGGTCTTGATGTCTTCGTTGACTTCCCAGCCCTTGCGCAGGATGTCGCCGTTGACGTTGGGGTCCAGGCGGTATAGCGCGGGGTAGGCGGCACCGGGGTCGAAGCTCACGGTGTTGAAGCCCAGGCCCGGCAACGTCAGCGAGCCCGCACCGGCCGGCAGCGGCGTGCCGGGGTTGGGGTTGGTGGCACCGCGTGTGGGCAGGCGCAGGAAGTTCTCGGCCGAGCCCTTGGTCTTGTCACGCTGGGTGAGGTTCAGGCCGAAGCTCACGCGCGAGAAGAAGCCTTCCAGGTCCTTCTGGCCGACCAGCTTGAGCGCCTTGAGCTCGTCTTTCGTGCTGATGATCTTGTCGTAGCCGTTCTGGCCCCAGCTTTCGGGGTCGGTCAGGCGCACGATGGCCGGGTTGCCGTGGTCGTACTGCAGGCCGGTGATGCGGTTGTAGTCGCTGATGGTCACGGTGCCGGGCAGCGGGCGGTTGTTCACCGTGTCAAAGACACCGGCTTCCATCTCGACGATCTGCTCCTTGCTGTCGGCCGACGAGAAGCTGAGGTCGGCGATGCCGCTCCAGCCGCCGCCGAACTTCAGCTTGTTGTTCCAGCCGAAGGACTTGAGCTCGTCTTCACGCGGTTCCCAGATGGTGCGCGAGAGCGGGTTCACATTGCCCCAGGTGCCGCTGACGAGGCGGCCGTTGGTGACGGTGGCGTTGGTCAGCGTGGGCGACTGGTAGGCCAGGTCGCCGCCCTTCCAGCTGTCGTTGACCTGGATCTCCAGGCCGCGCTTGGTCACGTCCTTCTCGAACTTCGAATAGAACAGGTCGACGACGCTGCTGAAGTCCTTGTTGGGCTTGAACTCCACCACGGCCATGGCGCCGGTGCGCGTTTCGTCGGTGTCGTCGACGAAGTACTTGAAGCCCTGGTTGAAGGTGAAGTTCTGGCCGCCGTTGACGTTGGCGAAGTTGCCGGTGTTGGCGGTGTCGTAGGTTTCGCTGCGCGACTTGCCCACCTTCTGGCTCAGGCGGGCCACGCCGAAGGCCACGCCGATGGTGCGGTCGGCGAACTGGTCGATGTAGGTGAAGTTGAAGCGCGTGCCGTCGCCTTCGAAGGGCGTGCCGCCGCCGTTTTTCTCACCGCGCACGTTCACGCCGATGACACGCTGCGCGAAGTTCAGCGGGCGCACGGTCTGCAGGTCGATGGTGCCCGACAGGCCCTGGCCCAGCAGGTCGGAGGTGGGCGTCTTGTAGATGCTCACGCCCGAGAGCAGTTCGCTCGGGTACTGGTCGAACTCGACGCTGCGGTTGTTGCCGGTGGAAACCTGCTCGCGGCCGTTGAGCAGGGTGTTCGCGAAGTCGCCAGAAAGGCCGCGGATGTTGATCTCGGTGGCGCGGCCGTTCACGCGCTGGGCCGTCAGGCCGGGCAGGCGCGCGATGCTCTCGGCGATGCTGCTGTCGGGCAGCTTGCCGATGTCTTCGGCCGAGATGCTCTCGACGATGGCGTCGGCGTTTTTCTTGGTGTTGATGGCGCTCTCGATGCCGCGGCGGATGCCGGTCACCGTGATCACCTGGGGCGCGGCAGCGCCGGCGGCCGGCGTCGTTTGGGCTTGCGCCAGGCCGCTGGCCATCAGCATGGCGGCCACGGCGGTGGCCACGGGGGTGGCCTGCAGCAAGGCGCGCCGGGCGCTGCGGCGGGGGTTGGAATTTTTCATGGCTTGTCTCCTGAGACTCACGGGATCACGACAACTTCCGCTGAGCGCCTGCCGCTGCGGCGCGGCGCTGATCGGGCGTGGGATGGGGTTCTGCAAGCAGAACTTTGTACCAAAACTAGATTCGGGGGCACCCTGCGGAAACCCTAGATCGGTGCGTCGCCAGGTCCGTTTCGAGGCGAATTTCTGGGCTGTACAGAGGTGATATGCCCTGGGTACACTGATCACAACGCACCGCATCGGGGCTGTGAGCACAGACCGCGATGCATATTTGTAGCGAAACTACATTGCAAAAAAGCAACACCCTGAGCGTTCGCGGGCGCGGCGGCCGGGCCGTGCTGGTGATCTTGGCCGTGGCCTGCGGCTGGGCGGTGCCCTGGGCAGGGGCGCGCGCGGCGCCGCCAGGCGCCGCCGTCGGCTTGCAGCCGCTGCAGCCGCAGATGCAGATGCAACTGCACCGGCCCTCGCCTGACTGGCGCGACCAGGTGCTGTACTTCGTGATGACGGACCGCTACGCCGATGGCGACCCGGCCAACAACGACCAGGGCGCCGGCGAATACAAGCCCGGCGACCGCACGCGTTACCAGGGCGGCGACCTGCGCGGGCTGCAGCAGCGCCTGGCCTACATCCGCGGCCTGGGCGCCACGGGCGTGTGGATCACGCCACCGGTGGCCAACCAGTGGCTCGACCCCGCCGGCCACTACAGCGGCTACCACGGCTACTGGGCCGAGGACTTCAAGCAGCTCGACCCGCACCTGGGCACGCTCGCCGACTACCGGGCGCTCTCGCACGCGCTGCACAGCCAGGGCATGGTGCTGGTGCAGGACATCGTGGTGAACCACACCGGCAACTTCTTCGGCTACAGCGGCTGGCAGCGCGGCGACCCCACCGCCGGCTACACGCCCCACCTGCTGACGCGCCCCGTGTCACGCCCCAGCCAGCCGCCCTTCGACCAGAACGACCCGCGCGACCCCGCCCAGCGCGCCGCCGGCATCTACCACTGGACGCCGGACATCAGCGACTACACGAATGCTGAGCAGGAGCGCCGCTTCCAGATGGGCGGCCTCGACGACCTCAACACCGACAACCCCGTGGTGCGCCGCGCGCTGCGCGACAGCTATGGCTACTGGGTGCGCGAAGTGGGCGTGGATGCCTTCCGCGTCGACACCGCCTTTTACGTGGCGCCTGCTTATTTCACCGATTTCATGCACGCCCGCGACCCGCAGGCCCCGGGCCTGGCCGAGGTGGCGCGGCGCAGTGGCCGGCGCGACTTCTTCGTCTTCGGTGAAGGCTTCGGCATCGACAAGCCGGGAGACGACGTGCAGGCGCGCAAGATCGAAAGTTATGTGCGCGGCCCGCGCGGCGAACCCCGCCTGCCGGGCATGCTGAACTTCCCGCTCTACGGCGCTTTGGGCGACGCCTTCGCAAGAGGCCGCCCGCCGGCTGAGCTGGGCGAGCGCATCGGCCGCATGCTGAAGGTGCACAGCGACCCGCACCGCATGGTCAGCTTCATCGACAACCACGATGTCGACCGTTTCCTGGCCGGTGGCAGCGTGGCGGGCCTGAAGCAGGCGCTGCTGGCGATGATGACGCTGCCCGGCGTGCCGGTGCTCTATTACGGCACCGAGCAAGGGTTCACCGAGCCGCGCGCTTCGATGTTCGCGGCCGGCTGGGGCTCGGGCGGGCGCGACCGTTACGACACCGAGGCGCCGCTGTACCGCGCCATCGCTGAGATGACGGCGCTGCGGCGCGCGCACCGTGTGCTCTCACGCGGTTGGCCCACGGTGCTGCACGGCAACGCGGCAGCGCCCGGCGCGCTGGCCTGGCGCATGGACTGGCGTGGCCCGCCAGCGCAGCGGCTGTCGCGGGCCCAGCGGCAGCCGCTGTTCGTGGTGTTCAACACCGCCGAGACCGAGACCCTGCTGCCGGCCATGCCCACCGGCCTGCCGGCAGGCACGGTGCTGCAAGCCCTGCACGCCCTGGACGGCCGGCCTGCGGAGGCCGTGGTGGGCGCCGGCGGCCGCCTCACGCTGCGCCTGCCGCCGCGCAGCGGTTTCGTGTGGCGCGCCATGGCGCGGCGCATGGCGCCGGCGGCCGGGCCCGCCGGGCGCTTGCAGCTGACCCTGGCCGATGGCGGCGTGCAGCGCGGCGACTTCACCGTGCACGGCACGGCCGCCGGCGTGCAGCGCCTGCGTCTCGTGGTGGACGGCGACCTGGCGCGCGCTGTCGAGGTGCAGCCCGATGCGTCAGGCCGCTGGCAGGCGCGGCTGGACACGGCGGCCATGGTCGACCCCGCCACGCTGCACAGCGTGGTGGCCTGGGCCGACAGCGAGGGCGGCTGGCCGGTGGTCTCGGCACCGCGCCGTTTCCGTGTCGAGCGGGCCTGGCAAACCCTGGTGGACCAGCCCGACCCGCCGGGCGACGACACCGGGCCTGCCGGTGCCGCCTACACCTACCCCACCGACCCCGGCTGGGGCGAAAACCGCCAGATGGACTTGCGCCGCGTGCGGGTGGAGACCGCCGGCGGTGCCTTGCGCCTGCACCTGGGCCTGCACCGCATCACCACGCCCTGGAGCCCGCCCAACGGCTTCGACCACGTCAACTTCACCGTCTACATCGAGCTGCCCGGCCTGCCCGGCGGCGCCGCGGTGATGCCGCTGCAGAACGCCAGCCTGCCCGGCGGCATGCGCTGGCACCTGCGGCTGCGGGCGGGTGGGTGGTCGAACGCGCTGTTCTCGGCCGAAGGCGCCAGCGCCACGCACGAGGGCGCGCCGGTGACGCCGGGCGCCACGCTGGCGGTGGACCGTGCGGCGCACACCGTCAGCTTCACGCTGCCGGCCGCGGCGTTGGGCCGGCTGCCTTCGCTGCGCGGCGCGCGGGTGTACGTGACGACCTGGGATTACGACGGCGGCTACCGCGCCCTGGGCCCCGAAGCCCGCGCCTACGCGATGGGCGGTGGCCGCGAAGACGGCCCGCGCGTGATGGACGACAGCGGCGTCATCACGCTGCCCTGAGCGCGGCCACGCGGCCCCTGAAAAGCAACAAGGGCGGGAACTCGCGTTCCCGCCCTTGTTACATCGAAACCAGAAGAATTACTTCTTGGCTTCTTCCTTCTTGGCGGCCGGCTTGGCTTCTTCCTTCTTCATGTCGGCCTTCTTGGCGGCGGCGCTGGCGGCCGGCTTGGCGGCGTCAGCCTTGCCAGCGTGGGCGGCGGCTTGGGCGCCGATAGCGAAAGCAGCCAGGGCCAGGGCGCTGATGATCTTGATCATGGTGTATCTCTCTCAGGGGAAAGTCAGGTTTTCGAAAACCTCGTCAACCCGAACCATTCCGGGGCGCCGAGAGCCCGATCGCGGTGCACCGCAGCCCAGGCTGTGATCACAACGCATCGCCAGGAGAAGGGTTGACAGGGCGGAGCGAAAACTTTTCCTTGCAGACTTTCCTTGCGGCCTTTCCTTGCAGACCGCAGGGCGATCAAGCGCGGTGCTGGGCCAGGGCCTGCACGCCGCCATTCAGGGCGGCCAGGGTGTCGGTGATCAGCAGCGTGGGGACGGCTTGCAGGTAAGCCTGGAAGCGGCCCTTGGCCTCGAAACGCTGGCGGAAGGGGCTGCGGAAAAAGCGCTCGCCCAGGCGCGGCACGATGCCGCCGCCGATGTAGACCCCGCCGCGCGCGCCCATCACCAGCGCCACGTTGCCGGCAAAACTGCCCAGCAGCGCGCAGAAGGCGTCCAGCGTGCGGCTGCACACCGCGCAGCTGCCGTTCAAGCCGCGTTCGACGATCTGCTCGGCCGCCAGCGCCGCGGCCGGCTGACCCTGGCCCTGACCTTGACCTTGACCCCCTTGACCCCCTTGCCCCATCACCGCGGCCACGGCCGCGTGCAGCACCGGCAGGCCGATGCCCGAGAGCAGGCGTTCGGCCGAAACGTGCGGGTGCTCGCGGCGCACGGCAGCAAGCAGCGCGGCATCGAAGTCATCGGCCGCCGACAGCGTGGCATGGCCGCCTTCACCCGGCACGGCCACCCAGCCGCCGCTGGGTGCCGGCACCAGACCGGCCACGCCCAGGCCCGTGCCCGGCCCGATGACGGCCAGCGTGGCGCGCCCAGGCAGCGCCGAGCGTTCGGGCGCACCAGGCCAGGCTTGCACCTGGTGGGCCTGCAGGCGCGGCAGTGACAGCGCCAGCGCCTCGAAGTCGTTCAGCACGAGCAGCGCCTCCAGGCCCAGCGCGGCCTGCGCCTCGCGGCAGGAAAAAGCCCAGCCGCTGTTGGTGAAGGCGATGCGGTCGGTGCCCACGGCCGTGGCCACGGCGAAGGCCGCGGCGCGCGGCGCGCGGTAGGCGCTGCCCAGGGCCTGGGCCACGCCGGCCAGGTAGCTGGCCGCAGCATCGGCCGGCCCGGGATGGCCGGCGGCCGGCAGCGTGGCGACGTGGCTGATGCGGTCGGCGCCTTCGGCCAGCCAGCCGAAACGTGCGTTGGTGCCGCCGATGTCGGCCACCAACCAGGGGCGGGGCAGGCCGGCCGCTGCGACGCCAGCGTCTGGGGGGCGGGCGGCGTCAACGGGGCGGGTGAGGGCTTGAGGATCGGACATGGCGGGTGGTGATCGTCGATGGCGGGCGGTGTCGCGCCACCGCCAGCCCCAAACCTGGGCACGGTAGCAAAACTACATGCGCTGAACAAGCGGCTTTGCCCGGGGCTGGGGCGGCTCACCCTGCAGCAACACGCCCCGGGGCCGCCCGCGGGTCTGTAGTGAAGCTACAGGGTTGTCGTCTCGGCCTTACCCGCATGCAGATGCCATGCCTGCTCCGCCACAATCGCCGGCCATGACGCCTTCGCACAGCCCGCGCCTGCTTGCCGACATCGGCGGCACCTACGCCCGCTTCACCCTGCAGGTGGCGCCATCCCGCTTCGAGCACACGGCTTCGCTGCTGTGCGCCGAGCACGCCGATTTCCACGCCGCGGTCACCGCCTACCTGGGCCGGCTGCCCGAGGGCCTGGCGCCCACCGTGGAGCACGCCGCCATCGCCATCGCCAACCCGGTGGAAGGCGATGAAGTGCGCATGACCAACTACCACTGGCAGTTCAGCATCGAACAGATGCGCCAGCGGCTGGGCCTGTCCACGCTGGTGGTGGTCAACGACTTCACCGCGCTGGCCATGGCGCTGCCGCGCCTGGCGCCCGGCCAGCGCCGCCAGGTGGGCGGCGGGCAGGCGCGCGAGAACAGCGTCATCGGCGTCATCGGCGCTGGCAGCGGCCTGGGCGTGAGCGGCTTGATCCCTTTGAGCGACGGTTATGTGGCGCTGGGCACCGAAGGCGGCCACACCAACTTCGCGCCGCGCGACGAGCGCGAGATCGCCATCCTGCGCTACGGCATGGCGCTGTACTCGCACCTGTCCTTCGAGCGCCTGCTCTCGGGGCCGGGGCTGGAGCTGATCCACCGCGCGCTCATCCACCGCGCCGGGCTGGAGCCCGAGGCCTTGTCGGCGCCCGAAATCACCCGCCGCGCGCTCGACCACGCCGACCCGCTGTGCGAAGAAACCCTGCAGGCCTTCTGCAGCATCCTGGGCACCGCTGCCGGCAACCTGGCGGTGACGCTGGGCGCCCTGGGCGGTGTGTACATCGGCGGCGGCATCGTGCCGCGGCTGGGCGAGTACTTCGATGCCAGCCCCTTCCGCGCGCGCTTCGAGGACAAGGGCCGCTTCAGCGACTACGTGAAGGTCATCCCCACCTTCGTGGTGACGGCCGAACACGCCACCTTCGACGGCGTGGCCGCGATCCTGGCCGCGCAGCTGCGCACGCTGCACGCCGAACACGGCTCGGCCATCCTGGGGCAGATCCAGCGCGCGCGCGAAGGCCTCTCACCGGCCGAAAAACGCGTGGCCGACCACGTGCTGGCCCACCCGCGCTCGGCGCTGAACGACCCCATCGCCGAGATCGCCAAGGCGGCGCAGGTGAGCCAGCCCACCGTGATCCGCTTCTGCCGCAGCCTGGGCTGCGAGGGCCTGAGTGACTTCAAGCTGCGCCTGGCCTCGGGCCTCTCGGCCACGGTGCCGCTGACGCACACCCAGGTGACGGGTTCCGATTCGGTGCTGGAGCTCGGCGTGAAGGTGCTGGGCAACACGGCCAGCGCCATTCTGCAGGTGCGCGAGCAGCTCAACCGCGACACCCTGGTGCGCGCCATCGACCTGCTGGCCGCGGCCGAGCGCATCGAGTTCTATGCCGTGGGCCACTACGGCGTGGTGGCCGACGACGCGCAGTTCAAGTTTTTGCGCTTCGGCGTGCCCAGCGCGAGCGTGACCGACCCGCGCCTGCAGCTGCTCTCGGCCAAGGTGCTGCGGCCCACAGACGTGGTGGTGATCATCAGCAGCAGCGGCCGTGTGGACGACCTGCTGGCCGTGTGCGAAACAGCCCATGCGCGCGGTGCGCCGGTGGTGGCCATCACCGCCAGCCAGAGCCCGCTGGCGCGCAAGGCCGACGTGGCGCTGATCGTCGACCACGTGGAAGACGTGGCCACGCACGTGCCCATGGTCAGCCGCATCCTGCACCTGCTGGTGATCGACATCCTGGCCGTGGGCCTGGCGATGCGCCGCGGCGCCGAGAGCGTGGCGGCCCTGCCCGACGTGGCGGCCGTGGGCCTGGACGAAGCGCCGGCCAACGCCGTGCTGCCCACCGCGCGCCGCGCCGGGCCGGGCATCAGCACCTCGGGCCCGCTCTCGCGCCTGACTTCACACAGCCGCTGAGCCCGCGGCCGGCGCCGCCCCGCAGGCCGGGGGGTGCGCGCCTAAAATGCACGCTTCCCGAGGAGCGTTGCGACAGCCGCCGTGGCACTGAGCCCGGTGTGGGCTGCCAGGCTCGGGGTCCGGCCCGGGGCAGCTTGTTTGCCTGAAGCCGGTGGCAACGGCGCTCACTCCCCAAACGTCTTGCCGGAGTGCCGCCATGAATCGCCTACCGTCCCCCATGCGCCTGTCGGGCCTGGAGCCTGTTGCCATCGGCAGCGGCAGCCTCTTCGTCAACATCGGCGAACGCACCAACGTCACGGGCAGCAAGGCCTTCGCCCGCATGATTCTGGAAGGGCGTTTCGAAGACGCGCTGAGCGTGGCGCGCCAGCAGGTGGAAAACGGCGCCCAGGTCATCGACGTGAACATGGACGAGGCCATGCTTGACAGCGCCGCGGCCATGGAGCGCTTCTTGAAGCTGATCGCGGGCGAGCCCGAGATCGCGCGTGTGCCCATCATGATCGACAGCTCGAAGTGGAGCGTCATCGAAGCCGGCCTGAAGTGCATCCAGGGCAAGGGCATCGTCAACAGCATCTCGCTGAAAGAAGGCGAGGCCGAGTTCAAGCGCCAGGCCACGCTGGTGCGGCGCTACGGCGCTGCCGCCGTGGTGATGGCCTTCGACGAAAAGGGCCAGGCCGACACCTACCAGCGCAAGGTGGAGATCTGCGAACGCGCCTACAAGGTGTTGACCGAGCAAGTGGGCTTCCCGCCCGAAGACATCATCTTCGACCCCAACATCTTCGCCATCGCCACCGGCATCGAAGAGCACGACAACTACGCCGTCGACTTCATCGAGGCCACGCGCTGGATCAAGCAGAACCTGCCCGGCGCCAAGGTGAGCGGCGGCGTCAGCAACGTGAGTTTCAGCTTCCGCGGCAACGACCCGGTGCGCGAGGCCATCCACACCGTTTTCCTGTACCACGCCATCCAGGCGGGGCTGGACATGGGCATCGTCAACGCCGGCATGGTAGGCGTGTACGACGACCTGGAAGCCACGCTGCGCGAGCGTGTGGAAGACGTGGTGTTGAATCGCCGCAAGGACGCGGGAGAACGCCTCATCGAGGTGGCCGAAAGCGCCAAGGGCGCGGCCAAGGACGACAGCGCCCGCCTGGCCTGGCGCGCGGGCGATGTGAACGAGCGCCTCTCGCACGCGCTGGTGCACGGCATCACCGAGTTCATCGTCGAAGACACCGAACAAGCCTGGCAGGCCATCGCCGCCACCGGCGGCCGGCCGCTGCACGTGATCGAAGGCCCGCTGATGGCCGGCATGAACGTGGTGGGCGACCTCTTCGGCCAGGGCAAGATGTTCCTGCCGCAAGTCGTCAAAAGCGCCCGAGTGATGAAGCAGGCCGTGGCCCACCTGCTGCCCTACATCGAAGAAGAAAAGAAGCTGCTGATCGCCGGCGGCGGCGAGGCCAAGCCCAAGGGCAAGATCGTCATCGCCACCGTGAAGGGCGACGTGCACGACATCGGCAAGAACATCGTCACCGTGGTCTTGCAGTGCAACAACTTCGAGGTCGTGAACATGGGCGTGATGGTGCCCTGCCACGACATCCTGAAGAAGGCCAAGGAAGAAGGCGCCGACATCATCGGCCTCAGCGGCCTGATCACGCCCAGCCTGGAAGAGATGCAGTTTGTCGCCGCCGAGATGCAGCGCGACGACTACTTCCGCGGCCGTGGCACGCCGCTGCTGATCGGCGGCGCCACCTGCAGCCGTGTGCACACGGCGGTGAAGATCGCGCCGCACTACGAAGGCCCGGTGGTCTACGTGCCCGACGCCAGCCGCAGCGTGGGCGTGTGCAGCGACCTGCTGAGCGACGAACGCGCCGCGAAGTACATCGACGAGCTGCGCAGCGATTACGAACAGGTGCGCACGCTGCACGCGCAGAAGAAGGCCACGCCGCTGGTGACGCTGGCCGCCGCGCGCGCCAACAAACACGCGCTGGACTGGGCGGCCTACACGCCGCCGGTGCCGAAGTTCATCGGCCGGCGCGAGTTCAAGAACTACGACCTCGCCGACCTGGCCACGGCCATCGACTGGGCGCCGTTTTTCCAGACCTGGGACCTGGCGGGCAAGTTCCCCGAGATCCTGCGCGACGAGATCGTCGGCCACGAGGCGCAGCGTGTCTTCAGCGACGGCAAGCGCCTGCTGCAGCGCCTGATCGAAGGCCGCTGGCTGCAGGCCAACGGCGTGGTGGCGCTGCTGCCGGCCAACACGGTGGGCGACGACACCATCGAGATCTACACCGACGAAACCCGCAGCGAGGTGGCCCTGCGCTGGAACCCGCTGCGCCTGCAGACCGAGCGCCCGGTGGTGGAAGGCGTGAAGCGGCCCAACCGCAGCTTGGCCGATTTCATCGCGCCGAAGGGTGTCAAGGCCGACTACATCGGCTGTTTTGCGGTGACGGCCGGCCTGGGCGTGGAAAAGCGCGAAAAGATCTTCAACGACGACCACGACGACTACAGCGCCATCATGTTCAAGGCCCTGGCCGACCGCCTGGCCGAAGCCTTCGCCGAGCGCCTGCACCAGCGTGTGCGCACCGACCTGTGGGGCTACGCGGCCGACGAAGTGCTGAGCCACGAGCAGCTGATCGCCGAGCAGTACCGCGGCATCCGCCCGGCGCCGGGCTACCCGGCCTGCCCCGACCACACCGTCAAGCGCGACATGTTCCGCGTGCTGCAGGCCGAGAGCATCGGCATGGGCCTGACCGACAGCCTGGCGATGACGCCGGCGGCCAGCGTCAGCGGCTTCTACCTGGCCCACCCCGAGGCGAGCTACTTCAACGTCGGCCGCATCGGTGAAGACCAGCTGGCTGATTGGGCGCAGCGCCAGGGCCTGGCCGAACACGACGCGCGGCGCGCGCTGGCGCCGGCATTGGGCTGATTCAAGGCGAGCCGGCAGCGCCGGCCTGCCGGCGCATCAGGCCGCGTGCGGCGCGAGCTTGAACACGGCCACGGCACGCACCAGCTGTTCGGCCTGCTGCTGCATGCTCTGCGCCGCGGCGGCGCTTTCTTCCACCAGCGCGGCGTTCTGCTGCGTGGCCTGGTCCATCTGCGTGACGGCCTCGCCGACCTGGGACACACCGGTGCTCTGCTCGACGCTGGCAGCGCTGATCTCGGCCACGATGTCGCTCACGCGCTGGATGCTGCTGACGATCTCGCCCATGGTCTTGCCGGCTTCGTCCACCAGCACCGTGCCTTGCTCCACCTGCTCGACGCTGCGGCCGATCAGGGTCTTGATCTCCTTGGCTGCTTCGGCGCTGCGTTGCGCGAGGCTGCGCACCTCGCTGGCCACCACGGCGAAACCGCGGCCCTGCTCGCCTGCGCGTGCGGCTTCCACGGCGGCGTTCAGCGCCAGGATGTTGGTCTGGAAGGCGATGCCGTCGATGGTGCCGATGATGTCGCCGATCCTGCGCGAGCTCTCGTTGATGCCCTGCATGGTGACGACCACCTTGTCCACCACCTGCCCGCCCTGCGCCGCCACCGACGAGGCGCTCTGCGCCAGCTGGTTGGCCTGCTTGGCGCTGTCGGCATTGCCGCGCACCGTGGTGCCCAGCTCTTCCATCGTGGCCGCGGTCTGCTGCAGCGCGCTGGCCTGCTGCTCGGTGCGGCCGCTGAGATCGTGGTTGCCCTGCGCGATCTGCGCGCTGGCGGTGGCCACGCTTTCGGCGTTGCGGCGCACATCGCCCACCACGCGGGCGAGGTCGCGCTGCATCACGGCCATGCGCGCCATCAGGCTGGTGGTGTCGCCGTGCTTCACGCGCACCGCGGTGGCCAGGTCGCCCTCGGCAATGGCCTTGGCCACGCCCGCGGCCTGGGCCGGCTCGCCGCCCAGCTGGCCCAGCACCGAGCGCGTCAGCGCCAGGCCCAGGCCGCCGGCCACCAGCAGCGCAAGCACCAGGCCGCCCTGCAGCGTCAGCTTCATCGTGCTGCGGGCGTCCTCGGCGTCCTTGGCGCGCACCGCCAGCAGCGCGGCCTCGGTGTCGTAGAACTCCTTCTCCAGCGCGCGGTAGCTGTCCATCGCGGCCTTGTCGCGGCCTTTGGCGAACTCGGTGATGAAAACGTCCATGCTGCCGTCGCCCGGGTTCACCGCGCGGCGGGCCTTGATCAGCGAGTCACCCACGGCCACGAATTCGTCGCGCCGGGTTTTCATGCTGTCGAGCCGCTTCTGCTGCGCCGGGTTATCGGCGGTCAGTCCCTTGGCTTCCTTCCAGGTGGTTTCGAAGTCGGCCTGTCCTTTGATCCAAGGCTCCAGGAACGCGTCGTTACCGGCCAGCAGGAAGCCGCGCACGCCGGTTTCCATGTTCACCATGGCGGTCAGGTTCTCCTGACCCAGCTTCAGCACTTTGTGCGTGTGCGTGTTCCAGCGCTCGGCCTCGGCCAGCTTGGCGGTGTTGAACAGGGCCACGGCCACCGCAGCGACGAAGATGGTGATGATGGCGCCGAAGACGACGGCCAGGCGCGTGGCCAGATTGAGGTTGTGAAAACTTTGCACTGCGGATCCTTTTTCAGCTGCGGGGCGCTTCGGGCCTTGTGCCTGGCGCTGACCTTTTGTCTTGGACAATGATTTGTGACCGAGCTCATTTTTTTCGGTCGCGCGAACGCGGAACTGAAGGGGCAATTGCAGGGGCAACTGCAGGGCGACTTGCGCGCTTTTCTGCAGACCGGCCGCGCTTGTCGTCACAAACGATTCAGTCGGTAAGTGCTGCGCCGTTTGCCCAGGAGTTGACACCCAGGGCTGCGCCGTGCCGCCCAGAATCCGCGACACCGGGGTGGCCCAGGCCGCGCCGCCCCTTCCAACCCGCCTGCGCCTGGCGCCCGAACCATGACCCAGCCCATACCGCATCGCGCCTTCGCCTTGCTCGCCCTGAGCGCCTTGATGAGCGCCTGCGGTGGTGGGGGGGGCGCTGCCGATGGCGCCGCGCCCGCGCCGCCGCCCGTGGCCGCACCGGCCCCGCCGCCCGCGCCTGCGGTGGAAAAACCCGCCACGCGTGCCGAGGCCGCGCGCTTCCTGGCGCAAGCCAGCTTCGGCGCCACCGACACCAGCATCGAGCGCCTGATGAGCGTGGGCTACGCCGCCTGGATCGACGAGCAGCTGGCGCGCCCCGCCACACGCCCGCACCGCCCTTACTGGGATGCCGCCGACGCCGCCCTCAAGGCCGTGACGCCCACCGCCGCGGCCGGGCAGGACCAGGTTTTCGAGAGCTTCTGGAAACAGGCCGTCACCGGCGACGACCAGCTGCGCCAGCGCGTGGCCTACGCGCTGTCGCAGATCTTCGTCATCAGCCTCGTCGACGGCACCGTGGGCCAGAACCCGCGCGCCGTGGCGGCCTGGATGGACATGCTGGGCGACGAGGGTCTGGGCACCTACCGCAGCCTGCTGGAGACGGTGTCGCGCCACCCGATGATGGGCGTGTACCTCTCGCACCTGCGCAACCAGAAGGCCGACCCGCGCAGCGGCCGCGTGCCCGACGAGAACTACGCGCGTGAGGTGATGCAGCTCTTCAGCCTGGGCCTGGTGGAGCTGAACGACGACGGCACGCCGCGCACCAGTGCCGGGGCCCCCATCGACACCTACACGCCGGCCGACATCAGCGGCATGGCCAAGGTCTTCACCGGCTGGAGCTGGGCCTGCCCCGACTGGCCCGACAACGGCTGTTTCTCCAACGGCACGGCCAATGGCAACAGCGACCCCGACCGCAGCTTCAAGCCCATGCTGGGCTACCCGCAGTACCACAGCACCGAGGCCAAGACTTTCCTCGGCACCACCATCGCGGCGCAGGCGCAGAGCGACCCCGCCGCCAGCCTGAAGACGGCGCTGGACACGCTGGCCAACCACGCCAACGTCGGCCCCTTCATCGGCCGCCAGCTCATCCAGCGCCTGGTGACCAGCAACCCGAGCCCGGCCTATGTGCGGGCCGTGGCGCAGGCTTTCGCCAACAACGGCAGCGGCGTGCGCGGCGACATGAAGGCCGTGGTGAAGGCGGTGCTGATGCACCCCGAGGCCCGCGTGGTGAACGACAGCTCCGGCAAGGTGCGCGAGCCGGTGCTGAAGATGGCGGCCTACCTGCGCGCCTTTCCGCACAGCAGCGACACCGGCAGCTGGCGCATGGGCAACACCGACAACCCCGCCACCTCGCTGGGCCAGACGCCCATGCGTTCGCCCTCGGTCTTCAATTTCTACCGCCCGGGTTATGTGGCGCCGGGCACCGCCTCGGCCACCGCCAGCCTGGTGGCGCCCGAGCTGCAGATCGCCCACGAAACCAGCGTGGCCGCGTGGGTGAACTTCATGCGCGACAACGTGGCCAGCGGCGTGGGCCAGAACAACGGCACGGTGAACGGCGTGGCGCTGAACCGGCGCGACATCCGCCCCGATTTCACGGCCGAGCTGGCGCTGGCCGGCGACCCCGCCGCGCTGGTGGAGCGTGTGGCCGAGAAGCTCACCTGGGGCCAGGCCGGCGCCGCGCTGAAGGCCGAGATCGCCACCGCGGTGGGCAGCATCGCCATCCCGGCGCTGAACACCGGCGGCACCAACCAGGCGGCCATCGACACCGCGCGCCGCAACCGCGTCAACGCGGCCGTGCTGCTGGTGCTGGCCGCCCCCGAATTCCAGGTTCAGCGCTGAGCGCGGAGGACTGACAGATGAACGCCACCCGCCGCCTTTTCTTGCAACACGCCGGCGCCCTGGGCGCGCTGGCCGGGGCCGGTGCCCCGATGGCGCTGAACCTGCTGGCCGCCGGCTCGGCCGCGGCGCAGACCGCGCCCGACTACAAGGCCGTCGTCTGCCTCTTCCTTTTCGGCGGCAACGACAGCTTCAACATGGTGCTGCCCACCGAAGGGCAGAACGGCCTGGGGGCCCCTACCCCAGGAACCAGCTGGCAGGCCTACAGCGCCACCCGCAACCAGGCGCCCGACTCCATCGCGCTGCTGGCGCCCGGGGTGCTGCCGAACGGCGGCGCGGCCCTGGGCTCGCCCGCGCGCCTGGGCGGTGTGCTGGCGCTGAACCCGCTGAACGCCAACGGCCTGAACACCGGCCGCACGCTGGCCCTGCACCCGCTGATGGGCGGTGTTCAGCAGCTCTTCGACACCGACCGCCGCCTGGCCATCGTGCCCAACGTGGGCCCGCTGATCCGCCCCACCACCAAGGCGCAGTACGGCCAGAGCACGCACCCCAAGCCGGCCAGCCTGTTCTCGCACAACGACCAGCAGAACACCTGGCAGGCTTTGGCCGCCGAAGGCGCCACGCGCGGCTGGGGCGGGCGGATGGGTGATGCCCTGGCGGCGATGAACACGCGCACGGTCTTCACCAGCATCTCGGCCAGCGGCAACGCGGTGTGGCTGGCGGGGCAGACGGTGCAGCAGTACCAGGTCAGCACCAACGGCGCCATCCGCATGGGCGCCGACAGCAACGGCCGCGTCTACGGCAGCACCGATGTGGCCAATGCGCTGCAGCGCATCGCGTCCACCGCGCGTGGCAACCATGTTTTCGAGCGTGATCTGGCCGGCATCAGCCAGCGCAGCATCGACGCCGAGACCACGCTGCGCACGGCCTTGCGCCCGCCCAGCGACGCCGCCTTCGGCACCGCCCCGGCCACGGGCGCCTACAACGTGGCCAACGACCCCAAGCTGCGTTACCTGAACCCGCTGACCGGCCAGCAAACGGCCAACGGCCTGGCCCAGCAACTGCAGGTGGTGGCGCGTTTGATCGACGCTGGCATCTCGGGCGCCACGGGCGCGCGCCGCCAGGTGTTTTTCGTGAGCATGGGCGGCTTCGACACGCACGACCTGCAGAACCGCAACCACGCCGACCTGATGGCGCGGCTGAGCCAGGCGCTCACCTATTTCGACGGCGCGCTGGGGGCGCTGAACGCCCGCAACAACGTCACGCTGTTCACGGCCAGCGACTTCGGACGCACCTTCACCAGCAACGGCGATGGCACCGACCACGGCTGGGGCAGCCACCATTTCGTGATGGGCGGCGCGGTGCGCGGCGGTGATGTCTACGGCCGCCTGCCGACGCTGGGCGTGAAAAACGGCAACAACAACAACTTCGACAGCAGCAGCGACCAGCTCGGCAACGGCTCGCTGCTGCCCGAGGTGTCGGTGGACCAGCTGGGCGCCACGCTGGGCCGCTGGTTCGGCGTGAGCGACAGCACGCTGCTCGACATCTTCCCGAACCTCAACAACTTCGACGCGAGCAAACGCAACCTGGGCTTCATGGCCTAGGCTCGCAGCGCAGCCGGCGTCAGCGCGGCGCCGGGGGGCGCTGGCTATCATCGCGCCCCTCATGAACGCCCCGGCCCCGGCTTCGCTGAACAACGCCCAGATGGAGGCGGTGCACCACCTGCACGGGCCCTGCCTGGTGCTGGCCGGCGCGGGTTCGGGCAAGACGCGCGTGATCGTGCACAAGATCGCGCGGCTGCTGGGCAGCGGGCTGGACGCGAAACAGATCGCCGCCATCACCTTCACCAACAAGGCCGCGGCCGAGATGCGCGAGCGCGCCAAGCAGCTCATCGGCGGCAAGGCCGCGCGTGAGCTGGCGGTGAGCACCTTCCACTCGCTGGGGGTGCGGATGCTGCGCACCGATGGCACGCGCATCGGGCTGAAGGCCAACTTCAGCATCCTCGACAGCGACGACGTGCTGGGCGTGATGCGCGAAGCCGGCGGCACCACCGACGCGGCGCTGGCGCGCCGCTGGCAGTGGGCCATCAGCCTGTGGAAGAACCAGGGCCTGAATGCCGACGCGGCCGAGGCCGCCGCCACCACGGCCGACGAGCAGGTGGCCGCGCGCGTGATGCGCCTGTACCAGGAGCGGCTGGCGGCCTTCCAGGCGGTGGACTTTGACGACCTCATCACGCTGCCGCTGGCGCTGCTGCAGCGCGACGCTGAAGCGCGCGCCAAGTGGCAGGCCACCTTCCGCCACGTGCTGGTCGACGAGTACCAGGACACCAACGCCGTGCAGTACGCGCTGCTCAAGGCCCTGGTGGGTGAGCGTGCGATGTTCACCGCCGTGGGCGACGACGACCAGAGCATCTACGGCTGGCGCGGCGCGACCATCGAGAACCTGAAAAAGCTGCCGCAAGACTTTCCGCAGCTCAAGGTGATACCGCTGGAGCAGAACTACCGCAGCACCGGGCACATCCTGCGCGCGGCCAACGCGGTGATCGCGAAGAACCCCAAGATCTTCGAGAAGAAGCTTTGGAGCGAGTTCGGCGACGGTGAACCCGTGCGCCTGCAAGAGAACGACAGCGAAGAGCACGAGGCCGAGCGTGCGGTCTCGCGCATCCAGTCGCTGCGCAGCAACGACGGCCGCAACAAGTTCTCTGACTTCGCCATCCTCTACCGCGCCAACCACCAGGCGCGGGTGTTCGAGCAGAAGCTGCGCGCGGCGCAGATACCCTACAAAGTGAGTGGCGGCCAGAGCTACTTCGACCGCGCCGAGATCAAGGACCTCTGCGCCTGGCTGCGCCTGCTGGTGAACCAGGACGACGACCCGGCCTTCCTGCGCGCGGCCACCACGCCCAAACGCGGCATCGGGCACACCACGCTGGCAGCCCTGGGCGAGTTCGCGTCGAAGTGGAAGATCAGCCTCTTCGAAGCGCTGTTCTCGCCCAGCCTGAACACCGTGCTCAAGGGCAAGGCTGTGGAGACGCTGCAGCAGTTCGGCCGTGAGATCAGCGACCTGGAGCACCGCGCGCGCCACACGCAAGGCGCCGAGGAAGCCAAGGCGCTGCTGATGGGCTGGCTGAAGGACATCCAGTACGAGCAGCATCTCTTCGACGGCGAAGACAGCGAGAAGCTCGCCGCCTCGCGCTGGGGCAACGTGCTGGATTTCGTCGACTGGATCGCCAAACGCTGCGGCGGGCAGATCAACCAGGAAGCCGGCGCCACCTTCGAGACCGAGCGCCAGACCGTGCTGCAGGTGGCGCAGACCATCGCGGTGATCATCAGCCTGGCCGAACGCGAAGGCGACCAGGACGTGGTGACGCTCTCCACCCTGCACGCCAGCAAGGGCCTGGAGTGGCCGCACGTGGTGCTGGTGGGCGTGAACGAGGGGCTGCTGCCTTTCCAGAGCGGCAGTGAGGGCGCCGAAGCGATGACGCCCGAGCGCCTGGAAGAAGAGCGCCGGCTGATGTACGTGGGCATCACGCGCGCGCGCAGCACGCTGGTGGTGAGCACGCTGCGCCGCCGCAAGAAAGGCCGCGAGACCGTGCAGGCCGTGCCCAGCCGCTTCATCGCCGAGATGAAGCTCAGCGAGCAGGTGAGCAAGGAAGACCCGCGCGAGCGGCTGAAGAAGCTGCGCGATGCGATGGCGGCGAAGAACGCTGCCACCCCACCCCCAGCGGCTTAATCCAGTGAGGCACGCCGCCGCCAGCGGCGTGAAGGCGCCGCTACAGTGGCGAGACACAGCTGGAGTTCACGCCATGGCCCACCCCTCGCCCGCCCACGCGGGTTCGTCACGGTTCCGCCACGTGCGGCTGGTTGCGTTTGCGGGCGCACTCGCCCTGCTGGCCAGCGCAGCCGCGGCACAAGCGCCCCTGCACACCTGGCCCGAGGCCGACCTCGCGCTGGGCGAGAAGCTGATCCGCGAAAACGCCTGCTCGGCCTGCCACGCGCGCAAGGTGGGCGGTGACGGCTCGGCCATCTACCGGCCGCAGGGCCGCATCAGCCGGCCTGCGGCGCTGCTGAGCATGGTGGAGATGTGCAGCACCGAGCTGAAGCTCGGCCTGTTTCCTGAAGACGTGATGGCCGTGGCCGCCGTGCTGCAGCGCGACCACTACCGCTTCCCCAGCGCCAGCGCCAAACGCTGAGCGGGCGTGCGCCGGGTCCCGAGGCCCGGCGCGGCCGGGTTCAGGACGGCAGGAAGTCCACCGGCCAGGTGACGACCATCAGGTCGACATCCTTCGCGCCGAAATCGAACTGGCGGATGCGCGCCAGCAGCTTCTTCTCCAGCTCTTCGGCCTTCAGCTCGCTGCTGACGATGCGCAGGCCTTCCACCGCGCCGCTGGGCGCGATCTTCAGCTCCAGCACCACCTTGCCCTGCAGCGCCGGGTCGTCGCGCAGGGCGCGGTTGTAGATGGCGTAGATGGCGCCCTTGTTGCGCTCGAAGACGAGCTTGATGTCCTCGATGCTGCGCGTGGCCTTGCCGCTGCTGCCCTTGGTGAGGGTGCCGCCCTTGCCACTGCCGCCACCACCGCCGACCTGGCTGCCCGTGCCCTTGCCATCGCGTGCGCCGCCACCGCCGGGGCCACCACCGCCGCCACCGCCGGCCACACCTTCCACCAGCGTGGTGGCACGGCCGGCCAGGCCGCCGCCGCCAGTGTCGCGGCTGTAGGCCGCGGTGTTGATGCCGCCGCTGCCGTTGGTGGCGTTGCTGGTAATCAGCGCGCGCACCGGCACGCCGGGGTCGCGGCCCGCGCCCACACCCACGCCGACACCGGTGCCCACGCCGGGGCCGGGCTTGATGTCCTGCTTGAGCTGCACCGCGGCCGGTGCGCCGCTCAATTCGGCGAGTTCGCTTTTCATCGCCAGCAGGCCCACGCCGCTGGCCTTGCGGCGGGCGTTGTCCAAAGCCACTTCGCCAGGCGGTTTGCCTTCGATGGGCTGGCGCGCTTCGGGTACCGGCGCGCCCTTCTTGGGCGGCACTGGCGGGGCGGGCTTGGCCGCGGCTTCTTTCGGCGCCTCGGGTTTGGGGGCCTCGGCCACTTCGGTGGCTTCGCGCTTCACGGCCGGGGGCGGCGGGGCGGGCGGCGCCACCGGCCGCTCCAGCAGCAGCTTGGCCATGGGCGGCGGCAGTGCGGGCGCGGCCGTGCGTTCGGGCGTGCGCAGCGGCACGAAGGGCAGCGCGATGGCCAGCAGCAGCACCAGCGCGAAGAGCGTGCGCAGGATGCGCCGGAAACGCTGCTCGTCGGCGGCCGACACCGCCCAGGGCAGCATGGCCGCGGCCTTGACGCGCTGCAACTGTTCCAGCGCGGCCAGCGCGCCCGGCGGCAGCGCCGGGTGCGGGGCGGCAGGGAGTGCGAAGCTCGTCATCACCCCTCCACGCGCTGACGCACCGCGAAGGACACGTCGCTGAAGTTCGCGCTGGCGCAGGTGGCCATCACCTTGCGCAGCAACTGGTAGGGCACGGTCTTGTCGGCCATGATGGTGACGGCCTGCCCCTCGGTGGCCTGGCGTTCGCGGTTCTCGGCGCGCACGGCCTGGCGGCTGGCCAGCACGTCGAGCTCGGCCTTCAGGCCCGGGATGAGGTCGTCCTTGCTCGCCAGGGCCTCGCTGACCAGCGCCACGCGGCGCCCGTCGGCGAGGATCTCGTCACCCGCCACCACCAGCACCACGGTGTCTTTCGGCGCCTGGATGCTGTTGGCCAAAGGCAGCTCCACCGCCTTGGGGCTGACCAGCGTTTCCACGCCGGTGGCGCTGCTGAGCAGGAAGAAGATGAGGATGGTGAAGACGTCGATCAGCGCCACCAGGTTCATGTCCATGGCGGTGCTGTTGCGCGCCTTGCGCTGGGCGCGCTTTTGCAGCGGCGAGAGCGTGGCCATCAGCTGCGGCCTTTCGGCGGGTTGGCGGCGTTCGCGGCGGCTCCGCGCACGGGTGCATCGCCCACCGAGATGTTCGGGAAGAGTTCGGCCCGCACCAGCAGCTTGCCCTGAGGCGTGACGGTGCCGCGCACGGCGTCCATCACCTGCACCAGCTGGTCGTAGCTGGTGTCGGGCTCGGCCAGCAGCGTGGCTTCACGCTGCGCGGGGAACTTGCCTTTCACCATCACCATCAGCTGCTGCAAGGCTTTCACGTCGTGCTCAAGCACCCCTGGCGCGCTGGTCGTTGCCGCCTTGGCTTCGATGCGCTGGATGAGGCCGCCGACACGGTCGCCCACCTCCAGCGCATCTTTGCGGATGACGATTTCGAGCTGCAGGTTCTCGACCTTCAACTGGTCCACCGCCGACTGTTGCGCCGGCAGCTGCAGGTCCATCACCGCCAGCCGCGTGAAGACGGCGGTGGACAGCAGGAAGGGCACCAGCACGACGATCAGGTTGATGAAGGCCGTGATCTCCAGGTGCGGCACTTCCTTGCGCAAGCGGCGCGTTCTCATGGCGTTGCTGCCTGCTCAGTCGGCCAGGCCGGCGGTGCTGCGCTGGTCGCGCGGCTGCTCACCGGCCAGGCGCTGCACCAGATTCAGGAAGGTGATCTTGGCGGCCTCCAGGCTGTCGACGATCTCGCTGGCGCGGGCCTGCAGGAAAGCGTGGATCAGCAGGAAGGGGATGGCCACCATCAGCGCAAACGCCGTGTTGTTCATCGCGACCGAGATCGAGGCGCTGAGCAGCTCGGCCTTCTCGGCCGGGTTCACCTGCGCCACCGCCGTGAAGCCCTTGATCAGGCCGATGATGGTGCCCAGCAGGCCCACCAGGGTGATGGTGTTGGCGAAGGTGGCGATGTAGTGCGTGCGCTTCTCCAGGCGCGGCACGATTTCCATCATGCCTTCTTCCATGGCGTGGTCGATGTCCTCGCGGCGGCGCGCGCTGGCCATGCGCGCCAGGCCGTGCGAGACGATCTTGCCGATGGCGGCCTCGCTGTTGGCCACCATGCCCGCGGCTTCCTTGAACTTGCCGGCCTGCAGCGTGGGCAACAGCTGGTCCCAGAGCTTGCGGTTCTCGCTGCGCGCGCGGCGCAGGAAGACAAACCGTTCAATCGCAATCGCCAGGCCGATGGTCATCATCGTCAAGCTGGGATAGAGGAAGGGGCCGCAGTCGACGAAGAACTTGACGACGGTGTTGAAGGTGTTCATCGGGGGGCTCCGGCAGGGGCGGGGGTGTTGGCAGGGGAAGGGGTGGGAACGGGAGTGGCTGTCGCTGGCGTGGCGGCAGGCTGTGCGCGCAGTTGCGCGCTGTAGATCACCTCGCGGCGGAAGACCTCGCGGTCCACGGGCGCCAGTGCTTCGTCGAGCACGCTCTGCACGGGGCGGCCGCTGAGCGTGCCGGGCAGCGGTTTTTTCCACGGCACGATGTACAGCACCTTGGGCAGCTCGCGGTTGCCGATGATCTGCGTGCGGTCGATGTCGGCGCGGTCTTGCGCGAGGGCGCTGCCGGCGATCAGGCAGGCCGTGGTGAAGCTCAGGATGGTTTTCATCGGGTCTCCTGGGCGCTGGAGGTGGTTGTGGCGGTGTTGGGGGCAGCGGTGGCCGCGGCCGGTGCTGCCGCCAGCTTGGCGGGCTTGCGTGCTTTCAGCTCGGCCAGCCAGCGGTTGAGCACGGGCGCTTCGGCCGGGGCCAGCTCCAGGCAGCGCTGGTAGAGCGCCTGCGCGCGGGCCGCGTCGCCGAGGTAGAGGTCGTGCAGGATGGCGAGGTTGAACACCGGGGCCAGTGCGTCCTTGTCGGCGGCGATGGCGTCTTCATACGACTGCTTGGCGTCGTCGAAACGGCCCTGCTGGCGCTGCAGCAAACCCTGCTGGTTCAGCAGCGGCGCACGCGCCAGGCCTTGCAGCGGCGCCAGCGCCGCCTGCACGGCGGGCAGGTCGTTCTGCAAGGCCACGGGCACGGCCGGGTCGAGGCGCTCGGCTTTGGCGTAGCGCACCGGCTTCAACTTCGCCAGCGCGGCCAGGCTGGCCTGCACCCAGCGGTCGTACAGGCCTTGCGTGGTGCGGCGCGCGTTGGTCTCGTAGAGCTCGATGGCTTTCTCCTCAAAAGGAAAGGCCTGCTCTTCCAGCATCACGTTGTACTGCTCGAGCTCGTCCTTCTTCAGCTTCTTGGGCCGCGCCGAATCGAGCATGGCCTTGCCGAAGTCTTGATAGAGGCTGGCGGTGTGGAAGGTGGCGGCGGTGGTCACCTCGGCGATGCCCACCTCGCTGGCCGCGGCGTAGGCGCGCAGCGTCTCTTCCAGCCGCGCCTTCTTCAGCTTCAGTTGCTGCGCCAGCGGCTCCACCAGCGCCACCTGCTGGTAGGCGGCGCGCACCGGCTCGGCCAGGGCCAGCGTGGCCTGGCCGCCCAGCGTGCGCGTGCGTGCGGTGCGCGCTTCGCCGGCGTTGGCGTCGGCTTCCTGCACGCGGCGTTGCCAGGCCAGGGCGCGCGCGGGCTGCTGGTCGGCGCGCAGCAGCTCGGCGATGCGCCAGCGCGCTTCCACCGCGGTTTCCAGCGGCAGCGGGTGGCGCTGCAGGTAGTTCTCGTAGGCCTTCAGCGCCGTGCTCAGCAGCGGGGTGCTGCCGGCCAGCGGCGGCTCCACGGGTGTGGCCGGGGCCGCACGTGTGTTGCGTTTCGGCAGGGGCGCGGGTGCGGGCTTGCGAGCCACCGGCTTGCGGGCTGGGGCCACGGCCGCTACGGGCGCGGGTGGAGGTGCTTCGCGCGCGGCCTTCTCGTGCAGCTCAGCAGCCTGCCACAGCGCGCCGCGTGCGAGTTCGGGCTCGGTGCTGGCGGCGCTGACCTTCTCGAATTCGGCCGCGGCCAGGCTGTGGCGCTGCTGTTCCAGGTAGGCCAGTGCCAGGCGCGGCGCCACCTCGGCTTGTAGCGGGTGGCCGGGTTGTTCGCGGCGGAAGTTCTCCAGCGCCGTGGCGGCCCGCGGCCAGTCTTTCAGCTGGATGAGCGCAGCGGCCACGTCGAACTGCGCGCTGGCGCGCACCGCCGAGGTGGCGGCCAGCAGCCGGCCCGTGCTGGCGCCCAAGGCCGCCACACGTTCGAAGTGGCCCACGGCCGCGCGGGCGTCGCCGCCGCTGCGCGCGGCTTCGCCCTGCTTGTAGATGCTGGCGGCCAGGCGCTCGGCGGCCTCGTTGCGGCCCGGCGTGCCAGCGGGCGAGAGCGCCAGCACTTCGCCATAAGCCGCTTCGGCCTCGGCATGCCGGCCTTGTTCGAAGGCGTGGTGGGCGATCACGGTCCAGGCCGTGCGGCGTTGCGCTTCGGCCGGTGGTGGCTGCAGCGCCAGCGCCTGGCGTGCCACGCCGGCTGCTGCTGCGGTGTCGTTCAGCGCAAAGAGCTGCTCGGCGGCACGCGTGAGCACCGGGCCGCCGCGTGCATCGGCGCGGTAGGCCTGCGCAAAACGCAGCGCGCTGGCCACCGAGGCGCGCTGCAGCGCTTCGCGAGCGGGCTTGTCGGCCGCGGCCTTCTCCTGCTCGGCATAGGCCAGCAGCGCCGAGTAACCGGCATCGGCGCCACGCGGGTGGTTGGCGTGGCGGTAGGCGACGGTTTGATACTCGTCGGCCGCGGCGGCCCATTGGCGGTCTTCGTACAGCAATTCGGCGAGCAGGAAACGCTGCGCCGGCGCTTCTGCGCTCTGCGGGAATGACGTCAGCAGCGTGCGGTACCAGCGCACCGCCTCTTGCACATCGGCCGGGGCACGTGTGCGCTGCGCCAGCGCGTGGTGGTGGCGCGCCAATTGCGTGAGGTGCGTCTGCACCAGCGGCTGCACACGTTGCCAGCCCGTGGGATTGGCGCGGCGGAACTCGGCGCCTTCGCCTTCGGCGCCGTAGCGGCGCACGTGGTCTTTCTTGGCCTGCAGCGCCAAGGTGTCGAAGCCGTTGGCCTCGTACAGCTCGATCACGCGCGCCTGCAGCAGCGGCGCCTGCACGTGCAGCGGCTGGCGGCGCACGAAGAGCGCGTAGGTGTCGGCAGCGTCCTTGATGCGTTCCTGCTTCGAGTACAGCTCGCCCAGGGCGCCGTACACGCGGAACTGGTAGGCCTCGCGCACGGGGCTGTCGATGTAGCGCCTCACGCTCTCGGCGCCCTGCAGGCTGGCCAGGCTGATGCCCATCACGCGGAAGCTGTCTTCCACGAGTTCGCGGTCGGCGCGTGTCAGCTGGGGGATGGCGGCGAGCTCGGCTTCGTCCTGCATCAGGCCCTTGAGGCCGCCGAGCTTGAGGTCGAGCACGCCGAAGAAAGGCTTGAGCGCCTCTTCGGCCTTGCCCTGCTTGAAGAGCGACCAGCCCTGCATGTAGAGCGCGCGCTCTTGGAAGGCCGTGCCCGGCCCGGCTTGCAGCACGGCGGCGTAGGCGGTTTCGGCCAGCGCGTAGTTGCGCATGGCAAAGAGCAGCTCGCCGCGGCGGAACTGCGCTTCTTCGGCGTGCACGGTGCCGGGGTAGGTGGTGACGAGTTTGGTCAGCGTGGCGAGAGCCGCCTCCAGCCCGCCGCCTTGCTCTTGCGCGCGCGCCAGCTGGTAGAGCACGCGGTGGTTGCCCGGGTCTTGCGGATAGAGCTTGAGGAACTCTTCGTAGCGCGCCACTGCGGCCTTGTAGTCGGGCTCGGCGCCGGCGGCGGCCGTGCTGTCCGCTGCCACGCGGTCGGCGCGGTCCATCTCCAGGTCGCCCAGGCGGCGCAGCGCTTCGGCGCGCTGCGGGGCCTGCGCCGGCTGCGGCGTGGTGGCCAGGAAATCGCGGTAGGCGGCGATGGTCTGTTCTTCGGCCAGCACCGGCAGGTTGTCGGGCGCCACCTTGATCTGGCGCTGCGACAGGCTGGCCAGCGTGGGCTGGTTGTCGCCCGGCAGGGTCTTCGGCCCGGCGCAGGCGGCCAGCAGCAGCGCGGCGGCGGTGGCCGTGGCGGCCAGCGCAAACGGTGAGTCGGGCGGGCGCTTCATCGCGCGTTGCTTTCTGCGGCGGGCGCGGCGGTGTCGGTGCGGCGCGCGAACTGCGCCTGGTCGTGGATCTGCGCGATGGCCAGCCGCGCCTGCGCGGCGTAGACACCCAGGCGCTCTTGCTGCGCTTGCAGCTCGGCCACGGCGATGTCCTGCAGTCGCGCCTGCGCCAGCTGCGCCGCGCCGGCCAGCTGCGGCTGCATGGCCGCGATGCGCGCCGACAGCTGTGCGATGCGTTCGGCGAACAGCGCGTGGCGCGCCGGCTCTTCCTGCTGCGCGCGCACCAGCGCGGCTTCGCGCTCACGCGCCTCGGCCAGCGTGGCCTCGGCGCCGCGCAGGGCCTTGGTGGCTTCCCAGCGGCGCTCTGAATAGGTTTGCGAGAGCTGCCACTGCAGCGCGCCGGCAGCGCGGCGCAGGCGCTCGGCGGCTTCGGCCAGCGCGGCGGCGTCCATCACTTCGCTGCCTTCGGCGGCCTTCAGCGTACTGCGGCTGCGTTCGATGCGCTGCTGCATCGCCTGCTCGGCCGGGTTGGCGAAGGCTGCCACGTCACCTTCGGCCTGCGTGCGGGCCAGTTCGGCCACCAGCGCGTTGCGGCGTTCGGCCAGCTCTGCCAGCTCGGCCGCGCCGCGGCTGTTGCGCGCGGCGGGCAGGCGCGCCTCGAAAGCGCGGCGGCGGTTGTCCAGCATGTCGGCGTAGGTGCCCAGCTTGTTCTGCCACTGCTGCACGTTGTGCTGCAGGAAATGCAGGTCGCGCAGCTGCTTGAAGGCCTCTTGGAAGCCGTGGCCGGCGAGCAGCGGCGCCAGGTGGGCGGCGTGCGGCAGCGGCGGTAGCTGGCCGATGCCGGGCGAAACGCCCAGGCCCGGCGCGCTGCCCTCGGGGTTGGCCTCCAGCAGGCGCTTCACGAACTCACCGCCGCGCACCGCGGCGATGCTTTCGGTGAGCGCACGCTGTTCGTCTTCGAAACCCTGCGCCGCCTGGCGGTAGCCCTGCAGCGCGCTCTGGTAGGCGCGCAGCTCGGCCATCGCATAGGGCAGCGCGATGCGCGCTTCCAGCACGGCGGCGTCGGCACCGCCTTGCGCGCCGCGGCCGGCGAGTTCGGTCCACGGGGCCAGCGCCAGTTGCGGGTCTTTCAATTCCGCCGCAGCCCAGCCGAAACCCAGCAGCGCCTTGTTCGATTGCGGGCCCTGCAGGCGCACACGCTGCAGCACGGCGCGTGCATCGCGCGGCTTCTTGGCCGACAGCGCCGCGAAGCCCAGCGCGACGTTGGCGCGGTCGCGCAGGCTGCGCACTTCTTCGTCGGGGCCGGGGGTCTGGCCCACGCTGTCCAGCAGGGCCTGGCCTTCGGTTTCGTCGCCGGCCTTCACCAGCGCCACGCCCAGGTTGAAGCGCGCATAGAGCAGCGCGGTGCTGGGCGGCGGGGCGTCTTTCTTAGGTGCTTCGGGCTGCAGCGCGCGCAGCACGGCGGCGGCTGCGCGGTAGTCGCGCGCATCCAGCAGCAGCTGTGCACGCAGCAGCTGGTGGTCTTCTTCCAGCGTGCCGGGCAGCCGGCCGGCCACGCGAGAGAGTGCCAGGGCCGATGCTTCGGGCAAGCCACGCTGGTGACGCAGCTTGGCCAAGTAGAACCAGGCGCGGTTCTGCACCTCGGGCGGCGCCTGGCGCTCGATGAGGCGCGCGAACACGGCCTCGGCCTCGTCGTGCAGGCCGTAGCCCAGCAGCAGGCCGCCGCGCAGCACCTCAGCTTCGTCGTCGTGCGGGCTCACGCGCTTGAAGTGCTGCGAGACCATCAGCCCCGTGATCGCCGCGAAGCTGCGCCCTTGGTAGAAGTGGAAGAGCGTGTCGCCGTAATGCGGCGCCGTGATCACCTGCGGCGCGCCGGGCACGGGCGTCTGCGCCGCGGCGGTGCAAACACCGGCCGCGAGCAAAAGGCCAATCAAGCGACCGCCGCGGAGCCGGCTTTGCCGGGCCGCTGGCGGTGCCCCCCTGGGGGGAGCGACGCAGTCGCTTCGGGGGGGAGCCTGTTCACCAGACTTTCACCTCGAACTCGGGCTGCAGCTTGGCCTGCGTGTCCTTGATGCGCAGCTCGATGTAGCGCGGCTCGGTGCCCTTCTCGAACTCCAGCGTGGTGGCGCGTTTGTAGTCGCGCTCGTGCGGGCCGCGGCCGGTGAAGAAGGCATCGACGCGGTGTTTGCCGCCGCGCAGGTTGCCCACGAAGACGCGCTGCACGCCGCCGCGGTGCAGGGCCTGCACTTCCAGCGGGGTGTAGAGGTGCGTGGCGACCAGCTTGTCGTCGAGCTTGATCTGCACCGATTCCAGTTCGAAGAGCTTGCCCACGTCCATGCTCACGAACAGCGCCACCTGCGTGCCAGCGGGGAAGAGCAGTTCTTCCTCCAGCACCAGCAGGTCGCGGTTCAGGCGGATGATGTCGGCCTTGAGCTGCTGCACGCGGGTGTCCAGCGCCGCAGGCGTGGGGATCGGGGCTGAGGCAGCAGCGGCCGGCGCCGAGGCTGCTTCGGCCGCGGCAGGCACGTTGCCCTGGGCCAGCGCCGGCAGCGCCGCCACCAGCGCGAAGACGAGGCCGAGCGCACCGGCCCACAGCAGGGCCAGCAGGGAGAGCAGGCGCGGGGTCATGGCGGGCGTCTTTCTCAGAAGGTGGCTTGCACGGTCAGCTGCAGCACGTTGGCGCTGTAGGCATACGGCTGGCCGTTGCGCAGGTCGGTGAAATCGGCGAACTTGAAGCTTTTGCGCTCGTAGGCGCCGATGAACTTCACGTCGTAACCCGGCGGCAGGCCGGGCCAGGTGTAGCTGGCACGCAGGCCCAGGGCCGTGCTCTTGAAGGTGCTGAGCTGGCGGTTGCGCGAGACGTAGACGGTCTCGGCCTGCGCGTTGTCGCTGTAGAAAAGCGCCTTGCCTTGCGAGTACCAGCGGAACGAGGCGTCCACCAGCCAGCCGCGCGCCACGTGCTGGGCCCAGCCCACTTCGGTGGTGCTGGCGCTGATGTCCCAGTTGTCCCAGAAGCGGCGGTACTCCGCACGCAGCGAACTGCCGGCGACGAGCTCGCCCATGTCGTAGAGGCTGCGAAGCTTCACGGCGCGGCTGCTGCGCGTGCGCGGGTTGCGCTCGGGCACGGCGGCGCCGAACACGCGCGCGGCGCGGTAGGGGCTGCCGAGGTAGCCGCTGTCGGCCACGGCCTCGGCGTTCACGCTCACCAGCCAGCGCGGCGTGAGGATCTGCGTCACGCCGGCGCGGTATTGCCAGTGGCTGGCCTGGTCGATCCAGCCCTGCTCGCCCTTCTTGCCCACCAGGTCGCGGCTGCGCGTGGTGCCCAGGCTGATGGTGGTCATGCCGCCGAAGACCTCGTGCGAAACGTCCACGCCCACGCCTTCGGCGATGTAGTCGGGCTCGCTGCTGCGCGAAACGCTGAGCGACACCGTGGAATCGCGCACCACGGTGTCGGCGCTGAAGTCCCAGGCGGTGCGCTTTTCCTTGAAGGGGCTGGCGGTGGTGACGACGTCGATGCTGGCGTTGCTCACCGCATCCACGTAGTACTGCGCCGAGAGCGAAACGCGGTCAGCGATGCTCTTGCGCACCAGCAGCGCCGGGCCTGTGGCCTTGACGCCGCCGCCGTCGTAGACGTGGTACATCGCCTCGGCCTTGTTCTCGGGCAGCGTGGCGGCTTGCGCGGCGCCCGTGGCGACAGCGCCGCCGAGGGCAGCTTTCAGCAGCCCGCGCAGCGCGGTGATCAGGCGGCGCAGCATCTCAGTTGCAGCCACAGCCACCACCTTGAACACCGGTGGCGCCGCGTGCGCCTTCGCGCACCGAGTGGATGTGTTCGCGGTGTTTGTCGGCCAAAGACTGGCGCGACCACTGCATCACCGGGTCGGCGAGCTTCTCGCGTTCATAGGGCTTCACCCAGGGCTGCGGGGCGGCGCAGCCTTGCAGCACGACCAAGGTCAGCAGGGCGGGGATGAGCAGCAGCGTGCGGGCCATGTTCACTCCTTCACCAGCTCGCGGATCTGCTGCTCGTACGCCACTTCCATGCCCTCGCGGTAGCCGCGGTGCAGGTAGCGCACCTTGCCGTCGCGGTCGATGAGCACGGTGGCGGGCATGCTGCCCAGGTCGTAGCGCTTGCTCACGGCCTTGTCGGTGTCCAGCAGCACCGGGAAACGCAGGCCCATCTTGGCGGCCGTGGCCACGGCGGTGCGCGGGTCGTCGTCGATGTTCACGGCCAGCAGCGTGAAGCCGCCGCTGCGGTACTTGTCGTACAGGCGGTTCAGGTGCGGCATCTCCTGCCGGCAGGGCCCGCACCAGGTGGCCCAGAAGTTCACCAGCACCACCTGCCCGCGCTGCTCTTGCAGGCGCAGGTTGCGGCCGTCGGTGCCCTTGAGCGTGAAGTCGGGGGCGGGGCTTTGCGGCGTGGGCGTGGCGACGGCCGGTGCGGCCAGCACGGCGCCCAGCAGCAGCGCAGACAACAAGGCGTTCAGGCGCATGGCGCGGGCCATCAGAAGTAGACCGTGAGGCCGGCGGTGACCTCCAGGTTGTGGGTGTTGCGGCGCTTGCCCAGCAGGTCGAGCGAGTAGATGTGGTCGCGCACGTCGGCCTGCACCGCGAACCAGTCGGTGAAGATCACGCGCAGCCCGAAGCCGGCGGTGATGGTCTGGCGCTTCTGGCCCGCGAAATCGGTGCTGCCCACGCCGGCCAGCAGGTAGCCCTGCGAGAGCTTGGCGTGGCGGCGGCCGAAGAACACCTCGCCCGGCAGCACGTTGTAGCCGGCCACCACGTTGTAGTAGTTCAGACGCTGCGTGGGCGTGGGGAAGATGCCGCCGTTGGGGAAGATCTGACGGAAGTCTTCGTCACTCACCTTGGTGCCGGCGTAGGTGGCCTCGACGAAGATGTCTTCGGTGACGTGGTAACCCAGGCGCACGCCGCTCACCGAGCTGGTGCCGAAGTTCTGCGTGGCGTAGGTGCCGGTGAACAGGCCCAGCGAGATGTCGCGCGAGGCGAACTTGGGCAGGCGCACGTCACGCCGCTCGACCTGCGGCACGATGACCTGGCCGGCGCCTTCCGGGCGTTCGGTGGTGGGCGGGTTGCTCTGCGCGCCGGCGCCGGCGGTGGCCAGCAGGGCGGCGGCAAAAATGGCAGGGGTGCGGTGCATGTTGGCTGTGCGCAAGGGCGCGCCGTTCAGAAGTAGAAGCCCAGGCCCGCGGTGAGGCTGCGGTACTCGGTGCTGCGGGTGTCGGAGACGAAGGCGGTGTGCAGCGTCCAATCGAGCCGCGCCGTGAAACGTTCGCTGATGTGCCAGCGCAGGCCCAGGCTGGCCTGCGCGAGGTTGGCGTCCACCGGCGTGGCGTCCACCAGGCTGCTGTTGGGGATGTTGCGGAACTTGCCCAGGCCGACCGAGAAGTACGGCGACCAGCGGCGGTCGCTCCAGGGTTCGGAGACCAGGCTCACGTGCCAGAAGTCGGTGCCCGAGAACAGGCCCTGCACCTGGCCGACGACGAGTTCCACGCCCACGGTGTCGGCCACACGCGCCTGCAGGCCCAGGCGCAGCATGGGCTCGCCGCGGAACTGGCCCCAGCCGCCGCTGAACTCGACGCGGCGCTTCAAGTAGTCATCCAGCAGCAGGTCGCGGAAGGTCTTGGTGCTGCCGGCGGCCGTGAGCGTGCTGGCCAGCGCCTGGCGCGGCACCCAGCCCACCTGCCCGCCTTCGGCGCGCACGCGGTACCAGTCGGTGCGGCGCAGTTCCACCACCACCCACTGCGATTTCTCGACGACGAAGAACACCGGGTAGCCACGGCCCGGGCCGGTGTGCATTTCCAGGAAGGGCTCGGCCACCTGCAGGCGCTCGGCCAGCAGCGGGTCGCCCGGGCGCACGGCGGGCGCGGGTGTCAGTGCACTTGCGGGGGCAGGGGCCGCAGCGGTGGGCTGGGCCAGGGTCTGCGCGGCCAGCGGTGTGACGGTGCCCAGGCTGGCCAGCAGCAAGGCGGCCGCGCGCAGGCCGGCGCACGGCTTCATGTTCAGGTCGGCAAGGGGCAAGGCGCAGGCTTTCAGTCGACGTTGCAAGCGCCAGTGGCGGGGTCGGGCGGCGTGAACATGGTGTTGGCGGCGGCGCTGAATTCGTCCTGGCCCTGTGGCATGGGCCGGTTGATCCAGTAGCGGATGAGCTGGGCCTCGCGGCTGCTGGTGTTCTCGAAAATCAGCCCGCCGCCGTGCAACACACCGCGCACCAGTGGCTTGTTGAGCATACGGCTCTGGTCGGGCGCGCCGACCACGCTCTCGCCCAGCGAAGAGTAGTAGTTCTTGTACATGTCGCTGGCGCGGATGGCGTCGGCACTCAGCGTGGCCGGGTCCACCGCGCCGGCCTGGCCGAGCAGCCGCAACGCGCCGCCGGTGCCGGTGGTGTTGTCGTGGCAGCCGCCCGAGGCACAGGTGTTGATGGACGTGCTGCCGTTCAAGGTGACGGGCAGGGGCTGGTTCAGCACCGGGTTCACACAACGCTGGAAGTACGCGAAAGACAGCTTCTGCCCGGTGGCGCCGGGCGGGTTGGCCAGGGTGGGCGCGTTGTCCAGCGCGCCGCCGCCACCGCAAGCCACCAGCAGGCTGCAGCCGAGCGCCACCGCCGCGGCCGTGCGGCACCGGGTTCCTGGTTTCATCGGCGCGCCTTGCCTGCCGAGGCCGTGGCCGTGGTGCAGCCCTGGCTGATCCAGTTCGCAATCTGCGTGTAGGCCGTGCTGCCCACGGGCAGCAGTGCGGTCGTCTGCGTCAGCTCACCGGCCGGGTGCGGCACGGTGGAGGGTCGGCTCAGCAGTGGGTTGTTGGCGGGGGTGCAGGTGTCGTTCACCATGGTCAGCGTCACGTTGAAATCGCCTTCTTCGCTGCCGGTGAGCACGAAGCGGTTGCGCGGGTTGCCCAGGCCCGCCTGGTGGCAGCCGGCGCAGCTGGCGCGCAGCACCGGTTGTACTTGCTGCAGGAAGGTGGCCTGGCTGAGCTGCGCCACGCTGCGCACGCCGTTGTTGGCATCGAAGGGGTCGTTGTAGTACTGGCCGCCCAGGTCCATCCACTCGGCGAGCAGGCGTTTTTCAGCCTTGTTCAGCAGAGCGGCATGGTCGGGAATGGTGACGGTGACGGCGGTCTCCCCGGTGCCGGTGGTCACGGTGGCCGGCGGGTTGGGGTGGGCGGTGCGCGCGGCGCTGCCGGCCAGCAAGGTCTGTCCCCACAGGATCTCGGTCAGCCGGCTCTTGCGCGCCTGGCCGGCGCTGTTGGCCGCACCGGAGCTGGTCTCCACCAGCGGCGCACCGCGCACGAGTTCGGGCACGCCTTCGCGCACACGCACCACGGGCCGGCCGTCGGCGCCGATGACGGGGTCGCCCATCAGCAGCTCTTCGTAAGACGTCATCCGGCCGCTGCCGCCGACGGTGCCGCGGAGGTCGAGCTTCGTGGCGTCGGCATGGCAGGCGGTGCAGGTGTGCTCGCCGGCCGTGCCGCGCGCGCGGGTCCACAGCGGCTGGATGTGCTCGGGGTAGTTGATGACGCCGTTGACCGGGGCCGGCGTGGCCAGGTCTTCGGTGGCCGTGGGGTTGCCGGTGTAGCGCAGGCTGACGGCCGGCAGCGCGGTGACGCCCGCCCGTGCGGTGTCGGCCCAGGCGTCGGTGAACACGGCGTCGGCCTGCAGGCTGAGCGCGGCCGGGTTCAGCCGCGTGCGCAGGCTGGCCAGGGTTTCGCCGCTCTGATGCTGGGCCGCGAGCGCGCGCACCAGGCCTTCAGGCAGCGTGTTGACCACGGTGCCCGAGTTCAGCGCGGCGCCGCGGCGCGGGCTGTGGCAGCCGTCGCAAGTGCGGCGTTCGCCCGGGCGCACCTGGATCCAGTTGGTGTGCGTCTGGATGGCGCGGCCTTCGCTGTCCACGATGCTCAGCGCCAGCGGCACGTCGGCTGGCACCTGCAGCTTGAAGCTGCCATCAGGCTCCACCGGCGCGTAGCCCAGGATCTGCTGCTGCTCGAAGTCGGTCTCGCCGATGGCCAGGCGCAGGCCCATCGAGCCCGAAGGCGGTGCCACGGCACGGATGGCGCGCACCCAGCGCGCCGGGGCGCAACGGTAGGCGGCGTCTGCGGGGTTCTTCATGCGGCCGAGGTCGGCCACCTGGGCGCGTGTGTCCATGGGGTCGGCCGGGCGCGTGAGCGGGATGCTGGTGGTGCAGCCCTCGGGGCGGTCGGCCGCGGTGAACATCTGTTCGGCCATGCGGTTCAGGCCGTCGGTGTCGTAGACGCTGCGTACCTCGATCAGCGCCAGGTCCTGCGAGGCCAGCGTCGGGTCCACCGTGGTGGGCTCCACCACGTTCGGCTCGGGCCGGGCCTGCAGCGCGATGGGGTCCGTGTACATGTAGCCGGCCGGCGGCGCGGCCACGATGAGCCAGGTGCGCTGCGTCGGGTCGTACATCCAGATGCCGTAGGCCGCCGGTGCGTTGTCGCGCACGCTGTCGGTGGCGCGCACGGTCATCGTGCGGTTGGTGTCGGCGAGCATCGCCTTTTCGTCGTCGGTGAGCGTGGTGCAGGAGACCACCACGCCGTTGCGCGTGACGGCGCAGGGCCGCCAGGCCACCAGCACACGCTCGGTGCCGTCCCACAGCGGGTAGGGCGTGGTGGCGCGGCCACCCAGGGCCAGGGCGCGGCCGTCACTGAGCGCATCGCCGGTGATCTCCACCTGCCCGCCCGCGGCGGCCACCGTGGTGTTGGCCGGGGTGTTGAACTCGCTGTAGCTGGCGGCGTTGATGAGGTGCATGGAGCCGCCCTCTTGCGTGCCGCTCAGCGGCATCAGCGAGCTCAGCACCTGGCCCTTGTTGGCGCCGCGCGGGTCCATGTCGCGCGGGTGCAGGTAGCTGTTGCCGGGGCTGTGCGCGCCGTAGAGCACGAAGAGGTCGGTGCCGTCGGGCTTGGCCTTGAACACCGCGAAGCGGTTGCGGTCGCCCACGTGCTCCCAGCGGCTGAACATGATGGTGCCGTCGGGCCGGATGACGGGGTTGCGGTCGTGGCTCTGGTTGAAGGTGATCTGCTGCACGTTGGCGCCGGCGGCGCTCATGCTGTGCAGGTTGAGCACACGCTCGCGTTCGTACTCGTCGGCCGCGAAGTAGGCGCGGCCCAGGGCCTGGTTGCGGCTGCTCTTGGCCTGGCGGTTGCTGGCGAAGATGACGCCGCGGCCCGCGGGCAGGTAGACCGGGTCGACGTCGTCGTCGCTGGTGCTGGCCGTCAGCCGGCGGAACACGCCCTCATTGAGCTTGGCCGCAGGGGCCGCGCTCATGTCGTATTCCCAGATGTTCCAGCGGCCGGTGCAGGCCTTGGCGCCGCCGGGCGTGCCGTCGATGGTGGCTGTGTTGGCCGTGGGGCACCTCAGTGCGAAGACGACCTTCTTGCCGTCGTAGCTAACCTCGGGGTCGCTGGCATCGCCCACGCCGGCGGTGAAGCGCGCGGTGAGGTTGTGTTCGGTGGCCGTGGGGCTGCTCTTGTCACGCAGCATCAGGTCGCCGCCGGCGGCGCTGTTGGTGCCGTCGGTGGGGTTCATGCCCAGCGAGGTGGCGCGTTTCACGTAGACCAGCGGCACATCGCCATTGACAGTGAGGGTGTCAGCGCTGTCGCCGCTGCCGCCGCCGCCCGAGCAGGCGGCCAGCAGCGTGGCCAGGGCGGCGCAAAGCAAGGTCTTGGTGTTCATGGGTTCCTCCCCTTCGGTTGGGTGCGCTGGATGCGGCCGCAGCGGGCCGCCAGGCTCATTGATGGGTGATGCCGTCGGCAGGTGCCGCAGTGGCGGCCTCGCCGCCGTGCAGCAGGCCGGCCGAGGCGTGCAGCGCGCCTGACGCGTCCACCACCACGGCGTCCACGCCCGGCAGGCTGTTGATGAGCGCCAGCCCGCGCTGCACGCCCATCACGAACACGGCCTTGGACAAGGCCTCGCTCGTCAGGCCGTCGGCCGAGATCACGGTGACGCTGTGCACGTGCTGCGGGCTCAGGCCGGTGGCCGGGTCGAGCAGGTGGTGCACCCGCTCGGCGCCGTCGTCGAAATAGCGTTCGTAGTCGCCCGAGGTCGAGACCGAGCAATCTTCCAGCGGCAGCACCGCCACCACCTCGCCGGCACGGCGCGGGTCGCGGATGGCCACCGTCCAGGGGCGTTGTTCGGTCACGCCCTGGGCGTTGGTGCCGCGGCGGCTGCCGATGACGCGGCTGTCGCCCCCGGCGGCCACATAGGCGTGCTGCACGCCGCGCTGGCGCAGGGCCGCGGCGGCGCGGTCGACGGCGTGGCCCTTGGCGAAACCGCCGAGGTCGATGCACATGCCCTCGCGGCCGAAGCGCAGCGTGCGTGCGGTGGGGTCCAGCTGCAGGTGCTGCCAGCCCACGGCGGCACGCGCGGCGGCCAAGGCCTCGGGCGTGGGGCGCTGGCGCTGGCGGTAGTCGTACAGGCGGCCGGCGGCGGCGTAGCTGATGTCGAAGGCGCCGTCGGTCAGGCGCGAGAAGGCCAGCGCACGTTCGACCAGGCCGAAGGTCTCTTCAGACAGTGGCACGGCACGTGTGCCCGCCTCGCGGTTGATGCGGCTGAGCTCGCTGCTGGCCTTGTGCGGGCTGAAGCTGCGGTCGATGCGGTGCATCTCGTCCATCACGGCGGCGGCGGCGGCTTCGCCTTGGCGCCGGTCTTCGGCCCACAGCTCCACGCGGATGGCGGTGCCCATGATGGCTTCTTCGCGCACCACCCAGCCGGCGGTGCTGCGGCCGAGCGTGCGGCGGGCGAAATCGAAGCGCATCTGGGCGGGTTGGGTGGCAGCAAGAAGCATGGTCGCAGCGGCAGGCAAAGTGGGCAAGGCGTTGCGGTGCCAACAGACCTGGGGCGTGGTGCCACCGCTGCGTCAGAAGTTACCGGGGCACGCAGCGTTTCCCCGTGACAGCGGGTGGCTGTTTGCGAGCAGATGCTTCAGATGTGTCTCCGCGCGTCACAGCTCGCGGCCCGGCGCACGGCCGCCCGGCGGTGCTGGCGGCCACACCTGGTGACCTTCCCGTGCTGCGCTGCAGCCCGGGCCGTGCAAAAGCGCACGCAAACAGGGGCCTGGCCCCCGTGCCTGTGGGGTTCAGCAGGGGCGGAGGCGGCCGGGGCGCGCACGCGCCGTGTCCGGCGGCGCGCTGCGGGAATTCACATTCCCTTGAAGAGCCCTGTGTAGCTGCGGCTGACTTCCAGCTTCTCGCCGTGGCCCTTGACGGTGACGATCTGGCGCCCGCGGAAATCGCGCGTCACACCCGAGATCGCCTTCACGTTCACCAGCGTGCTGCGGTGGATCTGCCAGAACACGCGCGGGTCCACCTCGTCCACCAGCTCCTTGATGGGCTTGCGGATCAAGGCTTCCACCTGCGCCGTCTGCACGCGGGTGTACTTCTCGTCGCTGATGAAAAACAGCACCTCGTCCACCGGGATCATCTGGATGGCCTGGCCCACGGTGGCCTGGATCCACTGCAGGTAGTTGGGCGTGCCGCCCGGGTTCAGGCGCGCGCTGAGCTGGTGCAGCAGCTGCTGCATGTTCGGGCCTGGTGGCAGGTCTACCGTGCCGGCCGGCGCGTTGCGCGCGACCAGGCGTTGCTGGATGCGCTGCACCGTGACCAGCAGGCGCTCACGCTCGGCGGGCTTGAGCACGTAGTCGGCCACGCCTTGCTCGAAAGCCTCGACGGCGTATTGGTCGTAGGCGGTGATGAAGACGATCTCGGGCAGGAGCTCGTCCTCGCCGCCCTCGCCGCTTTCGCCGCCTTCGCCGCGTTCGCCCGACGCTTCACCGGGTCGTTCGCGCGGCGGCAGCTGCGTGATCTGGCGCGCCGCTTCCACGCCCGTCAGCCCGGGCATGCGGATGTCGAGGAAAACGACCTCGGGCCGGTGCTCGTCGGCCAGCTGCACAGCCTCCAGGCCGTTGCGCGCCTCGGCCACGATCTGCAGCTCGGGCCACACCTCGGCCAAGCGGGCGCGCAGCTGTTCGCGCATCAGGCGTTCGTCGTCGGCCAGCACCGCGCGCGGCGCGTTGGTCAGGGATGTGTTCATGCGGCCATCCTAGCGGCGGCGGGGGCGGCCGGGCGCCGGGGGCGCAGCAGCAGCCACAAGAGCAGCAGCGGCAGCCACAGTGGCAGCAGCAAGGCCACCACCACCGCCAGCGCAGCCAGCAGCGCGGCGCCCACGCCGAGCGCCGCGCCCAGCAGGCCCAGGGCCAGCCCCAGCGGCACCAGCAGCAGCACCGCGGCCACGGCGGCCACCGTGGCCAGCACGGCCGCCACGCCGCCGGTCAGCAAGCCGGCCAGCACCAGCAGCAGCGTGCCCAGGCCGTCGTTCTCGATATCGGTGTGGCCGATGTGCCAGGCCGCCGGCCCCCAGGGTTCGACCCAGTTCTCCAGCACCAGCACCGCGCCGGTCAGCAGCAGGCCAGCCATCAGCGCCAGGCCCAGCAGCAGCCAGGGCCAGACGCGCCGCCGGGCCGGGCCCGCCGCAGCGCCTGCACCGGGCCCACTGCGGCGCGCCGGCGCCGGGGTGAAGGCGTGGATGGCGTCGTCGTCGAGCGCGCTGAAGGCGCCTGCTGGGCTGGTGGGGTTCATGCGAAGCTCCCTTCCACGGTCTTGTAGGGCACGGTGATGGTGACGACGGTGCCGCTGGGCTGGTTCTCGGCCACCGTGAGGCTGGCCTTGGGGCCGTAGAGCAGCTGCAGGCGCTCGCGGATGTTGGCCAGGCCCACGCCGGTGCCGGCGGTGGCGGCCTTGCCGAAGCCCAGGCCGGTGTCGGCCACCCGCACCTGCAGCTTGCCGTGCACGATCTCGGCCTTGAGCTGCAGCGTGCCGCCCTCGGCCTTGGGTTCCAGGCCGTGCTTGATGGCGTTCTCCACCAGGGTCTGGATCATCATCGGCGGGAACTCGGCCGAGAGCAGGCCGTCGGGCACCTGGATGTCGGTGGCCAGGCGCTCTTCCATGCGCACCTTCAAGATTTCCAGGTAGGGGCGGATGACGGCCAGTTCGCGGCCCAGATCGCGCACACCGCCCATGCCGTCGCCGTTGGCCTCGCGCATGGTGGGCATGCTGGCGCGCAGCAGCGCGATCAGGTTCTTCTGCATCTGGCTGGCGCGCGCCGGGTCGGTTTCGATCAGGTGGTCGATGCTGGCCAGCGTGTTGAAGAGGAAGTGCGGCTCCACCTGCGCCTGCATGGCGGCCATGCGCGCTTCCACCACCTGGCGCTTGAGCGATTCGGCCTCGGCCGTCTCGGTGGCCTGGGCGGCTTTCACCTCGGCCTGCATGCGGCCCTTGTAGGTGAACTTCATCACCGCCGAGGCAAACACCCAGAACAGCGTGAACTGCATCAGGAAGTCGCCGATGCCCAGGCGTGTGGTGCGCGTCTCCGTGCGGGGCGCGCCGCGTTCGCGCACCAGGTCGGCCATGGCGTTCTCGGCATCGCGGCGCGCTTCTTCGGCGTCGCGGGCGGCCTGCTCGGCGTCTTCGCGGGCCTCGCGGGCGGCATCTTCGAGCTCACGCCTGGCTTCTTCCACCGCCTCGCGGATGGCGTCGCTCATCTGACCCGGCGGGATGCGGATGTCGACAGTGGCATGGCCGCCCGTGGCGCTGCCGGAGGCTGCCGCCGATGCGGCCGAGGCGGCCGCCGCCGGCCGCTGCGTGATGCGCACACCGTCCTCGCCTATGCTGATCTGCACATCGCCCAGCGGACGTGGCGCGGCCGGGGGTGTGCTTGCCCGCGGCGCCCGCGGCGGCAAGGGGGGCATCACCACCACGCGCGGCTCGCGCGATTCGATCTCCTGCGTGTAGCGCCAGGTGAAGGGGGGGGCATCGTGCACCACCGCCATGGCGATGATGAGCGCCAAGGCCAGCACGATGAACCGCCGCCAGCTGATGCCCACCAGCCAGGTGCCGTAGGCGTGGAAGGCGCGCACAGCCCCGGTTGAAAAGCGCTGCCAGCGGTTCGGCCAGGAGGAGGGGGGGTTCATGGTGGGGGCAGGCGGGGGGCTCGGATGCTGTGCACTGTACGCAGCGCCCGCGGCCCGGCCAGCGCCGCACGACGCGGCGCACGGCGGACGTGACAGGGTGCAGGGTGCGCCGATGGGCCGACGCAGCGTGCGGGCTTGTGCAGCCTCGCGCAGGCCCGCCGAACGCCAGAAATGCGCGCGGCCCCGAGTGGGGCCGCGGTGGGGGCAGCGGGGGCCAGCCTCGCTGCGGCTGGCGGCAGGCCGGCAGCATTGCCGCCGGCCGCCTGCCGCCAGGAAGGGGCCTCAGGCGCCCAGGCTGCTGGCCAGCGCCAGCACCAGGGTGGCGGCGGCGGCGCACAGCACCAGGCGCAGCAGGTGGCGGTCGGCGGCGTCCACGCTGGCCATCAGCTCGTGCGCGTCGCTGCCCTCGCCGCGGCCCAGCGCCGACCAGGCCCAGGGCCCGTCGGCCGCGGTGCGGGTGTCGGCGAATTCGGGGCGGGGGGTGGGCTTGGCGAACATGGTGCGGCTCCTGCGGCTCTTGTGTGTGGGGGGGACCTGTCGTGGCGCCCGTGCCGGGCTGCCATGACGAGGTTGTAGGTCTCCAGCCGTTACGCACCCGTTACGCCTGCCGGCGGCTCATCGAGGGCCGCTGTCACGCGGCGCACCCCCGGGGCTGGGGGGCGGGTCGGCCGCCAGGCGCCTCAGCGCAGCGGGGGCAGGTCTTGCGGCGCGGGCAGCGGCCCCAGCAGCTGGCGGTGCAGCGGGTGCTGGTGCAAAAAGCTGTCGGCGAACTCGGGCGGCACATGGGCCGCCGCCGTGGTGCGCAGCCAGGCCTGGCCTTCTTGCCACAGGGCCTGCGCCTGGGCCACCTGGCCGGCACGCAGCCAGCCCAGTGCCGGCGCGGTGTAGCGCAGGGCGCGGTCGGCGTGCAGGGCCTCGGTGTCGGCGGCCCGGGCGGTGGCCCGCCGGGCCAGCGCCAGCGCCTGTGCCGGGTCGCGCGCGCGCTGCGCGGCGTGCAGCAGCGCGCCGAGTTCGGCGCCATGCAGGCTGATGGCCTGCGCTTCGTCGGCCACGGCCAGCAGGTGGCCGAGGGCCTCAGCCGGGGTTTCGGCCAGCGCCTGCTCGGTGCGCACGATCAGCCGCAGCTCGGGCCAGCCGTCGGCCGGCGCCAGGGCCGTGGCTTCGGCCAGCGCCGGCGCGGGGTCTTGCCGCAGCCGGCGCTGCAGGCGCGCCAGCAGCACCAGCCAGCGCACCGCGTAACGCGCCGGCATGCGCCGGGCCGCGGCCAGGGCCTCGCCGCCCAGCACCTGCTGCGCGCGCGCATGCTGTCCGAGTTCCAGCCACACCTGCGCCAGCGGCAGCCGCGCCACCGGCACGCGCGAGGGGTTGCGCTCGGCCAGGATGTCTTCGGCCCGCCGGCACCATTCCAGCGCCGTGGCGTAACGCCCGCCACCGCGTTCGCACTGCGCCTGCAGCGTGGCGATGTAGCCGGCGCTGCTGCCATCGAGCTCGTAGGTGCTGACGATGCGTTGCGCCTGCGCGATCTGCGCGCTGGCCAGCGCCAGATCGCCGGCGTCCAGGCAGCTGCTGGCGTAGTTGGCCAGGTTGGTGGCGAGTTGAGAGTGATCGCCAACATCGCGGCTGATCGCGACGCAGCGTTCGTAGTGCGGTTGTGCCTCCAGCGGGCGCCCGAGATTGCTCAGCACCACGGCGAGGTTGCCATGGAACTCGGCCGCCACCTCGGGCGCGGCCAGCAGGGCTATGCCCTGCTCGGCGGCGCGCATGTGCGGCAGTGCCTCTTCGAAGCGCCCGGTGAGGCTGAGCGCCGTGCCCAGGCGCTGGCGCAGCAGCGTCAGCAGGGCTTGGTTGCCCAGCGGCTCGGCCAGCGCCAGCGCGGCACTGCCCTGCTCGATGGCGGTGTCGAAGTCGCCCAGCACGGCGCTGTACCAGGCGCGGTCGCCGGCGGCCAGGGCCTGTTGCAGCGGCGTGCGGGCCAGGGCTTGCAGGCGGTCGACCAGCGGCAGGCCGTCGGCCTGGCGGATGGTGTCCATGTGGCCTTCGATGGCGTCGCGCAGCAGATCGAAGGCCTCGTCGGGGCGCTCGGCGGCTTCGGCGATGTCGGCGGCACGCAGCAGGAAGCCGATGCGTTCGTTTTCGCGCAGCGAGCGGTGCGCCAGTTCGGCCGCGGCGCGCAGCGCCGGCAGGGCGCGGGCGCGCTGGCCGGCGGCTTCCCAGTGGGCGGCCACGCGGGCGGGGTCGGCGTGGGCCTCGGCACTTTGTGTTTCCAGCCAGGCCGCGGTCTGGCCGTGCAGGTGGCGGGCGATTACCTCGGGCAGACCCTGGAGCACCGCGTCGTGCACCAGGTCGTGCGCGAAGGATTCGCCGCGCAGCACCTGCTGGGCTTCCAGCTCGGCCCAGGGGTCGGCCAGATCGAGCACGCTGCGGCCCAGCAGGTGGGCGGCCAGCGCGATGCTGAAGTCCACGCCGGCCACCGCCGCCACCCGTGCCAGCTGCAGCGCCGGGGCCGACAGGCGCGCCAGCTGCTGGCCGATCAGTTGTGCGAGCGTGTCGGGCCGCGGCAGCTGCTCGGCCACGCCGGGCACGGCCAGCGTGCCCAGGCTGCCATCGCTCCACGCGAGCTTCAGTGTTTCCAGCGCGAAGAGCGGGTTGCCGCCGGTGCGCTGGCACAGCACCGGTGCCAGCGCGGCGCCGCTCACGCCCGGCAGACCGAGCGTGTCGACAAACTCCGCCATGGCCGCTTCCGACAGCGGCTGCAGCGGCAGCCGCGTGTGCGGCCCGGCCGCGGCCAGCGCCAGCAGCAGGCCCGACAGCGGCGTGCCCGCGGCCGCCGGGCGCAGGCCCAGGCAACAGCGTGGCAGGCTGTCGCCGCGGGCTGCGGCGAGGTCGCGCGGGGCGGCCACCAGGCCTTGCAGCAGTTCGAGCGTGGCTGCGTCGGCGAAGTGCAGGTCGTCCAGCGCCAGGGTGTCGATGCTGCGGCGCGCGCGTTGCAACAGCGCCAGCACCGGCTGCGCCAGCGGCTGTTGCGTGGGCGGCAGCGGCTCGGCGGCCTCGGCCAGCTCGGGCAGCAGCGGCGCCAGCGCGCGGCGCAGCGCGGGGTCGGCAGCGGCGGGGTCGCGGTCGAGCACCTGGCGCAGCGCACGCGCCAGCGTGGCGTAGGGCACCAGCGCGTCGCCAGGGCGGCCGCTGCTGTGCAGCACGCCGGGGCGCACCCCGGCCAGGGCCTGCAGCAGGCGTGATTTGCCCATGCCGGCTTCGCCGATCACGACCACCACCTCACCGGCGCTCAAGCCCCGCTGCAGCGCGGCGAGTTCGGTGTCGCGCCCCACCAGCCGCGGCGGGCGCAGCACGGCCGCCGGCGGCGCGCTGCGCACGCGCTCGCTGTGCGCCACGGTGCCTGATTGTTCGATGGTGGTCAGCAGCGCCAGCGTTGCCGCAGCGGGCGCGGCGCCCACCTCGTGCTTGAGCATCTGCTCGCAGCGGTCGAAAGCCAGCAGCGCGGCAGCGCGGTCGCCGCGCAGGTAGTGCAGGCGCATCACGCGGCGGTGGGCGTCTTCCGAGAGCGGATCGCGTTCCAGCAGCGCCAGCGCCAGCGGCAGCGCGGCGGCCACGTCGCCGGCGGCCTCCAGCGCTTCGATGCGCGCTTCTTCGCCCTGGCGCGCGGCGGCGCGGCGCGCGGCGCGGCGGGCTTCCAGCCAGGTGTCGATCTCCGCGGCTTCGGGCAGGCGCAGGTCACCCAGCAGGCCGGTGCCGCTGCCGAGATCGTGCTGCACATCGGGCGCCAGGGCCAGGGTGGCGGTGCCGACCGTGGCATCGCGGCCCAGCTGCTTGCGCAGGCGGAAGAGCCGCTGTCGCATCGCGTTGCGGGCTGCTTCGGCTTCGCTGCCGGGCCACAGCAGCGCGGCCAGGCGCTCGCGCGAGGTGGGGCCTTCCAGCGCCAACCATGCCAGCAGCAGCGCATCGGTGGCGGCCAGCGGCAGCGGCCGGGCGGCCGGCGCGGCGGTGGCGCTCGGTGCGCCGGTCAGTTGCAGCAGCAGCGGGGTGTCTTGCACGGCGGCGAGGATAGCGGCGGCGCCGTCCCTTTCAGGGCCGTGCGCACCCGCGGTTCAGGTGAAGAGCTCCACCCGCGCCGCGTTGGTGATGGCCGCCACCGCCGGGTGCGTGATGCGCCGCTCGGCCGAGACGGCGAAGAAGTGTTCGCTGATCTCGCTGGTGCGGCCGATGATTTCCACCCCGTACTGGCCCGCGGTCTCGCCTTCGCAGACGCTGGGCGAGAGGAAAACGCCGCCGCCTTCGCGCCCGAAGGCCTTCATCAGCGCGCCGTCGTTGAACTCGCCCACCACGCGCGGATGCAGGTCGTGGCGCGTGAGCCAGGCCTCGAACTGCGGCCGCACCGACGAGGTACCACCCGGCACGAGCATGGGCGCGTCGTTCAGGCAGGCCGGAAACGGCCCCTGCAGCGTGGCGCGCAGCCCGGGCGAGGCGTAAAAGGACATCGCCGAAGAACCGAGCGGGTGGTTGAAGGCCTTCACGCTCAAGCGGCTCGTGAGCGGCTCGTCGGTGATGACGAGGTCGAGCTTGTGCAGCGCCAACTGGGCCATCAGGTCGTTGAACTGGCCTTCCACGCAGACCAGGCGCACCGGATCGGCGAGGTGCAGCGCCGGCTCCAGCAGCCGGTAGGCCACCGTCTTCGCCAGCGCATCGGCGATGCCGACGCGGAAGTCTTGCACCGGCTTGCCGGCGCGGCGCTGGGCGCGCAGTTCGTTTTCGAGTTCGTGGCCGAGGGCGAAGATCTCGTCGGCGTAGCGCAGCGCGATGCGGCCGTCGTCGGTGAGCTCGATCTTGCGGCCGGCCTTGCGGAAGAGCGGGCGGCCCAGGCGCTCTTCCAGCAGCTTGATCTGCCCCGACAGCGTCTGCGGCGTGAGGTGCAGCTGTTCGCTGGCCTTCACGATGCCGCCGGCCTTGGCCGTGACCCAGAAGTAGTGCAGGTGCTTGAAGTTCATACTTCGAGTTTATCGAACTGATGTTGTCTAAAGTTCGAATTTACGGATGCATGGCATGTCCCTACATTGCTTGTGTGCGTCGATGGACGACGTTCACTGCAAGGAGATTCAGCATGCGCATGAGCACCAAGGGCCGTTTTGCCGTCAACGCTCTCATCGACCTCGCCCTGCGGGAGGCCGCCGGCCCCGTGGCGCTGGCCACGATCAGCGCACGCCAGCAGGTGTCGCTGTCTTACCTGGAGCAGCTGTTCAGCCGGCTGCGGCGTGAGGGCATCGTCGAAAGCACCCATGGCCCCGGCGGCGGCTACACGCTGGGCCGCCCCGCGGGCGAGATCACCGTGGCCAACATCGTCACGGCCGTTGACGACCCGCTGGAGAACACCGAGGCCGAAGCCGCTGCCGACGGCCTGAGCCAGGCGCTGTGGCAGCGCCTGAACGCCACCATGCTGCAGCACATGGCGACCATCACGCTGCAAGGCCTGGTGGACGAGCAGAAGGCCCAGGGCGCCACGGTGGAAATCAAGCCGGTGCGCCGCGTGATTGCCACGCCGCCGGTGGTGAAGCCGCCGCGCACCACGGCGCCGAACTCGGTGTTCGCCTTCGGCCGCAGCTTCGCACGCTGACCGGCACCGCCCGATGAAAAAGGGGCCGCATCTGCGGCCCCTTTTCTTTTCTGCACCGGGGCTTTCACGCCCCTGCGCTTACTTGTAGAGCACCTGCGGCAGCCACAGGCCGATGGCCGGGAAGTTGTACAGCAGCACGATCGCGATCACCTGGATGCCCATGAAGGGCAGCATGCCCGCGAAGATCTGGTTCAGCGTGACGTGCGGCGGGCTCACGCCCTTCAAATAGAAGGCCGCCATCGCCACCGGCGGGCTCAGGAAGGCCGTCTGCAGGTTTAGCGCCACCAGCAGGCCGAAGAACAGCGGGTCGACCCCGAAGTTGTCGAGCAGCGGGATGAAGATGGGCATGAAGATCACGATGATCTCGGTCCACTCCAGCGGCCAGCCGAGCACGAAGATGATCACCTGGCTGAGGATGAGGAACTCGGTCTTGCTGAGGTTCATCGACATGACCCAGTTCTCGACCAGTTCCTGCCCGCCCAGCAGGGCAAACGCCGCCGAGAAGATGGCGCTGCCCACGAAGAGCCAGCACACCATGGCGCTGGTCTTGGCCGTGAGGAACACGCTCTCCTTCAACACCGTCATGTTGAACTGCCGGTAGGCCACCGCGAGCAGGAAGCCGCCGAGGGCCCCCACCGCCGCCGCCTCCGTGGGCGTGGCCAGGCCCATCACGATGCTGCCCAGCACCGCCAGGATGAGGATCAACAGCGGGAAGAAGCTGCTCAGCAGCATCTTGAAGATCTCCAGGCGCTGAAAGCTCAGCAGCGCGTAGAAACCCAGCAGCGCCAGCGCACCGACCCCGGTGCCGATGTACCAGCCGCGGGTGGGCGGCGTGCGTTCGGCGGGGGCTGTGGCGGCAGCGTCGGCCGTGGGTGCGCCCGGGGGCTCTTGCACGCCGCCGCTGGTCTCGGCCGTGGCGGCCGAAGCGCTTTCGCCAGCCGCTGGCGGTTCTTTCACGCCGCCCTCGGCCGGCGGCTCTTTGACACCTTCTTCTGCCGGGGGCTCTTTCACGCCTTCTTCGGCCGGCGGTTCCTTCAGGTCGCCGCTGCCTTCAGCCGGCGGTTCCTTGAGATCGCCGCCAGCTTCCGCGGGCGGTTCTTTCAGGCCGCCCTCTGCGGCAGGCTCCGACAGGCCGCCGCCGGGCGATTGCAGGCCGCCGTCAGAGGCGGCGGTGGCCTCGGTGCGCGCGGCATCGGCCAGGGCTTCGGCGCTGGGCGGCGCGGTGTTGCTGTGCCAGCTCCACCCGGCCACGGCCACGAACAGCAGCGCCGGCAAGAGCGCGACGAAAAGCTGCCGCAGGATGTAGCCCGTGGGCACGGCCACGTTGCGGTGGCCTTTCAGCGCACGCAGCAAGGCAGGAAGCGCGTTGTTGCCGATGTGCTGCGAGATGGGCTCGGTCAGTGGCGGCAGCGGCACAAAACGTTCGGCGGCCGACAGCGGCGGCATCAGCGCCGGCTTCAGCTTGGCCAGGATAACCACGTAGGCCACGTACAGACCAGCCAGCATGATGCCGGGGAAAAACGCCCCGGCGTAGAGCTGCACCACCGAGACGCCAGCGGTGGCGCCGTAGACGATGAGCATCACGCTGGGCGGGATCAGGATGCCCAGGCAGCCGCCGGCCGTGATGGCGCCGGCCGAGACGCGCACGTCGTAGCCGCCGCGCAGCATCTGCGGCAGCGCCAGCAGGCCCATCAGCGTGACCACCGCACCCACGATGCCGGTGGCCGTGGCGAACACCGCGCAAGTGAAGAGCGTGGCCACCGCCAGGCTGCCCGGCACGCGCGCCATGGCCAGGTGCAGGCTCTTGAAGAGCTTCTCGATCAGGTTGGCGCGTTCGACGAGATAGCCCATGAACACGAACAGCGGGATCGAGATGAGCACGTCGTTGCCCATCACCTTGAAGGCGCTCTGCACCATCAGCGTGAGCGTCTTTTCGGTGTTCTCCTCGTAGGCGATCCACGTGAAGATCATGCCCATGCCCATGAGCGTGAACGCCGTGGGGAAGCCCAGCATGATGGCCACCACCACCAGGCCCAGCATCATCAGCCCGAGGTGGCCGTTGGTGATCTTGGGCGCCATCAGCAGCATCGTCGCGGTGCCCGCGATGATCAGCCCCATGATGATGAAGCCGAACCAGAGTTCCTTGCGGATCTTCACTTGGCGGCCTCCTGCTGGACCACGAACTTGTCGAGCTGGGCGATGTCTTCGTCTTTCACGTGCACCATGGCTTTGAGCTTGTCGACGTCGACCTCTTCGACGTCCTGTTCACGGGAAGGCCAGGCGCCGTCGCGGATGCAGGCGATGCAGCGCACGATCTCCACGATGCCCTGCAGCAGCAGCATGCCGCCGGCGATGGGGATGCCGAACTTGAAGGGGTACAGCGGCAGCGGCGTGGCGCTGAAGGTGCTTTCGCGGATGGCCAGCGATTCGTTGGCGAAGATCCAGCCGGCGTAGGTGAGCGCCACCACGCCGGGCATGAAGAACAGGAAGTACAGGATGAGGTCCAGCGTGGCCTGCGTGCGCGGCCGGAAAAAGCCGTAGAGCACATCGCCACGCACGTGGCCGTTTTTGCTGAGCGTGTAGGCGCCGGCCATCATGAACAGGGTGCCGTACATCATGATCTGGGCGTCCAGCGCCCAGTCGTGCGGCTCGTTGAGCACATAGCGCGAGAACACTTCCCAGCTGATCATCAGCGTCAGGCTGACGATCAACCAGGCGAACAGCTGGCCGAGCCAGGTGGACACGCGGTCCACCAGGAGCAAGAGGCTTTGCATCGCGGCAATCTCCGGGGATACACAGACGGGAATCAAGGATTCTCGCCCAGGAAAAGGGCCACCGGCCTGTTGGCAACGGTGGCCCTGAGCGGGCGGAGCGCTGAGGCTCAGGCCTTCTTGGCGGCGCGGAAGTAGTGGTTCCAGGCCATCTTGAAGTCGACCGTGTAGTCGTTCTGCCAAGAACCGGCGCGCTCGGCGAAGGCGCGCTGCGACTCGAGCACCTTCTTGAACAGCGGGTTCTCACCGGCCTTGGCGGTGGTGACCTTGTCCCAGGCGGCCAGCTGGGCGCGCAGGATGGGCTCGGGCGTCTTGTAGAAGTTGACCTTGGCCTTCTTCAGCTCGATGTAGTCCTGGCTGTTGCGCTGGATGGCCTTCCACGACATGTCGGCGCTGGCGGCCTGCACCGAGTAGTCAATGATGGCTTTCAGCTCGCCGGGCAGCGCGTCGTACTTGGTCTTGTTGAACAGGATTTCGAACTGCTCGCCGCTCTGGTGGAAGCTCTGCAGCATGCAGTTCTTCACCACGTCGGGGAAGCCCAGCAGTTTGTCGGAGCTGGCGTTGTTGAACTCGGCCGCGTCGATCAGGCCGCGGTCCAGCGCCGGCACGATCTCACCGCCAGGCAGCGGGTTCACGGCGGTGCCCAGTTCCTTGAACACGTCGACGGCCAGGCCCACGGTGCGGAACTTCAGGCCCTTCATGTCGGCCACGCTGCGCACCGGCTTCTTGAACCAGCCCAGCGGCTGCGTGGGCATGGGGCCGTAGAGGAAGGACACGACGTCGATGTTCAGCGACTTGTAGATTTCCTTCAGCATGGCATCGCCACCGCCGTAGTAGTGCCACGCCAGGACCATGTTGGGGTCCATGCCGAAGGCCGGGCCCGAACCCCACAGCGCCAGCGCCGTGTTCTTGCCGTAGTGGTAGGCCACCACGCCGTGGCCGCCGTCGAGCGTGCCCTTGTTCACCGCGTCCAGCAGCTGGAAAGCCGGCACCACCGAGCCCGAGGGCAGCACTTCGATCTTCAGGCGGTTGCCCGCCATGTCGTTGACCTTCTTGGCGAAGTCGCTGGCGTACTCGTGGAAGATGTCCTTGGCGGGCCAGGTGCTCTGGAAGCGGAACGCGACGGTCTGCGCCGACGACACCATCGGGGTGGCCAGCGCGCCAGCGCCCACGGCACCTGCTGCGGCGTTTTTCAGGAAACTGCGGCGGGGGGCCGGCTTCAGGGCTTCGGTCATGGTGGGGGTCTCCGTTGAGGGCAGTTGAATGTCACGCCAGGCGCTGAGCCCGACGCATCCGTCGAATATCGCCCGTGCCGCGACGGGGTGACAAGTCGGTCTTACCCGGGCTGGCCAGCAGCCGTGGCGGGCATGCCACCGTGTCAGGGTTGAATCAGTTTTGACTGCTCGCGATGCAATCGCCCAGCCCCCGGCGCGTCTCAGGGCAGGGCCCGCCGTCCTTCCACCTGCACCAGCAGGCGCACGCGGTCGCCCACGAGCGGCAGGCCGAAGGTGGCGCCGTGTTCGCTGCGCGAGACCTCGCCGACGAAATCACCGCCGCACACCTCCACGCGCGCGCCTTCGTGCGTGGTCTCGCGGCAGGCGTAGCGCTGCGCCCGCAGCTCCAGCGGCTGGCTCACGCCGCGCCAGGTGAATTCACCGCGCAGGGTCTGCACCCGCGGGCCGTCGAAGCTGAAGCGCCGTGCCACGAAATAAGCCACCGGGTGGGCCGTGCTGGCCAGCAGGTCGTCTTGCCGCAGCCGGCTGTTGAAGACGGCCAGGCCCGTATCGACGGTGGCCGTGGGGATGGTGAGGCCCACCTCGCCGGTGCCGGCCGCGGCATCGAGCGTGACGCTGCCCTCGATGGGCCCGATGCGGCCGCGGATGGTGCTGGTGCCGAAGTGCAGCACCTCGAAGTGCACCCAGCTGTGCTCGCGGTCGAGCGTGTAGCTCACAGGCTGCGCGTCGGCCGGGGCGGCGACCAGCGCGCCCAGCGAGAGCAGCCCGGCCAGAAACGAGAAAGGCAGCGATGCAGCGGTTTTCATCCCTGCATGCTGCCCGAGAACAGACCCCGGCGCGTGCCGGGGCCGCAGGCTGCCAGCCCTTACTGCTTGATGGCTTCCACCTGGATCAGCAGGCGCACGTTGTCGGGGATGCCCGGCAGGCCGTAGGTGCTGCCCCACTGGCTGCGCTGGATGGTGGTCTCGAAATCGCCACCGCAGGCTTCACGCTTGAAGAAGGGGTTCTCATAGCAATTGAAGCGCGTGGCCTTCAGTTCCACCGGCTGGGTCTTGCCGAACATCGTCAGCGTGCCCTTCACGCCAGTGACCTTGCTGCCGTCGAAGCTCAGGCCGCTGGCCTGAAAACGCGCCGTGGGGTGGGTGGCGACGTCGAAGAAGTCCTTGCCCTTCAGGTGGTTGTCGAAGGGCGCCACGCCGGTGCTGATGCTGGCCATGTCGATGGTGATGTCGACCTTGCCGGTCTTGGCGGCGCGGTCGATCTCGATCTTGCCTTCCTTCTTGTCGAAGCGGCCGCGGTTGGTGCTGGTGCCGAAGTGCAGCGCTTCCCAGGTCACGAAGGTGTGCGTGGGGTCCAGCGTGTAGGTGGCGGTCTGCGCCTGGGCGCTGGCGCCGAAACCGGCCAGCAGGGCGGCGGCCGCGGCCAGGGTGATGAGCTTCTTCATGGGGTTCTCCGAAGGGGTTGAGGGTGAAGGGTGGTGAATGAAGGAGGGAAAGGGCTGCGGGTCACAGCGGCGCCAGGCCGGTGAGCTGCAGCTTGAAGCGGATCTGCACGTCGTCGGCGAGCAGCGAGGTGTCGTTCCAGTCGCCATCGCCGACCTTGAAGGCCAGGCGCTTGATCACGAAAGTGCCGGTGGCCGTGCTGGTGCCGCCGGCCTGCGCCACCTGCACCGGCACCACCACGTTCTGCGTGGCGCCCTTGATGGTGAGCTTGCCCGCCACTTCGAACTTACCAGCGCCGGCGGCCTTGATGGCGGTGCTCTGGAAGCTGGCCTGCGGGAACTTGGCCACGTTCAGCCACGGCGCCTTGGGCACCTCGGCGTCGAGCTCGGCGCTGCCGAAACGGGCGCTGCCGGTGTCGATGGTGAAGGCCACGGTGCCCGTCTCGGGCTTCTTGGGGTCGAGCGTGACCTGGGCCGTGAACTTGCCGAACTTGCCTTCCACCGGCACGCCCATCTGGCGCGTGGTGAAGGCAATCTCGCTGCCGGCGGGCACCAGCACGGCGGGCTTGGCTTGCGCCAGGGCGGGCTGCACGGCGGCGCCGAGCAGGGCGATGGCCAGGGTCAGGCCGAGAAGGACGCGGGAGGACATGTGGGTTTCCTTGGGTGTCGGTTCAGAGGCGGCAAGCCAGCGGGGCGCTCAGCTGCGGCCGGGTTGCATGCGTTTCAAGAGGCCGTCGCGGTCGACGAAGTGGTGCTTCAGTGCGCCGGCCACGTGCAGCACCACGATGGCGGCCAAGCCCTTGGCCAGCCAGCCGTGGAAGGGCTTGATGGTGTCGGCCAGCTCGCGGCTGACGGGCACGAAATCGGGCAGCGGCAACACGCCGAAGAGCACGATGGGGAAACCCGCGGCCGAGCTGTAGGCCCAGCCCGAGCAGCGGCACGGCGAAAAACAGCACGTAGAGCGCGATGTGGGCGGCGTGCGCGGCACGTGCCTGCCAGGCAGGCATGGGCAGGTCGGCCGGCGGGCGGTGCGTCAGGCGCCACAGCAGGCGGGCGGCCGAGAGCGTGAGGATGAGCACGCCGGCCCACTTGTGCCAGTTGTAGAGCTTCAGGCGCTGCGGCGAAAACGGCAGGTCGACCATGTACAGGCCGACGGCGAAAGCGACGGTGATCATCAGCGCCAGCAGCCAGTGCAGGGCGATGGCCACGCCGGTGTAGCGCTGGGAGGGCAGGGCGGTGTTCATGGGACTGAAGTGTCCCGGGGCCGGCCGCGGCGGCCGTTCAAGCCGTTTGATGGCGTCGGACTGCGCGCATGAACCCGGCGGCGTCCAGGGCGGCGTGTTCGGCCGCGGGCAGCAGGCCGTGGCGGTGGCCGAAAGCCAGCGTCACCAGCGCCGCGTCCAGCGTCATGCGGCCGCGCGGCGAGGTGCCTGCGGCCAGGGCCAGCGCTTCGTCCACCGGCAGCAGGTGGAAGCCGGCGACCTCGCCGTCTTGGTTCTCTGGCTGCAGGCCGGGGGGCAGGGCCAGGTCGTAGGCGTGCAGGTCTTCGAGCTGGCGGCCTTCGGGCACGTCGCGGTGCAGGCGCAGCACGGCGGTGGCCTGCACGCCGGCCATCTGCGCGGCGTTCAGGCCGGCTTCTTCCCAGCCCTCGCGCTGCAGCGTTTCAAGCGGCGTCTGGCCGGCCGGCACGCCGCCGCCGATGAGGTTGTCGTAGAGGCCGGGGTCGGTGGCCTTGTCGAAGGCGCGCTGGGCGATCCAGAGGTGCGTCGGCCGGCCCAGGCTGTCGGCGACGTAGCCGTTGGCGTGCGCGCCGAGTGTCAGGTTGCCCCAGAAGCGCGCGGCGGCGCGTTCCATCGTCGCCAGCACGGCGCGGGTGTTGGGGTCGAAAAGCGGGAAGGGTTCGTCGCGCCAGGCGCGGATGTGGCCCTGGGCGCGCAGCGCGGCATGCACCTCGGCCAGCGCGGCCTCGCGTTGGCCGGGGGCGACCGTGAGGGTGACGGCTTCGGCCTCCATGCGCAGCCACTGCGGCCAGGCGCGCAGGGCCGGCAGGTGCGCCCGGGCTACGCTGCCTACCTGCGCACCCGCCAGGTGGAATGGCACGCGGGTGGCAGCCTGCGCGGGCTGTTCAGCGGCACGGGCCTCGGCCAGTACCGCATCCCACCTCATGCGGCCTGCTTCAGCTCACCCGCGCGCCAGCGTTTCATCAGCGCTTCCCACTTCGGTCGCGCGGTGGCCAGGTGGCGCACCTTGACGTGGCCGTAGCCTCGGATCTCTTCAGGGATGCGCGCGATCTCCACCGCCAGCGTGCGGTTGCCCGCGTTCAGCGTCTTCAGCAGCTCTTCGACGCAGGCGCGGTATTCCACGATCAGCGCGCGTTCCATGCGGCGTTCTTCGCTGCGGCCGAAGAGATCCAGCGCGCCGCCACGCAGGCCCTTCATCTTCGCCAGCAGGCCGAAGGCGCTGCGCATCCACGGGCCGAAGGGCTGCTTCACGAGCTCACCGCGCGCGTTGGTCTTGGCGATGCCGGGCGGCGCGAGGTGGTGCACGAGCTTGTAGTCGCCTTCGAACATCTCGGCCACCTTGGTGGTGAAGGCCGGGTCGGTGTGCAGGCGCGCGACTTCGTACTCGTCCTTGTAGGCCATCAGCTTGAACAGATAGCGCGCCACGGCCTCGCTCAAGGCCGTGCCGCCGCCCAGCGGCGATTCAGCCGCGCGCACCTTCTCGACGAAGGCGCTGTAGCTCGCGGCGTAGGCGGCGTCCTGGTAGCCGGTGAGGAAGTCCACCCGCGTCTTCAGCATCTCGTCCAGGCCCGGCTTCTTGACGAACTGGATGACCTGCTGGGCCTTGAAGAGCGCCTGCACCGCGGCGAGGTCGTGCGCGCAGCGCCGGCCCCATTCGAAGGCGGCCTTGTTGTTGTCGATCTGCACGTTGTTGAGCTCGATGGCGCGCATCAGCGCGGCATGGCTCAGCGGAATGCGGCCCTGTTGCCAGGCGTAGCCCATCATCAGCGGGTTGGTGTAGATGCTGTCGCCCAGCAGCTGCACGGCCACCACTCGGCGTCGAAGGCGCCCACCAGCGCGTCGCCCACGCTGGCGCGCACGGCGGCTTCGCAGGCGCCGCCCGGGAACTGCCAGTCGGCGTTCTTCACGAAGCTGGCCGTGGGCGTGCCGTGCGTGTTCAGCGCCACGAAGGTGCGGCCTTGCTGCATCACCGCCAGCGTGTACTTGGCGGCACCGACGATGCTGTCGCAGGCGATCACGAGGTCGGCCTTGGCGGTGTCGACCTTGGTGGTGAAGATGGCGTCGGGCCGGTTGGCGATCTGGATGTGGCTCCAGGTGGCGCCGCCCTTCTGCGCCAGGCCACCGGCGTCTTGCGTGACCACGCCCTTGCCTTCCAGGTGCGCGGCCATGCCCAGCAGGCTGCCTATGGTGATGACACCCGTGCCACCCACGCCGCCCACCACGATGCCCCAGGCCTGTTCGGCTGCCGGCAGCACCGGCTCGGGCAGCGGCGGCAGCGCCGAGAGGTCGCCCTTCTTCTCTTTCTTGGCCTTCTTCAGCTGCCCGCCTTCCACCGTGACGAAGCTCGGGCAGAAGCCCTTCACGCAGGAGAAGTCCTTGTTGCAGCTGTTCTGGTTGATGCGGCGCTTGCGGCCGAACTCGGTTTCCACCGGCTCCACGCTCAGGCAGTTGCTCTGCACGCTGCAATCGCCGCAGCCTTCACACACCAGCTCGTTGATGACGACACGCTTCTCGGGGTCGGCCAGCTTGCCGCGCTTGCGGCGCCGGCGCTTCTCGGTGGCGCAGGTCTGGTCGTAGATGAGGGCCGTGGTCCCGGGGATCTCGCGGAACTCGCGCTGGATGTCGTCGAGTTCATCGCGGTGGTGCACCGTGACACCGGCCTCCAGCGCCACGCCCTCGTACTTGCCCGGCTCGTCGGTGACGATCACGAGCTTCTTCACGCCTTCGCTGAGCAGGCTCTTCTGGATCTGCAGCACCGTGTGGCCTTCGGCGCGCTCGCCCACCTGCTGGCCGCCCGTCATCGCGACGGCGTCGTTGTAGAGCACCTTGTAGGTGATGTTCACGCCGCTGGCGATGCTCTGCCGGATGGCGAGGATGCCGCTGTGGAAGTAGGTGCCGTCGCCCAGGTTGGCGAAGACGTGCGCGTCGGTCGTGAAGGGCGCCTGGCCCGTCCAGGCCACGCCCTCGCCGCCCATCTGGCTGAAGGTTTCGGTGCTGCGGTCCATCCAGGTCGCCATGTAGTGGCAGCCGATGCCGGCCAACGCGCGTGAACCCTCGGGCACGCGTGTGCTGGTGTTGTGCGGGCAGCCGCTGCAGAACCAGGGCGCGCGGTCGCCGGTGTCGACCTTCATCGCCTCCAGCTGCGCTTCACGCGCGGCGATGGTGGCCAGGCGCTCGTCCATGCGCGCGGCGATGTCGGCGGGCACGCCCAGCTTCTTCAGGCGCTTGGCGATGGCCTTGGCGATGATGGCCGGCGTCAGGTCGCCCTTGGCGCGCAGCAGCCAGTTGTCGCTGGGGTTGGGGCGGCTCCATTCGCCGCCAGTGGCGTCACCTTCCGGCTCGTCGAACTTGCCCAGCACATTGGGCCGCACGTCGGGGCGCCAGTTGTAGAGCTCTTCCTTGAGCTGGTATTCGATGACCTGGCGCTTTTCTTCGACGACCAGGATTTCCTGCAGCCCGGTGGCGAAATCGCGTGTGATGTTCGCTTCCAGCGGCCACACCACGTTCACCTTGTGCAGGCGCAGGCCGATGGCCTGGCAGGTGGCGTCGTCCAGGCCCAGGTCGGCCAGGGCCTGGCGGGTGTCGTTGAAGGCCTTGCCGCTGGCGATGACGCCAAAACGATCTTGCGACGTGGCAATGACGTTGTGGTTCAGCTTGTTGGCGCGCACATAGGCCAGGGCGGCGTACCACTTGTAGTCCATCAGCCGCGCTTCCTGCTCCAGCGGGGCGTCGGGCCAGCGCACGTGCAGGCCGCCGGGCGGCATGACGAAGTCATCGGGCAGCACGATCTTCACGCGATCGGGGTCGACCACCACCGAGGACGAGCTCTCCACCACCTCCTGGATGGTCTTCATGCCGCTCCACACGCCGCTGAAACGGCTCATGGCGATGGCGTGCAAGCCCATGTCGAGGATGCCCTGCACGTCGGACGGGAAGAACACCGGCAGCCCGCAGGCCTTGAAGATGTGGTCGCTCTGGTGCGGCGCGGTGCTGCTCTTGCTGACGTGGTCGTCGGCGGCAATCGCGATCACGCCGCCGTGTTTGGACGTGCCGGCCATGTTGGCGTGTTTGAAGACGTCGGAGCAGCGGTCCACGCCCGGGCCCTTGCCGTACCAGATGCCGAAGACGCCGTCGTACTTCTTGCTCTGCGGCCACAGGTCGAGCTGCTGCGTGCCCCACACCGCGGTGGCGCCGAGTTCTTCGTTCACGCCGGGCTGGAAGACCACGTGTTTGGCCGCCAGGTGCTTCTTGGCCGCCCACAGCGCCTGGTCATAGCCCCCGAGGGGGCTGCCGCGGTAGCCGCTGATGAAGCCGGCCGTGTTCAGGCCGGCGCGTTCGTCGCGCTCGCGCTGCAGCATGGGCAGGCGCACCAGGGCCTGCACACCGCTCATGAAGGCACGGCCGCTGGAGAGGCTGTACTTGTCGTCGAGCGTGACGCTCTCGAGCGCCTTGCGGATGTGTTCGGGCAAGGGGGCATTCATGCGGCGGGCTCCTCGGTGCTGCGGGGCGAACGCGGATGCCAAAACGGCCCGCAAGACGCGTGCCGCAGTGTAGGTAAAGGCGCTTGGCATGTCTTTTCTTTTGATGCCCGCTGGGGCATGCTGCGAGAAAGGAACTTGCTCGAAAATGGCCACCAAGAAGCAGATCGTGCCCAGCCGGGGCAAATCAGGGAAAACCTCAGTCGGCCCGCCGCCGTCCGTTGCCGAACCGATCGAGCCCGCCGAGCCCGACGGCACCCGGGCGCTCGACCGCTACGACGTGGCCATCCTGCGTGAACTGCAGGCCGAGGCGCGGCTGTCCAACACCGAGCTGGCCGCGCGCATCGGCCTGAGTGCCGCGCCCACCTGGCGGCGTGTGAAGTGGCTGGAAGAGCAGGGCTACATCACCGGCTACAGGGCGGAAATTGACCGCCGCAAGATCGGCCTGGGCGTGCTGGCCTTCGTGCGCGTGGACGCCGAGCGCCACAACGCCATGGCCACGCAGGCGCTGGAGGCCGCCATCCGCGAGCTGCCCGAGGTGGTGGCCTGCCACTACATCAGCGGCACCGGCACCTTCGAGCTGCACGTGATGGCCACCGATTTGGACGCCTTTTCGCGCTGGGCCATGCAGACGCTCTTCAAGCTGCCCCACGTCAAAGACCTGCAGACCAGCTTCAGCCTGGGCGAGGTCAAGGCCGGTGCGGCGCTGCCGCTCACGCACCTGATGCGCGCACGCTGAGCCGGCCGCCCCAGGCGAGTGCGCTACCCTCGGCGCTTGATGACCCGCCTGCTCGATCTGCTGCTCGGCACCGACCCCAGCCAACGCACGCGCCTGGCGCAAGCCGGGCTAGCGCTGCTGTTGCTGGCGGCCGGCGTGGCCGCCATGAACTACTTCGTGTGGGTGGGCGTGGCGCCCTGTGGCCCGGTGCTGTGGTGGTCGGGGGTCACGCTGGCGGGCATGGTGGGTTTTTTCCTGCTCATTCGCAGCGGCTATTCGCGGCGCTGGGCCGAGCCCTCGCTGACGGTGCCGCAGATGGTGTTCGCCCTGGGCAGCGGCGCCGTGGCCTACGCCCTGCTGGGCGCCGGCCGCGGCGCTGTTTTCCCGATGGTGATGGTGGTGCTGATGTTCGGCATGTTCATCGCCTCGCCGCGGCAGATGCGCTGGGTCAGCGCCTACGCGGTGCTGCTCTTCGGCGCCGTGATGGCGGTGATGGCGGCGCTGCAGCCGGCGGCTTACCCTTGGCGCATCGAGCTCGGACACTTCCTGCTGGTGGCCACCATGGTGCCCGGCGTCTCGCTGCTGGCCACGCGTCTGTCGCGCCTGCGCCAGCGCGCGCGCCAGCAGCGCGCCGAGCTGGCGCAGGCGCTGTCCAACCTGCGCGAGCACACCACGCGCGACGAACTCACCGGCCTGATCAACCGCCGCCACATGCAGGAGTTGATCGACCAGGAACACCAGCGCTGCATCCGCAGCGGCCAGAGCTTCTGCCTGGCGGTGCTGGACATCGACGGCTTCAAGCCCGTCAACGAGGCCCATGGTTATGCCGTGGGCGACGCCGTGATGCGCGCCGTGGCGCAGGAGGCGCTGCGCCAGGTGCGCGTGTCCGACATGCTGAGCCGCTGGGAGAGCGACGACTTCGTGCTGATGCTCGGCGACACGAGGGCTGCGCTGGCCCGCGGCGGGCTGGAGCGCCTGCGCCAGAAGGTGGGCGCGCTGCGCATCCTGCACGGCCACACCGCGGTGGCCGTCACCATGAGCTGCGGCCTGGCCGAGCACCATGCCGGCGAGGCCGTGGCGCAGACCCTGGAGCGGGCCACGCAAGCCTTGCAGGACGCCAAGGCCCAGGGCCGCGACCGCATCGCCGTGGCCACCTGAACCGAGACGACAACGACGATGTGGCTGCTGATCCTCGAAGCGCTGGCCGCACTGGCCGTGCTGGTGTTCGCCGTGTGGTGGACGATGTTCTCGGGCCGCCGGCGCGACGAACCGCCTGGCGACGACCCGCCGCCCAAGGCTTAGCGAGGCCCGCGCGCCGGGCTCAGTGCGCTGCCGGGCCGGCTGGCGCGCCGGGTTCGCGCGGCGGCCTGAAGAAACTCAGCGGTTGCGCCCGCAGCCGGCGCCACAGCGCCGCGCCGATGCGGCGGCGGTCTTGCAGCCGCACACCGCGCGAACGCAGCGCCACGCGGAATGCCAGCGTGAAGCTCACCGTGAGGTTCAGCACGCCGGTGACGCCGATGCCGGCCACGCACCACCAGAACGCGCCTTGCGCCAGCAGCCCGAAGCCCAAGGCGCCCAGCGCCGCACCCAGCTGGCCGCTGGCCAGCGTGACGTGGCGCACGTCGATGGGGATGCCGAAAAAACTCAGCAGTGCCGGCACCAGGCCCAGCATCAGGCCCAGGCTGATGTTGGCCGCCAGCCCCGAGATGTTGGCTCGCCACCAGCGCGCCCAGCGCTGCGCGCGCGCAGCGCCCAGGCGCGCCACGATGCGCGGGTTCCAGGCGATGGCGCTGTCCAGCCGGTGCAGCACGAACCAGTTTTCGGCCCAGCCCGCCACCAGGCTGCTGGCGAAAAGCAGCACGCCCGTGAAGGCCGCGAACAGCGCGGTGGGCCCCAGCAGCGTGATGCTGTGCAGCACGTACTGCGCGTCCTTCTCGCCGATCGGCGTTTCGCCGAACGCCGCCTTTGCCAGCAACTGCACGGCCAGCACCAGCGGAAAACACATCGCCAGGTTGCCGGCGATGGCCGCAGCCTGCGAGCGGATCAGCTGCGCCACGCGGTCGACAAAACTTTCGATCTCGGCGTCACTGGCGCTCACGCCGCGCGGCAGCGAGGCGGCCATGGCCGGCGCCGTCATCGCCGGCTGCTTGGTGGCCACGGTCCAGTGCAGCAGCATCACCAGCACGAAGCTGGCGGCGTAGTTCACGCCGGCCCAGAAGCCGCCCCAGAAGGCCGTAAGGCCGATGGCGGCGATGGCGAACTTCAGGAAGGTGGTGCCGGCGATGACCGCGCCGCCACCCAGGGCGCGGCGCAGCATGTCGCGGTACTCGGTGCGGCTGCGGGTGATGTAGTGCTCGCCGGTTTCGGCGCTGCGCTCGGCCACCTGGCGCGCCAGCAGCGAGTAATGCCGCGCCACCAGGGCACGCAAGCCCAGCTGTTCGCCCAGCGTGCGCAGCAGCTCCAGCAGCAGGCGGCGGCCTTCGGGCAGCGGCTCGGGGGCGAGCACGCAGTCGACGAGCTGCTCCACACGCAGGGTGCGGCCACGCAGCTGGTCGAGGTCGAAGACGATGTCCACCGACACGCCGTACTGCTCCAGGTGCGGCATCACGCTGGCCGCGGCGCGGCGGCAGGCGTCGAGCAGCGCGCGCAGGTAGCCGGCGGCTTTCAGCGCTTCTTCGTGCTGGCCTTGCAGCACGGCGTCGCGCAGCGCCGCCGCGGCGTGCGTGAGCTGGCGGAAGGGCTCGTCCTGCAGCGCCGTGGCGTCCATGCGCTGGCGCAGCGCGGTGGTGTAGCCGGCGGAGTGCACCGCGCTGACGAGGATGGTGATGGCGTTGAGCAGCACGGCGCGCAGCACCTGCCCGTCGGCCGGGCCCAGCAGGCGCACCACGCGGGCCAGCGTGGCATCGTCCAGCGCGCCAACCCAGGCCACGTCCTCGGGTTCGAAGAGCAGGCGGAAGAGGCTGGCCAGATCGCGCGTTTCCGGCGTGCCGGGCAGCAGGCGCACGTGCACGCGCGAGAGCAACTCGCTGCCGAAGGACAGGCGCGCGCCGAAGCCGAGGTCGGCAAACAGCGAGGCGGCGTCGATGTCGCGCCAGAAGGCCTGGGCCAGGCCGTGCACTTGCTGGCGCAGCTTGTCGTTCTTCTCCACCTGGTTGAGCAGGTGGCGCAGGCGCAGCACAGGCAGCGGGGTGCGGGTGGCCTCGGGCGTTTCGGTGGCGGGCGGTGCGTTCGCTGCGCTGGGCGGGGCGGGGGTGACCGAGCGGGGCGCATGCCGCAGCCACTCCATCAAGCGCACCAACCAGAGGTGGCGCTCGGCCTGACCGGCCTTCGGGTCGGCGGCGTTGATCAGCGCGGTGAGGTCCCAGCTTTGGGCCATGGTCTCAAACCCCGTGGCCGGGCAGGCGCGCCGGCATCAGTGCAGCGCGCCGGGGTAGACCAGCGCGAACTCGGGCACAGCGGCCTCGAAAGCGTGGGCGTGTTCGGTCATGCAGAAGAAGGTGCCGCGCATGCTGCCGTGGGGGGTGTCGATGCGCGTCCAGCTGGTGTATTCGAAGTGTTCGCCGGGCTTGAGCACGGGCTGGTGGCCCACCACCGCCAGGCCGCGCACGTCTTCCTGGTGGCCGTCGGCGTTGGTGACGACCCAGTGCCGCCCCACCAGCTGCGCCGTGATGCTGCCGGTGTTGCGGATGTGGACCGTGTAGGCGAAGGCGTAAGGGCCTTCGGGCGGCTGAGACTGCTCGGGCAGGTACTGCACACGCACTTCGCAGGTGAACTCGGGCTTGGCCATGGCGCGGATTCTAGAAGCGCGCCCTGCGTGCGCTGCCTGAAGCCCGCTGGGCCGCGGGGTGGCCCACCTAGAATTGAGGCATGAGTGAATACCGCATCGCCCCGAGCATTCTTTCGGCCGACTTCGCCCGCCTCGGCGAAGAAGTGCGCACCGTGATCGACGCCGGCGCCGACTGGATTCACTTCGACGTGATGGACAACCACTACGTGCCCAACCTCACTTTCGGGCCCATGGTCTGCCAGGCGCTGCGCAAGCACAGCCGCGTGCCCATCGACGTGCACCTGATGGTGCAGCCGGTGGATGCGCTGGCGCAGGCGTTCTGCCAGGCCGGTGCCGACCTGGTGAGCTTCCACCCCGAGGCCAGCGCGCATGTCGACCGCACGCTGCAGCTCATCAAGGCCGAGGGCAAACAGGCCGGCCTGGTGTTCAACCCCGCCAGCTCGCTGGACGTGCTGGAGCACGTGATCGACAAGGTCGACCTGGTTCTCATCATGAGTGTGAACCCGGGTTTCGGCGGCCAGAGCTTCATCCCGAGTGCGCTGCGCAAGATCGAAAAGGCGCGCAAGCTGATTGAGCAGACCGGCCGCGACATCCGCCTGGAGGTGGACGGCGGCATCAAGGTCGACAACATCCGCCGCGTGGCCGATGCCGGCGCCGACACCTTCGTGGCCGGCAGCGCCATCTTCAACCAGCCTGACTACACAGCGGTCATCAGCGCCATGCGCGCCGAACTGGCGCGCTGATCAGGTTCGGTCGAGCCGGCGGGCCAGTACCACCGAGGTGTTGGTCTTGGTCACACCCTCGATCGCGCCGATCTCGTCCAGCAGCTGGTCCAGCCGCGCCGTCGATTCGGTGCGCAGCAGCGCCAGGTAGTCGGACGCACCGCTCACGCTGCACAGCTGGCGCAGCTCGGGCAGGGCGGCCAGACGCTGCGTCACCAGCGCGCCGGCCTTGGGCTCGGTGGTGATGCCGACATAGGCCTCCACGCCGCGTTCACCTTCCACCTGTGCCAGGCGCACGGTGTAGCCGACGATCACGCCTTCGAGTTCCAGCCGCGTCAGGCGCGCCAGCACCGTGGTGCGCGCCACGCCCAGGCGCCGGCCGAGGTCGGCGGTGCTGGTGCGGGCGTCGGCCTGCAGCAGGGCGAGCAGGCGGCGGTCGAGGGTGTCCAGCACAGGCATGCGGCATTTTCACCGCCTGCGGCATCGGCGTCGCTGCGCGGCCTCAGGTTCTCGCTGGCGCCGCCGAAAGGCCGAGACGGGCGCGTCGTTGCGCCATTCCAGGGGCCTGCATGAAAGTCCGCAAGATCACGATCTTCAGCGGTGAGATCTTCGAAGTGCCGCAAGGCATCCAGCGCATCGACCATCGCGCCACCCACGGCTGGCAGTTGCGTTACGGCGGCACCAAGCTCTACTCCGATGGTGGCGGGGGCGCTGAAGCCTCCTTGCAGCGTGCCACGCAGGAACTGCTCAAGCGCATCAACAGGCTGCCGGCGCCCTCGCTGCTGCAGCGCGCGCCCAGCGCCAACAAGAGCAACCAGCTGCCGCCGGGCATCACCGGCCCGGTGGTGCGCATGCGCCGCAACAGCCAGACGCGCGATTGCAGCCTGATGGTGCTGATCCCGCGTTTCGGCGACAAGCCGCGGCGCCGCACCATCTACATCGGCACCGAAAACACCTACAGCCTGGAGCGCTACGAAAAGGCGCTGGAGCGCGCCATCGAGATGCGGCGCGAGGCCGAAGAGGCTTACCAGAAGGCCAGCACCCGCGCCAAGCGCGCGGCGGCGCGCGAGATCCGGGCCCAGCTGCAAGCGGCCTGAGCGGGGCGACCGGCCCCGCCACCCGCAGGGGGTGTTCTGCCGCATTGAAGGATGTAGCTGACGAAACGTCGTATTCATCATTAGATATGACGCATTGCTGCTTTTTTCCGTCAGCAGGCCGGCCTAGACTGCCCGGCAGTTCAGCCCCATCACGGAAACCTTCCCATGCGCATCACCCTGCTCGGCGCCGGCCACATCGGCCACACCATCGCCCACCTGCTCTCGCACAGCGGCGACTATGAAGTCACGGTCGCCGACCGCAGCCCCGAGGCGCTGGCCAAGCTGGCCGGGCTGCCGGTGAAAACGCGGGTGGTGGACACCGCCGACGCGCAGGCCTTGCTGGGTGTGCTGCGCGGCCAGCAAGCCGTGATCAACGCGCTGCCTTACCACCTGGCCACACTCGCCGCCACGGCCGCACGCGAAGCCGGCTGCCATTACTTCGACCTGACTGAAGACGTGGCCGCCACGCGCGCCATCAAGCAGCTGGCCGAGGGTGCCAACACCGCCTTCATGCCGCAATGCGGCCTGGCGCCGGGTTTCATCGGCATCGTGGCGCACCACCTGGCCCAGGGTTTCGACAGCCTGCACGAGGTGAAGATGCGTGTCGGCGCGCTGCCGGCCTTCCCGACCAACAGCCTCAAATACAACCTGACCTGGAGCGTCGACGGCCTCATCAACGAGTACTGCCACCCCTGCGAGGCCATCCGCGGCGGCAAGAACATCGAGGTGCTGCCGCTGGAAGGCCTGGAGCACTTCAGCCTGGACGGCACCGAGTACGAGGCCTTCAACACCAGCGGCGGCCTGGGCACGCTGTGCGAAACCCTGGCCGGCAAGGTGCAGACGCTCGACTACAAGAGCGTGCGCTACCCCGGCCACCAGGCGCTGATGAAGATGCTGCTGGAAGAACTGCAGCTCAACGAGGACACCGAGACGCTCAAGGCCATCATGCGCAAGAGCATCCCCAGCACCATGCAGGATGTGGTGCTGGTCTTCGTCACCGTCAGCGGCCTGAAGAAGGGCGCGCTGGTGCAGGAAGTGTTCGCACGGAAGATCTTCGCCGAGCGCAACGAGACGCACCCGCTGAGCGCGATCCAGATCACCACGGCCGCGGGCATCTGCGCCGCGGTGGACTTGTTCCGCGAAGGCAAGCTGCCGCAGCAGGGCTTCATCCGCCAGGAAGAAGTGGCGCTGCCGGCCTTCCTGGCCAACCGTTTTGGCGCCGCCTACCAGCAAAGCCGCCAGGTCGAGAGCATCGGCTGAAGCCGCAGCGCCGTCTGGCGCGTGGGCGTGGGCTGCCGGGTCGGGCGCTGGCTATAGTTCAGCGGCCATGGTGCGCCTGCTGTGCTTGTTGATGTTGCTGTGCACGGGCTGCTGCGCCCTGGCGCAGAGCGACCCCCTGGCGGAACCGCGCATGGAGCGCGTGGGCGACACCCGCTCCATCAACGACGGTGTGGTCACCGCGCTGGCGCAGGACGAGAGCGGCCTGCTCTGGATAGGCACCACGGTGGGCCTGGTGCGTTACGACGGCTACCAGCTGCGCCCGCTGCAGGTGGGCGCACCGGCCACCGGGAGTGCCCCCGCGGGCGCCAGCCATGTGCGTGCGCTGCTGGCCGCGCCCGGCGGCGTGATGTGGGTCGGCCTGGAAGGTGAAGGCCTGGCGCGGCTGGACATCGCCAGCCACACCTGGACGCTCTACCGCCCCGACGCCACGCGGCCCGGCGCCCTGGCAGGCGGCACGGTGCGCGCTTTGGCGCTCGATGGTGAAGGCGTGCTTTGGGTGGGCACCACCGGCGGCGGTCTGCACAGCCTGGCGCCCGGCGCCAGCAGCTTTCGCAGCTACCGCCGCGCCAGCGGCGAGCTGCCCGACGACCGTGTGCATGCCCTGCGCGTCGACAGCCACGGGACGCTGTGGGTGGGCACCTGGAACGGCCTCGTGCGCAAGCCCCGCGGGGCCACGCGTTTCGAGCCCGTGCACTCCAGCCCCGGCGCCACCGACAGCCTGGCCGGGCGCATCGTCTCGATGCTGTCCGAGGCGCCCGATGGCCGGCTCTGGGTGGGCACGCGCCAGGGCGACCTGGCCGTCATCGACCCCATGGGCGGCCAGGTGCAGTGGCTGCAGCGCGCCAGCCTGGTGGCGGGCGACGACAGTGCCGTGCTGGCCATGGCCTGGTCCGACGAACGTGAGCTCTGGGTGGGGCGCGAAAACGGCATCGACGTGCGCCGCGTGGCCGACGGCGCGCTCGTCAAGCACTTGCGGCGCGACCTGCGCAAGCCCTGGGGCCTGGCTGGCCACAACGTGGTGGCGCTGCTGCGCGACCAGGCCGGCAACCTGTGGGTCGGCAGCTATGGCGGCGGCCTGCAGCGGCACAGCGCGCGCCCGGGGCTGTGGGTGCGCCATGGCGACGGGCGCGACGACAGTGTTTTTGCTGAAGCCAACGTGCGCAGCCTGCACCAGCTGCGCAACGGCGAGATCTGGGCCGGCACCAACGAACGCGGCGTGGCCGTGCTCGACGCGCAGCTGCGCCTGGTGGCCGAGATCCGCCCCGAGCCGAAGCGCCCGCGGGGTTTTGGTGGCGGGCTGGTCGGGGCCATCACGCAGACACCGGACGGCCACGTCTGGGTGGGCGCCGACAGCGAGCTCTACGAGTTCTCCGAAAGCCGCCAGCTGCTGGCCCGCCACCAGGCCGGGCAGGGCCGGCCGCGGCGCCTGCTGAGCGCGCGCGACGGCGCCCTGTGGGTGGGCACGCAAGATGGCGCCTACCGCCGCGACGCCGCCAGCGGCCGTTTCCTGCGTGTGCCGATGGCCGATGGCGGCGCGCTCAGCGGCAACGTCAACGCGCTGGCCGAATCGGCCGACGGCACGGTCTGGGTTGGCGGCAACAACGGCTTGTACCGCGCCGCGCCGGGCGCCGCGGTCTTGTCGCCGGTGGTGGCGGTGGCAGGCGCGGGCCTGCTCAAGCCGGTGGTGCTGGGCCTGCTGGTCGACAGCCGCCAGACGCTGTGGGTGGACACCAGCGCCGGCCTGCACCGCCTGCTGGCCTGGGACGGCCGGCTCGCGCGGTTCAAGCCCGTGGCCGACAGCCGCGGCGACGAATCGCGCGCCAGCTTCGGCGCCAACCTGCTGGAAGACGCCCAGGGCCGCATCTGGACCCACCAGACCGTCCACGACCCGCGCGACGACAGCCGCTACGAACTGAGCCAGGCCGACGGGGTGGACATCGGCACCGGCTGGTTCCGTGCCTACGCGAAGCTGGCCGACGGGCGCCTGCTCTTCGGCGGCAGCACCGGCATCCTCGTGGTCGAGAGCGAACGGTTCCGCGCCTGGGACCATGTGCCGCCGGTGGTGGTGTCCGATCTGCGCATCGACGGCGAGCGCGCGCCGCTGTCGCGCCTGCGTGGCCAGCTGAGCTTGACGCCGGCCGAGGGCCGTTTCAGCGTCGAATTTGCAGCGCTGGATTACGGCAACCCCGAGCGCAACCGCTACCGCTACCGCTTGCAGGGCTTCGACAACACCTGGATCGAGAGCGGCTCTGATTTCCGTGTTGCCAGCTACGGCAACCTGCCGCCGGGCCGCTACACGCTGCAGTTGCAGGGCAGCAACCGCGTGGGCACCTGGAGCCCGCGCGAGCTGCTGATTCCGGTGGAAGTGCTGCCGGCCTGGTGGCAGACCTGGTGGGCGCGTGCGCTGGCCGTGGCCGCGCTGGTGCTGCTGGTGGCGGCCGTGGTGAGCCTGCGCACGCGTTTGTTGCGCCGCCAGCAGGCGGTGCTGGAACTGCGGGTGCGTGAACGCACCGAAGCCCTGCAGGCGCTGTCGCAGCAGTTGCAGCTGAAGACAGAGGCGCTGGAGGCCTCCAGCCTCACCGACCCCCTGACCGGCTTGCACAACCGCCGCTTCCTGGCGCAGAACATCGAGGCCGATGTCGCGCTGGCCGTGCGCCGCGCCGAGCAGGCGCTGCGTGATGGCACGCCGCCGTCCGATGACGCCGACCTGGTTTTTTTCGTCATCGACATCGACCACTTCAAGCAGGTCAACGACGCCCACGGCCATGCCGCCGGCGACGCCGTGCTGATGCAGATGCGCGAGCGCTTGCAGCAGGCCTTCCGCCAGGGCGACCACCTCGTGCGTTGGGGTGGCGAAGAGTTCCTCATCGTCGCGCGCGGCACCTCGCGCCACCGTGCCGCGGAGCTGGCCGAGCGTGTGCGTCATCTGGTGGCGGGCGCGCCCTTCCGGCTGGACGACGGCACGCCGTTGCAGCGCACCTGCTCGGTGGGTTTTGCCGCTTTCCCGCCCGCGCCCGCGCACCCGGCGGCGCTCAGCTGGGCGGCGGTGGTGGACATCGCCGACGCGGCGCTGTTCGCCGTCAAACGCAGCGGGCGTGACGGCTGGTTCGGCGTGGTGGCGGCCGAGGCCGAATCGGCCCTCGCCTTGAAGACCGCCGCCGCCGGCACGCTGGAAGACTGGCGCGCCAGCGGGCGCTTGCAGGTGATGATGTCCGAGGGCTTGGAAACCCCGGCCTGAAGGCGCAGCGCGCTGCGGCGACACTGCGGGTATGAAAGACGCCCCGACCCCGAAAACGCCCGCGGCCTCGCGCCGCGGCCTCCGCCCGCTGGATGTCGACACGCTGTGGCAGTTGCAGCGCCTGGGCGGCCTGAGCCTCGCCCCCGACGGCCATGCCGCCGTGGTGTCGGTGGCCACACCATCGATGGAGAAGAACCACATGCGTGCGCGCCTTTGGCTGCTGCCCACTGGCGGCGCGGCGCCGCGCGCGCTGACGAGCTGTGGTGAACGCGACGGTCAGGCCGCGTGGTCGCCGCGCGGCGACCGCATCGCCTTCGTGGCGCGCCGCGAGCAAGAAGACCACAAAGACCTCAGCCCGCAGCTTTACACCATCGCCGCCGATGGGGGTGAGGCGCAGCGCCACAGCCAGTTCGGCCCCGGCATCGAGTCTTTCAAGTGGCTGCCCGACGGACGGCGCGTGGTGTTCTCGGCCTGGGTCTGGCCGGGGCTGAAGGGTGCGGCGGCGCAGAACAAGGCGATGACCGAATGGCGTGAGCGCAAGGAGAGCGGCTACGCCACCAGCGAGGGCTACTACCGCCACTGGGACCACAACGTGCCGCAGGGCCGCGTGCTGCACCTGCTGCTGCTCGATCTGGCCAGCGGCCGCGTCACCGATCTTTTCGAGGGCACGGCGCTGGAGCTGCCGCGCGACGGCGCCGGCAACGAGGTCTACGACGTGCACCCCGACGGCCGCCGCATCGCCTTCGTTCACGACCCGTCGGCGCGGCCGCTGCAGGCCCACCGCCTGGCGCTGAGCGAGATCGAGATCGGCACGCGGCAATCGCGTCCGCTCATCGACGACACCGCCTGGGACCTGGCCGGCCCCGTCTACAGCCCCGATGGCAGCCACATCGCTGTGGGCGCAGCGCATGTCGGCCACAAGCACACGGCGCTGGCGCAGCCGGCGCTCGTCACGCCTGCCGCAACTCGCGGGAAGGGCAGCAAGGGCGCTGCCACGCTGCGCTTGCTGGTGCCAGGCTGGGACCGTGCCATCAACACGCCGCTGCGCTGGGCGCCCGACGGCCGTGCGTTGCTGTTCACCGCGGAAGACCGGGGCCGCTGCCCGCTGTGGCGCTGCCCCATCGACCCCGGGACCAGCGCGCCCACGGTGCTGCACGCCGGCGGCTGGGTGCAGGGCTTCGACGCGGCTGCCGACACGGTGGTGCTGCTGGCCGACAGCGCCACGCACCCGGCGCGGGTGCTCGCGTTCAGCCTTGCCGAGGCCGCGGCCGCACCGCGCCGCCTGGAGCGTTTCAACGACGAATTGCTGGCCGGCGTGGCCTTCGGCGAGGTGCGTGAAATCACGGTCAAGGGCGCGCTGGGCGAGCCCGTGCAGGTTTGGCTGGCCTTCCCGCCGGGCTTCGTGGCCAAGAACAAGCACCCCGTCACCCACGTCATCCACGGCGGGCCGTTCGCGGCGGCCGGTGACACCTTCAGCTGGCGCTGGAACCCGCACATCTTCGCCGCCGCGGGGCACGTGATCGCGCAGGTGAATTACCACGGCAGCAGCGGCTTCGGCTTTGCTTTCCGCGACAGCCTGATCGGCCGCCAGGGCGAACTGGAACTGCAGGACATCGAGGCCGCCACCGACTGGCTGTTGCAGCAGCGCTGGGCCGACAAAACGCGCGTCTATGCCACTGGGGGCAGCTATGGCGGTTTCCTCGTGGCGTGGATGAACGGGCATGTGGCACCGGGGCGCTACCGCGCGTATGTCTGCCACGCGGGTGTGTTCGACCGCATCGCCACCTTCAGCGCCGACAGCTACACCTCACGCCCGCTCGACCTGGGCGCCAAGTACTGGGAAGACCCGGCGCGCGTGGCGGCGCAGAGCCCGCACACCTTCGCCGCGCAGATGCACACGCCCACGCTGGTGACGCACGGCGCGCAGGACTTCCGCGTGCCCGACTGCAATGGTCTGGCCTACTACAACACGCTGCAGGCGCGCGGTGTCGATGCGCGGCTGCTGTGGTTCCCGGACGAAAACCACTGGGTGCTCAAGCCTCGCAACAGCAAGCTCTGGTATGCCGAGTTCGCGGCCTGGCTGGCGCGGCACGGCGCAGCGCAAAAGGGCGGCTCCAAAGCCCGCCCGCCGGCCCGGCCTGCGAAGTGAGTGTTGCCGCGGGCGGGGCCGCGCGTTCTCAGCGGTTGCGGCCGCCGCGCGCGGCCGGCGCTTCCTGGCCGAGCAGGGCGGCTTTCAGGCCGTCATCGGCGGGCTTGGGGCCGAGCCAGATGCTCATCAACGCATTGAAGAACTCGGGCTCGCGCACGGGCTCGCTCTGGGCGCGGCCGTTGACCAGCACCGAGGTGCCCACACCCGGCACGTAGTCGACGGAAAAACTCTCGCCGGCGACCAGGCGTTTTTTGGCCGAGAAGATGTCGGCCAGGCGCAGCGTGCCGGGGATGGACTTGCTGAAGGCGTCTTTCGACGCGTTGTCCTGCATGCCGCGGGTGAAGAGCTTGCCGAGTTCGTTGGCGTCGATGTCGCGCAGCATCGTCACCTGGATGCGTTTGGGCCCGGGCGCGGCATAAACGGCTTCGGCGCTGGCGGCCTTGCCTCCGAGGTAGAGCCCGGCGGTGTAGACCCGCACGACGAACTTGTAGCGTGTGCCGGCACCGTTGAGTTGCAGCGTGCTGCCGCCCACCTGGGCGGTGGGCGCGTAACGCACGCCCGAGACCTCGATGCTGCCGGGCACGTTCGCTGCCGCGGGCGCGGCGGCGGGTGCGGTCTGGGCCCAGGCGCCCGCCGGCGCGACGGCCAGTGCCAAGGCGGTGGCGCGCAGCAGGCGGGGCAGGGTGGGGAGGAATAGGCGGTCCATGGTGCACTCGGGTAGGACGGCGGAGTCTGCCACGCAGGCGCCAGCCTGCACACGGGCTGCTAAACTGGCCGCGTCATGTTCACGGCTACACCCCTTTTTGCCGCCTGCCGGCCCGGTCTTCGTGACCTGGGAGCCTGGCCCTGGCGTCGCTCGCACAGCCTCTGCTAGCCGCTCAGCCGGCCGGCCCCCAGCCCGGGGCCCCATCCTGCGCCGCGCAGAGGGGTCTCACCCCGAACACCGCCGCCCAACGCTTGCATCGCAAGCCCGCGGCCCCCGTGTGAACAGGTGCGAGAAGTGATCACTGAACTTGAATTCCAAAGCCTGGCCGGCCAAGGCCACAACCGCATCCCGCTGATCCAGGAAGCTTTTGCCGACCTGGAGACACCGCTGTCGCTGTACCTCAAGCTGGCCGGCGGCGCCAAGCACAGCTTCCTGCTGGAAAGCGTGGTGGGCGGTGAACGTTTCGGCCGCTACAGCTTCATCGGCCTGCCGGCGCGCACGCTCTTGCGCGCCACCGGCTTCACCACCGAGGTGGTGAGCGAAGGCCATGTGGTGGAAACGCACGAAGGCAACCCGCTCGATTTCATCGAGGCCTACCAGCGCCGCTTCCGCCCCGCGCTGCCGCCGGGGCTGCCGCGTTTCTGCGGTGGGCTGGCTGGCTACTTCGGCTACGACGCCGTGCGTTACATCGAGCCGCGCCTGGCGCGCACGCACAAGCCCGGCGGCATCGGCACGCCCGACATCCAGCTGCTGCAGACCGAAGAACTGGCCGTCATCGACAACCTCTCGGGGCGCCTGTACCTCATCGTCTGGGCCGACCCGGGCCAGCCCGAGGCCTATTTCAGCGGCAAGCGCCGCCTGAACGAACTGGCCGACAAACTGCGCTACAGCGTGACGGCGCCGCCCGTGAAGCGCGGGCCCAGCCACCCGGTGGAGCGTGATTTCAAGCAGGCCGAGATGGAGGCCATCGTGCGCCGCGCGAAGGCGTACATCGCCGCCGGCGACTGCATGCAGGTGGTGCTGGGCCAGCGCCTGAAGAAGCGCTACACCGAAAGCCCGCTCAGCCTGTACCGCGCGCTGCGCAGCCTGAACCCTTCGCCCTACATGTACTTCTACGACATGGGCGATTTCCAGATCGTTGGCGCCAGCCCCGAGATCCTGGTGCGGCAAGAGCAAACGCCCGCAGGTGCCAAGGTCACCATCCGCCCGCTGGCCGGCACACGCCCGCGCGGTGCCACGCCCGAGCGCGACGCCAGCATCGAAGCGGAGCTGCTGGCCGACCCCAAAGAGCGCGCCGAGCACCTGATGCTCATCGACCTGGCGCGCAACGACATCGGCCGCATCGCGCAGACCGGCAGCGTGAAGGTCACGGAAGCTTTTGCGGTGGAGCGCTACTCGCACGTGATGCACATCGTCAGCAACGTTGAAGGCCTGCTCAAGCCAGGCACCGGCAACATGGACGTGCTGCGCGCCACCTTCCCTGCCGGCACGCTGAGCGGCGCGCCCAAGGTGCGGGCCATGGAGCTCATCGACGAGCTGGAGCCGGTGCAGCGCGGCATCTACGGCGGCGCCTGCGGCTACTTGAGCTTTGCCGGCGACATGGACGTGGCCATCGCCATCCGCACCGGCATCGTGAAAGACCAGACGCTGTATGTGCAGGCCGCCGCCGGCGTGGTGGCCGACAGCGTGCCCGAGCTGGAGTGGAAAGAAACCGAGCACAAGGCGCGGGCGCTCATCCGCGCGGCAGAACTCGTGGAAGAGGGGTTCTGAGATGCTGCTGATGATCGACAACTACGACAGCTTCACCTTCAACCTGGTGCAGTACTTCGCCGAGCTCGGCGAAGACGTTCGCGTGGTGCGCAACGATGAGATCGACGTGGCCGGCATTGCCGCGCTGAAGCCCGAACGCCTGGTGCTCTCGCCCGGGCCCTGCAGCCCGGCCGAGGCGGGTGTGTGCATCGAGGCCATCCGCCACTTCGCCGGCAAGCTGCCCATGCTGGGCGTGTGCCTGGGCCACCAGGCCATGGGCGCGGCGCTGGGCGGCCAGGTGGTGCGCGCGCAGGTGCAGATGCACGGCAAGGCCAGCACCATCAGCACCGATCAAAGCGGCGTGTTCCACGGCCTGCCGGCGCAGTTCAGCGTCATCCGCTACCACTCGCTGGCGGTGGAGCGGGCTTCGCTGCCGGCCGACCTCGTCGTCACCGCCACCAGCGAAGACGGCGAGATCATGGGCCTGCGCCACCGCGGCCTGCCGCTGGAAGGTGTGCAGTTCCACCCCGAGTCCATCCTCAGCGAACACGGTCACGCGATGCTGAAGAACTTCCTGGAGCAAGTGCGTTGAACCCCATCGATCTGCGCAGCGACACCGTCACGCTGCCCACGCCCGCCATGCGCGCGGCCATGCACGCCGCCGAGCTGGGCGACGACGTCTTCGCCGACGACCCGAGCATCAACGCGCTGCAGGAAAAAATCGCCGCCATGCTGGGCAAGGAGGCCGCGCTCTTCACACCCACCGGCACGCAGAGCAACCTCTGCGGCCTGATGGCGCACTGCGGCCGCGGCGATGAATACCTGGTCGGCCAGATGGCCCACACCTACCGCTGGGAAGGCGGCGGTGCGGCGGTGCTGGGCAGCATCCAGCCGCAGCCCTTGCCGCAGCAGGCTGACGGGTCCATCTTGCTGTCGGACATCGAAGCCAACATCAAGCCCGACGACGCCCACTTCGCGAAGACGCGGCTGCTGGCGCTGGAGAACACCTGGGGCGGCCAGGTGCTGCCGCTGCCCTACATCGAAGCCGCCACCGCGCTGGCGCGGCTCAAGGGCCTGGCCACGCACCTGGATGGCGCGCGTGTCTTCAACGCCGCGGTGGCTTCGGGCGTGCCGGTGGGCGAAATCGCGCGCCACTTCGACAGCGTTTCGGTCTGCTTCAGCAAGGGGCTGGGCGCGCCGGTGGGCTCGGCGCTCGTCGGCACCAAGGACTTCATCGCCCGCGCGCACCGTGTGCGCAAGATGCTGGGCGGTGGCATGCGCCAGGCGGGTGTGCTGGCCGCTGCAGCGAGTTACGCGCTCGACCACCACATCGAGCGCCTGGCCGAAGACCACGCGAATGCCCGCACGCTGGCCGAGGGCCTGGCCGGCCTGCCCGGCGTGACGGTGCAGCCGCCGCAGACCAACATCGTTTTCGTCGACCTCGCGCCCGAGAAGGCGCCCGGCGTGGTGGAGCGCCTGCGCGCCGCCGGTGTGCTGTGTACGGGCCTGTACCGGCTGCGCTTCGTGACGCACCTGAACGTGTCGGCCGACGACATCACCCGCGCCGTGGCCGTGCTGCGGCAACACCTGTGAAAGCCCCCGCCATGCCCATCAGCAACCACGAGGCGCTCACGCGCGTCATCGACCACCGCGAGATCTTCCACGACGAGATGCTGGCGCTGATGCGCCGCATCATGAGCGGCGAGATGAGCCCGGTGATGATGGCTGCGCTGCTGGTGGGCCTGCGCGTGAAGAAAGAGACCATCGGCGAGATCACTGCCGCGGCGCAGGTGATGCGCGAGTTCTCCACCAAGGTGAACGTGGCCGACCGCACGCACCTGGTCGACATCGTCGGCACTGGGGGCGACGGCTCGCACACCTTCAACATCAGCACCTGCAGCATGTTCGTGGCCGCGGCTTGTGGCGCGCGCGTCAGCAAACACGGCAACCGCGGCGTCAGCAGCAAGAGCGGCAGCGCCGACGTGCTGGAAACGCTGGGCGTGCCGATGACGCTGAGCCCCGAGGCCGTGGCGCAGTGCATTGCCGACACCGGCATCGGCTTCATGTTCGCGCCCAACCACCACCCGGCGATGAAAAACGTCGCACCAGTGCGGCGTGAGCTGGGCGTGCGCACACTCTTCAACATCCTGGGCCCGCTCACCAACCCCGCCGACGCGCCCAACATCCTGATGGGCGTGTTCCACCCCGATCTGGTGGGCATCCAGGTGCGTGCGCTGCAGCGCCTGGGCGCCGAGCATGCGGTGGTGGTCTACGGCCGCGACGGCATGGACGAGGTTTCGCTCGGCTCGGCCACGATGGTGGGCGAGTACAAGGACGGCGCCATCCGCGAGTACGAGATCCATCCTGAAGACTTTGGCCTCACCATGGCCAGCAGCCGCACGTTGAAGGTCGAGACGCCCGAGCAATCGCGCGCGCTGATGCAGGCCGTGCTGGACAACGAGCCTGGCCCGGCGCGCGACATCGTCATCCTCAACGCCGGCGTGGCGCTGTACGCCGCGGGCGTGGTGCCCGGCATGGCCGAGGGCGTGGCCATGGCGCGCGAGGGCATAGCCTCGGGCCGCGCGCTGGCCAAGCTGCACCAGTTCGTGGCGCGCAGCAAGGAGTTGGCGCCAGCATGAGCGACATCCTCAACAAGATCGTCGCGGTCAAGCACGAAGAGCTGGCGGTCGCACGCCAGCGCCGAAGCCTCGCGAGCTGGCGTGAAGAAGCCGAAGCCCGGCGCGATGCGCGAGGCTTTGAAGTCGCGCTGCGCGCCAAGCTGGCGGCCGGCCGCGCGGCGGTGATCGCAGAAGTGAAGAAGGCCAGCCCGAGCAAGGGTGTGCTCCGTGAACACTTCGTGCCGGCCGAGATCGCCGCCAGCTACGCCGCCCACGGCGCCGCCTGCCTGAGCGTGCTGACCGACGAGCGCTTCTTCCAGGGCGCCGCCGCCTTCCTGCAGCAGGCGCGCGCCGCCTGCGCGCTGCCGGTGCTGCGCAAGGACTTCATGGTCGACGAGTACCAGGTGATGGAAGCGCGCGCAGTCGGTGCCGACGCCATCCTGCTCATTGCCGCCTGCCTCAGCGATGCGCAGATGGCCGACCTCGAAGCCGCCGCGCTGGCCTTGGGCATGGACGTGCTGGTGGAAGTGCACGACGGCGACGAGCTCGATCGTGCGCTGCTGCTCAAGACGCCGCTGCTGGGCATCAACAACCGCAACCTGCGCACCTTCGAAGTGACGCTGGACACCACGCTCGGCCTGCTGCCCCGTGTGCCGGCCGACCGGCTGCTGGTCACCGAGTCGGGCATCCTGAACCGCGCCGATGTGCAGCGCATGCGGTCAGCCGCGGTGCACGCCTTTCTGGTGGGCGAAGCTTTCATGCGCGCGCCCGATCCCGGCGCGGCCTTGGCGGCGCTCTTCGATTGACCGCCTCGAACCGGCTTCAGCGCCCGCTGGACGAGTTGTTGGCCGCCGATTTCGGCGACTGGCAGCCGCTGCTGCAGCGTTGGCGTCACAGCCTCGCCGGCCAGGCCCTGGTGCAGGCCGTGGATGCGCGGGTCGCCGCCGGTGCCACGGTCTACCCGGCCGAGCCCTTCTGTGCGCTGGCGCTCACGCCACTGGCTTCGGTGAAGGTGGTGATCCTGGGCCAAGACCCTTATCACGGCCCCGGTCAGGCCGAGGGCTTGGCCTTCTCTGTGCCACCAGGGCAGAAGCCGCCGCCCAGCCTGCGCAACATCTTCAAGGAGTTGCAGCGTGACCCGGGTTTGGTACCACCTGCACAGCCTTCGCTGCGGCCTTGGGCGCAACAGGGCGTGCTGTTGCTGAACACCTCGCTGACGGTGGAAGACGGCCAAGCGGCCAGCCACAGCAAGCTGGGTTGGCAGGTGCTCACTGATGCCCTTTGTGTTGCTGTTGCAAACGATTTGACGCCCAAGGTCTTCATGCTCTGGGGTGGCCACGCGCAGGCGCTGGCGCCGCGGCTGGCGGGCACGCCGCACCTCGTGTTGTGCAGCAACCACCCGTCGCCGCTGTCGGCCCTGCGCCCGCCGGCGCCCTTCATTGGCAATGGCCACTTCGGGCACGCCAACCGCTTCTTGCAGGCCGCCGGCCGGCCGGCGATCAGCTGGGGCTTGGCGGCGGCGCAGCCCGTGTTATAGTCACCGGCTCTCCGGAGGGGTGCCCGAGTGGCTAAAGGGGGCAGACTGTAAATCTGTTGGCTTACGCCTACGCTGGTTCGAATCCAGCCTCCTCCACCAGAGACTTCTTGCCGTGCAGCCGCGGCAGGGCCTGCAGTCGGTGGCGAGAGTTAGCCGGGCGGGAGTAGTTCAATGGCAGAACCTTAGCCTTCCAAGCTAATGACACGGGTTCGATTCCCGTCTCCCGCTCCACGGCGCCAAGGTTGTTCTTCAGTTTCGGTAGTTCGGTGTTTTCGTCGTCAAGGGTGTGCTGGTGTTCGGCAGTGCCGCAGCCCGCAGGCCCTTGACGATGCCCATGTGGCTCAGTGGTAGAGCACTCCCTTGGTAAGGGAGAGGTCGCGGGTCCGATTCCCGCCATGGGCACCACTTCTTCTTCGATCCCACTTGTCTGAGCCAGGAGCGCAAGGAAATGGCAAAAGGTAAATTTGAACGCACGAAGCCGCACGTGAACGTGGGCACGATTGGTCACGTGGACCATGGCAAGACGACGCTGACGGCGGCGATCACGACGATTTTGGCGAAGAAGTTCGGTGGCGAGGCCAAGGCCTACGACCAGATCGACGCGGCGCCGGAAGAGAAGGCGCGCGGCATCACGATCAACACCGCGCACGTCGAGTACGAGACGGCCAACCGTCACTACGCGCACGTTGATTGCCCGGGCCACGCCGACTACGTGAAGAACATGATCACGGGTGCCGCGCAGATGGACGGCGCGATCCTGGTGTGCTCGGCCGCTGACGGCCCGATGCCCCAGACGCGCGAGCACATCCTGCTGGCCCGCCAGGTGGGCGTGCCCTACATCATCGTGTTCCTGAACAAGTGCGACATGGTGGACGACGCCGAGCTGCTCGAGCTCGTCGAGATGGAAGTGCGCGAGCTGCTGAGCAAGTACGACTTTCCTGGCGACGACACCCCCATCGTCAAGGGCAGCGCCAAGCTGGCCATCGAAGGCGACACGGGCGATCTGGGCGAGCAAGCCATCATGCGCCTGGCTGACGCACTGGACAGCTACATCCCCACGCCCGAGCGCGCGGTGGACGGTGCTTTCCTGATGCCGGTGGAAGACGTGTTCTCGATCTCGGGCCGCGGCACCGTGGTGACCGGTCGCGTGGAGCGCGGCATCGTCAAGGTGGGCGAGGAAATCGAGATTGTCGGCATCAAGGCCACGCAGAAGACGACCTGCACGGGCGTGGAGATGTTCCGCAAGCTGCTGGACCAGGGGCAAGCTGGCGACAACGTCGGCATCCTGCTGCGCGGCACCAAGCGTGAAGACGTTGAGCGCGGCCAGGTGCTGTGCAAGCCGAACAGCGTGAAGCCGCACACGCACTTCACGGCCGAGATCTACGTGCTGAGCAAGGAAGAGGGCGGCCGTCACACGCCGTTCTTCAACAACTACCGCCCGCAGTTCTACTTCCGCACGACGGACGTGACGGGTGCAGTTGAGCTGCCGAAGGACAAGGAGATGGTGATGCCTGGCGACAACGTCAGCATCACGGTGAAGCTGATCAACCCGATCGCGATGGAAGAAGGTCTGCGCTTCGCCATCCGTGAAGGCGGCCGCACCGTCGGCGCCGGCGTCGTGGCCAAGATCATCGAGTGAGTTTTTCCGCAGGGGTGTAGCTCAATTGGTAGAGCGCCGGTTTCCAAAACCGAAGGTCGGGGGTTCGATTCCCTCCGCCCCTGCCACCTGGTAGCCCCGAGTGGCCTTCAATAGCCGGCCCGCAGCGCTTCATGGTGCTGCGGGCCTTGCGTCTGAATCCGCCGAAGGGCGCCGTCGCTGACCGCGACCTACACGCTGGAACCCATGTCCACCCAACCCCAAGTCGAAACCGTCTCCACGGGCGCTGACAAGGCCAAGCTGGCCGGCGCAGCCCTGCTCGTGCTGGCTTCGATCGTGGCCTTCTACTACCTCGGCAAACAAGACCTGTGGGTGCGCGTCGTCGCCCTGCTGGCCTTGCTGGGGGCGGCCGTGGCCCTGTTTTTCACGTCCGAATCGGGCAAGCAGCTCATCGCCTTCGGCGCCGATTCGGTGCGCGAGACCAAGAAGGTCGTCTGGCCCACCCGCAAGGAAGCCATGCAGATGACCGGCTACGTCTTCGCCTTCGTGGTGGTGATGGCCTTGTTCATGTGGCTCACCGACAAGACGCTCGAGTGGGCGATCTTCGACCTGATCCTGGGTTGGCGCAGTTGAGGCACACACGATGACCGAACAAGTTGACACCGGCGCCGCGCCGGCCGCTGCACCTGTTGCACCCTCCACCAAGCGCTGGTACATCGTCCACGCCTACTCGGGCATGGAAAAGGCTGTCGAACGCAACCTGCGCGAGCGCATCGACCGCGCCGGCATGCAAGACAAGTTTGGCCGCATCCTTGTGCCCACCGAAGAAGTGGTGGAGCTGAAGAACGGCAAGAAAAGTGTCACCGAGCGCCGCATCTACCCGGGCTACGTGCTCGTGGAGATGGACATGGCCGACGACACCTGGCACTTGGTGAAACACACCAGCAAGGTGACCGGTTTCATTGGTGGCGCGCGCAACCGCCCGGCGCCTATCTCGGAAGCCGAGGTCGCCAAGATCGTCAACCAGATGCAAGAGGGCGTGGACAAGCCGCGGCCCAAGGTCGAGTGGATCGTCGGTGAGCTGGTGCGTGTGAAGGAGGGTCCTTTCACCGACTTCAACGGCGCCGTCGAAGACGTGAACTACGAGAAGAGCAAGGTGAAGGTCTCCGTCACCATCTTCGGCCGGGCCACGGGCGTCGAGCTCGATTTCGCGCAGGTCGAAAAGATCTGAGTTTTTTCCGTCGCAGGCGTGCCCGACCCGGCGCCTGCGTTTCGTTCGTTGTTTCGGGTCGTTTGACGAGGAGCTGCACGCGGCACATGCCCGGCGGCGTTTGAACTCGAGGAGCCATTCATGGCAAAGAAGATCGTCGGCTTTATCAAGCTGCAAGTACCGGCCGGCAAGGCCAACCCCTCGCCCCCCATCGGCCCGGCCCTGGGCCAGCGCGGCCTGAACATCATGGAGTTCTGCAAGGCGTTCAACGCCCAGACCCAGCAGGGCTTCGAAATCGGCATGAAGTTGCCCGTGGTGATCACGGCCTTCGCCGACAAGAGCTTCACCTTCATCATCAAGTCGCCCCCGGCGACCGCGCTGCTGAAGAAGGCCGCTGGCATCACCAAGGGTTCGGGCAAGGCCCACCTCGACAAGGTTGGCAAGGTCACACGCCAGCAGCTCGAAGAGATCGCCAAGATCAAGATGAAGGATCTGAACGCCGCTGACATGGACGGCGCCGTCAAGATCATCGCGGGCTCGGCCCGTTCGATCGGCCTGGTCGTCGAAGGAGTCTGAGCATGAGCAAGCTGACCAAAAAAGCCAAAGCCCAACAGGGCAAGGTCGACAGCCTGAAGCTGTACGCGCTGGAAGCGGCGCTGAGCCTCGTGAAGGAACACGCCACCGCCAAGTTCGATGAGTCCATCGACGTGGCCGTGCAACTGGGCGTGGACGCCAAGAAGTCCGACCAGGTGGTGCGTGGCGCCGTCGTGATGCCTGCCGGCACTGGCAAGACCAAGCGCGTGGCCGTGTTCGCCCAGGGCGCCAAGGCCGAAGAAGCCAAGGCCGCCGCGCGCCGACATCGTCGGCATGGAAGACCTGGCCGCCGAGATCAAGGCCGGCAAGATGGACTTCGACGTCGTCATCGCCAGCCCCGACACGATGCGCATCGTCGGTACCCTGGGTCAGGTGCTGGGCCCGCGCGGCCTGATGCCGAACCCCAAGGTCGGTACCGTGACGCCTGACGTGGCCCAAGCCGTGCGCAACGCCAAGGCCGGCCAGGTGCAGTTCCGTGTCGACAAGGCCGGCATCATCCACGGCACCATCGGCCGCCGTTCGTTCGACGACGGCAAGCTGACGGAAAACCTGCGTGCACTGATCGACGCCCTGAACAAGGCCAAGCCGGCCAGCAGCAAGGGCATCTACCTGCGCAAGGTGGCTGTGTCTTCCACGATGGGCGTGGGCGTTCGCGTCGACACCTCGTCGATCAACGCCGCTGCGGCCTGATCGATCTTGAATGAAGGCGGCGCGCGAGTCTGGCGCGCTGCTGTATGAATTGGTGGGCCGCTGGCAGTTCGCTGCTGGTGGGCCATCCAAGACCGCTGGTGGGTGAAGCGCGTTAGCGCCAGCCCGTAATCGAGAGCAAGACCGAAAGGTGCTGCTCGAAGCCAGCGCAGATGGCGGTCCCGCTGCAAAGGTTCTCTGAGAGGGGTTCCCGAACAGCAAGGCTGCTGAATCCGGGTGTGCCTGCGCCGCGAGGCAAGGGCACGTTTTGTGTGAGGAACAGACCTTGAGTCTCAATAAAAGCGAGAAGGCTGCCGTGGTCACGGAGGTGTCGGCGCAAGCCGCACGTTCGCAGACGCTGGCGTTGGCCGAGTACCGTGGCCTCACCGTGGAAAGCCTGAACAAGCTGCGCGTCGATGCGCGGTCCAAGGGCGTGTACCTTCACGTGCTGAAGAAACACCCTGGCCCGTCGCGCCAGTTGCAGGCACGCCGTTCGAGGTGGCCCAAGGTGCCATGGTCGGTTGGCTCATCTACGGCTTTTCCGAGGATGCCGTGGCCGCGGCGAAGTCATCAGCGACTTCGCCAAGATCAATGACAAGCTCGTCATCAAGGGCGGCGCCTACGCTGGCAAGGCACTCACGGTTGAGGCGTCAAAGCCCTGGCCGCGATCCGGAGCCGCGAGGTGCTGCTGGCCCAGGTGGCCGGCCGCTGAAGTCGCCGATCCAGCGTATGGCTGGCGTGCTGGCTGCAGTGGCCGAAAAGCGCGGTGGCGGCGCAACGGCGGAAGCCGAAGCCGCAGCGCCGCAGCTTGATCCAGCATCCCCCTTTTCAGAATCAATCGTTTCGAGGAACCCCAAATGGCATTCGATAAAGACGCTTTCCTGTCGGCCATGGACAGCATGTCCGTGATGGAACTCAATGACCTGGTCAAGGCCATTGAAGAGAAGTTCGGCGTGTCCGCTGCAGCCATGGCTGCCCCGGCCGTTGGCGGTGGTGGCGCTGCCGCCGCTGCCGTGGAAGAGAAGACCGAGTTCAACGTCATCCTGCTCGAAGCCGGTGCCCAGAAGGTCTCCGTCATCAAGGCCGTGCGCGAACTGACGGGCCTCGGCCTGAAGGAAGCCAAGGACCTGGTGGACGGCGCTCCGAAGCCCGTCAAGGAAGCCATCCCCAAGGCCGACGCCGAAGCCGCGCGTGAAGAAGCTGGTGGAAGCCGGCGCCAAGGCCGATCAGTAAGTCAAGCGGGTGGCCGCCGCGAGGCGTCCGCCCCCTTCGTTGCAAGAGAGCAGCGAACGAAGTC
>CAWBFC010000004.1:0-86838 GCA_963788035.1 uncultured beta proteobacterium
AGAAGGTCTCCTTGGGCTGCGAGAAGTGAGTGAGGCGGTCCAGAAAGTGGCTCATATGGTCGTCCTTGGAGAATGTCGTCTGCGTATCTGAATCAGCAGGGGTAGGGAGCGTTGCGGCGGCTGTACGCCCACCAGGTCAGCGCGATGCACGAGAGGTAGAACACGATGAACATGGCCATCGCAGCCGATGCGCTGCCCGTCATCTCCAGCGAAGAGCCCACGCTCTTGGGGATGAAGAAGCCGCCGTAGGCTCCGATGGCGCTTGCAAAGCCGAGGGCTGCAGCGGCTTCGACCGCGCCTTCCTTGGCCGCGAGCGCCTGGTCCGATGGCAGACCCCCGGCACGCTGTACCCGTTCGGCCACGAAGAGGCTGGAGATCATGCGAAACGTGCTGCCGTTGCCGATACCCGATGCAGCGAAGAGCACACCGAAGGCAGCCAGGAAGCCGAGGAAATTGCCGCCCTGCCCAGGATGGCCGGTGGTGTCGGTCGCGGGCAGGCAAAACAGCGCAGTTGAAGCGGCGAGCGCCATCGCGACGAAGATCCAGAAGGTCACGCGGGCGCCGCCCAAGCGGTCGGCCATCCAGCCACCCAGCGGGCGCAGCACCGCGCCGATCAGCGGACCCAGCCAAACCAGGTGCAGCGCATCGGCGCGTTGAAACTGGCTTTGCGCCAGCATCGGCAAGCTGGCAGAAAAACCGATGAAGCTGCCGAAGGTGCCCAGGTACAGCCAGCACATCAGCCAGTTGTGCCTGCGCGTGAAGATCACGGCCTGCTCGGCCATGCCGGCGTGGGTGTCGGCCAGGTCGTCCATGCCGAACCAGGCCGCTGCTGTACTGGCCAGGATCAGTGGCACCCAGATGAAGCCCGCGTTCTGCAGCCACATCGGCCCCTGAGCCGTCTGCTGCGCAGGCCCGGCGAACAGGCCGAAGACCCCGGCGCTGATGGCCAGTGGGACCAGCATCTGAACCAGCGCAACCCCCAGGTGCCCCAGCCCGGCGTTCAGGCCCAGCGCATAACCTTGGCGGGCACTCGGGAAGAAGAAGCTGATGTTGGCCATCGAGCTGGCGAAGTTGCCGCCGCCCAGGCCACACAGCAGAGCCAGCACCACCATCCACTCGAAAGGCGTGTTCGGGTCCTGTACCGCCAGGCCGATGCCGACCGCCGGCACCAACAGACTGGCCGTGGCGAGCGTGGTGAAGCGGCGCCCGCCGACCATCGGCACCGCGAAGGCATAGAAGATGCGCAGCGTGGCGCCACACAGGGCGGGCAGCGCCGTCAGCCAGAACAGCTGGTTGGTGCTGTAGCGAAAGCCCGCTGCCGGCAAGTGCACCACCACCACCGACCACAGCATCCACACCGCGAACGCCAGGGCCAGCGCAGGGACCGACACCCACAGGTTGCGCCGGGCCACCGCACGACCGGACAGGTCCCAGAACTTGCGGTCCTCGGGGTTCCAGTGCTGGATGATCGTCATGCTGGTCATGGCGTGAAGGGGTGCCGGCGTCAGGGTGCGTCGCCGAGACTCAAGGGTTCTTCACGTAGGCATTGCCACGCAGGTAGAACCACCAGTTCAGCACCAGACAGACGGCATAGAAGATCGCGAAGCCGTACATCGCGTATTGCGGAGTACCGGCCTTGATCTGCGCACCGATGACCACCGGTGCGATGAAGGCGCCGTAGGCGGCGATGGCCGATGTCCAGCCCAGCACCGGGCCGGCCTGCGTGCGGTCGAAGATGACGCCGATGGTGCGGAAGGTGCTGCCGTTGCCGATGCCGCTGGCCAGGAACAGCAGCATGAACAGGCCCAGGAACATCGGGAAGTACTGTTCAGGCGTGGCCGAGCCGTAGGCCTGCATCATCACGTAGCCCACCGCCACCGAAGCACCGGCCATCACCACCGAGATGATCTGGGTGACGATAGAGCCGCCCACCTTGTCCGAGATCCAGCCGCCGACGGGGCGGATGGCCGCGCCGATGAACGGGCCCATCCAGGCATAGGTCAGGGCCGAGGGCGCATTCGGGTTCTTCAGCGCGTGCTGCATCACGCCGTTGGCGTCCGGAATGTGCTGGAAGCCGAAGATCACCGTGATGGCCAGCGGCAGCGCCATCGAGAAGCCGATGAACGAGCCGAAGGTGACGATGTACAGCGCGGTCAGCGACCAGGTGTGCTTGTTGCTGAAGATCGCGAACTGTTTCTTCACGCCCTCCTTCATCTCGCCGAAAGCGGCCAGCTTCATCACCAGCAGCGCCAGGATGACGTCCAACGGAATGGCCACCCACATGCTCAGCACGCCCAGGCCGGTGGGCTTGGGCAGGTACAGCCACAGCATGAAGATCGCGGGCACGAAGGCCAGCGTGTACAGGTAGGTGATCTTGGCGAACGCCACCAGCGGTGAGCCCGTGGCAGGCGACACCGTCTTCAGGTTGTTCATGCCCCACCAGCACAGGATGGACAGCGGCACCAGCGACAGCACCCAGGCGAAGCCGGCGTTCTGGATCCAGGTGGGGGTGCCGGCGGCGATCTTCCCGAAGATCCAGCCGCTGTCCTTGACCAGCACCATCGGCTCGCCGCCGAAGGCGCCGAACAGGCCCACCGTCATCACCAGCGGGATGACGATCTGCATCGTCGTCACGCCGAAGTTGCCCAGGCCGGCGTTCAGCCCGAGTGCCGTGCCCTGCAGCCGCTTCGGGAAGAAGGTGCTGATGTTGGACATCGAGCTGGCGAAGTTGCCACCGCCCACGCCCGACCACAGGGCCATCAGCTGGAAGGTCCACAAAGGCCAGTCCTTGTGCTGCAGCACGATGCCAGTGCCGATGGCCGGGGCCAGCAGCATGGCGGTGGTCAGGAAGATGGTGTTGCGCCCGCCAGCCAGGCGGATGAGGAAGGACGCCGGGATGCGCATCGTTGCGCCCGAGATGCCGGCGATGGCCGTCAGCGTGAACAACTCGGCCTGGGTGAAAGGAAAGCCCAGGTTGAGCATCTGCACGGTGATGATTCCCCACATGCCCCAGACCGCGAAGCCGCACAGCAGCGCGGGTACCGAGATCCAGAGGTTGCGGTAGGCGATCTTCTTGCCCGTGGCATTCCAGAAGGTGTCGTCTTCCGGACGCCAGTCGGCGATGTCGGGGCCGGTAGCCTGGTAGGGGGCGGACTTGGCACCCGCTGTCGTGGTGGCACTCATGGCATCTTCTCCTTGTGCTTTCAGCGCGCGAAACTGCGCGACAAGGGCGACGCCGGTGCGTTCGTGCCCATCATTTCGGTCTTGCGCACTTCGGTCCAGTACATCCAGATCAGCGAGACCCAGACCACGCCGTACATCAACATGAATGCGCTCGAACGGATGCCGGTCAGGTCCATCAGCGCGCCGAACATGATCGGCAGCACGAAGCCGCCTAGGCCGCCGGCCAGGCCGACGATGCCGCTGACCGTGCCGATGTTGTCGGGGTAGTCGTTGCCGATGTACTTGAAGACACTGGCCTTGCCGAAGGCCCAGGCGATGCCCAGGATGAACATCAGCGCCGTGAAGAGGTAGACGTTCAGGCCGACGTGAAACGTGCGGGGACCGTTGACGGTCACCACCGTGAAGTCGGTCTGCGGGTAACTCAGCAGGAACAGGCACACCCAGCTGACCCACAGCACCCACCAGGTGACCTGGTGCGCGCCGTACTTGTCAGACAAGATGCCGCCGAAGGCGCGCAGCACGCCACCCGGCAGCGAGAAGCACGCGGCCAGCAACGCGGCAGTCTGGATCGACAGGCCGAACTCACCCACGTAGTACTGCACCATCCACAGCGCAAGCGCCACGTAGCCGCCGAAGACGATGCTGTAGTACTGGCAGTACTTCAGCACCTTAGGATCCTTGAGCATCTTCAGTTGGTCGCTGAACTTCACGTTCGACGGCACCAGGTGCTTCGGGTCACTGCTGCTGCCGAACCAGAACAGGATGACCGTGCCCAGCATCACCGCGGCATAAACCTGCGGCACCAGCGTCCAGCCACCGATGGCCAGCAGCACCGGTGCGGCGAACTTGTTGACCGCCGAGCCGGAGTTACCCGCGCCGTAGACGCCCATCGCCATGCCTTGGCGACTCCTGGGGAACCAGCGCGCCACGTAGGGTGTGCCGACCGAGAACGAACCGCCGGCAAGGCCCACGAACAGGCCGATGACCAGGAAATGCCAGTAGGCGGTGGCGTAGCTCATCAGCCAGATCGCGGGCACGGTGGCCGCCATCAGCAGCGTCATCACGATGCGGCCGCCGTAGCGGTCGGTCCAGATGCCCAGGGGCACACGGATCAGCGAGCCGGTGAGCACCGGCGTCGCGGTCAACAGACCGAACTCCGTGGCGTTCAGTCCCAGCGTCTTCTTCAGCGGGATGCCGATGACGCCGAACATCATCCACACCATGAAGCACACGGTGAAGGCGATGGTGCTGACGATGAGCACGGACCACGCCTGGCGTGGGATCGGAGTTGTGGTGGTGGCCATGGAGCAGACTCGTCTTGGGTTTGACGAGACTGTCCGCCGGCTGCGCTCCTGTGAACATCAGCACGGTGGCTATGCGTGGCACGGCAGAAGAACGATGTGCAGTGGCATGCATATAGTTCTGAAGAACTACGCTGCGGACCTTTGGTTCAGACGTTGATTTGGGTCAACTCGTTTTGGCCTTGCCGTCGCCCAAACGGGGCCGACTCGAGTGCCGTCGCACCACATGATTCGTGGCCTGACCGAGCGAGCGACGCAGGCGCGAAGCCGATCCGGGCAACGCCTAGCCGCGCTGAAGCAGCGTCGGCGCCCTCGCCTACCCACCACCAGCGGAGCAGGATTTCCGCCTGAATCCAGCACGACACCAATCCCTCCCGCACCCTAGAGTTGCCGTCATGCCTCTCACTGGAGACTGCCCGTGCAACGCAACTCGCCCGATCCATCGTCAGGCCGCGCCGAGTCGGTGATGCCGGTCTTCCTGCGGATGCCCACCGTCATGCGCATGACCGGACTCGGGCGGTCGACCATCTACCGGCTGATCGCCGATCGCAAGTTCCCGAGCCCAGTGCGTCTTGGCCCACGCGCCGTGGCGTGGCGTCGCGCAGACCTCGACCAGTGGAGCGAAGCGCGCCCCGTCGTGTCGCACTGAGTACACCGCGGCTCGCGTCGCGCGCGGCAGACCCTCACACGGCCATCGTCACCTTCAACACCGCGCCGATCAACAGCATCGCCGCCATCACCTTCCCCCAGCGCCATGTCGTGAACCAGTAACGCTGGTTCACCCAGATAGCGCGATGCAGGCGCCCCAGACCCAGCAGTACCGCCATGGCCATGACGAATGGCCCCACCAGGCCCACCGGCTCGGGCGCGTGCTGGACCAGCAGCACCCACAGCATTGGCCACACCACTGCATCGACGGCCGCGAGCATGCGCCGGCCGGGCCAGTCAGGCGCGTCCGGCCGGGGTTCGCGAGCAACTAGCAGCCACATGATTCCTCCGACTCAAATCGCGTGGGCGGGTTCACACCGCCCACGCGGCCCGTTCAGCCTGGTAGTTGCCGCAGCGGTTCCGGCAGCCAGCGCTTGCCGGCCAGCCGCGATGCCGCTGCAGTCACCAGCGCGTCCTTCTTCATTGCTTCGACGCCGCCACCGGAGAGGTCAGGCCCAGCTTCCTTCAGCGCCGCGACGATCTGCGCCTTGGGCACGTGGTTCAGGTAGCCCTCCGGGGTCGGTTCCCACCAGTCGGCCATATCCAGGCCGAGTGCCGCCGCCAGGGCGTTGGCGCTGGCCGATGCCCCCGTGCCCGGCAGTGCGTTCAGCGTCAACGCACTGCACAGCGCGAGCAGCTCGATCAGTTCGGACTGGGGCAAGCCGATCAACCATCCGAACCACTCGCCCTGGTGCTCGGGCAGGCGGGCCTGCCACGCCTGCTTCGCCTGCTGCACGGCCTGCCATGCCCGGCTCGTCTTGAGGTCATCGGCCACGGCCTCCAGGGCATACGCCGACAACTGCGGCGACACCTGCAGCGCCGACGCTTCGCGCGGGTAGTCGGCCCCGAAGGTACGCAGCACGAAGACATGCACCACCGATGCCAGGGCCACCGCAGTGTTCTGCGCCAGCATCGCCTGCAAGGCCATCGTTCGATGCGCGGCGAGCCGTTTGGCAAGGGCTTCGCTGCAACCCAGCGGTCGGCGTTCCGGTGCTGCCGATGACGAAGGCGAGCCCAGGTGGTCACTGTCCGTGCCGCCATGAGCGCTGCAATCCACTCTGCCGGTCGAACGCGCACCAGCGGCCACAGCCTTGCGATCCTCGTCCCGCACAAGGCCGCGCATCTCCTCGACATCGCCTTCGCGGCCAACGGTGAGGATGACGCCCGCGTGGGCCTTCTGCTCCGGCGTCCAGGTTTTGAGCACCTCGTGGATGGCCTTGCGCCGCGCCGCGATGTCCTGCTCCTCCAGGTCGATCATCTCGGCGTCGTCGGGCGACCACTCGGGCGCATCGTCCAGCGCCTGGGCCTGCTGCTCCAGTTCGACAGTGCGTTGCGCCAACGCATCGAGTTCCTCAAGTTCGGCAGCCGTGGGCTTGCGATTGACATGCGCGCAGGGCGCAAACTGCCGCAGGGCCTGCGAGTCCACGCTCAGCCGCGCCTCGACCCACTTCCAGCCTTCATCGCGCACGGCGCCGGCCAGCGCCTCCAGCTTCTCGGCCGCCAGCCGCTCCAGCAGCGCCGGATCCGACAGGAAGCGGCTCTGCTCGTCGTCGAACAAGTCGCGCCGCACGACACCGCCCGCCGCCTCATAGACCTCGATGCCCACGAAGCGCACCAAAGCGCTGCCTGCGGCTTCGACCTCACCGACCGTCAGCCGGCGCCGCAGCGCGGCCGGCGTCTTGTCCCACGGCTGCGCGTCGAACCAAGTGCGCTCCTGCACCGCATGGTCGTCGCTCAGCGTGAGGGCCATCAGCTGATCCAAGTTGATGCCCTCCTCACGGTACAGCGCCAGCAGCTTCGGCGACAGCGCTGACAGCTTCAGCCGGCGCTGCACCGTCAGCATCGACACGCCGAAGCGCGCCGCCACATCCTCGACACCCTTGCCTTCGTGGATCAGCGCCTTGAAGGCTTCGAACTCGTCGGCCGGGTGCATGGGCTCGCGCCCGCTGTTCTCTGCCAGGCTGACCTCCAGCGCCCGCTCGCGCGGCACCAGTTCGCACAGCACCTCGTGCTCCTTGGGCAAGCGCCCGCGCTGCTGCAACAGCAGCAGCGCACGCCGCCGCCGCTCACCAGCCGCCACGGCGAACTTCACTCTGCGGGCTTTCCCCTTGCCGATCACCTGCTCGGTGACCACCAGGTTGTGCAGAAGGCCCTGTGAGTCGATCAGCGCGGCCAATTCTTCGATCTGTCCGACCGAGTGACGCCGAACGTTGAACGGCGACGGCGCGAGCGCCGACAGCCCGATCGAGAGCAATTCCTTCGTGTGTTCCATGACCTGAACTCCTTTGGTTGAAGACGACAAACGCCAGACATCGCGACGCGCGCTCAGGGCGGCTCACCAGCCCATGGCAAAGTCCAGCGCCGGGACCGCATGGCAACCGTTCGTAAGAACTGTCGTCCCGCAGGGTTCTTCGCAATGCCGATTCGGTTTTGCACGTTCTTGCCCTTCTGCATTCACAAGGCACCTGCCCTAATTTCCGAGGGAGCCGCTTCCTTGACTGGAAGGGCTGTTTGCCCTCGGCGTCAGGTGCGTTGTTGAGCTGAGCTCTGCCCCGCATTCGTCGGTCGCCGTGCGAGACCGAAAGCGCCGCGGAGAAGCGCGAGCGCAAGGGCACCGTGGAGTCCCCCTCACTCCTGACGGGGGCGCCGTGGGGGGAGCGCGGTGAGACGACTGGCGCACGGGCTGCCCCTCCCCACGGTCGGCGCAGCGACGCGGCCGATGTGCCAGCTCGCCTGGCGCAGCGGTTGCAGCGCAGCCGACCGAACGATCACGAGCAGCGGCGGCTCTGCGGCCGATGTGCCACCAAGCGCAGCGACTGGCGCGGCGGTCGAGCCGCTGCGAGCACTTCAGTGCCCCCTGACTTCAGCGGCCCGGCTACGGGCATGGCGGGTGACCGGGGTGGCGATCGGGCCGGCGCCGCACCGAGCGCAGCGACCTGCAAGCCGGTCAGTTCGCCAAGCGTGCCTCGTTCACGCGCAGCGTGAAGGAAACAGGGCCCGCGGTCCCCGGGCACGGGAAAGGGCCGCAGCGTGTCTCAGCCGGCTCCGCCGGCCTGGCCAGGTTGCGTCAGGGATGGAAGCCCGTCAGGGACGAGACGCCGGTACCCCGGTGACTCGACGCGCAGCGCGACAGCCCGGCCCCGCACAGCGGGGAGACGCCCAGGCCCACCGGGAACTGGCATCAGCAGCAGCGATGCATCCACTGCGCACACTTACAGCGTCTTTCTCAACCTTGATCGCTATGTCGCCACCTTCGACAACATCGAGTGGGGCTTCTAAACTCCGGCCGATGCGCAACGCGATCAAAACCGTCGCGCGCACGAAAGCAACTGCCCGCACGGTGATGACGATTCATATCGACATCGGACAACTAGTCGCAGCGGTGCGCCGCCATGTCCCAATCTCGCCGAAGGCGGCCCTCGCCATCCGGAACGACTTCGCTACGCTCTTCAGCACGACACGAGTCGCCGTGGTGTCCCGCGCTCCCAAGGGCAAGACCACAGCTGCAGGCGACCAGGCTACGAACTCGCCGCCGAGGGCGACGCAATGACAAGATTCGTGATTGGCCCCGATGTCGCCCTGTACCTGGCCCAGTCGCAAGCGGTGGTGCCGGCGCAGCACCAGCTGCTGGCGCCGACCTTGATCCGCTCCCAGGTCCTGGCCCAGCTTTACGGCCTCGTGCGGCGCGGTGAACTCGACCGAAAAGCCGCTGAGCGCCAGCTCGACCACCTGCGTGGCCTTCGACTGCGCCTGCTTGGCGACCGCGTGCTGCAGAGCCTCGCCTGGAAGCTCGCCGACCAGCTCGGCTGGCCCGACACCTTCGTAGCCGAGTACATCGCCCTGACCCAGCTTCAGGCCGATGCCTTCGTCTGCATGGACCCCGCACTCGCGCGTGCCGTCGGCAGCACCGTCACCTTAGCGTCCATCGACGACCTGCTCGGCAGCGCGTAGTCCCGACTGGACGCCGTCCTGCGAGGCAACTGGAAGCCGCCAGGTCACGAACAGTGATGTTGCGTTATTACTGTAGTCATTGACGTTCACATTCACTTCGCAACACAATATACCCATGAAGGCTACCGATGCGGCGCCCGCCTCAACCCACGAACAGCAGGTGCTGCGCCTCGCCCGCGCCCGAACCCTGCTGCGCGCGCGCGACCTGACGCTGCAGGGCCTGCCAACCATCGCCCTGACGCGTCTGGTGCAGGCCGGCAAGCTCGAACGTGTGGCACGCGGCCTCTACGGTCTGCCTGGCGCCGAGATCAGCGAGCACCGCTCGCTGGCAGAAGTCTCGGCACGCGTGCCCAAGGGCGTGGTTTGCCTGCTCTCCGCCCTACGGGTCCACGAGATCGGCACCCAGGCCCCCCATGAGGTCTGGATCGCCATCCCGCCGCACATGGTGAGCCCTCGGCTCGACCAGCCTGCAATCCGTGTGGTGCGGATGTCGGACGAAGCCCTCGCCGAGGGCGTCGATCGCCTGAAGATCGACGGCGTCGACGTGCCGGTCTTCAACGCGGCCCGGACCGTCGTCGACTGCTTTCGGTTCCGCAACAAGATCGGCCTGGACGTGGCACTCGAAGCACTGCGCGACGGCTGGAGCCAGCGCAAGTTCACGCTGGACGACCTCTGGCGCCACGCCGAACGCGGCCGGGTGGCCAACGTCATGCGTCCCTACATCGAGGCCATCACGGCATGACCGCCAACCGCGCTGCATCGATCCGCGCCAGGCTCAAGCAGCACACCGACACGTCGAAGCAGGACTTCAACCTGACCCTGACCCGGTACGGCCTGGAACGCCTGCTCTACCGACTGTCCATCTCCGAGCACGCACCGAACTTCCTGCTGAAGGGCGCGCTGCTATTCCAACTCTGGTACGGACAGCCGCACCGGCCGACACGCGACGCCGATCTGCTGGGCTTCGGCCCTGACAACGTACCCACGCTGGTCGCCGTCTTCCGATCGATCGCCAGCATGGCAGTGGACGACGGCATCGTCTTCGATCCCACGTCGGTCGTTGGCAGCCCGATCCGAAAGGACGCCGGCTACGGTGGCGTTCGCATCGATCTGCGCGCAAACCTCGACGGCGCCCGCCTGTCCCTGCAGATCGACATCGGCTTCGGTGATGCCGTCACGCCCGCGGCGCAGTCCATCGCCTACCCCACCCTGCTGCCCGACGTCCCCGCACCGACGCTGCGCACCTACCCCAAGGCCACGGTCGTCGCCGAAAAGCTGCATGCCGTGACCGTGCTGGGCATGACCAATACCCGCATGAAGGACTTCTTCGACCTTGCCCTGCTGTTGCGCGACGACACGCTCGACGACGCGGAACTGCAGCGCGCCATAGAAGCGACCTTCGCCCGCCGACAGACGGCCATGCCCAGCACCATGCCCATCGGCCTGAGCGATGACTTTGCCGACGACACCACGAAGCAGACGCAATGGCGGGCGTTCCTGAACAAGAACAAGCTGCAACCGATGGACCTTCGCGATGTGATCGGGGCCATCCGAGCGCGTGCGACGCAGTTCGGATTTCCCAGGCCGTAGGTCTGACGCTGCACCGGCCATGCTCACAACGCTGTTCGACTTCACCGACCCGAGTGCGGCAAACGCGTGGCATGCCATCGACGACCGCGTGATGGGCGGCATCTCCCGCAGCACGATGTGCCACGACCCAGCAGGTCACGCCGTGTTCGAGGGAACCGTCTCGCTGGAGCGCAACGGTGGCTTCGCCTCGGTGCGGTCCAGCCCCGGCGAACGGGGCCTGGCTGGCGCCAAGGCCTGCTTGATCGAACTGCGCGGTGACAACAAGCAGTTCAAGCTCAGCCTGCTGACCGACGACGGCTTCGACAGCCTGAACTACCAGGCCAGCTTCACCCCCAAGGGCACAGACTGGCAGACCTTGCACCTGCCGCTGGCCGACTTCCGCGCCAGCTTCCGCGGACGCGAGGTCACCGATGCACCTCCGCTGGCCCCCGCACGCATCCGCCAGGTCGGCCTGATGATCGCGGCACGCCAGGCCGGCCCCTTCGAGCTCCAAATCCGGCGGATCAGCCTCACCTGAGCCGGCCTGGGAGCAGCGAACGAAGAAGGGGCGGCCCAGCGCCCCCGCAGCCCTCAAACCAGGCCCCGCTCGGCAAAGGAGCAGACATCGGCGCCCGCCACTACCAGGTGATCGAGCACCCGCACGTCCACCAGCGCCAGCGCCGTCTTCAGCGTCTGCGTCAGGAACTCGTCGGCCCGGCTCGGCTCGACCGAACCCGAGGGGTGGTTGTGCGCCAGGACGACAGCCGCAGCATTGACCGCCAGAGCCTCTTTGACCACCTCGCGCGGATACACCGAGGTCTGCGTCACCGTGCCGCGAAACATCTGCTTCAGCTCGATGATCCGGTGCTGTGCATCCAGGAACAGCACGCAGAACACCTCGTGCTCCAGCGCCCCGATCTCCAGGCGCAGATAGTCCTTCACCGCCTGCGGCGACGACATCGTGGCGCCGCGCCGAACGCGATGCGACAAGACGCGCCGCGCCTGCGACAGCACCTCCTCGGCACGCGCAGGACGGTACTGACCATCGACATCGCGCACCAGCAACGCATCGACGGCGACAACGGAAGAAGTGGAAGGCAGCGACATGTCGAACTCCGGTCTGTGTCGGGCGGGATTGCCCGAGACCGAAGCACCACGCCGCAGCGCAGCAGTCAGGGTTCGAAGACGGCCGCAGGCCGCAAGCGCTCGCCCCGCGAGCGTGCAGACCTTGACGGCGAGAACGACGTGGTAGCGTGGGTCGACACGGCAAGCCCACCTCCGCACGCCGCAACGCCCACTGTTGATAGTCGGCGTCGCGCAGCCGTCTAAAGTGCAAACAGCTCCTGGTCAACATAGCGCCCGGTCTTTACGAGAGCCGAAATCAGATCGGCATCTGCATAGGCGCAACCCGTGGTCGTCAGCGGGCGCTGACCTTGCTTCTCCGCTGCTTCCGGCGAGTGTCCTTGACCGGCAAGGAGCGCGGACAACATGCGGGCGTAGCCGGGCTCCCATGCGCTCAGGCCTGGGAAGCTGGAACGCATCGCTGCAAGGATTCGCATGCCCGCGAAGTCCAGATCACCCCAGAAGTACACAGGTGTGACACCACGTCCGAACAACCAGGACTCGAAGGTGTCTTTGACGCCTCCACCCAAAGCGCCCTTGCTGCCATAGAACAACGAGCACCCTGCAGGACTGCGAAGCCGCTGAGCACTACCTTTGAATCCGGACGCGTACACGAGAGCCAAGCCGTCAAATGCGCCACTGGTCGAGCGCAGCGCCCGCTCAAAGCTCATAAGGTTCTCGATGAACAGCACGTCGCGATAGCCTGCCTGCGGCAGATGTACCTGCAGCTGAATCGGCGACTCAAGGAATGGGCACTCGTCCAGACCCAAGATGGCCGCGACCAGTCCTTGGCGCTTGTCCAAAACCTTCGACATGCCCCAGAAGAGCTGCGCCGACACCTCGCGAAGCAGCATGGGCTTGCTTGCCAGCGAAGGCAGCAAATTGAGCTGCTCGACGACCTCAGCCATTGTGTGATCCGGCGTGTCGATGCAGTAGTCACCTACAGCCCTTTTGACCTCATCAGAGGCCGCCAGACCCTGCACCACCGCCTCGCGCCAGCGCTCAATCGAGCTCTTCACCCGCTCGGGGCGGCCCGCAGCCGCCCGAAGCGCAGCCTCGTCGACAACAGTGACCCGCGGCGACTGGTCGTAGCCGGAGCGTGCCCGGGCCGCTCCGTCAGGCTTGATCTGAATCCAGCCCCATCGGTACATCTCGCCGAGTTGCTCCCACAGCGCTTCCTTGCTGGACTCGAAGGCTGCCGTGTAGAGCGCCGGCCAGGTCTTCTCGGTCAGTGCGACCGACTGAGGCCTGGTGCCGCGCAGGTCGGCGGCGTCCAGCCGGTCGACCAGCAGTCCCAGCAACTGCAGAACCTCAGGTGACTCCAGCCACAGCGGTCTCGTAGTCACTGCTTGACCTCAACGACATGGGTGGGCACTTCCGGAGGCTCGCGAGCCTCGAATTCGAGGCGTGCCTGCTCGCGTGCCAGGGCCCGCTCGGCCTCCCAGAGGTCACGCATCTTGTCCTTGCGGAAGATGCGCTCATCGGGTTCGAGAATGAAGTCCAGCTCGCCGTTGCCGTCGACGCCCACGCGGCTGAAGCTGTACTCGCGGTCGAATTCAGGCCGAAGCGCGCCGGCGTTGCGGGTAGGCATCGCGCTGACCAACTGCAGGTCCAGGTTGTCGCGCAAATAGCGCAGCACGGCACGAGCGCGTGTCTCGTCCATCTTTGAAAACGACTCGTCGCTCATCAGTAGCCGAAGGCTCGCTCCCTTGTCGAACAACTTCATCCGGTTGGTCACGACTGCGGCGCGGACGATGTAGGCCGGTGTCTCAAGCTGGCCACCGGAGCCGGTGCCCCACGTCGACAGCGCGATGCGGCCGCCACTGTCCGATTCGTTCCAGATTTCGTACCTGCGGTAGTTGCGATAGTCGGCGATGCGCAAGAGATCGCGGCCCGCACGCTCCTGGTCCTTGTCCAGCAGCAGCGCTGCCAGCCGGTCGCGCACTTGGACGTGCTTCGGCGAAAGCTCGGTCTCACCAAACAGGTCAACAGTCTCTGGGGAGTCCGCCATTTCTGCGACGGCCCTGAAGAACCCGTAGTACTCCTCAAACTCCGGCTCCCACTTCGACCAGTCGATGGAAAAGCGATCGGTGCCGAACTTCAGGTTCTGCAGCTCGCCGTTGAGCTGGCGCAGCGTGCGAACGCCGTCATCGACCTTGGTCTTGATCTCGACGCAGAACTGTTTGGTGAACACGTCATGGAACGAACGCTCCGCCTTCTCGACCTCGTTGCGGTTGTTGTAGAGGCCGATGCCTTCGAAGTCGGTATGCAGCGTACTGACGGACCGGCCTAGCAAGACCAGGGGGCCGTAGCAGGCGTCGAAGGCCTGGTCATCGTATAGGTGCGGCAACGCCGACTGGAAGCGTTCCTCGGGCTTCGCCTTTGAGTTGTAGTCGGCCAGCAGCTCACGCACCGCGCCTAAGCGGTTTGCCGGCAAGGTCTTCAGCTTGTCACGGCGGCTCGCGACGTCGGTTGCCGTCAGCGTGCCGGAACCCAGCAAGTCGTCGACCTGCTCGGACATCACCGTGTACGTGCGCTCAGCGTTCACCTCGCACAGCCTTTTCAGGCGTTGAATCTGCGACTCAAGGTCAAGTAGACGCTCTCCGCGCTTGGCATCGACGCCCTTGATGACCTTCTCGGATTCCTCTGTGCGTTTGTCCGCAAGCGCGATGGCCTTGGCGGCAGACTCGATGTTGGCGTCATGCTCGACCAGCTGCTTCTTGAGCTCCTCGAGCCGCGCCTCGAGCGCACGGACCTCTGTCAGGTCAAGTTGGTCCAAGGAACGACGCGCATGGTCAATGTCAGTCGCCGCGGCTTGCAGCGGCTGAGCGTTGAAGCTCGGTTCGTGCAATTGCGTCAAGCCGCCACGCAGGGTCTCCAGCGCCTTCTTCAGCTCGCGCAAGCGGCCGAACGAAGCTTCCGCAGCTTCGAGCTGTACCGTCACCTCCCTCAGCGCCCTTTCTCGGGCTGCGCGACCGAACACGAGCTCACGCTTCTCGCCGACGAACATCGTCCGCGAGCCACTGCCCTTGCCATCCTTGGTCAGTCCCCGGGCGGTCGTTCGGAGCTGCTGCGAGTTCTCCACCTTGATCACGGTGCCGTACTGCTCGATGAGGTAGGCCTTGGCAATCGGTTGGTCGGTATGCAGTTCATGAATGATGGATTCACGGGGCACACGACTCGCGTCGGCTCGATCCAGGCACTGCTTCCCCTGGATGACCTTGGCCCGCGAGCTCGCGCGGTGAAGAAGATCGATGGTGGCGGCCTCCCACTCCGGCTTCACGATGAGATTGAAGCGGGCGTTGTCGAGGTAGCCCTCAATGGCCTGCTGCCATTCCTCCGAGCGAGGTTCGACCAGGTCACACAATACCTGGACGTTGGCTTCGGGCAGTTCCTCACGGATGCGATCGACGGCAAGAGTCGTGTCGCGGCTGTAGTTGCCACCGCCAGCTGCCAAGCGTCGCTTCCGTTCGGCCAGCTCGCTGACTGCTCGCTGCTCGGCCAGTAGTCGGTCATCCAGCGTAGATTGCTCAGCGGCGATGGCCATCGAGACGCTGTCTGTGGGGCCGATGAGTGCGGCATGCAGCTCGGCCAGCCCAATATGGGCGCCCTCGAACGCCGGCACCAGCTGCAACAGCTTGGTAGGTACCAAATCGTCGCCGCTTGAGGCGTCAACCACTGCGGTGTGAAGCCGTCCAAGTCGCTCAAGCTCGGTGGCTGCGAGAGCCTGAGCAAGCATCTGCACCGACTTCTTCAGACGCGGAAACTGCTCAGGAACCGGCTTCCCGATGAAAGTCCGCGCAGCGTTCTCCAGCCGGCCTGCAGCCAGCAGCCCGAGGAGGAGCGCTTCCAAAGTGCCTTTGGCAGTGGAAGTCGCCGACCTGAGCTTGTCCTCCAGACGCTCCTTCACGCCGTGGGCTTCGATGCCACTCAGCTTGGCGGCCAGCTCAATTCGGCTGCGGTCAACCCCCTCCCGCAGGGCCTTCTCGGTGTTGCGCAGCGCGGTGTTGCGCTCGACGATGTCGGTGTCGTCGGCAATCTTCTGACGCTCGCCGGCAATCCTGGCAGCGTCGTCGCGCAGGTGCATTCGCGCTGCCAGCAAGTCGTACTGCACCTGTTCCTCGAATGCCGTGGTCGTGTCCGTGATCGCCGACTTCAAGGTGCGCAGCCGCTCCACGGTGGCGGCGATTCGGGCACCTTCCTCGCGCAGATTGGTCACTTGCCGCATCAGGTCGCTGATGCGCGTGATGCTCTCTTGCAGTTGCTTGCCGTCAAACTCCAGAATGTCGTCGCGCACCAGGTCGTGAACGGAGCCGATGGGCTTGTAGGCGATCGACTGGCTCCACGCCTTGGCGGCGTTCTGGGTCTCATCCCAATTCACACTCGTTCGGCCACGAAACCGACCGTACAGGGCGCACAGGTAGTCCTTCTTGTGGCTCTCATAGCTGGTGACTTTTCGGTACTTCGCCTTCAGGCGTTTGACAATGTCCTCGACGGCGACCCACTCGCTGCTGGCCGCGTCCTTGAGGAAGTCGCCGAGAGTCAAAGCATCCTCGTCGACGATGATGAGCTCCAGACGTTCCAGCTTGGCCATGCGCCGTTCGCCGGAGCCGTCCACGCGGGCAGCGGCGGCGACCACAGCAGTGAATGGCGTTGCCGGGCCCTCATTGGGACCGGGTCGGAACACGGCGGCCACGTAGCCATGTGCACCGTCAGGGCGCGAGAACATGGCGTACTCGGCGCCGCAGACAAACGACTCGAGTGTTCGCTTGGACTTGCCGCGCCGCTGGCCGGCCTGCACTTCTTCCTGGCCAGGGTTGTAGGCAACGATGCCCTGGTAGGCCGCAGTCATGATCGTCTGAAGACCATCAAGCATCGTGGACTTACCGGCACCCGTCGGGCCGGTCAGCACGGTCATGTTGCTGAATTCGTAGTCCCCTGGGGGCAACTGCCCCCAGTTCGCCAGCACAAGCTTGTCCAGCTTCATTGGTCGACGTCTCCGACCGTGGCTTCTTGCTCGATGACACCGTCCGCGTCGAGCGCAGCAGCCAGCGCATCGTTGCTCACGATGCCCAGGATAGTGGGCCGGATGGCGAGCAGGGCATCCTCATCGGCGATCGTGAAGCCTGCGGCGTAGCGCAGCAGACGGTGGCGCTTGAGCTCAGCCAGGAGTGCCATCTTGTCGGTGGAGCCGACGGGCAACGAGCGCTTGAGCTGGGTCTGCATGGTCACTGCAAGTTCCTCGAAGCTGATGAGCGCCTCGCCCTGCGACTGGATGTCGCCATTGTTGAGCTTGTTCTGGTACAGAAATCGCAGCGCCAGCGCGGTCGCCACGAAGTCGGGCGAGACACGAGCGCGCAGGGACGGCACGGGTTCCAGGGTGTCTTGCGGAAGACCGTCGACCACCGCGCCCGGGGCGTAGAGCCGGTAGAACTGGTTCGTCGAGTCGTGGTGCAGCAGAAAGCCTGCGACTTCGAAGTAGTCCTCCAGGAGGGCTTCGACACGCCGGGCATCGTCGTAGAGAAGCTGTTCCGTGCGGTCTTCGTCGCGCACGATGACCCCGTATGAAAGCAGCCTGACGACGACTTCTCGGAAGCGGTCGGTCTTGATGTTGGCGACGGCAAGCTGGTCGCGCACAGCAGCAGATATGCTCATTTTTTGAGGTCGATTTCGTAGTCGTTTCCGCTGTAGACCGTGTTGTCCATGCGGGTGGTTAGCTTGCGGACCGTGAGATCGCTGCCGGCGGCGCCGCGCGCGGCTTCGACGGCTTGCATAGCACGCAGGACGTCCCGCGCACTTTCAGCGGGCAGCGCTGAAAGGCGGATGGGATGACGGAACAGGCGCAGGTCGGATCGCAGCTTCTCAGCGACCATCTCGTTTGGAATAGAGAACACTTCGGACTCGGCGCGCGCCATCGCCGCTGCCAGTCGCTCTTCACGAGTTGCCCGTGGCCGAATGGTCACCGTCACCGCCTTGCGACGTTGTGTGGCGGAGCGCAGCTTGAAACTCGACGGATCGAGGACACGAACCTCGGCAGTGGCCAGCTGTTGCCCGATTCGCGCCAGCAGCGCGTCCTGGTCAGCCTCGGACGACTCGGCCAGCTTTTGGATGGCCGCGAGGTACGAGTGCCGCGTCTGGCCGGAACGCAGCATCATCGATTGCAGCGCGAGGCCTGTGAGGCGCTTAAGGTAGCTCTCCATCGCCTTCAAGAAACCGGGCTGCTTGGACTCGCATGCCGCGTCGACGATGTCTTCGATGCGCCCCAGCAGCCAGTCATAGACCGACGGACCGGTGAACTCCTTGACGGCCCAATGAGCGACATCGTGAAGCTGCTCGTCGATCCGCTTGAACTTCTGCTCGGTGACGGCGCGCAACTTCTCGAGGTTCTGCCGGATGGCCTGCCGGTTCAAGTTAGCGTCGTCCGCTGTGAGCTGCTTGGAATACTCGCGTTGAAAGCGGTCCAGGAACTCGACGAACTCGCTCCACTGCGTGTGCACTGACGCGTTCTGCATGAGGTGGCGCACCAACTGCTGGAAGTAGTCGATGCCTTCCGTCAGGTCCTCGATGACCTTTTCGGCGTACTCGTAGGCGTCCATCAGGTCGTGCGCGTCGCCACGTGCCGAGAGCGCCGCATCCAGGGCATTGCGGCAGCCGCGCATGTTCCGCTGACGGCTCCGGCTGGGACGATCCAGCGCCCACAGAGCTTCTGAGAACAGCTTCCCCGCACGGGAGAACCGGAACGCGGTGACAAGGCCGTGGCGGTCGGCGAACTGCTCAAGCCAGCCATCGAGCAGCAGCGTACGCATGAGTAGCGACGTGAGTTGCTGCGGGTCGTTGGCTTCAGGCTCGTTGAACTCGTCCTGTTCGGCCTCCGGCGCAGCGCGGTCGAGGTAGTCGCGCACAACCGGGAACAGAAGTTCCCGCAACGCATCGCGGGTCATGTTGTGCGAGTAATCGGCGGTCGGCCCATGCAGTCGCTCATAGAGCGCGCGCAGGCACGCGACCACCAGCTCACGACGAGTGCTGTTCAATGGCCGAAAGAAACGACTGCGGTCACCTTCAAAGAACACGCTCGCACTCATTCGCCCCCCGCCCTCGAGTTCGAGCTGCCTTCGGGCGGGATGCGCAGCTTCTTGGCGTAGGTGCGGACCATGACCTCGAACATGTTGGTCAGGGTGCGATGTTCCTCGGCGGCACAGCGCTCCCAAAGTGTCCGCACTTCAGGAGTCATTTTTAGAGTTGTCGCAGAAGTCTTGGATTTGGGGCGCGGCATCGATTTGCTGGTCCCTGGCGGGTGTATTTTTGGCTGCCAAGTATGGCCAATGGATATACGTTATCAGCTCCCTGGGTCCTGGCCACCATCAGAGAAGGGGTCGTGGCACGCGCGTCCCGCGACGTACGCAGCAACTCAAGGCGGAATGTTGCGCCGCAAGTGGCTCACCAGGCGAGCCAGCACTGCCATCTCGCGCTGGTTGCCGCCGCTCTGCTAGCCGAAGCGGGGGTACTGTCGGATCAAGAGACGTTCTTTCGGTCGCTGCACTGATCTCAGGGAATTTGGCCGAGCGCACCCTCCTCATGCCACCGTCCCACGTCGTGAAGCTCGCCCGCAGGGCCGGCATCAATAGCAAGTGGCCGGCAGCGCTGTGTACGCACGCTAGCGGCCAGTTCGAGATGGGCAGATCGTGCGACTGGCCAGGTTGGAGTGATGGTTCTCCAAGGTGTTGCACTGATCTCTCGCAGCTACACCCCGCCGGCGACGACACGCACTGTGCTCGCACCCTGGCCCTGCCGTTCGACCAGCACCTGAACGCCGATGCGCTCCGCTAAGCCGGGAACATGTGAGATCAGCCCGACCTTGCGTCCGGCGGACTGGATCGAGTCGAGCGTTGAGAGCGCAGTCTCTAGCGTCTTCGGATCGAGGGACCCGAAGCCCTCGTCAATGAACAGCGATTCGATCCGTACCTTCTCCGAGGCAAGCGACGAAAGTCCAAGTGCCAGAGCCAGCGAAACGAGGAAGGTCTCGCCGCCGGAAAGCGATGCAGTCGAGCGAATCTCGTCACCCATGTCGCGATCGACGACCTGAAGTTCCAAGTCCTGGGCTTTCACGCGTTGCAACGCATATCGCGGTGCGAGGCTGGCCAGTTCGGCGTTGGCATGGCCGACAAGCATTTCCATTGTCATGCTCTGGGCGAACTTGCGGAACTTCCTGCCGTCGGCTGACCCGATCAGCGCGTCGAGCTGTTGCCAGACCGTAGCCTCCTTGCGCGCCCGCTCAAGCTCTCGGGCCTTGGCCTCGCCAATCGCGCGGTTCTGATTGTCTTGATCGAGTCGTTGCTTCGCGGCGCCGAGCTGTTGGCTCTGTTCCCCATGTTGTGGCTCCAGGGTTGCGAGGCTAGTTTCAATTTCAGTCAAAGGCAGCGCGGGCGCCGTCTGCGCTTCGTGGGCCGAGAGGTCCTTGTTCCGTTCTTCGACAGCCTTGGATTCGCTGGAATGCAGGCGTTCGATCTCGGTCAGCGCCGCCCGCTCCTGACGGACCCATTGTTCCTCGTGTGCAAGGCGGATGCGTAGCGTCGCGGTGTCGAGCCCGGCCACCGCAAGAGCCTCGGCAAGTGCCTTCGCCGCAAGCTCCTTGGCCTGGGTGCACTTGGTGACCTCCTGCGCCGCGATCTTGTGCGCTTCACCTCTCTTGGCGGCTTCTTCCCGAGTTCGCTTTGCCTGCTCAGCGGCGGTAGCGTGCGCCTGCTCGGAAGCCTTCAACGCAGCTTGCAGCGCCGCCTCGACTTCCGCAGCTGGTCTGCCCTGGAGAACCTCTCGCCGCTGCGCCAGCAATGCGTCCCGCTCGGAAGCTTGCTGCTTGCGCTCGATATCGAGGACCTCTCGATGCTGCGTCGATTGCTTCAGCGCGTTGGCCTGCAGCTCCAACTGCGTGTCGATGTCGGACAGCTGCTTGCTGCAGCTATCGTGGGATTGCGTGCTCTGCCGCGCCTCCTCGACCCGTACGGACCACTTCGCGACGAAGACCTTCGGGTCGACCTCGAGTTCCCCCTGCCAGCCATCGACGTCGGCAAACGCGTGAGCGAGGTTTTCGATTGTCGCGTCGAGCACTTTGCGGTGGGCAGACGCATCAGCGATGGCGCCGTTGCGCTTCTCGATCATTGATGCCACGGCGCTCTCGGCTGCCTTGAGCGAGCTGCGCGCCTTGTCGACACGGCCTGCCACTTCTTCTTGCGACTTGCGAGCGTCCGCGGCCGTCCTGCGAAGCTGCACCAAGGCTTGATCCTGCTGGGCAATCGCCTTGGACTCTGCATCCACTTCGAGCGCTTGCGCATCCAGCCAGCCCTTGGAGTCAGTGACCAAGAGATCACCTGCACCGCCGTGCGATCGCCACTGATCTGCAGCAACGCCAAACTCACCTTGCCAGCGCTCGATCTCCTTCGCCAGATCAAGCGCCCGGCTGCTACGCGCCTCAGCGCGTGCCTTCTCGGTGGTCTCGCGCTTCTGAAGTTCCGCGTGGCGATCGGATTGTTGACGCTTTTGCGCTTCCAGAACCGCAACGGTCGTTTCAATCGGACCTGTGCCAGGGTGGTGCGTCGACCCGCACAAGGGGCAGGGCTCGCCATCGACGAGTTGGGCGCGGTGCGCTTCAAGGCCAAGTTGGACGAGCAGGCGATCGGTGCCGGCGAGCTGCTGCGCGACCTCACTCCGGGCTGCTGCCGCTTGTCCGGCCAGAGCCTCTGCCTCCGCTGCCTCTTTCTTGGCCTTAGCTGCCTCGGCCAGCCGATCCTGACACTCTTTGTCGGCCTTCACAGCCTGTTCGCGGTGCTGCTGGAGCTTCGTGAGACGGGCGCGCAGGGTATCGAGTGCGGCTCTTCGCTCACCAAGGCTGCCGGCCGGATGCGCCGCTTCGGCGGCCTCGGCCGTGCGAACGCGCCCCTGTGCCGCCTTGGCCGTTACCTCGATACCGGCCAAGTCAAGCTGCGCCTGTACCTGCGCAGCGACCGCCTTCTCTTGGGCCTCCTGCAGGGCCGGCAGGGCCGCGCACTGCACCTTCCAACTGCCATGCGTCCTTTCGAAGGCCAGCAGCTGCGGTGCAACGCCTTCGCTCCAACTTTTGGCAAGCGCGACCACTGCGCCGTTCGCCTCGACCCAGCGCGACACCTTCTCCAGCGCTGCGCCAATGATCTTGCGTTGTTCGCCCAGAGCCCGCCCATTTTTCGTCAGCGCAGCAAGCCCGTTGTCGATGTCTGCCAGCTTCTTGTCCACGGCTTCGACAGCCTTCGCCTTCTCTACGATCGCTTGATCCAGGGACTTGGCCTTATCGATTTGCGGCTTGGTCACTTCCAAGTCGGTGCGGCGCTGCTCATGGTCCTTCGACGCCTGCGTGAGCGCCGAGGCTGAGCGCTCGTCGTCGCTCTTTGCCTGTGCGAAGGCGCTTTCGGAAGCCTTGATCTGCTTTTCAGCAGCATCGAGTTCAGCGGCTGTTCGCGTTGCTTCCTTGTCAATGGAGCGCAGTGGCTGGACTCGTTCGATGTCGGCCAGCGCTTCGCGGCGCGGCGCAGCGTCTGTCCACTGCTGTGTGAAGGCAGCTAGCCTCGCGCGCGCCTGGGCTAGCTTGTGCCCGAGATCTGTGGCCTTGGTCCACCATGCCTTTTGTTCGCGCAGCACTCCGAGCCGGCTGGCGGTGCTGGCGACGGTCCTCCCCAGTTCGTCAACGTTCGCTGCCAACGCCGCCCGTGCTTCGGCGTCCAGGATCGGAAGCGCTTTCGCCGCTTCTTCCTGAAGCCGAAGCGACTCCTCGATCTCCTTGGCCTTGGCGTAGGCGCGTTTCGAGATGGCGCTGTAGAGTTCCGTGCCGGTCATGCGTTCCAACAGTTCGGAGCGTTCATCGCTCTTGGCTTTGAGGAAGGCCGCGAAGTCGCCCTGCGCGAGCAGGATCGAGCGTCGAAACTGGTCGAAGGTCAGGCCGACGGCGCGCTCGGTGGCCGCGAGCACTTCTGTCTTTGTGCGACCCAACGATTGGCCCGATTCGTCGTCGAACAGTTGAATCTCCGACTGCTGGAGCTTGCCGCCCACCTTGCTTCGTGCGCGCCGTACTGACCAACTCGCGCGGTAGCGGCGCCCATCGGTACCAACGAATCGGACCTCGGCCAGGCCGTCGGCCGTGCCCCGACGCAACAGGTTGCGCGGGTCGTGTACGCCCAACGACTCGTCGGGCCCGTCCGGGATCTGGTAGCCGGAATTCGACTCCAGGCGGGGTGTTCGGTCGTACAGCGCCAGGCTCAGCGCGTCGAGCAGCGTGCTCTTGCCTGCGCCGGTGGGGCCGGCAATGGCGAACAGGCCCGCCTCGGCGAGGGGGCCGTGCTCGAAGTCGAGGTTGAAATCACCGGCCAGGCTGGCGAGGTTGCGCCCGCGGATCTGGAGAATCTTCATGCGGCCTCCGGGTCGGCCTGCGCCTCGCCAAGCAACTGGTGGTAGGCGGCCAGCAGATCCGCCGGCGGCTCGCCTTCGTGTTCTCGGGCCCAACGCTGGCGCAGCACATCTTCGGGCTGCAAGTCGTTCAAGGACGCCTTGGGCAACGCATCGGCCAACGCCTGGCCGGTCCCGGTGTACCGGGTGGAGATGCGCGCGAGTCGCACGCCCTTGCCCTCCAGGGCCTTCTCGATCTTCGAGCGCAAAGCGGGCTCCGGCTGTTCCAGCAAGACCGGCACTTCGATGATCGGCCACTCGTCCGGCGGCAGATGGGTGCGGCTGGCCATGGCCACGAGGGCGGCCTCCACTTCCGCAAGCGGGCTGGCTTTGGTCGGCACGCGCAACAGATCCACCTTGCGGGGGATGGGCTCGCTCGCGACCGACACAAGCTTCCCGTCGTGGATGTCCACTACGCAGACCTGATGCAGGTAGTCGATCTCAGCCATCGACAGTGGAATCGGCGAGCCGGAGTACCGTATCGACCCCCGCGTGACCACTTGCGCCAGGTGCAAGTGGCCGAGCGCGACATAGACCAGCGACTCGGGGAAGAGATCGGCCGGCAGCGCGTGCTGGTTGCCGCCGAGGATCTTTCGCTCCGAAAGCTCCGAGATCGCGGTGCCGGTCATGTACAGGTGGCCCATGGCCAACAAGGCTTGGCCCGGGGCCCGCACACTCTCGGCATGCGCGATGGCGTCCGCGTACACACGCCGCACCCCTTCGACCAGCGCATCGACGCCTTCCTCCTTGATCACCGGGAGGTCGGCAGGGCGGAGGAAGGGCATTGCGACAACCTTGGCCACTTCGATGCCCGCCTTGTCCTTGAGCGGCACGATCAGCTTCGCGTAGTCGATGCCCCCGCCGTCGCTGCGCGGCAGGCCCCCAACGACGCGAACGCCGAACGCATGGAGCAGCGGTTCTGGCGCATCAAGGCGCGACGCAGAATCGTGGTTGCCGCCAATGAGCACGATGTCCAGGCCGGGCACGCGCCGGCGCGCCGCCGCCAGGAATTCGTAGAAGTCGGCCTGCGCTTCGGCCGACGGATTCGAGGTGTCGAAGATGTCGCCCGCGACAAGCAGCGCGTCGGCCGCGAGCGCTTCCAGCCGGCCGAGCAGCCAATCGAAGAAGGCCAGGTGCTCGGCCCGCCGCGAAATCTCATGCAGGGTGTGGCCCAGGTGCCAATCGGAGGTGTGAACAAGCCTCATCGAACCCACTCCCGCCAGGCTTCGAAAATCATCACCATCGCCAGGGTGTCCAGCTCGCAGTAGCGGCGCAGCGCATCGGCTACCTTGTCGCGCTCCAAGGTGTCGGTTTCCTCGAACTGGAATCGTGCCCACGCGGTGGTCGCCGCGCCGCCCTGGGCGATTTCCATGTCGTCGTCCGCCTCTAGGCTGGCCAGGGCCTCCGGTGGCAAGTCGTCGAAGACCTTGGGTAGCAGGTCATACGGATTCACCGGCGTGCCGGCACGCTCCTGCCACCACTGTTGCGCGTCGAAGTTGAGGCTGGGAATGACGCCCGGCACACCATAGATCGGCTGGCTGTAGCGTTCCCGCAGGTAGTTGGACGCAGCCATCACCGCAGGCAGCACCTTCTTGATCGACGAGCTCCCCTGCGTGGCCGGATGGAAGAAGGCCTTGCGCGCCATGACACACATGTCGTACATCGCTCGCGGCCCTTCGCGCTCGCCGTCCCTCGTGACTGAGAGCAGAAACTGACGAATCTCTTCGGCGTCGGCCGGCGCGTTGGGATCGTTGTCGAGTTCGGCAAGAACCGCGCGCAGAGTTGTGTTCTCGTGCGCGGTCCACATGAAGATCGTTCCATCTTGGCCCACCGCCGCTCGCAGCGCGCGGACGAAGTCGTAGTTGGGCGAGAAGCCGCGCGCCGTGCTGAGAAATTCGTGTGCGTGCGTGACCGTGCCGTCGCGGTCGACTCGGTGATGCGAGAACTGGAACGCGATGTTCGCGTACGGACGCTGTCCCGCGAAGAAGGGAATGGCCACGCGCGCCGTCTCGAAGTCGATAAAGTGCAGCGGGAACGTCCAGGAAGCCATTTCGTGGCGCATGAAGTCGCGGTCGATGAAGAATTCATCGCCGCCAGGCCACTGGCCACTGACCTGCATCCATTGACGCTGGCTCGTCGAGAGGCCACCTTCGCCAGCCTTGAGCTTTAGATCGTCGGCAGTGACGTCGCGGATCGAGAGCACGCCTTTCTCGATGAGCTTGTCCTTGCCCCGGAAGTTCGCAATGTCCAGCACCGTGCCGGCGTCGACACGTGCGCGGTTCCAGGCTTTGGCCTCCTGCCAGCACTCGTGGAAGCCACTTCTCAGCGTTGAGGCCTGGTCCGCACGGAACTCGCATGAGGCGCAGGTACTGCTGATCGTCGGTGGAATCTTGCGGTCGGCCGCGTAAGCCTCGGCAAGCTGCAATGCTCGCCTGGCGAAGCCGTCCTGAGCCGCGCCGAGCATCTCGTCGACGAACACGTCCACTGGCGCCGCCGTCAGGAACGGCTCGCCAATGGTCGCCGTAGTTGTTCCGGGGGCGACGATCACATGCTGGCGCGATCCCTCGATACGCTGGATCCGAAACCGCTGGCTGAGGCCGTCGACGGTGCATGCCTTTGTCTTGTCCGTCATCATCAGATAGGCCTTGATCCGCCAGTGGGGATAGGCCAGCTTCAGAACGAACTTCTGGAACGCCACGTCCTCCAGGTAGGGACGCATGCCAGACACCCAGCCGCCGCGTGCTCCCTTGAAGACAAACGGGTCTGTGGAGTCGAAAGACTTGGCCTTAACCTCGATCAGGTCGACTTCGTCGCCCACCTTGCGCAGAACATCCACCCGCACCAGATAAGGCCCGGCTGCAATAGCCGCCTCGTACAGCGTAACCGTGTGCTGTTGCAGCAGATCCTGGGTTCGGGCGAGCGCTTCGGCATTGCCGGACGCAGTAACTTCGATTCCGCCCGGGTACAGCAGCTTGGCCAGTTCGCCCACCTGGAACCCGCCATCGGCAAGCGCAGCAAGGAACTCATCATCGAGTTTCGTGTTCGCATATTCAGGCTTGCCGGTGTAAAACAGCTTCGTTGGACACTCCTGTGCCAGCGTGAAACGCGACTTGGTCAGGTATCGAGCGGTGGGCAACGTCATTTCTGTTCTTCCCTGCAGGTTGTTCTTGCAATCCGTCAACGGCGCTACGGGCGGCTTTCCTGTCTACGCTGTGACGATGTTCTTCTTCATGTAGTCCATCGAGAGGTGCTCAGCGCCGGCGTTCATTTGCGCTTCGAAGTCCTTGCGGTGAACGCGGTACATGAAGTCGAAGACGAGTGGGCTGGCTACTCGGTGGTTGTAGATGGCGTCCTGCAGCTCGCGAGACCGGTCGGCCGATTCGTGTGGTGAAAGACCATCGACCGCCGACTTCCACAACTTCTCCGACTCTGCCTTCAGTCGCAATAGCGTTTCGACGGTGTCGCGCTGGCGGGCGCATTCACGCAGCACCCAGTTCACCACGGGCATCGCTGGCACCAAGACCGTCAACACCAACGCATCCACCTTGAGGTCGGTGGCCAGGCTGTACCCGATGAGTAGCACCACGAGCAGCAGCAATGCACCCTTCAAGACACGGCCATAGCTCTTGCGCACATTGCCGTCGTACAAGAGGTTCTCACGCTGGCACATGATGCGGCCGATGTGCAGAGGAACCTTGCCCACGGCCACGGGATACCAGTCGCGCAGCTGCGCCTCGTGCTTCGGATCGAGCGTCTTGGCCGAAAGCCTGTACACCTCTTCAGGGTCTACGTTGGCGCCAACGAGGAAGCTGTTGCCCCGTATCTCCAGGACCTCGCAGTCGAAGTCCTCTTGAAGCTTGGCGGCGTCCTTCATCTGGGCCCTGTGCCATCGGTCCATGAGAACCACTTCGCACAGCCCGAAGAGAATGGCTGCCACTGCGACGTAGGACCTCGCGGCCGGATAGAACGTAGCAACGGCGAGGCTGATGACGGGGAGCAGAAGAGTCCCCAGGACGATGGCGCCCTGGTATCTCTTGGCGGTCCAGTAGATGCGGCGCCGGGCCCGAACCAGAGAGAGCATTCGAGGTTCGTTTTGCTTGGTGACAATCGAATTCACTTGCGTGCTCCTATCGCGCCGGTCGGTTGGCCTTCGGTCTTGCCCATCGCTTGTTCCGCCGCTCGGGGTGGGCCCCGCCTCCTGCCCACACGTCTGTCGCGAGCCATTCTTCGAAGTAGTCGAGCCACTCTGCTGCCCACGGTAGGTACGTGTCGTCAAGTCTCATTGACTGCGACCACTCGCCCGCCTTGGGCAACCAGAGGCAAAGCTTCGTGCCCCGGCCGTCATGGGGGTAGATATGCGGCAGCTTGCGACCTGGAGCCAGCAGCCGGGGGTCAGGCTCCAAGACAAAAAGCTCGGGGAACCTGGCTACATAGAGCCTTAGCAAGCATCGATACACCCGCGACAGCGGCGTTGGCGCCACCTTGAAGCCGAACCGGAGTTCCCTGCCCTGCACGAACTCCAACGTCGCTTCAGGCCATGCGAGGGCCTTCAGCTCAGCGTGCCGCTGTGCAAGGTTGAGAGCGCGGATTGGCGGTCTCACGTGACCGGACCGCCGAAGTAGGTGTGGCCACGCGCGGGCGCGACTACAGCAAGGCTGCCGGCAGCGATGAAACTCGCTCTGCCCAACACACGGTTGGACTCCCGCCGTTGGGCCCCACGCTGGAGCACAGCTTGGCCAGCACGATTCCCGAAGGCCCCCTCCATGGCTTTGACGACGACGTCCATGCCCTTGTTGCCATCGATGGCAGCCTGCAACGCAACCAAGTCCGCCAACAGCCTTCTGTGCCACTGCACGAACGCCTGCTGGCGCTCGCGCGTGTTCATGGACTCGGCAAGGTTGTCCGACTGAGCGCATGGGTTCATCAGCACCCAGCGCTCATCACCGCCCATTAGTGTTTCGCGCTCGAACAGGTTCGGCACCAGTTCCACGATGTCGAAAAGCAGGTCCAACGGGCCATCGTGCGGCTGGGGCGCGAGGGCGGCATAGGCCTTGGCGAAAAGAGTCGTCAAGAAGACCGACGTCGGGGCCAATTCCTTGCCTTTGGCGTGGCCTGCGAAGGAGTTGTTCCGGTGTACCTTGCCGAGTTGAACGTACCTGCTGAGCAGCCGACCGAACACCTGCGCGGCATCAGGCAATGGCTCGACGTCCGCCTTGCGTACGGAGTCCATGGCGAAGTTGAGTGATTCGACCATCCTGAACTGCGGCGCAATCCGGGCAACTTCGTCGAAGCCGAGGCAATAGCCCTTGGGGTTGGTGGAGAGGTAGCGCCGGAGGTCTCGGTCAGGAATGCGACCGTGATGCTGACCGTGCGGGAGCGCGAAGGCAGGGTCGTCGATGACTGGCGCGAAGTCGGCGCGCATGCCACCGGCATACACGAGCGTCACGCACCGGTCCCAGCGCTCGATCCCCAGACCGTGCCGCTGGGCGTACCGGTTCAGCGCCGTGAAGAGATGCTGAAGCAACACTGCCGCACCCTTGTCACCGCCGTAGCGGGTGAGCGCAGCGCGCGCCAGGCGCGCCACAAGGTCGATATCGAAGCCTTCGCGCTCGGGGTCCATCGGACGGACGATGGTGCCCAGTGGGCGTGAACCTTGCGCATGCACGTGAGTCAGCAGGCCATCGAATTCCGGGCACTCGGTCAAGTAGTCGCCGGTGGCGTTGTAGGCGCGCTCCAAGTCATCGAGCTGTGTCTGGGTCGGCTCAAACGCCCTGCCGACGGCCTCGGCGAGGTACGTAAAGCGGGCCGAGGTGTCGGCGGTGACGTGGCGGGCCCGGAAGCCGGCGAGGTTGTCGCGATTCATCTCGAGGGCTCCTGCGGCGCGCTGCGCGCTTCAACAAGCTGGTTTCAGATGTGGCCGAGAAGCTGGTAGGCGCGCCCAGTCCGAGCGGCAATGACGCCGCAAGCAATGAGGAATAGCGCGACGCAGAAGCCGAAAGCGCTCTCCGGCATCCACCAGGACAGGTACATGGGCAGCACCTCGGCGAGCTGAACGTCGGGGCGGGAGTGGGTTGCCATACCCTGCGCCACCGATACCGCAGTGGTTGCCGCGGAACCGACGAGCCCGGCCACCAGAAGGAAGCCACCCGCGCGGGTCAACGCCACGCCAAGCGAAACTAGCCGGCGCGGTTCGCCTAGGAAGTGTTCCTGCAGTAGGTCGAACATGGCCGGCCTACTTCTTCTCGCGCCGGACGCCCTTGAACGGCGTCTTGTCGCTTGTCTTGACGTCGAGGAAGCGACCGGTTTCGGCATCGCGCTTGACGTAGTGACCGGACGGCGTCACCGTCTGACTGCGTTGCTTGACGGCGCCGACGCGGTGGCCGTCGCCTGGGGGGTTGTTCTTGGCCATGCTGACTCCATGTAGACGTACAGAGCATATTACATGCTCATTTTGATTATGTCATGGAATCCACCAGAGCATGCCGCCTACGCCAACGGGCTATCATGTCTGGATGACTGAAGACTTGGCTGAACGCCGCCGGCTCGACCTTGAGCGCCTACCCCTGGTACAGCGGGAGCGCCTCTCGCACATCGACTTCAAGCTGTACTTTCTGGGTGAGCTGCGACGCGCTGATGTTGTAGAGCGCTTCGAAACGGGCCCCGCGGGCGCCACACGGGACATCGCCCAGTACCGGGAAATCGCGCCGGAAAACCTGGATCTCGACCAAACGACCAAGACATACCGCCCCACTCCCGCATTCAGTCCGCTGTTCGAACACTCGCCCCAACGGGTCCTCACTGCGTTGTCACAGGGATTCGGGGAAGGGATCGGCGACCAGTTGCGGCCAATGGTTCGGTGCGAGTTCCCGAACATGCTGTGCCTGCCAAAAATGTCGGTGCTTGCGCCGATTACCAGGGCAATCAACCGGGGGAAGGCCGTCCGACTTGGTTACACCTCCGTCGATAGCGGCTGGACCGAACGAGAGCTTGTTCCGTTGGCGTTGGTCAACATCGGCACTCGCTGGCATGTACGGGCCTTTGACCGCAAGAGCAAAGATTTCCGTGACTTCGTGTTCACCCGAATGGAGACGCCGACTGTGCTGGAGGACAGCCCGGTACTGGCGGAAGAGACAAGCGAGAACGACGACCAGTGGAATCGAATCATCGAACTTGAACTTGTCCCCCACCCCAAGCATCCGCGCCCAGAAGTTGTCCGTCTGGACTACGACTTGCCCCCTGATGGCGTCTTGCACGTCAGAGTACGAGCAGCAACAGCGGGCTACATGTTGCGGCGGTGGACAGTGGATTGCTCGCCAGACCACAGCCTTGGAGGACTCGAGTACGCGTTGTGGCTACGTGACCCCCTCGCGCTCTACGGCAGCAACGTCTATCTCGCTCCCGGCTACAAGGACCCCAACCCGGAAAGGCCCGCAAGGACCATCCGAGCGCTTTGACGCGGGTATGTTGGCGTGCTGTGTGGCCGTCGAATTGACATCCGGGGGTGGACAACTACCGGTGGCAATCCGCTGATCTGTTGGCGGCGAACGCAGAAAACACTGGCCTACAAGTTCATGCCTTCAGCGTCGTGCGCTGCCGCATCGATCTTCGCCTTGCCCTGGACGATGGCCTCCCTGGCTGTTTCGCCGCGTATCCAACATCCCAGCATGTCCGCCCAAACTTGCATGAGGACCCGCCTCGGCCCCGACAGCCGCGCATGGTTGTAGGCGGCGGCGACCTGGTCCTTCTTCTGGTGGGCTAGGCAGGCTTCGATCAAGGCCTCCGGAAACAGCGCGTCGTTGAGCCGTGACGAGAACGTCCGGCGCAGATCGTGAACGGAGACCGGTAGAAACTGCTCCTGGTCTGGCTTTCGATCCTCATTGATTCGATCCACCGCCGCGGCGATTGTCCGGTTCAGCGTGGCCTGGCTCAGAGGCTCGGCCGAGTCATAGCGGCTCGGGTGCACGTATTTGCTCGACGGAAAGCAGGTTCTGAGCGTCGTCAGGATGTCGAGCGCCTGCTCCGCGAGGTAGACCGTATGCGGTTTACCCGCCTTCATCCGCTCGGCCGGGATCGACCACTGCGCCCGTTCCCAGTCCACTTCCGACCAGGTGGCGCCGATGAACTCGCCTTTGCGAACACCCGTCAGCAGCATGAACCGGACAGCCAGCCGCAACGTCGGCGCGGTACCGGTCTGCTCAAGTCCGTCGAGCAGGGCCTTGATCTCGTGGCGACTGAGGTTGCGCTCGCGGGGGACAAAGGTCGCATAGGCCTTCCGTGCGAGCGCTTCGGCGGGGTTGTCGACCTCCACACCTTTGCCGGCGGCGAACCGGTAGACCTGCAAGACCAGTTCCCTGGCGTGCACGGCCGGACCGGGCCCTCGTTCAGTCTTCACGTGATCGAGCAACTCACCCAGCGCGACCGGCTTGATCTCGTCGAGGTTCAGCTTGCTGAACGGGCCCGCCAGGATGCGGTTGTAGATCGAACGCCGCAAAGACAGTGTGCTGTCGGCGAGCCTCTCGGCTCCGCTCTTGACGTCTGACTTGAACTCGAAGTACCGCGTCGCCCATCGCCCGAAGCTCATGGCATCGGCGCTCTCGCTGCGCTGCTCGACCTTGGCCCGTGCCGGCGACCGCCCTGAGCTGACATCGACACGCGCCCGGGCCAGCAGAAGGCGCGCCTCCTCCAGCGTCACGTCCATGCCGTAGGCCAGATGTGATCGCTGGGCATGGCGCGCCACCGGCTCATGGCGACCGATGGTCAGGGTCTCGCGCCGGCCACCCAGCCGGTAGTCGTAGCGGAAGGACCGGCTGCCGCTGGGCGCGATGACGACGTAAAGGCCATTGCCGCCGTCGCTGACCTTGTACGTACGTTCGCGGGGCGGCAGGTCGCGCAACTTGGCGTCCGTCAAAACCTGTCGCGTCTTCGAGCTTGTTGGCCCGCCGCGAGCCCGATCTACCGAGGTGTCCATGAGATCTCCGATCCACTGCCTGTCGCAGGACCGGGATACCGTCATGGGGTCTGACGGTATCGCCGCAGGCCTGCAAGCGTAGGTGCTCGGATACCGTCAAATCAACCGTCAGGACGCCTGGGACTGCGCTGGATCGCGCGGGACGACTTTGGACGCTAAGTCCTTGTCCCTACAGCGAAATCGGATTGTTCTGGGATCGCCGGAAACACCGTGGGACGATCTTGGATCATTCCCACTCGATGGTCGCCGGCGGCTTGCTGCTCACGTCGTAGGCCACGCGGTTGATACCGCGCACCTCGTTGATGATGCGGCTGCTGACCTTCTTCAGCAGCGCATAGGGCAGTTCCGCCCAGTCGGCGGTCATGAAGTCGCTGGTCTGCACGGCGCGCAAGGCCACCACGTAGTCATAGGTGCGGCCGTCACCCATCACGCCCACGCTCTTGACGGGCAGGAAAACCGCGAAAGCTTGGCTGGTCAGTTCGTACCAGCTCTTGCCCGTGGCCTCGTCGCGGAAGTTGCGCAACTCTTCGATGAAGATCGCATCGGCGCGGCGCAGCAGCTCGGCGTGTTCACGCTTCACTTCACCGAGGATGCGCACGCCCAGGCCCGGCCCCGGGAAGGGGTGGCGGTACACCATCTCGGGCGGCAGGCCCAGGGCCACGCCAAGTTCGCGCACCTCGTCCTTGAACAGGTCGCGCAGCGGCTCCAGGAGCTTGAGGCCGAGCGTTTCGGGCAGGCCGCCGACGTTGTGGTGGCTCTTGATCGTGGTCGCCTTCTTGGTCTTGGCGCCGCCGCTCTCGATGACATCGGGGTAGATCGTGCCCTGGGCCAGCCACTTCGCGTTCTGCAGCTTCTTGGCTTCGGCCTGGAAGACTTCCACGAACTCGCGGCCGATGATCTTGCGTTTGGCCTCGGGGTCGCTCACGCCCTTCAGGTGGCCGAGAAACTGCTCGCTGGCATCGACGTGAATCACCTTGGCGTGCAAGCGGCCCACGAACATGTCCATCACCATCTGGCCTTCGTTCAGGCGCAGCAGGCCGTGGTCGACGAAAACGCAGGTGAGCTGGTCACCGATGGCGCGGTGGATGAGCGCCGCCGCCACGCTGCTGTCGACACCGCCGCTCAGCCCCAGGATGACCTCTTCGCTGCCCACCTGCTCGCGGATGCGCTGCACGGCCTCTTCGATGTGATCACGCATCACCCAGTCGGGCCGCGCGCCGGCGATCTGCAGCACAAAGCGTTCCAGCAGCGCGCGGCCCTGCACGGTGTGGGTCACCTCGGGGTGGAACTGCACCGCGTAGTAGCCGCGGTCTTCGTCGGCCATGCCGGCGATGGGGCAGCTCGGCGTGCTGGCCATCAGCTTGAAGCCCGGCGGCAGCACGGTGACCTTGTCGCCGTGGCTCATCCAGACCTTCAGCATGCCGTGGCCTTCCGGCGTGTTGAAGTCTTCGATGCCGTCCAGCAGCTTCGTGTGGCCGTGCGCGCGCACCTCCGCATAGCCGAACTCGCGGTGGCTGCTGGCCTCCACCTGGCCGCCCTGCTGCACCGTCATCGTGAACATGCCGTAGCAGATGCCCAGCACAGGCACGCCGCTGGCCCACACGGCTTCTGGCGCCCGCAGGTCCTGCTCCTCGTAGGTGCTGGCATGGCTGCCGGAAAGGATGATGCCCTTGGGCGCGAACTCGCGAATGAATTCGTCCGAGACGTCATTCGGGTGGATCTCGCAGTAGACATGCGCCTCGCGCACGCGGCGAGCGATGAGTTGCGTGACCTGCGAGCCGAAATCGAGGATGAGGATCTTGTCGTGATTCATGGCGTCAGCTCGTGGCCTGCCTCAGGCCAGCGTGGAGGAGGAAAAATCGCCGTGCGTCACGCCCGCAGCCGGCCTGCGGATGCGCACCGCGCGGGTGTTGAAACGTGTCGCGGCCACACCGGCAACAGCGCTCATTCCATGCGGTAGTTCGGCGCTTCCTTCGTGATCTGGACGTCGTGCACGTGGCTCTCGCGGATGCCGGCCGCCGTGATCTCGACGAACTCGGCCTGCTCGTGCAACTGCGCGATGGTGGCCGCGCCGCAGTAGCCCATCGAAGCCCGCAGGCCCCCGGCCATCTGGTAGATGATGCTCACCACGCTGCCCTTGTAGGGCACACGGCCCTCGATGCCCTCGGGCACCAGCTTGTCGGCGTTGGGGTTGACGGTCTCGTCGGCTTCCTGGAAGTAGCGGTCGGCGCTGCCGGCGCGCATGGCGCCGATGCTGCCCATGCCGCGGTAGCTCTTGTAGCTGCGGCCCTGGTAGAGGATGACCTCGCCCGGCGCTTCTTCGGTGCCTGCGAACATGCCGCCCATCATCACCGTGCCAGCACCGGCGGCGATGGCCTTGGCGATGTCGCCGCTGTAGCGGATGCCGCCGTCGGCGATCAGCGGCACGCCCGTGCCCTTCAGCGCCGTGGCCACGCTGTCGATGGCCATGATCTGCGGCACCCCCACACCGGCGACGATGCGCGTGGTGCAGATGCTGCCCGGGCCTATGCCCACCTTCACGGCATCGGCACCGGCTTCCACCAGCGCCAGCGCGGCCGCGCCAGTGGCAATGTTGCCGCCGATCACGTCCACCTGCGGGTAGTGCTTCTTGACCCAGCGCACACGCTCGATGACGCCAGCACTGTGGCCGTGCGCGGTGTCGACGATGAGCGCATCCACGCCAGCCTTGACCAGCAGTTCAACACGCTCTTCCGTGCCCTCGCCCACACCCACCGCGGCGCCCACGCGCAACTTGCCCTGCGCATCGCGTGCGGCGTTGGGGAAATTGGTCTGCTTGGTGATGTCCTTGACCGTCATCAGGCCGCGCAGCTCGAAGGCGGGGGTGACGACCAGCACCCGCTCCAGGCGGTGCTGGTGCATCAGCTGCTTGCCTTCTTCGAGCGAAGCGCCTTCGTGCACGTAGATCAGGCGTTCGCGCGGCGTCATGATCTCGCGTACCGGGGCATCCAGGCGGGTCTCGAAGCGCAGATCGCGGTTGGTGACGATGCCCACCACCGTCTTGCCTTCCACCACCGGGAAGCCCGACACGCCATGCTGACGCGACAGCGCCATCACCTCGCGCACCGAGGCCGTGGGCGCCACCGTGATGGGGTCGCGCAGCAAGCCCGATTCGTAGCGTTTCACGCGCGCCACCTCGGCCGCCTGCTGCTTGGGCGTGAGGTTCTTGTGCACGATGCCGATGCCGCCTTCTTGTGCGATGGCGATCGCCAGGCGGGCTTCGGTGACGGTGTCCATCGCGGCCGACACCAGCGGCAGGTTCAGCTTGATGTTGCGGGACAGCCGGGTGGCGAGGCTGGTGTCGCGGGGCAACACCTGGGAGTAGGCCGGCACCAACAACACATCGTCGAAGGTGAGCGCTTTGCCGAGTAGGCGCATGAAAAAAGCTCCAGACGCAAAAGCGAATTATAGGGAGCGTGGCGCACGCTACCGCCTGTGACACTCGCCACGCACCGGCGCCGAGGGCCGGCACTACACTCGCGCCATGTTTTCGATGCCTGCCCCGAGCCTCACGCAGCCCGCGCTGCTGCGTCGGTTTTCCTGGCTGCTGTGCGCGCTGGCGCTGCTGCTGTCAGCGCCCACCGCGCAGGCGCAGTGGAAGTGGCGCGACAAGTCGGGCCAGGTCAACGCCAGCGACCGCCCGCCGCCGCTGGATGTGCCTGAGAAAGACATCATCGCCCGCCCCCCGCAAGACACGCGGCGCCCGCAGTTGCTGACGGCCGCGGGCGCCGCGGCCGCGGCTTCCGCCGCTTCGGCAGCGCAAGGCAGCCGCGCGCCGGTGGGCGATCGGGAACTAGAAGCGCGCCGCCGCGCCGCTGAGCAAGAACAGGCCGGCAAGAGCAAAGCCGATGAAGAGCGTGCGGCCGCGCAGCGCGCCGAAAACTGCCGGCGCGCACGTGGGCATGTGGCCGCCCTGGAAAGCGGCCAGCGCATGGCCCGCGTGAACGAAAAGGGCGAACGCGAGGTGCTCGACGACCGCGCCCGCGCCGACGAGATGCGCCAATCGCGCGCCATCATCGCCTCAGACTGCCGCTGAGGCCGGCTGCTTCAGCGCGGCTTGCTGGCGGCGGGCCGGCGCTGGCCGCCACCGGTCTCGCGCTGCTGGCGGTAGCGCAGCCGCCGCGCCTCTTTCGGGTCTACATGCAGGCCGCGGTAGACCTCCACGCGGTCACGGTCGCGCAGCAGCGTGCCGCCCCCGCACACGCGCCCCCAAACGCCGGTCTGCAAGCCCTCGGCAGCAAGGCCGTGCGCCTGCAGGAGCCCGCTGGCCTGCAGCGCCTCGGCCACGGTGGCGCCGGCTGCCAGGCACAGCCTGCGCTGGTCGATCACGCCCGGCGCCGGGCAGTAAACCACCTCGATCTGCAGTTCAGCGGGGGCCATACACCGCCTCGGCGCGGCGCACGAAAGAATCGACCAGGGTGTTGGCCACGCGGTCGAAGACCGGGCTGACCACGGCCTCCAGCGCCACGCTGGCGAAGGCATAGGCGAGATCGAACTCGATCTTGCAGGCGGTCTGGTCGCTGCCCGGCCGGCCCAGGGTGTGGAAGATCCAACGGCCTTCCAGCTTGGAGAAGGGGCCGTCCACCAGCCGCACTGCCACCGACTGGCCCGCCTGGTGCACATTGCGCGTGGTGAAGGCGTGCTGCACGCCCATGTAGGCCAGGCTCAGGCGCGCGGTGACGCCGTCGTCATGCGCCACCACCACCTCGGCCTGGCTGCACCACGGCAGGAACTGGGGGTAGGCCTGTACGTCGGTGACGAGGTCGTACATCTCGCGGGGCGAGTACCAGAGCAGGACCGACTTGCGCACGTGCTTCATACAATCGGCCCCATTCTAGGAGCGCGTTGAAAGGCGGCCACCCGGCCTCACCTGCGCTGAACCATGGCCCACATCGCCGAAAACCGCCGCGCCCGCTACGAGTACAGCATCGAAGAACAGTACGAGGCAGGCATGGTGCTGGCCGGCTGGGAGGTCAAGGCCATCCGTGCCGGGCAGGTGCAGCTGACGGATGGTTATGTCCACATCCGCGACGGCGAGCTCTACCTCATCGGGTGTCGCATCAACGCGCTGCGCAGCGCCTCCACGCACATCCACCCCGAAGCCGATCGCACCAAGAAGCTCTTGATGCACAAGGCCGAGATCCGCCGCCTCATCGGCAAGGTCGAGCAGAAGGGCTTCACGCTGGTGCCGCTGAACCTGCACTACAAAGGCGGCCATGTGAAAGCGGAAATCGCACTGGCCAAGGGCAAGGCCGAGCACGACAAGCGCAACACCGTCAAAGACCGCGACTGGGAACGCGAAAAGGGCCGCCTGATGCGGCACAAGGTCTCATCGGGTTCGAAAGACTGAGCGCCACGCGGCGTCTTCTGGCGGGCGAAGGCGTCTGGCCGGGCTTTTCTGGCGCTGCGTGAACCCCGCATTGCGGGTGTTCCCCCTTGAAGCGAAGCCGCCGCGGGCGCCAAGATCCCCTGCGCAAAGGTTGCAGGCGGTCTGGTGCGCCTTAGCATCCGATGCATGGCCCGTCGCCTCTGACGCGCACCTTGCCGGCAGGCCGCCTTGTGGAGACTTCGACCATGCCCAGCCTCACCTGGCGACACCGCCCTGACGCGCCGACCGGCTGCACCCGCCAGCCCGCGGCCATGGCCCTCACCGTGCTGCTCGGCATCGCCGCGCTGCTGTTCCATGCCGCGGCCGCGCGCGCCGCCACGGCGCCCAGCCTGGCGGGCGAACCGCGCCACGCGCTGGTGATAGGCAACGCCGACTACCTCAGCGCCCCGCTGCTGAACCCCGCCAACGACGCCGCTGCCGTGGCCAAGGTGCTGGAGAAGGCCGGTTTCAAGGTCGACCTCAAGGTCAACGCCACGCAAAAGCAGATGCAGGAGGCGGTGACCTTGTTTGGCGATCGCCTCAAGGCCGGCGGCGCCGGCTTGTTTTATTTCGCCGGTCACGGCGTGCAGATCAAGGGCCGCAACTTCATGCTGCCCGTGGGCAGCACCATCGCCCGCGAAGACGAGGTGCCCTACAAGGCCGTCGACGTGCAGCAGGTGCTGGACAAGATGGACACGGCCAAGAACCGCATCAACATGGTGGTGCTCGACGCCTGCCGCGACAACCCTTTTGCAAAGCAGACACGCAGCACCGGCGGTGGCGGCCTGTCTCAGGTGGATGCGCCCATCGGCTCCCTGATCGCCTTTGCCACGGCGCCCGGCAGCGTGGCCAGCGACGGCCGCAATGCGAACGGCCTGTACACACAGCACCTGCTGGCCAACATCGAACGCGCAGGCACGCCCATCGAAGACGTTTTCAAGCGTGTGCGCCTGGGCGTGCGCCTGGACAGCAACGGCAGCCAGGTACCCTGGGAGAGCACCTCGCTGGAGGGCGATTTCTACTTCTTCCCCGCCGCCCCCGGCACCAAGAGCGGCCCGACCACACTGCCCCCGCCGCCGGGCATCGAGCAGATGGCGCGCGTGGAGCGCGCCTACGAGCTGCTGCGCCAGGGCCAGATCGACGACGCCGACCGCATCTTCCGCGCACTGGCCGGTGCCAGCCACGCCGACGTGGCCTGGATGGGCCGCGAAGGCGTGGCCGAGGTGCTGCTGGCGCGCGGCGACAGCAGCGCGGCGCTGGCCGAAGCGAACCAGATCATCGCCAAGGCGCCCACGCGCAGCGCGGCCTACCTCATCCGCGGCCGTGCGCTCTCGGCCGCGGGCCAGGCGCAGGATGGCCAAGCCGCGCTGCAGCAGGCCGCCGGCGCGCAGACCGTGGCCGATTTCGGCTGGCAGAAAGCAGAGGCGCTGGTGGCCGTGGGCAATGTGCAGCGCAAGCACGACCCCAAACTGGCGGCCAAGACCTACGAGCGTGCCGTGCGCGAGAACCCGCTGTCGGTGGCCGCACTCAGCAACATGGCCGTGGCCCTGAACGACAGCGGCGAAGCCGCCAAGGCCCGCGCCGTGCTGGAACGGGCGCAGGCGCTCGACCCCACCGATGCCGTGACCATCGCCCTGCTGCGCCAGACGCAGGAAAACCTGGCCGCCGATCAAGACCGACAACGCCAGCGCGCCATCGACGAATCGGTGCAGGAGCTGGCCGCGCGTTTCCGCAACCCGGCGCCACGCCCTGCCAACGCAGGCGCGCCCGACGACTGGACCTCGCCGGCCCTGGCGCTGAGCGTGCTGCCCTTCCAAGACCTCACCCTGCCCGGCAGCACCGGCCGTGTGGGCCTGGAAGCGTTGTTGCAGCAAGAAGTGATACGCGAACTGCAGGCCCGCGGCTACACGATGGTCGAGCGCCGGCTGCTCGACAAGGTGCTGGCCGAGGTGAAGCTGGGCTCGTCGGAACTGGCCGACCAGGACACGCAGATCCGCCTGGGCAAGGTGCTGGCGGCGCGGCTGATGATTTCGGGCGCACTCAGCCCGCAAGGCAGCGGGGCCCATCCGGCGGTTGGCGCCACCGTGCGGGCCATCGACACCGAAACCACGCAGTTGGCGATGGTGAAGGCCGAACGCCCTGCGGCCGGGCCTTTCAACCCGGCCGCGCTGGCCGCCAGCATCGCGCAGAGCGTGGCCCAGGCCATCGCCGAGAAGTACCCGCTGAAAGGTCGCCTCGTGCAGGTGGACGGCGAGGTGGCCATCATCAACCTCGGCAAGAAACACGGCGTGGCGCCGGGCCAGCAGTTCAACGTGCTGAGCCAGGGCCAGCCCATCGAGTTGAACGGCCGCGTCCTCGGCTACCGCGAGAGCCGCATCGCCCAGATCACCGTCACCGAGGTGCAGGATCTGCTTTCGTTCGGCCGCGTGGCCGGTGTGCAGGCCCCGCTGGCGCAGAACCAGAGAATCATCGCGCGCAAGGAATGAAGACGCTCCGCACGCCGCCCGCCCCGTTCGCATCCTTCGCCCTGCGACGTGCCCGGGTGGGCTGCATGCTGGCTGGCGTGCTGGCCGCGGTGGTGCTGGCGCCTCCGGCCCGGGCCCAGGCCGATGCGCTGCCGGCGGTGGTGGTGTGGGACTACGAAAACCAGAGCGCCCTGGCTGCGCCGCCTGCCGAGCAGACCGGATACCTCAAACGCGCGCTGTCCGAAAGCCTCACCGCTACCTTGCTGCAGGTGGCCGGCCTGCCGGTGGTGGAGCGCCAGCGCCTGAAAGACTTGCTGGCCGAACAGAAGCTCGGCAGTTCGGCCCTGGCGGACGATGAGGCGCGCCTGCGGCTGGGCAAGATCGTCGGCGCCCAGCGCATGGTCTTCGGCGGCTTCTTCGTGCTGGGCGAGCAGGTGCAGGTGCATGTGCGCGTGGTCGATACCGCCACCTCGCGCGTGTTGTTTTCCGACGAAGCCGTGGCACCGCTGGCGGCGGTGATGGCGCAGGTGGGGCCGCTGAACCAGCGCCTGGCGCGCGCGCTGGGCGGGGCCGCGGGGGCCCAGGCCCGCACCGGCAGCCACGGCGCCGCGCTGTGGCAGGCCTACGACCGCGCCCTGGCCCTGGCCGATGCCGGCAGCTTTGACGACGCCATAGGCGCGCTGCAGCAGTTGTTGGCCGTAGACAAGACTTTTGTGCCCGCAGAGCGACAACTCGTGGCCCTGCTGGAACGCGCGGCAAGACGGTAACGCGGGCGTAACGCACCGCCGCCTACGCTGCATGCTGGACACTGCCCGAACGACCGCCTTCTGCCGCGCCCCGCTCCCCATGCACAGGACGACGATGCCACCCACCTTCTTCCGGCGCCAGCCTCTGCAACGGCCGCCGATGCGCCTCCGGCCCGCGTGTCTGGCGCTTGCCGCCGCCGTGGCACTGCCCGCCTGGGCCCAGAGCCCGCCCGATGCGGGGCGTCTGCTCGAACAGACCCGCCCACCGGCCCTGCCGACGCTGCCGCCGGCCGCGCCGCCGCGCGTGGTCGACCTGCCGGTACGCCCCACCCTGACGCTGCCCGAGGGCGCCACCGTGCAGGCCCGCAGTTTCCGCGTCAGCGGCGCCCGCTCCTACCCGGCCGAGATGCTGGCCGAGATGCTCAAGCCCTGGCTGGGACGCCAGCTCGACCTGAACGGCCTGAATGAAGCTGCCGGCGCCCTCACCCGCCACTACCAGCGCAACGGCCACCTGCTGAGTTATGCCTACATCCCGGCCCAGCGCGTTGCCGACGGGGTGATCGAGATCGCGGTGCTGGAAGGCCAACTCGAGGCCGTGCAGATCGTCACCGCACAAGACGTGCGCCTGCGCGACGAGGTCATCCAGGCCCACACCGACCGCCTGGCCACACGCGCCGAAGCGCCGCAGCCGGTTCTGCTGGCCGACGTCGAGCGTCAGATGTTGCTGCTCAATGACATCGCGGGTGTCACCGCCCGCGCGGCCTTCACGCCCGGCGCACGCACGGGCGGCGCCGACATGGTGGTGTCGGTGGCCGAAGACGAACCCCTGGGGCTGCGCGTGACCGTCGACAACCACGGCACCCGTTCCACGGGCGAGTTGCGCGCCGGCGTCGGCCTGCAGCTGCGTGACCTGTTCGGCTGGGGCGACCAGACCGACGCCCGCGCCATGGTCTCGCACAAGGGCGGACTGGTCAGCGGCTCGCTGGGCACCCTGGTGCCCGTCGGCGGTGACGGCCTGCGCCTGGGCGCGAGCCTGTCGCGCCTGAGCTACCAGCTGGCCGGCAGTTTCAGCGAACTGGGTGCGACCGGCCATGCCAACACCTTCGGCGTGGAACTCAGCTACCCGCTCATCCGCTCGACCGACACCAACCTCGGCCTGCGCGTGGCCGGCGAAATGAAGCAGCTGCGCGACGAAGTGCAGCTGGTCGGCCGCAGCGTGCCCAAGCGCAACGACACGCTGGAAGCCACGCTCAGTTTCGACCGCCGCGACGGCTGGGGCGGCGTGTCGGCCGGCCGCGTGACGGCCGCGATGGGATCACTGCGCCTGCTCGACGACAACCAGCGCGGGGCCGACGCCACCGGCCTGAAAACAGCGCGCGGGTACAGCAAGCTGGGCTTCCAGCTGCTGCGGCAGCAGGCTTTGAGCGGCCCCTTCAGCCTGGCGCTGCGCCTGGCCGGGCAGGCCAGCGGCGGCAATCTCGACAGCTCCGAAAAATTCAGCCTGGCAGGCCCGGGCGCCGTGCGTGCCTACGCGCCCGGCGAAGCCTCGGTGGACCAGGGTGCGCTGCTCAGTCTGGAGGCGCGCTACGCCTTGGCCTACCTTGGGGGCGGCGTCACCTGGGGCCTGTTCCACGACCGTGCCGAAGGCCGCATCAACCGCCAGCCGACACCGCTGCTGGTGGCCGGCAACGAAGTGCGCCTGTCGGGCACCGGGTTCACGGTGCAGTGGCAGGGTGCCGATCTCGGCCTCAGCGCCTCGATTGCCTGGCGCGGCACACGCACCCCGACGGCCGAAGGCGCCGACCCCAAACCCCGCGTTTACCTGCAAGTCGTGCTGTCGCCATGACGCGCCTCGGCGCCGCCCCCCTGACGCCCGCCGCTCGGAGCCCTGCCATGCCCACCCGCCCCGCCCTCGCCGCCCCCTCCTCCCAGGCCCCCGCTGCGTCGCGGGCTGCGCGCCGCCGCGCGCCGCGGCTGCGCACCCGCCTGCTGCGACTTTCGCGGCTGCTGGCCTGGCTGCTGGCGGCCTGGGCCGGCCCCGGCACGCTGGCGCTGGCGCAGGTGGCCCCCGGCAGCCTGCCGGGCGGTGCTCAGGTGGTGGTGGGCAGCGGCACGCTGGTACACAGCCCGAACTTGCTGGTGATCCAGCAGAACACCGCCAGGCTGGGCCTGGACTGGCAGAGCTTCAACATCGGCAGCGGTGCCACGGTCGAGTTCCGCCAGCCCAGCGCCAGCTCGGTGGCCCTGAACCGCGTGCTGGGCCACAGCGGCACAGAGATCTATGGCCAGCTGCGCGCCAATGGCCAGGTCTTCCTGAGCAACCCCAACGGCGTGCTCTTTGCGCCCGGCGCGCGTGTCGACGTCGGTGGCCTGGTGGCCAGCACGCTCGACCTGACCCAGCAAGACTTCGCTGCCGGCCGCTACGTGTTCACCGCCACCACCGCCGGCGCGCCGGGCAGCACGGTGCGCAACCAGGGCCAGCTGAATGCCAGCACCGGCGGCTATCTCGCGCTCTTTGGCCAGCAGGTGGTGAACGAAGGCGGCATGCAGGTCGACGCCGGCGCGGTGGTGCTGGCCTCCGGACGGGCGGCCACGGTCAGCATCAGCGGCAGCGGGCTGGTCTCGGCGGCCGTCACGCCCGGCCTGCTGGCCGGCCAGGTCGACAACGCCGGGCGTATCAGCTCCGACGGCGGCGTGGTCACGCTGAGCGCGAAGTCGGCGCAGGACGTCGCGGCATCGCTCGTCAACAACACCGGCATCGTGCGCGCCAACACCCTGGTGGAGCGGGCTGGTGAAATCTGGATCACCGGCGACCACGTGGCCAGCAGCGGCACGCTGGTGGCTGCGGCGCCGGCTGGCGGTGATGCCGGCCGCATCAGCGTGAAGGGGGGCATGGCCGAGGGCCGCCTCGCGATGGCCGGGCGGGTGGACGTCAGCGCCGCGGCAGGCCGCGGCGGCCAGGTCGAAACCTCGGCCGCGCAGGTCGGCATCGCCCGCGACACGCGCGTGGACAGCCGCGGCGGCACCGCCACCGGCTCGTGGCTCATCGACCCCACCGACCTCACCATCGCCGCCGGCAGCGGCGCGCAGACCGCCTCGGGCATCGGCGCCGACACGTTGGCAGGCAACCTGGGCACCACCAACGTCACGCTGGCCACGGCCAGCACCGGCAGCGAAGCCGGCGACATCCACGTCAATGCCGATGTCGCCTGGAGCAGCAACAACAGCCTCACGCTGCAGGCCAGCCGCGACGTCAACCTCAACGCCAGCCTGATTGCCACCGGCGCCAGCGCCGGGCTCGTGCTCAGCCCGGGCACGGGCGGGGCGCTGCGCATCAACACCACCGACACGCTCAGCCCCAAGGTCACGCTGAGCGGCGCCAACGCCACGTTGAGCATCGCCAACCAGGCCTACACGCTGGTGCGCGACGTGGCCGGCCTGCAGGCCATGCAAAGCGGTCTGGCCGGGCGCTACGCACTGGCCGTCGACCTCGACGCCAGCAGCACCGCCACCAACGGCTTCACGCCCATCGGCAACGAAGCCGCCACCAGCGTCACGACGACCAACGCCTTCACCGGCACCTTCGAAGGCCTGGGCCACAGCATCAGCGGCCTGACAATCAACCGCAGCGGCAGCAGCGCGAATGCCGTGGGCCTGTTCGCCACCACCAACAACGCCACGCTGCGCAACGTGCAGCTGGTGGGCGGCGCCGTCAGCGGGCGGCTCTTCGTGGGCGCCGTGGCCGGCTACACCAACGGCAGCACCACGCTCACCAACGTGCGCAGCAGCGCCACGGTGGCGGCCACCACCACCGACGGCAACACCGTGCGCGTGGGCGGCCTGGTCGGGCTGATGGGGGGCAGCAACGGCGCTGCCGGCGTCAGCGACAGCGTGGCCACGGGCGCGGTCAGCGCCAGCGTGGCCAACAGCACGACCGTCAACGCCGGTGGCTTGGTGGGCGAGGTCGATGTCGGCAGCCTCAGCCGTGTGCGCAGCACGGGTGCGGTGACAGCCGGCCTCTCGGCCGGCACCAACGACAGCGGCATCACCGCCGGCGGCTTGGTGGGCCGCCACAGCGGCGGCGCGATCAGCGTTGCCACCGCCACCGGCAACGTCAGCGGGGGCCGCTACGTCGGCGGCCTGGTGGGCTACCTCGACGCCGGCAGCGTCACCGGGGCACGCGCCGAAGGCCAGGTTTCGGCCAACGGCGACGCCGGCGGGCTGTTCGGCTTGGCCACGGGAACGGGTTCCCTGGCCGATGTGGCAGCGCTGGGCCCCGTGAGCTCTTCGCTCAGCAACTACAGCGTCGGCGGTGCCGTGGGCTACCTGGCCATGACAGGTTCGCTCACCGGCATCACCGCGGCGGGCAACGTCAGCGGCGGCATCTACACGGGCGGCGTGATCGGCTACTACAACCCGGCCACCGCCGTCTCGGCCGCCACGGTGGGCAGCGTGAACCACGCCAGCAAAACCATCACCGGCGGTTCCTGGGTGGGCGGCTTCATCGGCTACATGAACCAGGCCGCGGCGCTCAGCGGGCTCAGCGCCTCGTCCACGGTCGTCGCCACGGGCACGGGGGGCGCCGTGGGCGGCGTCGTCGGGCGCAGCAGCGGTGCGGTGTCGGGCAGTTCGGCAGGCGGCAGCGCCAGCGGCCCGGGCACGGTAGGCGGCCTCGTGGGCGTTGCCTCGGGTGCGGGCGGCATGAGCACATCGAGCGCCAGCACCACCGTCACCGGCACCGGCACGGGCGGTGAAGTGGGCGGGCTGGTCGGCCGCTACAACAACAGCGGCAACCTCGATGGTGGCAGCGCCAGTGGCGCGGTGCAGGGCGGCACGGGCGGCGCCGCCGTGGCCGGCGGCCTGGTGGGCACCTTCGACAGCAGCGCCAGCCTCGTCAACGGCAGCACCGCCACCACCAGCACGGTGAGCGGTGCGGGCGACACCGGCGGGCTTGTCGGGCAGGCCTTCGGCTCGGGCACGGCGGCCGTCACTGGGGCCACGGTGCGGGGCACCGTCACTGGCGGCACCACGGGCAGCTTGGGCGGCCTGGCCGGTGAGTTCTCGATGCCCGGCGGCTGGAGCGGCGTCACGGTCGAAGGGGCGGTCAGCGGCGGCACCTACGCCGGGGGCCTGGTGGGCTACTACAGCAGCAGCGCGGCCATCACCAGCGGCAGCTACACGCCGGCCGCGGTCAGCGGTGTTTCCTTCGCGGGCGGCATCGTCGGCTACATGGCCACCACAGCGGCCATCAGCGGCCCCTCCTCGGCCAGCCCGTGGGTGATCACGACCCAGGTCACCGCCACTGGCACCAGCGGCGCCGCAGGCGGCCTGGCCGGCCGCACCGCAGGCAGCGTTGCCAACATCCGCACCACCGGCAGCGTGGCCAGCGGCGACGACGCCGGCGGCGTGATCGGCCGCGCCGATGGCGCGGGCACATTGACGCAGCTGCACGCCACGGGCTCTGTCAGCACCAGCAACACGGCCTCGAGCGTGGGCGGCGTGGTGGGCCTGCTTTCCAGCTCCGGCGCCTTCAACAACGCCACGGGCGGCGGCACGGTCTCGGGCGGCCGCTATGGCGGCGGCGTCATCGGCTATTTCAGCGGCAGCGCAACGCTGCAGACGCTGCGCGGCGAAGGCGCTGTCAACAGCGCGGGCGATGCCGGCGGCGTGCTCGGCTTTGCCAGCGGCAGTGGCTCCATCAGCGACGCCGATGGCCTGGGCACCGTGACCAGCAGCGACACCGCCAGCTACAGCGTGGGCGGCGCCATCGGCTATTTCAACCTCAGCGGCGGCCTCAGCGACATCACCGCCGCGGGCAACGTGAATGGCGGCGCCCACACCGGCGGTGTGATCGGCTACCACGCCACCGCCAGCGCGCTGACCAGCACCTCGCTGAGCTACACCAACAGCGCCAGCCGCACCGTGACCGGCGCCTACTGGGTGGGTGGACTGATCGGCTACAGCAACGCCAGCAGCATCACGGGGCTCGGCTCGGCAGCCGCCGTGGCGGTGAGCGGCACCTCGGCGTCCGCCGCGGCGGGCGGCTTGGCCGGCCGCACGGCCGGCGCAGTGAGCTCCAGTTCGGCCAGCGGCAACGTCACCTCGCCGGGCCGGGCCGGCGGGCTGGTTGGGCAGGCCGAAGGCAACCACAGCTTCACCGACACCATCGCCACCGGCGCGGTCAGCGGCCTCAGCGCTGCCGGCGGACTGATCGGCTACGTGTCGAGCAACACGACCTTGCTTCGCGCCGGCGCCTCGGGCACCGTCTTCACGCGCGACGCCGGCGGCGGCCTCGTCGGCCAGCACAACGGCGGCGCCATCACCGACAGCAATGCCAGCGGGTCGGTCACCGGCCTCAGCGACAGCACCGTGTATCTCGGTGGCCTGGTCGGACAGTACGGCTCAGGCTGCTACTACTGCACGCCGGGGGCGGGCTTCACCATCACCAACAGCCATGCCACAGGCTCTGTGCGCGCCGATGCCAGCGGCATCTACGCCGGCGGCCTGGTGGGTTATGTCTATTCGGGGGTGCTGAACAACGTCAGCGCCAGCGGCAGCGTGACCGCCGTGGACGCGGTTTCATCGAGCAGCAACGAGATGATCGGGGGCCTGGTCGGCTATTTCGGCAACTACAACCAAAGCGGCTCCATCAGCGGCAGCAACGCCAGCGGCGCCGTCAGCGGTGGTTACTACAGCGGCGGGCTGGTCGGCTACTACATCGGCGGCGCCATCAGCAACAGTGGCGCCACGGGCTCGGTGACGGGCGGCATCGAAACCGGCGGCCTCATCGGCTATGCCAATCTCTACGGGCCGATGCAGGACGTCTCGGCCTCGGGCGCGGTGACCGCGGCCTTGAACACCAGCACCTACACACGCGTCGGCGGTCTCGTCGGGCGCATGTATTTCTACACCGCCGACAACGTGACCGGCGGCGCCCTCACCAACGGCTCGGCCAGCGGCGCCGTGACCGCGCCCACCGACAGCGGCGAAATCGGCGGGCTCATCGGCTTCCTGGGCGCCTACAACGCCGAGGCCGGCCCCGTGAACGACAGCCGCGCCACCGGCAAGGTCACCGGCGGCAACCTCAGCGGCGGGCTGATCGGTTACTTCGACAACGGCAGCGGTCACTCGGCTTTGCTCAACAGCACGGCCAGCGGTGCCGTCAGCGGCGGCACCTACAGCGGCGGGCTGGTGGGCTACTACCAGCGTTCAGCCGCCACCGGCCGCGCTGACGACATCACCAACAGTTCGGCCAGCGGTGACGTGACCGGCTCGTACTTTGCCGGCGGCCTGGTCGGCTACTTCGACGGCCGCCACGGCATCGTGGGCAGCCACGCCACCGGCCAGGTGATCGGCAACAACGCCGTCAACGACAAATTCCTCGGCGGCCTGGTCGGCTACTTCTACGCCCGCCACACCAGCAGCAGCAACCTTGCCGACATCCACGCCAGCTACGCCACCGGCGCGGTCAGCCTGGCACCGGGCAGTACCCTGGGCACCTTCGCCGATGTCTATGCCGGCGGGCTGGTGGGCTATCTGGCCGGGCAATCGGCCGGCGCGGCCGTGGTCGATGCCTACGCGACGGGCGCTGTCACCGTGGCCGCCAGCAGCGGGCGCTTCTACGCCGGGGGCCTGGTGGCTTACGCCAGCGCGGGGCAGAACGTGCTGCGTGGCTACGCCAGCGGTGCCGTCTCGGCCACGGGTGGCAACACGCGCAGCACGGGCGGCCTGCTGGCCGGCCGCAGCGCCACCACCTCAACCGTGAGCGACAGCCACTGGGACAGCAGCACCACCGGCCAGGCCAGCAGCCTGGGCGGCGGCACGGCGCGCAGCACGGCCGAGATGCGGCAAGCCAGCAGCTTCAGTGGCTGGGACCTCAACACCGCCGGCACGGGCGGCACCGTGTGGCGCCTGTACGAGGGCCACACGGCGCCCCTGCTTTCGCGTTTCCTCACGCCCCGCACCATCACGCTGGCCGACGCCAGCAAGGTCTACGACGGCACGCTGTCCTTCGGCAATGCGTCGCTGGCGGCCGCCAACGGCACCATCGACTACGCGAACCGCATTTTCGTCAGCACACCGTCGGCCGATGCCGGCAGCTACGCCATTGCTGCAGCGGGCGTCTACTCGGTGCAGAACGGCTACGACCTCACCGTCAGCGGCAGCGCCACGCTCAGCGTCACGCCGCGGCCCATCACCCTGGCCGGCGTGGTGGCCGACAAGGTCTACGACGGCACACGCACGGCCGCGCTGCTGTCCACCGCCCAGCCCTCGGGCGTGGTGGCCGGCGAAACCCTGACCGTCAACACCACCGGCGCCAGCGCCGTCTTCGACACCCGCAACGCCGGCGCGAACAAGGCCGTCACCATCACCGGGCTGAGCTTGTCCGACGGCGCCACCGGCAAGGCCTCGAACTACCTGCTCGCCAGCACCTCCAGCAGCACCGCCAGCATCACGCCGGCACCTCTGAACGTGGGCGGCTTCACGGCCACCTCGCGCGCCTACGACGGCTCGGTGACCGTGGCCGTCAGCGCCACCGGCGGCAGCGTCAGCGGTGTCATCGGCAGCGATGACGTGGCGGCCAATGTGGCCGGCGTCACCAACGGCACGGTGGCCGACAAGAACGTCGGCACGGCCAAGCTGGTGACGGTGCTGGGCGCCACCTTGACGGGGGCCGACGCCGGCAACTACACGATCGCCGGCCTGGACGCTGTCACCGTGGCCATCACGCCGCGCACGCTCACCGTCAACGGGCTGCGCGGCAACAACCGCCAATACAACCAGAGCACCGCGGTCTCCGTCTCCACCGCCACGGGTGAGCTCAGTGGCGTGGTGCCTGGCGACGTGCTGCAACTGCGCAGCACCAGCATCACCGGTACCATGGCCGACCGCCATGCCGGCATCGGCAAAACCGTGGCCGTGTCCGGCAGCAGCCTGCAGCTGCGCGGCGTCGATGCCGCGAACTACGCCGTCAGCAGCGCCACGGCCACCGTGGACATCGCGCGCGCCACCGTGTCACTCGGTGCCGACTACTACGGCAGCACCAACGACAAGGTCTACGACGGCACCGACGCCGCCACCATGGTCACGCCTTACGGCTACAGCAGCACCACGGGCTACATCCTGCCCGGCAGCAGCACCTTCGGCCTGGACAACGTGGCCCTGAGCTTTGACACGCCGCGCTACGCCGACAAGAACGTCTCGTACAGCGGCACCAGCGTCACCAGCAAGACCATCACCGTCAGCAACGCCGCGCTGAGCGGCACCGAAGCCGGCAACTACGTGCTCAGCACCACGAGCGCCACCACCAGCGGGCGCATCACGCCGCGGCCGCTGTCGGTGACGGGCGTCAACCCCGTCAACCGCGCCTACGACGGGACGGTCAACGTCAGCGTCAACGTCGCCAGCGCTGCTGTCGACACCACGCAGCTCGTCCCAGGCGACAGCGTGACGGTGAGCGTGCCCGGCTCGGGCACGGTGCTCGGCACCATGGCCAACAAAAACGCGGGCACGGGCAAGGCCGTGGCGGTGCCGGGTTTCGGCCTCAGCGGCGGCGACGCGGGCAACTACACGCTCAGTGGCAACGCCGGCGTCACCGTCGACATCGCACGCAAGGAGCTGACGGCCAGCTACACCGCCATCGACAAGGTTTACGACGGCAATGCCTATGCGGCCGTCAGCGTCAGTTCGGCCGACATCGTGGCCGGCGACGTCGTGCGTTTTTATGCCGACCAGACCTATTGCACGACCTGCGGCTACGCCTACTTCGTCACCAGCGCATCGCCGTTGCTCGACCCTGTGCTGTCCAAAGACGCGGGCACCAACAAGCCGGTGCTGGTCACCGACAACGGCCTTTTCAGCACCGACGCGGCCAATTACACGCTGCTGAACCCGACCGCCACGCTCAGCGCCAGCATCACGCCCAAGGGCATCACCCCGGTGTTCAGCGGCGTGAGCAAGGTCTACGACGGCAGCACCACCGCCACCGTCAACCTCAACACCTCGGCTTCGGGCATCTTCTCGGGCGACGCGGTGAGCCTCACGCGCACCGCCACCTTCGACAACAAGAACGCCGGCACGGGCAAGACCGTCACCATCACCGACATCGCCTTCACGGGCGCGGCGGCGGCCAACTACACGCTCAGCACCACCTCGGCCAGCACCACCGCAGCGATCACGCGCAAGACGCTGGCCGTGGCAGGCGTCACCGCCACCGACCGCAGCTACGACGGCAGCACCAGCGTGGCCTTGGTGCAGGGCACGCTGGGCGCCACGGGTGTGGTGGCTGGCGACCTCGTGTCGGTTTCGGCGCCCGGTGGCGGTCTCGGCGCCGGCAGCATTGCCATCAAGGGCGTGGGCAATGCCAAGGCGGTCACGGTGGCCGGGCTCACGCTGGGCGGCGCCGATGCCGGCAACTACAGCCTCGACGGAAGCCTGGGCGTCACGGTGAACATCACCCCGCGCCCGCTCACCGCGGTCTACACCGGTATCAGCCGCGAGTACAACGGCGGCGTCAGCGCCGCCGTCAGCGTGGCCTCACCCGACGCCGTCGCTGGCGACGTGCTCAGCTACACGCAGAACGCCATCTACACCGGGCTGGATGCACGCAATGCCGGCATCAACAAGCCCATTGCCGTGACCAGCATCGTGCTGGGCGGTACCGACGCGGCCAACTACAGCCTGGTCAACACCACGGCCAGCACCACCGGCACCATCACGGCCAAGGGCATCACCGTCACCTACACCGGGCTTGCCCGCACCTACAACGGCCTGGCCGACACCAGCGCCCGGGTGGAAGGCGCCTCCACGGGCCTCGTCGCGGGCGACCAGATAGGCTTTGCGCAGACCGCCGTGTTCACCAGCGACGGCGCGGTCGGTAGTGGCAAGGCGGTCAGCGTCAGCGGCATCACGCTCACGGGCCCACAAATCACCAACTACAGCGTGCTGAACAGCACGGCCACCACCACCGCGAGCATCACGCCACGGCTGCTCGGCGTGACCGGCGTGCTGGCCACCGGCCGCGTCTACGACGGCACGGTCAACGTGCAGCTCAGCACGGCCGGCGCCACGGTGCTGCCCAGCGGCGTGCTGGCTGGCGACACCGTCAGCGTGGTGCTGCCCGCAGGCGGCATCACCTCGGGCACCATGGCCACCAAAGACGCGGGCACGAACAAGCCGGTCACCATCACCGGCCTCACGCTCACGGGCGCCTCGGCCAGCAACTACGCCGTGGGCGGTGAGGGGCTCACCGTCAACATCACGCCGCGGCCGCTGACCGCCACCTACACCGCCGCCGACCGTGTCTACAACGGCGGCACGGGCGCCACCATCACGGGCAGTTCCAGCGACATCCTGACGGTGGACATCGGGGCCCTGGCCATCGTCGCCAGCGGCAGTTTCAGCGACGGCAAGAACGTCGGCGACGGCAAGGCGGTGGCCGTCACCGGGGGCTTCCTCAGTGGCGCCGAGCGCAACAACTACACCCTGGTCAACGCCAGCGGCAACACCACGGCCAGCATCACCCCACGCACCCTGACGGCCACCTACACCGGCGGCACGCGCGTCTACGACGGTGGTGTGGCCGCCCCCGTGACGGCCAGCAATGCTGGCGTTCTCGCCGGTGACCTGCTCGGCTTCACGCAGAGCGCGGTGTTCACCGGCGCCGGCGCCAAGAACGTGGGCACCGGCAAGGCCATCGCCGTCAGCGACATCGTGCTGACCGGCGCCGACGCCATGAACTACAGGCTGCTCGACACCACCGCCAGCACCACGGGCAGCGTCACGCGCAAGGCCATCAGCATCGACGGCATCACTGGCGCTACGGCCACGCCGCGCGTCTACGACGGCAGCACCACGGTGGCCGTGGTCGTGGCCAGCAACGGCAGCATCGCGCCCAGCAGCGCCGACATCGTGGATGGCGACACCGTCACGATCAGCCTGCCCGAAGGCGGCATCACCACCGGCACCATGGCCAACAAGAACGCGGGCTCCGGCAAGGCCGTGGCGGTGGACGGCCTCACGCTCGGCGGCGCGGATGCCGGCAACTACGTGGTGGCCGCCACCACGGGCATCACCGTCGATATCGCGAAGAAGGCCCTGAACGCTGTTTACACCGGCGTCAACCGCGTCTACGACGGCAGCACCGCCGCCACCGCCACCGCCACCTCGGCCGACATCATCGGCGGCGACGCCGTGCTCATCGGCGGCGGCGGGGTCTTCACCGGCGACGGTGCGCGCAACGTCGGCAGCGGCAAGGCCGTCAGCGTGCTCAGCGGCGCGCTGAGCGGAGCCGACGCGGGCAATTACGCGCTGCTCAACCCCACCGGCAGCACCACCGCCAGCATCACGCCGCGGCCGGTGACGCCGGGCTACACCGGGCTGGACAAGGTCTATGACGGCAACACCAGCGCGCTGGTGCAGGCCAGCGGCAGCGGCTTCATCGCTGGCGACGCGGTGCAACTCAGCCAGACGGCGGTGTTCACCGGCAACAAGAATGTCGGTGCCGACAAGGCCATCGCGGTCAGCGCCATCGCGCTGCAAGGCTCGGATGCGGCCAACTACAGCCTCACCGCCACCGCGGCCACCGCCACCGGCAGCATCACGCCCAAACCTCTGCGCATTGACGGCCTCACCGGCGTGAGCGCCACCGACCGCGCCTACGATGGTGAGATCACGGTGGCCGTGGTCGTCAGCGCCAGCGGCCCCATAGCCCCGAACCCGCAAGACCTGGTCGCCGGCGACGTCGTCACCGTCACCGCGCCGGCCACCGGCAACACCACGGGCACGGTGGCTGACAAAAACGTCGGCAGCAACAAGCCGGTGGCCGTGGCCGGCCTGAACCTGGGCGGCGCCGATGCCGGCAACTACAGCATCACCGCCACCAGCGGCGTCACGGTGAACATCACGCCGCGCCTGCTGACGGCGGTGTACACGGCGACCACGCGCGAATACGACGGCAGCACGGCAGCGGCGATCACCGGCAGTTCTGGCGACATCGTCGCGGGCGACGCGCTCAGCATCACCGGCACCGGCGCCTACACCGGCACGGGTGCGCGCAACGCCGGCACAGGCAAGGTGGCCGAGGTGCTCAGCATCGGCCTCACCGGCGCTGACGCGGGCAACTACAGCCTGCTCAACCCCACGGGCTCGGCCACAGGCACGGTCACGCCGCGGGCGCTGGTGGTCAGCTACAGCGGTGGCAGCCGGGTCTACGACGGCACCACGGCAGCGCCAGTGGTCGGCAGCGCCGAGCGGTTCATTGCTGGCGACGACGCCCGCCTCACCCAGACCGCCGTGTTCACCGGTGCTGGTGCGAAAAACGTGGGCAGCGGCAAGGCCGTGGCCATCAGCGACATCGCGCTGGTCGGCAGCGACGCCGCGAACTACACGCTCAACATCGGCAGCGCCAGCACCGCGGCCAGCGTGACACCGCGGCCGCTGCGCATCGACGGCTTCACCGGCGTGGTCGCCACCGACCGCGTCTACGACGGCAGCACGGCGGTGGCCATCACCGTGCAAGGCAGCGGCACGCTGGGTGCCAACACGGTCGACCTGGTCATGGGCGACGACGTGGGCGTGCTGCCCCCGCCCAGTGGCAGCAACGCCGGCCTGCTGGCCGATAAAAACGCCGGCACGAACAAACCCGTGACGGTGGTGGGCGTCACGCTCAGCGGCGCCGATGCGGGCAACTACAGCGTTGCCGCGGCCACGGGTGTGACGGTCAACATCACGCCGCGGCCCTTGACGGCCGTGTGGACGGGCCTGAGCCGCATTTACGACGGCAGCACCGCGGTCAGCGTCAGCGGCAGTTCCACCGACATCCGTGGCGATGACGTGCTCACGCTGGCCGCCAGCGGCCAGTTCAGCGGTGAAGGCGCGCGCAACGTCGGCAGCGGCAAGAGCCTGAGCTTCAGCAACGGCGTGCTCAGCGGCACCGACGCGCAGAACTACCAGCTCACCAACCCCAGCGGCACGGCCACGGCCGACGTCACGCCGCGCACCTTGACCCCCAGCTACAGCGGCGGCACGCGCGTCTACGACGGCACGGTCGGCGCGCCAGTCAGCGCCACGCTGGCCGGGCTGGTGGCCGGCGATGCGGTGGCCACCGCCCAGAACGCGGTGTTCACCGGTGCCGGCGCGAAAAACGCCGGCACCGACAAGGCGGTGCAGGTCAGCGCGGTCACGCTGCTGGGCAGCGATGCCGGCAACTACGTGCTGGCCGGCGACAGCGCCAGCACCACGGCCACCGTCACGCCGCGGCCGCTGAACGTCAGCGGCTTGACGGGCCTGCAGGCGGTGGACCGTGTCTACGACGGCACGCGCGCGGTGCAGATCACCGGCACGCTGGTGGTGGGCAGCACCTCGGGCGATGTGATCGCCGGCGACGAGATCAGCCTCAACCTGCCCGGCGGCGACGTCAACACCGGCACGCTGGTCGACAAGAACGCCGGCACCGGCAAATCGGTGGCCCTCAGTGGCCTCACGCTGGGCGGCGCCGACGCCATCAACTACCAGATCACCGGCACGGCCGGCCTCACCGTCAACATCGCGCCGCGGCCGGTGGCGCTGCTGGGCGTGAGCGCGCTGAACCGCGTTTACGACGGCAGCAACACCGTGGTGCTGGACACCAGCGCCGGCAGCCTGGCGGGCGCGCTGCCCGGCGACAACCTGCAGTTGCTGGGCAGCGGCGTCACCGGCACCACCGCGGACAAGGCCGCGGGCACCGGCAAGGCCGTCAGCCTCTCAGGTGCGGGCTTCGGCCTGGGCGGCAGCGACGCCGCCAACTACAGCCTGCAAGCCAGCGGTCTGACGGTGGACATCAGCCCGCGCAGCCTCGTCGTCACCGCGACGGGCGTGGACAAGGTCTACGACGGCAGCAGCGGCGCGCAAGTGGTCTTCGCCAGCGACGTGCTGGCGGGCGATCAGCTCACCATCGCCGCAGCCAACAGCAGCTTCGCCAGCGCCGATGCCGGCACCGGACTGGCCATCACCGTCAGCGGCCTCACCGTCGGCGGCCGCGACGCCGGCAACTACCTGCTGGCCACGCCCACGCTGAGCACGGGCGCCACCATCGAGCGCAAGGCCGCCACGCTCACCGCCGGCAACCTCGACAAACTCTACGGCGATCTGCGGGGCCTGCCGGGCTCGGCCTTCAGCACCTCGGGCCTGGTGGTGGGCGAAAGCCTGGGCAGCGTGACGCTCGTCAGCGCTGGCGCCGACTCTGGCGCGAACGCTGGCAATTACCTCATCCATGCCAGCGGTGCCAGCGGCGGCAACGCCAAGCTCGGCAACTACCTGCTCACCTACGTGCCCGGCACGCTGGAAGTCAAGCCACGCCCGCTGACCCTGGCGGCCAACAGCGTGGTGCGCTTCGACGACGGGCGCAACCCCGAGAGCTTCAACTTCAGCGCCAGTGTCGGCAGCCTCGTCAACCTCGACCGCATCGGCGCCGTGACCGTCACCGCCCCAGACGCCAGCATCGGTGCCAAGGGTGTTTCGGTCTTCACGCTGCAGACCTCGGACGCGCAGTTCAGCAACGGCAGCGCCAGCAACTACGCCATCAGCTACGGCAGCGGCCTGCTGCTCGTGCTGCCCGCGCCGCCGCGTGTGGACGATGCCAACACCGGCGGCGAAGGCCCGCAAGGTCTGGCCGTGGTGGCCGACCCCGTGGCCGTGGCGGCGGCCGAAAAAACGCTCGCCCAGTTGGCCGCCTTCCTGACGGCGCCGCGTAATGATGCTGAGGCCGGCACCGGCACCGGTGATGGCACCGCCCGGGCTGCCCGCAGCACCGACGGCCCCACGGCGGCGCTCACGCCGCAAGCCTCGGCGGCGGCCGCCGCCGCCCTGGCCGCGCTGCTCTCGGGCGACGCCACGCGCGTGAACCTGCCCGAGTTGCAGCGACTGCCGCTGCTGAGCTTCGAGCCGGCGCTGCGCCGCCTGCTGGCCGGTGCGGCCAGCTTTCGCAACCCACCGGCGGCGCCGCCCCCGCCCTGAAGGCCCGCCATGCGTTTGTCCGCACCCCCTGTCTTGCCACGGCCACCCACGATGACACCCCACCGTTCCACCCCCCGGCCCGCCTTTGCCCGGCTGCAGGCCACCGCCAGCCTGCGGCGTCTCGTGCTGGCCGGCCTGCTGCCGCTGCTGCAAGCGTGGCCCATGGGCGCCAGCGCAGCGCCGCTGGACGACATGCGCCGGCAGGTGGAAGCCGGCCAGTTCGAGCAGGCCTACAGCACGGCGCAGGGCCAGCCGCAGCTGATGGGCGATGTGCATTTCGACTTTCTCTTCGGCGTGGCCGCCGTCAACACGGGCCGCATCCCCGAGGGTCTGCTCGCGCTGGAACGCCACCTGGCGGCCGTGCCGGCCAACGACCGCGCGCGGCTCGAGCTGGCGCGCGGCTACTTCCTGCTCGGTGAATACACGCGGGCGCGCAGCGAGTTCGAGTTCGTGCTGCGCTACAACCCGCCGGCGGGCGTGCGCGCCAATATCAACGGCTTCCTGCAGGCCATGCAATCGCGCGAGGCGGCCGACCGCCGCGCCAGCGCGCGCCTGTACGCCGAGGTCGGCCTGGGCCACGACAACAACGTCAACGGCGGCACCTTCCGCGATGAACTGCAGCTGGTCTTCGGCACCATCAGCCTTGCAGGCAGCCCGTCGCGGCAGGTGGCCGACAGCTATGGGCAGGTGGCCGTGGGCGGGCAGCACCAGACCCGCGTGACGCCGCGGCTGTCGGTGTTCGCCGGGGCCGACCTCGACCACCGTGGCAACGCCGACGAAACCGCCTACAACCTCACCAACGCGGGCGTGTACGTGGGCTTCACGCAGCTCAGCGCCGGCGCGCTGTGGCGGCTGACGCTGGGCAGCAGCACGCTGCAGGTGGGCGGCAACCGCTACCGCAGCACCACGCAGCTCGGGCTGGAAAGCAACCGCTCGCTGGCGGCCGATCTGTCGATGCTGGGTTTTGCCCAGTACGCCGAGTTCCGCCACGCCGAGGCCGACCGCGTGCGCGACGCCCGCGCCACCACGCTGGGCGTGATGTTCACCCAGGGCTACCCGAACCTGCCCGGGGCGCCTTCGGTGGGCCTGCGGCTGAGCTGGACGCACGAAGACAACCAGCGCCTGCGTGCCGACCTCGACCGTCACGTGCCGCTGGTGCGCGTCTTCGGCGCGATGACGCCGATGCCGGGCCTGCGCCTGAGCGTCGGGCTCACCGCCTACCGCCAGATCTTCGGCGGTACCGATCTCGGCTTCGGCACCGACCGCAAGGACAGCGCCCTCGCCGGCGACCTGGTGGCCAGCTACGCGCTGGACGAACGCTGGTCGCTGCGCGGCGACGCCGTGTGGTCGCGCAACCGCTCGAACCAGGATCTCTACGACAGCAGCCGCAAGGCGGTGTCGCTGAAGCTCCGCTACCAGTACTGAGGACCGCGATGAACCGCTTCCAGACGATCCGAAGCCGGGCCCGCGGCTGCGCCCTGCTGCTCGCCCCGCTGTGCCTGCCGACGGCCGCCTGGGCCCAAGCGCCCGCTGCCCCGCCAGCGGCAACCGCGCCGGCAGAGGTGCTGCTGGTGCAGGCCCAAGGCGACGTGCGCATCAATGGCACGCCCGCGCGCAAGGGCGTGCTGCCCGCCAGCGCCCTGGTGCAGACCGGCGTCGACGGCCGTGTGCAACTGCGCACCACGGCGGGCGCGCTCATCGCGCTGCCCGCCGGCAGCGAGATACGCCTGGCAGAGGCCGGCAACACCGTGGCGCTCAACGCTGGTGGCCTGCGCCTGAGCACCGGCAGCGCCGAGTGGCGCGTGACCCTGCCCGAACGCAGCATCCGCACGCGCGGTTATCTGAAGCTGCAGGCCTGCGGCGCCGGCTGCGCGCTGCCGCCGGGGATGTACGGTCGCATCGCCCAGGGCGAAGCGGTGCTCGAGTACCAGGGCGGGCGTTCGGTGCTGCGCAGCCGCGACTTCCGCTGGGCCGATGCCGCCAGCCGCCCCGAGCTGCTGGCCAGCGCGCCGGCCCTGCTGGACGACAGCAGCAACCAGGCCGAGGCCACCCGCGTGCGTGCCGAGGTGGCGGCCACGCTGCAGGCCGGCATCGCGGCTTTCCGCGACGGCCAGGATGCTGCGGCCTCGCAGGCCTTCGAACGCGTGCGCGCGCTCGCCCCTGGCGAAACCCTGGTGCCCTATTACCTGGGCCTGCTGGCCCTGAAACGCGCCGACAACGCCGCCGCGGTGCAGCTGCTGCAGCAGTACGCCCGCGAAGACCCCGAGGGCGCCACCGCGCGCGAAGTGCCACAGACGCTGACGCTGCTGTCCAGCGTGCAGCTGCAGCAGGAGGTGGCCAGCGCCGTGGCGCGCGAGGCCGAGGTGGTGGGCTCGCCGCCTGAGCCCGGCAGCATTGCCGTGCAGGCCTTCGTCAACAAGGGCGACGCCAACTTCCGCGCCATGGCCAAGGGCCTCGCCGCGATGATCATCGCCGACCTCAGCAAGGTGCCCGGCCTGAAGGTGCTGGAACGCGAGAAGGTGCAGCTGCTGGTCAACGAAGCCAAGCTCGGCGACAGCGGCCTGGCCGACACCGCGTCGGCGGTGCGCTCGGGGCGGCTGATGCGCGCTGAAAAAGTGGTGGTGGGCAATTTCGAGGTGCAACAACCATGAAGACCGTGCAGACCCACATCGCTGCGGCAGCCGCTGTGCTGGCCCTGGGCGCGCTCGGCGTGCCGCAAGCAAAGGCGCAGGCGCCGGCGCCGGCCCCCGCCCCGTCAACCAGCCCGGCGGCCGTGGCCCTGCCCGCGGGCTTTTCGCTCGAAGGTGCCGTCATCGACAGCCGCAGCGCGCGCAGCCTTGGCGTGGTCAGCGAGCGGGGTGACATCAACGCTCTCTTTCGCGCCCAGAAGGCCATGACCTTCGGCATCCTGCGCGCGGCCGGCATCCCGCTGGACCAGCTCTCGCCCGAGGTGCGGGCGCGCATCGAACGTTTCGCCACCACCAACCTGGAGGCCTTCCGCGCCTTCTCGCAGGGGCTGGACCTGAAAGACCAGGGCCGGTATGCCGAGGCCAAAGTCGAGTTCGCGCGCGCCGCGCAGCTCGACCCCGGTTTTGCGCTGGCCAGCGAACAGCAGCAGGCCATGCCCGAGGTGAGCCTGGGCAGCGGTGTGCAGACCCGAGCCGTGCTGCTGGCCGCCGCCGGTGCCGCGGTGGACCGTGGCCGCGCGGCCTTTGCCGTGGACACCGCGCGCGCCGTGGCGGCCCTGGCCGCCGGGCAGACGGTGGTGACGGTGCCGCTGGCCAGCACCGCCGAGCAGGCACGCACCAGCGACTTCAGCACCACGCCGCCGGGCTCGGGCACGCAGTTCGTGCCCAATATCGTGGCCGGCATCGCCTACACCGCGGTGCTGCCGGGTCTGGGCACGGCCCAGCTTTCAACGCTGAGCGAGTGGCGCTCCGACAGTTTCCGCGTCGGCACCGGCGCCAGCGGCACCGTGCTGGAGGCGCTGGGCAGCGTCACCAACCCGGTGGCGCAGATCGGTGGGGCCAGCGCGCAGCCGCTGGACCAGGCCACGCTGGCCGATGGCAGCGTGGCCTACTGGGGCGCCTGGGTCTCGGCCCCCGGTGCCAGCGCCACGGTCACCGTCGGCGGTACGCCGCTCGTGGCGCCGCAGTTGGGTACCGTGAACTACCTGCTGGCCGATGCCACGCGCACCATGCCCGGCACCGGCACCGCCGTGTTCACGCCTCGTGGCGGCACCCTGGCCAACGCCACTGGCACGGTGGCAGTGAACTTCGCCACGCGCGCCGTGGAGCTGCGCAACCTGGGCTTCGACATCGGCACGCTGAACTTCAGCGGCCTCAACGGCAACGCCACTTTCGATGCGCGCATCGCCTCGGGCGGCTTCGGCGGCAACTACAGCGGCGGGCAGTGCAACGGCTGCAGCGGCTTCACGCCGCTGAGCAGCAGCTTCAGCGGCAACTTCGTCGGCCGCGATGCCGATGGCATGGCCTTCGCCACCTTCCTGCTCACGGGGGGCGGCGGCACCGCCGCCGGCGTGCACCTCTTCACGCGGCCGCCAGCGCAGCCCTGAGCGGCGCAGCCCCTGCGCTAGCCCAGGGCCCGGTGCAACGCCTGGGCCAGGTCGGCCTGCAGGTCCGCCACGGCCTCCAGGCCGAGCGAGAAGCGCACGAGATGGCCCCGGAGGTGCGGCTGCTGCACAGCGGCCGCGCTTCGCATGCCGCTCAGCTCGTAGGGCACCACCAGGCTGACAGGCCCGGCCCACGAGTAACCGATGCAGAAGAGCTGCAGCGCATCGACGAAGGCCTCGACCTGCTGCGCGCCGTAGCGCTCGTGCAGCATCACCGAGAACAGCCCCGCCGCGGCCGTGCAGTGGCGCTGCCAGTGTTCGTGGCCCGGGCTGCCGGGCAGTGCCGGGTGCAGCACCTGCGCCACCTCGGGGCGCTGGCCGAGCCAGGTGGCCAGGGCACGGCCGGCGGCGTCTTGCGCGGCGTAGCGAAGCGGCATGGTAGCGAGTGAGCGCAGCACCAGTTCGGCGTCGTTGCCCGCCACACCCAGGCCCAGGCGCATGTGCGTGAGCTTGATGCGTTCGTGCAGGGCGGCGTCGCGCGTGACCACGCTGCCCATCAGCACGTCGCCACCACCGCTGGGGAACTTGGTCAGCGCCTGCATCACGATGTCGATGCCGTGCTCGAAGCCACGCAGCGCGATGCCGGCACCCCAGGTGTTGTCGAGCGCCGTGGTCACGCCGCGCGCCTGGGCGGCCGAGGCCAGCGCGGCCAGATCGGGGAACTCCATGGTCACGGAGCCCGGCGCTTCCAGCCACACAAGCTTGGTGTTCGGGCCCAGCAGCGCGGCAAAGCCGGCGGTGTCCATGGGGTCGTAGAGCCGGTGGGTGATGCCCCAGCGCGCGAACTCGCCTCGGGCCAGCTGCAGGCTGGGGCCGTAGACGTTGTCGGGCAGCAGCACCTCGTCGCCCGCCGACAGCAGCGCCTGCCCCACCAACGCCACCGCCGCCAGGCCGCTGGGCACCAGCACGCACTCGGTGCCGCCTTCCAGCGTGGCGATGCGCTCTTCCAGCGTGAAGGTGGTGGGCGTGCCGTGCAGGCCGTAGGTGTAGCCGTTTTTGTAGCGCCAGTCGCGCGCGCGCATCGCGGCCACGTTCGGGAAGACCACCGTGCTGGCCTTGTGCACGGGCTCTTGCGGCGCCGCGAAGCCCGCCGGCGGCCGGTAGGCGTGGTGGATGAGTTCGGTGCTGAGGTCGCGTGCCATGCGCTTGCTCCGATGCGGGCTCAGACCGGCACGCCGACGAGGTCGTGCCCCTCGGCCGCGACGATGCGGGCACGCGTGAATTCGCCCACCTTCAACGTCTTGCTGGCCTTCTCGGGTGGCAGCAGGCGCACCACGCCGTCGATCTCGGGCGCGTCGGCATAACTGCGGCCCACGCCGCCCTTGCGGCCCAGCGCAGGCGCGTGGTCCACCAGCACCTGCATGGTGGCGCCCACGCGGCGCTGCAGGCGCTGCGCCGAGACGGCCTCGGCCACAGCCATGAAGCGCGCGCGGCGCTCTTCGCGCACTTCCTGCGGCAGCATGCCTGGAATGTCGTTGGCCGCCGCGCCCTTCACGGGCGAGTAGGCGAAACAACCGGCGCGGTCGATGCCGGCCTCCTGCACGAAGTCGAGCAGGGTCTGGAACTCTTCTTCTGTTTCGCCCGGGAATCCGGCGATGAAGGTGCTGCGCACCACGATCTCGGGGCACAACTCGCGCCAGCGTTGCAGGCGCTCCAGGTTCTTCTCGCCGCTGGCGGGGCGCTTCATGCGCTTGAGCACATCGGGGTGGGCGTGCTGGAAAGGCACGTCCAGGTAGGGCAGCACGCGCCCCTGCGCCATCAGCGGCAGGATCTCGTCGACGCTCGGGTAGGGGTAGACGTAGTGCAAACGCACCCAGGCGCCGAAAGGTTCGGCGATCTCGCCCAGCCGCGTGGCGAGTTCGAGCAGCCGCGTCTTCACCGGCTGGCCGTCGTGGAAGCCGGTGCGGTACTTCACATCCACGCCGAAGGCGCTGGTGTCCTGGCTCACCACCAGCAATTCCTTGACACCGCTCTCGAAGAGCGCGCGCGCCTCGTTCAGCACATCGCCGATGGGGCGCGAGACGAGGTCGCCACGCATGCTGGGGATGATGCAGAAGGTGCAGCGGTGGTTGCAGCCCTCGCTGATCTTCAAGTAGGCATAGTGGCGCGGCGTGAGCTTGATGCCGGCAATGCCACGCGCTTCGGGCACGAGGTCGATGAAGGGATCGTGCGGCTTGGGCACGTGCGTGTGCACGGCATTCATCACCTCCTGCGTGGCGTGCGGGCCCGTCACGGCCAGCACGCTGGGGTGCATCTGGCGCACCAGGTTGCCGCCGTCGTCGCCGGCCTTCGCGCCCAGACAGCCGGTGACGATGACCTTGCCGTTGGCGGCCAGGGCCTCGCCGATGGTGTCCAGGCTCTCCTTCACCGCGTCGTCGATGAAGCCGCAGGTGTTGACGATCACCAGGTCGGCGCCGGCGTAGGTCCGAGAAGTTTCGTAGCCCTCGGCGCGCAGCTGCGTCAGGATGAGCTCGGAATCGGTGAGCGCCTTGGGGCAGCCCAGCGAGACGAAACCCACGGTGGGGGCTTTGGCGGTGTTCTGGGCGCTGGCGGTGCCGGCGTCGGTGGTGGAAGCATTCATCGCGCGATTTTCATGCATCGCGCGGCGGCTGCGCCGCGGCGGGCTTGCCTTACTTCTTCGGCGGCGCAAAACCCGGCATGCCAGGGAAGAGGCCGCCAGCCGCCTGCATCTGCTCGAAGACGCCGCGGCTTTGTTCGAGGTAGCTGCCCATCATGTTCTGCAGCGCCGGCGCCTGGCCGGTCATGAACTGCGTCCAGACCTCGGGGCTGAGATGCTTGGGGTCGTACAGGCCCTTGCTCTGGTTCAGGAACTGCGATTGCAGTTCGCTGAAGGCCTGCAGGTTCTTCTCGATCATCGTGCCCATCACGCCCTGCATGGCATGGCCGTAGAAACGGATGATCTGCGCCAGTGCCGGCGTGGTGAACATGGGCACGCCGCCCGACTCTTCTTCCAGGATGATCTGCAGCAGGATGCTGCGCGTGAGGTCTTCGCCGGTCTTGGCATCACGCACCTCGAACTCTTCCGAGGACAGCACCATCTGCTTCACATCGGCCAGCGTGATGTAGCTGCTGGTGTGTGTGTCGTACAGCCGCCGGTTGGGGTACTTCTTGAGCGTGCGCACCGGGCTGGCTGCGGCCTCGTCGGAGGCGGGGGCCTGGGTGCGGCGGCTGGACGGCATGCGGGCTTTCCTCGGGGTCTCGCGCCACGGGGCGCCTGCGGGTCATTCTAGGAGTCGGCCTCTGCGGCCCGGCCGGGGGCTTACCCCGGCGGCCCCAGGCCGGCACCCCGCGCAGACCGTGCCGGCGCGGCGCCACCCCAGGCCACGAAGTGCTGGTTTTCGTAGCCCGGTTTGCCGTAGCGCAGCGGCGCCCCATCGAGCGTGCAGACGCGGCCGCCGGCTGCCGCCAGCACGGCGTGGCCGGCTGCGGTGTCCCATTCCATCGTGCGACCCAGGCGCGGGTAGACGTCGGCCTCGCCGGCCGCGACCAGGCCGAACTTGAGCGAGGAGCCGGCATTCACGCGCGTGGCCACCGGCAAGCCGCCAGACACCGGCGCCAGCCCGCTTTGCACCCATGCCTGCAAAGCGGCCTCGTCGCCATGCGAGCGGCTGGCCGCCAGGCACCAGCCCGCAGCCGGCACCGCGCGCACGCGCAGCGCTTGCCGTCGCCCCTGCTGCACCAGCCAGGCGCCCTGCCCCACCACGCCGGCATAGAGCCGGTCGCCCACCGGCTGCAGCACCACGCCCAATACCGGCACACCGTCATGCACGAGGGCGATGTTCACGGTGAACTGGCCGTTGCGTTGTGCAAACTCACGCGTGCCGTCCAAGGGGTCGACCAGCCAGAAGGTGCGCGCCGCGGCCGGGGCCTCGCCCCGCGAGGCCGCCTCTTCGGCCACCACCGGCCAGGTTGGCGTCAAGGCCTGCAGGGCGGGCGTGATGAGGGCCTCGGCCCGTTCATCGGCCACCGTCACGGGTGAGGCATCGGCCTTCGACCCGACGGCGAAATCACTGGCGTAGATCTCCAGGATCAAGGCCCCGGCAGCACGGGCCAGGGCCTCCACGGCGGTCAGCAGACGCGCCAGTTCCGGGGCCTCGGGCAGGGGCTCGCAAGCCGGGGCCGACAGGCCCTCATTCGGGGGGGAAATCGTCAAAACGGGCGCCGGGCGTGGGGCAGCATGGGAATTCGTCACGGCAAGGCGATGCCTGATTTCACCGCAAAGACACGCGGGTGTGTCCCAATCTCGTACACCTTGTTGCGAGTACAGAACGTGAACACCGGACCCGCCATCGCCCCCCCGCCCGTCCGCCGCCACCGCCCGCTGCCGACGGAACCCGTCGTGTTCGCCGTGGCCTTGACGCTGCTCACCCTGGCCATCAACCTGCAAGCCCCGGCCGAGCGCGCCGGCGCCGCCAAGGCCCAGGCGCCCACCACTCAGGTGGCTGCAGCGCGCTGAGGCGCGCGGCGCCCGCCGCGTCGCACCCACGCCACCGCGCGCGCCAGCAGGCGCCACGCGGCGCGCAGGCCCACCAGGGCGGCCAGCGCCTCCAGGAAAGTCAGCACAAAGGCCACGAAGGCGTTCCAGCGCGCCTCACGCCGGCCAAACTTGGCCACCATGCGGTCGCGTGAAACCTCGATGCTGTCGTAGAAGCTGGGCACCACCAGCAGCGTGAGGAAGGTGCTGGTGATGGTGCCGCCGATGATGGCCACGGCCATCGGCCGGTAGAACTCACCGCCCTCACCCACCCCGATGGCCACCGGCAGCATGCCGGCCACGAGCGCAAAGGTTGTCATCAGGATGGGCCGCAGCCGCTTGCGACCCGCCGTCATCAGGGCCTCTTCGCGGTCGACGCCCTCGGCCTCCAGCACCCGCGCGGCATCCAGCAGCAGGATGGCGTTTTTCGCCACCAGACCCATGAGCATGATCACGCCGATGAAGCTCATCAGGTTCAGCGTGCCCTTGGTCAGCAGCAGCGCGACCACCACGCCGATCAGCGACAGCGGCAGCGAGAGCATCACCGCCAGCGGCGCGGTGAAGCTGCTGAACTGCATCACCAGCACCAGGTACATCAGCGCAATGCCCGACAGCAGCGCGATGCCCATCTCCTTGAACACCTCCTGCTGGTCTCTCGAAGCGCCGGCCAGCTCCAGCCCGTAGCCCGGCGGGTAGCTCATCGCGCGGGCCAGCTTCAGGGCCTCGGTGGTCACCTCGCCGGGCGAGCGGCCTTGCACGTTGGCGGCCACGCTGATGGTGCGTTTGCCGTCGTTGTGCTGGATCTGGCTCGGGCCCTTGCCCATGGTGACGGTGGCGATCTGCTCCAGCGGCACCATGCGGTTGCTGCCGCTCACGGCGATGGGCAGGCGCTCGATGTTGCCGGCGTCCACACGGTCTTGCGGGTGCAGGCGCACGGCCACGTCGCGTGTTTCGCCGCTGGGGTCGACCCAGTCGCCCACTTCCACGCCGGCAAAGGCCACGCGCAGGGCCTGCGCAGCGTCGTTGACGCTGATGCCCAGCGTGTTGGCCAGGCCGCGGTCGAGCTCGATCTTCATCTCGTCCTGCGGGTCTTGTTCCGACAGGCCCACGTCCACCGCGCCCGGCACGGTGCGCAGCTTGTCCATGAACTGGCTTGTGATCTCCAGCAACTGGCGCGTGTCGGGGCCGGTGAAGCGGATCTGCACCGGCTTCTGCGCGCCGTTGTTGAGGTCGTCCAGCACCACGTACTCGGCGCCGACCAGGCGTGCCGTGATCTTGCGCAGATCGGCCGCGATGGCCTGCGCGCTGCGCTGGCGCTGCGTGCTCTTGCCCACGTCGACGTAGATGCGCCCGCCACCCGGGTTGACGAAGCTGTTGGTGGCCTTGGTCTCGGGCAGCGTGCGCGCCAGCGCAGCCGCGGCCTCCACCTTCAGGCGTGCGTACGCCAGGCTGCTGCTGGCGGGCGTGCGCACGTCGATGGCCACCGTGCCGGCATCTGACGCCGGCAGGAAGCTGGAACCGCCCCACTTGGCCTGCAGGCCGATGGCGGCAACGAAGCTCAGGAAAGCGAACACCGCCATCCAGCGCCGGTGGTGCAGCGCCCAGGCGATGACGCGCCCGTAGCGGTCGGCCTGGTGGTCGAACCACAGGTTGAAGCGTTCCAGCAGGCGGCTGATGCCGCGCTTGGGCGCCTTGTGGTGGCCCACCGGGTCGCCCCAGTAGGCCGAGAGCAGCGGGTCGAGCGTGAAGCTGATGAACAGGCTCACCATCACGGACGCCACGACGGTCAGCGCGAAGGGCCGGAACCACTCGCCGCTGACGCCGGGCATGAAGGCCACGGGCACGAACACCGCCACGATGCTGAAGGTGGTGGCGGCCACGGCCAGGCCGATCTCGGCCGTGCCGTTGAGCGCCGCGGTGCGGCGGTCTTCACCGGCCTCCATGTGGCGCACGATGTTCTCTCGCACCACGATGGCGTCGTCGATCAGCACGCCGATCGCCAGGCTCAGGCCCAGCAGGCTCATGAAGTTCAAGGTGAAGCCGCACAGCCACACCGCGATGAACGCGGCGATCACGCTCGTGGGCAGGCTCAGCGCAGTGATGAGCGTGCTGCGCCAGGAGTTCAGGAAGATGTAGACGACGAAGATCGTCAGGCCCGCGCCGAAGACCAGCGCGTGGATCACGTTGTAGAGGCTGTTGGCCGCGTTTTCGCCGCCGTCCTGCGTGACCTCCAGCTTGGTGCCGGCGGGAAGCGTCTTGTTCATCTCCGCAACCATCTTGCGGATCTCGTCGGCCACACTGACCGTGCTGGCCTCGCGCGTGCGCGTCACCGACAGGCCCACGTTGGGGTTGCCGCTGCGCACCGAGAAGCTCGTCAGCTCGGCGAAGCCGTCCTTCACCTCGGCCACCTGGGCCAGGCGCACGAGTTCGCTGCCGCGGCGCTTGATGACGATCTGCCCGAACTCGCCCGGGCTCTCGATGCGGCCCACCAGGCGGATGCTCTGGTCCTGCAGCGCGCCGCGCACTTTGCCCACGGGCGCAGTGGCGTTCTGCGCCCGCAGCGCGGCCACCACCTCGGTGACGCTGACTTCGTACTCGCGCAGCTTCTCGGCGCGCAGCAGCACGCTGAGCTCGCGGCGCAGCGCGCCATTGACGCTGACCACGGCCACGCCGTTGACACCGCGGAAGCGGTCGGCCAGCTCGTCTTCGGCCAGGCGCGAGATCTGCGCGTGTGTGAGCGTGGTGGACGACAGCGCCATCTGCATGATGGGCTGGGCCGCAGGGTCGACGCGGCGCAGCACGGGCTCGCGCATCTCCACCGGCAGCTTGTAGCGCACCGAGGCGATGGCGTTGCGCACCTCGTCGGCCGCCTCGATCATGTTCTTGTCGAAGTTGAAGATCAGCAGCAGCTGCGCGCTGCCTTCGCTGCTGGTGCTGCGCACGTCGGTGACGCCGGCGATGCCCTGCAGCGCCTTTTCGATGCGGTTGACGACCTCGCGCTCCACCGTGTCGGGGCTGGCACCGGGGTAAGGGATCTGCACCACCAGCAGCGGCTGCTCGACATCGGGCGTCTGGTTCACGCGCAGCTTGCTCAGCGCCAGCAGGCCCAGCGCCATCAGCGCCAGGATGATGACGATCATCGCCACCGGGCGCTTGATGCTGAATTCAGAAAGGAACATGGCCCGCCCTCACTTGGCCGCAGAGGCCGTTGCTGCCGCGGCCACCGCCGCCGACGCGGCACCGGCAGCCGGTGCAGGCTTGGCGAGCTCGAACTTCTGGCCGTCGACCAGCGAACTGCCCGGGCTGCGCAGGATGCGGTCGCCGGCCACCAGGCCCGAGATCACCGGGGTTTCGCCCGTGCGAGGGTCGCGCTCGCCCAGGCGCAAGGTCACCTTCGTCAAGCTGTTGTCGTTCAGCTTCCAGGCGTGGGCGAGTTCGCCCGACCGCACCACCGCCTGGCCCGGCAGGCTCAGGCCTTCGGTACCGCCGGTCTCCACACGCCCTTCGGCGAAAAGGCCCGACACCCGCGGCGCCTGCGCCGGCGCCGCAAAAGCCACGATCACCTCCACCTGCCGCGTCACGGCGTTGGCCGCGGCCTCGATGCGTTGCACCTTGCCGGTGAAGTCGCCCTGGGCGTAACCGTTGACGCGGAAACTCACCGGCTGGCCCAGCTTCAGCTCGTGCATGCGGTCGGCCGACACCAGGCCCTCGAAGCGCATGCTGCGCGGGTCGATCACCTTCACCAGTTCGCGCCCCACCTGCACCGTGTCACCGACCGACACCTTGCGCTCGCTCACCACGCCGGCAAAAGGCGCACGCACCACGGTGCGGGCCATCTGCTGGCGCGCCGAGACCACGCGGGCCCGCGCCGCCACCAGATCGCTCTGCGCGTTGTTGCGGCGCACCTCGGCGTCTTCCAGCGCCTGGGTGGAGGTCATGCCCTGGGCCTGCAGCGTCTTCAGGCGCGTGACCTGGCGCTCCACCTGCTCGAAAGCCTGGGTGGACGCCCGCAGGGCTTCTTCGGCCGAGCTCAGGCTGTCGCGGATGGCCGTGTCGTCCAGCTTCATCAGCGTGTCACCGGCGTTCACGGCGTCGCCGTTCTCCTTCATCACTTGCAGCACCACGGCCGCCACCTCGGCGCGCAGGTCGGCGCGGCGTTCGGGCTGCACCGAGCCGCTGACCACGGGGCCACTGGCCAGGCGGCTGGGCTGCAGGGTCAGCAGGTCTTCGGGGGCCAGCAGCAGCACGGGCGGCGCGGCCTTGGCCGCGGCCGATGCGGCACCGGAGGCCGCAGCCGCCGGACCGCCGGCACCGGGTTTGCCGCAGGCGGCCAGGGTGGCTGCCAAGGACAGGACGAAGGCACGGGCGGCGAAACGGGCAGGCAGGGATGGGCGCATGTTCTTGGAAGGCGCGCGTGGGCGCACGCTGGCAGGCAGGACAGAAGCCGCGAGCGTAAGGGCAGCCGGCAGCGCGCGGCAGCGGTCTGCGACGAAAGGGCCAGGTGGCGGCGCGAACGGTGGCCCGGCGGGGCGGGCGGCGGCGCATGGGCACCCCGCTGCCGGCGCCGCAGCGCAGGCAGCGCTGCAGGGCCGTCTCAGCGCCGTCTCAGCGCCATCTCAGGGCTGTTTGGGCTGGCGGCGTTTCAGCCAGGCCAGCAACTCGCCGACGAAACCACGCCGGAAGCCGACGACACACACCACGAAGATCGCGCCGATGATCACCGTGACCCACGAGCCGACGCGGTCGGCCAGGAAGTTCTGCAGCCCGATGATGGTGAAGGCGCCCACCACGGGCCCGGCGAAGGTGCCCATGCCACCCAGCAGCGTCATCAGCACCACCTCGCCCGAGAGCGACCAGTGGGCATCGGACAGCGTGGCGAAGCCCAAGGCCACCGTCTTCAGCGCACCGGCCAGCCCGGCCAGCGTGGTGCTGAGCACGAAAGCCAGCAGCTTGTACTTGTCGACGTCGTAACCCAGCGAGACGGCCCGTGGCTCGTTTTCGCGGATGGCCTTGAGCACCTGGCCGTAGGGCGAATGCACGATACGGATGACCGCCAGGAACACGCCCACGAACGCCGCCAGCACCACGAAGTACATGACGAGGTCGCTCTGCAGCGGGATCAGCCCGAACAGCGTGCCGCGCGGCACGCCCTGCAGGCCGTCTTCACCGCCCGTGAAGGGCGCCTGCAGCCACACGAAGTAGATCATCTGCGCCATGGCCAGCGTGATCATCGCGAAGTAGATGCCCTGGCGGCGGATGGCGATGAAGCCGACGATGGCACCCAGCACCGTGCCCGACAGCGCGCCGGCCAGGATGCCGAGTTCCGGCGAGAAGCCCGCCGAACGCACCAGCCAGCCCGTGACATAGGCTGCTGCGCCCAGGTAGGCGGCGTGGCCGAAACTCAAGAGCCCGGTGTAGCCCAGCAGCAGGTTGAAGGCGCAGGCGAAGATGGCGAAACACAGCGCCTTGATCATGAAGATCGGGTAGACGCCGAGGAAAGGCGCGGCAATCAGCAGCGCCAGGCCCACGCCCCAGGCGATCTTGCTCCAGCGCTGGATGTCGCCGGCCGAGTGGGGGGCAGAAGAAGTGCTCATTTCACTTCTCCTTTCCGAACAGGCCCGCGGGCCGGATCATCAGCACGATGGCCATGATGACGAAGACCACGATGCTGGAAGCCTCGGGGTAGAAGACCTTGGTCAGGCCTTCCACCAGGCCCAGGAAAAGGCCGGTGAGGATGGAGCCGAGGATGGAGCCCATGCCCCCGATCACCACCACCGCGAAGACGATGATGATCAGGTTGCTGCCCATCAGCGGCGTGATCTGGATGATGGGCGCGGCCAGCACGCCGGCCATCGCGGCCAGGCCGGCGCCGGCGCCGTAGGTCAGCATCACCATCATCGGCACGTTCACGCCGAAGGCCTGCACCAGCGACGGGTTCTCGGTGCCGGCGCGCAGATAGCTGCCCAGGCGCGTGCGTTCGATGATGAACCAGGTGACCAGGCAGATGAACAGCGAGGCGAAGATCACAAAGCCGCGGTAGTTCGGCAGGATCATGAAGCCGAGGTTGGTGGCGCCCTGCAGCAGTTCGGGCACCGGGTACTGCTGGCCCGAAACACCGAACTGGTCGCGGAACACCCCCTCGGCGATCAGCGCCAGGCCAAAGGTGAGCAAGAGGCCGTAGATCGGATCGATCTTGTACAGATGCTTGAGCAGCGTGCGCTCGATCACCACGCCCAGGGCCCCCACCACCAGTGGCGCCAGCAGCAGGCTCCACCAGAAGCCGATGCCTGCGTACTCGGCGCCCAGCCAGGCGACGTAGGCGCCGATCATGTAGAGCGCCCCGTGCGCGAAGTTGACGATCCCCAGCAACCCGAAGATCACCGCCAGGCCGAGGCTGAGCATGGCGTAGAACGAGCCGTTCACCAGGCCCAGCAGGAGCTGGCCCATGAAGGCTTGAATGGGAATGCCGAAGATGTCCATCGTGCGCCGGGGTCAGCTCAGACCGTCACTGCCGTCATTTCCAAAGAGCGCACTTCGACTCGGCCTTGGTCGTCCAGGCCTCTTCGCCCTTGAAGGTCTGCACCACGTTGTAGTAGTCCCAGGGTTCGGTGCTCTTGTCGGGGCTCTTGACCTGCATCAGGTACATGTCGTGCACCATGCGGCCGTCACCGCGGATGAAGCCGCCCTTGGCGAAGATGTCGTTGATCTTCGTGGCCTTCATCTTCGTCAGCACCTTGTCGGCGTCGTCGCTGTTGATGGCCTTCACCGCCTGCAGGTAGTTCAACGCGGCCGAGTAGTCACCGGCCTGGATGCTGCTGGGCATGCGCTTGATCTTCTCGAAGAACTTGCGGCTCCAGGCGCGCGTCTCTGCGTCGCGGTTCCAGTACCAGCTGTCGGTCAGGTACAGGCCCTGGGTGGTCTTCAGGCCCAGGCTGTGGATGTCGTTGATGAAGACCAGCAGGCCGGCCAGCTTCATGGTCTTGGTGATGCCGAACTCGTTGGCCGCCTTGATGCTGTTGATGGTGTCGCCACCGGCATTGGCCAGGCCCAGGATCTGCGCCTTGCTGCTCTGCGCCTGCAGCAGGAAGCTGCTGAAGTCGCTGGCCGACAGCGGGTGCTTCACGGCGCCGACGATGGTGCCGCCGGCGGCCTTCACCACCTCGGAGGTGTCGTTCTGCAGCTGGGCGCCGAAGGCGTAGTCGGCGGTCAGGAAATACCAGCTCTTGCCACCGGACTTGACGACCGCGTTGCCGGTGCCCTTGGCCAGCGCCACCGTGTCATAGGCCCAGTGCACGGTGTAGGGGTTGCACTGCGCATTGGTCAGCGCGGCGGTGGCCGCGCCGATGGCGATGAAGACCTTCTTCTTCTCGGCCGCCACCTTGGCCATGGCCAGCGCGGTGCCCGAGTTGGTGCCGCCGATCAGCATGTCCACGCCCTGCGTGTCGAACCACTCGCGCGCCTTGGCCGCGGCCACGTCGGCCTTGTTCTGGTGGTCGGCGTAGACGACCTCGATCTTCTTGCCGTTGATGTTGCCGCCCATGTCGGCCACCGCCATGCGGATGGCTTCCACGCCGGCCTGGCCGTCGATGTCGGAGTACAGGCCCGACATGTCGGTGATGATGCCGATCTTGATGGTGTCACCCGAGATCTGCGCTGACGCAGGGGCGACAGCGCCCAGGGTGGCGGCACAGGCCAGGGTGCAGGCGGCGGCGATCTTCTTCAATTGCATGTCAGTCTCCTTGGGGTGCTTCAGAAACAGGCGTCCAGCGCGCGGCTAGACCCCTAAATACTCATGCAGGCGTTCCAGGCGCGAAGGCAGTTCGGCCTGCGTGAAACTCTGGATCACCTCGCCGTGCTCGACGACGAGAAAACGGTCGGCCAGCGGCGCGGCGAAGCGGAAGTTCTGTTCCACCATCAGGATGGTGTAGCCCTGCCGGCGCAGCGTGCTAACCATCTCGGCGAGCTTCTGCACGATCACCGGGGCCAGGCCCTCGGAAATCTCGTCCAGCAGCAAGAGCTTGGCGCCGGTGCGCAGGATGCGCGCGACGGCCAGCATCTGCTGCTCACCACCGCTCAGGCGCGTGCCCTGGCTTTGCGCCCGTTCCTTCAGGTTCGGAAACATCGCGTAGATGTCGTCGACGCTCATGCCGCCAGCACCCAGCGTGGGTGGCAGCATCAGGTTCTCTTCGGCCGACAGGCTGCTGAAGATGCCGCGCTCTTCCGGGCAATAGCCGATGCCCAGGCGCGCGATGCGGTGCGTGGGCATGGCGATGGTCTCGGTGCCGCGCACCTGGATGCTGCCCTTGCGGCTGCCGATCAGGCCCATGATGGCGCGCATGGTGCTCGTGCGGCCGGCGCCGTTGCGGCCCAGCAGCGTGACGACTTCGCCCTCCTGCACATCGAAACTGATGCCGTGCAGCACGTGCGATTCGCCGTACCAGCCGTGCAGGTCTTTCACCGAGAGGAAAGGCGTTCCCATCAGTGGGCTCCTTTCAGTTCGGTGTTGGCGCTGCCCATGTAGGCCTCGATCACGGCCGGGTTCTTCGAGACCTGTTCATACGGTCCCTCGGCCAGCGTGGCGCCGCGCTGCAGCACGGTGATGGTGTCGGCGATGCTGGCCACCACGCTCATGTTGTGTTCCACCATCAGCACCGTGCGGCTGGCCGCCACCTTCTTGATGAGTTGCTTGATGCGGTCCACGTCTTCCAGGCCCATGCCCTGCGTGGGCTCGTCCAGCAGCATCAGCTTGGGCTCCATCGCCAGCGTGGTGGCGATCTCCAGCGCGCGCTTGCGGCCGTAACTCAGCTCCACCGCGGTCAGCGTGGCGTACTTGTCGAGGTCCACCTGGCCCAGCAACGACATCGCGCGGTCGTTCAGGGTGTCGAGCGAGCGCTCGGAGCGCCAGAACTGGAAGGAACTGCCCAGGTGCCGCTGCAAGGCCACGCGCACGTTCTCCAGCACGGTGAGGTGCGGAAACACCGAAGAGATCTGGAAGGAGCGGATGACGCCGCGGCGGGCGATGTGCGCCGGGGTCTCGGCGGTGATGTCGTGGCCGTCGAAGAGGATCTGCCCCGACGTGGGCGTGAGGAACTTCGTCAGCAGGTTGAAGCAGGTGGTCTTGCCCGCGCCATTGGGGCCGATGAGCGCATGGATGCTCCCACGCTGGACCTTGAGGTCGACCTTGCTGACAGCGACGAAACCCTTGAATTCCTTGGTCAGGGCGCGGGTCTCGAGGATCACGTCGTCGGTCATGCGGGCGGGGTCTGGTCGTCTGCTGCGGCGCCGCATCTTAAGGGCCGCACCTTGCGTTTTCTGCACTGCACAACGCTTGCCCTGTTATCCAAAACCCTAGGGCTGCGGCAGCCCGTGGCGCCAGTGTCACCAAGCTGGTGCGGGCGCGGGCTGTGCGTCTGTGGGCCAACGCACGCCCGTGCCACGAACACACGGCCAGCCGGCGCGAGCCGCTGGCGCTCAGGCGCCGGCCGGCGGCACGCGATGCCGTTCACGCAGCACGAAAGCGGCGGCTGCCGGCTCGTGGTCCCAGCGTTCCACCACGGCCCGTTCACCGACACCAGCGCCCGCCGCGTGGCCGATGTGGATCAGGTTCACCGACGGGCCGGCACCGGCCCGAACACGGCTGCTGACGGCCGTGCCGGCCTGCACCGCCCAGCCGCCTGCGGGCAGCGGCCGCACAAAAGGCAGGTGGATGTGCCCGCTGACCAGCAGCTCCAGCCCCGCCGCGCCCCAGGCCTGCAGGGCCGCGGCATGGCCGTGCAGGCGGTTCTTTTCATCCTCGGGCCGCGTCACGAACAGGGGCTGGTGCACCATCACCACGCGCCGCTGCGCAGGCCGCGCCTGCCGCGCCTGGGCCAGGCGCTGCGCCACGCTTTCGATCTGCCGCGCCGAGAGCTGGCCGTCTTCATGCCGCCACCAGCGCGTGGTGTTGACGGCCAGCAGCAGCAGCTCGTCGGTCTCCAGGGTGGGTTCGAGTTCGGCGCCGAAGGCCGTGCGGTAGCGGGCATAGGGGCGCAGCAGGCGCAGCGGCAGCTGCCACAGCGGGATGTCGTGGTTGCCCGGCACGGCCACGCAGTGCGGCACCTGCAGGCGCTGCACAAAGGCCCGCGCCGCCGCGAACTGCGCGCGGGTGGCACGCTGCGTGATGTCGCCGGACAGCAGCAGCACCTGCGGCCGCAGCGCCTGCGCAAGGCGCACCAGCGCTTCCACCACCGCGGGCTGTTCGGTGCCGAAGTGCGGGTCGGAGACCTGCAGCAGCAGCAGGCTCATGGCGCGGCCGGGTCGTCGGGCTGGGCGGGCGCAGGCGCCGGGCATAACAACGTGATCGCCTGCGGCGCCGGGCATAACAACGTGATCGCCTGCGGCGCCACGCGGAACGTCAATGGCAGCCGCATCCACGCCACCTCGCCATCGGTGGCCACCTTGATGCGCCGCGAGCCCAGGGTGCCCAGGCGCCGGCTCGGGCGCACGGTGAGCTGGCGCATGGCGACATGGATCAGCTCGTCGGCCTCGCCCAGGCGGCCGAAGGCGCCGCGCCAGAGCAGGCCCAGCATTGTCAGCCAGCCCACCGGGCGCAGCGCGATGGCGGCCAGGGAGCCCGTCTCCACAGCCTCGGCCTCGGGCAGGCCCAGTTGCTGCAGCTGCAGCGCGTTGTTGCCGACGAAGAGCGTGGGCGTGCGCAGCTCACGCTCTTGCCCCTGGCTCTCCACGCGCAAGCGCAAGCTGCGGTGCCCGCGTAGCAGCGTGGCCAGGCCGGCGCCGAAGGCCACCAGGCGGCTGCGGCCGAACTGGCGCTTCCAGTCTTCACGCTCTTCCAGCAGCTGCGGGTAGAGGCCCAGGCTCGCGTTGACCAGGAACACCCGCTCGCCCACCAGCCCCACCTGCACGGGCCGCGTATGGCCGGCCAGCAGCACCTGCAAGGCCGCGGCCGTGTCTGCAGGGATGCCGTGGGCGCGGCTGAAGTAGTTGAAGGTGCCCTGCGGCAGCACGCCGAAGGTACAGCCGCTGCCCAGCGCCGCCTGGGCCACGGTGTTGATGGTGCCGTCACCGCCGGCAGCCACCACGACGCCCCCATCTTGCAGCGCCTGCGCGACCGCCTGGCGCGAGATGGCGGCCAGCTGCCGCGGGTCTTGCACCGTCAGCAAGTGCAGCCTGCGGCCGGCCGCGGCGCAGCCGGCTTCGAGCGTGGCGCGCACCTCGTCTGCAGCACCGTGGCCGGCACCGACGTTGAACACCACCACCACGGCCGGGCCGGACGCCGCCATCACGCCCTGGCGCTCGCGCGCGGTTTGTCGATCCAGTTGACCCGCGCCATGCGCCCCTCCCTTCTTGCCCTCATGTCCCGATGATGCGGCACGCAGGCCGGGCGGGCCCCGGGCCTTCAGGGCGGCATCGGCAACGCAGCTTCGGCTTGCACACGCATCGCACGGCGCGCGGCGGGCGAGAGGTGCCAGCCCAGCGGGTAGAGCGGGCCGTTTTCGCGCAGATCGACCAGGGTCATGCGGGTGTGCAGCGCGGTGTCGGGCAAGGCGGCGGCGAGGCGGCCGTTGGCGCCGGTGCCGATGGCCGCAAGGGCCGTCCACAGCGGCCCCAAGGCATCCACGAACAGCCTCTGGCTGCTGGCGCAGCGCGGTTGGCGCAGGCCTTCGGCGCTGTGCGGCTGCGCCTCGCCCGCCAGCTGCGGCAGCGTGGGCATGGCGCCGTCACGGCAGCTGCTCACGGGCAGCGGGCCGAGCCCCACGCCGTTGCGGATGAAGACCACTTCAAGCTGCAGCCGGTTGGCCAGGCTTTGGCGACGTTCCGCCCCCAGCGCGGCGCAGACCACGCGGCCGTCGGGCGTTTCGCCGCGCACACAGGCCTGCACCAGGCGCAAGAGGTCGGCCACGGTGTGGCCGGCGCTGCTGTCGAAGTAACCGCCATCGGCCAGATGGCCACAAGTGACCACCGGGCCGGGGCTCACCTGTGGCGCTTCGCCATAGGCCCGAGGTTCGCAAGCGCCCGTGGTGGCCCGCACGGCGCCCAAGGCGTTGGTGAAGGGGAAACGGGCGCTGTTGTGGGCCGCGGTCACCAGCGGCAGATCGGCTTGCCCCAGCAGCGCCCGCTGGTCGCGCGCGCCCGGGAACTCGCGCCAGTCGATGGGCAGTTCGCTGGCAATGGCGCGTTCGCCGGTTTCGACCCAGGTGCTGTTGAGCAGCGCGAAGGGCACGTGGCCGCCCGTGGCCCCCATGACGGTGCTGCGGCTGTCCGCCAGGCCGTGCGCCAGCCCGGGCAAGGCCTGCAGCATCGCGCCTTCGAACCAAAGCCCGCGCGAGAGCAGGCCGCAACCCGGCTGGTCACAGCCCAGCGGCAGCCAGCGCGCGATCGCGTCCTCGAAAAACCAGGCCCCCACCAGCGGCGCCAGCAAGTCCTGGCGGCCGAAACGGTCGATGCAGGCCGAGAGCGCCGCCCGGCCATCACCGGGCGGCGCGAGCCTCAGGGCCTCGGCGCGGCAGGCGCGGTAGACGGCGATGCCCAGCGCGCCGCCCGAAACGCCCGTCATGGCGAAACTGCGATGGTCAAAACCAGCGTCGCCGCCGCGCGTGGCGTGCAGCCTTTCGAGCACGAGCGCCGTCCAGTAGGCGCTGCGGATGCCACCGCCCTCGGCCATCACCAGGGTCACGGGCAGCGCTGCACCGGCGCAGGCCCCCGAGGTCGCGCTGGGGCACAGCGTGGCCAGCCATTGCGCCACGGCGTCGTGGGCCGACACAGGCGCCGATGCAGGCGCCGGTGCCGTGGCGGCGGCGCCCGCCACCGGGGCCGGCTGGGGCAGCAGCGTGTCGGCCGTCAGCACGGTGGCCGCGCTGCCAAGGACCACCATCACGCCGCAGGCCACCAGCTTCCACGCGCGCGTGGCCGTGTCCGCCAGTTGCCGGGCCGTGACCACCGCGCCAAGGCCCAGCACCGCGCCAAGCACGCAGGTGTAGACCAGCGCCGACGCGGGTGCGAGCGTGGCGCCCCCAGGGCTGGCGGGCACGCCGTGGTTTTCGGTCCAGCCCATCAGGCCCAGCAGGCCCATCAGCGCCAGGGCGATGAGGAACCAGGGCACCGACTCGCTCTCTTCGTACAGCGAGACCCAGCCCGCGATACCGAGCCAGAAGGCCACCAGGCACAACACGATGGGCAGGGTCAGCGTCGGCAGTTCCAGGGTGTCGCCGCCCCACTGCCCCAGCGCCCGGCAGACCAGCGCCAGCAGCAAGGCCACAGCCGGCAGCGTGACGGGCGAGATGTGCCGCAACAGACGCATCTCCAGCCCCAGCGCGATGGTCTGCCGCAGCGTGTGGCTGGCGTAGTACGGCGCTTCGTCATGGCTGCTGCGCTTGTCGCGCTGCCAGATGAAACACACCGTGCCCACCACCACCGCTGCCGCAAAAGCCAGCAGCACGACGATGGGCTCCTTGTCTTCCAGCACCACCGCCTGCGGCAGCACCGCGAGCACCATGCCCAGCACCAGCAGCGCCGGCGTGATCCCCAGCAGGCGCGCCCACAGCCGCGCCAGGTGGTCTTCGGCCAGCAAGGGGCCGCTGCGAGTGCCGCGCTGCCGGTTCGCCACGCGCAGCACGAGCCGGGTCCACAGCCAGCAGGTGTGGCCCAGCAGCCAGGTGGCGACACCGGTGAGGCCCAGCGCCAGCGCCATCGAGGCCCACAGCGCGGCGGGCTCGCCGTCGCCGCGCCAGGGGTGTGAGGCCATGGCGTAGACGACATCCCGGCCCTGGTCCATCACGAGCATCAGCGCCGCGCAAGCGGCCAGCGCCGCCAGCACGTAGCGCGTGCGCCAGAACAGCATCACCAGCGCGCCGCGCACCGCCACCACCCGCGGCCACTGCACCACCAATGCGTGCGGGCCGTACTGCACCCAGATCAGCAGCGGCAGCGGCCCGGCCACCAGCATCGCCACCAGCACGGGCTTCATGCCATGCGCGCGGCAGCCGGCCGCCCACAGGGGCAGCGTGGGGCCGGCGCAAGCCCCGGCGTCTGCGGCGTAGGCGCCTGCGACCCCCAGCGCCGCAAGCAGCGCGAACAGCCACGCGGCCCAGCGCCAGGCGCCGCCCGCCGGCCGCGCGGCGCCCCACAGTGCGCCGAGCCATGCCGGGTTGCACTGGCGCCGGATCCAGAAGATGCAGAGCCCGGCCCCGATGGCCGCCACAGGCGCGGCTTGCATCAGCAAGCCCATGCGGTGCAGCCCGGCGACGTTCTCCACCAGGTCCACCAGCCACAGCGCCAGCACCCAGGCGCCCCCGGTGCGGGTGAGCCAGCCCCGGCGCTCGGCCGGGCGGCCGGCATGCGCTGCCAGGCCCTGTTGCACCTGCCACCACCAGCCGGCCAGCAGCAAACCGTACAGCGGCATGAACAGCGCCAGATCGAGCACCAGATAGGCGCCGGCCACCACCGGGGCCCAGTCCAGGAGTTGCTGCTCCCAGAGGTGCAGCATCTGCGCGGTCTGCCCGCACGCGCCGGTTGGGCCGGTCCAGCCGAGCAGGTCTTCCACGCCAAAGCCGCTGGGCACGACCAGCAACTGCCCGAGGGCCACCAGCACCGCGGCGGCGGCGGCGGCGGCCACCCCCACCCCGCCCAGCCGCCAACCGGCAGCATCGTTGCTCGTCTTCATGCAGGCTCCCTCGGCGATGACCACGGCGTCGACGGACGCAGTATCCGCTCGCGATGTTCAAGGGCCGGACCGGCGCCCGCACCCCCCAATGTGCTGAAGGCGCCCTGGCGGCCTCCGGCACGGGCACGGGCACGGGCACGGGCACTATCCACGGCGAGAGAGCTACACGCGCGCACGAACAGGCGGCGGGCAAGAAAAAAGCACCTCGCGTCGCCGCGAGGTGCTTTTTCTTGTACCGAACTTTTTCTACCGAATTTGGTAGGCGCGATTGGACTCGAACCAATATAGCGCGAAGCTATCCTCAGGAAAATCAGCCTCAGCGCCAGGATAATTGCCCCTGGATACCCCTCGAAACCCACCCACTGCCCCAAACAACTGCCCCAAAGCACTGCCATGACCGACACTGCCGCAGAGCTATTGCGTGGGCTGCGGACCCGGGAGGCCGTATGACACCAATAGCTCAGTGCTGACGCCGCCCCGCTCGTGCGAACCTTGGGCTCAGCTTGACCTTCGGACGGCGAGTGCCCGTCCCGACCGAAGCGCCTGGATCGCCTCTTCGTTGTCTAGGACCCGCGCGCGCGCCACCACCTCCAGCGGAAACGGAAGCATCACGAGCCACCCCGCGACGCCCAGCGCGCAGTACCCGAACGTGAGCACGAAGAACCGCAGAGCATGGCCGGCCACACCCAGGGGGTCCTTCCAAGTCGGGCGGACGACCTCCCACCAGAACCGTTGCGGCAGGCACAGGACGTGCCATCCAGTGCCCCACCAGGCGCTGTTGATCCAGTTGCGGTTGCGGAATCCGCGATAGCCCCAGGACGGACACGACCAAGCCGTGGGTACCGCGGCCGGGTTGATGATGTACGTTGGCCGCCGGTAGTTGCGCGGCTCCGCCTTGTCGATCACGGACTTCATCAAGCGAGCCACCCTGCGTGCTTCGTCCGACAGTCCGGCGGCTCTGATGGAAGGCCGTGATAGCCTGTGCCAGAGCGCCCTTGACGAGGGAAACGCGGGCGCAGAGGTCCAGCGGGGCGCGCAGTTCGCTGATCACGTCGTCTGGGATGAAGGACACGGTCGAACCGCCCTCTTGCAGGTGGTCGACGCCGAACGACTTGATGAGGGCGACCTGGCATTGCCAAATCGCGCGCTGTGACATCCGCCGCTGCCCGTGATTCGTCGAGCCACAAGCGAGGTCTCGGTCCTTGCGCCGCCTCATGCCGCCACCCCGACCTTGTTCCACAGGCGAAGCCGTTCGCCCATCCGGCTCAGGATGGCGGCTTCCACCCGCTTGCACAAGTGATCGCTGGGCGCCGGCAGCGCTTCGGCAAGCCCGCCCACCAGCCGTATGAGCTCGAGCTCGAACAGGGCACTAACCGTGAAGGGCGGCGGCTCGTCGTCCAGCCCGCATTCGATGACACCCCACGCGCTGCGGAATGTCAGCTTTGGAGTTGGAGTTGCCCTGTTTTCGCGGACACTTTTTCACTCGAGAAGGAGTCCGAGATGCCCACCCCCAAGCCGCCGTATCCGGCGGCGTTTCGTCAACAGATGGTCGAACTGGTTCGCGCCGGTCGCGGCATCAGCGACCTGGCCCGAGAGTTCGGCTGCAACGCCAGCAGCATCCACGCGTGGGTGAAGGCCGCTGGAGGCCTTGACGGCAGCGGCGCCACCAACGTCGACACGCCGTTGTCGATGAACGAGCGCCAGGAACTGCTCGAACTGCGCCGCAAGTTCAAGCAGGTTCAGCAAGAGCGCGACATCTTGGCAAAGGCTACGGCCTGGTTTGCCGCCAAAAGCGAGAAGACGCCCACGTCGTCTACGAACTCGTGAAGGCGAACCAGGCCGAACTTCCCGTGCGTGCCATGTGCAAGACGCTGCGCGTGTCGCACAGCGGTTACTACGACTGGCTGGAGAGACCGGCCTGCGCGCGTGCTCAGGCCAACGTCGTGTTGCTGGAGCAGATTCGCCAGGCCTACGCGGTCAGCGATGCCACCTACGGCGCACCACGCATCCAGGCCGAACTCGCTGACCAGGGGATCAAGGCAGGACACAACCGCATTGCCGCATTGATGCGCGCCAACGGCCTGCGCGGCGTCAGTCGGCGCCGGGGATGGTGCGTGACCACCAAGCGCGACAAGGACCACCGCCCAGCGCCAGACCTGGTGCAGCGCGAGTTCACCGCCACCGGTATCAACCAGCTGTGGGTCGCCGACATGACCTACATCCCCACCTGGGCCGGGTTCGTCTACCTGGCGGTGGTGCTGGACGTCTACAGCCGCAAGGTGGTGGGATGGGCATTTGGCCAACAGCAAACGGCTGAGCTCGTGATCCAGGCCCTGAACATGGCGCTCATCACGCGCAAGCCGCAGGGCGTGATCCACCACTCCGATCAGGGCAGCCAGTACACCAGTGTGGACTTCGGCAAACGCTGCAAGGAAATGGGCGTGCGCCCGTCAATGGGCAGCGTGGGCGATGCCTATGACAACGCCATGGCCGAGAGCTTCTTCGCCAGCCTGGAGTGCGAGCTCATCGACCGCCGCAGTTGGAAGTCGTTCGCAGAGGCGCGCATGGCCATCTTCACCTGGATCGAAGGTTGGTACAACCCGCGCCGCCGGCACAGCGGCATCGGGCAGAAGTCCCCCATCAACTTCGAGAAGGAACTGCAAGACCAAGCCAAAGCCACCGAGCCCACCACCGCTGAGCTGACCTCAGCAGGCCAACTGAAAACCTAGTCCAGCGGTGTCCGTGAGATCAGGGTAAGTCCACTTCACCCCACTCTTTCGGTGAAGGCTGTAAGCGGCCGCCTGGCTTGCAGCGAGCCCAACGCCCAGGGTTTCGACGAAGTGGCCAAGTCCGCCGTTGTGGCCAAGGAAGGCCACGTCTTCGTCGAGGCCGACTTTGGCGCCATCGAAATCCGCATCGCAGCCGCCCAGGCCGTCCAAGTGCTGCGCGCAGCCGAGGACGTCATCGCCGGCCACCAGCCCGCTCCGGATTGGGTGCGGCAGGCTCTGATTCGCGGACGCGACGCCAAGGGCCTGCAGCTGCCCGCCCGCCGCGACCCGGTGGCCGACCGCCTGGCGTACTGGTACAGCCGAGTGCAGGCCATCGGCACCCCTCTGGTGGGCCTGCTGGCCGCTGGCCTGTGCCCGCACGACTACACGGCACTGGGAATGCGTGATCGCGCCGGTGGCGTGGAGCTGCCGGAGGGCATGACCCGGGCGGGGCGCATGCAGGCCCTCGGCCTCGAGTCTGTGCGCCGCATCGTTGGCGACCGCCGCCCGGCAGCCAAGGTCGCGAATTTCGGCCTGCTCTACCTCATGAGCCCACGCGGGCTCTGGGAAAAGGGCATCCTCGACGGCGTGCTCTGGACGCTCGCCGACGCCACCGAGGTTCGATCGGCGTGGTTCGAGGACTTCCCAGAGATCGTCTTTGCGTCCGAGTTCGTGCTCGCGATCCATCGCGACGCCGAGCCCGTCACGATGTCGATCCCGGTCCGGTACGGCAAAGGCTTCGAGACCAAGGCGGTCGCGTTGTTTCGGTCGAAGACGATCGGGGGGCGCGAAATCGTGGCGCACGACGACCGCGTGATCAACGCGCGGGCTCAGGGCACCGGCGCGACGATGTGCATGAAAGCCATCGTGGATGCGCCCTCGTACGTCAAGAACGCGATCGTGATGCCTGTGCATGACTCAGTGCTGATCGAAGTGCCCGTCGATCGCGCGGATTGGTACGCCGCCGAGCTGGCCAGCTGCATGCGCGCCGCCGCCGCCGTGTACCTTGAGCCCTACGGTGTGCCGGCTGTTGTTGAAACCAAACGAGGTCAAAGCTGGGGGTCTTTGTCTTGAGAAATCCGTTGACGACCCGCGATGTCAGAAGCTATCCTTAATCACATGACATCACAGGAGCCCATCATGGTCACCGCCAAGAAGAAGCCGACGACACGTCAGCGCACCATCGATCTGCCGATCGCAGCCGATGGGACGACGCCGCGAATCATCATCGTTGGCCGCGGGACGCTGACCGGGACCATGATTCCGAACGCAGAAGGCGTGATGGAGCCGGCGCGCAAGCTGGAGGCCCTGCGCATCCGCAAGAAGACGATGGATCGCGTGAAGAGCCTGGTTGCCGGGCCTGCGTATCTCGCCGTCGATCTGCTGCTTCAGCGTGCTTGCGACGAGCTGGAGAAGATCGAAACGATCGAGGCAATCAGGGCGGAAGACCTGGAGCAGTGAGCCTCCTGGCCGGCGGGAGCTGGCCATGGTGAGGTTCGTTCTGATCAACAAGTTCTGCGATCTCACTGGATACACCGACAAGGCTGTACGGCGCAAGATTGAAGAGCAAGTCTGGGTTGAGGGCCGCGAGTACCGGCGCTCACCAGATGGCCGCGTTCACATCGACATTGAAGGGTACGAGCGGTGGCTGCAACGGGAGTGAAGAATCTTGAAGTTCACGGAGACAAGCTTCGTGTCACTTTCTTCGTGGCAGGCAAGCGCTGCCGCGAAACGCTGCTCCTGGAACCCACCAAAGCCAACATCGCCGCCGCCGCCAAGCGCCTGGCGCGCATCGAGCGCGACATTGCCCGCGGCGCCTTTGACTATGCGGCCGAGTTCCCGGAGTCAAAGCGAGCCCAAGCCCTTGGCAAGCCTTTAGGAAAGACCTTCGATCAGGCATGCACGGCGTACCTGGCCACGCTGGCCATGAAGCCGCCCGCAACGGTCTCGCAGTACACGAACGCGCTCAAAGTCTGGCAAGGCCTTCTCGGAGCCGAGACTCCGATCCTCGACATCGAGCACGCCAAGATCTCTGAAGTGATCGGGGCGACGCCGTGGAAAGGCCCAAAGCTCCTGAACAACTACCTCGTCCCGCTGAGGGGCGTGTTCGCCATGGAGTACCGCGGCCGGCGTGCCATCGACAGCCCGATGCTCGGGATCGAGAACGCATCGGTGACGAAGAAGAAGCCGGACCCGCTGAGCGTCGAAGAGCGCGATCTCGTGCTAGCTGAGATGCGAAAGCGCTATGACGTCCGCGTTTGGGCCTACTTCGCGTTCATGTTCTCAACCGGCATGCGCGTTGAAGAAGCGATCGCGCTGCGGTGGTCTGACATCGATGAGCGCCGCGGCACTGCCCGGGTTCAGCGCGTGAGAACTTTCAAGGGCTCAGAGCGTGACGGCAGCAAGACGCACGCTGAGCGTGATGTGATCCTGACGCCTGCGGCTCTTGAAGCCCTGTCAGTGATGAAGCCGTTCACGAAGCTGAAAGCTGAAGATATCTTCGAAAGCCCGATCACGGGAAGGCCTTGGCACGACGACCGCAGCCAACGTGAGACGTTCTGGCAGCCGACGCTGAAGCGCCTGGGCATCCGGGCGCGGCGGGCGTACGCGACGCGGCACACGTGCGCCACCGCCGCCCTCATGAACGGCGTGAACGCGGCGTTCATGGCTGAGCAGCTCGGTCACTCGGTGCGCATGTTCCTCGACACGTACAGCCGCTGGATCCGCGGCTCTCATGATGCTGCGCAAGTGGCGCTGCTCGCCCAGGCCACGGCAACTGCCCCAAGCACTGCCCCAAGCGCCGCAGCGCAGAAGTAAAAAAGCCCCGGCTTCATAGGTGAAACCGGGGCTTGCGATTGGTAGGCGCGATTGGACTCGAACCAACGACCCCCACCATGTCAAGGTGGGAAAACGGGACTTTCTGGAACGTCCTGGGATCGAGTTTTCATAGGTAAACGGCCTCGCAGTCGTTCCAAAAACGCTCCTAAAATCCACCCTGGTTTTTCGTACTTTTTTCGTACTTGGGCGGAGTGACGGCAGCATGGCAGTACGGATCGACACGGTCGCGTCGCGCGACAAGCTGAAGCCGCGTCGGGAGTCGTACTGGCAGCGCGTTCGCAAGGGCTGCTTCATCGGCTACCGGAAGATGACCGCGTCTGGGCACGGCACGTGGATGGCACGAGCGCGAGACGAGGACGACGGGACGAAGCAGGTCTTTAAGCCGCTCGGTGAGTTCGCGGACCTGCCCGACCACCTTCGCTTCGATGCGGCCACGAAAGCGGCGCTGGCGTGGTTCGATCACCTCGGGCGCGGCGGCACGGCGGTGGCATCGACCGTGGCCGACGCCTGCTCTCGATACGTTCGTCACTTGACGGCAACCAAGACCGAGCGGGCCGCGAAGGACGCCGAAGCACGATTCAAGAACTATGTCCTGAACAACACGAAGCTGGCGGCCACCGAACTGCCGAAGCTCACGCCGGCCCAGCTCGAAGCATGGCGCAAGTCGCTCAGGGATCTGCCGACGCGCAGCGGAGGAAACCGCGGCAAGCAAAGGTCAGACAGCACTTTGAACCGTGACATGACCTGCTTGCGGGCCGCCCTGAACCTAGCCTACCTGGACGGCCTGCTCACCACCGACTACGCATGGCGCAGCAAGCTCCGGCCCATCAAGAACGCCGACCAGCGCAGGGAGCTGTACCTCGACCGCGCACAGCGCCTGAAGTTCATCGAGAAATCGCCAGCAGACCTCGCAGCATTCCTTCGCGGGCTGTGCCAACTTCCGCTGCGGCCGGGCGCGCTGGCAAAGCTGAAGGCGGGCGACTTCGACAAGCGGCTCAAGGTGCTCAAGATCGGCCAGGACAAAAGCGGCAAGGACCGGCGCATCAAGCTACCAGAGGTGACCGCCG
>CAWBFC010000005.1:0-1269878 GCA_963788035.1 uncultured beta proteobacterium
AAGCCGCCCGCTGCCAGCGCGACGGCAACGACGGCCGTCAACAAGGTGTTTCGGGTGTTCATCGTGCCGCCTCCGGCTTGGCTTGGGCGCCGTCGTGTGACAACAGCAGATAGTTCAGTTGAGCCCAGACCCGGGCCCTGTCCATCTCGATGCGCAGGCGCTCCATGCGCACATCCACTTCACTGCGGCGTGCTTCGAGCACGGCCGGCAACGGACCGGTGCCGCTGCGGTAGGCCACCAGCGCAGCTTCGCTGCGCTGAGTCGCCAGCGGCAACAGCGAAGCGTCGTAGCGACGCAATCGATCCTCGTGGCTGCGCCACTCCTGGAGCATCGCGCGAACCTCGGCCTCGTGGGCTCGCTGCAGCTCCTCGCGACGGGCTCGCGCCTCGTCGATGCCGGCTAGCCGCGCCGCGAGTTCACGGTCCTGCCGGTTCTTCTGGTCCCACTGCAGCGGCACCGACAGATTGATCGACACCATGTTCGAGTAGGCGGGTCCGCGCTGGCTGTACATCAGCTCGACGCTCCAGTCCGACGATCGCGCGGCACGCGCCACGGCGGCGTCGCTGTTGGCGATGGCCTCTTGCTGCGCTGCAGCGGCGATCTGGGGGTGCTGGGTCAGGTGCTCCGCCAGGGCACCTTCGGTCCATGCAGGCAGCGTGAGCACAGGACGTGCAGCCAACGGCAGCCGCGCGCCTTCACCCACCCACCGCCCCAGCTGGGTGGTCGCGACCGCGATCTGGCGCTCTGCCTGTGCCAGCCCGTCGCGCAGCTGCTCGACCGATCCGCGCGCCGCGAAGACCTCGGCCTGCGAGCCCTTGCCGCTTCGGTACAGCGTCTCGGCAGCCTGGACCTGGAGTTCTGTCTGGGCAATCTGCGCCTGCAGCAACTCGCGCATCGATTCCAGGTACGAGCGTTCGAGCCAGGCCGTCGCGGCGTCCCGCTGCAGGTCTGCGATGGTGGCCTGGCGAGTGACCTTGGCCAGCTCGACATCGCGTTCGGCACGGCGCGTGCGGGCGCTGCGCTTGTCGGCCCGGGTCAGCTCCTGCATGAGGCCGACCGAACGCATCGTCATGAAGTCGCGGGTGACGCTGTAGCGGTCCGGGCCGTCGATCGGCAGGTTGTTGAGGCCGAGCTTGAGCACCGGGTCGGGCAGCTGGCCCGCAGCCGCAGCCATCTCGCGCGCAGCCTGGGCCTGCGACTCGATCGCGCTCACGAGCCGCGAGCGCACGGCGGCTTCGGCGACGGCGCTCTCCAAGGAGAGCGAGGTCTGAGCAAAGGCAGGCGCAGCGCCCAATGCCAGCCACAGCACGAGGGATGAAGCCAGACGGAGGCCGTCTCGCCTCCTGGGCAGGGTCGAAATCATGGGAACTCCTGAAGTCCGGAACCGGGCCGCGGCAGCGCCGCGACCGATCAAGCGGGCGACTTCAGGAGATCAAATGCGGTAGCAGCAGTGCGCGATGCTGTGGGCGAGCGGCGGAGGTCGGTCGCGCAGGCGCTCGCTCTCGGCCCAGGAACTCAGGCCGAGGTCCATCCGTCCATCGACCGAGACGGTGAACAGCGCGGGGAGTGCCGTCACCGGCGCGAACACCGCGGGCACGTGATCGACGACCTGCGTGGTCGAGCCGAACTGGCAGTGCTGCATGCACAGCGTCGGCTGTTCGGGATCGAGCGGCACGCCGGCAGCCATCATCTCGGCGCAAGGCATCCCCGCCATCGCTGCGGCGTCGGCGGAGCCGGCCCGCTCGCCAATGGCCGGGCAGGCGTAGGCGGCCACAGCGATCTGCGAGAACAGCAAAGCCATCGACAGAATGCCGATGACACGGGCTCGAAGGCGCTGGCTGAACGTCACGCGGGGACGATAGCTGAAACCGCTGGCGCTCGCTCACTACCGACGAGGACATGCGCCAAGCCGCGGTGCAGCGCCTACGGCGTCTGGCCTGTGCCGATCGGACGCCAAGGTCATGCCCGCCGCGAAGGCGCACCGGTCAAGCAGATCCAGCGCGATCACGCGAGACCCACAGAGTGCGGACACCCGACACCCGCTTTTTCGTACTTTTTTCGTACCGCCAAGAAAAAAGGACTTAGCGTCTCCGCTAAGTCCTTGATTTCCCTACCGAATTTGGTAGGCGCGATTGGACTCGAACCAACGACCCCCACCATGTCAAGGTGGTGCTCTAACCAGCTGAGCTACGCGCCTGGGGAAGCCCGTGACTATACAACAAGATTTTGTGATGCCCAGCCAAGCCCGCCCGTGAACTTGCCACGGCCGTCAACGCCGTCGCGCATGGCGCACGCCCGGCACGCGCGCCAGATGGGCCAGCACCGGGCCCAGGCGGGCCGCGTCCGTGGCCTCCACCGTGAAGGTCATCCACGCCGTGCTGCCGTCCTTGGCGCTTTGCGTGTTCACACCCGTCACGTTGACCTTCTCCTTGGCGAACACCTCGCCGATGTCGCGCAGCAGGCCGCCGCGGTCGGCGGCTTCGATCACCACGTCCATCGGGTAGACCGCTGCCTTGTCGCCGCCAGGCTGGCCCCAGGCGACCTCGATCACGCGGCCCGGCGAGGTCTGCGCCATCTGGCGCAGGTTGCTGCAGTCCGCGCGGTGCACGGCCACGCCCTTGCCGCGTGTGACGAAGCCGCGGATGGCGTCGGGCGGCGCCGGCCGGCAGCACTTGCCCAGCGTGGTGAGCAGGGAATCCATGCCCACCACCAACACGCCACCGCGGCCGCCCCCGGCCTCGGCGCGTGGACGGTGCAACTGCAGCTTGTCGTCTTCCGCCTCGGGCTCGCTGGGCTTGAGCAGGTTCTCGATGTTGCGCAGCGAGTACTCGTCCTTGCCCACCACCTCGAACAGCGCCTCGGCGTTCTTGAAGCCCAGGCGCTCGGCCAAGGCCTGGCGTTCCAGCGCAGTGCTGCCCAGGCGCTGCAGCAGTTTCTCCACGGCCTCGCGGCCACGTGCAATGGTCTGGGCCATCTGCTCGGCGTTGAACCAGGCGCGCACCTTGGCCTTCGCGCGCGGGCTCGCCAGGTAGTGCAGCTCGGGGTTGAGCCAGTCCAGCGAAGGCCCGCCCTCTTTCACCGACACCACGTCCACGGTCTGGCCCGATTGCAGCGGCGTGTTCAAGGGCACCATCGCACCATCCACCTTGGCGCCGCGGCAGCGGTGGCCCAGGTCGGTGTGCAAGGCGTAAGCGAAGTCGACCGGCGTGCCGCCGACCGGCAGGTCGATGATGGTGGCCTGCGGGGTGAAGACGTAGATGCGGTCGCTCTCGACCCCCTGCGGCGCGCTGGCGCCCCCGCCCGCCGAGCGGCCCTGGTCCTGCGCCGAAAAGTCGCGCTCCCAGGCCAGCAGCTCGCGCAGCACGGCCTTGCGCGCCTCGGCCACGCGGTCTTCGAAATCGCCCCCCGCGGCCGGGCCGCCGCTGGCCCGCAAGCCACTGACGCCAGCGTAGCCCTTGACGCCCGCTTCCTTGTACATCCAGTGCGCGGCCACGCCGTGCTCGGCGTGTTCGTGCATGGCACGCGTGCGGATCTGCACCTCCAGCGGCCGGGCGTCGGCACCCCGCACCACGGTGTGCAGGCTCTGGTAACCGTTGGGCTTGGGGCGGGCGATGTAGTCGTCGAACTCGCCATCCACCGGCGCCCAGGCTTCGTGCACACGCGCCAAGGCCATGTAGCAGGCGGCCACATCGTCCACCACCACGCGCAGGGCGCGGGTGTCGAACACGCGCTCGAAGGGCAGTTGCTTGCCCTGCATCTTTTTCCAGATGCTGTAGAGGTGTTTGGGCCGGCCCTGGACATCGGCGCGCAGGCCCGCGCCAGCCAGCAGCGCGGCCAGCGCCTCGCGCGCGGCGGCCACGCCCTGTTCACGCTCGGCGCGTTTTTCGTCGACGAGCACGGCGATGCGCTGGTACTCCTGCGGCTGCAGGAAGCGGAAGGCCAGGTCTTCCAGCTCCCACTTGATCTGCCAGATGCCCAGCCGGTTGGCCAGCGGCGCAAACACCTGCAGCGATTCGGTGGCCAGCGCCTCGGGGCAGGCTTGTTTGCTGGCGGCGTGCCAGCGCAGCGTCTGCAGGCGCGAGGCCAGGCGCAGCAGCACCACGCGCAGGTCGCGGCTGAAGGCCAGCAGCATCTTGCGCACACGTTCGGTCTGCTGGCCCTGCAGCCCTTCACCCGGCTGCGCACTGCGCGCCGCACGCTGGATCTGCACCAGCTTGCGCGTCAGCGTCACCAGGCTGGCGTAGCTGTCGCCGAAAGCCTTCTGCACCACCTCTTCGGGCCGCTGCAGGAAGTCGCCCGCATAGACCAGGTAGGCCGCCGCGCACAGCGCCGGCCCGCCGCCGATGTGGCGCAGCACCTCGGCCGTGCCGCTGGCGTGGGCGTAGGCGTCTTCGCCGGTGTCCAGCACCTGGCCGGCCAGCAGCGGCTCGGCGAAGGCGCGGGCGCGCTGCACGGGGTCGGCCCCTGCCTCGGCCAGTCCTTCTGCCCTTCCCTCGGGCAGCGGCCCGCTGGCCAGGTGCACGATGGCCGCGGCACCGCCGGGCGTGGCGGTGTCGTCGGTCTTCACGGGCCGAGCAGGAAGGCGCGCACCACGGCGCGCTGGTCGTCAGCCACCAGCGTGGGCGCGTGGCCCACGCCAGGCAGCGTGTGCAGGCGCGCGCGCGGGCCGCGCTCGGTCATGGCCAACGCGGTCTCGGGTGACAGCAAGTCGCTGTCAGCCCCGCGCAGCAGCAGCGTGGGCGCGGTGATGCGGTCGTAGGCGGCCCACAGCGCGGCTTCACCAGCGGCGGCGGCCTCGCCCGTCACGGCGCGGAAAGGCACCGCGATGCCCGGGTCGTAATGCGGCTTGTAGCCGTCGCCGTCGGCCTTGAGCTGCGGGCGCGTGAGCGCCAGCCACTGTTCGGGCGTGTGCGGGCCGAAGCCCTGCGAGATGGCCCACAGCGCATCGGCCGCAGCCTCCACCGTGGGCCAGTGCGCCGGCAGGCCAACGTAGCTGCCGATGCGCTGCAGCGCGCTGGCCTGCAAGGCCGGGCCGACGTCGTTGATCACGAGGCGCCGCACCGGGCTGCGCGGCAGCGAAGCCAGCATCAGGCCGATCAAGCCGCCCATCGAGGTGCCCACCCAGTCGACCTGCGGCACGTTCAGCCGCGCCACGAGCGTCACCATGTCGGCCACGTAGGTGGGGATGCCGTAGCCGGCGGGGTCGGCCAGCCAGTCGCTTTGCCCGCGGCCCACCACGTCAGGGCACACCACGCGGTACTCGTGGCTCAGCTCGCGCGCCAGCGTGTCGAAATCGCGCCCCTGGCGCGTCAGGCCGTGTACGCACACCAGCACACGCGGGTTGTCGGCAGCGCCCCACTCCCAGTAAGCCATGCGGTGCAGCCCACGGGCACTGAGGCATAACACATGGGCCAGGCGAGCTTCGGTCATGGTGGGGTCGGGTGGGCTTGGGAATAATGGCTTCATCGTATCAACCACCACACCAGGCCCGCAGCATGCTCAACGGAAAGACCGCCCTCATCACCGGCTCCACCAGCGGCATCGGCCTGGGTATGGCCACCACGCTGGCCATGCACGGTGCGCGCGTGATGATCAACGGCTTCGGCGATGTCGAAGCCGCACTGGCCCAGGTGCGGGAACACGACCCCGAGGCCGCCTTCCACGGCGCCGACATGAGCAAGCCCGCCGAGATCGAAGCCATGGTGCGCGCCTGCGAGCAGCAACTGGGCAGTTGCGACATCCTCGTCAACAACGCCGGCATCCAGTTCGTGGCGCCGGTGGAAGACTTTCCGGTGGAGCGCTGGGACGCCATCATCGCCATCAACCTGAGCTCGGCTTTCCACACCATGCGCGCGGCCCTGCCCGGCATGCGCGCGCGCAACTGGGGCCGCATCATCAACGTGGCCTCGGCGCACGGCCTGGTGGCCTCGGCCAACAAGAGCGCCTACGTCGCGGCCAAACACGGCATCGTCGGCCTGACAAAAGCGGCGGCGCTGGAAACGGCCACCACCGGCATCACCGTCAACGCCATCTGCCCGGGCTGGGTGCTGACGCCGCTGGTGCAGAAGCAGGTGGACGCCCGTGCCGCCGCCGAGGGCGTGAGCAACGAAGAAGCGAAACGCCGGCTGCTGGCCGAGAAACAGCCTTCGCTGCAGTTCACCACGCCCGAAGAACTGGCCGAACTGGCCGTCTTCCTGTGCGGCCCGGCAGCGCAGAACGTGCGCGGCCAGGCCTGGGCGGTGGATGGGGGCTGGACCGCGCAATAAGCCAGCAACGCGCACGCATGGGCTGCGCGACGCGTGCGCGGCCCGGCCGCCCTTTCACTTCACCAACTGCACGCTGCCGCTGACGGTGGCGCTCACCAGTTGCTTGCCGGCTTCCACCGGCAAGGCCGCGTCTTCCATCGCCATGGACCGCGCGCCCTGCACCCGCACCATCGAGGCCATGGCGATGGGCTGCGAACCTTCGCTGCCCACGTTCACCTCGCGCAGCGTGTAGCTGCCAAAGCCGAACTGCCGGCTCACCGATTCGGCCCGGGCGCGAAAGCTGGCGATGGCCTGCGCGGCCACATCACCCTCGACCTTGTCGCGCGCTTCCCGCGACAGCGAAGAACCGACGCGTGAAATGCTCAGTGACTGCACACGCGCAGTGAGCTGCGCGATGGCCTGGGTGTCGCGGCCCTCGACGATGAGCTCGGTGCGCCCCTGCCAGCCGACAATGCCGCCCGGCATGCCCGGGGTTTTCGGGTTGGGCGGCGCGTAACGCGGTGAGAGTGAAAAGCCACCGGTCTGCACCTCCAGCTGGCCGGGCTTGGCGCCCTTGCGGGCCTCGGCCAGCGCGGCATCGAGCGCCTGCTTGAGCTGGGTCTGCACAGCGGCGGCGTCCGCGCCCTCGCGCGTGGTGGCGAAAACCACGGTCAGCCAGTCCTTCGTCACCTCCACACTCGCCGTGGCCGACAGGTTCACCACGTTCTGCGGCGGCGGCAGCATCTGCGCCTGGGCCGCCGTGCCCAGCAGCGCCAGGCTGAAGACGGCCAGGGCGTGGGCGTGGGCGCGGCGCGGCGCGGCAGCAAAGAGACCTGGCGTGGGCAAGCTTGTTTTCATGGTTTCCTCAAAAGGGCCGCGGCGGGCCGGTGGTGACGCTGGGGCTTGGAGCCTGTCCGCGCGGAAAAGTGCACCCGGCAGTGTGCTGAAAACGGCGCCGAAAGACTTGTAACAGATGGTCAGACCCCCGCGAGACCCCCTTGTGCCGCCCCCCACAATGCGGCTGTTACAAATTCGGGAGCCCCCATGACCCCACCCGCCAACGCCAGGCCCGACCGCATCGTCGTCGTCGACGACGACGCGCGCATCCGCGACCTGCTGCGCCGCTACCTGGCGCAAGAGGGCTTCGACGTGCTGCTGGCCGAAGACGCCAAGGCGCTGAACCGGGTGCTCACGCGCGAAACGGTCGACCTCATCGTGCTCGACCTCATGCTGCCGGGTGAAGACGGCCTGAGCATCTGCCGCCGCCTGCGCGCCGCGAACGACCAGACGCCCATCATCATGCTCACGGCCAAGGTGGAAGATGTCGACCGCATCGTCGGCCTGGAGGTGGGTGCCGACGACTACCTGCCCAAGCCTTTCAACCCGCGCGAACTGCTCGCACGCATCCACGCCGTGCTTCGCCGCCGCCCTGCCCCCGAGGCCCCCGGGGCGCCCAGCAAAGAGGCACAGATCGTCAACTTCGGGCCTTTCGAGTTCGACCTCAGCCTGCGCCGCCTCAGCAAGAACGGCGAGCAGATCGCCCTTACCACGGGCGAGTTCAGCATGCTCAAGGCCCTGGTGCGACACCCGCGCCAACCGCTCAGCCGCGACAAGCTGGCGCAGCTGGCACGCGGCCGCGAGTTCGAGCCCTTCGACCGAAGCCTCGACGTGCAGATCAGCCGCCTGCGCAAGATGCTGGAGCCCGACCCGGCGCAGCCGCGCTACATCCAGACGGTGTGGGGCGTGGGTTACGTCTTCGTGCCCGATGGTGCCAACTGAAGCCGCCCCGGCCGGGCTGAGCTTGAGCTGCTGACGCCACCGTGGCACGCCGCAAACCACTGGGCTTGAGCCTCTTCTGGCGCACCTTCTTCCTGCTGGCCCTGCTGCTGGCCGGGGGGGTGTTTGCATGGCTGCAGACGCTGCGCGCGCTGGAGCTGGAGCCGCGTGCGGTGCAAGCCGCGCAGCAGACCGCGGGCCTGGTGAACCTGGCACGCGCCGCGCTCAAGACTTCCGACGGCATCAGCCGCGTCGCCCTGCTGAAGAGCCTGACGGCCGAAGACGGCGCACGCGTCACGCCGCGCGAACCGAAGGACACCTGGGAAACTTTCGAGACCGACCGTTTCTCGCGCCGCGTGGGCCAGGAGCTGCGCAATGCGCTGGGCGAGGACGCCATCGCCGCGCGCAGCGTCAACGGCGTGCAGGGCCTGTGGGTGGGCTTTTCCATCGAGCGTGAACGCGAGAAGACGCGCGACTACTTCTGGCTGCAGGCCGGCCCCGCGCACGAGGCCGGTGTCAACCGCGAGACCCTGCTCACCTGGACGGGCATCGCGCTGCTGGCCACGCTGGTGGGCTCGGTGGCCATCGCCAGCCTGATCAACCGGCCGCTGAAGCAGCTGAGCTTCGCGGCCAGCCGCATCCGCGAAGGCGACCTCGATTCACGCCTGGACGAAAACACGCTCACCAGCGAGATCCGCGAGGTCAACATGGGCTTCAACCGCATGGCGCGTGAACTGGCGCGCGTGGAAGAAGACCGCGCCGTGATGCTGGCCGGCATCAGCCACGACCTGCGCACGCCACTGGCACGCCTGCGTCTGGAAACCGAGATGAGCGTGGAGGACGAAGAGGCCAAGCGCAACATGGCCATGGACATCGACCAGCTCGACGCCATCATCGACAAGTTCATGGACTACGCCCGGCCTGGCGATTCGCGGCTGCGCCCGGTGCTGGTGTCGCCGCTGATCGACCGCGAGGCCTCGCTGTTCCGCGATCCGGGCCAGATCCGCATCACCTCGCGCGTGGCCATCGACCTGCAGGTGCTGGCCGACGAGACCGAACTCGCGCGGGTCTTCCTCAACCTGTTCGAGAACGCACGCCGCTACGGCCGCGGCACCGACACCGGCGTGGCCGAGGTGCTGATCACCTACGTGAAGACAGGGCCTTGGGCCATCATCAGCGTGCGCGACCACGGCTCGGGCGTGGCGCCGGAAAAGCTCTCGCAGCTGACGACGCCGTTTTTCCGCGGCGATGCCGCGCGCACCGCGGCCACGGGCGCCGGCCTGGGCCTGGCCATCGTCGAAAAATCGATGCAGCGCATGGGCGGCACGCTGGAGCTGGCCAACGCCTCCGACGGCGGCCTGGTGGCGCACCTGCGGCTCAAGCGCGCCATCTGAAACCGGCGCGGCGCAGCTCCGTCAGCCCGTCACCGGCGGCTCACGCCACAGCAGCGCCACGGCGCGCGCCTCGATGGCGCGGCCCTCGCCCACCGGGCCCATCTTCTCGGCCGTCTTGGCTTTCACGTTGACGGCATCCAGCGCCAAGCCCAGGGCGGCAGCGATGCGCTCGCACATGGCCGGGATGTGCGGCGCCATCTTCGGCGCCTGCGCGACGATGGTGCTGTCGATGTTGACGATCTGGTAGCCCGCCTCGCGCACGCGGCGCGCGGCCTCATTGAGCAGCACCGCCGAGTCGGCGCCGCGGAACTCGGCCGCGGTGTCGGGAAAATGGCGGCCGATGTCGCCCAGGGCCGCGGCGCCCAGCAAGGCGTCGGTGATGGCGTGCAGCAGCGCGTCGGCGTCGGAATGGCCGAGCAGGCCGTGGGTGTGCGGGATGGTCACGCCGCCCAGCACCAGCGGGCGGCCGGTGATCAGCTGGTGCGTGTCCCAGCCTTCGCCTATTCGGAGATGGAGCGGGTTCATGCGGGGTCCAGGGTGGAATTCAGGGGCGGCTCGCCAACAGGCGTTCGGCCAGGGCGAAATCGGCCGGCCAGGTGAGCTTGAAGTTTTCCAACTCGCCGGGCACGAGCTGGGGCGCCAGGCCCAGGGCCTCGATGGCGCTGGCTTCGTCGGTGACGTTCACGCCGGTCGCAGCGGCCTCGTACAGCGCACGCTGCAGCAGGCCCAGCCTGAACATCTGCGGCGTCTGCGCCAGCCACTTGGCGCTGCGGTCGAGCGTGGCGTTGACACGGTGGTCGGGGCCGGCGGCCTTCAGCGTGTCGGCCAGCGGCAGGGCCAGCAGGCCGCCGATGGCGTCATCGACGCAGGCTTCGATCAGGCGCTGCACGGCGCCCGGCTGCAGCAGGCAGCGGGCGGCGTCGTGCACCAGCACCCAGTCGTGCGCGGCCACGCCGTGGGCGCGCAGCGCGTGCAGGCCGGCGGCCACGCTGTCGGCACGCGTGGCGCCGCCGGTGCGGGTGATCCAACCGGCAAAGTCAGGGGCGTGGGCTTCGAACTGCGAGTCTTCCGGCGACAGCACCACCAGCGTCTGCGCCAGCTGCGGCACGGCCGCCAGCGCGGCCAGCGTGTGCGCCACCACGCTGCGGCCGGCCACGGTGCTGTACTGCTTGGGCCCGCCCTGCCCGGCCCGCAGGCCGACACCTGCGCAGGGCACCAGGGCAAAACAGCGGGCAGCAAGCTCGGTCATGGGGTCGGATTCTAGAATTGGCCCCATCCAAGCCCCGCCATGCCCGCTGCGTTTCAGCCCCGCAGCGGCGTGCCGGGGCTGCTGCCGTTGACGGGCCCCTTTTCCCAGCATTTCCGCGAGCCACATGCACATCCCCCACATCGCGCCAGGCAAACGTTTCAGCCTGCCCCGCCCCACGGGCAGCGCCGACGCGCTGCTGCTGGCCCGCGCGGCGCAGCGCCACGCCGAAGCCAAGCGCCTGCTGGCCATCTTCACCGCCGAGCCCGCTGACACCCAGCGTCTGGCCGACGAACTGCCTTTTTTCGCGCCGGGCTTGCGCGTGGCCATCTTCCCCGACTGGGAGACCCTGCCCTACGACACCTTCAGCCCGCACCAAGACCTGATCAGCGAGCGCCTGGCCACGCTGTGGCGCATCCACAGCGGCGAGGTCGACGTGGTGCTGCTGCCGGCCAGCACGGCGCTGACGCGGCTGTCGCCGCCGTCCTTCCTGGCCGGCACCACCTTCCAGTTCAAGCAGAAGAGCCGGCTGGATGAAGCCAAACTCAGGAGCCAGCTCACGCTGGCCGGCTACCAGCACGTGAGCCAGGTGGTGAGCCCGGGCGAGTACGCGGTACGCGGCGGCCTCATCGACCTCTTCCCCATGGGCAGCCTGGTGCCCTACCGCGTGGACCTGTTCGGCGACGAGGTCGACAGCATCCGAACGTTTGATCCTGACTCGCAGCGCAGCCTCTACCCCGTGCCCGAGGTGCGACTGCTGCCCGGCCGCGAGTTCCCGATGGACGAGGCCGCGCGCAAGGCCTTCCGCGCGCGCTGGCGCGAGCAGATCGAGGGCGACCCGACCCGCTGCCGCGTCTACAAGGACATCGACACGGGCCTGGCCAGCGGCGGCATCGAGTACTACCTGCCGCTGTTCTTCGACGCCCCCGGCACCATCTTCGATTACCTCGGCGAAAGCGCCGCGCTCGTGCTGCACGGCGCCGTGGACGAGGCGCTGGAAGGCTGGTGGAAAGACACGCGCGAGCGCCACCGCTTCCTGCAGCACGACCCCGAGCGGCCCATCCTGCCGCCGGCCACCCTCTTCATGCCGGCCGAAGAGTTCTTCACGCGCACGCAAGCCCACGCCACGCTGGCGCTGCGCGGCAAGGAAGCCGCGAGGGCTGCGCAGGAGCCCGCTGACGCGGTCACGTGGGCACGCCCGCTGCCCGACCTGAGCATCGACCGCGGCGCCACCGAGCCGCTGCACAAGCTGCACCAGCACATCAAGCTGGGTGCCCACCGCGTGCTGTTGGTGGCCGAAAGCGACGGCCGCCGCGAAAGCCTGCTGGAACTGCTGCGCGACAACAAGCTCAGCGTGCCCTCGGCCGACACGCTGCAAGAGTTTCTCGACGGCCCGGAGAAGGTGGCCATCGCCACCACGCCGCTGGCCGAAGGCTTCCACTGGCACGACGCCGAGGCCGGTGTCTCGGTGCAGTTCGTCACCGAGACCGAGCTCTTCGCCACCACGCGCGAAGCACGCCGTCGCCGCAAGCAAGAGCAGACCAGCAGCGTCGATGCGCTCATCAAAGACCTGTCGGAGCTGAAGATCGGCGACCCCGTGGTGCACATGAACCACGGCATCGGCCGCTACCAGGGGCTGAAGAACATCGACCTCGGCGAAGGCCTGTCGGAGTTCCTGCACCTCGAATACGCCGACAAGGCCACGCTGTATGTGCCGGTGAGCCAGCTGCACCTGATCAGCCGCTACACCGGCGTCAGCGCCGACGAGGCGCCGCTGCACAAGCTGGGCAGCCCGCAGTGGGACAAGGCCAAGCGCAAGGCCGCCGAGCAGGTGCGCGACACCGCGGCCGAGCTCTTGAACCTGTATGCCCGCCGCGCCGCACGCGAGGGTTATGCGCACCGCTACAGCGCGCACGATTACGAGGCCTTCGCCACATCCTTCGGCTTCGAGGAGACGGCCGACCAGCGCGCCGCCATCCACGCCGTCATCCAGGACATGGTGAGCCCGCGGCCGATGGACCGCCTGGTCTGCGGTGACGTGGGCTTCGGCAAAACGGAAGTGGCCTTGCGCGCGGCGTTTGTCGCGGTGATGAGCGGCAAGCAGGTGGCCATCCTCGCGCCCACCACGCTGCTGGCCGAGCAGCATTACCAGACCCTGGTCGACCGTTTCGGCAAGTGGCCGGTGAAGATCGCCGAGATGTCGCGCTTCCGCACGCCCAAGGAAGTGAAGGCCGCCATCGACGGCATCACCGACGGCACGGTGGACATCGTGGTCGGCACCCACAAGCTGCTCAGCCCCGACGTCAAGTTCAAGCGGCTCGGTTTGCTCGTCATCGACGAAGAACACCGTTTCGGCGTGCGCCACAAAGAGGCGATGAAAGCCTTCCGCGCCGAGGTGGACGTGCTGACGCTGACCGCCACGCCCATCCCGCGCACCTTGGGCATGGCGCTGGAAGGCCTGCGCGATCTCAGCGTGATCGCTACCGCGCCGCAGCGCCGCCTGGCCATCAAGACCTTCGTGCGCAGCGAGGGCAGCAGCGTGATCCGCGAGGCCGTGCTGCGCGAGCTCAAGCGCGGTGGCCAGGTCTACTTCCTGCACAACGAGGTGGAGACCATCGAGAACCGGCGGCAAAAGCTGCTGGAACTGCTGCCCGAGGCGCGCATCGCCATCGCCCACGGCCAGATGCCCGAGCGCGAGCTGGAAAGCGTGATGCGCGATTTCGTGGCGCAGCGCCACAACGTGCTGCTGTGCTCGACCATCATCGAGACCGGCATCGACGTGCCGAGCGCCAACACCATCGTCATCAGCCGCGCCGACAAGTTCGGCCTGGCGCAGCTGCACCAGCTGCGCGGGCGTGTGGGCCGCAGCCACCACCAGGCCTACGCCTACCTGCTGGTGCCCGACGTGGAAGGCCTCACCAAGCAGGCCGGCCTGCGGCTGCAGGCGATCCAGGACATGGAAGAGCTGGGCAGCGGCTTCTACCTCGCCATGCACGACCTGGAGATCCGCGGCGCCGGCGAGGTGCTGGGCGAACACCAGAGCGGCAACATGATGGAGGTGGGCTTCCAGCTCTACAACGACATGCTCAGCGAGGCCGTGCGTTCGCTGAAAGCCGGCAAGGAACCCGACCTGCTGAACCCGCTCAGTGGGATCTTCGGGGCCACCACCGAAATCAATCTGCACGCGCCTGCCTTGCTGCCCGACGCCTACTGCGGCGATGTGCACACGCGGCTGAACCTCTACAAACGCCTGGCCTCGGCCGAAAAGCCCGAGACCATCGACAAGCTGCTGGAAGAGATCACCGACCGCTTCGGCAAGCTGCCGCCCCAGGGCCAGACGCTGTTCGACACGCACCGCCTGCGCGTGCTGGCCAAGCCCTATGGCGTGCAGAAGATAGACGCCGGGCCGAAGCTGATGAACATCACCTTCCGGCCGCAGGCGCCCATCGACCCGCAGCGCATCATCGAGCTGGTGCAGAAGAACCGCGTCATCAAGTTCGCCGGCAACGACAAGCTGCGCATCGAGCGCGAGATCAGCCAGCCCGCCGACCGCGCGCACTACCTGCGCGACCTGCTCAAGCACCTGGGGCCGGTGCGGGCGGCGGCCTGAAGCAGGCCTGTTCGCTGGACGGGCCGTGGTTCAGCGCGGCGCCAGCGCCTCGGCGCGCGCCTGCATCAACGCCCGGTCTTGCGCATTGCCTGCGTGCTGGGCGGCGGCCTCGAAACACGCCCGCGCCTCGGCCGTGCGGCCCAGTTGTGCCAGCAGGTCGCCCTGCACCGCGGGTAGCCAGGGGTAGGTTTTCAGCGCCGGTTCGTGCAGCAGCGCTTCCACCAGGCCCAGCGCCGCCGCGGGGCCTTGCGCGCGCGAAACGGCCACGGCCCGGTTGAGCTGCACCACCGGCGAAGGCTGCACCTGCGCCAGCTGCGCGTACAGCGCAGCGATGGCGGGCCAGTCTGTGTCTTCGGCGCGGTGCGCGCGCGCATGGCAGGCGGCGATGGCGGCCTGCAGCAGATAAGGCCCGTCGTCGCCCGCGGCCTGGGCCTGGGCTTGGGCCAGCACCGCCAGGCCCCGGCGCAGCAGCAGGCGGTCCCAGCGGCGGCGGTCTTGCTGCTCCAGCAGCACGGGGCGGCCCTCGGCATCGCGCCTCGCCGGGGTGCGCGCGGCGCTCAGTTCCAGCAACGCCAGCAGGCCCAGGGCCTCGGGCTCGTGCGGGGCCAGCGCGGCCAGCATGCGGGCCAGGCGCAGGGCTTCGTCGCACAGCGCCGGGCGCATCCAGTCGTCGCCGGCGCTGGCGTTGTGGCCTTCGTTGAAGATGGCGTACACCACCGCCAGCACCGAGGCCAGGCGCGCGGCGCGCTCGGGCCCGCGCGGCACCTCGAAAGGCACGCCGGCCTGCGTGAGCGTGCGCTGCGCCCGCACGATGCGCTGCGCCACCGTGGCCTCGGGCACGAGGTGCGCCCGCGCAATCTCCTGCGTGCTGAGCCCACCGACCAGACGCAGCGTGAGCGCCACCCGCGCCTCGGGCGACAGCAGCGGGTGGCAGGCCACGAACATCAGCCGCAGCACGTCGTCGTCCAGGCCGTCGCGGCGCTCGTCCAGCGCCTCGGCGATGTCGGGCACCTGGTCGGCGCCGCGGGCGGCGCGGTCGGCGGCGATGTCTTCGTGCCGCGCCTGCGCCATCTGCACGTGGCGCAGGTGGTCCAGCGCGCGGTGCTGCGCGGTCGTCATCAGCCAGGCCGCGGGGTTGGCCGGCAGGCCCTCGCGCGGCCAATGCTCCAGCGCGGCGATGAGCGCGTCTTGCGCCAGCTCTTCGGCCAGCGCCAGGTCGCGCACACGCCGCGCCACCGTGGCCACGATGCGCGCCGACTCCAGCCGCCACACGGTGGCGATGGCCTGGTGCACGGCGCTGTGGTGCATGCGGGGCGGGGGTGCAGCGCGGCGCGCGTTCAGAACTGCGCGGGCGCGGCAGCTTCGTCCATGTAGAACACCTCCCACTGGTGGCCGTCGGGGTCGGCAAAACCGTGCTGCACCATGAAGCCCATGTCCTGCTTGTCGTTGGGCACGGTGCCGCCGGCGGCGCGCGCCTTGGCGACGAGTTCGTCCACCTCGGCGCGGCTGTCCACCTGCAGCGCCAGCAGCACCTCGGTGGCGGCGGTGGCGTCGGCCACCGGCAGCTTGGTGAAACCCTGGAAAAACGGCCGCTGCAGCAGCATGCACGAGACATGCTCGTTCACCACCAGGCAGGCCGCCTGCTCGTTGGTGTAGCGTTCGTTGAAGCCCAGGCCCAGCGCGGCGAAGAAGGCTTGGGTGCGCGGCAGGTCGGCCACGGGCAGGTTGACGAAAAGGCTGCGGATCATGTTCAGGTCTCCTTTTTGAACAGGTCGATGGCGAGCATGCGGTCGATCTCGGGGCCGGGCGTGAACTCGTGCATCTCGAAGAGCTGGCGCACCTCGACCACGGCCTCGCGGCCGCGGCCCACCGGGTTGGGGAAACGCCGGCTCCAGGCCAGGGCCTCGTCGCGGCTGCGCACCTGGATCAGCGTCCAGCCGGCGATGAGCTCCTTGGTCTCGGCGAAGGGGCCATCGACGACGCGCGTCTCGCCAGCGCCGTAGTGGATGCGCCAGCCCTTGCGGCTGGGGTGCAGACCGGTGCCGTCCAGCAGCACGCCGGCGCGGGCCAATTCCTCGTGGTACGCCGCCATCTCGGCCAGCACGGCCGGGTCGGGGTCGGGCGAGGTGGCGGCCTCGGTTTCGGCGGTGGCGCGCACGATGATCATGTAGCGCATGGCAGGGCTTCCTTTCGCGGTGGCGGTGGTTTCGGGCCGGCCGTTGCCAGGTCACGGGCGCCGATACCCCACACGACGAAACACCGCGCGCCGTTTCGACAGCGTCGAAACCGGGCGCGGGCCCTCAGGCGGCACTGCCGTCGAAACAAGGCGCCAGCGCGCGCACCTCCACCGTGGCCCATTGCGCCGCAGGGCAGGCGGCCGCCAGCGCGATGGCCTGCTCGCGGTCGACGTTCTGCAGCAGGAAAAAGCCGCCGATCATCTCCTTGGCCTCGGCAAAAGGGCCGTCGACCACCCGCGCCTGCCCGCCCTGCACGGTGACCCGCACCGCCCCCTGTTGCGAAGCCAGCGATTCCACCGCGCGCAGCCGCCCAGCGCGCGCCAGGCCCTCGCCGAAGACCTGCATCGCCGCATACAGCGCCCGGCCTTCGGCCTCGGTGCGCGCGGCACGCTGGCCCGTGGGCTCGACGATCAACAGCATGTAGGACATGGCGGGCTCCCGGTGGCCATCAAGGGGGGTCGCGGCCGGCTGCCGCGACGCTGCGGGCGCAACGATAGCGCCGGCCGGCAGCAGGCTTGCACTAGCATCGCGCCGCCATGTCAGAAGCCACCCCCGCCCCCGCCCTGCCCGCCACCGAATTCGAGCCCGGCCTCTTCGTGCGCGGCCTGCAGCCGCCGCTGCGCCTGCGCGATTTCAGGCTCGTGGCCTTCGACATGGACAGCACGCTGATCAACATCGAGTGCATCGACGAGATCGCGGCAGCGGCCGGCCGCAAGGCCGAGGTGGCCGCCATCACCGAAGCGACGATGCGCGGCGAGATCGCCGACTACACCGAGAGCCTGCGCCGCCGCCTGGCGCTGCTGCGCGGCGTGCCGGTGCAGGCGCTGGAAGAGGTCTACACGCAGCGCCTGCAGCTCAACCCGGGTGTCGAGACCTTTGTGCAGGCCTGCCGCGCGGCCGGCCTGAAAACGCTGCTGGTCAGCGGCGGTTTCACCTTTTTCAGCGCGCGCGTGCAGCAGCGCCTGGGCCTGGATTTTTCGCGCGCCAACGTGCTGCAGGTGGCAGACGGCCGCCTCACGGGCGAGCTGGTGCCGCGGCCTTGGGGCATGGTGGTCGACGGGGCCGAAAAACGCCGTGTGCTGCTGGAGCTGGCCGAGCTGATGGGCATCAGCCCGGCGCAGGCCATCGCCGTGGGCGACGGTGCCAACGACCTGCCGATGATGGGCGTGGCCGGCTGCGCCATCGCCTTCCACGCCAAGCCCAAGGTGCAGGCCCAGGCCCACATCGCCATCACGGCCGGCGGCATGGACCGCGCGCTGGCTGTGCTGCAGCCCTGAATCCGGCTGCCGACCCGCAAGCCCGCAGGCCGGGCCGGCGCGCCTCACTCGCCGAAGACCAACTGCACGCGGTGCACGCGCGCCGAAGGCAGCGTCTCGAAGCGCCAGCGCTCGAGTGCGGCGATGACGTAGCGGTGCCAGCTGCGCGGCACCGATGACACCAGCGACACCGAGATCACGGTGCCGTCTTCGCGCAGGAACAGATCGGCCACCACCTCGGTGACACGCGGCCCGTCGATGAGCACGCGGGCCGGGATGTCGGGCTCGACCATGTTGATCAGGCGCGGCTGCACCGGGCCTGCGGCCGCAGGCGGGGCGGCTGGCTCGGCGCGCGCCGGCGCGGCCACGCTGCGCGGCACCGGGGCGGCGGTCGGTGCCTGCGCCGGCGGCACCACGGGCGCGGCCGTGGCAAGGCCCGGTGGCACGGGGGCGCCCGCGGGGGCGGTGCTGCCGGCAGGGGCCGCTGTGGGCGAACCTGCCGGTCCGTCTGTCGGCCTGTCTGTGGGCCTGTCTATGGGCCTGTCCGTGGGCCTGTCTGTGGGCGCATTCACCGGCGGCACCGCGGCTGCACTCGCGGGGGCCGGTTCGGCGGGCGCGGCGGCCCGCGACCTGGCCGCGTCGGGGGCCGGCGCGGGCAAGGCGCCAGGGTTGGTGGTGGAGCTCGGCGCGGCCTTGGTGTTGTCTGCGGCGGTCATCGCTGCGGCGCGTTCGGCCAGCACCGCGGCGGCCAGCGCGGCGGCGTTCGGGGCCGCGTTCGGGGTGGCGAGCGATGCAGGCACCGGCGCGGCCGCCGGGGGGGCCGGTGCCGGCGTCGCTGCGGCGGCCAGCGAGCGCGTCGCCACCGGCGTCGGCACACCGGCCGCGCGCGCAGCCGGGCGCGCCACATCGGCCACGGGCGCCACCGCCTCGGGCTCGGCGCCGCGCCGGCGGATGCGGCTGGCGTTCATGATCACCTTCATCGGGTTGGCCGCCATGCGCTGCGCCCGTTCCATCGCCGCCGCGGCTTCGGCGTTTTCGGGCTTGGCGGCCTCGGGCTTGGCAGGCTCGGCCTTGGCCGCCGCGGGCGGGGTCTGCGCCTGGCCCTGCGAGGCCCCGGTGCCAAAAAGCAAAACGCCAACAATCAAGGCGGAACGCAAGGTCACGAGGTCCTCCGGGACACATCTGGGCGGGTGGCCGACAGTCCGGCCTCGTTCACGGGGTGGCGTGCCGAGGCCGACGGAACCGATCATTCTAGGGAGGCCTGTGCAGCCCCCCCGAGGGTCTCCCCTTACTTGAGGTGGAGGGCCAGGAAACGCTCAAGCCGCTGCGCGAAATCGACGCGGTTCTCCAGCCGCAACCAGCCGTGGCCTTCGTCGAGGTAGACCACGTACTCGGGCTCGCGGCCCACCTTGCGCATCGCCTCGCGCAACCGTTCGCCATGCACCAGCGGCACACGCCGGTCTTCGCCGCCATAGGCCAGCAGCAGGGGCGCGCGCAGCTTTTCGGCATGCAGCACCGGGCTCACGGCATCCAGCATGGCAGCGTCTTTGACGCGGTCACCCACCAGCAGCGGCAAGGTGAACTGGCGCGATTCGTCGTTGAGATCGCTGTCGTGGCGCCATTCGTAGCGCACACGCGGGTCGCTGGGCGCCACCCAGGCCGCGCCGCAGCGATAAAGCTCGGGGTGGCGGATGAGGCCCATCAAGGTGGAGTAGCCGCCGTGGCTGGCGCCAGCGATGCACACACGCCGCCCATCGGCCTGCCCGCTCTTCACGGCCCAGAGCAGCGCATCGGCAATGTCGTCCTGCATGGCCTGGCCGAACTGCTTCCACCCGGCGCGATGCAGGCGTTCGCCGTAGCCGGTGCTGCCGCGGTACTCGGGCTCGATGACGAGGTAACCGCGCGAGGCGAGGAACTGCGCGTCGGCTTCCCATTCCCAGTGGCGGCCGCGCACCCAGGGCCCGCCGTGCACCAGCACCACCGCCGGCAGCGCGCCCTGGGCGCCGGCCGGGCGCGTCACCCACACCGGGAACTCCAGCCCGTCACGGGCCTTCACGCGGTGGAAATCGGTGGTGGCCATCAGCGCCGGGTCCACCCGCGGGCGCACGGCGCCCAGCACACGCCAGCGTTTCTGCGCCGGCCAGTAGAGGCTGATCAGGCCGGGGTGGCGGTCGGAAGAACTGCGCACCAGCACCGCCATCTCGGGGCCGCTGCAGGGGCGGCAACTCATGCGGTTGATGAGGCCCGGCAGGCGCTGGTCCACCTCGGCCTGCACCGCAGCCAGGCCGGCATCGAACCACACCGTGGTCTGCGCGTCGGTGGTGATGCGCAGGCCCAGGGCCTGGCCGCCATCGCCCTCGGTGACGAGTTCGCCGGTGAAGTCGAAACCGGGCGTGTCGAGCACCGGCGCAGCCTCGGGTGCGCCGGTCTGGAAATTGAAGCGCGTCAGCCGGGCGCGCGACTCGGCCCCGGCGTTGCGCACCACCCACAGCGCGCCCGTGGCATCGACAAAACGCGGCGCCCAGGGCAACTCGTAGCTCGGCGCCTCCATCAGCAGGCGCCACTGCGCCTGGCCGGCATCGCGCCAGAAAAAGCGGCTTTGGCCCTGGTGGCGCGTCATCACCGCGCGGGGCTGGCCGTCGGGCTCGAACCACCAGGTGTGCACGTGCGGCGGCAGGCCTTGCGAGAGGTTGGTGCTGCGGCCCGTCAGCACGTTCAGCCGCTTGGCTTGCATGCCCTGCGGCTGGCCGGTTTCGCTGTAGAGGTCTTCGCCGACCACCACTTCTTCACCGCCACCCGGCGGCACGTGCAGCAGGCTGTGCCGCGGCGACAGCGCGCGCGAAGGCAGCCGGCCGCTGCTGGCCTCTTGTTCCCACTGCGTGCGGATGAGTTCGCGCAGGCCCTGGCCGCTGCGGCTGACACTGAAGAGCCCGGCGCCGAAGCGCTGGTCGCCACCACCCGACTGGCGATCGATGACGCTGAAGACCAGCACCTCGTCGTTGACCCAGTGAAACTCGTCGATGTCGGCGTCGCGCATGCGCGCGGCCACGCCCAGCGGCTTCCAGGTCTGCAGGTCGAAGACCACCAGCGCTGTGCGCGTGCCGCCGGCGCGCGAGCCCAGCGCCAGCCAGCGGCCCGAGGGCGAGAGCTTGGTCTCGCCGATCTCGGGCTGCTCGAAAAACAGCTCGGGCGGCGGCACGGCCGGGGCCGGCGGTGGCGGCGCGGCGGGGGGCGTCTGGGCCAGGGCGGCCGCGAGCGTGGTGCAGGCCCAGACCAGCAGGCCCAGGGCCCGGCCGGCCACGAAGGTGGCAGTGCGTGTCATCGTCGTCCTCCTCTCGTCGATCGTGACGACGCGAGGATAGTGGGGCGGCGCCGCCCGCCTTCCGGCCGTGGCCTCAGCGGCGTTTCACTTGAAGCCGACGCGGTCGAGCATCTGCTGCACTTGGGCCGTGTTGGCGCCGACCTTGGCAATGGGCACCGTCTCGGCCTTGAAGCGGCCCAGCGCCGTGAGCGCCGCGTTGGCCGGCACCGAGGCCACCACCGGGTACTCGTTGTTGCCGTCGGCGAAATAGCGCTGCGCGCTGTCGCTGGCCAAATACTCGAGGAACTGCACCGCGGCTTCGCGGTTCTTGGCGTTCCTGGCCACGGCCGCGCCGGCGATGTTGACGTGCGTGCCCCAGCTGGCCTGGTTGGGGAACACCAGGCCCACCTTCTCGACCACGGCGCGGTCTTCGGGCTTGTTCGAACGGGCCATGCGCGCGAAGTAGTAGCTGTTGGTGATGGCCACGCCGCATTCGCCGCTGGCCACGCCCTTGATCTGGTCGGTATCGCCGCCCTTGGGCTGGCGCGCCATGTTGGCCACCAGGCCCTGCAGCCAGGCCTCGGTGCCGGCGGCGCCCAGGTGCTCGAGCATGCTGCCGAAGAGGCTGAGGTTGTAGGGGTGCGAACCGCTGCGCACGCAGAGCTGGCCCTTCAGCGCGGGGGCTGCGAGCTTTTCGTAGCTGTCGACATCCGCGGCCTTCAGCCGGCTCTTGTCGTAGACCACCACGCGGCCGCGCGTGGAGATGCCGAACCACTGCGCGCCCTGCGCGCTGACGCCGCCGCGGAACTGCGCCGGAATGCGCTGCTCCAGCAGCGCCGACTTCACAGGCTGGAACAGCCCGTCCTGCTCACCCCGCCACAGGCGCGCCGCATCCACCAGCAAGATGACATCGGCCGGGCTGGCCGTACCCTCGGCCTTCAGCCGCGCCAGGATGCCGGCGTCGTCGGCCTCCACGCGGTTGATGCGCACGCCCGTGGCCTTGGTGAAGTTTTCGTAGAGCGCTTCGTCGGTCTGGTAGTGGCGGGCGCTGTAGAGGTTGAGCACCTTCTCCTGGGCTTGCGCAGCGGGCGCAAGGGCGGCCATGGCCAGCGTGGCGGCGGCCAGGCGGAACAAAGAGCGGGCGACAGAACGGGCAAAAAACATGGTTGCTTGCGGCGGCGCCGCCATAGCCAGAGAAGGTGCGCATGTTAATGCGAATGATTCGCAGAACGCTTTGACCCTGCGCAAAGCTCGGCGAACGGCCTCGGTCGACGGCCCCGGTCCACAGCCCGAACAGGCGGCCCGCGGCGCGCGACCCCTCACGCCTCGATCTGCGCCCAGGCCTTGTCCAGGCGCTTCACGCTGACGGGCTGCGGCGTGCGCAACTCCTGCGCAAACAGGCTCACGCGCAGCTCTTCCAGCAGCCAGCGGTACTCGTCCAGCCGCGCGTGGGGCGCACCGCGCAGGTCGGCCAGCTTGCGCTGCCAGCGCTGCTGCAGCGGGCGCAGTTCGGCCAGCCGGGTGGCATCGCGCGCAGGGTCGGCGCGGTGCTTGTCCAGGCGCAGCACCACGGCCTTCAGGTAACGCGGCAGGTGCTGCAGCGCGGCCCAATCGGTGTCCATCAGGAAACGTTTGCCCACCAGGCGCTGCAACTGGCCGGCGATGTCGTCGGCCACCTCGCGCGGGGGTTTGCTGTCTTTCAGCTTGCGCTGCGCGGCGGCGTGTTCGGCCAACACCACGCCGGCCTGGCGCGCCACTTCGGCGGCAATCAGGTTCAGGCGCGTGCGGCCTTCTGCCACGCGGTGGTTGAAGCTGCGCTCGTCGCTGGGCAGCGGGTCGGCCAGGAAAGCGCGGTCCACGGCCAGGTCGATGATCTGCTGGCGCAGCTCTTCCAGCGTGCCCAGGCTCAGGTAGGCGCCGCCCATGGCCGTGAGCCCGGGGATGTTCTTCTCCAGGTACTTCAGCGGCTCCTTGATCTGCAGCGCCACCAGGCGGCGCAGCCCGGCGCGATGCTGGGTGGCGGCGGCCTCGGGCTCGTCGAAGACCTCGATCTCGACATGCGTGCCTTTGTCCAGCAGCGCCGGAAAGCCGATCAGCGTCTGCGCGCCGCGCCGCACTTCCATCAGCTCGGGCAGTTCGCCGAAGGCCCAGGTGGTGTGCTTCGCGGCGGCGGCCGGCACGGGGGCCGGCGGCGGCGCCACGGTGGCGCTGACGCCGCGTGAAACCGGCGCTGCTGCCGCGGTGGGCGCCGCCGTGGCCGCAGGGGCAGCCGGCGCCGCCGCCTTTTTCAACACCGCCAGCGCCTGGAAAGCCGTGCGTGCCAGCCCGCCCAGCTCGGCCTTCAGGTGCGCCAGGTCGCGCCCCATGCCGAGCTGCCGGCCGTGTTCATCGACCACACGGAAGTTCATGAACAGGTGCGGGCTCAGCTGTTCCAGCTTGAAATCGTTGCGCTGCACGGTGATCTGCGTGCGTTCGCGCACGGCCTTCAGCAGCACGTCCATCAGGCTGCCCTGGCCGAAGGGGCTGAGCTCGCAGAACTCGGCGGCGTAATCCGGCAGCGGCACCAGGCGCGAGCGCGGGCGCTGGTGCAGCGTCTTGCACAAGGCCAGCACCTTCGCGTGCAGCATGCCGGGCACCAGCCATTCGCAGCGCTCGTCGTTCACCTGGTTCAGCGCGTAGATGGGCACGGCCACCGTCACGCCGTCTTTGGCATCGCCCGGTTCGTGCAAATAGGTGGCCGTGCAGTCGATACCGCCCAGGCGAATAGTTTTCGGGAAGCTGTCGGTGGTGATGCCCGCGGCTTCGTGGCGCATCAGCTCTTCGCGGGTCAGCTGCAGCAGCTTTGGCTGTTTTTTGCTCTCTTCACGGTACCAACGCTCCAGGCCCGCGCCGCTGCACACGTCTTTGGGCAGGAGCTGGTCGTAGAAGGCGTGGATGAGTTCGTCGTCCACCAGCACGTCTTGCCGGCGGGCCTTGTGCTCCAGCTCCTGCACCTGCGCGATGAGCTTGCGGTTGTGCGCCAGGAAGGGCAAGCGCGTTTCCCACTCGTCGCCCACCAGCGCCTCGCGGATGAAGATCTCGCGCGCCGCCACCGGGTCGATGCGCCCGTAGTTCACCTTGCGGTTGTTGTAGATGACGATGCCGTAGAGCGTGGCACGCTCCAGCGCCACCACCTCGGCGGCCTTTTTCTCCCAGTGTGGCTCCAGCAGCTGGGTTTTCAGCAGGTGGCCGGCCAGGGGCGGTATCCACTGCGGCTCGATGGCCGCCACGCCGCGGCCGAAGAGGCGCGTGGTCTCCACGAGTTCGGCCGCGACGATCCAGCGCCCGGGCTTCTTGCTCAGGTTCACGCCCGGGTGGCGCCAGAACTTGATGCCGCGTGCACCGAGGTACCAGTCTTCGTCGTCGCTCTTGCAGCCGATGTTGCCCAGCAGGCCCGCCAGCAACGAGAGGTGTACCTGCTCGTAGGTGGCCGGCGCTTCGTTCAGGCGCCAGCCGTGTTCGGCCACCACCGTCAGCAGCTGGCTGTGGATGTCGCGCCACTCGCGCACACGGCGCGGGCTGATGAAGGCGTCGCGCAGCCGCTGCTCCTGCTGGCGGTTGGTGAGCTTGTGGCTGTCGACCTTCGCCTCGCGCTGCTGCGCGTGGCCGTGCGTGCCGCGCCCCTCTTCGATCCACTTCCACAGCTTCAGCGTGCCCATGAACTCGCTGCGCTCGTCGTCGAAGGGCTTGTGGCGTTCGTCAGCGAGTTGCGCGCGGTCTTGGGGGCGGTCGCGCACGTCTTGCCCACTCAGCGCGGCGGCGATCACCAGCACCTCGCTCAGCGCCTGGTGCTTGCGCGCCTCCAGGATCATGCGGCCCACGCGCGGGTCCAGCGGCAGGCGGCTGAGTTCCACGCCGATGGGCGTGAGCTCGTTGTCGTCGTCCACCGCGCCCAGCTCGGCCAGCAGCGCGTAGCCGTCGGCTATCGCCTTGCCAGGCGGCGGCTCGACGAAGGGGAAGTTCTCTACCGTGCCCAGGCGCAACGCCTTCATGCGCAGGATCACACCCGCCAGGCTGCTGCGCAGGATCTCGGGGTCGGTGAAACGCGGCCGGCCCTTGAAATCGTCTTCGCCATAAAGACGGATGCACACGCCGTTGGCCACACGCCCGCAGCGGCCCGCGCGCTGGCTCGCCGCGGCCTGGCTGATGGCTTCGATCTGCAGCTGCTCGACCTTGTTGCGCCAGCTGTAACGCTTCACGCGTGCCGTGCCAGCGTCGATGACGTAGCGGATGCCGGGCACCGTCAGCGAGGTCTCGGCCACGTTGGTGGCCAGCACGATGCGCCGGCCGTTGCCGGCTTCGAAGACGCGGTCTTGTTCCTGCTGGCTCAGGCGCGCAAAGAGCGGCAGCACCTCGGGCAAAGGCCCGCCCTTGGCATGTTGCAGCAGGTGGCGGCGCAGGTGGTCGGCGGCCTCGCGGATCTCGCGCTCACCCGGCAGAAAAACGAGGATGTCGCCCGGCGCGATCCGCCACAGCTCATCCACCGCCTCGGCGATGGCGTTGTCGAGGTCGAACTCGCGCGATTCTTCGTAGGGCCGCCAGCGCTGCTCCACCGGGAAGAGCCGGCCGCTGACCATGATCACCGGCGCCGGGCCTTGGCGGCTGGCGAAGTGGTTCGCGAAGCGCTCGGCATCGATGGTGGCCGAGGTGACGATCACTTTGAGGTCGGGCCGCTTCGGCAGCAGCTGCTTCAGGTACCCCAGCAGGAAATCGATGTTGAGGCTGCGTTCGTGCGCCTCGTCGATGATGATCGTGTCGTAGCCGCGCAGCAGCGGGTCGCGCTCGGTTTCGGCCAGCAAGATGCCGTCAGTCATCAGCTTGACGCTGGCGCCCGGCTGCAGGCGGTCCTGGAAGCGCACCTTGTAGCCCACCACGTCGCCGAGCGGGCTGTTCAGCTCTTCGGCGATGCGCTTGGCCACGCTGCTGGCCGCGATGCGGCGCGGCTGCGTGTGGCCGATGAGGCCGGTGCCGCCCGCGCCGAGGCCGCGGCCAAGTTCCAGGCAGATCTTGGGCAGCTGCGTCGTCTTGCCCGAGCCGGTTTCGCCGCAGACGATCACCACCTGGTGATCGCGGATGGCGCGCGCAATCTCCTCGCGCCGGGCCGAGACCGGCAGCGTTTCAGGGTAGGTGATGGGCGGGATGGGCCGCGGCGGCACGCGGGGGTTCGCGCGCAGGGCCGGGGCCGGCTTGGAGGGCGGGTTCACGGGCCGCGGATTATCTCCGCGCCGGCCCGGCACGCGCGGGCTCAGGCCTCGGCGTAAGTCATCACGCAGAACACCGCGCCTTGCGGGTCCTGCAGCACGGCCATGCGGCCGACTGTGGGCACGTCCATGGGCGGCACCAGGGTCTTGCCGCCCAGGGCCTCGCACTTGGCTGCGCTGGCGTCGGCGTTGTCCACCGTGACGTAGACGCCCCAGTGCGGCGGGGCCGGCGGCGAGCCCGGAAAGGGTGCGGTGATGCCGGCCACCATGGCCTCGCCCACCGAAGCCACGCGGTAGTCGCCCATGTTCGGGTCGGGGTCCTTGACCGACCAGCCGAAGAGCGCGCCATAGAACGTGGAGGCAGCGGCCGGGTCGGGCGTGGTCAGTTCGCTCCAGCTGAAAGCACCGTGGGTTTTGTAGAGGTCCATCGTGGGCTCCGGTTCCGGGTTGCGGGAAGGGTCGGCCGGCGATGCTGCGGCACAATGAAGCGACTTGTCGACCCCCTGCTGTCGACCCCCCCATGAGCCTCGTCTTCCCGCACACCTTCGTTCCGTGGTTCCGCGCCGTGGCGCCCTACATCCACGCCTACCGCGGCAAGACCTTCGTGGTGGCGCTGGCCGGCGAGGCCATTGCGGCCGGCAAGCTCAACACCTTCGTGCAAGACCTGGCCATCCTGCACGCCATGGGCATCAAGCTCGTGCTGGTGCACGGCTTTCGCCCGCAGGTGACCGAACAGCTCGCCGCCAAGGGCCATGTCTCGCGCTACCACCGCGGCATCCGCATCACCGACCCGGTGGCGCTCGACGCCGCGCAAGAAGCCGCCGGCCAGCTGCGTTTCGAGATCGAGGCCGCCTTCAGCCAGGGCCTGCCCAACACGCCCATGGCCAATGCCACGGTGCGCGTGGTCTCGGGCAACTTCCTCACGGCGCGGCCGGTGGGCATCGTCGACGGCATTGATTTCATCCACAGCGGCCTCGTGCGGCGTGTCGATTCGCTGGCCATCCGCCGCGCCATCGACATCGGCGCGCTGGTGCTGCTGTCGCCCTTCGGCTTCAGCCCCACGGGCGAGGCCTTCAACCTGACGATGGAAGACGTGGCCACGGCCACCGCCATCGCTCTGCAGGCCGACAAGCTGGTCTTCATGACCGAGATGCCGGGCATCCGCGAAGACCAGGCCGACGCCGAGAGCAGCATCGACACCGAGCTCGCGCTGGTGGATGCCAAGCGACTGCTGGCCGCCCTGCCCGCGCCCACGCTGCCCACCGACACCGCGTTTTATCTGCAGCACTGCGTGAAGGCCTGCGAGGCGGGCGTGGAGCGCAGCCACATCCTGCCCTACGCCACCGACGGCGCGCTGCTGCTGGAGGTGTTCACGCACGATGGCGTGGGCACGATGGTGGTGGACGAAAAGCTGGAGAGCCTGCGTGAAGCCACCAGCGACGATGTCGGCGGCATCCTGCAGCTCATCGAACCCTTCGAGCGCGACGGCACGCTGGTGCGCCGCGAGCGCACCGAGATCGAACGCGACATCAGCTACTACAGCGTGGTCGAGCACGACGGCATCATCTTCGGCTGCGCCGCGCTTTACCCCTACCCCGAAGCCAGAACCGCCGAAATGGCGGCACTGACCGTCTCGCCGCTGAGCCAGGGCCAGGGCGACGGCGAAAGGCTGCTCAAGCGCATCGAGCAACGCGCGCGCGCCGGGGGTTTCGACAGCATCTTCGTGCTCACCACGCGCACGATGCACTGGTTCATCAAACGCGGTTTCACGCCCGTCGACCCGGAATGGTTGCCGGAAGCGCGCAAACGCAAATACAACTGGGACCGGCGCTCGCAGGTGCTGGTCAAGAAACTCTGAAGGAAGACCCTCTCATGGCCCGCATGGTGCAATGTGTATATCTCAAGAAGGAAGCCGAAGGCCTGGGGTTTTCGCCCTACCCCGGCGACCTCGGCAAACGCATCTACGACAACATCAGCAAAGAAGCGTTCGAGGCCTGGAAGAAGCACCAGACGATGCTCGTCAATGAAAACCGCCTGAATCTGGCCGATGCCCGCGCCCGGCAGTATCTGGCGCGGCAGATGGAGCAGTTCCTCTTCGGGGGCGATGCAGACAAGCCGGCGGGTTATGTGCCGCCGGCCGCCTGATTTTCTGGCAGCACCAGCCCAGAATATGCACCCCGGAATATCCACGGCGGCTGTCACGCCCCGGCCGCGTATATTCCAGCGTCCCCAACCGAGCGGAGTTCTCAACCATGGCCCAAGACACCCTGAATCAATTGCTGGCGCAAAAAGCAGCGCTCGAGCGCCAGATTGCCGATTTCCAGCGTGAACAACGCGGCGACGCCATCAACAAAGTCAAGGCGCTGATGGCCGAATACGGTTTGACCCTCGCCGACATTGGCGCGCCGCGGCCGCTGGCGCCGGCCAAAAAGGTCAGCAGCAAGGTCGCTGCCAAGTTTCGCAACCCGGCCACCGGCGACACCTGGAGCGGCCGCGGCCTCAAGCCCAAGTGGTTGACGGCGGCGCTGGCCGGCGGCGCCCAGCTGTCGGATTTCGCGGTCTGATCCGGCGCCGGCCGGCAGGGCCACCGCGGCCGATACCGCCTGGGGCCCAGGCCGGCCCCCGCCTCCCTTGAACGAACACCCCACCTTCGGTCCCCGCGAAGCCGCCCCGCTGCCGCTGCGCGTGGCGGCCTGGCATGCGCGTGCGCTGGCCCTGGTGCGCGGCGGCAGCCTCAGCCTGGCGGCGCTGGTGCTGGCCTATGCCGGCGCGTTCGCGTCTCCTGCGCTGGCGCCCTGGTCGGCCGCGGCCCTGCCCGCCGGGCTGGCGCTGGCGGCCCGCTGGCGCGGCGGCGTGGCAGCCTGGCTGGGCAGCCTGATCGGCCTGCTGATGGCCCTGCTCAGCCTGGGCCAGCCGCCCTTGCTGAGTTTCCTTTGCACGGCGGCCGTTGCGGCCGGCACCACCGCCGGCTGGCTGGTGCTGCGCCACCTGCGCTTCGACATCCGACTGGACCGCGCGCACGACGTCGCGGCGCTGGTCAGCGTCGCGCTGGCCGTGGTGGCGCCGCCCGTAGCGCTGGTCACCGCAGCCTGGCTGGGCGTGCTGTCGGGGCCGGGCTCGGACATCGGCCGCACGGCAACCTGGGCCACACAGACCGGCGTGGGCTGGGTCACGATGAGCCTGGGTACCTTGGCGGCCACCGCAGCGGCCCTCGCGCTGGACCGCAGCCTGCTCAACACCCCGCAGCGTGTGCTGCCCGGCTGGCGCAGCGCCACCGGGCTGCTGCTGCTCGCCGCAGCGGCCGTACTGGTGGTGTGGGCGACCGGCGCCCGCGCGCCGGCGATGCTGGCCGCCGGCCTGGTCGGTGCGCCGCTGCTGCTGGCCTTGCTGGCGCTGCGCGAACAGTTCACCTGGGCGAGTTGCGGCGTGCTGCTCGTCGGCGTGCTGGCGGCCGGCGGCCTCGGCCCCGGCGCCGCCGAGGCTGGGCACGGCCTGCACGCCTGGCCGGCGGCTGCGGCCCACACCGTGCTGGCCATCTGGCTGACCGGGCTGCTGGCCCTGGTACTGCTGACCCACGCTGCCACGGTGCAGTGGCGCGGCCGCTCGCAGCGCTGGGAATGGGCACTGGACGGCTCGCGCCTGGGCGTGGCCGACTGGCACCTCGACAGCGGCGAGAGTTTTGCGTCGGCCGCATGGCGCACGCTCAGCGGCCACAGCACCCCGGCGTGGACGCCCGCGGCCTGGCGCCAGCGGCTGCACCCCGAAGACCAGCCCTTGCTCGACGAAGCCGTGCAGGCCCTCAGCAGCGGCAGCGCGGGCCGGCGCGAGCTGGAGTTGCGCGTGCCGGCGGCCGGCGGCGGCTGGCGCTGGGCCGAGGTGACGCTGATGGTCATCGAGCGCGACGGCGCCGGCCACCCCCTGCGCCTGCTGGCCACGCTGGCCGACATGCAGGACAAACGCGAGGCCCTGGAACGCCAGCGCCTGTCGGCCAGCCTCTTCCAGCACCTGCACGAGGGCTTGCTCATCACCGACCCCGATCTGCGCGCGCTCGACGTGAACCCGGCCTATACGCAGATCTTGGGCGTGCCGCGCGACGAGATCATCGGCACCGTGCCCTCGCTGCTGCGCCCGGCGCCCGAAGACCCGCTGGCGCGTGCCCAGCGCGCGGCGATGTGGGCCAGCCTGCGCGACCATGGCCATTGGCGCGGCGAGCTGCTCGACCGCCGCCGCGACGGCACGCCCTGCATGCTGCACGCCACCATCAGCACCGTGCCGGCGCCGGCCGGCAGCAGCGACCCGCGTCGCTACCACGTGCTGGTGATCAGCGACGTGACCGAGCAGCACAACCAGCGCGACCAGCTCGAACGCCAGGCCCACTTCGACGAGCTCACGCGCCTGCCCAACCGCACACGGCTGTCGGCGCTGATGGACGAGGCCATGCGCGCGGCCGACCGCGACGGCTACCTGCTCGTCGTGTGTTACCTCGACCTCGACCGTTTCAAGCCCGTCAACGACCGCCACGGCCACGCCGCCGGCGACCGCCTGCTGGCGGAACTGGCCGAACGCCTGCGCAGCGCCTTGCGCAGCCGCGAGCACTGGACCGACATCGCCGCGCGCCTGGGCGGCGACGAGTTCGTGATGCTGCTGCGCGCCGGCACGCTGGAAGAAGCCCGCCTGGCCGTGGAACGTGTGCTGCGCGTGGTGTCGCAGCCTTACGTTGTCGACCCCACGCACGAGCCCGTGCAGATCACCGCCAGCATGGGCGCCACGGTCTACCCCATCGACCGCAGCGACGCCGACACCCTGCTGCGCCATGCCGACCACGCGATGTACGGCGCCAAGCAGGCCGGCCGCAACGGCTACCTCTTCTTCGACCCCGAACACCGCCGCCGCACCGAGCAACGTGTGATGGCCATCGGCCGCATCCAGGAGGCGCTGGACCAGCAGGAGTTCGTGCTCTTCTACCAACCCAAGGTCGACATGGCCAGCGGCCGCGTGCTCGGTTTCGAGGCCCTGCTGCGCTGGGAGCATCCGCAGCAAGGCCTGGTGGCGCCGCTGCAGTTTCTGCCCTTGATCGAGACCACGGGGCTGTCGTCCAGCGTGGGCGACTGGGTGCTTTCGCGCGCACTCGAACACCTGGCCAGCTGGCGGCGTGACGGCTTCGATTTTTCGGTCAGCGTCAACGTCTCGGCGCGCCACCTGCAAGAGCCCGACTTTGCGCAGCGCCTGACCGAACTGCTGGCGCGCCACGCCGAGCCACTGGCCCCGCACCTGGAGCTGGAAATGCTGGAGACCGTGGCCCATGCCGACATCGAGGCCACCTCGGCGCTGGTGGCGCGCTGCCAGGCCGCCGGCGTGAAGTTCGCGCTCGACGATTTCGGCACCGGCTACTCGACGCTGGCCTACCTGAAGCGCCTGCCGGTGGACGTGCTGAAGATCGACCGCAGCTTCGTGCACCACATGCTGGACGACACGCAAGACCGCGCCATCGTCGAAGGCGTGATCGGCCTGGCGCGCACCTTCGGCTGCACCGTGGTGGCCGAGGGCGTGGAACACGCGGCGCAGGCGCGCACGTTGCTGGAGCTGGGTTGCCGCATCGGCCAGGGCACGGGCATCGCCGCGCCCATGCCGGTGGAAGAGGTGGCGGCCTGGGTGCGCGGCTACAGCGGCATCCTGCCGGCCACGGCCACGGCAGGCGCTGGCTAGGCTCGCCGAGTGATCCCTGCCGGTTTTCTGCAAGAACTGCTGTCCCGCGTCGATGTCGTCGACGTGGTCGGCCGCCACGTCGAGCTCAAGCGCGGCGGCGCCAACTTCATGGGGCTGTGCCCCTTCCACGGCGAAAAATCGCCGAGCTTCTCGGTGAGCCCGTCCAAGCAGTTTTATTACTGCTTCGGCTGCGGTGCCAGCGGCGATGCCATCCGCTTTCTCACGGAGCACCTGGGCCTGAGTTTTGTCGAGGCCGTGCGTGATCTGGCGCAAGGCGTGGGCCTGGCGGTGCCCGAAGAGCAGGTCAGCCCCGAAGAGCGCCAGAAGCGCGATACGTTGCGCGAACGCCGCCTCTCGCTGGGGGATGTGCTGCAGCGCGCGGCCGATTTCTACCGCAGCCAACTCAAGGCCCATCCGCGCGCCATCGATTACCTCAAGAAGCGCGGCCTCACCGGCGTGATCGCGGCGCGTTTCGGCCTCGGCTATACACCGCCGGGCTGGCGCACGCTGGCCGGCGTGTTTCCGAACTACGACGACCCGCTGCTCGAAGAAGCCGGCCTGGTGCGCCTGCGTGAAGGCGAAGACAGCGGCAGCCAGGCCGCCGGCGGCGCCAGCGAAGGCAGCCGCTACGACTGGTTCCGCGAGCGCGTGATGTTCCCCATCCGCGGTGTCGACGGCAAGGTCATCGGCTTCGGCGGGCGCGTGCTCGACGACAGCAAGCCCAAGTACATGAACTCACCGGAAACGCCGGTGTTCAGCAAGGGGCGTGAGCTCTACGGCCTGTTCGAGGCACGCCAGGCGCTGCGCGACAAGGGCTACGCGCTGGTGGTGGAGGGCTACATGGACGTGGTGGCCCTGGCGCAAAGCGGCTTTGCCAACGCCGTGGCCACGCTGGGCACGGCCTGCACGCCCGAGCACATGCAGAAGCTCTTCCGCTTCACCGACAGCGTGGTCTTCAGCTTCGACGGCGACAAGGCCGGCCGCCGCGCCGCCGCGCGTGCGCTGGAAGCCGCCCTGCCCCACGCCACCGACTTGCGCAGCGTGAAGTTCCTCTTCCTGCCGCCCGAGCACGACCCCGACAGCTACGTGCGCGAGCTCGGCCCCGCGGCCTTCGAGCAGCAGGTGGTGCAGGCGGTGCCGCTGTCGCGCCAGCTCATCGAGCTGGCCGCGGAAGACGCCGATCTTTCCAGCGCCGAGGGCCGCGCGCGCATGCTGGCGCAGGCTAAGCCGCTGTGGATGGCGCTGCCCGACGGCGCGCTCAAGCGCCAGCTGCTGCCCGAGCTGGCGCGGCAAGCGCAGCTGGAGCTGGCCGACCTGTCATCGCTGTGGGGCAGCGCCGCCGCGCCAGCGCCGCCGCAGCGCCCGCGCAGCGGCCCGCCGCCGCTGCAGGCGCCGTTGCGCCGGGCCGGCCGCCGCGCGCCGGCCGGGCCGGCCGACCTGGCGCTGCGCCTGCTGCTGCGCCACAGCGATTGGTGGGAACGCCTCTCACCCGCTGACCACGAGCTGCTGCACGGCTTTGGTGGCGCACACGGCGAGGCGGTGGCCTGGTTGGAGCGGCAACTCACCGAACACGGCCCGCAGACCTGGGCCGCGCTGGACGAGGCCCTGGCGCCTGAAAGCTGGGCCGACACCGCCCGGGGCTGGGTGGCCAGCGCCGCGGCCGATGAGGAACAGGGTTTTGAAGACCTGCAGCGCGTGCTGCAGCGGCTGTGGGTGGAGCACCTCGGTCAGCAGGCCCAGGCCCTGGTGGAAGCCGGCGCCACCACCGCGGAAGACCTGCAGCGCCTGCGCGCGCTGCACGAGCAGATCGCCCGCCTGAAGGCGGCGCTGGCGGCCTCTGGCGGCTGAAGCGGCGCCGCCTGCAGGGCCTGCGGGCCCCACCAAACGCGCCCCGCAGATCGAGCGCCACCGAGGGTGGCTGGGTATAATCCGCGGTTTGCCGCGCAGGCGCCCTCCGCGCCGCCCCAGCGCCCCCTCGTTCCAGGCACCGCCAGCCGAACCCGCCCGTCGAACCCGCCACACGGCCCGCTGCCGTTTTGACGAGTTGCCGTGGCACGGCTGCCGACCCGCCGCCGGAGCCTGACGGGCAACGCTGGGCACCAGGGCCCGCTCCGCGACAGACGCCTCTCACGCACCAAGGAAACGCATGACCGCCAAGAAGCCCGCCGCCAAGACCGCCGCCGAACCTGCTGCCGACAAGGCCACCAAGGCTGCGAAGACCGCTGCGGCGCCGGCACCGGCTGCCAAGCCGAAGGCGGCGGCGGAAGCCAAGGCTGAAACGGCCAAGGCCACCAAGGCGGCCCCGGCCAAGGCCGAGCCCAAGGCAGCCAAGGCGGGCAAGGACACGAAGCCCGCGGCCAAGGCCGCTGCGAAAACCGCAGCCAAGGGCAAGAAGGGCGCCGAGGCCAAGGCCGCCCCCGAAGAAGACGTGGACCTGGCCGACATCGACGCCGAACTCGAAGGCGAAGCCGACCCCGAAACCGAAGCGGAAACCGACGGCGCCGAAGGTGCTGAAAGCGGCGATGGCGAAAAGGTCGTCAAGGCGAAGCCGCTGCGCATGAAGGTGTCGCGCGCGAAGGAGCGCGCGCTGATGCGCGAGTTCGGCCTCGAAGAGACCGCGCTCACCGAAGAAGAAGCCACCAAGCGCCGCCAGGAGCTGAAGACGCTCATCAAGATGGGCAAGACGCGCGGCTTCCTCACGCACCAGGAAATCAACGACCACCTGCCCGAGAAGCTGGTCAACGAAGAAATCCTGGAAGCCATCGTCTCGATGCTCAACGACATGGGCATCGCCGTGTACGAGCAGGCGCCCGACGCCGCCACGCTGCTGGTGGCCGGCGGTGGTGCCACCACCGCCACGGAAGAAGAAGCCGAAGAAGCCGCCGAAGCCGCGCTGTCCACCGTGGACAGCGAGTTCGGCCGTACCACCGACCCGGTGCGCATGTACATGCGCGAAATGGGCACGGTGGAGCTGCTCACGCGTGAGGGCGAGATCGAGATCGCCAAGCGCATCGAAGGCGGCCTGCAGGCCATGATGCTGGCGATCAGCGCATCGCCCACCACCATCGCCGAGATCCTGTCGATGGCCGACAAGATCGCGGCCGGCGAGATGCAGATCTCTGAAGTGGTCGACGGCTTCATCAGCAGCGACGAGGCCGACGACTACGTGGCCGAAGAAGACTTCGACGAGTTCGACGAAGAAGACGATGACGACGGCGCCGGCGGCAGCAAGGCGCTGACGAAGAAGCTCGAAGAGCTGAAGAAGCAGGCGCTGGAGAAGTTCGAGGCCCTGCGCGGCCACTTCGACCGCATGCGCAAGGCCTACGAGAAGGAAGGCTACAAGAGCCCGGCCTACAACAAAGCGCAGCACGCCATCAGCGACGACCTGATGACGATCCGCTTCACCGTCAAGACCATCGAGAAGCTGTGCCACATCCTGCGCAGCCAGGTGGACGACGTGCGCCGTTATGAGCGCGAGATCCGCAAGATCGTGGTCGACAAGTGCGGCATGCCGCAAGACCACTTCATCAAGAACTTTCCGCCCAACGTGATGAACCTGAAGTGGGCCGAGAAGGAGATTGCAGCGGGCAAGCCCTACAGCCCGGTATTGCAGCGCAACCTGCCCGCCGTGCAGGAACTGCAGACCAAGCTGACCGACCTGCAGAGCCGTGCCGTGGTGCCGCTGGAAGACCTGAAGCTCATCAACAAGCGGATGAACGAGGGCGAAAAGGCCAGCCGCGACGCGAAGAAGGAAATGATCGAGGCCAACCTGCGCCTGGTCATCAGCATCGCCAAGAAGTACACCAACCGCGGCCTGCAGTTCCTCGACCTCATCCAGGAAGGCAACATCGGCCTGATGAAGGCGGTGGACAAGTTCGAATACCGCCGCGGCTACAAGTTCTCGACCTACGCCACGTGGTGGATCCGCCAGGCCATCACGCGCTCGATCGCCGACCAGGCGCGCACCATCCGCATCCCGGTGCACATGATCGAGACCATCAACAAGATGAACCGCATCTCGCGCCAGCACCTGCAGGAGTTCGGCTACGAGCCGGATGCCCCGACGCTGGCCGAGAAGATGGAAATCCCGGAAGACAAGATCCGCAAGATCATGAAGATCGCCAAAGAGCCGATCTCCATGGAAACGCCGATCGGCGACGACGACGATTCGCACCTGGGCGACTTCATCGAGGACACCAACAACACCGCGCCTATCGAGGCCGCCATGCAGGCCGGCCTGCGCGACGTGGTGAAGGACATCCTGGACAGCCTGACCCCGCGTGAAGCCAAGGTGCTGCGCATGCGCTTCGGCATCGAAATGAGCACCGACCACACGCTGGAAGAAGTGGGCAAGCAGTTCGACGTGACGCGCGAGCGCATCCGCCAGATCGAGGCCAAGGCCATCCGCAAGCTCAAGCACCCGAGCCGCAGCGACAAGCTGCGCACCTACCTCGACAACCTCTGATCGCAGGCGGCAAGCGGCGATGACCCGTATCTCGGACCGCACCGTGCTGTTCGCCGACCTGCGCGGCAGCACGGGCCTGTACGAGACCCTGGGCAATGCCGAGGCCACTTCGGTGGTGACGCATTGCGTCAATGCCCTGGGCGGCCCGGTGGCGGGCAACGGCGGCCATGTCGTCAAGACCCTGGGCGACGGGCTGATGGCGGTGTTCGACCAACCGCCGGCGGCCGTGCAGGCCGCGCTGCAGATGCACGACGTGCTGGAAGGCATGGTCACGCGCGGCAGCGAGCGCGGTGCCTCCTCGGGCTTGCGCGGCCTGCGCCTGCAGGTGGCTGCGGCGCGTGGCGAGGTGGTGGAGATGGCCGGCGACTGTTTCGGCGACGCCGTGAACGTGGCCGCGCGTTTGCTCGATCATGCCGGCGACAACGAGACGCTCATCACCGCCGAGGTGATGGTGGGCCTGGCCACCGAGATGAAGCTGCGCTTCCGCAACCTCGATCGCCTGGTGCTGCGCGGCCGCGTCGAGCCGGTGCAGGTGCACGTGATGGGCGGCCGCCGCGGCGCGCTGGACGTGGCGCCCACGCAGTTCGGCGACGTGACCGAGGTGCGCGAGCCCGACGGCCTGCGCCTGATGTGGGGCGGCCAGCAGCGTGTCTTCGGCGCGGCGCAGATGCCCGTGGTGCTGGGCCGCAGCCCGCAGGTGGCCTTCTGCGTGGACGACGCGCGGGTCTCGCGTTCGCACGCGCGGCTCGACTGGCACAGCGGCAGCTTCCAGCTCACCGACCTGTCCTACAACGGCACCTACGTGCGCTTCAACGACGGCGAGATCGTCAGCCTGCGCCGCGGTGGCTGCACGCTGCACGGCAGCGGCAGCATCGGCCTGGGCGGCTCGCCGGCCGACCCGGCTTCGGCCTGCGTGAGCTTCGACGTGCTGCGCCTGGCCGACACGCAACCGCAGCCGCTGCTGCCCCTGCGCTAGGCCTGGCCCATGCGCGTGCTCTACATCGACGACGACCGCATCAACAGCCTGCTGTTTGTCGAAGCCTGCCGCTTTGCCGGCGGCGTTGAAACCGAAACCGCGGCCAGCGGTGCTGAGGCGATGGAAGTGGCGCAGCGCTGGCGGCCCGACCTGCTGGTGGTCGACCTGCACCTGCCCGACACCAATGGCTATGCCCTGCTGCCGGCGCTGCGCGCGCAGTTGCAGGCCCCCACGCTGCCGGCCTTCCTTTGCACCGCCGATGAAACCGCGTTGGTGGCCGGGCCGGCGCAGGAAGCCGGCTTCGACGGCTGCTGGAGCAAGCCGGTCGATCTGCAATCCATCCTTGCCGAGTTGGCGCGCCGCAGCGGACACAACGGCCCTGAACGGCCCTGAGGCACAGCCTGCATGAGTTTTCGCGAAGAACCGGGCTTCAAGCACGGCCAGGCGGCCCGCACCGCGGTGCTGCTGGTCAACCTGGGCACCCCCGACGCCCCCACCGCCCCCGCGCTGCGCCGCTACCTGGCCGAGTTCCTCAGCGACCCACGCGTCGTCGAGATCCCGAAGCTGGTGTGGTGGTTCATCCTGAACGGCTTCATCCTGCCCACCCGGCCGGCGGCCTCGGCCGCCAAGTACGCCAGCGTCTGGACCCCCGAAGGCTCGCCCCTGGCCGTGTGGACGCAGCGCCAGGCCGCCGGCCTGGCCGCCACGCTGCAGCAGGCCGGCCACCAGGTGCTGGTGAAACACGCCATGCGCTACGGCAATCCGTCCGTGGCCAGCGTGATGGACGAGTTGCGCGCCGCCGGCGCCACGCGTGTGCTGGTGCTGCCGCTGTACCCGCAGTACGCCGCGGCCACCACGGCCAGCGTGGGTGATGCGGTGATGCGTTGGGCCCTGGCTGCGCGGCGCACGCCCGAACTGCGCTTCGTGGGCGAGTACCACGCCGAGCCTGGCTACATCGAAGCGCTGGCGCAACGCATCGAAGCACACTGGGCCGAACACGGCCGCGGCGAGAAGCTTGTGCTCAGCTTCCACGGCGTGCCCGAACGCTCGCTGCACCTGGGCGACCCCTACCACTGCCAGTGCCACGTCACGGCGCGCCACCTGGGCCAGCGCCTGGGGCTGACGAAAGACCAGCTCGTCGTCACCTTCCAGAGCCGCTTCGGCAAGGCCAAGTGGCTGGAGCCCTACACCGAGCCCACGCTGGTGGCCATGGCCCAGCAAGGTGTGAAGCGGGTGGACGTGGCCTGCCCGGGCTTCGTGGCCGACTGCCTGGAAACGCTGGAAGAGATCAACCAGGAAGCGCGCGAAGCTTTCCTGCACGCCGGCGGCGAGACTTTCCACTACGTGCCTTGCGTCAACGATTCGCCGGTCTTCGTGCAAGCGCTGGCCGACATCGCGCTGCGCCACCTGCAGGGCTGGCCCACGCGCGCCGCGGCCGGCGAGGCCGAGGCCCTGGCCGCGCAGCGTGAACGTGCGCTGGCGATGGGCGCCAAGCAATAAGCCGGCGCGCCCGCGCCGCCAGCCATGCCCGAGAAGCAGCCCCTGGAACGCCTGCGCCTGGACAAGTGGCTGTGGGCGGCCCGGCTCTACAAAACCCGCGCTTTGGCCGCTGAAGAAGCAGGCCTGGGCCGCATCAGCGTCAACGGGCAGCCGGCCAAGCCGGCGCGCGAGCTCAAGGCGGGCGATGTGCTGGCCATCCGCCAAGGGCCGGTGCTGCGCGAGTTGCAGGTGCTGGGCCTGAGTGCCGTGCGCGGCCCGGCGCCAGTGGCGCAGGCGCTCTACGCCGAAACGCCCCAAAGCGTGGCCGCGCGCGAGGCCGCGGCCGCGCGGCGGCGCATGGGCGTGGAGCCGGCCGACACCCTGGCCCACGGCCGCCCCACCAAACGCGACCGCCGGCAGATCGCCGACTGGCAGCGCTGGAGCGCGAGCATCGACGAGGGCCCCGGGCGCTCTTGAGCCACGGCCGGCCCCCGGGGCCAGGCACGCCAGCGGGCCGACCGGCCCCGCCCGAACAACACCGCAGGCCGGGGCCTTGAAACCCCGGGCGCCATCCCCACTGTCTACGCAGGCTTTCTTTGCACACCATGAACGAGACACCGAACCCCTCCGCCACCCCCGAAACCGCCGCCCCGGGCGCGCCTGACAGCCAGACCGCCGCGGCCGCCCCGGCGCCGACGCTGGAAGAGCAGCTGGCCGCGCTGCAGGTCAAGCTGACCGAAGCCAACGACAGCTTCCTGCGCGCCAAGGCCGAAGCCGAGAACACCCGCCGCCGGGCCGATGAAGAGGTGAGCAAGGCGCGCAAGTTCGCCGTGGAAGCCTTCGCAGAAAGCCTGCTGCCGGTGAAAGACAGCCTGGAAGCGGCCATCGCCATCCAGAACGCGACGAACGAGCAGCTGCTGGAAGGCACGCACGCCACGCTGCGCCAGCTGAGCGCGGCGCTGGAGCGCAACAAGGTCATGGCCATCAACCCGCCGGCCGGCACCAAGTTCGACCCGCACCAACACCAGGCCATCAGCGTGGTGCCGGCCGAACAGGACGCCAACACGGTGGTGATGGTGCTGCAGCGCGGCTACCTGATTGCCGACCGCGTGCTGCGCCCGGCCCTCGTGACCGTGGCCGCGCCGAAATAGCGCGTTCCACAAGCCGGCCCCCTTGAAAGCCGGCGAGTTATCCACAACTCCAGAACAACCGAATTCCACTCTCTACGGAGCAAAAGACCATGGGCAAGATCATCGGCATCGACCTCGGCACCACGAACTCGTGCGTGGCCGTGATGGAAGGCAACACCACCAAGGTGATCGAGAACAGCGAAGGTGCGCGCACCACGCCTTCGATCATTGCGTACCAGGAAGACGGCGAAGTGCTGGTCGGCGCCAGCGCCAAGCGCCAGAGCGTCACCAACCCGAAGAACACGGTCTACGCCTCCAAGCGCCTGATCGGCCGCAAGTTCACGGAAAAGGAAGTGCAGAAGGACATCGACCTGATGCCCTACAAGATCGCGGCGGCCGACAACGGCGACGCCTGGATCGAGGTGCGCGGCAAGAAGCTGGCGCCGCCGCAGATCAGCGCCGAAGTGCTGCGCAAGATGAAGAAGACCGCCGAGGACTACCTCGGTGAAGAAGTGACCGAAGCCGTGATCACGGTGCCCGCCTACTTCAACGATGCACAGCGCCAGGCCACCAAAGACGCCGGCCGCATCGCCGGCCTGGAAGTCAAGCGCATCATCAACGAGCCCACCGCCGCGGCCCTGGCCTTCGGCCTGGACAAACACGGCAAGGGCGACCGCAAGATCGCCGTCTTCGACCTGGGCGGCGGCACCTTCGACATCTCGATCATCGAGATCGCTGACGTTGATGGCGAGAAGCAGTTCGAGGTGCTCTCCACCAACGGCGACACCTTCCTAGGCGGCGAAGACTTCGACCAGCGCGTGATCGACTACATCGTCACCGAGTTCAAGAAGGAACAAGGCGTCGACCTGACCAAGGACGTGCTGGCCCTGCAGCGCCTGAAGGAAGCGGCCGAGAAGGCGAAGATCGAGCTGTCGAACTCGACGCAGACCGACGTCAACCTGCCCTACATCACCGCCGACGCCTCGGGCCCCAAGCACCTGAACATCAAGCTCACGCGCGCCAAGCTGGAAAGCCTGGTCGACGAGCTGATCTCGCGCACGATGGAGCCTTGCAAGATCGCCGTGAAAGACGCGGGCGTGAAGCTCAGCGACATCGACGACGTCATCCTGGTCGGCGGCATGACGCGCATGCCCAAGGTGCAGGAGAAGGTCAAGGAGTTCTTCGGCAAAGAGCCGCGCAAGGACGTCAACCCCGACGAGGCCGTAGCCGTGGGCGCGGCCATCCAGGGCCAGGTGCTCGGCGGTGAGCGCAAGGACGTGCTGCTGCTCGACGTCACCCCGCTGAGCCTGGGCATTGAAACGCTCGGCGGCGTGATGACGAAGATGATCAAGAAGAACACGACCATCCCGACCAAGTTCAGCCAGACCTTCAGCACCGCCGACGACAACCAGCCAGCCGTGACCATCAAGGTCTTCCAGGGCGAGCGCGAGCTGGCCGTGGGCAACAAGTCTCTCGGCGAGTTCAACCTCGAAGGCATCCCGCCGGCGCCGCGCGGCCTGCCGCAGATCGAGGTGACCTTCGACATCGACGCCAACGGCATCCTGCACGTGGGTGCGAAAGACAAGGCCACCGGCAAGGAAAACAAGATCACCATCAAGGCGAACTCGGGCCTGTCTGAGGCCGAGATCGAGAAGATGGTGAAGGACGCCGAGAGCAACGCGGCCGAAGATGCCAAGAAGCTCGAACTCGTGCAGGCCCGCAACGCCGCCGACGGCATGGTGCACAGCGTCAAGAAGAGCCTCACCGAGCACGGCGACAAGCTCGACGCGGCCGAAAAAGAGAAGATCGAAGCGGCGCTGAAGGACGTGGAAGAAGCGCTCAAGGGCGAAGACAAGGCCGACATCGAAGCCAAGACCGAGGCGCTGATGACGGCCAGCCAGAAGCTGGGCGAGAAGGTCTACGCCGAAAGCCAGGCGGCCGCCGCTGCGGCCGGTGCAACCCCCGGTGAAGAAGCCCCCGCACAAGGCGGCGCCAAGGCCGGCAAGCCGGCCGATGACGACGTGGTCGACGCCGACTTCAAGGAAGTCAAGAAGTGACCCCCCGTCGGGCCTGCGGGCCTGACGGGTTTTTGCGCCGCGTTCGAGGCGCCGGGCCCTGCCCGGCCCCCAACGCGGCGGTTTCACTTCCACACCGCTGAGAATTCCGATGGCAAAGCGCGATTTCTACGACGTGCTGGGCGTTCCCAAGAACGCCAGCGACGACGACCTCAAGAAGGCCTACCGCCGCCTGGCGGCCAAGCACCACCCCGACCGCCACCAGGGCGACGAGGCCAAGGCCGCGGAAGAGAAATTCAAGGAGGCCAAGGAGGCCTACGAGATGCTCTCCGACCCACAGAAGCGGGCGGCCTACGACCAGCACGGCCACGCCGGCGTCGACCCCAACATGACCGGCCGCGGTGGCCCGGGCGGTGAAGGCTTCGGCGGTTTTGCCGAGGCCTTCGGCGACATCTTTGGCGACATCTTCGGCGGCCAGGGCGGCGGCCGGCGTGGCGGCGGCGGCCAGCAGGTCTACCGTGGCAACGACCTGAGCTACGCGATGGAGATCACGCTGGAGGAAGCGGCCTTCGGCAAAGAGACGCAGATCCGCGTGCCCAGTTGGGACACCTGCGACACCTGCAAGGGCAGCGGCGCCAAGCCCGGCACCAGCGCCAAGACCTGCACCACCTGCAACGGCGCGGGCACGGTGCACATGCGCCAGGGCTTCTTCAGCATCCAGCAGACCTGCCCGCACTGCCAGGGCAGCGGCAAGATCATTCCCGAGCCCTGCACCACCTGCAACGGCCAGGGCAAGATCAAGAAGCAGAAGACGCTGGAGGTGAAGATCCCCGCCGGCATCAACGAAGGCATGCGCATCCGCAGCGCCGGCAACGGCGAGCCCGGCACCAACGGCGGCCCGGCAGGCGACCTGTACATCGAGATCCGCGTCAAGCAGCACGAGATCTTCGAGCGCGACGGCGACGACCTGCACTGCACCGTGCCCGTGGGCCTGACCACCGCGGCCCTGGGTGGCACCATCGAAGTGCCAGGCCTGGCCAGCAAGGCCGAGATCGAGCTGCCCGAGGGCACGCAGCACGGCAAGACCTTCCGCCTGCGCGGCAAGGGCATCAAGGGCCTGCGCAGCAGCTACCCGGGCGACCTGTACTGCCACGTCAGCGTGGAAACGCCGGTCAAGCTGACCGAGCACCAGCGCAAGCTGCTCAAAGAGCTGGACGACAGCTTCAAGAAGAGCGGCGACCGCCACTCGCCCAACTCGAAGAGCTGGACCGACAAGGTCAAAGACCTCTTCAAGTGAGCCGGGCCCGGCCGCCGTGCCGGGCCCGGCCTTCAGTTCGACGGCGCCAGCGCCGATACACCGGGGATGCCGTGTACTGCCCCCTGGTCTCTGGCGCTTTGGCGCCGTCGGAGTGAAGCGCCATGATCGACCGCGACATCCACCTCGCGCGGGCCCTGCTCGTCGAGGGCAACCCCTTGCTGCGCAGCGTGGCCTCGGCGCAGCTGCGCGACACCGGCGTCGGCCACGTGACGGCCGTCAACCGCGTGAAAGATGCGCGCCTGCTGCTGGAGCGCGAGAAGTTCGACATCGTGCTGTGCAACCGCGAGTTCGAGGACAGCGACTACTCTGGCCAGGACCTGCTGGACGAACTGCGGCGTGAGAAGCTGCTGCCTCACAGCACCGTCTTCTTGATGGTGACTGCGCAGGCCAGCTACCACCACGTCGTGGAGGCGGCCGAATCGGCGCTGGACGGTTTCCTGATCCGCCCCTACACCGCCGCAGCGCTGGGCAGCAAGCTGCTGGAGGCGCGCAACCGCAAGCGTGAGCTGGGCAGCGTGCTGAAGGCCCTGGACGCCGGTGAGTCGCAGGTGGCGCTGGTGCATGCCGTCAAGCGCTTCCAGGAGAAGCAGCCCTACTGGACCTACTGCGGCCGCCTCGCCGCCGAGCTGATGATGGGCCTGCAGCGCCCGGAAGACGCCAAGACGCTGTTCGAGCACCTCGTGAAAGCCAAGCCCACCGCCACCTGGGCGCAGCTGGGCGTGGCACGCGCGCAATCGACCCTGGGCGACGCCGCTGCGGCGCGCCGCACCGTGCAGGCGGCGCTGGCGCAAGAGCCGGGCTCGGCCGACGCCCACGACCTGATGGGCCGCCTGCTGGTGGAGCAGTGCGACTTCGAAGCCGCGCTGGTTGAATACCGCGCCGCCGCCGATCTAACACCGGGTTGCCTGCTGCGCAACCAGCACGCCGGCGCGCTGGCCTTCTACCAGGGCGAGGCCGACGAGGCGCTGAAATTTCTGGAGCGCACGCTGGGCATGGGCGCGCAGAGCAAGCTCTTCGACCCGCTGAGCTTGCTGCTGATTGCGATGCTGCGCTTCGACCGCGGCGACACCACCCAGGTGGCCGCGATGCGCGAGCAGCTGCGCCGCCACCGCGCACGGCAGCCCGAATCCACCCGGCTGGCGCGCTTCGAGAAAGCGGCCGAGGCGCTGACTGGGATGCTGAGCGCCCAGCCCGAGAACACACTGCCTCTCTTGCGCGAGTTCTTGGCCGCGGCTGGCGAAGACGACTTTGACTTGGAGGCCGCCAACATCGCACTGTCTCTGTGGGAACGTGTGCCCGGCAACGTGCGCCCGGCCGCCGACCACGAGGCCCTGGTGGAGCGCGTGTCGCTGCGCTTCTGCGTCAGCAAGGCCGTGGGCGAAGTGCTGTGCGCCGCAGCACGGCGCAGCGAGGTGGCCGTGCCCATCGTGCGGCGCTGCCAGGCGCAGCTGCTGGCCACCACCGAGCAGGCCATGGAAAAGGCGATGAAGGGCGAACCTGCCACCGCCGTGCAGATGCTGCTGGAACAGGGCGAGCAGACGCTGAATGCCAAGCTGCTGGAGATGGCGGCGCTGCTGGCGCGCAAACATGCCGCCACGCTGCCCGACGCCGCAGCCCTGGCCGCGCGCGCCAGCGAGCTGGTGCGGCGCACCGGGCTCTCCGGCGGGCACATCGCCGGCATCCAGCGCTCGGGCCGCTCACCCGGCGGGCTGCAGTTGCGCGGCAACACGCCCCAGGAAGCAGCACCCGCCCTCGCCGCGAGCGACGCCACGGCCTGAGCACAACCCCAAGTACAACCCAAGCACTGCCTGCCGAGCTACCGGCAGGCCACCCTGGCGCGGCCAGCGCCATCCCCCAGCGCTCAGAACAACTGCCCCTGCCCGGCCCAGGCTGCGGGGCGGCGAAAACGCGTGAGGTCCAGCTCCACCCGCCGGCGGCTCAGGCCCAGGCGTTGGCAGGCCTTGTGCAAGCGCTGGCGCAGCAACTCGGCCCACAGGCCCTGCCCCGTCATGCGCGTGCCGAAGCGGGCGTCGTTGTCCTTGCCGCCGCGCATCTCGCGCACACGCGCCATGATGCGCGCCGCACGTTCGGGCACATGCTGCTCCAGCCACTGCTGGAACAGCGGGTTCACCTCCCAGGGCAGGCGCAGCACGATGCTGAAGGCCGAGCTGGCGCCGGCATCGCGCGCGGCCTGCAGCACTTTCTCCAGCTCGGGCTCGTTGAGAAAGGGAATCACCGGCGACACGCTCACGCCCACCGGGATGCCGGCCCGCGCCAGGGCTTCGATGGTGCGCAGCCGCCGGTGCGGCGCGGCTGCCCGCGGCTCCAGCGCCCGCGCCAGGGCGGGGTCGAGCGTGGTCAGCGAAACGTAGACCGCCGCCAGGTTCTGCGCCGCCATCGGCGCGATGAGGTCCACATCGCGCTCGATCAGGCTGCTCTTGGTGATGATCGAAAAAGGATGCTGGGCCTCGGCCAGCACTTCGATCAGCGAGCGCGTGATGCGCAGCCGGCGTTCGGCCGGCTGGTAGGCATCGGTCACCGAGCCGATGTTGAGCTGGCCGGGTGTATAGCCGCGGGCGGACAGCGCTTCGCGCAGACGCTCGGCTGCGTTCACCTTGGCGATGATGCGCGTCTCGAAATCGAGCCCGGGCGAGAGGTTCAGGTAGCTGTGGCTGGGCCGCGCGTAGCAGTAAATGCAGCCGTGTTCACAGCCTCGATAGGGGTTGATGGAAAGGTCGAAGCCGATGTCGGGTGAATCGTTGCCCGACAGGATGCCGCGCACGTTTTCTTCGATCAGCTGGGTGGCCGGCGCCAGCGTCTCGGCCTGCGCAGCCTGCTCCAGCATGCCCCAGCCGTCGTCGAAATCGCTGCGGCTCTGGCTGCTGAAACGGTGCTCCATGGCCCAGGCCGTGCCGCGGCCCTTTTGCGCGGCCGCATCGGCGGCGCGGGGCACAAACACCAGGGTGGCGGCAGGCGGCTTGTGGGTGGCAGGCATGCTGTAAATTTATACAGTCTTTGCCTGAGGTGCAAGGCCTGCCTCGTCCTCACTCATGCCTTGCGGCGTGAAATCGCCGCAAGGCCTTCGTGCAGCGAGACAGGCCTTCCGGCCTGCCTCGTCCTCACTCATGCCTTGCGGCGTGAAATCGCCGCAAGGCCTTCGTGCAGCGAGACAGGCCTTCCGGCCTGCCTCGTCCTCACTCAGTACTCGTCGCCGCCGCTGGCGCCGGGGGCCAGGTTCTCGAAGCGTGTCAGCGGCTTCATGAAGGCCAGCTTCACCGTGCCCACCGGGCCGTTACGCTGCTTGCCGATGATGATCTCGGTGACCCCCGGCTCCTTGCTGTTCTCTTTGTTGTAGTAGTCGTCGCGGTAAATGAACATGATGATGTCGGCGTCCTGCTCGATGGCGCCCGACTCCCGCAGGTCACTCATCATCGGCCGCTTGTCGGTGCGTGTTTCCACCGAACGGTTCAGCTGTGACAGCGCAATCACCGGGCACTGCAGCTCCTTGGCCAGCGCCTTCAGGCCGCGGCTGATTTCACCGATGACGGTGGCGCGGTTCTCTTCGCTGCTGCTGCTGCCGCTCATCAGCTGCAGGTAGTCGATGACGATCAGGCCCAGCGTGCCGAACTGGCGCGCCATGCGGCGCGCACGCGCCCGCAGCTCGCTGCTGGTGAGGCCCGCGGTTTCGTCGATGTAGAGCTGCACTTGGCCCAGGCGCTCCACGGCCTCGGTCAGGCGCTCCCACTCGCCGCCGTCCAGGCGGCCGGTGCGCAGGTTCTGCTGGTTGATGCGACCCAGGCTGCCCACCACGCGCAGCGCCAGCTGCGCCGCGCCCATTTCCATCGAGAACACGAGCACCGGCAGGCCTTCCTGCACCGCCACGTGTTCGGCGATGTTCAGCGCGAAGGCCGTCTTGCCCATCGAGGGCCGTGCCGCCAGCACGATGAGGTCGCCCTTCTGCAGACCAGCCGTCATCTTGTCGAGGTCGTAGAAGCCGGTGCGCACGCCGGTCACCTCTTCGGCGCCGTTGTCGTGCAGTTCCTGCACGCGGTCGATGAGGTCGACCACGAGCTTGTTGATGCCCTGGAAGCCCTGCTTCTGCCGCGAGCCTTCTTCACCGATCTGGAAGATCTTGCTCTCGGCCTCGTCCAGCACCGTGCTGACCTGGCGGCCGGCCGGGTTGAAGGCGTTGGTGGCGATTTCGTCGCTGGCCGCGATCAGCTTGCGCAGGATGCTGCGCTCACGAACGATCTCGGCGTAACGCCGCATGTTGGCAGCGCTGGGCACGCTCTGCGCCAGCGCGTTGAGATAGGCCAGGCCGCCCACGTCCTGCGCCTTGCCCAGGCTCTGCAGTTGCTCGAAGACGGTGATCACGTCGGCCGGCTTGCTCTGCGAGACCAGGTCGCCAATGGCCTTGTAGATCAGGCGGTGCTCGTGGCGGTAGAAATCGCTGTCGGTGAGCAGGTCGCCAGCGCGGTCCCAGGCCAGGTTGTCGAGCAGCAGGCCGCCGAGCACGCTCTGTTCGGCTTCCACCGAGTGCGGCGGCACACGCAGGCGCGCCACCTCGTCGTCGCGTTGCGGGGCGGAATCGCGGGGTTCGAAGACGGTGCTCATCGGTGCAGGTCTGTGGGCTCAGCGGCGATGGTAGGCGCAGCAGACGCCCAGCCGTTAGGGGCAAGCTGTGGACAAGCCTGTGGGTAGCAGGTGCTTATCGCGTGGGTTGCGCGGGACAAGTGCCGGCGCCAGAAATGACAAAGGCCGGCATGTGCCGGCCTTCGGGGGCAGCAGACCCTTGAAGGGTCTGCGTGCGCTGCTTCAGTCGGCTTGCGCGACCACGTGGATGGTGATCTCGACGACCACATCACCGTGCGGCGCCACCGACACCGGGTGCTCGCCCACGGTCTTCAGCGGGCCGTTGGGCAGGCGCACCTGGGCCTTGGTGATGGCCGTGCCGGCCTTCGTCAGCGCTTCGGCGATGTCGTGGTTGGTCACGCTGCCGAACAGGCGGCCGTCCACACCGGCCTTCTGGGCGATGCGCACGGTCTTGCCGGCCAGTTGTTCACCCAGGGCCTGGGCGGCGGCCAGCTTGGCGGCGGCGGCCTTTTCCAGCTCGGCACGGCGGCCTTCAAACTCCTTGATCGCGGCTTCGGTGGCGCGGCGCGCCAGCTTCTGCGGGATCAGGTAGTTGCGGGCGTAACCCTGCTTGACCTTGACGACGTCGCCCAGGTTGCCGAGCTTGCCGACCTTCTCGAGAAGAATGATTTGCATGGTGTGGCTCCTCAGACCTTGTGCTGGTCAGAGTAAGGCAGCAGCGCCAGGAAGCGCGCGCGCTTGATGGCGGTGGTCAGCTGGCGCTGGTAGTAGGCGCGCGTGCCGGTCAGGCGAGCGGGCGTGATCTTGCCGTTCTCGCCGACGAAATCGCGCAGCACGTCGATTTCTTTGTAGTCGATCTCTTCGACCTTGGCGACCGTGAAACGGCAGAAACGCTTGCGGCGGAACAGCAGCGACTGGTTGTTGCGCTTGGGGCGCTTGTCTTTGGAAAAACGACCTTTACCACGTGGCGGGGGCATAGTCAGCTCCTACTTGAATTCAATTCAGTTGATCCGGATCGGCGGGCTTGTCAGAGACAACAGCCTCGACCGAGGTGACATGGAACAGCAGGCCGCGTCCACTGCGTGCGCTGGTGATGAAGCCCGTGTAGAGCGCCATCTGGCCCAGCTCGGCAGCCAGCAGCTGCTTCGTTATCGCCCCGATCGCCACCGCCCGCATCTCCATCGAGACCTTGCGGGCCTGGCCATCTTCACTGACGGTGGACTCGTGCTTGAGCCCCACGTCGAGGGCCGGAAGACCGGCCGGGGTGTAACGCAGCGCTGCCCGTTCCACCAGGATTGCCGTGAGCAGCAGCCTGTTCATCACAGGCGCCGGTCAGCGGCGTGCTGGCGGAGGACGCTGCCCGACCTCAGGCCGAAGCCTCCTGGCGTTCCTTGCGGGCTTCTTCGCGCTCGACGGCCTTCATCATGATCGACGGGGCGGTTTCGGCCTTGGCCTTGCCCACGGTCATGTGGCGCAGCACGGCGTCGTTGAAGCGGAAACCCGTCTCCAGCTCGGTCAGCGTCTCGATGCTGCACTCGATGTTCAGGCACAGGTAGTGCGCCTTCACGAGCTTCTGGATCATGTAGGCCAGCTGGCGGCGGCCCCAGTCTTCCACGCGGTGCACCTTGCCGCCGGTGGTGGTGACCAGGTTCTTGTAACGCTCCAGCATGGCTGGAACCTGTTCGCTTTGATCCGGGTGGATCAGCAGAACGATCTCGTAGTGACGCATGAACACTCCTTGTGGATTCCGGCGGTGGGCCTGCATTCAGGCCTCGCTGGGGGTGGAAGCTGCCCCGATGCGTCAACATGACGGGTGCAGCAAGGAAAGCCTACGAGTGTAGCACCGCCGCTGACGGCTCTCTCAACGTTCTCCAGTAGCGGGAAAACGCATGCGCTCGATGACGGCCGCCTGCGCCGGGCCCGGTGGCTTGGTGAAGCGGCTCACCAGCGCCATCACCAACAGACCAGCCGGCACCCCGAAGACACCCGCGGCGATGGGCTCGACGCCAAACCAGCTGCATTCCGCCAGCGGCCGTGTCACGCCGAACAGGCGGCGCAGCAGCGGCAGGTTCATGGCCATGTACCAGACGGTCACGCCCAGGCCTGTGAGCATGCCGGCCACCACGCCCGGGTGGTTGGCGCGACGCCAGAAGATGCCCAGCACCAGCGCCGGGAAAAAGGCCGAGGCCGCCAGCGAAAACGCCGCCGAGACGAACTGCAGGATGTCGGTGATCTTCAGCGCGGCGATCAGCGCGGCGAGGAAAGCCACCACCATCACCAGCACCTTGGAGACGACCACCCGCACCGCGGCCGTGGCGCGCGGGTTCACGCTGCGGAACCAGATGTCGTGCGACAGCGCGTTGGCGATGGTCAGCAGCAGGCCGTCGGCGGTGGACAGCGCCGCGGCCAGGCCACCGGCGGCCACCAGGCAGGTCACCCAATAGGGCAGCCCGCCGATCTCGGGCGCGGCCAGCACGATGATGTCGCCGGCCAGGCGCAATTCGCCCAGCTGCAGCAGGCCGTCGCCGTTGACATCGCGCACGGCCACCAAGCCTGGGTCCAGCCGCGACCAGCGCTGCACCCACTGCGGCAAATCGTCGATGGGCAGGCCCACCACGTGGTGCAGCACCTCGAACTTCACCAGCACCGCCAGCATGGGTGCGGCGATGTAAAGCAGCACGATGAAGAGCAGCGTCCAGCCCACCGAGCGCCGCGCTTGCGAGGCCGAGGGCGTGGTGTAGTAACGCGTCAGCACGTGCGGCAGCGCCGCCGTGCCCATTATCAGGCACAGCATCAGCGCAATGAAGTTGATGCGCGCACTGTCGTGGCGCGCACGCGCCTCGACATCGCCCTCGGGGTCGCCGCTGGCGAAGGCCAGGGTCTGCGGTGGCATGCCGCCCAGCGGGCGGGCGCCGGCCAGCGCGCCGTCGCGCTCGCGCTGGTAGAGCGCGCGGGCCTGCGCCTCGGTGCGCGGGCGTTGCGCCAGTTCACGTTCGGCGCGCTGGATGCGCACCAGCGGTGCGTTGTCGGCGCGCAAGGCAGCCACCTGGGCCTGCAGCGCCGCTTCGTCGCGCGCCATCGCGCCGCGCACATCCTGCAGCTTGAGTTCGGCCTCGGCGGCGCGCTGCCGCAAGAGGCGGATGACGTCCTGCTCGGCGGCATCGAGCGTCAGCTCACGCTCGCGCAGCGTCACCTGCTGCAACTGCTGGCTGTAGGCCTGCACGGGCAGCACGCTGCCCGTCTGCTTGACCGACAACCACAGCAGCGGCACCAGGTAGGCCGCGATGAGCACGAGGTACTGCGCCACCTGCGTCCAGGTGACGGCGCGCATGCCACCGAGAAAGCTGCACACCAGCACGCCACCCAGGCCCACGAAGATGCCCAGCTCGAAACCGAAACCGGTGAGGTGCGAGGTGATCAGCCCCACGCCGTAGATCTGCACCACCAGGTAGACGAAAGACACCGCCACGGTGGCCGCAGCGCCGATCAAGCGCGGCAGGCTGCCGCCGTAGCGCGAAGCCATGAAGTCGGGCACCGTGTACTGGCCCAGGCGGCGCAGGTAGGGGGCGAGCAGCAGCGCCAGCAGCACGTAGCCGCCGGTCCAGCCCAGGATGTAGGCCAGGCCCGCCTGGCCTTGCAGGTAGAGCACGCCGGCCGTGCCGAGGAAAGACGCCGCCGACATCCAGTCGGCCGCCGTGGCCAGGCCGTTGTAGAGCGCTGGCACGCGGCGCCCGGCCACGAAGTACTCGGCCTCGTTCGAGGTGCGGCAGATGAAGCCGATGCCCGCGTACACCGCCACCGTCAGCACGAGGAAGGTGACACCTATCCAGGAGCGCGGCACGCCAGCGCGTTCGGCCAGCGCCATGGTGGCGATCATCAGGCCGAAGCAGGCCAGAAAGATCGCGTAGCGACCGGCCAGCACGCGCGAAAAGCTGGGTGCGCCGGCCTCGCTGCCGCCCGCCCCTTCAGCGGCCATCCGCAGCCCCGGGCCGGGTGCTGGGCGCATCGGCGCTGCTCAGCAGCAGCGCGGCTTCCAGCCTGTCCATCACCAGCACATACACGGCGATCAGCGCCAGGTAGATGAACAAGGCGCCCTGCCCGGCCAGCCAGTAGCCGAGCGGAAAACCCATCACGCTGTAACGATCGAGCTCACGCGCGAACCAGGGCACACCCAGGTTCACCACCAGCCACACCAGCAGCAGCCCCAGCGTCCAGCGCCGGGCCTGTTGCCAGAAGTGGTAGCGCGCCTGTTCGTACATGCGCCGATTCTGGCGCAGGGTTCAGGCCGCCCAGGGCCGGCCTAACCCCGGGGTCAGGCCTTGGCCAGGCGCTGCCAGGTGTCGACCACGGTGTCGGGGTTCAGCGAGATCGACACGATGCCTTCCTGCGCCAGCCAGTCGGCGAAGTCGGGGTGGTCGCTCGGGCCCTGGCCACAGATGCCCACGTACTTGCCGGTGGCGCGGCAGGCGGCGATGGCACGCGAGATCATGGCCTTGACGGCGGGGTCGCGTTCGTCGAAATCACCGGCGAGTTGCTCGATGCCGCTGTCGCGGTCCAGGCCCAGCGTGAGCTGCGTGAGGTCGTTGCTGCCGATGCTCATGCCGTCGAAGTGTTCGAGGAACTGCTCGGCCAGGATGGCGTTGCTGGGCACCTCGCACATCATGATCAGGCGCAGGCCGTCCTTGCCACCATCGGCGGCGCGCTGCAGGCCACGTTCGGCCAGCATCTGCTTGACGGTGGCGGCCTGCTTCACAGTGCGCACGAAGGGCACCATGATCTCGACGTTGCTCAGGCCCATGTCGGTGCGCACGCGCTTGAGCGCCTCGCACTCCATCGCGAAGGCGTCGCTGAAGTCACCGCTGATGTAGCGGCTGGCACCGCGGAAGCCCAGCATCGGGTTCTCTTCATCGGGCTCGTAGCGCGTGCCGCCGATGAGCTTGCGGTACTCGTTGCTCTTGAAGTCCGACAGGCGAACGATCACGCTCTTGGGCCAGAAAGCCGCGGCGATGGTGGCGATGCCCTCGGCCAGCTTGTCGACATAGAAAGCGCGCGGGCTGGCGTGGCCGCGCGCCACGCTCTCCACGGCCTTCTTCAGGTCGGCGTCGATGTTCGGGTAGTCGAGGATGGCCTTCGGGTGCACCCCGATGTTGTTGTTGATGATGAATTCCAGCCGCGCCAGGCCGACACCGCTGTTGGGCATCTGCGCAAAGTCGAAGGCCAGCTGCGGGTTGCCCACGTTCATCATGATCTTGATGGGGCAATACGGCATCTCGCCGCGCACCACGTCGCTGACCTCGGTTTCCAGCAGGCCGTCGTAGATGAAGCCGGTGTCGCCCTCGGCACAGCTCACGGTGACCAGCGCGTCTTCGCTGAGCTTCTCGGTCGCGTCACCGCAGCCCACCACGGCCGGGATGCCCAGTTCACGCGCGATGATGGCCGCGTGGCAGGTGCGCCCGCCGCGGTTGGTGACGATGGCGCTCGCGCGCTTCATCACCGGCTCCCAGTTGGGGTCGGTCATGTCGGTGACGAGCACGTCGCCCGGCTGCACGCGGTCCATCTCGGCGGTGCTGCGCACCAGGCGCACCGGCCCCGTGCCCACCTTCTGGCCGATGGCACGGCCTTCGGTCAGCACGGTGTTTTTCGTGCGGTCGCCCTTGATGCGGAAACGCTGCTCCACCTTGCCGGCGGCCTGGCTTTTCACGGTCTCGGGGCGCGCTTGCAGGATGTAGAGCTGGCCGTCGACGCCGTCTTTGCCCCATTCGATGTCCATCGCGCGGCCATAGTGCTGCTCGATGATCACGGCGTACTTCGCCAGTTCGGTGACCTCGGCATCGGTAAGCGAGTAGCGGTTGCGCTGTTCGGGCGGGGTGTCCAAGGTCTGCACGAGCTTGCCCGTGGCAGCCTTGTCGGCCGCGCTGGCGAAAGCCATGCGCTGCAGCTTGCTGCCCAGGCCGCGGCGGATGACGGCCAGCTTGCCCGCGGCCAGCATGGGCTTGTGCACGTAGAACTCGTCGGGGTTCACCGCGCCCTGCACCACCAGTTCACCCAGGCCGTAGCTGCTGGTGATGAAGACGACATCGGGGAAGCCGCTTTCGGTGTCGATGGTGAACATCACGCCGGCCGAGCCCAGATCAGAACGCACCATGCGCTGCACGCCGGCCGACAGCGCCACGTCGTGGTGGGCGTAACCCTTGTGCACGCGGTAGCTGATGGCGCGGTCGTTGTAGAGCGAGGCGAACACCTCCTTCATGCGGTGCAGCACGTCCTCGATGCCGGTGACGTTGAGGAAGGTCTCCTGCTGGCCGGCGAAAGAAGCATCGGGCATGTCTTCGGCCGTGGCCGAAGAACGCACGGCAAAACTCGCCTCGGGGCTGCCGGCCGTCAGGCGCGCGAACTGCTCGCGGATGGCGGCTTCCAGTTCGGCGGGCAGAGGCGTATCGACGATCCACTGGCGGATCTCGGCGCCAGCCGCGGCCAGCGCGTTGACGTCGTCGACATTCAGCGTGTCCAGCTTGGCCTGGATGCGCTGCGCCAGTTGCCCGTGCTGCAGGAAGACGCGGAAGGCATGCGCCGTGGTGGCGAAGCCCCCGGGCACACGCACGCCGCTGGCAGCGAGCTGGCTGATCATTTCGCCGAGGCTGGCGTTCTTGCCGCCCACCGCCTCGACGTCGGTCATTCTCAGGTGTTCGAACGGGGCGACCAGGGCGGTCGCCAAGTGGCTGGATGACATGGGAAAGCTCCGAAGTGTGAAAAAACCGGTGCTTCCGCCAGCGGCTCGGCGGCCCATGCCCACGCGGCGGCATGTTGTTCTGCTTCGGGCAGGCGCGTGGGGTTCATGAAGGGCGGCAGGAGCAAGACGAGGAGCGGAAAGTTGAGCAGATTCTAAGGACTTCTTCCTTATGATGAACCTCGTCTGTAACCACGCGCCCTGCCCCTGAAAACGCCATGACCGAACGAACCGTGTTCTTTGTCTCGGACGGCACCGGCATCACCGCCGAGACCTTCGGCAACTCCATCCTGAACCAGTTCCCGGCCAAGCCGCGGCATGTGCGCCGGCCCTTCATCGACACCCCCGAGAAGGCCGGCACGGTGCTGGAGGAGATCAACCAGACCGCCGCCCGGGAAGGCAAGCGGCCCATCGTCTTCATCACGCTGGTCAACGACGATGTGCGCAACATCATCACCAGCGACCACTGCAAGGGCCTGGTGCTGGACATGTTTCGCACCTTCGTCGAACCGCTGGAAGCCGAATTCGGCGTGAAGAGCAACCACCGCGTGGGCCGCTTCAGCGACGCGAGCGCAAGCCAGGAATACAACGACCGCATCGAGGCCATCAACTTCAGCCTCGCGCACGACGACGGCCAGAGCGCCCGCAACCTCGACGTGGCCGACGTCATCCTGCTGGGCGTCAGCCGCAGCGGCAAGACGCCCACCAGCCTGTACCTGGCCATGCAGCACGGCATCAAGGCCGCGAACTACCCGCTGATCCCTGAGGACTTCGACCGCGGCCGCCTGCCCACGCCGCTGGCACCTTACAAACGCAAGTGCTTCGGCCTGACCATCGACCCGGAGCGCTTGGCGCAGATCCGCAACGAGCGCCGGCCTGACAGCAAATATGCGTCCTTGCTGAACTGCCGCTACGAGGTGAACGAGGCCGAAAGCATGATGCGCCGCGAAGGCATCGGCTGGCTGAGCAGCACGCACAAGTCCATCGAAGAGATCGCCACCACCATCCTGCGCGACCTGCGGCCCGACCGATTGATCTACTGAGGCGCAGCCCGGCGGGCTGATTCATAGAGGCACACCGCCGCCGCGGCGGCGACGTTCAGCGACTCTTCACCACCCGGCTGCGGAATGCTGACCTGCAGCGAGCAGCGCGACAGCAGTTCGGCGTGCACGCCCTGCCCTTCATGGCCCAGCACCCAGGCGCAAGGCTGCGGCAAGGGTGCGCTGGGCAGCTGGTGGCCCGCGTGTGAACTGGTGGCCACCAGGGGCACGCCCAAGGTGGCCAGGTCTTCAGGGGCCAGCCCTTCCACCAGGTGCAGGCCGAAGTGCGCGCCCATGCCGGCACGCAGCACCTTGGGCGACCACAGCGCCACGGTGCCCTTCAGCGCGAGCACCTGCGGCACGCCGAAAGCAGCGGCGCTGCGCAGGATGCTGCCGACATTGCCCGGGTCTTGCACACGGTCGAGCACCACGCTGGCCACACCGCTGCGCAGAGGCACCTCGGCCGGCGCATCGATGAGAAAGCCGATGGGCGCAGGCGATTCCAGCGCGCTGAGACCCTTGAACAGCGCCGCCGGCACACGCGCGATGCGCGGCGCCCAAGCGGCCAGGTCGCGCAGTTCGGGCCGCACCCAGGCTTCATCGGCCACCACGGCTTGCAGGGCCGCGCCACCGCGCGTGCGCAGTGCGCTGCAAAGATGTTCGCCTTCGATCCACACCTGCCCGCTGCGCCGGTAAGCCGCGCCGTCCACAGCCAGCTTGCGCAGGCGCTGCAGCAACGGGTTGTCCTTCGAGGTGATGAGCTGCGGCTCGTTCATGGGCGTTGCAGCACGGCACGCACCGGTGCGAAGCTGCGGCGGTGTGCGGGGCAGGCGCCGTGCTGCCGCAGCGCGGCCAGGTGTTCGGGCGTGGGGTAGCCCTTGTGGCCGTCGAAGCCGTAGGCCGGGTGCTGGGCGTGCAGCGCCTGGCACAGCCGATCGCGGTGCACCTTGGCCAGGATGGACGCGGCCGAGATCGCCGGCACCAGCGCATCGCCCTTCACCACCGCCGCCACCGGCACCTTCAGCACCGGCACGCGGTTGCCGTCCACCACCACACGGTGCGGCGGCAGGCGCAGCGCTTCCACGGCGCGGCGCATAGCCAGCATCGTGGCCTGCAGGATGTTCAAGCGGTCGATCTCTTCAGCGCTGGCTTCTGCGATGGCGCAGCACAGCGCCTTGGCGCGAATCTCGTCGAACAGCGCCTCGCGCTTGCGTTCGCTGAGCACCTTCGAATCGCCCAAGCCGGCGATGGGTTTGAGGTCGTCCAGGATCACGGCCGCGGCCACCACGGGGCCGGCCAGCGGGCCGCGGCCAGCTTCGTCCACGCCGGCCACCAGGCCCGGCTCGTCCCAGCCGAAGCCGAGCTGCTCAAGCTTGAAGGACTTGCGCGAGTGCATCGGCGGCGCAGCGCGCCGTGTCGCGGCGCAGGCTGTGGTGCAGGTCATCAAAACGGCGCACCAGGGCGGCGGCGGCCGGGCGGTCGTCCAGCCAGCGCAGCGTGGCGCGGGCCAGGGCTTCAGGGTGGCAGTCTTCCTGGATCAGCTCGGGCACCACGAACTCGCGGCTGAGGATGTTGGGCAAGCCGACCCAGGGCTGGTAGCGCATGCGCTTCATCAATTGCCAGCTGAGGCCGTGCATGCGGTAGCCGATGACCATCGGCACCTTGAACAGCGCCGCTTCCAGCGTGGCGGTGCCGCTGGCGATCAGCGTCACATCGCAGGCCGCCAGCGCGGCGTGCGATTGGCCGTTCAGCAGCTGCAGCGGCAGCCCCGGCGCGTGGGCCTGCACCAGCGGCTCGATCATCTCGCGCAGGCCGGGCGAGATGGGCAGCACAAAGCGCAGGCCCGGGCGCTGGCGGTGCATCAGCGCCGCCGCCTGCAGGAAGGCTGGCGCGATGTACTGGATCTCGCTGCGCCGGCTGCCGGGCAGCACGGCCACCACCTCATCGCCCTCGGCCAGGCCCAGCGCAGCGCGGCTGGCTGCGCGGGGCGGCTGCAGCGGGATGGCATCGGCCAGCGGGTGGCCCACGAACGTGGCGGCCACGCCGTGTTGCTGCAGCAGCGCGGGCTCGAAGGGAAAGAGGCAGAGCACGTGGTCGCAGCTGGCGGCCATCTTCTTCGCACGGCCGCCGCGCCAGGCCCAGATGGACGGGCAGACGAAGTGCACGGTCTTGATGCCGGCCACCTTCAGGCGCTTTTCCAGGCCGAGGTTGAAGTCGGGCGCGTCGACGCCGACGAAGGCCGCGGGCCGCTCTTGCAGCAGGCGCTCGGCCAATGCATCGCGGATGCCCGAGATCTCACGGTAATGGCGCAGCACCTCGACATAACCGCGCACGGCCAGCTTCTGGTGCGGCCACCAGGCTTCGAAGCCTTGCTCCGCCATGCGCGGGCCGCCGATGCCGTGGGCCTGCAGCGCGGGCCAGCGTTGTTTCAGGCCGGTGAGCAGCAGGCCGGCGAGCAGGTCGCCCGAGGCCTCGCCGGCGACCATAGCGAGTTGCATGCTTATCGGAACAGGCCGCCGCTGGGCCGCCCCAAGGCGGCCTGAGCCCCCTCGGGGGGTGGCGCAGCCTGGGGGCCCTTCATCTGGCGATGCCGCGCGTGCTGGCAGCGAGAAAGCTCAGCAGCGTGTCGATGTCGGCATCGCCGCCTTCGACCGTGCCCTTCAGCAACACGATGGCTTCGCGGGCCTTCTCCAAAGTCAGCCCCTCGCGGTACAGCAGCTTGTGCATCTGCTTGATCAGGCCGATGCGCTCACGCGAGAAGCTGCGCCGGCGCAGCCCTTCGGCGTTGATGCCGGCCACCGACAAGGGGTTGCCGCTCACCGTCATGAAAGGTGGCACGTCTTGCGAAACGTGGCTCTGAAAACCCAGGATCGCGTGCGCACCGACCTTGCAGAACTGGTGCACGCCCGTGAGCCCGCCGACGATGGCCCAATCGCCCACATGCACGTGGCCGGCCAGCGTGGCGTTGTTGGCCAGGATGGTGTGGTGGCCCAGCTGCACGTCGTGCGCGATGTGCACGTAAGCCATGATCCAGTTGTCGTCGCCCACGCGCGTGACGCCGCCGTCCTGCGCCGTGCCGCGGCTGAAGGTGCAGAACTGGAAGATGGTGTTGCGGTCGCCGATGTGCAGCTCGGTGGGCTCGCCGGCGTACTTCTTGTCCTGCGGCGCGCAGCCCAGGGCGGCATGCGGGTGAACGACGTTCTCGCGGCCCAAGGTCATGGGGCCTTCGAGCGTGCAGTGACCGCCAATGCGCGTGCCCTCGCCGATGCGCACACCGGCACCGATCAAGGCGTAGGGGCCGACCTGCACCGTCGCCGCCAGCTCGGCGCCTGGGTCGACGATGGCGGTGGGGTGGATCAGGGCCATCGTGCGGTTCAGGGGGTAGCGACGCGCCGCATCGTGCACATCAGGTCGGCTTCGCAGACGGTGGTGCCGTCGACGCTGGCCTTGGCCTTGTAGCGGTAGATGCCCGACTTCACGCGGTCGATGGCGGCTTCCAGGATGAGCTGGTCGCCAGGGCCCACAGGCTTCTTGAAGCGGGCGTTGTCGATGCCGGCGAAGTACACGACGGTGTCGTCACCCGGGTCGGCGCCGGCGCTCTCGAAGCTCAGGATGGCGGCCGACTGGGCCAGCGCTTCCAGCATCAGCACGCCCGGCATCACCGGCCGCGCAGGAAAGTGGCCCATGAAAAACGGCTCGTTGATGGTGACGTTTTTTAGCGCCTTGATGCGCACGTCTTTCTCGAGTTCGAGCACACGGTCCACCAGCAGGATGGGGTAGCGGTGCGGCAGCTTGCGCAGGATGTATTGGATGTCCATCGTGGTCACGTCTTTGTCTCCAGCGTCTTTTCCAGAGACCGCAGCCTCTCGCGCAGCGTGTGCAGTTGTCTCAGGGTGGCAGCGTTCTTTTCCCAGCTGGCATTGTCATCGAAGGGGAACATGCCGCTGTACTGGCCCGGCTTGTGGATGGACCGGCTGATGACCGTGGCCGCGGTGATGTGCACGTGGTCGCAGATCTCCAGGTGGCCCAGGATGATGGCGCCGCCGCCCGCGGTGCAATGCCGCCCGATGCGGGCGCTGCCCGCAACGCCCACACAGCCTGCGAAAGCGGTGTGCGCGCCGACGTGCACGTTGTGGCCGATCTGCACGAGGTTGTCGAGCTTCACGCCGTCTTCGAGCACGGTGTCTTCCAGCGCACCGCGGTCGATGCAGGTGTTGGCGCCGATCTCGACGTCGTCTCCGATGCGCACGCCGCCGAGTTGTTCGATCTTTTCCCACCAGGCGCCCGCTTCGTTGCGTGCCGGCGCGAAACCGAAGCCGTCTGCGCCGATCACCGCCCCGCTGTGCACGATGCCGCGCGCGCCGATGCGGCAGCCATCCGCCAGCACGACACGCGGCTTGAGCACCGTGCCCTCGCCCACCGCCGCATCAGCGCCAAGGTGCACGTGGGTGCCGATCACAGCACCGGCCCCCACCGAGGCCCCATTCGACACAAAAGCCAAGGCGCCTATGCTGGCCGTAGGGTGGATGTGCGCGCCTTCTTCGACGAGGGCACTCGGGTGCACACCCACCACAGGCGCACGCCGCGAGCGCGCCGCCCACCACTGGGTGAGCCGCGCAAAGGCGAGATAGGGGTCGGCGCAGACGAGCGCCGCGCCGCGCTGCACGGCAGCCTCGCGCATGGCCGGGCCGACGATCACGCAGCCGGCTTGGGAAACCGCCAGCTGGGCCTGGTAGCGCGGGTTGGCGAGAAAGCTGATGGTCTGCGCGTCAGCAGACTCCAGCGGGCCGATGCGGCTGACAGTGGCGTCGCCGTCACCAACCAACTCACCGCCGAGCAGCGCGCCCAGTTCACCAAGGCGCACGCCCGTCACGGCCAGGCCCGGCAAGATTTACTTGCCCGGCGCTGCGGCCGGCGTGGGCGCGTTGAGCTGGCGGATCACCTTCTCGGTGATGTCGACACGCGAGCTCGCGAAGATCACTTCCTGCAGGATCAGGTCGTATTTCTCGTTTTCGTAGATCTGGCGGATGACGCGGTTGGCGCGCTCCACCACCGCGGCCAGCTCTTCGTTGCGGCGCTGGTTCAGGTCTTCCTGGAACTCGCGGCGCTTGCGCTGCAGGTCGCGGTCTTGGTCGACCAGCTCACGCTGGCGGCGCTGCAGTTCAGCCGGGGCGACAGTGGGGCCGTCTTTCTCCAGCTTGTCGGCCGCGGCCTTGAGCTTGTTGCCGGCGTCGTTGAGCTCACGCTCGCGTTTGCCGAACTCGGTCTCCAGCTTGGTCTGTGCGGCCTTGGCGGCGTTCGACTCGCGCAGCACACGCTCGCTGTTGACGTAGCCGATCTTCAGATCCTGCGCCACGGTGGGGGCCGCTGCGGCCAAGGAAACGGCGGCAACAGCGAGCCAGCGGGAAAGCTGGGTGGCGGTGGCGGCAGGGCGCTGGGGGGCGAACATCTTCATCAGAAGGCAGTCCCGATCTGGAATTGGAAACGTTGGATTCTATCGTTGCGCTGCAGGCGCAAGGGCTTGCCCCAGCTCAGCTTCAAGGGGCCCACCGGCGAGATCCACGACAGGCCGAGGCCCGCCGAGGAACGGATGGACTCGCCCGTGATGGTTTCATCCTCGCGCCACACGTTGCCGGCGTCGACGAAGGCGAAGATGCGCAGCGACCGGTCGCTGCCAGTGCCTGGCACCGGGAAGTAGAGCTCGGTGTTGATGTTCATGCGCTTGGCGCCGCCGATGTAGGCGCCCGTGGGGTCGACCACGCCCAGTGAACTCTGTTCGAAGGCGCGCACCGTGCCCAGGCCACCGCCGTAGAAGTTCTTGAACACCGGGAAGGGCTTGCCGCCCAGGCCCTTGCCCCAGCCGATCTCGGCGTTGACACCCAGGCTCATGCGAAGCGGCAACTGCCAGTACTCCTGGTACTGCGCGTTGGTGCGCAGGTAACGCACGTCGCCAAAGGCGGCCCACTCCAGGTTCACGCGCTGGTAACGGCCGGCCGTGGGCACGAGCACGCTGTCGCGGGCATCGCGCGACCAGCCGAGCGTCAGCGGGAAGGCGTTGGTCTTGTCGCCGTAGAGCGTGCGGTAGTTCAGGTAGGACAGCGGAATGCCGGCCGCGGTGCCGATCTCGGTGCGCTCGATGCCGATGCCCAGGAACACCGTGTCGTACTCGGAGAAGGGCACACCGAAACGCACCGACGCGCCCGGCGTCTTCAGATCGTAGGTGTCGCCCAGGCTGTTGATGGGACGCTGCGTGCGGTAGAAAACGTCGATGGCGCGTGAGATGCCGTCCACCGTCCAGTAGGGGTCGACCGTGCTCACCACCAGCGTGCGCTGGTAGCGGCTGGTGTTGAGCTCGATGCCGAGGTAGTTGCCCGAACCGAAGGCGTTCTCCTGCTTCACCGAGGCTGTGAAGGTCAGGCGCTCGGCGTTGGAATAACCAGCACCGACGATGAGGTTGCCGGTGGGCTTCTCGATCACGTTGACGACGAGGTCAACCTGGTCGGGCGAGCCCGGCACTTCGTTGGTCTCGATCTCGATGTCTTCCTTGAAGAAGCCCAGGCGCTCGACGCGCTCTTTGCTGAGCTTGATCAGGCCCCCGTCGTACCACGCTCCTTCGAGCTGGCGGAACTCACGGCGCACCACTTCGTCGCGGGTGCGCGAGTTGCCGGCCACGTCGATGCGGCGCACGTAGACACGCCGGCTCGGCTCGGCCGCGAAGACCACCACCACCTGACCCGTGGCACGGTCGATCTCGGGCCGCGGCTCGATGCGCGCGAAGGCGTAGCCATACAGCCCGAAAAGGTCGGTGAAGCGCTTGCCGGTGGCAGTGACCGCGTCACCGCGATAAGGCTGGCCCGGCCGCAAGGCCACGAAGGCGCGGAACTCTTCTTCCTTGCCGAGGTAGTCGCCTTCCAGGCGCACCGCGGTCACGGTGTAGGGCTGACCTTCCTTGATGGAAATGGCCACCGAGATGGTCTGCTTGTCGGGCGATATCGTGACCTGCGTGCTCTCGATGGCGAATTCGAGATAGCCGCGGTTCACGTAGTAGGCGCGCAGCTTTTCCAGGTCGGCATTGAGCTTGGTGCGCGAGTAGCGGTCGGTCTTGCTGTACCAGGTGAACCAGCCCGTGGGCGTGAGTTCGAAAAGATCAAGCAACTCACGTTCGCTGAACACCGTGGCGCCGGCGATGCGGATGTCCTTGATCTTGGCGGCGTCGCCTTCGGTCATCGTGAAGGTGACGTTGACGCGGTTGCGCTCCAGCGGGGTGATCGTCGTCACCACCTCGGCGCCATAGAGGCTGCGGCCCAGGTACTGGCGCTTGATTTCCTGCTCGGCGCGGTCGATCAGCGCGCGGTCGAAAGGCAGGCCTTCGCCGATGCCGGCGTCGCGAAGGCTCTTGGTCAGCGGCTCCTTGTCGAACTCTTTCAGGCCGACGAAGGTGACGGCGCCGATGATGGAACGTTCATCGACGATGACGATGGCGACCTCGCCCTCGATCTCGATGCGCACGTCCTTGAACAAGCCGGTGGCGAAGAGCGCGCGCAAGGCGGCCGAGCCCTTGTCGTCGGTGTAGGTGTCGCCGATGCGGAAGGGCAGCGCGGCGAAGACAGTGCCGGGGTCGGTACGCTGCAGGCCTTCAACGCGGATGTCCTTCAGCACGAAGGGCGTGACGGCCAAGGCTGCGGGGGCGGCAAAAGCCGAGGCGATGGCCACGCTGAGCACGGCAACAGGGCCCCAAGAGCCGTTAGGCCCGGTCGGAAACACAGGGAACATGGGGATTCAGTGCAGGCCCAGCAAGCGGGCGACGTCGTTGAAAAGGGCGACCGACATCATCGTCAGCAAGACAGCGATGCCGCCGCGTTGCAGCCGGGCCAGCCAGAGGTCGGAGACGGGGCGGCCGGTGACGCCCTCGAAAATGTAATACATCAGGTGGCCCCCATCGAGCATGGGCAGGGGCAGCAGGTTCAGCACGCCCAGGCTCACGCTCACCAGCGCCAGGAAGCCCAGGTAGTAGGCCAGGCCCTTGGTGACCGACTGGCCTGCGTAGTCGGCGATCGTCAGCGGACCGCTGAGGTTCTTCAGAGAGGCCTCGCCGATGAGCATGCGGCCGAGCATCTTCACCGTCAGCACCGAAACTTCCCAGGTGCGCACGGCGCCTTGCTGCAGGCCTTCGAACACGCCGTGCTGCACCGTCAGCATCACCGGCGCACGGCCGGGCTCGACGCCCACGCGCGCAAATGTCTGGCCCTTTTCAGTGACCACCTGCGGCGTGACGTTCAGCACCAGCGTGCGGCCGTCACGCTCCACCAGCCAGGCTTGCGCTCTCACCTGGCCGGCACGCAGGTTGCCGCGTACCTGTTCCACCACCTGCTGGGCGTCGGCCACGACCTGGCCGTCGATGGACAGCACCCGGTCGCCGCGCAGCAGGCCGGCAGCAGCGCCTGCGCTGCCGGCCTGCACCTGGCCCAACACGGGCTCGCGCCAGGGGCTGCCCAGGCCAATGCGCTGCGTGAGCGCGGCATCCACCTCGCGGGCTTCGATGCCCGACAGATCCAGATCAACGCTGCGCGCGCCACGCCCGTCGCCATCGCTCACCTGCAGCCGGAGGCGCTCGCCGCGCAAAGCGGCCTGCGTCACTTCCCAGCGCAAGTCGGTGAGCGAGCGCAGCTCTTGCCATTCGCCATTGCCGTGGTCCATGGCCTGCACCCACTGCCCGGCGCGCAGGCCGGCGCTCTCGGCCACGCTGCCGGCGGCGGGCGGGCCGATCAGCGCCTTGGGCTCCTGCACGCCGATCCAGTGCGCAGCGGCGTACAGCAACACCGCCAGCGCCAGGTTGGCCAGCGGGCCGGCCGAGACGATGGCCGCGCGCTGCCACAGTGGCTTGCGGTTGAAGGCCTGGTTCACCTGGCCGGGCGCGACCGGCGCTTCACGCTCGTCGAGCATGCGCACATAGCCGCCCAGCGGCAAGGCGCAGAGCACGAACTCGGTGGCGTCGGGCCCGCTCTGACGGCGCCAGATCACCTGGCCAAAACCCACCGAAAAGCGCAGCACTTTCACGCCGCAGGCCACGGCCACGCGGTAGTGGCCGTACTCGTGGATGACCACGAGGATGCCTAAAGTGAGCAGGAAGGCCAGGACGGTGGTGATCACGCGGCGAGATCCCGCATCAGCTCATGCGCTTTCGCGCGGGCGCAGGTGTCGAGCTCGATCAGGTCTTCCAGGCTGTGGGCGGGGCTCAGGCGGGGCTCCAGGCGCTCGATGGTGCGTGCATTGAGCGTGTGAATCGCCGTGAAGCCGATCGTTCCGTCGAGGAAGGCTTGCACCGCCACTTCGTTCGCGGCGTTGAGCACCGTGGTGCTGCCCTCGGGGCCGCGCAGCGCGTCCCACGCGAGCTGCAGGCCCGGGAAACGGCGGGGATCAGGAGTCTCGAAGTGCAGCGGTGGTTGCTGCAGAAAGTCGAGCCGCGGCGCACCCGATTCGATGCGCTCGGGGAAAGACAGGCCGTAGGCGATGGGCACCTTCATGTCGGGCGTGCCCAGCTGCGCCAGCACGCTGCCGTCGCGGCACACCACCATCGAGTGGATGATGCTCTGCGGGTGGATGACGACCCGGATGTTCTCGGGCGCCAGGTCGAAGAGCCAGCGCGCCTCGATGACCTCCAGCGCCTTGTTCATCATCGTGGCCGAGTCCACCGAGATCTTGCGGCCCATCACCCAGTTCGGGTGAGCTACCGCTTGCGCTGGCGTCACGGTGTGCAAGGTGTCGGGGTCGCGGTGGCGGAAGGGCCCGCCGCTGGCGGTGAGGATGATGTGGTCGATACGGCGCGCCCAGGCGCTGCGGTCTTCGGGCAGGCACTGGAAGATGGCCGAGTGTTCGCTGTCGATGGGCAGCAGCGTCGCGCCACCGGTCTTCACGGCCTGCATGAAGAGCGCGCCGCCGACCACCAGCGCTTCCTTGTTGGCCAGCAGCAGGCGCTTGCCCGTGCGTGCCGCGGCCATGCAGGGCGGAAGGCCGGCGGCGCCGACGATGGCGGCCATCACGCTGTCCACATCGTCGGCCGCGGCCAGCTCGCACAGCGCCTGCGCGCCGTGCTGCACCTCGGTGGCCGAGCCCGCGGCCTTCAAAGCTGCGCGCACCTCGGCGGCGCGTGTGGCCGTGGGCAGCACGGCCACACGCGGGCGGAACTGCAGGCACTGCTGCACGAGCAGATCGGTGCGCTGGTAGGACGTGAGGCCCACCACTTCGAAACGATCAGGGTGGCGCGCCACGACATCGAGCGTGCTCGTGCCGATGGAGCCGGTGGCGCCGAGGATGGCCAGGCGTTGGCGGGGTGCGTTCATGCAAGGCTTCCGAGTGCAACGAGCGCCATCACGGCCGGCAGCACCGGCAGCAGCGCATCGACACGGTCGAGCACACCACCATGGCCGGGCAGCAGGCGGCTGCTGTCCTTGGCACCGGCGGCGCGTTTGACGAGAGATTCGACGAGATCGCCGACGACGCTCAAGCCCGCCAGCAGCCACAAGGCCGCGAGCAGGCCCACGAGGCCCCAGCGATCGAAGAGCCGGCTGTAGAGGCTGGGGCCGTCGAAGCCCATGCGGCCATCCAGCCACATCCAGAAGGCCGCCAGCAGCACCACACCCAGCCAGCCCGACCACACGCCTTCCCAGCTCTTGCCCGGGCTGACGCTGGGCGCCAGCTTGCGCCGCCCGAAAGCGCGCCCGCCGAAATACGCGGCCACGTCGGCCATCCACACCAGGCACAGCGCCGAGAGCATGAAGTTGATGCCCACGCCATGCGCGCCGGCCAGGGCCAGCCAGGCCAGCCACAGCGCCGCCAAACCCAGCACCCAGCGCGCCGCACGCGGCAGCTGGGGCCAGGCCGCCGGCCCGCTGCGCAGCGCCACCGCGCCGCCCGCGCCCCACAGCAGCAGCGCGAAGGCCCACAGCAGCGCGGGCGCTTCCTGCTTCCACCCCGCCAGCCAGGCCAGGGCGCCCCCTGCAGCCACGGCCGCACCCATCAGCATGCTGAGCGCGGTGCCGGCCTGGTTCAGGCGGCCCCACTCCCAGCCGCCGGCGGCCATCAAGACAAGGGTGAGTGCGGCAAAAGGCCAGGCGCTGCCGACCGACAGCGACGCCAGCAGCAGGGCCACGAGCACGAGCGCGGTGATGACACGCTGCCTCAGCATGGCCGCGTCAGGAACCTTCGGACGGCGACGGGCTGGAGCGCAAGGTGCCGAAACGCCGCTCGCGCCGCGCATAGGCAGCGAAGGCCGCATCGATCTCGGTCAGGCCGAAATCGGGCCAGAGGCACTCGGTGAAGAAGAGTTCGGAGTAGGCGGTCTGCCACAGCAGGAAGTTGCTGATGCGCATCTCGCCCCCGGTGCGGATGAACAGGTCGGGGTCGGGCGCAAAGGCCATGGCCATGCGGCTGGAGAGCCAGGCTTCGTCGAGCTGCTCGGGCGCCAGGCCGTCGGCCAGCGCTTGGCGGCAGGCCTGCATCACGTCCCAGCGGCCGCCGTAATTGAAGGCCACGCTGAGGTTGATGCGGGTGTTGTGCTTGGTGATCTCTTCGGCGTGGTCCCAGGCCTTGCGCAGCTTCTCGGACACCGCCTCGCGGTCGCCGACGATGCGGATGCGCACGCCGTCGCCGGCCAGCTTGGTGAGGTACTTCGACACCGACACCAGCACCAGGCCCATCAGGCCCGACACCTCGTCGGCCGGGCGCTTCCAGTTCTCGGACGAAAACGCGAAGACGGTGAGGTACTCGACGCCGCGGTCGGCGAAGGTGTTGATCACACGCACCAGCGCATCGACCCCGGCCTTGTGGCCGAAGTAGCGTGGCATGTAGCGGTTCTTGGCCCAGCGGCCATTGCCGTCCATCACCACCGCCACATGGCGGGGCACGGTGGCGGCGGCATCGTTGGGCGGCTGGACGGCCGCGGGGGCGAGAGACAGCTCGGACATGAGACTGGGGGCGGGCGGGGGCGACAGCGCTGGCCTCAGACGGCCAGCACCTCGGCTTCCTTGCCCTGCACCAGCTTGTCGATCTCGGCGATGACGCGGTCGGTCAGGCGCTGCACTTCGTCTTGCGCGCGGCGCTCGTCGTCCTCGGACACTTCCTTGTCCTTGAGCAGCTTCTTCAGGTGATCGTTGGCCTCGCGGCGCACGGCGCGCACGGCGATCTTGGCGTCTTCACCGGCGTGGCGCACCACCTTGGTCAGCTCTTTGCGGCGCTCTTCCGTCAGCGCGGGCATGGGCACGCGCAACAGATCACCTTGCGACGACGGGTTCAGGCCCAGGTCGCTTTCGCGGATGGCCTTCTCGATCTTGGCGCTCATGCCCTTTTCCCAGGGCTGCACGCTGATCGTGCGCGCGTCGAGCAGCGTCACGTTGGCCACCTGGCTGATGGGCACGGGCGAGCCGTAGTAATCCACCTGCACCTGGTCGAGCAGACCCGGGTGGGCGCGACCGGTGCGGATCTTGTGCAACTCGTTCTTGAAGGCCTCGATGGACTTGCCCATCTTGGTCTCGGCCGTCTTCTTGATGTCCTGGATGGTCATGACGGAACAACCCTCAAACGTGAACCAGCGTACCTTCGTCTTCGCCCTGCACCACGCGCTTGAGCGCGCCGGGCTTGAAGATGCTGAAAACCTTGATCGGCAGCTTCTGGTCGCGGCACAGCGCGAAGGCGGTGGCGTCCATCACCTGCAGGTTCTGCGAGATGGCGTCGTCGAAGCTGATGGTGGTGTAGCGCGTGGCGCTCGGGTCTTTCTTGGGGTCGGCGGTGTAGACGCCGTCCACCTTGGTGGCCTTGAGCACGATCTCCACGCCCATCTCCGCGCCGCGCAGCGCAGCGGCGGTGTCGGTGGTGAAGAAGGGGTTGCCGGTGCCGGCCGCGAAGATCACGACCTTGCCCTCTTCGAGGTACTGCAGCGCCTTCGGGCGCACATAAGGCTCGACCACCTGCTCGATGCTGATGGCCGACATCACGCGCGCCGTCATGCCCTCTTGTCGCATGGTGTCGGCCAGGGCCAGCGAGTTCATCACCGTGGCCAGCATGCCCATGTAGTCGGCCGTGGCGCGGTCCATGCCGACGCTGCCGCCGGCCACGCCGCGAAAGATGTTGCCACCGCCAATGACGACGGCCACCTCGACGCCCAGCTTCGTGACCTCTTGCACCTCTTGCACCATGCGCACGATGGTGGCGCGGTTGATGCCGTAGGCGTCGTCGCCCATCAGGGCTTCGCCCGACAGCTTCAGCAGGATGCGCTTGTAGGCCGGCATCAGGTCAACTCCAGAGGGTAAGGCTTGCAGTGTAAGTCGGCCCTGCCGGGCGCCGACCGCACGAACGTATGCAAAGAAAAGCCCGCGCGGCGCCCGCAGGCACCGCACGGGCGCGGGCTCACTGGCCCTTGGCAGCAGCGACTTGGGCGGCCACTTCGGCGGCGAAGTCGTCGACCTTCTTCTCGATGCCCTCGCCCACCACGTAGAGCGTGAAGCCCTTGGCCGTGGTGTTCGTGCTCTTGAGGTACTGGCCCACGGTCTGCTTGCCGTCGGCGGCCTTCACGAAGACCTGGTCGAGCAGCGACACTTCCTTCAGGAATTTCTGCACCGAGCCGTCGACCATCTTGGCCACGATCTCGGCCGGCTTGCCGCTTTCGGCGGCCTTCTCGGCGGCGATCTTGCGCTCCTTCTCCACCAGCTCGGCCGGCACTTCGGCCGACGACAGGGCAGCGGGCTTCATCGCAGCGATGTGCATGGCCGCGTCCTTGGCCGCGACGTCGCTGCCTTCGAACTCCACCACCACGCCGATGCGCGTGCCGTGCAGGTAGTGGGCCAGCTGGCCACCACCGGCGTAGCGCTTGAAGCGGCGGATGGACATGTTCTCGCCAATCTTGCCGATCAGGCCCTTGCGCACGTCTTCCACGGTCGGGCCGAAGCCGTCTTGCGACAGCGCCAGCGCGCCCGCGGCAGCCACGTCGGCCGGGCCGTGCTCGGCCACCAGCTGGGCCACGGCCTTGGCGAAGGCCAGGAAAGAATCGTTCTTGGTGACGAAGTCGGTTTCGCAGTTGACCTCGACCACGGCACCCACATTGCCGTTCACGGCAGCGGTGATCACGCCTTCGGCGGTGACACGGGCGGCGGCCTTGCCGGCCTTGTTGCCCAGCTTGACGCGCAGGATCTCTTCAGCGCGCACGGCGTCGCCGTCGGCTTCGGTCAGCGCCTTCTTGCATTCCATCATCGGCGCGTCGGTCTTGGCGCGCAGCTCGGCCACCATGCTTGCAGTGATTGCGGGCATCGTCATCTCCAATCAAATTCGGGGGGCTGCGGCGCGCAAAAACGCCCGGCAGCACGAAAAACACCGCGCCGCCAGGGCGCGGTGTGTCAGCTCAGGCCGGCTCAGGCCTCTTCGTTGACTTCGACGAACTCGTCGCCGGCGGCCGAGACGGCCTGCACCACTTCGTTCGTGGCGTTGGCGCGGCCTTCCAGCACGGCGTCGGCCACCGCCTTGGCGTACAGCGCCACGGCCTTGGCCGAGTCGTCGTTGCCGGGGATGACGTAGTCGATGCCGATGGGCGAGTGGTTGGTGTCGACGATGCCGATCACGGGGATGCCCAGCTTCTTGGCTTCGGCCACGGCAATCTTGTGGTAGCCGACGTCGATGACGAACATCGCATCAGGCAGCGCGGCCATATCCTGGATGCCGCCGATGTCCTTCTCGAGCTTGACCAGCTCGCGATCGAACAGCAGGGCTTCTTTCTTGATCATGGCGTCGGTGCCGGCCTCTTTCGTGGCCTGCATGTCCTTGAGCTTCTTCAGGCTGCCCTTGACCGTCTTGAAGTTGGTCATCATGCCGCCGAGCCAGCGCTGGTCGACGTAGGGCATGCCGGCGCGCTGGGCTTCCATCGCGATCACTTCGCGGGCCTGGCGCTTGGTGCCGATCATCAGGATGGTGCCGCGCTTGGCCGAGAGCTGGCGCACGAACTTCATCGCTTCCTCGAAGAGCGGCTGCGTCTTCTCGAGGTTGATGATGTGGATCTTGTTGCGATGGCCGTAGATGTACGGGGCCATCTTGGGGTTCCAGAAGCGGGTTTGGTGTCCGAAATGGACGCCGGCTTCCAGCATTTCGCGCATGGAGACAGTCATGAGAACTCCGAAGGTTGTGTCTAGAATCCCGGCCGCTTGATCACCTGCGGAAACGGCTGTTTCACAGCCGTCACAACGGACAGGCGACACCTTGGTGGAACCGGGTTCGCGATTGAATCGCCCGACTTGCCGACACCGCGTGGCCCGTCACTTCAAACCGCTGCGAGAAGCCGGCTGGCCGTGATGGTCTGCATGTCGAACCGCAGTCTTGCGGAGCGGCGTGGCCACCCCCCAAATAGAACCTGCATCGAGGCAAAACCCCATGATTCTAGCACGCGCCCAAGCCGTGCCCGCCAGCCTTGCCGCCCCCTGCCGCGGCGGCGCCCGCCCCGGCGCAGCCACGGGGGCCTGAACTTGCGCATCGCCATCGTGGGCGCCGGCATCGTCGGCGTCACCACCGCCTTTGAACTGGCCGCTGGCGGCCATGCGGTCACCGTCTTCGAGCGCCGCAGCAGCGTGGCCTCGCTGGCCAGCTTCGCCAGCGGCGGCCTCATCGCCCCTGCCTTGCTCGCACCTTGGGGCCTGGCCGGCACGCCCTGGCAGCGCCCGCAGCTGCGCAGTGTGGCCGCATGGGCCCAACTGCCCTGGTTGTGGCAGGCCTGGCGGGCGCGCCGGCCGGCTGCCGTGGCCGCACAGGCGCAGGCGCTGCACTCGCTCGGGCAATTCAGCAAACAACGCCTGCTGGCGCTGACGCAGGCGCTGCGCCTGGAGTTCGAGCAAACCCCTGGCTGCCTGCTGCTGCTGCGCACCGAACGTGAACTCAAGGCCCTGCAGCCCCTGTTGGCCCGCCTGCGCGACAGCGGCGTGGCCCACGAACTGGCCGATGCCGCCCGCTGCCGCGCCCTGGAGCCCGGCCTGCACGAAAGCACACCGCTGCAAGCGGGGCTGCACCTGGCGCAGGACGGCGCCGGCAACTGCCGCCAGTTCGCCCACCTGATGAAGGCCGAGGCCCAGCGCCTGGGTGCGCAGTTCCGCTTCGACACCCTGGTGCAAGCCCTGAAGCCGGGCAAGCCCGCCACGGTGGTGCCCGCGGCCGGCGAAGCCGAGAGCTTCGATGCCGTGGTGGTCTGCGCCGGCACCGAGGCCGCCCCGCTGCTGGCCCGCGCCGGCGTGCGGCTCCCGCTGGTGGCGGTGCACGGCTACACCGTGACGGCGCCGCTGCGCCATGTCGACGGCCTGCCGCCGCCGGGACCACGGGCGACGCTGATCGACGGCCGCGAGCAGATCACGCTCACCCGGCTCGGCCAGCGCGTGCGCGTCAGCGGCCTGAACGAGCTGGGGGGCGATGCCACCGAGGTGGGGCTTGCACCGCTGCGCCGCCTCTACCGGGCGCTGGACGAATGGTTCCCCGGCGCCGTGCTCGAACGCGGCGCACAGCACTGGAAGGGCGCACGCGCCTTGCTGCCCGACGGCTGCCCGGTGCTGGGCGCCAGCGGCCAGCCCGGGCTGTGGCTCAACCTCGGCCACGGCCACCACGGCTGGGCGCTGGCCAGCGGTTCGGCACGCGTGCTGGCGGAGCTGGTCGCCGGGCGCGAAGCACCGCTGGACGTGCAGGCCCTCGGGCTGCAGCGGCTGCGCTGAGACGGCCGCGCGGCAGGCGGGCCGCCGGCACGGATGTCGCTCGGATGCCGCCCGGGTGCGGCGCAGAATGCACCGCATGAGCACACCAGCAGCCTTGCAGCACGTGCACGCCGGCAACGGCCCCTGGCCGCTGCACGGCGCTGAGGCCTCGCAGGCCCTCGAACGTGCAGCACTGGACCTAGCCGCGCCCATGGCGCTGATGGAGGCCGCCGGCCTGGCGGTGGCGCGGCTGGCGCTGGCCCTGGCGCCATATGCCAGGCGCGTGGTGGTCTGGGCCGGGCCGGGCAACAACGGCGGTGACGGGCTGGTCGCGGCGCGCCTGCTGCAGGCGGCCGGGAAGGCCGTGCAGGTGTGGCTGCTCGCCGCGCCCGAGACCCTGCCGGCCGATGCCCGCGAGGCCTGGCAGCGCGCGCACACCGCCGGCGTGTTGATGGCCCCGCAGCCCAGCCTGGCCGATGGGTCGATGGCGGCGTATACCGGCAGCGCCGACACCCTGCACATCGATGCCCTGCTCGGCCTGGGCCTGCGGCGCGCGCCCACGGGCACGGTGGCGCACGCCATCGCGGCGCTGAACGCGGCCGCCGCCCAGGGCGCGCAGGTCCTGGCGGTCGATCTGCCTTCGGGCTTGCACCCCGACACCGGCCAGCCCATGGCCGGTGCCGACGGCGGCGCCTCGGCCGCGGTGCAGGCCACACAAACGCTTTCGCTGCTGACGCTGAAACCCGGCTTGTTCACCGGCCAGGGCCGTGACCACGCCGGCCAGGTCTGGCTGCACCGGCTGGGCGTGGCCCCAGGCACCGCCGATGGCGTGCTCAGCGGCCCGCCCGTGTGGGCCGCCCGCCCGCACGCCCACCACAAGGGCAGCCATGGCGATGTTGCCGTGGTGGGCGGCGCGCCAGGCATGACGGGTGCTGCCTGGCTCGCCGCACGCGCGGCCTTGGCAGCCGGTGCCGGGCGTGTGTTCTGCAGCCCGCTAGACCCGGTGGCCTCGCTGCTAGATCCCGCCCATCCGGCCTTGATGGGCCGCAGCGCGTGGTGGTTGTCAGCGGCCGAAACCTTGGCGGCCACGACTGTGGCTTGTGGCTGCGGCGGCGGCCAGGCCGTGAACGAGGCGCTGCCACCGCTGCTGGCCAGCACCACGCGCCTGGTGCTGGATGCCGATGCGCTGAACGCCATCGCGGCCAGCGCCGCCTTGCAAGCCCTGCTGCAGGCCCGCGCGCTACGGGCCCTGCACACGCTGCTGACCCCGCACCCGCTGGAGGCCGCGCGCCTGCTCGGCTGCAGCACGGCCGAGGTGCAGGCAGACCGTGTGGCCGCAGCGCAGGCGCTGGCGGCGCGTTATGGCGCGGCCGTGGTGTTGAAAGGCTCGGGCAGCGTGATCGCCGCACCCGACGCCCTGCCCCACATCAACCCCACCGGCAACGCCGCGCTGGCCAGCGCGGGCACCGGCGACGTGCTGGCCGGCTGGGCCGCCGGGCTGTGGGCGCAGGCGCCCGACAAGCCGGCGCACGAGCTCGCGTGCGACGCCGTCTGGCAGCACGGCCGCGCAGCCGATCAGCACACCGCCGCGGCCCGCGGCGCGCCCTTGCGCGCCGAATCCTTGATCGAAGCACTGGCGCAGCGCGCACTCAGCTGACGCGCGAGCCCGGCCAGCCTCAGCGCGCGCTGCCGCGCGCCAGTTTCTGCAGCAGTTCGGCCAGCATCACGCGCTCACCGGGGCTCAGGTGCGCCAAGGCCTCGGCTTCGCCCGCCACCAGGCTCTGCGTGGCGCGGCCCACCAGCGCCAAGCCGGCAGCGGTGGCGCGCAACTCGTGCGAACGTTTGTCGCTGGCGCTGGGCGTGCGCTGCACCAGGCACCGCGCCACCAAGCGTTCGACCCACATCGTGATGTTGGGTTTGGTGACCGACAAGGCCTTGGCCAGCCGCACCGAAGAACAGCCCGGGTTCTCGCTGATGAGGTGCAGCACCGTGTACTCCACGGGGCGCAGGTCGTGCGTGTCGCCCACCTCGCACATGAAGACCCGCATGCACACCACCGAGGCCTGCGCGAGCTGGTAGCCCAGCACCTGGCGCAGGCCCGCGGCGGCCAGGTGGCCGGCAGGTGTTTCGTCAGTGTTGGTGCTCAGGCGGCTCTTCGGCATGGGCGGGGCGCTGTGACAGGGGCTTGATGGCGCTCGCGGAAAAGCAGGCTCGGCATGCAAGCAATGCTAGCCACATGGCCGACCTGGCCACGCCCACGTGCCGCGGGAAAACCCGATATTGGTTCAGAAACTGAACTATCTAGCATCACCGACCATGACCACGCCCTCTCTGTTTGGCGGCTGCCTGCACGCCGAGATCGAACACCGCTCTGACGGCAGCGTGCTGTTGCGCGCAACCGAGCCGCTGCAGCCCCACGCCCTGCGCCTGAGCGACCGCCTGCGCGAGCACGCAGAACGTTGCCCCGACCGCGTGTTCGCCGCGCGCCGCGCCGGCGGCCACGGGCCATGGGTCACGGTCACCTACGCACAGATGCTGCAGCGCGCGCAAGCCGTGGGGCAGTGGCTGCTCGACCAGGGGCTGTCGGCCGAGCGGCCGGTGGCCATCCTCTCCGACAACGACCTGGAGCACCTCACGCTGAGCCTGGGCGCCATGTGGGTGGGCGTGCCTTTTGTGCCGGTGTCGCCGGCGTATTCGCTGGTGTCGCAAGACTTCGCCAAGCTGCGCCACATCCTGGGAGTCACCACGCCGGGCCTGGTGTTCGCGGCCACGCCGGCCTACCGCCGCGCCATCGAGGCCGTGGCGCCGGCCGATGCCTGCGTGGTGATGCCCGACGAGGCCGTGGCCGACATCGGCGGCACCACGCTCGGCGGCCGCACCCTGCACGCGTTTTCGACCCTGCTGGCCACACCGCCCGGCCCGGCCGCCGCGGCTGCGCACGCGGCCACCGGGCCTGACACCATCGTCAAGTTCCTCTTCACCTCGGGCAGCACCAAGGCGCCCAAGGGTGTGATCAACACCCACCGCATGGTCTGCGCCAACCAGCAGATGCTGCGCCAGACGCTGGCCTTCGTGGCCGACGAGCCGCCAGTGCTGGTCGACTGGCTGCCCTGGAACCACACCTTCGGCGGCAACCACAACGTGGGCCTGGTGCTGCACAACGGCGGCACGCTCTACATCGACGAAGGCAAGCCCACGCCCAAGGGCATGGCGCAGACGCTGGCCAACCTGCGCGAGATCGCGCCGACGATGTACTTCAACGTGCCCAAGGGCTTTGAAGAGCTGGCCACCGCGATGGAGGCTGACGCCGCGCTGCGCGGCACCTTCTTCAGCCGCGTGCGCTGTTTCATGTACGCCGGCGCGGGGCTCTCGCAGGCGGTGTGGAACCGCATCGACGCCCTGGCCGTGCAGGCGCGCGGCGAGCGCGTGCCGATGATCACCGGCCTGGGCATGACCGAGACCGCGCCCTCGTGCATGTTCGCCGTGGGCGACGAGGTGCGCTCGGGCCACATCGGCCTGCCCTGCCCCGGCGTGACGGTAAAGCTGGTGCCCAATGCGGAGGACAGCGGCAAGACCGAGGTTCGCTTCCACGGCCCCAACGTGATGCCGGGCTATTGGCGCGCGCCGCAGCAGACGGCCGAGGCCTTCGACGACGAGGGCTACTACCGCACTGGCGATGCCGTGGTGTGGATCGACCCCACCCAGCCGCAGCGCGGCCTGGCTTTTGATGGCCGCATCGCCGAAGACTTCAAGCTCAGCAGCGGCACTTTCGTGAGCGTGGGGCCGCTGCGCGCCGCCGTCATCGCCGCCGGCGACCCACTGGTGCAAGACGCCGTGGTGGCCGGCATCGACCGCGACGATTTGGGCCTGATGGTCTTTCCGCGTGTGGAAGAAGCGCGCCGGCTCTTCAATCTGGGCAGCGAGCTCGACGCGCAGGCCGTGCTGGAGGCGCCGCCCGTGTTGGCTTTTTTCCAGGATCTGCTCAACCGCCTGTGGGCCACCGGCACCGGCAGTGCCAACCGGCCGGCGCGTTTGCTGGTGCTGCACGAGCCGCCGCACATCGACCGCGGCGAAGTCACCGACAAGGGCAGCATCAACCAGCGCGCCGTGCTGGCGCACCGCGCCGATCTCGTGGCACACCTGTGGGGCGAAGCCGCCCCCACCACGGCGTTGCCGCCTGTGCTGCGCCCGCAAAGGTCCTGAGGTCAGGCGCCCCGCGCGCGAAGCGTGGCGTTGCCGCCGCCCCGTAGCGTCAGAGATCCAGCACCAGCGCCGCGCCGCGGGCGCGTGAGCAGCAGGGCAGGAACTGGTCGTTCGCGGCCTGCTCGTCGGGTTCGAGGTACTGGTCGCGGTGTTCGCACTCGCCGTCCAGCACGCGCGTGAGGCAGGTGCCGCAGATGCCCTGCTCGCAGGACGTGGGCACGAAGATGCCCGCTTCGTTGAGGGCCTGCGCGGCGGTCTGCAAGGCCGACACTGGCACCACACGCTGGCTGCGCGCAAGGCGCAGTTCGAAGGGCCGGTCGGCGCCCGCGCCAGGCTCAGCGGGCGCGGCGCCGAAGTGTTCGCAGTGCAGCTGCGCCTCGGGCCAGCCCTGGGCGCGCGCCGTCTCCAGCACCGCAGCGATGAAGCCCGCCGGCCCGCACACGTAGAGGTGCTGCCCCGCGGCGGGTGCCGCCAGCACGGCCGGCAGGTCCAGGCGTTGCGTGGGCGGGCCGTCGTCCAGGTGCAGCAACGTGTGCGCCGCCAGCGGCCCCTGCTGCAGGCGCTCACGGAAGGCCACCCGGCCGGCATGGCGCGCCGCCACGTGCAGCGCAAAGGGCTCGCCACGCGCGGCCAGGGTCTCGGCCATGGCCAGCAGCGGCGTGAGGCCGATGCCACCGGCCAACAGCAGGTGGCCGCTGGCGCCCTCTGCCAAGGGGAAGAGGTTGCGAGGCGCGCTGATCAGCACCTCATCGTTTTCGTTCAGATGCTCGTGCACCGCCAACGAACCGCCGCGCGAGGCCGGCTCGCGCAGCACGCCCAGCACGTAGCGGCCGGCCTCGGCCGGGTTGTTGCATAACGAGTACTGGCGCACCAGGCCGCCGGGCAGGTGCACATCGATGTGGGCGCCGGCGCTGAAAGGGGGCAGCGGCGCACCGCCGGCCGAGACCAGCTCCAGCCGGCAGATGTCTTCGGCCTCGCGGGCCTTGCGCGCCACGCGCACCGGCAGCAGCACAGGGCTCATGCCGCGGCCCCGGCGCCGGCCAGCGTCCGTTCGGCCGCCACCAGGCGTTCGACGATGCGGCGCGCCTGCACGCCCCCGGCGTCCGTGTTCAGACCCAGCAGAGTGCGCGTGGGGTGGCGCAGGTGGTTGGCCTGCTGCTGTTCCAGCATCTGCTGGTCTTCGGCAAAGATGCGGCCCTGGCCTTCGCGGATGGCGGCGGTGAGCGCCGCGTCTTCCGGCCGGAAGTTGCGTGCCATGCCCCAGAAGTACCAGATGCTGGTGTCGTTCTCGGGCGTGATGAAGTCGACCACGATGCTGGAGACCTTGTGCTCGGCCGGCGCGTGGTAACCACCGTGGCCGGCGTGGGCCACGCCCACCTCGATCATCACGTGGCTGGGCGGCGTGAAGTGGCAGACCTGCCAGCGGTCCACCGGCACGTTGTCGGCCAGGCCGTTGTGGCGCAGCGCCATGCGCCAGAACGGCGGCGCGCTGATGTTCTGCATGTGGCGCTCGGTGATGACGTGCTCGCCCTCCACGCGCGTGACGGGCGCCACCTCATCGATCTCGGGCTGGCCGATGCTGTCGGCGTGCACATAGGTCTCGTGCGTGAGGTCCATCAGGTTGTCGACCATCAACTGGTGGTTGCAAGCGATGCGGTAGAGCCCGCCGCCATAAGCCCAGGCCGGGTTCTGGGCCCAGAACAGATCAGGGATCAGCGCGGCGTCGGCACGCGCTGCATCACCCGGCCACACCCAGATGAAGCCGTGCCGTTCCACCACCGGGTAGGCGCGCACGGGCGGGAAGCCACGCACGCGCTGCCCCGGCATCGCCACCGTCTTGCCCTGGCAGCCCATCTGCAAGCCGTGGTAGCCGCACACCAGCCGCCCTTCGACCACACGCCCCAGCGACAGCGGCGCGCCGCGGTGCGGGCACCAGTCGTCCAGCGCGGCGACCTGGCCTTCGGGGCCGCGGAACAGCACCATCTGCTGACCGCAGATCTGGCGACCCAAGGGCTTGCCTTCGATCTCGTCGGGCGTGCAGGCGACATACCATGTGTTCATCGGGATCATCGGTGTCTCCAGCGTCATGGGCGCGGGCGCAGTTCGGGATCTGCGCCGATTGATTGGATCCAATTTTTGCCCATCATCGCTGACTACTCAAGTCAGAATGCCATCAATGGATCCAATTGAGGCTTATGCCGGGGACGCCTCCAGCGTCGTAGCCACCTTGCGGCAGCACATCGTCAGCGGCCGGCTGGCCGCCGGCGAGCGCGTGGCCGAGATCCCGGTGGCCGAGCGCCTGAGGGTCTCGCGCACGCCGGTGCGCCTGGCCTTCCGTTCGCTGGAGCAAGAGGGCCTGCTGGAGAAAGCCGGCAAGCGCGGCTACGTGGTGCGGCGTTTTTCAGAGACCGACGTGCGCACCGCCATCGAAGTGCGCGGCGTGCTCGAAGGCCTGGCCGCGCGCCACCTGGCCGAACGCGGCCTGCAGCCGGCCGAGACCGCCGTGCTGCAGCAGGCTTTGGACGAAGGCGAGGTCCTGCTCGCCAAGGGCCACCTCGCGCCAGAAGACGTGGCGATGTGGAGCGCGCTGAACCAGCGTTTCCACCACACCATCGTGGCGGCCCATGCCAGCCACGTCATCGCCGACGCCATCGCGCGCAACAACCACCTGCCCTTTGCCAGCGCCGACGCCATCGCACTGAACCATGAGGCGCCAGAGGCCGAGTACCAGAAGCTGGCCGTGGCGCAGCTGCAGCACCGGCTGGTCTTCGACGCGCTGCAGCAGCGCGAATCGGCGCGCGTGGAGATGCTGATGCGCGAGCACGCCTGGGTGGGCTTCCGCTACGGCGCGCTGCTGGGCGCCGGCGGGCCACGCGCCGGCGCCTGAAGCCCCGACTCAGCGTCGGGCGCGTGGCTTCGGTGCGGGGCGCTGCGGGCCCGGCTTGCGCGTGCGGCGCGGGTGCTCGCCGCCAGCCAGGCCGGGCGATGCGGATCCGGCCGTGGGCGTGGTGAACCCGCCCTTGACCGCAGGGCCGGTCTTGCCAGCCTTGCCGCCCTTGGCGAGCGAGCCAGCCGCAGCACGAGCCGCCTTGGCCGCGTGCTTCTGGTGCCGGTCGGCCTCGCGCACGGCTGCCAGTTCTTCCTCGGCGCTGGCGCCTGCCGGCAGGCCAGCCGGCCGCGCACGATCGCCGCGCGCCAGCAGTCGCTCGGCCTCGCCCTCGCGCACCATGCGGAAGTCGATCTTGCGGCCGTCGAGATCAACACGGCTGACCTGCACCCGCACGCGCGCGCCCACGGCGTAACGGATGCCGGTGCGCTCGCCGCGCAGCTCGCCGCGGGCCTCATCAAAGCGGTAGTACTCGCCGCCAAGCTCGGTGATGTGCACCAGGCCTTCGACGTACAAGCCGTCCAGCGTGACGAAAAGCCCGAAGCCGGCCACCGAGCTGACGGTGCCTGAGTACTCCTCACCCAGGTGCTCGCGCATGTAGCGGCACTTCAGCCAGGCCTCGACGTCCTTGCTGGCCTCGTCGGCGCGGCGTTCGTTGGCGCTGCAGTGGCCGCCGGCGGCTTCCCACAGCTCCATCTCCTGCGTCATGGGCTTGGCGGGCTTGCCCAGCTTGCCGCCCTTGCGAAGCTCGGGCTTGCGCGTCTTGGCGCTGGCCGCGAGGTGGTAACGCTTGCCCGCCAGCGTGGCCTTGATGACGCGGTGCACCAGCAAATCAGGGTAGCGGCGGATGGGGCTGGTGAAGTGCGTGTACGCCGGGTAGGCCAGGCCGAAGTGGCCGCTGTTGTGCACGGTGTAGATGGCCTGCTGCATCGAGCGCAGCAGCAGCGTGTGGATCTGCGTCGCATCGGGCCGGCCCTGCACCGCCTGTGCGATGGCCTGGATCTCGCCCGGCGTCGGGTCGTCGCTGAGCGAGGCGCTCACGCCGAGCGAACGCAGCATGGCCTGCAGCGCCACGCGCTTTTCGGGCGTGGGGCCTTCGTGCACGCGGTAGAGGCTGGGGTGCTCGGCCTGCGCGATGAACTCGGCCGCGCAGACGTTGGCCGCGAGCATGGCTTCTTCGATGAGGCGGTGCGCCTCGTTGCGCGTGCGCGGCACGATCTTCTCGATGCGGCCGGCTTCGTCGCAGACGATCTGCGTCTCGGTGGTCTCGAAGTCCACCGCGCCGCGCAGCGCGCGCTGTTTCAGCAGCGCGCGGTAGACCTCGTGCAGGTGCAGCAGGTGCGGCACGAGATCGGCGCGCGCATGCGCCTCAGGGCCGCGCGTGTTGGCCAGCACGGCCGCCACTTCGGTGTAGGTCAGCCGCGCGTGCGAGCAGATCACCGCCGGGTAGAACTGGTAGGCCTCGATGCGACCCTGCGTGTCCACCAGCATGTCGCACACCATCGACAGGCGCTCGACCTGCGGGTTCAGCGAGCACAGGCCGTTGCTCAGCTTCTCCGGCAGCATGGGGATCACGCGGCGCGGAAAGTACACCGAGGTGGCGCGTTCGTAGGCGTCTTCGTCCAGCGGCTCGCCGGGCTTCACGTAGTGGCTCACGTCGGCGATGGCCACCAGCAGCCGCCAGCCCTCGAAAGCTGTCTTGCCGCGACCCTTCTTGTAGGGCTCGGCGTAGACGGCATCGTCGAAATCGCGCGCGTCTTCGCCGTCGATGGTGACGAGTGCCACATCGGTGAGGTCCACGCGCTGCTTGCGGTCGGTGGCGCGCAGCTTTTCGGGCAGCGCCGCGGCCTGCGCCAGCGTCTCGGGGCTGAAGAGGTGCGGCACCTCGTACTTGCGCACCGCGATCTCGATCTCCATGCCTGAGTCGTCGATCTCACCCAGCACCTCGGCCACGCGGCCCACGGGCTGCGAGTGCAGCGAAGGCGGCTCGGTGAGTTCCACCGACACCACCTGCCCCACCGCGGCCTGCGCGGTGGCGTTCTTGGGGATGAGGATGTCCTGGCCGTAGCGGCTGTCTTCAGGCGCCACCAGCCACTGCCCGCCTTCGTGCAGCAGGCGGCCGATGATGGGCGTCTTGCGGCGCTCGATGATGTCGAGCACACGCCCTTCGGGCCGGCCTTTGCGGTCGTAGCGCTGCACACGCACGCGCACACGGTCCTTGTGCAGCACGCTGCGCATCTCTTGCGGCGCCAGGTAGATGGCGGGGTCGCCGTTGTCGGGCACGACAAAACCGTGGCCGTCGCGGTGACCTTCGACGCGGCCTTCGAATTCGCCCATGAGGGCCAGGCCGCTTGCGTTGTTCTCTTTTTTGATGGTATAGTCCTTTTCTTTCCTGAAGCGCCCAGATGGCGGAATTGGTAGACGCACTAGTTTCAGGTACTAGCGCTTAACGGCGTGGAGGTTCGAGTCCTCTTCTGGGCACCAATTTGAAAAGCCGCTGTGTCGAAAGACACGGCGGCTTTTTCAATTCTGCGCGCGATTCTTCGCAAAGCCTGTACAGCGGGCACCCGCCCCGGGCTCGAGTCAGGCACAGAAACAACAAAGCCCCCGGCAGCCTGCCGGGGCAGGTTCTGCAGCGGGGGCTTCCAAAGCGCGGTGTTCAGACCGTGAACTTCTTCGCCAGCGCGTCGGGCCGCATGCCGTCGTACTCTTCGAAGGGCTGGTGGATCCAGGGGCTGGTGGGCAGCATGTCCACGTAGTAGTCGGGCACGTAGCTCGACACGCCCTTCACCCAGATCACCGCGGCACGCAGTTCGCTGATGGAAGGCATGCCGCGCAGGCGTTCGACCACCGCCTTCAGCGTGACGCCGGTGTCGGCCAGGTCGTCCACCAGCAGCACACGGCCGGCGAGTTCACCCTTGGGCATGGTGATGTACTTGGCCAGGTCGAGCCGGCCCTGGATGGTGCCGGCCTCGGCGCGGTAGCTGCTGGTGCTCATGATGGCCAGCGGCTTGTCGAACACGCGTGAAAGCACGTCGCCCGGGCGCATGCCGCCGCGGGCCAGGCACAGGATCTGGTCGAACTGCCAGCCCGAATCGTGCACCTTCAGCGCGAGCTTTTCGGTCAACAGGTTGTATTCGTCCCAGGACACGTACAGGTGCTTGCCGTCGTCTGTGAGCATGCTCGTTATCTCCTCGCAGGGGGTTCGTGTGGGGGCGTGGCGCTTCAGGCGCGGAAGGGGTGGCGCAGCAGGATGGTGTGCACGCGGTCGGGGCCGGTGGAGACCATGTCGATGGGCGCGCCGATGAGGGCCTGCATGCGCTCCAGGTAGCGCTTGGCGTTCACCGGCAACTGCTCCCAGTTCGTGAGGCCGGCGGTGGTGTCGCTCCAGCCCGGCAGCGTCTCGTAGACGGGCTCGCAGGCGCTGATTTCGTCGGCGTCCATGGGCAGCACATCCAGCATCTGGCCGCCAAGCTTGTAACCGGTGCAAATCTTGATCTCGGGCAGGCCGTCCAGCACATCGAGTTTGGTGATGCACAGGCCCGAGACGCCGTTGATGATGATGCTGCGCTTGAGCGCGGCGGCATCCAGCCAGCCGCAGCGGCGGGCGCGGCCGGTGACGGTGCCGCGTTCCTGGCCCACGGTGCTGAGGTGGTGGCCCACGCCCTCTTCCAGGCTCAGCTCGGTGGGGAAAGGCCCGCCGCCCACGCGCGTGGTGTAGGCCTTGGTGATGCCCAGCACGTAATGCAGCATGCCCGGGCCTACGCCCGAGCCGGCGGCGGCATTGCCGGCCACGCAGTTGCTGCTGGTCACAAACGGGTAGGTGCCGTGGTCGATGTCGAGCAGCGTGCCTTGCGCGCCTTCGAAAAGCAGGTTCTGGCCAGCGGCATGGGCCTTGTAGAGGCGGTAGCCGACATCGGCCATCAGCGGGCGCAGCTGCTCGGCGGCCTGCATGGCGCCGTCGAACATGGCCTGCCAGTCGAGCGTTGCGCTGCCCAGGTAGGCCAGCTCGGTGTTGTGCAACTCCACCAACTCGCGCAGCTTGTTCTCGAAACGCTGCGGGTGCTTCAGGTCCTGCACGCGCAGGGCGCGGCGCGCCACCTTGTCTTCGTAGGCCGGGCCGATGCCCTTGCCCGTGGTGCCGATCTTGCCGCTGCCGCTGCTTTCGCGGCGGCCTTCGCGGGCCGAATCGAGCGCCACGTGGAAGGGCAGGATCAGCGGGCAGGCTTCCGACAGGAACAGGCGCGAGCGCACGTCGATGCCCAGGGCCTCGATGCGCGCGATCTCGCCCAGCATGTGCGCGGGGTCGACCACCACACCGTTGCCGATGTAGCAGGCCACGCCTTCGCGCATCACGCCGCTGGGGATGAGTTGCAGCGCGGTCTTGCGGCCGGCGATCACCAGCGTGTGGCCGGCGTTGTGGCCGCCCTGGAAACGCACCACGCCCTGGGCGTGGTCGGTCATCCAGTCGACGATCTTGCCCTTGCCTTCGTCACCCCACTGGGTGCCGACCACCACCACGTTGCGGCCGGCGGTGGGGCGGATGGCTGATTGCATGTTCAAAGCGGTCCTTCAGAGAGTTCGTGTCTGTGTCAGTTCGGCAAGGCGCGCAGCACCCACTGGCCGGCCACCTGCACCAGTTCGCGGTCGCAGTCGAAGGCCTGCGTTTCGAGCTCGTGGCCGGGCAGCATGGCCAGCACGGTTTCGCCGCGTTCGCGCAGCTGGCGCACCGCGGCGCGCAAGGCCGGGTCTTCGCCCCAGGGGGCGCGGATGGCCGCCGGCAGCGGCGGCGGGCTGCCCACCTCGGCCAGGGCCTTGAGGTCGAGGCTGAAGCCCACGGCCGGCCGGTTGCGGCCGAAGACCGCGCCCACCTCGTCGTAACGGCCGCCACGCGCCAGCGCATCGCTGCTGCCGGCGCCGTACACGGCGAAACGCGCACCGCTGTAGTAGGCGTAGCCGCTCATGTCGGACAGATCGAAGCCGATGCGCAAGGCCGGGTAGGCGGCGCGCAGATGGCTGGCCAGCCACTGCAACTGGTCAAGCGCCCGGGTGATCAGCGGGCGCTGCGGCAGTTCATGCCGCGCCGCTTCGATGACCTCATCACCGCCGTACAGCCGCAGCAGTGCTCGCAAGCCGTCGCGGGCTTCGGCCGGGGCACCGCGCGTCAGTTCGGCCAGCGCGGCGGCGTCTTTCTCCGACAGCGCCTGCACCACGTCCTGCAACTGCGCCGCGTCCATCGGCACACCGGCCAGCACACCGCGCAGCACGCGGGCGTCGGCGAGGTCGAAGACCAGCGGCTCGGCGCGCGCCGCCTGCAGGCAATCCAGCGCCAGCTCGGCGGCTTCGAGGTCGGCCTCCAGGCCTTCGTGGCCGAAGATCTCGGCGCCGAACTGCAAGGGCTCGCGCGTGGCCGACAGGCCCGAGGGCCGCGTGTGCAGTACCGGGCCGCAGTAGCACAGGCGCGTCACGCCGTCGCGGTTGAGCAGGTGGGCATCGATGCGGGCGGCCTGCGGCGTGGTGTCGGCGCGCACGCCGAGCATGCGGCCGCTGGCCTGGTCGACGAGCTTGAAGGTCTTGAGATCGAGCTCACGGCCCGTGCCGGTGAGCAGCGATTCCAGGTGCTCCAGCAAAGGGGGAATGACGAGTTCGAAACCGTAGCCGCGTGCCCGGTCGAGCATCGCCCTGCGCAGGTCTTCCACACGCCGCGCCTGCGCTGGCAGGACATCGGCGATGTGCTCTGGCAGCAGCCAAGCAGAGAGCATGAAAAGCACCGGTGTTGAAACCGGCATTGTACCGGCCGGGGCGCCCCGGCCGGGCCCGATCAGCGGGCGTTGCCGGCAGCAGGCGAGCCGTTGCGCATGGCGCGGAAGAAGTCGCCGCTGGGGTCGAGCACCATCATGTCGCTCTTGCTGCGGAAGGTGGCCCGGTAGGCCTCCAGGCTGCGGTAGAACTGCGCGAACTGCGGGTCGCGGCCGAAGGCTTCGGCGTACAGCGCCGACGACTTGGCATCGCCCTCGCCCTTGATCTTCTGCGCGTCGCGGTAGGCCTCGGCGATGATCACCTCGCGCTGGCGGTCGGCGTCGGCGCGGATCTTCTCGCCGTCGGCACCACCCTGCGAACGCAGCTCGTTGGCGACCTGCTTGCGCTCAGACTCCATGCGGCGGTAGACCGAGTCGGTGATGTCGGCGACGAAGTCGACACGCTTGATCCGCACGTCCAGGATCTCGATGCCGAAGGACTTCGCCTCGTCGGCCAAGCGGGCCTGCACGTCGCCCATCACCTTCTCGCGCTCGGTGGCGAGCACGCCGCGAACGTCGCGCTTGGTGATCTCTTCGTTGAAGGCGGCCTGCACCACCGGCGCGAGCCGGCTGTCCAGGTTGCGGAAATCGACCCCATTGTTGCGGATGAACTGGCGCGGATCGGTGATGCGCCACTTCACCAGCCAGTCGATGACCAGGCTTTTCTTCTCGGCCGTGAAGATCGGGCGGGTTTCCGGGCTGTCCAGCGTCTGCACACGCTTGTCGAGGAAGACGACGTTTTGCAGCGGGGGTGGCAGCTTGAACTTCAGGCCCGGCTCGGTGATGACCTCGCGGATCTCACCCAGGGCGTAGACCACGCCCACCTGGCGCTGGTCGACGACGAAGAGCGTGCTGCTGGCGATGAGCAGGGCGATGAGCGCGCCTGCGACGGTCAATGCGATGCGGTTCATGTTCATGTTTCCTCTCACCGGCCTTCGCGATCACGCGAACGCGTGCCATCGCGCGATCGGATGTCGACACTCTGGGTGCCGGTGGGATCGACGAGCGAAGGTGCGGGGGCCACCGCAGCCGCGGCAGCCGGCGTGGCGGCACCGCTTTGTTGCAGCAGCTTGTCCAGCGGCAGGTACAGCAGGTTCGAACCGGCCTTGCTGTCGACCATCACCTTCGTGACGTTGCTGTAGACCTGCTGCATCGTTTCCAGGTAGAGGCGGTCGCGTGTGACAGCCGGGGCCTTCTGGTACTCGGTCAGCACCGAGCGGAAGCGTTGTGCATCACCCTCGGACTGCGCCACCACACGGGCGCGGTAACCCTCGGCTTCTTCCAGCAGGCGGCTGGCCGTGCCGCGTGCCTTGGGGATGACATCGCTGGCATAAGCCTGACCTTCGTTCTTGAAGCGATCGCGGTCGGCCCCGGCCTTCACGGCGTCGTTGAAGGCGGCCTGCACCTGCTCGGGCACCTGCACGTTCTGCATGTTGACGTTGGCCACAACGATACCGGCCTTCAGGCGGTCGAGTTGCGCCTGGATCGACTTCACCAGATCAGCCGCGATGGCGTCGCGCTGTTCGTACAGCACCTGGTCGACACGGCTCTTGCCGACGATCTCGCGCACCGCCGATTCGGCGGCCATCACCACGGCCTCGTCGGGGCGGTTGTTCTCGAACAGGTAGGCGCGCGCGTCGGCTCGGCGGTACTGCACCGTGAAGCGGATGTCGACGATGTTCTCGTCCTGCGTGAGCATGGACGAGTCCTTCAGGCCCGTGGCCTGCACCACGCTGTTGCGGCCCACGTCCACCGACTGCAGCTGCGACACGGCCACGATCTCGTGCGCCTGCACCGGGTAGGGCAGCCGCCACTGGAAGCCGGCGTCCAGCGTGTTGCTGTACTTGCCGAAGGTGGTGACCACCGCGCGGTTGCCTTCCTGCACGATGAAAAAGCCGCTGCCCAGCCAGATCAACGCCGCCACCACGGCGATCAAGCCGACGCCGATGCCGGCGCTTTTCATGTCGGGCTGGAAGGGGCTGCCGCCGCCAGGGCCTTCGTTGCCGCCACGCCCGGGCGGCGTGCCACCGGGCTTGCCGCCGAACAGACCGCTGAGCTTGCGGTTGAAATCGCGCCAGAGCTCGTCCAGATCGGGCGGGCCGTCGTTGCGGTTGTTGTAGCTCAGGCCGTCCTGGGCGTTCGCGGCCGGTGCGCGGCGGCCCGGCAGCAAACCGGCCAGCAAGGCCCGCGAGGCCGCGGCCAGATCGCTCAGGCGCTCGGTGAAAGGGGGTTGGTGGGCTAAACGCATGCGGGTGCGGTCCAGGCAGTCTTCAGTGGGCGGCTGCCGGCGTGGTGCCGGCCAGCGGGGCGATGACGGGGGTGCCATCGGGCAAGGTGGGAAGTGGGGCACGCGACGAGGCGTTCAAGTGTTCGAGCGCGATTTCGGCGATGGCCTGCCGCAGCGCGTCCAGGCCCTGGCCCGTGCGGGCGCTGACAAAAACACGGCGGCGGCGCACGCCCGGGTGCACCTCGATCCAGTCGGCCACCTCGCGCGGCTGCTGCGAGTCTTCGAGCAGGTCGCACTTGTTGTAGACCAGGAGTTGCGGCACGCCATCGGCGCTGATGTCTTCGAGCACACGCTCCACCTCGGCCTGCTGCTCGGCGAGCAACGGGCTGGCCGCATCGATGACGTGCAGCAGCAGATCGGCCTCGGCGGCTTCTTGCAAAGTGGCGCGAAAGGCTTCCACCAGTTTGTGCGGCAAGTCGCGGATGAAACCCACGGTGTCTGACAAGGACACCGAAGCCTGCGCCTCGCCCAGCCACAGCGAACGCGTGGTGGTGTCCAGCGTGGCGAAGAGCTGGTCCGCCGCATAGGCCTTGGCCTTGGTCAGCGCATTGAAGAGCGTGCTCTTGCCGGCGTTGGTGTAACCCACCAGCGAAACGCGGAAAGTGCCGCGCCGCTCACGCGCCTTGCGCTGCGTGCCGCGTTGGCGTTTGACCTTCTCCAGGCGCTCTTTCACGCTCTTGATGCGGTCGCCGATCATGCGACGGTCGAGTTCGATCTGCGCTTCACCCGGGCCACCGCGCGTGCCGATGCCGCCGCGCTGGCGTTCCAGGTGGCTCCAGCGGCCCACCAGGCGCGTGGCCATGTACTGCAGGCGCGCCAATTCCACTTGCAGCTTGCCTTCGTGGCTTTGCGCGCGGTCGGCAAAGATGTCGAGGATGAGCGCGGTGCGGTCGGCCACCGGCACGCCGATGTGGCGCTCCAGGTTGCGTTGCTGTGCCGGGCTCAGAGCCTGGTCGAAGATCACGCCGTGCGCGGCCGTGGCGGCCACCAGCGCCTTGATCTCGTCGGCCTTGCCGCTGCCGACAAACAGCGCCGGGTCGGGCGCACGGCGTTTGGCCGTGACGCGGGCCACGGCCACATCGCCGGCCGATTCGGCCAGCAGGGCCAGCTCGTCAAGACTGGGGTCGAAATGCGGTGAGCCGCCAACATCCACGCCGACGAGCACCGCCCGCGTGGGCTCGTCGCCGCGGCGGGCGGCGGTGGGGTCGGCGGAACTCAAGGTGGCGGGTGCCTCGGGGCGGCCGTTCAGGCCTGCTCGCCCGGTTCGTTGGCGTGGAAGTTCACGGCCCGGCTGGGCACCACGGTGGAGATCGCGTGCTTGTAGACCATCTGCGTCACGGTGTTGCGCAGCAGCACCACGTACTGGTCGAAAGACTCGATGTGGCCCTGGAGCTTGATGCCGTTGACCAGGTAAATGGACACGGGCACATGCTCTTTGCGCAGCAGGTTCAGAAAGGGGTCCTGCAAAAGTTGGCCTTTGTTGCTCACGATATTCTCCGTGTTGAAGTCGACGAGGGGATCACGTTATCACAGGGGTTGCGGCCTGTAGCGGGCTACGGCCATTGGGGTGCCTCGGCCGTCCGAGGTTCCGCCTCAGGACGCTTTTTCGTCGAAAGGATTGGCCGCCGAGCGCATTTCGATGCGGATGGGCGTACCCACCAGCTTGAAGTGTTCACGCAGGCGGCTTTCCAAAAAGCGCTTGTAGCTGTCGGGCACACGGTCAAGCGAAGTGCCGTGGATCACCACCACGGGCGGGTTCATGCCGCCCTGGTGGGCATAACGCATCTTCGGGCGGAAACGCCCGTCGCGGCGCGGCGCCTGGTGTTCCGCGGCCTCGTGCACCAGGCGCGTGAGCGCCGGGGTGCTCATCTTGAGCGTGGCCGAAGCATGCGCCGCCAGCAGCGATTTCCACACCGCCGACAGACCCGCGCGCTTGAGCGCCGAGATGTGCAGCACCGGCGCGTACTTCATGAAGGTCAGCCGGCTCTCGATGCTGCGCTGCAGGGTCTGGCGCTGGTAGTCGTCGGTGGCGTCCCACTTGTTGATGGCGATCACCACGGCGCGGCCGCTCTCCAGCACGTAGCCGGCGATGTGCGCGTCTTGTTCGCTCACGCCCTGGGTGGCATCGATGAGCAGCAGCACCACGTTGGCGTCGGCAATCGCCTGCAGTGTCTTGACGACCGAGAACTTCTCGATGGCCTCGAAGACCTTGCCCTTGCGGCGCAGGCCGGCGGTGTCGATGAGCGTGAAGCGCCGACCTTCCCGCTCGAAAGGCACGTGGATGGCGTCGCGCGTGGTGCCCGGCTGGTCGAAGGCGACCAGGCGCTCTTCGCCGAGCCAGGCATTGATCAGCGTGCTCTTGCCGACATTGGGGCGGCCGCACACGGCCAGGCGGATGGGGCGCTGCTCGTCATCGGGGCCCGAGCCGAACTCGTCTTCCTGAGGCGTGAAGCCTTCCAGCGCCGCCTCCAGCAGGCTGCGGATGCCCTGCCCGTGCGCCGACGAGATGGGGTGCAGTTCACCCAGCCCGAGTTCGTGGAACTCGGCCAGCGCCGGCGATTCCTGCATGCCCTCGGCCTTGTTCACGGCCAGCAGCACACGCTTGTGCTGGGTGCGAAGGAATTTGGCGATGTCGTGGTCTTGCGCCGAGAGGCCGCCACGCACGTCGACGACGAAGATCACCACGTCGGCCTCGGCCACGGCCTGGCGCGTCTGCTTGGCCATCTCGGCCACCACGCCGCTGGGCTTTTCGGGCTCGAAGCCGCCAGTGTCGACGACGATGAACTCCAGGGCGCCCAGGCGCGCGTCGCCGTAGTGGCGGTCGCGCGTGAGGCCGGCGTAGTCGGCGACGATGGCGTCGCGGCTCTTGGTGATGCGGTTGAACAGCGTCGACTTGCCGACGTTGGCCCGCCCGACGAGCGCGATGACAGGTTTCAAGACGGCGCCTTCAATTCGGGCGGAAGGCGTAAAGCCCGCCGTCGCGTGCGGTGACGAGCATGGTCGTGCCCGACAGCAGCGGCGCGCCCAGGATGGGCTTGCTGCCCGGTTGCAGGCGCAACTGCGGCTCGCCGGTGGTGGCGTCCATGAAATGGAGGTAACCCTGCTCGTCGCCGAAAACGACGCTGGGACCGACGGCCAGCGCGCCACTCAGCCCGCGGTAGAGCAGTTTCTCGCTCTGCCAGGCGACGTCGCCGTTGCTGGCACGCCAGGCGGTGATGCGGTCGCTGGCATCGGCGCCGATCACGAGTTCGGCATTGCTGGCCACCGCCTGCGCACCGGCGGTGTTGCGCGACCACAGCAGCGCACCGCGCGCCGCGTCGGCGCAGCCCACGGCCGACTGGAAAGCACGGCCGCAGACCCGGTCGCCCACACGCACCACCGGGCCGATGAGGTCGGCCAAGCGCTCCACCTCGTTGGTGCCGCGCGGCGAAGCCAGCGGCACTTCCCACAGCACGGTGCCGCGCAGCGGGTCGAGCGCGGTGAGCCGCTGGCCCTGGGCCACCAGCAGGCTGTTGCGGAAAGCGCTCACCACGCTGGCCTGGGCCAGCGTCAGCGCGTCGCCAGGTTTGCTGTAGACCCACAAACGGCGGCCATCCAGCGCGTCGAAAGCGTGCACGGCGCGGTCCACGCCCATCACGAACACGCGCTCGCCGGCCACGAAGGGCGGCGTCACCACGGCCGAGGGCACCCGCTTGCGCCACAGCTCGCGGCCGTTGTCGAAGGTGACCACCTCGTTGCCGCGGGTCACCACGCTGGTGTAACGGCCGTCGCTGCCGACACCGGCGGCGATGGCGCCGCCCGCGCTGGCGCGCCAGACTTCGGCGCCGTCTTCGGCCTGCAAGGCCCGCACTTCGCCACCGCTGGCGACAAAAAACACGCCACCCTGCACGGTGGGCACCAGCGGGAAGTTGATGCTGCCGATGCTGGCCGACCAGACCTGGCGCGCCGAGATCTTGGCCTCCACGGGCTCCAGCCGCGTGGGCTTGGGCTTGTCGGCCGCGCAGCCCGCCAGCAGAACGCCAACACAGGCCACCGCGGCCAAGCGCCGCCCGGTCAACAGCACAGACGCCAAACCGGCCATCACTTTGAGGCCCCCGAAGCGGCGGCGGCGGCGGTGGCAGCAGCCGCCGCTTCGCCCGGCGCAGCGCCGTTGGCGCTGAGCTTGGCTTCCACCAGACGGCGGTAGTCGACCTTGGCATCCATGGCGGCGTAAGCCGCCTGCCAGGCGCTGCGCGCCTCGGCCTTCTTGCCCTGCGCCATCAGGATATCGCCGCGGCGGTCGGCCACCAGCGCGTTGAATTCGGGCGAGGTCGCCGCGTCCAGCACCTTCAGGCCTTCGTCGAACTGCTTGGCATCGGCCAGCACGGCGGCCAGGCGCAGGCGCGCAATGGTGCGCATCTCGTCTTCAACCCCGTTCTCGGCCACCCAGGTCAGGCTGGCCTTGGCGGCGTCGGCCTGGCCCTTGTCCGCCTGCACCTTGGCAGCGGTAAGCCCACCCTGCTGCGTGACGGGCGCCTTCGGAAAACGCTGGCGCATGTCGGCGAACACCAGCGTGGTCTTGTCGGCATCGCCAGCGGCTGCGGCGCGGTCGAGTTCCTCGAACATCGCGCCGGCCTTCACGGCCTGGTCGCGCTGCCAGTAGTTCCAGCCGTTCCAGGCGGCAATACCGCCGAGCACCAGCACCAGGGTCCAGGTGATGAGGTTGCCCTGCTTCTTCCAGAACGCCTTGAGCGCGTCGAGTTGTTCCTGCTCTTGCAGGTCAAGTTGTGTGGCCATGGGTGCGGGGCGCCCGTTTCTGATGGGAAAAAAGAGTGCGGGATTATGCGGTGCGCAGTTCGTGCGCCCAGGCTGCCGCCTCGGCGAGCATGCGGCTGCTCTGTACGGCGGCGGCGTCACGCAGCGGCTTGAGCGCCACTTCGCCGCGCGCCAGCTCGTCGGCGCCGAAAACCAGCGCCCAGCGCGCACCGCTGGCATCGGCCTTCTTGAACTGGCTCTTCATGCTGCCGCCGCCGCCGTTGAGCACCACGGCCAGGCCCTGCGCACGCAGGGTCTCCAGCAGCGGCATCACCTGCGGCAAGGCCGCAAGGTCGGGCAGCACGGCGTAGGCGTCGGGCGCGGCCGGTGGCGGCTGCAGTTGCAGCGCTTCCAGCAGCAGCAGCAGGCGCTCGATGCCCAGGCCGAAGCCCACACCGGGCGCGGGTTTGCCGCCGAGCTGTTCGATGAGCTGGTCGTAGCGGCCGCCGCCACACACCGTGGCCTGCGATCCCAGGTGCGGCGTGACCCACTCGAAGACGGTGAGGTTGTAGTAGTCCATGCCGCGCACCAGGCGCGGGTTCACGCGGTAGGCCAGGCCGGCGGCATCGAGCACGGCGCGCAGCGCGTTGAAGTGCGCAAGCGACGCCTCGCCGAGGAAATCCATCAGCCGCGGCGCGGCATCCACCAGCGCCTGCATCGTGGGGTTCTTGGTGTCGAGGATGCGCAGCGGGTTGCTGTGCAGGCGGCGCCTGGCTTCTTCGTCGAGTTGTTCGGCGTGGGCTTCCAGGTAGGCGATGAGCGCCGCGCGGTGGGCCTTGCGCTCTTCGGGCTGGCCCAGGCTGTTGATCTCCAGCGTGACGTCGCTGCCTTCCTTCAGGCCCAGCTCGCGCCACAGCGCACGCACCATCAGGATGAGCTCGGCATCCACATCCGGCCCGGTGTGGCCAAAGGCTTCGACATCGAGTTGGTGGAACTGGCGGTAGCGGCCCTTCTGCGGGCGCTCGTGGCGGAACATCGGGCCCATCTGCCAGACGCGCAGCGGGCCGTTGTAAAGCGCGTTGTGCTCGTTGATGGCGCGCACCATGCCGGCCGTGGCTTCGGGGCGCAGCGTGAGGCGGTCGCCGTTCATGCTGTCTTCGAAGGAGTACATCTCCTTCTCGACGATGTCGGTCACCTCGCCCAGCCCACGCACGAACAGCGCGGTGGGCTCGACGATGGGCGTGCGCAGCCCGCGGTAGCCGTAGCGTGCCAGCACGCGGCGCACGGTGTCTTCGAACCACTCCCAGCGCGCCGAATCGGCGGGCAGGATGTCGTTCATGCCTTTGACGGCGGTGAGTTTTTCAGCCATGGGAAATCAGGCGCAACGACGCGCCTTGCAAGTCGAGTGGGGAGACCGGGGGTGCGACGCGCGGGGTCAGTGCGCCGCGGTAACGCTGCCGAATCTGCGCTCGATGTAGTCCTCGACGATCTTGTGGAACTCGTGGACGATGCCCTCGCCGCGCAGCGTCATGGCCTTCTCGCCGTCGATGTACACCGGCGCGGCCGGGGCCTCGCCCGTGCCCGGCAGGCTGATGCCGATGTCGGCGTGTTTGCTCTCGCCGGGGCCGTTCACGATGCAGCCCATCACGGCCACCTTCATCGTCTCCACGCCCGGGTACTTGGTCTTCCACACCGGCATCTGCGCGCGCAGGAAATCGTCGATCTGTTTGGCCAGTTCCTGGAAGGTGGTGCTGGTGGTGCGGCCACAGCCCGGGCAGGCCGTGACGCTGGGGTTGAAGCTGCGCAGGCCGAGCGACTGCAGGATCTCGGCGGCCACCACCACCTCCTGCGTGCGCGCCTCACCGGGCTGCGGCGTCAGGCTCACGCGGATGGTGTCGCCGATGCCTTCCTGCAGCAGGATGGACAAGGCCGTGGCACTTGCCACCGTGCCCTTGGTGCCCATGCCGGCTTCGGTCAGGCCCAGGTGCAGCGCGTAGTCGCAGCGCTTGGCCAACGCGCGGTAGACGCTGATCAGGTCCTGCACGCCGCTGACCTTGCAGCTGATGATGATGTTGTCGGGGTTCAGGCCGATCTCGCGCGCCACATCGGCCGAGCTCAGCGCGCTTTGCACCAGCGCCTGGTACATCACCTGTTTGGCGTCCAGCGGCGCGGCGCGCTTGGCGTTCTGGTCCATCAGCTCGGCCAGCAGTTCCTGGTCGAGGCTGCCCCAGTTCACGCCGATGCGCACCACCTTGTCGTACTTGGCGGCGGCCTCCACCATCATCGCGAACTGGCGGTCGCGCTTGTCGCCCTTGCCCACGTTGCCGGGGTTGATGCGGTACTTGCTGAGCGCCTGCGCCATGGCCGGAAACTCCGTCAGCAGGCGGTGGCCGTTGAAGTGGAAATCACCCACCAGCGGCACCGGGATGCCCATGCGGTCGAGCTGCTCGCGGATGTGCGGCACGGCCTCGGCGGCCTCGGGCGTGTTGACGGTGATGCGCACCAGCTCGCTGCCGGCCTGCGCCAACTGTTTGCACTGGATGGCGGTGCCGATGGCGTCCACCGTGTCGGTGTTCGTCATGCTCTGGATGCGCACCGGCGCGTCGCCGCCGATGGTGACGACGTGGTCGCCCCAGGCCACACGCGCCTGGCGTGAACGGCGGGGGGCGGGCCAGGCGGCCTCGATGATGTGGACGGCGTCGGGTGCGTTCATGGCAGGGTCTCGTTCACTTGGCGGCGCCGCGCGGGCGCCGGCCGGATCAGCGCAGTTCCACGCGCGCCACATTCTCGCGCGTGCTCGGCCCCAGGTCGTAGGGGCGGCCGCGGAAAGCCAGCTGCGTGCCGGCGGCATTGCCGATCACCAGGCGCATCGGCAGGCTGCCGTCGACACCCACGGTTTCACCCGGCTGCACGGTGCGCGAGAGCAGCAACTGGCCGTTGACATCACGCACCTCCACCCAGCTGGCTTCGGTGCTGCGAAGTTGCAGCAAGCTGACCGCCGCCGGGGCGGCCAGCGCAGCCACTGCGGGGACGGCGGGAGCTGGCAGCACCGCCGGCCGGGCCTCGCTGGCCACCGGTTCGGGGCCTTGGGCGGCAAAGACGGTTTCGATCAATGCCTGTGAAGCCGCGGCCTGCACCGCGCTCGCCGCCGCGGCAGGCTCCGAAGCCGCCGGGGCCGGCAGCGGCGGTGCCGGCACCACAACCACCGCTGGTGCTGGCGCCGGCTGGAGCACGGCCCACCAGTGCCCGGGCACAAAAGTCACCGCCAGCGCCGCAAGCACAAAGAGCAAGGCCGCCCACAACATCGGCTTGCGCGCCACGCCCACCACCAGGCCCGGGTCTTCACGCCCGGGGCGGTCACGGAAAGGGGTGTTCAAACCACCGCTGCCGGGCTCCAGCGCCACCATCGACGGCGCGGGCGGCATCAGCTCCAGCACCGGCCGGGCGTCGATCTTCAGCGTGCGGCACACGGTCTGCGCCAGCGCGCGCGTGAAGGTGGCGTCGGGCAGCTCGTCGTAGCGGTCGTTCTCCAAAGCCTCGAGCTTGCGCGGAGAGACCTTGATCGAAGCCGCCAAGGCCGCAATGTGCAGCCCGTGCTTTTCGCGCGCAGCGCGCAACAACGCGCCCGCCGACGACCTCTGGCTCGCAGGGCCCGCCTGGGGCTCAGTCATCAAAACGCCCTCTCTCAAACTGCAGCACTTCGGCAGACTCGGGGAAACGCTCCTGCAGCTTGCGGCCGAATTCCTGCACGCCCTGCATATTGCCCAGCCGGCGCTCGATGCGGGCGGCCAGCCACAGGCTTTGCGCGCTGCTCAGCTCGGGCTGGGCGTTGATGCGCGAAATGTAGAAACGCGCACGCTCCAGCTCACCGCGGCGCAGCAGCACGTCGCTGAGGTTGTAGGCCGTCACGGGGTTGGCCGGGTCGAGCTCGTACGACCGCGACAGCGTGCGCTCGGCTTCAGCCCAGCGGCCAGCACGCGCCTGGCACACGCCCTGCGCCAGCAGCGTGCGCATGGCATCGCGGTACTGCGGCTGCGCCAGCGCGTTGGTGAATTGCGCTTCAGCCTCGGGCCAGCGCTGCTGCTGGCAGAGGAACCACCCGTAGTTGTGCATGGTGCCTCCCTCGCTGGGCGCGAGTTGCAAGGCACGCTGGAAGCTCTGGTCGGCCAGCTGACTGTCGCCCTTGCTGGCCTGGGCCAGCGCACGCAGGTTATAGGCATCGGGCAGGTCGGGCTTGGCCGCCAGCGCCTTCTGCACCTCTTCCAGGGCGGTGTCGGCCTGGCCGCGCCCGAGGTACAGCGCCGCGAGTTCCAGCCGGACGCGAGCCCGCTTGTCGGGGTCGGCCGGTTCGGAGGGGGTGCGCGCTGGCTCAGCGCCCGAAGTCGTGGTGGTGGTGCTGACGCAGCCGCCGAGCGCCGCCAGCAGCAGCACCAGGCCCACGGCAGGTCTGGCGAACGAGGAATAGCGCTTCATGCCGAACCTCCTGCAACGATGGGGATGACCGCGCGCTGGCGAGCCAGCCGGTCGCGTGCGTTGGTGCGGTCCTGCACCTCGCCGGCCAGTTGTCCGCAGGCGGCGTCGATGTCATCGCCGCGCGTCTTGCGCACGGTCGTCACGATGCCCGCGGCTTGCAGCACCTGTGCAAATGCCTGCACCCGTTCCCGCGGCGAGCGCAGCAGGCCCGAGGCCGGGAAGGGGTTGAAAGGGATCAGGTTCAGCTTGCACGGCAGGCGCGTCTTCAGCAACTTCACGAGCGCCTGCGCGTGTTTGGGCGTGTCGTTCACGCCGTCGAGCATGCAGTACTCGAAGGTGATGAAGTCGCGCGGCGCGGCGCTCAGGTAGCGCACGCAGGCGTCGAGCAGTTCGTCGATGGGGTACTTGCGGTTCAGCGGCACCAAATGGTCGCGCAGCGTGTCGTCGGGCGCGTGCAGCGAGACGGCCAGCGCCACGGGGCAATCGTCCCGCAGGCGGTCGATCATCGGCACCACGCCCGAGGTCGACACCGTCACGCGGCGGCGGCTCAAGCCGTAGGCGTGGTCATCGAGCATGGTGCGCAGCGCCGGCACCAGCGCGCTGTAGTTCTGCAGCGGCTCGCCCATGCCCATCATCACGACGTTGTCGATGGCACGCTCGCCCTCTTTCAAGCCGAGCGTCTGGCGCAGGCGGTGCTCAGCAAACCACAGCTGCGCGACGATCTCGCCGGTGCTCAGGTTGCGGCTGAAACCCTGGTGCCCGGTGCTGCAGAAACGGCAGCCCACCGCACAACCAGCCTGCGAGCTCACGCACAGCGTGCCGCGGTCGGCCTCGGGGATGAACACGGTTTCCACCGCGTTGCCGTCGCCCACGTCGAACAGCCACTTGGTGGTGCCGTCGGCAGAGACGTGCTCGCTGATCAGCGGCAGGCCGCGCACCTCGGCGGCGCCGGCGAGCTTGCCGCGCAAGCTCTTGGCCAGGTCGGACATCTGTTCGAAGTCGGCCTGGCCTTTCTGGTGGATCCAGCGGTAGAGCTGGACGGCGCGGAAGCGCTTTTCGCCCAGCCCCTCGCAAAAGGCCGCCAGCCCCTCGAGATCGAAGTCGAGCAGGTTGACGGCCATCGCGGCTTTACCGGCTGTAGACGTTCATGCCGGGGAAGAAGAACGCGATCTCGACCGCAGCGGTCTCGGGCGCGTCGCTGCCGTGCACGGCGTTGGCGTCGATGCTGTCGGCGAAGTCAGCACGGATGGTCCCCTTTTCGGCCTTCTTGGGGTCGGTGGCGCCCATCAGGTCACGGTTCTTCAGGATCGCGCCTTCGCCTTCCAGGGCCTGGATCATCACCGGGCCGCTGATCATGAAGCTGACCAGGTCGTTGAAGAAGGGGCGCGCCTTGTGCACGGCGTAGAAGGCCTCGGCCTCGCCACGCGAGAGGTGCGTCATCTTCGCGGCGATGACCTTCAGGCCCGCGCCTTCGAAACGGGCGTAGATCTGGCCGATGACGTTCTTGGCCACGGCGTCGGGCTTGATGATGGAAAGGGTGCGCTCAATGGTCATGATGAAAAGTTCTCCTGAATCAACAACTTGGCAAAGCTTTTGATTGTAGCGCGGCGCTCGGGGGCGCGAGCCCCTGAAGCGCAGCAAGCCACGCGTGCCGAACGGGGCTCAGCGGCCACCCTTGCGGCCACCTTTCGGGCCACCGGGCTTGCCGCCCCCACCGCCGCCACCGCCACCGGTGTTCGGCCGGCGCGGGCCGCCGCGGCCACCACCGCCACCGCCGCCCTTGCCCTTGCGCAAAAAGGCATCGGCGCCGATGTAACCCACGGCGGTCTGCAGCGGGTCGGGCACGCGGTTCGGATCCCCGCCGCCCTTCTTCGGGCCGCCGGCGCGGCCGTTGCGGCCGCCGCGTTTGGCGCCGGGGCCGCCCGCGGCACTGCCTCCGGGGCCGAAACCACCGCCACCGCCACCGCCACCGCCGGCAAAACGCCGGTCGTAGGTCTGTTGCAGCGGGTTGGGGATGGGGCCGTCTTCGGGGATGTCGCGCTGCGGCTGGCGGTCGCGCATCAGCGCGCGCTTGTCGTAGGTCTGCTGCAGCGGGTTCGGGATCGGACCGTCTTCCGGGATCTCGCGCTTCTTGGCGCGCTCTTGCTGGATGGCGCGTTTGTCGAAGGTCTGCTGCAGCGGGTTGGGGATGAAGCCCACATCGCCCTCGCCCCGCGGCGGGCGGGGCTCACGCGGCTCACGCGGCGGCCGGGCTTCGCGCGGCGGGCGCGGCGCCTGCTCGGGACGCGGGCCGCGCTCGAGCATCGGCGGGCGGGCCTCACGCGGCTCACGCGGTTCACCGCGGCCCTTGCCACCGCGGCGGTTGCGGTCGCGGCGGCCGCCCTCGCCTTCCGGCCCTTCGCGCGGCGGGCGGGCTTCAGTGCCTTCGGGGCGGTCGTTGCGCTCCGTACGTTCGGGGCGCGCCACACCGGCCAGCCGGCGCAGGTTGCGCAGGTCGCCCTCGTCGAGTTCGACCCAAACCCCGCGCTTCAAGCCGCGGGGCAGCACCACGCTGCCGTAGCGAATGCGGATCAGCCGGCTCACGGCATGGCCCACGGCCTCGAACAGACGGCGCACCTCGCGGTTGCGGCCTTCGGTGATGACGCAGCGGTACCAGTGGTTCACGCCTTCGCCGCCACCATCGTCGATGCTCTTGAAGGCGCAGCGCTGGCCGTCGATGTCCACGCCTTCCAGCAGTTTCGCCTTGGCCTCGGCCCCCAGCACGCCCAGCGAGCGCACGGCGTACTCGCGCTCCACGCCGAAACGCGGGTGCATCAGCTGGTTGGCCAGTTCGCCCGAGGTCGTGAAGAGCAGCAGGCCTTCGGTGTTGATGTCGAGCCGGCCCACGCTCTGCCACTTGCCCTGCGGCAGGCGCGGCAGGCGCCGGAAGACGGTGGGGCGCTGCTGCGGGTCGTCGTGCGTGACCACCTCGCCGGCAGGCTTGTGGTACGCCAGCACACGCGCCGGCGGCGGTGCGATGCGGTAGCGCACCGGCTTGCCGTCGAGGGCGATGCGGTCGCCGAAGCTCACGCGCTGGCCGATGTGGGCGCGTTCGCCGTTCACGGTGAAACGGCCGTCGGCAATCATCTGCTCCAGGTCGCGACGCGAACCCACGCCGGCCTGCGCCAGCACCTTGTGCAGCTTCGGCGCATCGGCTTCGGGCGCCAGCACGCGGCGGGCCTGGGCGTCGTCACCAGCACCGGCAGCGCCGCCCTCATCGGCGCCAGCGCTGGCCGCGTCGGTTTGCGCTGCGTCTGGCGCGTCCGCGTCGAGGGCCTCTGCAGGCGCCTGCGCCTCGGACGGGGCGGCCTCATCGTCCGCGCCCTCAGCCGGCTCATCGCCCTGGGGCTCGACATCGAACTCACCCGACAGCACCTGCGCAAACAGCGCTTCGGTCACGGGCTGCAGCGCCTGCACCAGCGGGGCCACGGTGGCCACGCCTTCGGCACCTTCAGCGCCTTCACGCGCGCCCCCGCGGCGGCCACGGCGGCGGTTGCGGCCTCGCCGCCCCGCGGCGCGGCCGTCATCGCCAGCGGCGTCTGCCGGGCCCACACCGGGGTCTGCGCCCGGCGGGTCACCGGCTGCGGCCGACGGCGCCAGGTTCGCGTCGTCGCGGCTTGCCGCCGCGGCGCTGGGCGGCGGCGCGACAGGCGCAGCAGACGCCTCCGCGAAAAGCGGCAGGGCCGGCGCGACCGGCGTCGCATCGGCCACCGCAGCCAGGCTGCGCTTGCGGCGCGGCTTGGGCGCGGCGGTGTCGGCACTGGCCGCAGGAGCGGCCGAGTCTGCGTCCGACGGCCCGGCCGCCTGCGCCGCGACCTCGTGTGTCGCGGCCTCGGCGGCATCGGCCACCTTGCGCGGCGCACGCCGGCGCTTGGGCTTGTCGGCGACGGCGTCGGGGCCGGCGTCAGCACCAGGGGCCGGGGGCAGATCGTTGTCGGAAGGGTTCATGCGGGCTTGTCGTTGACAGGAGGGGTGGCGGCTTCAACGGCCGCGGGGTCGTTGCCGGCGGGCGGCAACGTGACTTGGAAAAGGTGCTCAGGCAGGGCCTCGGCCCTCTCTTCGGCCGGGCCGGCGACCTGCAGGCCGGCTGCATCGTTCGCGGCCTCCAGCGGCAGGCTGCCCTGCGCGCCTTCCAGCAGGTCGGGCAGATCACCGCCCCTGGACAGGGCTTCAAAGGACCGCGCGGCGGCCTCGGCACCGTCGATGGGCGGCAGCTGGTCGAGGCTGGCAAGGCCAAGGTCGTCCAGGAACTGACGCGTGGTGGCGTACAGCGCCGGGCGGCCCGGCGCTTCGCGGTAGCCGATGGCGTCTATCCAGCCGCGGTCTTCGAGCTGCTTGACGATTTGGCTGCTGACCGTGACGCCGCGGATGTCTTCGATGTCGCCGCGCGTCACTGGCTGGCGGTAGGCCACGATGGCCAGGGTTTCCATCGCGGCGCGCGAGTACTTGGGCGGCTTCTCGGGGTGCAGGCGATCAAGGTACACACGCAGCTCGGGCCGGCTCTGGAAACGCCAGCCACTGGCCAGCGCCACGAGTTCGACGCCGCGGTCCTGCCAGTCGTTGACGAGTTCATCGAGCAGGCGTCGCAAGGTGTCGCTGCCGACTTCGTTGTTGAACAGGGCCTTCATCTCGGCCAGCGGCAGGGGCGCGCTGGCGCAGATCAGGGCGGTTTCGAGGACACGTTTGGCCTCAGCTGTGTTCATGGACTGCGCTGGTGCGGCCACGGCCCGGGCCGTGGTCTTGATTTCATCCGAAGGGTCGGGGGCCGCGAGGTCGGCACAAGCCGGGGCGCGGGCTGGGCCCGGTGCGGCGCGGTGCCGGCAGCGGGCGGGTGCAGCGGGTCGAACAGGCGCGGAACGCGTTGGGCGTGCGGCAGCGCTGCGGATGCCGGCGGATTGTAGCCCCGATATCGAGCCTGGTCAGATTCAGCCGCACACCTGGCCCCAGGCCTGCGCGAAGTCGGCCGGCGGCTGGCAGTCGAAAGCCAGCAGCGCCCGCGTGACCGGGTGCGCCAGCTCCAGATGCGTGGCGTGCAGGGCCTGGCGGATCAGGCCCAGGCCAGGCTTGCCGCCGTAGAGCGTGTCGGCCACCAGCGGATACCCGCGGTGGGACAGGTGCACGCGGATCTGGTGCGTGCGCCCGCTGTGCAGCGTGCAACGCAGCGCGCTGGTGGTCTCGCCGCGCGCCAGCACGGCCACATCGGTGCGTGCCGGCTTGCCCCCGCTCACCACGGCCATGCGCACCCGCACCGCGGGGTCGCGGCCGATGGGTGCGTCCACGGTGAAATGGTCCTGCGCCGGTTGCCCATGCGCCAGCGCCAGATAGCTTCGATGTACATGCCTCGCGGCGATGTCACGCACCAGGGCCGTGACCGCAGGCAAGGTCTTGCCGACCATCATCACGCCCGAGGTGTCCTTGTCCAGACGGTGCACGATGCCGGCGCGGGGCAGTGCCGCAGCGCCGGGGTGGCGGGCCAACAGGCCGTTGAGCAAGGTGCCCGACCAGTTGCCTGGCGCCGGGTGCACCACCAGACCAGCGGGTTTGTCGATGACCAGCAGTTCATCGTCTTCATACAACACCACCAGCGGCATGGGCTGCGGCCGGAAGGCACGGCTTTCGTCGGTGGGCACCAGTTCCAGCTGCACGGTCTGGCCCGCGCGCAGCCGGCGTGAGGCCGCGCCACCGGCCCCGCCCTCCACCTGCACATGCCCGCGCTCCAGCAGATGCTGCAAGTGGCTGCGCGAGAACTCCGGCGCCAGCGCCACCAGCACCTTGTCCAGGCGCTCACCGTGCTGGGCAAGGGAAACCACGCCCGTGCGTGTTTCCGGCGCAGTTTCGACGCCGGCGGCGGCCTCCTCCGCGGCATCGTCGAAGCCATCGCCGATCCAGCCATCGGGGGCACCGCGCCCTGGTGTGGGTGGCAGGAGGGGCTCCCTATAATCAGCGCCTTCTTGCACGAGCGGCACCTTTCTCGATGAGCCTTACTGTGATGTGGCCTGGGTTTTTGCGCCTGGCGCTGATGGGCCTGCTGGCAGCGTCGCTGCAACTGGCCGGTTGTGGGTCGACGCCCAATGAAGAATCGGCGGACACCACGGCCGAGCGATTGTACAAAGAGGCCCGCGACGACATGGAAGCGGGCAGCTACGAGCGCGCCATCAAAACGCTGGAACGCGTCGAGAGCCTGGCCGCCGGTTCTTTGCTCGGCCAGCAGGCCCAGCTGGACACGGCCTACATGCATTGGCGCAACGGCGAGCGCACCGAGGGCCTGGCCGCGGTGAACCGCTTCATCAAGCTCAACCCGTCGAGCCCCGCGCTGGACTACGCGCTCTACCTGCGCGGCGTGATCAACTTCAACGAGAACCTGGGCCTGCTCGGCAAGATCGCAGACCAGGATCTGTCAGAACGCGACCAGAGCGCCGCGCGCGAATCTTTCCAGTCCTTCAAGCAGCTGGTCGACCAGTTTCCGCAGTCGCGCTACGCCGGTGATGCGAAGGCGCGCATGAACTTCATCATCAACGCGCTGGCCAGCTATGAGGTGCATGTGGCGCGCTACTACTTCCGCCGCGGCGCCTATGTGGCGGCCGCCGCGCGTGCGCAGCAGGCGGTGACGGAGTTTCAGCGTTCACCGGCCGCCGAAGAGGCGCTGTTCCTGATGATGCAGAGCTACGACAAGCTGCAACTCACCGGCCTGCGCGACGACGCCGAACGCGTGTTGCGCCAAAACTTCCCCAACAGCGCCTTTCTCAACCAGGGCACGGCGCTCAGCGCGCGCCCATGGTGGCGCTTCTGGTGATGGCGCCGCGGCGCTGCTGAACGCGTCACGGCGCGATCAGTGCGCCCAGGCCAGCTCCTGCAGCCAGGCCAGCGCTTCGCTCTCGTCCTTCAACACGCCCATGGGCGGCAGCGCCGCGATGAGGCGGCGGCCGTAGCCCATCTGGCGCAGCCGCGGATCGCACAGCACGAGCAGACCGCGGTCGCTTTCGGTGCGAATCAGCCGCCCGGCACCCTGCTTCAAGGCCACGGCCGCCTCGGCCACGAAGTAGGCCTCGAAGGGGTTCTTGCCCGCCTCGCGCAACTGCTTCACACGCGCTTCCACCAGCGGGTCGCCCGGGGGTGGGAAGGGCAGCTTGTCGATCAGCACGCACTGCAGGGCGTCGCCGGGCATGTCGATGCCTTCCCAGAAGCTGGCCGAGCCGATGAGAACGCAGCCGCGGCCATCGCCATAACGCTGCAGCAGCGCACGGCGCGGCTCGCTGCCCTGCACCAGCACCGTGAGCTCCTGGCCCAGCGCTGCAGCCTCGGCCTGCAAGGCCTCGGCCACCTGGGGCAGCACACGCAGCGTGGTGGTGAGCACGAAGGTGCGCCCACCCAGGGCCGCCGCGCAGCGCGCCGCCAGCGCGCCCACGGCCGCCGGGTGGCCCGGCGCGTTGGGCAAGGGCAGCTTGGCGGGCACCCAGACGCGGGCGTTGGCGGCGTAGTCGAAAGGGCTGCCCACACGCAGCCGTTCGGCATCTTCCAGGCCCGTGGTGGCGGTGAACCAGCTCAGGGCTTCGTCGTCGCCCAGCGTGGCCGAGGTGAAGACCCAGGCCTTGGGCGAGGCCGCGCGCTGCTGCGTGAGCATGTCGCGGATGTCCAGCGGCGACTCCACCAGGCGCGCCTGCTGCGGCGTGAGGTCAATCCATCGCACCTGGCCCGGCTCGGCCTCTTGCGCGAACCGGCCGGCCAGCAACGCCAGCGTGCGCGCCCGTTGTTCGATCTTCGGGAACTCGGGGCTGGTTTCGGCCACGGCCGCCGCTGCATCACCCGCCGCACGCGCGGCTGCGGCCAAGGCCTGCAACGGCGCGAGCAGTTCGTCGGCGCGTTCTTCCCAGCGCAGCTTCAAGGTGCCGCGCACCTCGCGCAGCGTGCCGGCCGCCACCAGGCGCAGCTCACGCGTGCAGCGTTCCAGGCCAGCCTGCAGCTCGGCCCAGGCCTGCAAGCCGCGCGCGTGCTGCAGGCCGGCGGCGAGCAAATCACGCGCCAGTTCCAGCGCCACGCCGGTGCTCAGCGTGGTGCCGAGAAACTGCACGCCGGCCTCCACCAGCTGGTGGGCTTCGTCGAACACGGCGGCGTCCACGGTCGGCAGCAGCTCGGCCACGCCGCTGTCGCGCAGCGCCAGATCGGCGAAAAACAGGTGGTGGTTCACCACCACCAGGTCGGCCGCCATGGCCTCACGCCGCGCCTGCATCACATGGCAGTTGCGGTGCTCGGGGCACTCGGTGCCCAGGCAGTTGTCGCGCGTGCTCGTCACCAGCGGGATGACGGGCGAGCGTTCATCCAGACCTTCGATCTCTGCCAGATCACCGCTGCGCGTGGCCTGGGCCCAGCTGGCCACGCGGTTGAGCGCGCGCAGCGCAAAGCGGTCGGGCAGCTGGCCGCTGGTCTGCGCCTGCTGCAGCCGCCAGCGGCACAGGTAGCTGGCCCGGCCCTTCAGCAGCGCCAGGCGCAGCGGCGTCTTCAAGGCTTCAGCCAGGCGCGGCAGGTCGCGCAGGAAAAGCTGGTCTTGCAGGCTCTTGGTGGCCGTGCTCACCAGCGCGCGCCGCCCCGACAGCAGCAGCGGCACCAGGTAGGCGAAGGTCTTGCCCACGCCCGTGCCGGCCTCGGCCACCAGCGTGCCGCGGCGCTGCAGCGCCTGCGCGATGTACGCGGCCATCTGGTCTTGCTGCGGGCGCGGAATGAAACCCGGGTCGGCCTGGGCCAGCGGGCCATCGGCGGCAAAAGCCTGCGCCACGGCGGCTGCGAGCCCGTCATCGAAATCGTTCACGCGGGCTCGGGTGGGCTGAGCTGCACTTCCAGCCGCGCGATCTGATCGCGCAGCAGCAGTCGGCGCTTTTTCAGCCGGCGCAGGGAGAGATCGTCGCCAGGTTTGTCGAGCGGGTTGCGGTCGATGAGATCGTCCAGGTCGGCGTGTTCCATGCGCAGCTCGATGAGGCGGCGCTGCGGGGAGTGCAGGTTCTCGTCCATGGCTGGAGGGTGCGGGGCTGGGGCGAGTTTATATTCGTGACCATGGCCCCCCCCACCGCAGCTTTCAGATTCTCAGCCGCTACCGGCTTGCACCGCGGTGATCGCGCCTACCAGCAAGACCAGGTGGAGGTCATCGCCCACCCCAAGGTGACGGGCGCTGTGCTGGCCCTGGTGGCCGATGGCATGGGCGGCAAGAGCGGGGGCCGCAAGGCCGCTGACCAGGTGCTGATGACGAGCCGGCAGATCTTCGAGCGCTTCGCGCCGGCGCACGACGATTCGGCCGAGATGCTGCGCCAGGTGGTGCTGGAGTCGCACCTGATGATCAAGCTGACGGCCATCACCTCGGAAGAAGAACCGCACAGCACGGTGGCGGCCTTCTACATCGCGCCCACGCTGGAATGCGACGTGGTGCATGCCGGTGATTCACGGGTCTACCACTTCCGAGGCGCCGAGATGATGCGGCGCACCGTCGACCACTCTTTCGTGCAGCGCCTGGTGGACGAAGGCAAGATCAGCGAAGAAGCGGCCAACACGCACCCGCAGAGCAACCTGCTCACGGGCTGCCTGGGCACCCACTCCGACCCGCCGGTGGCGCTGTGGCACATCGAGCGCCTGGAGTTCGGCGACACCATGCTGGCCTGCAGCGACGGCCTGTGGCACTACTTCACCCCGAAAGAGATCGGCGCCATCCTGCACGCGCTGCCCCCGCGCGAGGCCAGCGAGATGCTGATCAGCAAGGCGCGCCAGCGCGCCCGGGGCGGCGGCGACAACCTCTCGCTGGCACTGGCCCGCGTCGATCCGCTGCGCTGAGCGCGCAGCCCGCGCTGCCGCCTTGGGCAGCGCGTATACGGCTCAGCGTGAGGCGGCCGGCACGGGCAGCGGCGCGGCCGCCTCGCCACTGCGCTGGCGCTCGGCCTGGCGCTCTCGGATGCGGGCCTGCGTGGCCTCTATCTTGGCCTGCCTTTCGCGCGCCGCCGCGGCGCGGCTGCGCGCCTCGGCAGCGGCGGCCGAGGCCGCCCGGGCTTGTGCGGCCTGGCGCTGCGCGGCCGAGGGGCGTGCAGCCGCAGCCGCAGCCGCAGCCGCAGAGGCAGAGGGCCCCACACGAACCGCGGATGACGATGCGGCGGTGCGCACCGCCTCCGCACGGTCTGGCGCCGCCGGTGCGGCCGCCGAGTCACCCGCCGCCACGCCCCCCTGCAGCGACTGCTGCTTGGCCCGCACGGCTTCGCGCCGCGCGGCGGCCCGTTCGGCGCGCTCCAGGTCGTCCAGCGCCAGCGCCTCGGCGCGTGGCGCGGCCAAGGCCTGGCGGCGGCGCTCGCGGGCCCCGTCGGCACAGGCCGTGACGACAAAACGCTGCGCGCAGGCGGCCATCTCGGCCGCGTGGCGGGCCTCGATGCGGTCGCGCTCGGCCTGGATGCGCTGGCGCAGCTGCGCCCGCGGTGCCGAGGCCGCCGCTGCCGCGGGGGCAGCGCCCGCCGCAGGCGCCACGCCTGCCGCCACGGCGGCTGTCGGCACCAGGGCCCAGCAGGCTGCCGCGATCAGGGCCGCGGCCTTCATGTCAGCGACGTATCGACATCGCGGCGCGCCAGCGCCAGGAACTCGGCGCTCTGCATCTCGTGCAGGCGCGAGACGGTGCGCGGGAACTCGTGCGCCAGCGGCCCTTCGGTGTACAGCTCTTCGGGCGGCACGGCGCAGCTCATCACCAGCTTCACACGCCGGTCGTAGAGCACGTCCACCAGCCAGGTGAAGCGCCGCGCCTCGCTGGCCAGGCGCGGCGGCATCAGCGGCACGTTGCTCAGCAGCACGGTGTGGAAACGCGAGGCGATTTCCAGGTAGTCGTTCTGCGAACGCGGCCCACCGCACAGCGTGCGGAAGTCGAACCAAACCACGCCGCCAGCGCGGCGCACGGCGCGGATCTCGCGGTGCTCGATGCTCATCACCGGCGCTTCATCCCGCGCCTCGGCCAGCTGCCCGAAGGCACGCTCCATCGCAGCCTCGGCCTCGGGGCCCAACGGGCAGTGCAGCATGTCTATGCGGGCCAGCGTCTGCTGCCGGTAATCGGTGCCAGCGTCGACGTTCACCACCTCCAGCTGCTGCTTCAGCAGCTCGATGGCCGGCAGGATGCGGTCGCGGTGCAGGCCGTTGGGGTACAGGCCGTCGGGGTGGAAGTTCGAGGTGGCGATGATGCTCACGCGGTTCGCGAACAAGGCCGCCAGCAGCCGATGCAGGATCATCGCGTCGGTGACGTCCGCGACGTGAAACTCGTCGAAGCAGATCAGCCGGAAGCGCCGCGCGATGCGTGCGCCCAGCTCATCCAGCGGGTCGGCCATGCCCTTGAGGTCTTGCAGCTCGCGGTGCACCTCGCGCATGAACTCGTGGAAGTGCAGCCGCGTCTTGCGCTGCAGCGGCACGGCCTGGAAGAAGCAGTCCATCAGGAAGCTCTTGCCGCGGCCGACACCGCCGTACATGTAGACGCCGCGCGGGATGGGCGGGCGCCGCAGCAGCTTGGTCAACGCGTTGCCGCGGCGGGCCTTGTAGTCGGCCCACTCGCCTTCGCAGCGCTCCAGCGCATCCACCGCGCGCAGCTGCGCGGGGTCGCTCTGGAAGCCGCGCTGTTTCAGCTCGGCTTCGTAGAGATCCCGAACGCTCACGGGCTCAGAAGTTCAGCGTGCGCTTGTCCACGGCCAGCGCCGCTTCTTTCGTGGCTTCGCTCAGGCTCGGGTGCGCGTGGCAGATGCGCGCGATGTCCTCGGCACTGGCCTTGAACTCCATCGCCACCACGGCTTCGCTGATCAGTTCGCTGGCCATCGGGCCGACGATGTGCACGCCGAGGATCTCGTCGGTGACGGCATCGGCCAGGAACTTCACCATGCCGGTGGTGTCGCCAAGCGCCCGCGCCCGGCCGTTGGCCAGGAAGGGGAAGGTGCCGGCCTTGTAGGCGCGGCCTGCGGCCTTGAGCTGCTGCTCGGTCTGGCCCACCCAGGCGATCTCGGGGCTGGTGTAGATCACCCACGGGATGGTGTTGAAGTTCACATGCCCGTGCTGGCCGGCGATGCGCTCGGCCACCGCCACGCCTTCTTCTTCGGCCTTGTGCGCGAGCATGGGGCCGCGCACCACGTCACCCACGGCCCACACGCCCGGCAGGTTGGTGCGGCACTCGTCGTCCACCACGATGGCGCCGCGCTCGTCGAGCTTCAGGCCCACGGCTTCGGCGTTCAGGCCGATGGTGTTGGGCACACGGCCGATGCTGACGATGAGCTTGTCCACCGCCAGCGTCTGGGCCTCGCCCTTGGCGTTGGTGTAGGTGATGCTGACGCCCTTCTTGGCGCCCTTGCCGGTGATGGCGATCTCGCCGACCTTCACGCCCAGCTCGATCTTCAGGCCCTGCTTGGTGAAGGCCTTGTGCGCCTCTTTCGCGATCTGCTCGTCCACCGCACCCAGGAAGGTGGGCAGGCCTTCGAGCACCGTCACCTCAGCACCGAGGCGGCGCCAGACGCTGCCCATCTCCAGGCCGATGACGCCCGAACCAATGACACCCAGCTTGGCCGGCACGTCACCGATGCGCAATGCACCGTCGTTGCTGAGCACGAACTCTTCATCGAAGGGCGTGCCGGGCAGCGCGCGGGCGTTGGAGCCCGTGGCCAGCACGACTTGCTTGCCCAGCAACGCCTCGTCGTTGACAGCGATCTCGTAGCCCGCATCCGTGGCCTTCACGAAGCTGCCGCGGCCGTGGAAGAACGCGATCTTGTTCTTCTTGAAGAGGTAGAGGATGCCGTCGTTGTTCTGCTTCACGACGCCGTCCTTGCGGGCCAGCATCTTCTTGACGTCGATCGCGAGTTCTTTCAGCGATATCCCGTGGTCGGCGAAGGCGTGGCCGGCGTGCTCGAAGTGCTCAGAGCTCTGCAGCAGCGCCTTGCTCGGGATGCAGCCGACGTTGGTGCAGGTGCCGCCCGGGGCCGGGCCGCCCTTGCCGTTTTTCCACTCGTCGATGCAGGCCACGTTGAAGCCCAGCTGCGCGGCGCGGATGGCGGCGATGTAGCCGCCAGGCCCGCCACCGATGACGATGACGTCGAAGTTCTTGGTGCTCATCGTCGCGGCTTCAGATGTCGAACAGCAGGCGGGCCGGGTCTTCCAGCGCGTCCTTCATGGCCACCAGCGCCAGCACGGCTTCGCGGCCGTCGATGATGCGGTGGTCGTAGCTCATGGCCAGGTAGTTCATCGGGCGCACCACGACCTGGCCGTTCTCGACGACGGCGCGGTCCTTGGTGGCGTGCACGCCCAGGATGGCGCTCTGCGGCGGGTTGATGATGGGCGTGCTCAGCATGCTGCCGAAGGTGCCACCGTTGCTGATGCTGAAGGTGCCGCCGGTCAGCTCTTCGATGCCGAGCTTGCCGTCCTTGGCCTTCTGGCCGTACTCGGCGATCTTCTTCTCGATGTCGGCAAAGCTCATCTGGTCGGCGTTGCGCAGCACCGGCACCACCAGGCCGCGCGGGCTGCCTACGGCGATGCCGATGTCGAAGTAGCCGTGGTAGACGATGTCGTTGCCGTCGACGCTGGCGTTGACGATGGGGTACTTCTTCAGCGCGGCCACGGCCGCCTTCACGAAGAAGCTCATGAAGCCCAGCTTGCAGCCGTGCTCCTTCTCGAACTTCTCCTGGAACTTCTTGCGCATCTCCATCACCGGCGCCATGTTCACTTCGTTAAACGTGGTCAGGATGGCGTTGGTGCTCTGGCTCTGCACCAGGCGCTCGGCGATGCGCGCGCGCAGGCGGCTCATCGGCACACGCTGCTCGGGGCGCTCACCCAGGCTGTTGCCGATGGGCGCGGCCACCTGCTGCAGCGGCGCAGCGGCGGGGGCCGCGGCCTTGGGCGCCGCCACGGGCGCGGGGGCCGGTGCCGGGGCGGCCAGCGCACCCAGCACGTCGCCCTTGGTCACACGGCCGTCCTTGCCGGTGCCGGCCACGGAGCCGGCAGCCAGGCTGTTGTCGGCCATCAGCTTGGCGGCGGCGGGCATGGCCACGCCGGCTTTGCTGGTGGAAGCCGGCGCAGCAGCGGCAGCAGCGGCGGCAGCCACGGGCGCGGCCGCCGGGGCGGCAGGCGCAGCAGCCGGGGCGGCAGCGCCGGCCTTGGCGGCGGTGTCGATGCGCGCGATCAGCTGCTCGGCGATGACGGTGGCGCCATCGGCCTGCACGATCTCGGCCAGCACACCGGCGGCGGGCGCCGGCACTTCCAGCACCACCTTGTCGGTTTCCACCTCGATGAGGATCTCGTCGATGGCGACGGCGTCGCCCGGCTTCTTCTTCCACTGCAGCAGCGTGGCCTCGGCCACCGATTCGGAGAGCTGCGGAACCTTCACTTCAACAATTGACATGGTCTATCTCTGATGTTTGTTCTGGGCGGGCGTGAGGGCGCGGCTCACTTGGTGAGCACGAAGCCCTTGAGCTTGCCGAAAGCCTGGTCGAGCAGCGCCTTCTGCTGCTCTTGGTGCAGGTGTGAATAACCCACGGCCGGCGAAGCGCTGGCCGGGCGGCCGGCATAACCCAGCTTCTGCCCGTCGAGCATGTTCTCGTGCACGTAGTGCTGCACGTAGAACCAGGCGCCCTGGTTCTGCGGCTCGTCCTGGCACCACACCACGTCGGTGGCGTTCGGGAAGCGCTTCATTTCGGCCGCGAAGGCCTTGTGCGGGAACGGGTACAGCTGTTCCACGCGCACGATGGCCACGTCCCAGGCCTTCTTCTCGTCGCGCTTCTTGATCAGGTCGTAGGCCACCTTGCCCGAGCAGCAGATCACGCGCTTGACCTTCTCGCCTTCCACCTCGGCGCGGGCCGGGCCGATGACGGTCTTGAACTCGCCCTTGGTGAATTCGGTCAGCGGGCTGGTGGCGTCCTTGTTGCGCAGCAGGCTCTTGGGCGTGAAGATGATCAGCGGCTTGCGGAACTGCCGCACCATCTGCCGGCGCAGCAGGTGGAAGATCTGGCTGGCGCTGGTGGGCTGCACGATCTGCATGTTGTTGTCGGCCGCCAGCTGCATGAAGCGCTCGAGACGTGCGCTGCTGTGCTCGGGGCCCTGGCCCTCGTAGCCGTGCGGCAGCATCAGCGTCAGGCCGTTGACGCGGCCCCACTTCACCTCGCCGCTGGCGATGAACTGGTCGATCACCACCTGCGCGCCGTTGGCGAAATCGCCGAACTGCGCTTCCCAGATCGTCAGCGTGTTGGGCTCGGCGGCGGCGTAGCCGTACTCGAAGCCCAGCACCGCTTCTTCCGACAGCAGCGAGTCGATGACGGTGAACGGCGCCTGGCCTTCGGCCACGTTCTGCAACGGCACATAGCTGCCGGTGTCCCACTTCTCGCGGTTCTGGTCGTGCAGCACGGCGTGGCGGTGCACGAAGGTGCCGCGCCCGCAGTCTTCACCGCTCAGGCGCACGGCGTAGCCGCTGGCCACCAGCGAGGCGTAGGCCAGGGTCTCGCCCATGCCCCAGTCGACGTTGATCTCGCCACGGCCCATGGCCGCGCGGTCGGCCAGCACCTTTTCCACCAGCGGGTGCACCTTGAAGGTGGCCGGCAGGGTGGTGACACGTTCGCTCAGGCGCTTCACCTCGGCCAGCGGCAGCGCGGTGTCGGCCGCGTCCGTCCACTTCTTGCCCAGGAAGGGCGCCCAGTCCACCGCGTACTTGCTCTTGAAGTTGGTCAGCACCGGGTCCGCGGTGTGGCGGCCTTCGTCCATCGCGGCGCGGAAAGCCTTCACCATGCCGTCGGGGCTGTTCGCACCTTCGGCCTGCAGCACGCCCTGGGCCACGAGCTTGTCGCCATACAGTCGGCGCGTGCCCGGGTGCTGGGCGATCTTCTTGTACATCAGCGGCTGGGTGAGCGAGGGCGTGTCCTGCTCGTTGTGGCCCAGCTTGCGGAAGCAGATGATGTCGACCACCACGTCCTTCTTGAACTGCTGGCGGTAGTCCATGGCCAGTTGCGTGCACCACACCACGGCCTCGGGGTCGTCGGCGTTCACGTGCAGCACCGGCGCCTCGATCATCTTCACCACGTCGCTGCAGTACAGCGTGCTGCGGCTGTCGCGCGGGTCGCTGGTGGTGAAGCCGATCTGGTTGTTGATGACCAGGTGCACGGTGCCCCCGGTGAAGTAGCCGCGCGTCTGCGCCAGCGCCAGCGTTTCCATCACCACGCCCTGGCCGGCAAAGGCGGCGTCGCCATGCACCAGCACGGGCAGCACCTGGTCGCCGTCCTTGTCGCCGCGGCGCTCCATGCGCGCCTTCACGCTGCCCTCGACCACGGGGTTCACGATCTCCAGGTGGCTGGGGTTGAAGGCCAGGCTCAGGTGCACCGGGCCGCCGGGGGTGGTGACGTCGCTGCTGAAGCCCTGGTGGTACTTCACGTCACCGGCGGGCAGGTCTTCCTTGGCCGTGTGGTCGAACTCCGCGAAGAGGTCGGCCGGCATCTTGCCCAGCGTGTTGACCAGCACGTTCAGGCGGCCGCGGTGGGCCATGCCGATGACGATCTCCTGCACGCCGTTGGTACCGGCGCGCTGCACCACCTCGTCCATGCTGGCGATGAAGCTCTCGCCGCCTTCCAGGCTGAAGCGCTTCTGGCCGACGTACTTGGTGTGCAGGTAGCGCTCCAGGCCTTCGGCGGCCGTGAGGCGGTCGAGGATGTGCTTCTTCTCGTCGGCACTGAAGCTCGGGCTGCTGCGGCGCGACTCCAGGCGCTCCTGCCACCAGCGCTTCTCGGCCGGGTCGGTGCAGTGCATGAACTCGGCGCCGATGGTGCGGCAGTAGGTCTCCCGCAGGGCCTGCACGATCTCGCGCAGGCTCATGTTCTCGGCCTTGGTGAAGTAGGTGTTGGCCGCCGAGAAGGTGATGTCCATGTCCGACTCGGTGAGGTCGTAGAACGACGGCTCGAGTTCGGGGATCTTGGGGCGCTCGGTGCGCTTGAGGGGGTCGAGGTCGGCCCAGCGTGACCCCAAGAATCGGTAGGCGGCAATCAGCGACTGCACGTGCACCTGCTTGCGGGCGACGGCCAGATCGGCCTCGCTGGCCTTCAGCGCGAAGGCGTTGGCCTTGGCGCGCTGCGCGAAAGATTCAACGACGGGGGCGTGGGCGACATCGCGCGCGGTGCTGCCATCGGTGGCCGGCACGTGCTGCAAGTTGTCGAAGTACGTGCGCCAGTTCTCGGGCACGCTGCCGGGGTTGTCGAGGTAGGCCTCGTACAACTCTTCCACGTAAGGGGCGTTGCCCCCGAACAGGTACGAGTTGGACCTGTGTTGCTGCATCATCTTTCGCTCACCTTTCGCCCTGGTTTCCAAGGCTTGCGATGGGTTGATCAACCTTCCGCGACCCCGGCTACACCGGGCAAGCGGATTGCGACCCGCCTTGCTGCATGTGTCATACAAGCAAGGGGACGGGAAGGACCGTTGGTTCAGGCCGGCACTCTAACACCCCGACCTGACGAGCTCATGCGCCAGATTGGACGCCTGCAACCCCTCTGTTTTGCTGACAGCGCAGTGGCTTGGCGCCACACACTGCGCCCGCCATGCCAACACGCCGCCCCTACCGCACCGTGCTGCTGCGCGTTGATGCGCCGCCCAAGCCACCCACGGGCGCGGCGTGCAACGGCTGCGGCCTGTGCTGCGCTGCCCAGCCCTGCCCGCTGGGCATGCTGCTTTCGCGGCGCCGCCACGGCCGCTGCGCCGCGCTGCAATGGCAGGCCGCCGACAGCCGCTATGTCTGCGGCGTGCTGGTCCGGCCCGAACGCTGGTTGCCCTTGCTGCCGGCGGCCTGGGCACGGCGCCTGGCCTGGCGCTGGATCGCCGCGGCCCAGGGTTGCGACGCCGAACTGCAAGCCGGCTGAAAGCCCGTTCTTGCGGTGCCCCGGTGACCGGGCCATCGCAAAGCTCTAGCATCGGCGGTTTCGCTTTCCCCGCATGAGGACCCCGCCCATGAAGCTCAAGACCCTGGTGGCCGCTGCCGCTGCCGCGTTTGCCCTGGCCGCCGCCCCAGCCCACGCCCAGACGGTGCGCTGGGCCGCGCAGAACGACATCCTGACCATGGACCCGCACTCGCAGAACCATGCCACCACCAACACGGTGCTGTCGCATGCCTACGAGGGCCTCACGCGCTACAGCGCCACCTACGAGATCGAGCCCTCGCTGGCCACCAAGTGGACCTTCATCAGCCCGACGCAGGTGCGTTTCGAACTGCGCAAGGGCGTGAAATTCCACGACGGCTCGCCCTTCACCGCCGATGACGTGGTCTTCAGCTTCGGCCGCATCAGGCAGCCGCAGGGCACGATGGGCATCTACGCCACCGGCATCAACGAGGTGAAGAAGATCGACAGCCACACGGTCGATCTGATCCTGGCCGCGCCCTCGCCCATCCTGCTGCGCAACCTGGCTTACTTCTTCATCATGAGCAAGGGCTGGGCCGAAAAGAACAAGAGTGCCAACGTCCAGGACTACAAGGCCAAGGAAGAGAACTTCGCCTCGCGCAACGTCAACGGCACCGGCGCCTTCCGCGTCACGGGCTGGCAGCCCGAGCAACGCGTGACCATGGCTGCCAACCCGGCCTGGTGGGACAAGACCGGCGGCAACGTCAAGGAAGTGATCTACACGCCCATCAAGAGCGACCCCACGCGCGTGGCGGCCCTGCTCTCGGGCGATGTCGACCTGCTCACCGACATCCCCACGCAAGACGTGGCGCGGCTGCGCAGCGAGAAGAAGCTCAAGGTCGTGGAAGGCCCGGAGGTGCGCACCATCTTTCTCGTGATGGACGTGGGCAGCCCCGAGTTGAAGTACAGCAGCGTGAAGGGCAAAAACCCCTTCGCCGACAAGCGCGTGCGCCAGGCGCTGAACATGAGCATCGACCGCACGGCCATCCAGCGCAACATCATGCGCGGGCTGTCGGTGCCGGCCGGCATCATCGTCGCGCCCGGCGTCAACGGCCACACGGCCGAACTCGACACGCCGCCCAAGCTGGACACCGAAGCCGCGAAGAAACTGCTCGCCGAGGCCGGTTACCCCAGCGGTTTCGAGGTGCGCTTGAGCTGCCCCAACAACCGCTACGTCAACGACGAAGAGGTCTGCCAAGCCATCGTGGCCATGTGGGCGCGCATCGGCGTGAAGGCGCAGCTGGCGGCCGAGAACTTCGCCACCTACAGCCAGAAGTTCCAGAACTTCGACACCTCGCTGTACATGCTGGGCTGGGGCGTGGCCACCTACGACGCGCAGTACGCCATCCAATCGCTCATCCGCACGCGCACGAGCGGCGCTGACGGCAACTTCAACTTCGGCCGCATCAGCGACCCCGTGGTCGACAAGCTGAACGACGCGATGAAGGCCGAGCCCGACGTGGCCAAGCGCAACGGCATGATCCGCGAGGCGCTGGTGCGCATCAAGGACGAAGCGCTGGTGATCCCGCTGCACCACCAGGTGCGGCCTTGGGCCATGGCCAGCAACGTGACCACGCTGCACCGCTCGAACGACAACCCGCACATGCGCTTCACGACGGTGAAGTGACCGCACCGCGGGCTTCGTGCCCGCCAGTGCACAGTGAATACAAAGGCGGCCCACGGGCCGCCTTTTTCATGCACGGGCTGCGTTGCCGATCAGGCTGCCAAGCGGTCCAGCACCACGCGGCCGCTCTGCATCAAGAGCCGGATGCCTTGCGCGGGCGCGCCCAGCGGCGCCAGGTCTTGCGTGGGGTCGCCGTCCACCACCAGCAGGTCGGCCCAGGCGCCGGGCACCAGCTGGCCGATCTGCCCTTCCTGGCGCATCAGCCGCGCGGCGGTGATGGTGGCGCTCTGCAGCACCTCCACCGGGCTCATGGCGGCGGCGCGCAGCGCAAACTCACCGTTCTGGCGGCCGTGCATGTGGCCCAGCAGGTCGGTGCCGAAGACCACGGGCACCCCTTCGGCGCGGGCCATCTTCACGGCCATCGCGCCCTGGGACTGCACCACGACCAGCTTCTCCAGCATCGCGCTCGACCAGCCCAGGCGCTGCCCTTCTTCGGCCAGCGCGGCGTAGGTGGACAGCGTCGGCACGAGGTAGGTGCCGTGCGTCTTCATCAGGCGCAGCGTGGCCTCGTCGACCAGGTTGCCGTGTTCGATGCTGCGCACACCCGCCTGCACCGCGCGCTGCACGGCGCGCGGCGAGTAGGCGTGGGCCAGCGCGTACAGGTTCGCGGCCTCGGCTTCTTCCACCGCGGCGCGCAGCTCCTCCATCGAGAACTGCGTGCCGTCGATGGGGTCGCTGGGGCTGCTGATGCCGCCGCCGGCCATGATCTTGATGTGGTTGGCGCCCTGGCGCACCTGCTCGCGCACGGCGCGCCGCACCTCGCCCACGCCGTCGGCGATGGCGCCCATCAGACCCATGCCGGCGCAGCTGCAGAAGTAGCCCTCACCACGGGCGCCACGCGGGCGCATGTCGGCATGGCCGCCGGTCTGGCTGATGGGCTGGCCGGCGATGAAGAGCCGCGGGCCTTCGTAGAGGCCGCGGCGCACGGCCTCCTGCAGGCCGTGGTCGGCACCGGCCGCATCGCGCACGGTGGTGAAGCCGCGGTGCAGCATCTCGCGCAGGATCTGCGCCGACATCGCGCCCACCAGCGAAGGCGGCTGCAGCGACAGGCCCGCCAGGTCGTGCGAGGCCGCGACCACGTGCACGTGCGCGTCGATCAAACCCGGCATCACCACGCGACCCTGCACGTCGATGACATCGGCGTCGTCAACGGCGATGGGCTCCTGCGTGGCCGCGACCACGCGTTCACCCTCGATGACCAGCGTGCTGTGCGGCCGCAGCACGCCGGCGGCGCTGTCGAAGAGGCGCGCGTTGCGCAGCGCGGTGCGGCGCATCTGGAGACTCAGCCCGCCACGCCCAAGCGCTGCCGCGCCGCCTGCAGCTCACGCTTCAGGCGCGCCACCAGTTCGCCGGCCGGCAGCACTTCCTTCACCGCGCCGATGCCCTGGCCGCAGCCCCAGATCTCTTTCCAGGCCTTGGGCTTGCTGCCCTCGCCACCGCCGAAGTCCATCTTGCTCGGGTCGCTTTCGGGCAAGTTGTCGGGGTCCATGCCGGCGGCGCGGATGCTGGGCTTGAGGTAGTTGCCGTGCACGCCGGTGAAGAGGTTGCTGTAGACGATGTCGTCGCTGTTGCTCTCGACGATGCACTGCTTGTAGGCCTCGGCCGCGCGCGCTTCCTGCGTGGCGATGAAGGCGCTGCCGATGTAGGCGAAGTCGGCGCCCATCGCCAGCGAGGCCAGCACAGCGTCACCGGTGGCGATGCTGCCGCTGAGCGCCAGCGGCCCGTCGAACCACTCGCGGATTTCCTGCACCAGCGCAAACGGGCTCTTCACGCCCGCGTGGCCGCCCGCGCCCGCGGCCACGGCGATCAGGCCGTCGGCGCCCTTCTCGATGGCCTTCTTCGCGAAGAAGTTGTTGATGATGTCGTGCAGCACGATGCCGCCCCAGCTGTGCACGGCGTCGTTGACATCGGTGCGCGCGCCCAGCGAGGTGATGACGATGGGCACCTTGTACTTCGCGCAGACCTGCATGTCGTGCTCGAGCCGGTCGTTGCTCTTGTGCACGATCTGGTTGATGGCGAAGGGCGCGCTCTTCTGCTCGGGGTGGTCACGGTCCCAGGCGGCCAGGGTCTCGGTGATCTCGGCCAGCCATTCGTCCAGCTGCGCGGCCGGGCGCGCGTTCAGCGCCGGCATGCTGCCCACGATGCCGGCCTTGCACTGCTCGATCACGAGCTTGGGGTTGCTGATGATGAACAGCGGCGAACCGATGATGGGCAGCGGCACGCGCTGCAGGGCGGGGGGAAGCTTGCTCATCAGAAGGACTCCAGGGCCAGGGCGGTGACGGCCTCAAAGCCTTCGACAATGCTGTCGCGCTCGGCCGGCACCTTGTTGAGGATGTGGTCGCCATAGAAACGCGCGGTGGCGATCTTGGCTTGCAGGAAGGCGGTGTCGGTGTCGGCCTGCGGGCTGGCCAGCTCGTCTTCGGCGGCCATCAGCGCCCGCGCCATCTGCCAGCCGGCGATGGTGGTGCCGGCCATCATCAGGTAGGGCACGCTGCCGGCGAACACGGCGTTGGGCGAGGCCTTGGTCTGGCCGGCGACGAAGGCCACGACGTCTTCGAAAGCACGGCGTGCTGCCCCCAGCCGCTTGGCCATGACCTGGCAGGCGGCACTCGAACGGGCCTTCAGCGCGCCTTCCGTGGCCTCGATCTGGCCAGCGATGGCCCGTGCCACCGCACCGCCGTCGCGCGCCGTCTTGCGGCCCACGAGGTCGTTGGCCTGGATGGCGGTGGTGCCTTCGTAGATGGACAGGATCTTGGCGTCGCGCAGGTATTGCGCCGCGCCGGTTTCCTCGATGAAGCCCATGCCACCGTGCACCTGCACGCCCAGGCTGGCCACCTGCAGCGACATCTCGGTGGACAGGCCCTTGATCAGCGGAACCAAGAATTCGTAGAAGGCCTGGTTCTGCTGGCGCGCTTCGGCGTCGGGGTGCGCGTGCGCGGCGTCAAACGCCGCAGCGCCCACAAGTGCCATGGCGCGGCAGCCCTCGGTGTGGGCGCGCATCGTCATCAGCATGCGGCGCACATCGGGGTGGTGGAGGATGGCGCCGGCCTTGGGCAGGCTGCCGTCCACGGGGCGGCTTTGCACACGGTCGCGCGCGTAGCCCACGGCCTTTTGGTAAGCGCGCTCGGCCAGCGCGATGCCCTGCACGCCCACGCCATAACGCGCGGCGTTCATCATGATGAACATGTACTCGAGGCCGCGGTTTTCCTGGCCGATGAGGAAGCCCGTCGCACCGCCGTGGTCGCCGTACTGCAACACAGCGGTGGGGCTGGCCTTGATGCCCAGCTTGTGTTCGATGCTCACGCAGTGCACGTCGTTGCGTGCGCCCAAGCTGCCGTCGGCATTGACCAGGAACTTCGGGCAGATGAAGAGGCTGATGCCCTTCACGCCCTCGGGTGCGCCCACCACGCGCGCCAGCACGAGGTGGACGATGTTCTCGGCCATGTCGTGCTCACCGTAGGTGATGTAGATCTTGGTGCCGAAGATCTTGTAGCTGCCGTCGGGCTGCGGCTCGGCACGCGTGCGCACGGCCGAGAGGTCCGAGCCGGCCTGCGGCTCGGTGAGGTTCATCGAACCCGTCCAGCTGCCGTCGATCATCTTCGGGATGTAGGTGGCCTGTTGCTCGGGCGTGCCGGCGGTCAGCAGCGCCTCGATAGCACCGTCGGTCAGCAGCGGGCACAGCGCGAAGCTCATGTTGGCGCTGTTGACCATCTCGCTGCACGCGGCGTGGATCAGCTTGGGCAGGCCCTGGCCGCCGAAATCGGCCGGGTGCTGCAGGCCCTGCCAGCCGCCCTCGGCGAACTGGCGGAAGGCTTCCTTGAAGCCCGGCGTGGTGGTGACCTGGCCGTCCTTGAAGAAGGAGGGGTTGCGGTCGCCTTCCCAGTTCAGCGGCGCGACCACGCCTTCATTGAACTTGGCGCACTCTTCCAGCACCGAGGCGGCGGTGTCCAGGCCGGCGTCTTCATAGCCGGGCAGGCTGGCCACGTGGTCGATGCCGGCGAGCGCCTTCATGACGAACAGCATGTCCTTGACGGGGACTCGGTAGCTCATGGTGTGTCTCCGGATACAAAAAGGGCGCCACAAGGGGCGCCCTGGTTAAGCCCTGGGTTCAGAGCTTTTCGATCAGCTCGGGCACGGCCGAGAAGAGATCGGCCTCCAGGCCGTAGTCGGCCACGCTGAAGATCGGGGCCTCGGCGTCCTTGTTGATGGCGACGATGACCTTGCTGTCCTTCATGCCGGCCAGGTGCTGGATGGCACCGCTGATGCCCACCGCCACGTAGAGCTGCGGCGCGACGATCTTGCCGGTCTGGCCCACCTGCCAGTCGTTGGGCGCGTAGCCCGCGTCCACCGCGGCACGGCTGGCGCCGAGGGCTGCGCCCAGCTTGTCGGCCAGCGGCGTGAGCACCTCGTTGAACTTCTCGCTGCTGCCCAGGGCACGGCCGCCGCTGACGATGATCTTCGCGGCGGTGAGCTCGGGGCGGTCGCTCTTGGCGATCTCGCTGCCGATGTAGGTGGAGGTGCCGCCTTCAGCGACGGCGGCCAGGCTTTCCACCGCGGCGCTGCCACCGGTGGCGGCTGCGGGGTCGAAAGCCGTGGTGCGCACGGTGATCACCTTGATGGCGTCAGCGCTCTGCACGGTGGCGATGGCGTTGCCGGCGTAGATGGGGCGCTCGAAGGTGTCGGCGCTGACGATCTTGGTGGCGTCGCTGATCTGGCCCACGTCCAGCAGCGCGGCCACGCGCGGCGCCACGTTCTTGCCGGCGGCGGTGGCCGGGAAGAGGATGTGGCTGTATGCCTTGGCGATGGCCAGCACCTGCGCGGCATTGCTCTCGGCCAGCGCGTGGTCCAGACCGGCGGCGTCGGCGTGCAGCACCTTGGCCACGCCTGCCACCTGCGCGGCGGCCGCAGCAGCGGCGCCAGCGTTGTGGCCGGCCACGAGCACGTGCACGTCGCCACCGCAGGCCAGGGCCGCGGTGATGGTGTTGAAGGTCGCGCCCTTCAGCGACGCGTTGTCGTGTTCAGCAAAGACGAGGACGCTCATGCTCAGACCACCTTGGCTTCGTTCTTCAGCTTGGCCACCAGCGTGGCCACATCGGGCACCTTGATGCCAGCGCCGCGCTTGGGCGGCTCGGACACCTTGAGCGTCTGGATGCGCGGCGCCACGTCCACGCCCAGGTCGGCGGGCTTCACCACCTCGAGCGGCTTCTTCTTGGCTTTCATGATGTTGGGCAGCGTGACGTAACGCGGTTCATTCAGGCGCAGGTCGGTCGTCACGATGGCCGGCAGCTTCAGCTTCAGCGTCTCGAGGCCGCCATCGACCTCGCGCGTGACGGTGGCCACGCCGTCGGCCACTTCCACCTTCGAGGCGTAGGTGCCCTGCGGCAGGCCGGCCAGCGCGGCCAGCATCTGGCCAGTCTGGTTGCAGTCGTCGTCGATGGCCTGCTTACCCAGGATCACCAGGCCCGGCTGCTCCTTGTCGACCAGCGCCTTCAGCAGCTTGGCGACGGCCAGCGGCTGCAGTTCGGCGTCGGTTTCCACCAGGATGGCGCGGTCGGCGCCGATGGCCATCGCCGTGCGCAGCGTTTCCTGGCACTGCGTGACCCCGCAGGACACGGCCACGATCTCGGTGACCACGCCCTTCTCCTTCAGGCGCACGGCCTCTTCGACGGCGATCTCGTCGAAGGGGTTCATGCTCATCTTGACGTTGGCGATGTCCACGCCCGTGCCGTCGCTCTTGACGCGCACCTTGACGTTGTAGTCGACCACCCGCTTCACGGGCACCAGCACCTTCATGAATGACGCTCCTGCGCTCAGTTGACGTTTACGTTAATCAGTCCATTCTAGGCGGCGCACCTCGCCTGTGCGCCCTCTGGAACGAAAAAATAGTACGGTCGTTCTATTTTGTGGCGTGGCTGCGCCAGCGCGGGTCGCGGGCGCGACAAACCGCTTGAAGCAGAGGGGCTTGGGAAGGGGGAAGAGGTGGGGCGAAGGCCACGGAGAAGCCGTGGTGCCCGGGACGGGACTCGAACCCGTACACCCTGTGAGAGGTGGCGGATTTTAAGTCCGCTGCGTCTACCGATTTCGCCACCCGGGCCGGCGGGCAATTATGCGGGCGCCCTGGAAAGACGAAGGGCTCCGCATCGGGAGCCCTGTCGCTGGAGAAGATCTGGAGGCGCGATCCGGAGTCGAACCGGACTAGACGGATTTGCAATCCGTTGCATAACCGCTTTGCTATCGCGCCAGGGTCTTGCGGCTGGCCTTGAGCCAGCGTGCGCTGGCATTCTCGGCCAAAAAGAAGGGAAGCCGAAGCTTCCCTGTCTTTGAAATTTGGAGCGGGATAAGAGGCTCGAACTCTCGACCTATACCTTGGCAAGGTATCGCTCTACCAACTGAGCTAATCCCGCTTGGAACTTCCTAGCCTCGCAACTTGAGGATCAAAGCCACTTGACCGCTGCGAGTCTCGCATTCTATGCCGAAGTGTCTCGGCCGCGCAAGCGCTCGGCCGAGACAGGGGCGGTCAGTGGGGCAAGGCGTCGCCCGAACCCACAGGCGGCACCACTTCGGCCTTGGGCGCGGCCTCCTTGGCGACGATCTCCTCATCGGGCAAAGCTTCAGGCACACGCTCCAGCGCGATCTGCAGCACCTGGTCGATCCAGCGCACCGGCACGATCTCCAGGTTGTTCTTCGCGTTCTCGGGGATGTCCTGCAGGTCCTTGACGTTCTCTTCAGGGATCAGCACGGTCTTCACACCACCGCGGTGCGCCGCCAGCAGCTTTTCCTTCAAGCCGCCAATGGCCGTGACCTCGCCGCGCAGCGTGATCTCGCCCGTCATCGCCACATCGGCGCGCACCGGGATGCCGCTGAGCGCCGAGACCAGCGCCGTCGTCATCGCCGCGCCGGCGCTCGGGCCGTCTTTCGGCGTGGCGCCATCGGGCACGTGGATGTGGATGTCGCGCTTCTCGAAGACCTCGTCCTTCAGGCCCAGGCGGCGGGCGCGTGAACGCACCACGGTGCGCGCGGCTTCCACGCTTTCCTTCATCACGTCGCCCAGCGAGCCAGTGCGAATGATGTTGCCCTTGCCCGGCATCACCGTGGCCTCGATGGTCAGTAGATCGCCGCCCACTTCCGTCCACGCCAGGCCGACCACCTGGCCCACCTGGTTGGATTTCTCGGCACGGCCGAAGTCGTACTTGCGCACGCCCAGGAAGTCGTTGAGGTTGTCTTCGGTGACGATCACCTTGCCTTCGTACTTCTTCAGCGTGATGCCCTTGACGACCTTGCGGCAGATCTTGCCCACCTCGCGCTCGAGCGAGCGCACGCCGGCTTCGCGCGTGTAGTAGCGCAGCACCGCGCGCAAGGCGCTTTCGGTGATCTCCATCTCGCCGTCCTTCAGGCCGTTGTTCTTGGCCTGCTTGGGCAACAGATAGCGCTGGGCGATGTTGAGCTTCTCGTCTTCGGTGTAGCCGGCCAGGCGGATCACTTCCATCCGGTCCAGCAGCGCCGGCGGGATGTTCATGCTGTTGCTGGTGGCCACGAACATCACGTCGCTCAGGTCGAAGTCGACCTCAACGTAGTGGTCGCTGAAAGTGTGGTTCTGCTCCGGGTCCAGCACTTCCAGCAGCGCGCTGCTGGGGTCGCCGCGGAAGTCCATGCCGAGCTTGTCGATCTCGTCCAGCAGGAAGAGCGGGTTGCGCACGCCCACCTTGCTCAGGCTCTGCAGCACCTTGCCCGGCATGCTGCCGATGTAGGTGCGGCGGTGACCGCGGATCTCGGCCTCGTCACGCATGCCGCCCAGGGCCATGCGCACGAACTTGCGGCCGGTGGCGCGCGCCACGCTCTGGCCCAGGCTGGTCTTGCCCACGCCCGGGGGCCCCACCAGGCACAGGATGGGCGCCTTGACCTTGTCCACACGCTGCTGCACCGCGAGGTACTCGAGGATGCGGTCCTTGACCTTCTCCAGGCCGAAGTGGTCTTCGTTCAGCACGTCTTCGGCGTTGGCCAGGTCGTGCTTGATCTTGGTCTTCTTCTGCCAGGGCAGGTTGACCAGGGTGTCGATGAAGTTGCGCACCACGGTGGCTTCGGCCGACATGGGCGACATCAGCTTGAGCTTCTTCAGCTCGCTCTCGGCCTTCTTGAGCGCTTCCTTGCTCATGCGCGCGGCCTTGATCTTCTTCTCGAGTTCTTCGAGATCAGCGCCTTCTTCGCCGTCGCCCAGTTCCTTCTGGATGGCCTTGACCTGCTCGTTCAGGTAGTACTCGCGCTGGCTCTTCTCCATCTGGCGCTTGACGCGGCCGCGGATGCGCTTTTCCACCTGCAGGATGTCGACCTCGTGCTCCAGCAGTTCCAGCAGCTTTTCCAGCCGCTTGGCGGTGCTGAAGAGGTCGAGCACGGCCTGCTTGGCTTCCAGCTTCAGCGGCAGGTGCGCCGCGATGGTGTCGGCCAGGCGGCCCGGGTCGTCGATGCCGGCGATGCTGGTGAGGATCTCGGGCGGGATCTTCTTGTTCAGCTTGACGTACTGGTCGAACTGCTGCGTCACGGCGCGGCGCAGAGCCTCGATCTCAGGCGTGGCATCGGCCTCGGGCTGGATGGGCACGACTTCGCCGACGAAGTAGTCGTTGTCTTCGGTGATGCTGCGCGTGTTGGCGCGCTGCACGCCTTCCACCAGCACCTTCACGGTGCCGTCGGGCAGCTTCAGCATCTGCAAGATGCTGCTGACGCAGCCGACATCGAACATGTCGTCGGCCTTGGGCTCGTCTTTGCCTGCGGCCTTCTGCGCCACGAGCATGATCTGACGGCCCTGCTCCATCGCGGCTTCCAGCGCCTTGATGCTCTTGGGCCGGCCCACGAACAGCGGGATGACCATGTGCGGGAACACCACCACGTCGCGCAGCGGCAGCAGCGGCAGCGTGATCGGTTCAGGCGGGAGGATGGGATGTCCGGACATAGGTGAACCTCTCTTTCTCAAGACCACGTGGGGCCCGAGAACAGGAATGCAAGACAGCGCTGGCGGCCGGCGGCAGGCCGGCCCGGTGCTGCCTCAGGCGCTGGCCTTCTGCTCGCGGTACACGAGCAGGGGCTTGGCGCCCTCTTCGACGATGTGGTCGTCGATCACCACCTTGGCCACGCCGTCGAGCGTGGGCAGGTCGAACATGGTGTCGATCAGCGAATGCTCCAGGATGGAGCGCAGGCCGCGGGCGCCGGTCTTGCGCGCCAGCGCCTTTTTGGCGATGGCCGTCAGCGCCGAGGGACGGATCTCGAGTTCGACGCCGTCCATCGCGAAAAGCTTCTGGTACTGCTTGACCAGCGCGTTCTTGGGCTCGGTGAGGATCTGCACCATCGCCTCGATGGTGAGTTCACCCAGCGTGGCCACCACGGGCAGGCGGCCGACCAGTTCAGGGATCAAACCGAACTTGATCAGGTCTTCAGGCTCGGCGTGGCGGAAAACATCGGCCGCCCGCTTTTCGGTCTTGCTGTGCACGCTGGCAGCGAAACCGATGCCGCTCTTCTCGGTGCGGTTCTGGATGACCTTTTCCAGGCCGTCGAAAGCGCCACCGCAGATGAACAGGATGTTCGTCGTGTCGATCTGCAGGAAGTCTTGGTTCGGGTGCTTGCGCCCGCCTTGCGGCGGCACGCTGGCCATCGTGCCTTCCACCAGCTTCAGCAGCGCCTGCTGCACGCCCTCACCCGAGACATCACGCGTGATGCTGGGGTTGTCGGCCTTGCGGCTGATCTTGTCGATCTCGTCGATGTAGACGATGCCGCGCTGCGCGCGCTCAACGTCGTAATTGCAATTCTGCAGCAGCTTCTGGATGATGTTTTCGACGTCTTCACCCACGTAACCGGCTTCGGTCAGCGTGGTGGCATCGGCGATCACGAAAGGCACGTTCAGCAAACGCGCCAGCGTCTGCGCCAGCAGCGTCTTGCCGCTGCCGGTGGGGCCGATCAGCAGGATGTTGCTCTTGGTGAGCTCCACCTCGTCCTTGGAGGCGTTGGCCCCCATGTGCTTCAGGCGCTTGTAGTGGTTGTAGACCGCGACGCTGAGCGTGCGCTTGGCCACGTCCTGCCCGATGACGTATTGGTCGAGGCTGGCCTTGATCTCGCTGGGCACCGGCAGGTCGCTCTTGGCGGCCTTGGCGCCAGGCGCCTCGGCCGGCACCTCGTCGCGGATGATGTCGTTGCAGAGCTCGATGCACTCGTCGCAGATGAACACCGAAGGCCCGGCGATGAGCTTCTTGACCTCGTGCTGGCTCTTACCGCAGAAGCTGCAGTAAAGAACCTTTTCGCCAGAGGCGCCCTTCTTGTCGGCCATGGGTGATCTTGAGTACGGGTTGAGCGCGGATCGCACTGCATCATAGACGAAGTGCCATCCCACGAAGGGGGTGGAAAAGGGGCTGAAAACCGGCTGCAACACGCCGCTTCGAACCCCGGAAACGATCAGGCCCGCCAGCGGCGGGCCTGCAAACACAGCTCAGCGCTGCGCGGGTTCAGCCGCGCTTGTCCAACACCTGGTCGATGAGGCCATATTCCTTGGCTTCGTCGGGCGAGAGCCACTTGTCACGCTCCATGTCGGCCGCGATGCGCTCGATGGGCTGGCCCGTGCGGTCGGCGTAGATGCGGTTGAGCTGTTCGCGCGTCTTGATGATCTCGCGCGCCTGGATCTCGATGTCGGTCGCCTGGCCCTGCGCGCCGCCCGAGGGCTGGTGGATCATCACGCGCGAGTTCGGCAGCGCCGAACGTTTGCCCTTGGCACCGGCCATCAGCAGGAAGCTGCCCATGCTCGCGGCCATCCCCATGCACAGCGTGCTCACGTCGGGCTTGATGAAGTTCATCGTGTCGTAGATCGACAGGCCGGCGCTGACGCTGCCGCCGGGGCTGTTGATGTAGAGGAAGATGTCCTTGTCAGGGTTCTCGCTCTCCAGGAACAGCATCTGCGCCACCACCAGGTTGGCCGTGGCGTCGTTCACTGGGCCCACCAGGAACACGATGCGCTCGCGCAGCAGGCGGCTGTAGATGTCGTAGGCGCGCTCGCCCCGCCCCGATTGCTCGATGACGATGGGCACCATGCCCAGGCCGGTGGTTTCCTGATAGCTCATCTTTTCGTCCTTACCAAGGTTCATGCGCGGGACCGGCTCCGCCGGCCCGATGCATGCGCCCCCTCGGGGGGCAGCGACCGGCGGGAGCGTGGGGGTCTCACTGACTCGTCATGAGTTCGTCGAACGGTAGCACCTTGTCATTGACCTTGACCTGGCCCAGCACGAACTCCGTCACGTTGTTCTCGATGACCACGGCTTCCACCTCGGCCATGCGCTGGCGGTCGCCCAGGTACCAGCGCATCACTTCGGCCGGCTTCTCGTAGCTCTGGCTCAGCTCTTCGATATGGGCCTGCAGTTGCTCGGGCTTGGCCTGCAGCTTGTTCTGGCGCACCAGTTCCGAAACCACCAGGCCCAGGCGCACGCGGCGCTCGGCCTGCGGCTTGAAGATGTCGGCGGGGATGTCCACGCTCTCGGCATCCTTCACACCACGCTGCTTCAGGTCGGCGCGCGCGCCTTCGATCAGGCGCTGCGATTCGGCTTCGATCAGCGCGTTCGGCAGGTCGAGTTCAGCCGAGGCGGCCAGCGCGTCCATCACGGCGGCCTTGTTGCGGGCCAGCACGCGGAACTTCACCTCGCGCTCGAGGTTCTTCTTGACGTCGGCGCGCAGGCCTTCGACGGTGCCTTCCTTGATGCCCAGGCTCTTGGCCAGCGCTTCGTCGACGGCCGGCAGGTTCTGCGCTTCGATCTTGCTCACGGTAACGAGGAAGTCGGCTTCCTTGCCGGCGACATCGGCGCCGTGGTAATCGGCCGGGAACTGCAGCGGGAAGGTCTTGCTCTCGCCGACCTTCATGCCGCGCACGGCTTGGTCGAACTGCTCGAGCATCTGGCCTTCGCCGATGATGAACTGGAAGGCCTCGGCCTTGCCGCCGGAGAAGGGTTCGCCGTCGATCTTGCCTTCGAAGTCGATGGTGACGCGGTCACCTTCGATGGCTCCTTCGTCCTTGGCGCGCAGGCCGAAGGTGCGGCGCTGCTTGCGCAGGATCTCGACCGTGCGGTCGATGGCGGCCTCGGTCACTTCGGTGCTGATGCGCTCCACTTCCGCGGCGCTCAGGTCGCCCAGCTTCACTTCGGGGTAGACCTCGAAGGTGGCATCGAAGGCCAGTGCGCCTTCGGGGGCCTGGTCCTTCTGGGTGATCTTCGGTGCGCCGGCCACACGCAGCTGGGCTTCGTTGACGGCGTCGTTGAAGCTCTGGCCCACGCGGTCGTTGACCACCTCGTACTGCACCTGGTAACCGTAGCGCTGGGCCACCACGCTCATCGGCACCTTGCCGGGGCGGAAGCCGTCGGCCTTGACGGTGCGCGAGAGCTTCTTCAGGCGCGCTTCGACCTCGCCGTTGATGACCTCTGCCGGCAGCGTGAGGGTGATGCGGCGTTCGAGCTTCTCGAGGGTTTCGACTTGGACGGCCATGATGTCTCTGGAATGAAGGGCTGAGGATGCAGGGCTGGTGCGCGGGGCGGGACTCGAACCCGCACACCCGTGAAGGCGTCAGGACCTAAACCTGGTGCGTCTACCAATTTCGCCACCCGCGCAGGTGGTGCCGTTAACCGGCAAACCGTCGATTTTAGCCTGCCACGGGCGCGCCCCCGCCGGCCGGCGCTTCCGCGCCTTCACGGCGCACCCGGAACCAGGCCGCGTACATGGCAGGCAGGGCCAGCAGCGTGAGCGCCGTGGCCACGATCAGGCCGCCCATGATGGCCACGGCCATCGGCCCCCAGAACACGCTGCGCGACAGCGGAATCATCGCCAGCACCGCCGCCGCCGCCGTCAGCACGATGGGACGGAAACGCCGCACCGAGGCCTCCACCACGGCCGTCCACGCCGCTACGCCGCGCCGGCGGTCTTGTTCGATCTGGTCGATGAGGATGACGGAGTTGCGCATGATCATGCCCATCAGCGCGATCACGCCCAGCAGCGCCACGAAGCCGAAAGGCCGGTTCAACAGCAGCAAGGCGGCGGCCACGCCGATGATGCCCAGCGGTCCGGTCAGGAAGACCAGCATCGAACGGCTGAAGCTCTGCAACTGCAGCATCAGCAGCGTGAAGATGATGAAGGCCATCAGCGGCACGTTGGCCAGCAGCGAGCCCTGGCCCTTGCTGCTTTCTTCCACCGCACCGGCCACCTCGATGGCGTAACCCGGCGGCATCGTGGCCGCCAGCTTCTTGAGCTCAGGCCAGACCTGCGCCGTGACGGTGGGACCTTGCACGCCTTCGACGACGTCGCCCTGGATGGTGACGGCGAAATTGCGCCCTTCGCGCCAAACCACGCCAGGTTCCCAGGTGAAGTCGACCTGGGCCACCTGCATCAGCGGCACCGCGCGGCCGCTGCTGGTGGGCAGGTAGCCATTGGCGAGGTCGGTGATGGCATTGCGCTCTTCGGCCGGCTGGCGCAGCACGATGTCAACGAGCTTGTCGCCCTCGCGGTACTGGCCCACGGTGGTGCCGCTGAGCGTGGTGCGCGAGGCTTGCGCGATGGCCTGGCTGGTGACACCCAGGGCCCGCGCCTTGTCCTGGTCGATGTTCAGGCGCAGCACCTTCACGGCTTCGTTCCAGTTGTCGTTCACGCCGCGCATGCTGGGGTTGCTGCGCAACACCTCCTTGGCCTGGTCGGCCCACAGGCGCACCTCTTTCGCATCCACACCCACCACACGGAACTGCACCGGGTAAGGCACGGGCGGCCCGTTGGGCAGCAGCTTCACGCGGCCCCGCACCTCCGGGAAGTCGGTGGCCAGCATTTCAGGCAGGCGCAGGCGCAGGGCTTCGCGCTCCTTCAGGTCTTTGGGCAGCACGATGAACTGCGTGACGTTGCTCTGCGGGAACACCTGGTCCAGCGGCAGGTAAAAACGCGGCACGCCGCTGCCCACCCAGGCGGTGACGGTGCTGACGCCCTTCTCCTGCAGCATGCGCGCCTCGAAACGCCGCGCCACCGCCTCGGTGGCCTGGATGGTGGAGCCCTCGGGCAGCCACAGGTCCACCACCAGCTCGGGCCGGCTCGAATCCGGGAAAAACTGCTGTTGCACCTTGCCCATGCCCACGATGCCGAGCGCAAAACTGGCCACCGTGAGGCCGATGGTGATCCAGCGGTGCTGCACGCACCAGTCCACCACGCTGCGGAAACGTGCGTAGAAGGGCGTGTTGTAGAGCTCGTCTTCGTGCGGCTGGCCCTCGGCGTGTTTGCGCGTGCGCAGCAACTTCCAACCCAGGTAGGGCACGAAGTACACCGACACCACCCACGAGATGATCAGCGCGGCAGAGGTGACGGCAAAGATGGCGAAGGTGTATTCCCCCGTCACGCTCTTGGCCAGGCCGATGGGCAGGAAACCCGCGGCGGTGATGAGGGTGCCGGTGAGCATGGGCATGGCCACCAGCTCGTAGGTGAAGGTGGCGGCGCGGGCGCGGTCGTAACCTTCTTCCAGCTTGCGCACCATCATCTCCACCGCAATGATGGCGTCGTCCACCAGCAGGCCCAGGGCGATGATCAGGCTGCCGAGGCTGATCTTGTGCAGGCCCACGCCCCAATAGAACATCGTCACGAAGGTGATGGCCAGCACCAGCGGGATGGTGATGCCCACCACCAGGCCCGGCCAGATGTCGATCCGCAGCGGTTTCGTGTGCAGCCCCAGGCTGATGAAGCTCACCGCCAGCACGATGACGATGGCCTCGATGAGCACCTTGACGAACTCGCCCACCGACCGTGTCACGGCGGCCGGCTGGTCTTGCACCTGGCTCACGGTGATGCCGACCGGCAGCTCTTGCTGCACACGCGCCACCACCTTCTGCAGCGCTTCACCGAGCGCGATGATGTCGCCGCCCTTGGCCATGGAGACGCCGAGTGCGATGACCGCCTGCCCCTGGTGGCGCACCAGGGTGCTGGGCGGGTCGATGTAGTCGCGGCGGATCTCGGCGATGTCGCCCAAGCGCAGCGTGCTGGCCGCCCCGGTGGCCGCGTTCACGCCGCGGATCGGGAAACGCCGCAGCTCGTCAACGGTATTGAACTGCCCGCCCACGCGCACCTGCAGGTTTTCGCTGCCCGCGTTGAGCACGCCGGCGCCTTCCACGGCGTTTTGCGCGCCGATCTGTGCGATGACCTGGTTGAAGTCCAAACCCAGCTGCGCCAGGCGCTTCTGCGAGATCTCGATGAACACCTTCTCTGCCTGTGCGCCGAAGACCTCGACCTTGGCCACATCGGGCACACGCAGCAACTGCTGGCGCACGCGGTCGGCATAGACCCGCAGCTCTTCACGGCTGAAACCGTCGGCGCTCAGCGCGAAGATCGAGCCGTAGACATCGCCGAAGTCGTCGTTGAAGACCGGGCCGACCACACCCGCCGGCAGCGTGTTGCGCATGTCGCCGATGCGCTTGCGTGCCTGGTACCAGCTGTCGGTGACTTCACCCGGCGGCGCCGAATCGCGCAGCTGCAGGATGGTCAAGGACTCGCCGGGCTTGGTGTAGCTGCGCAGCTTGTCGGCATGCGGCACTTCCTGCAACGTCTTCTCGATCTTGTCGGTGACCTGCTCGGCCATCTGCAAGGCGCTGGCGCCCGGCCAGAAGGCCTGCACCACCATCGCGCGGAAGGTGAAAGGCGGGTCTTCGTCCTGCCCCAGCTGGAAGTAGGCGGCGGTGCCCAGCACCAGCAACACCACCATCAGGTAGCGCGTGAGCGCCGGGTGCTCCAGCGCCCAGCGCGAGATGTTGAAACGGGGGCCGGAGCCGGGGCTGTCCGTGGCGTTCATGGCAGGGCCTTCCTGAGCTCAGCGGCTGGCGGCCGCAGCAGGTGTCGGGGCCGCTGCAGCATCAGCGCCACCGTAGCGTTTGACCTTCTGGCCCGGTGTCAGCACGTGCACACCGGCCGTCACCACCTGCTGGCCCGGCTGCAAGCCCGCGCCCACGATGACGGTGTTGCCGTCGGCGCCGGCCACCACGATGGGTTGCAGCTTCACCGTCATGCTCGCGCCATCCAGCAGCCACACCGCTGTCTGGCCCTGCTGCTGGAAAACGGCCGACAAGGGCAAGCGGGCGATGCCCGCCAGGCGCGGCAACTCGGCCAGCACCGTGACGGTCTGGCCCAGTTGCACCTCGGCCTGGCCGACATCGGCCTTCACGAGGAAGGTGCGCGTCACAGGGTCGGCCGCGGCGGCCACCTCGCGCACCGTCGCCGGCAACACGGCCTTGCTGCCCCAGGCGCGCACCTTCAGAGCACCGGCCCGGCCGAGTTGGGCGCGCATCGCCGCAGCGCCGTCTTCAGGCACGGAAAACACCGCATCACGCGGGCCGTCGTGCGCCAGGCGCAGCACTGGCGTGCCAGCGGCCAGCACCGCGCCGGCTTCGGCTTCGGTGGCAGTGATAACACCGGCCGCCGTGGCCACCAGCGAGGCATAGCCGGCCTGGTTGCCCTGCACACGGGCCTGCGCCTGGGCTTGCTCCAGCTGCGCCTTTTGCGCCTTGAGCGTGGCGTCGCGTCGCTCGAGCTCCAGGCTGCTGATGAAGCCCTGGGCCCGCAGATCCTGGTAGCGCTTGAATTCGGCGGCGGCCAGTTCGTATTGCGTCTGCGCCGCGCGCGCCGCCGCGGCGGCGGCCTCTTGCCCCAGCTTCAGGTCGGCCTCATCCAACTGCGCCAGCACTTGGCCGGCGCGCACACGCTGGCCGACCTCGGCGCTGCGCGCCACCATCTTGCCGCCGACCCGGAAGCCCAGGCGCGATTCAGTGCGTGCCCGCACTTCGGCGGCGTATTCGTGCACCCCACCGGCACTTTCTGCGCTGATGGTCATGGTGCGCACGGCGCGCACGGGTTCGGGCGCAGGCGCCGGGCGCGAGCACGCCGCCAGGCTGACGGCCGCCACGAGCACCGCCGCCTGCGCGCGGCTGCGAGAGAACAAATAGGCTTGCATGCGATCGCCCCCCGGGGCCGGGCCGGGGCCCAGCGGGCGCGCGACCGAATAGTTAATGACTGACTGGTCAGTACTGTAGGGGCCGGCTTGGGGCCTTGTCAATCGCAAGGGCCGAGGCCGTGGCTACAGGCCACGATCGGGCCCGCCCGCCGGGCGGCGAGAATCGGGCGGTGAGCGTCGATCATTACGAGAACTTCCCGGTGGCATCGCTGCTGTGCCCACCGGCGCTGCGGCCGGCGGTGGTGGCCATCTACCACTTCGCCCGCACGGCCGACGACATCGCCGATGAAGGCGATGCGCGCCCGGCCGACCGCCTGGCCGAACTGGCCGCCTACCGGCAAGACCTGCAGGCCGCGCTGACCGGTGCACCCGTGGCCGCGCGGTGGCGCCGCGTGTTCGAGCCGCTGGCCGAGGCCGCGCGCCAGTTCCGCCTGCCGGCGCAGCCGCTGCACGACCTGCTGGATGCCTTCGAGCAGGACGTGCGCAACCCGGTCTACACCCACCGCGACGGCGTGCTCGACTACTGCCGCCGTTCGGCCAACCCCATCGGCCGGCTGCTGATGCACCTGTACGCGCTGCACGATGCCCGTTCGCTGCAGCAATCCGACGCCATCTGCACCGCGCTGCAGCTCATCAACTTCTGGCAAGACCTCAGCATCGACGGCCCGCGCGGCCGCTGCTACGTGCCCGAGGCCGAGATGCAGCACCACCGCGTGGCCCGCGAAGAGCTGCTCGCCGCCACCGACAGCGCGCGTGCCCGCGTGCTGGTGGCCGCGCTGTGCAGTTGGGCCCGCACGCTGATGCTGCAGGGCGCGCCGCTGGCGCTGCGTGTGCCCGGCCGGGCCGGCTGGGAACTGCGCCTGGTGGTGCAAGGCGGGCTGCGCATCCTGGAGAAAATCGAGACGATGAGATACGCCGCCCTCGCCCAACGCCCCAAGCTCGGCGCGCTCGATGTGCCCGTGCTGCTGTGGCGCGCCTGGCGCATGCCCGCCATGCTGCGCTGACAAACCACCGATGACGCCGCAACAGTACGTGCAGGACAAGGCCGCCAAAAGCGGCTCGTCGTTCTATTACGCCTTCCTCTTTCTGCCGCCGCCGCGGCGCGCGGCCATCACCGCGTTCTACGCCTTCTGCCGCGAGGTGGACGACGTGGTCGACGAGGTCAGCGACCCCGCCGTGGCCGCCACCAAGCTGGCCTGGTGGCGCAAGGAGGTGGCCGCGGCTTACTCCGGCGCGCCCACCCACCCGGTGATGCAGGCGCTGATGCCGCTGGCCGAGGAGTTCGGCATCACCGCAGCCCACCTGCAGGCCGTGATCGAAGGTTGCCAGACCGACCTCGACCAGACCCGTTTTCTCGACTACCCCGGCCTGCAGCGCTATTGCCACCTGGTAGCCGGCATCGTGGGCGAGGTGGCGGCCAACATCTTCGGCCGGCACGAAGCCGCCACGGTGCAGTACGCGCACCGCCTGGGCCTGGCGATGCAGCTCACCAACATCATCCGCGACGTCGGCGACGACGCACGCCGCGGCCGCATCTACCTGCCCGTCAACGAACTGCAGCAGTTCGGCGTGAAAGCCAGCGAGTTGCTGCAGCGTGAAGCGCCCTGGGGCTACAGCGAACGTTTCACCGCGCTGATGCAATTCCAGGCCGCACGCGCGCACGCCACTTACGACGAAGCGCTGGCCCTGCTGCCCGAGACCGACCGCCAGGCCCAGAAGCCGGGCCTGATGATGGCCAACATCTACCGCACGCTGCTGCGCGAGGTCGAGGCCCAGGGCTTCCAGGTGCTGCACCAGCGCAGCTCGCTCACGCCGCTACGCAAGCTGTGGATCGCCGCGCGCACGCACCTGCGCGGGCGCTAGGCGCAGGCCGAAAGCGGTGAAGCTGCGGTGAAGATTGCCGTCATCGGGGCCGGCTGGGCCGGCCTGGCCGCGGCGGTGCGGGCCACCGAAGCGGGGCACGCCGTCACCGTCTTCGAGATGGCGGCGCAAGCCGGGGGGCGCGCGCGTGAACTGCAGGTCGACGGCCTGGCGCTGGACAACGGCCAGCACATCCTGATCGGCGCCTACCGCGAGACGCTGGCGCTGATGCGCACCGTGGGTGTGGACATCGACGCGGCTTTCCACCGCCGCCCGCTGGAACTGCGCTACCCCGATGGCCGCGGCCTGCGCCTGCCGCGCGGCCCGGCGGCGCTGGTGTTTGCGCTGGGCGTGGCGCGCGCGCGCGGCTGGGGCTGGCGCGACAAGCTGGCGCTGCTGCGTGCCGCGGCGGGCTGGGCACTGGCGGGTTTTCGCTGTGCGCCGGGCACCAGCGTCGACACGCTGTGCCGCGGCCTGCCGCCGGCTGTGCGCGAACTGATGATCGATCCGCTGTGCGTGGCCGCCTTGAACACCCCGGCGCCGCAGGCCGATGCCGCGGTGCTGCTGCGCGTGCTGAAGGATGCGCTTTTCGGCGGCGCCGGCGGCGCCGACCTGCTGCTGCCGCGGCGTTCGCTCGGCGCGCTGCTGCCGGCGCCGACGCTGGCCTGGCTGCAGTCCCGCGGCGCGGTGGTGCGCCTGGGCACACGGGTGCAGCAACTGCACGCCGCGCAGGGCCCGGGCTGGCAAGTCGACGGCGAAAGCTTCGACGCCGTGGTGCTCGCCTGCAGCGCCGCCGAGGCGGCGCGGCTCGCGCAAGCCATCCACCCGACCTGGGCCGCGCAGGCGCAGGTGCTGCGCTACGAACCCATCGTAACGGTCTATCTGTACGCGCCGGGCGCTCGCCTGCCGGCGCCGATGACAGCGCTGCTGGAAGGGCCCGAGGCGCCGGCCCAGTTCGCTTTCGACCACGGCGCGCTGGGGGCCACGCCGGGGGTCTTCGCCTTCGTGCTCAGCGGGGCGCAGTCCTGGGTGGACCAAGGCCTGGAAACTTGCGCTGCGGCGGTGCTGCAGCAGGCCGCGCAGGCCTTTCCGCCCGGCATCTGGCCCCAGCCGCCAACGGTGCTGCGTTGTGTGGCCGAAAAACGCGCCACCTTTCGCTGCATACCCGGCTTGCAGCGGCCGCCGGCGGCCATTGCGCCTGGCCTCGTAGCCGCCGGCGACTACGTGGCCGGCCCCTACCCCGCCACGCTGGAAGGCGCCGTGCGCGCCGGCGTGGCCGCGGTGCCGGGCGCCGAAGCCGGGCCAGGCGGGGCCTCGGGGCGCATTCGCTGAGCAGGCGAGGGGCCGACAGGTGGCGGCAGCAGCCTTCGGCCGGCAGGCGCGAACGGCGCCGCCAAGGGCTCGCCGATGAACAGGCTCTGCTGCGGCCAGGCCACGCTCTTCCAGTAGGCCTCGATGGCGGTGGCGCCCTGCGTGTAGTGGCCCAGCAGCACCTGCGGATGCGGGAATTTCTGCAGGTGGTTGCAGGGCTCGCTGACGCTGCCGTGGCTGGCGGTGGCGCCCGAGGCGATCCAGTCCAGCGCCGTGCCCTGGCCGTGGCTGCCGAGCAAGTCACCGCCGAAGGACGTGAGGTGGTCGCCCAGCGCGCCCGGCACCCAGTCAGGCGCCGGCAGCACCGGGGCCTGCACGCTGCCGGTGATGGCCACCAGCACACGGCGCGCTTGCGGCAGCTCGGCCGCGGGGCGCCATTGCACCTCCACGCCCACGCCGCGGCGCAGCCCGGGCTCGGGGTAGAGCACGGTGCGCACGCGGCGCGCCGTGTCTTCGGTGAGCAGCAGCTGCGCCGTCACGGGTGGGCGTCCGCGCAGCGCCAGCTGGCCGTCGCTGGCGACACCGCGGTCGATCATCGCGATGGCGGCGGGCACGCTGGGTGCGGCCAGCAGCATGGCTGGGCGCAGGCCCAGCGTGGCCTGGGGCCGGTGCGTGGCGTGGTTGAAGTAGCGCGACACGCGCGAAGCCGCACAGCTGTTGCGGCACAGCGCCGGGTCATGACCCAGGGCCAGCGCGCCAGTGATGGCGTTGCAGCCGACGGCATAGGGCGCGGTCCAGGCCAGCGCGAGCGCCTGGGTCCCGGGGCCGAAATGGCCTTGGATCTCGCGCTGCAGCGCCTCGAACTCACCCTCGCTCAACACCGGCCGCAGCGGCAGCCGCACGCGCAGCACCTGGGCGGGCTGCAGGCCGCGCGCGGTGATGTAGTGCTCGCCCACGGCCACCGAGGCGGCGTCGTCGGCGTTGATCACGAGCCCGATGTCGGCCGCACGCAGCCGCCCGGCCAGACGCGGCACCAGCAGCATCGGCCGCTGCAGAGCCGACGCAGAGCCCGCCTGCGAAACAGGCCCGGCCCCAGCTGACGCCTGTGCACGGGCAGCAGGCGCGGCGCCGGTCTGGGCAGCGGCCGGAAGCGCCCAAGCGCCCAGCGCAAGCGCACCGAGCACTGCAGCGCACTTCCGGTATGCAAGCCGGCGTTCCGCGATGCAAAATTGCCGCGTGTACACCGAGACCGCATCCCCATGACCAGCAAGGAACCGCTCAAGCCCACCATCCAGGTGCTGGAACGCAGCTTCGCGCTGCTGGAGATGCTGGCCGCGCAACCCGAGCCGGTGTCGCTGAAAGAGGTGAGTGAACGCACGGGCCTGCACCCGAGCACCGCCCACCGCATCCTCAACGACCTGGCCATCGGCCGCTTCGTCGACCGCCCGGCCGCCGGCAGCTACCGCCTGGGCATGCGCCTGCTGGAACTGGGCAACCTGGTGAAGGCGCGGCTGGACGTGCGCGAATCCGCCATGGGCCCGATGCGCGAGTTGCACAAGGTGACGCACCAGCCGGTGAACCTGTCGATGCGCCAGGGCGACGAGATCGTCTACATCGAACGTACCTACAGCGAACGTTCGGGCATGCAGGTCGTGCGCGCCATCGGCGGGCACGCGCCCTTGCACCTCACGTCGGTGGGCAAGCTCTTTCTGGCGCATGAAGACGCGGCCCGCGTGCGCGCCTACGCCACACGCACCGGCCTGACCGGCCACACGCGCAACAGCATCACCGATCTGGCACGGCTGGAGCGCGAACTGGCCGCCGTGCGCAGCAGTGGCGTGGCCCGTGACGACGAAGAGTTGGAACTCGGCGTGCGCTGCATGGCCGCCGGTGTTTTTGACGACCAGGGCAAGCTGCTGGCGGGGCTGTCGATCTCGGCCCCGGCCGACCGCCTGGAAGAGAGCTGGCTGGAGCGCGTGAAAAGCACCGCGGCGCAGATCTCGCTGGCGCTGGGTTACCGCGGCTGATCAGGCAGCGCCGCAGGCCCCTGCGGCAGCGACACCGGCGTGACCACCGGGCCGAGCAAGGTCTTCTCGGGCAGCGCCTGCGCGGCGGGGCCCGCTGGCCGAGCCGGCAAGGGCGACGCCACCGCCGAAGGCACGAAAGGCGCGCTCGCCAACCACTTGCGGATGCGCTCGGCATCGCCCATGCGCGAATACTTGCCGGCCGAGTCGAGCAGCACCATGATGAGCTTGCGGCCGGCCATCTGTGTCTGCATCACCAGGCAGCGCCCGGCGGCGGCGATGTAGCCGGTTTTCTGCAGGCCGATCTCCCACTCGGGGTTGCGCACCAGCCCGTTGGTGTTGCGGAACTGGACTTGGCGCGAACCCACGGGCACCGAGGCTTCGAGCGAGGTGGACAGGTCGGCGATCACCGGGTGGGCCGAGGCGGCACGCACCAGGCGCGCGAGGTCGGCAGCGCTGCTCTGGTTGTCTGAAGACAGGCCCGTGGGTTCCACGAAGCGCGTGCCGCTCATGCCGAGCAACTGCGCCTTGGCGTTCATTGCTGCCATGAAGCTGCGAATGCCCCCTGGGTAGGTGCGGCCCAGCACGTGCGCGGCGCGGTTCTCGGAAGCCATCAGCGCCAGGTGCAGCATCTCGCCGCGGTTGAGCTGCGTGGCCACGCGCAGGCGCGAGGTGCTGCCGGCGGTGGCGTCCACATCGTCTTGCGTGACGACCAGCATGTCGTCCAGCGACAGGCCGGCCTCGATGACCACCAGCGCCGTCATCAGCTTGGTGATGGAGGCGATGGGCAGCACCGCCTCGGGGTTCTTGCTGAACAGCACTTCGTTGGTGTCCTGGTCGACGACCAGGGCCACGCTGCTCTTCAGATCGAGCGCGTCTTCGGCTTTTTGCAAGCCGAACTGGTGGCCGAAAGAAGGCCGCGCCGGCTCCGCACGCACCACCCGCTTGCGGCTGGCCGCGGTGGCCTTGCTCTTGCGAGCGCTGGCCTTTGCGCTGCGGGCTGGCGCCTTCGCCTTGGCGCCGGCTTTTGTGCCGGCTTTGGCACTCGCCTTGGCTGCGGCCGTGGTCTTGCCGCTTTTGCCCTCGGCTGTTTTCTGCGCCTGCGCCAGGGGCGAGACACCCAGGGTCAAGGCCAGCAGGCCTGCAGACAACCACGCACGACCCCGAATCAATTTTTTCTGCACCGCGTACCCCGCCGACTGTTCAGTTGCAAGTGTAGGCCGAGGGAAAAACACATGCAAGATCAATCGCTTGCGAGTTTTTCCTCAAGTGCCCTCTCGGTGCAGAGATGCGCTCGCTTCAGCCCTGCGCAGCCACCCGGTCGGCGGCGCCGTGCAGCTTGTTCAGCGCCGACAGGTAGGCCTTGGCCGAAGCCACCACGATGTCCGGGTCTGCACCCACCCCGTTCACCACGCGCCCGCCATGCTGTAGGCGCACGGTGACTTCGCCTTGCGATTCTGTGCTGCCCGAAGTGATGGCATTGACCGAGTAGAGCATCATTTCCGCGCCACTCTTCACCTTCGACTCGATGGCCTTCAGGCTCGCATCCACCGGGCCGTTGCCATCGCTGTCGGCATGGTGTTCCACACCCCCGGCGGAAAAGCTCACCTTCGCGTGCGGCCGTTCGCCCATCTCGGAGTGCTGGGCGAGAGACAGCAGCCGGTAGTGCTCCTGCTCGGCCGTGACGCTCTCGTCGCTGACCAGCGCGATGATGTCTTCGTCGAAGATCTCGCTCTTGCGGTCGGCCAGGTCTTTGAAACGCGCAAACGCGGCGTTGATCTCGCTCTCGCTCTCCATCTGCACGCCCAGTTCCTGCAAGCGCTGCTTGAAGGCGTTGCGGCCGCTGAGCTTGCCCAGCACGATCTTGTTGGCGGCCCAGCCCACGTCTTCGGCGCGCATGATCTCGTAGGTGTCACGCGCCTTGAGCACGCCGTCCTGGTGGATACCGCTGGCGTGTGCAAAGGCATTCGCGCCCACCACCGCCTTGTTCGGCTGCACCACGAAGCCCGTGGTCTGGCTCACCATGCGGCTGGCCGGCACGATCTGCGTGGTGTCGATGCCCAGATCGAGCCCGAAGTAGTCGCGCCGCGTGCGCACGGCCATCACGATCTCTTCCAGGCTGCAGTTGCCAGCGCGCTCGCCCAGGCCGTTGATGGTGCATTCCACCTGGCGCGCACCGCCTATCTTCACGCCGGCCAGCGAGTTGGCCACGGCCATGCCCAGGTCGTTGTGGCAGTGCACGCTCCAGATGGCCTTGTCGCTGTTGGGCACGCTTTCACGCAGGCGGCGAATGAAGTCGCCGTACAGCTCGGGCACGGCGTAGCCCACGGTGTCGGGGATGTTCAGCGTGGTGGCGCCTTCGTTGATCACGGCCTCCAGCACGCGGCAGAGAAAATCGAAATCGCTGCGGTAGCCGTCTTCGGGACTGAACTCGATGTCGCCGCAGAGGTTGCGCGCAAAACGCACCGACAAGCGCGCCTGCTCCAGCACCTGCTCGCGCGTCATGCGCAGCTTCTTCTCCATGTGCAGTTCGCTGGTGGCGATGAAGGTGTGGATGCGCGCACGCGCTGCGCCCTTCAGCGCCTCGGCGGCACGGCCGATGTCGCGATCGTTGGCGCGCGCCAGGCTGCACACCGTGCTGTCCTTGATGGCGTCGGCGATGCTCCTGACGGCTTCGAAATCGCCATTGCTGGAAGCCGCGAAGCCGGCTTCGATCACATCGACCCGCAGTCGCTCGAGCTGGCGTGCGATGCGCAGCTTCTCGTCGCGCGTCATCGAGGCGCCGGGCGACTGTTCGCCGTCGCGCAAGGTGGTGTCGAAGATGATGAGCTTGTCGGTCATGGTGGTGCCTGTGCGGTTGGGGTTCGCAAGCAGCTGTGGAAAAGAAAAACGGCCCGCTGCTTGCGCTGGCGGGCCGTTGATCGGGAATGTTCAGACGTGAACGATCAGCGCACCCGCTGGGCTCCTAGCAGGGCTAGCAGGGCGAAGGCGTTGGACGAAGACATGCCCGGAATGTAGCACGCAGCCCTGGCCACAGCGGCGTGGGAAAAGCCGGGCTTCATTGGTGCAGACCTTTTTCGTCGGGGTCGTCGGTGGAAGTGGCGATCACGCTCACAGGCTTGCCCTTCATGCGCCGCCACACGTAGACGCCGTAGCCCGAAACGCCATAGATGCAGAACAGCGCGAACAGCGCCAGCGGCGGGTTCTGGCTGATGAGCCCGATGGCCAGGGCCATGGCCATGATGCTGGCGAAGGGCACCGTCTGCTTTGCACCCATCACCTTGAAGCTGTAGAAAGGCACGTTGGTCACCATGGTCAGGCCGGCGTAGAGCGTCACCGCGAAGGCCGTCCAGGCCAGCCATGGAATCTGCTCGACATTCTTGAAGCCGGCGTCGTCCATCACCCAGATCAGGCCCATCACCAGGGCCGCAGCAGCGGGGCTGGGCAGGCCCTGGAAAAAACGTTTGTCGACGATGCCGATATTGGTGTTGAAACGAGCCAGCCGCAGCGCCGCGCCCGCGATGTAGACGAAGGCCGGCAGCCAGCCCCAGCGCCCCAGGCCCTGCAACGCCCATTCGTAGACGATGAGGGCCGGCGCAGCACCGAAGCCCACCATGTCGCACAGGCTGTCCATCTGCTCGCCAAAGGCGCTCTGCGAGTTGGTCATGCGAGCGACGCGGCCGTCCAGCGCGTCGAGCACGGCCGCGCAGAAGATGCCAATGGCCGCCAACTCGAAGCGGCCGTTCATCGCCATGACGATGCCGTAGAAGCTGGCGAACAGCGCCGCCAGCGTCACGGCGTTGGGCAGCATGTAGATGCCCTTGCGCCGCGGGCGCGGCACTTCGGCCACGGGCTCGGGCGGACGGCTTTCTTCACTCATAGGCGGCGGAGGATAACGCAGCCCCCCAAAGCAAAAGGCCGCCTCGCGGCGGCCTTCTGGCCCGAGGCGCAGGGCCTCAGTTGCGGCTCTTGTCGACCAGCTTGTTGGCCTTAATCCACGGCATCATCGCGCGCAGCTTCTCGCCCACCACTTCGATGCTGTGCTCGCTGGTCAGGCGGCGGCGGCTGATCAGCGTCGGCGCGCCGGCCTTGTTCTCGAGGATGAAGCTCTTGGCGTACTCGCCGGTCTGGATGTCCTTCAGGCACTGGCGCATCGCGTTCTTGGTGTCTTCGGTGACGATGCGCGGGCCCGTCACGTACTCACCGTACTCGGCGTTGTTGCTGATGCTGTAGTTCATGTTCGCGATGCCGCCCTCGTAGATGAGGTCGACGATCAGCTTCAGCTCGTGCAGGCACTCGAAGTAGGCCATCTCCGGCGCGTAGCCGGCTTCCACCAAGGTCTCGTAGCCGGCCTTGATGAGTTCGACGGTGCCGCCGCACAGCACGGCCTGCTCGCCGAAGAGGTCGGTCTCGGTCTCTTCGCGGAAGTTGGTCTCGATGATGCCGGCCTTGCCGCCGCCGTTGGCCGCGGCGTAGCTCAGCGCCAGGTCGCGCGCCTTGCCGCTCTTGTCGGCGTGCACGGCGATGAGGTGCGGCACGCCGCCACCCTGCGTGTAGGTGCCGCGCACGGTGTGGCCCGGGGCCTTGGGCGCCACCATCCACACGTCGAGATCGTCACGGGGCACGACCTGGCCGTAATGCACGTTGAACCCGTGCGCGAAGGCGAGGCTGGCGCCCTGCTTGATGTTGGGCTCGATGTCGTTCTTGTAGACGGCACCGATCTGCTCGTCGGGCAGCAGGATCATCACGACGTCGGCGGCCTTCACGGCCTCGGCCACCTCGGCCACCTTGAGGCCGGCCTTCTCGACCTTGGCCCAGCTGGCGCCGCCCTTGCGCAGGCCCACGGTGACCTTGCAGCCGCTGTCGTTGAGGTTCTGCGCGTGGGCATGGCCCTGCGAACCGTAGCCGATGATGGTGACGTTCTTGCCCTTGATGAGGCTGAGGTCGGCGTCCTTGTCGTAATAGACCTTCATGGGTTCTCTCCGTAAAAACTGGTGATGAATGGGGGCGCCGTTCAGACGCGAAGAATGCGTTCGCCGCGGCCGATGCCACTGGCACCGGTACGCACGGTCTCGAGGATGGCCGCACGGTCGATGGCCACCAAAAAGGCGTCGAGCTTGCTGCTGTCGCCGGTGAGCTCGATGGTGTAGCTCTTCTCGGTGACGTCGATGATGCGGCCGCGGAAGATCTCGGCCATGCGCTTCATCTCCTCGCGCTCCTTGCCGACCGCACGCACCTTGATCAGCATGAGCTCGCGCTCGGTGAAGCTGCCCTCGGTGAGGTCGACCACCTTCACCACCTCGATGAGGCGGTTCAGGTGCTTGGTGATCTGCTCGATGACCTCGTCGCTGCCGGTGGTGACGATGGTCATGCGCGAGAGGCTGGCGTCTTCGGTGGGGGCCACCGTCAGGCTCTCGATGTTGTAGCCGCGCGCCGAGAACAAGGCGACGACACGCGACAAGGCGCCGGGCTCGTTCTCGAGCAGCACCGCGATGATGTGTTTCATGGTCTTTCGTCCTGCGTGCTCTTCACGCGCCGGGGCGGTAACCCCGGCGGCTTGGCCACGCGTTGCGAGTTGAGGAAAAGGTGTCTGGCTTCTGAAGCTCTGGGGCCGCTGCCGCGGTGCTGCAGCCGCGGCGCGGTAACGCCGGGGCCGGGCACCGCTTTCGCGGCTTCAGAGGTCTTCGGAGCCCAGCAGCATCTCGCTGATGCCCTTGCCGGCCTGCACCATCGGCCAGACGTTTTCGGTGGGGTCGGTGCGGATGTCGAGGAACACCGTGCGGTCCTTCAGCGCGATGGCCTCGCGCAGCGCACCTTCCACGTCAGACGGCTTCTCCACCAGCAGGCCCACATGGCCGTAAGCCTCGGCGAGCTTGACGAAATCGGGCAGCGCGTCCATGTAGCTGTGCGAGTAGCGGCCGCCGTAATCCAGCTGCTGCCACTGCCGCACCATGCCCAGGTAGCGGTTGTTCAGCGACACCACCTTCACCGGCGTGTTGTACTGCTTGCAGGTCGACAGCTCCTGGATGCACATCTGGATGCTGCCCTCGCCGGTGATGCAGAACACATCGCTCTCGGGCTTGGCCAGCTTGATGCCCATCGCGTAGGGCAGGCCCACACCCATGGTGCCCAGGCCGCCGCTGTTGATCCAGCGGCGCGGCTCCTCGAAGCGGTAGAACTGCGCGGCCCACATCTGGTGCTGGCCGACATCACTGGTGATGTAAGCGTCGCGGTCTTTCGTCAGCTGCCAGAGCTTCTCAACCACCATCTGGGGCTTGATGACTTCGCTGCTGTCCTTGTAGGCCAGGCACTCGCGGCGGCGCCACTCGTTGATCTGCTTCCACCAGCCGGCCAGCGCCCCAGCATCGGGCCGGGTCTGCGCTTCGCGGATCTGAGAGATCAGCTCAAGCAGCACTTCCTTCACGTCGCCAACGATGGGGATGTCGACCTTCACGCGCTTGCTGATGCTGCTGGGGTCGATGTCGACGTGAATGATCTTGCGCTCCACCGAAGCGAAGTGCTTCGGGTTGCCGATCACGCGGTCGTCAAAACGTGCACCCACGGCCAGCAGGACGTCGCAGTTCTGCATCGTCATGTTGGCTTCGTAAGTGCCGTGCATGCCCAGCATGCCCAGGAACTTCGGGTCGCTGTGGGCGATGGCGCCCAGGCCCATCAGCGTGTTGGTGCAGGGGAAGCCCAGCATGTCGGCCAGCTGGCGCAGCTCAGGCGCGGCATTGCCCAGGATGACACCGCCGCCGGTGTAGATGTAGGGCCGCTTGGCTTGCAGCAGCAGCTGCACGGCCTTGCGGATCTGCCCGCCGTGGCCCTTCTTCACCGGGTTGTAGCTGCGCATCTCCACCGTCTCGGGGTAGTGGAAGGCGCAGGTCTTCAGCGAAACGTCCTTGGGGACGTCCACCACCACCGGGCCGGGCCGGCCGGTGCGGGCAATGTGGAAGGCCTTCTTGAGCGTCAACGCCAGGTCGCGCACGTCCTTCACGAGGAAGTTGTGCTTGACGATGGGGCGCGTGATGCCGACGGTGTCGCACTCCTGGAAGGCGTCCAGGCCGATGGCCGGCGTGGGCACCTGCCCGGTGATGATCACCATCGGGATGCTGTCCATGTAGGCGGTGGCGATGCCGGTGATGGCATTCGTCACGCCCGGACCCGAAGTCACGAGCGCCACGCCTACTTCGCCCGTGGCGCGGGCATAGCCGTCGGCGGCGTGGATGGCGGCCTGTTCGTGGCGCACCAGCACGTGCTCGATGGTCTCTTGCTTGTAGAGCGCGTCGTAGATGTAGAGCACCGCACCGCCTGGGTAGCCCCAGAGGTACTTCACCTGTTCGGCCTGCAGGCAGCGAACGAGGATCTCGGAGCCATTGGGCTCGGCGGTGGCGGAGGGGGAAGATGCAGAAGAGGCGCGACCATCGACGGTCGCAGCACGCTTGACATCCGCGGCAGACATTTCCATTTAGAACCTCTGAGGTTTTCTCTGACGAAAATCCATCGGTGCGCCTCCTGCGAGCCCTTGTGAGGCCGATTCGGCACCTGCGCGGTCGAAAACCGCCGTCGGGGTTTGACGGCCGGGCTTAGGACCCAAAAGAACGTTGTGCGAAGCCCCCGATTATGCACCGGCGCCGCTGGCGCCTGGCTGACAGGCCCCGGGGCAACGCACACCGGCGGGTGGCGGCCATAATCCGCCCGCCCTCACCCGGGCGCTTTGCTGCAACGCGTTGGCCACCGACAAAGAACTGTCAGACTTCCTCAAGAGCGTCGAAAAGCGTGCTTTCAAGCGGGCCGCCTACGCCGTGCGCAATGACGAAGCGGCGCTGGACATCGTGCAGGACGCGATGATCCGTCTGGCCGAGAAGTACGCCGACCGCCCTGCGGCCGAGTTGCCACTGGTGTTCCAGCGCATCCTGTCCAACGCCACGATGGACTGGTTCCGCCGCGAGAAGGTGCGCGGCGCCGTGATGCAGAACCTGTCGGATTTCGAGGGCGCGGGCGACGACGGCGGTGATTTCGACCTGCTCGAAACTCTGCACGCGTTGGAAGACACGCTGGGCACCGAAAGCGCTGCCGACGCGGTGTCGCGCAGCCAGGTGCTGCAGCTGATCGACGAACAGGTGGCCGAACTGCCGGCCCGTCAACGTGAAGCCTTCCTGCTTCGTTACTGGGAAGAGTTCGACGTCAGCGAAACGGCCGCCGTGATGGGTTGCTCGGAAGGCAGTGTCAAGACACACTGCTCCCGAGCCATTCATGCATTGGCCAAGGCCCTCAAAAACAAGGGAGTGTCCTCATGATCCGCAGCCGCTACGGCACCGACCCGCACGCCATCGAGGCGCGCCTGGGTGCGCGGCTGGCCGCCAGCCTGAGCCGGGGCGCGGAGGCCACCGGCCACGACGTGGGCGAGCGCCTGCGCGTGGCCCGCGAGCAGGCCCTGCAGCGCGCCCGCGCGGCAAGGCAGCCCGTCGTGGCCGACGGTGCCGTGGTGCTGGGCCGGGGCGGTGCTGCTCGGCTGGCGGGCTTTTCGCCGTGGCGCGAGCGCCTGGCGCTGGCCCTGCCCCTGCTGCTGATGGTGGCGGGCCTGATCGCCATCGAACAATGGACGGTGCGCGAGCGTGTGCTCGCCGCGGCCGACATCGACGCCCAGCTGCTGACCGACAGCTTGCCGCCCTCGGCCTACTCCGACCCTGGTTTCGCCGAGTACCTGCGCACGGCGCCGCCGCAATGAGCGTGCGTGCCGGTCTGCACTGCTTGCTGCTGACGGCCCTGCTGTGGGCAGCCGGCGCGCTGGCGGCTGCAGAGCCCGGCCCGGTCTGGGCCAGCCTGACGGCCCAGCAGCAGCAGGTGCTGGCGCCTCTGAAGAAAGACTGGGCCCAGATCGAGGCGCACCGCCGCCTGAAGTGGCTGGAGGTGGCCGCTCGTTACCCGAAGCTGCCTGCTGGCGAACAAGAGCGCCTGCAAGCACGCATGACGGAGTGGGCGCGCATGACGCCGGCCCAGCGCAGCACCGCGCGCCAGCAGTTCCAGGAAGTGCGCAATCTGCCCGATGAAGAGCGGCAGGCGCGCTGGGCTGCCTACCAGGCGCTGGCGCCCGAAGAACGGGCCCGGCTGGCCCAGAAGGCAAAACCTGCTGCACGCGCCGCGGCTGCCGCTGACGCGGCTTCCGGCGCGCCAGCCAACATCCAGGCCAACAAGAAGCGAAACATCGTGCGCGCGCCGGGGCCGACACCCACCCGGGCCGTGACCCCGGGCGTGCAGCAGGCCCGGCCCGGCGCCACCACCACGCCCATCACCGCACGGGCGGCACCACCCGCCCACCACCAGACAGGCCTGCCCAAGATTGCCGCCACGCCCGGCTTCGTCGACAAGACCACCTTGCTGCCGCAACGCGGGCCCCAGGGCGCCGCCGTGAGCGCAGCTTCGGCACCCGCCAAGAACGAAAAACCATGAACTTTCCTGTGGTGCCACCGGCCGACACGCCGGCGCCGCGCCTGCGCCAGCGGCTGGCCTGTTTTGTCTATGAGGGCGTGCTGCTCTTCGGCGTGGTGATGATCGCGGGGCTGTTCTACGGCATCGTCACGCGGCAGACGCAGGCCTTGGTCGGTACAGCCGGGCTGCGCGCATTCCTCTTCGCGGTGCTCGGCGTGTACTTCGTCTATTTCTGGTCGCGCAGCGGCCAGACGCTGGCCATGCAGACCTGGCACATCCGCCTCGTCACGCGCGACGGCCAGCCCGTGCGGCCCTTGCGCGCCCTGTGCCGCTACCTGCTGGCCTGGCTGTGGTTCCTGCCGGCGCTGGCCACCGTGTGGTTCAGCGGCCTCACGGGCAGCGGCGTCACTTTCGGGGCGCTGAGTGCGGGCGTGCTGGCGTATGCCGGCCTGGTGTGGCTGCATCCGCAACGCCAGTTCTGGCACGACGCGGTCTGCGGCACGCGGCTGATAAGCTGGAAGCTGCCGCCGCGTAAGGCGCGTGGCAAGACCACCGCCCCCAGTTCCTGAACCGGCCGCGCCCGCGCGGCATGCCTCCATGTCTGCCCAGCCGACCGCCCCCACGCCATTCAGCATCACCGTCTACTGCGGCGCCCGCCATGGCGTGCAGCCGGCCTACACCGCCGCGGCGCGGGCCCTGGGGCAGGCCATCGGCGAACGGGGCTGGCAGCTCGTCTACGGCGGCGGCAAGGTCGGCCTGATGGGCGAGGTGGCCGATGCCACGCTGGCCGCTGGCGGCCGCGTGGTGGGCATCATCCCCGAGACCCTGAAACAGATGGAAGTGGGCCATGAGGGCCTGCACGAGCTGCACGTGGTGCCCACCATGCACGTGCGCAAGCAGATGATGGCCGAGCGCGCCGACGTGTTCATCGCGCTGCCCGGCGGCATCGGCACGCTGGAAGAGCTGTACGAGGTGTGGACCTGGCGCCAGCTGAAGTACCACGACCAGCCCATCGGCCTGCTCAATGTGGCGGGCTATTACGACGACCTGCTGCGCTTCATGGCGCACAGCGTGGCGGAAGGTTTCCTGTCGGCACCGCAGAACGCGGTGCTGGAGGTGGGCACCGACCCCGTGGCCCTGATGCTGCGCCTGGCAGCGCAGGCGCGTGCCGCGACCGGCCCCGACGACTACACGCGCATCTGAGCGCGGCCGGGGCCTGAGGCCGTCAGATGGCCGCTTCGTCGGCCTCGCCGGTGCGGATGCGCACCACCTGCTCCACTGGCGTGACGAAGATCTTGCCGTCGCCGATCTTGCCCGTCTTGGCAGCCTTCACGATGGCCTCGATGCAGCGCTCGACGTCGGCATCCTTCACCACCACTTCCACCTTCACCTTGGGCAGGAAGTCGACCACGTACTCTGCGCCACGGTAGAGCTCGGTGTGGCCCTTCTGGCGGCCGAAGCCCTTGACCTCGGTGACGGTGAGGCCGGACACGCCCACGTCGCCCAGCGCCTCACGCACCTCTTCCAGCTTGAAAGGCTTGATGACGGCGGTGATCTGCTTCATGGTCGGGCTCCGAAAGTGCGGTGAGGTTGCGTTGATTTAAGCACGGAACTTCGAGGTGATGGGGTAGCGCCAATCCCGCCCGAAAGCCCGGTGGGTGATGCGGATGCCCACAGGCGCCTGCCGCCTTTTGTACTCGTTGAACTTGATCAGGCGCGTGACACGTTCGACGTCGGCGCGTGCATAGCCCGCCGCCACGATGTCCTCGATGCCCTGGTCTTCTTCCATGTAGCGCGCGAGGATGGCGTCGAGCACCTCGTAGGGCGGCAGGCTGTCCTGATCGGTCTGGTTCGGGCGCAGTTCGGCCGAAGGCGCGCGGGTCAGGATGCGCTCGGGAATCACCGGCCCCACGCTGCCGTCGGCGCGCCGCGTCGGCTGGCGGTTCTTCCATTCGCAGAGCCGGTAGACGAGGGTCTTGGCCACGTCCTTGATGACCGCGAAACCGCCCGCCATGTCGCCGTACAGCGTGCAGTAGCCGGTGGCCATCTCGCTCTTGTTGCCGGTGGTCAGCACGATGTGGCCGAGCTTGTTCGACAGTGCCATCAGCAGCGTGCCGCGGATGCGCGCCTGCAGGTTTTCTTCGGTGGTGTCTTCGGCGCGGCCCTCGAACTGCGGCGACAGCGCGCCGCGGAAAGCCTCGAACATCGGCTCGATGGCGATCTCGTCGTAACGCACGCCCAGGCGCTCGGCCATCTCGCGCGCGTCGATCCAGGAAATGTCGGCCGTGTAGGGCGAAGGCATCATCACCGTGCGCACCATGTCGGCGCCGATGGCGTCCACCGCCAGCGCCAGCACCAGGGCCGAATCGACACCACCCGACAGGCCAATGAGTGCGCCCGGGAAGCCGTTCTTGCCCAGGTAATCACGCACCCCGGTCACCAGCGCGGCCCAGGCCTGGGCTTCGAGTTCGGGCACGGGGGCGATGTCGCCTTGCGGTGTGCCGTCAGCCGCGATGTCCAGCATCAGCAGCGCGGGTTCGAAGGCCGGGGCCCGCGCGGTCACCACCCCGGCGGCGCTCAGCGCAAAAGAGGCACCGTCGAACACCACCTCGTCCTGCCCACCCACCAAGTGGGCGTAGAGCAGCGGCCGGTCCACCGCGCGCGCGCGCTCGGCCATGCGGGCTTCACGCTCTCCGGCCTTGTCGAGGTGGAAGGGCGAGGCGTTCAGCACGCACAACAGTTGCGCCCCGGCCGCAGCGGCGGCAGCGGCAGGTTCGTCGAACCAGGCGTCTTCGCAGATCAGCAGGCCGATGCGCAGGCCGCCGATGTCCAGCACCAGCGGCCCGTGGCCATGGTCGCGGCCCGAGGCGAAATAGCGGCGCTCGTCGAAGACCTGGTAGTTCGGCAGTTCGCGCTTGCAATAGGTGCCAAGCACCCGGCCGCCTGACAGCACCGAGGCCGCATTGAAGCGCTGCTGCACCGCGTGGGACTTCGACCTAACATCGGCCCGCTCGCCGAACTGGTGCGGGTGCCCCACCACAAGGTGCAGGCCTGCGCAATCGGCCAACTCGGCGGCCAGCGTGGCCAGCGTGTCGGCACAGGCCTGCATGAAGGCCGGGCGCAACAGCAGGTCTTCGGGCGGGTAGCCGGTCAGGGCGAGCTCGGGGGCCAGCACCAGTTGCGCACCTTGGGCGTGCGCCTGGCGGGCGGCGGTGGCCAGCAGGCGGGCGTTGCCCGCGAGGTCGCCGACAGTGGCGTTGATCTGTGCCAGGGCCGCTTTCAGCATGTCTTTCTCACGTCCTTGAGCCCTGCGTCTTGAACACCTGATCGGCCCTGAATGTCGCAGCACAGCAGCATCGAAAAAGATTATGTCATCCGGGTTCACAGCGCCCCATGCGCGCTGGATGCCCCTGCCTGGAATGCGCTGCTGGCCGCGCAGGCCGCGCCCACGCCCTTCATGCGGCATGAATACCTCGCAGCCATGCACACATCGGCCAGCGCCGTGCCCGACACCGGCTGGGCGCCGCAGTTCATCACGCTGGAGCTGGAGGGCGAACTGCATGCGGCCACGGCCCTGTACCTGAAGAGCCATTCCTACGGCGAGTACGTGTTCGACTGGGCCTGGGCCGACGCTTACCGCCGCCACGGTCTGCGCTACTACCCCAAGCTGCTGGGCGCCGTGCCCTTCACCCCAGTGCCGGGCACGCGGCTGCTGGCGCGCGACGCGGCGGCCCGCACGGCGCTGGTGGCGGCCATTGGACAGTTCGCGCGCGAAGCGCGCTTGTCTTCGGCCCACATGTTGTTCGGCGACGAGGCTGACCGGCAAGCCTTCGCCGAAGCCGGCTGGATGTTGCGCGCCGGCGTGCAGTTCCACTGGACGCAAGACGAAGCCGCGCCCGTGGCCGACTTCGCCGAACTGCTGGCGCGTTTGCAGCGCGACAAGCGCAAGAAGATCCAGCAGGAGCGCCGGCGTGTTGCCGAGCAGGACGTCCACTTCACCACGCACGAAGGCGCAGCCATCGGCGCGGCGCTGTGGGACTTCTTCTACCGCTGCTACACCCTCACCTACCAGGCGCACCACAGCACCCCCTACCTCACGCGGGAGTTCTTCGCGCTGATGGCAGCACAGATGCCGCAGCACTGGGTGATGTTCGTGGCGCGCCGCAACGGTGAGGCCATCGCGGCCTCGCTCATCGCGGTGGATGCCGAGCGCAAGGCCGCCTGGGGCCGCTACTGGGGCTGCATCGAGCCGGTGAGCTGCCTGCACTTCGAGGCCTGCTACTACCAACCGCTGGCCTGGTGCCTGGCGAACGGCTACTGCCGTTTCGAAGGCGGCGCCCAGGGCGAACACAAGATGGCCCGCGGCCTGCTGCCGGTGGCCACCGGCTCGGCGCACTGGCTGCGCGACGAACGCTTCGCCGCCGCAGTGCAGGATTTCCTGGCCCAGGAGGGCCAGGGCATGGCGCAGTACGTGGATGAACTGCGCGAACACACGCCGTTCAAGGCGCCCCAGGGCTCAGGAGCCTGAGGCAGCGCGCCACGGCCCAGGCCGTGGCGCGGCGGGCCCATGTCAGCCCGGGTGCTTCTCGCTGTAGGTCTTGATGCCTTGCGTGATCTCGGTGCGCGCGGCCTCGGCATCGGCCCAGCCCACCACCTTCACCCACTTGCCGGGCTCCAGATCCTTGTAGTGCTCGAAGAAGTGCTGGATGCTCTTCAGCAGCAGTTCCGGCAGGTCTTCGCTCTTCTTGATGTTGGCGTAGGCAGGCAGCAGCTTCTCCGTCGGCACCGCGATCAGCTTGTTGTCGCCGCCGGCTTCGTCGTCCATGCGCAGCATGCCCAGGGCACGGCACTTCACCACCGAGCCCGGCAGCAGCGGCAGCGGCGTGACGACCAGCACGTCCACCGGGTCGCCGTCGTCGGCCAGCGTGCGCGGCACGTAGCCGTAGTTGCAGGGGTAGTGCATCGCGGTGCTCATGAAACGGTCGACAAACAGCGCGCCGGTGTCATGGTCGACCTCGTACTTCACGGGGTCGGCGTTCATCGCGATTTCGATGATCACGTTGAACTCTTGGGGCACCTTGGCGCCGGGGGGAACGTTGAGCAGGCTCATGGCGTGTTTTCTCGTGGCAGGGCTTCAGAACAACCGCGGATTCTAGGTCCGCGACTTGCCGGCCCCTGACACCGCCGGGCGCCTGGCCGAGGCGAGGCGGCAGAGATCAGGCCGCGTCCGGTGCCAGCGTCTGCCAGGCCTGGTGCTGGCTCATGAAAACCTGCCCGCTCAGGCCTTGCAAGAAGCCGCTGCGCTGCAGGCGGTCCATGACAGGGCCTTTCACTTCCGACAGGTGAAGTTCGATGCCCGAGGCTTGCAGCCGCTGGTCAATAGCTTGCAAACTTTCAAGCGCGCTCGCGTCGATGTCGTTGATGGCCGAACACTGCAGCAGCACGTGGGCGAGGGTCGGCCGTGAAGCGACTTCGTCGTTGATGCGGTCCTCGAGGGCACGGGCATTGGCGAAGTACAGGCTCTCGTCCACCCGCAAGCTCAGCACCCGGGGGCTGGTCTGCACGGCATGGCGCAGCACGTTGCGGAAGTGCTCGGTGCCTGGCACGCGGCCCACCTCCGCGATGTGCGGGCGGCTGGTGCGATGAAGAAAGAGCGCCAGCGAAAGCCCGACGCCCAGCACCAAGCCCGCCTCCACGCCCAACAGCAAGGTGCCGAACAACGTGGCGGCCAGGGCTGCAAAGTCAGGCTTGGACCACGCCCAGGTGTGCCGCAGCATGCTGAAATCCACCAGCGCCAGAACCGCCACCACGATGGTGGCGGCCAGCGTGGCCTGCGGCAGGTGCGCCAGTGCCGGCGTCAGAAAGATCGAGGCCAGCAACAGCCCGCCCGCGGTGTAAACACCGGCCGCCGGGGTCTGCGCGCCGGCGTCGAAGTTCACCACCGAGCGCGCAAAACCGCCCGTCACCGGCAGCCCTCCCGTGAACGCAGCACCGAGATTGCTGGCGCCCAGGGCGACGAGTTCCTGGTCGGGCTCGATGCGCTGTCTGCGCTTGGCCGCCAGGGTCTGCCCCACCGACACCGACTCGACGAAGCCCACCACACTGATCAACAGGGCCGGCAACAGCAGGGGTTGCCACGCGGCGAGGTCAAAAGCCGGCAGCGTGAGCGGCGGCAGACCCTGCGGCACGTGCCCCACCACCTTGAGGCCCTGGGCCTGCCAATCGAGCGCCCAGCTCAAGCCTGCCGTGACGGCGATGGCCAGCACCGGCCCGGTTTTGGCCAGCAGATCGGCCAAGCGCGGCCCGGCGCCCAGGCGCCGCAGCGCAGGCTTCAGGCCCGACCGCGCCCAAAACAGAAATGCGAGCGTGGGCAGGCCCACCCACACCGTGAGCCCGTGCACATTCGGCAACTGGTGCGCCAGCGATGCCAGCATCGCAAAAAAGTCGGTGCCCGGGGCCGACACGCCCAGCAAAGTCTTCAGTTGGCTGGCGGCAATCAACAAGCCCGAGGCCGTGATGAACCCGGAGATCACCGGGTGGCTGAGGAAGTTGGCCAGGAATCCCAGGCGCAGCAGCCCCATGGCCAGGAGCATCAGGCCCGACATCAAGGCCAGCGTCAGTGCCATGCCTGCATACAGCGGCGTTCCCGCCTGCGCCAACTCACCCAGGGCCGTGGCGGTCATCAGCGACACCACGGCCACCGGCCCGACCGCCAGCACCCGGCTGCTGCCGAAGATGGCGTACAGAACCAGCGGCGCCACGCTGGCATACAGCCCCGCCTCCGGCGGCAGGCCTGCGAGCATGGCGTAGGCCAGGCTCTGGGGAATCAGCATGATGGTGACGATGACGGCCGCCAGGCCGTCACTGACCAAGGTCTCACGCCGGTAGGCGCGGCCCCACTGCAGCACCGGCAACGCGGGCAGGTAGCGCCACAGCCGCTGCCCGCCGGCACTGCGCGTTGGCACGGGCGGCGGCAGGCTCACGCCGGTGCCGCGGCGCGCTTGTGGCGCAGGCGTTCGGCAGCTTCGAAGAGCAACATGCCCGCAACCATGGCGCCCACGAACACGGCGCCCTTGGGTTCACCCGAGGCCATCGAAACCAGACCCGGCCCCGGGCAAAAGCCCGCCAGCCCCCAACCCACACCGAAAGTCACCGCGCCAAGCACGAGGCGGTGGTCGATGTCGTTTGAAGTGGGCAGGTGCATGGCGCCGCCGAGAAAAGCCCGCGTGCGCTTCGCGGCCAGTGCAAAGGCGAAGAAGCCCACGGCTATGGCACCGCCCATCACGAAAGCCAGCGAAGGATCCCAGGCGCCGAAGACATCCAGGAAACCCAGCACCTTGCCGGGGTCGGTCATGCCCGAGAGCAGCAAACCCATGCCGAAAAGCAGGCCGACGACAAACTCAGAAACGCGATGCATCACGGTGCCCCTCACAGCAGATGGCGAACGACGAAGACGATGGCAAAGCCCGCGCCCATGAAGGACAGCGTGGCGACCAGCGAGCGCGGCGACAGGCGCGACAGGCCGCAGACCCCATGGCCGCTGGTGCAGCCGGCGCCATACCGTGTGCCCAGGCCCACCAGCAGCCCGGCCACAACGACAAGGCCCAAACCGGCATCGATGCGCGGCGCCTGCACAAACCCGGCGGGCGCCAGCAGACCGTAGACCAGCGGCGCCGCGAACAAACCGGCCAGGAAGGCCAGCCGCCAACCCGCATCACCGGCCCTGGGCTTCAACAGGCCGCCTAGGATGCCGCTGATGCCCAGCACACGGCCGTTGAGCAGGATGAAGAGGGCCGAGGCCACACCCAGTAGCACCCCGCCGGCCAATGAGGCCCAGGGCGTGAAGTGAAGCCAATCGATGGTCATGGTGGTCTGCCTTTCAAGACGCGGAGGGGGCGCAGAACTGCGCGTAAAGCACCTGCATCAGCGAGCGCGCGCGATCGCTGACGAGGTGGTAGTGGATGTGCTTGCCTTCTCGCCGAGTAGCCACCAGGCCCTCGTCGCGCAACACGCCCAGTTGCTGCGAGAGGGTGGGCTGCACGATGCCGAGCTCGGCCTCCAGCTCGCTCGGGCAACGCTCGCCTTGCGCGAGCTGACACAGCAGCAACAGCCGGTCGGGGTTGGCCAGCACCTTCATCAGCCGGCAAGCCTCGGCGGCCGAAGCACGCATGGCTTCGAGGTCGATGGCGGCAGTGGCGGCAGTCGGGTGCGGCATGAACATCACTATATTGACTTATATATTGTTTGTCAATATAGTGATGTTCACTGATGCACGAATGGAGTCACCCGCATGCCCCACGCCAACCCGCCCGCCCCCCAGGTGCATGGGCTCTTCGACCCCGCCACCTGGACGGTCACCTACGTCGTGCATGCAGGCCGGGGCACGGCCTGCGCCATCCTGGATTCGGTGCTCGACTACGACCCGAAGTCCGGCCGCACCGGGCACGCCTCGGCCGATCGGGTCATCGACTTCGTGCGCAGCCTGGATCTGAAAGTCGAGTGGATCCTGGAAACCCATGCCCACGCCGACCACCTCACCGCTGCGCCCTACCTGAAAGCACAGTTGGGCGGCCGCATCGGCATCGGCCATCACATCCAGGCCGTGCAGAAGGTCTTCAAGGGCCTGTTCAATCTTGAGCCGGGCTTCGTGCCCAACGGCTCGCAGTTCGATCATCTCTTCGAAGATGGCGAGTCCTTCGACTTCGGCGCGCTCACCGGGCAGGTCTTGGCCGTGCCCGGCCACACGCCCGCGTGCGTGGCCTACCGTGTTGGCGATGCCGTCTTCACGGGCGACACGATCTTCATGCCCGATGTCGGCACCGCGCGCTGCGATTTCCCCGGCGGCGACGCGCGCACGCTTTACAGATCGGTCCGCCGCCTGCTCGCCCTGCCCCCGACAACGCGGCTCTTCATGTGCCACGACTACCCGCCGGCGGGCCGCGAGGTGAACTTCGAGACCACGGTGGCTGCGCAGCGCGCCCACAACATCCATGTGCATGACGGCGTGAGCGAAGACGAGTTTGTTGCCATGCGCACGCAACGCGATGCCACGCTGGCCATGCCGACATTGATCCTGCCGGCAGTGCAGCTGAACATACGCGCCGGCGAAATGCCGCCGCCGGAGGCCAATGGCGTGGCTTACCTCAAGATCCCGCTCAACGCGCTCTGAGCCGCGTCGCACGGCACCCGTGCGAAACTGCGAAGGGCGTCCTTGGCCCGGCAACGGGCCGAGACCCGGCCCCAACGAGGAGACGGCAGATGGCCACAGTGCGCACGGGCTCGAAAGGCGTTCTGATCGTCGTCGACATGCAGGTGGGTGTGCTGCGCGCCGCCTGGGAAGCCGAGCGCGTTGTGCTGAAGCTCGCACGGGCGGTCGAACGAGCGCGCGCGCAGCAGATCCCGGTGATCTGGGTGCAGCACGCCGATGCCCAACTGCAACCCGAGACGCCCGACTGGGCCTGGGTGCCGGCACTGCAGCCCGCAGCCAACGAGGCGCTGCTGGCCAAGCGCTACAACTCGGCCTTCGAGCAGACGGGCCTCGAAACGCTGCTTGCAGGCCTGGGCGCCAGCCACATCACGCTGGCCGGTGCGGCCACGAACTGGTGCATCCGTGCCACGGCTTACGCCGCGCTGGAGCGCGGCTACGACCTCACGCTGCTCAGCGACGCGCACACCACTGAAACGCTCGTGCTGGACGATGGCAGCCGCATCGAAGCGGCCACCGTGGTGGCCGAGCTCAACACCGTGATGGCCTGGCTGGCTTACCCGGGGCGGCACTGCGGCACGGCGCTCGCTGAATCGGCGCGATTTTCGGTTTGAGCGCGGCGCGCAGGCACACGCCAGCGCATCAAGAGAACGGAGCGCTCAAAGCAAAAAGCCTGGTGTCTTTTGGACACCAGGCTTCGCCGTTTCTATGGTCGGGGCGGCGGGATTCGAACTCGCGACCCCTTGCACCCCATGCAAGTGCGCTACCAGGCTGCGCTACGCCCCGACTAAGCCTCGCAGTATAGCCCGAAAAGCGCGCGCTTCAGACCGATAGCAACTCGCGTATCGACAAAAGCTCGGCGCGCAGGTGTTGCGGCATCAAAGCCACCGCTTGGGCGGCCGGGGATGCAGCCGGGAATGCGGCCGGCACTGGCAGCATGGGCGCGTCAACGGACCCGGCCTCTTCAACGGCATCCGGCGCTTCATCAAGGTCGGCGGCTGGCGGCAGCGGCATCGCGTCCGACAGGCGGTTGCGCGCCCCGCTGATGGTGAAACCCTGGTCGTAGAGCAGGTCTCGGATGCGCCGGATCAACAACACCTCGTGGTGCTGGTAGTAGCGCCGGTTGCCGCGGCGCTTCATCGGCTTGAGCTGCGTGAACTCTTGTTCCCAGTAGCGCAGCACATACGGCTTCACCCCGCACAGCTCGCTCACCTCACCGATGGTGAAGTAACGCTTGGCCGGTATCGAGGGGAGAGCTTTCTCCATTGAAATCAATGGGATCGGTGGGGAAAGCTAGACTCTACTCGAAGTCCCCTTCGGCAGGGGTGTCGCCCTGCACCACCGATTTCAGCTTGTGACTGGCGTGAAAGGTGACCACGTTGCGGGCCTTGATGGGGATGCTCTCGCCCGTGCGCGGGTTGCGCCCCGGGCGCGGTGCCTTGCGGCGGATGTTGAAGTTGCCGAAGCCCGAGAGCTTGACGTCCTGCCCCTCGACGAGCGTGCCGTGCACGATCTCGAAGAAGGCTTCCACCATGTCCTTGCTCTCGCGCTTGTTCAGGCCCAAACGGTCGAACAGCAGTTCTGCCAGCTCGGCCTTGGTCAGCGTGGGTGTTTCCAGCGACGACAGGATCACAGGCAAGCGCGGGCTGTCTTCGGGTGCGTTCATGGGTCGGTGTCCGGTCTCGGGGTTCAGGCGCGCAGGCGTGCGCCGACGTCGGCGGCAGCGCGGGCTACGGCAGCCGCCACGGTGGCCTCGATGCGCTCGTCGGTGAGCGTGCTTTCGTCGTCACGCAGTTCCAGGCGCACGGCCAGGCTGCGCTCGCCCGCCTGCAGGCCAGCCACGGGCGCGGCGGGCTTGTAGATGTCGAAGAGGCGCGCGCTGCGCACCAGGCCCTTCGCGTCGCGCTGCAGCGAGGCCACGAGCGTGTCGTGGCTGACCTCGTCACGCACCACCAGCGCCAGATCGCGCTGCACCGCCTGCTGGCGCGACAGCGGCGTGAACACCGGCAGGGGCTGGCCCAGCACGGCGGCCAGTTCCAGCTCGAACAGCACCGGCGCCTGGCCCTGAAAGGCCGGGATCTCGTAAGCCTGGCGCCACTTCGGGTGCAACTCGCCCACGAATCCCACCACGCGCCCGTCCAGCGAGATGCTGGCGCAGCGGCCGGGGTGCAGCGCCGGATGCTCAGCGGCGGTGAAGACCGGCTGTTGCGGCGCCAGCAGCGCTTGCAGGTCGCCCTTCACGTCGAAGAAATCGGCACCCTGCTCTTTTGCGCCCCACTGCAGCGCCAGTGCGCCGCCCCACGCCAGGCCGCCCACGCGCATGGGCTGGTTCACACCCGCCACGCTGAGCGGGCCGTCGGTGGCCGCTGCGTCGCGCATGAACACGCGGCCGATCTCGAACACGCGCACACGCGGCGCCTTGCGCGCGAGGTTGTTGCGCAGCGCCTGCACCAGGCTGCCCATCAGGGAAGAGCGCATCACCGCCAGCGGCGCGGCGATGGGGTTGAGCACGCGGATGGGGTCGGCATTGCCGGCCAGCTCACGTTCCCAGCGCTCTTCGACGAAGCTGAAGTTGATGGTTTCCTGGTAGTCCAGCGCGGCCATCGCGCGGCGCACCGCGTGCGCGCCGCGCTGGGCCTCGCGCCGCACACGCGGGGTGACGGGCGCGATGGGTGCGGTCATCGGCAGGCTGTTGAAGCCCACCACACGCGCCACTTCCTCGATCAAGTCTTCCTCGATCTGCAGGTCGAAACGCCAGCTCGGCGGCGTGACGGTGAACACGCCACCGGCTTCGCTGTGCGCCAGGCCCAGCCGCGTGAAGACATCGGCGCATTGCGCGGGGCTCACCGGCATGCCGATGACCTGCGCCGCACGCGCCACGCGCATCGTCACGGGCTTGCACTCAGGCAGACCCAGCACCTGATCGGTGACCGGGCCGCAGGCGGTGGCCGGCGTGCCGCAGATGTCCAGGATCAGCTGGGTGATGCGCTCGATGTGCTCCACCGTGCCCTGCGGGTCGACGCCACGCTCGAAGCGGTGGCCGGCGTCGGTGCTGAAGTTGTAGCGGCGCGAGCGCCCGGCCACGGCCTCGGGCCACCAGAAGGCGGCTTCCACGTAGACGTTCTGCGTGCCGTCGTTCACCGCGGTGGCGTCGCCACCCATGATGCCGGCGAGCGATTCGACGCCCTGCGCATCGGCGATCACGCCCACCTTGTCGTCCAGCGTGATGGTGTTGCCGTTGAGCAGCTTGAGCTGCTCACCTTCACGGCCCCAGCGCACCACGAGCTTCTCGTGGATCTTGTCGAGGTCGAAGATGTGCGACGGCCGGCCGTACTCGAACATCACGTAGTTCGAGATGTCCACCAACGCCGAGACGCTGCGCTGGCCGCAGCGGGCCAGGCGGTCGACCATCCAGGCCGGCGTCTTGGCCTGCGTGTTCACGCCCAGCACCACGCGACCCGAGAAGCGGCCGCAGAGGTCGGTGGCCTGCACCTCCACCGGCAGCACGCGGTCGCTGCGCGGCGGCACGGGCGGGAGGGCCGGCTGGCGCAGCGGCGCGCCGGTGAGCGCCGCGACTTCGCGCGCCACGCCGAAGACGCTGAGGCCGTGGCCCAGGTTGGGCGTGAGCTTCAGCGTGAAGAGGTGGTCGTCGAGTTGCAGCCACTGGCGGATGTCGGTGCCCACCGGGGCATCGGCGGCCAGTTCCAGCAAGCCGCCATGGTCGTCGGCGATCTTCAGTTCACGCGCCGAGCACAGCATGCCGCGGCTCTCCACGCCGCGCAGCTTGCCCACGCCGATCTTGAAGGGCTTGCCATCCTCGCCGGGTGGCAGCTCGGCGCCCACGGTGGCCAGCGGCACCTTGATGCCGACGCGGGCGTTGGGCGCGCCGCAGACGATCTGCAGCGGGCCGTCTTTCGAGAAGGCGCCAGCATCCACCGTGCACACGCGCAGCCGGTCGGCCTGTGGGTGCTGCTCGGCGGTGAGGATCTCGGCGACCACGATGCCGTGGAAAGGCGGTGCCACCGGGCGTACCTCTTCCACCTCCATGCCGGACATGGTCAGCAGGTCGGCCAGTTCTTGCGTGTTCAGCGGCGGGTTGCAGAACTCGCGCAGCCAGGATTCAGGGAATTGCATGGTCAGTTGAACTGCTGGAGGAAGCGAAGGTCGCCGTCGAACATCAGGCGCAGGTCGTCGATGCCGTAGCGCAGCATCGCGAAGCGGTCGGCGCCAATGCCGAAGGCAAAGCCGATGTGCTGCTCGGGGTCGAGCCCGAAGTTGCGCACCACGTTCGGATGCACCTGGCCGCTGCCGGCCACTTCCAGCCAGCGGCCGGCCAGCGGGCCGCTGCCGAAGCGGATGTCGATCTCGGCGCTGGGCTCGGTGAAGGGAAAGAAGCTCGGGCGGAAACGCACGTCGAAGTCGTCGGTCTCGAAGAACTCGCGCACCAGCGCAGCGAACACGACCTTCAGGTCCTTGAAGCTGACGTTCGCGCCCAGCCACAGGCCTTCGATCTGGTGAAACATCGGCGAGTGCGTGGCATCGCTGTCGACGCGGTAGACGCGGCCCGGCGCGATGACGCGTATTTCCGGCAGTCCGTCGGGCATCGGCAGCCCCTGCGCCGCCAGCGCTGCGTGCTGCTTCGCATGCGCCTGGGCATAACGCACCTGCATCGGGCTGGTGTGGGGGCGCAGGCAGAGCCAGCGGCCTTGTGCGTCTTTCATGTCGACGTAGAAGGTGTCCTGCATCGAACGCGCCGGGTGGTTTTCCGGGTTGTTCAGCGCCGTGAAGCTCATCCAGTCGGTCTCGATCTCGGGACCTTCGGCGACGTCGAAACCCATGCTGCCGAAGATGGCCTCGATGCGCTCGATCGTGCGGCTCACCGGGTGCAGGCCGGCCACGCCGCGGCCGCGGCCGGGCAGCGTGACGTCCAGCGCCTCGGCGCGCAGCTGGGTCTGCAGTTCGGCTTCGGCCAGCGCGTCACGGCGGGCCTGCAGCGCGGCTTCGATGGCGGCCTTGGCCTGGTTGATCTCGGCGCCACGCGCCTTCTTCTCTTCGGGCGGCAGCGCGCCCAGGCCCTTGAGCAGCTCGGTGAGGCGGCCGCTCTTGCCGACGTAGCGGGCTTTGGCGTCTTCAAGCGCCGCGCCCTGGGTGGCGGCGGCAAAGTCGGCCTGCGCCGTCTGCACGAGGGTGTCGAGATCGTTCATCGCGGGGGAAACGGACAGGAAGAGGGGAAAAGAAACGGGAAAAAAAAGGCCGCCACGAGGTGACGGCCTTTGAGTGCTTGAAAGCTATCGATGCCGAAGCACCGACGGCGGGGATCAAGCCAATTGAGCCTTCACCTTGTCGACGATGCTGCTAAAGCCAGCAGGATCGTGGATGGCCATGTCCGACAGCACCTTGCGGTCGATGTCGATGCCAGCCTTCTTCAGACCGGCCATGAACTTGCTGTAGGTCAGACCCAGGCCACGGCTGGCCGCGTTGATACGCGCAATCCACAGCTGACGGAACACACGCTTGCGTGTGCGACGGTCACGGTAGGCGTACTGGCCGGCCTTCATCACCGCCTGCTTGGCGATGCGGAAGACGTTCTTGCGACGGCCGCGGAAGCCCTTGGCGAGCTTCAGGATCTTTTTGTGGCGGGCGTGTGCGGTGACACCACGTTTGACGCGAGGCATTCAATAACTCCTTGTGCGTACGTTGAAGTGGGTCAGAGACCGGCCATCGGCAGCATCTTGGCGATGCTGCCCAGGTCGCTCTCGTGCACGTTGGCCGGGCCGCGCAGGTCGCGCTTGCGGCTGGTGCTCTTCTTCGTGAGGATGTGGCGCTTGAACGCCTGACCGCGCTTGACGGTACCACCCGGACGCACGCGGAACCGCTTCTTGGCGCCGCTCTTGGTCTTCATCTTGGGCATGACTGCTCCTTCTTGAATTGCTGCTGCAGGCGGCACCGGTTGGGGTGCACTTGCGAGGCCTGCAGCCGCTTCTTTTCGCTGCCGCGGTGACCAGACCGCGACCACGAAACTCTGGATCTCTAACTTCCGCGTGACGCTCGCGTCACTTCCGCTTCGGCGCCAGCACCATGATCATCTGGCGACCTTCCAGCTTGGGCATGTGCTCCACCATCGCCACATCGGCCAGCTCGTCGCGGATGCGTTCGAGCATGCGCATGCCGATGTCCTGGTGGGTGATCTCGCGGCCGCGGAAGCGCAGCGTGACCTTGCCCTTGTCGCCGTCTTCGGCAATGAAGCGCCGCAGGTTGCGCATCTTGATGGCGTAGTCGCCATCGTCGGTGCCCGGGCGGAACTTCACTTCCTTGATCTCGATGACCTTCTGCTTGCTCTTGGCTTCAGCGGCCTTCTTCTGCTCTTGGTACTTGAACTTGCCGTAGTCCATGAGCCTGCACACCGGGGGGTCGGCGGTGGCGGCGATCTCCACCAGGTCGACATCCAGCTCCCCTGCCATGCGCAACGCTTCCATCGTGCTGACGATGCCGAGCGGTTCGTTTTCGACCCCGTTCAAGCGCACCTGTGGCGCCATGATTTCCCGGTTCAGACGGTGCTTGCGCTCCGCGTTGGGCACGCGGCGGTCCATGAAGGTAGCGATGGTTCCAGCTCCTGTTGCAACCCGAAGGCAAGCGGGCCACAGAAAAAACGAAAGCGCACCCGATGGCGGCTATACCTTGGCAGCGATGTCGCTGGTGATCTTCGCCTGGAAGTCTGCCAGCGCCATCACACCCAGGTCTTGATTGCCTCGGGCGCGCACGGCAACAGCCCCGTTTGCCTTCTCCTTGTCGCCAACGACCAGGATGAACGGGACCTTCTGCATTGAATGCTCGCGGATCTTATAGTTAATCTTCTCGTTGCGCAAATCGACGGCGACTCTAACTCCTTGTTTTTGCAGCGATTTCGCCACGCTTGCCGCGTAGTCGGCCTGCGCGTCGGTGATCGAGGCCACCACCACTTGGGTGGGCGCGAGCCAGGCGGGCAGCGCGCCGGCGTGCTGCTCGATGAGGATGCCGATGAAACGCTCCAGGCTGCCCACGATGGCCCGGTGCAGCACGATGGGGCGGTGGCGGGCACCGTCTTCGCCCACGAAATCGGCGTCCAGGCGCTCGGGCAGGTTGGGGTCGACCTGGATGGTGCCGCACTGCCAGGGGCGGCCCAGGGCGTCCTTCAGCGTGTACTCGATCTTCGGGCCGTAGAAGGCACCCTCGCCCGGCAGGTACTCGAACTCGCAGCCGGCGGCACGCAGGCCGTCGGCCAGTGCGGCTTCAGCACGGTCCCAGCTCTCTTCGGTGCCGATGCGCTTTTCGGGCCGCGTCGAGAGCTTGTAGATGATGTTGTTGAAGCCGAAGTCCTTGTAGACCTGCTGCAGCAGCCGCGTGAAGGCCACCACCTCGCCCTGGATCTGCTCTTCGGTGCAGAAGATGTGGCCGTCGTCCTGCGTGAAGGCGCGCACGCGCATGATGCCGTGCAGGCCGCCGGTGGGCTCGTTGCGGTGGCACTGGCCGAACTCGCCGAAGCGCAGCGGCAGGTCGCGGTAGCTCTTGATGCCCTGCTTGAAGATCAGGATGTGGCCGGGGCAGTTCATCGGCTTGAGCGCGTACTGGCGCTTCTCCGATTCGGTCACGAACATGTTCTCGCGGTACTTGTCCCAGTGGCCGGTCTTCTCCCACAGGCCCTGGTCGAGGATCTGCGGGCCCTTGACCTCCTGGTAGCCGTTGTCGCGGTAGACGCGGCGCATGTACTGCTCCACCTCCTGCCACAGCGTCCAGCCCTTGGGGTGCCAGAACACGGTGCCGGGGCTGTGCTCGTCGAGGTGGAAGAGGTCGAGCTCGCGGCCGAGCTTGCGGTGGTCGCGCTTCTCGGCTTCTTCCAGCATCGTCAGGTACTGCTGCAGCGCTTCCTTGCTGGTCCAGGCCGTGCCGTAGATGCGCTGCAACTGCTCGTTGTTCTGGTCGCCGCGCCAGTAGGCGCCGGCCACCTTCATCAGCTTGAAGTGCTTCAGGCGCCCGGTGCTGGGCACGTGGGGGCCGCGGCAGAGGTCTTCGAAAGCGCCTTCGCGGTAGAGGCTGACGTCTTCACCCGCCGGGATGCTGCCGATGATCTCGGCCTTGTAGTGCTCGCCCAGGCCCTTGAAGTAATCAACAGCCTCATCGCGCGGCAGCACGCGGCGCTGCACCGGCTCGTTCTTGCCCGCAAGCTCGCCCATCTTCTTCTCAAGCGCGAGCAGGTCTTCCGGCGTGAAGGGGCGCTTGTAGGCGAAGTCGTAATAGAAGCCGTTTTCGATGACCGGGCCGATGGTCACCTGCGCTTCGGGGAAGAGCTCCTTCACGGCGTAGGCGAGCAGGTGCGCCGTGCTGTGGCGGATGATCTCCAGGCCGTCGGCGTCCTTATCGGTGACGATGGCGAGAGCAGCATCGGCCTCGATGCGGTGGCTGGTGTCGACCAGCTTGCCGTCCACCTTGCCGGCCAGTGCGGCCTTGGCCAGACCAGTGCCGATGCTGGCGGCCACCTCGGCCACCGTGAGCGCTTGCGGGTACTCGCGGCGAGAGCCGTCGGGCAAGGTGATCGTGATCATGGTCTCGTAGCTCCAGAAACGAAAAAAGCGCGGGGAGTGCCGCGCTTGTCTTCAGGGGGTGGGGAAATCAGGTGAAGGCGTGACAGCGCGGCCGACTAGCTCTCGGTGGTGGTGAACCGGGTAGTCCGCGGTGTCATAACCATGCTGCCTTTCTCTGCCCTTGTTCGTTGAAGACGGCCCGCAGTGTAACGCGCCTCAGCCCAGCGGCAGGGCTTCGACAGGCCGGCCATCGCGCACCAGTTCCGCGAATTCATCGGCCAGGCGCTGGCTTTCGGCCAGGGCCAGCCGCCACAGGCGCTGGCGGCTGGCCGGGTCTTGGCCGTAGCGCTTGAAGTCGCTGCGGTCGGGCAGCTTGCCGGCCGGCAGGCGGCGCACCCACTCAGGTCTTGGTGAGAGCAGCACCAGGTTGTCCAGCGCCGGGCTCGCGCGGTGGCGGCGCTTCCAGGCCTTGTCCAGCCAGCCGGGCACGACCTGCGCGCCGAAGTGTGGATACAGCACGAGCCCCTCGCCCATGCCCGCGTAGCCCAGGTGCAGGTGGTAATCGGTGATGCCGCCGTCGAAGTAGGTGCCGGGCGGGCCGCCGGGCACGTCTTGCACGGCTTCCAGCCAGAAAGGGATGGTGCAGCTGGCCAGCACGGCGGGCGTGAGGTTGGCCGCCGTCAGCGGCACCTGGCGCGTGGGGTAGTCGGCCAGCGGCACCGGCAGCGGCTCGCGCGGGTCGCTGAAGACCACACGCTCCATCCAGCCGCCCAAGGCGCTGCGCGAGGCCGCGTTCGCGGCAAAGGCCGCCATCCAGCCGAGCGGCATCTTCACTCGGCCCGGGCGGTGCAGCAGGCGGCGGCCGCGGCTGGTGAAGACATGCAGCCGGCGTTGCGGGTGGGCCAGCAGCGTGGCCGCCTGCGTGCCCAGGCGTTCGTCAAGCTTGGCGCGGAAGACCTCGGTCACCACGCGCGCCGTGGGCGGCTTGCCCGGCTCGCTGGGGTAGGTCTGGGTGATGTAGTCCTCGGCGAGCTGCGCCAACGCGGCATCGGGGTCGGCCGTGCAGGCCGCGGCCATGCGCCATGCGCCGATGGAGGCGCCCAGCAGGTGCAGGCTGTGCGTGCTGCCCTGGAACCAATCGCCAAAGAGGTAGCGGTCCAGCGGGATCAGCGAGAGCCCCTTGGGCCCGCCCGCCGCCGCCGGCACCACACGCACGTCGGCCGGGCGCAGGCCGTGCTGGCGCAAGTGCTCGCGGGCCCGCGGGCCGGCGTGCACCGCCAGGGCTTGCAGTGGCACCATCTTCAGAACCGCAACACGGCGTTGGCCGTGACTTGCGCCACCGCGCTGCGGCGTGAGACCGTGCTGGCGGTGAAACCATCCAGGTCGGCCACGCTGCTGCGCGACACCGCGTCGATGGGGAAGAGGTTGTTCGCCGCCACACGGAACTGCAGTTGCCCGTCCACGCGCCAGGCGACGAAGGCATCCAGCCGGCGCACGGCGCTGCGCCAGATGCGCTGGCGGTCGGTCTGCGCGGTGCTGAACGAAGGGGTCATCGAGAAACTGGCACCGTAGGAGATGCCGCTGCGCGCCACGCGGTCATCGAAGCCCAGCGTGGCCTGCCAGGGTGGCTGGCCCTCCAGCCGCGCGTCGGGGTCGTCGATCTGCTCCACCGCCGAGCGGTACAGCGAGAGCGAAGCACGCAGCTGCAGCGCCGAGGCCGGCCCCGGCCAGCCGGCCAGCAGCTCGCGCGCACGGCCCTTGATCTCGAACTCGAAGCCCGTGCTGCGCGCCGTGCCGATGTTGGCCGGCCGCGAAACCCAGCGCGGCACGGGCGCCTCGGGCACGGTCTCCAGCGCGATGCGGCGGCGGATGAGCTTGTCGATCTGGCGGTGGAAAGCGCCCATGCTGAACACACCACCAGCAGGCAGCTGCGTTTCGAAGGCAAGTTCCAGGGCGGTGGCCTTTTCGGGCTGCAAGCCGGGGTTGCCGGCGCTGTCTGCGGCCAGGGGCGTGTTGGCCTGGTCGCGTTCGTAGTTGCCGTTGAAGTTGTAGCGTGAGAGCAGCAGGCTTGCATCGGGCGCGCGCAAACTCTGCGAAGCACTGGCCCGCAGCACACGCTTGCTGCGCGCATCGAAGGCATGGCGCAGGTGCACGATGGGCAGCAGCGCGCCGTGGCTGGCCTCGACGTGCTCGCCCTGCCCCGTCACGGCGCTGTGCTGGCGTTCGCCCCGCACCCCGGCCACCACCGACCAGGCCGGCGCGGGCAGCCACTCGTCCTGCGCATAGACCACCTGGCGCTGCACCTCGGCCACGTAGGGCCGGCCCAGGCTGCCGTCGCGCCGCTCGGTGGCGCCGCTGCCATAGTCTTCGAACAGGCGGCGCAGCTCGCGGCGGTGGCGCTCTTCCAGCTCCCAGCCGACCAGCAGGGTGTGTGTGTCGCCCAGCGGCTGGCGCCAGCGGCCCGACTGGCTGAGCCGGCGTTCGCGCTGGCCATTGAGGTTGTCGCGCTGCGCGGTCTGCGCGCCCAGCGCATTGCGGCCCTGCCACTGCCCCCAGGAGCGCGAGAGCGTGCTCTGCGCGCTGCCCTTGAGTTCGAGCCGGCCACCATCGGCCTGCTTGTGCACCCACTGGCCTTGCAGACGCTGCATCTCCCAGCTTCCGCGCGAGGCCGAGCGTTCGGCCACCGTCGTCACCGGCGTGCCCACCAGCACCTCGGTGCCGCGCCGCGTGAGGTTGCGCGATTGATTGCGCTGCAGGAAAAGCTGGGTGTTGAGGGTGTCGGTGTCGCTCAATTTCCAGTCCAGCCGCGGCGTGAAGTTCACGCCACCGCCGCGCCACTCGTCTTGCGAGCTGACGCGGTCTTCGCGGCGCGTGCTGCCCACGGGCCGCGAGACCCGCTCGACCAGGCCCTCGCCCGCGTTCGCCCAGGTGAAGGCCGTCAGCGGCAACTGGAAGCCGATGGCGCCGATGCGGTCGCCCCAGCTGAGCGTGGTGCTGCCTTGCGGCGAGAGCGCGCGGTAGCCCAAGGCGGCACGCACTTCCCGCGTGCGCAGCTTGGGCGCGCTGCGCAGGATGACGTTGATGCTGCCGGCCACGCCGCCCTGCTCGGCCGTGGGCCCCTTGATGACCTCGATGCGCTCGATATCGCCCGGGGCCAGCTGGTCGAGGCTGAAACCCGGCGGCGCCGGCTCGCCGTTGATGAGGATCAGCGTGTAGCCGCCGCCCAGGCCGCGCAGGCGCGGCGCGTCGCCGTCGAGCGAGATGCCCGGCAGGCGTTGCAGCACGTCCAGCACGCTGGTGTCGCCGTGCTGGTCGAGCTCTTCACGGCCCACCACCGTCATGCCGACGGTGGCGTCACGCCGCTCTTCGGCTTCGTTGAGGCCGCGGCCTTCAACGACGATTTGCTGCGGCGCATCGGCCGTCGGGCTTGGGGCTGGTGCAGCCGCTGGTCTCGCTGGTGCCGCTGGTGCCGCTGGTGCCGCTGGTGCCGCGGTGGGCGCGGACGCCGGTGCAGAGGCGGCCCGCGCCGGGGCGCCAACGGCAGCTGACGACGGCGCCGAGGCCGCCGGCGCCGCAGCGGGCACGGCCTGCGCCCACGCGGCGCCCGCCAACACGCACGCGAACACAGCCCCGCCGCAGCGGACCAGCTGCCGCGTGCGGCCTTGCTTCAACGGCGGCCTTGCAACTTGGAGAACGCCGCCGCCATCGCGCTCTGGCCGGTGGCCTCCGGCGCACGGCCGCGCTGCTGCTCGCCGCGCGCCGCCGGGCGGAACTTGTTGTCGCCGCCGGCAGGACTGCGCGCGGCGCCCGCGGGCGCATCGAGCTTCATCGTCAGGCTGATGCGCTTGCGCGGCAGGTCCACTTCCAGCACACGCACCTTCACCACCTGCCCGGTTTTCACCACTTCGCGCGCGTCGTTCACGAACTTGTGGCTCATCTGGCTGACGTGCACCAGGCCGTCCTGGTGAACGCCCAGGTCGACGAAGGCGCCGAACTGCGCGACGTTGCTCACCGTGCCTTCCAGCACCATGCCGGGCTGCAGGTCCTTGAGGTCGGACACGCCTTCGTTGAAGCGCGCCACCACGAAGTCGGGGCGCGGGTCGCGGCCCGGCTTTTCCAGCTCGGCCAGGATGTCCTTCACCGTGATGGCGCCGAACTTGTCGTCGGCAAACAGCTCCGGCTTCAGCGTGCGCAGCACCTCGCTGCGGCCCATCAGCTCTTTGACCTCGCGGCCGGTGCTGGCCATCATCTTCTGCACCACGGGGTAGGTTTCGGGGTGCACGCCGGTCATGTCCAGCGGGTTGTCGCCGTCGCGAATGCGCAGGAAACCCGCCGCCTGCTCGTAGGTCTTGGGGCCGAGGCCGCTGACGTCCAGCAGCTGCTGGCGGTTGCGGAAGGCGCCGTGCGCATCGCGCCAGCGCACGATGCTGTTCGCCACCGCAGCGCTCAGGCCCGACACGCGCGAGAGCAGCGGCGCGCTCGCCGTGTTGAGGTCCACACCCACGGCGTTCACGCAGTCTTCCACCACCGCGTCCAGGCTCTTGGCCAAGCCGCTCTGGTTCACATCGTGCTGGTACTGGCCCACGCCGATGCTCTTGGGGTCGATCTTCACCAGCTCGGCCAGCGGGTCTTGCAGGCGGCGCGCGATGCTCACCGCGCCGCGCAGGCTCACGTCCAATTCGGGCAGCTCCTTGCTGGCGAATTCGCTGGCGGAGTAGACCGACGCGCCAGCTTCGCTCACCACCACCTTGTCGAGCTTGACATCGGGCGCCAGGGCCGCGATGCGCTTGATCAGGTCGGCCGCCAACTTGTCGGTCTCGCGGCTGGCGGTGCCGTTGCCAATCGCGATGAGGTTCACGCCGTGGGTGGCCACCAGGCGGCCCAGCACGTGCAGCGACCCTTCCCAATCCAGCCGCGGCTCGTGCGGGTAGACGGTGGCGGTGTCCAGCACCTTGCCGGTGTCGCTGACCACGGCCACTTTCACGCCGGTGCGGATGCCGGGGTCCAGGCCCATCACCACACGCTTGCCGGCCGGTGCAGCCAGCAGCAGGTCGCGCAGGTTGTCGGCGAAGACCTTGATGGCCACACCTTCGGCTTCTTCGCGCAGGCGGCTGAAGAGGTCGCGTTCCAGCGAGAGCGAGAGCTTGACCTTCCAGGTCCAGGCGACGGTCTTGCGGATCAGTTCATCCGCCGAACGCTTGCTGTGGCGCCAGCCCAGGTGCAGGGCGATGCGGCCTTCGGCCAAGGTCGGTTGCCCGGGCACCACTTCTTCATCGAGGATGAGCTTGGCGTCCAGCCACTCCTGCGTGCGGCCGCGGAAGACGGCCAGCGCACGGTGGCTGGGCACCGTGCGGATGGGCTCGGCGTAGTCGAAGTAGTCGCGGAACTTGGCGGCGTCGGCATGCGTGCCGTCCTTGCCGTCCACCAGCTTGCTCTGCAGCTGGCCTTCGGCCCACAGCCACTCGCGCAGCTTGCCCACCAGCACGGCGTCTTCGGCCCAGCGCTCGCTCAGCAAGTCGCGCACGCCGTCCAGCACGGCGTACGTGTCGGCGAAGCCAGCCTCCGGGTTGAGAAAGGCGGCCGCTTCGGCCTGGGGGTCGAGCGTGGGGTCGGCGAAGAGCTTGTCGGCCAGCGGCTCCAGGCCGGCTTCACGCGCGATCAGGCCCTTGGTGCGGCGCTTCACCTTGTAGGGCAGGTAGAGGTCTTCCAGCTCCTGCTTCGTGGGCGCAGCGAGGATCAGCGCGCGCAGTGCGGGCGTGAGCTTGCCCTGCTCTTCGATGCTCTTGAGCACGGCCTCGCGGCGGTCTTCCAGCTCGCGCAGGTAGGCCAGGCGGGCTTCAAGTTCACGCAGCTGGATGTCGTCGAGACCGTCGGTGGCCTCTTTGCGGTAACGCGCGATGAAGGGCACCGAGGCGCCACCGTCCAGCAGTTCGACGGCGGCCTGGATCTGGGCCGGCCGGGCTTTGAGCTCGGCGGCGATTTGCAGCAGGATCTTGTCCAAGAAACACAGGGCCTGCGCAGGCAGGCGGCCAAGGAAAACGAAGCTGCGCAGTTTAAGCGGCGGCTCCCGGGGCACCGGCGCCACCGGCCGCCAGCCAGGCAGCAGCGCCCTGCCCCGCGGCGCGGCCGCTGGCGAAGCAGGCCGTGAGCAGGTAACCGCCTGTGGGGGCCTCCCAATCCAGCATCTCCCCGGCGCAGAACAGGCCGGGGCGCTGGCGCAGCATCAGGCCGCCATCCATCGCCTCGAAAGGCACGCCGCCGGCCGTGCTGATGGCCTCGGCGATGGGCCGCGGCGCCTGCACACGCACGGGCAGCGCCTTGATGGCGGCGGCGAGCTTGGCGGGGTCGGTCTGGTCGGCCTTGGGCACGGTTTCCCACAGCAGGCCGGCCTTCACGCCTTCGAGCTTCAACCGCGTTTTCAGGTGCGTGGAAAGTGAACGCGGCCCGCGCGGATGCGCCAGCTCGGCCTGCACCCAGGCGAGCGTTCGCTGCGGCAGCAGGTCGAGCTGGAAAGTGGCGCTGCCATCGCGCGCGATGGCTTCGCGCAAACGCGCTGAAGCTGCGTAGACCAGGCTGCCTTCCACGCCGCCGGCCGTGACCACGCACTCGCCGGCCTGCTGCCAGCCTTCGAAGTGCAAAGCCACGCCCTTCAGCGGCTGGCCGGCATGGCGGCTGGCGAAGTGTTCGCTCCACGCGACATCGAAACCGCAGTTCGACGGCCGCAGCGGCGCCAGCGCCACGCCCTGCGCCGCCAGCAGCGGCACCCAGGCGCCGTCGCTGCCCAGCTGCGGCCAGCTGGCGCCGCCCAAGGCCAGCACGGTGGCGGCGGGCTGCACACGCACCTCACCGGCCGGCGCCTGGAAACGGAGCACGCCGGCCTCGCCCTCGGCCCAGCCCAGCCAGCGGTGGCGCATGTGGAAACGCACGCCACGCTCGCGCAGGCGGTGCAGCCAGGCACGCAGCAGCGGCGCGGCTTTCAGGTCGGTGGGGAACACGCGGCCCGAGCTGCCGACGAAGGTGCTCACGCCCAAGGCTGCGGCCCAGGCACGCAGGGCCTCGCCGTCGAAAGCCTGCAGCAGCGGGCGCAAGGTGATTGCGCGCTCGGCATAGCGACCCACAAAAGGCTCGAAGGACTCGCTGTGCGTCAGGTTCAAGCCGCCCTTGCCCGCCAGCAGGAACTTGCGCCCCACCGAGGGCATGGCGTCGAAGACCTCGACAGCGTGGCCGGCTGCGGCCAGGGTTTCGGCGGCCATCAGGCCGGCCGGGCCACCGCCGATGACGGCGACAAGGTTTGCGGGAAAGGACATCGTGGCATCGTAGCCGCTGGTCCGCCGCTGTAAGGCGCGGGCCGCGGTGGACGACCCAACCCAAGGGCCCCTTCCCAGGGCTGCGAGAAGACGATCATGCGAAGCTTCTTTCTGTTGGCCGCGGCACTCGGCCCCGCGGTGGCGCTGGCCACGGGCGCGGCCTGCAGCGCCCGTTCCGGCCCCATCGCGCCCACGGTGGTGGAGCTCTACACCTCGGAAGGCTGCAGCTCCTGCCCGCCGGCCGACCGCTGGCTGTCCACGCTGCGGGGCCGGGCCGATGTGCTGCCCCTGGCCTTCCATGTCACCTACTGGGACCGCCTGGGCTGGCCCGACCGCTTCGGCAACCCCGCCTACACCGCCCGCCAGCATCAACTGGCTCAGCAGGCCGGCCGGACGCAGGTCTACACGCCGCAGGTGGTGGCCAACGGACAAGACTGGCAGCGCTGGCCCCAGCTGCCCAAGCCCAACGCCGGCCCGGCACCGGCCTTGACGCTGGAGCGCCAGGGCGACGCCGTGCGTGTGAACGTGGCCGCCCTGCCGAACACGGGTGCGCGATGGGCGGGCTACTGGGCCGTGCTGGAAGACCAACACCAAAGCCGCGTGACGGCGGGCGAAAACAGCGGCCGCGAACTGCAGCACGACCACGTGGTGCGCCTGTACCAGCCCGTGCCGCCCTGGACGGCTGCTGCCGGCTTGCAGGCGAGCTTGACGGTCTCCAGCGGCGACCCGCGCCATCCTCGCCGGGTGGCCTTCGTCCTCACCGAGGCCGGCAGCGCGCGGCCGCTGCAGGCGCTGGCACTGGGCTGCTGAACGCCGCCCTCAGTGGGGTTCAGCCGCGCAAGGCAGCGCGCAACTGCTCGCCAATCTCGGGCTTGGCCGCAAACGGGCTGGTCGGATTGCGCGGCGTCATGATGTCTTCCAGCCGCACCTGCACGCTGGCCAGCGCCTGCGGGTGGCTGTAGATGTAGAAGCGGCCTTCGTCCATCGCGTTGAAGACGTTCTGCGCTACCTGTGCGGCCGTGACCTTGCCGCGCGTGACGGCCTGGTCGCTCATCGCCTGGGCGATGAGCTGGCTGCGCGTGGGCGCGGTGGCTGCCTTGAACTCGGCCGGCCGGTTGCGCTCGCTCTGGTGGATGCCCGTGGGCACAAAAAACGGGCACAGCACGTGGGCCTGCACCTGCGTGCTCACCAGCGCCAGGTCTTGGTAGAGCGTCTCGCTCATCGCCACCACCGCGTGTTTGGTGACGTTGTAAACGCCCATGTTGGGCGCGTTCAGCAGCCCGGCCATGCTGGCGGTGTTGACGATGTGGCCGCGGAAGCTGGGGTCCTTTTCGGCCGCCGCCAGCATCAGCGGCGTGAACACGCGCACACCGTGGGCCACGCCCATGAGGTTGACGCCGATCACCCACTCCCAGTCCTTCAGCGTGTGCTCCCAGATCAGCCCGCCGGCGCCCACGCCCGCGTTGTTGAACACAAAGCTGGGCGTGCCGAAGGCGGCCAGCGTGGCGGCGGCCAGGGCTTCCACCTCGGCGGCCTTGCTCACGTCCAGGCGGAAGGGCAGCACACGGGCGCCCAGGCTGCGGATCTCGGCCGCGGCGCGCTCCAGCGCCTCGGCCTGCACATCGGCCATCACCACGGCCATGCCGCGCGCCGCGGCGATGCGGCTGGCCTCCAGGCCGAAGCCCGAAGCCGCGCCGGTGATGACGGCCACGCCGCCTTGTGCTTGTTCGCTCATGCTGCTTCTTTCTTGATCTGGAAACCGTGGCGCGGGAAGTGCACGTGCACCGTGCCCGCACGTTCATCCGTGCGGCGGATCACCACCTCTTGCGCGTTCAAGCCCACCAGCGTGCCGGCCACGGTGTCGCGGGCGTAATCGATGGCGGCGACAGTCAGGGCCTCGCCCGCCTCGAAGCCCAAGCCGGGCTGCACCGCACAAGGCGCGTACTGGCCGGCGGCCGAGGCCGCTGCCGCGATGGCAATGGCCTCGGCGCTGCCCAGCTTCTCGGGCTGGCCGTGGCCGAAGACCTGCATGCCGGCGAACCAGCGCTGCAGCGCCGGGAAGCCATTCAGGATCTCGCCCACCACCGGCCCGCCGCTGGCGACGAACCACACGCAGTGCGCCACCGAGAAGTCGGCGATGCTCACATCACCGAAAAGGTAAGGCCCACCGCCGACCAGTTGCGCTTCCAACGCGGCCAGCTGCGCACGCAGGTTCACGGTGGCATCGGCCACGGTCTGGCGCGTCATGCCGGTGGTCATGGCGGCGCGGTCGGCCACGAAGGCCTTCACCACCTCGGGCGGCGCACCGGCAAACCGGTGTGCGGCGCCGGCGGGCTGCAGCGTGTAGGGCGCGGCGGTCCAGAACATCGTGCTGTCGGCCCACTGCGCGAACTGCGGCGCCAGCGGCAGGTGCGGCGGGAAGAGCCGCGGTGTGGGCGCGCGGGCTTCCAGCAGCCGCGCGATGAGCGCGGTGTCGCAGTAGACGTCGGCGCCCACCTGCATGAAGGGCGTCTTGCGGTAGCCGCCGGTGAGCGCCACCACGTCGGGCTTGGGCAGGATCACCGGCACTTTCACCGAACGCCATGCCAGGCCCTTGAAGCCCAGCATCAGGCGCACCTTCTCTGAAAACGGCGAGCCGTCGTAGTGGTGAAGGATCAGTTCGTCGTTCATGCGGTTTTGTCTCCGGGCAGCAGCATCTCGCAGTGCGGGATGCCGTCTTCGATGTAGTCATCGCCTTCGCGCACGAAGCCGTGGCGGGCGTAGAAATTTTCCAGGCGCGATTGCGCGCCGATGCGGATGGGCTGGCCCGGCCAGGCCTCGCGGCAACGTGCAATGCCCTCGGCGATGAGCGCATGGCCCAGGCCGCTGCCGCGCGTGGATTCGGAGGTGATGACGCGGCCTATCGAAGGCTCGGCGTACTTCACACCCGGGTCCACCACGCGCAGGTAGGCCTGCAGCACGCCGGCCTCGTCACGCCCCAGCAAATGGGCGCTGTCGCGGTCGGCGCCGTCGGCATCGAGGAAGACGCAGTGCTGCTCCACCACGAACACCTGCGAGCGCAAGGCCAGCGCGTCGTAGAGATCACCCACGCTGAGCGCCGCAAAGCGCCCGTACCACCACTTCATGCCAGCTTCACCAGCTGCTTGCCGAAGTTGCGGCCCTTGAGCAGGCCGAGAAAAGCCTCGGGCGCGGCGGCCAGGTCGGGCGCCATGGTCTCGCGGAACTTCAGCTGCCCGCCGGCCACCAGGCCGCCCAGTTCCTTCAGCGCCGGCGGCCACAGGTGCATGTGTTCGCTGACGATGAAACCCTGCAGGCGCAGGCGCTGCGTGAGCAGCAGGCGGGCGTTGTTGATGGCCAGCGATTGGCCGTCGTAACCCGAGATCAAACCGCACAGCGCCACGCGGCCGAAGGCGTTCATGCGCGAGAGCACCACGTCGAAGATGGTGCCGCCGACGTTCTCGAACAGGCCGTCCACGCCCTTGGGCGCGGCAGCGTCCAGCGCCGCGGCCAGAGCGGCGGGTTCGCGGTGCTGCTTGTAGTCGATGCAGGCGTCGAAGCCGAGTTCTTCAACGACGTAGGCGCACTTGTCGGCGCCGCCGGCGATGCCCACCGCACGGCAGCCGCGCGCCTTGGCCAGCTGGCCCACCACGCTGCCCACGGCGCCGCTGGCGGCGTCCACCACGATGGTCTCGCCTTCCTTCGGCTCGATGAAGTGCACCAGGCCCACCCAGGCCGTGACGCCCGGCATGCCCACCGCGCCCAGGTAGGCCGAGAGCGGGATGCGCGTCGCATCCACCTTGCGCAACGCGCCGGGCTGCGCGGCGTCGAACACGGCCCAGTGCTGCCAGCCGCCCATGCCGACCACACTGTCGCCGGCGGCGTAGCCGGGGTGGCGCGACTCGGCCACCACGCCCACGGTGCCGCCGATCATCACCTCGTCCAGCGGCTGCGGCGCGGCGTAGTTCTTGGCGTCGTTCATGCGCATGCGCATGTAGGGATCCAGGCTCAGGAAGTGCTGGCGCACGAGCACTTGGCCGTCCTGCAAGGCCGGCAGGGGCACGGTCTCCAGTCGGAAGTTGTCGACGCTGGCCTCGCCTTGCGGGCGCGAGGCAAGCACGATGCGCTGGTTCATTTCAGTCATCACGGGTTCTTTCTTCAATCGGAAGCGTTCAACTTCTGGATGCGTTTGCCGCCAACAGGCAAACCCTTGAGGTATTTGAAGGTGCCGCTGGCGTGACCAATCAGCAAGCCTTGGGTGTCGTGCACAGAGCCTTCGCAGAAAGCCATCGATGCCGTTCGGTGCAGCCGCTTGCCCGTGGCCACCAGCGTGCCCAGGCCGGGGCGCATGAAGCTGGTCTTCATCTCGATGGTCACCACACCCGGCAGCGGCTCGCCTTCGGGCGTGTCGGCGCTGCGCGCGGCGTGGGCCATCACCACGTCCAGCAGCGTCATCGTCACGCCGCCGTGGGCCACGCCCCAGCTGTTGGTGAACTCTTCGCGCAGGTCCATGTGGATCTCGGCCTCGCCGGCGGCCATGCGCTCCAGGCGCATGCCCAGCAGTTGCACGAAGGGGATGTGGACCTTGAATTCCATCGCTTCAATTCCGAAAGAAGCGCCTGGCTTCAGCCGCCGCCGTGCACGGCGCTCACGCCACCGTCCACCGCCAGGATCTGCCCGGTGATGTGTTTGCCCGCGGCGCTGGCAAACAGCAACACCGCGCCCTTGAGGTCGTCGTCGTCGCCCAGGCGCTTCAGCGGCGCGCCGGCGGCCAGCTTGTCGGCGCCGAAGTGCTCCAGCACGCCCTTGGTCATCTTGCTCGGGAAGAAGCCCGGCGCCAGCGCGTTGACGGTGATGCCGTAGGCGCCCCACTCACCGGCCAGCGTGCGCGTGAAGTTCACCGCCGCGCCCTTGCTGGTGCCGTAGGCGATGAACTTCACATCGATGCTGCCACTCAGGCCCGCGATGCTGGCCACGTTGATGATGCGGCCGCTTCTGCGCGGAATCATGCTGGCCTTGCCCACCGCCTGCGCGAAGAGGAAGAGGCTGCGGATGTTCAGGTTCATCACCTTGTCCCAGGCCTCCAGCGGGTAGTCCTCGGTGGGCGCGCCCCAGGTGGCGCCGGCGTTGTTGATGAGGATGTCGATCTGGCCCAGGCGGTGCATGGTCTCCTCGACCACACGCTGCACTTCTTCGGGCTTGCTGGCGTCGGCGGCGATCCAGCGTGCGTCGATGCCTTTGGCCGAGAGGTGGGCCGCGGCTTCTTCCAGGTCGGCCGCCTTGCGCGAGACCAGCATCACCTTGGCGCCGGCTTCGCCCAGGGCTTCGGCCATCTGCAGGCCCAGGCCGCGCGAGCCGCCAGTGACCAGGGCCACCTGGCCGGTGAGGTCGAAGAGTTTCGAGATCGGGGTGCTCATCAGCGTCTCCTGTGGGGTGTCAATCTTTGTTGTTCATGCGTGAGCGCAGCACCACCAGCGCGGCGCCCGCCGCCGCGGCCAGGCCACCGACAGTCATCAGCGTCCAGCCCAGGGCGTCGCCGCCGCCGCGCTGCACGAACAGGCCGATGGCCGCGGTGAGCAGGCCGGCGTACATCAGGATCCAGACCCAGGCTTCGACAGTGGAGGTTTTCATGGGGCCATCATGCGCCAAAGCTTGGCCGCGAACGCTGCGCTGGGGCCTTCAGAACCAAGCGTCCTGCATCTCGCGCAGCAGCGGCTCGCGCCGCGCCACGGGGCCCAGCCAGGCGTCGATCTTGGGCAGCTCGAAAGCGTAGAAGTAGCGCATAGCAGCGCGCTTGCCGGGCTTGAGCGCTGCGTGTTCTTTCGATTCTTCTGCGGCCAGCGCCACGTCCAGCCACAGCCAGGCCAGCACCACGTGGCCGAAGGCCTGCAGGTAGGGCGTGGCATTGGCCAGGGCCTCTTCGGGCACGCCCGTGGCCCAAGCGGCCTTGGTGGCGGCGCCCAGCTTTTGCAGCGCGCCGCTCAGCGCATTGGCCGGCTCGGCCAGGCCTTCCACCTGGCCGGCGCGCTGGGCGGTGTCGGCCATGCGCAGCGCCAGCAGGCGCAGGCCCTCGCCGCCCTTCATCACCACCTTGCGGCCCAGCAGGTCCAGGCCCTGGATGCCGTGCGTGCCCTCGTGGATCATGTTCAGGCGGTTGTCGCGCCAGTACTGTTCCACCGGGAAATCGCGCGTGTAGCCATAACCGCCCAGCACCTGGATGGCCAGGCTGTTGGCCTCCAGGCACCACTCGCTGGGCCAGCTCTTGGCAATCGGCGTCAGCACCTCCAGCAGCAGGCCGGCCTCTGAACGCGCGGCCTCATCACCGGTGTGCAACTCGTCCACCAGGCGCGCGCAGTACAGCGCCAGCGCGAGGCCGCCTTCGGCATAGGCCTTCTGGGCCAGCAGCATGCGTTTCACGTCCGCGTGTTCCACCAGCGGCACGGGCGGCTGCGTGGCGTCTTTGCCGGCGCCGGTGATGGGCCGGCCCTGGCTGCGCTGGCGCGCATAGGCCAGGCTCGCTTCGTAGCCCGCCATGCCCAGCATCACCGCACCCAGGCCGACGCCGATGCGCGCCTCGTTCATCATGTGGAACATGCAGCGCAGGCCCTCGCCGGGCTGGCCCACGAGATAGCCCACGGCCCCAGCTTCGCCGCGCACCGGGAAACGCCCTTCACCGAAGTTCAGCAGCGTGTTGGTGGTGCCGCGGTAACCCAGCTTGTGGTTCAGGCCGGCCAGCGCGACATCGTTGCGCTCGCCGGTGAGTTCACCCTTCGTGTCCACCAGCTTCTTCGGCACGATGAACAGCGAGATGCCCTTGGTGCCCGCCACCAGCTTGCCGTCGGGCCCCGGGATCTTCGCCAGCACCAGGTGCACGATGTTCTCGGTGATCTCGTGCTCGCCGCCGCTGATCCACATCTTGTTGCCGCGCAGGCGGTAACGCGGGCCCAGGGCGTCGGCCTCGAAACCCTCGCCATCCGGCACGGCGCGCGTGGCGATGTCGCTCAGGCTGCTGCCGGCCTGCGGCTCGCTCAGGCACATGGTGCCGAACCAGCGGCCGGCGAACTCGTTCTTCGCGAAGACCTCGCGCTGCAGCGGCGTGCCGTGTGCCATCAGCAGGCTGGCGTTGCCGCTGGTGAGCATGGCGTAGCCGCCCATGGCCACACTGGCGCGGCTGAAGAAGGCGTTGGCCGCCATCTCGATGACGCAGGGCAGCTGCATGCCGCCGATCTCGAAGTCTTGCGCCGCGGCCAACATGCCCGATTCCACGTACGCGGCCAGCGCCTCGTGCGTGGCTTGCGGCAGGTGCACACGCTCGCCATCGAAGTGGGGCTCCTGCGTGTCGGCCAGGCGGTTGAAGGGCGCGAACTTCTCGCGCGCGATGCGCTCGCAGGTGTCCAGCACCTGCGCGAAGGTCTCGGGTGTGTGGTCGGCAAAACGCGGCCGCTGCAGCAGCGTGCCGGTGCGCAGCCAATCGTGGAGCAGGAAGTCGAGGGTGTCGCGCATGGCGGGTCCAGGGGAACGGTAGTGGGCGTGCCGCGCCGGCCGCTTCAGCCCCGGCGGTTTTTCACCGCGCGGGTGTGGACGAGCAGCGGCGCCAGCACCGAGCCGTGCGGCTCAGCGCGCGGCGGCGAAGACATGCCGCGCCTCCACCCGCCATTCGGCCGGCACCACGGCGGGCTTGGCGTAGCGCTTGAGCGCGCGGTCGGCCGAGGCGCGCAGCTCGGCCAGGAAAGCGCGGCGCGAGGCGCGGCGCTCGCTGTCCTGCGCCGAGCCCGCCACCACCAGGCCGGCGGCCGGCGGCGCGTCGATGCCGTCGTCCTGTATCTCGATGCGGCCTTCGGCCGGCGTGAAGCGCAACACCACCGTGCCGGCCATGCCCAAGCTGCTGGCCAGATCGGGCTGTTCCAGATCGGCCTGCACGCTGGCCATCACCGCCGCAGCGTAAGCGCAGGCCTCCAGGCGCCCGGCGGGCCAGGCCTGCAGCGCGGCGATGAACTTGTCGGCATCCGCGGCCAGCGGGGCCACCTCGGCACAAGGCGCGGGCATGGCGGTGCGGGCGCGTGCGGCCCACCACACGGCGGCGGCGAGATCCTTGCCGCCCGCAGCGCTGGCGTAGCCCGCGGCCAGACGCGCGGTGACGCCCGGGTGCTGCTGGGCGATGGCGCGTTCGTACAGGCCGACAGCGCGGTCCCAGTTCGGGCGCACACACACACCTTCTTCGTAGAGCGCGCCGGCCAGCGTGTAGATCTCGGGGTAGGCCTTGGCCAGGCCGGCATTCAGCGCGGCCACGGCGCCGGGACAGTCGCGTTTGCCGATGGCCTGCTGCACGGCGTCGACCGCCTTCTGCGCCGGCGTCAACTCCACGCCGCGCTGCGCGCGCCACTGCCATTGCTGCAGTTCGGCGCCGCGGCCGGCCTCGAACTGGCGGCCCGAGTCCTGCGGCGAGGCCGGTGACTGCGCCCAGGCCGGCAGTGCGGCCGCCAGAGCCAGCGCCAGCCCCGCCACCCGCCGCATCACAGCACCTCGAACACGCCAGCCGCCCCCATGCCGCCACCGATGCACATGGTGACGACCACACGCTTGGCGCCGCGGCGCTTGCCTTCGATGAGCGCATGGCCCGTCAGGCGCTGGCCGCTCACGCCATACGGGTGGCCCACGGCGATGGCGCCGCCGTTGACGTTCAGCCGGTCCATCGGGATGCCCAAGGTGTCGGCGCAGTACAGCACCTGCACGGCGAAGGCTTCGTTCAGTTCCCACAGGTCGATGTCGGCCACCGTCAGGCCCAGCTTCTTCAGCACCTTGGGCACGGCGAAGACGGGGCCGATGCCCATTTCGTCGGGCTCGCAGCCGGCCACGGCGAAACCGAGGAAACGGCCGAGGGGTTTCAGGCCTTTGCGCTCGGCCACGGTCTCGTCCATCACCACGCAGGCGCCGCCGCCGTCGCTGAACTGGCTGGCGTTGCCGGCGCTGATGACACCACCGGGCATGGCCGGGCGGATGCCGCAGATGCCCTCATACGTGGTGCCCGCGCGGATGCCTTCGTCGTTCTCGACGGTGACTTCCTTGCTGCGCAGGCCCATCACGGCATCGGCCACGCCCGCCGTCACGGTGATGGGGGCGATCTCGGCCTTGAAGAGGCCCGCTTCCAGCGCGGCCGTGGCCTTCTGCTGGCTGGCGGCGCCGTAGTGGTCCATGCGCTCGCGGCTGATGTTGTAGCGCTTGGCCACCTGCTCGGCCGTCTGCAGCATGTTCCAGTAGATCTCGGGCTTCTTTTCCTGCAGCCAGGGGTCGCGCATCATGTGCGTGTTCATTTCCTGCTGCACGCAGGAGATGCTCTCCACGCCACCGGCCACATAGATGTCGGCCTCGCCGGCGATGATGCGCTGTGCGGCCAGCGCGATGGTCTGCAGCCCGCTGCTGCAGAAGCGGTTGACCGTCAGGCCGCTGGTGGTGATGGGCAGGCCCGCGCGCAGCGCGATCTGGCGCGCGATGTTGGCGCCGGTGGCGCCCTCGGGGTTGGCGCAGCCCATGATGACGTCGTCCACCTCCTCGGGGGCGATGCCGGCGCGGGCCACGGCAGCCTGCACGGCATGGCCGCCCAGCGTGGCGCCATGGGTCATGTTGAAGGCGCCTTTCCAGCTCTTGCAGAGCGGGGTGCGGGCGGTGGAGACGATGACGGCTCGGCTCATGGTGTGTGTTCCTTCAGCGCTGGATCAGGTAAAGCTCTTGCTCTCGGCGGCCAGCTTGGCCAGCAAGGGCGCGGGCTCCCAGAAGCTGGCGTCGTCGAGCGGGTTGGCCGCGAACTTCTTCATCGTCTGCACGACGTTGAAGAGGCCCTGGCTGTCGGCGTAGCACATCGGGCCGCCGCGGAAGAGCGGGAAGCCGTAGCCGGTGAGGTAGACCATGTCGATGTCACTTGCTTTGCTCGCAATACCCTCTTCCAGGATCTTCGCGGCCTCGTTGACCAGCGAATACACCAGCCGGTGCACGATCTCGTCGTCGCTGATCTTGCGCGGCTTCACGCCGATCTCTTCGCGGTGCTTCGCGATCATCTCCTCCACCAGCTTGGAGGGAATGGCGTCGCGTTTGCCGGGCACGTAGTCGTACCAGCCCGCTTGGGTCTTTTGGCCATAACGGCCCAGCTCGCACAGCAAGTCGGCGGTCTTGCTGTAGCGCATGTGCGGCTTCTCGACGTAGCGGCGCTTGCGGATGGCCCAGCCGATGTCGTTGCCTGCCAGGTCGCCCATGCGGAAGGGACCCATCGCGAAGCCGAACTTCTCGACTGCCTTGTCCACCTGCGCCGGCGTACAGCCTTCTTCCAGCAGAAAGCCGGCCTGGCGGCTGTACTGCTCGATCATGCGGTTGCCGATGAAGCCGTCGCACACGCCCGACACCACCGCGGTCTTGCGGATCTTCTTGCCGATGGCCATCACCGTGGCGAGCACGTCCTTCGCGGTCTTCTCGCCGCGCACCACCTCCAGCAGCTTCATCACGTTGGCGGGGCTGAAGAAGTGCATGCCCACCACGTCTTGCGGGCGCTTCGTGAAGGCGGCGATAGCGTTCACGTCCAGCGTGCTGGTGTTGCTGGCGAGGATGGCGCCGGGCTTCATCACCTCGTCCAGCGTCTTGAACACCTTTTCCTTGACGCCCATCTCCTCGAACACGGCCTCGATCACGAGGTCGGCGCTGGCGATGTCGGCGTAGTTCAGCGTGGTGCTCAGGAGCGCCATGCGGGCATCGAGCTTGTCCTGCTTGAGCTTGCCCTTCTTGACCTGCGCGTCGTAGTTCTTGCGGATGGTGGCCACGCCGCGGTCCAGCGCTTCGGGCTTCATCTCCAGCATCACCACCGGCACGCCGGCGTTGAGGAAGTTCATCGCGATGCCGCCACCCATGGTGCCGGCGCCGATGACGGCCACTTTCTCGATCTTGCGCTGCGGGGTGTCTTCCGGCACATCAGGAATCTTGCTCGCGGCACGCTCGCCGAAGAAAGCGTGGCGCAGCGCCTTGCACTCGGGCGTGAGCATCAGTGCGAGGAAGGTCTCGCGCTCGTAGAGCATGCCCTCGTCGAACTTCTTCTTGACGCAGGCTTCCACCGCGTCCACGCACTTCACGGGCGCAGGGAAGTTCTTGGCCATGCCCTTGACCATGTTGCGGGCGAAGCCGAAGTAGGCGTCGGGGTCGCGGTGGGTGACCTTGTAGTCGCGCACACGCGGGTGCGGGCCGGGCTTGGCGGCCACCTCGGCCGCGAAGGCGATGGCGCCGTCGAGCAGGTTGCCTTCGATGATCTTGTCGAAGAGCTTCTGGCCCGGCAGGCCGGCGAGCAGCTCGCTCTTCACGGGTTCGCCGCTGACGATCATGTTGAGTGCGGTCTCCACACCCAGCACGCGCGGCAGGCGCTGCGTGCCGCCGGCACCTGGGATGAGGCCGATCTTCACTTCGGGCAAGGCCACGTTGGTGCCCGGCGCCGCCACGCGGTAGTGCGCGCCCAGGGCCAGCTCCAGCCCGCCGCCCATGCACACGCTGTGCACGGCCGCCACCACGGGCTTGGGGCAGTCTTCCAGCAGCTTGATCAGGCTCAGCAAGTTGGGCTCGGCGATGGACTTCGGCGAGCCGAACTCTTTGATGTCGGCACCGCCCGAGAAGGCCTTGCCGGCGCCGGTGACGACGATGGCCGCCACGGCCGCATCGGCCACCGCGCGTTCCACGCCCTGGGCCAGCTGCACGCGGGTGTCAAAACCCAGGCCATTGACCGGCGGGTTGTCGAGGGTGAGCACGGCCACATTGCCGCGAACTTCGTACTGGGCGCCCATGCTGGCTCCTTCCGGCTGAAATAGAACGGTCGTTCGATTCTAGGGTTCGCGTGCGACGGCTTCATGTCGCAGCAGCGACAAGCACGATACGCCGCGGGATCAAGTCCTGGCGCGGAACCGGCTTCGCCGGGCCGCTGCCAGAGCCCCGATGTTTGGGTGTGGGGGTGGCGAAGGCGCGTAGCGACAAGCCTGGGGGCTCACACCTCCAGCCACTCCTTGCGGATGTAGGTGTTGGCGCGCAGATCGGCGGCGGTGCCTTCGAACACGATCTGGCCGTGCCCCATCACCAAGCACCGGTCGGCCACTTCGAGCGCGATGGTCAGCTTCTGCTCCACCAGCAGCACGCTGATGCCACGGCGCTTGAGTTCGCGCAGGTACTCGGCCACCAGTTCCACGATCTTCGGCGCCAGGCCTTCGGTGGGCTCGTCGATCATGATGAGTTCCGGGTCGCCCATCAGCGTGCGGCAGAGTGTCAGCATCTGCTGCTCGCCGCCGCTCAGCACGCCGGCCTCGGTGTGCTGCCGCTCCTTCAGGCGCGGGAACATCGTGTACATGTCGTCGAAGTTCCAGCGGCTGTTCTTCGCACCGCTCTTCTGCCCGAGCAGCAGGTTCTGGTGCACCGTGAGCGTGGGGAAAATGTCGCGGTTCTCGGGCACGTAGCCCAGGCCCGCGTGCGCGATCTCGAAGGCCTTCAGGCCCAGCATCTCGCCACCTTTGAACTTGACGCTGCCGGTGCAATCGACCAGGCCCATGATGGCCTTGACCGTGGTGCTGCGGCCCGAGCCGTTGCGGCCCAGCAGCGAGACGATTTCGCCCGGCTTGACCTCGAAGTTCACCCCGTGCAGCACGTGGCTCTTGCCGTAGAAGGCGTGGACGTTGTTCAGGTTCAGCATCTGCTTGTCCGTGCTTCTCAGTGCCCGGCGGCTTCGGCTTGCGCATCGGCCAGAACGCTGCCGAGATAAGCCTCTTGCACCCGCGCATTGGCGCGCACGGCCTCGGGCACGTCGAAGGCGATGACCTCGCCGTAGACCAGCACCGCGATCTTGTCGGCCAGGCCGAAGACCACGCCCATGTCGTGCTCCACGGTCAGCAGGGTCTTGCCTACCGTCACGTCGCGGATCAGGTTCACGAAGCGCGAGGTTTCGCTCTTGCTCATGCCGGCCGTGGGTTCGTCCAGCAACACCACATCGGCGCCACCGGCGATGGTGATGCCGATCTCCAGCGCGCGCTGCTCGGCGTAGGTGAGGTTCATGGCCAGCACGTCGCGCCGCTTGTGCAGCTTGATCATGTCCATCACCTCTTCGGCGCGGTCATTGGCGTCTTTGGCGTCGGCAAGGAAACGCCAGAAGCTGTACTTGTAGCCCAGGCTCCACAGCACGGCGCAGCGCAGGTTCTCGAAGACGCTCAGGCGCGTGAAGAGGTTGCTCACCTGGAAGCTGCGCGCCAGACCGCGGCGCGTGATCTCGTAGGGCTTCAGGCCGTCGATCTTCTGCCCGTGCAGCAGGATGTCGCCGCTGGTGCTGCCGAAGCGGCCGCTGATCAGGTTGAAGAGCGTGCTCTTGCCGGCGCCGTTGGGGCCGATGATGGCCACGCGCTCGCCGGGCCGCACGGCCAGGCTGGCGCCGCGGATGATCTCGGTCTTGCCGAAACTCTTGCGCACGTCGCGCAGCTCGACGGCGAACTCCGACTTCGTGTTGTTCTTGTCGCTCACAGCGCGGCCTCCCGGCGCTTGATCTCTTTTTCGATCTCTTCCTGCGTCTGGCCCCACTGGCGCGCGAACTGCCGGCGTGTCAGCTCGAACATCGCGATGCCCACGGCCAGGATGAAACACGCACCGAACCAGCTGTCGAAGCCCTTGGCGTTGAGCGAGGCGCCCATGTACTTCAGCTCGGGGCCCAGGGCCTCGTTGAGCTGCAGGTGGTAGACCATCTCCACCATCGCGCCCGCGCCCACCAGCATGGTCAGCGCGGTGCCGGCCAGGGCCAGGTAGCTGGCCAGCAGCGGCCGCAGCTTGCCGAAGGAGGCCACGCGCAAGTTCATCATGATCAGGCTGCTGATGCCGCCCGGGGCGTACATCACCATGAAGACGAAGACCAGGCCCATGTAGAGCTGCCAGGCCGGCGTGAGCTCAGACAAGAGCACCAGCGCCACCACCATCAGCACGGCGCCGATGATCGGGCCGATGAAGAACATCGCCCCGCCCAGGAACACGAAGAGCAGGTAGGCGCCCGAGCGGTGGGCATTCACCACCTCGGCCGTGACGAGCTCGAAGTTCACGGCCGCCAGACCGCCGGCGATGCCCGAGAACATGCCCGAGATCATGAAGGCGATGTAGCGCACCCGCTGCGTGCTGTAGCCCACGAACTCCACGCGCTCGGGGTTGTCGCGCACGGCGTTGAGCATGCGGCCCAAAGGCGTGCGCGTCAGCGCGAACATCAGAGCGGTGCAGACGAAGCAGTAGACCGCGATCAGGTAATACACCTGGATCTGCGGCCCGAAGGTGATGCCGAAGAAGGGCTCGCCCACCACGCGGTTGCTGCTGATGCCACCTTCGCCGCCGAAGAACTCGGGGATCATCAGCGACATGCTCCAGACCAGCTCGCCGATGCCCAGGGTGATCATCGCGAAGGGCGTGCCGGCCTTCTTCGTCGTCACATAACCCAGCAGGGCCGCGAAGAACAGGCCGCCCAGGGCGCCCGCCAGCGGCACCATGCTCATCGGCAGCCAGATCGCGCCGGCGGCGATCTTGTTCATGGTGTGGATGGCCAGGAAGCTGCCCAGGCCCGTGTAGACCGCGTGCCCGAAGCTGAGCATGCCGCCCTGCCCAAGCAGGATGTTGTAGGCCAGGCAGGCGATGATGGCGATGCCCATCTGGCTGAGCATGGTCAGCGCGAAGCCCGACTTCCAGATCAGCGGCGACACCACCAGCACCAGGGCGAACAAGCCCCACAGCACCCAGCGCCCGACGTTCCAGGGCTTGAAGCGGTAGCGCGACCGCCCTTCGTGATTGCGTCCCATCAGCGCGTCAACCTTCACGTGTTCCCAGCAGGCCCTTGGGCCGGAAGATCAGGATCAGCACCAGCAGCAGGTAGGGCAGGATAGGCGCTGCCTGGGCCAGCGTGATCTTCAGGATCGGATAAGCAAAATTGGCGTCGGTCACGGCCCAGCCGATGGCGCGCGCGGCATCGGCCAGGCTCTTGTCCACCGTCAGCGGCAGTGTCTGCAGCAGGCCGATGAGCAGCGAGGCGACGAAGGCCCCGGCCAGCGAGCCCATGCCGCCGACCACCACCACCACGAAGATGATGCTGCCGACGATGGTGGCCATCGAGGGCTCGGTCACGAAGGTCACCCCGCCGATCACGCCCGCCAACCCGGCCAGGCCGCAGCCACTGCCGAACACCAGCATCAGCACCCGCGGCACGTTGTGGCCCAGGGCTTCCACGGCCTCGGGGTGCGTGAGCGCGGCCTGGATGACGAGCCCGATGCGGGTGCGCGTGAGCAGCAGCCACAGCGCCAGCAGCATGACGAGGGCCACCACCATCATGAAAAAGCGTGTGGCCGGGAAGGTGGAGCACTTGGCGACCACGCCCGCCACCTCGGCCGTGCACATGCCCGCAGGCGCAGCACCCCACACCAGGCCCAGACCGTCCACCGGCGACTGCACCACCGTGAAGGCCGCGCCCTGCAGCAGCGCCGGCGGCGGAAAGGGCACCGACGACAAGCCCCAGATCAGCTTGACGAGTTCCAGCACCACGAAGCTCAGCCCGAAGGTGATGAGCAATTCCGGCACGTGGCCGAACTTGTGCACGCGGCGCAGCGCGGTGCGTTCAAACAGCGCGCCCAGGGCCCCCACCAGCAGCGGCGCGATGAACAGCGCCGGCCAGAAGCCCATGATCTTGCTCAGCGAGTAGGCGATGTACGCGCCCACCATGTAGAAGCTGGCGTGCGCGAAGTTCAGCACGCCCATCATGCTGAAGATGAGCGTCAGCCCCGAGCTGAGCATGAACAGCAGCAGCCCGGCGCTGATGCCGTTCAGGACGTTGATGAGCAGTTGGTCCAAGGCGTGGGTCCGTGGGCGGTGGGGCGGAACAGGGGCCCGAAAAAAGGGCCCTGCGGAGCGAGCTCCTCAGGGCCCGGCCATCGGCGACGCGGGATCAGATCCCGGCGGGCCGCTTCATCTGGCACGAGGTGGGCGTGCTGGCCACATAGGGCTCGTAGGTCTTGATGGTCTGGAAGTTGTAGCCCGTGTTCTCGACGCTGTAGTCGTTGGGCTTCGCGCCCGCCTTCTCCCAGCGGCTGATGTACACGGTCTGCTGCAGCTGGTGGTCGGTCTTGCGCATGGTCACCGAAGCACCGCCAAAGCCCGCCACGTCCAGGCCCGCCATGGCCGCAGCCACCTTCACGGGCGACGTGCTCTTGGCCTTGGCCATGCCACCGGCCAGCATGGCGTAGGCGTTGTAGATCTGGGCCGTGTAGAAGTCGTCGTTGAACTTGGCCTTGTACTCGTCCATCAGCTTGCGCGCGGGCACCACGCCATAGGGCGCGAGCACGCTCACCTGGTACACACGGCCGGCCGCTTTGGCACCCAGGGCCGTGGGCGTGCCGCTCACGCCGGCGTAGTAGGTGTAGAACTTGGCTTCCAGGCCGGCGTCGTTGGCGGCCTTCACCAGCAGCGTGAGGTCGGAAGACCAGTTGCCGGTGATGATGGTGTCGGCACCGCTGGCCTTGATCTTGGCGATGTAGGGCGCGAAGTCGCGCGTCTGCGCCAGGGGCGTGAGGTCTTCACCGACGATCTGCACGTCGGGCCGCTTGCGCGCCAGATTCTCTTTCGCGTACTTCACCACCTGGTGGCCGTGCGCGTAGTTCTGGTTGATCAGGTAGACCTTCTTGACGTCCTTCTGGTCCTTCATGAAGGTGGTCAGGGCTTCCATCTTCATGGAGGTGTCGGCGTCCAGGCGGAAGTGCCAGAAGCTGCACTTCTCGTTGGTGAGTGCGGGGTCGACGGCGGCGTAGTTCAGGAACACCACCTCCTTGCCGGGGTTGCGCTCGTTGTACTTGTTCAGGAAGTCGATGATGGCCGTGGCCGGGCCGGTGCCGGTGCCTTGCGCGACGTAGCGGATGCCCTGGTCGATGGCGGCCTGCAGCGCGTTGACGGTTTCTTGCGGGCTGAGCTTGTTGTCGAAGGACACGACCTCGAACTTCACGCCTGCGGCGTTGCCCTTGTTGAACTGCTCGGCCATGAACTGGAAGCCCTTGAGCTGGTTCTGGCCGGTGGCGGCCGTCAGGCCAGTGAGCGCGTCGATCCAGGCGATCTTGACGGTCTCGCCTTTCTGCGCGAGTGCTGCGCTGCTGCCGAGAACCATCGTGCTGCCGATGGCAATGCTGAGGAAAGTCCGCCGAAAATTCATGTTGTCTCCTGGTGATCCACAGAACACATGGAAGTTATCTGAACTGCATGTCCCCAGCCCTCAGGGACTACCCCGAAGGCCCTGTCACCCCTGCGACAAGCGCAGCGCCAGCACATCCCCACGCGCGCCTCGTGCTGGTGCAGGCGGCCCGACAATGCAGGCCTCCAACCCTTGCCGCTGAGCCCATGGCCGACCACCCCCACGACCACGACGACCCGCGTTACCCCGTGCGCAAGAGCGACGATCAATGGCGCGCCGAGCTCGACCCCATGCAGTACCGCGTGGCGCGCCACGCCGCCACCGAACGCGCCTTCACCGGCAAGTACTGGGACCACTTCGACGACGGCCGCTACAACTGCGTGGGCTGCGGCACGCCGCTGTTCGAGAGCGGCACCAAGTTCGACGCCGGCTGCGGCTGGCCGAGCTACTGGCAGCCCATCAACAGCGAAGTGATCGAACGCGTGGTCGACAGCAGCCACGGCATGGTGCGCGTGGAGGTGCGCTGCCACCACTGCGGCAGCCACCTGGGCCACGTCTTCGAGGACGGCCCCGAGCCCACCGGCGAGCGTTTCTGCATCAACTCGGCGGCCATCGATTTCAAGCCGGCAGGCGACGATGCAGCCGACGGCAGCCAGGGCGCCTGAAGCCATGACCGCCGATCAGATCCACACCCGCCTGCACACCGCGCTGCAGCCCACCACGCTGCAGGTGCAGGACGACAGCCACCTGCATGCCGGCCACGCCGGCGCGCGCGAAGGGCGGCATTTCAGCGTGCAGATCAGCAGCCCGCGCTTCGCCGGTTTGGCCCGCGTGGCGCGACATCGCCTTGTGTATGATGCCCTCGGCCCCTTGGCGGCCCAGGGCGTGCATGCCCTGGCCATCGTTGCCAAGGCCCCCGGCGAGGCTTGAAGAAACTTCTTCGCCGCGCCTGCGCTCCAAGCGCGAACCTCCTCGCATCGCCGCCCTGGTCGGTGGCACCACCTCGAAAGTTCCTCCGTCCATGAAGTCGAAGACCCCTGCCGCGCGCGCGGCCCTGATCCTGAGTATCGCCCTGGCCGCTGCGGCGCCGCTGGCCGCGCAAGCCCAGAACATCGCCACCGTCAACGGCAAGGCTGTGCCCAAGGCGCGTGTCGACACCCTGCTGCAGCAGGCCCAGCGTTCGGGCCAGCAGCTCACGCCCGAGTTGCAGGCGCAGGCGCGCGACCAGGTCGTGCTGCGCGAGATCTTCATGCAGGAAGCTGCCCGCAAGGGCCTGGCCGCCAGCCCCGAGTTCGCCGCGCAGATGGCGCTGGCGCGCGAGAGCCTGCTGATCCGTGAGCTCTTCGAGGACTACCGCAAGAAGAACCCCATCGGTGACGAAGCCGCCAAGGCCGAGTACGAGAAGTTCAAGGCCGCTGCCACCGGCACCGAATACCGCGCCCGCCACATCCTGGTGGAAAAGGAAGACGAGGCCAAGGCGCTGATCGCACAGATCAAGGGCGGCGCCAAGTTCGAAGACCTGGCCAAGGCCAAGAGCAAGGACACCGGCTCGGCCGAAAACGGCGGCGACCTCGATTTCGCCAAGCCCGAGAGCTACGTGCCCGAGTTCGGCGGCGCGCTGCAGAAGCTGAAGAAGGGCGAGATGACCGACGTGGCCGTGAAGAGCCAGTTCGGCTACCACATCATCCGTCTGGAAGACACACGCGAAGCCAGCTTCCCCGCCTTCGACGAAGTGAAGGCCCAGCTCAAGCAGCGCATGGAGCAGCAGAAGCTGCAGCAGTACCAGGAATCGCTGCGCAGCAAGGCCAAGACCGACTACAAGTTTTCACAGTGAGCCCCCAGGCTCACTGGCGTTCGCCACCCCCCGGACCCTGCAAGGGTCCTTCAGACCCTGGGGCTCCTGCAGCGGCCCGGCAGAGCCGGTTCCGCGCAGGTCCTTGATCAAAAACCGGTCCGCTTGCGGGCCGGTTTTGTTTTCAGCGCGTCAAGGCAGCAGCACGGTCGAGCCCGTGGTCTTGCGGGCTTCCAGCTCGCGGTGCGCGGTGGCGGCTTCGGCCAGCGGGTAACGCTGGTCGATGCGGATCTTCACCTTGCCCGCCAGCACCATGCCGAACAGGTCGTCGGCCATCTTCTGCGTGCTTTCGCGCGTGGCGATGTGGGTGAACAGCGTCTGGCGCGTCAGGTAGAGGCTGCCCTTGCCCGCCAGGTTGCCCGGGTAGTAGGGCGGCACCGGGCCGCTGGCGTTGCCGAAGCAGGCCATCAGGCCGAAGGGACGCAGGCAGTCGAGACTCTTCTCGAAGGTGTCCTTGCCCACCGAGTCGTAGACCACCTTCACGCCTTTGCCGCCGGTGATCTCTTTCACCCGCGCCACGAAGTCTTCGCGGCTGTAGTCGATGGCGTGCGCCGCGCCGTGTTCCAGCGCCAGCTGGCACTTCGCAGCGCTGCCGGCCGTGCCGATGAGCTGCAGACCCAAGGCTTTCGCCCACTGGCAGGCGATCAGGCCGACACCGCCCGCAGCGGCGTGGAAGAGCACGAAGTCGCCGGACTCCAGGCCTTCCACCGGCCGCGTCTTGTTCAGCAGGTACTGCGCCGTCAGGCTCTTGAGCATCATGCCGGCGGCGGTGTCGAAAGCGATGCCCTCGGGCAACTGCACCACGCACTTGGCCGGCATCACGCGGCGTTCGCAGTAGGCGCCGGGTGGCTGGCTGGCATAGGCCGCGCGGTCGCCCACGCGCAGGTGCGTGACGCCTTCGCCCACGGCCTCGACGGTGCCCGCGCCTTCCATGCCCAAGGTCAGCGGCAAGGGCAGCGGGTACAGGCCCGTGCGCTGGTAGACGTCGATGTAGTTCAGGCCGCATGCTTCATGGCGGATGCGGATCTCGCCCGGCCCGGGCTCGCCCACCGCCAGATCGACCAGCTGCAGTTGTTCGGGGCCGCCGAAGGCGGTGATCTGGATGGCTCGCGACACGGAAGTCTCCTCGGGTGGATCTGCAGGGGTGGTGCTGACGGGCCGAGAGACTAAGCCATCGAAGCCGTTGGCGCCGGCCCAGGGCTGCAGCGTTCGCGTGGCAACATCGGCCGACCGATGAAACGCCTGCTGCAAGCCCCCAACCTGCTCCTGGCCACGCTGTGGGCCGACCAGATCAGCGGTGCCGGTTTCCCGGCGCGCGTGCAGCGCGCCTACACCAGCGGCATTGCCGGCGAATTGCCGCCCGACCAGTGCCTGCCCGAGGTGTGGGTGGACGAAGACCGGCACCACGCACCCGCCCTCGCGCTGATGGCCGCCTGGCAGGCCGCGCCCGAGCAGCGCTGGCACTGCAGGGGCTGCAACGAGATCGTCGAGGGCCCTTTCGAACAATGCTGGAACTGCGGCGCCTGGCGTCCCGAATCGGCGTGAGCCTCACCCTGATGCCCGCGGGGCGGCTGTGGCCTTGACCCCGCGCCTGGCCCTGCTGATGACGCTGCCGCCGCTGATGTGGGCCGGCAATGCCATCGTCGGCCGCCTGGTGGTGGACCTGGTGCCGCCGCTCACCTTCAACCTGCTGCGCTGGCTGCTGGTGCTGGCGCTGCTGCTGCCACTGGCCTGGCGCGCGCTGCGGCCCTGGGCGCGCATCCGCCAGCGCTGGGGCTACCTGCTGGTGATCGGCTGCTTGAGCGTGGGCCTTTACAACGCGCTGCAGTACGCGGCCCTGGTGAGCTCGCCGCCGCTGAATGTCACGCTGGTGGCCAGCAGCACGCCGGTGTGGATGCTGGCCATCGGCGCCCTGTTTTTCGGCGAGAAGCCGAGGCCGAGCCAACTGTGGGGCGCGGCCCTCGGGCTGGCGGGGGTGCTGGTGGTGCTGGGCCGCGGTTCCTTGCAACTGCTGCTGGCGGTGCACTTCGTTGCCGGCGACCTGCTCGTGCTGGCCGCCGCCATGGGCTGGGCGCTGTACAGCTGGTTGCTGGTGCACCCCCCCGCGCACATGCAAGGCGCTGCGCGGCCGCGCGCCGACGCGGGCTGGGATTGGGCCGGCCTGCTGCTGCTGCAGGTGCTGTTCGGGCTGCCGCTGGCGGCGCTGTTCGCCGGCGCCGAACACCTGCTGCCCGCCACCCCGGTGGCGGCGGTGCAATGGGGCTGGCCGCTGCTGACCGCCACCGTTTACGTGTCGGTCGGCGCCTCGATGCTGGCCTACCGTGCCTGGGGGCTGGCGGTGGCGCAGGGTGGGCCCGCGCTGGCCGCGTTTTTCGCCAACCTCACGCCCTTGTTCGCGGCGCTGCTGTCGGCCGCGGTGCTGGGCGAAAGGCCGCAGCCCTTCCACGCGCTGGCCTTCGTGCTCATCGTGGCGGGCATCGCGGTGTCGAGCCGCAGGCCCCGCGTGGCGACGGCAGGCGCCACGCCGCGCTAGAGGGCATCGCCCAGGCGGTGGTAGTGGCCCGAACGGTAGAGCAGCGGCGCGTGCGCGTGCTCGTGCACGGCCAGCACCCGGCCGATGTAGAGGCGGTGGTCGCCGGCGTCCTGCCGCGTGACGGTTTCGCACTCGAACACCGCCACCGCGTCCTTCAGCACCGGCACGCCATGCGCGCCCAGGGCCCACTCGCCTTCGGCAAAACGGTGCTCGTGGCTGCTGGCGAAGCGGCGCGAGAGCCCGATCTGCGCCTCGCCGAGCACGTTCACTGCGAAGTGCGCGCTGCTCTCGAAGGCCGCGAGGCTGGGGCTTTCCAGCCGCAGCGACCACAGCACCAGCGGCGGCTCCAGCGAGAGCGAACTGAAAGAACTGACCGTGAGGCCGGCCCACTGCCCGTCCTCACCCACCGTGCTGACGATGGTGACCCCGGTGGCGAAACGACCCAGGGCCGTGCGCAGGCGGCGCTTGTCCATCAGGCGCCCGCAGCGGCTGGCAGGGCAGGCGCGGCGGCGTTGTCGGCCGCGATGCCCCAACGTGCCAGCGCCGCGTCGTCGGCCACGCGGGCGTCGACCCAGCGTGCGCCATCGGCCGTGGTTTCCTTCTTCCAGAACGGGGCCTGGGTCTTCAGGTAGTCCATCAAAAACTCGCAGGCCTGGAAAGCCTGGCCGCGGTGGGCCGAGCTCACCGCCACCAGCACGATCTGCTCGCCCGGCTGCAGCGGGCCGACACGGTGCACCACACGTGCGGCGCGGATGTCGAAGCGTGCCAAGGCGGCGTCGATCATGGCCTCGATGCTCTTCTCGGTCATGCCGGGGTAGTGCTCGAGCTCCATCGCACTCACCTCGCCGGCACGGCCGCCGTTGCGGTCGCGCACGGTGCCGATGAAGCTGGCCACCGCGCCCACGGCGGGGTCGCCGGCGCGCAGGGCGGCCACTTCGGCGCCGTGGTCGAAATCGTCGGTCTGGATGCTGACGCGGGGCGGCGTGTCGGATGGCATGGCGCGATGCTGCCTCATCCGCCCGTCACAGGCGGGAAGAAGGCCACTTCGGCCCCCTCGGGCACCGGGGCGCTGTCGTCGGCCATGGCCTGGTTGATGGCACCGCGCAGCGCACGGCCGCGTGCCAACACCTCGGCGTGGCGCGGGCTGCTGGCGATCAATTGATCGCGCAAGGCGCCCAGCGTGCTGCCGGCGGCCAGTTCCACGGTCTCCTGCGCACCCAGGGCCTCGCGCAGCGCGGCGAAGTAACGCACCTGCACCTTCATCAGCGGTTCACCAGTTCTGCCAGCGGCAGGAAGCGCACGGTGTCGCCGCGCGCGATGGCCTGGCCGCCGGGGTTGTCGATCAGGCCGTCGGCCCACACGGCCGAGGTCAGCACGCCGCTGCTCTGGTTGCTGAAGAGTTCCAGGCCGCCAGCGGCGTTCAGGCGCGCACGCAGGAACTCGCGGCGCTTATCGGGGCGCTGCCAGTCGAAATCCGCACGCAGCGGCAGGCCTGCGGGCAGCGCCGGGTCCATGCCCTGCATGGCACGAAGCGCCGTCGTCACCATCAGCAGGTAGGTGACGAACGAAGACACGGGGTTGCCAGGCAGGCCGATGAACAGCGCTGAACTGCCGTCGGGTCGGCGGATGCGGCCCAGCGCCAGGGGCTTGCCGGGTTTCATCGCTATCTGCCAGTTTTCCAGGCTGCCTTCGGCTTCGGCGGCGGGCTTGAGGTGGTCTTCTTCACCCACCGAGACGCCGCCGCTGGTGATGATGAGCTCGCTGCCCTGCGCGGCTTGGCGCAGCGCGGCGCGCGTGGCGGCCAGCGTGTCGCCGACGATGCCGAGGTCTTGCACCTCGCAGCCACCGGCCTGCAGCAGGCCGCGCAGCGTGAAACGGTTGCTGTTGTAGATGGCGCCGGGGCGCAGCGGCTCGCCGGGCATCTGCAACTCATCCCCCGTGGAGAACACCGCCACGCGCGGGCGGCGCAGCACCTGCAGCGTGCCGGCGCCGACGCTGGCCGCCAGGCCCAGGGCTTGCGGTGTGAGGCGCTGGCCGCGCTGCAGCACCACGGCGCCCAAGGGCACGTCTTCACCACGGCGGCGTATCCATTGACCGGGCGCGGGCACGGAGTTCACGCGAACTTCGCCCAAGGTCTGGCCATCGGCGGCAGGCAGCGCCTCGCACTGCTCCTGCATCACCACGGCATCGGCGCCGGGCGGCACCTGGCCGCCGGTGAAGATGCGTGCGGCCGTGCCCGGCTGCAGCGGCTGGCCCACCTGCCCGGCCGGGATGCGCTGCGCCACACGCAGCACGGCGCCGGCCGCGGGCACGTCGGCCGTGCGCAGCGCGTAGCCGTCCATCGAGGTGTTGTCCTCGGGGGGCACATGCAGGCCAGAGCACACGTCTTCGGCCAGCACGCGGCCCAGGGCGTCGAAGGTGGACACGGCTTCCGGCGCCTCCAGCCGGTGTTCGCTAGCGGCCGCCACCAGGCGGGCCAGCGCTTCGTCCAGGCTCAGCAGCGGGCGGGGCTGACGGGGCGCGGTGGGGGCGTTCATGCGAGGCTGTCGGCAGCGCAGTGGGTTTCGATGAGCTGCTTCACGGCGGCCACGTCGGGCGCCATCACGACAAAACGCTTGGGCAGCAATTCGATGCCGCGCAGCGCGGCCGGCGGCTCGGGGTTCACGCCCGTGGCCTCGACAATGGTGGCGGCGAACTTCGCCGGCAGCGCCGTTTCCAGCACCAGCATGGGCACGCCGGGCTCGCGGTATTCAGCCGCCACCTTCAAGCCGTCGGCCGTGTGGGTGTCGACCAGCGTGCCTGTGTTTTGCCAGGTGCTGCGGATCGTCGCCAGCCGGTCGGCGTGCGTGCTGCGGCCACTGACGAAGCCATAGCCCGCGATGCGCGCGAACTCCTCGCGCGTGAGCGTGAAGCCGCCCTCGCGCTGCAGCGCGGTGCCGAAGAGTTGCTGCACACGCGCCCCATCGCGCCCCAGCAGGTCGAACACAAAACGTTCGAAGTTGCTGGCCTTGCTGATGTCCATGCTCGGGCTGCTGGTCTCGTACGTCTCGGCCGTGCCGCGCGGGCGGTAGGTGCCCGTGCGGAAGAACTCGTCGAGCACGTCGTTTTCGTTGGTGGCGACCACGAGCTTGGCGATGGGCAAGCCCATCATGCGGGCCACGTGGCCGGCGCAGACGTTGCCGAAGTTGCCGCTGGGCACGGCGAAGCTCACGCCTTCGGCGTTGCTCTTCGTGGCCTGGAAATACCCGGCGAAGTAGTACACCACCTGCGCCAGCAAACGCGCCCAGTTGATGCTGTTGACGGTGCCGATGCGATAGCGCCGCTTGAAGGCGAGGTCATTGCTGACGGCCTTGACGATGTCCTGGCAGTCGTCGAACACGCCTTCCACGGCGATGTTGTGGATGTTCTCGTCCTGCAGGCTGAACATCTGTGCCTGCTGGAAGGGGCTCATGCGGCCGTGCGGGCTGAGCATGAAGACGCGCACGCCACGCTTGCCGCGCATGGCGTACTCGGCGGCGCTGCCGGTGTCACCGCTGGTGGCGCCCAGGATGTTCAGCTGCTCGCCGCGGCGGCCGAGTTCGTACTCGAACAGGTGGCCGAGCAGCTGCATGGCCATGTCCTTGAAGGCCAGCGTGGGGCCGTTGGACAGGGCCTGCAGGTACAAGCCCTCTTCCAAGGCTTTCAGCGGCGTGATCTGCGGCGTGCCGAACACCGCCTCGGTGTAGGTGGCCTGGCACAGGCGCTTCAGGTCGGCGACCGGGATGTCGTCGATGTAGAGCGACAGGATCTCGAAGGCCAGCTCGGCATAAGGCAGGCCGCGCCAGCGTGCCAGCTTGGCCGCATCCACCTGCGGGTAGTGCGCGGGCAGGTAGAGGCCGCCATCGGGCGCCAGGCCTTCGAGCAGGATGTCGGAGAAGCCGCGGAGCGTGCTGTCACCGCGCGTGCTGAGGTACTTCAATTCAGTTCCTCTTTCCGGATCTTCACGATCGGCGCCAGCACGGTGGGTAGCGCCTGCATCTGCGCCAGCGCGGCGCTCATGCGGCCTTCCACGGTGTTGTGCGTGAGGATGATGAGATCGGTCTGCTTTTCGCCCTCAGCGCTTTCGCGCTGCAGCACGGCGTCGATGCTGATGTCGTGTTCGGCCAGGATGCCGGTGATGCGCGCCAGCACGCCGGCCTTGTCGGCCACCACCAGGCGCAGGTAGAAGGCGGTGATCACCTCGCTGATGGGCAGCACCGGCGTGTCGTGCAGCTCGCCGGGCTGGAAGGCCAGGTGCGGCACACGCTGCTTGGGGTCGGCGGTGTGCAGGCGCGTCACGTCCACCAGGTCGGCGATGACGGCGCTGGCCGTGGGCTCGCTGCCGGCGCCCTTGCCGTAGTAGAGCGTGGAGCCCACCGCATCGCCGTGCACCACCACGGCGTTCATCGCGCCTTCGACGTTGGCGATCAGCCGCGTGGCCGGGATCAGCGTCGGGTGCACGCGCAGTTCGATACCGTGCTCACGGCGCTTGGTGATGCCCAGCAGCTTGATGCGGTAGCCCAGCTGCTCGGCATAACGGATGTCCACCGCCTGCAGCGCGGTGATGCCTTCCACGTGCGCTTTGCTGAACTGCACCGGCACACCAAAAGCGATGGCGCTCATGATGGTGGCCTTGTGCGCGGCGTCCACGCCCTCGATGTCGAAGGTGGGATCGGCTTCGGCATAGCCAAGGCGCTGCGCTTCCTGCAGCACGACGCCGAAGTCCAGCCCCTTGCTGCGCATCTCGCTGAGGATGAAGTTGGTGGTGCCGTTGATGATGCCGGCCAGCCATTCGATGCGGTTGGCACTCAGCCCCTCGCGCAGCGCCTTGATGATGGGGATGCCGCCGGCCACCGCGGCTTCAAACGCCACGATCACGCCCTGCGCGCGCGCCGCCGCGAAGATCTCGCTGCCATGCACCGCCAGCAGCGCCTTGTTGGCCGTGACCACGTGCTTGCCGCGCTGGATGGCTTCCAGCACCAGCTCACGCGCCAGCGTCGTGCCGCCGATGAGCTCGACCACGATGTCGATGGCCGGGTTGCGCACGATCTCGAAGGGGTCGGCGTGCACCGTGGCCGCATCGCCCACGATGCGCTGCGCGGCGGCGGTGTCGCGCCGGCTCACGGCCACGATCTGGATGCCACGGCCCGCGCGTCGGCGGATCTCTTCCTGGTTGCGGCGCAGCACCTCGAAGGTGCCGCTGCCCACGGTGCCGATGCCCAAGAGGCCGACCTGGATAGCGTTCATGTGTGCTTCAGTGCAAGCGAAAGGGAGGGAGCCGCAGCGCTCAGACCGCGTGGCGTTTGCGGTAGTGCGCGAGGAAACGTTCGATGCGGCCGATGGCCTCGGTGAGGTCGTCGCTGTTGGGCAGGAAGACCAGGCGGAAGTGGTCGGGCTGCGGCCAGTTGAAGCCCGTGCCCTGCACGATCAGCACCTTCTCTTCGGCCAGCAGGTCGTAGGCGAACTGCTGGTCGTCGGCGATGGGGTAGATCTTCGGGTCGAGCCGCGGGAACATGTACAGCGCCGCCTGCGGCTTGACCACGCTCACGCCCGGAATCTGGCTCAGCAGTTCGTAGGCCAGGTCACGCTGCCGGCACAGGCGGCCGCCGGGCGCCACCAGGTCCTTGATGCTCTGGTAGCCGCCCAGGGCCGTCTGGATCGCCAGCTGCCCCGGCGTGTTGGCGCACAGCCGCATGCTGGCCAGCATGTTCAGGCCTTCGATGTAATCGCGCGCATGGCGCTTGGGGCCCGAGACCACCATCCAGCCCGCGCGGTAGCCGCAGCTGCGGTAGTTCTTGCTCAGGCCGTTGTAGGTAACGCAGAGCACGTCTTCGGCCAGGCTGGCGATGCTGGTGTGCACGGCGCCGTCGTAGAGCGTCTTGTCGTAGATCTCGTCGGCAAAGATGATCAGCTGGTGCCGGCGCGCGATCTCGACGATGTCCTGGAGCACCTCCACCGGGTACAGCGCACCCGTGGGGTTGTTCGGGTTGATGACGACGATGGCCTTGGTGCGCGAACTCACCTTGGCACGGATGTCGTCCATGTCGGGCAGCCAGCCCGAACCTTCGTCGCAGCGGTAGTGCACCGGCGTGCCGCCCGAGAGCGACACCACGGCGGTGTGCAGCGGGTAGTCGGGCGCGGGGATCAGCACTTCGTCGCCGGTGTCGAGCAGCGCGTTCATGCTCATCGCGATCAGCTCGCTGGCGCCGTTGCCGAGGTAGACATCGTCCACCGTCACGCCGGCGATCTGCTTTTCCTGCGTGTAGTGCACCACCGCCTTGCGCGGCGCGAACAGGCCCTTGCTGTCGGTGTAACCCGCGGCCGTCTGGCTGGGCAGGTTGCGGATCATGTCCTGCACGATCTCGTCGGGCGGCATCAAGCCGAAGGCGGCCACGTTGCCGATGTTCAGCTTGATGATCTTCTGGCCTTCTTCTTCCATCTGCCGCGCCTTGTCGAGCACGGGGCCGCGGATGTCGTAGCCGACGTTGGCGAGCTTGGCAGACTTGGCGATGGGCTTCATGGCAGGCGGCTCGTGCAGACGGTGCAAGCAGGTGCAGGCAAGCGCGCGCAAGGCACGGCTTGGGGGCTGACGGAACCTAGAATTATCCCGCATGAAGTTCGAGCGCCATGAAGTTCCAGCCTGATACCGCCAGCGGCGTCAACCTCGTCACCCGGCAGGAGCCCGGGCGCCTGTGGGTGGGCAGCACGCCCTACACGCACAGCGTGCTCGTGCCCTGGGAGGGCGAGGTGCTGCGCTGGGACGCCAACAGCCCCGAAACGCTGACCGAAGCGCACTTCGCGCAGCTCGCCGCGCTGCGGCCCGAGGTGGTGATCTTCGGCAGCGGCGCGCGCCTGCGCTTCGTCTCGCCGGCCCTGCTGCGGCCGCTGATCGAGCTGCGCATCGGCATCGAGACCATGGACACGCCCGCGGCCTGCCGCACCTACAACGTGCTGGTCAGCGAACACCGTCGCGCACTGGCGGCGCTGCTGCTCTCACCGCCTGCGCCACCCTCGGCCTGAGGGCCCGCCGGTCGAAGACACGGCGGAGACCCCTCGCGGAGACTTTATAATTCTGGATTGAGCCGGCTTGGCTGGAGGAGCCGGCTTCCCCCTGAGCAGTGCGAGAAAACAGTCCATGACGCCTGTCATCAACAAGTCCCTACCGGAATTCGAAGCCCTGGCCACGGGCGGCGTGAAGTTCACGCCGCAGTCGCATGTGGGCAAGGCGGTGGTGCTGTACTTCTACCCGAAGGACAACACCCCCGGCTGCACCACCGAGGCGATGCAGTTCCGCGACCAGCACAAGGATTTCATCAAGGCCGGCGCGGTGGTGTTCGGCGTCTCGCGCGACAACATGGCCAGCCACGAGAAGTTCAAGCAGAACCTCGAGCTGCCCTTCGAGCTGATCGCCGACACCGAAGAGAAGCTCTGCCACATGTTCGGCGTGGTCAAGAACAAGATCATGTACGGCAAGAAGGTCAAGGGCATCGAGCGCAGCACCTTCCTGATTGACGCCGAAGGCGTGATGCGTGCCGAATGGCGCGGCATCAAGGTGGCCGGGCACGTCGACGAAGTGCTCAAGGCCGTGAAGGCGCTCAAGAAGGCCGCTTGACCGCATTGCAGGCCCAGGCACGAACGCGGCGCTGCAGCCGCGAACAGCCTGCTCCCTGTCGCAAAGCCGCACAGCTGTCTGTGCGGCTTTTTTCATTTTTCTCCTGAGACGGTTCCACACCCATGCCCCTGCCCAAGCCGCCCGCGAAAAAAGGTGACCTGCTGCGCTCTGCCGATTACGAGGCGCAAGCCGCGCCGCGCGCCGACAAACGCGCGCTGAAGGCGCGCAGCGCCGAAGCGCCGGTGCAGGCAGCGCTGGAACTGGTGGACAGCGCAGCGCCGGCCACCGCCGCGCAGGCCCCGGCACCGGCGCCCCTGGCGCGGCCCGCAGCCAAGACCGCGCGCCCATCGGCGGCCCCGCTGGCTGCACCGGCAGCACCGGCCGCCCCCACGGGCTACGCACCGCTGGGCCGCGCGCCGGCGCCGACCGGTCGCGCGCGCAAGCCGCGCAGCACCGGCCCGGCCAAGCTCTTCGTGTTGGACACCAACGTGCTGATGCACGACCCGATGTCGCTCTTCCGCTTCGAGGAGCACGACGTTTTCCTGCCCATGATCACGCTGGAAGAGCTCGACGGGCACAAGAAGGGCATGAGCGAGGTGGCGCGCAGCGTGCGCCAGGTCAGCCGCGAACTCGACGCACTGGCCGCGCTGGCCACCAAAGACGGGCAGATGGATGCCCAGGCCGGCATCCCGCTGGCTGGCACCGGCCACCGCGACGCCGGCGGCAAGCTCTACTTCCAGACCACCTTCTTCGACTTCAAGCTGCCGCCTGGCCTGCCCCAGGGCAAGGCCGACAACCAGATCCTGGGCGTGGTGCAACACCTGCGCGAGCAGCAGCTGAAGTCCGCAAGCCCGCGCGAGATCGTGCTGGTGTCCAAAGACATCAACATGCGCGTGAAGGCGCGCGCCCTGGGCCTGCCCGCCGAAGACTATTTCAACGACAAGACGCTGGAGGACGGCGACCTGCTCTACACCGGCGTGCTGCCGCTGCCGGCCGATTTTTGGGAGCGCCATGGCAAGACCATGGAGAGCTGGCAGCAAGGCGGCCACACCTACTACCGCATCAGCGGGCCGCTGGTGCCGGCGCTGATGATCAACCAGTTCGTCTTCCTGGAAGTGCCAGGCGCCCCGTCGCTCTACGCGCGCGTGGCCGAGATCACCGGCAAGACCGCGGTGCTGAAGACCCTGCGCGACTACACGCACGGCAAGAACTCGGTGTGGGGCGTGACGGCACGCAACCGCGAACAGAACTTCGCGCTCAACCTGCTGATGGACCCGGAGTGCGACTTCATCACCCTCACTGGCACGGCCGGCACGGGCAAGACGCTGATGACCCTGGCCTCGGGCCTGAGCCAGGTGCTGGACGAGCGCCGCTACAGCGAGATCATCGTCACGCGCGTGACGGTGCCCGTGGGTGACGACATCGGCTTCTTGCCCGGCAACGAGGAAGAAAAAATGGGCCCCTGGATGGGCGCGCTCGACGACAACCTGGAAGTGCTGGCCCGCAGCGACGGCAGCGCCGGCGAGTGGGGCCGCGCGGCCACCAACGATCTCGTGCGCAGCAAGATCAAGATCAAGAGCCTGAACTTCATGCGCGGGCGCACCTTCCTGAACAAGTTCGTCATCATCGACGAGGCGCAGAACCTCACGCCCAAGCAGATGAAGACGCTGATCACGCGCGCCGGGCCGGGCACCAAGATCGTGTGCCTGGGCAACCTGGCGCAGATCGACACACCCTACCTCACCGAAGGCAGCAGCGGCCTGACCTACGCGGTCGACCGCTTCAAGGGCTGGCCGCACGGCGGCCACGTGACGCTGGCGCGCGGCGAACGTTCGCGGCTGGCGGATTTCGCGTCGGACGTGCTGTGAACCCGGCGGGGCGGCCCACGCCGGCCACCCTGCTGGCGGCTTTGCTGCTCACGCTGCTGCTCGGCGCCTGTGCCACGCTGCCGCCCGCCACGGGCACCCCGCGCGCGCAGCTGCTGCAGCTGTGGGGCCCGCCCACAGCAGAGTACGCGCTGCCCGCCGGCGTGCAGCGCCTGGAGTACGCCAGCGGCCCCTACGGCCGCACGACGTGGATGCTCGATCTCGATGCCGAGGGCCGCCTGCAGCAGGCGCGCCAGGTGCTGAACGAAGCCGAGTTCCAGGCGGTGATGTCCCTGCCCGGCCTGCGCGCGGCCGAAGTGCGGCAGCGCCTGGGCGCGCCGGGTGAAGTGCGGCCACTCGCCTGGCGCGGCGGCGAGGTCTGGGGCTGGCGCTACCCCACCAACGACTGCCTGTGGTTCGAGATCAGCTTCAATGCCGAGGGGCGCGTGCAGGGCGGCGGCTACGGCGCCGATCCGCGCTGCGACGTGCCGGCTGACGGCCCCTGAACCATCCAGCCAGGCCCAGGCGCCGGCTCTCGCACGCGCAGGAAGCTCGCGAAACGCGGCAGGCCGCCCTCGGTGTGCCCGCGGTGGCGGTAGCTCACCACGGCGCCGGGCAGCGGCGGGCTTTCGCGCTCGGCATCGCTGAAGCCCGTGCCCAAGAGGAACTCACGCCCTGCCGGCGTCCTGACGCGCAAAGCGCCCATGCGGCCGGCGTGGCGGCCGCGGCCGGGCACCGCGGCCAGCACCACGGCTTCGGCATCGTGTTCGGGTTTCAGCTTCCGCAGCACCGCGCTGCGGCCGGTGATGTAGGGCGCATCGGCGTGGTGCAGCATCAGGCCCTCGCCACCTTCGGCCACCACCGCTGCCAGCCAGCGCTGCAACTCCGCGCGCGTGGCCACGCGCCGTTGCTCCACGGCCTGGAAGTGCGGCGCGTCCACCTCCTGCCCCAGGCTGGCCAGGCGCTCGTAGCGCGCGCTGAAGGGCCCAGGCGCGCCAGGCAGGTCGAAGGCCAGGTAGCGGATGTGCTGCCATTCCGCCTGGCGCGGGGCGCCGCGGCGCACGGCGCCTGACAGCGCCTCGAAGCGCCCGCGGCCGGCCCAGAGCTCACCGTCCAGCGTCTCCGCCGGCAGGCGCTGCGTGAACCAGGCGGGTGCCGCGATCGGCAGGCCACTGCGGGTGCGCAGCGTTTGGCCGTCCCAGACGGCGCGCACGCCGTCGTACTTCTCGCTCACCAGGAAGCCGGCGGGGTCGATGTCGGGGTCGGCCTCCACCGCCAGCAGCAGGGCCGGCGGCCGGGCTGCGGCGGCGGCCGGCTCGGCAGTGAAGCCGGCTAATGGCACGGCCATGAACGCGGCCGCTCGGGCCAGCCAGTGGCGGCGGTTGCAAAAGCTGGGGTGCATGGCGGGCCTCAGGCTGTGGAGAGGCCCTCAGTCTTCCGCCGCAGAACCCGCACCACCATCGCCCCCGCGGGCGCCTGCCGGGGGCCCCCGGCAGAGGGAGCCCTGCAGGCCCGCGCGTTCAGCGCACCGCGACGAGATCCTTGATCTGCTGCACCGTGCTCGGATCTTCGATGGTCGTGATATCGCCAGCCTCGCGGCCTTCGCACACGGCCTGGATCACGCGGCGCAGCATCTTGCCCGAGCGTGTCTTCGGCAGCGCCGTCACGAAGCGCACGCGCGCCGGCCGCGCCACGGCGCCGAGTTGGCTCTCCACCACCTTCATCAGCTCGCCTTCGAGCTGCAGCGCGCCCTCGGGCGTGGCGGCGCGCGCCGTGTCCTTCAACACGACGAAGGCCATCGCCACCTGGCCCTTGAGCTGGTCGGCCACGCCCACCACCGCCACCTCGGCCACGGCGGCGTGGCTGGAGAGGCTCTCTTCGATCTCGCGCGTGCCCAGCCGGTGGCCGGCAACGTTGATCACGTCATCGGTGCGGCCGAGGATGAAGAAGTAGCCGTCGGCGTCGCGGATGCCCCAGTCGAAGGTGCTGTACACCATCTTGCCCGGCACGCTCTGCCAGTAGGTGTTGACGAAACGCGCGTCGTCGCGCCACACCGTCTGCATGAAGCCCGGCGGCAGCGGGCCTTCGATCACCACCACGCCCTTCTGGTTTGGCTGCGTCAGCTCCTCACCCGTCTGTTCGTCGAGCAGCTTGACGTCGTAGCCCGGCATGGCGATGCCGGGGCTGCCGAAGCGGCTGGCCTTGCGCTCCACGCCGTTGGCGATGGTCAGGATGGGCCAGCCGCTTTCGGTCTGCCAGTAGTTGTCGATGATGGGCACGCCCAAGGCGCCGGAAATCCAGCTGGCGGTGGGCTCGTCCAGCGGCTCACCGGCCAGGAAGAGCGCGCGCAGGCTGGAGAGGTCGTGTTTCTTCAGCGCGGCCGGGTCTTGTTTCTTCAGCACGCGCACGGCGGTGGGCGCAGAGAACATCGCCGTGACCTTGTACTTCTCGACCAGGCTCCACCAGATGGCGGCGTCGGGCTCGCCGTTCATGCCGCGGATGGGCAGGCCTTCGTAGAGGATGGTGGCCATGCCGTGCAGCAGCGGGCCATAGACGATGTAGCTGTGGCCCACCACCCAGCCGATGTCGCTGGTGCTGAAGTAGGTTTCGCCGGGCTGGCCGAGGAAGATCTGCTCCATGCTGGCGGCCAGCGCCACGGCATAGCCGCCGGTGTCGCGCTGCACGCCCTTGGGCCGGCCGGTGGTGCCGCTGGTGTAGATGGTGTAGCTGATGGCCGTGCTGTCCAGCCACACCACGGGCACCTGCGCTCCGCGGTGCTGCTCGCGCAGCGCGGTGTAGTCGAGGTCACGGCCTTCGGTCATCGGCATGGGCGCGAGGCCGCGGTTGACCATCAGCACCTGCGGCACTTTGTGGGCCGAGAGCTTCAGTGCTTCATCCAGCAGCGGCTTGTAGGGCACCACCTTGCCAGCGCGGCTGCCGGCGTCGGCGCTGACCACCATCACCGGCTCGGCGTCTTCGATGCGGCTGGCCAGGCTGACGCTGGCGAAGCCGCCGAACACCACCGAATGCACGGCGCCGATGCGCGTGCAGGCCAGCATGGCGAACACGGCCTCGGGGATCATGGGCATGTAGATGAGCACGCGGTCGCCCTGCTTCACGCCCTGGGCCTGCAGGATGGCGGCCATGGTCATCACCTCGGCCTGCAGTTCGCGGTAGCTGTAGACGCGCTCTTGCCCGACCTCGGTGCTCACCCACACCAGCGCGTTCTGATCGCCGCGTGTGGCCACGTGGCGGTCCACCGCGTTGTGGCACAGGTTGGTGGTGCCGCCCTCGAACCAGCGCGTGAAGGGCGGCTGGTCGTTGTTGCAGACACGCGTGAAGGGCGTGTGCCACTCGATGCGTTGCGCCTGCTCGGCCCAGTAGGCCTCGCGGTCGGCGAGAGAACGTTGGTGCAGTTCGGCGTAAAGCCCGCGGTCAGCCATGCGGTGTCTCCGGTTCGTGGCGCGGGGTGGGCCCCGTCGTGACACCGCATTTTCGGCCGCGCGCTTGCGCAGCGCTGACACCGGCCGTGGGCTACCGCCGCGGCCCGGCGCCGATTCAGGAAACGCGCACCACCACGCGCCCGCGCACCTGCCCCGCCATCAGGCGCTGCGCCGCGGCCGGCGCGTCTTCCAGCGCGATCTCTTCCACCATCGTTTCCAACAGCGCTGGGTCGAGATCACGCGCCAGCCGCGCCCAGGCCTGCTCGCGCAGTGCGTGCGGCGCCATCACGCTGTCGATGCCGGCCAGCGTGACACCACGCAGGATGAAGGGCATCACCGTGCCCGGCAGCTCGTGGCCCTGGGCCAGGCCGCAGGCGGCAACCACGCCGCCGTAGCGCGTTTGCGCCAGCGCGTTGACGAGCGTGTGGCTGCCCACGGCGTCCACCACCGCGGCCCAGCGTTCTTTCTGCAGCGGCTTGCCCGGCACGGCAAGTTCGGCACGGTCGATGACGCCGGCAGCGCCCAGCTTCATCAGGTAATCGGCCTCGGCCGCTTTGCCCGTGGCGGCGATGACGCGGTGCCCCAGGCGCGCCAGCAGCGCGATGGCGACACTGCCCACGCCGCCGGTGGCGCCGGTCACCAGCACCTCGCCAGTGCCGGGGGTCAAGCCGTGGCGCTCCAGGGCCAGCACACACAGCATCGCGGTGTAGCCCGCCGTGCCAATGGCCATGGCCTGCCTCGGCGTGAAGGCCGCCGGCAAGCGCACGAGCCCATCGCCTTTCAGGCGGGCGCGCTCGGCCAGACAACCCCAGTGGGTTTCGCCCACACCCCAACCGTTGTGTACGAAAGTGTCACCGGGCTGCCAGGCGGGGTGCTCGCTTTCCAGCACCGTGCCGGCGCCGTCGATGCCCGGCACCATGGGCCACAAGCGCACCACGGGCGATTTGTTCGTGAGCGCCAGGCCGTCCTTGTAGTTCAGCGTGGAGTGGCTGGGCTGCACCAGAACCATGCCGGGCCCGGCCGGGGGCAGGCGGCTCTCGTCCAGCGTGGTGACAGCGGCGCGAAAGCCGGCCTCGTCTTTTTCAAGCAGCAGCGCTTTGAACATGGCGTAACAGCAGCAGTGGCGGGGGCTGCGATGCTGCCATGGTGTGCCCGGGGCTGCAGCCTGCGGCCGGGCCCCTGCGCTGGTTGACGCCCGCGCTTGCACTGCTATCCTGCCGCGCCAATGCCTGCCAGCCTGTCCACGCCCCCTTGCCAACCCCGCCCAGCGCCGCTGCGCCCGGCGTGGGCTCGCGCAGCGGCGGCAGCCTTGCTGGCCGTGGCCAGCGCCACAGCCTGGGCGCAGACCGCGCCCGTGCCGCCACCACCGCCGCCACCCGGCGGTGATGCGGTGTTGAATCTGCTGCAGGAAAAAGGCCTGGTGCCGGCCGCCGGCAAGATCGAGAACAGCCCGATCGTCCAGCAGATGCGCGACAGCGCCACCGAGATGGTGCTGACGGCGATGAACTTCCTCGGCGTGCGCTACGTGCGCGGCGGCAACACCGCCGAGCAGGGTTTCGACTGCAGCGGCTTCACGCGCTACGTTTTTGAGCGCAGCCTGGGCCTGGTGCTGCCACGCCGCGCCGACGAGCAGGCCAAGATCGCCGGCCTGCTGAGCGTGAAGCAGGAAGAACTCAAGCCCGGCGATCTGGTCTTCTTCAACACCATGCGCCGCGCCTTCTCGCATGTGGGCATCTACGTCGGCGAAGGCAAGTTCATCCACGCGCCACGCGCCGGGGCCGAGGTGCGCATCGAAGACATGCGCCAGGCCTACTGGGCCAAGCGCTTCAACGGCGCGCGACGCGCCGAACTGCCGCCGGCCGAAACCCCGACGCCTCGGTGAGGCGCGGCCAGCCGCCACAATGGTGGCATGGGCGAGAACGTGATTCCTAGCGTCATTCCTTTGGCCGACCTGCGCTACGTCGCAGCCGTGCCGCGCATCCCCGATTCGGGCTTCGACACTGGCGGCCTGCTGGCCGACCGCCTGGGCCGCCCGCTGCGCGACCTGCGCATCAGCGTGACGGACCGCTGCAACTTCCGCTGCAGCTACTGCATGCCGAAGGACGTGTTCGACAGCCACTACAAGTTCCTGCCGCAGAGCAGCCTGCTGAGCTTCGAGGAGATCACGCGCACCGCGCGCCTCTTCGTGGCGCATGGCGTGAGCAAGCTGCGCCTGACCGGCGGCGAACCGCTGCTGCGCAAGCACATCGAGGTGCTGATCGGGCAGCTGGCCGAATTGCGCACGCCCGAAGGCGAGCCACTGGACATCACGCTCACCACCAACGGCTCGCTGCTGGCGCGCAAGGCTGCCGCGCTGCGCGAGGCCGGGCTGAAGCGCGTGACGGTGAGCCTGGACGCGCTGGACGACACCATCTTTCGGCGCATGAACGATGTCGATTTCCCCGTGGCCGACGTGCTGCAGGGCATCGAGGCGGCGCTGGCCGCGGGGCTGGCACCGATCAAGGTCAACATGGTCGTCAAACGCGGCACCAACTGCCACGAGATCGTGCCGCTGGCGCGTTACGTGCGCGAGCACTACGGCCCCGGCGTGGTGCTGCGTTTCATCGAGTACATGGACGTCGGCGCCACCAACGGCTGGCGCATGAACGAGGTGCTGCCCTCGGCCGACGTGGTGCAAAGGCTGCACGAGGCCTTCCCGCTGGAGCCGCTGGAAGCCAGCGCCCCGGGCGAAACCGCACAGCGCTGGCGCTACCGCGACGGCAGCGGCGAGATCGGCGTCATCAGCAGCGTGACGCAGGCCTTCTGCGGCGATTGCAACCGCGCGCGACTGTCCACCGAGGGCAAGCTCTTCCTGTGCCTCTTTGCCAGCCGTGGCCACGACCTGCGCGCCCTGCTGCGCGGCACCCAGGCTGATGGCCAGCCCTACACCGACGCGCAGATCGCCCGCGCCATCGGCCTGGTGTGGAGCGAGCGCGACGACCGCTACTCGCAGCAACGCAGCGCCATACCGGCCGATGCGCCCGCCACCGCCGGCACCGAGCGACGGGTGGAAATGCACTACATCGGCGGCTGATTTCGCTGTTGTGTCCAAGACAAATTCGGGCGAACCCGTATGAGCGCAGCGCACAGGCATCCCGTATAAAGCGGATCAGCAACCCGGTCCCCACGGCAGCACAGGGCGCGGCAGGCTCAGCCTCCGCGCCCTGTGCCGCTTGAAACCGCAGCGCCCCCGCCCCGACCTGCACCCGAGCCCGAATCCGATGGAACCCTCATTGATCCGCATGCTGTCCACCGCCGACGCTGAGGCGGTGGCCCTCACCGCCCCGGGCCGGCCGGCACTGAGCCACAGTGGGCTGCGCAGCCTGGTGCAACGCACGCTGGACACGCTGAACGGCCTGGGCATCGGCCGCAACGACCGGGTCGCCATCGTGCTGGCCAACGGCCCCGAGATGGCCAGCTGTTTCCTCAGCGCCGCCTGCGGCGTGAGCACGGCGCCGCTGAACCCGGCCTACCGCGCCGACGAGTTCGAGTTCTACCTGGCCGACCTGAACGCCAAGGCGCTGATCGTCGAGCACGACAGCACCTCACCGGCCGTTGCGGTGGCGCAGAAGCTCGGCGTGCGCCTGATCGACTTGCACGCCGGCAGCGCCGCCGGCGACTTCACGCTGCGGCCGCGCGATGGCGCCCCGGCGGCCACCGCGGCGGCCCACGGCGGCCTGGCCCAACCCGACGACATCTCGATGGTGCTGCACACCAGCGGCACCACCTCGCGGCCGAAGATCGTGCCGCTGAGCCAGCGCAACCTGTGCGCCTCGGCGCGCAACATCGCCGCCACGCTGCAGTTCACGCCGGCCGACCGCGGGCTGAACATCATGCCGCTCTTCCACATCCACGGGCTCATCGCCGGCGTGCTGGCGCCGCTGGCCGCGGGCTCGCAGGTCTGCTGCACGCCGGGCTTCAACGCACTGAAGTTCTTCGGCTGGATGGACGAAGCCCAACCCACCTGGTACACGGCCGTGCCCACCATGCACCAGGCCATCCTGAGCCGCGCCGGCAAGAACACCGAGGTCATCGCGCGCCACCCGCTGCGTTTCATCCGCAGCAGCAGCAGCAGCATGCCGCCGCAGGTGATCCGCGAACTGGAAGAGGTGTTCAAGGCGCCGCTGATCGAGAGCTACGGCATGACCGAAGCCTGCCACCAGATGGCCAGCAACCCGCTGCCGCCGGCCGTGCGCAAGCCCGGCAGCGTGGGCATTGCGGCAGGCCCGGAAGTGGCCATCATGGCCGACGACGGCACGCTGCTGCCCCGCGGCGAGATTGGCGAGATCGTCATCCGCGGCGACAACGTCACCGCCGGCTACGAGAGCAACCCCAAGGCCAATGCCGAGGCCTACACCCACGGCTGGTTCCGCACCGGCGACCAGGGCGTGATGGACGCCGAGGGCTATGTCAGCCTCACCGGCCGGCTCAAGGAAATCATCAACCGCGGTGGCGAGAAGGTCAGCCCGCGCGAGGTCGACGAGATCCTGATGGACCACCCCGCGGTGGCCCAGGTGGTGTGTTTCGGCATGCCCCACGCGAAGCTCGGTGAAGAGGTGGCCGCGGCCGTGGTGCTGCGCGAAGGCCAGGCCGCCACCGAGCGTGAATTGCAAGACTTCGTCGGCCAGCGCGCCGCCGATTTCAAGGTGCCCAAGAAGATCCTCTTCATGGAAGAGATCCCCAAGGGCGCCACAGGCAAGCTGCAGCGCATCGGCCTGGCGGCCAAGCTCGGCCTGGCCTGAAGCCTCGACGGTTTTTTGTGATGAAGCCTTACCGCTTTTCCCTTCGTTCGCCGCCCATGACCTGAACGCCAGGCTGGTGGTGTTTCTTCTGCATGTGACTTCCCTCTGAATCTAGGAGACGACATGAGTTGGACCGCAACCCGCAGTACCCTGACCCGCACGGCCCCAGCGGCCAGCAGCGCCCCCGAGGCGCTGATCGCGGCCCGAACCCGACGTGCATTGCGGGCCACGCAGCGCGTTCGCCAGGCCGGCATCGCTCTGCTGCTGGGCGCCACCGCCTTGTTGGCCAGCCCCTGGGCCCGCGCCTGGGAACCGGCCAAGCCCGTGGAATTCGTGGTGCCCGCCGGCACCGGCGGCGGCGCCGACCAGATGGCGCGCTTCATCCAGGGCGTGGTCGCCAAGAACAAGCTGATGAACCAGCCCATCGTGGTGGTGAACCGCTCGGGCGGCGCCGGTGCCGAGGGTTTCCTCGACGTCAAGGGCGACAAGGGGAACCCGCACAAGATCATCATCACGCTGAGCAACCTGTTCACCACGCCGCTGGCCACCGGGGTGCCCTTCAACTGGCGCGACATGACGCCGGTCAGCATGATGGCGCTCGACCAGTTCGTGCTGTGGGTCAACGAAGAGTCGCCGCACAAGACCGCCAAGCAGTTCTTCGATGCGCTGAAGGCCGGGCCCGACCGCGCCATCAAGATGGGCGGCACCGGCAGCAAGCAGGAAGACCAGATCATCACGGTGCTGCTGGAAAAGGCCGCTGGCAAGAAGATGACCTACATCCCCTTCAAGGGCGGCGGTGACGTGGCCGTGCAGCTGGTGGGCAAGCACATCGACGCCACCGTGAACAACCCCATCGAGGCCGAGAGCCACTGGCGTGCCGGCAAGCTGCGCCCGCTGTGCGTCTTCGACAAGGCCAAGATGCCTTACCCGGCCAAGCTCACGGCCACCCAGGGCTGGGGCGACATTCCGCCGTGTTCCACCGCCGGCATCCCGGCCGATTACGTGATGCTGCGCGGCATCTTCATGGCCCCGGGCGTGACGCCCGAGCAGCAGAAGTTCTACGTCGACCTGCTGGCCAAGGTGCGTGCGCTGCCCGAGTGGAAAGAGTTCATGAACAAGGGCGCTTTCAACCAGACGGCACTCACGGGCCAGGCTTACTTCGACTGGCTGGGCAAGAACGAGCAGATGCACCGCGAGCTGATGCGCGAAGCCGGTTTCCTGGCGCGCTGAGGCGAACATGCAAGACACCGACAACACCGGCGGCGCCATCGGCGTCCGCTGGCCGGAGCTGCTCGTCGCCTTGTTTCTGCTGGCGCTGGGCGTGGTGGTCATCGTCGACAGCCTGCGCGTGGGCACGGGCTGGGCCGACGATGGCCCGCAATCGGGCTATTTCCCCTTCTACATCGGCCTGGCCCTGGCCGGCGCCAGCGCCTGGACGGCCTTCAAGCAACTGAAGCGCTGGCGCACCGTGGAAGCGTTCGCCGAACGCGAGCAACTCCGCAGCGTGCTGGCCATCCTGCTGCCCATGGTGGTGTACGTGGCGGGCGTGGCCTTGCTCGGCATCTACGTCTCGTCCTTCGTGCTCATCGGCTATTTCATGCTGCGGCACGGCAAGCACGGCTGGCCTTTGACGCTGGCCGTCTCGGCCGGCGTGCCGGCCTTCTTCTACGGCGTCTTCGAGCGCTGGTTCCTGGTGCCGCTGCCCAAGGGCCCGCTGGAAGCGCTGATCGGGGTGGCCTGAGATGGACGAAATCCAAAGCCTGATGCAGGGTTTCGGCGTTGCGCTGAGCTGGCAGAACCTGGTGTTCATGCTGGTGGGCATCACCTTGGGCGTGCTCATCGGCGTGCTGCCCGGGCTGGGCGGCGCCAACGGCGTGGCCATCCTGCTGCCGCTGACCTTCAGCATGAATCCCACCTCGGCCATCATCATGCTGAGCTGCATCTACTGGGGGGCGCTGTTCGGCGGTGCCATCACGTCGATCCTGTTCAACATCCCCGGTGAACCCTGGAGCGTCGCCACCACCTTCGACGGCTACCCGATGGCGCAGCAAGGCCGCGCGGCGCAGGCGCTCACCGCGGCTTTCACCAGCAGCTTCGTGGGCGCCATCTTCGCGGTGCTGCTCATCACCTTCCTGGCGCCGCTGCTGGCGAAGTTCGCGCTGAAGTTCGGGCCCGCAGAGTTCTTCGCGGTGCAGTTGCTGACCTTCTGCAGCTTCGTGGGCATGAGCAAGGAGCCACCGGCCAAGACCATCGCCGCGATGATGCTGGGCTTCGCGCTGGCCGCCGTGGGCCTGGACGCGGTGACGGGCACGCTGCGCATGACCTTCGACGTGCCCGAGCTGCTCAAGGGCTTCGACTTCCTCATTGCGGTGATCGGCCTCTTTGGCATCGGCGAGATCCTGCTGACCATGGAAGAAGGCCTGTCCTTCAAGGGCAAGAGCGCGAAGATCAACTTCAAGGTGGTCTGGCAGACCTGGGGCGAACTGATCAAGCACTGGAAACTCTTCCTGCGCAGCGTGGCCGTGGGTTGCTGGATGGGCATCACGCCCGGCGGCGCCACGCCGGCCAGCTTCATGAGCTACGGCATGGCGCGCCGTATGTCGAAGGAGCCCAACGAGTTCGGCAAGGGCCGCATCGAAGGGGTGGTGGCGCCCGAGACCGCGGCCCACGCCGCGGGCACGAGCGCACTGCTGCCGATGCTGACCCTGGGCATCCCGGGCTCGCCCACCGCGGCGGTGCTGCTGGGCGGCCTGCTGATCTGGGGCCTGCAGCCCGGGCCCATGCTGTTCGTGGAGCAGAAGGAGTTCGTCTGGGGCCTGATCGCCAGCATGTACATCGGCAACATCGTGGGCCTGATCGTCGTGCTGACCACGGTGCCCTGGTGGGCGGCCATCCTGCGCATCCCGTTTTCGATCATCGGGCCGGTGATCATCGTCATCTGTGCCATCGGCGCCTACACGGTGCACAGCTCGATGTTCGACGTGGTGCTGATGCTGGTGTTTGGCGTGCTGGGCTATCTCTTCAAGAAACTCAAGTACCCGATGGCACCTTTGGTGCTGGCGCTGGTGCTGGGTGACATGGCCGAGAGCAGCTTCCGCCAGGCCATGCTGATCAGCCAGGGCTCGCTGGGCATCTTCTGGAGCAACCCGCTGGCCGGCAGCATCACGACGCTGGCGCTGGTGATGCTGGTGTGGCCGATGATCGGGGCCTTGAAGAACTACTACCGGGCGCGTGAAGGCGCGCAGAAGGCCGTGTCATGAAGATCGCAGTGGTGGGCGCTGGCGCCATCGGGGGCTACCTCGGTGCGCGCCTGGCGCGTTCGGGGCAGGAAGTCACCTTCATCGCCCGCAACCGCAACCTGGAAGCCATCAACGCCCAGGGCTTCAAGTTGATTCTTGAAGATGGCAGCGAAGAGCACACGCCCGCAGGCCCCCACCTGCGCGCCGTGCAGCGCTACGCCGAAGCCGGCCCGCAGGACGTGGTGCTGATCACCGTGAAGGCACACCAGGTGAAAGACCTGCTGCCCGATCTGCGCGGCCTGTTCGGCCCGCAGACCACGGTCGTCACCATGATCAACGGCGTGCCCTGGTGGTACTTCCACAAGCTGGCCGGCCCTTACGAGGGCCGCAGCCTGGAAAGCCTGGACCCGGGCGGCCTGATCGCCGCGAACATCGAGCCCGAACGCATCATCGGCAGCGTGGTCTACCCGGCCAGCGAGCTGGTGGCGCCGGGCGTGGTGAAGCTGATCGAAGGCAACCGCTTCAGCCTGGGTGAGCTCGACGGCAGCCGCAGCGAGCGTATCGAGGCCCTGAGCAAAGCCATGATGGGTGCGGGCTTCAAGAGCCCGGTCTCGCGCGACATCCGCAGCGAGATCTGGGTCAAGCTCTGGGGCAACCTCACCTTCAACCCCATCTCGGCGCTGACGCATGCCACGCTGGAAGACATCTGCCGCTACGGCCCCACGCGCGAACTGGCCGCGGCCATGATGCGCGAGGCCCAGACCGTGGGCGAGAAGCTGGGCGTGGCCTTCAAGATCAGCCTGGAGCAGCGCATCGCCGGCGCTGAAGCGGTGGGCGCACACAAGACCAGCATGCTGCAGGACGTCGAAGCCGGCCGCGCGCTGGAGCTGGAGGCGCTGGTGGGCTCGGTGGTGGAGCTGGGCCGCATCACCGACACGCCCACGCCCGTGATCAGCGCGATGCACGCCACCGTGAGCCTGCTGCAGCGCACGCTGGCAGCGCAGCAGGGGCGGCTGAAGGTGCAGGCCGCAGGCTGATGCCTTCAGCCCCGCCAGCGGGGTTCAGCCCGCCGGCTTGGCGTCGTCCAAAGCCGGCGTGGTGATCTCGCCCGGGATGCCCTTGCGCGCGAACAGCGTGTAGACCGTGGGCACGACGAAGATGGTGAGCAGCGTGCCCACCGACATGCCACCCACGATCACCCAGCCGATCTGCTGCCGGCTCTCGGCCCCCGCGCCGCTGGCCAGTGCCAGCGGCAGCGCGCCCAGCACCATCGCACCCGTGGTCATCAGGATGGGGCGCAGGCGCAGCGCACTGGCCTGCGTCACGGCGTCCATCACGCTGCGCCCCTGCTGCCGCAGCTGGTTGCTGAACTCCACGATCAGGATGCCGTGTTTGGTGATCAGGCCGATCAGCGTGATGAGGCCGATCTGCGAAAACACGTTCAGCGTGCCGCCTGTGAGCTGCAGCGCCGCGAAGGCGCCCACCATGCTCAGCGGCACCGCCAGCAGGATGACGAAGGGGTCGATGAAGCTCTCGAACTGCGCCGCCAGCACCAGGAAGATGAAGAGCAGCGCGAGCACGAAGACCAGGCCCAGCGCGCCCGAGCTCGCCTTGAACTCGCGGCTGACGCCGTTGAGCTCGGTGGCATAACCCTGCGGCAGAACGCGGGCGGCCGTCTCGTCCATGAACTTCAGCGCCTCGCCCTGGCTGTAGCCGGGCGCCAGATCGGCGGTGATGCTGACGCTGCGGCGCTGGTTGAAGTGGTTCAGCTCACGCGGGCTCACGGCCTCGCGCACCTTCACCAGGCTCGAGAGGGGCACCATGGTGTCGTTGCGGCCGCGCACGAAGATCTTCTCGATGTCCTCCGGCGTGGTGCGGCCCACGGCCTCGGTCTGCACCAGCACGTCGTACTGCTCGGCATCGCGCTTGTAGCGCGTGACGACGCGGCCGCCGAGCATGGTTTCCACCGTGCGCGCCACCGTGTCCACGCCGATGCCGAGATCGGCCGCGCGCGCGCGGTCCACATCCATGAAGACCTCGGGCTTGTTCAGCTGCAAATCGCTGTCGGGCTGCACGATGCCGGGGTTCTTCTGCATCTCGGCAATGAACTGCTGCGCCACGCGCGCCATGTTGGCGTAGCTGTCGCCGCTGACCAGCACCACGTTCAGCGCGCGGTCGCGAAAGCCCTGGCCCAGGCTGGCCGGTGTGACGGGGAAGGCGCTGATGCCCGGCAGCGCGCCCAGCTTGGGCAGCAGTTCGCGCTGCAGTTCACGCGTGCTGCGTGTGCGCTGCTCCCAATCCACCGTGCGCATCACGCCGAAGGCCGTGCTGACCTGGCCGCCACCGACGAAGAAAAAGCGGCGGTCGAACTCGGGATACTGGCTGCCGATGTTTTCGATGGCATCCAGGTAGCGCGCGGTGTACTCCAGCGTCGCACCGTCGGGCGCACGGATGGGCATGGCGATGACGCCACGGTCTTCATAAGGCGCCAGCTCGCTCTTGGTGATGCTGAAGAGCCACCAGCTCGCACCCGCGCTGGCCAGCATCACGCCGACGATCAACCAGCGGCGCTGCAGCGTCCAGCCCAGCGCCCGCGCGTAGGCGGCCGACAGGCCCGTCAGCACACGCTCCATGAAACGGTCGAAACGCCCCGGCTCCGGCACGTGGCGCAGCAGCTTGCTGCACATCATGGGCGTGAGCGTCAGCGCGACAAAACCGCTCACCAGCACCGCGCCGGCCAAGGTCAGCGCGAACTCGCCGAACAGCCGCCCGGTGCGCCCCGGCGTGAAGGCCAGCGGCGCGAACACCGCGGCCAGCGTCAGCGTCATCGCGATCACCGCGAAGCTGATCTCGCGGATGCCCTTGATCGCCGCCTGGAATGGCGCCATGCCCTCCTCGATGTGGCGGTAGATGTTCTCCAGCACCACGATGGCGTCGTCCACCACCAGGCCGATGGCCAGCACCAGCGCCAGCAGCGTGAGGGTGTTGATGGTGAAGCCGGCCAGCGCGATGAGCGAAAACGCGCCAATCAGGCTGACCGGGATGGTGACCAGCGGGATGACCGAAGCCCGCAGCGTGCGCAGGAAAACGAAGACCACCAGCGCCACCAGCACCACGGCCTCGATGACCGTGGTGTAGACGGCCTGGATGCTGCGCGCGATGAAGACCGAGTTGTCGTTGGCCTGCACCACCGTCACGCTGGGCGGCAGGTCGCGCTGGATCTGCGGCATCAGCGCCTTCACGCCAGCGGCCACCTCCAGCGGGTTGGCGGTGGCGTTGCGGATCACGCCCGTGCTGATGCTGGGCACGCCGTTCAGGCGCACGCGGCTGCGTTCGCTGGCGGCAGCCTCTTCCACGCGCGCCACGTCGCGCAGGCGCACGGTGTAGCCGCCCACGGTGCGCAAGGCCACCTGGTTGAACTCGGCCACGCTGTTGAGATCGGTGCGTGCGGTGACGCTGAACTCGCGCTGCGTGCTCTCGATGCGGCCGGCCGGCACCTCCAGGTTCTGGCGGCGCAGCGCGTCTTCCACGTCCTGCACCGTCAGCTTGTAGGCGGCGAGCTTGTCGGGGTCCAGCCAGACGCGCATCGCGAAGCGCCGGTCGCCACCCATCTGCACATCGGCCACGCCGGGCACCGTCTGCAGGCGCGGTTTCACCACGCGGTTGATGAGGTCGGTGAGCTCCAGCGGGCCCATGGTCTCGCTGGTGTAGGCCAGCCAGATGGTGGGCGTGGCGTCGGCCTCGACCTTGCTGATGACGGGCTCGTCCACCGCGTCGGGCAGGCGGCCGCGCACGCGCGCCACGCGGTCGCGCACCTCGGCGGCGGCCGTGTCGGGGTCTTTGCTGAGACGGAAGCGCACCGTGATCTGGCTGCTCTCGGTGCGCGAGATCGAGGTCATGATGTCCACGCCATCGATGCCCGCGATGCTGTCTTCCAGCGGCTTGGTGACCTGGCTCTCGATGACCTCGCTGGAAGCGCCCTGCAGCCGTGTGCTGACGTTGACCAGCGGCTCGTCGATGCGCGGGTACTCGCGCACCGTCAGCTCCTGGAAGGACACCAGCCCCACCAGCACCAGCAGCAGCGACATCACGCAGGCCAGCACCGGCCGGCGGACGGAAGTTTCAGAGAGCTTCATGCGCCCTTCCCTGCCGCGCCCGCGCTGGCGGCACCGGAGGCCGCACCCGAGGCCGGGCGTGCGGGCGCGCCCGCACGGCTGAGGTCGATCACACGCACCGGCACGGCTTCGCCGCGCAGCAGCCGCGCATGCCCTGCAGTCACCACCAGATCACCGGGCTGAATGCCCTCCAGCACCTCCACACGCCCGGGCAGGCGCAGGCCGAGGCGGACCTCGACACGGCGCGCCACCTTCTTGCCGTCGGCGCCGTCGGCCACCTTGAAGAGCAGCTGCTTGCCGCCGAAAGGCACCAACGCTTCTTCGGGCACGACCACCGCGCCTTCGCGAACGGAGAACACCACACGCGGCCGCGCGAACATGCCGGGCTTGAGCAACGCGCCCGGGTTGGCCACCTGGGCCAGCACCTGCAGCGCGCGGCCGTTGGGGTCCACCACCGAATCGATGGCCTGCACGCGGCCGCTGAAACTGCGGCCGGGCAGCGCGTCCACCACCACGTCCACGGCCTGGCCGGGGCGCAGGCGGTCGATCACCCGCTCGGGCAAGGCGAACTGCACCTTCATCGAGCCCAGGTCTTCCAGGTTCACGAGGTCGGCGCCGTCTTTCACGTAGTCGCCCACGTCCACCAGGCCGATGCCGGCGGTGCCGTCAAAAGGCGCCAGCACCTTCAGGCGCGCCAGCTGCGCGCGCGAGAGGGCCACCTGGGCCTCGGCCACGTCCAGCGCGGCCTGGTTCTGGTCGAGCGCGCTCTGGCTCACGAAACCCTGGCCCAGCAGTTCGCGGCTGCGCTGCAGGTTGGTGCGTGCAATGCTGGCCTGGGCTTCGCTCTGCTTGAGCTGGGCCTGCTGCAGCGTGTCGTCCAGCTGCACCAGCAACTGCCCGCGCTTGACGCGCTGGCCGTCGCTGTAGCCCAGCTTGACGATGCGGCCGCTGAGCTCGGGCCGCAGCATCACGCCCTGGTTCGAGCGCAGCGAACCGACGGCGCTGACCTCGTCGGTGAGTTTCATGCGCTGGGCCGCGGCCACCTCCACTGCGGCCGGGCCGCCTGGGCCGCCGCCGGGCCGCGCGCCAGGTGCCGCCGGGGCACCGGGCGCCCCCAGGGCCGCCGGCGTTGCGGTTTTTTGAGGGGTGGCGTTCTGCCACCACCAGGCCAGGCCACCAGCGGCCGCCAGGCCCAGCACGGCCACGGCCGTATGCAATGTCTTCACAAGAGTCTCGGGTGCTGCAAGCAACCGCGGACTTTAGCTTTTTCAGCCCCAAGCTGCCTGGGGGCACAACACAGGAAGCGGGCTGCCTGGTCTCAGCGCAAGATCGAGTCCACGCCCTGGTTGGCCAGGCGGTCGGCGCGCTCGTTGCCGGGGTCGCCGGCGTGGCCCTTGACCCAGCGCCACTCCACCTGGTGGGCCGCATTCAGTGCGTCCAGCCTTTGCCAGAGTTCGACGTTTTTCACGGGCTTCTTGTCGGCCGTAGTCCAGCCACGCTTCTTCCAGCCGTGGATCCAGGTGGTGATGCCGTCCTTGACGTAGCTGCTGTCGGTGTAGATGGTGACCTTGCAGCGCGTCTTCAGCGAAGCCAGCGCCTCGATCACCGCGGTGAGCTCCATGCGGTTGTTGGTGGTGAGCTTCTCGCCGCCGAACATCTCTTTTTCATGCGCGCCGCTTCTCAGCCACGCGCCCCAGCCGCCAGGGCCGGGGTTGCCGCGGCAGGCGCCGTCGGCATAAATCAACACCTCAGTCAGCGCTTCAGTCATCGCTCAATTTCTCGCTCGGGCGCAGGCCCATCCATCGCAGGGGCGCGCATTGTGGCCGGGTCGCGCCGCGCCACCACGGCCGGTGCGGCGTGGGCCTTGCGTTTGTCTTGCCGCGCCAGGCCCACCAGGCGCATGCCACGCACACGCTTGACGGCCACCACGAAGTACACGCTGCCCAACACCGGCCACCAGCGGTCGCCGACGCGGTCCATCCATTCAAAACGGTCCAGCCACTTTTCGCTGTGAAAAGGCGGGCGCCAGCAGCCGAAGCGCCCGGCTTCGACCTCGAAGCCCAGCAGCCGCAACCAATCGCGCAGCCGCCAGTAGCCGATGAACTCACCGGCGCGCGGCAGGTAGAGGCTGCTCTGCCGCCCCAGGCCCAGCCCGCGTTTCATGCGCCCGGCACGCTGGCGCAGGCCCCACAGGCTGGCCGGGTTGAAGCCGGCGATGACAACACGCCCCTCGGGCACCAGCACACGCTCCACCTCGCGCAGCGTGTGGTGCGGGTCGCGCGCCAGTTCCAAGGCGTGCGGCAGCACCACGAGGTCGATGCTGTTGTCGGGGAAAGGCAGCGCATCGAACTCGCAGTGCAGCGCCACCGGCTCGTGGCCGGCCTGGGTGGTGAGCAGGCTGTCGTCCAGCGGCGGCACATCGAGGGCGTAGCCCTCGGGCGTGTGCATCGAGTCGCTGGCCACCCAGCGGTGCGGCATGCGGTTGGCCCGCAGGCCGTCGAGTTCGGGCAGGCCCAGCTGCAGCGCGTGAAAACCGAAGGCGTCGGTCACCGCGTGGTCCAATCGCTCTTGTTCCCACGCCAGCAGGTAGTGCCCGGGCGCGGTGCGCAGCCAGGCCCCCAACTCCAGTATCGACTCGTCTCGCGTCATGAATCTTTCAGCGCTGCCCGCCTTCGGCGACAACTACATCTGGATGCTTCACGACGGCACGCAGGCCGTGGTGGTGGACCCGGGCGACGCGGCACCGGTACTGCAGGCCCTGGATGCCCAGGGCCTGCAGCTCGCGGGCATTCTAGTGACGCACCACCACCCCGATCACACCGGCGGCATCGAGGCCTTGCGCCCGCGGCTGCAAGGGCCCGTGTGGGGGCCGGCGCGCGAGCGCATCCCGGCGCCTTACACGCCGCTGGCCGATGGCGAACGCATCACGGCGCTGGGCCTGAGCTTCGAAGTGATGGACGTGCCCGGCCACACCGCCGGACACATCGCTTACGCGCAACAGGGCGCTGGCGAGACCCCGCTGCTCTTCTGTGGTGACACGCTCTTCTCGGCCGGCTGCGGCCGCCTGTTCGAAGGCACACCGGCGCAGATGCACCATTCGCTGTCGCGGCTGGCGGCGCTGCCTGCCGGCACGCAGGTGTGCTGCACCCACGAATACACCCTATCCAACCTGAAATTTGCCGCGGCCGTGGAACCCGACAACCACGAACGCGCTCAGTACCAGGCGCGCTGTGTTGCGCTGCGCGCACAGGGCTTGCCCACGCTGCCTTCCAGCATCGGCCTGGAACGCCAGATCAACCCCTTCCTGCGCTGCGAGGTGCCTGCCGTGGTGAACGCGGCGCGTGCCGAAGGCGCGGCCCATGGCGACAGCATCAGCGTGCTGGCCGCCCTGCGCGAATGGAAGAACCGCTTTTGATGATGAGCTTCAAGCCCACCCACCTGCCCCTGCTCGCCGCGGCGCTGCTACTGTCGGCCTGCGCCTCGCTCGTGCCGCCGCCTGCCGAGACACCGCCCCCTGCCCCCGAACCCGCGCCCGTGGTGGCCACGCCGGTGGCCCTGCCGCCACCGGCGCCAGCCGCCAGCGGCCCGCTGCTGGCCGAAAGCGGCCCGCTCGCCCCCCTGCCCCCGCCCACCAGCGGCCGCATCGAAAGCAAGCAGGACAGCGAACGCGGCGACCTCTGGGAACGTGTGCGCGGCGGCTTCGCCATGGCCGACCTCGACAACGATCTCGTGCGCAAGTGGGAGAACTGGTACGCCCGCGACCCGGCCTACGTCACGCGCATGAGCACGCGCGGCGGCCGCTACCTCTTCCACATCGTTGAAGAAGTGCAGCGCCGCGGCCTGCCCACCGAGCTGGCGCTGCTGCCCTTCATCGAGAGCGCCTTCAACCCGCAGGCGCAATCGCACGCACGCGCCATGGGCATGTGGCAGTTCATGCCGGCCACGGGCAAAGACTTCGAGCTGCGCCAGAACCTCTTCCGCGACGACCGCCGTGACGTGCTGGCCAGCACGCGCGCCGCGCTGGACTACCTGGAACGCCTCAACGGCCTGTTCAGCGACTGGCACCTCGCGCTGGCCGCCTACAACTGGGGCCAGGGCAATGTTTCGCGCGCCATCGAGCGCAACCGCCGCAGCGGCAAGGTGGCCGACTACCTCTCACTGCGCATGCCCATCGAAACGCGCGAATACGTGCCCAAGCTGCAGGCCGTGAAGAACATCGTGCTGCGCCCCGAGGCTTTCGGCCTGAACCTGCCGCCGCTGGAGAACCACCCGTTTTTCCTGAGCGTGCCCATCGAGCGCGACATCGACGTGGCGCTGGCCGCACAGTTGGCCGGCCTGGAGCTCGACGAGTTCGAGCAGCTCAACCCGCAGATGAACAAGCCAGTGATCCTGGCCGCGGGCACGCCGCAAGTGCTGCTGCCTTACGACAACGCCAACCGTTTCTTGCGCGCCTTGCAGGCCCACCGCGGTGCCTTGGCCACGTGGACCGCCTGGGTGGCCCCGCGCACGCTCAAGCCCGCCGACGCGGCCCGCCTCATCGGCATGAGCGAAGACGAGTTGCGCCAGGCCAACCGCATCCCCAAGGGCATGCTGGTGAAAGCCGGCTCCACGCTGCTGGTGCCGCGTGACGAGGGCGACGACGACGTGGCCGAGCACATCGCGCACAACGGCCTGCTGGCGCTCACGCCCGAGGGCCGGCCCATGCGCAAGATCAGCTTCAAGGCCGGCCGCAAGGGCGACAGCGTGGCCGCCGTGGCGCGCCGCTACCGCGTGAGCGCGGCGCAGGTGGCGCAGTGGAACGGTGTCGGCAGCCAGGCGCGTTTCAAGGCCGGCCAGACCATCACGGTGGAAGTGCGCGCCGCACCCGCGCGGCGCGCGGTGGCCCGCGGCGGCAAGAAGCCGGCGGTGGCGACGGCCAAGGCCCCCAGCAAGCCGACACGCGCAGCCAAGGCCGCGCCTGCTGCCAAATCAGGCAAGACCGCCGCCAAGAATGCCGCCAAGAACGTGGCCAACCGGCCCCGCAGCGCTGCGGCCGGCACGCGCCAGCCGCCCGGGGCTTCGGCCAAGCACCCGTCGCGCTGAGCGCGCCGCCTCAGCCGAGAAAATCGCGCTTGCCGATGTCCACACCGGCCTGGCGCAGCAAGGCGTAGGTCATGCTGGCGTGGAAGTACAGGTTGGGCAGCACGAAGTGCTTGAGGTAGGCCTCGCCCTGGAACCGCAGCGGGTCGCCGCTGCGCATGGGCAGCGCGATCTCCTTGTCTTCGCTGCCGTCGATCTGCGCGGCGCTGAAGCTCTCCACATAGGCCATGGCCTTGCGGATGCGCGCGCGCAGTTCGTCGAGCGTGGCTTCGGTGTCGTCCCACTTCGGCACCTCTTGCCCGGCCAGGCGCGCCATGCAGCCCTTGACGCCGTCGGTGGCGATCTGGATCTGCCGCGTGAAGGGCAGCATGTCGGGCGCCAGGCGCAGCGTGAGGTAGTTGTTGGGGTCGAACTTGCGCGCTTCGGCGTGGGCTTGCGCCTTGTCCAGCCAGGCCAGCATCGCCGTGAAGGTGCGAAGGAAGATCGGCGCGCTGGCCGAGTGCATGGTGATGCTCATGAGGGTGTCTCCGGGTTCGGGATGCAAGGGTGCAGGGCATGCTAGCCGCGCCGCGCACAGGCTGCAGGCGTGGTGCCTGAAACGGGCAGAATCAACGGCATCGCTGCCATGAACATCATCATCCTCGACGACTACCAGGACGCCGTGCGCAAGCTCGATTGCGCCAAGCTCCTGGAACCGCTGAACGCCAAGGTCTTCACCAACACCGTCAAAGGCATCGGCCAGCTCAGCGTGCGGCTGCGCGACGCCGACGTGCTGGTGCTGATCCGCGAACGCACGCACTTCCCGAAGGCGCTGCTGGAGAAGCTGCCGCGCCTGAAACTCATCTCGCAGACCGGCCGCGTGGGCAGCCACATCGACGTGCCCACCTGCACGCGCATGGGCATCGCGGTGGCCGAGGGCGTGGGCTCGCCGGTGGCACCGGCCGAGCTGACCTGGGCGCTGATCATGGCCAGCATGCGAAGACTGCCGCAGTACATCGGCAACCTCAAGCACGGTGCCTGGCAGCAGAGCGGGCTGAAGGCGGCGTCGATGCCGCCGAACTTCGCCATCGGCATGGTGCTGCGCGGCAAGACGCTGGGCATCTGGGGCTACGGCAAGATCGGCCAGATGGTGGCCGGTTATGGCAAGGCCTTCGGCATGCAGGTGCAGGTGTGGGGCAGCGAGAACTCGCGCGCCCGCGCCGTGGCCGATGGCTACACCGCGGCCGACAGCTGCGAGGCTTTTTTCGAGACCTGCGACGTGCTCAGCCTGCACCTGCGCCTGAGCGACGCCACGCGCGGCATCGTGCGCCTGGACGCGCTCAGCCGCATGAAGCCCACGGCGCTGATCGTCAACACCTCGCGCGCCGAGCTCATCGAAGACAACGCGCTGGTGGCAGCCCTGAACCGCGGCCGCCCCGGCATGGCCGCGGTGGACGTGTTCGAGAGCGAGCCCATCCTGCAAGGCCACCCGCTGCTGCGCCTGGAAAACGCCGTCTGCACGCCGCACCTGGGCTATGTGGAGCAGGACAGCTACGAAACCTATTTCGGCGCGGCCTTCCGCAACGTCATCAACTTCATCCACAACGAGCCCACCAACCTGGTGAACCCCGAAGCACTGAAGGTGCTTCGTTGATGGTTCGCACTGAAGGTGCTTCGTTGATGGTTCGCACTGAAGGCGCTGCGCTGAAGTGACAGCGCCCTGGGTCTCGGCCAGCCGTGCCCTGATGGCCGGCAACTTCGCCATCGGCTGCGGCGTGATGGTCGTGGCCGGCTCGCTGAACGACCTCTCGGCCTCGCTGCAGGTTTCGGCCGCGGTGGCCGGCCAGCTCATCACCGCCGGCGCCGTGGCCATGGGCCTGGGTGCGCCGCTGCTGGTGGCGGTGCTGGCGCGCTTCGACCGCCGCTGGCTGCTGACCGCCGCGCTGCTGTGGTTCGCCGCGGGCCACGCGCTTTCGGCCTTGATGCCGCACTACGCCGCGCTGCTGCCGGTGCGCGCACTTGCCGTGCTCGGCGCGGCGGTGTTCACGCCGCAAGCCGCCGCCGCCATCAACGTGCTGGCGCCGCCCGAGCAGCGCGGGCGGGCCATCACCACGGTGTTTCTCGGCTGGTCGCTCAGCTCGGTGCTGGGCATGCCCATGCACAGCTTCATCGGTGAAGCCGCAGGCTGGCGCTGGGCCTTCGCGATGGTGGCGCTGCTGTCCACGGCGGCCGCCTGGGCCGTGTGGCGCACCGTGCCCGAAGGCGTGAAGCCGCCCACGCTGAACTGGGCCAGCTGGGGCCGCGTGCTCACCCACCCGCTGCTGATGGGCATGGTGGGCGTCACGCTGCTGAGTGCGGCCGGGCAGTTCACGCTCTTCAGCTACTTCGCGCCCTACTACCGCCAGGTGCTGGGCGCCGATGCCACGCAGGTGAGCTTGCTCTTCTTCTGGTTCGGCGCTTTCGGGCTGCTGGGCAACGTGCTGCTCAGCCGCTGGATCGACCGCCTGGGTGCGGCGCGCTGCGTGCATATCGCGATCGTTCTGATGCTGGTCTCTCTGGCGGCCTGGCCGCTGACAGGCCCGGCCGGCAGCGTGCTGCTGCTGGGCGGGCTCTTCGGCGGCGTGCTGGGCATGGGCGCGGTGCTGGTGCCCTGGGCGCTGGGCTGTTTCTCGTGCAACTCGGCACAGCAGGCGCGGCTGTCGCAGGCCTCGGCGGCCTACGCACCGGCCACGCTGGCCCTGAACACCTCGGCCATCTACGGCGGGCAGGCCATCGGTGCGGCCGGCGGGGGCGCGCTGCTCGCCACCCAGGGCTTCGGCCCCTTGCCCTGGGCGGGGCTGGGCTGGCTGGTGGTGGCCCTGCTGCTGAGCGTGTGGGTGGCGCGGCGCCTGCATGCGCAGGGCGGGCATGTCTGAGGGCCCGCTCGCCGCGCTGAACGCACCGGCCTCGCCCCGCGCGCTGTTCTGGGCCTTCACGCGCCTGGCGCTGCAGGGCTTTGGCGGCGTGCTGCCGGTAGCACAGCGCGAACTCGTGGAGCGGCTGCGCTGGCTGAGCCGCGAGGAGTTCATGGCGCTGCTGGGCCTGGCCCAGGTGCTGCCGGGGCCGAACATCGTGAACCTCGCGCTGATGATCGGCGACCGCCATTTCGGCGCCTGCGGCGCCGCCGCCGCGCTGGCAGGCATCCTGGCCGCGCCGCTGGCCTTGGTGCTGGTGCTGGCCGTGCTGGCGCAGCAGGCGGCGCAGTGGCCAGCCGTGCAGGGCGCGCTGCGCGGCATGGGCATCGTGGCAGCCGGGCTCATCCTCGCCACGGTATGGCGGCTGACCAAGACGCTGCACAGCAACGCCCTGGGCCGGCCGCTGTGCGCGGCGCTGGTGCTGGCCACGGTGGGCGCCATCGCGGGCTTGCGCTGGCCCTTGGTGGCCGTGGTGCTGGGCCTGGGCGGGCTGGCCGTGGGCCGGGCCTACCTGATGGCGCGGCGTGCCGGCACGCCGGGCCGCGCATGAGCGGCCTGCCTGCGCTGCTGCAAGGTTGGCTGCTGGGGGCTGCACCCCTGTCAGCCTGGGAACTGCTGGCGCTTTTCACGCACTTCCTCATGCTCTCCCTGCTGGCCGTGGGCGGCGCGCTGACCACGGCACCCGACATGCAGCGCTACCTGGTGCACCAGCAAGGCTGGCTGAACGACACGCAGTTCACCGCCGGCGTGGCGCTGGCGCAGGCCGCACCCGGGCCCAACGTGCTCTTTGTGGCGGTGCTGGGCTTCCAGGTGGCGGGGCTGGCCGGCGTGCTGGCCACGCTGACGGGCACGCTGCTGCCCAGCACGGTGCTGGCGCTGTCGGCCACGCGCTGGTCGGCACGGCACGCGCAATCGCCGGCGCTGCAGGCCTTCACCACCGGCATGGCGCCGCTGACGCTGGGCCTGCTGCTGGCCACCGCCGCGGTGCTGCTGCAGCCGGTGGGCGTGGACCTGCCGACTGGCCTGCTGCTGGCGGCCACGGTGGCGTGGATGCTGCGCACGAAGCGCAGCCCGCTGTGGCCCATCGCAGCGGGTGCGCTGGCCGGGGCGATGGGGTGGGTGTGAACGCCGCCGCCAGCCCGTCAGCGGCACAGCGCTGGGCGCGCCGCACCGTGCTGGCCGCAGCGGCGGCGGCCGGCCTGTGGGCCCTGCTGGTGGCGCTGCTGTGGTGGCGCCAAGAGGCCCTGCTCTTCCACCCCCGCGCGCTGCCGGCCGAGCACCGCTTCGAGCTGCCGCCCGACGCCCACGAGGTGTGGGTGGACGTGCCGGGCGCCCGCCTGCACGCGCTGCACCTGCGCCTGCCGCAGCCACGCGGCGTGGTCTTTTTCCTGCACGGCAATGCCGGCAACCTGGACACCTGGTTCGTCAACACCGGCTACTACCGCGCGTTGAACCTCGACCTCTTCATGCTCGACTACCGCGGCTTCGGCAAGAGCAGCGGCCGCATCGAGAGCGAGGCGCAGCTGATGGCCGACGTGCGCGCCGCCTGGGCGCAGATCGCCCCGATGTACGCCGGCCGGCAGCGCGTGTTCTACGGCCGCTCGCTCGGCAGCGGCCTGGCCGCACAACTGGCCGCCGAGCTGCAGCCCGAGCTGACGGTGCTGGTCTCGCCCTACTTCAGCATGGCCGCGCTGGCGGCCGAAAAATACCCCTGGGTGCCTGCTGCCGCGCTGCGCTACCCACTGCGCACCGACCTCGCGCTGCCGCGCGTGCAGGGCCGGGTGTGGATGGCGCACGGCGCGCGCGACACGCTGATCCCGCCCGAACACGCGTTACGCCTGCAGGACCTGCAAGCAAGGGCTGAGCTGCTGCTGGTGCCCGAGGCCGGGCACGGCGACATCCACCAGCACCAGCGCTACCTCGATGCGCTGGCGGAGGCGCTGGCCCGCTGATTTCAGCCCGGGCGCTGGCTGCGCTGGCGCAGCGCTTCGTACAGGCACACGCCCGCGGCCACGCTGACGTTCAGGCTCTCCACCGCACCGGCCATGGGGATGCGCACGAGTTCATCGCAGGTCTTGCGCGTCAGCTGGCGCAGCCCGTCGCCCTCGGCACCCAGCACCAGGGCCACGGGGCCGGTGAGGTCGAGGTCGTACAGCGTCTGCTCGGCGTCGTCGCTGGTGCCGATGACGCGGATGTCGCGCTCCTTCAGCTCGTTCAGCGTGCGCGCGAGGTTGGTCACCATCAGGTAGGGCACGGTCTCGGCGGCGCCGCTGGCCACCTTGGCCACGGTGGCATTCAAGCCCACGGCGTGGTCTTTGGGCGCCACCACCGCATGCGCGCCGGCGCCATCGGCCACGCGCAGGCAGGCGCCGAGGTTGTGCGGGTCGGTCACGCCGTCGAGCACCAGCACCAGCGGCGGGCCCTGCACTTCTTCCAGCACTTCGTCGAGCGAGTGGCGCGCCGGCAGCGCGTTGACGCGCGCCACCACACCCTGGTGGCGCGTGCCACCGGCTAACGAGGTGAGCGCGGCGTCGTCGCTCTCCACCAGCTTCATGCCGGCGTCGCGCGCGCGTTCGACGAACTGCCGCATGCGACCGTCGCGCCGGCTGGCGTCGACGTGGATCTCGGTGATGGACTGCGGTGCGGTCTTCAGCCGCACGGTGACGGCATGGAAACCGAAGAGGACTTTGCTGCTCACGGGGGGCCTTGGAGAGAGTGAGGATGCCCGGCCGGGCGGCGCCGATGTTAGCCCTGGCCCCGCACGGCGACCCACGCGCTCAGTGCGCCGATCAAGACCGGCTGGTGCAGCATGTAGAAGCTCAGGGACCAGCGCCCCAGCACCGCCAGCGGGCGCAGCAGCGCGGGCACGGCGCCGGCCAGCACAGCGCGGCGGTGTTGCAGCAGCCACTGGCCTGCGGCCAGGCCCCACAACATCACGCCCAGCCAGGGCAGCACGGGCACGTAGTCTTCGGTATAGGGCTTGCGCGTGACGAGGCCGACCCAGTTCGTCCAGCGGGTCTCGAACAAGGGGTGCTGCACCAGGTGCGGCAAAGCCAGCGCCAAGGCGCCCAGCGCCCACAGCGCCGCCGGCGAAGCCACCGACAACGGCGCCAGCAGCCGCAGCAGCAACAACATCACCGCCACGCCGTGCAGCACGCCGAAACTGATCCAGCTGTTCGGGAACATCAGCGCCGAACCCACGCTCACCAACAGCGCACAGCCGGCCACCTGCGCCCAGCGGAGCCAGAAACGTGCGCCGAAGCGCGCGCTGAACTGCCAGCCGCGCGGCGCGCCGTGCAGCGCCACCGCCTGGCCCAGGCCGGCGCACAACAGGAAGAGGCTGACGATGGCGCTGCGCTGCGTGGTCCAGAAGGGGTCGCGGGTGAAAAACTGGCGCGGCTCCCAGAGGCCGAAGTGGTTGAGGTCGAAACAGAAATGGAAAACCGCCATCCACACGATGGCCAGGCCGCGCAGCGCGTCGAGGCGGTCGAAACGATCAGCGCTCACTCGGTTTTCTCGTAGACGTCGGTGAAGGCGCTGCCGTCCCAGGCATACAGCAGATAGGCCGCATGCAAACAGGCGCGAGCGCCGCGCGGGCTGAAGAGGCCGGCGCACTGCCCGCGCGGATGGCGCACGCTGCGGTAGGCCACGCCCAGCGAGCCGGCGGCGCGCAGGCGGGCGCCGAGGGCCTGCGCGGCGCTGTAGTCGTCGGGGTCATAGACGGCCTCGGGCACAGCGCCCGCGGGCCGCAGATCGTGCAGGCGGGCGTCCAGCGCCACGTGGTACAGGCGCATCGGCAGGTGCATCGCACCCTGCTGCGTGGCCGCCAGGAAACGGGCGTGGTGGTAGCGGGTTTCGGCCACCGCGGTGGCGCGCTCGCGCGCGGCGTAGAACACGCCCCACCGCCCGGCAGAGAAGCGGCTGCCCTGGGTGTTGAGGTGCGTGAAGGCGGCCATGATGGGCCCGCTGCCCGGCCCGTAAAGCCGCTGCTCGGGCGGCACCAGCGCGATGCGGCCGAGCTCGTCGCGGCTGCGTTCGTTGGTCAGGGCTTCCAGCGCATAGAGCGCGTCGAAATCGGCAGCGTCGGCCACGCGATCGAAGAGCGTGATGGCCGGGTAGCGCGTGGGCACGATGCGGCAGGCCTGCGCCCACTGGATGCGGCGCGGTGCCGGGACGTCAGCGGGCGTGTCTGCGGCCTGAGCGTCGGTCAAGACCAGCCCCCGCCGCGCACGCCGTCGAGGTAGCGGCGCACGACGTTCAGGTCGCTGACATTGCCCGCCAGCAAACGCTGCAGCGCGGTGCCCCCACCGAAGGGCGCCGCGCTGTTGGGCTGGCGCACCCAGGCGTCGGCCGCGGCGGCCTCGGGCAGCAGGATCTGCAGGCTCTTGTAGATGCCCAGCAGGTTGCTCAGGCGCTCCAGCGTGTCGCGTGGCAGCGTGGCCTTCTCGGGGTGCTTGCGCCAGGCGAAGAAGGTGGAGCGCGGTGGCTGGCCGAGCAGCACGAGTTGTTCGTCGACACTCAGGCCCCAGGCCTCGGCAATGCGCGCGAAAGCGCGCAGGCCGGCGGCGGCCATTTGTGCAGCATCGGGGGCGGGGGCGGAACGGGGGGCGAGCACAGCACTCATGGCAAATCCCATTCAAGACATGTTTACCATCATAGTCCAATTACAGACTCTTCGACCATGGGATCCTGCGCGCCGCGGACGGCGCTGCACAATGAAACCGTGAGCACCCACAGCCCTTCCGCACCCACCTCGCGCAGCCCCGACGAACAGGCCCGGCTCGACGCTGCGCTGGTCGAACTCTTCGAGCACAAGATCGCCTTCAACGCCGTGCTCGGCCTGAAGGTGGAGAGCGTGAACCCCGGCGACGTGCGCGCGCGCATCGAGATGCGGCCCGAACTCGTGGGCCACCACAGCTACGGCCGCCTGCACGGCGGCGTGATCTCGGCCGCGCTGGATGCCATGGGCGGCCTGGCGCTGATGGTGGGCATCGCCGAACGCCACCCGCACGACAACATGCTGCAGGTGATGCAGCGTTTCTCGAAGATGGGCACCATCGACCTGCGCATCGACTTCCTGCGCCAGGGCCTGGGCAGGCATTTCGTGGCCACAGCCGAAGTCACGCGCCTGGGCGGGCGCATCGGCAGCACGCAGATGCGCCTGGTCAATGACGAGGGCACCCTCATCGCCACCGGCGCCGCCGCCTACGTGGTGGCCTGAAGCACACGCGACCGCGGGGCCGCTTCGCGTATCGGCAGGTGGATCAAGGCCGCGGCAAAGGCCAGCGCGGCATCGGCCCACAGCACCAGGTCGTAGGCATTGGTGGCAGCAAACACTTGCCCACCCAGCCAGGCGCCGAGAAAGCCGCCGAGCTGGTGCGTGAGCATCACCACGCCGAAGAGCATGGCCATGTTGGCCGGGCCGAAAAACTTGGCCACCAGCCCGGCCGTGGGCGGCACGGTGCTGAGGAAGGTGACGCCCATCACCGCCGAGAACACCAGCATCACCAGCGCCGTCTTGGGCGCCAGCAGGAAGAGCAGCACGGCCACGCCGCGCACGGTGTAGACCAGTGCCAGCAGCGACTTCATGCGCCAGCGCCCCACCGCCCAGCCCATGGCCAGGCTGCCGACGATGTTGAACAGCCCCAGCAGCGCCAGCGACCAGGCCGCCACCTGTGTGGACAGCCCGCACTGCGCCACCAGGCCCGGCAGGTGGGTGGCGAGAAAGGCCACGTGGAAGCCGCAGACGAAAAAGCCCGCGGCCAGCAGCCGGAAGCTCGGCAAGGCCAAGGCCTGCCGCAAAGCCTGCTTCACCGGCAGCGGCGGCGCCACGGGTACCGAGCCCGGCGGTGCCTGGGTGCCGCGCAGCACCCAGGCGGCCGGCAGCGCCAGCAGCACCAGCAAGCCCAGCACCTGCATCGCGTTCATCCAACCCACGCCGGTGATGAGCAGCGCCGCCACCGGCGCCAGCGCAAACTGCCCGAAAGAGCCGCCCGCGTTCACCACCCCCGTGGCCAGGCCGCGTTTGTCGGCCGGCACCAGGCGCGTGGTGGCGGCCATCAGCACCGAGGGCCCGGCCATGCCAGCGCCGCCGGCACTGAGCACGCCGATGGCCAGGATGAGGCCGCCTGTCGTCGTCATCATCGGCGTGAGCACCGTGCCCAGCGCCACCAGGCAGCAGCCCACCACCAGCACCGGCGCAGCGCCGTGGCGGTCGGCCAGCGCGCCGGCAAAAGGCTGCGTCAGGCCCCACCACAGCTGACCGAACGCAAACGCCAGGCTGATGCTGGCGATGCCCAGCCCGGTGGCGGTGTTCAGGTTGCCCAGGAAGAGGCCCATGGTCTGGCGCGTGCCCATGGTCAGCGCGAAGGTGCCGGCTGCGGCCAGCAGCACCAGGGCCAGGGTGGGTTGCCAGCGGCGATCAGCGCTCATCGAGGGCCTTCCTCTTCATCGGCCGCCAGCAGCAGCGCCGTGCATTCGTCCAACAAGGCATGCAAGGCCACGACACGCGCCGGGCCCAGCGCCTGGTTGACCCGCTCTTGCGACAAGCGCCAGCGGCGCTGCGCCTGCTCACGCAGCGCCACGCCGGCCGGCGTGGCCACCACCAGGCGGCTGCGTGCATCAGGCCCGGCGTTCAGCGTCACCCAGCCGGCATCGATGAGCGGGCGCAGGTTGCGCGTGAGCGTGGAAGCGTCCAGGCCCAGGGCCCGTGCCAGCACACCGGGCTGCAGCGGCCCCAGCTTCACCACGTGCGAGAGCAAGGCGTACTGCGAGCCCTTGAGCCCGAGGCTGCGCACGTCCTCGTCGTACCAGCGCGAGACGGCGCGGCTCAGCCGGCGCAGCTTCAAGTTCGTGCAGCCGCGTGGCGCCGGCACGGCTTCGGCAGGGGCCGGCGCGGCGGCGCGGGTGGCGGGGTGGGGGCTGGGCATGGCCGCTTGATTGTATCTACAATGATTGCATCTGCAACTGTTGATCTTCGACCATGAGCTACCACTCCCCACTCGACAGCGCCGCGGCCTGGCGCGAACAGGAAGCCCAGGTGCGCGCCCGCCTCGCGGCAGGCCCCGGCCCGGGCGTCGCCACGCGCGAGCAGGTGGCCGGCATGACCGGCCTGCAGCAGATGCAGGCCGCGCTGGAAGGCCAGCTGCCCCACGCCAGCATCGGGCGCACGATGAACTTCGTCGTCATCGACATCGCGCCCGGTCGGGCCGTGTTCCAGGGCACGCCCACGAACGAGCACCTCAACCCCATGGGCACGGTACACGGCGGCTGGTATGCCACGCTGCTGGACAGCGCGGTGGGTTGCGCCGTGCACACGATGATGCCGGTGGGCCGCGGCTACACCACGGCCGAGCTCAGCGTGAACCTGGTGCGCGGCGCGGTGCCCAACGGCGAGCCGCTGCGCGCCATCGGGCAGGTCATCCACTGCGGGCGCCAGCTGGCCACGGCCGAGGGGCGCATCGTCGACGCCAGCGGCAAGGTCTACGCCCACGCCACCACCACCTGCCTGGTGTTCGAGCTGCCAAAGGCAAACGCAAACTGAACGAAGCGAGCTGACGGCCGCGGCTTCACGGCGCCCTGCGGTGGCCCCAGGCGCCCCTTGCAGGGCCGCGGGCCAGCCCCATCTGGCAGCATCCGGGCCCTGCCCGCTGCCTGCGCCGTGCCGCCTGCCCCATGAGCCTGCCCGCTTTCCTGAAGAGCCGCCCCCTTGCCGTCGCTGCAGCCGCCCTGGCGGGCGCTGCCGCCGCCTTCCTGGCCGTGCCCTCGCTGGTGCAGAGCAAGGCCGACGCGGCGCCGCGCGCCATCTCGCCGCGGGGCCCGCTGGCCGCCGACGAGCTGGCCAACATCGACATCTTCAAGAAGACCTCGCCCAGCGTGGTGCACATCACCAGCCTGGGCGTGCAGCGCGACATCTTCAGCATGAACGTGCAGCAGGTGCCGCGCGGCACCGGCACCGGCTTCGTGTGGGATGGCGAAGGCCACATCGTCACCAATTACCACGTCATCCAGGGCGCCAATGCAGCCCGCGTGACGCTGGCCGACCAGAGCAGCTACGACGCCAAACTGGTCGGCCAGTTTCCCGACCGCGACCTCGCCGTGCTGCGCATCGAAGCGCCCAAGGACAAGCTGCCGCCGATTGCCATGGGCAGCAGCCGCGAGCTGCTGGTGGGCCAGCGCGTCTACGCCATCGGCAACCCCTTCGGCCTGGACCAGACGCTGACCATCGGCGTCATCAGCGCGCTGAACCGCGAGATCGAGAGCTTCAACAACCGCAGCATCCGCGGGGTGATCCAGACCGACGCGGCCATCAACCCCGGCAACTCGGGCGGCCCGCTGCTCGATTCGGCGGGGCGCCTGATCGGCGTGAACACGCAGATCGCCAGCCCCAGCGGCGCCAGCGCCGGCATCGGCTTCGCCATCCCGGCCGACGAGGTGAACCGCATCGTGCCGCGGCTGATCCGTGACGGGCGTTTCGTGCGGCCCGCCATCGGTGTTTCGGCCGGGCCACCCAACCTGCAGCGCGCGCTGAAGCTGCCGCAGGGCGTGGTGATCGTGCAGGTGGGCAATGGCTCGCCGGCGGCCAAGGCCGGGCTGCAGCCCTTCCGCCGCGGCAACCGCGGTGAGGTGGTGGGCGGCGACGTCATCACCGCCATCAACGACGAACCCGTGAAAGACCTCGACGACATGCTCAGCGTGCTGGAACGTCGCCAGCCCGGCGAGACCGTGGCTTTGAGCGTCTGGCGCGACGGCCGCACCCGCAAGCAGAGCCTGGTGTTGGCCGCGCCGGAGTGAACCCGGCGCTGCGGTGAAAGAAACCGCGGGCAGGCGCGACTGATGGGCCTGACCGGAGGCCCCCTCACCGCAGGGGCCGAGGCGCGGCGCCACCGGCGCGAACGATGCCCTTGAAGGACTTGCCATGAACCGTCGACATTGGATGAACCTGCTGCGCACCTGGAGCCTGGGTGCCGGTGCCGCAGGCGCTGCGAGCCTGGCCGCCACGGCCCCGGCCGCCACGCCCACCACCCGCGCCGACCGCGTGCAGCGCACCGAGGCTGAATGGCGCCAGCGCCTGAGCGCAGCGCAGTTCAGCGTGCTGCGAGAAGAGGGCACCGAACGGCCTTACACCAGCGCGCTGAACGACGAAAAGCGCGCCGGCAGCTACCAATGCGCCGCTTGCGAGCTGCCGCTGTTCAGCAGCAGCGCCAAGTACGACAGCGGCACCGGCTGGCCGAGCTTTCACACGCCGCTGCCGCAGGCGCTGGGCACACGCACCGACTACAAGCTGCTGTTGCCGCGCACCGAGTACCACTGCGCGCGCTGCGGCGGGCACCAGGGCCATGTCTTCAGCGACGGCCCGCGGCCCAGCGGCCAGCGCTACTGCAACAACGGCGTGGCCCTGCGTTTCGTGCCGGCCGCCGCATGAAGCTGCCCCGCCTGCCCCAAGCCGCCTGGGCTGCGGCCGCCACGGCGGCGCTGTTGCTGGGCACCGTGGCCAGCTGGGTGGCGGCCCAGGGCCGCGAGCCTGCGGCCGCCACCGCCCCGGGTGTCGATGCGCAGCCCACCGTGCCCACAGGCCTGGCCGTGGCCACCTTTGCCGGCGGCTGCTTCTGGTGCGTGGAGGCCGATTTCGACAAGGTGCCGGGCGTGCTGTCCACCACCTCGGGCTACACCGGCGGCACGGTGGCGCGGCCACGCTACGAAGACGTGGCCGGCCAACGCACCGGCCACGCCGAAGTGGTGCGCATCGTCTTCGACCCGCGCCAGGTGCGCTACGAACAACTGCTGGCCGTCTACTGGCGCAGCATCGACCCAACGACGAAAGACCGCCAGTTCTGCGACGCCGGCAGCCCCTACCGCACGGCCATCTTCACGCACGACGCGGCGCAGGCGGCTGCGGCCCAGGCCTCGCTGCAGGCCTTGCAGAAAGACAAGCCGTTTGCGGCGCCGATCGTCACCACCCTAGAGACCGCGGGCGCCTTCTACGAGGCCGAGGGCTACCACCAGGATTACTACAAGAAAAACCCGGTGCGTTACCAGTACTACCGGGCCAGCTGCGGGCGCGACGCGCGGCTGAAAGAACTGTGGGGCGCACCGCGCTGAAGGGCCTGGGTGCCCGCTTCAGCGGCGGGCAGGGGCCGGTTTCTTCGACGCTGCTTTTTTTGCGAGCACTTTTTTGGCTGGCACCTTCCTGCCAGGCGCTCTCTCGGCCGACGCCCCCTTGGCCGCCGCTTTCTTGGCAGCCGCCTGCGTGGCCTTCGCAGCCGTTTTCACCACCGTCTTCCTGGCGGGCGCCTTCTTGACGGCCGCCTTCTTCGGCCGGTCGGCCTCGGGCGCCTCGGGCACCGGCAGCACCTCCATCTTTTCCGCGCGGCCACGGGTCACCAGGCCCAGCTCACCCGCGGCGCGCCAGTCTTCGCCGAGGAACATCGCGCGCTCGGCACGCCGGCGGCGCGTGAGGCCGCGCAGCGCGGTCAGCACGCCCTTCACACGCGCCTTGTCCCACACCAAGAACTGCTCGGCCGCGGCAGCCACATCGCCCTGGTTCAGGCGGCGCAGCAGGGTCGATGCGGCGAGATTGCCTTCGCCGATGTTGTAGAGCAGCGCGATCAGCGCACCGAACTGGCCTTCGTTCAGCGCCACCTTGCACAGGCGCGCCACCACGGCGGCGCGCGGAATCAGGTCGCCGGCCAGCAGCGCCTCGGCCTGCGCGCGTGTGATGCCACCCGGAAACAGTGCCTTGGCGCGCGCGCGGTTGGCGCTGCCCTTGAGCTGCACGCCGCCTTCGGTGATCGCGTGGCCCCAACCGATGGTCCACACATCGGCCGGGCAGAGGTAGGGGTCGATGAGCACTGTGCTCGGGTCGCCATCGGGGATGCCCTCGAAGGCCTTGATGAGATCGACGGCCTGGGCGGGCACGTCACGCAGGGGGGCGCGTTGGACGCTGGGCATGGTTCGGGTCTCCGGCTGCTTTTCTGGGGGCAAAAGCAGTATCCGGCCCGGCGCCGCGCGCCCCTATCCCCAACACGCAGCCGCGCGTGCGCTGCACCCTGCACGCCCTGCACTCACGCCTGAGCGGCGGCCGCCTCCACCACCATCTGCACGCGCTGGCGGCCGTTCCACTCGTCCAGGCTCAAGCGGAAGGCCAGGCGCGCGCTGTCGGGCAGCAACTCGGTGCGGCCGAACCAGATGGCGTCACGCTCTTGCCCGGCGTGGCGCAGGCGCAGCTTGAGGTGCTTGTCTTGCAGCAGGCGCTGTTGCACCACCTGCACCTCGTCGCAGAAGAGCGGCGCCTCGAAACCCTGGCCCCAGACCTGCGCGTCGAGCACGGCCACGGTCTGCGGGTTGAACCACTCCACGGCCAGCGGGCCGTCGGTGCGCAGCGTGCGGGTGAGCGTGGCGCGGTCCAGCCACTCTTCGGCCACACGCTGCAGCGCGGCGCCGAAGCGGCGCACGGCGGCGTCGCTGGGGTCCGCTTCGTCGCCGGCCAAGGTGCAGCCGGCGGCCATGGCGTGGCCGCCGAAACGCAGCAGCAAACCCGGCTCACGCTTGGCCACGAGATCCAACGCATCGCGCAAATGGAAACCGGCGATGCTGCGGCCCGAGCCCTTGAGCCGCCCATCGGCCCCGCGCGCGAAGACGAAGGTCGGCCGGTGCAGCCGGTCTTTCACGCGGCCGGCAACGATGCCGACCACGCCCTCGTGGAAGCTCTCGTCGAACAGCGTCACGGCCGGCGGCGTGGCGGTGGTGCCGGCGGCATCGGTATCGAAGGTGGCCAGCGTGCGCTCGGCCAGCTCGCGCATGCCGCTTTCCACCTCGCGGCGTTCGCGGTTGATGGCGTCGAGCTGCTGGGCCAGTTCGGCGGCGCGCGCGGCGTCGTCCGTCAACAGGCATTCGATGCCCAGCGTCATGTCGGCCAGGCGGCCCGCCGCGTTGATGCGCGGGCCGAGGGCAAAGCCGAAATCGAAACCGGCGGCCCGCGCGGGTTCGCGGCCGGCGGCCTTGAACAAAGCCGCGATGCCCGGCTGCAAACGTCCGCTGCGAATGCGCTTCAAGCCCTGCGCCACCAGGCGGCGGTTGTTCGCGTCGAGCTTCACCACATCGGCCACCGTGCCCAGGGCCACCAGATCGAGCAACGTGTCCAGGCGTGGCTGCTCGCGCCCTTCGTAGACGCCCATCGCACGCTGCTCGGCGCGCGTGGCCAGCAGCACGTAGAACATCACGCCGACGCCGGCGATGGCTTTGCTCTCGAATGCGCAGCCCGGCTGGTTGGGGTTGGCGATGACGTCGGCCTCGGGCAGCGAAACCACGCCGTCAATGAGGGCCGGCAGGTGGTGGTCGGTCACCAGCACCTGCATGCCGGCGGCGCGCGCGTGCGCCACGCCGGCGTGGCTGGCGATGCCGTTGTCCACCGTCACCAGCACCTCGGGCGCCCCGGCACCGCTGCGGAAGGCTTGCGCGCGCGCCAGCTCCACGATGGCCGGCGTGAGGCCGTAGCCGTGCACGGCGCGGTCAGGCACCACGTAGGCGAGCTCGCTGCGCTGCGCGCCCAGCAGTGCCAGGCCGCGCAAGGCCACGGCGCAGGCGGTGGCGCCGTCGCAGTCGTAGTCGGCCACCACGCAGAGGCGGCGGCGTTCTGCGATGGCCCGCGCCAGCAGGCGGCCGGCCTCCATCGCGCCCTTCATCGTGGCCGGGGGCAGCAGGCGGGCAAGGCTGTCGTCCAGTTCATCGGGCAGGCGCACGCCACGCGCGGCCAGCAAGCGCGCCAGCAGCGGGTGCACGCCGGCCTGCTCCAGCGCGTAGGCGGCGCGCGGCGGGGCTTCGCGCTGCACCAGGGCGGGTGATGCGGTGGGCGCGCTCACAGGGTCTCCAGCACGCTCAAGGGCGTGGGCGGTTTGAAGCGGCGGCGCAGGCGCGGCCACCAGCCGCCGGCGGCCGTGCCGTGGTTCTCCAGGCGCACCCAGGCGTTTTCACCGCACAGCGTCAGCGCCACGGGCTCGCCCGCTTCGGCGCGGCGCTGCAGTTCGGCGATGGGGCCGTCATCCAAGGTCGCCCAGGCTTGGCACCAGGCCGGCCAGTTGTCGGCCAGTGCCGGGGCGCGCAGGCGCTCGTCGACCGTGGGCAGCTCGGGCGCCTCAGGCTGGGCCACGCCGCAGCCGCTGAGCCAGAAGCTGTTGACGGGCAGCAGGCCGCGCGCCGCGCGCTCGTCGTTCAGCGGGTGCGTGTACAGCAGCATCTGCACCTCGCTCTGCAGGCGGCGCATGCGGCGCGCCTCGGGCGCGGCGCCCAGCCAGGCGTCGACGTTGCGGCCGATCACGCGGTCGATGGACGCCGTGGGCAGGCCGGCCAGGCTTTCGTGTGCCAGGTACCAGCGGCTGGCGTGGCCGTAGTGCAGCGCGTAGCCCTCGCTGGTGAAGAGCGGCGCCACGGCGTCGAAGAAGGCGCGCGAGCTGCTGTCGTCCAGCATCAGCCCGGCGGGGTCGATCAGGCTGACCTGCTCGGTGCCGAGGTGCCAGTGGGCGGGCGTGAGCAGGCCCCAGGCCAGGTCGCCAGGCTCGATGCCATCGGCCCGCGCCGCACGCGCCGCCCAGGGCAGCAGGCCGGCACCGCCCTGCCAGCCCAAGGCCAGCGCGAGGGCGCGTTCGTGCGGGGGCGAGTAGCTCCAGGCCTCGGCGCTGTCACGCTGCACCTCGGCGCATCGGCCCAGCAGCGCCTGCAGGTGGGGCAGCGGCAGCGTGGCCGCGGCCTGGCGGCCCGCCTCGGACAGCGGCGCCGCGAAGGGGATCAACAGGTGCATGGCCGCATTATCCCGGCCACCTTGCCCCGGCCCTGCCTCACGGCGGCCCATCGCCGCGCGCCCAGGTGCGGCGGGCCCCCTCGGCTAGCATGCACGCCCCATGAACCCCCTGCGCCATGAACCTTCCTTTTGAGTGGCAGATCGGCTGGCGCTACACACGCGCCGGCCGCGCCGGGCGCCGCAACGGCTTCATCAGCTTCATCAGCTTCGTTTCGATGCTCGGCATCGCTTTGGGCGTGGCGGCGTTGATCATCGTGTTGAGCGTGATGAACGGCTTCCAGAAGGAAGTGCGCGACCGCATGCTGAGCATCATCCCGCACGTCGAGCTGATGGACATCGCCGGCAACGGCCTGGCCGACTGGCAGGCCGTCGCGGCCAAGGCGCGTGAAGACCAGCGCGTGGTTGGCGCGGCCCCCTACGTCAGCACCCAGGCCCTGGTAGGCCGCGGCGACGAGATGCGCGGCGCCGTGATCCGCGGCGTGGAGCCCAGCGTGGAGGGCCAGGTCACCGACATCGGCCGCACCGAAGCCGCCACGCTCTCACGCCTGCAGCCCGGCGCCTGGAACGTGGTGATGGGCGCCGAGATGGCCCGCCTGCTGCGCGCGCGCATCGGCGACAAGGTCACCATCGTCGCGCCCGGTGGCCAGGTCACGCCGGCCGGCGTGGTGCCGCGGCTGAAGCAGGTGACGCTGGTGGGCACCTTCGAATCGGGCCACTACGAGTACGACAGCGCGATGGCGCTGCTGCACATCGAAGACGCGCAGCGCCTCTTCCAGCTGGCCGGGCCCAGCGGCGTGCAGTTGCGCCTGGCCGACGTGCACAGCGCGCGCACCGTGGCCGGCGAGATCGCACTGCGCATGGGCGGCGAGGTGCTGGTGCGCGACTGGACACGCACCAACCGCAACTGGTTCGACGCGGTGCAGATCGAGAAGCGGCTGATGTTCATCATCCTCACGCTCATCGTCGCGGTGGCGGCCTTCAACCTGGTGAGCACGCTGGTGATGACGGTGACCGACAAACGCGCCGACATCGCCATCCTGCGCACGCTCGGCGCCAGCCCGGGCAGCATCATGGGCGTGTTCATGGTGCAGGGCGCCACCAGCGGCGTCATCGGCACGCTGGGTGGCAGCCTGCTGGGGCTGCTGGTGGCCTACAACGTCGATGTCATCGTGCCGGCCATCGAGCAGGCTTTGGGCATGGCCTTCCTGCCGGGCAGCATCTACGTCATCAGCCGCATGCCGAGTGAACCCATGGCGGCCGACATCGTGCCGGTGCTGGTGATCTCGCTGCTGCTGTCCTTCGTGGCGACGATCTACCCGAGCTGGCGCGCGAGCCGCGTGAACCCGGCGGAGGCGCTGCGTTATGAGTAATGTGGACCCCCAGGCTTCGGCTGCGCCGGCGCCACCCCCGAGGGGGCCGCTGGCGTGGTGCTGCAAGCCACCGCCCTGCACAAACGCTACACCGAAGGCCACGGCGACGATGCGCTCGACGTGCATGTGCTGCGCGGCGTGAGCCTCACCGTGCGGCGCGGGCAGACGCTGGCCATCGTCGGCGCCTCGGGCTCGGGCAAGAGCACGCTGCTGCACCTGCTGGGCGGGCTGGACGCGCCCACCGAAGGCCGCGTCGAACTGATGGGCCGCAATCTGGCCGAGATGAACCCGGCAGAACAAGGCCGCTGGCGCAACCAGCACCTCGGCTTCGTCTACCAATTCCACCACCTGCTGCCCGAGTTCAGCGCGCTCGACAACGTGGCCATGCCGCTGCGCATCCGCCGCCTGCCGCAGGCGCAGGCGCGTGAGCGCGCGCAGGCCATGCTGGCGCGTGTGGGCCTGGCTTCGCGCACGGCGCACCACCCCTCGCAGCTTTCGGGCGGCGAACGCCAGCGTGTAGCCATCGCGCGGGCCCTGGTCACGCAACCGGCCTGCGTGCTGGCCGACGAGCCCACCGGCAACCTCGACCGCGGCACCGCCGACGGCGTCTTCCAGCTGATGATGGAGCTGGCGCGTGAACACGGCACCGCCTTCGTGGTGGTGACCCACGACCCCACGCTGGCCGCCCGCTGCGCGGAGACCCTCAACCTCTCCCGCTGAGCCTGGCTTCCTACAATGCCAGCGTGCATTTGCTCAACGCCGACCTCCACAGCCATTCCAACGTTTCCGACGGCACGCTGAGCCCCGAAGACCTGGCGCGGCGCGCGCAAGAGCGCGGCGTCGAGCTCTGGGCCCTGACCGACCACGACGAACTCGGCGGCCAGGGGCGTGCGCGCGAAGCCGCGCTCGACCTCGGCATGGGCTACCTCACCGGCGTGGAGATCTCGGTGAGCTTCTTGCACCAGACGGTACACATCGTCGGCCTGGGTTTCGACGCTGATGACGCGGCGCTCAACGCCGGCCTGGCCGCCACACGCGGCGGGCGTCTGCAACGCGCCCACGACATGGCCGCGGGGTTGGCCAAGGTCGGCATCCACGGCGCCTTCGAAGGCGCGCTGCGCTACGTGGGCAACCCCGACCTGATCTCGCGCACGCACTTCGCGCGTTTCCTGGTCGAAGCTGGCCACTGCCCCGACACCCACAGCGTCTTCCGCCGCTACCTGACCGAGGGCCTGCCTGGGTATGTGCCCACACGCTGGGCCACGCTGCGCGACGCGGTGGGCTGGATCACGCAGGCCGGCGGCATCGCCGTCATCGCGCACCCGGGCCGCTACCGCTTCACGCCCACCGAGGAGTACGCGCTCTTCACCGAGTTCATCGGCCACGGCGGCAGCGGCGTGGAAGTGATGACGGGCAGCCACAGCGCTGCCGAGCACATCCGCTACGCCGACACGGCCATCGAGTTCGGGCTGCTGGCCAGCCGCGGCAGCGATTTCCACTCGCCCACCGAGAGCCGCACCGACTTGGGCGCCCTGCCCGACCTGCCCGGCCGCCTGACGCCGGTGTGGCAGGCGCTGGCCGCCCGTGTGCACGGCACTGTGGGCTGACGCACACAGCGCTTCCGTAAAAACCCGAATCCGGGCTAGAATCGCGGGCTGCGCTGCAAATGTTGGCTTTTTGAACCAGCGGAAGCAGACAGATCGTTCATCCCCTTCGGCCTCTTGCCACTCAAGCGCTGACATCCAAGTCAGCACCGCGGTGCGCTTCTCACGGGTCGGCGGCGATGCCGTCGCACGACCTCCCGGTGCCCCCTTCTTCGGGCCATAGAGCCGGGATCCCTCAGCGACTACACCTGCGCGGTCTTCCCTGACGGAAGCCCGCGGCGGCGCGTTTTCGCGCGCTGTTTTTCTGCGAGAGAGATGATGAGTTTCGAAGCCCTGAACCTGAACGAACTGCTGGTGCGTGCCCTGAGCAGCGCCGGTTACACCGAACCCACCTCGGTGCAAGCCGAAGCCATTCCGCCCGCGCTGGCCGGCCGTGACCTGATGGTCAGCAGCCGCACTGGCAGCGGCAAGACCGCCAGCTTCATGCTGCCCGCGCTGATGCGCGTGTTGGCCGCCCGCGACCAGGCCGCCGCCGAACGCAAGGCCGCTGGCGTTGAAGCCGCTCCGGCCCCGCGCCCCGAGCGCAGCAACGACCGTTTTGGTGACCGCCCGTCGCGCGGCGCCCCGCAGCAGGCCAAGGGCCCGCGCGTGCTGGTGCTCGCCCCCACGCGTGAACTCGCGCTGCAGGTGGCCAAGGCCGCCAGCGACTACGGCCGCTTCGTGCCTGGCCTGCGTGTGGCCACCGTCGTCGGCGGCGTGCCTTACGGCGCGCAGCTGGCTGCGCTGCGCGGCCCGCTGGACATCCTGATCGCCACCCCCGGCCGCCTGATCGACCACCTCGGTTCGGGCAAGTGCCGCCTGGACCAGATCGAGATGTTGGTGCTCGACGAAGCCGACCGCATGCTGGACATGGGCTTCATCGACGACATCCGCCTCATCGTCGAAGCCACGCCGGCCAAGCGCCAGACCGTGATGTACAGCGCCACCTTCAGCGGCAACGTCGGTCGCCTGGCCACCGACCTGCTGCGCGAGCCGCAGCGCATCGAATCCACCTCGCAGACCGAAGGCCACGCCGACATCGAGCAGCGCCTGCACTGGGCCGACGATTTCGAGCACAAGAACGCGCTGCTGGACCACATCCTCACCGAGCGTGATCTCGACCAGGCCGTGGTCTTCACCAGCACGCAGCGTGACGCCGACTGGCTGGCCGACCGCCTGCACGACATGGGCCACAGCGTGGCCAGCCTGCACGGCGGCATGCCGCAAGGCCGCCGCAACCGCGTGCTGCAGGGCCTGCGCAGCAAGCACCTGCGCGTGCTGGTGGCCACCGACGTGGCCGCGCGCGGCATCGACGTGCCGACCATCAGCCACGTCATCAACTACGGCCTGCCGATGAAGGAAGAAGACTACGTGCACCGCATCGGCCGCACCGGCCGTGCCGGCCGTTCGGGCCTGGCGGTGACGCTGGCCGAGCGCCGCGACAGCGGCATGATCCACCGCATCCAGCGCTACACCACGCAGCGCATGCCGGTGGCCACCATCGTCGGCCTGGAGCCCAAGCGCGCCGAGCCGCCCAAGCCTTTCGACCGCCCGGTCCGCCCGGGTGGCAAGAGCTTCGGCCCGCGCCCCGCTGGCAAGCCCTTCAAGCCGGCAGGCAAGACCTTCAGCAAGTCTGGGCCCCGTCCGGCACGCTGAACGCAGGCCAAAAGCAGGAAAGCGCCCGTACGGGCGCTTTTCTTTTTGGATCAAGGCCTTGCGCGGAACCGGCTCCGCCGGGCCGCTGCAAGAGCCCCCTCGGGGGGTAGCGAACGAAGTGAGCTTGGGGGCCTTCAAACGCCGAGCAGGTCGACCTCGAACACGAGGGTCGCGTTCGGCGGGATCACGCCACCGGCGCCGCGGGCGCCGTAGCCCAGGTCGGCCGGGATGGTCAGCACGCGCGTGCCGCCCACCTTCATGCCCTGCACGCCTTCGTCCCAGCCGCGGATCACCTGGCCCTGGCCCAGGCCGAACATGAAGGGCTGGCCGCGGTCTTTGCTGCTGTCGAACTTGGCGCCGCGCGAGTTGGGGGCGGTGGGGTCGTAGAGCCAGCCGGTGTAGTGCACGCGCACGCGCTGGCCGGCAACGGCCTCTTCGCCGCTGCCGACGACGGTGTCTTCAATCTGCAGGCCGCTGGGGGTGGTGGTCATGGTCAAGAGCTTCAGGTTGCAAAGGCCAGGATGATGCCAGTTCGGCCCAGGCCGGCACGGCCAGCGCCAGCCACGCGGCCGGCGTGGGGGCCAGCAGCGGCGGCAGGCCCAGCACCGCTGCCGCGGCCTGCAGCGCGGCCACGGGTTCGGCCAGTTCCAGCGGCGCGGCGCCGTTCTGCTTGCTGAGCTTGCGGCCGTCTGCAGCCAGCACCAGCGGCGTGTGCAGGTAGATCGGCGTGGGCAGGCCCAGGGCGCGCTGCAGCAAGATCTGCCGCGCGGTGTTGTCGGCCAGGTCCTCGCCGCGCACCACGTGCGTGACGCCCTGGGCCGCGTCGTCCACCACCACGGCCAGCTGGTAGGCCCACAGGCCATCGGCGCGGCGCAGCACGAAGTCGCCCACGGTCTGCGCCACGTCTTGTTGCTGGGCGCCCAGGCGGCGGTCGTGCCAGGCGACGCTACCTTCAGCGCGCAGGCGCCAGGCGCGCGCCGGGCGGCCTTGCAAACCGCCCTGCAGGCCGTCGGCCGAAGGCCGACAGGTGCCGGGGTAGACACGCTCGGCCTCGGGCGTGTGCGCCACGCCGCGGGCCAGCCAGTGCGCTTCGATGTCCTTGCGCGTGCAGGCGCAGGGGTAGGCGGCGCCGCTGTCCTGCAGGTGCTGCAGCGCCTGGGCATACGCCATCGCGCGTGTGGATTGCCAGGTCGGCGTTTCGTCAGGCAGCAAGCCACATTGCGCGAGCTGCGCCACGATGTGCTCGGCCGCGCCCGGCACGCAACGCGGCGTGTCCACGTCTTCGATGCGCAGCAGCCAGCGGCCGCCGTGTGCGCGGGCGTCCAGCCAGCTGGCCAGCGCCGCCACCAGCGAGCCCGCATGCAGCGGCCCGGTGGGCGAAGGTGCAAAGCGGCCGGTGTAGCGCTGCGGGCCGCCGGCCGGCGGTGCTGCCGTCAGCACAAGGGCCCGGCGTGGCGCTCCAGCAGCGCGCGCCGCGTGGTGGGGCTTTCCAGCTGCTGCAGCCACCACTGCAGCGCACGGCCCAGACCGGCCGTGCCGCCACGTTCGGCGCGCCAGGCGTAGTGCAGCTGCGCCACGGTCGGCGCGCGCGCCGTGTCCTTCTGCACCAGCGTGCCGGCCTCCAGGTGCGGGCGCGCCAGCGGCTCGGGGATGAAACCGCAACCCAGGCAGCGCAGCAGCGCCTCGGCCTTCATGCGCATGTTGGGCACGGTCAGCACGTCCTGCCCCGGCAGCAGGTTGACGGTGGCCGGGGCCAGGCGCTGCGCGGTGTCGGCCACGGCCACGGCGCGGTGGTGCACGAGTTCGGCATCCACCAGCGGGCCCTCGCGACCGGCCAGCGGGTGGTGCGGCGCCATGCAGAAGACGAAGGGCACCTCGCCCAGCGGCCGCAGCTCGATGCCGCCCGGGTTGGCGTGCAGCGCCGAGACGCCGATAGCGAGATCCACCTGCCCCGTGACCAGCGCCTCCCAGGTGCCGGTGAGCACGTCGGTGCGCAGCCGGATGCGCGTGCCCGGCGCCTGGCGTTCGGCCGAGCCTTCCCGCGGCTCGCGCACATCGCAGAAGGCCTGCACCAGCTCGAACACCGTCGGCACCGAGAGGATGTCTTCCACGCTGATGGAGAGCTGCGTCTCCCAGCCGCTGGCCACGCGGCGCACGCGGTTGGCCACGGCGTCCATCTCCTGCAGCAGGCGGCGGCCTTCCACCAGCAGCTCGGTGCCGGCGGCGGTGAGCTGGGCCTGGCGCGAGCTGCGGTCGAAGAGCAGCACGTCCAGTGCTTCTTCCAGCTGTCGCACGCTGTAGGTCAGGGCCGAAGGCACCTTGCCCAGTTCACGCGCGGCGGCGGCAAAGCTGCCGGTGCGCGCGATGGCGTCCATCATGGCCAGGGCGTCGGGGGTCAGGGCGCTGGAGCGTTCGGTCATCGCTTCATCTTATTTGAACGGCGCCGACAAGCCCGCGCAGCCCGCCGAGCGGCGGCAATTCCTACATTGGCTGCACGGCGGATCGTTTCGCATCTGCCCTCAGCCACGAAGGAGCCCCCGACCATGATCACCCTGCGCAAATCGGCCGAACGCGGTTATGCAGACCACGGTTGGCTCAAGAGTTTTCACAGCTTCAGCTTCGCCGACTACTACGACCCGCGCCACATGGGCGTGGGCAATCTGCGCGTCATCAACGAAGACCGCATCGCCGCCGGCACCGGCTTCGGCACGCACGGCCACCGCGACATGGAGATCGTCAGCTACGTGCTCGACGGCGCGCTGGCGCACAAGGACAGCATGGGCAACGGCGAGGCCGGTGGCGCGAATGCGGGCGTCATCCGCCCCGGCGACGTGCAGCGCATGAGCGCCGGCATGGGCGTGCGCCACAGCGAGTTCAACCACGCACAGGACAGCGCCACACACTTTCTGCAGATCTGGATCCTGCCGGAGAAAAACGGCATCGAGCCCGGCTACGAGCAGAAGCACTTCAGCGCCGAGAACAAGCGCGGGCGCCTGGTGACGGTGGCCGCACGCGACGGCCGCGAAGGCGCGGTGACGATCCACGCCGACGCTGCCATCCACGCCGGTCTCTTCGACGGCGACGAACGTGCCGAGCTCGCGCTGAACCCGCGGCGCATCACCTATGTGCACGTGGTGCGCGGCGCGCTGCGTGTCAACGACCGTGCGCTGAAGGCCGGCGACGCGGCCCGCCTGGAGCAGGAAGAACAGCTCGTGCTCGAAGGCGGTGAAGACGCCGAAGTGCTGGTCTTCGACCTCGCGCCCTGAACCCCCGCATCCTGCCCCCCTCATTCCTCCCACCCCGACCCTGAAGGACCCCACCATGAGCAAGATCGTCATCGTCTATCACAGCGGCTACGGCCACACCAAGAAGGTCGCCGAGGCCGTGGCCGCCGGCAGCGGCGGCACGCTGCTGGCCATCGACGCCGAAGGCAAGCTGCCCGAAGGGGGCTGGGAACAGCTGCAGGCCGCCAAGACCATCGTCTTCGGCTCGCCCACCTACATGGGCAGCGTGAGCTGGCAGTTCAAGAAGTTCGCCGATGCCAGCAGCAAGGCCTGGTTCACCGGCGAGTGGAAAGACAAGCTCGCCGCCGGCTTCACCAACAGCGCCAGCATGAACGGCGACAAGCTGAGCACCCTGCACTACCTGTTCACCTTGAGCCAGCAGCACGGCATGTTCTGGGTGGGCACGGGCATGATGCCCAGCAACAGCAAGGCCGCCACGCGCAACGACCTCAACTACGTGGCCAGCAGCTCGGGCCTGATGACGACCACGCCGTCCGACGCCTCGGTGGACGAGATGGTGCCGGGCGACATCGCCACGGCCCAGGCTTTCGGCCAGCGCGTGGCCGCGGCCACCGCCAAGCTGGCCTGAGCGCCGGCAGGCCGCGAGGGGCGCGGGCGCTACAGTCGCCCGCGTGGACACCCTGCTCGCTTTGTGGCGTGTGCTGCCCTGGTCAGACTGGGTGGCGCTCGGCCTGCTCTTCGCCGTCTGGGCCGGCTACGCGCATTTCGCGCGCGTGCGCGCCGCCGTGCAGCCCTCGCTGCTGGCGCTGACCAACCGCGAGCGCACCCGCTGGATGCTGCAGACCACCTGGCGCGAGAACCGCGTAGTCGACGGCGTGGTGGTGCAGAACCTCTCCACCAGCCCGAGCTTCTTCGCCAGCACCACCATCCTCATCATCGGTGGCCTGCTGGCCGCGCTGTCGGCCAGCGACAAGGCCAGCGAGCTGGTGCGCGAGATCCCCTTCGCCGCGCGCACCACCATGCTGGTCTTCGACCTCAAGGTGGTGCTGCTGCTGACCATCTTCGTGCACGCCTTTTTCCGCTTCACCTGGAGCCTGCGCCAGTACACCTTCGGCGCGCTGCTGGTGGCCGCCGCACCGCCGCACGACCGCTACAACAGCGACGCCGAACGCGAGGCCTTTGCGCTGCGCGCCGGCCGCGTGATGGGCCTGGCGGCCGAAACCTTCAACGACGGGCTGCGCGCCTACTACTTCAGCTTTGCCGCGGTGGCCTGGTTCTTCTCGCCCTGGGCGATGATGGCCGGCAGCGCCGCGGTGGTGGCCGTGCTCTACCGCCGCGAGTTCCATTCCGACGTGCTGGCCGTGCTGCGCAGCGACACACCGGCGCCCTGAAAGCCGACATTCCACGAGCACCCGAAGAGGAGGTTTCCCCATGCGCACCTTCAAGCCCCGCCGCACCGTGCTGGGCGCCGTGGCCACGCTCGCCATCGCCACCCTGGCGCTGGCGGCCGGCCCCGTCCTGGCCCAGAACAAGACGCTGAAGATCCTGGTCGGCTTCCCGGCCGGCGGCGGCACCGACGCCATCGCCCGAGTGCTGGCCGAGAAGCTGAAAGACGAGCTGGGTCTCACCGTCATCGTCGAGAACAAGCCCGGCGCCGGCGGCCAGCTGGCGGCGCAGGCGCTGAAGGCCGCGCCGGCCGACGGCAGCACGCTCTTCATCACGCACGACCACACGGTGAGCGTGCTGCCGCTGGTGTCGAAAACGCCGGGCTTCGACCCAGCGAAAGACTTCACCCCTGTCGCCGGCTTCGCCAGTTTCGTCAACGGTTTCGCCGTCTCGCCGGGCACACCGGCCAAGAGCCTGGCCGAGTACGTGGCCTGGGTGAAGGCCAGCGGCCAAGGCAAGGGGGTGGTGGGCGTGCCGGCGCCGGCATCGACGCCCGAGTTCATGGTCAAACTGCTGGGCGGCCAGTACCAGCTGGATCTGGTGCCCGCGCCCTACCGCGGCAGCGCGCCGATGATGGCCGACATGCTGGGCAACCAGATCAATGCCGGCATCGGCTCGGTGCCCGATTTCATCGACGCCCACAAGGCCGGCCGCATCCGCCTGGTGGCGGTGGGCGGCACGGCGCGCCAGGCGGTGCTGCCCGAGGTGCCCACGCTGGCCGAGCTCGGCATGGGCGGCTTCGAGGCCGTGCCCTACTACGGCTTCTTCGCGCCGGCCGGCACGCCCAAGGCCACGGTAGAGGCCTTCGGCGCGGCACTGGCCAAGGTGCTGCAGCAGCCCGAGGTGAAAACCCGTCTCACCGCTTTGGGCCTGAGCGTGGAATACATGGACGCTGGCGCCTTGGCCGCGCGTGAACGCGCTTACACCAAGAGCTGGGCCGAGATCATCCGCAAGACGGGTTTCCAGCCGCTGTGAGTGCCGGGCCCGCTGCCGCCGCTCAGCGCGGCGGCGGTGGGTCCTTCAGCAGCATCCACGCGGCCAGCAGGCCGAAGGCCACGTTGAGCAGCGCGACACCGCCCACGAGCAGCAGGCCCACGGTGTTCAGCGGCAGCGCGCGCAGCGCATAGCCGCACACCGACGAGAGCACGTTGAACATCACCATCTGCCAGAAGAGCAGGCGGCGGGGTTGCCAGAGGCGGCTGAACTGCATGGGCGTGGGCGGTGGACGAAGCCGGGGCCGGGCGGGGCCAGGGCGGGCGCGCAGCTTAGCGCAGCGCGCCGCCAGGCCGCTGGCTTTCACGCCCGGCCGGCAGGGCTTGGTCCGGTGGGCGGGGCCCTTGGTCGCGCCGCTGCGCAGCCGCGGGCGGCGCGGTTAGTCTGCGCAGCCATGGCCTGGATGTCTTCCACCGCAGCAACACCCGCCCAGCCTTCGGCGGCACCCGCCGCCGCGCCGCAACTGGGCGCGCTGGCTGCCGCGCCGATGCTGCATCCCCTGGACAGCGCACTGCCCGCCGCGCTGACCGGCAGCGGCCACGGCTGGTTCACGCGATACCGCCGCTACCCGGTGTTCAGCGCGCCCTGGGTGCGCGGGCGCACCCAGGTGTTTGCGCTGGTGCTGCTGCTGGCGCTGCTGGCGGCCGGCGGGCCGCTGCTGGCCAGCCAGCCGCTGGCGCAGATGCCGCTGGGCGGGCTGGCGCAGCTGGCGGTGCAGCTGTTTGCACCGCTGCTCATCGGGCCGCCGCTGGGCCTGTGGGTGCGGCGCCAGGGCTGGCCCGAAACACGCGAGCGTTACGCGCTGGCCGCCGTGGTGCTGGGCGTGGTGCTCGCGCTGCTGGCCTTCCACCAGTTGGGCAGCGAGCCGCTGAAGCAGGCCATCGCCGAAGCCACCGGCGCCGTCGACGAAAGCGGCAAACGCAAGCGCATGGCCATCTCCATCGGCGTGAGCGTGAGCACCCCGCCGGCTGCGCTGCCGGCCTCGGCCGCAGGCCCGGGCCCCAGCGCCGAAGCCGAGGCCCAGCTGAGCCCGATGACACGCCTGAGCAACGGCGTCACCAGCGCGCTCTTCAGCTTCTGGATGGCCGGTGGCGTGGCGCTGTGGGGCTGGCGGCGTGAACGCCTGGGCCTGGCCGCCCTGGCGCGCGAGCAGGACCTGGAACGCGCCCAGGCCCAGCGCCGCGAGGCCGAACTGCGCCTGAGCGTGCTGGCCGCGCAGGTGGAGCCACACTTCCTCTTCAACACCCTGGCCGGCGTTCGCAGCGCCATCGCCACCGACCCAGCGCGCGCCAGCGAGATGATCGACCGCCTGGTGGACTACCTGCGCGCCGCCATCCCGCGCCTGCGCAGCAGCGGCGACACCGAGGCCACGCTCGGCGGGCAGCTCGACATCGTGCGTGCCTACCTCGGGCTGATGTCGGCGCGCATGCCGCGCCTGGGCTGGGCGGTGCAGGCCGACGACGACCTGCTGGCGCTGCGCTGCCCGCCGCTGATGCTGATTTCGCTGGCCGAAAACGCCGTCAAGCACGGCGCCGAACCCAAGGTGGGGCCGGTGCGCGTGCAGGTGGTCGCGCAGCGCCGCGCCGACGGCGGCCTGGAAGTGACGGTCGCCGACGACGGCGCCGGTTTCGGCGCCAGCGCCGGCGGCAGCGGGCTGGGCCTGAGCAACATCCGCGAACGCCTGCGTCAGATGTACGGCGACGCCGCGGCCCTCACGCTGAAGGCCCGTGCCGACGGCGGTGTGGCCGCCACCCTCAGCCTGCCCCCGGAGCAAGCGCCATGAACACCGCGCCCACGGCCCTGATCGCCGACGACGAAGACCTGCCCCGCGCCGAGCTGCGCCGCATGTTGGCCATCGCCTGGCCCGAGCTGCAAGTGGTGGCCGAATGCGAAGACGGCCCCGCGGCCGTGGAGGCGCTGGAAACCCAGGCACCGCAGATCGCCTTTCTCGACATCCGCATGCCCGGCATGAACGGGCTGGATGTCGCGCGCGCGGCCAGCGGCCGCTGCCACACGGTCTTCACCACCGCCTACGACAGCCATGCCGTGGCCGCATTCGATGCCGGCGCGGTGGACTACCTGCTCAAGCCCGTGAACGCCGAGCGCCTGGCGCAGGCCGTGCAGCGCCTGCAGCAGCGCTTGCGCAGTGCGGCGCCGGTACCCGATATCGACACGCTGCTGCAGCGCCTGGCCGGCCGCCTGCAAGGCGGCGCCGCGGCCGACGTGGGCGGCCCGCCGCGCCTGCGCTGGCTGAGCGCCAGCGTGGGCGACACCATCAAGATGTTCGCCATCGACGAGGTGCTGTTTTTCCAGAGCGACGAGAAGTACACGCGTGTCGTCACCGCCAGCGACGAAGCGCACGTGCGCAAGCCGCTGCGCGAGATCGCCGACGGCCTGGACCCCGAGGTCTTCTGGCAGGTGCACCGCGGCGCCATCGTGCGCGCCAGCGCCATCGCCCGCGCCCAGCGCGACGAGCTCGGCCGCATCACGCTGCACCTGCGCCAGCACGGCGAGACCTTGGCCGTCAGCCAGGCCTGGGCCTGGCGTTTCAAGCCCATGTAACCAGGCCTGGGCCTGGCGTTTCAAACCCATGTAACCAGGCCTGGGCCTGGCGTTTCAAGCCCATGTGACCAAGCCTGGGCTCGGCGCTTCAACGCCGATGTGAGGCCCGGCGGCGACGTTCCGCGGGATACTCGCCCAGCGCCAGCCTCACCCACGCCTGCCCGGGCGTGCCCACGCCGCGATGCCCCTGCCCCCGCCCGCCGCCCAGTCCGCTGCCGACCCGGCCCAAGAAGGCGCTTGGGCCTTGCTCGATGCGGCGCCGGCCGCGCTGCTGCACGTCGATGCCGCCGGCCGCTTGCAGTACGCCAACGCCGCGGCGCGTGAACTCTGCGAAACCGCGCTGGCACCCGGCCTGCCCCTGGCCGCACTGTGCCGCGATGCCCGCGATGCCGAAGTGCTGCTGGGCCGGCAGGCCGTGCAGCGTGCGCTGGCACGCAGCGGCACGGCCGGGCGCTGGCTCGACGTGCGCAGCCAGCCGCTGCCCGCGGGGGGGTGGATGCTGGCACTGCAGCCGGCAGCCGGCCCCACCGAGGTGGCCGGCGACGGCCCGCTGGCCGAAGCGCAATCGGCACTGGCGCTGGCCGTCGACCTCGGCAACATCGCGGTGTGGCGCCACGACCTGGCCACCCAGCGCATGCACTACAACGCCCAGGCTTACCGCGTCCTGGACATCGCGCCGCGGCCCGAGGGCCTCTCGCTGGACGAGGTGCGCGAGTTCATCCACCCCGACGACCTGCCCCGTGTGGTGGCCTCGGCCGAAAAGGCGCTGCGCGAAGCCGGCCCCACCGACATGGAGGCCCGCTACCGCCGCGCCGACGGCAGCTGGCGCCAGGTGATGACGCGCCGCGTGCTGCAGCGCGACGCACGCGGCCGCGCGCAGGCCTTCATCGGCGTGGCCATGGACGTGACCGCCCAGCATGACGAACAGCGCGCCGCCGCCGAGACCAAGCGCCGCTTCGTGCTTGCCACCGAGGCGGCGGGCATCGGTTACTGGGTGGCTGAGCGGGGCGGCAGGCCGACCTGGAACGCGCCGATGCGGCTGATGTTCGACCTGCCGCAAGGCGAGCCACCGCTCACGATGGAGGCCTGGCTGCAGCGCTGCGTGCACCCCGACGACCGGCCTCACGTGCAGCAGCACTACGAGGCCTGGCTGCGCAGCGGCAACGCCAGCCACGACCTCACGCTGCGCGCGCTGCGCCCCGACGGCAGCGTGCGCCACCTGTCCACGCACACGCGCATCGAACGCGCCCCCGAGCGGCCGGTGATGTTCGGCATCGTCATCGACCTCACCGAGCGACGCAGCGCCGAGCAGGCCCTGCGGGCCGCCGAAGAAAGCGTGGCCCTGGCCGCACGTGGCGCCGGCCTGGGCGCCTGGCAGCTCGACCTGGAAACCGGTGCCGCCACCTGGGACAGCCAGATGTGGCGGCTGCGCGGCCACGCCTCGGAAGGCCGAGCGATGAGCGAAGCCGAGCGCGCCGCGTGTGTCCACCCCGAGGACCGCGCGTGGCTCTACCCGCAGTTGCAGCAGGCCTTCGGCAGCGGTCGGCCCTTCGAGAACGAGTTCCGCGTGGTCTGGCCCGATGGCCAGGTGCGCTGGCTGGCCTCACGCTCAGTGGAAATCCGCGACGCCGGCGGCCGGCGCCGCATCGGCGTGAACTGGGACGTCACCGACAAGCGCAATGCCGAGGCCGCACGCCGCGAACGCGAGATCGCTTTGGGCGAAAGCCGCGCCAAGAGCCGCTTCCTGGCCCGCATGAGCCACGAGCTGCGCACGCCCTTGAACGCGGTGCTGGGTTTTGCCCAGCTGCTGCTGACCGACGAGGCCGGCGCCGACGCCGGCTCGCTCTCGCGCAGGCGCCGCCTGGAACACATCCGTGCGGCCGGGCAGCACCTGCTGGCGCTGATCAACGACGTGCTCGATCTCTCCAGCCTGGAAAGCGGCGAGCTGCGCATCGCGCTGCAGCCGGTGGCGCTGGCGCCGCTGGTGGAGCAGACGCTGCCCTTGCTGGGCGACCTGCGCGAACAGCGCCGCGTGCAGCTGCAGCTGGGCGCCCTGGAAGGCAGGGTGCTGGCCGACGCCACCCGGCTGCGCCAGGCCCTGCTGAACCTGCTGACCAACGCCATCAAATACAACCGCGACGGCGGCACCGTGCTCGTCGAGGCGCGGGCGCAGGGGCGGCAGCGGGTGCTGCGTGTCAGCGACAGCGGCCGCGGCATGGATGCCGAGCAGTTGCGCCATCTCTTCGAGCCTTTCAACCGCCTGGGCCGGCGCAGCGAGGGCCCCGACGCCATCGAGGGCTCGGGCATCGGCCTGGCCATCGTGAAGGCCTTGCTCGAACGCATGGGCGGCAGCGTGCAGGTGCAAAGCGAGCCCGGCGTAGGCAGCGTCTTCGAGCTGCACCTGGCCGACGCGCAGCAGGCGCAGGCCGAGGCCGCGGCGGCCGAGCGGGCCGCTGCAGCCATCGCCCGGAGCGCCGCGCCGCCGGCCCCGGCGCCGGGCGCGGGCGTCGCGAGCCCGGCCCCCGTGCCCGTGCGCGCAACGCTGCTCTACATCGAAGACAACCCCGTCAACGCCCTCATCATCGGCGAGCTGCTGCAGCGCCGGCCCGACCTGCGCCTGCACGTGGCCGAAGACGGCCAGCGCGGCGTGCAGCAGGCCCTGGCGGTGCAGCCGCAGCTCGTGCTGCTGGACATGCAGCTGCCCGACATGGACGGCTTCGAGGTGCTGCGCCGGCTGCGCGCCCAGCCCACGCTGGCGCAGGTGCCGGTGATCGCGCTGTCGGCCAACGCCATGCCCGAGGACATCGAACGTGCCTTGGCCGCCGGCATGAGCGACTACTGGACCAAGCCGCTGGACTTCACGGCTTTCCTAGCCTCGCTGGAAGCCTTGTTCGGCCCGCCGCCCGCGGCGATGGCGGGCGGCTGACCCGCGCCCTCAGGCCGGCTGCAGCAGGCCTTTTTTCTTCAGCAGCGGCTGCACCGTGGCCGCGCGGCCGCGGAAAGCCGCATAGGCCGCGCCCGGCTCCAGGCTGTTGCCACTGCTGTAGATGTAGCGCTGCAGGGCCTGCGCCACGCGCGCATCGAAGGGGCTGCCGGCTTCGGTGAAGGCGTCGTAGCCGTCGGCGTCCAGCACCTCGGCCCACAGGTAGACGTAATAGCCCGCGGCATAGCTGCTGCCCGCAAACAGATGCTGGAAGTGCACCAGGCGGTGGTTCAGACCCACGGCATGCGGCAGGCCCGCGCGCTGCAGCAGAGCAGCCTCCCAGGCGCACACATCGGCCGGCGGCTCGCCGCCCTTGTCGTCCAGGCCCAGCGCGTGGATGGCCAGGTCGGCCATCGCGCTGGCGGTGTAGCGCACGGTCTCGTAACCCTGGTTGAACTGCTGCGCCTTCTTCAGGCGCTGCAACAGTTCGGCCGGCATGGGCGCACCGGTCTGGTGGTGGCGCGCATGGCGCTGCAGCACTTCGGGCTCGTTGATCCAGTGCTCGAAGATCTGCGAAGGCAGTTCGACAAAATCGCGCAGCACCTGCGTGCCCGAGAGGCGCTCGTAGGTCACATCGCTCAGCAGCCCGTGCAGGCCGTGGCCGAACTCGTGGAAGAGCGTGCGTGCGTCGTCCAGGCTCAGGAGCGTGGGCGCGCCCGGGCTGCCCTTGGCGAAGTTGTTGTTGTTCAGGATCACCGGCACCTGCGCCTGGCCATCGCCACCCGGGGCGGCGTTGCGGTGCTGCCAGCGCAGGTTGCTCATCCAGGCGCCGCTGCGCTTGGTGGGCCGCGCGAAGTTGTCCTGCAGGAAGATGCCCTGCAGCCGGCCTTCGCGGTTGTAGACCTCGTAGGCCTTCACGTCGGGGTGGTAGACCGGGATGTCGGCGCGCGCCTCGAAACGCAGCCCGAACAGGCGCTCGGCGCAATCGAAGGCCGCGGCCACCACACGGCCGAGTTCGAAGTAAGGTTTGACCTCGGCGTCGTCCACCGCATAACGCGCGCGGCGCACCTTCTCGGCCCAGAAACGCCAATCCCAGGGTTCGATCTCGCCCACGGCAGCCTGTTCGCCTTCGGCCTCGATCTGCTGCAGCAAGGCCTGGCGTTCGCGCTCCACGGCCTGCAAGGCACGCGGCCACACCTCGTCCAGCAGGCCCTGCACGGCAGCGCGGGTGCCGGCCATGGTGTCGGTGAGCGCGTGGTCGGCATAACAGGCATGGCCGTGCAGGCGTGCCTGTTCTGCGCGCAGGCGCAGGATGTCGCGCACCACCTCGCGGTTGTCGTGTTCGCCCGCGTGTTCACCGCGGCCGGTCCAGGCACGCCAGGCCTGCTCGCGCAGATCACGCCGCGTGCTGAAGGTGAGAAAGGGCACCACCAGCGAGCGCGAGAGCGTGACCACGTGGCCCGGCAGCCCACGGTCGGCAGCGGCCTGGGCGGCGTTGGCGCGCACGAACTCGGGCAGGCCCGCGAGGTCGGCCTCGCCTTGCAGCGGCAGCGCCCAGTGGCTTTCGTCGTGCAGCACGTTCTGCGCGAAGCGCGTGGTCAGCTGCGCCAGCTGCTGCATCACCTGTGCGTGGCGGGCCTGGGCCGCAGGCGCGAGCCGCGCGCCGGCGCGCACGAAGTCGGTGTGCACACGGTCGAGCAGGCGCTGCTGCTCGGCGCCCAGGCCCAGGGTCTCGCGCCGCGTGTGCAGCGCGGCCACGCGCTGGAAGAGCGCGGCGTCGTTGTAGACGGCACTGTGGTGCGCAGCCATGGGCGCGGCCATCTCGCGCTGCACGGCCTGCAGCGCCGGGCTGGTGGCCGAACCGTTGAGGTTGCCGAAGGTCGCGGCTATGCGTGCAAACAGGCGCCCGGCGCGGTCGAAGGCGGCCAGCGTGTTGTCGAAGCTCGGCGCCTCGGTTTGCATGGCGATGGCGGCGAGCTCTTCGCGGTGCCGCTGCATGGCCGCCCGCAGCGCCGGCTCAAAGTGCGCCGGCTCCAGGGCCTGGAAAGGCGGCAAGCCGTGCGGGGTCTGCCAGGCCTGCAGCAGCGGGTTGTTGTCGTCGCTCATCGCCCGCCTCACTTGCCGTTGCGGATGGCGATTTCGTCGTCCTCGCGGTAGCGGCGGTCGCTGCAATTGCTGATCCAGGCGGTGTCGTCGGCCTTGATCTTGTCGCGCGAGGCGTTGAGCTCGGCGTTGCGCTTGTTCCAGGCGTCGGCGCGTTCGTTCAGTGCGGTGATCTTGCTGTTGTAGCTCTCGACCACGCCCTTGGTTTCGGTTTCCAGCGCGGTGGCCTCGGTGCGCAGCGCGGCCAGGGCTTCGTTGAGCTCTTTGCTCTCTTTCGTGAAGTTGGCGCGGCGGCGGTCGGTGCTGGCACCCGGGCGCGGGTTGCTCTCGTTGAAATCGGCCACCGTCTTGTTGAAGGTCTCGAGCTTGGTCTTGTGCTCGTTGAAGCGGCTGCTCAGCGCCTCGCTCTTGGCGCGCTGGCCTTCCAGCGCATCACGAGCCACCTTCACGGCCTCGCGGTCGGCTTCGATGGCCTTGCGCTCCTGGTCCAGCGCCGGGCGGGCGGCGTCCAGCGCCTCCATGCGCTTGGCGATGGTCTCGCGCTCGCCCAGGCAGGCCCGCAGTTCGTCGCGGCTCAGCACGGGGCCGCTGTTGGCCACCACCGTGCCGCCCAGCGACTTGGTGCCGCCTTCGGCAGCCTGGGCCGTCGGCGACACCGCAAAACCTGGTTTGGTGGCGCCGGTCTTGGCCGGCGCGGCGGGTTTGGCAGCGGGCTTGGCCGCGGCGGCGGGTTTGGCCGGCGTGGCGGGCTTGGCCGGCGCGGTCTGCGCTTGCGCAGTGCCAACAAACGCCAGGCAGGCGCCGGCGAGCACGAGGGTCTGGACCTTCATCGTCTTTCCTTGGATGTCATTGCCGGGCGCGCCGGCCAGGGTGCGAATGATGCCACCCGGCCGCTGCCGCACCCGGCTGTGGCACAGTGCCCGGTTTTGCGCCCCTGCGGCGCTGGAAGCCTGCCTTGCCCACCGAGCCCGCCTTGTTCCGCCCTATCTTCAGCACCGGAGCCCGCTGATGGCCATCAAGGCCACCGTGCACAAGGCGACGCTGCAGATCGCCGACATGGACCGCAACCTCTACGCCACCCACCAGGTGACGCTGGCGCGCGAGCCCTCTGAAACCGACGAACGCATGATGGTGCGGCTGCTGGCCTACGCGCTGCACGTGCCGGTGGACGACCACGACGGCGCCCTGGCCTTCGCGCGCGGCGCCGCCGATGCCGAAGAGCCCGACCTCTGGCAGCACAGCCTCTCGGGCGAGGTGCGGCAGTGGATCGAGGTTGGCCAGCCCGACGAACGCCGCCTCGTGCGCGCTGCCGGCCGCGCCGACCGCGTGGTGCTCTACACCTACAGCAGCGCCGCGCACATCTGGTGGGCCGGCGTGCAGAACAAGCTCACGCGCCTGAACAACCTGTGGGTGTGGCAGCTGCCCGCCGCGCAGAGCCAGGCCCTGGCCGCGCTGGCCGCCCGCAGCATGCAGCTGCAGGTGACGGTGCAGGACGGCCAGGTCTGGATCGGGAACAACGAGAACAGTGTCGAAGTCCACCCCGCGCCGCTGCAGGCGCCCACCTCGAAATACCGCGCATGAAACTCCATCAACTCCTGCCCGCGCTGGCCCTGAGCCTGGCGCTGAGCCCCGCTGCCATGTCACAGAACGCCACCGCCGCCGACCCCTACCTCTGGCTCGAAGACGTGCAGGGCGAGAAGGCCCTGGCCTGGGTGCGCGAGCGCAATGCCGAGAGCGAAGGCCTGCTGCAGGCGCGCCCGGGCTTCGACAAGCTCAAGACCAGCCTGCGCGAGGTGCTCGACAGCCGCGAGCAGATTCCCTACGTCAGCCGCCGCGGCGACTGGCTCTACAACTTCTGGCGCGACGCCAGCAACCCGCGCGGCCTGTGGCGCCGCACCACGCTGGCCGAGTACCGCAAGCCCCAGCCCGACATGGGAGATGGTGATCGACGTCGACGCCCTCGGCAAGGCCGAGAAGGAAAACTGGGTCTGGAGCCGCAGCAGCTGCCTGGGCCCCGACTACCGCCGCTGCCTGATCGCGCTGTCGCGCGGCGGTGCCGACGCCACGGTGGTGCGCGAGTTCGACACCGTCACCAAGACCTTCGTTGAAGGCGGCTTCACGCTGCCCGAGGCCAAGAGCAGCGTCGAGTGGATCGACGAGAACCACATCTACGTCGGCACCGATTTCGGCGCCGGCTCGCTCACCGATTCGGGCTATCCGCGTGTCATCAAGCAGTGGAAGCGCGGCACGCCGCTGGCCAGCGCCGTCACGGTCTTCGAGGGCGAAGCGAAAGACGTGGCCTCCTACGTCAGCGTCGACAAGACGCCGGGCTTCGAGCGCACGCTGATGGGCCGCGCTGTCACGTTCTACAGCGACGAGCTCTTCCTGCTGCAGGCGGGCAAGCCCGTGCGCATCGACAAGCCCGCCGACGCCAAGCTGGCCTTCTGGCGCGAGTTCGTGCTGATCGAGCTGCGCAGCGACTGGACCGTGGACAAGCGAACCTGGCCGCGCGGCGCGCTGCTGGCCGGCAATGCCGCGGCCTACCTGAAGGGCGAGCGCCGTTTCGACGCCCTCTTCCTGCCCAGCGCCACCCGTTCGCTGGCGAGCTTCGGCGCCACGAAGAGCAAGCTGTTGCTGGACGTGCTGGACAACGTGGCCAGCCGCATCGAAGAGTGGCAACCCGCGCCGCAGCCCGCCGGCAAGGGCTGGCGCAAGCGCGACGTGAAGGCGCCCTACCCCGGCAGCCTGGGCGTGACGCCGCTGCACGACCCGCTGCTGAAGGACGACCCGCTGGCCGAGGCCTACTTCATGAACGTGGCCGATTTCCTGCAGCCCGACACGCTGCAGCTCGGCCGCACCGGCAGCGATGCACGCGAGGTGCTGAAATCGCGCCCCACCTTCTATGACGCCACCGGCATGCGCGCCGAGCAGCGTTTCGCCACCAGCAAGGACGGCACCAAGGTGCCTTACTTCGTGATCTGGCCCAAGGGCGCCAAAGCCGACGGCAAGAACCCGACGCTGCTCTACGGCTACGGCGGTTTCGAGGTCTCGCTCACGCCCTGGTACTCGGGCGCCATCGGCCGCGCCTGGACGGGCCAGGGCGGCGTCTACGTGCTGGCCAACATCCGCGGCGGCGGCGAGTTCGGCCCGGGCTGGCACCAGGGCGCCATCCTGGCCAACAAGCAGAAGAGCTACGACGACTTCGCCGCCGTGGCCGAAGACCTCATCGCGCAGAAGATCACCAGCCCGCAGCACCTGGGCATCCAGGGCGGCAGCAACGGCGGCCTGCTGGTGGGCGCAGTGATGGTGCAGCGGCCCGAGCTCTTCAACGCGGTGGTCTGCCAGGTGCCGCTGCTGGACATGCAGCGTTATCCACAAGCTGCTGGCCGGCGCCAGCTGGATGGCCGAGTACGGCAACCCCGACAAGCCCGAAGACTGGGCCTTCATCTCCAAGTACAGCCCCTACCAGAACGTGAAGCCGGGCGTGAAGATGCCCAAGGTGCTGTTCGCCACCAGCACGCGCGACGACCGCGTGCACCCCGGCCACGCCCGCAAGATGGCCGCGAAGATGCGCGAGCAGGGCCACCCGCTGCTGTACTGGGAGAACATCGAGGGCGGCCACGGCGGCGCGGCCGACAACGGCCAGCGCGCGCAGATGATGGCGCTCGAGTACACCTTCCTCTGGATGCAGCTGAGCAACCAGTAAGTTGATCCCATGGCTTGAACCCGGCCAGCCCCTGCCCCCCGCCAGCACGGCGCTGGGGCCGGAGAGCGATGCGCCGGGCCTCGTGGCCGCGGGCGGCGGGCTGGCGCCCGCACGGCTGGAAGAGGCCTACCGCAACGGGCTCTTCCCCTGGTACAGCGCCGGCCAGCCGGTGCTGTGGTGGAGCCCCGAGCCGCGCATGGTGCTGCCCACGGCCGCCTTCAAGCTCAGCCACAGCCTGAAAAAGACGCTGCGGCGCTTTCGGCGCACGCCGGGCTGCGAGATCCGCTTCGACAGCAACTTCGAAGCCGTCATCCAGGCCTGCGCCGGCACGCCGCGTGAAGGCCAGGACGGCACCTGGATCGTGCCCGCCATGGTGGCCGCCTACACCGCCTGGCACCGTGCCGGGCGCGTGCACAGCGTGGAGACCTGGGTCGACGGGCAGTTGGTCGGCGGCCTCTACTTCGTGGCCCTCGGGCACATGTGTTTCGGCGAGTCGATGTTCTCGCACCGCAGCGATGCTTCGAAGATCTCGCTGGCGGCCTTCGTCGCCGCGGCCCGGGCCCGCGGCGTGGCGCTCATCGATTGCCAGCAGAACACGCGCCACCTGGCCAGCTTCGGCGCGCATGAAATTCCGCGCGCCGAGTTCCTAGCCCGGGTCAGCGCTGCCACTGCGGCTGCACAGCCGCGGCCCTGGGCCTATGATGAAGCGGCGTGGGCGCTGTTGGATGACGCCCCGGCCCCCGAACCGAGCCGCTGAACCTGCCCCGCCCGTGACGCACCCCCAGGAACTGCCGCTGCGGTCTTTGCAGTTTTATGCAACGGCCCCCTACCCCTGCAGCTACCTGCCCGACCGGCAGGCGCGTTCGCAGGTGGCCACGCCCAGCCACCTGATCCACGCCGACACCTACTCGGGCCTGGTAGCCAACGGCTTCCGGCGCAGCGGGCTTTTCACCTACCGCCCCTACTGCGACGGCTGCCGCGCCTGCGTACCGCTGCGCGTGCCGGTGGCCGGCTTCACGCCCACACGCAGCCAGCGGCGCTCGCTCAAGCAGCACCAGGGCCTGAAGGCGCGTGTGCTGCGCCTGGGCTTCGTGCCCGAGCACTACCAGCTCTACCTGCGCTACCAAAGCGGCCGCCACAGCGGCGGCGGCATGGACCACGACAGCGTCGACCAGTACACGCAGTTCCTGCTGCAAAGCCGCGTCAACAGCCGCATGGTCGAGTTCCGCGAGCCCGCGGGTGAAGACGGCCTCCCGGGCGCGCTGAAGATGGTCTCCATCCTCGACGTGCTGAGCGACGGCATTTCCGCCGTCTACACCTTCTACGAGCCCGAGCCCCACACCAGCTACGGCACCTACAGCGTGATGTGGCAGATCGAGCAGACGCGCCAGCTCAAGCTGCCCAACGTCTACCTGGGCTACTGGATCGCGCAGAGCCCGAAGATGGCCTACAAGCAGCAGTTCCGCCCGCACCAGCTGCTGGTGGACGGGCGCTGGCAGGCCGAGGCCGAGGTGTTCGCAGCCGACGCCGCGGCGGCCCAGCGCGGCGGCGTCTAGCGCGTCGCACCGCTCTGATCTGTTCTGTACCGATCGACTGCCGCGCGAAGGCCATCAGCGAGCCCGGGTGTCCGCTGCCGAGCAGAAGCTTGAGGGTTCCGAGACGACCCATAAGTGCCATTCGCCGCCTTGAACTCGGCGCCCCGAAGCTGCCGGTCGGACCCGTATATGGGCACGATCTCATGGTGAGCAGATCATCTCGCTCGCCGCATCCATTGGTTTGAGGGGGGACTCAACCGAATGGCTGATCCTGGACCCGCTACGCGCCCCGCAACCTACGCGTGCAGTGGTGGAAAGCCTGTCAGATGGGCGTAATGCGTTCTGCGCGCCACCTCGGATCCAGTCTCGCCTTGGAACACCTTGATGAATTCGACCCGAAGATTGTTGATGCTCACCGCGATGACGGCCCTGCTCGCGGCCTGCGGCGGTGGTGGCGGTGGTGGCGATGCGCCCGCACCCGTGGTCAACAACAGCCCCGGCATCACCGGCCTATCGCCTTCCTCTGCCGTGCCCGGGGCCAGCATCACCATCGCCGGGCGCAACTTCGGCGCCACGGCGGCTGCCAACACCGTCAGGTTCAGCGGCGCCTTGGCCACCGTCACAGCCGCCAGCGCCACCGCGCTGACGGTTACGCTGCCCGGCGGCGCGAGCACGGGCACGGTGACCGTGCAGACCCAGGGCGGGAGCGCCACCAGCTCCGAGAGCTTCATCGTGCTGCCCTACCCGCCGCAGGCGACCAGCGTCGACCCCAGCATCAGCGGCATCGGCAGCTCGGTCACCATCACCGGCAGCCGCTTCAGCAGCCGGCCGAGCGAAAACGTGGTCGTGTTCAACGGCGTGCCCGGCACCGTGACAGCGGTGACCCCAACCGAACTGCTGGTGACGGTGCCACTTGGGGCCACCAGCGGGCCGCTGCTTGTGCGCACCTTTGCCGGCGAGACCCTGGTGCCAGGCGGCTTCACGGTCGGGCCCGCCATCACGGGCTTTAGCCCGGGCACGGCCGCGCCGGGCGAGCGCGTGACGATCACGGGCACGAACTTCGGGGCCACCGACCGCGTGCGGTTCAGCGGCGTCGAGGCCACCGTGAGCAGCCGCTCGGCCACGCAGCTCGTCGTCGTGGTGCCCCAGGGCGCCAGCACCGGGGCTATCGCCGTGCGGCCGCCCGCCGGCGCAACCGCGCTCTCCTCGTCCACCTTCAATGTCAACAACGGCCCCAGCATCGAGCGCTTCACGCCCACCTTCGGGGCGACGGGCACCACCATCACCATCTACGGCGCGCGCTTCCTGCCGTCGCCGACGGCCAACACCGTAAACATCGGCGGCGTGGCTGCGCCGGTGGTCCGCGTGGTCACGAGCTCACAGCCCAACAGCCTTGTCGTCACGGTGCCAGTGGGCGCGGCCAGCGGCTTCCCGGTGACCGTGACCACGGCGGCCGGCACCGGCACGTCCAGCGAGGCCTACACCGCCGCCTACGTGCCGCCCGCCCGACGCCTGGCGCTGAACCCCGACCCGCTGCTGGCATTCGGCGTCGTACCCACCGGCAGCTACCGCTTCGAGCGCGTGACGGTGACCAACGTCGGCACCGCCGCACTGCAGATGAAGGGCGCCTCGGTGGCAGGTGCCGGCTTCGAGTTCCGGGGCACGAACTGCTACGGTTACAACAACCAGCTCGTGTTCTTCGACAGCCTGGCGCCCGGCGCCTCGTGCTACGTCGAGGTGGGCTTCAACTCCACGGCCACGGGCGACAGCGGCGGCAGCGTCGGTATCACCAGCAACGCCGACGGCAGCCCGCACAGCGTGGGCCTGTCTGCCTCGGGCTCGGCGCCGCTGGCCGCGGCGCTCAGCCCTGCGCCGGCCTCGCTGACCTTCGCCGCGCGCGACCTCGGCACCGTCAGCCTGCCGCAGACGGTGAGCCTGTCCAACAGCGGCACGGCGCCGCTGGCCGTGGCCGGCATCGGCGCCACGGGCGAGTTCACGCAGACCCACAACTGCCCGGTCAGCCTGCCGGCCGGCACGGCCTGCACGGTCAGCGTGAGCTTCGCGCCAGTGCGCCGGACGGGCGCCAAGGTCGGCGTCCTGATTGTCGACAGCAACGCGCCGGGCGGCCTGAAGTCCGTACCGCTGCAGGGCACGGGCACGCTCAGCCGCTCGGGCCAGCTGGCCATCTACACCCGCGAGGCCGGCGGCATCGACCGCGTCCTGGTCGACGGCGAGTGGGCGGGTTCGAGCCTGTCGCCCACCAGCCAGAACCTGTGCGGCGGCCAGGGCGCCTTCACACTGACCCTGGCCCCGGGTCCGCATCTCGTGAGCGCCACCGACAGGGTGCTGACGGTGCCCGACGCCACGGTCGACGTTGTCGAGGGCGGCTGCGCAGTGCACCGCGTGGTCGGCAGCCCGGCTTGCCTGCCGCCGAACGTGCTGTCGGGCGGCGTGTGCAACCCGCCGACGCCGCTGACCTGCGTTGCGCCAGCGGTGCTGCAGAACGGCGCCTGCGCCACCCCGGGCACGACGCCGGTGATCACGGGTGGCGGCACGCCTCCCAGCGCCTACGTCGGCCGCTTCATCAGCAGCGGCAACGGCAGCAACGCCGCGCAGTGCCTGAGCTTCGGTTTCAAGAAGGGCTCGTCGGCGTCCTACGACTCGCAGACCATCACAAACACCTGCAGCTTCGTCGTCTATGTGTTGCGCTGCCACACGCCGTCCACCCGCGCCGGCACGGCCAGCACGCAGTGCAACGCCACGGGCAGCGGCCGCTTCTACCAGCAGTTCGGCTGGATCAAGCCCGGCGAGACGGTGTCCAACTTCTACTCTCTGCCGGCAGCCACCACGATCTGGTACGGCGCCTGCGCCGGCGGCAACCTGCCCTCGGGCAAGGAGGTTTCGCTGACCGGCGACTACACCTGCAGCCTGTAGGCCAAGCGCCTACTTCAGCACGTTGCTGGCCGCCGCCTGCTGCACCAGCGCCTCGGCGTCGGCCGGCAGCAGGAAGCCGGCGCGCAGCGCCACAGCCTCAGAGCGCTTGACGGCGCGAACGTAGCCGTTGTGGTAGCCGGAGCGTTCCTGCAGCGACGGCCGTGGGTCGTTGTCGGCCAGCCGGTTGGCCAGCGTCTTGGCGAACGGAATCATGCCGCGTCCGCCGCCGCATTACGGGCGACACGACGGACGACTTCAACATCACCAACCTGGCCAGCATTGCGCAGACCAGCGCCAACATCGCCCCCGGTTTGTCCATTGGCCTGGGCGTGAACGGCGCGGTGTCGCTGCTGGTGGGCGGCATCGGCATCATTAACATCACCAGCGGCCGGCCCTGGTGACTGGGTCGCCTGATAGGTCACGGTTGGTCAGCTTCAGGCCGCTTGCAACGCGCCTGGCCACGGGCAAGTGGGCGAGGCGGCGCCCTGACGTGCAGACCCAGGTGCGTGAGGATCTTCTCGATCGCCCACCCGTGGGCGCCTGTCTTTGCGCGGCCCCGTGCTGGTAATCAGTTTGTCATTGCTTCTGGCGAAGCCTTGACCAGACGAGCTGCCAGGAAGCTGCCCATCACCAACGTCGGCAGATGGCCGACAACGTGCAGTCAGCTCACGCTGAAGCCGACATTGCCCTGCGCCGATAGCTGCCGGGACTTCGAACGCTCCGCCCTAGCGTTCGGCTGCCGCCCAGCGCTGCTGGGCATCCACCGCTGCGCGGCCCTCGGCCTGCAGCTTCAGCAGGTGCGCCAGCAGTGAACGCTGGGCCACGCCGTGCAAGGCCGCCGGCACGTCGTCGTAGACCGTGCCCACCAGTTCAGCCAGCGTGCCGGGGCCGGCCTGCTGCAGGCTCTGCGCCACCTTGGCCTCGCGTTTGAGCCGGTGCGCAATCAGGGCACGCAGAACGGCGTGCGGCTCGGCCACCAGGTAACCGTGGCCCGGCGCCAGCCAGTCCAGCGGCTCTTGCAGCAGTTCCTGCAGCGAGGCGAGGTAGGCCACCATGTCACCATCGGGCGGGTTGATGACCACCGTGCTGCCCTGCATGAGGTGGTCGCCGGTGAAGAGCAGGCGTTCTTCGTCCAGCAGGTAACACAGGTGGTTGCTGGCGTGGCCCGGCGTGTGCCAAACCCGCAGCGTGGCACCGGTGCCGCAGGCGATGACTTCGCCGTGCTGCAGCTCGCGGCTGGGGCTGAAGGTTTCGTCCTGCCACTCGGGGTGTGCGGCCACGCGGCCCCACACCGGCGCGCCCGTGGCGGCGGCCAGCGCGGCGGCGCCGGGCGAGTGGTCGCGGTGCGTGTGCGTGACGAGGATGCGTTCCAGCCGCCCGCTGCGCTCGGCGATGGCACCCAGCAGCGCCTGCAGGTGGGGCTCGCTCACCGGGCCGGGGTCGATGGCCGTCCAGCCCGTGCCTGCTTCGCCGCCGCCCACCAGGTAGGTGTTGGTGCCCGGCCCCGTCATCGGCCCCGGGTTGGGCGCGGTGATGCGCAGCACGCGCGGCGACAGGGCCACCACGCGGCCGGCCAGCAGCGTGGCGTGCGCCTCACCGTGGCCTTGCGGGTCGAGCCGGCCGACTTCGGCATAAGGCAGTTCGTGCGGCAGCACCACGCCCGGGCCGCGGGCCGTGAGCGCGCGGCGCGGCTCCACCAGCGGCACGCCCCCGCGTGCGGCGCGCGCGGCCATGGCGGCCAGCGCGGCATCGACATCACGGTAGCCACCCAGTTCCTTCAGCAACTCTCGCGTCACGGGTAGCAGCTTCAGCCCCAGCGCCGGGTCCAGCGCCTGCGCCGGGCGCAGCCACATCGGCGCCACGGCCTCGCCATGGTCTACCTCGGCCTGCTGGCCGGCAGGCGCGCGCACGGCGAAGAAACGCGTGTCGAAGCGCTTGGGCGCGCCGCGCGGCGTGAGCCAGTGCGCGGCGTAGACGAGGCCGTGCAGGTCGGGCTGCACGCCGGTGGCCTGGCAGAAATCGACGAAGCTGGCCTCGCCCGACTGCAGGCGGTCACGCCACGGGTGCAAGGCCGCCAGATCAGGCGCCCCTGTGGCCAGCAGCAGGCCGGCTTCTTCAAAGGTTTCGCGCACGGCGGCGATGTAGTAGTCGAGCCCGCCCGCGGCCACGCCCAGCAGCGCGCTGGCCTCGGCGTAGCCCGGGCCCAGGCACAGCGCATGCGCGGCGTGGTCGCGTGCGTCGAGCTGGCCCCCGGGGAAGACGGCAGCGCCGCTGCGCTGGTCGCCGTCGCGCTCGGCGCGGCGCAGCATCAGCACCTCCAGGCCGTCGGCGGCATCGCGCAGCAGCAGCAGCGAGGCCGAGGGCCGGGTGCCGGCCGGCGGTTCGTAGAGCGGGGCGTTCATCGCAGTACTCCAGCCGCGCGCAACGCGGCGATCTCGGTCTCGGACAAGCCGGCTTCTTGCAGCAGCGTTTCGCCATCGGCGCCGAGCGCCGGCGGCGGGCGCAGCGGGCCGGCCGGCGTGCGGCTGAATCGCGGGGCCGGCGCCGGCTGCACCAGGCCGCCGACGGCCGTGAAAGCGTCACGCGCCACGGCATGCGGATGGCTGGCGGCCTCATCGAAGCTGAGCACCGGCGCAAAACACACGTCGCTGCCTTCGAGCCGTTGGCACCACCCGGCGCGGCTGTGCTGTTTCACGGCCGCCGCAATGGCGGCGCGCATCGCGGGCCACAGGCTGCGGTCGTGCTGGCCGCGCACGAAAGCCTCGTCCAGGCCCAGCGCCGCAGCCAGCTGCGCGAAGAACTTGGGCTCCAGCGCCGCCAGGCTGATGTGGCGGCCGTCGGCCGTCTCGTAGGTGTCGTAGAAGGGCGCGCCACCGTCCAGCAGGTTCTGGCCGCGTTCGGGCAGCCAGCCGCCCTGGCTCTCACGTCCCCCCTGCAGGCCCCAGAAGATGGACGCCAGCGAAGCCGCGCCGTCGACCATGGCCGCGTCCACCACCTGCCCCAGGCCCGAGCGCTGGCGCTCGAACAGCGCGGCCATCACGCCGAAAGCGAGGTAGAGCGCGCCGCCGCCGTAATCGCCCACCAGGTTCAGCGGAGGCACGGGCTTGCCGCCGGCCGGGCCGATGGCGTGCAGCACGCCAGTGAGCGCGATGTAGTTCAGGTCGTGGCCGGCGGCCTGGGCCAACGGGCCGGTCTGGCCGTAGCCCGTCATGCGGCCGTAGACCAGGCCGGGGTTCAGCGCATGGCAATGCGCCGGGCCGAGGCCGAGTTTTTCCGTCACGCCAGGGCGATGGCCTTCCAGCAGCACGTCGGCACGGGTGATGAGCCGCAATGCGGCATCGCGGCCCGCGGGCTGCTTGAGATCGAGCGCGATGCTGCGCCGGCCGCGGGCGTTGACGTCGCGCTCAGGCGGCAGGTCCAGGCCCAGGCCACTGGCCGCGGGGCGGTCGATGCGCTGCACCTCGGCGCCCAGGTCGGCCAAGAGCATGCCGGCCAGTGGCACGGGGCCGATGGCGGCGAGTTCGATGACACGGAGGCCTTGCAGCGGCCCGGCAACTTGCATGGTGGGGGAGTGTGCCGCAGCGCGCCGCGACCTACAGTTCAGGCGCCCTGCCCCAACCCTGGCCCCAAGGAGAAGCGCATGCCCCCACCCCCCGCCGGCCGCCGCCACGTGGAAGACGCCCGCCCGCTGCCCGTGTTCGCCGGTGCGCTGCGCGACGAACTGCGGGAACACGCGCTGCAGCGCGCCGACTTCTTCTTCCACTTCCTGGTCACGATGAAGATCGTGGTGGCCGAGATCAACCGCCAGCGCGCGCGACAGCAGCAGCCCTCGCTGCCCGACGCCCACTTCGTGCTGGCCAAGGCCACCGACCAGATCGGCAGCGGCCTGCGCAACGACGACGAGCCGGCCTACACCGCCTTCGACCCCAAGGACGAGAAGGTGGTCGACAAGCCCACGACGATGTTCACGCGCGCCGACGCCGCACACTTCTGCAACCTGGGCCTGGCGCTGAGCTTCGCCGAGGCCTGCCGCGCCACCGCCTTCACGCGCGACGGCTACGAGCGGCTGAAGGTGCACGCTGGCGCGACCAAGCTGCTGCCGCAGCAGGTGAACATCGGCCCCGACCGCAAGCTCGACGTGCTGCATGCCGAACTGGCGCCGCGTTTGCTGAACGACGGCGGGCTCATCTTCACGCGCGACCGTGTGGCCACCTACCGCAACGCGGCGGTGGAAGCGCTGGAGAGCTACCGCAAGGCCAAGGCCGACAAGGGGCTCAAGGGCCTGGCCGCCTGCGCGCAGTGCTACCTCGACATGTACGCGAGCAAGGATTTCGAGGGCCGCGTCTACCGCCGCGTCCACCCCGAGATCCTCGGCCTGTGCGAAAGCTCGCCCGTGTTCCGCGGGCAGTCGCACCTGTTCTACCGCTGAAGGCGGGGCCGGCAGCCCCGCCGCCACCGCGGGTGGGCCCGCGCTGGCAGACTGCGGTGCATGGCCTGCCACACCCCACCCACCGCGCCCTCCACCGACCCGCCGCCCGCCGCCACGCGCCGCCGCCTGCTGGCCGGCGCCTGCGCCACACTGGCCGCCCCGGCCCTGCTGCCGCGGCCGGCCCACGCCCTCTCGCTGCCCACCTGGCACCTGGCCACGTCCACGCCCGGCGGCGGCTTTGCGTTGTACGGCGAGACGCTGGTGCGCCTGGTCAATGAGGAAGCGAGGCTGATGAAGGCCGTGCCCACCAGCGGCACGGCCGAGAACCTGGCCCTGCTGCAGGCGCGCCTGGTCGACGCCGCCCTCGTGCAAGGCACCGTGGCCAGCGAGGTGCTGGCCCGGCCCGACGCCGACGGCCTGCGCATCTTCTTCGCGATGTACCCCAGCCCCGGCCTGCTGGCCGTGCCAGCGGCCTCACCCCTGCAGCGGCTGCAAGACGTGCGCGGCCAGCGTGTGGTGTTCGGCGTGCGCAGCAGCGGCCTGGTGACGCTGGCGCGCCAGGTCTTCGGCAGCCTGGCCATCGACATCGACCGCGACTGCGAGGCCGTCTATGTCGAGCAGGCGGCCCAGGCGCCGCGCCTGGTGCTGGCCGGCGAGGCGGCGGCGCTGTGGGGCGCGGGCGAAGGCTGGCCGGGTTTCATGAGCCTGGCGCAAGCCCCGGGCGGCGCGCGCTTCATCGCGCCCGATGTGCTGCAGATCGACAGCATCCGCCGCCAGCACCGCCACCTGCAGGCCATGCAGGTGGCCGCCGGGGCCTACCCCGGCATCACCGAGCCCCTGCCCACGGTCGGCTCGGTGAACTTCATCCTCGTGCACAAGGAGCAGGCGCTCATGCCGGTGCGCTACTACGCCGCCGTGATGCAGCGCATCGGCCCGGCCCTGGCGGCCGCGCTGCCCCAGGCTGCCTTCAGCACGCTGGAGAACACGCAGGCCAGCGCGCCCTCGCCAGCGCTGCTGCACCCGGGGGTGCGCTGAGGCCGGGCGCCGGCGGGGCCGCGGCGGCCTGCCAGTAGGGGCTGGCCTGCACCACATCGCCCACCACCACGATGGCCGGGCTGGCCAGGCCCTCGCGCTGCACCGTGGCGGCCAGGCTGCCCAAGGTGCAGAGCGCGTGCCGCTGGCGCGGCGTGTGCGCGCTGCACACCACGGCCGCTGGCGTGTGGGCCGGCAGCCCGCCCTCGCGCAGGCCCTGCACGATGCGGCCCAGGCGCGCCACGCCCATGTAGACCACCAGCGTGAGCCCGCAGCGCGCCAGCGCGGGCCAGTCGGGCTCCAGGTCATCACCCTCGCCCGTGTGGCCCGTCACCAGCACCACGCCGCGCGTGTGGCGGCGGTCGGTCACCGGCAAGCCCAGGGCCGCCGGGCCGGCCAGCCCGGCGGTGAGGCCGCTGACCACCACCACCGGCACACCGGCGGCACGCAAGGCGTCGGCCTCTTCACCGCCGCGGCCGAAGACAAAGGGGTCGCCGCCCTTCACACGCACCACACGTTCACCGCGTTGGGCCTCGGCCACCATCAGCCGCTCGATGAAGGCCTGCGGCGTGCTCGCGCAGCCGCCGCGTTTGCCCACGTGCACCACGCGCGCGCTGCGGCGCAGGAACTTCAGCACGCCGGGCTGCACGAGGTCGTCCACCAGCGCCACGGTGGCCTGGCGCAGCGCCTTGATGGCCTTGAGCGTGAGCAGCTCGGGGTCGCCCGGGCCGGCGCCGACGAGGTGCACGGGGTGCGGTGCGGTGGTGTTCATGCCAGCGTCTCCTGTGGCGTGTCGGCAGCCTGCGCTGGGGCGCAGGGCGGGCGTTGCAACAGGCCCTTCACGGCCGGCAGGCAACTGCCGCAGCGCGTGCCGCAATGCAAAGCCTGCTGAACCGTCTGCAGGCGCTGGGCCGGCGTGCCGTCGGCCTGCAACGCGGCTTGCACGATGCGCGCTTCGCTGATGTCGAAACAGGCGCACACCTGCGGGCTGCGCGGCGCACGCAGGGCCAGCACATCGGGCGGCGCCGCGCGCGCGGCGAGCAAGGCACGGCCATAGGCGGCAGCGGGTTCCCGGCTCTGCAGCAGCGGCAAAACCCAAGCGTCGGCCGCGGTGTCGCCGGCCAGCAGGTAGGCGCGCAGCGTGCCGTCGGGCCGCAGCGCAAGGCGGCGGGTCTGGCCGAGGCGCGGGTCGGTGTACTGCAGCAAGGGGCCCTGCGCAGGGTCCAGGCCCAGCGCGGCGGCCACAGCCTGCAGCAGTGCGGGTTCTGCCGTGGCTGGCAAGGCGGCACGCCAGCGCAGGCCGGTTTCGGCGGGTGCGGATGAGGCCGCTGCGGCGCACTGATCGGCGCCGTCTGCGCTGGTGTCACGCGCTTCGCTGTCGGCCGGGTCGGCCTCGCGCCCGAAAGGCACGCAGTGCGCGTAGCCGCCTGCGGCCTCGATGGCGGCAAAGACCACGCGCAGGGCCTCGCGGCGCGCCCAGGCCTCATCGGCCGGCCACCAGGCGCCACCAGCCATCTGCCAAGGCAAGGCCGCGGGCTCCAGGCGCACGGCGGCGTGTTTCAGCTCGGGCTGGTGTGAGCTGGGGCAGACGCTGTCGCTGGTGAGGGCGTTCACACCCGCACCGGCCAGCCACTCGCCGCCCCAGTGCATGGCGATGAAGGCCTGCGCGGGCGCCACCGACTCGCTGGGCGCCACGGGCAGCACCATGGCGCCGCGGCGCGAAGCCACGCGCACCAGTTCGCCCGGCTGCCAGCGGCGGCGCGCGAGTTCCTGCGGGTGCATCGTCAACTCGGGCTCGGGGCTGTGCGCAAACAGCCGGCCCAGCGTGCCGGTGCGGCTGGCGCCGTGCCACTGGTCGCGCAGGCGGCCGGTGTTCAGCGCCACGGGGTAGCGTGCGTCACGCGGCTCGGCCACGTTGCGCCAGGCCGGCGCAACGAAGCGCGCACGGCCGTCGGGCGTGGGGAAGACGCCATCCGCGTAAAGCCGTGTGGCGCCCGTGGTCTCGCCTTCGCGCAGCGGCCATTGCTGCGGCGCGGCTTCGAGCTGCGTGTAGCTCAGGCCGGTGATGTCGAGGTCACGCCCGCGCGTGCTCTCGCGGTGCTCGTTCCACACGTCTTCGGCACTGCGGTACGGGAACAGCGTTTCGCCCTGCCAGCCCGGCCGGCGCACTGGCGGGCGCAGCTTCTCCAGGCGCTGCGCCACGTCCGCCGCGATGGCCCAATCGGCGCGCGCCTGCCCGGGCGCCGGCACCGCGGCGCGCACGCGGCTGATGCGGCGTTCGCTGTTGGTGACGGTGCCTTCCTTCTCGCCCCAGGTGCTGGCGGGCAGCAGCAGGTCGGCATAGGCCGCGGTGGCGGTGGTGGTGTAGGCCTCTTGCAGCACCACGAACTCGGCGCGCTGCAGCGCGCGGCGCACCACCGCCTGGTTGGGCAGGCTCTGCGCGGGGTTGGTGCAGGCTATCCACAGCGCCCGGATCTCGCCCTCGGCCGCGGCCTCGAACATCTGCACCGCGCTCTTGCCGCGCAGCGCCGGCACGGCCTGCACGCCCCATAAGGCGGCCACCTCTTCGCGGTGCGCGGGGTTGGCCAGGTCGCGGTGGGCGCTGAGCAGATTGGCCAGGCCGCCCACCTCGCGCCCGCCCATGGCATTGGGCTGGCCGGTCAAGGAAAACGGCCCCGCGCCCGGGCGGCCGATCTGCCCCGTGGCCAGGTGCAGGTTGATCAACGCGCTGTTCTTGTCGGTGCCGCTGCTGCTCTGGTTCAGGCCCTGGCACCACAGGCTCAAGGTCGGCGTACGCGCGCCATCAGGTTGCACGCCGGCCATCCAGCGTGCGGCCTGCACGATGTCTTCGGCCTTCAGTCCGCAGGTCTTGGCGGCCACCGCCGGGCTGAACTCGCGCACGCGGTCGCGCAGCGCCTCGAAGCCGGTGGTGTGGGCGGCGATGAAGGCGGGGTCGGTGAGGCCCTCCCACAGCATCACGTGCAGCAGCGCGTGGTAGAGCACAACGTCGGTGCCGGGCAGCAGCTGCAAGTGCAGGTCGGCCAGCGCCGCGGTTTCGGTGCGGCGCGGGTCGGCGACGATCCAGCGCTGCGCCGGGTTCGCACGGCGCGCGTCTTCCAGGCGACGGAACAGCACCGGGTGCGCCCAGGCCATGTTGCTGCCGGTGATGAAGACGGTGGCGGCAAAGTCCAGGTCTTCGTAGCAGTTGGGCGGGGCATCGGCACCCAGGCTCTGCTTGTAGCCGGCCACCGCGCTGCTCATGCACAGGCGCGAGTTGGTGTCGACGTTGTTGGTGCCCAGCAGGCCCTTGGCCAGCTTGTTGAAGACGTAGTAGTCCTCGGTGAGCAGCTGGCCCGAGAGGTACAGGCCCAAGGCATCGGGCCCGCTTTCATCGGCGATCTGCGCGAAGCGCTGCGCCACCTCGTCCAGCGCCGTGTCCCAGGCCACGGGCAAGAGCGGCTGGTCGCGCCCGGCGCGGCGCATCGGCTGCAGCGCGCGCAGCTGCGGCTGCAGGTGGGCCGCCGCCGTGAGGTGCAGCGTCTGCCCCTTGGTGCACAGGCGGCCGAAGTTGGCGGGGTGATCGGGGTCGCCGCGCACGCCGGTGATCTGCGCGCCGCGGCTTGCTATCACCACGCCGCAGCCCACGCCGCAGTAGGGGCAGGTGCTGCGGGTGGCCTGCACGGGCTGCATGGCCTCAGCCGTGGGCGAGGTCGGTGGTGCTGTCCAGCGCCAGCTCGCGCAGCTCTGATGCGTTCAGCAGCACCTGCCGGCCCTGCAGCTGCACCGCAAAGCTGGGTGTGCAGCCGCTGTCGGGCGCCCGCGCGCAGCCGTCGGCCAGGCCGATCACCTGGTTGTGCAGCGGGCAGGCCACGCCGTCGGCGGTGACGATGCCTTGCGAAAGCGGCCCGCCCTTGTGCGGGCAGCGGTCGAGCAGCGCAAACACGCGGTCATCGGCGGTGCGGAAGACGGCCACCGCGCCGCCCTGCGGCCGCGCCACGCGGCGCGCGCCCAGGCGCGGGATGTCGTCGACGAGGCAGATGGGCACCCAGGTGCTGGCGGCGTTCATGCGGTCTCCTTCGCACCGCCCAGCGCGGCGAGTTCGATCTGCACCTCGGGCTTGATGGGCTCGAACTGCCGCAGGTCGACCTGCGCCTTCTCGAACTCGAACCAGGGGTCGGGCTCGCCGTCCAGGCTGAACTGCAGGCGCTCCCACAAAGCCTTGCGGTTGGCGGCGTCGTCCAGCACCTTCGCCTTCACGCGCGCGATGCCCACGCGCGCCACGTAATGCACCGTGCGCTCCAGGTACCAGCCCTCTTCGCGGTAGAGCTGCAGGAAGGCGCCGCTGTATTCCAGCACCTCCTCGGGTGTCTTCACCTTGATGAAAAACTGCCCCACCTCGGTCTTGATGCCCGCATTGCCGGCGATGTGCAGCTCCCAGCCCGAATCGACGCCGATCACGCCCACGTCCTTGATGCCGCTCTCCGCACAGTTGCGCGGGCAGCCGCTCACGGCCAGCTTCACCTTGTGCGGCGCGTACATGCGCCACAGTGCGCGCTCCAGGTCTTGCCCCATCTTCGTGCTGTCTTGCGTGCCGAAGCGGCACCACTCGCTGCCCACGCAGGTTTTCACCGTGCGCAAAGCTTTGGCGTAGGCGTGGCCGCTGGGCATGCCGATCTCCTGCCACACCGCGGGCAGGTCTTCCTTCTTCACGCCCAGCAGGTCGATGCGCTGGCCGCCCGTCACCTTGACGGCGGGGATCTTGAACTTGTCCACCGCGTTGGCGATGCGCCGCAACTCGTCGGCACTCGTCATGCCGCCCCACATGCGCGGGATCACGCTGTAGCTGCCGTCTTTCTGGATGTTGGCGTGGCTGCGCTCGTTGATGAAGCGGCTCTGCGGGTCGTCCACGGCCTCTTTCGGCCAGGTGCTCAGCAGGTAGTAGTTGATGGCCGGGCGGCAGCTGGCGCAGCCGTTGGGCGTGCGCCAGGCCAAAGCGCTGTAGACACCGTCGATGGTGGTGAGGTGCTGGTCTTTGATGGCCTCGCGCACGGCCTGGTGGCCCAGCTCGGTGCAGCCGCACATCGCCTTGGTCTTGGGCGCGGCGCTGTAGTCGCCGCCGGCGGTGAACATCAGCAGCTGTTCCACCAGGCCGGTGCAACTGCCGCAAGAAGCACTGGCCTTGGTGTGTTTGCGCACCTCGTCCAGCGTGAACAGGCCCTTGTCCTTGATGGCCTTGCAGATGCTGCCCTTGGTGACGCCGTTGCAGCCGCAGACCTCGTCGCTGTCGGCCATGGCGGCGGCCTTGTTGTGGCCTTCGTGGCCGTGGTCGCCCAGGTTGTTCTCACCGAACATCAAACGCTCGCGGATGTCGGCCACCGGCCGGCCGTCGCGCAGCAGCTTGAAGTACCAGCTGCCGTCGGCGGTATCGCCATACAGGCAGGCGCCCACCAGCTTGTCATCCCGAATGACCAGCTTCTTGTAGACCCCGGCGTAGGGGTCGCTGAGCACGATGTCTTCGCAGCCCTCGCCGCCCATGAAATCACCCGCCGAGAAGAGGTCGATGCCCGTGACCTTGAGCTTGGTGCTGGTCTGGCTGCCGGTGTAGCGGCCGATGCCGAACTGCGCCAGGTGCGTGGCGCAGACCTTGCCCTGCTCGAAGAGCGGCGCCACCAGGCCGTAGGCAATGCCGCGGTGCGCAGCACACTCGCCCACGGCGTAGATGCGCGGGTCGGTGGTGGTCTGCAGCGTGTCGCTGACGACGATGCCGCGCTGGCAGTGGATGCCGGCGCTCTCGGCCAGCGCGGTGCTGGGGCGTATGCCGGCGGCCATCACCACCAGATCGGCGGGGATCTCGCGGCCGTCCTTGAAACGCACCGCCATCACCCTGCCGTCTTTGTCAGGGATCAGCGCCTCGGTCTGCGCGCCCATCTCGAAGCGCAGCCCGCGCTCTTCCAGGCTCTTGCGCAGCAAGCCACCGGCCACGTCGTCCAGTTGGCGCTCCATCAGCCAGGGCTGGATGTGCACCACCGTCACCTGCATGCCGCGCAGCATCAAGCCGTTGGCGGCTTCCAGGCCCAGCAAGCCGCCACCGATGACCACGGCATGCCGGTACTTCGTGGCCGCGTGAATCATGGCCTGCGTGTCGGCGATGTCGCGGTAGGCCAGCACGCCCTGCAGCTCCTTGCCCGGCACGGGCAGGATGAAGGGCAGGCTGCCGGTGGCCAGCAGCAGGCGGTCGTAGGCGGCTTCGGTGCCATCGTTGGCACGCACCACCCGCTTCACGCGGTCGATCTGCGTCACCGTCTTGCCGAGGTGCAGCGTGATGCCGTGCTCGGCATACCAGCTCAGCGGGTTGAGCACGATCTCGTCCAGCGTCTGCTCGCCGGCGAGCACTGGGCTGAGCAGGATGCGGTTGTAGTTGGGGTGGGGTTCGGCGCCGAAGACGGTGATCTCGTACAGGTCGGGCGCGATCTTCAACAGCTCTTCCAGCGTGCGCACGCCGGCCATGCCGTTGCCCACCATCACGAGCTTCATCTTTTTCATGGTGTTGTGTCCTCAGCAGGGCTCGTGATGGGGGCTCAGGCGGCGGTCTTTTCCACGTGCCCCTGGCGCGTGTACAAAAAGTCCAGCACCTCGCGGCGTGCGTGCACGTACTCGCGGTCTTCGGCGAGTTCGATGCGGTCGCGCGGGCGCGGCAGCGTTACCGGCAGGATCTGCCCGATGGTGGCCGCCGGGCCGTTGGTCATCATCACGATGCGGTCGCTCAGCAGCACGGCCTCGTCGACATCGTGCGTGACCATCACCACCGTGCTTTTGGTGCGCGCAACGATCTTCAGCAACTCGTCTTGCAAACGCGCGCGGGTCAGCGCATCCAGCGCGCCGAAAGGCTCGTCCATCAGCAGCACTTTCGGCTCCATGGCCAGCGCGCGCGCAATGCCCACGCGCTGTTTCATGCCGCCGCTGATCTCGTGCGGGCGCTTTTGCAGTGCATGCCCCATGCCCACCAGCTCGAGTGCGGCCTGGGTGCGCACCTTCATCTGCGTCTTGGTTTCGCTGGCGCCGAAAACACGCTCCACCGCGAGGTAGACGTTCTCGAAGCAGCTCAGCCAGGGCAGCAGCGAGTGGTTCTGGAACACCACACCGCGTTCGGGCCCCGGCGCGGTGATCTCGCGGTTGTCGCACAGCAGCACACCGGCCGTGGGCCGTGTGAGGCCCGCGATCAGGTTCAGCAGCGTGCTCTTGCCGCAGCCCGAATGCCCGATCAGCGTGACGAACTCGCCCTGCTCCACGGTGAGGTGGATGTCGCGCAGCGCGTGGAAGCTGCCCTTGCGCGTGTGGAACACCATCTCGGCGCCCTGCACTTCGATGAAATGGCTCATGGTCTTCGCCCGCCTCAATCGTCGTAGCTGAAGCGGCGCGCGATGGCCATCAGCAGTTGTTCCAGCGCCAGGCCCACGATGCCGATCACGAAGATCGCCACGATGATGTGCTTGACGTTGAGGTTGTTCCACTCGTCCCAGACCCAGAAGCCGATGCCCACACCGCCGGTCAGCATCTCGGCCGCCACGATGACCAGCCAGGCCGTGCCCACGCTCAAGCGCACGCCGGTCAGCATGTAAGGCAGCACCGCGGGGAAAAGGATCTTGGTGATGACCTTCCACTCGCTGAGGTTCAGCACCCGCGCCACGTTCAGATAGTCCTGCGGCACCCGCTGCACGCCCACCGCCGTGTTCACCACCATGGGCCAGATGCTGCAGATGAAGATGGTCCACACCGCTGCCGGGTTGGCGCTCTTGAAGACCAGCAGGCCGATGGGCAGCCAGGCCAGCGGCGAGACCGGCTTCAACAAGCTGATCAGCGGCCCGAACATGCGGCCGACAAAATCAAAGCGCCCGATGATGAAACCCAACGGTATGCCCACCGCCGCCGCCAGCCCGAAGCCGATGGCCACGCGCTGCAGCGAAAACAGCACGTTCCAGCCTATGCCCTGGTCGTTGGGGCCGTTGTCGTAGAAGGGGTCGGCGAAAAGCTTCACCGCGGCGTCGAAGGTGACGCCGGGCGTGGGCAGGCTGGCGTTGGGCCCCATGGTGGCCGCGGCCCAGATACCGATCAGCAACACCAGGCCCAGCACGGGCGGCAGCACGGCCATCCACAGGCCGCGCACGTCTATGCCACGCCGGGCCGGCGCGGGCGCAGACACGGATGCCGGCGGTGCCGGCGGCGCGGCTGCAGCAGCAGCCAGCGCGGGCAGCGCCGCCACCACGGGCGTTGTGTCGGGGCTGACCAGCGGGGCCTGGCCCGGGGTGTGGAAAACGGCTGCAACCATGGGCGTGTGCTCCTGTGCGCGTCAGGCCGTGGCCAGCGCGTTGACCTTGAAGCCGTCGGCGTATTTCGCGGGGTTGCTGCCGTCCCACACCACGCCGTCGATCAGCTTGCTGCTGCGCATGTCGCTCTTGGGCACGCTGATCTTCAGCTGCGCCGCGGCCTGCTTGTAGAGCGCGGTCTGGTTCACCTGCTTGGCCACGGCCAGGTAGTCGGGGTGGCTCTTCAGCAGGCCCCAGCGTTTGTGCTGCGTCAGGAACCACATGCCGTCCGACAGGTAGGGGTAGTTCACCAGCCCGTCGTTGAAGAACTTCATGTGGTTGGGGTCGTCCCAGGTCTTGCCCAGGCCGTTCTGGTAACGGCCCAGGATGCGCTGGTTGATCGCATCCACGCTGGTGTTGACGTAGCTCTTCTCGGCGATGGTCTCGGCCATCTTGTTCTTGTTCTGCAGGCCGGCGTCTATCCAGCGGCTGGCTTCCAGCACGGCCATCATCACGGCGCGCGCGGTGTTGGGGTACTTCTTGACGAAGTCACCCGTGGTGCCCAGCACCTTCTCGGGGTGGTCTTTCCACACGTCCTGCGTAGTGGCCGCCGTGATGCCGATGCCGTCGATGATGGCGCGGTGGTTCCAGGGCTCGCCAACGCAGAAGCCGTCCATGTTGCCCACGCGCATGTTGGCCACCATCTGCGGCGGCGGCACCGTGATGACCTTGGTGTCCTTCATGGGGTTGATGCCCGCGCTGGCCAGCCAGTAATACAGCCACATCGCGTGCGTGCCGGTAGGGAAGGTCTGCGCGAAGGTGTAGTCGCGTTTTTCCTTGGCCATCACCTTCGCCAGGCTGGCGGCGTCGACCGCGCCCTTGTCGGCGAGCTTCTTCGACAGCGTCAGCGCCTGGCCGTTGTTGTTCAGGGTCATCAGCACGGCCATGTCTTTCTTCGGCCCGCCGATGCCCAGGTGCACGCCGTAGATCAGCCCATAAAGAACATGCGCCATGTCGAGCTCACCATTGACGAGCTTGTCGCGCACGCCGGCCCAGCTGGCTTCTTTGGTGGGGATGATCTTGATGCCGTACTTCTCGTCGAACTTCAGCACCGAGGCCATCACCACGCTGGCGCAATCGGTCAGCGGGATGAAGCCGATGCGCACTTCCTTTTTCTCCGGGGCATCGCTGCCCGCAGCCCAGGCACCGCCCGGCAAGGCCGCGCCCGCGGCCACCGCGGCCGTGCCCTTGATCAACTGCCGGCGTGCATCACTCATCAGACCCTCGCGTTGCGACATGCGCTGCTCCTGGAGAAAAGACAAAAAGAAAAAGGCGTCGCGACTGCAGCAACACAGGCGCTGCCTGTGCGTTGCGAGTCGGACGCCTTTGCCCGAAACCTTGGGGCCAGCCTCACGCCGTTGTGCGGCTGACCCATGCGCAGTGTTAGCACGCCGCGTGCCAGGCCAGGCCCGCGATGCGGCTCATAGGTGGCACGGGTGGCGCCATCAGCGCGCACCGCCCCGCATGCACCAAGCCCGGCCCGCCTGCGCCTGCGCTTGGTGCACTGCACAAGCCGGGCTTGGTGCGTGCGGCCGCCGCGGCTTCAGGCGCCGGGTGGCTTGAGCAGTTCGTGCGCCTTCACCACACGCTCGGCCACCTGGCCCAGGCGCTGGCCGCGGTCCATGGCCAGCTTGCGCAGGTGGGCGTGGGCCTGCGCCTCGGTCAGGCCCACCTCTTCCATCAGCAGGCCCTTGGCACGTTCCACCAGCTTGCGTTCACCCAGCTGCGTTTGCGCCATCTCCAGCTGGCCGCGCAGTTCACGCTCTTGCTCGAAACGCGCGATGGCCACCTGCAGCACCGGCAGCAGGCGCTGCGGCTGCAGGCCTGAGATGACATAGGCGCTCACGCCCGCGCGCAGCGCCTGCTGCATGGGGGCGGCGCTGGCGTCTTCGCTGAACACCACCACCGGGCGCGGGCAGCTGGCCGAAACGGTGGCCAGGTGCTCCAGCGTGTCGCGGCCGGGGCTTTCGCTGTCGACGATCACCACGTCGGGCTGCAGGCGCAGCACGCAATCGTGGATGAGCAAGGCCGAATCGAGCACGCCCACCACCAGGTGGCCCAGGCGCGCGAGTTCGTCGTGGATGAGGCTGACGCGGTGGGCGCCGTCGTCGATGAGCAGCACGCGCAGGGGCCGGCCGGCATCTGCGGGCTCGGCCGGCGCTGAGGCCGCTGAAGGCCTTGCCACCGATGCCGAGGGCGCTTCAGACGGCGCCGGCGGTGTCTGGGCAGGGCGGCTGGGGCGGCGTGGGTTCACGCCCAGCCACCGCGCAAATTCCGTGCCGCAGCAAGCGCGCCCGCCGCGGCCTGCGCCTCAGCGGTAGTAGGCCTCGACCGTGCCCTTGAGCTTGATCAACAGCGGCTGGCCCTTGCGGTCCACCGTCTTGCCGGCGGGCACGCGGATCCAGCCTTCGCTGATGCAATACTCGGCCACGTCGCCGCGGTCCTTGCCGTTGAAGCGGATGCCGATGTCGTGCTCGAAGATCGCGCGCACGTGGTGCGGGCTGCGCGGGTCGGTGGACAGGCGGTCGGGCATCTCGGGGCGGGCGGGGGTGTCGGTCATGGTCGTTCGGTGCAGACATCGGCCCACGGGGCCGGGGGGCCGCATTGTCTGGCATGGCGGCAAGGCAGCGCAGGCGAAAATGGCGCGGTGAACGCCCCCGACCCCGACCCCGCCCCCCACCCGACCCGCGACGCCAGCGCCCCCACAGCCCTGCTGCACAGCGCCTTCTACCGCTTCACGCCCCTGCCCGATGCCAGCGCCGCCGCGGCCACCGTGCGGGCACTGGCCACCGAGGCCGGCCTGTTCGGCGCCATCACCATCGCCACCGAAGGCATCAACGGCGCCGTTTCGGGCCCGGCCGCCGCAGTGGCTGCGTTTGAAGCCGCGCTGCAGAACCCGGCCTGCCTGCAGGGTGCTTTCCAGGGCATGCCTTTCAAGCGCAGCGCTTGCGTCACGCCACCGTTTGCGCGGCTGAAGGTGCTGGTGAAGCCCGAGATCGTGGCCCTGGGCCTGCCGGGTGCCGACGCGCTGCCGCTGCCCGACATGCACGACACCACCCACCTCAGCCCCGCGCAGTGGCGCGAACTGCTGCAACAAGAAGACGTGGTGCTGCTCGACAACCGCAACCACTTCGAATTCCGCCTCGGCCGCTTCAAGGGCGCCGAAGACCCCGGCGTGCGCCACTTCCGCGATTTCGTCGCCTATGTCGAAACCCACGCGCCGGCCTGGCGCGAGGCGCAGCGCCCGGTGGCGATGTACTGCACCGGTGGCATCCGCTGCGACAAGACCGCGCCCTGGCTGCAGAGCCTGGGCCTGCAGGTGCTGCAGCTCGAAGGCGGCATCCTCAACTACTTCCAGCAGCTGCCCGATGCTGCGCGCGAATGGGAAGGCGAGTGTTTCGTCTTCGACAAGCGCATCGCGCTCGATGCGCAGTTGCAGGAAACGCCCACCACCGCCGCCGAAGTCTTCGACGAGAGCGACCCCGGCGAAGCCTGGCGCCTGGCGCGCGCGCAGCGGCTGGACGCGTTCTGAAGCCGCGCCCGCTGCGGCTGCTGGCCACCCCATGACCCGCCCGCGCCCCGCCTGGGTGCCGCCGGCGCGCGAGGGCGTCAGCGCGAGCCGTGTGGCCGTGCTCGCACCGCCTGGGGGCGGCGCCTGGGCCAGCCTGGCGGTCTTCCTCGACCACCGCCTGCCCCCCGGCCGCCCCTGGCAAGAACGCCTGTTGCGCGGCGACGTGCTCGATGCCGAAGGCCGGGCCTGCGCGGCAGACGCGCCCTGCCCGCCCGTCAACAGCGTGCTCTGGTACTGGCGTTGCCTGCCGCCCGGCCCGCCCGAGCCGCGTGTGCCGGGCGAGGTGGTGGTGCTGCACCACGACGAGCATGTGGTGGCCGTGGACAAGCCGCACTTCCTGCCCGTCACGCCCGGTGGCCGACACCTGCAAGAGACGGTGCTGGTGCGGCTGAAACGCCAGCTCGGCATCGAGACCCTGGTGCCCATGCACAGGCTCGACCTGGAGACGGTCGGCGTGCTGCTCTTCATGGTGCAGCCGGCCACGCGCGCGGCCTTCCAGGCGATGTTCAGAGAGCGGCGCGTGCACAAGGTCTACGAGGCGGTGGCGCCGTGGCGCGATGATGTCGTGCTGCCCGTCACTGTGGCCAGCCGCCTGCAAGAGCGCGAAGGCCGCAACTTCATGCAGATGGAGACCGTGCCCGGCGAGCCCAATGCCATCACCACGGTCGAACTCATCACGCGCCTGGGGCCTGAGCTCGCTCACTACCGCCTGCACCCGCAGACCGGCGCCAAGCACCAGCTGCGCGCGCACCTGAACGCCCTGGGCCTGCCGATCTGCGGCGACCGCATCTACCCGCGCCTGTGGCCGCAGCCGCCGGCCGATGCACCGCCCGATTTTTCGCAGCCGCTGCAGCTGCTGGCGCGCGAGATCGGCTTCACCTGCCCGGTGACGGGCCAGGCACGCGCCTACCGCAGCCGGCAGACGCTGGCGATGGTGGCGGCGCCAACGGCCGCCTGAAGCACCGTCAGCGCCTTCAACGCCCGCTCAGCGTTCGCTCAGCGCCAGGCGAAGAACGGCTGGTCGAAATGCGCCACGCGCGTGGCGCGATCGAGCAGCACCACCTCGCGGAACTGGTAGAGAAAGGCCGCCGTGGGCGCAGCGACCCAGTGCGTGCCCAGCGGCATGCGCAGCACGGGGTGCGCAGCCCCGCGCACCTGGTTGAGCAGCGGTGCGTCTTCGCGCAGCAGTTCCTGCGCGGCGATGCGGTGCACCGAGGCCACCTCCTGCGGGTTGGGCTGCAGCGCGCGCGCGGCGCCGGCCCACACCACCACCGGCGTGACGAGGTAACCCGAGCGTGTGACGTAGTCGTCCAGCCGGCCCAGCACGGCTTCGGGCGGCAGCAGCAGGCCCAGCTCTTCGTGCAGCTCGCGCAGCGCGGCCTGCTCGGGCGTTTCGCCGGCGTCTGTGCGCCCACCGGGCAGCGCCCACTGGCCCGCGTGCTGGCGCATCGTGAGCGCACGGCGTGTCAGCAGCACGGCGGCGGCGTCGCTCCAGGGTGTGTGCGCGGGCTGCAGCGGCAGGCCGGGCAGATCGGCACCATGCCCAGCCTCGGTGACGGGCAGCGCCACCGCGGCATGCCGGCGGCCCTCGGCCGCCAGCGCCTGCACGGGCCAGGCGGCCAGGCGCTGCTGCAAAAGCTGGCGCAGCGCGGCGCCCGTGGGCAGGGCGTTCACGGCGCAGGGCCGGCACGCGGGGCCGGCTCGGGGCCGCGCACCGCCTCGGCCAGGCCGCTGAGCCGGCGCGTCAGCCGTGCGGCGGCCGCCACCAGGCGCGCCGGCTCGGGCGCCACCAGCGTGAAGGCGCTGCGCGCGCGCGTGATGCCGGTGTAGACGAGCTCGCGCGTGAGCACCGGCGTGTCTTCAGACGGCAGCACCAGCAGCACGTGGGCGAACTCCGAGCCCTGGCTCTTGTGCACGGTCATGGCAAAGGCCGTCTCCACATCGGCCAGGCGGCTGGTGGCCACCGAACGCAGCGTGTCGCCGTCGAGGAACCAGGCGCGCAGCGGCGCGTCTTTTTCGGCCCCGGGCGCAGCCAGCACGAGGCCGATGTCGCCGTTGAAGATGCCCAGCGCAGCTTCGTTGCGCGTCACCATCACGGGCCGGCCTTCGTACCACTCGCCGCCCTTTTTCAACACACCTTGCTGCTGCAGCGCAGCTTCGATGGCGGCGTTCAAGCCGGCCACGCCCCAGGGCCCGCTTCGCAGCGCGCACAGCACGCGGCAGCGGTCGAAGGCGGCCAGCAGCGCACGTGCCCAGGGTTCGAAGGCCGTGGGCTCGGCCGGGCGCTGCGCCAGGGCCTGCAGGCAGCTGGCATAGCCCGCGGCGTCCACGCCCGCGCCCGCGCCCGCGCCTGCGCCTGCGCCTGCGCCTGCGCCTGCGCCCGCCCCGGCGGCGGGCCGGCCCTGCACCGCCAGCCGCGCGATGGCGGCGCTGTCGGCGGCGGGCACCAGCGCGAGCTCAGCACCGCCGGGCAGCGCGGTCTGCGTGCGCAGCAAGGCCAGCGCTTCGGCGCCCTCACCGCGGTTCACGGCCAGGGCCAGCTGGCCGATGGGCCCGGCAAAACGGCGGCTGCGCTGCAGCACCACCGTCTGCTGGGCCAGGCCGCCCGGGCTGGGGCCGCCTGGCCCCGCCACCGCCATGGGTGCCAGCACCTGCCCGCTGTGCGCCTGCACCCAGGCCGCGGTATCGGCCGTGCAGGCCCCGGGCCCGGCGCCAGCGCACAGCTCGCCCATCACGGCGCCGGCTTCCACCGAAGCGAGCTGGTCGCGGTCGCCCAGCAGCACCAGGCGCGCGCCCGCGGGCAGCGCCTGCAGCAGCGCGGCCATCATCTCCAGGTGCACCATCGAGGCTTCGTCGACGAAGAGCAGGTCGACATCCAGCGGCAACGCGGCGTCGTGCACGAAGCGCCGCGTGCCGGGGCGTGTGCCCAGCAGTGCGTGCAGCGTGCGGGCGGGCGGCAAGGCGGCCGTCCAACCTGCCAGTGGCAAGTCCCGCAGCGCCTGCAGGCCCGCTGGCACCGGGGCCGGCCCTTCGGCACGCGCCACCAGCCCCTGCAACGCCGCCACCATCGACTGCCGCAGCCGCGCAGCCGCCTTGCCCGTGGGCGCGGCCAGTGCCACACGCAGCGGCTGCGGCCCGCGGTGCAAGGCCTGCAGCAGCACCAGCAGGCGCGCGGCGGTGTAGGTCTTGCCGGTGCCCGGGCCGCCGGTGATGAGCGTCAAGCGCGCGCGCAGGGCCAGCGCGCAGGCCACGGCCTGCCAGTCGGGCTCGGCACCGGCTTCCGCGGGCAGATCGAACAAGGCGCCCAGCAGCGCGCGTGCCTGAGCTGGATCGGGCACCTCCATGGCCAGCGGGGCCGCTCGCACACGCTGGCGCAGTTGCGCAGCGATGTCAGCTTCATAGCGCCAGTAGCGGCGCAGGTAGAGGCGCCCGGCCTGCAAGACCAGCGGGCTGGTGGCATCGGCACCCCGCGCTGCGCCGGGCGCCGTGCTGAGCAGCGAAGAAGCGCCCCAGGCGCGCTGCGCCGCCGCGGCATCAGCCGGCATGGCGGCCAGTGCAGTCTGCAGCGCCTTTTGCGACTCAGGCGCCTCAGGCGGCCAGGCCAGCAGCAGCGGCGCTTCTTGCGCCAGGCCCTGCAGCGGCAGGCAGCTGTGGCCGCGGCCTTCCAGCTGCGCCAGCAGCGCCGCGGCCAGCAGCAGGCTGGGCGGGGCTTCGGGCTCGAGGCCGTGCAGAAACTCGGCCAGCGCCAGGTCGAGCGCACGCAGCCAGCCGGCGGCGCGCCAGCTGCGCAACAGCGCCAGGGTGTCGGCGGCGCTGTTCATGGCGCGGCCCCGGCGGGGATGGCGGCGTCCAGCGCCTGCAGCAGCGCCAGCGGCGGCGGCAGGTGCAGCGCCCCGCCGCTGGCGGTGTTGACGCCGCGCAGGAAGAGGTAGACCGCGCCGTGCAGATGTTCCGCCGGCCGGTAGGCCGCGCCCAGGCGCGCGCGCAGCAGCCGGTGCAGCGCCAGCAGGTAGAGCGCGGCCTGCACGTCGTAGCGGTGCGCGAGCATGGCTGCTTCCATCGCGGCGGGGGTGTAGTCGGCATCAAAGCCGCCCAGGGCGTTGCTCTTGTGGTCGAGCACGCCGTAACGGCCTTCTTGTTCGTAGACGAGGTCGGCAAAGCCCATCAGCAAGCCGTGCAACTGCCTTTCGACCAGCGCCGGGCGCGGCCGGCCGGGCAGCAGGTGCTGTTGGCACAGGCGGTCAATCTCGCCGGTGTGCAGGCCGGTGCTGGGCAGCCAGAACTCCATCTCGGGCAGGCAGCGGCTCAAGCCCGCCAGCGGTACACCCAGCGCCGGCAGCGGCTTGCTGCAGACGGCGCGCAGCCAGGCCAGCGTGTCGTCGGCGCGGTGGCTCCAGCCCTGGCGTTCGCAGCGGCGTTGCAGGGCCTGCTGCAGCGCCGGGCTGGCGTCGAGCGCAAAGCCTTCGCCGGCCAGCCATTCCAGCTGGTCGTGCAGGAAGTTGCCGGCCAACGCGCCGCGCGGAAAACGGTGCCAGGGGGCCTCGTCCACGCCGCGCCGCGCAGTGCCGGCCGTGGTGCTGGGGCGCGCCGGGGCGGTGTCGGCTTCGGCAGGCTCGTCGTCCAGCAGGTAGGGGCTGAGGGGCAGCGCCTCGGTGTCGGCGGCGGGCGCCGGCCGGGCCGCAGCCGCGGGCCCAGCATCACGCACAGGCGCGACGGGCGCCGCATCGCGCACCAGCGCCGAGTAGCTGCTGACGGCCCAGAGCCGGTCGAAGCTGGCGCTGTAGCGCGGTGCCGGGCGCAGCGGCACGGCGGCCGCGCGTGGCTGCAGGCGCGTGCGCGGCGGCAAGCCGGTTTCGGGCTGCAGCACGGGCGCCCGCAGCTGCGCACCGGGCACCTGCGCGAAGAAGGTGCGCACATCGGCCACCATCTCTTCGGCCGTGCGCTCGGCCGGGCCTGAAACCAGCAGCCCCAGGGCACTGCGGTGCCACTGGCAGGCTTTGCTGTTGCCCCGCGTCAGCGGTGCCACGCCCAGCCAAAGCTGGTGGCGCGCGCGGGTCAGCGCCACGTAGAGCAGGCGTGTGTCTTCGCGCAGGCGCTCGGCCTCGGCGGCCTGCACTTGCGCGGCGCTGGGCGCCAGCTGCCACAAGCGCTGGCCGTCCTCGCCAGCCACGTTGACACCCCTGCGGCCGTCTTCGGGCCGCCCCTGCGCCGCAAAGGGCAGGCAGACGATGGGGTACTCCAGGCCCTTGCTCTTGTGCACGGTGATCACCTGCACAAGATCGGCATCACTTTCCAGGCGCAGCACCTGCTCTTCGCCGGCCCCACTGCCACCGCCATCACCAGCCTCGGCCTCGTCGAGCTGCAGCGCCAGCCAGCGCAGCAAGGCTTGCTCGCCTTCGACGGTGCTGCTGGCGGCCTGCAACAGCTCAGCGAGGTGCAGCACGTTCGTGAGGCGGCGCTCGCCGCTGGTGGTGTCGGGCACCGCGTCTGCGCCCGCGCCTGAGCCCACCCCGGCCAGCCAACGTGCCGGCAGCGCAAAAGCATGCAGCGCGCGCCGCAGCATCGCCAGCACGCCCTGCTGCTGCCACACACGCTGCAGCTCGGCCAGCGTGGCGCAGCGCGCGTCGAAGGCGCTGTCGTCGTGGGCCAGGCGCAGCAGCTCGGGCAGCGGCAGCGCCAGCAGCGAAGTGGCCAGCGCGGCGCGCGCCAGGCGCGTGTCGCGCGGGGCGGCCACGGCCTGCAGCAGGCGCAGCAGGTCGGCGGCCTCGTCGCTGGCGAAAACGCTGTCCTTGTCCGAGAGGTAGACCGAGGCCACACCGCGCGCCTGCAGCGCCGCGCGCACGGCCGCGGCTTCGCGCCCGCTGCGCACCAGCACGGCGATGTCGGCCGGGCGCAGCGGCTGCAAGGGCCGACCCTCGGCCGCAAAACCGCAGCCATCGTCATTGAGGCATTGCACGATGCGCTCGGCACACAGCGCGGCATAACGCTGCAGGTGCGCGGGACCGCCTTGCAGGTCTTCAGACAGACACAGCTGCAGCGGCGCTTCATCGCCGGCCGCGCTGACAAAACGCTCATCACGCCCCCGCGCGGCCACGGGCAGGAAGGGCAGCTCACCGCGTTGCATGAAGGCGCCCTCGCCCGGACGCGCCTCGGCTTGCGCAAAACAGGCGTTCACCGCGGCCACCAGCGCCGTGCTGCTGCGGTGGTTGGTGCCCAGCACGTGGTGGCGCCCGGCCGTGGCGCGGCGGGCCTGCAGGTAGCTGTGGATGTCGGCGCCGCGGAAGGCGTAGATGGCCTGCTTGGGGTCGCCGATCAGCAGCAGCGCCTGCGTGGGCGGCGTCTGGGCGATGCGGTAGAGGCGCTCGAAGATGCGCAGCTGCAGCGGCGAGGTGTCCTGGAACTCGTCGATCAGCGCCACCGGATGTTGCGCGAGGATGCGTTCGCGCAGGCGCAGCGCGCGCTCGCCCTGGCGGCTGTCGTCGAGCGCCTTGTCCAGGCGCTGCAGCATGTCGGCAAAACCGTAGCGCCCGCCCTGGGCCTTGAGCCGGGCCAGCCGCTGGCCGATGTGCGCCACGGCGTGCGCGCGCAGTGCGGGGCCCGTGTGGGGCAAGGTGTCCAGCGCAGCGAGCAAGGCTTCGAACTCGCTGAACTCGACCGGCAGCGCCACCTCGGCGCCATCGTTGAGCGCATCGACCATGCCGGCCGGCACCAGCCGCTCAGCGCCCTTGTTGAGGCCGTCGATGCTGTCGGCATCGGCGCTTTCAGCCCAACGTGTGAGGGCCGCCAACCAGGGCTCGTAGTAACGGGCCTGCAGCTTGCGGCGGTTGAACACGCTCACCTTGGGCGCCAGCTGCGCGGCCAGCCACTCGCCCATGGCCGCCGCGCGCTGCGCCCACCCGGCCTTGAGTTGCACCAGCGCCGCGCGCCGCTCGGCCTGCAGGGCCGCCACCGCCTCGCCCAGGCCGCCCGCCGGCACGGCATGCGCCAGCGGGCGCTGCAGCAGGCCCTGCACGTCGTGGACGAGGGCCTCCACGCCGGCCCAGGTGCCCAGCACGGCGGCCAGCGCCTCGTCGGCAAGGGGGTAGACCTGCTGGCGCCAGTAGTCGTGCGCGGCCTGCTCGCGCAGCGCGGCTTCGTCGGCCTGCAGTTCTTCGTCAAAGAGGCTGCCGCTGTCGAAAGCGTGCTCGCGCAGCATGCGCTGGCACCAGGCGTCGATGGTGAAGACGGCGGCATCGTCCATGGCCTCGGCGGCCATGGCCAGGCGCCAGGCGGCCTGCTCGCGCACCGGGCCGGGGGCGTGTTCGGCCAGCAGCGCGGTGAGGAAGGCGTCGGGCTCGGGCGCACCGGGCGCACGCGCCTCGCCGCGGAAGCAGGCCGCGGCCTCCACCAGGCGCTGGCGGATGCGGTCGGACAGCTCGCGCGTGGCGGCCTTGGTGAAGCTCATCACGAGGATCTCGCCCGGCAGCAGCGGCCGCAGCGGCGCGCTGGCCGCGTCGCCATGGCCCAGCACCAGGCGCAGGTAGAGCGCGGCGATGGTCCAGGTCTTGCCGGTGCCGGCGCTGGCCTCGATGAGGCGGCTGCCCTGCAGCGGCAGCGTCAGGGGATTCAGCGGCTGCGGCGCTGCGGCTGGCGCGGTGTCACTCATCGCCGTCTCCGGATGCGCCTTCGGCAGATTCATCACCGGCGGCTTCGCCGGGCAGGTCGTCGAAACGCAGCTGCGTGGCCAGGGCTTCGGCCAGCGCGGCGTAAAGCGTCTGCGATGCGGGCTCGAAAGACGGGTGCGATGCCAAGTGTTCGTAGCGCGGGAACAGGCGTGCCAGACAGGGTTCACGCCCTTCGGCGGGCACACGGCCCTGAGCATTGCCTTCGTAGGCCGTCAACGCGGCGCCTTCGTCCTTCAGCCGCGCCAGGCCGGTGGCCAGCGCGGTGGGCAGCGGTTCGTCACCGGCCAAACCCGCGGCCCAGGCGGCCATCAAGCCCTGCAGCGTCTGGCGCGCGGACGCGGGCTCTTGCGGCGCGAGGTGCACCACCTTGTCGGCGCCGACGACGATGCCGGCCACCGGCCGGCCGCAAGCCGCCGCGGCCAGGCCGCGCAGCCAGGGGCGCAGCAGCTTGTCGGCCTTCAGGCGCGGCTGCTTGCTGGCGCGGCTGCCGGCCACCAGCCGGCTCGCCTGAAGCTCGATCAACACCGGCCCGGCGCCCGGCTCAGCGCTGCAGCGCAGGCCGGGCAGCCAGTCGTCGAAGCCAGGCGTGGTGTGCGGGCCTGGGCCCAGGCCGCCCTGCACCACCGCCGGCAGAGCGAGGTGCTGCTTGGGCAGCTCCACCGGGTGCGCAGCACGCAGCGCCTGCCAGTGCTGCAGCATGGGCAGCAGTGTTTGCTGCAACTCGGCTTGCACACGGCGGCCCGGGCCGGCCAGCGGCAGGCGGCCCGCGCGTTGCAGGCGCGCCAGTTCGGCCTGCACGGCGGCGGCGATCGCATCGGCATCGGGATCTGCAGCAGGCGCGGTTGTGGCGGCATCACGCTGCGCCGCGCGCAGCACTTCGTCCATCAGCTGCCAGCGGTCGAGCCCGGCGGTGGCAAAGCTCTCGTCATCGGGCGGCGCCTCTGCACGCTCCTTGAACTGCACCTGCAGCCGGTGGCGGAACCAGGCTTGCACCGGGTTCTTGAGGAAGGCCGCCAGCGCGTCGAGGGTGGCCGGCGCCAGGGCCGCAGCAGCAGGCGCGGCGGCGGGCAAGAGCACCGCGCTTGGCTCGGCCGCCAGCTCATGCGCACCGCGCCACTCGGCCGCGTAGGTGAAGAGCGCAGGTCTTGCCAGGCTCGCCCCATCGCCAGGCTGCTCGAAGTAACGCCGGCTGAAGGGCTGCAGCGGGTGCTCGGTGCAGCGCGCCTTCAGCACTTCTTCACCCCACACCGCCTTCAAGTGGTCTTGCAGCTGCCCCACCAGCACCGAGGGCGGCTGCACCTGGTTGTCGCGCACGCTGCGCCCGGCCCAGCTGAGGTAGAGCACACGCCGCGCCGAGAGCAGCGCGTCCAGCATCAACTGGCGGTCGTCGTCGCGGCGCGAGCGGTCGCCCGGGCGCGCCTGGCCAGGCAGCGCCATGAGATCGAAATCACTGCGCAGGCTGCGCCGCGGGTAGTCGCCGTCGTTCATGCCGAGCAGGCACACCACCTGGAAAGGAATGGCGCGCAGCGGCAGCAGCGTGCAGAAGGTGACACCGCCGGCGCGGAAGCGGCGCGTCAGGCCGGGTTCGTCCAGCGTGTCGAGCCAGGCTTCGCGCAGCACGTCCAGCGGCACCGGCTCGTCGAAACCCGCGTTCTCGCAGGCCTGCAGCCACGCACCCAGGGCCTCGTCCAGCGCGGCCAGCAGCGCCCGTTCTTCGTCATCTTGGGCCGCGAACACCGCCAGCAGCAACGCACGCGCGCGCTCGGCCCAGGCCCCAGGTGCGCGCGGCTGCAGGCTGTCGGCCCACCAGGCTTGCAGCACGCCCAGCCACTCGGCCAGGGCACCGGCCAGCTCGGCGCCGAGCCCTGCCACTTCGGCATGGGGCTCGATGCCGGCATGGCCTTCAGCTCCCGTCGGCAGCTCGCCAGTGGCGTAACCGAGCAGCAGGCGCTGCAGCGCGAAATGCCAGCTGTTGAAGCCCTCGCAGCTGGCCAGCCCCAACTGCGCACGCTGCGCCGCGTGCAGGCCCCAGCGCGCACCGGCGCCCTGGGCCCAGGCCAGCAGCGTGGGCAGGTCTTCGGGCGCCAGGCCGAAACGCCGCGCCAGCGCTGGCACTTCCAGCAGGCCCTGCAGCTCGCTGAAGCTGTGGCGCTGCTGCGGCGCGCGCAGCAGCCATTCCAGTGCCAGCAGCAGCGGGTGGCGGCCGCGCTCGCGCTGGTCGGCCAGGCCCCAGGGGATGTGGCGCGGATGGCCGCGCCCGTGCTGGCCAAAAACGGCGCGGATGGCCGGCGCGAAAGTCTCGATGTCGGGCACCATCACGACGATGTCGCGCGGCTGGAGCGCGCTGCCCCCTGGCGGGTGGGCCAGCAGGTGCAGCAGCTGGTCGTGCAGCACCTCCACCTCGCGCTGGGCGCTGTGCGCCACGTGGAAGACGATGGAGCGGTCCTCCAGCGCCGGTGGCGTGGCCTCGGCCTTGGCTTCGGCCAGCGGCTGCAGGTCGCGGATCTGCGCCTGCAACTGCTGCAGCAGCGTGTCGCCCGGGCCTTCATCAAAGAAGTCGACACGCGACAAGGCAAAACGCTGGCGCGCGAGTTCGCTGTCGTCGAAGGCGTCGAGCTGGCGCACGAAATCGCGCCCCTGGCGGCCCCAGGCGGCCAGCAGCGGGTGGCCGTGCAGGTGCAGCACTTCGAGCGGCAGCTGGGCCAGTTCGGTGTTGCCGCGCAGCGGGGCGCGGCGGCGTGCGGTCTGCAGCAGTTCGCGGCCGCTGATGAGATCGGCCCAGTGGTAGCGGCTAGGGTTGGGCACGGCCAGCAGCACCTGCACGTGGCCGGCCAGCGCGGCCACCGCTTCCAGCAGCTGGTGCGGGATGTGGGTGGTGCCGAACAGCACCACGCGCCGCGGCAAAGCGGGCCAGGGCCCGCCGCCGGGCTGGCGCAGCCCATGCACAAAACGCTGCTGCAGCTGCGGGCGCGCGGCGGTCTGTTCTTCCAGCGGCAGCTCGGCCAGCAGCGCGCGCCACAAGGCGGGCTGCCAGGCCTGGTCAGGCGGCACGGCAGCGGCCGGGCCGGTGGCACCAGGCATAGTGTTGCGGCCGGCCGCCCAGGCCTGCAGCCAATCGCTGCGGTAGACCTGGTACTGGTCGAAGAGATCGGCCAGCCGGCGCGCCAGCTGTAAGCGGCGCGCGGGGCTGTCGTCGGCGCCCAGAAAACCGGCCACGGGCTCGAAACCCGGCTGCCCGGCCAACACGGGCAGCAGGCGCATCAGGCGCCAGGTGAGCGGCAGCTTGTCCAGCGCCGAGACCGCGGGCACCGCCGCCCGGCCCAGCACCGCGCGGTAGGCGCGCCAGATGAAGCGGGCCGGCAGCTCCACCCGTGTGGCCGCGCACAGGCCCTGCGCGGTGGCCAGCTCCATCTTCAGCCACTCGGCCATGCCGTTGCTCTGCACCAGCAGCGTCTCTTCTTCCAGCGGGCCCAGCGGATGGCGCGCGAGGAAGGCAAACACCGTTTCGGCCAGGGTCTCCAGCCGGTTGCCGTGCAGCACCAGCAGGCCGGGCGTGAGCGGGGCCCCGACACCAGCAAGGGCGGCAGGGATGGGGGCCGTGATGGCGGCGGGCGTAGGCAAGGCGGGCATGGAACGCAGCATCGCCGCCGGCTGGCTCAGCAGCTGAGCCTGTTTCGCGCAGCGGGCGGGGCGGCAGCGCGGGCGGTGCTCAGCGGCAGGTCTCGATGGCCACCACCTGCACCGGCTTGTCGCCGAAGTAGCGGCCCAGGTTCCAGTGCCGGGCCTTCGAGCCGGCGCCCTCGGCGTCGACCAGCAGCACCTGGTCGGGCTTGTCGTCGAGCTTGAGTTCGACACGCAAGGCCGCGCCCTCGGCGCGCACGCTGCTGCCGATGGCGCTGCCCTTCAGGCGCATGGTCTTCCAGCCCGCCTGCACGCAATCGGCAAAGGCGCGCGGGCTCTTGCTGCTGCTGTAGGTCGTCTTGGCCGGCTGTTCCAGGCGATCGCCGCCGTGGCCGATAGGCCCGCCGACGCAAGCGCCGAGCGCCAGTGCCGCAGCAGCAGCGGCTGCGGTGCAGCGCGAAAACGGGCGAGAGCTATGGGCGCGGAACATGGAGCGATCCTTTCTCGGCCCGAAGCAGGTGGGCATCAGCCGCCGAGGCTACACGAGGCCGCGCCCGTGTTGCGCCCCTGCCGCAACGTTGCCGGGTGCGCCGCCAGGACACTTTTTGGACACCAGAAACGAAAACAGCGCCCTGAGGCGCTGTAAGTCGTTGATTCTTATGGTGGGCGGTGCAGGGTTTGAACCTGCGACCCCTGCCGTGTGAAGGGCGGGAATCCGGACATTCCGGGACACTCTCGGACACGCTCTTCATAGGTAAAACCGTCCCAGAACGTCCGACCGCCTGCGGGTATGATTTTCATACTTTTTTCATACCTGGCAGGGCGGACATATGGGCACGATCAACCTGGCGAAGGTCGAGGCACGGGGCAAGTTGGCGCCGCGTCGCGATCCCTACTGGCAGCGGATCGAGGCGGGATGCTTCATCGGCTACCGGCGAATGGCCGCCGACGCCCCGGGCACGTGGCTGGCGCGCCGCCGCGACCCCGAAACGGGCAAGCAAGCACACCACCCACTCGGGGAGTTCGCCGAGCTCGCTGCAGGCGCGCGCTTCGACGCCGCGGCGAAGGCCGCGCAGGTGTGGTTTAAGCACCTCGACAAGGGAGGCAGCACCGCACCGCTCACCGTCAAAGAGGCCTGCGCGAACTACGTCGCGCACCTGACCGCATCGGGCAAGGCTCAGGCCGCCAGCGATACGAAGATGCGTTTCAAGCGCTGGGTCGACGATCACAAGATCGGCACGATCCCGCTGCAGCGGCTCAAGCCTAGCGACGTCGACGCGTGGCGCAAGTGGCTTGCAGACACACCGGCCGTGCCGCAGGACAAGGCAAGCGAAGCGCCGCGGCGCGCACGCTCCCCGAGCACGCTCAATCGGGACATGACAAGCCTAAGGGCCGCGCTAAACCTCGCACTTGAGGATGGCCACGTGACAACCGACGCGGCATGGAAAACGAAGCTGCGCCCGATCAAGGATGCCGACGGCCGCCGCGACGTGTACCTAGACCTAGCGCAGCGCCGCGCACTGATCGACAAGGCCGCGCCCGACCTCGCGGCGCTACTGCGAGCACTCTCACTCGTACCGCTGCGCCCTGGCGCTATGGCTGCCCTTGTGGCCGGGAACTTCGACGCCCGGCTCGCGACCCTGGCCATCGGCAAAGACAAGCAAGGGCAGGACCGAAAGATCACGCTTCCAAAGGCAACCGCCGAATTTTTCGCGTCGCACTCGAAGGGCAAACCGGCCGGCGCCCCCCTCCTGGCACGCGCCGACGGCTCAGCGTGGAATAAGGACTCGTGGAAGTACCCCGTAAAGGATGCAGTCGCAGTCGCGGAACTGCCCTCGAACGTCACCGCCTACGCCTTGCGGCATTCGACCATCACGGACCTGATCGCACTGCACAAGTTGGACACGCTCACAGTCGCGCAGTTGTCCGGCACCAGCCTGCAGATGATCGAAAAGCACTACGGCCACCTGCTGCGGGATCACGCGGCGCGGGCCCTGGCGAACCTCGCTTTGTAGCCCTGCGAAACCGCGCCACTAACGCGCGTTAGGAAATGGCTCTGTTGGCGGACTGCGAACCGCCTCGGCACAGTGCCCTGCAACGTCCCAAGACATCCACGGGACGCACCAAGGAGCACACCTCATGCAGACTTTTTCCACCATCCTCGCGCTGCTGCGCTTCGAACGTACTTCGATTGCGCGCAAGCGAAATAGTTGTGCTGGCGGGCCGCGGGCTGCCTCGGCACAGTGCCCTGCAACGTCCCAAGACATCCACGGGACGCACTAAGGAGCACACCGCATGCAGACTCTATCCACCATCCCCGCGCTGCTGCGCATCGACCCTACGCTTGCGCTCACAGGTGAAACCCGCAGCACCTTCTATGCGAAGGTCGCACAAGGCCTGATGACGCGCCCCATCAAGATCGGGCCGCGTCAGGCCGCCGTGCCCGCTCACGAGATCGCAGCGCTCAACACAGCGCGCATTCGTGGCGCGACTGACGCCGAGATTAAAGCGCTCGTGTCGACCCTGCACGCTCAGCGGACCTCCGTCGAAGCCTGAGCAGCGCAGCGCGCGACCCCGGCGGCCCTGCCGCGCTCCCCACAAAGAAAAACGCCCGGCAACCGTTGCAGCGGCCCAGGCGTGAGGACGAACAAATGAACGATACCGAATCGACGGCGCGCCGTCCAATGGCCTGCCGCTGCGGCAGTTGTGGCGTGCCCGTAGTGGCTCGCGCGGGCAGCGCACCGCGTGACCTCTTCCTGTGCACCCGATGCAGCGTCTTCGCGATGCTCGACCCCCGATATCTCGACCTGGCGCACGATGCGAACGATCGCGGAATGACCGTGGCCGAAGTCGCCGAAGCCGCGGGCTTTCGGCCACGCTGAGGGGCCGCCGCGTGAATCCCCTCGCACCTCTGCACGCGCTGCCCCAATGGATCCCGGTTCGCCTTGTGCCGCTGGGTAACGGGAAGGCCGATAAGCTGCCTATCGACTACCGCACCGGGCAAGTGACGCTGAAGGGCACCGACGGCGCGCATGATCCGGCCGTGTGGCTGCCCTACGCGACGGCCGCCACGCTGGCGCAGCAGCTGGGCCCCGACCATACCGTCGGCTTCGTGCTCACCGACGCGGACCCGTTCTTTGCAGTCGATATCGATGATGCGCTGCAGCCCGACAACACGTGGTCCCCGCTGGCGCTCGAACTCTGCAGCGCGCTGGGCGGTACCGCCGTCGAGGTGTCTCAGTCGGGCCGCGGGTTGCACCTGTGGGGCCGCTCTCGCGCGATGCCTGCGCACTCAGCGAAGAACACGCAGCTACGAATCGAGTGCTATTCGCGCCGCAGGTTTATCGCCATCGGCACGGGCGCAGAAGGCGCCATCGCTGACGACTGCCCCGCCATCGCGGAAGTAGTCGCGCGGTACTTCCCGCCTCGCGAAGCTGTGGACGTTCCTGAGGGCCGCGCGCCTGACTGGCAAGGGCCGGAAGATGACGAAGCCCTGCTAGAGATCGCGCTTCGCTCTCATAGCGCCGCAAGTGTGTTCGGCGACGGAGTGACGTTCGCCGACCTCTGGAACGCCGACGCCGACAAGCTCGCTCGTCGCTGGCCCGCCTCGAACCGCGCCGACGGCCTGCCCTATGACGCAAGCAGCGTAGACGCCTCGCTCGCGCAGCGCTTGGCGTTCTACACCGGCCGAGATCAACCGCGCATGGTGCGCCTGATGCATCGCTCTGCGCTGCAGCGCGACAAGTGGCAGCGTGAGGATTACATCGCTCGCACCATCACCGGCGCGTGCACCAAGCAGCGCGAGGTGTTGCAGATGCGCGCCGCCCCCGCACCTGCGAACGAGGCAGAGGCAGCGCTGCAGTACGCACGGGAATCGCAGAGGCAAGGGACGCTGCCGCTCTACGCTCACGACCCGATGAACAGCGCTCGGGCGTTCGCGTCGCGCGTGTTCACCGATGGCGAGCACTCGACGCTGAAGCACTGGCAGGCGCAGTTCTACCGCTGGCAGTCGGGCGCCTGGCGCGAGGCTCAGGAGGCCGACGTCACCGCACCGCTGTACGGGTTCCTCGAACGCAACGCGTCGACCTTCCGGCCCAAGCGCTCGAACGTCGGCGACGTGCTGCACGCGCTGAGGCATGCCGAAGCGGTGCACCTCGAATCGCACCACCTGCCGCCGTGCTGGATCGAGGAACCGGCCGGCCCGCCTGCCGCTGAGCTCGTGGCCTGCGCGAACGGCCTGCTACACCTCCCCACGAGGCAACTGCACGCGCCGACGCCGCGCCTCTTCAACCTCAACGCGCTGCCGCTCGACTACAGCCCCAGCGCGCCGCCCCCCGCCGCCTGGCTGCGGTTCCTGGCTGAGGTATGGCCGAACGACCCGGAAGCCATCGAAGCGCTGCAGGAAGTGTTCGGCTACCTGCTCACGCCCGACACGTCGCAACAAAAGATCTTCCTCATCGTCGGGCCGAAGCGCAGCGGTAAGGGCACGATCGCTCGCATCCTTACCGCCCTGCTGGGGCCGTCCAATGTGGCAAGCCCGACCCTGGCCAGCATGGCCAAGGAATTCGGCCTGCAGCCCCTCATCGGCAAGCTCGCAGCCATCGTTTCGGACGCGCGCCTAAGCGGCCGCACCGATCAAAAGGAAGTGGCCGAGAACCTGCTGCGGATCTCGGGCGAGGACCAAGTCGGGGTGAATCGCAAGTTCCTGACTCCGCTGGCGTTGCGCCTTGGCGTGCGGTTCGTGCTGCTCTCGAACGAACTGCCGCGCATCGCCGACGCATCCGGGGCCGTGGCCTCGCGTTTCGTCATCCTGAAAATGCAGCAGTCCTTCTACGGGCGCGAGGATGCAGGCCTAACCCGCCGCCTGCTCGACGATCTCCCGGGCGTGCTCTCGTGGGCTGTGGCGGGATGGCACCGCCTGCAGGCCCGCGGGCACTTCAAGGAACCGAGCTCATCGGCCGACGCTGCGCGGGAACTGGCCGACCTGGGTTCGCCGATCCTGGCTTTCGTGCGCGAGGAATGCTCGCTCGCACCGGCCGCCAGCGTTCGGACCGATGACCTTTTCGCAGCCTGGCAGACGTGGTGCGCGCGCCAAGGAAACACGCAGCCGGGCGGAAAGATCGTTTTTGGGCGCGACCTTGTGGCCGCCTTCCCGCAGATTTCACAGAGCCGGCCCCGTGTCGGTGCTGAGCGGGAGCGGGTCTATCAGGGAATCGCGGTCCGCGGTCCGGGATGGTCCGGGATGAACCCCACTGCAGCGCAACACAGCACCACTTAACCCGCTTCCGTGTCCCTGGCCTCTCTCGATCGGATTTCCATACAGTGCAGGTCATCCCGGACCATCCCGGCCCAAGGCGTCAAAGTGTGGACCAATTAGGGCATCTTGCCCTATCGCTACGAAATAACGCAGTAATTCGCGCGACGATTCAATAAATTATGGATCAAGCGCCGCCGCTATTGTGGAAATTTCGGTTTCAGCGCTGCGCCTCGCTCTATAAATTTCGCTTCGCGCTGATCCGGCGCGACTGCAGAGCGAGGCGACATGCAACCCCACACCACCAACACCATCCCCACGAACCCCGGCGCCATCGTGCGCGTTGACCTTGGCGACGGCTGCACTGTGGTCGACCGTGCCGACGCGTTCAACTGGGGACCGGGCCTCGGGCCTGACGGCGAGGGCCGCATTCAAGTCTTCGAGGTGCTCGACACACCGCAGCCGCGTGCACGGCCGGCGCTGGCCTCGAATCGTCATCGTGTGGCCGCTCAGCGCGGCCCGCGGCGCAGCACCTGGCAGCCTCACAGCGTGGCGAACTGGGCGCACTACCAATAGGCCCCCAAGCTACAGCACGCCCCCGCGTGGCGCCGTTCGAGGCTGCCCCGGGGGCGTCGTCACGTCTGGCGCCGACGCGAAATCATCGCCCGGGGAAATGACAAGGTTCCTGTAAAGGATCGGCCGCCGCGGGGACGAAGAGGCCCGATGAACAAGACTTTTCGGGGTTAGAAATCTTTGAATGTCATCAAGTTAGGGCATTACGCCCTATTCGATCATTTCGGACATTCGATTGCGCGCAAGCGAAATTGTTACGTTGGCGGAAGTTGGGCGAGTTCGGTACCTTTCGGGCCTGCCGCTAACTCTGGGCCTATAAACATGTTTACCACTCACACCCCCCACCCGCCGATTGGCCGCTGGGAGCGGGTCAGCCGCGCAGCGTATCGCTCAGGAATGACGAAAGCGCTTTTCCTGGCCGAGCTCGAGCAAGGCAAGCTGCATTGCCGCGTGGCGCGCCTTGGCCGACGGGGCATGCTCCATGTGTCCAGCAACGACCTTGACCGCGCCCTCGGCATCCTGAGCGGTAGCAAGCAATGAGCAGGCTCGCAGCCCTCGACCCGCTGACGCTCAACCAGATGCGCGCCGCCGGCCTGAGCGATTCCGAGATCGAGCAATTCCTCGCGCTGGAAGACCGCGCCGAGAAAGCTCGGTACGGCGCGAAGGCGAGCAGCGCACAGATGCAGTTGGCAATGCGTGCACTGCGCGACACCGGCGCACCGCCGACCCTGCTGCGGGCTTACGTCGAGGCCCGCGTTCGCCCGTCGCGAATCCTGCAAGACCTCACCGCAAGCGCGACGTTCCGCGGCGGCCGGCTCTCGCTTGACGGGCAGGCAGCCGACCGGCTCACCTCCAAGCTGAAGGCCGAACCGCCGATCACCACCGCTGGCATTTGGGCGCAGTACCGCGCCGCCGCAGCCGCACACCACCAAGGGGACCGGGCATGACGAAAAAACACGACGCCGCGAAGCTCGAAAGGCTGCGCGACGAACTCACCTCCAAGCTGGGTAGCACCCGCTCCACCGGTGACGCCTCGCGCGACGCCCGCGAAGAAAGCCGCGCGCACCTGGCCGAAGCCGTGCGCCTCTCAGGCATCCGCGGTTTCGACGTGACGCAGCACCCGGAACAACTCGTGGCACGGCTCGAACTCGACGCCGCGGCACTGCAGGGCGACGTGCGCCAAGCCGCCACGCTGCGCGCCATCGAAAAGGGACTCGTGGCCGCCCGTGCCGCGCTCGTCGCCCGCGCCACCTCCGATCGCCTCGCAGCGCAGTCGGCCCGGCTCAACAAGGAAGCCTCTGACCTTGGCGCGCTCGTGCGTGCCTGTGACAAGTGGCTCGAACAGCCGGAAGGGGTCTGAAATGGAACGATTGACCGAGATCCGCGACGAGATCGCTGACCTGAAACGTCAGCGTGCGCAGCTGGACGCCGCACCGCCGCCGCGCTCTGCGCTGCGCGACCGGACCCGCGCGGTGCTCACCGCCGCTGCCGCCGACGAAGGCGCCGCGCTGCAGCGCGCCCTGCGCTACCCCGCACGATCCGGCGGGCTGCGACTGCTGGCGCCCGTCGTCAGTGTGAACGGCGACCGCGCCGACGTCACGGGCCTCCTGGCTGCACTGCTGGGCCCTGAAAAGCTGATGACGGCGCTCGACAAGCACCTCGCGCAGCTGCCCGACGGTCCCACCGACGCGCAGCGCGCCGAAGGCCTGGCCGAACTTGATCGGCAGGTCGAAGCGCTGGAGAACGCAGAGGAAGACGAGATCGAAGCGCTCGAAGCCGCAGGCGCTGCCGTCGCGCGTCGACCCGATGCATCGCCCGCCGTCGTGCTGAGGGCTGACCTGTGACCAAGGCCGAACAGTTGCAGAAAGCGCGCCGCGCGTTCACGCACTACATCGTGACGCTGTACCTCGATCGAGGCTTGCCACTGCTGGGCCCGACCGAGGACACGCTCGAAAGCCTGCACGCCCTGATCGAGGAAGCCCACGCGGAGGAAATCGAACTCATCACGACGAGGAAGCCGGCGGAACTCCGCACGGCGCTGCCCGGCGTGTGGTCGCGCCTCGCGATGGCTGAGCTCTTCGAAGCCGAACTCGTGCGCCGCGCTCAGGCTGCAGGCGAACCCGTGACGCTGCGACCTGGCGCCGACCTCTACCTCATCGAACTACTGAAAGCGGCGCAGCCATGACAACACCGACCCGCGGCCCCTCAGTGCTGAACGTGCAGGCCCGCTATGACGCAGCCGGGATGGGCCGGCGCATCGCGCATTGGTCCCCGGGCTCGCACGGGCCGAACAAGGCCATCGAGGGCCTGCAGCGCATCCGCAACCGGGCGCGCGACTCAAGCCGCAACGACTGGGCCGCAGAGGCCGCCGTCGGGCGCTGGGTCGTCACGCTGATCGGCACGGGTATTACGCCCCGCTGGAAGAGCGAAAAGATCCAAGCACTGTGGGCGCGCAGCGTCGACGAACTCGACGCCGACGGCGTGAGCGACGTTTATGCCTTGCAGGCGATGGCCGCTCGGGCGTGGCTCGACGGCGGCGAATGCTTCCTGCGCCGTCGGCCACGCAACCCGCTCACATCATCGCTGCAGGTGCCCGTGCAGGTGCAGGTGCTGGAAGCCGACTTCATGCCGATCTTTGATTCGGCCACATGGCCGGGCATGGCAGAGGGACACCATATCTATTCGGGCATCGAGTTCGACGCCCGGGGCCAGCGTGTCGCCTACTACTTCCACAAGAACCACCCTGGCGACAAGCCCGGCGGCGGTACGCCGAACCCGCTCGACCTGGTGCGCATCCGGGCCGACGACGTGGTGCACGTCTTCAAGCCGCTGCGGCCCGGACAGGTGCGAGGCGTTCCGCTGCTGGCGCCCGTGCTCGCACGCTTGCGCAGCAGCGCGGATTTCGAAGACGCGGTGCTCGACCGGCAGAAGCTGGCCAACCTCTTCACCATGTTCATCACCAAGCAGGTGCCGGACGATTGGGACGGCTGGGATATTGACGAAGCGACCGGGCTGCCGCGCGCATTCGGTAAGGATGGGCTGCCCGTGGTGGGCCTCGAACCGGGGATGTCGCAGGAACTGCGGCCGGGCGAAGACGTGAAGTTTGCGCAGCCGCCGGAGCCCGGCACCAGCTTCAGTGAGTACATGCGGACTACGCACCTCGGTACCGCGTCCGGCCTGGGCATGCCCTACGAGTTCATGGGCGGCGATATCAAAGATGTTAGCGACCGCACTTTGCGCGTGCTCGTCAACGAGTTCAGGCGTGGTGCGGAGCAATTGCAGTGGCAAGTTGTCATCCCGAAAATCTGCCAACCCGTCGTGAAGTGGTGGGCCGACGCCGCATTCCTGGCCGGGCGAATGAATGCCACCGACTACGAAGAGGCCATCGCCCCCGAGTGGACCCCGCACGGCTGGCCTGACATCCACCCAACGCAAGACATCGAGGGACGCATCAAGGCGCGCGATGCTGGGTTCACGTCGACAAGCGCCATCATCGCCCGCAGCGGCGAGGATCCCCGCAAGGTGCTGAAGCAGCGGCAGGACGACGAAGCGAGCGGGCTCACCCCTCCGCCTGAACCTGTGGCCGCAGCGCCCGCACCGGGCCGCCCCGGCGTGCAGGCCCGCGCCCCCGGCACCGCACCCGACGCGCTCGCGCTGCAGGTGCTCGCGCAGGCCGCGCAGACCCAATCGACGAACACCGCACTCGTGCAGGCGCTGACGAAGGCGAGCGAGGCGTTTACCGCCGCGCTGGCCGCCGTCGCCTCTGCCCCCGTCACTGTGAGCGTGGCCGCCCCCGCTGTGTCCGTCACGAACGAAGTGCAGCCGGCCAAGGTCGAGGTGACGCTGCCAGCGCGCCAGATCGAAACCGATCTCGTCGAGCGTGACCGCGACGGGAATATCAAACGCGTCGTCCAGACCGAACGCACGATCAACTGAGGGGCGCACCTGTGGCCACCGGAAGCAAGCGCGAGGTTCGCCTCGCTGTAGGCGTCGACGTCGAGGGCGGGGGCGAACTCGCGCGCCTTGGCCAGTCGGCCCGCGGGCTTGGCGATGCAGCATCGGCCAGTACGCCAGCGCTCGAAAAGCTGGCCCGCGAGATCGACGAACTCGCAGCTGCAACGAAGAAGAACCGCGAGGCCGAAGCCTCTGCGCGTGCCGACGCCGCAGCGGCGCGCCGCGCCCTCGACGAACAGCGTGACGCCCTGGCGCGCCTGCGCGCAGAGACTGACCGGGCAGGCAAGCAGACCGCCGAATACGAAGCGCGAGAGCGGGCCCTCCGTGTGGCCATCGTGGAAGGCCGCACGGCGCTCCGCGACAAGCAGCAGGCAGTCACCGCCGCGGCCGCAGCCGCACGCACCGCTGCAGCCGCCGAAACCGAACTCGTCACCCAGTACCAGCGCGCAGGCGCTGCAGCCGCTGCAGCAGGCCGCCAGCAAGTCACCGCCGCCCGCGAGTCGGGCAGCGCTCTCGACGGCCTCCGCGGGCAACTCGACACGCTGCGCACTGTGGCCGCTGCCGCGCTGGGTGGCACGCTGGCCGGCGGGCTCGCGCGTGACCTGGCGCAAACCGCCGACGAAGCGAAGGGCGTGCGCGCTGCGCTGCGCCTGATCGTGGGCGAAGGGCCGGCGCTGGAAGCCGCCTATCAGTCGGTGTTCGAGATCGCGCAGCGCACCGGCGCCGAAGTGGCCTCGACGGGCACACTGTTCGCCCGCATCGCTCAGGCGGGCAAAGAGTTCAACCTCACGCAGGCCGACGCGCTGCGCCTCACGGAGTCGATCGGGCAGGCCGTGGCCGTGTCGGGCGCATCGGCGCAGGCAGGCGACGCCGCCATCACGCAGCTGATCCAAGGCCTGCAGTCGGGCGTGCTGCGCGGCGAAGAGTTCAACAGCGTTCTAGAGCAGACACCGCGCCTCGCTCGCGCGCTGGCCGACGGCCTGGGTGTGACCACCGGCGAACTGCGCAAGCTGGCCGAGCAAGGCGCGCTCACCTCTGACGTCGTCATCAAGGCGCTGCGAGGGCAGTCGGCGACGCTGCAGCGCGAGTTCGAGCAAATCCCGGCGACCGTCGGGCGCGCGATTACGAATCTCGGCACCGCTTGGACGCAGTATGTCGGCGAAGTCGACGCCGCCACGGGCGCCAGCAAGACCGCCGCCGAAGTCATCGGCGCGCTGGCATCGAACCTCGATACTGTGGCCGGCCTGCTGATCGGACTCGGCAAGGCTGCAGCCGCATACGCAGCGCTGCGCCTGGCCCAAACCTTCCTCGCGAACGCTGCAGCCGCGGGCACCCTGGCAGCCGCAACGACCGCCGCCACGGCCGCCACTGCGGCCAACACCGCCGCGCAGACTGCGAACGCTGCAGCCACGACGGCGAGTACCGCATCGGCGGGCCGCTTGGCCGGCGCACTGAGCACGCTCAAGACCTTGTCTTTCGTGGGCGTGGTGGCGAACCTCGAAAGCATCGGAACCGCCATCGGCGAAGGTGCTGCGCGCCTCCTGGGTTACGGCAAGGCGCTGGAAGAGACAGAGCGGCAACTCAAGGCCGACGAGGAAGCCACGAGGCGCGCAGCCGCCGCGAAGGCCGAGCTCGCGCAGCGCACCGAGCAAGCGACCGACAAGGCACTCGGCCTCGAAAAGCAGAGCAAAGCGCTCGTGTCGACGTTCGAGGGCCTCACGACGAAGGGCGAGAGCACCGCCGACGCCCTGGCCAAGGTGGCGAAGGAACTCGACCTGAGCGACGTGCGAGGCATCGAAACGGCCGGCGCCGCCCTCGACGCCCTGGGGCTCCGCGGGAAGATCACCGCCGATCAACTGCGCGAAACGCTGGGCGCCGCGCTGAAGGGTGAAGACCTAGGCCAGTTCGAGGCGCAGGCCCGGGCAGCATTCGACGGTACCGAGCAAGGCGTTCGCAGGCTGCGCGCTGCCCTCGACTCGCTGGCCGATGAATCGCTGCGCCGCGCTGGCACGTCGGCCCGCGAACTGGGCACGGGTTTCAGCGAAGCGGCGACGTCGGCGATAAACGACCTCGACGCCCTGGCACGCACGCTCGTCGACATCAAGGCGCCCGCCGACGAAGCGGGCCGGGTGCTGGGCTCAAGCCTCGACAAGGCACTCGCAGCGGCGAACACCGAGCGGGCCGTTCGGGCAGTCATCGAACGCCTAACCGACCTGGGCAGCGCGGGCCTGATCGCTGGCGAGCGTGTGGCCACGGGGCTGCAGGCCGCGCAAAAGAAACTCGACGAACTCAAGCCCGGCGTTTCGTCGCTGGGCGAGGCGCTGCGCACGCTGGGCCTACAGACACGCGAGGAACTGCAGGCGACCGCCGACAAGCTGGGCGAGGCCTATGCCCGCGTGGCCGCCTCTGGCGAGGTGAGTCTCGCGCAGCAAGTCGAGGCCTACGGCAAGTGGCGCACCGCCGCCCTGGCCGCGTCCGGCGGGGTCGAGTCGGCACAGTTGAAGCTGCAGCGCGTCATCCTCGAAAACCGCTCCGCCGCGCTGGGCCTGGGTGACTCGATCGATAGCGCGATGCGCAAGGCCAAGCAAGCCACCGACGAGGCCACCACGGCGCAGCAGCGCTACCTCAACCTGCTGCGCTCCGATCCGTCGCGCTTGGTGGGCGGTAACGGCCTGGGCGGCATCGGCAACAGCAGCGCGAACACACCGAGCAACCTTCCCGAGATCGACTCGTTCGGGAACCTCATACGCAGCACGCCGAACGGGGGGATCACGCGGACGGCCGCGGGTCAACTGCAGCCGCCGGACAACTCCGGGCGCTGGGTGTTCAACACGAACCGCCGCGGCGAAGGCCCGTTCGGGCTTGGCGTGTGGGAACTGACCCCGGAAGCCGCGGCAGAGGAAGACGCACGCATCCGTAACCCGTTCGGGCGCACGCCGACGCCCACGCCCGCACCGGCGCCGACGTCGACCGCCAAACCATCAGCCGCGGCATCGGCAGCTGTGGGAGTGCAGATGATCGTGAACATCGGCGGGCAGCAGTACAGCATCGGGGCGAGCAGCCAAGCTGCCGCAGATCAAACCATCGCGGCGCTGGAAGCCGCATACCGCGCAGGCGGGGGCTGACATGGACACCACACCGAACGAAGGCGCAGCACTGCGACGCGTGGCCGATTCGCTGCTGACGCTGGCCGGCGCGCCCGGCGCAGCCCCTCACGACGTCGAGCAGATGCGCGCCATCGCGGCCGGGCTCGTGTCGCAGGCGGAATCGATCGAACAAGCCCCCGAACTGCGGCCGGCGCCACCGGGACCGGCTCTCACACTGGCAGCCGCCGACGTGCGCGCTCTGCAGGCGGTGGCGAGGGAACTCGTCGCGCTGGCCGATTCGCTCGTGCCTGGCCCGGGTGGGGGCATGGCCGTCGCGGTGCGCGTGGGCAGCGTGCAGGGCCTTGCGCGGGCCTTGGCGCGGCGATTGGCCGCACTGGGCTAGTACCCGCCGCGGGTTCGAGTGTTGGTGCTCGTGTGGCCCGTCGGGCACGCTGCGCCGCTCTATGCTGTGCTCGACGCGCTGAGCGTTCGGGTCAAGGTCGAGGGCATCGACCTCGCTCATCACGTAGCGGGTGACGTACTTTCGGCCCGAAACGGGATCGGTGACGCGCCAGCGCCAAAGGTCTACGGTGTGCATGCCGTGACGATGCGCCGCGAGTGGCTCAGGGCGTGAGCTAGAACCGGGCCCACACGGCGGCCCATTGCCCCGCAGCTATCCCAACGATCTCAGGCGCCAAGCCTGAAAGAATCGTTCCGACCAACACCCAGAACGCACCGAAGGCAAGCTGCGCGAAGTTGCCAGTAGCCCTGGAACGCAGCCGCGCATCGATAGTCGCGACCTCTTGCCCTAGACGATCCGAAAGGGCTTCGATCTTTTCTGTGACTGCGCGGACCGCCGTTTGCTGCGATGCCCTGAGTTCGTCTACTGCCGCGTCTATGGCTTTGATGTCGGACTCAATCGCGCAAAGCCGTGCCACCACATCAGCATCCGGGCCCGGCGCTGACCGCACCTTGACAGCCATGACGCCACCGCTCGCCCGTAGTACCCCAGAAGCGACGTGGAGGACCACGTTTCGACCTCGGACAGCCTCGACGAAAAACGCCTTGATGCTGCCCCAAACGCCGACGTGCCCAGCCTCGCGCGCCGCCCCGGCGAGATCCGCCAGCGCAAGCACGCCGCCCACAAACTGAAGCAGCAGAGCCCATGCACGCAGCCGCGTGTCAGTAGGGCTGCCTCCCACGACGGGGCCGGGCCACCAAAAGATGACGCCGACGGTGAGCAGCGCAAAGCCTACGGACACCCACGCGAAGGGATAGCGCCGAACCCAAGCAACGCGCGCCGCAAGGAACCCGCGCAGGCGCTGAAGAAGACTCATCGAAGTACCCCCTCTCACGCCCTGCTAGACACCCTCGGACGCGGCTGGATTTTCATACTTCTTTTCATACCGACAAAGAAAAACGGCTTGCGATCTCTCGCAAGCCGTTGATTTCGTTGGCATTTTCTGGTGGGCGGTGCAGGGTTCGAACCTGCGACCCCTGCCGTGTGAAGGCAGTGCTCTACCGCTGAGCTAACCGCCCGGATGGCTGGGCTGCTTCGTGCGTGCAGCTCGTCAACCGGAGCCCTCCATTATGCACGATTTCCCGCTGCTGCCGTCAAGCTGGCACGGCGCCGTTTTGCCGCCACAGTGTCTTGCCGCCGCAGGCCTTGTCCAGATCGGCCAGCATGGCCTCGTGGGCAGCGCGTTCTTCTTCGCTGGCGCGGTGCACCGGCAGCACCAGGGCGCGCAGGTCCAAGCGCTCGTTGCCACGCACCGGGCCGCTGCTGCTGCCGCCTTCCTCGATGACGAGGCTGCCCTGCCCGCGTGTCATGCGCAGGTAGACCTCGGCCAGCAGCCCGGCGTCGAGCAGCGCGCCGTGCAGTTCACGCTGGCTGTTGTCGACCTCCAGGCGTTTGCACAGGGCGTCCAGGCTGTTGGCCTTGCCGGGGAACATCTCTCGCGCCATCAGCAGGCTGTCGGTGATCTTCGCCGCGAGCTTGGAGAACTTCGGCTTGCCCAGGCGCGCGAACTCGGCGTCGAGGAAGGCCACGTCGAAAGCCGCGTTGTGGATGATGACCTCGGCCCCCCGCACGAACTCGACCAGCTCGTCGGCAATGGCCGAAAACGGCGGTTTGTCAGCGAGAAACTCATCGGTGATGCCGTGCACACGCACCGCGTCGGGGTGGCTGCTGCGCTGCGGATTCACGTAGTGATGCAGCGTGCGGCCGCTCAGGCGGCGGTTGTCGAGTTCGATGCAACCCACCTCGACGATGCGGTCGCCGTCGGCGGCCGAGAGGCCCGTGGTCTCGGTGTCGAGAAAAATCTGTCGCGTCATTTCGCCGCCCCCGCCTTCTGCAGCGGCGCACGCCGGCCGCACCACACCCACAACACCGCACCCAGCACGATCATCGGCAGGCACAGCCACTGGCCCATGCTCATGCCCAGGGCCAGCAGGCCCAGAAAGCTGTCGGGCTCGCGGAAGTACTCGGCCACGAAACGCAGGCAGCCGTAACCGAAGACAAAGGCCGAGGCCACCTGCCCCATCGCGCGTTCACGCCGCGCGTAGACCTGCAGCAGCACAAACAGCAGCAGGCCTTCCAGCAAGGCCTGGTAAAGCTGCGAGGGGTGGCGCGCGAAGCTCTCGCCGCTTTGCGGAAACACCATCGCCCAGGGCAGCGCGGGGTCGGCCTGGCGGCCCCAGAGTTCGCCGTTGATGAAGTTGGCCACACGCACCGTGGCAATGCCGATGGGCACGCAAGGCGCCACCACGTCCATCACGTCTAGAAAGTGGCGGCCGCGGCTGCGCGCATAGAGCGCCATCGCGCTGATCACGCCCAGCAGCCCGCCGTGGAAGGCCATGCCGCCCTTCCAGACCATGAAGACTTCCAGCGGGTGCTCGACGTAATACCCGGGCTTGTAGAAGAAGCAGTAACCCAGGCGCCCGCCGATGATGACGCCGAGCACGCCGTAGAAGAGCATGTCTTCCACATCGCGCCGCTGCCAGCCGCGGGAAGCGAACTGCGGCAGCGCGGTGCGGCGGCCGGCCAGCCACAGGAAGAGCCCGAAGGCAACGAGGTAGCTCAGCCCGTACCAGCGGACGGCCAGGGGTCCGAGCGAAAAGGCGATGGGGTCGAACTGGGGATGCACGAGCATCTTGGGGTGTCCAGGCGCAGGGTCGGTCGAAGAACGCGCGATTGTCCATGCCCGCGCGCCGTGCGCCAGGGGCGGCTGTCGGCCCGCCGATAATCGCAACGAAGCACTCCGGAGACACCGCACCATGAGCAGCAGCAACCGCCGCAGCAAGAACATCACCGAAGGCGTGGCCCGCGCGCCCAACCGCAGCATGTACTACGCCATGGGCTACACCGAAGGCGACTTCGGCAAGCCCATGATCGGCGTGGCCAACGGCCACAGCACCATCACGCCCTGCAACAGCGGCCTGCAGAAGCTGGCCGACGCCGCGGTGGTGGCGCTGAAGGAAGCCGGCGCCAACCCGCAGGTCTTCGGCACGCCCACCATCAGCGACGGCATGGCCATGGGCACCGAGGGCATGAAGTACAGCCTGGTCAGCCGCGAGGTGATTGCCGATTGCGTGGAAACCTGCGTCGGCGGCCAGTGGATGGACGGTGTGCTGGTCATCGGCGGCTGCGACAAGAACATGCCCGGCGGCATGATGGGCATGCTGCGCGCCAACGTGCCGGCCATCTACGTCTACGGCGGCACCATCCTGCCGGGCCGCTACAAGGGGCAGGATCTCAACATCGTCAGCGTCTTTGAGGCCGTCGGCCAGTTCACGGCCGGCAAGATGAACGAAGAAGACTTCTGCGAGATCGAGCGCCGCGCCATCCCCGGCAGCGGCAGCTGCGGTGGCATGTACACCGCCAACACCATGAGCTCGTCCTTCGAGGCGCTGGGCATGAGCCTGCCCTTCGCCTCGACGATGGCGAACGTGGAAGACCCCATCCTCGCGCACACGCAGGAGGCCGCGCGCGCGCTCGTGAACGCAGTGAAGCTCGATCTGAAGCCGCGCGACATCGTCACCAAGGAGGCCATCGAAAACGCCGTGGCGGTGATCATGGCCACGGGCGGCAGCACCAACGCCGTGCTGCACTTCCTGGCCATCGCGCACGCCGCCGAGGTGCCCTGGACCATCGACGACTTCGAGCGCGTGCGCCGCCGCACGCCGGTGCTGTGCGACCTGAAGCCCAGCGGCAAGTACCTGGCCATCGACCTGCACCGCGCCGGGGGCATCCCCGCCGTGATGAAGGTGCTGCTCGACGCCGGCAAGCTGCACGGCGACTGCATGACGATCACCGGCAAGACCGTGGCCGAAAACCTGAAAGACATCCCGGCGCTGCGTGCCGACCAGGACGTCATCCGCCCCGCCTCGAACCCGATCTACGCCGAAGGCCACCTGGCCATCCTCAAGGGCAACCTCAGCCCCGAGGGCTGCGTGGCCAAGATCACGGGGCTGAAAAACCCGGTGATCACCGGCCCGGCGCGCGTGTTCGACGACGAGCAGAGCGCGCTGGCGGCCATCATGGCCAAGCAGATCGTCGCGGGCGACGTGATGGTGCTGCGCTACCTGGGCCCCAAGGGTGGCCCGGGCATGCCGGAGATGCTGGCGCCCACCGGCGCGCTGATCGGCCAGGGCCTGGGCGAAAGCGTGGGCCTGATCACCGACGGCCGCTTCTCGGGCGGCACCTGGGGCATGGTGGTGGGCCACGTGGCGCCCGAGGCCTACGCCGGTGGCTTGATCGCGCTGGTGCAGGAAGGCGACAGCATCACCATCGACGCCCACCACCTGCTGCTGCAGCTGAACGTGAGCGAGGCCGAGATCGCGCGCCGCCGCGCCCTTTGGCAGCAGCCGGCGCCGCGCTACACGCGCGGCGTGCTGGCGAAGTTCGCGAAAAACGCATCCAGCGCCAGCCTGGGCGCCGTGCTCGACGGCGATTGAGGCCGCGGCGGCGGGCGGCGCCGGCTACAGCCGGGGGTCGCGCCGCGCCGGCTCGGGCGGCGGCTTCGGGCGCTCGTCGTGCTTCGTGGCCTCGGGCGTGCTGCGGCGGGCGGCGTCTTCACGCGAACGTGTGGCGTGGCGCTCGCGGCGGGTGGTGAGGCCCAGCGCGTCCATGGCCTTTTCGCGGCGCTCGACCTTCTTGCGCTCCATCTTTTCCATGACCCTGCGCTGCGTCCAGCCGCTGTTGTCGGCAAACTGCCACCACACGACGGCCAGCAGGAAAGGCAGGCCGATCGCCCACCACGGCCAGCTGCCGAAAGGCCCGAAGTCGGCCAGGTGGGCCACCAGCAACAACACACCGACGATGACCATGGGCATGGCAATTTCTCCTCGGGGCACTGTAGCGCAAGGGCTGCTCTTGCTGGCGTGGGCCTTGAGCGCTGCTGCGGCCCAGGCCAACCCAGAGCTGGCGAAGCAGAAGAACTGCCTGAACTGCCATGCCGCGGACCGCAAGATCGTCGGCCCGGCGTGGCGCGTCATCGCCAGGCGTTACGCCACCACGCCGAACGCGGCCGCCGCGCTCGCGGTGAAGATCCGCGCTGGCGGCGGCGGGGCCTGGGGCGTGGTGCCGATGCCGGCCAACCCCACGCTGGGCGAGGCCGATGCCAAGCGGCTGGCGGACTGGGTGCTGACCCACCGCTAGCCCGCGCCACCTGGGGATCAGTTGGCTTGCGTCAACTGATCCAGGATCGCCGGGTTCTCCAGCGTGCTGGTGTCCTGCGTGATGGCCTCGCCCTTGGCGATGCTGCGCAGCAGCCGCCGCATGATCTTGCCGCTGCGCGTCTTGGGCAGGTTGTCGCCGAAGCGGATGTCCTTGGGCTTGGCGATGGGCCCGATTTCCTTGGCGACCCAGTTGCGCAACTGCGTGGCGATCTGCTTGGCTTCTTCGCCCGTGGGCCGGCTGCGCTTGAGCACCACGAAGGCGCAGATGGCCTCGCCCGTGGTGTCGTCGGGGCGGCCCACCACGGCGGCCTCGGCCACCAGCTCGGTGCAGCTCACCAGCGCGCTCTCGATCTCCATCGTGCCCATGCGGTGGCCGCTGACGTTGAGCACGTCGTCGATGCGGCCGGTGATGGTGAAGTAGCCGGTGTCCTTGTCGCGGATGGCGCCGTCGCCGGCCAGGTAGTAGCCCTTGAGCTCGGCCGGGTAGTAGCTCTTCTTGAAGCGCTCGGGGTCGCCCCAGATGGTGCGGATCATGCTCGGCCAGGGCTTCTTAATGACGAGGATGCCGCCGCTGCCGTTGGGCACGTCAGCCCCGGTCTCGTCGACGATGGCCGCGGTGATGCCCGGGAAGGGCAGCGTGCAGCTGCCCGGCACCATGGGCGTGGCGCCCGGCAGCGGCGTGATGACGTGGCCGCCGGTCTCGGTCTGCCAGAAGGTGTCGACGATGGGGCAGCGCTCGCCGCCCACGTGCTTGAAGTACCACTCCCAGGCCGCCGGGTTGATGGGCTCGCCCACGCTGCCCAGGATGCGAAGGCTGCGCAGGTCGCTGCGCGCCGGATGCACGGCCTCGTTGCCTTCGGCAGCCTTGATCAGGCTGCGGATGGCGGTGGGCGCCGTGTAGAAGATCGTGACCTTGTGCTTCTCGATGGTCTTCCAGAAGCGGTCGGCCGCCGGGAAGGTGGGCACGCCTTCGAAGACGATCTCGGTGCCGCCCAGGGCCAGCGGGCCGTAGGTGATGTAGCTGTGGCCCGTGACCCAGCCGATGTCGGCCGTGCACCAGAACACGTCGTCGGGCTTGAGGTCGAAGGTCCAGGCCGTGGTGAGCGCCGCGTGCAGCAGGTAGCCGCCCGTGCTGTGCTGCACACCCTTGGGCTTGCCGGTGCTGCCGCTGGTGTAAAGCAGGAAGAGCGGGTGCTCGGCTTCCACCCACTCGGGCTCGCAGGTGCTGGGCTGGCCGGCCAGCTCTTCGTGCAGCCAGCGATCGCGCTCGGGGTGCCAGTTGATCTTGCCGCCTGTGCGCTGGTAGACGATGACGTTCTTCAGCGTCTCGCAGCCGCCCAGGGTAATGGCTTCGTCGACGATGGCCTTCAGCGGCAGCTGCTTGCCGCCGCGCAGCTGTTCGTCGGCGGTGATCACCATCACCGCGCCGGCGTCCTGCACGCGGTCGCGCACGCTTTGCGCGCTGAAGCCGCCGAACACCACCGAGTGGATGGCGCCGATGCGCGCGCAGGCCTGCATGGCGGCCACGCCTTCGACGCTCATGCTCATGTAGATGACGACGCGATCACCTCGTTTCACGCCGCGCGCTTTCAGCGCATTGGCGAACTGGCACACCAGCGCCAGCAGCTCGCTGTAGCTCACGCGCTTCACGGCGCCGTCATCGGCCTCGAAGATGATCGCGGTCTTGTCGCCCAGGCCGCGCTCGATGTTGCGGTCCAGGCAGTTGTGGCTGACGTTCAGCGTGCCATCGGCAAACCACTTGAAAAATGGGGCTTCACTGCTGTCCAGTACCTGGGTGAACGGGGTCTTCCAGCTGATGAACTCGCGCGCCAGGCGGGCCCAGTAGCCCTCGAAGTCGGCCTCGGCTTCGGCCACCAGCGCGTGGTAGGCGGCCATGCCCGAGACGCGGGCCGCAGCCACGAGTGCGGCAGGGGGCTGGTGGGTTATCAGCTCGGTGGGCTGGTCGCTCGACATGGTTTTTGTCTCCGGGTTGGCAGTGATGAATTCGCTCTGTGCCGCAAGGTAAGCCGCCGCTCTGACGAACCGCTTACTCTGCGGGCACTTTCACCGCAAGCCTACAATTTCCGGTGTTCGGGTTTGCCCGAAGTCTTCTTCTCTCCAGGACCCCCATGGCCGACGACTCCAAGACCCACCAGCCCCGCCTCGGCCCGCTCTCAGGCTTCATCTTCGCCACCCGCTGGTTGCAGCTGCCTCTGTACCTCGGCCTCATCGTGGCGCAGTGCGTCTACGTGTTTCACTTCTGGGTGGAACTGGTGCACCTGGTGGAAGCCGTGTTCGGCAACCAGGACGCGCTGGCCAAGCTGGTCAGCAGCATCGGCTACAAGAGCGATTTCGCGGTCACGGCGCTGAACGAAACCATCATCATGCTGGTGGTGCTGGCGCTCATCGACGTGGTGATGATCAGCAACCTGCTCATCATGGTGATCGTCGGCGGCTACGAAACCTTCGTCTCAAGGCTCAACCTCGAAGGCCACCCCGACCAGCCCGAGTGGCTGAGCCATGTCAACGCCAGCGTGCTGAAGGTCAAGCTGGCCACGGCCATCATCGGCATCAGCAGCATCCACCTGCTGAAGACCTTCATCAACGCCGCGAACTACAGCGAGAAGGTGCTGATCTGGCAGACGCTGATCCACGTCGCCTTCCTCTTCAGCGCCCTGGCCATCGCCCTGGCCGACAAGCTGATGTCGCACAGCGGCAAGTCCGAGCACTGACCCCCCTCACCGGCCCCGGCCCGCAATGACCAACCTCCTGCTGTTTGCCGCCGGCCTGGTGGGCCTGGTGCTGGGCGCCAACCTGCTCGTGCGCGGGGCCTCGAAGCTGGCCTTGTCCTTCGGCATCTCGCCCCTCGTGGTGGGCCTGACCATCGTGGCTTTCGGCACCAGCGCGCCCGAGGTCGCGGTGTCGATCGGCGCGGTGATGGACGGCAAGACCGACCTCGCCGTGGGCAACGTGGTCGGCAGCAACATCTTCAACGTGCTCTTCATCCTGGGCATCAGCGCGCTGATCACGCCGCTGGTCGTGAACCGCCAGCTCATCCGCCAGGAAGTGCCCATCATGGTCGGCGTCTCGCTGCTGCTGCTGGCGGTGGGGCTGGACGGGCGCATCGGCCTCTTCGACGCGGCCTTGCTGACGGTGCTGATGGTGGGCTACACGGTCTTCCTGATCGTGCAATCGCGCAGCGCCGGTGCCGCCCCAGCCGGTGACGACGAGCTTCCCGCGCTGGACAGCCAGGCCTGGGACGCGCGGCTGCCCGCGCAATTGGCGCTCATCGCCGTGGGCCTGGTGGCGCTGGTGCTGGGCTCGGACGCGCTCGTCACCGCCTCGGTGGCCTTCGCCAAGCAGATAGGGGTGAGCGATGTGGTCATCGGTCTGACCATCGTGGCCGCCGGCACTTCCATGCCCGAGGTGGCCACGTCGATCACCGCGGCCCTCAAGGGCGAGCGCGACATCGCCGTGGGCAACGTGGTGGGCAGCAACACCTTCAACATCCTGGGCTGCCTGGGTCTCTCGGGTCTGGCCTCGGGCACCGCCGGCCTGGTGCTGCCGCCTTCGGTGCTGACCTTCGACATCTGGGTGATGCTGGCCGTGGCGCTGGCTTGCCTGCCGGTGTTCATCACCGGCCGCGAGATCGCGCGCTGGGAAGGCGGTGTCTTTGTCGCCTACTACGCCGCCTACGTGGCCTACCTGATCCTGGCCGCGCAGCAGCACGACGCCCTGGGCTGGTTCAGCGGCGCGATGCTCGGCTTCGTGCTGCCGCTGACGGTGGTGACCCTGGTGGTGGTGCTGCTCAAGCCGCCGCAGAAGGTCTGAAGGAGTGAAGGCGTGAAGGCCTGAAAACCTGCGCGCCTTCAGTCGCGCGGCAGCTCGGGCGGCACCGGCGCGCGGCTGGGCAGGCGCAGGTGCAGCGCGGCCAGCGACAGCAGGTTGGCCGAGACCGGCGCCGTCACGAAGACGAAGAGCGTGATCAGCAACACCTGCAAGCCGGCCTGCGCCTGCGCCCAGCTCACCAGCAGGCTGGCCAGCAGCACGCCGCCCACGCCCAGCGTGCTGGCCTTGGTGGGCGCGTGCAGGCGCATGAAGAAGTCGTTGAAGCGCAGCAGGCCGAAAGCACCCACCAGCAGGAAAAAGGCGCCCAGCACCAGCAGCGCGGCCACGGCCCATTGCAGCCAGGCGGGCAGTTGCAGCAGCGTGTCGGTCAGCATCGTGCGGCCCCTTGTCACTCGATGACGTCGCCGCGCGCGAGGAAACGCGCGGCGGCCACGGTGGACACAAAACCCAGCATCGCGATGATCAGCGCCGCCTCGAAGAAGAGCGCGCTGCCCTGGCGCAGGCCCAGCAGCACCGCCAGCGCGATGGCGTTGACGTAGAGCGTGTCCAGCGCCAGCACGCGGTCGGGCAGGCTGGGGCCACGCAGCAAGCGCCACGCACACATCAGCATGGCCAGGGCCACAGCGCCCACGGCGATGTCCAGGGCCCAGGCCAGCACGGTGGCACCGTTCATCCGAAGATCTCCATCAGCGGCGCTTCGTAGCGCGCCTTCATGTCGGCCACCGCGGCGGGCACGTCGGTGCAGTCGAGCGCGTGCACGAGGATGTGGCGGCGCTGCTCGTCGATGACACACGACACCGTGCCCGGCGTGGTGGTGATGATGGTGGCGAACAGGCTGATGGCCGTGGGGTGCTTGATGTCCAGCGGCACCAGCACCCAGGCCGGCTGCGGCCGCGCGCTGGGCGACAGCACGATGCGCGCGACCGTGAGGTTGCTCTTGACGATGTCCCACAGCACCACGCCCAGCAGGCGCAGCGCGGTGCCCCAGGCGCGCGGGCGCACGGGCTCGGGCAGGAAGCCGTGCAGCACACGCGGGATGAGCAGGCCCAGCACCGTGGCCGTGATCAGCTGCGCGGGCGCGGCGCTCTGCTGCAGCAGCACCCAGCTGGCCCCGATCAACACGCTGAGCACGGGGTGGGCGATCCAGCGCGGCTTCATCGCGAGGCCTCCGCAGGGGCCGCGGCAGGCACGGGCGCGGGCGACGTGGCCCCCGGCAGCGGCGGGTTCACGCCGCGGTAGGGCCGCGTGGTCTGCGCATCGGCCCCGCCCGACTCCGGCAGCACAGCGCGCGCATAAGCCGCACGGTCTTGCAGCTGCAGCGCGGCGGCCGCGGTGTAGCGCTGGATGGGCGCGGCAAAAACGCTCATCAGCACGCTCATGCCCAGCAGCAGCATCGTGGCGCCGATCAGCCGCGGGCTGGCACCTGCGCCGCTGCCGGGGATCTCGGGCCGCACCGACCAGAACAGCACGCTGCCCGCCCGCGCCAGCCCCACCAGCGTCAGCAGGCCCACGCCCAGCACCACGGCCCACACGGCCACCGCGGCGCCGTGGTTCACCGAGGCCTCCAGCAGCATCAGCTTGCCGATGAAACCGGGCAGCGGCGGCAAGCCGGCGGTGGAGGCCGCGGCCAGCAGCAGCATCAGGCCCAGCAGCGCGGGCTGGGCCACGGGGCTGCAAGGCTCCAGCCGGTCGGCCATGGGCCCGCGCTGCGAGGCCACCAGCTCCGACAGCAGAAAGAGCCCGGCGATCACCAGCGTGGAGTTGGCGAGGTAGAACAGCGCGGCCGACCAGGCATCGGCGTTGAAGAGGCCGATGGCCGCCAGCACCGTGCCCACCGAAGCCACGGTGAGCCACGCCACCAGGCGCGGCAGCGTGCGCGCGGCCAGCGCACCCAGCACGCCCACCACGCTGGTGGCCAGCGCCAGCGGCAGCAGCAGCGGCTGCACGAGCAGCGCCGAAGCCCCGGCCTCAGCGCCGAAGACCACGCCGTGCACGCGCAGGATGGCGTACACGCCCACCTTGGTCATGATGGCGAAGAGTGCGGCCACCGGCGCGCTGCTGGCCGCATACGTGGCCGGCAGCCACATCGCCAGCGGCAACAGCGCCGCCTTGAAACCGAACACCACCAGCAGCAGCAGCGCACCGGCCTGCAGCAGGCCGGCTTCGGCCCCACCCACCTGCGGCACGCGCACGGCCAGATCGGCCAGGTTCAGCGTGCCCGTCTGCGCGTACAGCAAGGCCACGCCGATGAGGAAAAACGCCGAGGCGGTGAGGTTCAGCACCACGTACTGCACGCCCACGCGCAGCCGCTCGCGGCCCAGGCCGTGCATCATGAGCACGTAGCTGGCGATCAGCAGCACCTCGAAGAAGACGAAGAGGTTGAAGAGGTCGCCGGTGACGAAGGCGCCGTTCAGCCCCATCAGCTGGAACTGGAACAGCGCGTGGAAATGGCGGCCGTGGGTGTCCCAGCCGCCGCTGGCGTACCAGAGCACCGGCACCGCTACCGCGGCGGTGAGCGCCACCATGAAGGCCGAAAGGCGGTCGACCACCAGCACGATGCCAAAGGGCGCCGGCCAGTCGCCCAGGCGGTAGACCTTGAGCTGGCCGCCGGCGGCTTCTTCCACCAGCCGGAAGGCGAACACCGCGCCCAGCAGCACCGAGCCCAGGGCGATGCCGCGTGTCCAGGCCAGGCGGCGGTTGCCGTGCGCATCGGAAGCGCCGCCGCCATCGCCCACCAGCAGCAGGATCACCGCGGTGAGCATGGGCAGCAGCACCGGCAGCACCGGCAGGTGGTCGCTGAAGCTCATGGCCGGGGCTCTTCCTTGGCGCCACCTTCAGGCGGGCGGCCGTCGACGTGGTCGTTGCCACCGTCGTGCTGGCTGCGCAGCGCGAGTTCGATGACGAAGCCGGTGGTGGCAAAGCCGATGACGATGGCCGTCAGCACCAGGGCCTGCGGCAGCGGGTCGGCCGCAGCGGCACCGGCGCCGACGATGGGCTCGGCGCCCTGCCACAAGCGCCCCATCGCAAAGATGAAGATGTTCACCGCGTAGCCCAGCAGCGAGAGGCCCAGCACCACCGGGAAGGTGCGGCCGCGCAGCAGCAGGTAGATGCCGGTGGCCGTCACCAGCCCGATGCCGCTGGCCACCAGGGCTTCCATCGACAGCATCATGGCCGGCCCCCACGCAACGGGGTGGCGGCCGGGGCCGCGCCTTCCTTGCTGGCCGCGCCCAGCACGGCCAGTGTCAACAGCGTCGAACCCACCACGGTGATGTAGACCCCCAGGTCAAAAAGTGCGGCCGTGGCCAGCGGCAGCACACCCAGCACCGCCACCTCGGGCGCGGCGTGCGCGCTGGTCAGGAAGGGGTGGCCGAAGGCGAAGGCGCCCACGCCTGTGGCCAAGGCAATGGCCAGGCCGGTACCGATCCACACCGTGTAGCGGCGGCCGCCGGCGGCGTGCAGCACGGCATCGGCCTTCTGCTGGCCCAGCGCCATGTACTGCAGCACCAGCGCCACCGCCGTCACCAGCCCGGCGATGAAGCCGCCACCCGGCAGGTTGTGGCCGCGCCAGTAGATGTAAGCCGAGACCACCAGCGCCAGCGGCAGCACCAGGCGCGCGGCGCGGCGCAGCAGCAGCGGCGGCTCACGGAACGACCAGGCCAGGCCGGCGCCGTCGGCCGCCGGGCGGCGCACGCGCAGGCCTTGCAGCAGCGCCAGCACGCCCACCGCGGCAATGCCCAGCACGGTGATCTCGCCGAAGGTGTCGTAGCCGCGGAAGTCGACCAGGATCACGTTGACGCTGTTGGTGCCGCCGCCCTGGGGCACGCTGTTGTCGAGAAAATACCAGGCGATGCTGGCGTGGTCGCGGGTCATCACCAGCCAGCTCAGCCAGGCGAGGCCGCCGCCGCCCAGCAGCGCCAGGCCGGCGTCGCGGCCGCGGCGCAGCGCGCTGCTTTCACGCGGCGTGGTCTGCGGCAACAGGGCCAGGCCCATCAGCAGCAGCACGGTGGAGACGACTTCCACGCTCAGCTGTGTGAGGGCGAGGTCGGGCGCCGAAAAAGCCAGGAAGGTGAGCGCCGTCACCAGGCCCACCAGGCCGACCAGCACCACGGCGCGCAGGCGCTGGTGGTGGCCCAGCACCAGCGCGGCGCAGGTAGCGGCCAGCGCCAGCCACAGCACCACGGCCAGCGGCGTGGCCGGCAGCAGCGCCCGCGCGCCCGCGCCGGCGCCAGCGCCCGGGCCTTGCAGCAGTGGCCACGCCGCCACGGCCACGGCGCTGGCCACCATCCACGCGGCGTAGCGCTGCAGCGAGCCGTTTTCCAGCAGCGCGGTGAAGCGGCCGGCGGTGGCGAAGAGGCCATCGACCAAGGCGGTGAAAACGCCCTTGCCGCTGAAGGCCCGCGGCAGGTAGCGGTGCAGCCGCCCGCCGCTCGCCAGGCCGAAGTACAGCGCCGCACCGCCGGCCACGGCGATGGCGCTCATCAAGAGGGGGATGTTGAACCCGTGCCACAGCGCCAGCTGGAAGGCCGGCGCCGGCGCGCCCAGCATCGCGCTGCTGGCGGCCTGCACCAGCGGGCCGGCCAGCGTCATGGGCAGCAGGCCCACAGCCACGCAGGCGGCCACCAGCAGCATCACCGGGGCCTTCATGCCCAGCGGCGGCTCGTGCGGGTGGGGCACGGGCAGGTCTTTCGGCGGGCCGTTGAAGAAAACGTCGTGCACCAGCCGCAGCGAGTAGGCCATCGAAAACAGCCCGCCCAGCGTGGCCAGCACCGGCACCAGCCCACCCAGGCTGCCCCACAGCGGCGTGCCGCCGTGCAGGGCCTGCTCCAGCATCATCTCCTTGCTGATGAAGCCGTTGAAGGGCGGGATGCCGGCCATCGCCGCCGCGGCCACCAGGGCCAGCGTGCCCACCACGGGCATCAGCGCCATCAGGCCGCCGAGCTTGCGCATGTCGCGCGTGCCGGTTTCGTGGTCGACGATGCCCGCGCTCATGAAGAGCGCGGCCTTGAAACACGCGTGGTTGAGGATGTGGAAGACCGCGGCCACGGCCGCCATCTGCGAACCCAAGCCGATGAGGAAGGTGACCAGCCCGAGGTGGCTGACGGTGGAGTAAGCCAGCAGGCCCTTCAGGTCGTGCTTGAAGATGGCGACGAAGGCCGCGAACACCATGGTCAGCAGCCCGGTGCTGGCCACGATGCCCTGGAAGAGCTCGGTGCCGCCGATGACGGGCGTGAGCCGCATCATCAGGAAGAGCCCGGCCTTCACCATGGTGGCCGAGTGCAGGTAGGCCGAAACCGGCGTCGGCGCGGCCATGGCCTGCGGCAGCCAGAAGTGGAAGGGCAGCTGCGCGCTCTTCGTGAAGCAGCCCAGCAGCACCAGCACCAGCATCAGCGGGTAGCGCACATCGGCCTGCACTTTTTCCACCACGCCCGGCGTGGCGAGCATGGTGCTGAGGTCGTAGGTGCCGGCCATCTGGCCCAGCAGCACCACGCCGGCCAGCAGCGCCAGGCCGCCGACGCCGGTGACGGCCAGGGCCATGCGTGCGCCGGCCCGGGCATCGGCGCCCTTCTTCGGATCAGAGCCCCAGTAGCCCACCAGCAAAAAGCTGCTGATGCTGGTGAGCTCCCAGAACACCACCATCAGCAGCAGGTTGTCGCTGAGCGCGATGCCCAGCATCGCCGCCATGAAGAGCATCAGCTGGCTGTAGAACTTGCCCGCCGGGTCGCCGCCCGGGCCACCGTGCAGGTAGAAGGCCGCGTAGATGACGATGAGCAAGCCGATGCCGCTGATCATCAAACCGAACATCAGGCCCAGGCCGTCGAGCCGGTAGTTCGCGTTCAGGCCGATGGCGGGTATCCATTCGGCCTGCGTCAGCAGCACCTGGCCGTCCATCACCGGCCCAGCCAGGCCGATCAGCAAGGCCAGCACCGCCAGCGCAATGGCCCCTGCCAGCACCGCGGTGGCCCGCCGCCGCAAGGGCGATTCCACGCTGCCCAGCCACAGGCACAGCCCGGTGCCCAGCACCAGCGGCAGCAGAACAGCGAGTGACAAGGGGCTCATGCGGTGGGCACGGTGGGGCCGGAACAAGGGCGCACAAGCAGGTGCAGCGCCACGACAAAACCCGCGAGTCTAGGCCAGCGTTGCTGGCGCCCGGCTTACCCCGACCCGCCCCGCGCGCATGCCGCCGCGCCCTTGACAAGCGCAGCCGCACCCGCCCTCGGCACGCCCCGGCGACAGACTCACGACAGCCCGCTGGCTACACTGGCGGCCCGATTTCGCAGCCAGCGCCCGTGCCGGGCGCCACCGCCATGAGCTCCACCGCGCGAACCACCATCCGCCAGGCCGACCTGATCGACAGCGTTGCTGCCGCCCTGCAGTACATCAGCTACTACCACCCGGCCGACTACATCGCCCACCTGGCCCGCGCCTACGAGCGTGAGCAGAGCGCCGCCGCCAAAGACGCCATCGCGCAGATCCTCACCAACAGCCGCATGTGCGCCGAAGGCAAGCGGCCGATCTGCCAGGACACCGGCATCGTCAACGTCTTCCTGAAGATCGGCATGGACCTGCAGTGGGATGGCTTCACCGGCAGCATCGAAGACGCCGTCAACGCCGGCGTGCGCAAGGGCTACCTGAACCCCGACAACGTGCTGCGCGCCAGCGTGCTGGACGACCCCATCTTCGCGCGCAAGAACACCAAGGACAACACGCCCGCGGTGGTGCAGATGGAGGTGGTGCCCGGCAAGACGCTGGACGTCATCGTCGCGGCCAAGGGCGGCGGCAGTGAGAACAAGAGCAAGGTCACCATGCTCAACCCCAGCGACGACATCGTCGAGTGGGTGCTCAAGACCGTGCCCACCATGGGCGCCGGCTGGTGCCCGCCGGGCATGCTGGGCATCGGCGTGGGCGGCACGGCCGAGAAGGCGGCGCTGCTGGCCAAGCAGGCGCTGATGGAAGACATCGACATGTACGAGCTGCTCGAGCGCGGCCCCAGCAACAAGCTGGAAGAGATGCGCATCGAGCTCTACGAGAAGGTCAACGCCCTGGGCATCGGCGCGCAGGGCCTGGGCGGCCTGACGACGGTGCTGGACGTGAAGATCAAGACCTTCCCCACGCACGCCGCGAGCAAGCCCATCGCGATGATCCCGAACTGCGCCGCCACGCGGCATGCGCACTTCGTGATGGACGGCAGCGGGCCGGTCTACCTCGACCCGCCCAGCCTCGACCTCTGGCCCAACGTGCACTGGGCGCCCGACTACAACAAGAGCCGCAAGGTCGACCTCAACACGCTGACGAAAGAACAGGTGGCGGCCTGGCAGCCCGGCGACACGCTGCTGCTCAGCGGCAAGCTGCTCACGGGCCGCGACGCCGCCCACAAGCGCATCCAGGAAATGCTGGCCAAGGGCGAAACGCTGCCGGTGGACTTCACCAACCGCGTCATCTACTACGTGGGCCCGGTGGACCCGGTGCGCGACGAGGTGATGGGCCCGGCCGGCCCGACCACGGCCACGCGCATGGACAAGTTCACCGAGATGATGCTGGCCCAGACCGGCCTCATCGCGATGGTGGGCAAGGCCGAACGCGGCCCGGTGGCCATCGAGGCCATCAAGAAGCACCAAAGCGCCTACCTGATGGCGGTGGGCGGCGCGGCCTACCTCGTCAGCAAGGCCATCAAGGGCGCGAAGGTGGTGGGTTTTGCCGACCTGGGCATGGAAGCCATCTACGAGTTCGACGTGGTGGACATGCCGGTGACGGTGGCGGTGGACGCCGGTGGCACCAGCGCGCACGTGACGGGCCCGAAACTCTGGCAGGCCAAGATCGGCAAGATCCCGGTGGCCGTAGCCTGACGGTCCGCTGCAGACCCTGTGTCGCAACACTTCGAAGTCCACCCGCAGAACCCGCAGCCGCGCCTGCTGAAGCAGGCCGCGGCCTTGCTGCAGGCCGGCGGCGTGGTGGCCGTGCCCACCGACAGCAGCTACGCGCTGGTGTGCCGGCTCGACGACAAGAACGCAGCCGAGCAGCTGCGCCGCATCCGCCAGGTGGACGAGAAGCACCACCTCACGCTGCTGTGCAAGGACCTGAGCGAACTCGCGCGTTTTGCGCGAGTGGACAACCGCCAGTACCGGCTGCTGAAGCTGGGCACGCCCGGGCCCTACACCTTCATCCTGGAAGCCACGAAAGAAGTGCCGCGGCGCCTGAGCCACCCCAGCCGCCGCACCATCGGCCTGCGTGTGCCCGAGAACGTGGTGCTGCAGGAACTGCTGGCGCTGTTTGGTGAACCGCTGCTGGCCACCACGCTGATACCGCCCGGCGAAACCGAGCCGCTGAACGACGCCGACGAGATCCGCGAGCGTTTCCAGAAACAGCTGCAGGCCGTGGTGGACGCTGGCGCCTGCCCCATGCAGCCCACCACCGTCATCGACCTCAGCGGCGACGAGCCCGTTCTCGTGCGCGAAGGCCGCGGCGAGCTGGCCCGCCTGGGCCTCTAGTCCCAAGGCGCGCAGCCTGCCTTCGCCTTTGGTGCGTTGCAGCACAGACGGCCCCACCCGCCTGCGCGCATGCTGCGGCTCCGATGGAGCACGCATGAACCCCAGCCACACCCCCACGCCCGCGAACCGGGCCGCCGCATGATCCGCCTGGCCATCGCGCTGGAGCTCGACTACCAGGTGAAGGAACCCGGCAGCCATTTCATCTTCAACATCCACGCCGCGCACACCGAGCGCCAGCGCGTCCTGCAGGAGCATCTGGACCTCAACCAGAGCGTGCCCTGGCACGTGGACGCCGACCCCGTCACGCGCAACCGCACGCTGCGCGTGAGCCCCCTGCCGGGCTTGCTGCGCGTGCGCTACAGCGCCACCATCGAGCTCGACCACCACGTCGCGCAGCCGGCCAGCATCGGCGAGCTGCCCATCGCGCAGCTGCCCACGCACGTGCTGCCCAGCCTCTACCCCAGCCGCTACTGCCCTTCAGACCAGCTGCTGCAGCTGGCCCAGCAAACCTTCGGTCAGCAGGCACCCGGCTACGCACGCGTGCAGGGCCTGCGCGACTGGGTGCTGCAACGCACGACTTTCAAGTCAAACACGAGCAATGGCACCACCTCGGCGCTGGACACCCTGCGTGACCAGGTGGGCGTGTGCCGCGACTTTGCGCACCTGATGATCGCGCTGTGCCGCGCCATCAACGTGCCGGCGCGTTTCACCACCGGCATCGACTACGGCGCCGACCCCGCGCTCGGCCCCACCGATTTCCACGCCTATGTCGAGGCCTACCTCGGCGGGCGCTGGTACATCTTCGACCCCTCGGGCACGGCCATCCCGATGGGCTTCGTGCGTTTCGCCACCGGGCGCGACGCGGCCGATGTGGCTTTCGCCACCATCTTTGGCAGCGTGCAGGCGGGCGCCCCACGCATCCAGATCGAGGCCCTGCCTGACGATCAAGGGCGGCTGGTGATGCCCTGGCACTGCGCCGAGGCGCTGTCGACCGACGCCTGAACCCAGCGCCGAGCTCAGCGTGGCAGGGCCAGCGTCACCCGCAGTTGCTCGGGGCTGAAGCCCAGCAGCACACGCCCACGCACCACCATCACCGGGGTGCCGGGCGCCATCGTCGCTTCGAAAGCGGCGCGGCAGGCCAGGTCGCGTTCGATGCTGCATTCGCTGAAGGGCACGGCGTGCTGGGTGAACCAGCGGCGCGCCACATCGCAGATGCCGCAGCTGTCGGACGAGATCATGTGGATGTCGCCCGGGCGGGCGAGCGTGGCCACCTCGGCCGCGGCGCCGGCGCGGTGGCTGGCCACCCAGACCTGCTGCACACCGGCCACCAACGCCACCAGCAGCGCCAGCTGCAGCAGCTGGCGCGGGCGCGTGAGTTTCACGGCGGGGCCTGCAACGCCGAGCCCGTGGCAGCTCAGATCGCCGCGGTGACCACCATCTCCACCCGCCACTCCGGCCGGGCCAGCGTGGCCTGCACGGTGGCCCGCGGCGGCGCGTCACCGGCGGGCAGCCAGGCTTCCCACACGGCGTTCATGCCGGGGAAATCGGTCAGGTCCTTGAGGAAGATCTCCACGCGCAGCAGGCGGCGCTTGTCGGTGCCGGCCCGGGCCAGCAGCGCGTCGATGGCGGCCAGCACCTGCTGCGTCTGCCCGGTGATGTCCTGGCTGCCGTCGGCCGGCACCTGGCCGGCGAGGTAGGCCACGCCGTTGTGCACGGCCATCTCGCTCAAGCGGGTGCCGACGTCGTATCGCTGAATCATCTCAATGTCCTTTGCGGTGGGGTTTGCCGGCCGCGGCCTTGCCGGTGGCAGGCGCGCCCGCTTTCTGGCCAAGCCGGCTTTCGGTGCCAGCCAGCAGGCGGCGGATGTTGGCTTCGTGGCGCCACACGAGCAGCAGGCTCATCAGCACCAGCGCGCCGATGAAGGGCTCGGGGCCCCAGATCAGCGCCTGGTAAAAAGGCGCGAACACCGCCGCCACCATGGCCGCCAGCGACACATAACGCGAGAAGGCCACGATGAGCGCAAAACTCAGCAGCGTGGCCAGGCCCAGCAGCGGGTTCACGGCCATCAGCACGCCAGCCGCGGTGGCCACGCCCTTGCCCCCCTGGAAGCGGAAGAACACCGGCCACAAGTGGCCGAGGAAAGCCGCCAGGCCGACGAAAGCCGCCGCGGTTTCGCCCAGGCCATAGGGCGCGCCGAACATCAGCACCAGCAGCACGGGCACGTAGCCCTTCAGCGCATCGAAAGCCAGCGTGAGCAGGGCCGCGGCCTTGTTGCCCGAGCGCAGCACGTTGGTGGCGCCGGGGTTCTTGCTGCCGTAGCTGCGCGGGTCGGCCAGGCCCAGCGCTCGGCTGAAGATGACGGCGAAGGACAGCGAGCCGAAGAGGTAGCCCGCGATCAGGGCCAGGGGCAAAGCGAGCGCATTCATGGGGTGCGGAGTGTACGGTTGGCCTGAACAGGCGCAGGCCGGGTGCGGCAGCCGCAGGCGCGGGCTTCAGCCCAGCGCGCAGTGCACAGGTTTGGCGCCCAGCAGATCCACCAGCACCTGCGGCGCGATACCCACCAGGTAGCCGCGCCGCCCGCCGTTGATGCAGATGCGCGGCAGCGCCAGCACGCTGGCTTCCACGTACACCGGCATGGCCTTCTTCAGCCCGAAAGGCGAGGTGCCGCCCACGAGAAAGCCGCTGTGGCGCTGCGCCACCTCGGGCTTGCAGGCCTCCACGCCCTTGGCGCCGATCTCGCGCGCGAGGTTCTTGGTGCTGACCGAACGGTCGCCGTGCATCAGCACGATCAGCGGCTGCGCCTTCTCGTCCTGCATCACCAGGGTCTTGATGACGCTGTGTTCGTCCACGCCCAGTTGCTTGGCGCTTTCGGCCGTGCCCCCGTGGTCGACGTACTCATACGGATGTTCGGTGTAGGCCACGCCGGCGGCCTTCAGCATCTGCGTGGCCGGCGTTTCGCTGACGTGTTTGTCTTTTTTGGCCATCGGCCGCAACCCTTGCTCAGTCGCCTTCGATCCACTCGACGCGTGCGCCCAGAGCTGTGATGTTCTCGGCAAAACGCGGGTGCGCGCGCCGCACCGGCGTGGCGTTGCGGATCACGCTCTTGCCCGGGATGCTGCAGGCCAGCATCAGCAGCGCAATCGCCACGCGGATGATGTAGGGGCTTTCCACCTCGGCCGGCTGCAGCGGCTTGCCGCCGAAGGTGATGATGCGGTGCGGGTCGCTCTGGAAAGCGTGGCCGCCGAACTTGCTGAGCTCGCTGGTCCAGCCCATGGCCCCTTCGTAGACCTTGTTCCAGTACATCACGCTGCCCTCGGCCTTCACGCCCAGGGCCACGAAGATGGGCAGCAGGTCCACCGGCAGGTAAGGCCAGGGCGCGGCTTCCATCTTCTGCAGGATGTTCTTCGTGAAGGGCTCCTTCACGCGCAGCGGGCCATCCACCACGGTGTGGCTCCAGCCGTCCTTGTGCACCACCTGCACGCCGAACTTGGCGAAGGTGCGGTCGATCAGCGGGAACTGCTCGGGCGCGCTGTTCTTCACCGTGATGCAGCCGCCGGTGATGGCGCCCAGGGCCATGAAGGTGACGGCCTCGTGGAAGTCTTCGGCGAAGCGGAACTCCACGCCTTCCGGCTTGCCGAGGCTCTTCACGCCGTGCACGGTGAGGCGGCTGGTGCCCATGCCCTCGATCTGCGCGCCCAGCAGGCGCATGAACTCGCAGAACTCCTGCACGTGCGGTTCGCTCGCGCTGTTCATCAGCGTGCTGGTGCCCCATTGCCGGTCGCGAGCGCGGCGCAGAGCACGAAGTTCTCGGTGGTGGTGACGCTGGCGTAGTCGAGCCAGTGGTGGTTGGCCTTCAGGCCACCGGCCACCTGGATGAGCAAGTGGCTGCGGCTGCGCTCCACCACGCCGCCGAAACGCTCCATCACCTCCACGTGCGGGTCGATCTCGCGCACGCCCAGGGTGCAGCCCTGCACGTCGTTCTCGATGCGCGCCACACCAAAGCGGGCCAGAGCGGCGGCACCAGCATCACGCTGGAGCGCATCTCTTCCGGCAGGTGGTGGGTGCCCGGGTCGAAGTGGGTCTGGGCGTGGTGCACTTCCAGCACGCCGGTGGCGTAGTCGACCTTCACCTCGCTGCCCAGGGTGCGGAAGATCTCCAGGATCTTGCGCACGTCGGTGATCTCGGGGATGCCGAGCAGGCGGATGGGGTGCGGGCTGAGCAGCGTGGCGCACAAGATGGGCAGCACGGCGTTTTTGTTCGCGCTGGGCACGATGCGGCCGGTGAGCGGCGTGCCGCCGTGGACGATGAGGTTGGCCATGAAAGGGGGTCTTGAGCTGGCGGGGATGGCGCGATTGTCTCTGGCGTGGCGCCCTTCGGCACCCGCCAGCCGCGATTCGTCACAGTGTGCCGCACCCGCGCGGCGCCCCCGCTATCGTGCCGGGCTTGTCGACGCCGCCTGCACCACGCCTGCCCCCACCGAAGCTGCATGCGCCTTCACCAGCCCGCCCGGGCGGCGCGGCCCTGCTGGTGCTGGTGCTGCACGCCGTGCTGCTGGCCGGCGTCTGGCGCCTGCAGGCCTGGCAAGACCGCAGCCCCGCCCCGCCGGCACAGGCCCCGTTGATCGTGTGGCTGCCGGGGGCCCCGCGGCCGGCAAGCCCGGCCGAACAAGCGCCTGCAGCCGCCGCTGCCCAGCCCGCAGCGCGTTGGCCAAGCACGCCGCCGCGCAGCCCGCGGGAACCGCAGGCCATCACGCTGCCGGCCACACCGGCTGACGCGGGCGCCGACGCGGGCCCGGCATCGCCGCCCTCAGAGGCCCCGGCCCTGCCCGCCCCCGGCGCTCAGTCCTCGCCGCCCGCGGCCGCCTTGCCGGCGCCGCCGCTGAACCTGGCCCTGCCTCGCAGTGCCTCGGCGCCCTGGCGCACCCGCAACCCGGCGCTGGACGACCCGCGCAGCAACACGCCGCCGCTCACGCTGGAAAGCCGCATCGCCAAGGCCCTGGGCGGGGTCGACGGCATCCAGGAGTTCCGCATGGAAGACGGCAGCGTGCGCTTCAAGCGCGGCAACAGCTGCGTCATCGCCCGGCCCAACCGCGCCAGCACGCTCGACCCCTTCAACGCCAGCGCACAGGTCCGCCCGCGGCTGCTGGATCGCTGCTGACAGGCCGCCGCTGAGGCGGTTCAGCCGGCCGAGGCTTGGGCGCGCGCCTCTTCCTGCAGCCGCAGCACGCGCCGCTGCACCTTGCCGGTGGTCGTCATCGGCAGTGCGTCGATGAACTCGATCTCCTTCGGGTACTCGTAGGGCGCCAGCCGGCCGCGCACATGGGCTTGCAGTTCGGCCACCAGCGCGGCGTCGCCATGAAAGCCCGGCGCCAGCACCACATAGGCCTTCACCACCGCCCCGCGTTCGGCATCGGGCTTGGGCACCACCGCGGCGTTAGCCACGGCCGCGTGCTTGACGAGGCAGTTCTCGATCTCGCTGGGGCCGATGCGGTAGCCCGCGGCCTTGAAAACATCGTCGCTGCGGCCCTGGTACCAGAGGTAGCCCTCGGCATCCATCACGGCGGTGTCGCCGGTGCGGCACCAGCTGTGGCCGGGTTCGCCGGTGAACTTGGCGGCGGTGGCGGCCTCGTTGCGCCAGTAGCCCAGGAAAAACACCGGGTCGGGGTGGCCGTGCACATCCAGCCGGTGCACGGCCACGTCGCCCGGCGTGCCGCGCGGGCACTCGTGGCCCTGGTCGTCGATCACCGCCACGCGGTGGCCCGGGTAGGCCCGGCCCATGCTGCCCGGGCGCGCCGGCCAGCCGGGCTGCTCTTGGCCTGCCGAATCCACCCAACGCTGGCAGTTGCCGACGATGTAATTGATCTCGGTCTGGCCGAACATCTCGTTGACCGTCAGGCCCAGGGCCTGCTGGCACCAGTGGAAGACGGTGTCGCCCACGGCCTCGCCGGCGCTCATCACCGCGCGCAATTGCAGCCGGTAGCGCTGCCGCGGTGTCGACACGGCTTTCATCATCGCCTTCAGCGCGGTGGGGAAGAGAAAGCTGTGCGTGACGCGGTGGCGCTGCATCAACTCGAAAGCACGTTCGGGGCTGAAGCGCCCCTGGTAGGCCACGATGGGGCGGCCGAAGTAGAGCGTGGGCAGCAGCGCATCCATCAGGCCGCCGGTCCAGGCCCAGTCGGCGGGGCTCCAGAACACCTCGTCGCTGTGCTCGGGCGGGCCGAGGCCGAACCAGTCCTGGCTGCAGACGAAGCCGCTGAGGTTGCCGATGAGCGCACGGTGCGGCACCAGCGCGCCCTTGGGCGGGCCGGTGGTGCCGCTGGTGTAGATGAGCACGGCGGGGTCGTCGGCGGCGGTGTCTTCCGGCACGAAGCGGCGGCCCGGGGCGGCGGCCAGCACGGCGGCCACATCGGCATCACCCTGCCCCGCCGCAGCGCCGACGGCCAGCACGGTGCGCAGCGCCGGGCACTCGCCCCGCACGCCCAGCACGGCGGCGATGGCGTTCTCGTCGGCCAGCGCCAGCACGGCGCCGCTGTCCTGCAGCCGGTAGACCAGCGCCTCGGGGCCGAAGAGCATGCTCAGCGGCATGGCCACCGCGCCGAGTTGGTAGATCGCCATGTGCGCCACGGCCGTCTCGGGGCGTTGCGGCAGCACCAGGGCCACGCGGTCGCCGCGCTGCACGCCCAAAGCGCGCAGGGCATGGCTCAGGCGGTCTGCCTGGCGCTGCAGATGCGCGTAGCTCAGGCGGCCGCGGCGGCCGTCTTCGTGTTCCCAGGCCACTGCGGTGCGGCGGGCCTGGGCCGGCGTGCCGCCACGCGCCCAGCGTGCGCAACAGGCCTGGGCGATGTTGAAGCGCGCGGGCACTTGCCAATGCAGGCCGCGGTGCAACAGCGCGTGCACGTCCAGGCTGGCCGGGCTGGGCGGGGTGGGCTGCGGCAGGGGCGGTGGGGGTTCGGCCTTCATCGCCAGAACTTTAAGCGCCGGGGCCGGCTGGGCCGCGCAAGGCGGCACGGGCGCGGCGCGCTGCCACCCTGCAAGACCTTGCAGCGTCAAGTTCGCACACGAGCGGCCGAAGACCCAGCATCGGGTGCCGCGGGGCACCTTCAGCCGCAGCCACACACACCATGCCCTACGCCGAACTGTCCACCGTGAAGCATCTTGTGCAGCCGGGCGTGCCCTTGCCCTTCAACGTGCGCGACGCCGACCGCACGCTGCTGCTGGCGCGCGGCCATGTGCTCGAAGCACAGGCGCAGATCGGCGCGCTGTTCAGCCGCGGTGCGCTGGTCGACATCGACGAGCTGCTCAGCCGCGGCGACGTGGTGCGCCAGGCCCCGCGCGAACAGCTGCCGCAGCTGTGGGCGGGCTGCCTCTCGCAGGTGGGCGAGGCGCTGCGCGCCGACCCCGGCCCGGGCTACGAAGGTGCGCTCGACGACGCTTCGGCGCCGGTGCAGGCGCTGATCGAACGCGACCCCGATCTCGCCATCTTCCAGGTGATGCGCCGTGGCGCTGGCGCCGACACGGCCTACGGCGTGCACCGCTCGCTGCAGACCGCCATCACCGGCCACCTGGTGGCCCAGCGCCTGGGCTGGGACCCGACGCAATGCGCACGCCTGTTCAAGGTGGCGCTGACGATGAACATCTCGATGCTGGAGCTGCAGGGCAAGCTGGCGCGGCAGATGCACCCGCCCACGCCGCAGCAGCGGGTGGAACTGCAGAGCCACCCCATGCGCAGCGTGCGCCTGCTGCAGCAGGCCGGCATCGAAGACGAAGCCTGGCTGGAAGCCGTGCTGCACCACCACGAGCAGGAAGACGGCGCCGGCTACCCCAGCGGGCGCACGGCGGTGAGCGAGCTGGCCACCTTGGCACGCCGCGCCGACGTGTACACCTCCAAGCTCGCCTCACGCTCCACACGCGAAGCGCTGAGCGCCGACCAGGCTGGCCGCCAGATGTTCATGCAGGACCCGGGGCACCCGATGACGGCGGCCCTGGTGCGCGAGTTCGGCATCTACCCGCCGGGTTGTTATGTGCGCCTGAGCAGCGGCGAAACCGGCATCGTCGTGGCACGCGGCGCCACCATCAGCACACCCGTGGTGGCCTGCCTCACCAGCCCCAGCGGGGCGCTGCTGAGCGAACCGCAACGGCGCGCCACCGACGCCAAGACCAGTGCGGTGGTCGGCGTGGTGGGCGACACCCAGCTGCCGCAGACCTTGCCGATGGACAGGCTGGCCGCGCTGGTCACCGCCGGCTGAGCCGCGCCCGGCAAGCGGGCTCAGCCGCCGGCCAGCGTGGCCAGCGCGGGCCCGGTGACGCGGCAGATGCGCCAGTCGGGCATCACCGTGGCGCCCATCTTCTCGTAAAAGCGGATGGCGTTGGCATTCCAGTCGAGCACACACCACTCGAAGCGGCCGCAGCCCCGTTCCACCGCCAGCGCCGCCAGGTGCTGCAGCAGCGCCTTGCCCAGGCCGCTGCCACGGTGCGCAGGCTGCACGTAAAGGTCTTCCAGGTACAGGCCCGGCTTGCCCAGGAAGGTGCTGAAGTTGGTGAAGAAAAGCGCGAAGGCCACCACCTGGCCGCCGACCTCACCCACCACGGCCTCGGCCGCCGGGCGCGGGCCGAGGAGCTGGGGTTCCAGGGTCTCGGGCGTGACGACGACCAGGTGCTCGAGCTGCTCGAACACCGCGAGTTCGCGGATGAGGCCGACGATGGCGGGGCAGTCGGCCGGTGTGGCGGGGCGGAGGGTGGGTGTGCTCATGCGCGCCATTGTTGCGTCCCCGGCCTGACAGCGCGGCGCGGCGCGCTGCCCTAGAGTGCGCCCATGAGCCCTGCCGACACTGCCATCTCCTCGTACAGCGCCCGCCGCGCATCCACTTCTCGCTTTCTGCCCCTGCGCGGCCTGCAGGTGCACCTGCGCAGCTGGGGCGGCCCCGAACTCGTCACGCCCGAACGCCCGCCGCTGGTGATGGTGCACGGCTGGATGGACGTGGGCGCGTCTTTCCAGTTCGTGGTGGACGCCTTGGCCGAGGCCGAAGGTTTCGAACGCTGGGTGCTGGCGCCCGACTGGCGCGGCTTCGGCCTGACCAGCACACCCGCGGCCGACACCTACTGGTTCCCCGACTACCTGGCCGACCTGGACGGGCTGCTTGACGCCGTGCTGCCCGTCGAAGCCCACTCCGCCATCGACCTGCTGGGCCACAGCATGGGCGGCAACGTGGTGATGAGCTACGCCGGCCTGCGGCCGCAGCGCATCCGCCGCCTCATCAACCTCGAAGGTTTTGGCCTGCCGGCCACCAAGCCCGAGCAGGCGCCCAGGCGCGTGCTGCAGTGGCTGGACGAACTGAAGGCGCCGCAGGCGCTGAAGAGCTACACCAGCGTCGAAGAGGTGGCGCAGCGCCTGATGAAAAACAACCCGCTGCTGCCCGCCGACAAGGCCGCCTGGCTGGCGCCGCACTGGGCGCGGCAGGAGGCTGACGGCCGCTGGCACATCCTGGGCGACCCGGCGCACAAGCGCGTGAACCCGGTGCTCTACCAGGTGGCCGAGATCCTGCAAACCTGGGGCCAGATCAGCGCCCCCGTGCTGTGGGTGGAAGGCGACCAGACGCAGCTGGCGCAGTGGTGGGGCACGCGCTACAGCAAGGAAGAGTTCCACCAGCGGCTGAGCGTGGTGCGAGATGTGCAGAAGGCCCTGCTGGCCCCCTGCGGCCACATGCTGCACCACGACCAGCCCGAGGCCCTGGCGCAGCACCTGAGGGGCTTCCTCGCATGAGAGACAATCGAGGGCTAGTTTTGAGGCTCAGCCCACCATGGACATTGAACACATCAACTCGATCGGCACGCTGCTCGCCGATCTGAGCGCCCGCACCGAGCAGCTCCGGGGGTATCTTTGACTACGACCGCAAAGCCCTGCGCTTGAACGAAGTCAACGCCGCGCTGGAGAACCCCGCGGTCTGGAACGACCCCAAACGCGCCCAGGAACTGGGCCGCGAGAAGAAGACGCTGGAGACCGTGGTCGAGACCATCGACCACCTCAAGCGCAACCTCGACGACAACGCCGAGCTCTACGAGATGAGCAAGGAAGAAGGCGACGAGGACGGCCTGAAGGCCATCGAAGCCGAAGCGCACACCTTGCAGAAGACGGTGGAGGACCTCGAGTTCCGCCGCATGTTCAGCAACTCGGCCGATCCGCTGAACTGCTTCATCGACATCCAGGCCGGCGCCGGCGGCACCGAGGCCTGCGATTGGGCCGGCATGCTGCTGCGCCAGTACCTGAAGTACGCCGAGCGCAAGGGCTTCAAGGCGACACTGGAAGACGAAACGCCAGGCGACGTGGCCGGTATCAAGAGCGCCACCATCAAGGTGGAAGGCGACTACGCCTTCGGCCACCTGCGCACCGAAACCGGCGTGCACCGCCTGGTGCGCAAGAGCCCGTTTGACAGCGCCGGCGGCCGGCACACGAGTTTTGCCTCGCTCTTCGTCTACCCCGAGGTGGACGATTCGATCGAGATCGAGATCAATCCGTCGGACGTGCGCACCGACACCTTCCGTGCCAGCGGCGCCGGTGGCCAGCACATCAACAAGACCGATTCGGCGGTGCGGCTGACGCACATCCCCACCGGCATCGTGGTGCAGTGCCAGGACGGCCGCAGCCAGCACAGCAACCGCGACGTGGCGTGGAAACGCCTGCGTTCGCGCCTGTACGACCATGAGATGCGCAAGCGCATGGAAGAACAGCAGAAGCTGGAAGACACCAAGACCGACGTGGGCTGGGGCCACCAGATCCGCAGCTATGTGCTGGACCAGAGCCGCATCAAGGACCTGCGCACCAACGTCGAGATCAGCAACACGCAGAAGGTGCTGGACGGCGACCTGGACGCCTTCATCGAAGCCAGCCTGAAGCAGGGGCTGTGACCCCGCCTTCCGCGCCCCTGCGCCGCATTCACCCGGAGACCACGCCCCATGCGTGAAGCCACCACCACGCTCGTGCGCCGCGAAGCCTACGCGGCGCCGGCGTTTTTCATCCGCACGGCCGAGTTCACGTTTGATCTCGACCCGGCCAAGACCATCGTCGCCAGCAAGCTGCAGATCGAGCGCAACGCCGAGGCCGCCCCCGGCCAGGCCCTGCGCCTGCACGGCGAAGGCCTGACGCTGCTGCGCGTGCAGGCCGACGGCCAGAGCGTCAGCTTCCGCCACGAAGGCGACGAGCTCGTCATCGACAACCCGCCGGCGGCCGAGCGTTTTCTGCTGGAGATCCGCAACACCTGCGCGCCCGAGAAGAACACCGAGCTCAGCGGCCTGTACACCAGCGGCGGCGGCTTCTTCACGCAGTGCGAAGCCGAGGGCTTCCGCCGCATCACCTACTTCCTCGACCGGCCCGACGTGATGGCGGTCTACACCGTCACGCTGCGCGCCGACAAGGCCAAGTACCCGGTGCTGCTGAGCAACGGCAACCTGCTGGAAGAAGGCGCGCTCGACGGCGGCCGCCACTTTGCGAAGTGGCACGACCCCTTCCCGAAGCCCAGCTATTTGTTCGCGCTGGTGGCCGGGCAGCTGGTGTGCCGCGAGCAGCGCATCCGCACGCGCGCCGGGCGCGACCACCTGCTGCAGATCTATGTGCGGCCGGGCGATCTGGAGAAGACCGAGCACGCGATGAACTCGCTGGTGGCCAGCGTGGTGTGGGACGAAGCCCGCTTCGGCCTAGCCCTCGACCTCGACCGCTTCATGGTGGTGGCGGTGGAGGACTACAACGGCGGCGCGATGGAGAACAAGGGCCTGAACCTGTTCAACACCAAGCTGCTGTTGGCCAATGCAGCCACGGCCACGGACGCCGATTTCGCAGCCATCGAGAGCGTCATCGCCCACGAGTACTTCCACAACTGGACGGGCAACCGCATCACCTGCCGCGACTGGTTCCAGCTTTCGCTGAAAGAGGGCTTGACCGTCTTCCGCGACCAGGAATTCAGCATGGACATGGCCGGCGCTGCGTCAGCGCGTGCCGTGCAGCGCATCCAGGACGTGCTGCGCCTGCGCGCCATGCAGTTCCCGGAAGACGCCGGCCCCATGGCCCACCCGGTGCGGCCTGACAGCTACCTCGAGATCAACAACTTCTACACCGCCACGGTGTACGAGAAGGGGGCCGAGGTCGTGCGCATGATGCACACGCTGGTGGGCCGCGAGGGTTTCCGCCGCGGCATGGACCTCTACTTCCAGCGCCACGACGGCCAGGCCGTGACCTGCGACGACTTCGCGCAGGCCATCGCCGACGCCAACCCCGGCAGCGAACTGGCCAGCCGGCTGGAGGTGTTCAAACGCTGGTACGCCCAGGCCGGCACGCCGCGCCTGAGCGCCAGCGGCAGCTACAGCGCCGAAGAGCGCCGCTACACGCTCACGCTCAGCCAGCACAGCGAGCCCTCGCCGGGCCAGCCGAACAAGCAGCCTTACGTCATCCCCGTGGTGACGGGCCTGCTCGCCGCCGACGGCCACGCGCTGTGCGAAGAGCGCACGCTGGTGCTCGACAGCGCGCAGCAGAGCTTCGTCTTCGAGAACATCGATGCGCAGCCCGTGCCTTCGCTGCTGCGCGGTTTCAGCGCGCCGATGCGGCTGGACGATGGCCTGTCGGATGTCGAGCGCGTGATCCTGCTGGCCCACGACGGCGACGCCTACAACCGCTGGGAAGCCGGCCAGCGCCTGATGCTGGCCCGCCTGCTGCGCGCCGTGAGCAGCGGCGAGCCGCCGGTGCTGGACGCCGCGCTGGCGCGCGCCCTGCGCAGCGTGCTGCGCGACCCGGCGCTGGACCCCGCCTTCAAGGCCCTGGCCTTGGAAGCGCCGGGCGAGAGCTACATCGCCGAGCAGCTCGAAGCGGCCGACCCGCAACGCATCCACACCGTGCGCGAACAGTGGCGCGCGCTGATGGCCGAGCAGCTGGCCGAAGACTGGGCCTGGGCCTTCGAAGCCCACCAGGTGAAAGACGGCTACAGCCCCGTGGCCGAGCAGGCCGGCCCGCGCGCGCTGGCCAACCTGGCGCTGGGCATGCTGGTGCTGCAGGCCGCGCGCAGCGGCGACATCGTGTGGCCGGGCCGCGCCTACCAGCGCTTCAAGGACGCGGGCAACATGACCGAACGCCTGGGCGCCCTCAGCGCCCTGGTGAACGCACATTCGCCGCTGGCCGAACAAGCGCTGGCGCGTTTCCACGCCATGGCCGCGGGTGATGCCCTCGTGCTCGACAAGTGGTTCGCGCTGCAGGCCAGTGCCAGCGAGGCCGTGCCCGGCGTGCACCCTGACAGCGCCCAGCCCGGTGCCGTGTTTGCCCGCGCCAAGGCCTTGCTCAAGCACGCCGACTTCTCGCTGAAAAACCCCAACCGCACGCGCAGCCTGCTCACCGTGCTGTGCACGCAGAACCCGGCGGCTTTCCACCGCGTGGATGCGGCCGGCTACGTGCTGTGGGCCGACAAGCTGCTGGAGCTGGACGCGCTGAACCCGCACGTGGCCGGCCGCCTGGCCCGCGCCATGGACCGCTGGGCAGCGCTGGCCGAGCCCTACCGCAGCGCCGCCCGCGAGGCCATCAGCCGCGTGGCCGCCAAGGCCGACCTCAGCAACGACGTGCGCGAGATCGTCACGCGCGCGCTGGAAGGACAAGCATGAAACGCATCAGCCTCACGCAGTACCTCGTCGAGCAGCAGCGCGAGCACGGCCACATCCCCGGCCAGCTGCGCCTGCTCATCGAGGTGGTGGCCCGCGCCTGCAAGCGCATCGCCATCGCGGTGAACAAGGGCGCGCTGGGCGAGGTGCTGGGCAGCGCCGGCAGCGAAAACGTGCAGGGCGAGGTGCAGAAGAAGCTCGACATCATCAGCAACGAGGTGCTGATCGAGACCAACGAGTGGGGCGGCCACCTCGCGGCCATGGCCAGCGAGGAGATGGACTCGATCCACGTCGTGCCCAACCGCTACCCTCAGGGCGAGTACCTGCTGCTCTTCGACCCGCTGGACGGCAGCAGCAACATCGACGTCAACGTGTCCATCGGCACCATCTTCAGCGTGCTGCGCAAGGTGGGCCACACGCGCGGCGTGGCCGAGGAAGACTTCCACCAGCCCGGCACGCACCAGGCCGCCGCCGGCTACTGCGTCTACGGCCCGCAGACCATGCTGGTGCTGACGGTCGGCGACGGCGTGGCCGTGTTCACGCTCGACCGCGAGACCGGCAGCTGGGTGCTCACACAAGACGGCGTGCAGATCCCGGAAGACACCAAAGAGTTCGCCATCAACATGTCGAACATGCGCCACTGGGCGCCGCCGGTGAAGCAGTACATCGACGAATGCCTGCAAGGCAAGGAAGGCCCGCGCGGCAAAGACTTCAACATGCGCTGGGTGGCCAGCATGGTGGCCGACGTGCACCGCATCCTCACGCGCGGCGGCATCTTCATGTACCCCTGGGACCAGCGTGAACCCGACAAGCCCGGCAAGCTGCGCCTGATGTACGAGGCCAACCCCATGGCCTTCATCGTCGAGCAGGCGGGCGGTTTGGCCACCAACGGCCGCGAGCGCATCCTCGACATCCAGCCCGAGAAGCTGCACCAGCGTGTGAGCGTGGTGCTGGGCTCGAAGAACGAGGTCCAGCGCGTGACCGACATGCACCTGGCCGCCGGCCCGACGGCCTGAACACGGGCCGACGCCTACAATTTGTGGTTTTGCCGCCGTGGCCAAGTGCCACGGCCTGCCGAGGTACCTTCCGTGTCCGAGCCGTCCCCCGCTGTTGTGAACTCCTCAACCCCGGCTGCCGCCCCCGCCGTCGTATCGGACCTGCCCACGCTCGAGCGCGAGCTGGCCGAACTCTTCGTGCAGGCGCTGAACCTCGAAACGCCGGCCACCGAGATCGACCCCGCCGCTTCGCTCTTTGGCGATGGCCTGGGCCTGGACTCCATCGACATCCTGGAAGTGGCGCTCGAGGTCTCGCACCGCTACGGCTTCCAGCTGCGTTCCGACGACGAGAACAACCACCAGATCTTCCGCTCGCTGCGCAGCCTGGCGGCCCACGTGGCCCAGCACCGCACCAAGTAAGCGCGCCATGTCTCGCTGGCGCGTGCTGGCCGTGGCCGCCGGCTTCACGGCTTACGCGCTGCTCTCCTGGGCCCTGATGGCCTGGTGGCCCGCCAGCCCCTGGGCGGTGGCCGCGCTCTTCGGCCCGCTGCTCGTGCCGCTGCTGGTGGCCGGTGTGGCCAAGAAACACGTGCCTTCGCTTTCAGGCGCAGCGGCCCTGGTGGCGCTGCTGGCCGCGGTGCTGTGGCGTGGCGGGGCCGATGTGAATCGGCTCTACGTGCTGCAGCACGCCGGCATCCACGCGCTGCTGGGCTGGGGCTTTGCCGTCACGCTGCGCCCGGGCGCCACGCCGCTGATCACGATGATGGCCGAACGCATCCACCGCGAGTTCACGCCCGCCATGCGCGCCTACACACGCTGGCTCACGGGGCTGTGGGTGGTGTATTTCGTGGCGATGATTGGCGTGTCGTTCGCGCTCTACCTGCTGGCGCCGTGGACCTGGTGGTCCTTCTACTGCAGCGTGCTCACGCCGCTGGCCGCGGGCGTTTTCATGGTGGTGGAGCACGTGCTGCGCTACCAACGCCACCCCGAGTTCGAGCGCGTCAGCCTGGCCCAGGTGGTGCAGGCCTGGCGCGCCACCGGGCGCTGAACGCGGCGCCCTTGTTGTTGTGACGATGATCGAGACCTCCGCCCCCACCGCCCTGCCCTTGCTGGCCGCGCGCGACCTGGCCGCGCCGCTGGCCTGGCGCCGCGCCGTGCCCGTCAGTGCGGCGGCTTTTCTGGGTCAAGCGCAAGCGCTGGCGCAAACACTGCCGGCGGCCGGGCGCCCCATCAACCTGTGCCAGGACCGCTACCTCTTCGCACTGGGCCTCGCCGCAGCGCTGCTGCGCGGCCACACCAGCCTGATGCCGCCCAACGCGCTGCCCGAGACGCTGCGCGCGCTGCAGGCCGATGGCGACCCGGCACCCGCCTACGCGATGGTGGACGACGCGGCGCTCGATGTGGGCGGCCTGCAGCGTGTGTTCATTGAGCCCGCCGAAGACGCCGCGACGGCCACCGAAGTGCCGCTGATCCCGGCCGCGCTCGAAGCCGTGCGCCTGCTCACCAGTGGCAGCACCGGCGCGCCGCAGCCGCACGGCAAACGCTGGGGCGCGCTGGTGCTGAACATCGGCGCCGAGGCCGAACGCCTCGCTGCGCTGTGCGGCCGGCCCACGCTGGCCGGCTTGACGCTGCTGGGCACGGTGCCGGCGCAGCACAGCTACGGCTTCGAATCCACCGTGCTGCTGGCGCTGCTGGGCGGCGCGTGTTTCGATGCCGGCCGGCCTTTCTACCCGGCCGATATCGCCACGGCCCTGGCCACGGTGCCGGCGCCGCGCGCGCTGGTGACCACGCCCTTCCACCTGAAGACGCTGCTGCTGGCCGGCGTGGCGCTGCCGCCGGTGGACCTGCTGCTCTCGGCCACCGCGCCACTCTCGCCGCAACTGGCCCAGCAGGCCGAGGCCGCCACGGGCGGCACGCTGGTGGAGATCTACGGCTGCACCGAAGCCGGCCAGGTGGCCACGCGCCGCACCACGGCCGGCGAGACCTGGCACACGCTGGGCGCCTTGCGCGTGTGGCGCGAGGCACAGGCCGATGCCGCGGGCGGCGAAGCTTTCCTCGTGCAAGGCGGCCACGTGGGCGTGCCCACGCCATTGGCCGATGTGCTGGAGATTCAGAGCCCCACGCACTTCCGCCTGCTCGGCCGCGCCAACGACCTCATCCACGTCGCTGGCAAGCGCAGTTCCCTCGCGCACCTGAACTTCCACGTGAACCGCATCCCGGGCGTGGAAGACGGCGTGTTCTGGATGCCCGAAGAGCAGGCCGACGGCATCGCGCGGCCGGTGGCCTTCGTCGTGGCGCCCACGCTGACGGCGCGGCAAGTCATCGAAGCGCTGCGTGAACACCTCGAGCCTGCCTTCGTGCCGCGCCGCGTGCTGCACGTGCCCGCACTGCCGCGCGAAGCCACGGGCAAGCTCACCGCCGCCGTGCTGGCGCGCTTTGCGCGCGACGCGCTGGCCGAGGGCCGGCGCTACTTTGTGGGCGCCGACCACCCGGCCTTCCCCGGCCACTTCCCGGGCCAGCCTGTGCTGCCCGGCGTGGCGGTGCTGGCCTTCGTGATGCGCGCGCTCGACGAACAGCCTGAGTTGCGCCAGCGCCTGGGCGCCGTGCCGCAGATCAACAACGTGAAGTTCCTGAGCCCGGTGATGCCCGAGACGGCGCTGCAGGTGCTGCTGCAGCCGCAGGGCAGCGGCGTGGGCTTCGAGGTGCGGCGCGAAGACGGCGCCTCGGTGGTCGCCAAGGGCCTGCTGACGGCAGGCACCCCCGCATGAGCGCGCCGGCCCGGGGACAGGACACGCGCCACGTGCGCGACTGGAGCGCCACGCCCGAGCGCAGCAACCTGCTGGCCATCCGCGCCATCGCGTGGATTGCCACGCACCTGGGCCGCCCGGTGGCGCGGCTGGTGCTGCACCCCATCGCGCTGTACTACCTGCTGTTTGCGCCCGTGGCGCGGCGGGCTTCGCGCCGCTACCTCACGCGGGTGTTCATGGCGACTCATGGCCGGCCTGCGGGCTGGGCCGACCTCTACCGCCACATCCACGCCTTCGCCTCGGTGGCGCTGGACCGCATCTGGTTCGCCGCCGGCCACATGCACCTCTTCGACATGCCCATCAGCGGCGGCCCCGTGATGGAGCAGGCCCTGGCCGAAGGCCGTGGCGTCTACCTGCTGGGCGCGCACATCGGCAGCTTCGAGGCGCTGCACGCCGTGGGCCTGAGCCACCCCGGCCTGCCGGTGGCGATGGTGATGTACCCGCAGAACGCGCGCATGATCCACACGGTGCTGCAAGCCCTGGCGCCCGATTTCGACGTCAGCATCATCCCCATCGGCCAGCGCGGCTCGGCCCTGGCCATCCGCGATTTCCTCGACAAGGGTGGCCTCACCGGCCTGATGGGCGACCGCTACATCCCCAGCGAAGGCGTGCAGGAGAACAGCATCGCGCTGCCCTTCCTCGGCCGAGAGACGCGTTTCACCGATGGCCCCGTGCGCCTGGCGATGATGCTCAAGCGTCGTGTGGTCTTCATGGTGGGCCTGTACCGCGGCGGCCGGCGCTACGAGGTGCGCTTCGAAGAACTGGCCGATTTCCGCACGCCCCCGGCCGAGCCCGCCGCGCGTGAGGCCCTGGTGCAGGCCACCGTGGCGGCCTACGTGCAGCGCCTGGAAGCCTTGTGCCGCGAGGCGCCCTACAACTGGTTCAACTTCTATGACTACTGGCATGAAGACGAAGCCGGCTGACCCGGGCCGTCGCACCAGCCTGCAGGCCGCCGCGGCAGCCCTGGGCCTGTTCGCCATCGCCCCGGCTGCGCTGCACGCCCAGCCCAAAACCTTCGACCTGGCCGCGCTGATGGCCGTGCTGGCCCAGCGCAAGGGCGGCGAGGCGCGCTTCACGGAAGAGCGCACCGTCAGCACGCTGGACAACCCGCTGCGCGCCAGCGGACGCCTGAGCTTCCAGGCGCCCGACCGTTTCGCGCGCTACACCGAAGAGCCCACCACCGAAAGCATGGAGGTGCAGGGCAACCAGGTGCTGCTCAAGCGCGGCAGCCGCACGCGGCAGATGGCGCTGGACGCCGTGCCCGAACTGGCCGCGCTGGCCGATGCGATGCGCGGCACGCTGGGCGGCGACGCCGCCGCGCTGCAGCGCCACTTCAAGGCCCAGGTCAGCGGCAACGCCGCGCGCTGGGTGCTGCTGCTCACGCCGCTGGACCTGCGCCTGGCGCGCAGCGTGCAGCAGTTGGAGATCGCCGGCCTGGGGCCCGACGTGCGCAGCATCGACTTGCGGCTGGTGGGCGGTGACCGTTCGCTGATGCTGGTGGAGCCGCTCGCAGCGCCCGCCCCAGCCGCACCGGCCAAGAAGTGAACACGCCGACCGGCCTGCAGCTCCTGGGCGCGCTCAGCCCGCGCCACCGCGCGGCCGTGCTTGCGCTGTGGCTGGCCGCGCTGCTGCTGGCGGCCTGGCAAATCACGCGCACGCCTTTCACGGCCGACCTCAGCGCCTTCCTGCCGGCCACGGCCGACGCGCAGCAGCAGGTGCTGATCGACCAGATCCGCAGCGGCGCACCGGCACGCACGCTCTTCATCGGCATCGAAGGTGGCGAAACCGCCCAGCGCGTGGCGGCCTCGAAACAGCTGGCCGCGAAGCTGCGCGAAGGCGGCCGCTTCGACCAGGTGAGCAACGGCGAGAACGACGCCTGGGCCGGCGTGGGCCGCTGGATGGTGGAGCGGCGCTACCTGCTGAGCCCGGCCGTCACGCCCGAGCGCTTCACGCCCGCGGGGCTGCGCGAAGGCATCGCCGAGACGCTGTCACTGCTGGGCACACCGGCCGGCACCGCGCTGAAACCGCTGCTCGACCAAGACCCCACCGGCGAGGTGCAGCGCATTGCGGAAAGCATGATCCCGGTGAGCTCGCCGCGCACCGAAGACGGCGTGTGGGTCTCGCGTGAGCTGAACGGCACGCCGCCGCGCGCGCTGCTGCTGGCCGGCATCCGCGGCGACGGCGCCGATCTCGACGGCCAGCAGGCCGCCATCACCAGCGTGCGTGAAGGTTTCGCTGCCGTGCAGACGGCTCTGAACGCGCCGCAACTGAAGCTGCTGGTCAGCGGCGCGCCGGTGTTTTCGGTCGACAGCCGCGCGCAGATCAAGGGCGAGGTGGAATGGCTCGCGCTGACAGGCACGCTGGTGATGAGCGCGCTGCTGCTGGTGGCCTTCGCTTCGCCGCTGGCCTTGGCCGTGGCGCTGCTGCCGGTGGCCACGGGCATCGTCGCGGGCATCGTGGTGGTGAGCCTGGTCTTCGGCAACGTGCACGGCGTGACGCTGGGCTTCGGCTCCACGCTCATTGGCGAGGCGGTGGACTACGCCATCTACTACCTCATCCAGGCGCGCGGCCAGGGTGGCACGGGCTGGCGGCAGTGGCTGCGCGGCAATTGGCCCACGGTGCGGCTGGGGCTGCTGACGTCGCTGTGCGGTTTTGCGGCGCTGCTGTTCTCGGGGTTCCCGGGGCTGCAGCAGTTGGGCGTGTTCTCGCTGGCCGGGCTGGTGGGCGCGGTGCTCACCACGCGCTTCGTGCTGCCGGTGCTGATGCCCGACGGCACCCACGGCCAGGGCCTGCGCCGGCCGCTGGCCGTGGCCTCGCGCGCTGCGATGGGCTGGCTGCCGCGCACGCGCTGGGTGTGGCTGGCGCTGGGCCTGGCCTCGCTGGTGCTGGTGGGGCAGCGCGAAGGGCTGTGGCAGGCCGAGCTCTCGTCGCTGAGCCCGGTGTCGAAAGAAGCGCTGGCGCTCGACGCCAGCCTGCGCGCCGACATCAGCAGCGGCGGCGAAGGCGGCGCCTTCGTCGTAGTGCAGGGGCCCGATGCCGAGACCACGCTGCAGCGCGCCGAGGCCGCCGCCACGCGGCTGGAAACGCTGGTGAACACGCAGGCCATCGCAGGCTTCGACAGCGTCACGCGTTTCCTGCCCAGCCTGCAGACGCAGCGCCAGCGCCAGGCCGCGCTGCCCGAGCCGGCCGCGCTGCAGGCCGCGCTGGCCGAGGCCACGGCCGGCGGCCCGCTGCGTGCCGAGCGGCTGGCGCCCTTCGTGCAGGCCGTGGCGCAGGCCAAGACCCTGCCGCTGGCCACCCCCGAGATGGCGCGCCAGAGTGCGCTGGCCCCGCTGCTGGACGTGTTGACGCTGCAGCACCCCGACGGCCGCTGGACCGTGCTGCTGCCGCTGCAGCCCGTGGGCGAGACCGTGCCGCTGGCGCAGATCCAGGCGGCGCTGCAAGGCCTGCCACAGACCCAGGTGCTGGACATTGGCGGCGAACTCGGCCGCATGTACACGCGCTACCTGGGTGAAGCGCGCACGCAGGCGGCCTTGGGCGGCCTGGGCGTGCTCGTGCTGATGGCGCTGGCGCTGCGCAACGGCCGCCGCGTGCTGGCGGTGAGCCAGCCGCTGCTGCTGGCCGTGCTGCTGTGCCTGGGCGGGCTGGCGCTGCTGCAGGTGCCGGTAGGCATCCTGCACCTGGTGGGGCTGTTGCTGGTGGTGGCGGTGGGCTCGAACTACGCGCTTTTCTTCGACATGCTGCAGCAGGGCGGCGGCGCGGCCGACGACGACACGCTGTCTTCGCTGCTGCTGGCCAACGTCACCACGGTGCTGGGCTTCGGGCTGATCGCTATCTCCGACATCAAGGCGCTGTCGGCCATCGGCCAGGTGGTGGCGCCGGGCGCGCTGCTGGCCTTGGTGCTGGCGGCGGCCTTCGTGCCGCGCGGGCCTGCCGCTGCACCTGCCCCCACGGCGCGCCCGCCGGAGGGCCTGTGACAGAATTTTGAACCATGCCTGCGCCTGCTGAGCGGCCCGCCGCCCCCGACCTTGCTGCGGCCCAGGCCCGCCCCTGGCCCTGGCCGGCGGCGCTGCGCGCCAGTGTCGGCCTGCACGCAGCCGCCGGCGCCGCGGCGCTGTTGCTGCCGGGGGCCGCGCCCTGGGCGCTGGGCGCGGTGGTGGCCAACCACCTGGGCCTCACGGCCGCGGGGCTGTGGCCGCGCAGCGCACTGCTGGGCCCGAACATCACGCGCCTGCCCGCGGCCGCCACGGCGCGCCGCGAATTCGCGCTGACGCTGGACGACGGCCCCGACCCCGACGTCACACCCGCCGTGCTCGACCTGCTCGACGAAGCCGGCGTCCAAGCCACCTTCTTCGTCATCGCCCAGCGCGCGCAACAGCACGCCGCGCTGCTGCGCGAGACCCTGCGCCGGGGCCACGACGTGCAGAACCACAGCCACCAGCACCGGCATGATTTTTCGGTGCGCGGCCCGCGCGCGCTGGCCGCCGAGATCGTCGCTGCGCAAGATCGGCTGGCGGATCTGACGGGCCAGCGCCCGCATTGCTTCCGCGCGCCCGCCGGCCTGCGCAACCCGCTGCTCGACCCAGTGCTTCACCGCCTGGGCCTGCACCTGGTGAGCTGGACACGCCGCGGCTTCGACACCCGCGACGCCGACCCCGCCCGCGTGCTGGCCCGCCTGGCCGGCCCGCAGGGCGCGGCCCTGGCGGCCGGCGACATCCTGCTGCTGCACGACGGCCACGCGCGCCGCAGCGCCAGCGGGCGCCCAGTGCCTTTGGACGTGCTGCCGCCGCTGCTGGCCGCGGCCCGTGCCGCCGGCCTGCAGGCCACCACGCTGCGCGCTGCGCTGCCGCCACGCCACGCCGCCTGATCGCACGCACCCACCCGATGAGCTCCGTCGAACACCCCCTGCTCGGTCGCCCGCCGCGCAACCCCGCCACCAACGGCTTCTGGCAGCGCCTGCTGGACGAAGCCACCGCGCCCTACCGCGCTGCCGGGCGCTTCGCCTGGCACTTCGCGCGCGGCAAGCTGGGCCGCGATCCGGTCTTCCGCGGCATGCTGGAACGCGGTGATTTCAACCACGGCGGCCGCGTCGTCGACATCGGCTGCGGCCAGGGCCTGCTGGTCAGCCTGCTGCAGCGCTGCGGCGCGCTGGCCCAGGCCGGGCACTGGCCTGCGGGCTGGCCGCAAGCGCCCGTGGTCACGGCCTACACCGGCATCGAACTGATGCCGCGCGATGTGCAGCGCGCCACCGCCTCGGTGGGCGGCCTCATGCTGCCCGGCGGCGACCACCCACGCTTCGTCTGCGGCGACATGCGCCACACCGCGCTGCCGGGCTGCGACCTCGTGGTCATCCTCGACGTGCTGCACTACGTCGACCACGCCGCGCAAGACGCGCTGCTGGCCCGCGTGCGCGACGCGCTGCAACCGCACGGCCGACTGCTGCTGCGCGTGGGCGACATGGACGCGCGCCGCGGCTTCCGCATCAGCCAGTGGGTGGACATCGTGGTCACCTGGGTGCGCGGCCACCGCGCGCCGCCCACCTACGGCCGGCCGCTGGCGCAATGGCAGGCCACCTTGCAGGCGCTGGGCTTCCGCGTGCGCGCGGTGCCCATGAGCGCCGGCACGCCTTTCGCCAACGTGCTGCTCGTGGCCACGCTTTGACGCATCCTCGCCCCATGAGCATCTTCGCTTTCCAACGCACGCCCATCACCCACCACACGCTGGTCACGGCCCTGGGCCACGGCCGCGCCGCCACCTTCGAGGCCCTGCGCAGCGGCCGCACGGGCCTGGCCCGGCGCGGCTTCGAGACGGCCGACATCGGCAGCTGGCTGGGCGTGGTCGATGGCCTCGACGAACTCGACTGGCGCGAAGACCTCGCCGCCTACGACTGCCGCAACAACCGCCTGGCCGAGCTGGCGCTGCGCACCGACGGCTTTGCCGAGGCCGTGCAGGCCGCCGCCGCGCGCTGGGGCGCGCGGCGTGTGGGCGTGTTCCTGGGCACCAGCACCTCGGGCATCCTGCAGACCGAACTGGCCTACCGCGAGCGCGATGCCGCCACCGGCGCCTTGCCCGACAGCCTGCACTACGGCGAGACGCACAACACCGCCTCGGTGGCGCGCTACGTACGCGCCGCGCTCGGCCTGCAGGGGCCGGCGCACGTGGTGTCCACGGCCTGTTCGTCCAGCGCCAAGGTGTTTGCCGCCGCCGAACGCGCCATCCGCCTGGGCGTGGTGGACGCGGCCGTGGTGGGCGGCGTCGACAGCCTGTGCATGACGACCCTCTACGGCTTCAAGGCGCTGGAACTCACCTCGGGCGAAATCTGCCGGCCTTGGGACGCCGAACGCGCGGGCCTGTCCATCGGCGAAGCCGCCGCCTTTGCGCTGCTGGAGCGGCCCGACGGCCCCGCCCGCGCGATGGGCTGGCTGCTGGGCGCCGGCGAAAGCAGCGACGGCCACCACATGAGCAGCCCCCACCCCGATGGCGCCGGCGCCGCGATGGCGATGCGCGCCGCGCTGGCCAGCGCCGGCCTGACGCCGGCCGACGTGGGCTACCTCAACCTGCACGGCACCGCCACGCCGGGCAACGACGCGGCCGAAGACAAGGCCGTGGCCGCCGTGTTCGGCACGGGCACGCCGTGCAGCAGCACCAAGGGCTACACCGGCCACACGTTGGGCGCGGCCGGCGGCGTGGAAGCCAGCATCGCGCTGTTGGCACTGGAACACGGCCTGGCCCCGCCCAGCCTGAACCTGCAGACGCAAGACCCGGCGCTGCACGCGCGGCTGCTGCGCGAGCCGCTGCAGGCCGAATTGAAGGTCGTGGCCAGCAACTCTTTCGGCTTCGGGGGCAGCAACGCCAGCCTGGTGTTCGGGGCCGCACCATGAGCACACCCCTGCAAGCACGAGTGCTCGGCATCGGCGTGCTGGGCCCGGGCCTGGCCGACTGGGCCACCGGCGCCGAACTGCTGCGCGACCCCACAGCCTGGCCCGCCACGCCGACCGCCGTGCCGCCGCCGCAGCGCCTGCCGGCCACCGAGCGCCGCCGCGCCGGGCCGGTGGTGAAAGTCAGCCTCGTGGCGGCCGACCAGGCCGTGGCCGCCGCGGGGTTGGAAGCGGCGTCGCTGACCACGGTCTTCACTTCGTCCACCGGCGAGCCCTCGAATTGCCACGCGCTGTGCGAGGCGCTGGCTGCGCCCGAGCGTTTGGTCTCGCCCACACGCTTCACGAACTCGGTGCACAACGCGCCGGGTGGCTACTGGCACATCGCGGTGCAGGGCATGGCGCCTTCCACCAGCCTGGCCGCGCACGACGCGAGTTTCGGCGCCGGCCTGCTGGAAGCGATGACGCAGATCGCCGCCACCGGCGCCCCCGTGCTGCTGGTGGCCGCCGACGTGCCCTACCCCGCGCCGCTGGACGCCAAGCGGCCCACGCCCGACAGCTTCGGCGTGGCGCTGGTGCTGGGGCCGATGTCGGCCGGGAGCGCGGGGCCTGCCCTCACCTTGACGCTGCAGCCCGAAGCCGAGCCCACGCCCTGCGGCCACGAAGGCTTGGACCGTGTTCGCCAGGGCGTGCCCGCCGCGCGCGCCTTGCCGCTGCTGCAGGCCCTGGCACGCCAACAGGCCGGCGCGGCACCGACGGCGCAGCCCGTGCTCATCGAGGCCCTGCCCGGCCTGAGCCTGGCCGTGGCCGTGGACTGAGAAGGACGCCATGCACCCCGCCACCCTCGACCGCGACGGCATCGCCGCGCGCATCCCCCACAGCGGCAGCATGTGCCTGCTCGACAGCCTGCTGCACTGGTCGGCCGACGAAGCGCTGTGCCGCGCCAGCAGCCACCGCGACGCGACGAACCCGCTGCGCTCGCCCGGCGGGCTCTTGTCGCCCGTGGCCATCGAGTACGCCTCGCAAGCCATGGCGCTGCACGGTGCGCTCACCGCGCTGCCCGACAGCGTGCCCTCGGCCGGCTTCCTGGCCGCGGCGCGTGGCGTCAACCTGCACACACCAAGGCTCGACGACGTGCCGGGCTGGCTGATGGTGCACGTCAAGCGCCTGGCCGGCGCCGAAGCGCAGGCGCTCTACAGCTTCGAGCTGAAGAACGAAGCCGGCCAACTGCTGGTGGACGGCCGCGCTACCGTGGTGCTGAACACGCCGCTGGTTTCTGTCTGAACACCCCGAGAGCCCCCGAATGAGCACCCCACCCCTGCAAGGCAAACGCGCCCTCGTCACCGGCGCCAGCGGCGCCTTGGGCGCCGCCATCGCGCGCCGCCTCTCGGCCCAGGGCGCGCAGCTGCTGCTGCACGCCAATGGCAACGCGAAGGCCGTGGAAACATTGGCCGAAGAACTGAAGACGGCCGGCGGCAGCGCCGAGACGATGGTCTTCGACCTCACCAGCGACGAAGCCACCGCCGCCGCCGTGGCGCAGATGCTGGCCGGCGGCGCGGTGCAGATCGTCGTCAACAACGCCGGCATCCACGACGACGCGGTCTTCCCCGGCATGCGCGCCGCGCAATGGCACCGCGTCATCGATGTCTCTTTGCACGGCTTCTTCCGCGTCACGCAGCCGCTGATGCTGCCGATGCTGCGCACGCGCTGGGGCCGCGTCATCAACATCTCGTCGGTGGCCGCGCTCTCGGGCAACCGCGGGCAGGTGAACTACTCGGCGGCCAAGGGCGCGATCAACAGCGCCACGAAATCGCTGAGCCAGGAGGTGGCCAGCCGCGGCGTGACGGTGAACGCCATCGCGCCGGGCATCATCGCGTCGCCCATGGCCGACGGCAGTTTCGACAAGGCCACCATCGAGCAGATCGTGCCGGCCAAGCGCGCCGGCACGCCGGAAGAGGTGGCCGCGCTGGCGGGCTTCCTGGCCAGCCCCGAGGCGGGTTACATCACCGGGCAGGTCATCTCGGTGAACGGCGGGCTCTATTAGCCGCCACCGCCCCCCGGCCCGGGTTTACAGCTTCGCCGCCGGCGCCGCCGCAGCCCCCATGAACACCGGCCCGCGCAGCGCCGCCGCGTCGTAGCCGCGGTTCACGTCCAGCCCCGTGATGTGCCAGTCGTGCGCCGGCACGCGCAGCGGGTGCACCACTTCCTCGTAGCTGCGCACCGGCCACAGCACGCCGAAACGGCGCTCGTGCGCGAGGCTGTCGGTCTCGGCCACCGCGCCCTGGGTGCTGGCAAAACCTTCCAGCGTGAACTGCACGCGCCGCGTGATGCCGAGGTCGGCATCGATGAACACCGCCACGCGGTCCAGCGCCACGCGGCCCAGGCCCGGGCGTTTCCACACCTGCACCACGCGGCAGGCGCGGCCGTGCACACGCGCCGTGCCGCCCATCTGCATCACGTGGCCCTGGCCAGCCAGCCACAGCGGGCCGAGCAGGAACAGCCCGTAGGCTTCGGCCACCAGCGCCGAGGCTGTCAAGGTGTCGGCCTTGGTGCTGGGCTGGCCGCCGTACCACACGGCCACCTCGCCGGGCCGCTGCGCGCTGCCGTCACCACGCTGCCACCACACGAGTTTCTGGCCCGCGGGCCCGGTGTAGGCCTGCGCCACCACGCCGGCCTGCGGCATCAGCCGTTCTTCCGACCAGCCGCGGTAGGCCTTGTCCACCACCACCGGCTGGATGCGGTCGATCAGCGGCCGCCAGGCGCCGTCGTAGCGCACGTTGATGTCGGTCAGCTGGCGGTAGGCGGCCCAGCCGTGTTCGTCGGCGCTTTGCTGCAGCAGGCGCTCGGCGGCGGGGTCGTGCGTGGAAGCGCCCGGCGGGGCCAGCGGCAGCGGCGTGCTGCAGCCCGTGAGCCCGGCCACGCCGACCAAAGGCAGGGCCGCACCAGCCAGCAGCAGGCGGCGGCGGTGGGTATCGGGGGCCGCCGGCAGGCGGCGGGTGTCGAAGGGCAGATCGGCAGGCATCTGGGGCGCGCGCCCGCTCTGGCATTCGGCGGCAGGATGGCCGACGAACCCGGGCAACGCGGCCGCACGATAGCGAGCTGCCGAAACCCGTGCAGGCGTGCGGCGGCCGGCCCTGCCGATACCATCCGCCGCACCGTCAACGATCGCCTGCACGCCCACACCCATGCCGAGTTCCAGGCCCCGCCGCCGTTTGTTGATGCTGGGCGCTTCGGCCCTGGCCATCAGCGGCCTGGGCGCCTGCAGCCTGCTGGTGCCCCGCGTGCTGCCCCGCATGGACACCCTGCGCCTGCCCGGGCCCTGCCCCGGCCGTTCCGACACCCTGGTGGTGATGCTGCCCGGCGCCTACAGCCGCCCGCCCGAGTTCGTGGAGGCCGGCTTCCCGCAGGCGCTGCGCGAGCGCGGCATCAAGGCCGATGTGCTGATCGTCGACAGCCACCTCGGCTATTTCAGCGACCGCAGCGTGCTGCGCCGCCTGCGCGAAGAGGTGGTGCAACCGGCGCGCGCGCAGGGCTACCGCCGCGTGTGGCTGGTGGGCATCTCGCTGGGCGGCTTCGGCGCGCTGGGCTACGCGGTGCGCCACGGCGCTGAGATCGACGGTGTGCTGGCGCTGGCGCCCTACCTCGGCCCGCGCCGGCTGACGCAGGAGATCGAAGAAGCGGGCGGCCCACGAGCCTGGCGCGCCGCGGGCGTGGACCTGCGTCCGGCTGCAATGCAGCCGGGTGCCAGCCAGCCCGATGCCAGCGACGAACTCGACCGCGAGCTCTGGCGCGCCTTCACAGACCCGGCCCCGAAGCTGCCGCCCGTGCATCTGGGCTATGGCGTCGACGACCGCTTTGCCGGCGCCCACCGGCGTTTTGCCGAACTGCTGCCCGCCGAGCGCGTGCGCACCGCGCCGGGCGGCCACGACTGGCCGGCGTGGCGAGCGCTGTGGGGGGCCTGGCTCGACCAAGGTCTGCTGGCCGACAGCCGCTGCGCGGCCGCACCCCCGGCATGACCGCGGTTCATCCCATGCCGCCCCTGGTGGTGGCGGCGCACACGGCGTCCTGCGCGGCGGGCGTGGGCCTGGCCGCGCTGAGCGAGGCGCTGCGCAGCAACACCAGCAGCCTGCAGGCGCTGCAAGCCAATGAACCCCCAGCCTGGGCCGGCACGGCCACCGTGCCCGAAGCCTGGGCCGGTGCTTTGGACGCGCTGGTGGCCTCGCCGCTGCCCGCAGCGTTGGCCGCCTGGGACTGCCGCCCCACCCGCCTGGCCTATCAGGCGCTGCAGCAAGACGGCTTCATCACCGCCGTGGCGGCCGCGCGTGAGCGCTGGGGCGCGGCCCGCGTGGGCCTGGTGCTCGGCACCTCGGCCTCGACCATCGGCGATTCAGAAGCCGCCTACCGCCAGCTCGATGCCGACGGCGGTTTCCCCGCAGGCCGCCGCAACCCGCGCCTGAACACGCCGCACGCGCTGGCTGCTTTCGTGCAGCAGGCGCTGGGCCTGCAAGGACCCGCGGTGACGGTGTCCACGGCCTGCTCGTCCAGCGCCAAGGCCTGCGGCAGCGCGCGGCGCTGGCTGCAGGCCGGCGTGGTCGATGCCGTGGTGGTGGCCGGTGTGGAAGCGCTCAGCGCCAGCCTGCTTTTCGGCTTTCGCTCGCTGGGCTTGGTGGCGCCATCGCCCTGTCAGCCTTTCGGTGCGGCGCGTCTAGGCATCAGCCTGGGCGAGGCCGCGGCCTTCGTGCTGCTGCAAAGGCACGAGGCGGCCACGCCTGCCGAGGCCTTGTGCCTGCTGGGCGATGGCGAGGCCAACGACGCCCATCACATGTCGGCCCCGCACCCGCAGGGCCTGGGGGCGGAACTCGCGCTGGACGCCGCGCTGGCCCGCGCGGGGCTGGGCGCCGAGGCCATCGAATTCCTCAACCTGCACGGCACCGCCACGCCGGCCAACGACGCGGTGGAAGCCGCGCTCGTGGCACGCCGCTACGCGCCCACGGTGCATGCCTGCGCCACCAAGGGGCTGACCGGCCACACCATGGGCGCGGCGGGGCTGCTGGAGGCGGTGGTGTGCCTCATCGCGCTGCAGCATGGCGTGCGCGCGGGCACGGTGCAGACGCCGGCGGCCGACCCGGCTTTCGGCTCCGCCTTCGCACAGCAGCTGCGCCTGAAGCCAGCATCAGGTGCGGTGCGCTACGCCGTGACGCATTCCTTCGGCTTCGGCGGCAACAACGCGGTGCTGGTCTTCGGCCGCGCGGCCGACGCCCGCGCATGAACACGCCTGCGATGCAACGCCTCTACATCGAAGGGCCCGCGCTCTGGGCCCCTGCCCTGCCCGGCTGGGCTTGGGCCGCGCCCGCGTTGCGCGGCGAGCCGCTGCCGGCCGCCGAGGGTGCTGCGCCCGCCCGCCCCAGCCCCGCCCTGCTGGCCGCCAACGAGCGCCGCCGCGCACCCGATGGCGTGCTGGTGGCGCTGGAAGTGGCTGCGGCCGCCGTGGCCGCTGCGGAGCGCGACGCGGCCACGTTGGCGAGCGTCTTCACGTCGGCGCATGGCGATCTGGCCATCGTCGACGCGCTGTGCAGCACGCTCGCGGCCGACCCCGCGCTGCTCTCGCCCACGCGCTTCCACCACTCGGTGCACAACGCCGCCTCGGGCTACTGGGCCATGGCCACCGGCTGCCACGCGCCCAGCAGCGCCATCGCCGGCTACGAGGCAAGCTTTGCGCTCGGCCTGCTGGAAACCGCCACGCAGGCCCTCACCGAGCAGCGCCCCGTGCTGCTGGCCGGCTTCGACACCGACGCGCGCGGCGCGCTGGCCTCCGTCACGCGCAGCCGCGGCCTGCTGGGTGTTGCGCTGGTGCTGGCGCCGGCGCCCAGTGCCAGGACAGTCGCCACGCTGGAGTGGACCGTCGCTCCGGGCACGGCAGCGCTGCCCCCGCTGCGCAGCGCCGCGGCGATGGCCCTGGCCGGCAATGCGATGGCCGATGCGCTGCCGCTCTTCGAAGCGCTGGCGCGGCTGGAGGGGGCCGTCGCCGACGCAGCCGAAACCTTCGATCTGCCCCTCGGCCCCGCGGGCTTGCTGCACTTGCGCACAATCCGCTCACCGAGCGCCTGAGCGCCCCGCCTGCTGTAGCCACCCCATGCACACCGACACCCTCAACCCCTCGCCCGACGTGCTGATCATGGGCGGCGGCCTCGCCGGCATGACCTTGGCCCTGCAATTGCGCCAGCGCCTGCCCGATCTGGACGTGCTGGTGCTGGAACGCCGCCCCCACCCCGTGCCGCTGGCCGCCTTCAAGGTGGGCGAAAGCAGCGTGGAGATCGGCGCGCACTACTTCGAGCACACGCTCGGCCTGCGTGAGCACCTGCAAGGCCAGCAGCTGCGCAAGTTCGGCTTCCGCTTCTTCTTCAGCGAAGGCCGGCGCGACCTGCACCGCGTCACCGAACTCGGCGCCAGCCGCCCGCTGCCGGTGCCCAGCTACCAGATCGACCGTGGCCTCTTCGAGAACTTTCTCGGTGAAGAGTGCCAGCGCCGCGGCATCCGCTTCGTCGACGAAGCGATGGTGCGCCAGATCGAGCTCAGCGAAGACGGCAGCCCGCACACCGTGCACTGGCAGCAGGCCGGCGGCGAGGTGCAGCAGACGCCAGCCCGCTGGGTGGTGGACGCCTGCGGCCGCGCCGGCCTCATCAAGAAGAAGCTGGGCCTGGCGCGCGAGAACGCGCACGCGGCGCACGCGGTGTGGTTCCGCATCAGCGAGCGCATCCATCTCGACGGCTGGCCGCTGGAAAGCGACGAAGCCGGCAACGAAGAAGCAGCCCAGGCCTGGCGCGAGCGCTGCGTCACGCCCACGCGTTGGCTGTCCACCAACCACCTGGTGGGCGCGGGCTACTGGGTGTGGCTGATCCCGCTGGCCTCGGGCTCGCATTCGGTGGGCATCGTGGCCGACCCGAAGTACCACCCGCTGGAGCGCATGAACAACTTCGAGAACGCGATGGAGTGGCTGCGCGAGTTCCAGCCGGCGCTCTTCGACGACCTCGACGGCAAGCGCGACAAGCTGCAGGACTTCGCCTTCTTCAAGCGCTTCAGCTACGACTGCACCCAGGTCTTCAGCGAACACCGCTGGGCGCTGGCCGGCGAGGCCGGGCGCTTCCTCGACCCCTTCTACTCGCCGGGCAGCGACTTCATCGCCATCGGCAACACCTACATCACCGAGCTGATCGCGCGCGACCGCGCCGGCCAGCGCCTGGCCGCGCACACGCAGATCTACGAGCAGGTTTTCCGCAGCTTCTACGACAGCACCCTGGCGCTCTACGTTGACCAGTACGGCCTCTTCGGCGACCCCGAGGTGCTGCCCACCAAGGTGATCTGGGACTACACCTACTACTGGAGCGTGCTGGCGCAGATGTTCTGCCAGCAGCGCCTGACCGACCTGGCCTCGCTGGGCCACCTGCGCGACGAGCTGGCCGTGTGCCAGCAGCTCAACGTGGAGGTGCAGCACTTCCTGCGCGCCTGGGGCACGGTGAGCCAGCGCCGCAACCTGCCGGTGATGCTGGACCAGGCCTCGGTGCCCTGGTTCGTGGAGCTCAACCGCAGCCTGCACGATCAGAACCTCAGCGACGCCGCGTTCCGCGAGCGCATCCGCCAGGCGGCACTGACGCTGCAGCAACTGGCCGGCGAGCTGCTGCAGCGCGGCCTGCAAGAGCACCCGGGGCTGGACGGCAGCGCGCTGGCCGCGCTGCTGCCGCCGCAGGCGATGGAGAAGCCGGCGATGAGCCTGCTCTTCCCCAGCGCCGAGGTGCTGGCGGCCTGAAGCGCCGCAGGGCTCGGTCTCAGCTCAGGGCTGGAAAGGCGGCAGGCCCCGCGCCTTGCGCCACAGCAGCGCCGGCAGGCGCAACACAAACTCCACCATCAGGCGGGTGTGCATCCAGCTCAGCAGCACGTTGTCGCGGCCGTAGCGGAAGTGCGAGACGCCGCCCTCGTCGGCGCGCAGGTACTTCACGGGTGCATCCAGATTCACCGGCTTGACGCCGCGCCAGGCCAGGCGCACCACGGCCTCGGTGTCGAAATCGAAACGGCGCATCCAGGGCTGGCGCTGCATCACCGCGGCCAGCGCGGCCACCGGGTAGACGCGGAAGCCGTAGAGCGAATCGGTCACGCCGGCGCCCAGGGTCTCCAGGTTGGTCCACCAGTTGGACACACGCCGGCCGCGCACGCGCAGCAGCGGCGCGCTGGCATCGAACACCGGGCGGCCCAGCACCATGGTCTCGGGCCGGGCGATGGAAGCCTGCATGAAGGCCGGGATGAGATCGGCCGGGTGCTGGCCGTCGCTGTCCATCGCCAGCGCGTGCGTGTAGCCCGCAGCCTGCGCCTGCTGCAGACCGTGCAGCACGGCCGCACCTTTGCCGCTGTTCTGCGGCAGCACCCACACACGCAGGCCGGGGTCGGCCGCGGCCATCGTTTGCAGGCCTTCGGCGGTGCCATCGGTGCTGCCGTCCACCACCACCCACACCGGCGCCCATTGCGCGCGCGCGGCGCGCACGGTGGCGTAGACCTGCTCGCCGGTGTTGTAGCTGGGGATCAGCACCAGGTGCGTGGTTGACACGGCGTTCATGGGGTGCAGTTTCCAGGCAGCGGCGGCGTCTGGCGCACGCCCGCCGCGAAATAGGCTTCCAGCTCGCGGAGCTGCGCGGCCGGGTCGTCGGAAGGCTCGAAGCGCCGGCCCAGGCGCACCGTGAACTCGATGGGCAGCGGCGGCAGCCGCCACAGCGGCCAGCCCTTGCACAGGTAAGGCGAGTGGGTGTCGATGAACACCGTCTGGATCGGCACGCCGGCGCGCTTGGCGATGAGCGAAACGCCGCCGCGAAACGGATTCACCGGCGGCGCCGTGGTGCGTGTGCCCTCCGGGAACAGCACCAGCTGCCCGCCTTGCTGCAGGTCTTGCACCGCCAGGCGCACCAGGCCGCGCGGTGAATCGTTGCGCAGGTAACGCGCCAGCCGTGCGCCGGGCGCGAGGAAGGGGTTGCGCATCAGGCTGGCTTTCATGATGCAGGCACTGCGCGGCAGGCGCGCCACCAGCATCATCGCGTCAAGCATGCTGGGGTGGTTGGCCACGACGATGAGCCCGGGCTCGTCGCGCAGCGCCTCCAGCGGCAACGAGTGCAGGCGCATCATGCCGGCCACACGGGCCATCCACCAGAAGAAGCGGTAGCCAGCAGCGATGGCCGCGCGGCCGATGCGCCGGCCGGTGGCCCGCGGCAGCAGCGGGTACAGCAGCAGCGCCACGCCGCTCCACAGCAAGGAGCCCAGGCCCAGGAAAAGCAGCATCTGCTGCAGGGCCAGCCATTGCAGCGGCAGCAGCAGCCAGCGCGCCGCTGCCTTCAAGCCAGCGCCCCGGGCGCGAAGGCGTGGGCTTCGATCTCCACCAGCAGGCTGGCGCGGCAGATGTCGGCCTGCACACAAGGCGCATCGGCCCAGGCCGGCACGGCCTGCGCCAGCACGGCCTGCACCACGGCGGCATCGGCCGCGTGGCGCACGTAGACGGTGGGCTGCAGGTCGGCCAGCGTGTAGCGGGCGCTGCTGCCAAGGTGCGCACTGTCGATGACGGCCTGCAGATTGCGCAGCGTTTCCTGCGTCTGCGCCACCAGCTCACCCTCGTGCACGGTGTGCTCGCCGACGATGCTGGCCGTGCCCGACACCAGCAGCAGCACACGCCCGTCACCGGCCTCGGCCAGCGCCGCGCGCGAGAAGGTGGGCGCACGCGGGCCGTAGGCCGTGCTGTAGCGGTAGGCAGGCACCTGCCGCGGGTTGTCCACCGGCCGCGGCGCCACGCGCCCGGCCAGGAAACGGATGCTCAGCCCCCCGGCGCCCTCACCCGCCGTGCCCAAGGCGCAGGCGGCCGGCGCGCCTTCGAAGGCGTTGCGCCCGGCATCGATGAAGGCCTGTTGGCGGCCGATGTTGAACTGGCGGTAGCGCTCGAGCCCGCCGCCGTCCGCGTTGATGTGCGGCAGGTAGTTCCACAGGCGCAGCACCTGCGGGCAGCCGCAGGCCTGCAGCGCAGCGAAGACATCGCGGTAGGCGCGGTAGGTGGTGGCTTGCAGCGCGCCCTCGGCTTCGGGCAGGTGCAGGTGGCCGAAGGCCCAGTCACCGTCGCTCAGCCACTGCACGGCGCCGTTGCGGCCACTCTGCACGGGGCCGGACTCTCCGCACCAGGCGTCGACCCAGGGTGCCGTGCCGGCCAGCAGCGGGGTGTGCAGCGGCGCCAGGCCGGCAAGATCGGCGTCCGTGCCTTGCAGCGGCCCCTGCCAGCCCCAGGCGAGGCCGCCCAGCGGCGGCTGTGCCGAGGCCACACGCTGCAACCAGGCAGCGGGCGCCAGGCGCGAGGCATGCAAGGCGCGCGGCCCAGCGCCGCGCAACGACGACGAAGGCGCCGTCATGAGGCGCTGGCGATGACGTTCTCGCGGCGGACCGCACCCACGTCGCGGATCATCTGCCGCCGCGCCCGCCAGGCGCGCCCGGTGCCCGGCAGCGCCCACAGCGAACCCAGCTCGTACACAGGCATGGCGACCGTGCTTCCGGCAGGCCCACCGCCGGTGACCCGCACGTCGCAATGGCCCAAGGGCTGAGAATCAGGGGTGACAGGGGTCTCCACGGTCATGAGAGTCTGGCGTTCCGAAGGGCTGAGGCACCGAGGTCCGGCGGCTTTCTTGAAGCCCTGGAACCTGGCGCGGGATGGCGGGCGCAGATCGCGCCGCAACCGCCGATTATCGCAAACACCCCCGCATGAACAGACCCACGGCCAGGCCCCTGCCCTTGCAAGACCCCAGCGCCTGGCGGGCCGACCTGCGCCTGCGTTTCTGGCGCTACCTGCTGCTGAAGGTGCTGGGCATCAGCGGCTTCATGTGGATCTTCTTCCTCGGCTACTTCCACACGCTGCGCCACCCAGCCTACCCCGTTGTTGAGATGCCGCTCACGGCGCTGGATGCGCTGGTGCCTTTCCAACCCTGGGGTCTGGTGGCTTACGTCTCCCTCTGGGTCTACGTCGGGGTGGCGCCCGGCCTGTTGCTGCGCCTGCGTGAGCTCATCGTTTATGGCTTGTGGGCGGCGGCGTTGTGTGCCTGCGGCCTGGTGATCTTCCATTTCTGGCCCACGGCCGTGCCGCGGCCCGATGTGGATGTCAGCGCCTACCCGGGTTTTGCAGTGCTGCAGGGCGTGGACGCCGCCGGTAACGCCTGCCCGTCTTTGCATGTGGCAACCGCGGTGTTCACGGCGATCTGGGTCGAGCGCTTGATGCGCATCATCGGCGCGCCATGGGCACTGCGCCTGCTCAACCTGGCCTGGTTGCTGGCCATCGCCTGGTCCACCGTGGCCATCCGCCAGCATGTGGTGCTGGATGCGGTGGCCGGCGCCGCGCTCGGGACTTTGTTCGCGGCCTTGTCCATCTGGCTCAGCCCGCGGGTCGGGCGCGGCGAGCCGGGCTGAAGCGAGCGGATATCATCAAAGCCTCGCCGGCCACAGGCCATGGCGCCTGCCCTTGCAGGCTGCGGGCGGACAAGACGATGGAAGTGGCACGATGAGTTCGCTCAAGGAATTGCAGGACCTGATCCAGGAAAAGTACGGGCTCGACCCCGCCACCCTGGACCCGCACGCTTCGATGCGTGCCAGCGGCGTGGATTCGCTCGCCCTGGTCGAGTTTCTCTTCGAGGTGGAAGACAAGTACGGCATCTCCATCCCCGACAACAACCCCAATCTCGACACCCTGGCCGAACTGGCCGAGATCGTCGACCAGCTGCGCGCGGCGCAGACCGCTGCCGCACCGCAGTGAACGCGGTGGTGGTCACGGGCCTGGGGGTGGTCAGCCCCCACGGCGATGACGCGCAGGCCATGTTCAGCGCGCTGATGCGCGGTGAATCGGCGGTGCGGGCCATCTTTCCCGAACTGCCACGCCCGGCTGCTGCCGCAGCCGCGGCTTTCGACCAGACCCGTTGGTTCAACAAGCTGCAGCTCGCCGGCGTCGACCGCGTGAGCCAGCTGGCCGTGGCCGCCGCCGACCTGGCACTGCGTGACGCCGGCGGCCTGGGCGATGTGGAGCGGGAGCGCGTGGGCGTTTACGCCGGCTGTGGCATGGGCGGCGCCGCCGCACTGGACACCGCTTACCACAGCGCCGGCCGCGTGCCGCCACTCACCATCCCTGCCTTCATGCCCAACGCACCGGCCTCGCACGTGGCCATGCGCCAGGGCGTCAAGGGCCCGGTCATCACCTACTCGGTGGCCTGTGCGTCATCGGCCGTGGCCATTGCCGAGGCCGCCAAGGCCGTACGCAACGGCGAGGTGGATGTCGCCATCGCCGGCGGCAGCGAGGCGCTGCTCGTGCCCGGCGTCGTGCTCGCCTGGCAGGCCATGATGACGCTGGCTGGCTTCCAGCCCGGCGAAGCCGCCATGGCCTGCCGCCCGTTTGCCACCGACCGCAGCGGCTTCGTGCTGGGTGAAGGCGCCGCCTTCCTGGTGCTGGAGTCGGCTGCGCGCGCCCAAGCGCGCCAGGCCCGTGTTTATGCGCGGCTTTCGGGCTGGGGCATGAGTTGCGACGCCACGCACCTGACCAAGCCCGACGTTGGCGGCCAGCAGCGTGCCCTCCGTGCGGCGCTGCGCACGGCCGGCCTTCAGCCCACGGATGTGGGCTATTGCAACGCGCACGGCACGGCCACGAAGATCGGTGATGCCGTGGAAGCCGAGGCGCTGCGCGGCGTCTGGGGCACGGTCATCGACGGGCTGCAGGTCAGTTCCACCAAGGCGCTGCACGGCCATCTGCTCGGCGCGGCAGGCGCGCTGGAAGCCGTGGTCACGGTGCTGGCGGTGCACAACAGGCAAGTGCCCCCCAACGCACACTGCAGCAGCGCCGACACCGCGCTGGGGCTCAATTTGGTGCTGCAACCTGGCACCGCGGCACCTGGGTTGCGCGCGGCCGTGAGCAGCTCATTCGCCTTCGGCGGCACCAACTCGGCCTTGCTCTTCGAACGCGCCTGAGTACCTACAAAGAAAAAAGGCCTCCCGCGTGAGCGAGGAGGCCTTCTTCTTTTGCCTGGTGGATCCGGGGGGAATCGAACCCCCGTCCGCAAGCCATTGCCAACCGGTTCTACATGCGTAGCTGACTGATTTGAATTTAAGAGCGCAGGTCGCGCAGCAGCACGCTACCTTTGCCCCGAGTCATTTGGTTTTAGGCCCGCAACGAATGACACGCTGCAGGACGAGCCAATGTGTATGACCTCGCAGTCTTCAGGTTACCCCTCAGACCCAGCCCATCGGCCAACTGTTGCGAGGCTCACCGGTTTTAAGCGGCGAGGGCGTACGTTTGATCGTTCGCAGTTACTTTGTTTCCAGTGGTTTAACGAGCGAACTGGTGCTCGGCATGCCCCAAATCAACTCCGCACCCACGTCGAAGCCAGGTCGGACCCAGACCGTGGAGTTTAGGGCAGTTCCAACCATAACAAGAGGGCATCGGCATCGGGCAGCACCGAATCGGCGCCCCAAGCGTGCGGGTCTTGACCCGCGCCCAGGTATCCCCAGCTTGCTGCGAGCGTGCGCATGCCCGCCGCGCGACCTGCGATGACGTCGCGCTCGTCGTCCCCCACGTAAACACAAGCGGCCGTCGGCAAGCCCAGGCGCCGCGCGGCTTCCAGCAGCGGCGCCGGGTGGGGCTTGGTGTGTGCCGTGCTGTCGCCAGCCACCAGCACGGCGCCGCGTGACAGCCCGAACGCCTGCACCAGAGGCCCTGCAAAACGCATCGCCTTGTTGGTGACGATGCCCCAAGCGATGCCGCGTTCGTCCAGTGCTTGCAGCACGCGCGGCGTGGCCTCGAAACAGCGCGTCAGCCGCAACAATCGGGCGGCGTACAGCGCATGGAACTCGTCGCGCAGCTCGGCGTAGCCAAGGGCATCGGACGCCATGCCGAAGGCAACCCCCAGCATGCCACGCGCGCCCGAGCCCGCATGGCAGCGCAGCGCCTCGTGAGGCAGTTCGGGCAGGCCGCGCATCCTGCGCATGTCGTTGGCGGTGCCCGCGAGATCGGGTGCGCTGTCGACCAGCGTGCCGTCGAGATCGAAGAGAACGGCCTTGATCAAGGCAGGCGGCCCGCGTCAGCCCGGACGGCGGCAGGCCACGAGGTAATTGACGCTCGTATCGCCCGAGAGCCAGTAGCGCCGTGTGAAGGGGTTGTATTCCATGCCCCGGCTGCCCTGCAGGCCCAGCCCGGCCTCGCGCGCCCAGCGGGCCAGTTCGCTCGGGCGGATGAAGCGCGCGTATTCATGCGTGCCCTTGGGCAGCAGCCGCAGCACGTACTCGGCGCCGACGATGGCGAAGAGGAAGGACTTGGGGTTGCGGTTCAGCGTGGAGAAAAACACCCAGCCGCCGGGCCGCACGAGCGTGGCGCAGGCGCGCACAACGGCCGAAGGATCAGGCACGTGTTCCAGCATCTCCATGCAGGTGACCACATCAAAGCTGGCCGGCTGCGCCTCGGCGAGCGCTTCTGTCGCGATCTCACGGTACTCGAGGTTTTCGACGCCGGCTTCCAGCGCATGCAGACGCGCCACGCCCAAGGGGCGTGCGGCGAGGTCGATGCCGGTCACGTGCGCGGCGCGGCGCGACATCGCTTCGGCGAGGATGCCGCCGCCACAGCCGACATCGAGAACCTGCTTGCCGCGCAACACGGCCAGCTCATCGATCCACTCCAGCCGCAGCGGATTGATCTGGTGCAAGGGCCGGAACTCGCTTTCCGGGTCCCACCAGCGGTGGGCCAGTTCGCTGAATTTGGCCAGTTCCTGTGCGTCGACGTTGCTCATGCTGGCATCGTATCCAGAGTGTGGGCGCTGCGTGTTGCGGAGGCTGGGTGACAGCCACCTCGCAGGGTCATCAGAAAAAAGAAAACCCCGCCGTGGCGGGGTTTGCAGCGAAAGCAGCCCGAAGGCTGCGCGCTTCACTTCTTGACGCGGGTGCCCACGACTTCCACTTCCACGCGACGGTTCTTCGCGCGGCCAGCGGCCGTCTTGTTGTCGGCGACCGGGTTCTTCGAGCCCTTGCCTTCCGTGTAGACACGGTTGCGCTCGATGCCCTTGCCCGTCAGGAAGCCCTTGACCGCTTCGGCACGGGCAATCGACAGCTTCTGGTTGATGGCGTCGTTGCCCACCGAGTCGGTGTGGCCCACGGCGATCACCACTTCCAGCGTGACACCCTTGGTTTTCTCGACCAGATCGGCCAGCTTGGCCGCTTCGGCCGGCTTGAGGTTCGACTTCGCGAAGTCGAACAGCGCGTCGGATTCGAAAGTGACCTTCTCTTGCACCGGCGCGGGCGGGGCCACCGGGGCGCGCGGAGCGGCCGGAGGAGCCACGACCGGGGCCGGCGGGGCCACAGGGGCGGGCGGCGGCGGCGGGGCAACCGGGGGAGCCGGCTTCGGAGCAGGGGGCGGCGGCGGCTTGATTGCGCCATCGCACTTCTCGTCGGCAGTGGCCGGGGTCCAGCCCGAATCACGCCAGCAGAGTTCGTTGGTGCCGTTCTTCCAGACGGTACCGTCGGAAGCGCGCCAGTTGTCGACCGACTTCGGGGCCATGCCGCCGTGGGCTGCAGCCAACGACGCGATCGGGGCGGCAAGTGCGGCAGATGCAAAAAGCACCGCCACCTTGTTCAATTTCTTCATGATTCTCCTCTCGAGGAAAGCCGCAGACTAGCCTGCGTAAAGTCCAAAACGACAAGCGCGAGTTGGCATACCTACCGGGCAAATCCCCACAGGCGCGGGCACTCACCACCGACGAGTCATTGTGCCATAGGGCGTCGGGTGGCCTGCATTCTGAGCCCTGCTTTGGGGCCGCCTGGGGCCGATGTTGCGCTGCCGCGACAAGGCAGCGGCCCTAGAATCTGCGGTTTTGCCGCACCGCGGACCAGGCCTGCCGGCCGCCACCAACCACTGAGCGCATGACCTCCTTCGCCAAGGAAACACTCCCCGTCAGTCTCGAAGAAGAGATGCGCCGCTCTTACCTCGATTACGCGATGAGCGTGATCGTGGGGCGCGCTTTGCCCGACGCCCGCGACGGCCTCAAGCCCGTGCACCGCCGCTGCTTGTTCGCGATGCACGAACAGTCCAACCACTGGAACCGGCCGTACAAAAAGAGCGCGCGCATCGTCGGCGACGTGATGGGCAAGTACCACCCGCACGGCGATTCGGCCATCTACGAAACCATCGTGCGCATGGCGCAGCCCTTTTCGCTGCGCCACATGCTGGTGGACGGCCAGGGCAACTTCGGCAGCGTCGACGGCGACAACGCTGCGGCCATGCGCTACACCGAGATCCGGCTGTCGAAGATCGCCGCCGAGATGCTGGCCGACATCGACAAGGAAACCGTCGATTTCGCGCCGAACTACGACGGCTCCGAGAGCGAGCCGACAGTGTTGCCGGCACGCCTGCCCAACCTGCTGGTCAACGGCAGCGCCGGCATCGCGGTGGGCATGGCCACCAACATCCCGCCGCACAACCTGAACGAGGTCGTCGACGCCTGCCTGCACCTGCTGAAGAACCCGGCCGCCACCATCGACGAACTGATGGAAATCGTGCCGGCTCCCGATTTCCCCACCGCTGGCATCATCTACGGTCTCTCGGGCGTTCGCGAGGGCTACCGCACCGGCCGCGGCAAGGTGGTGATGCGGGCCAAGTGCCACTTCGAGGACATCGGCAAGGGCGAACGCCAGGCGATCATCGTCGACGAGATCCCCTACCAGGTGAACAAGAAGACGCTGCTCGAGCGCATTGCCGAGCTCGTCCACGAGAAGAAGATCGACGGCATCAGCCACATCCAGGACGAGAGCGACAAGTCCGGCATGCGCGTCGTCATCGAGCTCAAGCGCGGCGAAGTGCCCGAAGTGGTGCTGAACAACCTGTACAAGCAGACGCAGCTGCAGGATTCCTTCGGCATGAACATGGTGGCCCTGATCGACGGGCAACCCAAGCTGTGCAACCTGAAGGACCTGATCGAGGTCTTCCTGGAGCACCGGCGCGAGGTCATCACGCGCCGCACGGTGTTTGAGCTGAAGAAGGCGCGCGAACGCGGCCATGTGCTTGAGGGCTTGGCGGTGGCGCTGGCCAACATCGACGACTTCATCGAGACCATCAAGACCAGCCCCACGCCACCCGTGGCCAAGGCCGCGCTCATGGCCAAGGCCTGGGACAGCAGCATGGTGCGCGAGATGCTCGCGCGCGCCGAAGAGAGCACGCCCGGCGGCCGCGCCGCCTACCGGCCCGAAGGCTTGCCTGCCAGCTACGGCCTGCAGGCCGACGGCCTGTACCGCCTGAGCGACGACCAGGCGCAAGAGATCCTGCAGATGCGACTGCAGCGCCTGACCGGCCTGGAGCAAGACAAGATCATCGGCGAGTACCGCGAGGTGATGTCGGAGATTGCCGACCTTCTGGACATCCTGGCCAAGCCCGAGCGCGTGACGGCCCTCATCAGCAGCGAACTCGGCGACGTGAAGCGCGAGTTCGGCGAGACCAAGCTCGGCGCCCGCCGCAGCGAGGTGGTGCACAACGCGCAGGAACTCGGCACCGAAGACCTGATCACGCCCACCGACATGGTGGTGACACTGAGCCACACGGGTTACATCAAGAGCCAGCCACTGGCCGAGTACCGCGCGCAGAAGCGTGGCGGCCGCGGCAAGCAGGCCACGCAGACCAAGGAAGACGACTGGGTCGACCAGCTCTTCATCGCCAACACGCACGACTGGATCCTGTGTTTCAGCGACCGCGGCCGTGTCTACTGGCTCAAGGTCTGGGAAGTGCCACAGGGCAGCCGCGCCAGCCGCGGCAAGCCCATCGTCAACATGTTCCCGCTGCAGGCCGGCGAGAAAGTCACGGTGGTCCTGCCGCTGACCGGGGCCACACGCAGCTTCCCGGCCGATCACTACGTCTTCATGAGCACCGTGCTGGGCACGGTGAAGAAGACTTCGCTGGACGAGTTCAGCAATCCGCGCAAGGCCGGGATCATCGCCGTCGATCTCGACGAGGGCGACCACCTCATCGGCGCGGCCCTCACCGACGGGCAGCACGACGTGATGCTGTTCAGCGACGGCGGCAAGGCCGTGCGTTTTGCCGAAGACGAGGTGCGGCCGCTCAGCCGCACCGCGCGCGGCGTGCGCGGCATGGCCCTGGAAGACGGCCAGCGCGTCATCGCCATGCTGGTGGCCGAAGACGAAACGCAGAGCGTGCTGACCGCCACCGAAAATGGCTATGGCAAGCGCACGTCCATCGTCGAGTACACCCGGCACGGCCGCGGGACCAAGGGCATGATCGCGATCCAGCAGAGCGAGCGCAACGGCAAGGTCGTGGCGGCCACGCTGGTGCGGGCGCTGGACGAAATCATGCTGATCACCGACAAGGGCGTGCTGGTGCGCACGCGTGTCAGCGAGATCCGTGAGCTCGGCCGCGCCACGCAGGGCGTCACGCTCATCGCGCTGGACAACGGAGCCAAACTTTCGGGCCTGCAACGCATCGTCGAGAACGACGCCTCGGGCCACGAAGCTGCGGGCCCCGATGCCGAAGACAACACCACCGGCGACGCCGGTGCGGAAGGAAACTGAGTGAAATTCAAGCTGATCCTCATCACCGCGGCGCTGGTCGCCGCCGGCAGCGTGTTGGCCCAGACCCCGGCACCGGCACCGGCCGCGGCTCCGGCCCCGGCTGCGCCAGCGTCCGAAGCCAAGAAGGCGCTGGTGGCCCGCGTGCTGCAGTTGCAACAGCCCGGCATCGAAGCCATGGCGCGGCAGATGGCCGAGCAGCCGGCCCGGCAGCTGCTGCAACGCGCGGGCCCGGTGCTGCAAGGCCTGCCGGCCGAACGACGTGAGGCCCTGGCCCGCGACATCGAAGCCGATGCGCGCAAGTACGCCGAAGAGGCCACGCCTTTTGTCGTCAGCCGTGCCGTGCAACTGGCGCCCAGCACCATCGGCGCGCTGCTCGAAGAGCGCATGAGCGAAGAAGAGCTGCGCGAAGTCATAGGCGTCCTGGAATCGGCGGCCAACCGCAAGTTCCAGTCGCTGGGTGGCGACATGCAGCGTGCCATCGGCGAAAAGCTGGTTGCCGAGACGCGGGGCGAGATCGGCCCCAAAGTGCAGGCCCTGGAGCAGGCCGTGGCCGCGCGGCTGCAGCCCCCCGCCGAAGCCGCTGCACCGGCTGCCAAACCCAAGCCTGCGGCACCCGCCGGTGCCAAGCCAGCGGCCTCGACCAAGAAGCCCTGAGTCCCACCTGCCACCGCTCCACCCGAAGATGGCCGAACCGACGGGGGTCGCCCCTGAACTGTTGGCGCTGCGCCAGCACATCGACAACGTCGACCGCGAACTGCTCGCGCTGCTGAACCGGCGTGCCGGGCTGGCGCTGGAGGTCGGTGACATCAAGAAGCGCGAAGGCTCGGTGGTGTTCCGCCCCGAGCGCGAGGCCCAGGTCATCGACGGCCTGAAGGCGGCGAACCCCGGGCCGCTGAAGAACGACAGCGTGGCGCCGATCTGGCGCGAGATCATGTCGGCCTGCCGCGCCCTGGAAACCCCCACGCGCGTGGCCTACCTCGGCCCCGCCGGCACCTTCAGCGAAGAGGCAGCCCTCGGCTACTTCGGCAGCAGCCTGGTGCGCCTGCCTTGCGCCAGCATCGACGAGGTGATGCATGCCGCCACCAGCGGCGCGGCCGACTTCGGCGTGGTGCCGGTGGAAAACAGCACCGAAGGCGTGGTGGCGCGTTCGCTGGATCTCTTCCTGACGACGCCGCTTTTCATCATCGGCGAGACCAGCCTCGTGGTGCGCCACAACCTGCTGCGCAAGCTCGATGAGCTGCACGGCATCGAGGCCATCTGTGCCCACCCGCAGGCGCTGGCGCAGTGCCACCGCTGGCTGAGCCACCACCTGCCCGACGTGGAACGCCGCCCCGTGTCCAGCAATGCCGAGGGCGCGCGCCTGGCCGGCCTGAACCCGGCGCTGGCGGCCATCGCCAGCACGCGCGCGGCCAGTGAGTACGGCCTGCACGTGGTGTCGCCAGCCATCCAGGACGACCCGCACAACCGCACGCGATTTGCCATCGTCACCCACCCCTCGCGGCACCCCGCGCCCAAGGCCTCGGGGCACGACTGCACCAGCCTCGTGGTCTCGGTCACCAACCGGCCCGGCGCCGTGCACGACATGCTGGTGCCCTTGAAGAACCACGGCGTCTCGATGAGCCGCTTCGAGTCGCGGCCCGCACGCTCGGGGCAGTGGGAGTACTACTTCTACATCGATGTCGAAGGCCACCCCGACGAGGCCAAGGTCGAGGCCGCGCTGAAAGAACTGCGCGCCGTCTGCGCCTTCTTCAAGATCCTCGGCACCTACCCCATCGACGTGCACTGAATGAACCCCCACGCTCACTTCGTTCGCTGCCCCCAGAGGGGGCGTTCAGTGCCCTTCGGGCGGCCGGGCGGGCGCTGACCATGTTCCAGCAACTCGGCGTCATCGGATGCGGCCTGATGGGCGGCAGCTTCGCGCTGGCGCTCAAGCGGGCCGGTCTGGTCAAGCGCGTGATCGGCTATAGCAAGTCGCCCAGTACCACCGAGCGCGCCAAGCGCATGGGTGTCATCGATGTCGCGGCCGAGTCGGCGCTGCTGGCGGTTTCGGGCTCCGACATCGTGCTCATCGCCGTGCCGGTGGCCGCGACGGAAACCACCTTCAAGGCCATCCGCCACCTCGTCGAGCCCGGTGTGCTGGTGATGGACGTGGGCAGCACCAAGCGCGATGTCGTCGACGCGGCGCGCCGTGTGCTGCGCGAACGCATCGGCTCCTTCGTGCCGGCCCACCCCATCGCCGGCAAAGAGGTCTCCGGCATTCAGCATGCCGACGCAGCGCTGTACAACGGCCGCCAGGTCATCCTCACGCCCTTGCAGCAGACCGCGCCCGAGTTGGTGCAGAAGGCCACCGACGTCTGGAGCAGCATTGGCGCGCAGGTGCTGAAGATGACACCGGAGAACCACGACGCCGCCTTCGCCGCCGTGAGCCATCTGCCGCACCTGCTGGCCTTTGCCTACTTCAGCTCGGTGGTCAACCAGCCGGCCGGGCGCGATTTTCTCTCGCTGGCCGGCCCCGGTTTCCGTGATTTCACGCGCATCGCGGCCAGCAGCCCTGAAACCTGGCGCGACATCCTCGTGGCCAACCGCGAAGAGGTGCTCAAGCAAAGCCAGCGCTTCCGCCAGGCGCTCGATGCGCTGGAGCATGTGATGCGCGAAGGCAATGCCGACGCGCTGGAGGGTCTGATCCGCGGGCCCTCAGAAGGCCGTGCCAGCTGGCAGATGGGTGCCCCGCGTGTGCCCGGCAGCGGCAAGCCACCCACCTCTTCCTGAACCGACACCGGGGCCGCAGCGCCCTGCGCGCATGCACGACATCCCCTTTCTCGATCTTCCGCCGCTGACCGGCGCTTCGGGCACGGTGCGCCTGCCCGGCAGCAAGAGCATCAGCAACCGCGTGCTGCTGCTGGCCGGCCTGGCCAGTGGCACCACCGCCGTGCATGATTTGCTGGACAGCGACGACACGCGTGTGATGCTCGACGCGCTGGCCACGCTGGGCTGCGGCCTTCAGTGGCAGGGCGAAGGCCGGCATCGCGTGCTGCACCTCACCGGCTTGGGCGGGCGCCTGGCGGTGGCCGAGGCCGTCCTCTTTCTGGGCAACGCCGGCACGGCGATGCGCCCGCTGGCGGCGGCACTGGCGGTGCTGGCGGCCACGCAGGGCGGGCGCTACACGCTGCGCGGCGTGCCGCGCATGCACGAGCGCCCCATCGGCGACCTGGTGGACGCGCTGCGGCCGCTGGGCTGCACGGTTGAAGACCTCGGCACGCCGGGCTACCCGCCGCTGCTGCTGTCAGGAACGGCCGGTGGTCAACTGGCCACCGACCGGCCCATCCGCGTGCGCGGCGATGTCTCCAGCCAGTTCCTCACCGCGCTGCTGCTGGCGCTGCCGCTGGTGAGCGCGCCGCGCGACATCAGCATCGAGGTCGAGGGCGAGCTCATCAGCCAGCCCTACATCAGCATCACGCTGAACCTGCTGCAGCGCTTCGGCATCGCGGTGCGGCAAGAAGGCTGGCAGCGTTTCACCATCCCGCAGGGCAGCGCCTACCGCTCGCCGGGCGCGGTGCACGTGGAGGGCGATGCTTCCTCGGCCTCGTACTTCGTCGCCTTGGGCGCCATCGCGGCGCACGGCGGCGCGCCAGTGCGCATCGAAGGCGTGGGCAGCGACAGCATCCAGGGCGACATCCGCTTCGTCGACGCGGCGGTGGCCATGGGCGCGCAGGTCAAGAGCGGCCCGGGCTGGCTGGAGGTGCACCGCGGCCGCTGGCCGCTGGCGGCGATCGACCTCGACTGCAAGCACATCCCCGACGCCGCGATGACACTGGCCGTGATGGCGCTGTACGCCGAAGGCACGACGCGCCTGAGCGGCATCGCCAGCTGGCGGGTGAAGGAAACCGACCGCATCGCCGCGATGGCCACGGAACTGCGCCAAGTGGGTGCCACGGTCATCGAGGGGCCCGACTTCATCGAAGTCACGCCGCCGGCGGCGGGCGCCTGGCGCCCGGCCACCATCCACACCTACGACGACCACCGCATGGCGATGTGCCTGTCTCTGGCCGCCTTCAACCCGCTGGCGCCTACCGGCCTTGCCGATGCCGGCTGCCCAATGCGCATCCTCGAGCCGCGCTGCGTCGGCAAGACCTTCCCCGATTACTTCGAAGCCCTGCTGGCCCTGGTGACGGCGCGCACCGAAGACATCCCCGTGATCTGCATCGACGGCCCCACGGCCTCGGGCAAAGGCACTTTGGCCGCGGCCGTGGCCGATGCACTCGGCTACGTGCTGCTGGACTCCGGTGCCCTTTACCGCGCCACCGGCCTGGCCGCGCAGTGGGACGGCGTGGCTGACACCGACGAGCAGGCGCTCGCCCGCCTGGCCGGCCTGCTGGACCTGCGTTTCGGCCACGGCCCCGAGGGCAGCCGCGCCTGGCTGCGCGGGCGCGAAGTCAGCGAACAGTTGCGCACCGAAGAAGCCGGCCTGCGCGCCAGTCGCATCTCGGCGCTGCCGGCCGTGCGCCACGCGCTGCAAGACCTGCAGCTGGCCTTCCGCCGCGCGCCCGGCCTCGTGGCCGACGGGCGCGACATGGGCACGGTCATCTTCCCCGCCGCGCCACTGAAGGTTTACCTCACCGCCAGTGCCGCCACGCGGGCCGAGAGGCGCCATAAGCAGTTGATTTCCAAGGGAATTCCGGCTAGCATCGACGACCTTCGCGCAGACCTTGAGGCCCGCGACGCCCGTGACAAAAACCGGGCCGTGGCCCCCTTGAAGCCCGCCGAAGATGCGTACTTGCTGGACAACTCGAACCTCAGCGTCGAAGACTCGGTGCAACAGGTGTTGAGCTGGTGGCAAGGCCGCCGGCCCTTCCCGGCCCGCAGCTAGTACGCCAGAGGTCCCGCACACCTCCCGCAGTGGCCGTCAGGCCCATGGGTGTGCGGGGTGTTCAACCCCAACCGCGGCACCCGCCGCACGCACGCCCGGCTCTGCTGTCAACTCCTCCGGGTACTCAGGAAACTCATGTCCGTTACCACTACCGTCACCGCCAAGGGTGGCATGTCCGAATTCGCGGCCCTGTTCGAAGAGTCGCTCAAGTCCAACGACATGCGCGTCGGCGAGGTCATCTCCGCTGAAGTCGTGCGCATCGAGTTCAACCACGTCGTGGTGAACGCCGGTCTGAAGAGCGAGAGCTACGTCGCGATCGAAGAATTCAAGAACGACCAGGGCGAGCTGGAAGTTCAAGTCGGCGACTTCGTCTCGGTGGCCATCGACGCCGTCGAGAACGGCTACGGCGACACCATCCTCAGCCGCGACAAGGCCAAGCGCCTGGCTTCGTGGATGAGCCTGGAGAACTCGCTGGAAAGCGGCGAATTCGTCACCGGCACGGTCAGTGGCAAGGTCAAGGGCGGCCTGACCGTCCTGGTCAACGGCATCCGCGCCTTCCTGCCTGGCAGCCTGCTCGACACGCGTCCTGTCAAGGACATGACGCCGTTCGAAGGCAAGACCATGGAGTTCAAGGTCATCAAGCTCGACCGCAAGCGCAACAACGTGGTGCTGAGCCGCCGCGCTGTGGTGGAAGCGTCGATGGGCGAAGAGCGCGCCAAGCTGCTCGAGACCCTGAGCGAAGGCGCCATCGTCAACGGCGTGGTCAAGAACATCACCGAGTACGGCGCCTTCGTCGACCTGGGTGGCATCGACGGCCTGCTGCACATCACCGACATGGCCTGGCGCCGTGTCCGTCACCCGAGCGAAGTGGTGACGGTCGGCCAAGAGCTGACGGCCAAGGTGCTGAAGTTCGACGCCGAGAAGAACCGCGTCAGCCTGGGCCTGAAGCAGCTGGGCGACGACCCGTGGCACGGCGTGAGCCGCCGCTACCCGAACAGCACCCGCCTGTTCGGCAAGATCACGAACATCGCCGACTACGGCGCGTTCGTCGAGATCGAGCCGGGCATCGAAGGCCTGGTGCACGTCTCCGAGATGGACTGGACCAACAAGAACGTCGCTCCCGCCAAGGTCGTCACCCTGGGCGAAGAAGTCGAAGTCATGGTCCTGGAGATCGACGAAGACAAGCGCCGCATCAGCCTGGGCATGAAGCAGTGCAAGGCCAACCCGTGGGAAGAGTTCAGCACCACGGTCAAGCGCGGCGACCGCGTCAAGGGCCCGGTCAAGAGCATCACCGACTTCGGCGTCTTCATCGGCCTCTCCGCCGGCATCGACGGTCTGGTGCACCTGTCCGACCTGTCGTGGCACGAGCCGGGCGAAACCGCCGTGCGCAACTACAAGAAGGGCCAGGAAGTCGACGCCATCGTCTTGGCCGTGGACGTGGAGCGCGAGCGCATCAGCCTGGGCATCAAGCAACTCGACACCGACCCCTTCACCAGCTTCACCACGATCAACGACCGTGGCGCTGTGGTCAACGGCAAGGTCAAGAGCGTCGACCCGCGCGGCGCCGAGATCCAGCTGAACGAAGACGTCACCGGCTACCTGCGCGCCAGCGAAATCAGCCGTGACCGCGTGGAAGACGCGCGCAACGTGCTGAAGGAAGGCGACGAAGTCAGCGTGATGGTCATCAACGTCGACCGCAAGATGCGCAGCATCCAGCTGTCGATCAAGGCCAAGGACAACGCCGACGAGCAACAGGCCATGCAGCGCCTGAGCCAGGTGAACGAGCGTGAAAACGCCGGCACCACGAGCCTGGGCGCCCTGCTGCGCGCCAAGCTCGACAACCGCGGCGAATAAGCCGCGGCCGGCCGGTGCTGCCTGGTGCAGCGCCGGCCCCGGCCTTTGAGTTCCCCGTGCCAATGGCCCGCGCCGCCCCCGGGCGCGCGGGCTTCTTCATTCAGGGCGGCCCGCCACCAACCGGGCCGTCTTTTCCTGCAGCAGCCCCATGACACGTTCCGATCTCGTCACCCGCCTGGCCGAGCGCTTCTCGCAGCTCACGCAGCGCGACACCGAGTTCGCCGTGAAGACCATCCTGGATGCGATGAGCGATGCCCTGGCGCGCGGCCACCGCATCGAGATCCGCGGCTTCGGCAGCTTCAGCATCAACCGGCGCCCGCCGCGCATGGGCCGCAACCCGCGCAGTGGCGAGCAGGTCGTCATTCCTGAAAAGCTGGTGCCGCACTTCAAGCCCGGCAAGGCCTTGCGCGAGGCGGTGGACGATCAACTGCCCGCGCCCGCCGACGGCGAAGACCGCAAGGCCTGAAGCACCGCGCGCTCGCGCTCGCGCATTGGCCGGTGTACCGGCGCCACCTAGAATCCGGGCTGCATGCGCTTCCTCGCCAGGCTGTTCTGGGCCTTCATCTTCTTCACGCTGTTCGCCTTTGCGCTGAACAACCAGCAAGCGGCCACCGTGCGCTGGTTTTTCGGGGTGGAATGGCGCACGCCCATGGTCATCGTGGTGCTGGTGGCCTTCGCCGCCGGCTGCGCCATCGGCGTGATGGCCATGCTGCCCAGCTGGTGGCACCAGCGGCGTGTGGCCAAACGCAATACACCCGATCCTGCACCCGCCGCCAGCGCGCCGCCCAGCAGCTTGTTGCCCAGCGAATTCGGGCCGGAACACCCCCCCCGCGAAGGCCTGTAGCCGCCGATGGACTTCGACCTGCAGTGGCTGCTGATCGGCCTGCCTGTGGCCTTCGCTCTGGGCTGGATGGCTTCTCGCTTCGACCTGAAACAGCTCAAGCGCGAGCGTGAAGACGCGCCACGGGCTTACTTCAAGGGTCTGAACCTGCTGCTCAACGAACAGCAGGACAAGGCCATCGACGCCTTCATCGAGGCGGTGCAGAACGACCCCGACACCACCGAGCTGCACTTTGCGCTGGGCAACCTCTTCCGCCGTCGCGGCGAGTTCGAGCGCGCGGTGCGCGTGCACCAGCACCTGATGGGCCGCAGCGACCTGAAGGCCGGCGACCACGAACGCGCGCAGCGCGCGCTGGCGCAAGACTTCATGAAAGCCGGCCTCTTCGACCGTGCCGAGGCCGCCTGGCAAGCGCTGGAAGGCACGGCCTTCGATGGCGAGGCCAGGCTGGCGCTGCTGTCGCTGTTCGAGCGCAGCCGCGACTGGCAGCGCGCCGCCGCCGTGGCGCGCCAGCTGGAAGCTGCGGGCACCGGCGCATTCGGCTCGCGCATTGCGCACTACGAATGCGAGCTGGCCGAAGCGGCCGACGCCGCCGGCCAGCCCTTCGACGCCGAAGCCGCGCTGCAGCGTGCGCGTGAAGCCGCGCCACAAGCCGCTCGCCCGGTGCTGCTGACCGGCCATCGCCTGATGAAAGCCGGGCAGCCGGCACGTGCCCTGGACACCTGGCAGGCCCTGCTGGACGGCCAGGCGGCGGCCTTCCTGCTGGTGGCGGCCGACTATGCGCGCGCGGCACATGCCGCCGGCCGCAGCGGCGACGCCCACGCCGTGCTGACGCAGGCGCTGGCCCGGCTGCCCGCACTGGAACTGGTGCAGGCGCTCGAAGCCCTGGAAGACCCGGCCGACCCGGCCCGCCTGCCGCGCCTGCTGGCCCAGTTGCAGCACCAGCCCACGCTGTCAGGCGCGCAGCGTCTGCTGGCCGTGCCGGCCGGCCAGTGGTCCGACGAGGTGCAGCCCCTGCTGCAGGCCGCCGTCAAACGCGGCGCCGCACCCTTGCAGCGTTACCGCTGTGCCGCCTGCGGCTTCGAGGCGCAGCACTACTACTGGCAGTGCCCGGGCTGCCTCACCTGGGACAGCTACCCCACGCAGCGCCTGGACGCGCTGTAAGCCCCGCGGCCGTGGCCTAGAGCCCCAACTGCTGCGCCATCAGCGCCAGCACCTCGGCGCGGCCGGGAACCTGGCCCTTGCCGCCGATGCTGGCCACGCGGCCATTGCCGGTGATGCCGGCCAGGCCGGGCTCGTGGTCGCAGTAGATGCCCAGCGTGGGCCTGCCCAGCGCGGCCGCCAGGTGGGTGAAACCGGTGTCCAGCCCCACGACGGCCTGGGCGCCGGCCAGCACGGCCGCCATCTCGCCCACACGCAGAAAGGGCGGCACATCACCATCGCAGCTGGCCGCGATGCGCTCGGCCAGGGTCTGCTCTTCGTCGCGCCCCCACAGCACCACCGGCATGCAGCCGCGCTCCTGCAGCCGTTTGCCCACCGCCACCCAGTGGCGCTCGGGCCAGAGCTTCTCGGGGCGGCTGGCGTTGGGGATGAGCACCGCGTAGGCCGAACGCGGCTGCCACGTGGGTGCCGGCGCACGCAGGCCGAAATCGGGCGCGCCTTCGACCCGGTAACCCAGGTGGGCCGCGGCCAGCAGCCGGCAACGCAACACGGCCTGCAGGTCTTTCGGTACGGCAGCCTGGTGCTTGTAGAACCAGGCGGCGCCACCTTCGCGGGCACTCGCGGCGTCATAGCCCAGCACCGGGGTCCGCGCCTGGCGGGCCCACAAGGCGCTCTTGATCAGGCCCTGCAGGTCCAGCACGCCCTGGTAGCGGCCACGGCGCAGTTCGCTGCGCAGCTGCCCCATGGCGCGCCAGGTGGCCGGCTGCAGCAGTTGGTGCCGCCACTTGCGCCAGGCCATGGGCAGCACGCGCCGCACGCCCAGGTGCATCTGCGGAATGGCGGCAAAAGGCGCTTCCACCAGCCAGTCGATCTCGGCCTGGGGGTGATGGCGCAGGATGTCGTTGACCACCGGCGTGGCGTGCACGACGTCGCCCATCGACGAGGTCTTGACGATCAACAGCCGCATCGGCCGCCTTTCGCGCGAATCGCTCTCGCCACGGCCTCAGGCACCGCGTTGTTCCTTCACAAGCTCGGGGTTGAAACGCGGGTCGTTGTACATCTTGAACTGGCGGTAGACCTTGAAGTAAGCCCGCCCGGCGGCGGCATCGGCGAGCAGGGCGTCCAGGCAGCCGGCGAGGTCGTCGCGCTGCTGCAGCAGGCGCTGCAGCTTCACAGTGCTGGCAGCGCGGTGGGCCTCGTCCACATCGCTGCGCAAGGTCTGCTGGCGCATCGCGTGGGCCTTCAGCGCCATGATGGACAGGCGGTCGATCATGCTGCCGGCGGTTTCGCTGTTCAGGCGCGCGCTGGCCGGCACGGTGGACACCGGCGCATCGGTGCGCGCCGAGGCCGGGTCGACCAGCCCCAGCGCCACCAGCAGGATCTCGTCGACACGCTCGGTGGCGTCGTTGCGCGCCTGGTTGTAGCCGTCGATGGCACGCTTGTTCGCGGCGATGGCCTCGGCCGCCACCGTGGTGCGCCGCGCCAGGTCTTCCTCGGCCCACAACAGGCTGTTGTTGCGGTGGTTGGTCTGCACCCAATGCCACAGACCGCCGCCGTCGGTGGCCGGGGCCTGCTGCGGCCAGCTGGGGGTGGCGAGCAGGCGGTCGTGCAGGGCCAGCACCGCGGCGGCGCTGGGCAGGGAAGGCGCCGTGGCGGCGCCGCTGTCGGGCAGGTTCATTGTTCTTGGCTGGCAGAATGCTTTTCCATTATGTGCCGCCCATGCCTGCGCCTAGCCGCCCGCTGATCGTCCGCCTGCGCAACTGGGTCGGCGACGTCACGCTCGCGGTGCCGCTGCTGCAGCGCCTGCACGACGCGGGCTACGCCTTGCAACTGGTGGGCAAGGGCTGGGCGAAAGAGCTGCTTGCGGGCCACGGCTGGCCGGTGCACAGCCTGCCCGCGGGCACGCGCGAGCGCATCACGCTGCTGCGGCGGCTGCGCGCCGCCGCGCTCGCCGAAGACCCCGGCTTCACGCGGCGCCTGAACGCGCTGTGCCTGCCCGATTCTTTCTCCAGCGCGCTGGAATTCCGCCTTGCCGGCCTGCGCGCCCTGGGCCACGCCTGGGAAGGCCGCAGCCTGCTGCTGGGCCGCGCCGTGCCGCGCCAACGCGGCCTGCACGAACTGCGCGTCTACTGGCAGTTGGGCGATGCACTGCTGCAGGCCGCGGCCGAAGCGCCGGCGCAGATCGGCCTGCGCGTCAGCGCCCAGCACGCCGAGGCCGCGCGTGCGCTGCGCGCCGCGCACGGCCTGGGCGCCGGCAGCCTTTTCATTTGCCCCTTCGCCGGCGGCACCTGGTCGGGCCAGGACAAGACCTGGCCCGCCTTCCCCGAGTTCGCCGCCGAGGTGCTGCCGCGCTACGGCCGCGCCGTGGTGGTGTGCCCCGGCCCGGGCGAAGAGGCCGAGGCACAGGCGCGATTTGCCAGCGCCACGGTGCTGCCGGGCGTGAAGCTCGGCACCTACGCGGCCCTGCTGCAGGAAGCCGCGCTGATGGTCTCCAACGACACCGGGCCGGGCCACATCGCCGCGGCCGTGGGCACGCCGCTGGTCTCGGTGATGGGGCCGAGCGACCCGCGCCTGTGGCAACCCTGGGGCGCCGGCGTGCAGGTGGTGCAGCCGGCGCCTGGCGGTGCGGCCTGGCCGACCGTCGCCCAGGTGCAGGCGGCTGTGGAAAGCGCCCTGGTTAGCGGGCGCTGAGGCCCGGCCCGGACGCCGTCCCCCGCCCGGGGGTGCCAAAGGCCACCGCCGACCGGGGGCCCCCGCCTTGCCCCGCCGCGGGGGACAGACGGGTCCGGCCCCGCTGCGAAGAATGCGTTCCAGCCCGAAGCGAATTCAACGCAAGACGCAGACGCCCAGGGCCTGAAACCCCTCAGCAACCCCCTCATCCAGGAGCTTTCACCATGATCCGCAACTTCATCACCAGCCTCGCCATCGCGCTGTTCAGCCTCAACGCCTTCGCCGCGGTGGACGCCAACCAGGCCACGCGCGCCGACCTCGAAACCGTCAAGGGCATCGGCCCGGGGCTGTCGGCCAAGATCGTCGATGCGCGCAAGACCGGCGCCTTCAAAGACTGGAACGACCTCGTCGAGCGTGTCGGTGGCATCGGCCCGGGCAATGCCGCTCGTTTTTCGCAGGCCGGCCTGACGGTGGGCGGCGGCACCTTCGACGCCAAGGCCATGCCGGCGCCGGCGGAGAAGAAGGAAGCCAAGGTCAAGAAGGCAGACAAGGCCGCCAAGGCAGGCGAGTGAACTCGCGTGCCGGGGTGCCCGCCCGGCCCGAACCTGCTGCTGCCACCGCTCCGGGAACGACCGCCCCTGCGGCCCGCGGCGTCAAGGCAGCAGCAGGTCGGGCTCCCCGGGCTCGGCCCGGCGGCGCCCGGCGGCCAGGGTGTCCCAGCCGAAGAAGCGCAGCACCTCGTCGCGCCGCGCTTCGGTGTCGGCCTCGCCCAAGGCGATGAGTTCCTGCGTGTAAGGCGCCTCGAACAGCAGGTAGCTCGCCAGCGCGGCGCCGCGCGCCTGCGTGCCCTGGCCACCCACCCCCACGCCACGCAAGAGGCCGCGCACCGGGGCCGGCAGCGCGCCGAGGTGGCGCGAAGCGATGTCGTCCAGGCGCTGCGAGGGCGAGATCACCAGGGTCTCCAGCGGCCGCAGCGGCGTGTCGGCCAGCGCTGAATCGGGCAGCAGCGCCAGCGTGCGGTTGATGCGCTTCATGCGCTCCACATCCACCGCCAGCGCGTCGAGAAAGATGCTCGACATCGCGTGGCCGGCGATCTGCGCCAGCGTCGGGTAGCCCGCGGCCTCGACATGCCGCCCCACGGGCTCTTGCATGCGCCCCACGCCCACGATGAACAGGCGCTGCGCGCCAAGATGCACGGCCGGTGACAGCGGCGCGGTCTGGCGCATCGAGCCATCGCCGAACCAGCCGCCTTCCTGCGCGCTGTCGATGCGTGTGGCCGGGAACACGAAGGGAATCGCCGACGAGGCCAGCAGATGGGCCTGCGTCAGCCTTGCCGGCACGGCCTGGCGCTGCGAGCGCTGCCACGGCGTGATGGCGCGGGCGGCCTCGTAAAAGGTGTAGTGCTCGCCGCTGCTGTAGCTGCTGGCGGTGACGGCCAGGGCCTGCAGATGCCCCTGGGCCAGCATCAGCGGCAGGCGGTCCAGCGGTACCAGCCTTTGCAGCAGCTCGGCCAGCGGGCTGTTGTCGAGCAGTGACTTCGGGCGCGCGCGCCGCCAGCGCGCTATCACCCAACCCAGCGACACCATGGTCAGCCACTGCGCGCCCGAGCGGATGACGCCCAGCGAATCGGCGCGGTACACCTGATCGGCGTGGAAGTTCTGCCAGACCTTGGCCACGACGTCGACCGCCGCCTCGAAACGGTCGGCCTGGCAGGCCAGCGCAGCGGCGTTGATGGCACCGGCCGAGGTGCCGCAGATGACGCCGAAGGGGTTGTTCTGCCGCGCCAGCGGCCCCAGGGTCTGGCGCCGCATGCGGGCCAGCGCCTTGAGCACCCCCACCTGGTAGGCGGCGCGGGCCCCGCCGCCGCTCAAGACCAGGGCTGTGAGGGGCGTCTCATGCATGCCCCGACTCTAGCGCCAGCCCGCACACCCGCCGGGGCCTGGGCTCAGCCGCTTCAGTCGCGGTCCTTGCCCTTGCCGTGGCCGCGATCGCCGTGTTTGTGATCGTTCTTGTCGTGGCCCTTGCCACGGCCACGGTGATCGTCGTCATGGTCACGCCCGCCACGGCGCACCTTCTGGTCGTACCAGTCGTGCCGCACGAAGTACACCGGCACACCGCAGGCGTTGTAGTCGCGGCAATGCTTTTTCCAGTCTTTGCGGTGGCCGGGCGGCACCCACAGGTAGACCGGTTGCACGCGCACCTCCTGCACCGGGCGCTGCACGATGACGGGCTGCGCGACGATGACCTGCGGTTGCGGGAAACGCCCGATGTCGATGCGACCGTAGACACCCGGCTGGCTGATGCCGATGGAGACGCCCACATCAACATCGGCGGCCTGGGCCGGGGCCACCGCGATGAGCGCTGCGCAGGCCGTGAGCACGGTGGCAAGGCCGGCGCGCAGCGCGGCGGGGGTGGCAAGCAAGTGCTTCATGAGCAGACTCCAGGGTTCAACACAGACCGTGTGTACCTCAACAACGGCTGGGGTTCCCGCCGCGGCGACCTTGGTTTCATTCGTACACAACCGCAGCCTGCCCCTGGGCCAGGCTGCGCCAGCGGCCCAGCGCCTCGTCGCAGGGCCAGAAGCGTGCGTCGTCACCGAGGTCGATCTCAGCCACCGCCCTCCCGCGCTGCAGCTGCAGGCGGATGGGCAGGCCTTGCACGAGTTCGCCGTGTTCACCGTCCACCCGCCGTGCCGGCCACAGGCGCAGCACGTCGGCCACGGGCGGTGGCGCCCCGGCGCCCAGTTGCACGGCCAGGTGGCGGCCGAAACGTGCACGCGCTGCGGGCAGGTCCCACACCTGCGTCACGTTCAGCCGCAGGCCGCCGCCGAAGCGGTCGGGCTGCACCTTGCCCTGCACCAGCAGCAGCGTGTCTTCGGCCATCAGTTCGCGGCGCTCGGCGAAGATTTCGTCCTGCGCCACCGCTTCCACGGCCTCGGTGCCGTCGTCGAGCTTGAAGATCACCACCTTGCCGCGCATGCCGTTGACGCTGCGCGGGTCGGTGACGATGCCGGCCAGCAGCTGGGGCTCGCGGCTGTCCACCAGCTCGGCGATGGGCCGGCGCGCGAAACGGCGCACCTCGTCCTTCCAGGCGTCGAAGAGGTGGCCCGAGAGGTAGAAGCCGATCGCTGTTTTTTCCTGCACCAGGCGTTCGCGCACGTCCCAGGCGGGCACGGCCACCAGCGCCGGCTCTTGCGTGCTGCTGCCGTGGCTGTCGCCCATGTCGAACAGGCCCACCTGCAGCGCGTTGGCGTCCTGCGTGTCGGCCCATTCGAAGGCCAGGCCCACGCTGGCCAGCGTGCTGGCGCGGTCGGGGTGCAGCAGGTCGAAAGCACCGGCTTTCACCAGCGCTTCCACCGCACGTTTGTTCACCGCCTTGCGGTCGACCCGCGCACAAAAATCGAAGAGGCTGTGGAAGGGCCCGCCGCCGGCGCCCGCGTGGGCACCCAGGCCCTCGCGCGCCGCCACGATGGCCTCGATGGCGCCCTGCCCCGTGCCCTTCACCGCGGCCAGGCCGTAGCGGATGGTCTTGTCGTCCACCGGCTCGAAGCGCGCGGTACCGCGGTTCACATCGGGCGGCTGGAAGCTGATGCCGAAGAGCTTGGCATCGGCCAGTAACACCTTGAGTTTGTCGGTGTTGTCGGCTTCGATGGTCATGTTGGCGGCATAGAACTCCGCCGTGCAGTGCACCTTGATCCAGGCCGTGTGGTAGGCCAGCAGTGAATAAGCCGCGGCATGGCTCTTGTTGAAGCCGTAGCCCGCGAACTTCTCCATCAGGTCGAAGACCTCATCGGCCTTCTCGGGCGCGATGTTCAGCTTGGCCGCACCTTCGCGGAAGATGCCGCGGTGCTTGGCCATCTCTTCGGCCTTCTTCTTGCCCATGGCGCGGCGCAAGAGGTCGGCGCCGCCCAGGCTGTAGCCGCCCAGCACCTGCGCGGCCTGCATCACCTGCTCTTGGTAGACAAAGATGCCATAGGTTTCATCGAGCACCGGGCCCAGCAGCGGGTGCGGGTAGACGATGTCTTCCTTGCCGTTCTTGCGCGCGCAGAAGCTCGGGATGTTCTCCATCGGCCCGGGCCGGAACATGGCGTTCAGCGCGATCAGGTCTTCCAGGCGGCTGGGCTTGGCCTCGCGCAGCATGCCCTGCATGCCGCGGCTTTCAAACTGGAACACGGCTTCGGTCAGGCCGTCGCTGAAGAGCTTGTAGACACGCGCGTCGTTCAGCGGCAGCTTCTCGTATTCGAAGTCGGCCAGCTTGGGCCGGCGCTGGCGGATGTAGGTGCGGGCCAGCTCCAGGATGGTGAGCGTGGCCAGGCCCAGGAAGTCGAACTTCACCAGGCCGATGGCCTCGACGTCGTCCTTGTCGTACTGGCTCACAGCACTGTCGCTGCCGGGCTGCTGGTAGAGCGGGCAGAAGTCGGTGATCTTGCCCGGCGCGATCAGCACGCCGCCGGCGTGCATGCCGACGTTGCGCACCAGGCCTTCCACCCGTATGGCCAGGCTCAGCAGCTCGGCCACCTCTTCTTCGGCCTTCTCGCGCTGCTCGAGCTCGGGCACCTCTTCACGCACGTAGATGACGCCGCCGTCCTTGTCTTTCGGGTCGGCGGGCACGGGCGCCAGCGTGTAGGTCTTGCCGGGCAGGCCGGGCACCAGCTTGGCCACGCTGTCCACATGCCCGTAGCCCATGCCCAGCACACGCCCCACGTCGCGCAGCGCGGCCTTGCTGGCCATGGTGCCGAAGGTGGCGATCTGGCTCACGGCCTCGCGGCCGTACTTGTCTTTCACGTACTCGATGACGCGGTCGCGGTTGCCTTGGCAGAAGTCGATGTCGAAGTCGGGCATCGACACCCGCTCGGGGTTCAGGAAACGTTCGAAGAGCAGCTTGTAGTACAGCGGGTCGAGGTCGGTGATGAAGAGCGCATAGGCCACCAGCGAACCTGCGCCCGAACCCCGGCCCGGGCCCACCGGGCAGCCGTTGGCCTTGGCCCAGACGATGAAGTCAGAAACGATGAGGAAGTAGCCCGGGAAGCCCATCTTGATGATGGTGCCGAGCTCGAACTCCAGCCTTTCCACGTAGCGCGGGCGTTCCTTGTCGCGCTGCGCTTCGTCGGGGAAGAGCGCCAGCAGCCGCTTCTCCAGCCCCTCGTGCGAGAGCTGGCGGAAGTAGGCGTCCATGGGCAAACGCGTGCCATCGGCCTGCAGCGGCGTCGGGAAATCGGGCAGCTGCGGCTTGCCCAGCACCAGCGTGAGGTGGCAGCGCCGCGCGATCTCCAGCGTGTTCTCCAGCGCTGAAGGCAGGTCGGCAAAGAGCGAGCGCATCTCGGCCGCGGTCTTGAAGTGCTGGTCGCGCGTGAAACGTTTGATGCGGCGCGGGTTGGCCAGGGTTTCGCCCTCGGCGATGCACACACGCGCTTCGTGGGCGTCGAAATCGTCGGCTTCCAGAAACTGGATGGGGTGCGTGGCCACCAGCGGCAGCTGCAGCTGCGCGGCCAGCGGCGCGGCGGCGCGCACATGGGCCTCGTTGGTGGGCAGGCCGGCGCGCTGCACCTCCAGGTAGAAGCGGCCCGGGAACAGCCCGGCCAGCTTGTGCGCCACCATCGCGGCGCGTTCGGTGTCGCCGGCCAGCAGGGCCATGCCCACCGCCCCGAGGTCGGCACCGCTCAGCGCGATCAGGCCTTCGCCCAGGGTCTCGAACCACTCCCACTTCAGCCAGGCCTGGTTGCGCTGCACATTGCCCACCCAGGCGCGCGCCAGCAGTTCGCTCAGGTTCAGGTAACCCTGCTTGTTCTGCACCAGCAGCAGCAGGCGGCTGGCCTGTTTTTCACCGCCGGTCAGCGCCGCCTGGGGCTCCAGCAGCACGTCGGCGCCGATGAGCGGCTGCACGCCCTTGCCGCGGCAGGCGCTGTAGAACTTGACGGCGCCGAAGAGGTTGTTCAGGTCGGTGATGGCCAGCGCGGGCTGGCCGTCCTGGCGCGCGGCGGCGGCAGCGTCGCTGATGCGCAAGCTGCCATCGACGACGGAATATTCGGTGTGGGTGCGCAGGTGGACGAAGCTCATCGCGGCATTCTAGAGAGCCCCCCCTGCCTAGAATGCGCCGCAGTCCTGGCAGCAACGAGAACGGCGCGACGATGGTGATGTGGGTGCAGCGGGCCGTGGGGCTGCTCTTGATCCTGAGCGCCATCGCGCTGGCCTTGCTGCGTGCGCCCGATGTGCCGGCCGAAGGCCTGGTGGCGCGCTGGGCGCCGGCGCCGTCGGACTTCATCGACGTGAAAGGCCAGACCGTGCACTTCCGTGACGAAGGCCCGCGCCACGACGGGGCGGCCGGCACGCCGCCGCCGCTGCTGCTGATCCACGGCACCTCGTCCAGCCTGCACACCTGGGAGGGCTGGGCCCGGGCGCTGAAGGGCCAACGGCGTGTCATCAGCTTCGACCTGCCGGGCTTCGGCCTCACCGGGCCTTTCGAGGGCGCCTACGAGCGCGACAACTACCACGGCGACGTCTATGCGCGCTTCGTGCTCGACCTGCTGGACAGCCTGAAGCTGCAGCAGGTGGTGATCGCCGGCAACTCGCTGGGCGGCGAGGTGGCCTGGCGCACCGCCGTGATGGCGCCGCAACGCGTGGCCGGGCTGGTGCTGGTGGACGCGGTGGGCCCGCGTTTCACCCCGCAGGCGGTGCCGCTGGCCTTTCAGCTGGCGCGCGTGCCGGTGCTGGGCCGGCTGGGCGAGTTCGCGCTCTCCAAAGGGCTGGTGGCCGAGGGGCTGCACAGCGTGTACGGCGACCCTGCCCGTGTCACCGACGCCCTCATCGACCGCCACTACGAGCTGGCGCTGCGCGAAGGCAACCGCCGCGCCTTGGGCCTGCGTGTGCGGCAGATGGTCAATGGCGAACACGAAGAGCGCATCAACACGGTCAGCACGCCCACGCTGCTGCTCTGGGGCTCGCGCGACCGCCTCGTGCCGCCCAGCGTCGGGCAAGACTTCGCGCGCCGCATCGCCGGCAGCCAGCTGGTGGTGCTGGAAGGCCTGGGCCACGTGCCGCAGGAAGAAGACCCGGCGCGCAGCGTGGTGCCGGTGAAAACCTTCCTCGGGCCACGCTGAAGCAGCCCCGAAAGCCAGAACAGCGCCCTTTCCCACCCCCAGCTCGGGCCTTGGCCGCGCGGCAGCGGCCCCAGCATGCCGGGGGATGAACACCCTCGCCCTGGTCGTCATCGCGCGCAACGAAGCCCGTTGCATCGCCCGCTGCCTGCGCAGCTTTGCCGGCCACGTCGACCGCATGCTGGTGCTGGACACCGGCTCCACCGACAACACCGTGGCCCTGGCCCGTGCCGCTGGCGCCGAGGTGCAGCATTTCGACTGGTGTGACGACTTCGCCGCCGCTCGCAACGCCGCGCTGCGCGCTGCCGGGGCCGACTGGCACCTGGTGGTGGACGCCGACGAATGGCTGGACAGCGGCGCCGAGGCCCTGGCCGCCTGGCGCAGCACGCCGCCGCACCGGCTGGGCCTGGTGGACATCCGCAACACCTTCGACGGCCCGCAGGGCGCAGGCGTGGCCACCGCCGCCGTGGCCCGGCTGCTGCCCGGCCACGTGCGCTACCAGGGTCGCATCCACGAACAGCCCGACACCGCCCTGCCAGCTGCGCCCAGCGGCCTGCGCCTGCTGCACGACGGCTACGCCAGCGTGCAGAAGCAGGCCAAGGCCGACCGCAACGAACGCCTACTGCGCCTGGCGCTGGCAGAGCAACCGCAAGACCCCTACCTGCTGTACCAGCTGGGCGGCGAACTGGCGCTGCGCCAGGCCCATGCCGAAGCCGCTGGCGCCTACGCGCAGGCCTTGCAACGCGTGGGCCCGCGCGCCAGCTACCGCGGCGACCTCGTGCGCCGCATGCTGGTGGTGCTGCAGGCCCTGGGCGAGTGGGGCGTGGCCGCCGAGCTGCTGGAGGCCGAGCTGCAGCGTTATGCCGACAGCGCCTACTTCATGCTGACCGTGGGCAACGTCTTCTGGAACTGGGCCGAAGACCAACCGGCCGATGCCGCCGCCGTGCTGCCCATGGCCGAAGACGCCTGGCAGCAGGCGCTGCGCCTCTCGCGCACGCCCGCCAGCACGCCCGCGGCCACCCACGGCCTGCAGTTGGAGCAGACCGGCGAACACGCCGCGCTCAGCCTGGCCGCGCTTTACCAGCGCCGCGCCCAAGCCCGGCCCGCTGCGGCCCCCACCGCCGCACGCTGACCCCGCCCGCTCGCCGGCCCGCAGGCGCGGGCGCAGCGCCTGTCTGACGGGCGCGCAGCTGCGGAAAAACAGCCCTACAGCCCGGCGCACAACGGCCGATATGGGCCGCTTACCAGGGTTTATTCGCCCAGCAAGGCCGCCAGGAAACGGGCCTAAAGGTTTCCAGGGCCCGGACGAAAAGACACCCAACGCGCTGTCAATTTGCAGCGCGGGGTCCGGACCAAGACGGATCGGGAGCACCTCTTTTTCCCTCGGGAAGGCGGTGTGTTTCTGAAGCGGCGAGGCCCGGGCGAGTTCCGGCGGCAAACCCCCTGCGGGGGGCGCGCCGATGGAGTTGCAGGCAGGCACCGTGAAGAACGTTGTCCGGACTGCGGAAGCCTGCCAGGCATTTGCCTGTGGTCATCAACCTTTGGAGTTTTCCATGGCCCTCTCGATCAATACCAACGCCGTTTCCCTCAACGCTCAGCGCAACCTGAGCATGAGCCAGTCTTCCCTGTCGACCTCGATGCAACGGCTGTCCTCGGGCCTGCGTGTCAACAGCGCCAAGGACGACGCCGCAGGCCTGGCCATCGCCGAGCGCATGAATGCGCAAGTGCGTGGCAACACGGTCGCCATCCGCAACGCCAACGACGCCATCTCGCTGTCGCAGACGGCTGAAGGCGCCATCGGCAAGGTCGGCGACATGCTGCAGCGCATGCGTGAACTGGCCGTGCAATCGGCCAACGCGACCAACGGCACCACCGACCGCGCCAACCTCGACGCCGAATACCAGCAGCTGGGTTCGGAAATCGGCCGCACGCTGAGCAACACGCGTTTCAACGGCCTGGCCATCCTGGGCGGCGACGCCGGCGGTCAAGTGTTCCAGGTGGGCGCCAACGCCACCGACACCGTCACGGTCACCACCAACAACCTGTCCACCGACGCCGACATCACCGGCGCCACCGGCGGCAACATCACCTCGGCCGCCAACGCCACCACCGCGCTGGGCCAGCTGGACACCGCGCTGGGTGCCATCAACGAAGAGCGCGCCATGTACGGTGCGGTGCAGAACCGCTTCGACGCCATCATCTCCACGCTGCAAGTGGCGACCGAGAACGAATCGGCTGCACGCGGCCGCATCATGGACGCCGACTTCGCGACGGAAACCGCCAACCTCTCGCGCAGCCAGATCCTGCAGCAGGCCGGCACGGCGATGGTGGCCCAGGCCAACCAGCTGCCGCAGAACGTGCTGGCACTGATCCGCTGAACGAGGCGCCAGCCGCCTCTCAAGACAGGGCCTGCGGGCCCTGTTTTTCCATGTCGACACGGGGCCCGAGGGCCCCTTCGTCGTTTCTGATTGGGCGGGTTTTGGCCCTTTGTTCGAACGATCCTCGGCTTGCGGCCTGCCGAAAATACAACCAGCAGGCACCGAACTCTCCGGCCTGCGGGAGCCGGTTCCTTTGCACCGGAGACAGTTCAGACCTCGCACGGAGAAACCGACGTGGCACAAACGATCAACACAAACCTGGTGTCGCTGAATGCCCAGCGCAATCTGTCGATGTCCGGCGGATCGCTGGCGACCTCGATGCAACGGCTGTCCTCGGGTCTGCGTGTCAACAGCGCCAAGGACGACGCCGCCGGCCTCGCGATTGCCGACCGCATGCAGACGCAAGTGCGCGGCATGACGGTGGCCATCCGCAACGCCAACGACGGCATCTCGCTGGCGCAGACGGCTGAAGGCGCCATCGGCAAGGTCGGCGACATGCTGCAGCGCATGCGTGAACTGGCGGTGCAGGCGGCCAACGCCACCAACGGCGCCGACGACCGCGCCAACCTCGACGCCGAATACGGCCAGCTCGCCGACGAAATCACCCGCACGCTGGCCAACACCCGCTTCAACGGCCTGGCCATCCTGGGCGCCGACTCGGGCGGGCAGGCCTTCCAGGTGGGCGCCAACGCCACCGACCAGATCACCATCACCACGGCCGACCTCGCCAACAACGGCGCCATCACCACGCTGCCCGCCGGCGACCTGCTGACGGCCGGCAACTCGACCACGGCGATGAACAACATCGACGCGGCGCTCACCCTGGTCAACGCCGAACGCGCCCAGTACGGTGCCACGCAGAACCGCTTCGAGGCCGTAATCGAGACGCTGCAGGTGGCCACCGAGAACCAGTCCGCCGCACGCGGTCGCATCATGGATGCCGACTACGCCACCGAGACGGCGAACATGTCGCGCGCGCAGATCCTGCAGCAGGCCGGCACGGCCATGGTGGCCCAGGCCAACCAGCTGCCGCAGCAGGTGCTCAAGCTGCTGCAGGGCTGAAGCCCCGCAGCGGGCGCCCGGCGCGCCCAGCCCTCCCGCAAGCCACGGCCATCGCGCGCAAAGCCGAGGAAAAAAAGTCCTCAAGTCCTTGCGGCGGGTGTCGAAAACTGCGTTGAAGACCCGGGATTGCGCCTCAGGCGTACGGGGTCTATGCACAGACTTCACCTTCGGGAGATTCCACCATGGCCATCTCATCCGCCGGAATCGGCAGCGGTCTCGATGTGCAGAGCATCGTTTCGCAGCTGCTCACCATCGAACGTGCCCCGATCCGCCAACTGCAGACCGAGGCCGGCCGGCTTCAGACCCAGCTCTCCGCCTTCGGGCGTGTGCAGGGCGCCTTGTCGACCCTGCGCGACGCATCGGTCAAGCTGACGCAGAGCGACACCTGGGGCGCGGCCAAGGCCACCAGCTCCGACACCGCCAACGTCAGCGCCACCGCAACGGGCAGCGCCCTGGCCGGCAACTACAACATCAACGTCACCCGTCTGGCCGTGGCGCAGACGCTGGCGACCAGCAACTTCAGCAGCCCCAGCCAGAGCATCGGCTCGGGCGTGCTGCGCATCGAGCTCGGCAACTTCGATGCCGTGCCGCCCGTGCCCAAGAGCGGCGCGACGGCCGTCGACATCACCATCGACCCCAGCGAGAGCTCGCTCAGCGCCATCCGCGACAAGATCAACAACAGCAACACCGGCGTGGTGGCCAGCGTGGTCAACGACGTTTCCGGCTCGCGCCTGGTGCTGCGCTCGTCGCAGACCGGCCTGGAGAACGGCTTCCGCGTCACGGCCCTGGACGACGACGGCGACGACACCAACAACAGCGGCCTGTCGGCGCTGGCTTTCGACCCCAGCGCCAGCCTCACCAACCTGAGCCGGCCACAGACGGCGCAGAACGCCCTGGCCAGCATCAACGGCGTGGACGTCGAATCGGCCAGCAACACGCTGAACGACGTGGTGGAAGGCCTGAGCCTGACGCTGCGCAAGCAGGGCAGCACGGCCGAGGTCAAGGTGGAACCCGACACCGAGGCGCTGAAGAAGTCGGTGGACGACTTCGTCAAGGCCTACAACGAGAGCATCAAGCTGCTGCGCGAGCAGACGCGTTACGACCCCGCCACCAAGCAGGCCGGGCCGCTGCAGGGCGACCGCTCGGGCGCGGCCATGCTGAGCCAGCTGCGTGGGCTGTTCAACGGCAACGGCGGCAACAGCGCGGTCTTCAGCCGCCTGGCCGACGTGGGCCTGGAGCTCGACACCGACGGGCTCATCAAGACCAACGCCACCAAGCTCGATGCCGCCCTCACGCAGGGTGGCGAGATGAAGAAGCTCTTTGCCAACGTCGACGCCGGCAACCCTGGCAACGAAGGTTTTGCCAAACGTTTCGATGGCTGGCTGAAGCTCTCGCTGGACAGCGAGGGCACCATCGAAAGCCGCACGCAGAGCCTGCAGGCGCGCGTGAAGAACAACGAACAGGCGCAGGAGCGCCTGGAAGACCGTGTCGCGCGCACCGAGCAGCGTCTGCTGCGCCAGTACACGGCGCTGGACACGCGCATGGGCCAGCTAAGCGGGCTGTCGAGCTACGTCACGCAGCAGATGGCCCTGCTGAACAACAACAACAATAACAACTGAGCCCTCGGCCGACCACAGGCCGACCCCGACCACAGGCCCCGGGCACGCCACCCGCCGGGCCTGTTTTTCCGTGTGCAGGCGCCGCGCAGCGGTGCAGCAGTGCAACGGCAAGGGGGGCAAACACCGGCCCTTCCCGCGCTCAAGTCAGGCCTGGGCGCACCGATAAAAACTGCATCCTGAGCCACTGCAGATCACTCGCATGTACGCAGCCACGCTGTTCACTCCCCGCCGCGCCGGCCACAACGGCGCCGCCAGCTACCAGGCCACCGGTCTGGAGATCCAGGTCGCGGGCGCCGACGCGCACCGCCTGGTGAGCCTGTTGTTCGAGGGCTTCGAGTCTTCGGTGGCCGACGCCCAGGGGGCCATCGCCGTCCAGGACGTGGACCGCAAGTGCCGCGCCATCACACGCGCCATCCGCATCGTCGACGAAGGCCTGCGCGAGCACCTCAACATGAAGGCCGGCGGTGCGCTTGCGCAAGACCTCAACGAGCTGTACGGCTATGTCGTCAAGCGCCTGACGCTGGCCAACGCCCGCAACGACAGCGAAACGCTGGCCGAATGCAAGCGCCTGATGCAGCCCCTGCACGAGGCCTGGGTGGCCATCGGCCAGAACGAAGCCGCACGCTGAGAGACATTGGAGACAAGGACACCCATGGACCCGCAACTGCTCAGCTACTACGAAGCCATCGAGAGCGCCAGCGTCGACATGCTGACCGCCGCGCGCGCCGGCAACTGGGACGAGGTGGTCAAGCTCGAAGGCGCCTGCGTGCTGCTCATCAGCCGCCTGAAGAACGCCGCCCAGGAGCCCGAGCGCGGCAGCCCCGAGAGCCGCGCCCAGGCGCAGGCGCTGGAGGTGGCCAAGGCCAAGTCGCGCATCATGCAGCGCATCCTGGTCAACGACGCCGAGATCCGCCACCTCGCCGAGCCCTGGCTGCAGGATCTGGACGACACCCTGGCCGGCCGGCGCAAGACCAGCCTGCACTGAAAACAGCCTGACAAGCGAGACTGCACGATGTTCCAGGACACGCGCCCGGCCGAGCTCGACAGCACGGGCGAACACGACCCCTGGGGCCCCTTCCGCGTGGCCTCGCCCACCGAGCGCCTGTCACTGCTGCGCGCCGTGCGCGACGGCCAGGTGCCGGTGGTGCTGAGCGCCCCCGAAGGCAGCGCGCTGAGCGTGGCGCTGTGGGCCGTCGACGAACTGCAGGGCCGCCTGAACTTCAGCATCGACCCGCGGGCGCCGCAACTGGCCGCCCTGGTGGACGCCGACGAAGCCGTGGCCGTGGCCTACCTCGACAGCGTGAAGCTGCAGTTCGATCTGCAGGGCCTGACCCTGGTGCGCGGCATGCAGAGCAGTGCGCTGCAGTGCGCGCTGCCGGCCGAGATCTACCGCTTCCAGCGCCGCAGCGCCTACCGCGTGCGTCCGCGCGAGCGCCAGGGCCCGGTGGCCACCTTCCGCCATCCGGCCCTGCCCGAAATGCCGCTGGCCTTGCGCGTGCTGGATGTCAGCATCGGCGGCTGCGCCCTCTGGCTGCCGCCCGACGTGCCGCCGCTGCAGGCCGGCACCCTGATCAACCGCCTGCATGTGGAACTGGACCCCGACACCGAGTTCGAGGCCGCCGCGCGCCTGCAGCACGTCAGCGCCAGCGGCAGCTCGCTGGGCGAAAACGGCGTGCGCATCGGCTGCGAATGGCAGCAGCTGTCGGGCCCCGCCGAACGTGTGCTGCAGCGCTGGATAGACCGCAGCCAGCGCCGCCGCCACCTGCTCACACTGGGCTGAAACGCCCCACAGCGCCGCGGTCACAGGCCTATGATGGCTGCGAGGTGGCCCTGCAGCCCATGCCCTCCCCCGCCCCCCACCCCGCCGCCGTGGTGCTGCGCCTGGCGCTGCAGCCGGGCCTGCCTTTGCTGCAAGCCGGGGGTGACGTGCAGGCGCTGCTGGGCTGCAGCGCCGGTGCGCTGGGCAGCGGCCCTGCCGGCCTGGGCGCCTTGCTGCACCCGGCCGATGCCGGCCTGCTGCAGACCCTGGCGCCGCAGCCCGAGCCCCTGACACTGCGCCTGCGCCACGCCGATGGCCACTACCGCTGCATCAGCGCCTGGTGCCAGCCCGCCGCCGATGCGCCCGGTGAATGCCGGCTGTCGCTGCACGACGCCCGCAGCCTGCCGCGCACGCTGCAGCAGGCCGACCTGGTGCCCCACGTGCGGGCCATGCTCGAAAGCAGCGACGACTTCATCTACTTCAAAGACCGCCACCATGTGCTGACCGGTGCCAGCCAGGCCATGGTGCGCCTGTGCCCGCCGGCTCGGCACTGGCAAGAGCTGGTGGGCAAGACCGACTACGAGATCTTCCCCGAGCCCTACGCCGATCTCTACTACCGCCTGGAGCGCGAGGTCTACGCCACCCGCACCATGGTGCGCGAGGTGCAGCGCTACGTCGACCGCGAGGGCCAGCACGGCTGGGTGGACAACCGCAAGTACCCCATTTTCGACGGCGCTGGTGCGCTCATCGGCCTGTACGGCATCGCGCGTGACATCACCGACAGCCAGCGCCTGCAGGACGAGCTGCGCGCGAGCCAGGCCGCCTCGGAGCGCTACCGCCGCAGCCTGGAAGCCCTGGTGGCCGAACGTGACGCCGCACTGGCGGCGGCGCAAGCCCGGCTGCGCGTGGACGAAGAGCGCTACGGCTTCGCCATCGAGGCCACGAAAGACGGCATCTGGGACTACGACTGCCAGACCCAGCACAGCTACATCAACCCGGCCTACGCACGGATGCTGGGCTACGAGCCCGGCGAACTCGGCCCGGCGGCGCAAGACCACCTGATCGACCTGCTGCACCCCGAAGACCGCCACCTGGTGCTGGGCGAGCCCGACCCCGATTTCGCGCGCAGCGGCCTCTTCGAGCGTGAGTTCCGGCTGCGCTGCAAGGACGGCAGCTGGAAGTGGATCCTCAGCCGTGGCAAGGTGGTGCAGCGTGATGCACAGGGCCAGCCGCTGCGGCTGATCGGCACCCACATCGACCAGAGCAGCCGCAAGCGGGTGGAGCTGGAACTGCGCCAGGCCAAGGAGGCCGCCGAAGCCGCCACGCTGGCCAAGAGCGCCTTTCTGGCCAACATGAGCCACGAGATCCGCACGCCGATGAACGCCATCATCGGCATGGCCAGCCTGCTGCGCCGCCGCGCCACCGACACCCGCCTCACCGAGAGCCTGGGCACCATTTCGTCGGCAGCGCAGCACCTGCTGGGCATCATCGACGACATCCTCGACCTCTCCAAGATCGAGGCCGGCAAGCTGGAGCTGGAGCAAGGCCCGCTGCGCGTGGAGGCGGTGCTCGGCGACGTGCTGTCCATGCTGGGCGACCGCGCGCGCAGCAAGGGCCTGGAGCTGCGCACCGAACTCGGGCCGCTGCCCACCGACCTGCTGGGCGATGCCGCACGGCTGCGCCAGGCGCTGGTGAACTACGTCACCAACGCCATCAAGTTCACGGCGCGCGGCAGCGTGCTGCTGCGCGCGCAGCTGCGCACCGAGGACAGCGGCAGCGCGCTGCTGTATTTCGAGGTGGAAGACACCGGCATCGGCATCACGCCCGAAGCCCTGCCGCGCCTGTTCACCCGCTTCGAGCAGGCCGACAACTCCACCACGCGGCGTTACGGCGGCACCGGCCTGGGCCTGGTGATCACGAAGAAGATCGCCCAGCACATGGGCGGCGAGGTCGGTGTGTACAGCGAGCCCGGCCGCGGCAGCCGCTTCTGGCTCACCGTGCGCCTGGCGCGCGGCAGCGCAGCGCCGGCGCCCATGGCCGCGGGCACGCTCAGCCACGCCGGCACCGAGGCGGCGCTGCAGCGCGAGCACGGCCGCGCGCGCGTGCTGGTGGTGGAAGACGAACCCGTGAACCGGCAGATCACCAGCCTGATGCTGGCCGAGGTGGGCCTGCAGGTGGCGCTGGCCGAAGACGGCGTGCAGGCCGTGGCCATGGCTGCCGCGGGCGACTACCGGCTCATCCTGATGGATATGCAGATGCCGGTGATGGACGGGCTGGAAGCCACACGCCGCATCCGCCAGTTGCCCGGCTACGCGGCCACGCCCATCCTGGCGATGACGGCCAATGCCTTCGACGAAGACCGCCAGCGCTGCCTGCAGGCCGGCATGGACGGTTTCATCACCAAGCCGGTGCTGCCCGAGGCGCTGTACGCGGTGGTGCTGGCGCGGCTGCGCGGGGCCTGAGCCGGCGGCAGCAGGCCGCGCGGACTCACACCTGCATGTTCATCACATCGCTGTAGGCCTGCGCCAGCCGGTTGCGCACCTGCAGCGTGGCCTGGAAGCCGATCTGCGCCTTCTGCATCGCCATCACGGTGTCTTCCAGGCTCACCGTGGGGTTGCCCAAGGTCAGCTCGCGCTGCAGGTGCTGGGCCTCGAACTGCGCCTGGCTCACTTCTTTCAGCGCGGTGTTCATCGCCGCCTTGAAGCCGCCCGGCGCCGCGCCGGTGGCGTCGGCGCGCGGCGTGCCGTCGGGGCGCAAGCCGGCCTTCGCCACCGCGGCGGCGAAGTCGAAAGGCTTGATGCGCAGGTCGGACATGGTGGGTGGCGCTGTCAGGTCAGGAAGCGACGTTCAGGAAAGGGCCGAGCGCCCATTCAACACCTGCACTGTAGGCGGGGCGGTGGCGCCGCCAAGGCGCGATCAGGCGCGTCTTCCGGCCTCTTCTCGCGCTTAAGCGGCAGCGGGCCGCGGCGAACAATCGCCCTGCACTTGCCTCGTTTGCCCCCTATCCCCATGGACAACGCCGTCGCCAACGCCAACCCCACCCCGCTGATCCCGGCCGCCCCTGGCCTGGCCGGCCGTTGGCAAGCCCTGCCCATCCGCACGCAGCTCGGTGCGATGCTGGGCGTGGCGGCCCTGCTGGCCGTGCTGGCCGTGATGGCCTTCACCGCCAGCGGCAGCGACTACCGCCCGCTGTACGCCGAGATCAGCGAAAAGGAAGGCGGCGAGATCATCCAGCGCCTGACGCAGATGAACGTGCCCTACAAGGTGGCCGAAGGCGGCACCGTGGTGCTGGTGCCCAGCGGCCAGGTGGCGGCCCTGCGCATGAAGCTCTCGGCCGCGGGCCTGAACGTGGGCCGCAACGCCAGCGCCGGCTACGAACTGCTCGACAAGGACAGCTTCGGCCAGACCCAGGGCCAGGAGCGCATGAAGTTCAAGCGCGCCATCGAAGGTGAACTCGTCACCAGCATCCAGAGCCTGGAATCGGTGAAGTCGGCCCGCGTGATGCTGGCCCTGCCGCAGCAGAACGGCTTTTTCCGCGAACAGCAGAAGCCCAGCGCCAGCGTCACGCTCACGCTGCACCCCGGCCGCACGCTCGACCGCAACCAGGTGGCCGGCATCGTCAGCCTGGTCAGCAACAGCGTGCCCGAGCTCAACCCCAAGGCCGTGAGCGTGATCGACAGCGCCAGCGGGCTGCTTTCGGGCGCGGCCGATGAAGACAACGCCGCCGGGCTCGACAGCCAGCAGCTGCAATACCGCCGCGACCTCGAAGCCGGCCTCACCAAGCGTGTGCTGGCCCTGCTGGAGCCGGTGGTGGGCGGCGACAACGTGCGCGTCAGCGTCACCGGCGACATCGACTTCAACCAGGTCATGCAGACGGCCGAGGCCTACCGCCCCAACCAGGGCGACGGCGCCAACCCGGCCATCCGCGAGCAGCGCAGCGAAGAGAGCGCGCAGCCCGGCAGCGCCACGCCGGCCGGCGTGCCCGGCGCGCAGACCAACCAGCCGCAGGCCCAGCCCACGGCGCCCATCAACGGCCCGGCCCAGGCCATGCAGGGCGCGCAGGGCGCTGGCGCCGCAGCCGCCAGCACCCGCCGCGAGGCCGCCACGCGCTACGAGGTGGACAAGACCGTCACCGTCACGCGCAACGCCGTGGGCAGCGTGCGCCGCCTCAATGCCGCCGTGGTGGTGAACCACCGCAGCGGCACCGACCCCAAGGGCAAGCCCACCACCACGCCGCTGAGCGACAAGGAAATTGAGCAGCTCACCGCCCTGGTGCAGCAGGGCATCGGCTTCAACGCCGAACGCGGCGACGTGGTGAAGGTGATCAACGCGCCCTTCCGCACCGAAACACCGGCCCCGGTGGACGAACTGCCGCTGTGGCAGCAGCCGTGGCTGCTGGACCTGCTGAAGACCGCCGCCGCGCCCGGCGCGCTGGCCGTGGTGGCCTTGCTGATCGTGACCATGCTGATCCGCCCGGCCCTGACGGCCATGCTGGCGCCGCCACCGCCGCCCGAAAAGGGCAGCCAGCTCGACGAGGTGGTGGCCGAAGAGCCGCTGCCGAGCCCGCCGCCCGTGGTGCTGCTGCCCGTGACGCAGAGCGAACGTGTGGAGCAGGCGCGTGCACTGGCCAAGAGCAACCCGGCGGCCGTCGCGAACATCGTGCGCGGCTGGGTCAGCGGCGAAGCCGCCTGAGCCTGAACCCCAGCCCCCTCCACAGGACACCCCATGGCCGCCCCCTCGATGGACGACGACGGGCTCGAAAAAGCCGCGATCCTGCTCATGACCCTGGGCGAGGAAGAGGCGGCCGAGGTCTTCCGCCACCTCGCACCCAAGGAAGTGCAGCGCCTGGGCGAGACCATCGCCCGCATGAAGGCCGTCACGCGTGAACGTGTGGACGAGGTGATGGACAGCTTCACCCAGCTGGCGGCCAACGAGCACATGCTGGTGGCCGACAACAACGAGTACGTCAAGAGCGTGCTGCGCAAGGCCCTGGGCGACGACAAGGCCAACCTGCTGATCGACCGCATCCTGCAGGGCAGCGACGTCACCGGCATCGAGAGCCTGAAGTGGATGGACGCCACCTCGGTGGCCGAGCTGATGCGCAACGAGCACCCGCAGATCGTGGCGGCCATCCTCGTGCACCTGGAATTCGACCAGGCGGCCGAGGTGCTGAAGCTCTTCACCGAGCGCCAGCGCAACGAGGTGATGGTGCGCATTGCCACGCTGGACGGCATCCAGCCCACGGCGCTGCGCGACCTCAACGAGGTGATGAGCAAGGTGCTGGCCGGCGGCGACCGCAGCCGCAAGAGCAGCCTGGGCGGCGTGAAGACCGCGGCCGAGATCCTGAACATGCTGGGCACGGCGGTGGAGACCAGCGTGCTCGACTTCGTGCGCGAGGCCGACAACGACCTGGCGCAGAAGATCATGGACAACATGTTCACCTTCGACGACGTCGAGAAGATCGACGACAAGGGCATCCAGGCGCTGATGAAGGAAGTGCAGAGCGACAGCCTCGTCATCGCGCTGAAGGGCGCCACGCCGGGCCTGCGCGACAAGATCTTCAAGAACATGAGCAGCCGCGCCGCCGAGACGCTGAAGGAAGACCTGGAATCGCGCGGCCCGGTGCGGCTGTCCGAGGTGGAAGCCGAGCAGAAGGAAATGCTGAAGATCGTGCGCCGCCTGGTCGACGAGGGCCAGATCGTGCTGGCCGGTGGTGGCGACGAGCAGTTTGTCTAAATGAGCAACCAACCGAAATTCGGCGGCTTTCCCAACGTGCCGCCGCCGCAGGGCAGCAAGGCGAGCACGGCCTACCAGCGTTTCATTCCGCGCGAAGAGCTGGGCGATTTCGCCAGCTGGCGCCCGGGCACTTTCGGCGGCGACCCCGCCGCGGCGCCGGCCGCCCCGCCCGAGCCCACACCGGCCGATTGGGAAGCCCGCATCGCCGCGGCCCGCCAGGCCGGCTACCAAGACGGCTACCGCGACGGCATGGCCGCGCTGGAGAACTTCAAGCAGAACTTCGCGCAGCAGGCCACGGCGCAGATCGGCGCGCTGCTGGAGAGCTTCGACGAACAGCTCTCGGCGCTGGACGCCGAGATCTCGCGCACGCTGGCGGCCACCGCCGTGCAGCTGGCGCGCCAGGTGCTGCGCACCGAGCTGCAGCAACGCCCCGAGATCGTGGCCCAGGTGGCCGCCGAGGCGGTGGGCGCGGTGATGCTGAGCGCGCGCCACATCGCCGTGCACGTACACCCGCACGACCTGCCGCTGGTGGCCGAAGGCGCTGCTGAGGCGCTGCAGGCCCGCGGCGCGCGCCTGCACGCCAACGCCGAGGTGCGCCGCGGCGGCGTGATGGTGGAAAGCGATGTCGGTGCGGTGGACGCGCGCATCGCCCAGCGTTGGGCGCAGGCCGCCGCCGCGCTGGGCTCGGTGCTGCCGCTGGACGAAGCAGAACACGGAGACGGCGCATGAAATCCAGCCTGTACGAACACGAGGAACTCGCCGCCGCTGAAACGGCGCCCGCGGCGGCGGCGTCGCGCGCCGCCCTGCCCCCGCAGGCCCAGGCCGCGCTGCAGGCCCGCGGCCAGCGCTGGGGCCGCTACCTGCACGACCTGCAGGACTACGCCGCCGTGGTGCAGCCGCTGGAGACCGTGGGCACGCTGCTGCGCGTGACCGGCCTCGTGCTGGAAGCCGCCGGCGTGCGTGTGCCCGTGGGCAGCGTGTGCGAGGTGCAATGCCCCGGCCAGCCGGCGGTGCTGGCCGAGGTGGTGGGTTTCAGCGGCGACCGCGCCTACCTCATGCCCATGGGCGAGCTGCACGGCCTGGCCAGCGGCGCGCGCGTGGTGCCGCGCCCGGCGCCGGTGCACGCCCCGCGTTTCGGCGCCGAGAACCACCCCTGGCGGCGCAGCGAAGACCGCGGCCTGCACCTGCCCATGGGCGCCGGCCTGCTGGGCCGCGTGGTCGATTCGCACGGCCACCCCATCGACCGCCTGGGCCCGCTGCAAGACGTGCACACCGCGCCTCTGGTGCGCCGCCCCATCAACGCCATGGACCGCGACCCGGTGCGCAAGCCGCTGGACACCGGCGTGCGCGCCATCAACGCGCTGCTCACCGTGGGCCGCGGCCAGCGCATCGGCCTCTTTGCCGGCACCGGCGTGGGCAAATCGGTGCTGCTGGGCATGATGGCGCGTTACACGCAGGCCGACGTCATCGTCGTGGGCCTGATCGGTGAACGCGGCCGCGAAGTGAAAGAGTTCATCGAAGACATCCTCGAAGACGAGGGCCGCGCGCGCAGCGTGGTGGTGGCTGCGCCCGCCGATGCCCCGCCGCTGATGCGCATGCAGGGCGCGGGTTACGCCACCGCCATTGCCGAACACTTCAGAGACCAGGGCCTGCACGTGCTGCTGCTGATGGACAGCCTGACGCGCTACGCGATGGCGCAGCGCGAGATCGCCTTGGCCATCGGCGAGCCGCCCGCCACCAAGGGCTACCCGCCCAGCTGCTTTGCCAAGCTGCCGCAGCTGGTGGAGCGCAGCGGCAACGGCCTCGCGGGCCAGGGCAGCATCACCGCCTTCTACACGGTGCTGAGCGAGGGCGACGACCAGCAAGACCCCATCGCCGACGCCGCGCGCGGCATCCTGGACGGCCACATCGTGCTCAGCCGCGAGCTGGCCGAAAGCGGCCACTTCCCGGCCATCGACGTGGAGAAGAGCATCTCGCGCGTGATGACGGCGGTGGCGCCCAAGGAACACCTGCTGGCCGCACGCCGCATGCGCCAGCTGATGGCCAAGGTGAACAAGGCGCGCGATCTCATCCAGCTCGGCGCCTACCAGCCCGGCCACGACGCCGAACTCGACACCGCCGTGAAGCTGCAGCCGCAGATGACCGGGCTGCTGCAGCAGGACATGCACGAACGCGCCGCGCTCGACATGAGCCGCGCGCAGCTGTGCCGGCTGATGCAGCACTGAAACCCTCTGAACCCCACGGAAGCCGCCCATGACCGCCGCCCTGCACACCTTGCTGGAACACGCCGAACGTGAGCGCGACGAGGCCGTCTCGGCCTTGCTGCAGGCCGAAGAGCAACAACGCCGGCTGCTGGCCCAGCAAGAGCAGCTGCTGGCCTACCGCGACGACTACCGCCAGCGCCACCCGGCCCAGGGCGGGCGCAGCGCCAGCATCGAGCTGATCCGCTGCCACCAGGGTTTCATGCAGCGCCTGGACCAGGCCCTGCAGCAGCAGCAGCGCAGCGTGCAGCAGGCCGAAGGCCGCGTGGAGGTGATGCGCCAGGCCCTGGTGGCGCAGGAAACGCGCGTGGCCTCGGTGCGCAAGCTGCTGGAGCGCCGCGGCGCCCAGGCCCGCCACAACGCCGAACGGCAAGACCAGCGCCGCAGCGACGAAACCGCGATGCACCTGCACCGCCGCCGCAGCGAAGACGGCGCCCAGAGCGGATGGCGCCTGGGTTTTGAAGCCGCCCCCGTGACGCACTGAGCCCCAGCGAGCCCGCCCATGCAAGCCCCCACCGTCAGCACCGCCCTGAACCCGGCCTTGAACCCCGCGCTCAGCCCGAACACCGGCCCCTCGGCGCAGGCCCTGCTGAACGCCAAGGCCGCGGCGGGCGGCGCCGCTGCCGGCCCGGACAGCTTTTCGCGCCTGCTGGAAGCCGCCGACGCGCGCCGCCAGCCCGAGCGCCAGGAAAGCAGCCCCCCCAAACCGGCCGGCAACGGCAGCACCCGCCCGGCCGCGCCTGCCAGCGGCACCGCCGCGGCGCCGACGTCTGCACCGCGGCCGCCCACGGGCGAGGCCGGCGCGGAAGCCCGCCGCACCGAGGGCCGGGCCGCCGACGACGACGCCGCCGCCAAGACCGGCGGCGAAGGCGACCGTGACGGCGAGGGCGAGACCGAAAGCAGCGGCCCGGCCGACGCCGCCACCCTGCTGGCCAGCCTGGGCCTGGTGTTGCGCCCACAGGCCGCCGCCGAGCCCGCGGCCGGCCGCGGCCGCAGCGCCCTGGCCAGCGACAGCACCGACCGCACGGCCAGCCTGGCCGGCGCGGGCGAGGCCGACACCGGCCCGGCCCTGGGCCTGGCCCTGCCCGCCGCCGCCGGCCGCCGCGGCAGCGGTGGCCAGGCCGCCGGCGACGACAGCGCCCGCGCCGAGCAGGCTTTTGCCGGCCTGCTGGCCCAGGCCGGCGGCGCCGAGGCCGATGGCGCCACCACCGCCTGGGCCCAGGAAGCCCAGGCCCTGGCGGCCCAGCCTGCCAGCACCAGCGCCGAGCTGCGCCCGGCCGATGGCAGCGCCCTGCTGCTGGCCGGCAGTGCCGTGGCGTCCGGTGCGCCCACCACGGGCAGCGCCGCCAGCCCGGCCGAGGCCCGCCTGAGCCACACCCCTGGCAGCCCGGCTTTCGCCGACGAGCTGGGTGCGCAGATCAGCACCTTCGTGCGCGACGGCGTGCAGCACGCCAAGCTGCAGCTGCACCCGCTGGAGCTGGGGCCGGTGACGGTGCAGATCCAGCTCGACGGCGGCAGCGCCCACATGAGCTTTGCCGCCGAACACGCGCAAACCCGCCAGGCGCTGGAGCAGGCCCTGCCGACGCTGGCCAGCAGCCTGCGTGAAGCCGGCCTCACGCTCAGCGGCGGCGGTGTCTTCGAACAGCCGCGCCAGGCCCAGCCCGAGGCCGGCAACGGCAACGGCGGCCCGCAGCGCCGCGCCGAAGAGGGCGGCGACGCCCAGGACGGCGGCGCCACCACCACCGCTGGCGCCGCCGGGCCCGCCCCCGCGCGCCGCCGTGGCGTGGTCGATCTCGTGGCCTGAGGCCGGGCTGGCCGCGCCGCCAGCGTTGGCAGGTTCGGCCGGGCGCCTCCAGGGGCGCTAAAGGACAGTTTCAGCACCGCTTATCGGCGCTTAAGTCCAGGACCGAGCACTCAACAATGTCTGCAACGGGAGCAAGGGTGCCGCCATCGCGGCCTGGCCCGCGCCCCACGCAGGAGAGTGCCTCATGTCCACCGCCACCGCCACCGATGCCGGCGCGCCCGCCAAGGGCAAGAAAAAACTGATCCTCATGGCCGGAGGCGGCGGCCTGGTGGTCGTGCTCGCCCTCGTCGCCTTCCTGATGATGGGCAAGAAGCCGCCGGCCGACGAAGAAGGCGGCGCCGACGCGCCCGCCAAGGCCGCGGCCGCGCCCAAACACGACCCCAAGGCCGTGCCGGTCTTCGTGCCGCTGGACCCCTTCACCGTGAACCTGGCCGACCGCGACGCCGAGCGTTACGCGCAGGTGGGCATCACGCTGGAGATCACCGATGCGCAGCTCGGCGAGCGCATCAAGGTCTACATGCCGGCCATCCGCAACAACATCCTGATGGCCATTGCCGACCGCAGCGCGGCCGAGCTGGGCACGCGCGAAGGCAAGGCGGCACTGGCCGAGAAGGTCAAGCGCGAAACCTCCAAGGCCCTGGGCTACGAGGTGGAGGACGAAGAGGAAGAAGAGGAGGAGCCGACCGCCTCGAAGAAGAAAAAGAAGAAACGCGCGCCGGCCCCGCTGCCCATCCACAACGTGCACTTCTCGAACTTCATCATCCAATGAGCGTGGGCCCCCAAGCTCGCTCGCGCTCGCTACCCCCCGGGGGGGCCGTCCGCCAGCGGCCCGGCGAAGCCGGCTCCGCGGCGGGAAACTTGATCGACCTCTACCTTTGCGTGCGGTGAGATGAACCAGCAGATCCTTTCGCAAGACGAAGTTGATGCGCTGCTGCAGGGCATCACCGGCGAGAGCCAGAAGCTCGAGCAGGAAGAAGCGCCGGCCGCTGGCGTGCGCGACTACGACCTCGCGAGCCAGGAACGCATCGTCCGCGGCCGCATGCCGACGATGGAGGTCATCAACGAGCGTTTCGCGCGCAACATCCGCATCGGCCTGTTCAACTTCATCCGCAAGAGCCCTGAAGTGGCCATCGGCGGCATCAAGGTGCAGAAGTTCAGCGCCTTCCTGCGCGAGATCGTGGTGCCCACGAACTTCAACATCGTCAACGTGAAGCCGCTGCGCGGCAGCGGGCTGATTGTCTGCGACCCGAGCCTGGTGTTCGCGGTGATCGACGCGCTGTACGGCGGCATCGGCAAGTACCACACGCGCATCGAAGGCCGTGACTTCAGCCCCACCGAGCTGCGCGTGATCCTGCGCCTGGTGGAGGTGATCACCGCCGAGTACAAAAAGGCCTGGACCGGCATCTACCCGGTGGAGCTGGAGTACCAGCGCAGCGAGATGCAGCCGCAGTTCGCGAGCATCGCCACGCCCAGCGAGATCGTCGTGGCCACCAGCTTCACGCTGGAGATCGGCGAGACCAGCGGCACGGTGCACTTCTGCGTGCCCTACAGCACGCTGGAGCCCATCCGCGACACGCTGTACAGCACCATCCAGGGCGACAGCACCGAGCCCGACCGCCGCTGGGTGAACCTGCTGAAGAACCAGATCCAGGCCGCCGAGGTGGAACTGGTCGCCGAGCTGGCGCAGGCGCCGGCCACCGTGGAACAGCTGCTGAGCTTCAAGCCCGGCGATTTCATCGAGCTCGACCTCGACCCGCTGATCAAGGCCAAGGTCTCGGGCGTGCCGGTCTTCGACGCGCACTACGGCACGAGCAACAACAAGTACGCCATCAAGATCGACAAGCTCTTGACGGGTTCGAACATGACCTGGATCGGGGAACACTGAGATGTCCGAAGCCGAATCGCAGATGTCCGAAGAGGACAAGATGGCCGCCGAATGGGCGGCCGCCCTGGCCGAGGCCAAGCCTGCCAGCAACGAGGTCGCCAGCGAGCTGGCCGGGCCCAGCGAAAGCGTGGCCCCGGCGCAGTTCGCGAACTTCCAGTCGGTGCAGGCCCAGACCACGGGCACGGGCAACGACATCAACATGATCCTGGACATCCCGGTCCAGCTGACCGTGGAACTGGGCCGCACACGCATCCCCATCAAGCACATCCTGCAACTGGCGCAAGGCTCGGTGGTGGAGCTGGAAACCCTGGCCGGCGAACCGATGGACGTGCTGGTCAACGGCTACCTCATCGCCCAGGGCGAGGTGGTGGTGGTGAACGACAAGTTCGGCATCCGGCTGACCGACATCGTCACGCCCAGCGAGCGCATGCGCCGCCTTTCGAGAACCTGATCCACATGCCGCTGAACATCACCTCGCTGCTGTGGTTTGTGGCCATCGTGGCCATGATCCCGCTGACGCTGTGGCTGCTGAAACGCACGCCCATGGGCGGCGCTGGCGGCCGGCCCGGCGCGCCGCGCACGGTGGCGGTGCTGCCGCTGTCGGCGCAGCAGAAGATCGTCACCGTGGAAGTGGGCCAGGGCGAAGAACGCCTGTGGCTGGTGCTGGGTGTCAGCGCCCAGGGCGTGCGCACGCTGCACACCATGGCCGCGCAGGGCGACGCCGCCGATGCGCAGCACACCCTGCCCGCGCCGCCTGCGGCCACCTTCGCGCAGCTGCTCACGCGCCTGAAGGGCCAGCCGCCCGGGAGCGACGACCGTGCGCGTTGAAAGCTTCATGCACCACACACTTTCCGTGTTAGGCCGCTGCAAACTGCCGCTCACCGGCCTGGGGCTGATGCTGGCCGCCAGCGCTGCGCTGGCCCAGGGCAGCAGCCCCGGCGGCACGCTGCCGCTCGTCATCGGCCAGGGCCCCGGCGGCAACAGCTACTCGGTGCCCATCCAGACCCTGCTGTTCTTCAGCGCGCTCAGCTTCCTGCCCGCGGTGCTGCTGCTGATGACGGCCTTCACGCGCATCGTCATCGTGCTGAGCCTCTTGCGCCAGGCGCTGGGCACGCAGGCCGCGCCGCCCAACCAGGTGATCGTGGGCCTGAGCCTCTTCCTCACCTTCTTCGTGATGGGGCCCACCTTCGACAAGGTGTATGAAAAGGCCTACGCGCCCTATGCCGCCGGCCAGATGGCGGTAGACCAGGCGCTGAAAGAAGGCGTGGTGCCCATCCGCGAATGGATGCTGAAGCAGACGCGCCAGAGCGACGTGATGCTCTTCGCGCGCCTGGCCAAGCTGCCGGCCGACGTGAAAGGCGAAGACGTGCCGCTCACGGTGCTGGTGCCGGCCTTCGTGACCAGCGAGCTGAAAAGCGCCTTCCAGATCGGCTTCATGATCTTCATCCCCTTCCTCGTCATCGACATGATCGTGGCGAGCATGCTGATGAGCCTGGGCATGATGATGTTGAGCCCGGTGCTGGTGGCCCTGCCCTTCAAGCTGATGCTCTTCGTGCTGGCCGACGGCTGGAACCTCTTGCTGGGTTCGCTGGCCGCCTCATTTGCCACCTAGGACCGAACGATGGAAGCCCAACAGGTTTTGACAACGGGCCAGCACGGCCTGTGGATGCTGCTGATCGTCAGCGCACCGGTGCTGCTGGTGGTGCTGATCGTGGGCCTGGTGGTCAGCATCTTCCAGGCGGCCACGCAGATCAACGAGGCCACGCTGAGTTTCGTGCCCAAGGTCATCGCCGCCGTGGCGGTGCTGACCATCGCCGGGCCCTGGATGCTGTCGACGCTGGTGGAATTCATCCAGGCCACCTTGCAGGCCATACCCGGCGCGGTGGGGTGACATTGCCAGCAGGCGAGAGCCCGTGATCACCTTCACCGAAGCGCAGATCGTCGCCTGGCTGACGCCGCTGCTGTGGCCGTTTCTGCGCGCGCTGGCGCTCTTCCAGGCGCTGCCGGTGCTGGGCACGCGCACGGTACCGCTGCGCGTGCGCATCGGCCTGGCGGCCTTCATCGCGCTGGCCTCGCAGGGCAGCCTGCCGCCGCTGGCCCCCGAGATCGCCGCGCTGCCGCTGGACGCGCCACCCATGCTGCTGCTCATCGTGCAGCAGGTGGTCATCGGCCTGAGCCTCGGGTTTGCGGTGCGCATCGTCTTTGCCGCGGTCGAATTCGCGGGCGAAGTCATCGGCCTGCAGATGGGCCTGAACTTCGCGGGTTTCTTCGATCCGCTCTCGGCCAGCACCGCCACCGCCACCAGCCGCTTTTTCGGCACCATGGTGGCCTGGCTCTTCATCGTGATGAACGGCCACTTGCTCGTCATCGGCGCGCTGGTGCAGAGTTTCAACGCCTTCCCGGTGGGGCCCGAGCCCTTCGCCTTCTTGCGTCAGATGCAGCCGCAGCAATGGGGCGCGGAGATCTTCAGCACCGGTCTGTGGATCGCCCTGCCCCTGGTGAGCATGCTGCTCTTCGTGAACCTGGTGCTGGGCACCATCTCGCGCGTGGCGCCGCAGATCAACATCTTCGCCATCGGCTTCCCGGTCACGCTGGGCGTGGGGCTGCTCGGCCTGCTGGCCACGCTGCCGTTGATGCAGCAGCCTTTCACGATGGCACTGGAGCGGCTGCTGCGGCACTTCCAGTAGGGCCGCAGAAGCTCGCTGCGCAGAGGCTCAGAACGGGTAGTGCCGCTCGGTGGTCTGCACCGTGATCCAGCGCAGCTCGGTGAACTCGTGCACGCCGGCCTTGCCGCCGAAGCGGCCCAGGCCCGAAGCCTTCACGCCGCCGAAAGGCATCTGCGCTTCGTCGTGCACCGTGGGGCCGTTGACGTGGCAGATGCCGCTCTCGATGCGACGCGCCACGTTCATCGCACGCGCCACGTCCTTGCCGAACACCGCCGACGAGAGGCCGTACTCGTTGTCGTTGGCGCAATCCACCGCGGCGTCAACGCCGTCCACGCGCACCACGCACTTCACGGGGCCGAAGGTCTCCTCGTGGTAGATGCGCATCTTGCGCGTGACGTGGTCGAGGATGGTGGCCGGCATCAGCGTGTCGGTGGTCTTGCCGCCGCACACCAGCTTGGCGCCCTTGGCCAGTGCGTCGTCGATCAGCGCGTTGCAGTGCTCCACCGTGCCCATGCCGATGACGCTGCCCAGCACCACGGGCTCGGGCTTGCGGGGGTCGCCCAGCGGCAGGCCCTTGGCCTTCTTCGCGAACTTGGCGACGAAGTCGTCGGCTATTCGGCCGTCGACGATGAAACGTTCGGTGCTCATGCAGATCTGGCCGCTGTTGGCAAAGGCGCCGAAAGCGGCGGCGTTGACGGCGGCATCGAGGTCGGCATCGTCCAGCACCACCATCGGCGCCTTGCCACCAAGTTCCAGCACCACGGGCTTGAGGTACTTCGCGCAGGTCATCGCGATGATCTTGCCCACGCGCGTGCTGCCGGTGAAGTTCACACGCCGCACGGCGGGGTGGGCCACCATCGCTTCCACCACCTTGCCGGCATCGGCCGGGGCGTTGGTGATGTAGTTGACGACGCCGGGCGGGAAGCCGGCGTCTTGAAACGCCTCCACGATGAGCTGGTGCGTGCGCGGGCAGTTCTCGCTGCCTTTCAGCACCACGGTGTTGCCGCAGGCCAGCGGCACGCAGATGGCGCGCACGCCCAGGATGACCGGCGCGTTCCAGGGCGCGATGCCCAGCACCACGCCCGCGGGCTGGCGCACGCCCATGGCGAGTGAACCGGGCACATCGCTGGGGATGATCTCGCCGGCGATCTGCGTGGTGAGCGCCGCGGCCTCGCGGATCATCCCTGCGGCCAGGTGCACGTTGAAGCCGGCCCACATGCCGGTGGCGCCGGTCTCGGCGGGCACGGCCTCGACGAACTTCGACGTCTTGGCTTCCAGCGCATCGGCGGCCTTCAGCAGCAACATGCGGCGTTCGGTGGGGCCGGTCTGGCTCCAAGTCTTGAAGGCTTCAGCGGCCGACTCCACCGCGGCCACCGCATCGGCCTCGCTGGCGGCTGGGGCGCGCGTGGCGATGCTGCCGTCCAGCGGGTTGCGGCGCTCGAAGGTGGCGCCACCTTCGGCAGAAACGGCCAGGCCGTTGATGAGCATGCTGAGGTCGGACATGGGGGTCTCCTTGGAGTTGCCGGAAGTCTTGGATGAAGAGGCAGGCGCAGCGGCCTTGCCGAGGTAGGCCTGGCGGATGACGCTGCTGCGCGCAAGCAAAAAGGCCGGGCCGCTGGCCACCAGGCGGCCGCGCTCCAGCACATAGCCGCGGTCGGCAATGGCGAGCGCCTTGCGCACGTTCTGCTCGACCATCAGCACCGTGGTGCCGGCATCGGCAATGCGGCGCGCGATGGCGAGCAACTCGTCCACCATGCGCGGCGCCAGGCCCAGGCTGGGTTCGTCCAGCATCAAGAGGCGCGGCGCGCTCATCATCGCGCGCGCCACGGCCACCATCTGCTGTTCACCGCCGCTCATGGTGCCGGCCAGCTGCTGCGCACGTTCGGCGAGTTTCGGGAAATCCTTGAAGGCCGCCGCCAAACGCGCGGCGCGTTCGGCGGGCTTCACCAGCCAACCACCGAGTTCGAGGTTCTCGGCCACCGTCATCTGCGCAAAGAGCTGCCGGCCCTCGGGCACCAGCGCCAGCCCGCGCTGCACGATCTCGCTGGCCTTGGCGTCGGTGGGAATCTCGTCGCCGTTGAGCTTGAGCTTGCCGCCGCGCGGGATGAGCCCCGCGATGGCCTTCAGCAGCGTGGTCTTGCCCGCGCCGTTGGGGCCGAGGATGACGGTGACGCCAGGCCGCACCTCCAGCGCCAGATCGCGCAACACGAGGAAGGGGCCGTAGCCGGCCGACAGGCCTTCGATCTTGAGGTTCGCCAGCGGCTGGTCGAGCGCTGCTTCGATGTCGTTTTTCATGCGGCTTCCACCATCTCGTCGCCGAGGTAAGCCTCGATCACTTCCGCATTGCGCACCACCTCGGCCGGCGTGCCGTCGGCGATCTTGCGGCCCTGGTGCAGCACGATCACACGCTCCACGTAGCGCAGCAGCGTCGTCACGGCGTGTTCGATCCAGATCACGGTCAAATCGAGTTCATCGCGCAGGCGGCGGATGAGCTGGGCCATCGCGTCTACTTCGCTTTCGGTCAGGCCCGCGGCCACCTCGTCCAGCAGCAGCAGCTTGGGCCGCGTGGCCAGCGCCATGCCGATTTCCAGCAGCCGCTGCTGGCTGGGTGTGATGGCGGCGGCCGGCAAATCGGCCTGGGCCTGCAGGCCGATGAGGTTGAGGATGCTCGCGGCGTCTTTCAGCAGCCAACTCGCCGTGCGGTGGCGGCCGGCGAACTGCAGGCCGAAATCGATGTTCGCGGCGACGCTGAGTTCGGCAAAGACCCGCGGCGTCTGGAAGGTGCGCGCCACGCCGTGCTGGGCGTAGCGGTGCGGCTTGGCGCCGGTGAGGCGCTGGCCGCCGGCGTAGAGCTCGCCGCCCGTGGGCTCCACCACGCCCGAGAGCGCGTTGAAGAAGGTCGTCTTGCCCGCGCCGTTGGGGCCGATGATGCCGACGAGTTCACCGGGCGCGAAAGCTGCGCTCACCTGGTCGACGGCGACCAGGCCGCCGAAGCGCACCGAGACTTCGCGTGCTTCCAGCAAGGGGTGGCCGTTCATCGTGCGGTCTCCTGCTTCTTGGTGCTGAACAGGTCGCGCCAGGCCTGGCGGATGTCGTCACGCCAGCCCGTGAAGGTGGCCCCCCTTATCGAGGCCAGCCCGCCCGGCAGGTAGAGCACGCACAGGATGAGCAGCAGGCCCAGCGACATCATGTAGACCTGCGGCGCCTGCAGCCGCAGCGTTTCGGCCAGCAGGCTGAACACCACCGCGGCGATCAGCGGGCCCCAGAGCGTGGCGGCACCGCCGATCAGCGCGATCAGCACGGTCTGGAAGCCGATGAAGGGGTTGAAGACGGTGCCCGGGTCGATGTAGGTCCAGCGCACGCTCATCGCCGCGCCCACGGCACCCGCGAAGGCGGCTGTCATTGCAAAGCCGGCGATCTTGATGAGCCGTGTGTTCACGCCCAGGGTCTGCGCACGCTGCTCGTCGGCGCCGATGCCCGCCATCGCCAGGCCGAAGCGGTTGCGGCGCACGACGATGCTGGTCAGGATGGCCAGCACCGCCAGGCCCAGCACGGTGAGGTAGATGGTGTCGCGCTCGGGCACTGTCACCAGCACGCGGCCCACGGTGCCGGTGACCTGCTTCTCCCAGTAGGTGATGGCGTGGCGGATGAGCTCGGTCATGCCGAAGGTCAGCACCGCGAAGTAGGTGCCGCGCAGGTGCAGCACGGCCGCGCCCATCACCACCGCCACCAGCGCCGCCATGCCCGCGCCCAAAGCGATGGCGCCCCACCAGCCGGTCTGCTCCATCCAGATGGCGCTGGCGTAGGCGCCGATGCCGAAAAACGCAGCGGTGGCCAGGCTGAGGTAGCGCGTGGTGCCGCAGAACAGGCTCCAGCTGCTGGCCAGCGCGGCGTACATCAGGCAGGTGAGCGCCATGGACACCATGAACTCGCTGCCGTAGTAGGGCACGCTGAGCGCCCAGCCGGCCAGCGCAAACAGCACCAGCAGGTCACGCCGGGTCTGCGGCCCGATCTCGAAGGACTTCATCTCGAACTTCATGGCGACAGCCTTACTTGCGGGTGAAGAGGCCGTTGGGCCGCCACAGCAGCACGGCGATGAAGATGCCGTAGCTCAGCAGCGACTTGAGGGAGGGGTTGGTGAAGTGCATGCCCACGGCCTCGATCACGCCCAAAGCGAGGCCGCCCACCAGCGCCCCGGCCATGCTGCCGAAGCCGCCCAGCGTGATGACGATGAGCGCCGTGACCGTGTAGGGCTCGCCCATGCTCGGGCTGATGGTGTAGGTCATGCTCAACAGGCAGCCGGCCACGCCACTGAGGCCCATGCCGATGCCGAACATCAGCGGGTGCAGCCGTGCGGTGTCGATGCCCACCAGCTGCGCGCCCGTGGGGCTTTGCATCAGCGCGCGCACGCCTTTGCCGTAGAGCGTTTTCTTCAGCACGATGATCAGTGCCGCGCTGAAGGCCAGGGCCAGCGCCAGCAGCAGCAGCTTGTTGGCGCTGAACTGTGCGCCGCCAATGGCGACGGGGTCGGCCATGAAGTCGTAGCCGCGCAGGTCGCCGCCCCACACAAGCTGCGCGAAGTTCTGCACCAGGAACATCAGGCCGAAACTCACCATCAGGCCGCGCGCCTCGAAGACATCGAGGTTGGGGCTGGTGCGCGTGAGGCGGCGGAAGGTGAGGCGGTGCACAGCGATGCCCAGGGCCATCAGCAGCGCGAAAGAGATCGGCACCATCAGCAGCGGCGAGATGCCGAAGGTGACATGCGCCGTCCACGTGAGGAAGGCCCCCACCATCAGGAACTCGCCATGCGCGATGTTCAACACGCGCATCAGCCCGTACTGCAGGTTCAGGCCCAAAGCGACGAGCGCGTAGACACCGCCGGTGATGAGGCCGGAGGCGATGAGTTCTAGCCAGGAGCCGAAGGACATGGTTGCTACTTGCGATGGTCTTGGTGAGCGTGTCGGCTTGTCGTTGTGTTGCCTTGCGGGCCACGGGCGCGGGGTGGCCCCTTGCGTTCATGTCCCCCGGGCCGGGCTGCGCCCGACCCTCCTCGTTTACTTCGCTCCAGGGGCCACCCCGCACCCGCGGCCAACTGCAGCGCAGGCGCGTGACGGTGGCTCACCACCCTGTCAGCGGCTCGGGTGGGTGGGGTGCCCTGCGGAGCGAAGTAAAGGGGGAGCCCTGGGCCTCAGGCCCAGGGCGGAGGACATGAGCGCAGCAGGGCACCCCACACGCCCGAGCCCGCACACCAGCAGGCCCGCTTGCCCTGCAGCCCTTACACCCAGTTCGGCTTGACGGGAACCAAAGGCGCCGTCGCATTCGCCTTCGGCCACACCACCTCGAACTCACCCTTCTGCCACTGCCCGACAGTCCCCGGCGTGCCCACGTTCTCGCTGCCCGCGAACTTGATCTTGCCGATGATGGTGTTGTGCTCGTTGCCCGCCACGTAGTCGCGGATGGCCTTCTTGTCGAGGCCAGCCTTGGCCACCGCGGCAGTGAGGATCTCCAGCCCCGCCCAAGTGGCACCACTCGCCCAACGGTCGGGTTCCTTCGCGGCGCCGAACTTCTTCACGTGGGCGTCGAAGTAAGCCTTGGCCGAGGGGCTGGTCTTGCCGTTCCAGCTGCCCATGCCCAGCACGCCCTCGGCACCGTCCTTCATCACGTTGCGGTAGAGCTGGAAAGCCGTGCCGACGCTGGCGTAGAAGAACTTCGGGTTGAAGCCGATCTCCTTGCTCTGGCGGCTGGCCAGGATGGTGTCGGGCGGGTAGGTCAGGCCGACAAAGGCGTCGGGCGCCTTGTCCTTGATGCTGCGCAGCACCGGGCTCAGGTCCTTCACGCCCAGCGGGTAGCTCTTGTCCTCGACGATGCGGATGCCGCTGCCGCCCAGGGCCACCTTCAGCGCGGCGTAGTTCTCCAGGCCAAAGAGGTCGTCCACGTAGATGGTGGCCACGGTCTTCACGCCGTTGGCTTTCAGCATGTCGACCAGCGCGTCCATCATCGGCTTGGGCTGCTGCAGCAACAAGAAGAAGTACGGCAGCTTCATCTCGGCCAGCCGGCGGCTCAGCGCCGTGGGCGCCAGGAAGGGGTAGCCGAAGCGGTTGGCCAGCGGCGCCACGGCGAAGTTCGCGTTGCTGCCCCAGGGCGGCAGGATGAGGTCAACCTTGTCGCTGCCCATGAGCTTTTCATAGGTGCGCACGCAGGTTTCGATGTTGCTCTGGTCGTCGCTGCTCACGAGCTCGATCAAACGTTTGGTGCCCTTGACGTTCAGGCCGCCCGCGGCGTTCTGCTGCTCGGCCCAGAGCAGGTAGTTCGGCTCCTGGCTCACCTGCGCGCCCGTGGTCCACGGGCCGGTGCGCGAGATGGCATAGCCCACCCGCACCGGCGCGGCCTGGGCGCGCGCCAAAGTGGGCAGCGCCAGCGCTGCGGGGGCGGCGGCCAGGGCGGCGGCCGCTTGAACCAGGGTGCGGCGTTTCACGCCAGAGATGTCTGCGCGGTCGGTCATGGCTTGTCTCCTGCAACGGGTGAAGGTGTCGGCTCTGTGGGCCTGGCGATCGCCAGGCTCGGCCGGTGAACAGATTGTGGGCAGCCGCCCCACGCGGCGCTTGCCCGCGTGTGCAGCGGCACTTGCTCATCTGTGCAGGCCCGTCAGGACTTTCCCGGAGCCGCCGCCCCCAGCCCTGCCATGGCCGGCCCGATTGGCCGACACTCCCGCGCCATGCCGCTGCGCCCTGCCCTCACCACCGAGACCGACGCCGTCGCGCCGGCGGAGCGCAGCGGTTTCTGGGCCGATTGCATCGCCCGCGTCTTCCACGGCCTGAAGAGCGATGTTTACGGTGATGCCGATTTCGACGGCCGCATGAGCACCCTGCACGCCGGCGACGTGGTGCTCACGCGCCTGGAAGCCAACCGCCACCGCGTGATGCGCAACGCCACGCTGGCGCGGCAGAACGAGGCCGCCTACCTGAAGATCGTGGCGCCTTACGTGGGCTGCGCGGGCGTGGAGCAAAAGGGCCGCGAGGCCTGGGTCACGCCCGACCAGTGGAGCGTCTACGACACCACCGACACCTACGCCGTGGCCAACCCGGTGCGCGTGGAGCACCTCATCGTGATGATCCCGAAGCCGCGCCTGGTGGAGCGCGGCCTGGCCATCGACCCCCTGATGGCGCGCCGCCTGGGCGGCAGCGGCGGGGTTTCGCGCATGGCGCTGGAAACCATGCGCTCGGCCTGGCGCGAACTGCCGACGATGAGCGATGCCGCCGCGGCGGGCGTGGGTGACGCCATCACGCAATTCGTGCACCTGTCGATGCTGGAACTGGCCGGCCACACCACCGCCGTCACGCAGCGCGAGGCGCTGCGCGAGCGCATCAAGCAGCACGTGGCCGAACGCCTGGGCGACCCGGCACTCAGCGTCGACGGCCTGGCCCTGGCGCTGAACTGCAGCCGGCGCCAGCTCTACAACGCCTTCTCCGAAGAACCCGATGGCGTGGCCGGCTACATCCTGCGCCGCCGCATCGAGGCCTGCCGCGCGGCGCTGAGCGACCGCGCACAGGAACGCCGCAGCATCACCGACATCGCCCTGGCCTACGGTTTCCAGAGCATGGCCCATTTCAGCCGCGTCTTCCGCGCCCACCTGGGCGTGCCGCCCAGCGACTACCGGCGCGGGGCCATCGCCGGGGCCTGAAGCCCCGGCAGGCCGCCGTCAATCGGCGGTGATCTTGCGCTCTTTCACGATCACGGCGTAGCGCTCCAGATCCGCACGGATCACCGCGCCGAACTGCGCCGGGCTCAGCGGCGTGGGCGCAGCACCCAGGGCCTCGATGGCCTTTGCCACCGCGGGCATCTGCAAGGCCTTGTTGATCTCGGCGTTCACACGCTCGACGATGGGCTGCGGCGTGCCCGCGGGCGCCCAGAAGCCGTGCGTGGTGCCGGTGTCGAAGCCCTTCAGCCCCAGCTCGGCCAGCGTGGGTGTCTGCGGGTAGAGCGGCGATCGCTGCGCGCTGCCCATGGCCAGCAGGCGCAGCTTGCCGCTCTTGATGTGCTGGAAGGCGATGCCGGGGTCGAAGCTGTAGTCGATCTGCCCGCCCAGCAGGTCTTGCAGCACCGCGCCCGAGCCCTTGTAGGGGATGTGCACGCTGAAGAAGCCGGCCTGCGACTTCAGCATCTCGCCAGCGATGTGCGGGCTGGTGCCGTTGCCTGGCGTGCCGTAGGTCAGCTTGCCCGGGTTGGCCTTCGCGTACTTGATGAAGTCGGCGTAGGTGGTGAAAGGCAGGTCGGCGCGCACCACCAGAAACAGCTCCAGCCGCGCACCGGCGGCCAGGGGCACGAGGTCCTTCTTCGGGTCGAAGGGCAGCTTGGGCGTGATCAGCGGCACGATGGACATGGCGCTGCCCGAAGACAGCAGGAAGGTGTAGCCGTCGGGCGCGGCCTTGGCCACCGCATCGGCCCCGACGATGCCGCCCGCGCCGGCGCGGTTCTCCACCACCACCGGCACGCCCAGGGCGGCCGACAAGGGCGTGCCCACCGCACGCGCCACCACGTCGGGCGAACCGCCGGCCGGGAAGTTGACGATCAGCTTGATGGGCTTGCTGGGCCAGGCGCCCGTGCCCTGCGCGGCGGCCGTCAGCGGCACACCCATCGCAGCGCTGGCCAGCAGCGCGGCGGCGGTCTTCAGGAAGTGTTGGCGTTGCATCGTTTTGTCTCCAGTCTTGTGGTTGATACAGAAAGCGAAAACTCCCACGGCCTGGCGGGGCCTCAGGCCACCTCCACCTCCAGCAGCACCGCGCGCTCGCCCGCCAGCGCCGCGGCCAGGGCCGGCTGCAGCTCGTCGGCGCGCGCCACGCGCACGCCCGCGCAGCCGTGGCCTTGCGCCAGCGCCACGAAATCGAGCTCGGGCAAATCACAACCCTGCAGCGGCGCACCGGGCGCAAAACCGAAGGTCGGCGCAAACTCCTGCAGCGCCGCGTAACGCCGGTTCTTGAGGATCACGAAGGTGATGGGCAGCTGCAACTGCACCGCACTCCACAGCGCCTGGATGCAGTACATCGCCGAACCGTCGCCGATGAGCGCGATGACGCGCCGGCCCGTGCCGCGCTGCTGCTCGGCCAGCGCCACGCCCACGGCCGCCGGCAGGCTGTGGCCGAGGCCGCCGCTGCACATCGTGTAGAAGGTTTCGGGTTCGAGGATCGGCAGGTGCTGGTGCATCACCGGCCGCGCACTCGGCGCTTCTTCCACCACGATGCTGTTGCGCGGGCGCAGTTCGGCCAGGGTCTGCAGCACCCAGGCCACGCCCAGGCGCTCACCTTCGCGCGGTGGCTCGGCGCGCGGCACTGGCGCGCGCGGTGCGGGCTGCTCACGCGCCAGCACCGTCGCTGGCACCGGCCGCGCCAGCAGGTCTTGCAGGCCGCTGCGCACGCTGGCCACCACGGCCGTGCCCATGGGCGCCCAGGCCGCCGTCTGCGGGTCTTCGGTCAGCTGCAGCAGCGTGGCGCCCGCGGGCAGGTGCGGGCCGTGACCTTCCACGTGGTAAGTGAAGGCCGCCGCGCCCAGGGCGAAGACCACGTCGTGCCCGGCCAGGCGCTGCACGATGCGTTCGCGCATCGCGGGCAGGAAGCCGGCGAAGAGCGGGTGGTCTTCGGGGAAGCCGCAGCGCCCCGACATCGGCGCCACGAACACACGCGCCCGGTGGCGCTCGGCCAGCGCCACGGCATCAAACCAGGCGCCGTCGCGGTCGACCGCGGCGCCGATGACGAAAGCCGGGCGCTGCGCCGCGTCCAGCGCCTCGCCCAGCTGCGCCAGCAGCGCGGGCTGCGCGCGCAACTCGGTGCTCACCGCGCGTGGCAGCACCGGCTCGGTGGTCACCGCCCAGTCGTCGGCCGGGATGGACACCAGCACCGGCCCGCGCGGCGGCAGCATGGCGATGTAGTAGGCCCGGGCAATGGCCAGCGGCACGTCTTCGGCACGCGCCGGCTCCACGCTCCACTTCACGTAGGGCTTGGGCAGCTCGGCGGCCTGGGCCGAGTGCAGGAAGGGGTCGAAGGGCAGGATGCTGCGTGCCTGCTGGCCCGCCGTGATGACCATCGGCGTGCGGTTCTTGAAGGCCGTGAAGATGTTGCCCATCGCATGGCCCACGCCGGCGGCCGAATGCAGGTTCACGAAACTCGCGTTGCGCGTGGCCTGCGCAAAACCGTCGGCCATGCCCACCACCACGCCTTCCTGCAGGCCCAGCACGTAGTGGAAATCGGGCGGGAAATCCAGGAACAGCGGCAGTTCGGTCGAGCCCGGGTTGCCGAAGATGTGGCGGATGCCGAAGCCGCGCAGCAGCGCCAGCACGGCCGCGCGAACGGTGACGAGGGGGGCAGGGGTCGAAGACAAACCAGGGCTCCGGTGCAGCAGCAGCGGCGCAGTATCGCCAGCCGCCCCGCGCTTGCACTCGGGTGAAGCCTTAAGCCCGCCACAGATCGAGATGGTTAAGATGCAAAACCATCTTCACGCTCGCCCGGGGCTGCCCATGAAGGCCGACGACCTCATCGCCATCGACATCCACACCCACGCCGAGGTGTCGTGCTGGAACCCCTTCGACAACTACGGCGAAGAGTACGACCGCGCCGCCGACAAGTACTTCGGCAGCAACCGCCGGCCCACCATCGCCGAGACGGTGGCCTACTACCGCGAGCGCAAGATCGGCCTGGTGATGTTCACGGTGGACAGCGAAAGCCAGCTCGGCCGCCGCCGCATCCCCAACGAAGAGATTGCCGAGGCCGCGCAGGCCAACAGCGACATGATGATCGCCTTCGGCAGCATCGACCCGCACAAAGGCAAGATGGGTGCGCGCGAGGCACGCCGCCTGATCGCCGAGCACGGCATCAAGGGCTTCAAGTTCCACCCCACGGTGCAGGGCTTTTTGCCCTACGACCGCATGGCCTGGCCGCTGTACGAGGTGATAGCTGAGCACAAGCTGCCGGCCATCTTCCACAGCGGGCATTCGGGCATCGGCAGCGGCATGCGCTGCGGCGGCGGGCTGCGCTTGCAGAACAGCAACCCCATGCTGCTGGAAGACGTGGCCATCGACTTCCCCGACATGCAGATCGTCATCGCCCACCCCAGCTGGCCCTGGCAGGACGAAGCGCTGAGCCTGGCGCTGCACAAGCCCAATGTGTGGATCGACTTGAGCGGCTGGAGCCCGAAGTACTTTCCGCCGCAGCTCGTGCAGTACGCCAACACGCTGCTGAAAGACCGCATGCTCTTCGGCAGCGACTACCCCCTCATCACGCCCGAGCGCTGGATGAAGGATTTCGACGAAGCCGGCTTCAAGGACAAGGTCAAGCCGCTGATCCTGAAGGACAACGCGCGCCGCTTGCTCGGGGTTTGAACACAGCCGTCTGACACACTCGGGCCATGGCCCGACACCTCGCCCTCACCACGCTGCTGGTGCCCGGCTACGACGAAGCCATCGCCTGGTTCACGCAGGCGCTGCGTTTTGAGCTCCTGCAAGACACCCCACTGGCGCCCGGCAAACGCTGGGTGGTGGTGGCCGCTGCGCGCACCGGCGGCGGCCACTTGCTGCTGGCCCGCGCCGCCACGCCCGAACAGCAGGCCCTGGTGGGCCGCCAGATGGGCGGGCGTGTGGGCTTCTTTCTGCACACCGACGATTTCGAGGGCGAGCTCGCGCATTTCGCGCAGCACGGCGTGCGCCTGCGCGAGGCCCCGCGGCAAGAGGCCTATGGCCGCGTGGTGGTGTTCGAAGACCGCTGGGGCAACCCCTGGGACTTGATCGAGCCGGCGTCACCGGCCAAATCAGCATGACGCTGCTGCTGGCCGGCGCCACCGGACTCATCGGCCACGCCGTGATGGCGCAGTGGGCGGCCTTCGCGCCCGGCGACACGCTGCACGCGCTGGTGCGCCGGCCGCTGGCGGCGGTGCCCACTGGGGTGTTGCCGCAGGTGGTGGACTTCAGCGCCCTGCCCGCTTTGCCCGCAGCCGACGCTGCGCTGTGCGCGCTGGGCACCACGATCAAAGCCGCGGGCTCGCAGGCCGCCTTCCGCGCGGTGGATCTCGACGCCGTGCTGGCCTTTGCGCGCGCCGCGCAGGCCGCCGGCGTGCGGCGCTTCGCGGTGGTGTCGGCCGTGGGCGCCAGCGCGCGCAGCGCCAGCTTCTACAGCCGCACCAAGGGCGAGATGGAAAACGCCCTCACGGCGCTGGATTTCGAGACGCTGCTGATCGCGCGCCCCTCGCTGCTGACCGGCGACCGCAGCGCGCTCGGCCAGCCGCCGCGCCGCGCCGAAGCGCTGGGACAAGTGCTCATGGCCCCGCTGGGCAGCCTGCTGCCGGCGGCCTGGCGGCCCATCGCCGGCGAAACCGTGGCGCGCGCCCTGCTCCACGCGCTGCGCACCGCGCCCGCCGGTGTGCAGGTGCTCAACAACGCCCGGCTGCATCACGAAGGACACCAGGAAGGCCACCGCGCATGAAACTTCATTTCCTCGGCGCCGCTGACGGCGTGACCGGCTCGCGCCACCTGGTGGAAACCGCCGACCGCCGCATCCTGCTGGACTGCGGCCTTTTCCAGGGCTTCAAGCTGCACCGCGAACGCAACTGGGTGATGCCGCCGCAGTTGCAGGGCGTAGACGCCGTGGTGCTGAGCCATGCCCACCTCGACCACAGCGGCTGGCTGCCGGCCTTGGTGAAACACGGCTTCCGCGGGCCCATTTACGCCAGCCCCGCCACCTGCGAGCTGGCCAAGGTGCTGCTGCTGGACAGCGCGCACCTGCAGGAAGAAGACGCGCGCCGCGCCAACCGCCACGGTTACAGCCGCCACGACAAGGCGCTGCCGCTCTACACCCGCGCAGACGCGCAGCGCGCGCTGGCGCAACTGGTGCCGCTGCAACCCGGGCGTGCGCTGAAGATCGGCAGCGCCAGCGTGCGCCTCAGCCCCGTGGGGCACCTGCTCGGCGCCTGCGCCGTGAACGTCGACGACGGCCACACGGTGCTGGGTTTTTCGGGCGATGTGGGCCGCGGCACCGACCTGCTGATGCCGCCGCCGCAGCCGCCACTGCAGGCCGACGTGCTGCTGGTCGAATCGACCTACGGCAACCGCCTGCACCCACCCGAAGACAGCCCGCTGCGCCTGGGCGAGATCGTCACGCGCACCGTGCAGCGCGGCGGCACGGTCCTGATCCCCAGCTTCGCGGTGGGCCGCGCGCAGGCGCTGCTGCTGGTGCTGCAGCGGCTCAAGCGCAGCGGGGCGATTCCGCCGCAGCTGCCCATCTTCCTGGACAGCCCCATGGCCATCGAGGCCACGGCGCTGTACCGGCGTTTCGGCCCCCTGCTGCGCCTGAGCAGGCGCGAGGTGCAGACGCTGTGCGACGGCGTGCGCACGGTGACGACGGCCCAGCAGTCGATGCGGCTGGCCGGCGCACGCTACCCGGCGGTGATCATCGCCTCCAGCGGTATGGCCACGGGCGGGCGCGTGCTGCACCACCTGAAGGCCATGGCGCCGGATGCCCGCCACAGCATCGTGCTGGCCGGCCACCAGGCCGGTGGCACACGCGGTGCCAAGCTGGTGGGCGGTGAGCGTGAACTGAAGATCCACGGCGAGCTCGTGCCCGTGCGCGCCGAGGTGCAGCAGCTCGAAGGTTTCTCCGGTCATGCCGACCGCGCCGAGCTGCTGGCCTGGTTGCAGCAGATGCCGCGCCCGCCCCGCCAGACCTGGGTGGTGCACGGCGAGCCCGAGGCCGCCGACAGCCTGCGTTTTGCCGTGCAAGAGCAACTGGGCTGGCGCGCCGAGGTGCCCGAGCTGGGCGCCTGCGTGGCGCTGTGAGGCGCGGCCCCCAGCCCGCGGCGCACTGGCTGCGATGAACGGCAGCGAGCTCGCGGCCGGCACGGCCAGCACCGCCACCGGCCTGGCCGCGGCGCTGGGCGCTGGCCTGCTGATCGGGCTGGAGCGTGAACGCCGCAAGGGCAGCGGCGCCGCGCGCGCGGCCGCGGGCATCCGCAGCTTCACGCTGGTCGCGGTGGGTGGCGGCATGGCCATGGCCCTGGGCCAGCCGCTGCTGGTGGCGCTGGGCGGCTTGCTGGTGGTGCTGCTCGCCGCAGTGGCCTACTGGAAGAGCCGCGAATCCCTGCCCGGCCAGCCTGCGCCCGACCCCGGCCTGACCACCGAGCTGGCGCTCTTCATCACCTACCTGGTGGGCGTGCTGGCGGTGCAGCAGCCGACCCTGGGCGCCGGGGCGGCGGTGGTGGTGGCCGCGCTACTGGCGGCGCGCGAAAAGCTGCACCGTTTTGCCACCGAGGTGCTGAGCCAAGCCGAACTGCACGACGCCCTGCTGCTCGCCGCGCTGGCCCTGGTGCTGCTGCCGCTGGTGCCGGCCGCGCCCTTGCCCTGGCTGGGCGGCGTGGCGCCGCGCACGCTGATGCTGACGGTGGTGCTCATCCTCGCGCTGCAAGCCGCCGGCCACGTGGCCTGGCGGCTGCTGGGGCCGCGCGCGGGCCTGGCCTTGTCGGGGCTGTTCTCAGGTTTCGTCTCCAGCACCGCCACCATCGCCTCGATGGGCGCCCGCGGGCGGGCCGAACCGGCGCAGGCCCGCGCCTGCCTGGCCGGGGCGCTGTTCAGCACGGCCGCCACCTGGGTGCAGGTGGCGCTGCTGTGCGCGGCGCTGGCCCCGGCCGCGCTGGCCACGGTGGCGCCCAGCGCAGCGGCGGGCGTGCTGCTGGCCGCAGGCACGGCGGCCTGGGCGGCCTGGGCCGGTGGCACCTTGCCGCAGGCGGCCACCGCCAGCAGCGCCAACGAACACGGCCCGCTGCGCCTGCGCGAGGCACTGGCTGTGGCCGCGCTGCTCGGCGCCGTGGCCGTGGGCGTGGCCTGGGCGCAGCGCCAGTTCGGCAACACCGGGCTCTTGCTCGGCACCGCGCTGGCCGCGCTGGCCGACGCGCACGCACCCGTGGCGGCCGCGGCGGCGCGCTATGGCAGCGCAGAGGCGGACGCCGCCGTGCTGCGCCAGGTGGTGCTGGTGGCGGTGGGCACCAACGCGCTGACGCGCACGGTCACGGCCTTCATCGCCGGGGGCCGCCGTTACGGGCTGGGGGTCGGGGCATCGCTCGCGCTCTCCAGCGGCGCGGCGCTGGCGGTGGCGCTGATCACGGGCTGATCAGGCGCTGATCAGGCCTTCAGACGAACACGCCCTCGCGCAGCCACTTGGTGGCGACCCACTTCTCGCCCGCCGTCACCGGCGCACCGCCGTGCAGCGTCTTGGTGCTGACGTGCGGCCGGTCGTAGCTGAAGAAGACCGCGTTGCCTCGCACCGGGGCGACATCGAGACCGACGTCAGGGAAGGTGGTGGCGCCGCCGCCCTCGGGCGTGTTGAGGTAGATCACCAGCGTGCCCACGCGCTGGCCGCCGCGCTCAAGAATGCGCGGCGTGCCCGAGTGCACGGGGTCGAAATAGTCGTGGTGGGGCTTGTATTCCGCGCCGGGGCGGTAGCGCAGCACCTGCAGGCCCTCGCCGTGGTCCAGCGGCCAGTGCAGCAGCTCGGCGATGCGTTTTTCCAGGTGGTCGATCAGCGTGGTTTCGCCGCGCTCGAAGAACATGCCGTCGCTGGTGCGCGAATCGTTGACCTCGCTGCCGCCGGTCTCGTTCTGCACGGTCTCTGAACGCAGCAGGCGGGGTCGGGCCTGCGCCATCAGCGTCTCGCATTCGGCATCGGTCAGCAGGCCGCCGAAGACCACCACCCGCGGGTGTTTCATCGTCGTCAGCACACGCACGCGGTGGCCGTCTTGCAGGCGCAGCACGGTGCGGCCTTCGAGCTGCGGCTCGGGCAAGGGCTTGGCCGGCTGCAGCGGCATCAGCGGCTCAGGCCGGCGCGGGTGCAGTTCGTCCAGGCGCTGGCGCAGCGTGGCTTCCATGGCCTCGATGGCCACGTCTTCGTCCCAGCCGCTGGCCTTCATGGCCGCCAGCACGTCGTCGGGGCGGCAGCCGGCTTCGGCCTGCGCCACGATCCACTGGCGCAGCTCGGGGGTGATGGTCTGGGGGGCGGTGCTCGACATGCCGCCATTTTTGCTCAGGCTGCCAGCCGCCTGGCGCAGCAGGCCCTCAGCTGCGGCGGCGGAACACCAGCCGGTCGGCGCTGGAAGCGGCCTTGTCGAAGGCGTAACCCTCGGTGTCGAAGGCCTGCAGCGCCCTGACGCTGCGCACGCGCTGCTGGACGGCGTAACGCGCCATCAGCCCGCGTGCCTTCTTCGCGAAGAAACTGATGATGCGCGGCTCGCCGTCGCGAACCTCTTCGAACACGCACTCCACCACGCGCGCCCGCAGCGCCGGGCGCAAGGCCACGCGGGAATATTCCTGCGAGGCCAGGTTCACGACGACCGGCTTCTCCGCATCGGCCTGCAGCGTGTTGAGGTGCTCGGCCACGGTGTCGCCCCAGTAGCCGTAGAGGTCTTTCGCGCTCGCGGTCTTCAGCGCCGTGCCCATCTCCAGCCGGTAGGGCTGCAGGCGGTCGAGCGGGCGCAGCGCGCCATACAGGCCCGAGAGGATGACCAGGTGCTGCTGCGCCCAGGTGAGGTCGGCCGTGCCCAGCGTGGCAGCCTGAAGGCCGTCGTAAACATCGCCGGCGAAGGCCAGCACCGCGGGTTTGCTGTTGCCCGGCGTGGCCTGCGGCTGCCAGGCCGCGTAACGCGCGACGTTCAGCGCCGCGAGCTTGTCAGAGAGGTCCATCAGCGCCGCCACCTGCGTGGCGCCGTGGCCGCGCAGCACCTCGATCAGGCCGGCGGCCTGGGTGGTGAACAGCGGCTCGGTGGCGCGGCGCCGCAATGGCGCGGGCACCGGGGTTTCGTAATCCAGGGTCTTGGCGGGTGACAGCAGGAAGAGCATGGGGCGCAGAAAAAGAGGTCAGTGCGTGTCGTCGGCCGCCGCAGCCGCCGCCGCACCCATGGCCGCGCGCCAAGTGCGCTGCGGAATGTGGTTCTGCAGCCGGTGCAGCGCGCAGTCGATCAATGCGGGGTGCAGCACGTGGCCCACGCCCGTGGCGATGTCGAGCGTGGCGTCGCCATCCAGCTGCGCCAGATGACCCAGGGCCTGGCGTGAGCCTTCGGCCGGGATGAGCTCGTCATCGGCGCCGTGGAAGAGATGCAGCGTGGTGAGCCGCGGCGCGGTCTCGGGCGGGCGCGTGAGGCAGCCGCCGAAGGCCAGCACGCGGCCGGCGATGCCGTCGTGCTGCAGGGCCAGCGCCAGCGCCAGCACGGCGCCCTGCGAGAAGCCACCCAGCGCCGTGGCCTCGGGCGCGACGCCCAGGCGCTGCTGCTGCGCGCGCACCCAGGCGTGCAGGCCGGGCAAGGTCTCATCCACGCGCTGCGGCCAGTTCTCGGGCGTGAGGCCGGCCACCGCGTACCACTGGCGCATGGCGGCGGCGCCGGGGCTGCCGTCGGCCTGTTGATGCGGCAGCGGCGCGTCGGGCGCCAGCACGGCCGCCTGCGGGAAGGCCGCGCGCAGGGCCTGCGCCAGCGGCGCCATGTCGGCCCCGCTGCCGCCCCAGCCGTGCAGCAGCAGCAGCAGTTGTGCGGGCGGCCCGTCGGCAGGCAGCCATTCCAGGGTGTGTTGCATGCCACGCATTGTCGCCGTGCGCGGCGGCCCGGCCCGGGTGCGGGGTCTCGGGGCTGCCGTGCTCCGACACAATGCTTGTTGCCTGCAAGCGGGGCCGTGCGCCAAGGGCGCCTGCACCCGACCGCAGCCCACCTGCCCCACATGGCCCCCCACATGGCCCCCTCCCCTGGCATGCCCGCGCACCCGTCTTGCCTTGCCCGCCACCGCCCTACGCCGGCGCCCACCTGGCGCGGCAGCCTGCGTGCCGCCACCGTGGGCCTCGGGTGGGCCTGGGCCCTGGGGCTGGCACTGGGAGGCTGGGCAGCATCAGGTGCCAGCGCCACCACACCCATGGCCATGGCCACGGCCACGGCCACGGCCACACCCACAGCCGCGCCCGCGCCCCCCTCGGCCGAACGCTGGCAAGCCTGGGCCGCCGACGGCTTCAAGCACCTGGGCACTGGCGAAGGCCTGCCCAACGAGGTGAGCACCGCGCTGGCCGAAGACGCCCAGGGTTTCCTGTGGGTGGGCACCATGGGCGGGGCGGCGCGCTGGGACGGTTACCAGTTCCTCAACCACGTCTACCGGCCCGGCAGCCCCGGCCTGCTGCCCGACAACGTGGTGCAGACGCTCTTCCGCGACGCCAGCGGCCGCCTCTGGCTGGGCACCAACGCCGCGGGGCTGGTGGGCGTGGCCCGCGGCGACGAAGCGCCGCGCCTCATCGGCGTCGGGCCGCAGGGCCTGGGCCACGGCAGCGTGCGCGCGCTGGCCGACGACGGCCGTGGCGGCCTGTGGGTGGCCACCGACGGCGGCCTCGACCACATCGATGGCAGCAGTGGCCGTGTACAGCGCGTGCCCATGGGCCCGACGGCCGCCAATGGCCTGCGCGGCGACGGCGCGGTCACGCTGCTGCGCGACCGCCGCGGCCGGCTGTGGGTGGGCACGACGCTGGGGCTGTTTGTGCAGGATGCCGACGAAGCACCCTTCCGTGCCATGCCGCTGCCCGTGGGCGAGGCGCGGGCCGGTGCCGCCCCGGCCACCGCCCAGCCCCTGGCGGCCCAGCTGCCGCGGCCCGAGAGCCTGCTTGAAGACAGCCGCGGCCGGCTGTGGGTGGGCACCAACCGCCACGGCGTGTTTGTGCTCGAACCCGAAGGCCGCGCCTTCCGGCCGCTGCTGGAGACCCGGCGCGACGCCGACGGCCGCGGCCTGACCACGCGCCGCGTTGTCACGCTGGTGGAAGCCCGGCCTGGCGAGATCTGGGCCGGCACGCTGGGCCAGGGTGTCGTCATCATCGACGTGGACAGCGGCCGTACGCGCCGGCTGGTGCACCGCCCGCTGCTGCCTTCGAGCCTGCCCGACGACCATGTGCGCGCGCTGTACCGCGACCGCTCGGGCCTGGTCTGGGCCGCCACCTACAGCGGCCTGGGCCGTGTCGACCCCGCCGCCGAGGCCGTGCTCAGCGTGACGCCACGCGCACAGCTGCTGGATGCGCACGCCGTCCGCGCCGACTACGCCTCACTGCTGGCGCACAGCGACGGCAGCCTCTGGCTGGGGACGCTGGCCCAGGGCGTGGAGATCATCGAGCCCGGCGGCGGCCGGGTTCGGGCCTTGCGGCCCGACGCGCGGCGACCGACGACCCACTTGCCGCCCGACGCCACCGTGGGCCTGTTCGAAGCCCCCGATGGCAGTGTCTACATCGGCAATTACCGCGGCCTGTACCGCGCCCGGGTGCGCGCCAACGGTGCACCCAGCCTCGAAAGGGTGAGCTGGCCTGGCAGGCCTGCCGACAGCGGCATCGGCCCCATGGTGCGCCAGGGCCAGCGCCTGTGGCTGGGCGGGCTCACCGACGGCCTGTGGGAGATGGATCTGGCCAGCGGCCGGGTGCGCCACGTGCTGACGCAGCCGCAGCAGCAGCTGAGCGACCACCGCATCAGCGCGCTGGCCGTGGGGCCGCAGGGCGAGCTGTGGATAGGCACGCGCAACGGCCTGAACCGTTACGACCCCGCCTCCGGGCAGGTGCAGCGTGTGCTGGCCACGCCGGGCGGCGCCGCGCCGCGCAACGCATCCGCAGACGGCCTGGCCGCCGGCTTCATCGCCGCGCTGCATTTCGACCGCCGCGGCCGTCTCTGGGTGGCCACCTACGGCGGCGGCCTGCACCTGCTGGCCTCGGGTGGCGACGGCCGGGCGCCGGCCCGCTTTCGCCGCATCGGTGTGGCCGAGGGCCTGCCGGACGACAACACCAATGCCGTGCTCGAAGACGAGCAGGGCCAGCTCTGGCTGAGCACCGACAGCGGCCTGGCGGTGGTGGACCCGGCCACCTTCACCGCCCGGGCCTTGCGCCGGGCCGACGGCGTGGCCTATGCCGTCTACTGGACGGCCGCGGCCACGCGCACCGCCGCTGGCGAGCTGCTGTTCGGTGCTTCGGGCGGCTTCTCGGTGGTGCGGCCGGCCTTGCTGCAGGCATGGCAGCACCGCCCCGCGGTGGTGGTGACCGAGCTGCGTGTGGACGGCCGCGCGCAGGCGCTGCCGCCGCCCGGCCAGCCGCTGCTGCTGCCGCCCGAATCACGCGGCCTGGAAGTGGCCTATTCGGCGCTGGACTATTCGGCCCCCGAACGCAACCGCTACGCCCACCGCCTGGTGGGGCTGGACAGGGACTGGATCGAAACCGACGCACGGCGCCGCCTGGCCAGCTACAGCAACCTGCCGCCCGGCGACTACCGGCTGCAGCTGCGTGGCAGCAACCGCGACGGCGTTTTCAGCGACGGGGCCACCACGCTGGCGCTGCGCGTGGTGCCGGCCTGGCACCAGACGCTGTGGGCCCGGCTGCTCGCAGGCCTGGCGCTGCTGGGCCTGGTGTACGGCCTGGTCCACGCCCGCACACGCGTGCTGCAGGCGCGGCGCGTGCAGCTGCAGCGCCTGGTGGACGAACGCACGCTGGAGCTGCAGGCGCTTTCGCAGGCGCTCGGCGAAAAAACACGGGCCCTGGAAGAAAAATCGCGCGTGCTCGAACGCGCCAGCATCAGCGACCCGCTGACCGGCCTGCACAACCGGCGTTTCCTCACCGAACACATCGATGCGGCGCTGGCCGCGAGCCTGCGCCGCGCCCAGGCCCACGCGCCGGGCCAACGGCCGTCGGCCGACACCGACACGCTCTTTTTCCTCATCGACGTCGATCACTTCAAGCAGGTCAACGACGAGTACGGCCATGCCGCCGGCGACGCCGTGCTGGTGCAGCTGGCGCAGCGCCTGAAGCTGGTGATGCGCGAAAGCGATGACGTGGTGCGCTGGGGCGGCGAAGAGTTTCTTGCGGTGGCGCGCGACACCGACCGCGCGCGTGCCGACGAGCTGGCCGAACGCATCCGTGCCGGCGTGGCCGATGCGTCATTCCGCCTGCCCGACGGCCGGCCGCTGCCGGTGAGCTGCTCGATCGGCTACGCCTGCTGGCCCTTCCTGCCGCAGCACCCGCAGGCGCTGGACTGGGGCGGTGTCGTCAATGTCGCCGACATGGGGCTGCTGGCCGCCAAGCGCCTGGGCCGCAACGCCTGGGTGGGCCTGCATGCCACCGCCGACACCCCGCACACGAGCCTGGCCGCCTTGGTGCGGGCGATGCCGCAGCAGGCGCTCAACCAGGGCCGGCTGCGTGCCAGCAGCAACCACGACGGCGCCCGGGTGGCCGACGCGCTGCGCGGCGTGGGTTGAAGGCGCAGCCTGCAGGGCGGGCCGCAGCCCCAAGCCCCAGGGCGGGTAACCGCCGCGCGGCCCTCAGCGGAAATCGCGGCTGTGGGTGGCCAAGCCGAGCATCAGCGGGGTGTGGTCGAGCAGGGTCTTGGCCACCAGGTGGCGCACCTCGTGCCCGGGCTCGCCCTGGCACTGCCAGATGCCGAAAACCGTGAGCAGGCTGGCGCCCAGCAAGGCGCGGCGCTGCTGCTCGGCCACCTGCGGCCAGACGATGACGTTGATGCTGCCGGTGTCGTCTTCCAGCGTGACGAAGACGACGCCGCGCGCCGTCTCGGGCCGCTGGCGGTGCGTGACGATGCCACTGGCCCGCGCCAGCCGGCCGTGCGGGAAGTGCTGCAACACCTCGGCCGGCAGCACCTTGAAGGCCGCCAGCTGCGGCCGCAGCAAGGCCACCGGGTGCTGCGTGAGGCTGAGGCCGAGGCGGCGGTAGTCGCTGAGCACGGTGGTGGCGAGGTCGGGCGCAGGCAGCGCGGCCGCGGCCAGCGCCGGCTCTTGCGTGCGGGTGTCGCGCAGCAGCGGCGTGGCGCGCGTGTCCACGCCGGCCACGGCCCAGGCGGCCTCGAAACGGTGGCCGGCCAGGCCGCGCAGCGCATCGGCCTCGGCCAGCAGCGCGAGCTGGCGCGCGTCGAGTTGCGCGCGGCGGGCCAGGTCTTCGGCGCTGGCGAAAACGCCCTCGGCGCGCGCGGCCACCAGGCGCACGGCAGCGGCTTCCTCAAAGCCGCTGATGCGGTTGAGCCCCAGGCGCACCGGCTGCAGCAGCGGCCCACCGCCGCCGCCGCCGCCGGCGCCAGGCAGCCCGGCCCCGGGCTCCAGGCCGCTGGCCCACGCGCTGTGGCGCACGTCCACCGGCAGCACCGCCACGTGGTGTTCACGCGCATCACGCACCAGCTGTGCCGGCGCGTAAAAACCCATGGGCTGGCTGTTGAGCAGCGCCGCAAGGAAAGCATCGGGGTGGTGGCACTTCAGCCACGCGCTGGCGTAGACCAGCAGCGCGAAGCTCGCGGCGTGGCTTTCGGGGAAACCGTATTCGCCGAAGCCCTCGATCTGCTTGAAGATGCGTTCGGCGTAGGCCAGTTCATAGCCCTTCTCGACCATGCGGCCCACCAGCCTTTCATGGAAGGGCCCGAGGCCGCCCTTGCGCTTCCACGCGGCCATGGCGCGGCGCAACTGGTCGGCCTCGCCGGGCGTGAAATCGGCCGCGAGGATGGCCAACTGCATCACCTGCTCTTGGAAGATGGGCACACCCAGCGTGCGCGCAAGCGCCTTCTCCACCTCGGCGCTGGGGTAGTCGACCGGCTCTTCGCCATTGCGCCGCCGCAGGTAGGGGTGGACCATGCCGCCCTGGATGGGGCCGGGCCGCACGATGGCGACCTCGATGACGAGGTCGTAGAACTCTTTGGGCCGCAGCCGCGGCAGCATGGCCATCTGCGCGCGGCTTTCCACCTGGAAGGTGCCCAGGCTGTCGCCGCGGCTGAGCATGGCGTAGGTGGCTTGGTCTTCCTTCGGGATCTGGTGCAGCGCCAGCGGCCGGCCCTGCTTGGCGCCGACGAGATCGAGCGCGCGGCGGATGGCGCTGAGCATGCCTAGGGCCAGGATGTCGACCTTGATCAGGCGCAGCGCATCGAGGTCGTCCTTGTCCCACTGGATGACGCTGCGGCCGGGCATGCTGGCGTTCTCCACCGGCACCAGCTCCGACAGCGTGTCGCGCGCGATGACGAAGCCGCCCGGGTGCTGCGAGAGGTGGCGCGGAAAACCGATGAGCTGCTGCGTCAGCGCCATCCACAGCCGGCACACCGGTGCTTCGGGGTCGAAGCCGTTTTCGCGCAGGCGCTCGGGCGCGATGCCGCGGCCGTCGAACCAGTGCTGGCTTTTCGAGACGGCCTCGATGCGTTCGAGGTCCAGCCCCAAGGCGCGGCCGACGTCGCGCAGCGCACTGCGCGGGCGGTAGCTGATGACCACGCCCGTCAGCGCGGCGCGCTCGCGCCCGTACTTCTTGTAGATGTACTGGATGACGTCTTCGCGGCGCTGGTGCTCGAAGTCGATGTCGATGTCGGGCGGCTCACCGCGTTCGGCGCTGATGAAACGCTCGAAGAGCAGCATGGTGTGCACCTCGGGGTCGACCGCCGTCACGCCCAGGCAGTAGCAGACGGCCGAGTTCGCGGCGCTGCCGCGGCCCTGGCACAGGATGCCCTGGCCCCGCGCCCATTGCACGATGTCGGCCACGGTGAGGAAGTAGGCCTCGTACTGCAGCTGGCCGATGAGCGCGAGTTCGTGCTCGAGCATGCCGCGCACGGCCGGTGGTACGCCGCGGGGGTAACGATCGGCGGCGCCTTGTTCGGTGAGCGTGCGCAGCCAGCTCGCCGGCGTGTGGCCCTGGGGCACGATCTCGCGCGGGTATTCGTACTTCAGTTCGCCCAATGAAAACGCACAGCGCCCGGCCAGCGCCAGCGTGTTGTGCAGCCAATCAGGTGGGTAAAGGCGCGCCAGGCGCGCGCGTGAACGCAGGTGGGCCTCGGCATTGGCGGCCAGGCCCAGGCCGGCCTGGGCCACGGTGCAGCGCAGGCGCGTGGCCTGCAGCACATCGAGCAAGGGCTTGCGCGAACGCGCGTGCATGCGCACGTCGCCCACCGCCACCACCGGCAGGCCGGTGAGCGCGGCCACACGCTGCGTGATGTCGACCAGCAGCGCGTCGTGCGGGTGCAGCAGCAGCGGCACGGCCAGGGCGGCGCGGTCGCCGAACCAGGTCTTGAGCCACAGGGCCTGGGCGAAAAGGGTCTGGAAGGGGTCGGCCGGCGGCGCTGCGGTGGCACCCGCCGCGCCAGCCGACACAGGCTGCGGCAGCGCGCCCGACACCACCAGCAGCGCCAGGCAGCCGGGCAGCCCGGCCAGCATGGGCGCGGCCGGCACGCGGCCTTCCAGATCGGCCATCTCGGCGCGGTACTGGCCCTTGGGCGCACGGCGGCGGCAGACGGTGATCCAGTGCGAGAGGTTGGCGTACCCGCGGCGCGACATCGCCAGCATCACCAGGCGCGGGCCGTTGGCCTGGCTGGGGCGCGGTGGGGGGGTGTCGTCGTCGCCGTCGCCAGCGTCGGCGCCGTGATCGGCGTGATCAGGGGGGGCGGCCCCGGCCGGGCGTGGCTTGCCGGCAGCGCTGCCGGCAGGGGTGGCGCCAGGGGGCGCCGCGGCGGGCGCACCCTCGGCCGCCAGCGTGAAATCGCTGCCGATGATCAAGGGCAGCCGGCGCTGCGTGGCTTCCAGGTGGGCGCGCACCACGCCGGCCAGCGAACACTCGTCGGTGATCGCCAGGGCGGCGTAACGCAGGGCCTGGGCGCGCGCGATCAGTTCCTCGGGGTGCGAGGCCGCCCCCAGGAAGCTGAAGTTGCTGTGGCACAGCAGCTCGGCGTAGCCGGGCAGGCTCAGGCCGGCTGCGCGGCCTGCGTCAGGGGGGCGAGGCACGGCAGGGCGTAATGGGGTTCGGGCTCGCGGGCCCGCGGCGGGCGCGGCGGCCGCGGCGGCTGGAAAGGCGGGTGTTGCGCCTGGGCGTGCGGCTGCAGCTGCGGCTGGTGCCGTGCTGCCGGTGCCGGCGGCGCGGCCAGGTTGTCCAAGGGGCTGCGCACCGCCCCGCCGCCCAGACGCAGCACGTGGGTGTAGATCATGGTGGTGCTGACATCGGCATGGCCCAGCAGCTCTTGCACGGTGCGGATGTCGTAGCCCGCCTGCAGCAGGTGCGTGGCGAAAGAATGGCGCAGCGTGTGCGGCGTGGCCGGCTTGTCGATGCCGGCCTGCTGCAGCGCGCGGCGGAACACGCGCTGGAAACTCTGGTCGTGCAGGTGGTGGCGGCGCTCGCCGGCGCCGCGCGGGTCGTTCGAGGGCCGCGCCCCCGGGAAGACCCAGAACCAGGCCCAGGACAAGCCAGCGCGCGGGTATTTGCGCTCCAAGGCGTGGGGCATCTGCACCGCCGCAGCGCCGGCGGCACGGTCGATCTGCCACAGCGTGTGCACGTGCGCGAGATGCTCGCGCAGGGGCTGCTCCAGCGCGGCCGGCAGCATCACCAGGCGATCATGGGCGCCCTTGCCTTCACGCACGATGATGGCGCGCTGGTCGAAATCGATGTCCTTCACGCGCAGGCGCAGGGCTTCCATCAGCCGCATGCCGGTGCCGTAGAGCAGGCGGCCGAAGAGCCCGTGGGCCGCGTTGGCCCCCACGCTGCCGGGCGCGGCGCTGTGCTGCATCTCGTCAAGCACGGCCAGCACGCGCAGCACCTCGTCTTGCGACAGCACTGCCGGCAGGCGGCGCTGCGCCTGCGGCCGGCCGATCTCGTCCATCCAGGGCACCGGGGTGTTGAGCACCTTCTGGTAGAGAAACAGCAAGGCCGACAGCGCCTGCCGGTGCGTGGACGGCGACACGTTGCGCTCGGTGGCCAGCCAGCCGAGAAAGGCCTCGATCTCGGGCTGGGCCAGTTCCAGCGGGTGGCGCATCTCATGGAAACGCACGAAGGCGCGCACCCAGCGCACGTACACATCTTCGGTGCGCAGGCTGTAGTGGCGGTAACGCACCTGGGCGCGCACGGCGTCGAGCAGGCGCGGGGGGTGCGCGGGGTCGACCGGCATGCCGGGGGGCAACAAGAGGGGGCGCATGGGGAACCTCGCTGAACCATTGATATAGACTGTATATTTATACAGCCTTGGATCCCATCCGTCAGCCGTCAGCCGACAGCACCCAGCTTTTTTTCGCGCCGACCATGCCCCGCCTGCCCGTTGCAGTCGTTGTTGCTGCAGCCACCACCGCGGCCGCTCATGCTGATGCTTCTGCCGTTGGGCTGCCCGGTGGCTGGCGCCGGCACCGAAGGCGGGAGTGGGGGTGGGCGCGGGAAGGCGCCAGGCCTCACCTTGGTGCGGCTGCCGGGGTGCGCCGCCTGCACCCGGCATCGCAAGGGCAGCTTCCAGGGTTCGAGGCCGCGCCGCCGGCGGCTGCTGGCAGCGGCAAGACCGTCACGCGCGGCCAAGGCCCAGCGCGGTACACGCTCTTTTTGGCGCTGTTCCCGGGGCCCGACGATGCCTGCCGTTGTGCCGAAACTGCGCAAAGCCTGCGGCAATTGCATGCGCTGAACAGCGCGGTGTTGGCCACCGCCCGCCTGCACATCACCCTGCACGTCATCGCCAAGAACGCGACCACCCTGCCCCAGGCGGTGGTGGACACGGTGCGCTGCGCCATGGCGGGCGTGACAGACTGGCCGTCCGTGCCCATCACCTTCGACCACGCCCTGAGCTTCTTGCGGAGTCAAGCCTGGGTCCTGCGCTGCGACGCCTGCAGCGACGCGGCAGTGGGTCGGCTGCGGCAGGCCTTGGGCCTGGCCTTGCGCCGGGCGGGGCTGCCCATCTCGCCCTCTTCAACGCCCCACATGACGATGTTGTACGACGCGCGGACCTTGGACCGGCAGCCCATCGAAGCCTTGTCCTGGACCGCGACAAGGCTGGTCTTGGTGCTCAGCCATGTGGGCTGCAGCCACCACGAGTGGATGGCCGAATGGCCCCTCAATGGCAACCGGTGACGGTGGCACCGGGCGGCCCGGGCCGGTTCATGGGCGGCGGTGCGGTGGCTGCACGGTCGGTCGACCGTCCTGGGCGGCCGCCCTGGTGGCGCGCTGACGTGGGCCGCAGTGGCAAGCTGGGACCTGCCAACGGTGGGTTCAAGACGGCTTGCCCGGGACGGCGGAGAACGGGGTGCCGTCAACAGGCCGGGGCTGCTTGCCGGCAATGCGGACGTGTTGGCGCCCATGAACCCACCTGAGTTCCCCTACCAACGTTTGCGGGTGGCGAAGACCTACGCGCCCGACCAAGATGGCGCCAAGCGTTTCGCCCGGCGTCACGGGGACGCGCTGGTCTGCGTTCGCCATCGGATGTCGCCAGACGGGCTGACCCGTTACACCACCGTTGAACTGCTGGCAGAGTCAACGCCCGTCGCCGTGCGTTCACAAACCATCATTGCCCTGAAAATCCCGCCTGGATCGAAAGCAACCCGTTCCCTGCTTCTGGCCTGCGGCGCGCGGTGGGACTCCAAGCATCGACTCTGGCTCCTTCCACAGATGGTCGCCAAGGGCCTCCGACTGCTGAAATTCCGCGCCGCTCTGCCTGGATGAACCCGCATTGGTGCCTATGGCAGCTTCAGGGTGCATGCACCAGCTTATGGTTATGGGCACCAGGGGAGGTATGCTGGAGAAAACACGTTAGGCCTCACTCAAAACACCATTTCAGGGAGCATACGAATGGACGCATACGTAATCATCGGCGACGCAAACACCCGGAAATCTTCCGTGATGCGCAGCCTGACGGGATGCTTCAACAGAAGCGTTAGGCAAATCGAGACTCGCAACTCAACGACGCTCGACGTTTATGCTCGGGTTTCTTCGCTACAAGAATCGGAAACCGAGCCCTCCGCTTTTCTTCAGGAAGTTCTCAAGACCGGGCAACAATGCGTTGTGCTCTGCCTATGGCCACAAGCGAATCCTTTGAACCCCAGCAAGTATCCGGACGCGCATGCTTATCTTTCAGCATTTTCAGCAGCCGGTTGGCAGTTTCGGTCGTGCGCCATCCTCGGAAACTCCGGAATCTCGCCTGCTATACCGAACGTGGCTCGCTTCCCCAATGTGCTTCAGCAGCCCATTAACGTCACTGCGCAAGCAGTCAGAACTCACTTTGGCTGGCACTAGTGAGGCCTAACCCCTCGCTGAACCACCGGACCCGCTACGGCGGGCCGTCTTGGCCCGGCCTGGGGTACGCGGTACATTTTCCCATCCCGGGCCAAGCCGTCCCACCGCAGCGGTCCGGTTAGCTCGAACGTTAGGCCCCGCCAATGCACCAACGCCGCGCCATCGCTCTTGTAGTCGCTATGCTCTCCTTCATGCAGGCGGCGCATGCTTGGCATCCACCCTCAAGGTCAGTAGATATCTCGCCCCGCTCCAAAGAGAGCCTCGTAAGCGAAGCGTGCAAAGGACATCACGACGCCGACAACAAGACTCTCGCGCGGGTGAGCGAAATTCTTCCAAACGACAAAACAAAGTTATCGGCAATCGTCACGTGTCCAGTTGCTGGAGAAACTGAAAACGTGCCGTTTCGCACCGAAGTAAGCTGCACTGGCGCTGAAACTACTTGGGTCTGTCACCACAGGCAAGTCGAACTCCTCATACCCACCAAGCTCGGGGTAATCTACGTTCTACCCGAAGAGGTAGACGTTGCTTATGCAGTCGCTGCGGTCCAACTATTGGCGCGAACCGAGAGCGTGGTTGTATCGGGCCTTGGCTCGCGGAAGGTCGAAGCCTTCATTGCGAAGCAGATCACCCTCTCCCGCACCAAACGCGCAAACGCGATCTCAATGCAGCTGTGGCCCTACTCGTTTCTCGTTAGTTTTCCGTGCAAGCGCCCAAACTGTCCAACCATTTCAGCTGCGGCCTGGAACCCACCGTGAGCACGTCCAACAAGAGCAGGTCTAGCACGCACCAAAGAGCGTGGCCTAACCCCTCGCTCAGCCCCCGACCCGCTACGGCAGGCGTTGTAAGCCCGGTACGCGCCAGCGGCAGCATTGTCACGCACCGGGCTTACAACACCTGCCTCCGCGGTCGGGGTTAGCTCGAACGTTAGGCGTCACAGCCCACTCCTCCACAAACCAGCACATGTACCGTGCTCTCGCGGACACAGTGCTTCTGCTGCACGCTGCCGTAGTCATCTTCGTTGTTGGTGGTCTGTTCACAATCGTCGTCGGCGGTCTGAAGAACTGGAAGTGGACCAAGTCAAGAGTCTTCAGAGGCACCCACCTTGCGGCTATCGGTTTCGTTGTCGTGCAAGCTTGGCTCGGCCAGACCTGCCCGCTCACAACACTGGAGAACTGGCTGCGAAGCCAGGCTGGAAACTCAGGTTACTCCAGCGGCTTCATTGAGCACTGGGTGAGTGCCGTCCTCTTCTACAACGCCCCAACGTGGGCCTTCACCATCGCCTACTCGGTCTTCGGCCTGGCCGTCATTGCAGCATGGCGCTTCTTCCCTCCAAGTCGTCCAAGTGCTGCCACCAAAACACAGTGACGCCTAACCCCTCGCTCAGCCCCCGACCCACTACGGCAGGCCGTCTTGCCCGCGTGGCGCGCTGGTTTATGCTGCACCACGCGGGCCAGCCGTCCCGCCTCCGCGGTCGGGGTTAGCTCGAACGTTAGGCAGCACGGGCAACAGAGCGGTTCGTCACAACCTGTTCGCGGGCGCCGCCGCGCAGACACGCGCTCCGGGCAGGTAGTCCCCGACTCCTGCGGCCAGCGCATCGGCCTGCCTCGGTTTCTCGCCACCGCTTCGCGCTGCGGCCCTTTTCAAATCGGTCTGGGTCACGAATCGAGCCGCGGGCCGCTACCAGCGCTTCCCCTTGCGCCATGCTCTGGGCGCCGGTGTACGCGGCGCAAGCGCCGGGCTACGCCTTCTCCAAACGTTGTCCCGCGCTGCACCCGTGCGTGCTGCCTAACCCTTCGCTCGGCACCGACCCGCTACGGCGGGCCGGCTTGCCCGTGCGGCGCGCTGGTTTATGCTGCACCACACGGGCAAGCCGTCCCGCCTCCGCGGTCGGTGTCAGCTCAAACGTTAGGCAGCACGGGCAACAGTGCGGCTCATCGCCACCTGTTCGCGGGCGTCGCCGCACAGACACGCGCTACGGACAGGTTTCTCCGAGCTTCTTCGTCCAGCTCATTGGTCCGCCTCGGTTTCTCCCCATCGCGTCGCGCTGCGGCCCGCTTCAACTCGGTTCGGATCTCGAATCGAACCACGGGCCGCTACGAGCACTGCTCCTTGCGTCCTGCTCTGGGCGCCGGTGTACGCGGCGCGAGCGCCGGGCTACGCCTTCTCGGTTCGTTTTCCTGCGTCGCACCTGTGCGTGCTGCCTAACCCCTCGCTCAGCACCGACCCGCTACGGCAGGCCGTCTTGCCCGTGCGGCGCCTTGGTTTATCCTGCACCGCACGGGCAAGCCGTCCCACCTCCGCGGTCGGTGTTAGCTCGAACGTTAGGCCGCACACAGCGGGCATCAGCAAGCGTGGCAACTCAGCTATCCAACATGCCCGCCGCGTTTCAAATCCGCTAGGTACCAGAGCGCGCTCCGGCCAGCGGTCACGGTACGAGAACTGAGCCTCAGAGTCAGCCATCCGCGATGCCCGGATTCACACATAGCTTCGCCTTTCTTTGCGCTGCGCGGGGTCCGATCTCTTCTTTCCCAGCGCTCGCGCCAGTCAGTCCGTTGGTCCGCCTCCATGCCTGCACTCATGCTGCTGCCCGCTTGGTCAGTGGCGGCGGAAATCAACTACAGCGCTTACGCGCAGCTGCACATCGCCATACGTGAAAACCCGGCGTCCCAACGCCGCAGCGCTCCGGTGCGCGGCCTAACCCTTCGCTCAGCACCGACCCGCTACGGCAGGCCAGCTTGCCCGTGCGGCGCGCTGGTTTATGCTGCACCACACGGGCAAGCCGTCCCGCCTCCGCGGTCGGTGTTAGCTCAAACGTTAGGCGTCGAATGCCAAAACCACTGTCCACCAAGGTTGTTGTCACCAAGTCGCGTGACTTGCATACGTATTCGGAGCTTTGGCATGCGTCAGACTGCGTGCTTGCTGCTGGCATTGAGAACCCGAAGGGCTCCACTTGGCAGTTTCTCTCAAGCGCCGTCCTGACAGCATTCGCTTTTGAGGCATACCTAAACCATGTAGGACCGTCGCTCTTCAATCACTGGGCGCATCTTGATCGACTGTCTCCCTGGGCAAAACTGGAATTGATATGCGACAAGCTGGGAACCGGCAAGTCCCTGGCCGCAGGAACGCGCCCGCTTCAAACGGTAGCCAAACTCCTCGACTTCCGAAACACGATGGCGCATGGCCGCACTCAACAACTCGAGGCGAAGCCAATCATTCGCACCGTAGAAAACTACCAAGCGGCTTTTGGCGAGCAGTTGCTGTCCGACTGGGAGAAACTCATCGTCGATTCTGAGTTTGCAGTCCGGGCTCGAGAAGACGTTCAAGCAGTACTGGAAGTCATACACCAGGCTCGACCAGAGCCAAAGGAAGGCCTCTTTAGCTTCGGCCTGGGCTCTCATGGCGCAACGCTCGTCGACGCCTAACCCCTCGCTCAGCCCCCGACCCACTACGGCAGGCGTCGTAAGCCCGGCGCCCGCCGGTCGTAGCATCATCGGTCACCGGGCTTACGCCACCTGCCTCCGCGGTCGGGGTTAGCTCGAACGTTAGGCGGCACCAAAAGCCATTCTCTCGGATCCACAAGCTTCTCAATGCACCTGCGCTCACCACTTCTGCCCCTTGTTGCCTGCGTCCTGGTACTGCAAGGCTGTGCGTACCCGAAGGTCGTCAAGTACTACGACGAAGAGTGCCAAATCATGGCCAAGCGCATGGAGCTAGACGTCACCAACGTCCGAGTAGCTCAGTCGTGCGAAAACGACTCTTGCTTGCTCAGCCTCGCTACTGGACTTGCCTTCTCCGCAACCAGCATCGTCATCTCAGGCTCGGTCGCCCAGGTCGGAAACGCGCTCTACTGGAAGGAGCGCAACCGCAAGTGCAAGCGAGGCGAGCCCTACGCGCCGGGCGACGCGCCAGCGACCTCTTCGGCAGCCAGCGCCGCCGGTTAAGTCAATCCACCATCTCGCCAGGCGAACAAGGTGCCGCCTAACCCCTCGCTCAGCCCCCGACCCACTACGGCAGGCCGCCTTGCCCGCGCGGCGCGCTGGCTTATGCTGCACCGCGCGGGCAAGGCGTCCTGCCTCCGCGGTCGGGGTTAGCTCGAACGTTAGGCCGCACAATCCGCGTTTCTACGCATGCTCTAGGGAAGTCACTACACCATGCCGAATATGAAGGTGATCCGAGTTTCGGATCGCGACCTCCGGGATCTACTCTCTGGCCTGCAATCTGATCTCTTGAGCGAACAGCAGCCGCTGAAGGCCAAGGTCTCTGCTCTGGGTCACTCGATTGGAGCCGTAGAGTTCCCGGCTCAGGACAACCCTGCATGGAAGGCACTCATTCAGTCCGACACAACTGCAATTGAGACGCTAGCCTTCAACTTGGGTGGGGTTCAGGTTCAATACTGGCGAGGCGGTCAGCAAGACCCGAAGTCAGGCTATACGGACGAGTTTTCCGTAACGGTATCCGACCCAAGCGAAGACAAAGTGCGGATCGGAACGGCGATAGTTTCTCGACTGCGACCGATTCCAGTCACTCCAGAAGGTGCAGGAGATCCCGATCGCATTCTCGCAATGCGCGCCACGCAGGAGGAAACATTCGCGCGCCTTCAACGACTTCATGAAGATGCGATTCAATCAACCGCGGCATTTCGCGAGCAACTGGTCCGAGAGTTTGCCGAGAAGTCGACCGAACTGGAAGGCGCACTTGCAAAGCGAAAAGAGTCCCTTGAGCAGGAGGCTACAAAGGCAGCTGGCCTGTTGGCGGACCGAGAGGCAGCTCTTGAGGAGCGCAGAAAAACGCTTGATGACAGAGACAACACACATGTCCGGCGAAAGATTCGCGACGAAATCCTTGCAGATGTCAAACAACGCATTCAAGCCTTCGGCGTCTCAACCGCTACCGAATCAAAAAGAAAGGCAGTGGTACTTGCTGTCGTGCTTCTAACTGTACTTCTGGTTCTGGGAATATATATCACTTGGTCAGAACTACAGAGCCTAAATGACATACGCGGTCGAGCACTCGCCGCGCTCGCGGCCAACTCTTCAGCAGCCGGTCTGCCCAATGACACCATTGAGCGCGTCTGGCTTTGGAGTCGCCTCTTAGTTCTTGGTGCCGCACTGATTGCGACTGCGGTCTACTACGTCAAGTGGCAAAATAGTTGGGCTCAGCAACATGCACAGCTAGAGTTCGCGCTCCAACAGTTTCATATCGACATCAATCGCGCGAACTGGGCGATAGAAAGCTGCCTAGAGTGGCGAAAGAACACTTCCTCGCCGATCCCGAACATTCTTCTCGAAAGCATTACTCGTGGCCTGTTTGAGACTAGCGACTCGCCAAAGAAGTCGGATGTAAGCCCAGCAGACGAGCTTGCCTCAGCCCTCCTGGGCAGCGCCTCCAAGTTGCGTCTGAAGGCAGGTGACAGCGAGCTTGAGTTTGACAAGCCCGGGCGGCTGCAGAAGGCACAGCGCGGCCGCGACGAGTCCACTTCCTGAGATCAACAGGCCAAGCATCTGCTCAGTGCGGCCTAACCCCTCGCTGAACCACCGGACCCGCTACGGCGGGCCGTCTTGGCCCGGCCTGCGGTACGCGGTACATTTTCGCAGCCCGGGCCAAGCCGTCCCGCCGCAGCGGTCCGGTTAGCTCGAACGTTAGGCCCCACAGAGACACACCCCGCCGCAGAGGCTAGCCCTGCTACTTCCGGACCCGACATGGCTACAAAGTCAGTTCAATCGCTCGTCGAAGACATACGACTTGTCAGCGAAACCAACTACGCAATCGTCGAGGCCGTCCGTGCTCTGGTGAAGAAGAAGTTCAAGTCCACGTCCGAAGAGGTCAAGTACGGCGGAATCCTGTTCTCCTCAGGGGAGCAGTTCTGTGGCGTCTTCGCGTACAAGGAACATGTATCCGTCGAGTTCGGGAGCGGCGCCAAGATCAAGGATGAGCTTGGTTACCTGGAAGGCTCAGGCAAAGGTCGTCGTCATTTGAAGCTCAAGTCCGAAGCCGACATTCGCAGCAAGAAGCTTGCTGAGTACCTTCTCCTGGCACACAGCGCCGCGAGTGGGGCCTAACCCCTCGCTCAGCCCCCGACCCACTACGGCAGGCGTTGTAAGCCCGGTCCGTGCCAGCGGTAGCATCGTCACGAACCGGGCTTACAACACCTGCCTCCGCGGTCGGGGTTAGCTCGAACGTTAGGCGGCACCAAAGGCCAGTTTCCTCAGTTCAACCATCTTCTCAATGCGCTTACGCCTACCGCTTCTGCCTCTTGTTGCTAGCGTCCTCGTACTGCAGGGCTGCGCGTACCCGAAAGTGGTCAAGTACTACGACGAGGAGTGTCAAATCATGGCCAAGCGCATGGAACTGGACGTCACCAACGTCCGAGTAGCTCAGTCTTGCGAAAACGACTCATGCCTTCTGAGCCTTGCTACTGGTCTTGCCTTCTCCGCAACCAGCATCGTCATCTCAGGCTCAGTCGTCCAGGTTGGGAACGCGCTCTACTGGAAGGAGCGCAACCGCAAGTGCAAGCGAGGAGAGCCCTACGCACCGGGGGACTCACCGGCGCCCCCACCTGCAGCCAGTTCTGCCGCCTGAGTCAACCGGTCATCACGCCAGGCGAAGAGAGTGCCGCCTAACCCCTCGCTCAGCCCCCGACCCGCTACGGCAGGCGTCGTAAGCCCGGCGCCCGCCGTTCGTAGCATCATCGGTCACCGGGCTTACGCCGCCTGCCTCCGCGGTCGGGGTTAGCTCGAACGTTAGGCCGCACACAGCGGGCATCAGAAGCCGTGGCACCGCAGCCATCCAACATGCCCGCCGCGTTTCAAGTCCATCAGCCGCCGAAGAGCGCTCCGGGAAGCTGTCACAGTGCGAAAAGTGAATCAGAGCTCCGGCGTCAGCCATTCGCCATGCCCGGGGCTCTCGCACAGCATCGCTTGTCTTTGCGCTGCGCGGGATCCGCCCTCTTCTTTCCCACCGCTCGCGTCAGCCGGTCCGTTGGTCCGCCGCCATGCCTGCACTCAGGCTGCGGCCTGCCTGGTCAGTGGCGGCGGAAATCAACTACAGCGCTTGCGCGCCGCTGCTCCTCGCCGCGCGTGAAAACCCGGCGCACCAACTCTGCAGTTCTCCAGTGCGCGGCCTAACCCTTCGCTCAGCACCGACCCGCTACGGCGGGCCGTCTTGCCCGTGCGGCGCCTTGGTTTATGCTGCACCGCACGGGCAAGCCGCCCCACCTCCGCGGTCGGTGTTAGCTCAAACGTTAGGCCGCACCAACAGGCGGTACTGCATGCCTCAGCAACTCATCCTCATCGTCGGAAGCTCAGGCGTCGGGAAGTCGACGCTCGCCAAGGCTCTGCAAGAAGAGTTCCTGCCTCAGCAGTGGCTTCACTTCTCTCCGGATGCGATTCTCGAATCCTTCCCCGAATCAGTCGTCAGACGGGTAAACACTCTGAACGAGCACACAGCTGTCAACTGGAGATCAATCAGTTCTGGCGCATACGCGTGCGGGCGGGTGCTACTTGCGCAGGGCCACAGCCTCATCTTCGATACCGTCGTCATGACTCCGTCCGGGGCTGACCAACTGAAGACAGCTTTTGGCTCTTTCAATCCACTGATTGTTGAGCTAACAGCCGACTGGAGCACCATCAAGAACCGGACACTCGCACGCAGTGACCGAACCCTTGAGGAGGCAGACCACGGGTACCGGAACTGTCGCGGCCACATCACTCCAGACTTGGTCTACGACACAACCGACCTCCGTCCGGAGCAAATCGCATCCAGAATTTCCATGCACTTTCGTTCATCCCCAAGTGCGGCCTAACCCCTCGCTGAACCACCGGACCCGCTACGGCGGGCTGTCTTGGCCCGGCTTGGGGTACGCGGTACATTTTCCCAACCCGGGCCAAGCCATCCCGCCGCATCGGGCCGGTTAGCTCGAACGTTAGGCAGCACGGGCAACATTGCAACTCATCACCACCTGTTCGCGGGCGTCGCCGCGCAGACACGCGCTCCGGGCAAGCTTGCGCGGCTTCTGCGGCCAGCGCATCAGCCCGCCTGGCTCTCGCTCCATCACATCGCGTGCGGCCCGCCTGCGCTCGGTCTGGGCCACAAGTCGTGGCACGGGCCGCTACCAGCACCTTTTCTCGCCGCCGTCTCTGGGCTGCGTTGTACGCAGCGCATGCGCTGGGCTATGCCTTCTCGGTTCGTTTTTCCCGGCTACACCTGAGCGTGCTGCCTAACCCTTCGCTCGGCACCGACCCGCTACGGCGGGCCAGCTTGCCCGTGTGGCGCACTGGTTTATGCTGCACCACACGGGCAAGCCGTCCCGCCTCCGCGGTCGGTGTCAGCTCAAACGTTAGGCCTCGCAAAAATGCTTCTGTGGCGCCTCCACATCCTCGTTCTTCTGATCTGCCTACCGTGGGCTGCTGCCGCAACCGAGCCGAACGTCGATCTCATCAAGCGTCTCTACGCGAAGTACGCCTGGGAGTCCACGGACAGTAGGCCCAAAGACGCTAAGCCATTCATCGACGAATCGCGGTCTGAACTCTTGAAGTACCTGGAGCCTGCTCTAGCTGAAGCTCTGCTTCAAGATCGGCAGTGTGCGAAGCGAACGCGACAACTCTGCCGCCTCGACTTCTCTCCAATGTGGGCCTCTCAAGATCCTGGCGCAAGGGAACTTCACGTGCAGCAAGGCAGCAGCGCTCAACAGGTCCAGGTTTCATTCATCTTCCCTGGCACCGGTGAACGCATCGTCATTGAGTACGAGCTTGCTCAAACTGCAAGTGGACCGAGAATCAGAGACATCTACTACGCAGCAGGCGCAACCTTGCGCAGAACTCTTGGGGTCAAATGAATCAAACCACAAAGTTCAGCGCCGGCGCGGCGAGGCCTAACCCCTCGCTCAGCCCCCGACCCGCTACGGCAGGCGTCGTAAGCCCGGCGCCCGCCGTTCGTAGCATCATCGGTCAGCGGGCTTACGCCACCTGCCTCCGCGGTCGGGGTTAGCTCGAACGTTAGGCCGCACCAAAGAAAGGTTTCGGTATGCCATACATTGACATTGTTCTGGTCCTTGCTGTTCTCGCTTGCCTTTGGGTCTGCAGTTCCGCCAGGCATCTTGCCCAAGCGGCAACGTTACGAAACCAATTCAAGCTTCTTGCAGCGCTTTCAACCGGCGTACTGCTTGCAATCGCACCACTGAGCACAGAATGGATCATCAACAGCGTCGCTGGTGAGCAAGTCGCCCCACCAGCTACGCCGTTTACACCAGCCAAAGTCGCGAACTCGCCTGCTCCTGTGATGGTCGCTCACTCGATCGGTATGGTCGAAACCGCTGTTGAACGGAACCGTATTTCGGCGGTATCAATGCTGGTCGCCTTACTCGCTTCGCTGTGCGTTGGGTTCATCAGTGGGCGCAGAGGGCGAGCACAAGCTCTCCGGGTGTCGCCGTCCGAGCATGCACGAAGTGCGGCCTAACCCCTCGCTCAGCCCCCGACCCGCTACGGCAGGCCGTCTTGCCCGCGCGGTGCGCTGGTTTATGCTGCACCGCACGGGCAAGCCGTCCTGCCTCCGCGGTCGGGGTTAGCTCGAACGTTAGGCCGCAGAAACAGCTCCCGTGCACTCCACACCACTGAACGCTCCTCTCTGCCCAATCTGCGGTCAACCGAACCAGTGCGCTGCATCGGCGACAGGCTTCTTCGACACTGAGTGCTGGTGCGTCAACGCTGTCTTCACCCAAGAGCTGTTCGCCAAAGTCCCGCCAGAGCTACGAGGTAAGTCCTGCGTCTGCAGAAGGTGTGCCCAAGAAGCCTATGCGCGTCATACAGGTCAAGGTCAAGCCTAGCTCTCGCGAGAGCGCGCTCCAAGTACTTGAAGATGGTACGTACAGTGCGAGCCTGAAGTCGCCACCCGTAGACGGCAAGGCCAACACAGAACTCATCAGCTTGGTAGCCAAGCACTTCAAAGCACCCAAATCAGCAGTCACCATCAAGTCTGGCGCCGGCGCTCGCTTGAAGCTCGTGGGCATCGCCATACCCTAAGGCCATGCCAAACACACCGGCCAGAGTCGCACTGCGGCCTAACCCCTCGCTCAGCCCCCGACCCACTACGGCGGGCCAGCTTGCCCGCGCGGCGCGCTGGTTTATGCTGCACCACGCGGGCAAGCCGTCCCGCCTCCGCGGTCGGGGTTAGCTCGAACGTTATGCCGCACAAATTCAGTCTTCGTCATTGGCCACCTTTCGGGTTCGGTTGTCAGTACCGAAAAGCCGTGACGCGGTCATCGGTGGCAGCAGCCAAAAAGACGTGTACCTTCTGGCCAGATTCGCCAGTTACTCATCTGAAGAGAGCGAATGAACTACACGTCGCCATCAAGCACGGACCTGTAGTCAAGCTCACACGAGTTGCGGCCTCTAACCCCGACGGTTCAAAGACCTCAATGCCGCCCCGTCTTTCCAGTAGCTTTGTAGCTGCTCGCAGTTTCTGTGGCCGCAAGTTCGCACCGTTGCGGTTCATCGCGCCTCGCACAGCGAGCCGCTGAGTTCTCGCGTTCGCCGCAGCGGCGGAGTACAGCCCCTGCTCTGCCATCAGCGCAGACTCTCGGCTTCTGTGGCATGCGCTCAGGAATGCAACCTCCCTTCGTGGCGTGCGGTGCGGCATAACACCTCGCTGAACCACCGGACCCGCTACGGCAGGCCGCCAGGCCCGGTCTGTGGCGCGCTATATTCTCCACAGCCCGGGCCTGGCGTCCTGCCGCAGCGGTCCGGTTAGCTCGAACGTTAGGCATCACAAATGCACCTCCTAGTTCAAGCATCTGGCCCGGAAGGCACAAAGGCAGTCGCGTGGCTGAGCTTTCAGCCCGACGGTGCCATTTCAGTCGGGCTACGCGACCGAACTTTCATCTCGCCCACATTTCGCGCGAGATCTTTTGTATGGAACGTGTACAACCGCGTAACCACAGAGTATCTGGTTCCGCACACGCCTGAGGCGTTGAGACAGGTGCTGAACCCACACCTTACCTTTCATCCGCCCATCTACTTTCATCTTCGCCAAGATGGAAAAGAGGAGCTATTCGCGGGCATCGCCGACGTGAACATCATGCTTCAAATGGATGGGCAAGTGCCATGGGTCAGGTTTACATCTGCCCCGTATGACGCACTTAAACCGTCTGGTTTGTCACGCCCCGGAATCCCAACCGATCTCCTGACACTCGAAGTATCGAACCCCAAGCTTTCCATCGGTGTCTGTGTCAACTTCTCTAGTCAACCCGTGACGACTCGCGACTGCGCCACCCTCGTGCAGCACGCAGGCTTCAATATCGAGGTCTACGCTGAGGAACGTTGTCCGCAAGCAGCCTCGCTGTCTTGGTACCACCAGTCCTGAGCAGCTGGTGATGCCTAACCCCTCGCTCAGCCCCCGACCCACTACGGCAGGCCGTCTTGCCCGCGCGGCGCGCTGGTCTATGCTGCACCGCGCGGGCAAGCCGTCCCACCTCCGCGGTCGGGGTTAGCTCGAACGTTAGGCGGCAGAACCAAGCTGTCTGTTTTCGTTGCAAGGTCAGCGCCTTCGGCGTGAACCGAACAGCCTCAAGGCGCGGCTAAGGCCGCGCATGAGAACCAATCGTCAGGCCTTGCTCCCGCCACGAAGAAACTCGCTTTTGCGCTTCGCGGGTGGCGCGCCGCGTCTCCTGCGCAGATCAATCAGTCCGTTGAGCCGCCGCCGCCCGAGCACCTTTGTTTCGGCATGCGCTTCCGCAGCGGCGGAAGACGCTACGCTCCGAAACGGCTCGCGTGCGCAAACTCGAGCGCAAGCAACCGACAAGACCACGTCGCCGCCCCCGTGTTCGCGCAGTCAAAACACGCGCGCCTGCTGGCACGCCGCACCTGCTGCGGCGCCGTTGAATCCAGAGTCAACTTGTCGCACGCCACAGCTGCCGCCTAACCCCTCGCTCAGCACCGACCCGCTACGGCAGGCCAGCTTGCCCGTGCTGCGCATTGGTTTATCCTGCACCGCACGGGCAAGCCGTCCCGCCTCCGCGGTCGGTGTTAGCTCGAACGTTAGGCAGCACGCAGCGGGCATCAGCACGCGAAGCACCTCGGGACGCCAACATGCCCGCCGCGAAGAACAGCCATGAGTTACTCGCCGTCCGCGCGGCCTGGTCGCGCAGATGCAAAGACACGAACTTCGCTGTCTGCTCGCGCTGCACCCAGCCGCCTTCGAAGCGTTTGGGCTTTCAGCGCGCAGCGGGAACGGACGTCTGGGCGCCCAAGCCTTGCGTTAGTCAGTCTGTCGGTCCGCCGCATACAACCAGCCTTCTCTCGCTCCGGTCAGGCCCAAAGCGGCGGAAGGCGCTTCGCGCCACGAGCGGTTCGCGAAGCGTCCTTACTTCGGCCAGCAGTCTCGCGCCTACCGTTCAGCACTCCAGCGTGCTGCCTAACCCCTCGCTCAGCACCGACCCGCTACGGCAGACCAGCTTGCCCGTGCGGCGCCTTGGTTTATCCTGCACCGCACGGGCAAGCCGGCCCGCCTCCGCGGTCGGTGTTAGCTCGAACGTTAGGCCTCGCAGCCAACATACTCAGCACTCGTAGGCGAAGGTCGGGCGGCCACTGTCTATGAGACACACATCAATCTCCCAATGCTGCATCACATCGAGATCTACGTCAGCAACCTAGAGCGCTCCATTGCCTTCTGGTCGCCGTTCATGAGCCAGTTGGGCTACGAGGCGGATCGTTGGTCTGAAGGAATGAACTACGTCAAAGAAGGTGAAGGCTACTTCTGCTTCCTTCAAGCGCCAGCCGAACACTTGCACGCTGGGTACCACCGCAAGCGGGTGGGCTTGAACCACCTTGCCTTCAAGGCGGATTCCAGAGCTCACGTCGACAGAATCGCAGCCTGGGTCAAGGCGAGCGGCTACACAACCTTGTACGAAAGCCAGTATCCGTACGCAAGCGGCCCTGGCTACTACGCGCTGTACTGTGAAGACCCGGACCGAATAAAGGTCGAGGTTGTGGCGCCGAGCGAGGCCTAACCCCTCGCTCAACCCCCGACCCGCTACGGCAGGCCAGCTTGCCCGTGTAGCGCCTTGGCTTATGCTGCGCCACACGGGCAAGCCGTCCTGCCTCCGCGGGCGGGGTTAGCTCGAACGTTAGGCGGCACCAAAGGCCAGTTTCCTCAGTTCACCATCTTCTCAATGCGCTTACGCCAACCGCTTCTGCCTCTTGTTGCTAGCGTCCTCGTACTGCAGGGCTGCGCGTACCCGAAAGTGGTCAAGTACTACGACGAGGAGTGTCAAATCATGGCCAAGCGCATTGAACTGGACGTCACCAACGTCCGAGTAGCTCAGTCGTGCGAAAACGACTCATGCCTGCTGAGCCTTGCTACTGGTCTTGCCTTCTCCGCAACCAGCATCGTCATCTCAGGCTCAGTCGTCCAGGTTGGGAACGCTCTCTACTGGAAGGAGCGCAACCGCAAATGCAAGCGAGGCGAGCCCTACGCGCCGGGCGACGCACCGGCGCCTGCTTCTGCGGCCAGTTCCGCTGCCTGAGTCAAGCGCACATCACACCAAGCGAAGAAGGTGCCGCCTAACCCCTCGCTCAGCCCCCGACCCGCTACGGCAGGCCAGCTTGCCCGCGCGGCGCGCTGGCTTATGCTGCACCGCGCGGGCAAGCCGTCCTGCCTCCGCGGTCGGGGTTAGCTCGAACGTTAGGCCGCACATGGAACCGTTTTCGCTTATCGCAGGCCATGAAGAAGTCCTCGCCGTCTTCGGCCGCTGGCCGAGCTTCCACGACGGAGAAGTTCATCGTTTGCTTCTCGATAGCACTCGTACCGACGAAAGCGGCTCCAGGTACCCGAGCATCGAGCTGGCGCTTCGCGGTTGGAAATTGACACCACAGATCTCGGACGAAGGGTTCTACAAGGTCGAGTGCGACTCTGTCGTCCACTTCCTCTTCGAACACGTCTACGACCTCGAACTTGATGGTCTGAACCACCAAAACGTGCTGTCGGAGCTCGAACTCGCTGAAGTACAGGACACGAAGGATCCGGCTCACGCGCACCTCGCAGTCGAACTCGTTCATTGCTACGGTCTGTCGGGTAGCTTCAAGGCCGTCACAGCAAAAATACTGTCAATCAGCCCTTTCGGGGTCGCGAGTGCGGCCTAACCCCTCGCTCAGCCCCCGACCCGCTACGGCAGGCCACGCCCGCCGCGAAGCGGGATTGTTTATGCTCCACTTCGCGGCGGGCGCGTCCTGCCTCCGCGGTCGGGGTTAGCTCGAACGTTAGGCCTCATACAGGAGGGGTTGCTGCAGGCGGCGCAGCATTGCTGCCTACACCCGCACCGGATACATGCGGCACCATCAACGCGTCCTTATCAGGTTCGAAACGGAGGGATCGGCAATGTTTGTGCACGCACTTGTTCCTTTACTTCTGCTCGCTGCAGCAGCCGTACTTTTCCTTGCAGGCTCCGCCAAGCTCATCAACGTAGTCGACTACAAACGAATCGCCGATCCGCGAGCGTTTAACGTCTACGCCGCTCGCGTCAGCCTTATATTCGCAGCCCTTGCGGGCGTGGTCACATTTTTGGCCTGGCTTGCTTCGCCGTACCGCGACATTCTCAGTCTTCTGTACGTCCCGGTCATACTTGGTCCGGGCGTCACGGTCATGGCCGGCTCGGAGCGCTTCAAGTCACCACCGAGCGCTACTCATGAGGCCTAACCCCTCGCTCAACCCCCGACCCGCTACGGCAGGCCAGCTTGCCCGCGCGGCGCGCTGGTCCATGCTGCACCGCGCGGGCAAGCCGTCCTGCCTCCGCGGTCGGGGTTAGCTCGAACGTTAGGCATCAGAATTCAATCCCATGCGCGCGTCATCCATTCTCCTCATTTTGTCGCTTTCGTCTTCGCTCCAAGCGCAGACCAAGGAGGTTCGTTCCGTTGCGGCTGAAGTGCTCCACATGGCCATTTCATTGCCGGAGCGAGAGATGAGTGAATGCGCAAGGGCACATCCGCATCAATCTCAACGGTTCATGCAGAGTGCAGCTCAGTCGCGCACAAAGCTTCAGGCAGCCCTTGAAGGACTGCGGTCGAAACGCCCACAGGATCTGGATCTGACAGTCCCAGAGGTACTCGTGGTCGGCCGCGAAATGATGGCAGCGTTGATGGCGACTGACACGTCGCGATTGACACTGGATATTTGCAATCGCACAGCGGGAGAAATTGCAAAGGTCACAGACCAGGAAGCCAGCGAACTTGTGAATCAACTGGTTTCCACGCTGGTGAGCGGCATTGCTGCTCACCAGCAAAGTATGGCCCGCGCCCTTCGCTGATGCCTAACCCCTCGCTCAGCCCCCGACCCACTACGGCAGGCCAGCTTGCCCGCGCGGCGCGCTGGTTTATGCTGCACCACGCGGGCAAGCCGTCCTGCCTCCGCGGTCGGGGTTAGCTCGAACGTTAGGCAGCACGGGCAGCACTGCAGCTCATCACCTTCTTTCCGCGGGCATCGCCGCGCAGACACGCGCTCCGGACAGCAGATCGCGGCCTTCTACGGCCAGCGCATCAACCCGCCTGGGTCTCGCTCCACCACATCGCGTGCGGCCCGCTTGCGCTCGGTCTGGGCCATAAGTCGCAGCATGTGCCGCTACCAGCACTTCTTCTGGCCCAACTTTCGTGGCCGCGTTGTACGCGGCGCGAGCGCCGGGCAACGTCTTCGCAGTTCGCTGTCCCGCGTCGCACCTGTACGTGCTGCCTAACCCTTCGCTCAGCACCGACCCGCTACGGCAGGCCGGCTTGCCCGTGCAGCGCCTTGGTTTATGCTGCGCCGCACGGGCAAGCCGTCCTGCCTCCGCGGTCGGTGTTAGCTCAAACGTTAGGCCTCGCATTCAACCAGTTTGCCTCGCTCCCGAACAAGGAATACATCGTGGCTGATCTCGATACTGTCTTCTCGGAGCTTCGGGCGATCATGGCGCCTTACGCGGAGAAGCTCGATGCAAAAAAGGACGATGCCTCTGAGCTGTACGTTGACACCAAACATATTCATAAGAACAAGAAGCCCCTCTTCTTCGGCGCCGTTCAAGTCAAGAAGGCCTACGTCAGCTTTCACTTGATGCCCGTCTACGTGAAACCTGAGCTCTTGGAAAAGGCTTCACCTGAGCTGAAGGCACGTATGCAAGGCAAGTCCTGCTTCAATTTTGCAACCTCAGACAAGCTACTTTTCAAGGAACTTGCCGGACTCACCAAGGCGGCGTATGCGAGTTACAAGGAACAAGGCTTCGTGTAGCTCTCGCAAGCCGGTCAGCAGGCAGTTGCGAGCGAGGCCTAACCCCTCGCTGAACCACCGGACCCCCAACGGCGGGCTGTCTTGGCCCGGCCTGGGGTACGCGGTACATTCTCCCAGCCCGGGCCAAGCCATCCCGCCGCAGGGGTCCGGTTAGCTCGAACGTTAGGCAGCACGGGCTGCATCGCGGCTCATCACCCCCCTTCGCGGGCGTCGCCGCGCAGACACGCGCTCCGGACAGGTTGTCGCCGGCTTCTATGGCCAACGCATCAGCCCACCGCCGTCTCTTGCCACCGCTTCGCGTTGCGGCCCGTCTCAGCTCGGCATGGGCCACAAGTCGTGGCACGGGCCGCTACCCGCGATGTCCCTCGCCCAAGTCTCCGGGCTGCTTTGTACGCGGCGCAAGCGCCGGGCTACGCCGTCTCGGTTCGTTTTCCTGCGTCGCACTTGTGCGTGCTGCCTAACCCCTCGCTCAGCACCGACCCGCTACGGCAGGCCAGCTTGCCCGTGCGGCGCCTTGGTTTATCCTGCGCCGCACGGGCAAGCCGTCCCGCCTCCGCGGTCGGTGTTAGCTCGAGCGTTAGGCAGCACGGGCAGCATCGCAGCTCATCACCACCTTTCGCGGGCGTCGCCGCGCAGACACGCGCTCCGGACAGGTTGTCGCTGGCTTCTACGGCCAACGCAACAGCCCACCGCCGTCTCTTTCCACCGCTTCGCGTTGCGGCCCGCCTCAGTTCCGCCTGGGCCACAAGTCGTGGCACGGGCCGCTATCAGCACCTTCTCTCGCCAACGTTTCTGGGCTGCCTTGTACGCAGCGCATGCGCTGGACTACGCCTTCTCGGTTCGTTTTCCCCGGCTACACCTGCGCGTGCTGCCTAACCCTTCGCTCGGCACCGACCCGCTGCGGCGGGCCAGCTTGCCCGTGCGGCGCGCTGGTTTATGCTGCACCACACGGGCAAGCCGTCCCGCCTCCGCGGCCGGTGTCAGCTCAAACGTTAGGCGGCTGAAGCCAATGTCCTTTGTTCACGACTATCAGCGAGAGTTCAAGCGCCAGAGTCAACGCGGTCGTTGCCTCCACTATTCGAAAGGCGAACGCTGCGATGAGATCGTGTCGGCGCATTCGATTCAGAAAAGTGCTCAGTTAAGCCTCATCGCTGAGGCCGGGCACGTCTACCGACTCAGCGCGGATCTCGCCATTCTTCAGAAGACTGAGGGAGTTCCAGGGCTAAAGAGGGTTGGAGTAAACCGGGCATCAGCATTCGTCGGCTTCTGCAAGCATCACGACAACACACTGTTCGAACCAATTGACAACTTCCCACTGGGACCGGTGAAGGAGCAAATAGCTCTGTATGCCTATCGATGCCTGTGTCGCGAGTACTTCGTTAAAGAGAACGCAGTCGCAGTCCTCAGCAGAATGAAAGACCACCCCGCACTCGATGCACCGCAGCGCCAATTCCTGGCGGCGTCGCAAGTTGGCCACAGTCTTGGATTTAGCGGACTGAAACACCACAAGTCGATATTCGATGATGCACTTCGCGTCGGCGACTACGATCAGTTTGAGTTCACGTATTTCACATCTTCATCACCATGCCCCGTACAGTTATCAGGGCTGCTGTATCCGGACTATGACTTTGAAGGCACTCGCCTGCAGGATCTAGGGAATCACGAGAAACCACTTGATCTGATCACCTTCTTCACCGCTCCGATCAAAGAAGGGTGGGCATTTGGATTTGGCTGGCATGCTTCAAGCAATCGGACATGTATTCCATTCATTCAGTCTCTTGCGCAGAGATCGGCGACTGGGGAGAAGATCGAGGACGCACTGCTGCGCTTTTCGCTCTCGTGCTGCGAGAACCACGCTGTACGCATCTCCTGGTGGGATGGGCTGAGTGAGGCATCAAAGGCCGCGGCCATCGAACGGATGTACTTGATGATGCATCCTGGCGTTCCTGTACCCGACCACTATCTCGCTGTGGGCTGCGAAGGAATCGCAAACTGGAAGTATGAGTACGTACACACCACACTCCACGCAGCCGCCTAACCTCTCGGTCAACCGGAGCGCCAACGGCAGGCCACCAAGCCCGGGCCGGTGGTACGCGGTACATTTTCACCGGCCCGGGCTTGGCGTCCCGCCGTCGTCGCCCGGTTACCTCGAACGTTAGGCAGCACGGGCAACAGAGCAGCTCGTCGCCACCTGTTCGCGGGCGTCGCCGCACAGACACGCGCTCCGGGCAGGTAATCCCTGACTCCTCCGGCCAGCGCATCGGCCTGCCTCGGTTTCTCCCCACCGCTTCGCGCTGCGTCCCGTTTCAACTCGGTCCGGATCACAAGTCGAGCCGCGGGCCGCTACCAGCGCTTCCCATTTCGCCATGCTCAGGGCGCCGGTGTACGCGGCGCAAGCGCCGGGCTATGCCTTCTCCAATCGTTGTCCCGGGTTGCACCTGTGCGTGCTGCCTAACCCTTCGCTCAGCCGCGACCCCACACGGCAAGCCGCTTGGGCGTCGTGGCACCTTCGCTTATGCTGCGCCACGCCGCCCAAGCGCCTCGCCGCGCGGGTCGCGGTTAGCTCAAACGTTAGGCAGCACGGGCAACATTGCGGCTCATCACCACCTGTTCGCGGGCGTCGCCGCACAGACACGCGCTCCGGAGAAGAAATCGCGGGGACTTCTCCGGGCAGCGCATCAGCCCCCTGCCGTCTCGCTCCACCTCCTCGCATGGCGGCCCGTTTCTGTCCGCGCTGTGCCACAAGTCGTGGCACGGGCCGCTGCCAACGCCTTCACTCACCCAGGTTTCTGGGCTGCGGTGTACGCGGCGCGAGCGCCGGGCTGCGTTATCCCCGCTCGTTTTCACCCGCTTCACCTGTGCGTGCTGCCTAACCCTTCGCTCGGCACCGACCCGCTACGGCGGGCCAGCTTGCCCGTGTGCCGCGCTGGTTTATGCTGCGGCACACGGGCAAGCCGTCCCGCCTCCGCGGTCGGTGTCAGCTCAAACGTTAGGCAGCACGGGCAACATTGCGGCTCATCACCACCTGTTCGCGGGCGTCGCTGCACAGACACGCGCTCCGGAGAGGAAATCGCGGACTTCTCCGGGCAGCGCATCAGCCCCCTGCCGTCTCGCTCCACCTCCTCGCATGGCGGCCCGTTTCTGTCCGCGCTGTGCCACAAGTCGTGGCACGGGCCGCTGCCAACGCCTTCACTCACCCAGGTTTCTGGGCTGCGGTGTACGCGGCGCGAGCGCCGGGCTGCGTTATCCCCGCTCGCTTTCACCCGCTTCACCTGTGCGTGCTGCCTAACCCTTCGCTCGGCACCGACCCGCTACGGCGGGCCAGCTTGCCCGTGTGCCGCGCTGGTTTATGCTGCGCCACACGGGCAAGCCGTCCCGCCTCCGCGGTCGGTGTCAGCTCAAACGTTAGGCCTCATACCCGAGCACCGCGGTTGCGCAACCGCCTCCGCTCCATGTAGCCTACTCCGCGCACAAGCGGGCTATCCTTCGCTCATGAATCGCATCTACCCAGTCAACCGCGTCTCGAATGAGCTGGAACGCGAATGGTCGGTCGAGCTTGCCAAGCGCTTCGGCCAAGAAGTCGCGAGTTTCTTGGCTTCACCTACGAAATTCATGCAGTACCCGATCGAAACCGTTCGAGTCGAACTTATGGACGGGTCGCACGTTGAATTCAAATACGCTTTCGCGCTTGTATCCGAGGACCTGAAGGCCATCGCCGTATTCACTGAGCACTGTGGCCATCAGGTGTATCCGTACCATGAAGCAAAAATCTACCAGGCCGGAAAACTCGTCTACGCGAATGAGGCCTAACACCTCGCTGAACCACCGGACCCGCTACGGCGGGCCGTCTTGGCCCGGCCTGGGGTACGCGGTACATTCTCCCAGCCCGGGCCAAGCCGTCCCGCCGCAGCGGTCCGGTTAGCTCGAACGTTAGGCAGCACGAGCTACAAGGTGGCTTATCACCACCTGTTCGCGGGCGTCGCCGCGCAGACACGCGCTCCGGACAGGCTTTTCCGAGTTCCTTCGTCCAGCCCTTCGGCCCGCCTCGGTTTCTCCCCACCGCTTCGCGCTGCGGCCCGCTTCGACTCGGTCTGGGTCTCGAATCGAACTGCGGGCCGCTACGAGCACTGCTCCTTGCGCCCTGCTCTGGGCGCCCGTGTACGCGGCGCAAGCGCCGGGCTAAGCCTTCTCGGTTAGTTTTCAGGCGCTGAACCTGTGCGTGCTGCCTAACCCCTCGCTCAGCACCGACCCGCTACGGCAGGCCAGCTTGCCCGTGCGGCGCCTTGGTTTATCCTGCACCGCACGGGCAAGCCGTCCCGCCTCCGCGGTCGGTGTTAGCTCAAACGTTAGGCCTCGCGAATACAAGTCCTGCGGACGCCCAAAACAATTGTCAGCATCCATGACTCTCCTCTTCAGTTCTCGCGCCACTGCTCGACCATGAGAACATCACCAGAATCGCGCTTCGCGCAGTTTTAAGGGTCAGGTCTTTGATGGCGCTTCGCGCCGTTTGAATAATCAGTTTGTTGCTGCGGCCAATTCGGCAGCAAAGACCTTTTCTCACCCCGCAGCGTCCATTCTTTGCGTTTCAGAACAGCCAAACCACCCGAGTCCCAATGTCAAACAAAGGCGGAAAGACGCCGGGCCAAGATCGCGAAAGCCAAAAAACCGGGCTTCCATGGCATGAGCGAGCAGTGTCGAGCGAGGCCTAACCCATCGCTGAACCACCGGACCCCCAACGGCGGGCTGTCTTGGCCCAGTCTGGCGGTACGCGGTACATTCTCGCCAGCCCGGGCCAAGCCATCCCACCGCAGGGGTCCGGTTAGCTCTACGTTAGGCCGCACGCAGCGGGCATCAGCACGCGAAACACATCGGAACACCAACATGCCCGCCGCGTCAATACAACAGCAAGAGCTTGGCTGCCGCAGCGCCTCTTCAAAGTCGCGCCACTGCAAAAACTTTGCGAAGCCCTGTTCATGAACCCGAAGCCCAAAAGATAAGTTCTGTTCGCCTGTGCGCTGCGCGAGCACCGAAACTTGCGCACCGAGGGCTCGCGTCAGCCAGTTCGTCGGTCCGCCGCAACGAACAAGCAGCAATTCGCTTCGGCAAGGCCCGAAGCGGCGGAGGGCGCTCCGCGCCATACCCATCAGTCCCGCTGCATCAGCAAGCGCTTTGTCTCTCGCCAACTGGTCAGCACTCTGGCGTGCGGCCTAACCCTTCGCTCAGCCGCGACCCCACACGGCAAGCCGCTTGGGCGTCGTGGCGCGCTGGTTTATGCTGCACCACGCCGCCCAAGCGCCATGCCGCGCGGGTCGCGGTTAGCTCAAACGTTATGCCTCGCAAACCATGCAACCTCTGTCCTCCAACCCCGTGCTACTCACAGTGACGCTGTGCGCCGCACTTGCCACAACCGCAGCTCACGCCACAAGTATGTTCACTGAATCAACGTTCGCCCAGATCCGATTCCTTGAGGGCAAGTGGAAGGGGGTCGGCCCAGACGGCAAAGAGTTCTTTGAAGAGTACGTTCTGGCGGAGCCAAGCCTCTTCCGGTCCATCCGCCACGCCGATGCAAGCTTCAGCAAATCTACAGACGGAAGCACCGTCGCACTCAAAGACGGAACAGTCGTGTCCACTTGGGGCCAGTTCACGTGGAAGGCGTCGTCAATCAGCGCTACCAAGGCCTGTTTCGAGCCCATCAACGCGCCAAGTTCCTTCTGCTGGGAGCGGGTAGAGCCTGACACCGTCACAGTTACTCAGCGCTGGACGGGAGCGGACGGCAAAGAACAGTCCTTCGTGCTCAAGCTCAGTCGCTTCAAGCGCTAAAACCAACGTCACTTTCCAGCAGTCGCGGGCGAGGCATAACCCCTCGCTGAACCACCGGACCCGCTACGGCGGGCCGTCTTGGCCCGGTCTGGGGTACGCGGTACATTTTCCCAGCCCGGGCCAAGCCGTCCCGCCGCAGCGGTCCGGTTAGCTCGAACGTTAGGCGTCACACAAACATCTTCTTCCATCTGCCCTAATCCCGAGCTATTCAAGGAGCGAGAAAGACGAGACGGAAAGGACCGCGGCAACCGCAAGACTTCTACAAGAATGCCCCTAACACCGGTAGAATCGTCCTCCCAGCAGCGATGATGGAGCAGGCATGAACCAGCATCAGATTAAAGCCATCGAGCACATGCGGTCCGTGAATGAGACAGCCATTCAATTCTTGGATCAAGTTCGGGAGCGTGCATGGGCGAATCGGCTGCGCGATCTTCAGAATCAGATTGCGCTTGATCCACTTCAAGCAGCATCATCGCTGCAAGGTGCATTTGCGGGAGAGCATGGCTTCGAGAGCCTGTACCTGAGTGGCCCTCGAAATGGGCACGCACTCTCTGAGCGCCAAGAGATTGAAGCAAATGGCAAGCTGCACGTTATTCGCGCTGAGCTACTCAGAGCTGCAAAATCAGTCGCCGGCTCGCACGCCGCGAGTGACGCCTAACCCCTCGCTGAACCACCGGACCCGCTACGGCGGGCCGTCTTGGCCCGGCCTGGGGTACGCAGTACATTATCCCAGCCCGGGCCAAGCCGTCCCGCCGCAGCGGTCCGGTTAGCTCGAACGTTAGGCCGCACACAGCGGGCATGAGCAATCGAACCACCTCGGCTCTCCAAGATGCCCGCCGCGTTCAAATCAACGCGCCGGCTTTCGCGCACTGCGGCCAGCGATCAGCACACGAGTCCTGCGCACACCAACGTCACCAAGCGCTCTGCGGCGCGAGCCCAAAAACTCCGTTGCTCGTCTCTGCGCTTCGAGGGACCGCACTCTTGCCGCCTCGCCCTGGCGTCAGCCAGTCCGTCGTCTCGCCGCCGGGAACGGAACTGTCCCGCCCACGAACGTCTTCAGCAGCGGCGAAGGATGCTTCAGGCCTCGCAGCTGCGCCGCGCTGTGGGTTCAGCAAAAGCCACGGGTCTCCACCATCGCAGCGTCCGGCGTGCGGCCTAACCCTTCGCTCAGCCGCGACCCCGCGCGGCAAGCCGCTTGGGCGGCGCGGCGCCTTGGCTTATGCTGCGCCACGCCGCCCAAGCGCCTTGCCGCGCGGGTCGCGGTTAGCTCAAACGTTAGGCCGCACACAGCGGGCATCAGCAAACGTGACACCTCGGCTATCCAGCATGCCCGCCGCGTTTCAGACCCGTCAGGGCCCAGAGCGCGCTCCGGGGAGCTCTCACGGTGCGAAAGGTGAATCTGAGCCTCGGCGTCAGCCGTTCGCTAGGACCGGGGTTCTCATAATGCATCGCTTGTCTTTGCGCTTCGCGGGATCCGCCCTCTTCTTTCCTACCGCTCGCGTCAACCAGTTCGTTGGTCCGCCGCCATGCCAGCACTCAGGCTGCGGCCTGCTTGGCCAGTGGCGGCGGAAATCAGCTACAGCGCTTGCGCGCCGCTGCACCTCGCAGCGCGTTAAAACCAGCGCGCCAACTCTGCGGCTGTCCAGTGCGCGGCCTAACCCTTCGCTCAGCACCGACCCGCTACGGCGGGCCAGCTTGCCCGTGCGGCGCCTTGGTTTATCCTGCACCGCACGGGCAAGCCGTCCCGCCTCCGCGGTCGGTGTTAGCTCAAACGTTAGGCCGCACACAGCGGGCATCAGCAAGCGTGGCACCTCAGCTGTCCAGCATGCCCGCCGCGTTTCAAGTCCAGCAGCCGTCGGAGCGCGCTCCGGTGAGCTGTCACGGTGCGAAAAGTGAAGCTGAGCGCTGGCGTTAGCCGTTCGCCATGCCCGAGGTTCTCGCAAAGCATCGCTTGTCTCTGCGCTGCGCGGGATCCGCCCTTATCTATCCCATGGCTCGCGTCAGCCAGTTCGTCGGTCCGCCGCCATGCCTGCACTCATGCTGCGGCCTGCCTGGTCAGTGGCGGCGGAAATCAACTAAAGCGCTTGCGCGCCGCTGCTCCTCGCCTTGCGTGAAAACCCGGCAAACCAACTCTACAGCTCTCCAGTGCGCGGCCTAACCCTTCGCTCAGCACCGACCCGCTACGGCGGGCCAGCTTGCCCGTGCGGCGCCTTGGTTTATCCTGCACCGCACGGGCAAGCCGTCCCGCCTCCACGGTCGGTGTTAGCTCAAACGTTAGGCGTCACTGAACCTACGCCAGTCATGCATTCGAAAAGAAATTACGCCGCAGTGCGATCTGCTATGGAGAAGAGACTTCGCCCGCTGTGCGTTGTATCCCTCCTGTACATTCTTTCGGGAGTCACCTATTCGCAACAGAGCCTGCCGCCATTCGTCGAAGCAAGCCCGCCTCTCTCGATGCGTGAACCTCCCCTCTATATGCCAAAGGGAGGAATCCATAGAGATGGCTACTTTAAAAGGCAAGGATCAGTTGCTGAAGTAGAGTTGCTAGATGACGCATTCCCACGAATAGCTTCTTCGCATGGGAGATTCACCGACATTGTGTGCTCGGCGCCGGAAGGTTTCACCATCAACGGGGCTTGGAAGGAGTCACTGGGCCGAGCCACATTCATCATGGCCAGCGGGGCCTCCAGAGCAATGGTGACCTACACCGACTCTGCACGATCCGGCGGGGAAGCTGCTTTCGTTGAACGGCTCTTAAACTCAACTGTTCGTAGTTCAAAAGCCATACTTTCGCTCACGGTTGCATCACCGGGTACGGCGAGAGTTCTCTGGAGATTGACCTGGAAAGAAGATTCAAATCTCTATGAGCTATACATCGAGGATGAGTTCTACAAAAGCGGCAAAAGTCGATTCACCAAAACGAGCATTCTTCAAATGGCAGAACGAGTTAAATGTTCCAGCAAACAGCCGTGACGCCTAACCCCTCGCTCAGCCCCCGACCCACTACGGCAGGCGTTGTAAGCCCGGTCCGTGCCATTCGTAGCATCATCACGAACCGGGCTTACAACACCTGCCTCCGCGGTCGGGGTTAGCTCGAACGTTAGGCGTCACACAGGGATACCGCACCAAGCCCCCTCATTTAGGTGCTCTGACGTGAGCCGCGCAACGAGATGCCCCCCCCCCTACTTCGCTACGCTAGACTTCTTCCGCCTCTGTACTTCAGGGCCAGATTCGTTGCAAATTTTGGGAGGAAAGCGTGAGGAAATTCGCTTCAACAACGTTGGCCACCTTGGCGTTGGCCTTGGCGGCCAATGGCACATATGCAGCAGGAATTGCCACTACCGCTTCGGTTTTTCTGCGCGCTGAACCGGGGAGTTACGTTGGGTACGGTCTGCCGACAGCGGGGGTCACCTGGATCCACGGCATTGACACTACGTTTCGGACAGTCAATACAGGCGACAAAGCGGCATATATCTACACCAACTCGTGGACATTTAAATTTGCAGCCGCACGGTACAGCGCCGTAGACAATCTGGTGACAAACCGCCCACTTCAATTGGGCTTTTACGACAACGCCACCCGCTACCCTTTCAACTCGCTTCTTCGGCCAGGGATGGACGTATCTGGCGATAGTCGCGGGTATAATCAGCTTTCTGGTTGGTTCAATGTGCTGGAGGTACAGTACGACGCCTCTTTCGAGATCACCTCGCTTGCAGTCGATTTCGCGGAGTATGGAGAGAATCTGACCCAATCCGGCCCTGCATTGTATGGCTCCCTGCGCTACAACTCGTCGGTACCACTGACGACGACAGTGCCAGAGCCATCGGCGCTACTTCAGCTTTCAGCTGGGATTCTCGGTCTCCTGGCGCTGATGAAGAAAAAGCGTCTCCCGAACCAAATCTAGTTCAAAAATGGGAGGTATAAACGTGCTGCACTATCTGCGAAAAATCCTGCTTTGCCTGTCGCTTGCCTGCTCGCTAGGCCTGTCATACGCAAGCGGCATAGCCACGACTGGATCAGTATTTCTGAGAGCCGAGCCAGGCAACTACGTCGGGTTTGGCTTGCCGACAGGCGGCGTAACCTGGCTGCATGGTATTGACGTGGTGTTTATCGGGCTCAATACATCCGATCGTTCCGCAAAGATAATTGCCTCAGGTGATGAGACTTGGACATTCCAGTTTGCGGCGCCCCAGTTGCTACAAGTAGGGTATTACGGAAACGCGGTTCGCTATCCCTCAAATTCGCCACTGCTTCCTGGAATGGATGTGAGCGGCGGCTCCCGTGGCTTTAACCAACTTTCGGGTTGGTTTAACGTTTTGCAGGTCTCGTACGACTCGGCACAACAGATCTCGGCTCTTGCAATTGACTTTGCCGAGTACGGCGAAAATCTAACCCAGTCTGGGCCAGCGCTATTTGGTTCCCTGCGCTACAACTCGTCTGTGCCACTAACTACGACCATACCCGAGCCTTCAACCTTGATGCAGCTTTGCGCAGGACTCTTTGGTCTGTTTGCACTGAGGCGGGCAGCAGGGACAGTCCTGCGAGGAGCTTGCACGGATAAGCGTACGACCACGGTAGGCACCCAGGGACATGCTCCTTCGCGCAAGTGCGCGTGACGCCTAACCCCTCGCTCAGCCCCCGACCCACTACGGCAGGCCGTCTTGCCCGCGCGGCGCGCTGGTTTATGCTGCACCACGCGGGCAAGCCGTCCTGCCTCCGCGGTCGGGGTTAGCTCGAACGTTAGGCAGCACGGGCAACATTGCAACTCATCACCACCTGTTCGCGGGCGTCGCCGCGCAGACACGCGCTCCGGGCAAGCTTGCGCGGCTTCTGCGGCCAGCGCATCAGCCCGCCTGGCTCTCGCTCCATCACATCGCGTGCGGCCCGCCTGCGCTCGGTCTGGGCCACAAGTCGTGGCACGGGCCGCTACCAGCACCTTTTCTCGCCGCCGTCTCTGGGCTGCGTTGTACGCAGCGCATGCGCTGGGCTATGCCTTCTCGGTTCGTTTTTCCCGGCTACACCTGAGCGTGCTGCCTAACCCTTCGCTCGGCACCGACCCGCTACGGCGGGCCAGCTTGCCCGTGTGGCGCACTGGTTTATGCTGCACCACACGGGCAAGCCGTCCCGCCTCCGCGGTCGGTGTCAGCTCAAACGTTATGCCCCAGAGAATGCACCTTCTTTGTTCACCCGACCTTCTGCTGCGTCCGCTTGACTCACAAGATGCACAAGCGCTTTTCGACGCCGTCACAGAGTCACGCGGTACCGTGGGCAAATGGATGAGCTGGGCAACAAGCTCGTACTCCCTCGCAGACGCTCGGACCTGGATCCAGACGTGCAATGAAGAGAGGGAGAGTGGCCTGAGTCACGAGTTCGGAGTCTTTACCAGTGCAGACATGCGCTTCGTTGGCGTAGCCGGTCTGAATCAGTTCAACAACCTCTACGGATTCTGCAACCTTGGCTATTGGATACGGGAGTCGGCGCAGAGGAATGGCTATGCCACCGTCGCGATACAACGCCTCAGGGCCTATGCCTTCAACGAGCTTGCACTAAATCGAGTCGAGATCGTGATCGCGGAGACGAATCAACCGAGCGCGGCCGTCGCTGAGCTCGCTGGTGCGCACTTTGAGGGCATAGCCAAGAATCGACTGAAGCTGCACGGAACGCCAGTCAATGCACGCATGTACTCTTTCGTCGCGGCTGGGGCATAACCCCTCGCTGAACCACCGGACCCACTACGGCGGGCCGTCTTGGCCCGGCTTGGGGTACGCGGTACATTTTCCCAACCCGGGCCAAGCCGTCCCGCCGCAGCGGTCCGGTTAGCTCGAACGTTAGGCCGCACAGACACGCTCGGCGCCGCTCGAGCGCTCTTGATCTTGAGCCGTCATTGTGAATACCCCGCAAAACTACTGGGCCTCAGCCGATGACACGGTCTTCGAGATCGGACACTACGTCGAGTCATGGGAACTGGAGCGAGTCACCGAATTGCCAACCGGCGTAACTGAACTGCTGCGCAGGGAAGCGCTGCGAGGCAACAAGGTACGATCAATCGCGAAGGGCTATGTGGAACTTGCCCAACCGTTGGCAGAGCAAGTCTGGAACCTACCGGAAGGTCTTGTGTTTTGGTGTCCATTGCAGGAGAAATCGATTGGCCACTATGACGGCGACGAAGATGGAGCCGTTGTCTGCATGAACACAGGCACACGTGTATATCCCACTGGATACGAGTTGCAGGGTCATGACTCAAAGCTTCCGACCTCCGGTGCGGCCTAACCATTCGCTCAACCGGACCCATTGCGGCATGTGGCTAAAGGCCCGCCATTTCATTCTGGGCCTTTAGCCACATGCCGCAACGGTCCGGTTAGCTCAAACGTTAGGCCTCACGATGCAACTGCTGGCGCGATACTTGTTCACAACGGTTGAGGGCCTTGCGCTCCTGGCGCTTTTCGTGGGAACACCCGTTGTGCTGACGCTGATGTCCGCCAAAACTATTCGGCCGTTGCACATCGTCATCAACGGCTTCCTGGCGGTCCTCTTCGGCGTACCTGCCAGCTTGGCCCTGGCACAGGTCAAGCAAGGCGATGGAATGGGAGGCCTGATATTCATCGTCGTAGGCGGAGGCGCGGGACTCTTGGCTCTGGCGTTCGTTGTCGCGGCACTTTCAGCTGCATTACTCCTTCTCGTGAGACAAGGCGGAGGAGTACCAAGACTGCCACAGCGATCGCCTCGCCGCCGCGTCGCAGCCTCAGCGAGGCCACTCACTGACCAGTACGCGAGTTGGAAGGCATCAAGTCGCCGCCCAAATGCCTCGTATCAAGAGTTCCTCGATGAAGCGCATCCTCGCTACTTCCCCTCGTCCGGCTGGTCCATAGCTGCGGCTGCAGCAGCGCTGGTTTTTGTTGGGTATCTTGTGTTGCGCTGATCGCTGCGTTGAATAGATCCTTAGTCAAGCCGGTGAAATACAGTGAGGCCTAACCCCTCGCTGAACCACCGGACCCGCTACGGCGGGCCGTCTTGGCCCGGCCTGGGGTACGCGGTACATTTTCCCAGCCCGGGCCAAGCCGTCCCGCCGCAGCGGTCCGGTTAGCTCGAACGTTAGGCTGCACAAACCAATGCCCGTCGCGCTCCTCCTCGACCTCGACGACACGTTGATCGACGATCGCGGCGCGATGGCGACCGCTGTGCTCCGGTTCCGAAGAAGCCACTCATTCGCGACACACGAAGACGATGCCACTGTTGCCGAGCGATGGGACACCGTTGGCCGAAGTCTCTGGCGAAGATTGGCGCTCGGTGAAGTCAGTTTCACGGAGCAGAGGCGTATGCGCCTTCGCGAGACTTTCTCCATCGCCCTCACAGATGAAGAAGCCGACTCGCTCTTTTCCGAGTACCTCAAGGACTACGAGCAGTGCTGGTCACTTCTTCCTGGTGTCGAAGACTTCCTGGCTGCCACGGCGCATCTGCCTCGGGTCATCGTGACCAATGGACATAGGCCTCAGGCAAACAAGAAGATCAGCGGGCTTGGTCTCGCACAACACTTCAAGGCTGTCGTGACGCCCGACGACTGCGGTGCACGGAAGCCCAATCCGAAGATATTCCAGTATGCGCTGCAGCTCCTGGGCGTAAAAGCAGAAGATGCCTTGATGGTCGGCGACAACCATTAATCAGATATTGCCCCTGCACTCGCGCTTGGTATGAAGGCATTTCACGTGAGCTCAACAGTAGTCGGGCGGTCAATCCTCGACGCCGCGGGTGCAGCCTAACCCCTCGTTTAACCACCGGACCCGCTACGGCGGGCTGTCTTGGCCCGGCCTGGGGTACACGGTACATTCTCCCAGCCCGGGCCAAGCCATCCCGCCGCATCGGGCCGGTTAACTCGAACGTTAGGCCTCGCAGGTGTCGCTTGTGTGCTGGCCGATACATCACTGGCTAGATGCGACCAAGCGGCTCACCTCTCTATGACATGATGATTGCTGTGGGAGCAGTCAATGGAGCAATCAAATGGGCTACTACGACATTGCCAAAGGCATTCTGGAGTTTTCACAACGACTTTTCGGACTTGGGGAAACAATCTCCAAGTACAGACGGGACGAGCGGGAGCGCCTCGCAGCTTATCTGGACAAAATTGCATTGAAGGTAGATTCAATACGCGAGTCCTTTGAGAAGGGCGATCGACCAAACGCTGACTGCGCAGAACTTGATGAATATGTGCTCACACTATCGCAAGTTCTTGCAGCACACTTACCCGACGAGGCGGTCCGCTTTAAGCGAATTCTCACAGGTGGTTCTCTAGCGCGAGGGGTGTTGTTTATCGTTTCAGATGCCGATTCGAAGGAAGCTGCGTTTGCAGACTTAAATGAAGCAACTGGACGATTCCGAGCACTTGCGAACCGCCTCCGGCTATAAGGCGGCCCAACATACGGCGAGGCCTAACCCCTCGCTGAACCACCGGACCCGCTACGGCGGGCCGGCTTGGCCCGGTCTGGGGTACGCGGTACATTTTCCCAGCCCGGGCCAAGCCGTCCCGCCGCAGCGGTCCGGTTAGCTCGAACGTTAGGCCGCACACAGCGGGCATCAGCAAGCGTCGCACCTCGGCTATCCAACATGCCCGCCGCGTTTCAAAACCATCAGGGATCAGGGCGCGCTCCGATCAGCAGTCACGGTGGGAAAGCAGAATCTGAGCGTCGGCGATTGCCGTTCACTATGCCCGGTGTTCTCATACAGCATCGCTTGTCTTTGCGCTGCGCGGGAATCGCTCTCTTCTCTTACGCCGCTTGCGTCAGCCAGTTCGTCGGTCCGCCGCCATGCCTGCGCTCATGCTTCGGCCTGCTGGGCCAGTGGCGGCGGAAATCAGCTACAGCGCTTGCGCGCCGCTGCACCTCGCCATGCGTGAAGATCCGGCGCACCAACTCTGCAGCTCTCCGGTGCGCGGCCTAACCCTTCGCTCAGCACCGACCCGCTACGGCGGGCCAGCTTGCCCGTGCGGCGCCTTGGTTTATCCTGCACCGCACGGGCAAGCCGTCCCGCCTCCTCGGGCGGTGTTAGCTCAAACGTTAGGCAGCACGGGCAGCATTGCAGCTCATCACCTTCTGTTCGCGGGCATCGCCGCGCAGTCACGCGCTCCGGACAGCAGATCGCGGCCTTCTACAGCCAGCGCATCAACCCGCCTGGGTCTCTCTCCACCACATCGCGTGCGGCCCGTTTGCGCTCGGCCTCGACCACAAGTCGTGGCATGTGCCGCTACCAGCGCTTCTTCTGGCCCAAGTGTCGGGGCCGCGTTGTACGCGGCGCGAGCGCCCGGCAACGTCTTCTCGGTTCGTTGTCCCACGTCGCACCTGTACGTGCTGCCTAACCCTTCGCTCAGCACCGACCCGCTACGGCAGGCCGGCTTGCCAGTGCAGCGCCTTGGTTTATGCTGCGCCGCACGGGCAAGCCGTCCCGCCTCCGCGGTCGGTGTTAGCTCAAACGTTAGGCCTCGCAAAGAAGGATCCTCTGCCTTCACAGAAGGTTAAGCCCTCTGCTATACAGGACCAAAGCTAGGCCAGCCGCAGCACAAAGCGACGGTAGCTTGCAAATAAGAAGTGCAAGCAGCTTTACAACAGGCCGCTCGCGGCTGAAGTACTTCATTTCATCAGTTGGCGCTAGCCGCTTCTGCAGGCGAGGTTTAGGTTGGTCCATTCACGGATGCTACTCAGCCAGCAGTCCTGTAACTCGACCGATTGACCGAACGCTCATAGCAGAACGAGACAGAAATCCTCACCAGATCAATAACTTAGGAGGTTTCTCCCCCTCCGGATCATGTTGCTGAACTTCCGAGCAAGCATGGTTTGGTCGGGTTGCAAGAAGCGGCTTTAAAGACATTCCGATATACATGAATATCCGCTATTCACACTGTGCGAGCGAGGCCTAACCCCTCGCTCAGCCCCCGACCCACTACGGCAGGCCGTCTTGCCCGCGCGGCGCGCTGGTTTATGCTGCACCGCGCGGGCAAGCCACCCTGCCTCCGCGGTCGGGGTTAGCTCGAACGTTAGGCAGCACAATCCCCCAACATGGGCCCGCCCGCATCAATCCCGCCACCATCGCCTCCAAGCGAAGACGTTGACGTGCACCACCGGGAGATCTGGTCAGATGCGCGGAGTGGCACACCAAGCGCAAGACCTCCCGTCTTCTACGTCGAGAATCACAACGCTTCAATCGGATACGCTGAAGCAGCGCTGGACTTCGAGATGTTGGTGCTCGACTTGCTCCCGCGCCTCGGCCCACGTGAGCTTGGGAACTGGACAGGCCCAGTTCTACACCTCGCCCGCCAAACCATTGAACTGCACTTGAAGGCACTGCTTCAAGCAATCGTTGAACGCGACCAATCAGTTGATGACCGCCTCTTGGGGAAGCATGATCTCTCTGCAATCTGGAAAGTCGCACAAGACTGGCTTCTGCGTAGTAGATATGGATTGAATACAGATGCAAGGATTGATTCGGCGAATACGCTCATTGCGGCGTTCCATGCAGTCGACCCGTCAGGCGATCTCTTTCGATTTGCCCAATCGAGACAATCTCGATTCGGAAAGAAAAATTCTTACGACAGAGTCGGTGTCAACCGCGAGACCTTCCCTTCCGCTTTTAGGCAGACCGTTGAGTTACTGCACCACTGGGAAGCCGTCTTGTTTCGAGAGCGACTCAAGGCCGAGCACGGCTGGGACAACGATCCTTACTTCGATGCAAACAACTACCCGAAGAAACCGCAAGCGGCTGCTGGAGACAGTGCTGCCTAACCCCTCGCTGAACCACCGGACCCACTACGGCGGGCCGCCTTGGCCCGGCCTGGGGTACGCGGTACATTTTCCCAGCCCGGGCCAAGCCGTCCCACCGCAGCGGTCCGGTTAGCTCGAACGTTAGGCCTCGCATGCCCACCGCTAAGCGCACTCCCAGCTACGACCCAAACGCGTTTCCGAGCTTCGAACACGGGCACGTGTTGCCACCAAAGGTGCCAGGCCAGCTCCGATCGATGCCAGAGGTGCGCTCATCCCTTAGCAATGCGATCTACATGTCGAGTCAGATCGAATTCGCTCAAGGGTCCATCCACCTGCGGGTTGAGCCAGTTCGCGCTGCGTACTTCCGTGCGGCTTTGGCTGAGTTAGTTCGCGTCGAAGATGTCTGCAAGATCTACGGCAAGGCACTCGCTCTGAAACAGTCCTCAGATCCCCTGCTCCACACTATCAAGCTGTTGCGAAGCTACGAAGTTCATATTGGCGCTTTCAAGCTTGAATCAGGTGCAGTTCTTGCCAAATGGGGAGACTTAGAAGGCGTTTACGAGAGCTTCATCGTCACCAACTTGGCCGCAGCCGAGCTCCGCAAGCTCGACAGTGCATCTGGCTACACCGACGCGCAGCTTGAGGAGCTTCTAAACCTGTTCAATACACATCAGAGGCGGCTTGGTGTCGTTCAACTCCTATACAACACCACGCTTCATGTCGCCGCGCTACTCGGCGAGGCCTAACCCCTCGCTGAACCACCGGACCCGCTACGGCGGGCCGTCTTGGCCCGGCTTGGGGTACGAGGTACATTTTCCCAACCCGGGCCAAGCCGTCCCGCCGCAGCGGTCCGGTTAGCTCGAACGTTAGGCATCACATGCAACACATACCACCCGCTGACGACGACGCATGGTTCAGTGCCGAGGGCCAGATTGAAGGTAGGCTGAGCCTTCTTCGCATTCGCCCTGAAATGCGCTCCTATGTCGGACACTCTCTTTTTTCCAAGTTATTGACTGTTAGTTGGGACTACGGTGATGACGAGGAAAGCGGAATGCCTGCAGGGGATGAAGTTGACTTAATGCGGACACTCGAGGACAGATTGGTCGCTGGGCTCGAACCAGCAAGTCTGGGAACTCTCACGTTTGTCATCACCGAGCGTGGCGTACGTACGTGGTTCTTCTACGTCAAGGATTCAGGCTCACTAAAAGAAGCAATCAACGGCGCACTGGCAGACCTACCACGACTTCCCATTCACCTTCGCGTCAAGTCAGATCCAGAGTGGACCACGTTCAGTTCCTACGCAGCAGCGCTCGGTGATGCCTAACCCCTCGTTGAACCACCGGACCCGCTACGGCGGGCTGTCTTGGCCCGGCCTGGGGTACGCGGTACATTTTCCCAGCCCGGGCCAAGCCATCCCGCCGCATCGGGCCGGTTAACTCGAACGTTAGGCCCCAGAATGCACTCCCTCGTCCGCGCCCAGCTTGAAGTCATCCGCCCCAGCAGTTCCGACGAGGCCGCGCAACTACAAGACGCGCTGTCTTGGGTTGACTCAGGTGCAATTCTCTGCCGAACGGCCAAGCCAGCCACGCCGCCCAAGCATCTCGTCTCCTACTTTCCGGTAGTCGATGGACAGTACGTGCTACTCGTCGAACACAAGAACGCAATGCGTTGGCTTCCGCCCGGCGGTCATGTGGAACCAGGCGAAGACCCGAGGACGACAGTCGTTCGAGAGCTTCAAGAAGAACTTGGTCTCCTTGCTACAGAGTCTGAGTTCACCGCCCCAATCATGGTCACGGTCACAGAAACTGTGGGCCTTACCAGCGGGCACACAGACGTTTCGCTGTGGTACCCGGTCAAGCGCTCGCGCAGCCAGCCACTCAAGTTCGATGAAGAGGAATTTCACTCTGTGCGCTGGTTCCACAGCACTGAGCTTCCAGCAAACACTGACCCGAACCTTGGGCACTTCCTCTCAAAGCTGTACGCTGGGGCCTAACCCCTCGCTCAGCCCCCGACCCACTACGGCAGGCCACGCCCGCCGCGAAGCGGGTTTGTTTATGCTCCACTTCGCGGCGGGCGCGTCCTGCCTCCGCGGTCGGGGTTAGCTCGAACGTTAGGCAGCACAACGAACACTGCTTGCGCCCACCCGGAGAACACGCCTCACCACCATGGTCAAAGTGCGCATCGCGAACCTAGAAGACAGCGAGGTCATCGGGTCAATCATCCGAGGCGAGAGCCTTCACTTCCTTGTCGAACCTGAGGGAGCCGAGGCGCAGCGGTTCTACGCGTCGCTGGAGCCGTGTGCCATTGAGAAGTCCATGACTGAAGCAACGCGGCTCTACATCGTGGCCGAGGAAGGAAACAAAGTCGTCGGAATGATCATGACCCGAGAGAACAACTACGTGTCACAGTTCTTTGTGACGGATGCGTATCAAGGCCGAGGGGTCGGCTCCAAACTTTGGAGTTCTGCTTTGCACAGCGCACTTGCTGCCGGTGCTACCGGCGAATTCAATGTCGACTCCAGCCTCTTCGCCAAGCCGGTCTATGAGAAGCTTGGCTTCATTGCTGTCGGAGAGCCAACGGTCCGCAATGGCTTCAAATACATTCCCATGCATCGCTCAGCCGCAAGTGCTGCCTAACCCCTCGTTGAACCACCGGACCCGCTACGGCGGGCTGTCTTGGCCCGGCCTGGGGTACGCGGTACATTTTCCCAGCCCGGGCCAAGCCATCCCGCCGCACCGGGCCGGTTAACTCGAACGTTAGGCGTCATGAAACCACTCGGCTCTGTCGCTCAAGCCTGTCCGAACTGCGGCGTCTCGCTCACCAAGATGCCCGCCCGCAAGACCAAGTGCAGGCACTGCGGCTTGTTCATGTACGTTCGAACGCGCCCCCAAGATCGCGTGCAGGTGCTCCTCACAGAACAGGATGCTCAAGCTCTTGAGGCCCAGTGGCATCAGTACGAGGACGACAAACCACAGATTAGCCCGAGGCCGGAGCATGTGTTGGCCCGGGTTCGAAACGCTTTGCATGAACAGTTTGGAAGGCCCCCCTCTGAACTGGACGTACTGTGGCGCGTCTTCAATGAAGAACTGCTGAGCTTCATCAGCTCTGAGTCATGGGCACTCTACACACACGTCTTGTTCGAGATGGCTGAGCTGCAGCTCATACAGCGAAGAGAGACCGCAGCGCTCGACCTCTACATTCAGGCAATTCACCTTGCGTTGAACGGTCCTCGGAACATTGACCGAGAGCATGTGCGTGCAGGCTACCCACGCTTCTCGGCTCCGGGGCTTGTCCCCGACAGATACCTCCAACAACTTCTCAAATCACAGCGAGTCCTTGGTCTGTCGCCAAAGCAACTGGAGGTGATGTACTTGGAGACTGCGACCCGCGCGAGTACCGAGCTCATGCTGCCTCTGGCCGCTGAGAGTACCTGGAACTCGCTGGGTGAGCGCATCGCACATGACGCCTAACCCCTCGTTGCACCCCGGACCCGCTACGGCAGGCGTTGTAAGCCCGGCGCGTGCCAGCGGTAGCATCGTCACACGCCGGGCTTACAACACCTGCCTCCGCGGCCCGGGTGAACTCGAACGTTAGGCGGCAGAACCAAGCCGTCTGTTTTCGTTGCAAGGTCAGCGCCTCCGGCGTGAACCGAAAAGCCACAAGGCGCGGCTAAGGCCGCGCATGAGAACCAAGCGCCATGCCCTCGCTCCACGCCACGAAGAAGCCCGCTTGTGCGCTTCGCGGGTGGCGCGCCGCATCTCCTGCGTAGATCAGTCAGTCCGTTGAGCCGCCGCCGCCCGAGCACCGTTGTTTCGGCATGTGCCCGTGCGGCGGCGGGAGGCGCTACGCGTTGATACGGCTCGCTTCTGCACACTCAAGCGCAGCAGCTGCCAGTTCCACTCCGCCAGCCCCGTCCCTGCGCAGTCAAAACACACGCGTCCGGTGGCCTACCGCATCTGCATCTTCGCCGTTGAATCCAGAGTCAACTTGTCGCACGCCACAGCTGCCGCCTAACCCCTCGCTCAGCACCGACCCGCTACGGCAGGCCGTCTTGCCCGTGTGGCGCGCTGGTTTATGCTGCACCACACGGGCAAGCCGTCCCGCCTTCGCGGTCGGTGTTAGCTCGAACGTTAGGCGTCACAAAGACCCAACCTCATGCCAAAGCGCTCAAATGACTTTCAGTCCCTCGTGAGGGTAATCCACGACGCCATGGCTAAGCTCGACGGCGCACAGGTAACGGAAAGCGCACTGGTCGCCGAGCCGGACGGTACACTTCGCGAGATCGATATCCTCTTTGAGCGATCGATGGCAGACGTGACTCTTCGACTTGCAGTTGAATGCAGAGATCGCTCACGCAAAAGCGACGTCGAATGGATCGACGGCCTCATCGGAAAGTTCGCTAACTTACCAGTCGACAAGGTAATAGCCGTTTCGCGTCGCGGGTTCTCGGCAGCGGCGATGAGCAAAGCCAGCGGTAGCAATATTGAACTTCGCGTCCTCGCAGAATGCCTCACGCACGAGTGGTCTGCAGAGTTCATACAACTCGGCATGGCCGCATTTGAGTTCAAGCAGGCGATTGGTCAGGTAACGGTAACCGTCGAACCGATCCCAGACAGCCAAATTTCACTTGAGTCAATAGTCGAGTCTGCAGGACGACTGACCGGACGAACACTCAATCAGTACTTGCAAGCCTGCTTTCTCAATCACGTGGCTACTCAAGTGAGGGGCTTTGTCGAAGCCGAGTTCTTGGCTAAGCTTCCGCCGTTGGCAGCACTCAACAAGAAGTGGGAATTTACCGTCCCAGTTGACGTGAACGACACCTGGATTCACTTTTCAGACATTCAGCGCTGTCAGATCGTAAAGCTCACCTATTTGGTCATCGCCACAAGTTCCGCTAAGCCAGCGGAGGTGAAGCACTTCAGGTACGGCGCTACAGCAATGGCGTCAGTGGGAACGATTGAGTTCGACGACAAAGCGCACCATATGAAGGTAGTACAAGTGGCGGGACAGCCCCAACTATCGGTCAACTTCAAAACCGAGCCGCGCGGTGACGCCTAACCCCTCGCTCAGCCCCCGACCCACTACGGCAGGCGCTGTAAGCCCGGTCCGTGCCAGCGGTAGCATCGTCACGCACCGGGCTTACAACACCTGCCTCCGCGGTCGGGGTTAGCTCGAACGTTAGGCCTCACAATCAGATTTATACGTTCACCCACTTCAGGAAGAACACATGCTTAAGGGTCTATTTGGCGCAATCTTTCCCTCCCATGCGAAGGCAGAGGAGGCGATATCAAACGCACTGAAGATTCAGCCGCAGCTGGTTAGCGAGATGATTCAAGCAATGGGGGCAAATGGCAGTTCGCTGTTCCTAAATCATCTGAAGTTCCATGACTTCAAGGAGATAGAGACTGCTGTTTTCACTTTTTATGTATATCGAATTTATGTCAATAACCAACATCCCGTGCAGATAAAGTGGTGGCGCGATAGGATGCTAGAGAATGGTTTTGACGTTCGGTTTACCAACGAGCGAGTGGAGATGACAGGCATGTATCTCCAGCATGCAGGAGTTGAGTACATGGAGCTACTCGAGTTTTCCCGCCAATACAATAATCAATTCTGTCCAGGGTAGGCAAATTCCGCTTGCCCACCGGCAGTGTGAGGCCTAACCCCTCGCTGAACCACCGGACCCGCTACGGCGGGCCGTCTTGGCCCGGCTTGGGGTACGCGGTACATTCTCCCAACCCGGGCCAAGCCGTCCCGCCGCAGCGGTCCGGTTAGCTCGAACGTTAGGCAGCACAGAGCAAACGCCCGTGGTTCTCACGCGCAGAAGTACCCTTCTACTCGCCGTAGGTCTCGCTTCGGAGACGAAGTCGTTCGCGCAAGACTTGGATGCGCCCAACGTCGTCACAATAGCTCCGCTCTTGGTTACTTCTGGGCAGCCATCCTCAGTGGCGCTTGCTGGCCTTGGTCGCCTCGGTTTCCAAGCTGTCATCTACCTCGCGCCAAGCACAGTCCCCGATGCCGTTGCGAACGAACCAGAACTCTTGGCCAAGCAGGGCATCGAGTTCGTTCACATTCCCATCCCATTCGGCTCGCCCCAGGAGACCCATTTCCTTGCGGTGTCGGCGGCTCTTGTGCGCCTGCAGCCAAAGAAGGTGCTTGTTCACTGCCAGGTCAACATGCGTGCCTCAAGCATGCTGTTCCTGCACCGCGTGCTCAACGGCAACGAGAACCCGGAACTCGCATACGAGGCAGTCGCAAAGGTCTGGTCGCCTGCTGGCGCCTGGCGAGAACTGCTGCGCACCCAGTTGCGCAAGCACAATGTCAACTTTCAGCCGCACTGAGCGCAGTGCTGCCTAACCCCTCGCTCAAGCTGACCCGCTACGGCAGGCTTTGTAAGCCCGGTCCGCTCCAGTCGTACTATCGTCGCGTACCGGGCTTACAAAGCCTACCTCCGCGGGCAGCTTAGCTCGAACGTTAGGCCGCACACAGCGGGCATGCGCAGTCGAACCACCTCAGCTTTCCGAGATGCCCGCCGCGTTTAGATCCAGGTATCGGCTGCTGCGCGCTCCGGCCAGCGGTCAGCGCACAAAGCCGACGCCGCCCAACGCTTCCAGCCTCTCGGCGGCGAACGCCCAAGAGACCCACCGTTTATGTCAGCGCTGCGCGGGCTCCGCCTTCTCCTTGCCTCCCGCTTGCGTCAGCCAGTTCGTCGTCTCGCCGCCGGGAACCGAGCGGTGCCGCCCGCGAACGTGGTCAGCGGCGGCGAAGAAGTCCACAGGCTTCGCAGTTGCGCCCTGCTGAGGGTTCAGCCAAGGTCACGGGTCGCCGCCATCGCAGCGTCCGGCGTGCGGCCTAACCCTTCGCTCAGCCGCGACCCCACACGGCAAGCCGCTTGGGCGTCGTGGCGCGCTGGTTTATGCTGCACCACGCCGCCCAAGCGCCTTGCCGCGCGGGTCGCGGTTAGCTCAAACGTTAGGCCTCGCATGCAACCACCAGCAGCCTCTCTTGCAGTTGTCGGCGGCTCCGGCACCTTCGGATCTGGCCCGGAATGGTGTGGTTACCTTACCGCTGCGCAGTCGCTCATCGCCGGGGCACAGGCGCTCTCTGCGAGCGGCCAGCAGTACGCTGAAGCCCATACCCTGATTTCGGGTTTCGTCACCGAAGCCACGCTCAAGGCTCTCCTTGTCCACGCCGGCGCCGATCAGAAGGCACTTCGAAGCCGATCTACGAGACACAACCTCGTCGCGCTCTGGGGGCTTGCCGCCGCAGCCTCACCCGTTCTCACTGGTTCTGCCCCCGATTGGGTAAAAGCACTGGATGAGTTTCACGACCATCCATATGTTGCTCGCTACATGGAAGGCGTGGCAAGTTACGTGTGCCCGAGAACATCAGAGGTACAGGCAGGCATGGAGGATCTCTTGGAAAAGGCGGTCGCTTCCGTTTCGTCAGGCGAGGCCTAACCCCTCGCTGAACCACCGGACCCCCAACGGCGGGCTGTCTTGGCCCGGTCTGGCGGTACGCGGTACATTTTCGCCAGCCCGGGCCAAGCCATCCCGCCGCAGGGGTCCGGTTAGCTCGAACGTTAGACCCCACAGCCAAAACCAATCTCACTCGCCCAGCGCCCAAGAGAAGTCGTGTCACAGCTAAAACAGAATCCAGCGGCGCAACTGCTCGAAACCTGGATCGAGCACTTCAACGTGAACGACCTAGATGCGATCTGTTCGCTCTACTCAACAGAAGCCGTCCCCTGGGGCACATACGCGGCGAACCTCATCACCGAAGCGGAAGGCGTCAGGCGCTACTTCTCTGAAGCGTTCCGCCAAGGTCTAAGAGCCGAAGTGGTTCAAGACACGCTTCACACACAGACCTGCGACTCCGTCTACGTCTGCTCAGGCGCCTATGTGGTCACCAAAGAATCGGCAACTGGTTTCGCAGAGTACCCAGCGAGGTTCACCTTTGTCGTGGGCGCTACGCATGGCGAATGGCGCATCGTCAACCACCATTCATCACTGAACCCAGCGAGAACAAGTGGGGCCTAACCCCTCGCTCAGCCCCCGACCCACTACGGCAGGCCGTCTTGCCCGCGCGGCGCGCTGGTTTATGCTGCACCGCGCGGGCAAGCCGCCCTGCCTCCGCGGTCGGGGTTAGCTCGAACGTTAGGCCGCACATGCCAACTCCTTCGAACGAACTACCACTCCAAGAAGTGGCACTTGTCGGCAAGTGGGTGGCCACCGAAGGCCGCGTAGCTGCAGATGCCACGTGTCAACGTATCCAAACGCTCGTCGAGCGAGTTCTGGAGCGCTTGGTTGATCATCCGGACGATCAAGGCTGGACGACACTCTTTCGGGACCCACGGGACGGAAGCTTCTGGGAACTAACCTATCCCGAGAGTCAGCTACAAGGTGGCGGGCCTCCCGCGCTTCATCTGCTCAGCCTCGCAGACGTAAAGTCACGCTACGGCCTGTGAGAGCCCAACACATGAGGTCGGCCCAGGTAGCCAGGTCAGGTGCAATGAGCGCACCCGCCAAGCGCGGGCATCAGCCAGGCATTGAACCTCAACAACCAAAGACAGTGCGGCCTAACCCCTCGCTCAGCCCCCGACCCGCTACGGCAAGCCAGCTTGCCCGCGCGGCGCGCTGGTTTATGCTGCACCGCGCGGGCAAGCCGTCCCGCCTCCGCAGTCGGGGTTAGCTCGAACGTTAGGCCGCACACAGCGGGCATCAGCAAACGTGACACCTCAGCGAGCCAGCATGCCCGCCGCGTTTCAAGTCCTTCAGGCATCGAAGCACGCTCCGGGGAGATGCCACGGTGCGAAGAGTGAATCTGAGCCCCGTCAGCCGTTCGCCAGGGCCGGGGTTCTCACACTGCATCGCTTGTCTTTGCGCTGCGCGGCATCCGCCCTCTTCTCTACCACCACTCGCGTCAGCCAGTTCGTGGGTCCGCCGCCATGCCTGCACTCTGGCTGCGACCCGCTTGGTCAGTGGCGGCGGAATTCAGCAACAGCGCTTGCGCGCCGCTGCACCTCGCCATACGCGAAAACCCGGCGCACCAACACCGCAGCGCTCCGGTGCGCGGCCTAACCCTTCGCTCAGCACCGACCCGCTACGGCAGGCCAGCTTGCCCGTGCGGCGCCTTGGTTTATCCTGCACCGCACGGGCAAGCCGTCCCGCCTCCGCGGTCGGTGTTAGCTCAAACGTTAGGCATCACACTAGACACACAGCGAATGCAGTCCGTCTCCGAACAAATTGTCATTGGCGTAGTCGGAGGTGTCATCACCACCGCTCTGCTTTCTCTTCTCGGCCTGACCTTCTGGAAAGTCGTCGTTCCGTGGTACAGAAATCTCGTCTACCAAGGCGCTGATGTCACTGGGACATGGGAGTACAGATATGACCAGCCAGACAGCTTTGGATCTATGACCCTGACGCTAAGACAAAGCGCTCACCGCCTTGAGGGAGACGCCTCGGTTCGAATCAGAAGTCCACTCAACGAAGAGAACCTGCTCCTGGATGTGCAAGGAACGCTGTGGGAAGGCTATGCATCTATGACACTCAAGAGCAAGGACCGGCGAGTGATAGCTTTCTCCACTCTCCTACTTAAGGTCATGAATAACGGCGCGAGTTTGGAAGGAATCTATGCGTTCCGAGAGCCCCATACCGATCGTGCCACCTCAAATCCCATTGACCTCCGGCGCCAGTGATGCCTAACCCCTCGCTCAGCCCCCGACCCGCTACGGCAGGCGTTGTAAGCCCGGTTCGTGCCAGCGGTAGCATCGTCACGCACCGGGCTTACAACACCTGCCTCCACGGTCGGGGTTAGCTCGAACGTTAGGCCTATGAATCTCGAAGTCGCGTCCTACATCGCCGGAATCGTGGCCGCCATCGCTGGCCTCTGGTCGCTCTACTACACCCGCGCGCAGCTCAAGGGCAAGGACGGCAAGTCTGCGCCACCCACTGTGCCTGGCGGTACGACACCGACCACCGGCGTACCTCACATCGAGCAACCGGTCCCCGCAACACCCGATAGGCCGGACGAAGAGCCGAGGCACTTTGTAAACATCACCGGCGTTCCGGAAGAGCTTGTTCTGGCGTTCAAGACCACGGATACGATGTTCAACAAGCCCAAACGGGACGACGCATTGAAGGCCCTCATCGTGAGGTCACTGCAGTTGGGTTACATCGAATTCTCTATTGGCCTAGCTAGTCGCATGTGGCACAAGCCAACCAAAGACGCAGTCCTGAATTTCATAGTAGAGGCAGCACTCAGCGCGAATCAGGTCCACCTGGCACACGAAGCCTCGGAGCACTACTTCAATATGCCCAACAAATATGCGGCCAAAACCAAGATCATCGGCCACGTCTCGCGCGCATAGGCCTAACCCCTCGCTGAACCACCGGACCCCCAACGGCGGGCTGTCTTGGCCCGGCCTGGGGTACGCGGTACATTTTCCCAGCCCGGGCCAAGCCATCCCACCGCAGGGGTCCGGTTAGCTCGAACGTTAGGGCGCACAAGCCGACCATGAGGGTTCTCCGCCGCTTCCTGCTCCTCGTGAGCGCTCTCATCGCTGTTGCTGCAGCGGCCTTTCTCTCGTACGACGTCTTCGTCTTCCAGACGTACCGCCCCGACATCGACAAACTCCTCTCCCGCGCAGGCGCCTACGAACAGAGGCCTGCAGAGCCACTCGTCAAAGTGCTCCAAACCGCGTACGCTGCCAACCTCGACGCTCACGTCGCTAGGCACATGGTCCAAGAACTGCGTCGACCCACAGGCGGCAGCGATCTCGGATGGAACGTGACCACGCTTATTTGGTCACTACTGGTCAAGACCCATCTGTCACAGGGCGAGAGAACTACCTTGTTCCTGTCGCTTTCCTACATGGGCAACGGTCAGCGCGGTTTCCAACAAGCATCCACGCGCATCGTTGGAGTCCCACTCGCAGAGGTGTCGCTCATCCAAGCGGCCACTCTGGTCACCGTCGGAAAGTCTCCCGAAATCTACTCGTCTCAACCTGAGCGCCTCACAGAGGCTGCAAAACACCTGGCCGAGGCAACTGCGAGTGCGCCCTAACCCCTCGTTGAACCACCGGACCCGCTACGGCGGGCTGTCTTGGCCCGGCCTGGGGTACGCGGTACATTCTCCCAGCCCGGGCCAAGCCATCCCGCCGCATCGGGCCGGTTAACTCGAACGTTAGGCCGCAGAAGCCAACATTTCCTCTTCGCCGACACCGTGAAATACCAGATTCCGCCTGAAGTGCTCGCCGCCTGGAATCGGGGCGACGAGATCGAAGCCATCCGGGCGCTGCGAGAGCAAACCGCCCTGGGGCTCAAAGAAGCAAAGGCCGCCCTGGAGTCCGGCGAGTACACCGTGGCTGTATCGCCGCCGCTGCATGGAGCTGCCTTGCCTCCTGCCGTTTTCTCAGCCATGGCGAGAGGCGACAAGATTGAAGCCATCAAGCTGGCTCGGGAGGCTACTGGCCTAGGCCTGAAGGAAGCCAAAGACGCCGTAGAAGCAGCTGCGACCGGCGCGCCAGCGTCCGCTCACAAGTCGTCACTCCATCTTGCGCCTGGAGAGGTGCCGCGGAACCGCATAAGCTGGATCACTATCGCAACGCTTCTTGGCTTGGCATTGGTTGGGCTGCTCCTTGTGCCTAGGCTGCTTGGCACATAACGTCGCTGCGGCCTAACCCCTCGCTGAACCACCGGACCCGCTACGGCGGGCTGTCTTGGCCCGGCCTGGGGTACGCGGTACATTTTCCCAGCCCGGGCCAAGCCATCCCGCCGCAGCGGTCCGGTTAGCTCGAACGTTAGGCCTCACACGCACCCACCCGCCATGCCCACCGTCACTCAAGTCTCAGACTGCTTCGAACTGCTGTTCTCCGCTTTCCATACGAAGGAGTTCACCAAGTCACTCAAGCTCAATCATTGGCGCGAGCGGGATCTCCTGCCCTTGATGCGCACTGGCCTACTCTGCTACTTTGGCAAGAAGGCGCTTCCCGAGGTAGAAGTAGCGACTTCCTGGACGGTGTCGGGCAAGAGTCGAATCGACTTCTGTATTGATGATACGGCCGTAGAGTTTGCAGTTAGGAACCCAGGCAAGTCATATACAAACGTTAGCGCTTCCACCAATACATCGGAGGTTAAGAAGCTGTTGAGCTGGAAGAACGGGAAGTCTGTGCTGGTGCTCTTCGACTTCTCCGACTCGCCGTTTACCTGGGAGGAACTCCAGTGGTATCGCGAGCATCCGAGCTTTGGCAAGGGCAATCGTAAGAAAAACGCGTACTCTGTTCTCTACTTCTACGTTGAGAGTAAGCGACCCCTAAAGCTCGGGAAGCATTTGATTGAGGTTCGTCGAAAGAGCCGCACGCCCAGTGCGGCCTAACCCCTCGGTCAAGCGGAGCGCCGCCGGCAGGCCACCAGGCCCGAGCTGGCGGTACGCGGTACATTGTCGCCAGCTCGGGCCTGGCGTCCTGCCGTCGTCGCCCGCTTACCTCGAACGTTAGGCCGCACACAGCGGGCATCAGCAAGCGTGGCAACTCAGCTATCCAACATGCCCGCCGCGTTTCAAATCCGCTAGGTACCAGAGCGCGCTCCGGCCAGCGGTCACGGTACGAGAACTGAGCCTCAGCGTCAGCCATCCGCGATGCCCGGATTCACACATAGCTTCGCCTTTCTTTGCGCTGCGCGGGGTCCGATCTCTTCTTTCCCAGCGCTCGCGCCAGTCAGTCCGTTGGTCCGCCGCCATGCCTGCACTCATGCTGCTGCCCGCTTGGTCAGTGGCGGCGGAAATCAACTACAGCGCTTACGCGCAGCTGCACATCGCCATACGTGAAAACCCGGCGTCCCAACGCCGCAGCGCTCCGGTGCGCGGCCTAACCCTTCGCTCAGCACCGACCCGCTACGGCAGGCCAGCTTGCCCGTGCGGCGCGCTGGTTTATGCTGCACCACACGGGCAAGCCGTCCCGCCTCCGCGGTCGGTGTTAGCTCAAACGTTATGCCTCAGAAACCCCCCTCTCTCTCCCTTCAACCGCTCAGAAACCCCGTTGCAAAATAGCCGGCGCACAGAATGTGTGCTCAGCCACAATCGACGACTCGCTTCGAGCGGCCATGCTGGTAGGCTTTGGGGTAGTTTTCCAAGGAATTTCTGGCCCAAGTTCGAGAAAGTAGGCGAGCAAGACTTGCATTTGCAGAGCGTGCGCCATGAAGGACGTTTGATGAAAGCCCTGCTGCCAAGAATTTCGCTACTCCTACTTACGTCGGTTGTTGCCGCCGCTGCTGTGGCTGGATGCAGCGCTGAGGTCGCAAGCACAGCAGCCACATCCGCGAAGCTACAAGCGACACAAGCTGAACAAGCCAAGGCCCAGGAAGCTCAGTTCAAGAAGAAGCTTGGGGAGGCCATGCAGGCCACCGAGGCAGCCGCATCTGCGGCCGGGAATCAGTAGTTAGTCCAGTGTGGCGCCCGGTCGCAGCACAACGCGCCCCAAAACCCGCTGAGGCATAACCCCTCGCTGAACCACCGGACCCGCTACGGCGGGCTGTCTTGGCCCGGCCTGGGGTACGCGGTACATTTTCCCAGCCCGGGCCAAGCCATCCCACCGCAGCGGTCCGGTTAGCTCGAACGTTAGGCAGCACAAATGCAGGTCCGTTCTATTCGTCGCACTGAATACGAAGAAGCAAGGCAGCTTCTTTCACGATGCGGTTGGACTTCAAAGGTCCAAGACCCTGCGCTCTTCGCCCAGGCGGTCGAGAACTCACAAGTCGGTCTTGTCGCAGAGCACGAAGGAAGAATCGTGGGGTTCTTGCGAGCAATCACCGATGCAACGTTCAATGGCTACATCTCAATGGTGGCTGTCGAGCAAGAGTTTCGCGGTCAAGGCGTAGGCAAAGCTCTCATCCAAGCAGCCGTCGGATCCAACGAAAACATCACCTGGGTGCTGCGGGCAGACAGGGACGGTGTCGCAGGCTTCTACGAGTCACTTGGGTTCCAGCAATCCAAGGCCGCAATGGAGAGGCGTCGCAGTGCTGCCTAACCCCTCGCTCAGCCCCCGACCCACTACGGCAGGCCGTCTTGCCCGTGCGGCGCCTTGGTTTATCCTGCTCCGCACGGGCAAGCCGTCCTGCCTCCGCGGTCGGGGTTAGCTCGAACGTTAGGCGTCTTGAAACACACCAAATCACTCCCCGACCACGGAGAAGCCGTCGTCACTCGCATCGCACGAACACATGCAGAGGTTCGGGTGATGCTGAAGCTTGCTGGGCAACTCTTCGGCAAGAAAGGCGCGCCGATCTTTCCTCTTGATCTACTTGCCTTCGGAGCTATCAAACGCAACATCGCGATCGCTGAAGCGATGACCATGGTCGTCGCGATGAGGAACATGACCACGGCACGCGCGCTACTACGGGTTCATCTCGATACGTCTCTTCGTTTCTCTGCCGCGTGGCTAGTAGCCGAGCCACACGAGTTCGCATCGAAGGTGCTTAAAGGCGAGCGCGTCGACAAGCTGAAAGATCGAAATGGCAAGTTGCTACGAGATGCTCACCTCGTTGAAGTACGCTCCGCTGACTACCCATGGTTGCCGGAGGTTTACCGTCGCACATCTGGCTATGTTCACCTCTCAAGCTCCCACTTTCATGACACAGTCGAAGCAATTGACGATTACGACATTAGTTTTGATATCCGAGCAACCGACGCCAAGTTTCCGGAGTCCAGTTGGATCGAACTGCTGGACTGCTTTTCTGAAATTTCCTCTATTCTGGGCTGGTATTTGCGCGGCTATATCGACACCAAGGCCATGTCGCCAGAAGACCTTGCGAAGCTCAGCGCGAAAGACGCCTAACCCCTCGTTGAACCACCGGACCCGCTACGGCGGGCTGTCTTGGCCCGGCTTGGGGTACGCGGTACATTTTCCCAACCCGGGCCAAGCCATCCCGCCGCATCGGGCCGGTTAACTCGAACGTTAGGCCGCATATGCCACATGGCGCGTACCTCCGAAGTGGTTCTACTCTTGGGCTCGCCAGGGCGGCGTACCAACGCTCCTTGGACGACGCGCGCGAAGCCGAAGTTGCTATCACCCTATCCGCGGCCGCGTTTGAAGGCTTCCTGAACGACCTAGCCTTCGCGCTTCGTACTTGGACCCAGCCGGACTACGTTGTCGCAGCCGCAGACGTCCTGGCAGAAGCGGAAGAGGCCAGACTTCAGCCCGTGATCAAGTACAGACTGGCGATGTATGCCCTGAGCGGAAGGTTTCCGCGGAAGGGAGACCTTGAGGTGCAGCGGCTAGCATCACTAGTGAAACTGAGGAACAACCTCTTGCACATCAAGCCAGAACCAATCTTTACGCTTGATGATGAGAATCCGCGATTTGATGGTACTGACAGACCACCCTCGGAGGTTCAGTTCCTCATATCGCAAGGTGTCGTAGTACTGCCACCAAAGTATGGCGGCTCGTGGCGCGCGCTCATTACATCTTCAGCTGTCGCGGATTGGAGCTACCGTACGAGCGTAGCTGCCATGAAGCACATCGCCGCAACCCCACAGGACGCCACGGTCAAGGGCTTCTTTGCGTTCTTCATAAATGGTGTTCCAGACGACCCGAATGCGGCCTAACCCCTCGTTGCACCCCGGACCCGCTACGGCAGGCGTTGTAAGCCCGGCGTGTGCCAGCGGTAGCATCGTCACACGCCGGGCTTACAACACCTGCCTTCGCGGTCCGGGTGAACTCGAACGTTATGCCTCGCCAACCAGCGTGTGGCGAGGGCCTACAGGTCGTTGTTCCACCGCCAAGGGAGTCAATGAACACCTCAGCAGCGTTGATCGCGATGTTTGCAGGGTTGCTTCTGGCATCAGCCGTCCAAGCAGCGACGCCTGTGCACAAGTGCGTCATAAATGGGACCGTCACCTTCCAAAGTGATCCTTGCCCATCCACGCAACCGAGGAAGACTCCGACGAAGGAGGAACTGAACGCCGAGCGCAATAAGCGAGTTCAAGCTGCTGGCCCTGCATCGAGTCGCCCGGCAGCACCACCGGCTACCTCTATCGCAGGCACAGAATCCTCCAGGCCTGAACCTGTCGCAGCGACGCAAGCCAAGCCGCGTGAGCAGTACCGATGCGACGGTCGCCAGCACTGCTCGCAGATGCGGTCTTGTGACGAGGCGAAGTACTTTCTTGCGAACTGCCCTGGCACGAAGATGGACGGAGACAGAGATGGAATCCCGTGCGAAGACCAGTGGTGCAGCAGGTAACGCCTCAACACCAAACGCGGCGAGGCATAACCCCTCGCTGAACCACCGGACCCGCTACGGCGGGCTGTCTTGGCCCGGTCTGAGGTACACGGTACATTCTCTCAGCCCGGGCCAAGCCATCCCGCCGCATCGGGCCGGTTAGCTCGAACGTTATGCCTCACCAAACGCTGTTCACGCCAGCAGCAGAATGCTCTTCGTTGCAGCGTCAGCGCACGAAACACAAGAGGCCGTCTCCGGTGCAATCTTCCTGGGGTTCATGCGCTGCTTCACCGGGCCGCTTGATACGCGCGGCGGGCATGAAGACAGAACTACTCATCGCAGCCCCAGAAGACTTCAATTTCAAGCTCCGAACCAGCTTTCGTGCCTGTCCGCAGAAGGCCAAAGACACTGGCTCAGCGCAGCAGATCAAGCAGTTCATCAATTCCGAACGACTGCTCAAGCTACAAGCCCAGGCTGCGGGCGCTCGCCGCGCCTCGCTCAGCGAGCCGCTTGTCCATGGCGTTCCCCGCAGCGGCGGAGTACCGCCCCTGCTCTGCCGTCAGCCGAGACGGGGTGGCTTCCGTAGCGGGCCGGCAGAAACAACCAACTTCTCCCGCACCAGCGCTGTGAGGCATAACCCCTCGCTCAGCCCCCGACCCACTACGGCAGGCCGTCTTGCCCGTGCGGCGCGCTGGTTTATGCTGCACCGCACGGGCAAGCCGTCCTGCCTCCGCGGTCGGGGTTAGCTCGAACGTTAGGCCACACACAGCGGGCATCAGCAAACGTGACACCTCGACTATCCAGCATGCCCGCCGCGTTTCAGACCCGTCAGGGCCCAGAGCGCGCTCCGGGGAGCTCTCACGGTGCGAAAGGTGAATCTGAGCCTCGGCGTCAGCCGTTCGCTAGGACCGGGGTTCTCATAATGCATCGCTTGTCTTTGCGCTTCGCGGGATCCGCCCTCTTCTTTCCTACCGCTCGCGTCAACCAGTTCGTTGGTCCGCCGCCATGCCAGCACTCAGGCTGCGGCCTGCTTGGCCAGTGGCGGCGGAAATCAGCTACAGCGCTTGCGCGCCGCTGCACCTCGCAGCGCGTTAAAACCAGCGCGCCAACTCTGCGGCTGTCCAGTGCGCGGCCTAACCCTTCGCTCAGCACCGACCCGCTACGGCGGGCCAGCTTGCCCGTGCGGCGCCTTGGTTTATGCTGCACCGCACGGGCAAGCCGTCCCGCCTCCGCGGTCGGTGTTAGCTCAAACGTTAGGCGTCACAGCCAACAGTACCCGTCTGGAACCACCAAACTGCACTTCGGCGCAGACCTTTGGCGACATCAGGACCGACCGAGGATCATTAGCGCATGAACCGAACACTCATCGCTGTGGCCCTAACCTGTATTGCTTCATCGCTAAGCGGCTGCTACTCGTACGAGACGTTGATGCAAACGGCACTGCAAGACTGTGACAAGTTTCAAAACATGGTTGACCGACAGCGCTGCCGCGAGGCCAACTCGATGACGAAGCAGAAGTACGATGAGGAGCGAGCAAAGCTACAGAAGAAGTCTGAGTAGCAGTTTCTTCCGCGAGCACCGTTGCCATGGCGCCGCAAAGCAACTGGCTTTTCGGCTGCACACCAAGCATCGTGCAATGCCATGCCCAATACCTAAACCCCGCCAACCCAGTGACGCCTAACCCCTCGCTCAGCCCCCGACCCGCTACGGCGGGCCGTCTTGCCCGCGTGGCGCGCAGGTTCATGCTGCACCACGCGGGCAAGCCGTCCCGCCTTCACGGTCGGGGTTAGCTCGAACGTTAGGCCGCACACAGCGGGCATGAGCAGTCGAACCACTTCGGCTTTCCAAGATGCCCGCCGCGGTGAAATCCATGCTTCAACTACGGCGCACACCTGCAGACGCCCAGCAGAAGAAGCCTGCGCAGGCGAACGTCTTCGGTCGCTCAACCGCAAGCGTCCAAGAACTGCATCGTTCATGTCAGCGCTGCGCGGGATCCGGCCTCTCCACGCCTGCGGCTAGCGTCAGCCAGTTCATCGTCTCGCCGCCAAGTGCCGAACTGTGCCGTTCGCCAAGGCGGTCAGCGGCGGCGAAAGAGCCCTCTGTCTTCGCAGTCACACCGCGCTTAAGCACCAAAAACGCCCGGGGCGCCAAGGCTTCCAGCGTCCGGCGTGCTGCCTAACCCTTCGCTCGGCACCGACCCGCTACGGCAGGCCAGCTTGCCCGTGTGGCGCCTCGGTTATCCTGCACCACACGGGCAAGCCGTCCCGCCTCCGCGGTCGGTGTCAGCTCAAACGTTAGGCCGCACACAGCGGGCATGAGCAAGCGTGGCACCTCAGCTATCCAGCATGCCCGCCGCGTTTCAAGTCCAGCAGCCGTCGGAGCGCGCTCCGGGGAGCTGTCACGGTGCGAAAAGTGAAGCTGAGCGCTGGCGTTAGCCGTTCGCCATGCCCGGGGTTCTCGCAAAGCTTCGCTTGTCTTTGCGCTGCGCGGGATCCGCCTTTATCTCTCCCATGGCTCGCGTCATCCAGTTCATCGGTCCGCCGCCGTGCCTGCACTCAAGCTGCGGCCTGCCTGGTCAGCGGCGGCGGAAATCAACTGCAGCGCTTGCGCGCCGCTGCTCCTCGCCGTGCGTGAAAACCCGACAAACCAACTCCGCAGCTCTCCAGTGCGCGGCCTAACCCTTCGCTCAGCACCGACCCGCTACGGCGGGCCAGCTTGCCCGTGCGGCGCCTTGGTTTATCCTGCGCCGCACGGGCAAGCCGTCCCGCCTCCGCGGTCGGTGTTAGCTCAAACGTTAGGCAGCACGGGCAGCATTGCAGCTCATCACCACCTTTCGCGGGCATCGCCGCGCAGACACGCACTCCGGGCAGTTAATCGCGGGCTTCTACGGCCAGCGCATCAGCCCGTCGCCGTTTCGCTCCACAGCCTCGCATCGCGGCCTGTTTCTGTTCGGCCCGTGCCACAAGTCGTGGCACGGGCCGCTGCCAACGCTTTCACTCACCCAAGTTTCTGGGCTGCGGTATACGCGGCGCGAGCGCCGGGCTGTGTCTTCGCCGCTCGTTTTCACCCGTGGCACCTGTGCGTGCTGCCTAACCCTTCGCTCGGCACCGACCCGCTACGGCGGGCCAGCTTGCCCGTGTGGCGCCTGGGTTATCCTGCACCACACGGGCAAGCCGTTCCGCCTCCGCGGTCGGTGTCAGCTCAAACGTTAGGCGTCATGAACATCCGTCTCGGCAAAAAACTGACGTTTCTCCCAATCTTGTGCACCGTCCTCGCTGCCTTTGCGTGGGCGTACACCAGTTTCCGATACAACGACCTAAACGTAGGCAGCGGGCGCGGTGACATTGATTTCTGGGACGCTGCACGAGAGCGCGTGCCCGTCGCGGCTCTGTGCACATGGGTTGCGGCACTTGTCGCGACCGTCTTGCTGCACATGAAGGAAGCGACACCCCAGCGGACACTCACCTTCCGGCTGTTGGTCATCTTTGGGGCGGGTCCACTCACGTTCTTCTTTCTTCACTGGCTGCTGCACCTTGGATTTCGGCCACCGCCATGCATGTGAACAGTTCTCTCCATGCCAGACCGGGGGCGCAACCTAGACCACACTATTGCAAGAACCTTGTTAATCTGCGCAACGGCGGTGCGATGACGCCTAACCCCTCGCTCAGCCCCCGACCCACTACGGCAGGCCGTCTTGCCCGCGCGGCGCGCTGGTCTATGCTGCACCGCGCGGGCAAGCCGTCCTGCCTCCGCGGTCGGGGTTAGCTCGAACGTTAGGCCTCAGAAAGCACCCACCGTGGATGCCGCGCTCCTAATTCACGCATACGCTACCGCCGCAGCCCGCTACAAAGAGGCGCGCCTAGCTGTCTTCCGGGAACTGGAAGCGGCTCATCCGAGCACAGACTTCGATGAGCTTCATCAGGCCAGTTCTCGTGCAATGGAACTACACGTGTCGGCGCTCGATTTCGCAAGTCGAGTATGGGGAGAGAGCATTACCTATGAGAAGGCGCAAGCGTCGCTCATCGCCAAGTTTTCAGAGTTTCCGCAGGAGGTGTGTTGCAACGCCCTGAGTGCTGCGTACACCCGTACCCGCTGAGTGAAGCCTCGTACGAGCCAGTACCCAAGATTGCTCAACGACGCCACGCTCATGCTTGAAGCCTTTCGCTCTCATGCACGGCAGAAACTGAGGCCTAACCCCTCGCTGAACCACCGGACCCGCTACGGCGGGCCGGCTTGGCCCGGCCTGGGGTACGCGGTACATTTTCCCAGCCCGGGCCAAGCCGTCCCACCGCAGCGGTCCGGTTAGCTCGAACGTTAGGCAGCACGAGCTACAAGGTGGCTTATCACCACCTGTTCGCGGGCGTCGCCGCGCAGACACGCGCTCCGGACAGGCTTTTCCGAGTTCCTTCGTCCAGCCCTTCGGCCCGCCTCGGTTTCTCCCCACCGCTTCGCGCTGCGGCCCGCTTCGACTCGGTCTGGGTCTCGAATCGAACTGCGGGCCGCTACGAGCACTGCTCCTTGCGCCCTGCTCTGGGCGCCCGTGTACGCGGCGCAAGCGCCGGGCTAAGCCTTCTCGGTTAGTTTTCAGGCGCTGAACCTGTGCGTGCTGCCTAACCCCTCGCTCAGCACCGACCCGCTACGGCAGGCCAGCTTGCCCGTGCGGCGCCTTGGTTTATCCTGCACCGCACGGGCAAGCCGTCCCGCCTCCGCGGTCGGTGTTAGCTCAAACGTTAGGCCTCATACCCGAGCACCGCGGTTGCGCAACCGCCTCCGCTCCATGTAGCCTACTCCGCGCACAAGCGGGCTATCCTTCGCTCATGAATCGCATCTACCCAGTCAACCGCGTCTCGAATGAGCTGGAACGCGAATGGTCGGTCGAGCTTGCCAAGCGCTTCGGCCAAGAAGTCGCGAGTTTCTTGGCTTCACCTACGAAATTCATGCAGTACCCGATCGAAACCGTTCGAGTCGAACTTATGGACGGGTCGCACGTTGAATTCAAATACGCTTTCGCGCTTGTATCCGAGGACCTGAAGGCCATCGCCGTATTCACTGAGCACTGTGGCCATCAGGTGTATCCGTACCATGAAGCAAAAATCTACCAGGCCGGAAAACTCGTCTACGCGAATGAGGCCTAACACCTCGCTGAACCACCGGACCCGCTACGGCGGGCCGTCTTGGCCCGGCCTGGGGTACGCGGTACATTCTCCCAGCCCGGGCCAAGCCGTCCCGCCGCAGCGGTCCGGTTAGCTCGAACGTTAGGCCTCACAGTTTCGCTTCCACATGCCTGCCGATCTCTTCTCCGTCCGACCTCCCACGCCAGAAGAGCTTGACTCGCTTGCCACGATAAGTGCGGTGAGCTTCATCCTTGGAGCGCTAGCCTTCACCTGCGTACTCGTAGTGGCTGCAATCGTCGCTGCCAAAACTCGATTGCCAGGCCGCTACAGCGTTCTTCTCAGTCTGGTCCTACTACCAACTTGGTGGGGCCTCGAGCAACTGATGGGGAGTAGCCTCGAGGTCACATACGGCCCACCCGCACTCCTGGTCAGCGCGATCGTCTACGCCACAGTTGCAGTTGTCTTCGCCTTCGGATACTTCCGCATGTGCAGAGCATTCTTCAAGACCCCGCCCAGCAACGCACCTTATGCATAGTTCATGTCAGCCCGCGCGGTCAGAACACAGGCGCCTTACCCGAGCAGCTCGGTGAGGCCTAACCCCTCGCTCAGCCCCCGACCCACTACGGCAGGCGTCGTAAGCCCGGCGCCCGCCGTTCGTAGCATCATCGGTCACCGGGCTTACGCCACCTGCCTCCGCGGTCGGGGTTAGCTCGAACGTTAGGCAGCACGGGCAACATTGCGGCTCATCACCACCTGTTCGCGGGCGTCGCCGCACAGACACGCGCTCCGGAGAAGAAATCGCGGGGACTTCTCCGGGCAGCGCATCAGCCCCCTGCCGTCTCGCTCCACCTCCTCGCATGGCGGCCCGTTTCTGTCCGCGCTGTGCCACAAGTCGTGGCACGGGCCGCTGCCAACGCCTTCACTCACCCAGGTTTCTGGGCTGCGGTGTACGCGGCGCGAGCGCCGGGCTGCGTTATCCCCGCTCGTTTTCACCCGCTTCACCTGTGCGTGCTGCCTAACCCTTCGCTCGGCACCGACCCGCTACGGCGGGCCAGCTTGCCCGTGTGCCGCGCTGGTTTATGCTGCGGCACACGGGCAAGCCGTCCCGCCTCCGCGGTCGGTGTCAGCTCAAACGTTAGGCAGCACGGGCAACATTGCGGCTCATCACCACCTGTTCGCGGGCGTCGCTGCACAGACACGCGCTCCGGAGAGGAAATCGCGGACTTCTCCGGGCAGCGCATCAGCCCCCTGCCGTCTCGCTCCACCTCCTCGCATGGCGGCCCGTTTCTGTCCGCGCTGTGCCACAAGTCGTGGCACGGGCCGCTGCCAACGCCTTCACTCACCCAGGTTTCTGGGCTGCGGTGTACGCGGCGCGAGCGCCGGGCTGCGTTATCCCCGCTCGCTTTCACCCGCTTCACCTGTGCGTGCTGCCTAACCCTTCGCTCGGCACCGACCCGCTACGGCGGGCCAGCTTGCCCGTGTGCCGCGCTGGTTTATGCTGCGCCACACGGGCAAGCCGTCCCGCCTCCGCGGTCGGTGTCAGCTCAAACGTTAGGCATCAGAAGCCCCCGTCTGGCTTTCACCCGTCACCAAAAGCGATTCCCTATGAACGATCTTTACGAACTGCTCCGAGAGGATGCAGCACAGCTTTCAAGCGAGTTCCGGAAGTCGTCGATTCAGGGACGTGGAACTTCGCAGGAAATTGCGGAGTTCCGCGAGAACGCGGTGCAGGCATTCTTGGCGCGCTACTTCCCTTTCCCTCACCGTATTGCGAAAGGGAAAGTCCGAGATTCCTTCGGAAGTATTGCGGCTTCAATTGATTGTGTGATCTGTGCTCCAACGCATCCCTACACGGTGAGTGCTCGCGACAAATTCAGCCTCTTGCTGGCCGAGGGTGTGGATTCAGTCGTAGAAGTCAAGCCCAACATCGCGGACAGGGCTGAACTTCACCGAGCACTTGAGCAAGGTTTAACCGTGAAGAAGCTTCGGAGGACTACAACTTCACTGCTCCACGAGGGGCACCCTTTGTCCGAATGGGCGAAGCGTGTGCCGTTTGGCGTCTTCTCAATGCAATGCAAGGCTGCCCCGATCGAAACCGGCTTCGAAATACTGGAGTTCTACGAAGACCGCGGCGTGGATCCCCTGGACCAAGCCGACTTCATTGTGGTCAATGACGTTTGCGTCTTCTCTAATTTCGTAGACAAGTCATTGAATCCCTGGAACATGCCGGATTTTCCAAACCAGACCGGGTGGTTCTACGAAGGATGGGCTGGGGACAGTCTGGCCGGGTTCCTGCTGAGACTTCATCGAGTTGCACATGCCGGCCTGAAACTGCAGGAAGACGTCCTGCCGCGCTACCTCACGCCTTCCGCGGAAGCCAGGTTTAGGGTTGTGGATATGGCGTTCAAACATGGGCGCTACAAACAGGCGAAAGCTCATCCACATGTACAGGCGGCCGATCTGCAGCGCATCCTTCTTGCGCTCACAGACGGCACCTAAAGAAATGCGCGCGGTCACGAATAGCGCGCACTGATGCCTAACCCCTCGCTCAGCCCCCGACCCACTACGGCAGGCTGTGCCCGCCGCGAAGCGGGCTTGTCTATGCTCCACTTCGCGGCGGGCACACCCTGCCTCCGCGGTCGGGGTTAGCTCGAACGTTAGGCCCCACACAGGCACCGCGCTGCCGGTCGCCCAGCTTGCTATAAATACGTCCATGACGTACACTCTCGCATGCTCACCATCTACGAAACGCCCACCTTCGTTGCCGAGGCGGCGAAGATCTGGAGCACAGAAGAGCGACTGGAGTTCTTCGCTTGGATTTCACGTGAACCAGAGGCCGGAGTTGTCATTCCTGGAAGTGGCGGCTGTCGAAAGCTACGCTGGTCACGGCCTGGCATGGGAAAACAAGGCGGTGCTCGCGTCATCTACTTCACTCACCTGGAAGCAGGTGAACTATGCATGCTGCTCGTGTACCCCAAGGCTGCGAAAGACAACATCCCCGGCTACATCCTGAAAGACGTTCGCAAGGAGATTGAAGATGACCACTCGTAAGGCCAAAACAACCGTGTCGCCTGATGAGGAGCTGGGCCTGAAGCTCTTGCAGTCAGTTCGCGAGATGAAGGCTCGAAATTTCGCCCGCGTGACTGAAGTCAAAGTCAACGAGGTCGTTCAGGCAAGGCAAGGCACCGGCCTGACTCAATCTGAGTTCGCATCAGCCCTGAGTATCTCGAAGCGTACGCTGCAAGAGTGGGAGCAAGGGCGTCGGGCACCGTCTGGTGCGGCCCAGGCACTCATTCGTATCGCACGGAAACACCCTGAGGTTGTCCGCGAAGCGCTGGCATAAATGCGGTGGGGCCTAACACCTCGCTGAACCACCGGACCCGCTACGGCGGGCCGTCTTGGCCCGGGCTGGGGTACGCGGTACATTTTCCCAGCCCGGGCCAAGCCGTCCCACCGCAGCGGTCCGGTTAGCTCGAACGTTAGGCTTCATATCCAACCCTTTCTGGTGCTCATGGACGACTACCAAAACCCGCATCCGGGCAAGACGTACATCAGCCCGTCGCTTCCGTCTTTCGCTGATCCAAACAGGAAGATCCGAATCGCGACGAAATTGCTGGAGCAGCCGGACATCTACGCCTACGCGCTTGAGAAAGGAGAACTCGTCCTTAGGCACAAAGAGGACGCCAAGACGACCATCACTGCCAAGTTCTTTGAAGATAACCGGGGAATCTCAGTTCTGAGTATTCAGCGGTACACAATCGAGACCGCGAAGCCACACAACGCCAGCTTTGCATTCATTGGCGACGAGATTGGAAAGCTCGTCGAGTTTCTGAATCACATTCAGTCCATGCCGCTGAAGTCTTCGGGGTACATGAAGATTCCCGATGAAGACCTTCGACGACTGGTTCTAACCAACCCCCAAGCACGAGCGCTGCTGCAGGATAACGAGGAACTGTTTTCGGAAGTACTCAAGTCCGAGATAACAAAACAGGACGTGGTCGCTGTAGGGTATCGAAAGCGGCAGCTACAAGCATTCAAACGCCTCCTTGAAGACGAATCGTATTTTGAGAGCGTGAAGAGTCACAAGAACTGCTCCAGTGAGGCGGTTTGGCAACAATACTTCGAAAAGAATCCCTGGATATTCGGCTACGGATTGAGCTACATACCGCTCGCAGGATTGACGAATGAGAAACTTGAACAGGTAGTGCATGGCCATACTGTCTCTGAGCACGGCAAACGAGTGGATGCTTTGCTCCGCACGCGCGGCGTAATCTCAAGCCTCTGTTTTGTAGAGATCAAGACGCACAAAACTGAACTTCTTCAAAAGGTGCCTTATCGAGGAGGGTGCTGGGCCGCCTCCGACGAGTTGTCTGGGGGAATCTCGCAGGTCCAGGGAAGTGTGTCGCTGGCAGCAGAGTCGATCAGAACAAAGCTGGCCCTCACGGATGAGGTTGGAAATCCAACGGGCGAAGAAGCGTTCAACTACATCCCGAAATCGTTCTTGGTCATTGGGAATCTTCAGCAGTTCGTCGGCGACCACGGCATAAACCAAGAACGCTATCGTTCATTCGAGTTATTCCGCAGAAATACGACGAATCCAGAGATCATCACGTTCGACGAGCTCTATGAACGCGCGCGCTTCATAGTGCAGCAGCATGAAGCCTAACCCCTCGTTGAACCACCGGACCCGCTACGGCGGGCTGTCTTGGCCCGGCCTGGGGTACGCGGTACATTTTCCCAGCCCGGGCCAAGCCATCCCGCCGCATCGGGCCGGTTAACTCGAACGTTAGCCGTCACAAACAACATTTCTCGCCATGTCGCCCTACAAGAACACGCTCGAGATCAACCATAGGTCGAAGGGAATTCCCTATGGTGGCACCGGACAGGTCCGCGAGGACGGTGACGCGAACTATGGATTCAAATATGTGAAGGGAAACGACGCGCTACTTTTGCAGATTCCAGAGCTGACGCGTGATCACGATCTGTTAGAACTAGTACGCGCCATCAACGCTCCTGAAACTGGCCTCTTCTCAGTTGGTTGTGTCAGCGCGCCGGTTGAAGATCGGAACGGTTTTAGAAAGTCAGGGTATGTTGAGTTCGCGCTCAACTCAATCTCAGGGATCGCAGACGCTCAGAACTATTTTCCGATTTTCTTTCACTTTGATCGCACGCTCAACGAGCGCAGCTTCAAGGTGGCAGTTTCATACTTCTGGGAGATTCAGCCGGGAGTATTTTTTGAACGAAACGCTCCGGGATTTACCTGCTCGATCATTCTCAATACGCACTACGCGAAGACTCAAGACGAAGCCAATGCTGCCTGGACTGACGCGCTAAGCGTCCTCGCCTCGTTTCTGCGCGGAGTGCCCGGGCTCAGCACCGACTTCATATACGCGCAGTGACGGCTAACCCCTCGCTGAACCACCGGACCCGCTACGGCGGGCCGTCTTGGCCCGGCTTGGGGTACGCGGTACATTTTCCCAACCCGGGCCAAGCCGTCCCGCCGCAGCGGTCCGGTTAGCTCGAACGTTAGGCCGCACACAGCGGGCATGAGCAGTCGAACCGCCTCGGCGTTCCGAGACGCCCGCCGCGTTCAAATCCAAGCATCGGTTGCTGCGCACCCCGGCCAGCGGTCAGCGCACAAAGCTTCCACAGGCCAACGCCGCCAGGCGCTCCGCGGCGAGCGCTCAGGAACTCCATCGTTCATGTCAGCGCTGCGCGGGATCCGCCCTCTCCTTGCCTCCCGCTCGCGTCAGCCAGTTCTTCGTCTCGCCGCTTGGAACCGAACTGTGCCGCCCACGAACCTCTCCAGCGGCGGCGAAGAAGACCTCAGGCTTTGCAAGCTGCGCCGCGCAAAGGGTTCAGCCAAAGTCACGGGCCGCCACCTTCGCAGCGTCCGACGTGCGGCCTAACCCTTCGCTCAGCCGCGACCCCACACGGCAAGCCGCTTGGGCGTCGTGGCGCGCTGGTTTATGCTGCACCACGCCGCCCAAGCGCCTTGCCGCGCGGGTCGCGGTTAGCTCAAACGTTAGGCGGCACCAAACACCGTTCCAAAGGGAGGCACCATGAGTCGACTCGCGCACCTCAGCACGCTTGCAGCCAAGTCAACACTCGCGAAGATCGAGTCGCATCGCTTCTTTCCAGAGCTCGCCGACTCCTTGGTAGTAGAGCTGGAATCATTCCTTGAAGCGCCAGGCTGCGTAGCCCTTTGCTGCGCCACCGGTGAGTTCTCGTTCGAGCACGGCGACTATGGCTACGACGGGCTGCGCGTCGAGCGGGGCGCCTATCGCATTCCTCTCATGTTCAAGTTGCCGTCGGTCACACCCGGAGTCAACCTCCTGCTTCGGCTACGCCTGTACCTGACGCGCGTTGATCACGAGCGCTTTGAATGCCAGATCGAAGAGTCAGCGCCCTTCACCTTCTCGCTTCAAGGCGTTGAGGGGCTTGCAAGTCGCGTCTACGAGTACCTTTGCTTTGCCTGCAGCAGCACCTCTTGGTTTGAGTTGCACCCGCACCACCACTGTTTTGAAAAGGCAGCGTCTCAGGCCAAGCAGGCGCAAGGTGCCGCCTAACCCCTCGCTGAACCACCGGACCCCCAACGGCGGGCTGTCTTGGCCCGGCCTGGGGTACGCGGTACATTTTCCCAGCCCGGGCCAAGCCATCCCGCCGCAGGGGTCCGGTTAGCTCGAACGTTAGGCGTCTCGATCAACATGTCCACACCTGCAGCAGACTTCGCGCGCGAACTAGAACTCTTCCGGATAGAAGCCGAGAGCGCCCTGCAATTCTTCTTTGCTTGGGACAGTACACATGCTGTCGCCGCGAAAAGCGCCAGAGTTGCGAGCCTGCTGAATCAAGCGCCACTGTTCTGGAATACGTCACTCGCAGCTCTGCAGTCATCCACCTTCGTCACACTCGGCCGAATCTTCGATCCCGATTTGAAGAATCACAGCGTTACCAGGCTCCTGACGATTGGTCATGCCAATCTGGAAATATTCTCTAAAGAGGCACTCGCGGAGAGAAAGAGGAAACAGAGTGAGAACGCCGACGAGTGGCTGCCTGACTATCTGAAGTCTGTTTATGCTCCGTCAGGTGAGGACTTCCGAAGACTCAAGGCGCATGTTTCGCCCCGCCGGAAAATATACGAAGAAAAGTACAGACCTTTGCGCCACAGAATGTACGCACATCGCGGCGTGTTGTCACAGGAAGAAGTCTCCAACCTATTCGCAAAGACAAACAGGCGTGAACTGCAGTTGCTCCTAGTCTTCTTGCGCCGATTGCACGAAGCACTTTGGCAGCTCTACTACAACGGCTACAAACCGGTACTCCGTCCGGCCAGATACTCAGTGAGGCGCATGCTTGACATGCCGTCACCCAATGCAAGTCGAAGCGCGCTTCAGGAACGCCTAGTCAGAGAGGTGCATACCTTTCTCGAGCGCCACAGCAGAGACGCCTAACCCCTCGCTGAACCACCGGACCCGCTACGGCGGGCCGTCTTGGCCCGGCTTGGGGTACGCGGTACATTCTCCCAAACCGGGCCAAGACGGCCCGCCGCAGCGGTCCGGTTAGCTCGAACGTTAGGCGTCACCGAACATCCACCGCACCAGGTCATGCGAACACTGATCATCTTCCCAATTGCGCTTGTTATCTTGGCAGCTTGTGCAGGCAGCCCACCGCAACAATCCAACTTTCATTCCGCCGTCGACAAAGACGATATCTTGATCCTTGACCGTGCGGCACATTTGCTATCAGATCCCGATAGCTGGAATCGGAACGACACAAGAGAGTGCCCTTCAGAAGCTCAAAGGCTCAGCCTCTTCTGTGCACTTCGGGCTGCATCGATTGAAGTGCTTGGGAAGTACGAGCATCGAAGAGCAGCACTGCAGGAAGTTCGGCAAACGATCAATGAGGCAAATGTGGGTCGGAAGTATGATCATCCATTGATGAGGTTTAACAACCTTCCGAACATGACAATTGAGAGAATCAGACAAGTCATAGTCATCACGCGCAACCGCATGATGGCCAACCAAAGTCTGAAGCCGTAGTTGCGGCAACCGAGTGACGCCTAACCCCTCGCTGAACCACCGGACCCCCAACGGCGGGCTGTCTTGGCCCGGCCTGGGGTACGCGGTACATTTTCCCAGCCCGGGCCAAGCCATCCCGCCGCAGGGGTCCGGTTAGCTCGAACGTTAGGCCTCATGATCCGCCGTCCTGCATTCATCCACGCCTTCGTCTGCGCAGCGTTGGGAGTCGCCATAGCGGCCGTCACCCCGATGGAATGGCTTGCAGCGGCCCTTTTTATCTCGGCCGCGCTGCAGATCAATGGAGCCCTCGCCGTCTACGAGGATGCGCTGCCTGGCGGCTTCGACAATCCAGACGGTAAGCACACGCCGGATTTCACGAGGGGTATTGGCGCAGCGAAGTACTGGGCCAAGGCGATTGCTATGGCAGGGAGCTTTGCCGCACTTGGGCTCTGGCTTCAGCTCCGGTAGCCTAGACCCATGCGCTACCGAGATCTGAGTTGTACGCTACTCTTCATCGGCGGTCTCGCCGCTGTGTTTGCCTCTGTCTATTGCCTACTATGGATCGTATCCGCAAGCAGTTTGGCCTGCACGGAGTGCAACTGTACATACTCTCTTTTCGCCACCAACTCTCGTTGCCGTCAGCCGTTCATAGCCATGATTTTGGCAGCATCGTCAGCGCTGCTTGCTGTAGTCGCTTTCATTCTGGCTAGCAAGCGTCGCAAGCAGAATACGAATGAGGCCTAACCCCTCGCTGAACCACCGGACCCGCTACGGCGGGCCGTCTTGGCCCGGCCTGGGGTACGCGGTACATTTTCCCAGCCCGGGCCAAGCCGTCCCGCCGCAGCGGTCCGGTTAGCTCGAACGTTATGCCGCACAGCCCAGCAATCGTGGAACTCGTACTCTCCGAATACCAACCTCAGTGGACCGCGAACTTCAGCGCGGCCGCCGCCGAAGTCGAAGCCGTGTTCTCGGCAGTCCCCGCATTCATCGAGCACATCGGAAGCACATCCATACTCGGCATGTGCGCGAAACCAGTCATTGACATGCTGCTCGGCGTTGAATGCCTGTCGTGTGTGGAGCCAAGAGTTCCCGATCTTGCTAAGCTCGGCTACAAGTACCGGCCTGAGTACGAGAGCGAGATACCGGAGCGGCGCTACTTCGTGCGCCCGGCCGGCCTTCTCCCGCGCGTCCACCTGCATGTGGTTGAAGTCGGCAGCCGAATCTGGCGTCAGCACTTGGTTCTCCGCGACGCCCTCAGAACAGAACCAAGCCTCGCTGTTCAGTATGCGCAGCTCAAGCGCGAGCTTGCTGTGAGCCACAGCCATGACAAGGCCGCGTACACGAAGGCCAAGGCGCCCTTCATAGCCCAAGTTCTGGCCTCTAACCCAGGCAGCACCACCGCAAGCCTCCCGGGTGCGGCATAACCCCTCGCTGAACCACCGGACCCGCTACGGCGGGCCGTCTTGGCCCGGTCTGGGGTACGCGGTACATTTTCCCAGCCCGGGCCAAGCCGTCCCGCCGCAGCGGTCCGGTTAGCTCGAACGTTAGGCCTCAAGGTCAGCTTGTTTTGCTCTCGCACCACTACAACAGCACAACACCTAGTGCCGCACCGCGCAGGAGCCGCTAAGCTACGGTCGTTATCAAACCTCAACACCGATGAAAACGTACGTCTACATTGATAATTATCGGGGCTTCACAGAAGAGTTCATCCCACTCAAGCAAGTTAGCTTTCTGGTGGGAGAAAACAGCACGGGCAAAACTTCGTTCCTTGATCTAATCGAGACCCTGAGTAGCATGCCTTTCTGGCTCTTCGAACCCAGATACGGAACCCCGGGAGGCGCACAACGGCACTTTCTTGATTTAGTTAGCGCCTCTGCAAAGTCAAAGAAGGCATTTTCTATCGGCGCTGTCGATGTCGATAGCGCGAATCCCGATAAGACATTTGGCATGTTCGTAACGTACAAAGGCCTCGAGGGCAGGCCAGTGCCCTCCCGCGTTTCAGTGATTCAAGGGCCTACAGTGAAGTCCCTAGACGGGAAGCTGTGGCGCAATAACAAGGCAGATAAATTTAAGTCTCGCGTGAAAGTCTGCGCGAAAGCAAGTACGACTGTTAATGACGAATCCAAACTGCGTGCGTTTGCTACGATTCACAAGTCAAGCTATGGTTTTGTTGAAGTCGCGAACTTGGAAGAGCGGTCGCCTGGGCCGCTTTTCATGCGATTCGACGACATCCTCTTTGAAGGTAAAGGGATCGACGACCGCGATTTTCAGGCTCCGAACTCACTTATGAATAATCTGGTCGAACTCGCGCCGATTCGGACAAAACCTCGACGAACATACGATGCGCCGCAAACCGTGTTCAGCCCGGAAGGTGAACACACACCGTACGTTATTCGGAAACGTTTGACTAATAAAACCCAGGCAGATGCGTTTCGAAGATTTATTGAAAGCGCGGGGCAAAGTAGCGGCCTGTTCAAGAGCATTGCATTGAAGCAATATGGCAACGGTCCGATGGCGCCGTTTGAGATGAAGGTGATCCTCGGAAAGTCGGCCCTAAGCCTCGAGAATGTCGGGTATGGGGTGTCGCAGGCGCTACCGGTACTCGTTGAGATGTTTGTGCGTCCCCGAAAAACGGCTTTTACTGTTCAGCAACCAGAGGTGCATCTGCACCCGAAGGCGCAGGCGACCTTTGGAGACCAAATTGCGGAGCTCGCTAGGGCTGATGAAAAGAGTTTTTTAGTTGAGACGCACAGCGACTTCACCATAGATCGTTTTCGGCTGAATGTTCGCAATCATGGCGCTCTACCGAGTCAATTGTTGTTCTTCGAGCGAACCGAAACCGGAAACAAAGTGACTTCGATAGCAATCTCTGACAACGGCGAACTTGATCCGAGTCAACCAGATAGCTATCGCGAATTCTTCTACAACGAGAGCTTGGCGCTCCTGTCCTAGAGATGTGCATCGTTGCCGATCCGCCAACTTTCGTGCCGATGTTCAAATCAACGGATCCAAATCATGCAGACTTTGTTGCTATTCGACAATGGGTTGTCGATGGACCCGGAAAGTTCGTGATGGGAGGCGCAAAGTACAAGGCGGAATTGATGGCTGTAAAGAGCGTCGTACCGTTTCTCGCTGAGTTGGAACGCAAGGGCAAAGTTGTTCGAAAGCGAGATGCTGATGTAGATGCGGACGAGACTGCAGTGAAGGCCATCGAGCCAGCGAACGATTTCGACGATCCGCACCTAGTCGCACTCATACGACTTACTGGGTGTAGACTGATCTGCATTCGGGATCCACGCGCCCACAAGTTTCTGCGGTCTTCGCGTTTTTATCGATCTACAAGAGATCGCCCGCGGCTCTATACCCGCTCCAAGAATAGTCCGCTGCTCTGCGCACAGAACTTGGCACCCTGCTGCCGCTAACTTGCGCAGCAGCATCTCGTTGAGGCCTAACCCCTCGCTCAAGCGGAGCGCCAACGGCAGGCCACCAGGCCCGGTCTGGCGGTACGCGGTACATTTTCGCCAGCCCGGGCCTGGCGTCCTGCCGCCGGCGCCCGCTTAGCTCGAACGTTAGGCAGCACGGGCAACAGAGCGGCTCATCACCACCGAATCGCGGGCGCCGCCGCGCAGACACGCGCTCCGGACAGGCCTTTACGAGCTTCTTCGTCCAGCGCATCGGCCCGCCTCGGTTTCTCTCCACCGCTTCGCGCCGCGGCCCGTTTCAACTCGGTCTGGGGCTCGAATCGAGCCGCGGGCCGCAACCAGCGCTCCCCCTTTTCGCCCTGGTCTGGGCGCCGGTGTACGCGGCGCAAGCGCCGGGCTACACCCTCTCGGTTCGTTTCCCCGCGCTGCACCTATGCGTGCTGCCTAACCCTTCGCTCAGCCGCGACCCCACACGGCAAGCCGCTTGGGCGGCGCGGCGCCTTGGCTTATGCTGCACCGCGCCGCCCAAGCGCCTTGCCGTGCGGGTCGCGTTTAGCTCAAACGTTAGGCATCACACAAAGCCAATGCGCACAGCTGCTTCCCTCATTGTCACAACCCTTGCGTGCATCGGCACCTCCGGCTGTGTTCCGCTGCCACACTCAGCCACAAAGTCGCCGGAGATCCACGGAACGCTCACGACTCAGAACGCAGCAGTAGCAAATGCGAATGTCTTCCTCGCGTTTGGCACGAAGGAAGCACCCTGCTCCACCGAGATCGTTAACGCCACTACTAACCAGGAAGGCAAGTTCTACTTTGCCCGGCGCGCAGAAAGCCGATTCTTCTATGCTCCTCTAGTCGCGCCTATTTCAGTAGTTCCCTACACTCTCTGCGCGACCCACCAAGGAAAAACTCTGGTTCTCAACGAAGGCATCGCCCCGGTTCACGACACACCGGTCGTCCGCCTCCGCTGCGAGTTCGCGCCTTTCTTGAGAGAAGCACGACTCCAGTTCAATGCAAGGCAACCATGTCGCGGTGATGCCTAACCCCTCGCTCAGCCCCCGACCCGCTACGGCAGGCCAGCTTGCCCGCGCGGCGCGCTGGTTTATGCTGCACCGCACGGGCAAGCCGTCCTGCCTCCGCGGTCGGGGTTAGCTCGAACGTTAGGCTTCACAAACCCACACATCCACATGCGTGCTGTCCTCACCCTTGCAAGTCTCGCTGTCTTTGCACTCATTCCGATCCACTCCGCTGCACAAGACCGGACATGTGTTGAAAGACTCCGTGAATTGGGACCTGCGGCCATACGGATGCCCTACCGCGAATTCGATCAATCGCCCGAGGGTTGGCGAAAGATCGCTGACTGCCCGAAGGAGGCTCAGCTTCTTCTTGAAAGATACGTGAAGCGGCAAGAGGATGAACTACGCCGAACGAAATGGCACCTTGGTCAAATGGTTGCCATGAACGGAGAGAACGCGAAGGCAGCGGAGATCTTGATTCTCGCGCTCAATCCACCGGAGATTGAAGCTGCCAGCAAGTTCAGCTGGAATACCTATGCCCTTGCAACCATCGCGTTTCTGAAGGGTGATCGCCCAGCCTTCGATGCTCACCTCTCGGAACACAGACGCCGTACGCAGCAGACCGCCGAGAACGCCAGCAATCTCCGCGTCCTCGAACGCCTATCTCGGTGTTTCGACAAGACCTATGCCGTTGCGTACACGTGTGAAGCCTAACCCCTCGCTCAGCCCCCGACCCACTACGGCAGGCCGTCTTGCCCGCGCGGCGCGCTGGTTTATGCTGCACCGCGCGGGCAAGCCGTCCCGCCTCCGCGGTCGGGGTTAGCTCGAACGTTAGGCCTCATGAACCAAAGCACACTGCCTCCCACCATGCGAGCCTTGGTCGCGGTAGTTCAACCGCTCCTCGGTGTCGCAACTGCGCTGGTTGGCCTCGGTGCGCTCGCGTACCTCATCGGCTGGCGCGAGACGCAGTCTTACTACAGCAGCCTCGGTGCTCCGTGGATCGCAAGTCTCCTGAGCCCGCAGCGGCTCATGCAGGCGAGTGCGTGGGTCTTCTGGATCACGTTGACGTTCGCCTTCACGTCCGTCTACTCCCTGTCGTACGACGGGGTAACTCACCGAGGTATGCGTTGGTGGGCCATCGTGACTCTGGTGCTGGGACTGTCGTTCTGGGCGTTGGACTTTCTTCCGCTGGGCTACTTCGCAGAGACGTCCAAGGCCGTGTTTTTGGGCATAGGAGCGCTCTGCTTCGCGGTGTCAGCAGGCCTTACCCTGGCCGAGGTAGTAGCTCGCTTCAAGGAAGATGGCTTCCGCTGGCATTCCTACTATATGTGGCTACTGTTCTTCGCCGGTGTCCTTGCGTTCTCTTGGGCGCCAACCCGAATGGGAGAGTCGCGCGCGCGTCTTGTCATTCACTCTGGCGGCAGCGCGCTGCCGAAGGTTGAGCTCGCAAGTGACGAATCGAAGCGGGCTTGGCATCTCCTCGAGGTGACTGACAACTCAGCCATTCTGTTCAGCTTTGGACCAAAGCCATCGCAGAGTAGCTTCCGCGTAGCAGCCTTTGCAGACCTGAAGTCGGTCACTTCCAGCCTACGCGAATGAGGCCTAACCCCTCGCTCAGCCCCCGACCCGCTACGGCAGGCGTTGTAAGCCCGGTCTGTGCCAGCGGTAGCATCGTCACAAACCGGGCTTACAACGCCTGCCTCCGCGGTCGGGGTTAGCTCGAACGTTAGGCCTCACCGGGCAGGTCTCAGCGTTCCCCGAACACTTTTTCGACGTTGACGTGTCCGAGTCTCATCGTTCCCCGAACACTTGCGAATCACCGCGGAACCTGGTTTTCAGGCGTTTGTACTCTGCTGTTCGGAGCAGTGGTTGCTGTTCCGGATCACGTCTGCGAAGCGCGTAGAAGTTGATGCAGTCATGGTTGAAGTGCACGTCGCATCGAACGAGTCTGTTGGCCCAATGAGAGGCCACCGGGAAGGTGCGGCCAAGCAGCGTGACTTGGCCTGCGTCGGTGGTTCTGCGGATGTAGATGGCGCTACCCGTTGGGGGCGCCTGGAGGTCGAGTTCGAACACGCTCGGGAAGGTGGCTCTGGCCGGTGCTGCATCGCTGCGGCAAGCCGACTTGGCCCGGTGCGCAGCAACGTATGCGGCCGACACGCGCTGCAGGTGCTCCAGGTCCGTGACGCGGTTGCGGTGCCAGGCTTTGGTCTGCCACAGGGCGTTAAAGCTCTCGATGGCGTTCTGGAAGCCGGGCTCGCGCGGCGGGGCGAAGACGGGCGTGACGCCCAGTGCCAGGCACAGCCGCACGATGCGCCCGACGCTGTCGGCAGCCCTGTGGGAGCCCTGGAAGATGGTGGCATTGTCGAACTGGGCGTACTCGGGCAGGCCATCGAGCCTCCAGCGCTGCAGTACGGCCAGCAGCGTGGCCTGGGCCGTACGCCCAAGCATCGGCCAGGCGCTGACCAAGCCACCGTGCACGCTGGTAGCCGTCAGCACGTCGATGATCGGCCCGCCAGCGATCTTCAGATCTTCGATGAAGTCGAAGCTGTCCAGTTCCGAGCGGCCCTGCGCCACCGCCGGCAGGTACCACCCCTTGGGCGGCGGCGGCCGACGCTGACGGCGCGTGGAGTCGACCGCACCGCGCCGAACCAGCACGCGGTGGATCGTCGCCCGACCGGGCACCGAGCCCGCCGGCGAGGCCTCCACCAGCGACCGGTGGATCGCCTCGGCACCGTACTCGCCCAGCACGCTAGTCTTGAGCATGGCACGCATAGCCAGCACACGCTGCTCCATCTTCTCGGCCACCTTGTTGGTAGCCAAGCCAGGCTTGCCGCCCTCGAAGCAGACGCGGTCCAGCCTTTTACCGTCAGCCCTGCCGCACCACAACGAGACAGTCGCAACGCCAACGCCGAAGTCGCGGGCAACGTCGCGCATGCTGGCTCCGTCACGCACTGCTTGAACCATCAGTCTGCGCCGTCTGGCTGCGGCCGAAGCTTTTTCAAGCGAACCCCTTTTAAATGGGTCTCAGGGTACCGAATCCTCGCCTCACCCAGCAGCCCGGAATGCCAAACTTCAGGCAGCGCGCGGGGAAAATTCCAGTCGCCCAAGGGCTCCTTCCATTTTCCCCGCGCCAACCCTTCCACAACCAATCACTGTTCGGGGAACGCTGAGACTCAGGTGTTCGGCGAACGCTGAGACTCCGCCCCTCACCAAAAATGCACCACCCCGATCGACCATCTGGCAAACGGAAACGGTAGCGTGACCCTATCGCAAGCAGAAGAGTCCTCTTCGCATCTCAACCAAACTTGATTCGCAACCGACTATGAATCTCGATGACTTTGTCAAGACTGCGCTTATTCAAATCGTTGCCGGCGTCGTTGGAGCACAAGAAGAGATCAGGAGGCGAGGCGCGGAAACAGGGTCGATTAGAAACTATGGCGCTACGCAGGGATTGAGGACTGACGCCAACGGCCGCGAGATACACAAGGTCGAGTTCGATGTCGCACTCGCAGAGTCAAGCGCAACAGACACCAAAGGCGGGATTGGCGTCTTTCTGGGTTCCGTCGGGCTTGGCTCTCAAGGCGCCTCGCATGGCGAGTCGTCGTCCACATCAAGAATAAAGTTCTCTGTTCCACTTGTGCTGCCAGGTGAGGCCTAACCCCTCGCTCAGCCCCCGACCCACTACGGCAGGCTGTGCCCGCCGCGAAGCGGGCTTGTCTATGCTCCACTTCGTGGCGGGCACACCCTGCCTCCGCGGTCGGGGTTAGCTCGAACGTTAGGCATCAGAATTCAATCCTATGCGCGCGTCATTCATTCTCTTTGCTTTGTCACTTTCTTCTGCGCTCCACGCGCAGACCAAGGAGCCTCGCTCCGTTGCAGCTGAAGCACTCCACATGGCCGTTTCATTGACGGAGCGCGAGATGCGTGAGTGCACAAAGGCACATCCGCAACAGTCTCAACGGTTTATGGAGAGTGCAGCCAAGTCGCGCGTGAAACTTGAGGCTGCCCTTGAAGGACTGCGCTCGAAGCGCGCACAGGATCTCGATCTGGCGGTTCCAGAGGTGCTCGTGGTCGGCCGCGAAATGATGGAAGCATTGATGGCGACTGACACATCGCGATTGAAGCTTGAGATTTGCAATCGCACAGCGGACGAAATTGCAAAGGTCACTGACCAGGAAGCCAGCGAACTGATGAATCAACTGGTTTCCACGCTGGTGAGCGGCATTGCTGCTCACCAGCAAGGTATGGCGCGCGCCCTCCGCTGATGCCTAACCCCTCGCTCAGCCCCCGACCCGCTATGGCAGGCTGTGCCCGCCGCGAAGCGGGCTTGTTTATGTTCCACTTCGCGGCGGCCACACCCTGCCTCCGCGGTCGGGGTTAGCTCGAACGTTAGGCCTCAGAAACCATGCGCATGTTCGCCTCCGAAGCCGATCTCCAGGCATCGCTGGAGCATCACGATGAGTTGGTGCGCCAGTGCGCACATGGCGAAGTCACCTGGGACTCGTTCTGCGACAGATACAACAACTATTGGAGCAACTACGCGCTCGATGGCCATGAGTCCGACGAAGAGGAGAACGCGATCCTGGATCGCTACGAAGAGAGGATCGCGCTACACCGGACCATCGCCTTTGACGTCCTTGGACAAGTCTGCTCCGAAGAAGACGCGGTCAAAGAGATCTACATTCAAGCTGGTCGAATCGGCTCCGCAGTTGCGGTTGAAAGAATCGCATCACTTTGGGCAGAGCGCCATGGCGCCAAATGAACTCACCTAAGGTCTTGGCCAAAATGCGAATCACCGTTCCCAGTTCTCCGCTGAGGCCTAACCCCTCGCTCAGCCCCCGACCCACTACGGCAGGCCGTCTTGCCCGCGCGGCGCGCTGGTTTATGCTGCACCGCGCGGGCAAGCCGCCCTGCCTCCGCGGTCGGGGTTAGCTCGAACGTTAGGCCGCACAAGCAACTGTCCCGCTCGGCTCGAGGACAACCGAAGACCAAACCTATGCACCGCTCACTTACGCTCATCGCCTGCATCGCCATAAGTTCGGCCGCTGCAGCGCAGAACCTGCAGACAAAGATCTATCGCGGTGCTTACTTCCACAACTTCGAAACTTCAGCCTTCACGCCGGAAGGGAGCGACGAAACTTGGTGCGTAAAGGCCAGCGAGATGACCAGAGCACAGGTGCCTGGCAGCAAGTCAGGCCGAGCCAAAGTCGTCGTACGAGGTGAACTTAGTCACAAGGGAAAGTTCTGCAACATGGGAGCCTACGCGCACATCCTTAAGGTCGTCGAGATCATCGAGGCAACCGAGGTCACGTCGGAGTAAACGCCACTCTCCCGGAAACTATGCGCAGTGCGGCCTAACCCCTCGCTCAGCCCCCGACCCACTACGGCGGGCCAGCTTGCCCGTGTGGCGCGCTGGCTTATGCTGCACCACACGGGCAAGCCGTCCCGCCTCCGCGGTCGGGGTTAGCTCGAACGTTAGGCAGCACGGGCAACATTGCAACTCATCACCACCTGTTCGCGGGCGTCGCCGCGCAGACACGCGCTCCGGGCAAGCTTGCGCGGCTTCTGCGGCCAGCGCATCAGCCCGCCTGGCTCTCGCTCCATCACATCGCGTGCGGCCCGCCTGCGCTCGGTCTGGGCCACAAGTCGTGGCACGGGCCGCTACCAGCACCTTTTCTCGCCGCCGTCTCTGGGCTGCGTTGTACGCAGCGCAAGCGCTGGGCTATGCCTTCTCGGTTCGTTTTTCCCGGCTACACCTGAGCGTGCTTCCTAACCCTTCGCTCGGCACCGACCCGCTACGGCGGGCCAGCTTGCCCGTGTTGGCGGCCGACAATTATCTTGAGCGCTCAGCGACAACTATCTTGAGCGGTTGACGCACGCCGCCGGGGTGCGTTTTGCGGTTGGGTTCCTACAGTGATCGCCTTCGACAGGAAGGTGGCCACGGTGCCCGGCAAACGCATATCGGACCTGCAAGTGAACAAGTACAAGGCATTGAGGGGCGAGCACAGCCAGGAGGCTGCAGCCGCCAAGACCGGCATCAGCGTGGCCAGCGCTCGCCGGGTGGAGTCGGCGCAGTCGCTGCCCTCGCAGCGCCCAGCGCGGCACTGGCGGACCCGTGCCGACCCGCTGGCCGAGGTGTGGTCCACCGAGGTGGTGCCGATGCTCGAGGGCGCGCCGTCGCTGATGGCGGTGACGCTGCTGGAAGAACTGCAGCGGCGCCACCCCGAGCGGTTCGCCGACTCGGTGCTGCGCACCCTGCAGCGCCGCGTGGGCCAGTGGCGCGCCGAGCATGGCGGCGAACGCGAGATCTACTTCGCGCAGGAGCACCCGCCGGGCCGGCTGGGGCTGTCGGACTTCACCGTGGCCGACGAGCTCGACATCCGCGTGGACGGCCTGACGTTCCCACACCGGCTGTACCAGTTCGCGTTGGCCCACAGCGGCTGGCGCCACGTCCGCGTCGTGCTCGGCGGGGAGAGCTTCCAGTCCCTGGCCGCTGGGCTGCAGGAAGCGCTGTGGATGGCCGGCGGCGTGCCGCAGGAGCACCGCACCGACAGCCTGTCGGCGGCCTTCAACAACCTGGCTGAACAGGAAGAGCTGACCAAGCGCTACAAGGCCCTGTGCCAGCACTACGGCGTGCGCCCCACGCGCAACAACCCCGGCGTCAGCCACGAGAACGGCGCCATCGAGGCGCGCCAGGGCAGCTTGAAGAAGGGGCTGGACCAGGCCCTGCTGCTGCGCGGCAGCCGCGAGTTCGCCGACCTGGCGACCTACGAGCAATTCGTGGCCGAGACCGTGCGCCGGCTCAACGCCCGCTGCGCCCGCGCCTGGGAGGTCGAGCGCGCCTGCCTCAAGCCGCTGCCGGCACGCCGCACGGCCGACTTCGAGGAGGTCGATGCCCGCGTGAGCAAGTTCAGCGTCTTCAGCGCCAAGAGCGTGCTGTACAGCGTGCCCTCTCGGCTGGCAGGGCAGCGGCTGAAGGTCCGGCTGCACAGCACCCACCTGGACGCCTGGCTGGGCGGCGTCAAGGTCTTCGAGTGCGAGCGGCTGTATGCCAATGCCACCGACCGCCATCCGCGGCAGATCGACTGGCGCCACATGCTGCCCAGCCTGAAGCGCAAGCCCGGGGCCTTCGCGCGCTGGGTGCTGCGCGACGCCATGTTCCCGCGCAGCGAGTACGCCCAGGCGTGGGAACACATCAGCGCGCGGCTCCCCGAACGCGCCGCCTGCCGCTTGATGGTCGATCTGCTGGACTTGGCAGACCGTGCTGGCGCGGTGGCCGAGTTGGCAGGGTTGCTGGCAGCCTTGCACGCCCGCGACGAACTGCCCGACATCGACGTACTGCGCGAGCAGTTCGCGCCCAGGCAGCCGAGCATGCCGGAGGTTCGTGTGGTGCTGCCGTCGACCTCGGTGTACGACGAACTGCTGGAGGCCGCATGAACGGCGCTGCCCACATCACGGACGCCACCGGCTCCGCCGCGGCCGTGCCGATCATGCTGACCGAGCTGCGGCTGCCGACCATCAAGCGGCTGTGGGCTGAGCTGGCCGCGCAGTCCAACCGTGAGGGCTGGCCTGCCGAGCGCTTGCTACACACCCTGCTGGGCCACGAGATGGCCGAGCGCGAGACACGGCGGCTGGCACGCGCTCGGGCAGACAGCGGCTTGCCACCAGGCAAGAGCCTGGCGGAGTTCGACTTCGCGGCGGTGCCTGCCGTGTCCAAGGCCCATGTGATGGCACTGGCCGAGGGCGACTCGTGGATCGGCCAGGGTCACAACCTGCTGGCGTTCGGGCCACCCGGGACCGGCAAGACGCATCTGTTGGCCGGCATCGGCCACGCGCTGATCGATCGTGGACTGAAGGTGCTGTTCGTGCGCACGAGCGAACTGGTGCAGCGACTGCAGGCCGCCCGGCGCGATCTGCGGCTGCCAGCCGAGCTGAGCAAGCTGGATCGCTTCGACCTCATCGTGCTCGACGACTTCAGCTACGCCAGGCGCGACCAGGCCGAGACGTCCGTGCTATTCGAGCTGATCGCCGAGCGCTACGAGCGCAGGAGCATTGCCATCACCGCCAACGCGCCGTTCTCGGCCTGGGACGAGGTCTTCCCCGACAAGGCCATGACAGTGGCCGCCGTGGACCGCCTCGTCCACCACTCGACCATCCTGGAGATGAACGTGGACAGCTACCGCCGCCGCGCCGCGTTGCCGGCTCGCCGGCAACGCGGCGCAACACCAGCCCAATGATCAACGCCCGACCGCACCGCTCACGATAGTTGTCGCTGACAGCTCAAGATAGTTGACGCCGGGCACCCGTGTGGCGCACTGGTTTATGCTGCACCACACGGGCAAGCCGTCCCGCCTCCGCGGTCGGTGTCAGCTCTAACGTTAGGCCCCACAACCAACCATTTCACACCGCGATCAGGACTCAGGATCAAACATGATCTCGCGAACCTCTTGCGCGCACCGACATGCTTCCGCCATCCGGGCCGCCCACATGAGTGCATCCTCTTTTGAAGGCACCTCAATGATTGAAAACCCACCGACGACTGCCTTTGTCTCCGGTACCGGTCCGAATGAGATGCTTCCGTCAGTTGCAACGATGGTCGATTGCTGGCGCAAGATCCCGCAGCCGAAGATCCAAGCCCCAGCGGCCTTGGCCTCCCGAACCACGGCGCGCGAGGCCTCACCCACTGCTGGCAAATCCGCGTCGGGAATGTGGTTCATCGAGCCATCATCAAACGAAATCAAGTATCTAGGCATTTCACAGTTCCTTGCTGCAAGGCAGCGCTGGCCAGCGGCTACCGTTCGCGCTGCGCATGCCACTACGACGTTTGAACCAATCCCACAAAGACAGGGGTAAACCCGGCTTCAGGCTCGGGCGCGGTGGGGCCTAACCCCTCGCTGAACCACCGGACCCGCTACGGCGGGCTGTCTTGGCCCGGCCTGGGGTACGCGGTACATTTTCCCAGCCCGGGCCAAGCCATCCCGCCGCAGCGGTCCGGTTAGCTCGAACGTTAGGCAGCACGGGCAACATTGCGGCTCGTCACCACCTGTTCGCGGGCGTCGCCGCACAGACACGCGCTCCGGAGAGGAAATTGCGGACTCCTCCGGTCAGCGCATCAGCCCCCTGCCGTCTCGCTCCACCTCCTCGCATGGCGGCCCGTTTCTGTTCGGGCTGTGCCACAAATCGTGGCACGGGCCGCTGCCAACGCCTTCACTCACCCAGGTTTCTGGGCTGCGGTGTACGCGGCGCGAGCGCCGGGCTGCGTTTTCCCCGCTCGTTTTCACCCGCTTTACCTGTGCGTGCTGCCTAACCCTTCGCTCGGCACCGACCCGCTACGGCGGGCCAGCTTGCCCGTGTGGCGCGCTGGTTTATGCTGCACCACACGGGCAAGCCGTCCCGCCTCCGCGGTCGGTGTCAGCTCAAACGTTAGGCCACGCAGAAATGCAACGCGCCAGCATCGCCGCGATGTTCAGCTTCAGCACGAGAAGACCCGCGGAATCCCGCATCGCGGCGACTCGGAAGACCGGACAAGCAGCCGAAGACAACGCCGCGCCTGAAGGCCCGGCGAATACCAATACAGGCACCGGCTTCGCCCGTGCCAAGACAGGTCACGCTCTGTGCCGTCGGCAACGGCCAGTGGCGCACGGACGAGATGAAGGACATCCGCGCAACGCCAGCGCCGTCGCGCGTAGCTGGCGTTCGAGATATTGGCGCCGCGGTCCTCGCAGCCTCGAGGCGCACGCAACCCAAGACGATTTCTCGCGTCGCTCGCAACCGTGGCTGCATGGTCAGCACCGTGGCGGCTCGTACGCAAAAACTTGGCGTGTTCGCAGTTCCGTGCCTCGGCGCCAGCGTGGCCTAACCCGTCGCTCAAGCGGAGCGCCAACGGCATGCCACCAGGGCCCGGCCGGCGGTACGCGGAAAATTTTCGCCAGCCGGGCCCTGGCGGCATACCGTCGGCTCCCGCTTAGCTCCAACGTTAGGCGGCACCAAGACAATCTATCCCGTTTGCCAGCGCTGAGAGAAACCTCCTACCGTGCTGCGACCCAATCGACCAGCTTCATCACCTCCACCTCCGTATGATCATGGTCGCGGTCGCTCGGAGTTCAAACTTATGAATCACGCCAAAGTGCTACTCGTAGCCATGCTTGCTGCAGCCGGCTCATCAGCCACGGCAGCAGACGCTGCAGAACGAGGTTTCATTCGCAAAGGCATGCCCGAAAGCGAAGTTCTGCTTCGCATCGGCAAGCCTGACCACCAGACGTTCGTCCGAAACATCAAAGACGAACCCGAAGAGAAGGCATGGTCGTACTTCCCTCATTCCCGGGATCCGCAGACTCTGACCATCGTCACCTTTAGGTCGGGCATTGTTTTGTCGGTTGAGCGAAAAATCTCCCGTTAGCCACCAAGTGCCGCCTAACCCGTCGCTGAACCACCGGACCCACTACGGCATGCCGTCTTGGCCCGGCCTGGGGTACGCGGTACATTTTCCCAGCCCGGGCCAAGCCGTCCTGCCGCAGCGGTCCGGTTAGCTCCAACGTTAGGCAGCACGACCAACAGAGCGGTTCATCACCACCTAATCGCGGGCGTCGCCGCGCAGACACGCGCTCCGGACAGGCCTTTCCGAGCTTCTTCGTCCTGCGCGTCGGCCCGCCTCGGTTTCTCTCCACCGCTTCGCGCCGCGGCCCGTTTCAACTCGGTCTGGGGCTCGAATCGAGCCGCGGGCCGCAACCAGCGCGCCCCCATTTCGCCCTGCTCTGGGCGCCGGTGTACTCGGCGCAAGCGCCGGGCTACGCCCCCTCGGTTCGTTTCCCCGCGCTGCGCCTGTGCGTGCTGCCTAACCCTTCGCTCAGCCGCGACCCCACACGGCAAGCCGCTTGGGCGGCGCGGCGCCTTGGCTTATGCTGCACCGCGCCGCCCAAGCGCCTTACCGTGCGGGTCGCGGTTAGCTCAAACGTTAGGCCGCACACAGCGGGCATCAGCAAGCGTGGCATCTCAGCTATCCAACATGCCCGCCGCGTTTCAAGCCCGTCAGCCGTCGGAGCGCGCTCCGGGGAGCTGTCACGGTGCGAGAAGTGAAGCTGAGTCCCGGCGTCAGCCGTTCGCCAGGGCCGCGTTTCTCACATAGCTTCGCTTGTCTTTGCGCTGCGCGGGATTCACCCTCTTCTCTCCCACCGCTCGCGTCAGCCAGTCCGTTGGTCCGCCGCCATGCCTGCACTCATGCTGCGGCCCGCTTGGTCAGTGGCGGCGGAAATCAGCTACAGCGCTTGCGCGCCGCTGCACCTCGCCGCGCGTGAAAAACCTGCGCGCCAACTCTGCAGCTCTCCAGTGCGCGGCCTAACCCCTCGCTCAGCACCGACCCGCTACGGCGAGCCGGCTTGCCCGTGCGGCGCCTTGGTTTATCCTGCACCGCACGGGCAAGCCGTCCCGCCTCCGCGGTCGGTGTTAGCTCGAACGTTAGGCCGCACACAGCGGGCATCAGCAAGCGTCGCACCTCGGCTCTCCAACATGCCCGCCGCGTTTCAAAACCATCAGGGGCCAGGGCGCACTCCGGTCAGCGATCACGGTGGGACAGCAGAATCTGAGCGTCGGCGTTTGCCGTTCACTATGCCCGGGGTTCTCATACAGCATCGCGTGTCTTTGCGCTGCGCGGGAACCGCCCTCTTCTCTCCCACCGCTCGCGTCAGCCAGTTCGTCGGTCCGCCGCCATGCCTGCGCTCATGCGTCCCCCTGCTGGGTCAGTGGCGGCGGAATTCAGCAACAGCGCTAGCGCGCCGCTGCACCTCGTAGTTCGTGAATACCCGGCGCGCCAACTCTGCAGCCCTCCAGTGCGCGGCCTAACCCTTCGCTCAAGCGCGACCCCGCACGGCAAGCCGCTTGGGCGTCGTGGCGCGCTGGTTTATGCTGCACCACGCCGCCCAAGCGCCTTGCCGCACGGGTCGCGCTTAGCTCAAACGTTAGGCGTGTTGCCGCTCACCACCCGGTGAACTCGGCCATCCGCTCGAACTCGCGCACGGACATGGTTTCCACCTTCACCGTGTACTCGCCGCCGCCTTCCAGCATGTCGTACAGGTCGCCAAGCGGCACAACGCATGTCGCGCCATCCACCGTCACTTTCGCCACCTTCATCACCGGCCGGATGTCGCTGTGGCCGTTGATCTTCACCAGGCCAAGGCTTTGTCCGGTGGGCGGCACGCATGTCGGCTTGCCGCAGTGCGGGGTTCTCAGGTTCGGGGTACACCAACACATCGCATGCTCCTTTTCGTTTATCAACCACACGCCTAACTCGTCGCTGGAGGAAGCGACACGCCCTGGCGGGCGTGCGCCTCAGCTCCAACGTTATGCCTCAGAAAACCGCCTCTCCACCCGTCCAACCGCTCCAGGAACTTCGCTGCCCCATCTGCGGCGCTCCGAACGAGTGCTCAGCCGCAATAACCGGCTCGTTCGAGCAGCCGTGCTGGTGCGCTTCGGTGCAGTTTTCCCGGGAATCTCTGGCACCGATTCCAGAGAACGAGAGGGGCAAGGCTTGCATTTGCAGAGCGTGCGCCACGAAGGAAACTTGATGAATGTCCTGATGCGAAGAATGTCGCCACTCCGACTGACTGTGGTTGTTGCTGTCGGTGCTATGGCTGGATGCGGGGCTGAGGTCGCAGGCACAGCAGCCACGTCAGCGAAGCTACAGGCGACACAGGCCGAGCAGGCCAAGGCCCAGGAAGCTCAGTTCAAGAAGAAGGTTGGAGAGGCCATGCAGGCCACCGAGGCCGCTGCGTCTACGGCCGGGAATCAGTAGTCGCTCAAGTGTCGCGTCCAGTCGCAACACAACACGAAACCCGCTGAGGCATAACCCCTCGCTGAACCACCGGACCCGCTACGGCGGGCCGTCTTGGCCCGGCCTGGGGTACGCGGTACATTCTCCCAGCCCGGGCCAAGCCGTCCCACCGCAGCGGTCCGGTTAGCTCGAACGTTAGGCCGCAGAAGCCGCCCCTACGACTATGCCACCCTCAAAATCAATCATCCCGAAGCTCGCAGTTGTAGTGCTGGTGCTGTGGAGCTCCGCAGTACAGACCGCTCGCAGTCAGGAAGCCACAGCCAAGAATCCGATTCGCGACGGCTTGCCCGCGATGTGCACTCAAGCACTTGACCAGGCATTGAAACAGCCTGATGTCGCCGCAGCAATAGAACGAGAGCCCGTGTCTAACGAGATAGTCTGCGGATGCGTTGAGACGAAGATGAAGAAAGACCGGCATCTCTCCGGTCTCTTCGCCGAAGACCTGACTTCAATGCGCCTCGTAATTCAGGCTCCTACCTTCAAGAAGTACTTCATGGGCAAGATGCTCAGCTACATCATGGGCTGCGCCGCCGTCGAGATTGAAAGGTCCACTGATGCGCTGGCACCGTAGACTGCGGCCTAACCCCTCGTTGCACCCCGGACCCGCTACGGCAGGCGTTGTAAGCCCGGCGTGCGCCAGCCGCAGCATCGTCACACGCCGGGCTTACAACCCCTGCCTCCGCGGTCCGGGTGAACTCGAACGTTAGGCCGCATGAGACCCCCTCTTTCTCACCTCGAGGATCCAGAGCTGGGCCAGCTCGGCTTAGACGCGTCCCGCCTCTTGTGCTCCGGCCAACTCCGCTCTCTTCACGAGCAGTTCGGCTATGCCCTCGCGTTCGACAGAGACCCGATCATGGCCTTGGAGAGCGATGTTGCGGCAGTCCTGTCCGGAGTTGGCGCAAGCAGCTTCGGAGATCCGAACGCAACCAAATACAAGGTGAGCCACTTCAAGCCAGGAGAAACAGGACTCATCAGCTTGGTTGAGTGTCTGGTTCCCACCAACAACGGTAAGCAGGTCCTTCTTGAACTCGTTCTAACCAAGAAGGGTTCCGAGCGCTTCCTCACGCTGGAGCAAGTCAGTTCCGCAACCTGAAGTACCCAGCGAGCGCCCGCATGCGGCCTAACCCCTCGCTGAACCACCGGACCCACTACGGCGGGCCGTCTTGGCCCGGCCTGGGGTACGCGGTACATTTTCCCAGCCCGGGCCAAGCCGCCCCGCCGCAGCGGCCCGGTTAGCTCGAACGTTAGGCCGCACAAACAGGCTTCACCGCGACTTGAACCGCAAACAGAAGTCACCGCACCTCTGGGGATACACCTTGCCAATTGTCGACGATCTGCTCCGCAATGCCTACGAGGACACCCAGCTCCTGCTGAAGAACGACAAACGGGGAGATGTGCTCTCCGTTCCGAGGGATGTCGACTTTCTTCTCTGGGCACCAGACGAAAAGAAAGCACGAACCGTCTGTTCATTTATTGAAGACAACCAGTACGGCTTGGCAACAGTTCAAGAAGACGAGGGCAAGTTCAGCGTGCTTGTTGTCATACACATGCCAATCACGCAGAACGTCATCTGCTCGGTCTCCGCCCTCATGTGCTGCATTGCAGCCATCTTCGGGTTGGAGTACGACGGTTGGGGCAGTGTGCTGAAGAGTGCGGCCTAACCCCTCGTTGCACCCCGGACCCGCTACGGCAGGCGTTGTAAGCCCGGCGTGTGCCAGCGGTAGCATCGTCACACGCCGGGCTTACAACACCTGCCTCCGCGGCCCGGGTGAACTCGAACGTTAGGCATCACTTTGCGAGATCTCAGCAGCGCCCTCTATCACGCAAGCGGACTGCATGCGGTCGAGTCGCCATGGATCGCAACGCTTGTGCTTCACCTGGTTCTAGCCGGCTACATGGCCGCAGCTGCCTGCGTTCTTGTTGTGCTCGCACGAGGGCCACTCAAGACAGCGAGTCTGCTGGTCCGCTACTTGGTCTGGGCAGCAGCGATAGTCGCAGTTTCGACCGGCCTGCTCTCAGCTGTCGTGCTTCAGTCCCTTCTCAAGTACCGAGAACCTGCCGCAACCGCATCGGGGGAGTACGACGCATACACTCTTCTATGCTTTGCGGGGTCAGCACTAGTTTTTCCCTGGTTACTGCATCGCGGTGGCTTCAGCCGAAACTGGCAGCAACCCTGAAGCCATTTACACACACCCCAAGAACTCCGAGCCAGGCGACTCCGGTGATGCCTAACCCCTCGCTCAGCCCCCGACCCGCTACGGCAGGCGTCGTAAGCCCGGCGCCCGCCGTTCGTAGCATCATCGGTCACCGGGCTTACGCCGCCTGCCTCCGCGGTCGGGGTTAGCTCGAACGTTAGGCCGCACAGGCAAATCCTCTGCTGTTCGCGAAAAGGAGACCATCTATGTCGGTAGCGCAACCACTCTCAATCACTGGTGACTTCACTACATTGCGCTACTTGGTCGGTTTCGGCGCGAGCGCGCTGGAACGGAGGATCGGTTTTGATTCCGGCCGCCTCGCGCCGGGCTTCACACTTGTAGCGCTTGCCGAAGAAGAGACCCTCGCTCCAGACGATTTCGAGTTGAAAGCCTCAACACGGTGGTCTGCTGGTGCAGTCGGAGGCAAGCATGGAGTCGGAGGAGAGCAGATCGAGCCAATCCTGCTTCGACGCGGACTAGACCTCTTAACCCTCAAAGAACGAGTCTGCAAGTTCTTCGCACGTCGTGGCAAAAACACCCCGGCGAAGATCCTGCCCAACCTTCGGCATACGCCAGGCATGCGTTATCCGGACGCAGAAGCCCTGGGCCCCGGCCAATCGAGTGGAGTTCCACAGTTTAAGTTGCTAGTCCCCAAGCGCTTCATAATCATTTACGAAGCCTGAGTATCTCAGTGCGGCCTAACCCCTCGCTCAGCCCCCGACCCACTACGGCAGGCCGTCTTGCCCGCGCGGCGCGCTGGTTTATGCTGCACCACGCGGGCAAGCCGTCCCGCCTCCGCGGTCGGGGTTAGCTCGAACGTTAGGCGTCACAAACACACATGCAAACTGCGCCGGCAGAAAATCGTCGCCCCAAGTTCATTGCGTCTGTCACATTTCGCGGCTTTGACCTGCCGCCCGCTGATGTTGAGTCATTCATAGGGAGAATCGCGTCCCTCCTCGTGCAACGGGGCCACTCACGAACTCCAGGAGATTCGCCGTTTAGGCGGTCCGCCGCATCCTGGGAAATGCAGTTCCCGGATTCCATCCAACTAGATGAAATCATTCCCGCGTTAATAGACAGCATAGGCGGAGTGGAAAACCTAGCAGCCGCAAAGACGAAAGTGCGCCCGGAGTTTCTAGAGTTCAATATCGCAGCCTGGATACTAGATTCAGAGGAACAAGAAGGCGGCACTATAGAAGCATCGACTATTGAGCTACTTGCTCAACTCGGCGCAACGTTGAGCTTTGGTTTCTATCGTCGCGGTGACGCCTAACCCCTCGCTGAACCACCGGACCCCCAACGGCGGGCTGTCTTGGCCCGGCCTGGCGGTACGCGGTACATTTTCGCCAGCCCGGGCCAAGCCATCCCGCCGCCGGGGTCCGGTTAGCTCGAACGTTAGGCCTCGAATTCACATACCTGCGCACCTCCGCGAATCAAAATGCCAACGCGATCTCGCCGCTTGCTCAAGAAGTTGCATCGAATTCACTTATTCGACATCGCGATCTATGCGAGCCAAGCTAGCAAGTGGCGATCTAGACTCATGAATCCCGACCTAGTAGATGCAATCTCGATCGGACCCGACTCCTGCGAAGGCCTGCCACTCGAAGTTTGCCAAGCGATTAGGCACTACGGTCTTCGCTACTGGGTACAACGCGTCTCTGGGGCAGAATTGGCCAGAGTAGACCAATTCACTAAATCAGACAACGCGATAGTATTCAAGTTTTGGGCGGCCGATTTCCAGAGCGTGGCTGGGTACTCCGGCAATCACAATCCTCTGCAGCACCCCGAGCCAGAAGCGCAATGAGATTCTTTGCCGACAACGGCATTACTGAGTCGAGGCCTAACACCTCGCTGAACCACCGGACCCGCTACGGCGGGCCGTCTTGGCCCGGCTTGGGGTACGCGGTACATTTTCCCAACCCGGGCCAAGCCGTCCCACCGCAGCGGTCCGGTTAGCTCGAACGTTAGGCCTCAAATACAGGAGTCAGTACTGGCGATGACCACAAGACACTGCGCCGACCAAGCGATGGTGGCGTATTTGCGAGTAGCCGAGCAAAGCATGGACAACTTCGGCTCCGCACTACCCGAGAAGCAAGGCAGAGCGCCCCATCGCTTGGGAATTACCAAAGTCGATGAGTACGACTTCGGATGGGTGTACTTCTACAATTCGCGAGAATATATTGAAACCGGCGAATTTCCTTATTCATTGGTTGGAAATGCGCCTGTGATTGTGAGCAGAGAGGACGGAGAACTGTACGAAACCGGGACAGCACATCCAGTCGAACACTATATCCAGCAATTTGTTGCCGGAACTCGTCATTTAGCCCCAAAACAGTCGCGAGAATACCGTTGAGGCCTAACCCCTCGCTCAACCACCGGACCCACTACGGCGGGCCGTCTTGGCCCGGCCTGGGGTACGCGGTACATTTTCCCAGCCCGGGCCAAGCCGTCCCGCCGCAGCGGTCCGGTTAGCTCGAACGTTATGCCTCAGAAATCCGGTCCTACTGTCTCGCCGCGCTAAACTTACGCCTCGGAGGCACCCATGGACACATCACTCGTCAAGCGAGACCCGGAAATCATGAGTGGGGCACTGTGCTTCACCGGAACGCGAGTCCCGGTTAAGAACCTGTTCGACTACCTCGAAGGCTCGTCTTCACTTGAGGACTTCCTCGAAGACTTCCCGACTGTGTCGCGTCAGCGAGCTGTCGCCGTGCTTGAAGCTGCTCGCGAGAGCCTCGCTGCCGATGCGCCTGCTGCTTGACGAGTGCGTGCCGGCTCGTCTGAAAAGAGCGCTGCCGTCACATCAGGTCTCGACCGTTGTTCAAGAAGGCTGGTCGGGCGTCAAGAATGGCAAGCTGCTGGCGCTTGCCGCCTCAGCCTTCGACGCCTTCATCACAGTCGACAAGAACCTGCCGTATCAGCAGAACACCGCAAGTCTTCCGGTCGCAGTTCTGGTTCTAGACGCAGTATCAAACGAATTGCCTTATCTCCTGCCGCTTGTTCCAGCCCTGGAAGCCGCATTGGCCAATCTCAAACCCGGCACATACCTGTTGGTCCGCGCTGAGGCATAACCCCTCGCTGAACCACCGGACCCGCTACGGCGGGCCGTCTTGGCCCGGTCTGGGGTACGCGGTACATTTTCCCAGCCCGGGCCAAGCCGTCCCGCCGCAGCGGTCCGGTTAGCTCGAACGTTAGGCAGCACAGACACACCGTTTCAAGCCGCCACCCAGAACCCCACCCCGAACACCATGCCGCCCGAGATCCGAGCCTTCTTCGAGAGCTACCGGGACGCGTTCAACGCACTGAACGGAAGAGCGGTGGCCGAGTTCTACGCTGAGCCGTCTGGAATTGCGCAGGACGGCACGTACACCCATTGGCCCGAGAGAAAAAGAGTGGCAGAAAACATGATGGCACTCTGCAAGCTCTACGAGGAAAGGGGCTTCATCCGTGCAGACTTTGAGCCTTGCCAGTTCATCGGCCAGGGAGAGAAGTACGCAGTGGCAGACGTTCAGTGACGCATCGACTGGACTGGCGGGCAAGAGCAATGGAGGTTTAAGACCACGTACAACCTTGTTCATACCGAACAAGGCTGGAAGGTTCTGCTTTGCACCGCGTACTCAGAAGCAGCGCTCTTCAACTCCGCGGGTGCTGCCTAACCCCTCGCTGAACCACCGGACCCCCAACGGCGGGCTGTCTTGGCCCGGCCTGGCGGTGCAGGGTACATTTTCGCCAGCCCGGGCCAAGCCATCCCGCCGCAGGGGTCCGGTTAGCTCGAACGTTAGGCCTCACACAAAATACTTCCACCGCCCTCGAAATACTCGCATGACACCACGTCCGATTCGCTTGCAGCCGGGAGTAGACCTCCGCAGGGAACTCGAACGTCTCGTGGATACTGCCGAGGTCGGCCAAGGGTTTGTCATCGCAGGAATCGGAAGTATTTCAGGGGCTGTAGTCCGCTTCGCCAACGACGAGGCCGAGACCACAATGACCGGGCCACATGAGATCCTTACCCTCTCGGGCTCACTCTCAGCGAACGGCGCCCATCTCCACTTCACGGTCGCAAGCCAATCTGGCACCGTGCTTGGTGGCCACGTTGGCTATGGAAACACCGTCAGAACGACAGCCGAACTCCTGTTGGTAGAAACACCAAACTGGAGCTTGAGCCGAGTCAAAGACGACGCCACAGGCTACAAGGAACTCCTCGTCCAGCCAGCAGTGGCGAAACCCGGTGAGGCCTAACCCCTCGCTGAACCACCGGACCCGCTACGGCGGGCCGTCTTGGCCCGGCTTGGGGTACGCGGTACATTTTCCCAACCCGGGCCAAGCCGTCCCGCCGCAGCGGTCCGGTTAGCTCGAACGTTAGGCCTCACAAAACGAAACCTCGCTGGCGCCTTCGCAAGTAAACATCTGAGCCCACAGCTATGTCCGCTACCACTCTGGCCTTACTCGGATTTCTATCTTGGACTTTGGCACTACTGGTGCTCATGGAGATTCTGCGCTCCAAGTTAGTTCTCACCAAAGAGGTACCAGCAAACGGCTTCACGCCAGACAACGCCGGGCTCTCACCATTCATGCAACGGCTTGCTCGCGCCTATGCGAACTGTCTTGAAGGATTGCCCCTGTTCGGCGGTTTCATGCTACTGGCCCTTGTGGCAGGCAAATCTCAGATTACAGACCCGCTCGCGCACTGGCTTCTTGCCGCCCGCGTTATTCAATCTCTCATCCATCTCAGCTCGACCTCTTCGCTTGCAGTAACGGCCCGCTTCACTGCCTTCGCCGTGCAAACAGGTATTGCCGTCTACTGGGCCTTCAAACTGCATGGCTCCTGAGCGTGCGCGAGTGAGGCATAACCCCTCGCTGAACCACCGGACCCGCTACGGCGGGCCGTCTTGGCCCGGCCTGGGGTACGCGGTACATTTTCCCAGCCCGGGCCAAGCCGTCCCGCCGTAGCGGTCCGGTTAGCTCGAACGTTAGGCCTCACAAAAGGAGTTTCTCCCGTGCGCTATGCCATGTACTTCGCTGGAATGGTCGCGATGGTCGCAGCAGCCATAGTCACGGGCGAGATGCTGACCTCAGACGAGCCTTTCAAACCAATACTGCCTTGTACACTCGCCATTCTTGGGGCCGGAATATTTAGCTTCGGACTCTTCGGCACCTTTGCACCGTTGGAGTCGTCAGGAAGTTGCACTTCAGGCGGTGAATCCAATGATTCTGCAGATGGTGGCATGGACTGAGTAGAGATTATTCCAAGCCCCACACGATCAGAATTAAAGGCACAAAGCTTGATTTCAAATCTCTTGATCCAGTCAGAGGTACCTCAAGTCCAGAGAGAATTAAGTTCAGAATACATGTATGCAAATAGGTAACTCGAGTGAGGCCTAACACCTCGCTGAACCACCGGACCCGCTACGGCGGGCCGTCTTGGCCCGGCCTGGGGTACGCGGTACATTTTCCCAGCCCGGGCCAAGCCGTCCCGCCGCAGCGGTCCGGTTAGCTCGAACGTTAGGCAGCACGGGCGGCGTTGCAGCTCATCACCGTCTGTTCGCGGGCATCGCCGCGCAGACACGCGCTCCGGACAGTCGGTCGCGGGCTTCTGCGGCCAGCGCATCAGCCCGCCGCCGTCTCGCTACACCGCATCGCACTGCGGCCCTCTTCAGTTCGGGCTGGGTCACAAGTCGCGGCACGGGCCGCTATCAGCGCCATCCCTCTCGCAGGTTTCCCGCCTACGTCGTACGCGGCGCAAGCGCCGGGCAACGCATTCTCGGTTCGTTGTTCCGCGCTGCACCTGTACGTGCTGCCTAACCCTTCGCTCAGCACCGACCCGCTACGGCAGGCCGGCTTGCCCGTGCAGCGCCTTGGTTTATGCTGCGCCGCACGGGCAAGCCGCCCCGCCTCCGCGGTCGGTGTTAGCTCAAACGTTAGGCCTCGGAGCCAGCGACTCGTGCGGCTCGCAGCGCCTCGAAGCCAATCCAATTCCCCGCTTCGGGCGGCGCACGCGTTGCGGGCGCCTTGGCTACGCCGGCAGCGCTCACGTCCGTTGGCGTTCGCGGGAGCCATCGCTGCACTCCCTTGCCGCTGAGAACCCGCCGCCGGCTGCGGATCAGTCCGCACGTCGCCGTCGCGATCTGCAGTTCAAGGCCTTCACTCGTTTGCGCCGCGCCGGCGCGGAAGGCTTGAGTCCAGAACTCAGTTTCCTTGCACCTTGTCCAAGCTCGCTGCAATCGCTGGCGCGGCGCAAGCGCCCCGCCGGCACCGCGATCGGCTGCAGCAGAAGCCGCACGCGGCTACTGCTGGGTCGTTCTTCTCGCTTCGGCTAGTTCATCAGCCAGTTCCCAGTCCGCCACCGCCAGTGCGTCGCTCAGGCCGACCCGAGGCCTAACACTTCGGTCAACGCGAGGCCCAGCGGCGGGCCACCAGGCCCGCGAACCGCCATGGCTTATCTTGCGCTTCGCGGGCCTGGCGTCCCACCGCCGGCCCCGCGTTACCTCGAACGTTAGGCCGCACACAAATGCACCGTACGCTTGCCACGTTCTTGATAGCTCCAGTGATCGGCGCATGCGCTGGAGCGCTCGCAATGGCGCCCTTCGTGCCTGTGCAAGAGGGCTTGGTCGGCTTCATTATCTTCTTCGCCCTTGTGGCCACGGGTATCGCTCAGGTCATCACACTCACCATCGGACTTCCGTCTTTTCTGCTCTTGCGCCGTCAGAAGAAACAGTCATTTACTACGTGGCTCTGTGTAGCGCTCCTTGCGTCGTTGGTGGGCGTCGTTGCAGTGCAGGGTTCATTTGTTCTTTTCAATCAGTCCTGGCCTCCCGTCCCTGTGTGGCCAGAGGCATTCGTCATCGTCTTCGCAGTCACTTGTGCTCTTGTAACTGCAACCGTAATCTGGCGCGTGCAACGGGTAGCGAGTGCGGCCTAACACCTCGCTGAACCACCGGACCCGCTACGGCAGGCCGTCTTGGCCCGGCTTGGGGTACGCAGTACATTTTCCCAACCCGGGCCAAGCCGTCCCGCCGCAGCGGTCCGGTTAGCTCGAACGTTAGGCCGCACATGCCGTCATTTTCAGCACTCGCACGAATCTGCTTGTACTGGCTGTTTTGGCTTCTTGTCGCAAGGAAGCTCATGCAAAGTCACACTACTGGACAAACCCTTTCTACGCTCGCTTGGCTAATCGGCACAGCCGCGATTACCGCCTGGTTTACCTGGATAAAGCTATATGACGACAAACAGTTGAGGTTGCACGGCGAGGATGCTCGTCCTGAACGAGGCGTCGCTTCGCCAGCAACTCGCTTTCTCGGGACGGCCACGCTTATTGGAGGCAGCTTCTGCTGTCTGTTGTTTGGCGTCCTTGTTCCGGATCTTCGCAACACACTGTTTAGTTTGGGGTTCGCAGTTCTAGTCGCAGCTATCCTAGTTTTGTTCTTTGGTCGTCGGTCAAGACGGCGAGACTTTGACCTGTAGATCACATGTCTTCGCAACACAAAATCAATGGCTGCATAACTCGGGTGCGGCCTAACCCCTCGCTGAACCACCGGACCCCCAACGGCGGGCTGTCTTGGCCCGGTCTGGCGGTACGCGGTACATTTTCGCCAGCCCGGGCCAAGCCATCCCACCGTCGGGGTCCGGTTAGCTCGAACGTTAGGCCGCATAGGGCAGCAGTGTCAGTACTTCCACCACCCGGCAGAATCATCGTCCTCAACGGCACATCAAGCGCTGGCAAGACGGCGCTAGCCGCAGAACTTCAGCGATCCGCCCCCGAGCTTCAGCTACTCCACGTCCAGCTTGACGCCTTTCGCGCCATGGAACCGCCGGGCTACTGGTCCGCCGACTACAAGCAACAGGCCTCCTTGCGTACGGAGGCGCTGTGTCGCGCAATCAATCACTCGGTCGCTCAGTACGCCCGCTTTGGCCAGAACGTCATTTTGGACCATGTCCTCACGCCCAAGGCCTGCAGGCTACTGATGGAAGATCTTGCTGGGTATCAGGTGCTTCTGGTCAAAATCGGATGCAGTCTCAAGCAGCTTGAGCTTCGAGAAGCACGGCGGAAAGATCGAACGCCTGGCCTCGCAAAGTCACAACTTGAGTCCGTGCATGCAGGCTGCACCTATGACTTTGAAGTCGACACGACATCAACGTCAGCAACGGAGCTAGCGCACGGTTTGGCTGCTTGGCTTCATACAAACCCCGCCACAAGCGCATTCCGGCTCATGCAAAACACGAATGCGGCCTAACCCCTCGCTGAACCACCGGACCCCCAACGGCGGGCTGTCTTGGCCCGGCCTGGGGTACGCGGTACATTTTCCCAGCCCGGGCCAAGCCATCCCGCCGTCGGGGTCCGGTTAGCTCGAACGTTAGGCGTCAGAAGCCAATTCCCTCCACCTCGCACCGACACATGAAGCCCCGAGTCAGCCTCATCACCCTAGCCGTGGAAGATCTGGAGCGTTCAGTCGCCTTCTACCGCGATGGGCTCGGTCTACCCACAGACGGAATCATGGGCACCGAGTTCGAAATCGGCGCAGTCGCCTTCTTCGAGCTTGAATCGGGTATCAAGCTCGCACTCTGGCCTCGCACCAGCCTAGAAGCTGATTCGGGCCTCCCCATAAGCTCCATCGGTTCTGGCAGCTTCACGCTCGCGCACAACGTCGAATCTGAAGGCGAAGTACGCGAAGTCATGAACCAAGCTCAGCGCGCAGGCGCCAAGGTCGTGAAGCCAGCTCAACGCGCCTTTTGGGGCGGCTACGCCGGCTATTTCCAAGACCCAGACGGGCATCTATGGGAGGTAGCCTTCAATCCCGACATTCCGGCGGCTAAATAGCAGCACAACCGCCGGTGACCTCGCTGACGCCTAACCCCTCGCTGAACCATCGGACCCGCTACGGCGGGCCGTCTTGGCCCAGCCTGGGGTACGGGGTACAGTTTCCCAGCCTGGGCCAAGCCGTCCCACCGTAGCGGTCCGGTTAGCTCGAACGTTAGGCCGCACGCAGCGGGCATCAGCACGCGAAACACCTCGGGACGCCAACATGCCCGCCGCGTCAATACAACAGCCAGGGCGTGGCTGCTGCAGCGCCTCTTCAAAGTTGCGCCGCTGCAAAAAGCTTGCGGAACCGTGGCCACAAACCCGAAGCCCAGCGAATAAGCTCTCTTCGCCTGCGCGCTACGCACACACCGGAGCTTCAGCACCGAGGGCTCGCGTCAGCCAGTTCGTCGGTCCGCCGCAACGAACAAGCAGCTCTTTGCTCCGGAAGGGCCCGAAGCGGCGGTGGGCGCTACGCGCCATGCCCCTCAGTTCGTCTGCATCAGTAAACACTTTGTCTCTCGCCAGCCGGTCGGCAATCTGGCGTGCGGCCTAACCCTTCGCTCAGCCGCGACCCCACACGGCAAGCCGCTTGGGCGTCGTGGCGCGCTGGTTTATGCTGCACCACGCCGCCCAAGCGCCTTGCCGCGCGGGTCGCGGTTAGCTCAAACGTTAGGCATCAGAGGGCAGGTCTCAGCGTTCCCCGAACACTTTTTCGACGTTGACGTGTCCGAGTCTCATCGTTCCCCGAACACTTGCGAATCACCGCGGAACCTGGTTTTCAGGCGTTTGTACTCTGCTGTTCGGAGCAGTGGTTGCTGTTCCGGATCACGTCTGCGAAGCGCGTAGAAGTTGATGCAGTCATGGTTGAAGTGCACGTCGCATCGAACGAGTCTGTTGGCCCAATGAGAGGCCACCGGGAAGGTGCGGCCAAGCAGCGTGACTTGGCCTGCGTCGGTGGTTCTGCGGATGTAGATGGCGCTACCCGTTGGGGGCGCCTGGAGGTCGAGTTCGAACACGCTCGGGAAGGTGGCTCTGGCCGGTGCTGCATCGCTGCGGCAAGCCGACTTGGCCCGGTGCGCAGCAACGTATGCGGCCGACACGCGCTGCAGGTGCTCCAGGTCCGTGACGCGGTTGCGGTGCCAGGCTTTGGTCTGCCACAGGGCGTTAAAGCTCTCGATGGCGTTCTGGAAGCCGGGCTCGCGCGGCGGGGCGAAGACGGGCGTGACGCCCAGTGCCAGGCACAGCCGCACGATGCGCCCGACGCTGTCGGCAGCCCTGTGGGAGCCCTGGAAGATGGTGGCATTGTCGAACTGGGCGTACTCGGGCAGGCCATCGAGCCTCCAGCGCTGCAGTACGGCCAGCAGCGTGGCCTGGGCCGTACGCCCAAGCATCGGCCAGGCGCTGACCAAGCCACCGTGCACGCTGGTAGCCGTCAGCACGTCGATGATCGGCCCGCCAGCGATCTTCAGATCTTCGATGAAGTCGAAGCTGTCCAGTTCCGAGCGGCCCTGCGCCACCGCCGGCAGGTACCACCCCTTGGGCGGCGGCGGCCGACGCTGACGGCGCGTGGAGTCGACCGCACCGCGCCGAACCAGCACGCGGTGGATCGTCGCCCGACCGGGCACCGAGCCCGCCGGCGAGGCCTCCACCAGCGACCGGTGGATCGCCTCGGCACCGTACTCGCCCAGCACGCTAGTCTTGAGCATGGCACGCATAGCCAGCACACGCTGCTCCATCTTCTCGGCCACCTTGTTGGTAGCCAAGCCAGGCTTGCCGCCCTCGAAGCAGACGCGGTCCAGCCTTTTACCGTCAGCCCTGCCGCACCACAACGAGACAGTCGCAACGCCAACGCCGAAGTCGCGGGCAACGTCGCGCATGCTGGCTCCGTCACGCACTGCTTGAACCATCAGTCTGCGCCGTCTGGCTGCGGCCGAAGCTTTTTCAAGCGAACCCCTTTTAAATGGGTCTCAGGGTACCGAATCCTCGCCTCACCCAGCAGCCCGGAATGCCAAACTTCAGGCAGCGCGCGGGGAAAATTCCAGTCGCCCAAGGGCTCCTTCCATTTTCCCCGCGCCAACCCTTCCACAACCAATCACTGTTCGGGGAACGCTGAGACTCAGGTGTTCGGCGAACGCTGAGACTCCGCCCATCAGAATCAACTATGTGCTCCGCCGACTGGACTTCAACCGCAGGCACTGTTTTTGCCGGGGTATCCGCGCTCATTGCCGCCGCAGCGATCTACTTTCCTTGGCGCATGCAGAACAGCCAAGAAATCTTGAATCAGGCAGTTCTGTCACTTGCGCGGGCATATGCGACTCTCACCAATGATGGAAGTGAGACTCAACCCCCGGCTCCAAATCGCCTCAACTGGCTGACAGCGGCGCGTCACTTAGAGCGATATAAGAAGCTGAAAGCCGAACTAGCCTTTGACACACACCGCACCATTTGCGAGGAGCACGAGGAGTATTGGAGGCACAAATTCTACGTTTGCCTCGATGCACCTCACCAAATGTCCATTGCGTACTACAAGGAGAAACCGCAATCCGATCAGCGAGCTGGGATCGAACCTCGATCTGCACTTGTGATACACGAGTTCGCAAAATGGCCAGATGGTCGCGAAGACCCAATAGACAAGGTCGATGCTCAAGCAATTGCGAAGCGCGGAGAAGCGCTGAGCGGAAACTACGGCCTTCGTCAGTACCTAGACTCTCTTCCCGGCTACCGCGGCTGATGCCTAACCCCTCGTTGCACCCCGGACCCGCTACGGCAGGCGTTGTAAGCCCGGCGTGTGCCAGCGGTAGCATCGTCACACCCCGGGCTTACAACACCTGCCTCCGCGGCCCGGGTGAACTCGAACGTTAGGCCTCGCAAACCATACCTCGCGTCATCAGCGCCGAAATGCTTCACCACGTTGAGCTCTATGTCAGCAATCTTGAAAGGTCGTGCGCGTTCTGGACGCCTTTCATGGCCATCCTCGGCTACGAAGCCGAGCGCTGGTCAGGTGGCATGAACTACGTCCGCGGAGAAAACGAAACCTACTTTTGTCTTCTGCCTGCACCGCAAGAACACTTGGTGGCTGGCTATCACCGTAAGCGAGTTGGCCTAAATCATCTAGCCTTCCAAGGAAAATCCCGCGCTCAAGTCGACCAAGTCGCAAAGTGGGTAAAGGACAATGGTTACTCGCTCCTGTACGAAGACAGGCACCCGTTTGCTGGCGGCGAGCACTACTACGCCGCGTTCTTTGAAGACCCGGATCGCTTCAAACTTGAAGTCGTCGCACCCAGCGAGGCCTAACCCCTCGCTCAGCCCCCGACCCGCTACGGCGGGCCAGCTTGCCCGCGTGGCGCGCTGGTTTATGCTGCACCACGCGGGCAAGCCGGCCCGCCTCCGCGGTCGGGGTTAGCTCGAACGTTAGGCCGCACACAGCGGGCATCAGCAAGCGCGACACCTCAGCTAACCAACATGCCCGCCGCGTTTCAAATCCGTAGGCATCAGAGCGCGCTCTGGTCAGCGTTCACGGCGAGGGAACTGAGTCTGAGCCTCGTCGTCATCAGTTCGCCACGCTCGGGGCCCTCACACAGCATCAGGAGCCTTTGCGCTGCGCGGGATCCGCACTCTTCGCGCCCGCCGCTCGCGTCAGCCAGTTCGTTGGCCCGCCGCCATGCCTGCATTCAGGCTGCGGCCTGCTGGACCAGTGGCGGCGGAAATCAGCTACAGCGCTTGCGTGCCGGTGCACCTCGCCGCGCGTGAAAACCCAGCGCGCCAACTCTGCAGCTCTCCAGTGCGCGGCCTAACCCTTCGCTCAGCACCGACCCGCTACGGCGGGCCGTCTTGCCCGTGCGGCGCCTTGGTTTATCCTGCTCCGCACGGGCAAGCCGTCCCGCCTCCGCGGTCGGTGTTAGCTCAAACGTTAGGCCGCACACAGCGGGCATCAGAAACCGTGGCACCGCAGCCATCCAACATGCCCGCCGCGTTTCAAGTCCTCCAGCCGCCGGAGCGCGCTCCGGTGAGCTGTCACGGTGCGAGAAGTGAATCTGAGCTCCGGCGTCAGCAGTTCGCCCTGCCCAGGGCGCTCGCACAGAATGGCTTGCCTTTGCGCTTCGCGGGAGCCGCCCTTCACTCTCCCGCCGCTCGCTTCAGCCAGTTCGTTGGTCCGCCGCCATGCCTGCACTCATGCTGCGGCCTGCTGGGGCGGTGGCGGCGGAAATCAACTACAGCGCTTGCGCGCCGCTGCACATCGCCGGGCGTGAAAACCCGGCGCACCAACTCTGCTGCACTCCGGTGCGCGGCCTAACCCTTCGCTCAGCACCGACCCGCTACGGCGGGCCAGCTTGCCCGTGCGGCGCCTTGGTTTATGCTGCACCGCACGGGCAAGCCGTCCCACCTCCGCGGGCGGTGTTAGCTCAAACGTTAGGGCGCATAGCCACCAAGTCACATGCAATCTGAAGATCCAACCTCAAGCGCATCTGCATCCGCTGTTGCTCAACTCGCAGCCCAGGTGTACGGCGACATAGCAAGCCCAGCAGCCAAACGGCTAGGTGCGTCACTTGAAACGCTCTTCAAGATTGGCCTGTCACCCATCCAAATGCTCGATTGGGGATTTGAGCGATCAAAGGACTGGCTCGCCCAGCGCCTACGTGAGAGATCAGCCAGCATCCCTCCAGAACACAGAGTAGTACCCAACTACTCGTTAGCTGTGGCAGCAATCTCTGGAATCTCCGCAGCGCCCGATCAACCTGCGGTTTGCGAGATGTTCGCGGAACTCCTAATGAAGGCTATGGACGACCGCACTGCTTCTTTGGTGCACCCAGCCCATCCTGTTGTACTCACACAGATGACACCGCAGGAAGCCTTAGTCCTGCTGAGCCTACTCAAACAACGCAACGAACAGCTAAGGGTAAACAGCCGAGCTAATTATGTCTTTGTTGAGCGGTCATCTGAGTACACATCCTCCTGTACACCAACGTTAGAGAATCAGTTCTCCAGTCACTGCAAGCAGCTCGGCTTTGACAACGCGCAGTCAGTTCAAGTTTGGCTGGACAACCTGCTTCGCCTTGAGCTGCTGCGAGTAGAAAGCGCCTCCGACGCATCAATCACTGGCGGATCTCGATGGGAAGACGTTGAAATCAGCTTGAATCAAGCAGAGTATCGCTTCTTGACATTCACCAGTTTTGGTGAAGCATTCATAAACGCTTGCGATCCAACGCGACACTCCAATGCGCCCTAACCCCTCGTTGCACCCCGGACCCTCTATGGCGGGCGCTGTAAGCCTGGTTCGTGCCAGCGGTAACATCGTCACGCACCAGGCTTACAGCACCCGCCTCCACGGTCCGGGTGAACTCGAACGTTAGGCCTCGCAATCCAACCGCTGTGCCCTATCAAACCATCGCCGATGCGGTGCTTCTTCTGCACTTCGCAGTCGTCATCTTTGTGGTGCTCGGGTTGCCGGCCATTCTTGTTGGCAACTGGTGTGGCTGGCAGTGGGCAAACCTACTTTGGTGGCGCCTGGCTCACCTCGTCGCCATCGCTGTCGTAGTCTTCCAAGCTTGGCTCGGCAAGTACTGTGCGCTCACAGAGATCGAGTCCACACTTCGGCAGCAAGCGGGTCAGGCCACCTACGAGCGCAGCTTCATCGAACACTGGGTTCAGAAGTGGCTGTTCTTCGAGGGCCCGCTGTGGGTGTTTGCGCTCGTCTACACCGTCTTTGGCCTGCTGGTCGCTTGGGTCTGGTGGCGCTACCCTCCAAGGCGTGCCATCACTGCATCGAGCGAGGCCTAGGGAAGCTCTGCACAACGCGCCGCGAAGTGCCGCTTGAAGTGCGCTGACGCCGCCGCTGTTTCAGGATCCCCGCGACGCTCACTTTCGACGGGGCTTACGGCGCTTCGCGAGGCGCTCTGGGCCTTTCGCACGACCTGCGCTGCCGCTGCGGGCGCACTCATCCCGCCGCTCCCATCAACCGCCGCCGCGCCATCCAGAGGTTGCCCAGCGCGAACAGCGTGACGATCTGCGCCGTGTTCTTCGCGAGGCCGCGGTAGCGCACCTTGGTGTAGCCGAACTGCCGCTTGAGCACGCGGAATGGGTGCTCGACCTTGGCCCTGACGCTCGCCTTGGCACGCTCGATCTGCTCGGCGATGAACTGCGGTTCGATGAACGGGTTGAGCTTGCGTCGCAGCCCCGGCCGAATCGCGACGTGCCAGGCAGGTCCTGCGGCCTCGGGCCGCTTGTGCACGCCCTGGTAGCCGGCGTCGCCGAAGGCCGCTTCTTCCTCGCCGTGCAGCAGTGCGCCGGCCTGGGTCACGTCGTTGACGCTGGCGGCCGTTCCCACCACGCTGTGCACCAAGCCAGAGTGCGCATCCACGCCAATGTGGGCCTTCATGCCGAAGTACCACTGGTTGCCCTTCTTGGCCTGCCTCATCTCCGGGTCGCGCTCGCCTTCGGCGTTCTTGGTCGAGCTCGGTGCTGCGATGAGCGTGGCGTCGACCACCGTACCCTTCTTCATCATCAGGCCCTTGGCCTGCAGGATGTCGTTGATCACCCGCAGCGTGTCGCTGGCCAGGTCGTGCTTCTCCAGCAGGTGGCGGAACCGCAGGATCGTGGTTTCGTCGGGCAGCCGCGTCACACCATCTTCGAGCTTGGCGAACTCGCGGAACACCGGCATGTCGTGCAGCGCCTCTTCCATCGCCGGGTCCGACAGCGCGAACCACTGCTGCAGGTAGTGAATGCGAAGCATCGTCTCGATTCCGAAGGGCGGCCGCCCGGTCTTGGCCTTGGGGTAGTAGGGCTCCACCACCTGCACCAGCGCCGCCCACGGCACGACGCGCTCCATCTCGTCGAGGAACTCGCGCTTGCGAGTCTTCTTCGTCGAAAGGTTCAGGCCAAGTCCAAGCTGCTTCATGGCCTTCATCCTCGCCCTGCCGGGAGGATCACGCCAGCCGGATCAGCCCTGGGTTTTGCAGACCTTCCTTAGCTCGAACGTTAGGCCGCACACAGCGGGCATCAGCAAGCGCGGCAACTCAGCTAACCAACATGCCCGCCGCGTTTCAAGTCCTTCAGCCTTCGGAGCGCGCTCCGGAGAGCGGTCACGGTGCGAGAAATGAATCTGAGCTGTGTCGTCAGCCGTTCGCCATGCCCGGGGTTCTCGCACAGCTTTGCTTGTCTATTCGCTGCGCGGGATCCGCCCTTATCAATCCCATGGCTCGCGTTAGCCAGTTCGTCGGTCCGCCGCCGTGCCAGCGCTCAGGCTGCGGCCTGCCTGGTCAGTGGCGGCGGAAATCAACTACAGCGCTTACGCGCCGCTGCACCTCGCAGTGCGTGAAAACCCGGCGCACCAACTCTGCAGCTCTCCAGTGCGCGGCCTAACCCTTCGCTCAAGCGCGACCCCGCACGGCAAGCCGCTTGGGCGCCGTGGCGCGCTGGTTTATGCTGCACCACGCCGCCCAAGCGCCTTGCCGCACGGGTCGCGCTTAGCTCAAACGTTAGGCAGCACGGGCAACATTGCAGCTCATCACCACCTATCGCGGGCGTCGCCGCGCAGGCACGCGCTCCGGCAACAGCCTCTCCGTTTTCTTTGGCCTTCGCATCAGCTCGCCTGGGCTCCGCTCCACTGCCCTCTCTGCGCCCCGTCTGAGGCCGGGTCGCTCAAGTAACGCTTCGGCGTTCTTCAACTTCTCGCCGCTGGCTCAGCCGGCGCTAAGGCGCCGGGGATTCAAGTCAACCTTCCCGCAGAGCCTTCTTCCATGCATCTCAGCGTGCTGCCTAACCCTTCGCTCGGCACCGACCCGCTACGGCAGGCCAGCTTGCCCGTGTGGCGCGCTGGTTTATGCTGCACCACACGGGCAAGCCGCCCCGCCTCCGCGGTCGGTGTCAGCTCAAACGTTAGGCCGCGCAAACGAACCTTATGTCCTCACGAACCTCCGCAAATGCACTGCACATCGGCTTCAGCACAGCTGCAGGAATGCTCTGCATGGCAATCGTCTCGGTTGGTTGCTCAACACCGAGCCCTATAGCGTCCGCAAAACCCACGCCACACCGCATGTCCGCAGAAAATCGTGCGTGTGTTGAACGGGAGTATCCAGCGCCCGCACGCCGATCGGTCGCCACCGGAACAACCATCCTTGAAGTCGAAGCAGACGCAACTGGGAAGGTAACGGGAGCTTTTGTTGTACAAACCGCAGGCACGACCCCTGAACACAAGCTTCTTGATGCACTCGCTCAAAGCGTTGTACGTTGCCCTGGCTACATGCCTGCAACAGGCATATCGCAGAAAGTGAATCAAACCTTTGTTTGGCGGCTGCAGTAAGTCCGGCTCTGCATGGCGCGGCCTAACCCCTCGCTGAACACCCCGACCCGCTACGGCAGGCCGTCTTGCCCGCGCGGCGCGCTGGTTTATGCTGCACCGCACGGGCAAGCCGTCCTGCCTCCGCGGTCGGGGTTAGCTCGAACGTTAGGCCTCACAGCCCGGCCGCTGGGCGCTCTCCAACCCTCAATACAAACTTCGCAGCGCCAACATGAACGAACACGGCAAACTGAACTACGTCGAGTTTCCTTGCACCGACATCAGCAAGACCAAAGCGTTCTTCGAGCGAGCTTTTGGTTGGTCATTCGTCGACTACGGTCCTGAATACACATCATTCGCCAGTCAAGGCCTGGACGGCGGGTTCTTCAAATCCGACCTTTTCGCAACTACCAAGACAGGCAGTGCGCTACTAGTCTTCTACAGCGCACGCCTTGAGGAAACACTAGAAAAGGTGCAAAGCGCTGGCGGAGCCGTGATCCAGCCCATCTTCTCGTTTCCAGGGGGCAGGAGGTTCCACTTCACAGAGCCCAGCGGAAACGAGTTTGCTGTTTGGTCCGAATGAGGCCGTCCCCATCGCGGGCCGCGCCAAGAGCAAACCCGGTGAGGCCTAACACCTCGCTGAACCACCGGACCCGCTACGGCGGGCCGTCTTGGCCCGGCCTGGGGTACGCGGTGCATTCTCCCAGCCCGGGCCAAGCCGTCCCGCCGCAGCGGTCCGGTTAGCTCGAACGTTAGGCCGCATGAATTCCCATACTAAGTGCAACACTCAACTGCGTGCGCCTCGTTCGGCGTACTGAACCCGAGAATCTTTCTCGGCCGGTTGTTGAGCTCTCGCTCGATCTCGTTGCATCTCCTCTGAGTTAGCTCCTTGAAGCAGCTGCCCTTGGGCAGGTACTGCCTGATCAGCCCGTTCGTGTTCTCGTTCGTGCCCCTCTCCCATGAGTGGTACGGCTGCGCGAAGTACACCCCTATCCCCAGCTTGGCCTCCAACTCCCTGAACCCGTGGAACTCCGTCCCGTTGTCCAGCGTCAGGCTATTCATCTTTAGCCTCCCCGCCCCGACCTCTCTGATCAGCGCCTTGTTCACCTCCGCCGCCTGCCTGGCCGGTAGCTTCAGGATCCGCACCTTCCTGGTCTTCCTGTCCACCAGCGTCAGCACACAGTGTCGCCCGTCCTTGCCCATCACCGTGTCGCCCTCGAGGTGACCCACCTCGCTTCTGTCGGTTGCAGCCTCCGGCCTCTCGCTCAGCGGCCTTTTGCCGCTCATCCTGCCTCGTAGATCCTTCACCCGGTAGCCCTTGCGGTATCGGTGCGCCAGCTGCCTCGTCCTCAGCCAGCTCGTCCCGCCCAGCGCCTTGTCCCTGGCCAGCCACCGGTAGATCGTGCTCGTGCCAATCCTCAGCCCCGCTTCCTTGCGCAGCCGCCCGCTGATCTGCTCCGGGCTCCATCTTCTTCCCAGCAGTCGGTGCACTTGCACCCTCTCCTCTGGCTTGAACTGGCTGCCTCGCCGGCTTCGCTTGCGCATGGCCCTGGCGTAGCTGTCGGCCTTCTCCACCCGGTACCGGCCGTCGCTCTTGTCTGCGTTGCGCTTGAGCTCTCGACTGATCGTCGATGCACTCCTGCACAGCGCCTTGCCTATCTCCCTAAGGCTCATGCCCGTCGACTTGTGCGCCACGATCAGGTACCGTTCCCTCGTGGTGAGTTGGTGATATCCCACTGCAGACCCTTCCTGCCCGAAGAGAAGCAGTAAGTCTCCAACTCACCGCCTTCTTCTCAAAGGTGTTGCACTTGCTCTGAAAATCCGCCTTGCCGTACCCGCCAGCATTGACCTTACAAAGTACACCGCCGTTATCGTGTGGTGCGAGACTTTTGGTCAGTTCATAACAGCTGCTAAATACAGGTAAACGCAGGTGCCGCCTAACCCCTCGCTGAACCACCGGACCCGCTACGGCGGGCCGTCTTGGCCCGGCCTGGGGTACGCGGTACATTTTCCCAGCCCGGGCCAAGCCGTCCCGCCGCAGCGGTCCGGTTAGCTCGAACGTTAGGCATCAGAAAGCAATCTCGTGCGCTTCGGGAACGCTTTCGCAAGCTTGCCGTCCTTGGTTACCAGTTTCACGTCCAAGAACTCTGCGAGCGCGATATATTCGCAGTCATAGGCCGAGCACTTACTCTCCTTGCACAAGCGAAGCACGTCCGCCGTATCCACTTCGTACTCTTCCGCGCCAACTAACTCCTCAGCACGCTGGAAGATAACTGCCGCGTCAGCAAGATCCATCTGCTCTGCCCGGAGATAATTCGCGAGAACGTTTCGAAGCTCGCTGCGCCAGAGCCGAGGAACTACCCAAACCGGGTCCTCTGCCAGCAGCTGCTCAGCAGCATTCGTAAACTTCCCTGGTATCAGCAGGTATGCGAGCACGTTTACGTCGGCAACGATCACGCCCGGCCCTCACGCTTCACTAGGTCAATCACATCGTGATCAAACGTCGCCTTAGTGAGCCGCGCTCTGGCCGCGCGGATGGCCGCGAGTTGCTCAGTTGCAGAGCGCCTTGGGAGTACCTGGGCCTCCAGGCGCGAGATGATCTCGCTGTTGAGGCTGCGGTGGTTCACCGTGGCGGAACTCTTCAGGCGTTCGTACACCTCGTCGGGTACGCCCTTGAGGGTCAGGTTGGTAGGCATGGGACGGCTCCTGTTTCTTGGGTCGGAACCGTTATGGTACCAGTCTGGCGCCGTCGTGCGCTGATGCCTAACCCCTCGTTGAACCACCGGACCCGCTACGGCGGGCTGTCTTGGCCCGGTCTGGGGTACGCGGTACATTTTCCCAGTCCGGGCCAAGCCATCCCGCCGCATCGGGCCGGTTAACTCGAACGTTAGGCCGCACACAGCGGGCATCACCAAGCGTGGCACCTCAGCTATCCAACATGCCCGCCGCGTTTCAATTCCTTCCGCCGTCGGAGCGCGCTCCGGTGAGCTGTCACGGTGCGAAAAGTGAATCTGAGCCCCAGCGTCAGCCGTTCGCCAGGGCCAGGGTTCTCACAATGCATCGCTTGTCTTTGCGCTGCGCGGGATCCGCCCTCTTCGCTACCTCAGCTCGCGTCAGCCAGTCCGTTGGTCCGCCGCCATGCCTGCACTCAGGCTGCTGCCTGCTTGGTCAGTGGCGGCGGAAATCAGCTACAGCGCTTCCGCGCCGCAGCACCTCGCAGTACGCCAAAACCCGGCGCACCAACTCTGCAGTTCTCCAGTGCGCGGCCTAACCCTTCGCTCGGCACCGACCCGCTACGGCGGGCCAGCTTGCCCGTGTGGCGCACTGGTTTATGCTGCACCACACGGGCAAGCCGTCCCGCCTCCGCGGTCGGTGTCAGCTCAAACGTTAGGCCGCACACAAATGATCCTCGGCGAAATCATTCCCGCTCTTCGCAAGGCGTCGTCAGACCCCGTAGTTCTGCGTCTCATTGAACTGCTCGACGACTGGCGACAGGATGCAAGTACCACTGAAGATCTTCGTCAATGGGTTGAGCGGTACATCGGGAACTCTTGGACTACTAGTACTCAGGAGCACGAGGCCGTCTACGCGCTATGGTCAGCTTTCCGAGATGAGTGCATCCTGGGCCGCGGTGGTATGACCATGAATGAGCGTCTGTATTGCTTCGATCTCCTCGAAGCATGGGATAGCGCGTCCGATCAAGAGGCGCGCACCGTCATTCAGCAGAAAGTCGACTTCCCAAGTTTCCCGTCACCATGAAACAGGCTTCATCGCAGAGCAAGACGAGCACTTCAGCGTCGCGAGTGCGGCCTAACCCCTCGCTGAACCACCGGACCCGCTACGGCGGGCCGTCTTGGCCCGGCTTGGGGTACGCTGTACATTTTCCAAACCCGGGCCAAGCCGTCCCGCCGAAGCGGTCCGGTTAGCTCGAACGTTAGGCCGCACACAGCGGGCATCAGCAAGCGTGGCATCTCAGCTATCCAACATGCCCGCCGCGTTTCAAGCCCGTCAGCCGTCGGAGCGCGCTCCGGGGAGCTGTCACGGTGCGAGAAGTGAAGCTGAGTCCCGGCGTCAGCCGTTCGCCAGGGCCGCGTTTCTCACATAGCTTCGCTTGTCTTTGCGCTGCGCGGGATTCACCCTCTTCTCTCCCACCGCTCGCGTCAGCCAGTCCGTTGGTCCGCCGCCATGCCTGCACTCATGCTGCGGCCCGCTTGGTCAGTGGCGGCGGAAATCAGCTACAGCGCTTGCGCGCCGCTGCACCTCGCCGCGCGTGAAAAACCTGCGCGCCAACTCTGCAGCTCTCCAGTGCGCGGCCTAACCCCTCGCTCAGCACCGACCCGCTACGGCGAGCCGGCTTGCCCGTGCGGCGCCTTGGTTTATCCTGCACCGCACGGGCAAGCCGTCCCGCCTCCGCGGTCGGTGTTAGCTCGAACGTTAGGCGTCATACGAGGCCATTCTGTTGCTGTCGAATCAATCAACCTCACGCCCCGCCTCGACGCGGAAGCGCAGCTTTGTGCGCGGAGTATTTGCCACTGTTGCTGCCTATCTGACTGCTCTCGCAGTGTTTGTCGTCGCATTCCATTATTTGAAGCCATTCATCTGGTTTGCTCTATCCAGCGAACCATATTCATCAGCGAGTGAGCCACTCGACCCTAACTCGATCGAATGGCTAATGATTCAGGGCGGGAACTTTGTAACCTGGGTCATTGCTGGATATGCTGCTAGCCGATGGTCTTCCCGAAACAAAAAACACTGGATTATCGCGCTCGGCGTGCTGGTGCTGCTACTTCCAGCTACTGGGCCGGAACTCGAAACATATTCCTTCGTGCGACATGCGCTTTGGTGGTTAACTTCGCCATTCGGCTTGGCTTTCGGGGCACTCCTGCAGAGCGCACGGGAGCAAGACCCACTTATTGACACACAAGAAGCTGGAAGCAAATCACAATGACGCCTAACACCTCGCTGAACCACCGGACCCGCTACGGCGTGCTGTCTTGGCCCGGCCTGCGGTACGCGGTACATTTTCGCAGCCCGGGCCAAGCCATCCCGCCGCATCGGGCCGGTTAGCTCGAACGTTAGGCGGCACCAATACCGTTTTGTCGCGTTTGGCCCGCATTCGTCGCGGAATCGTTGCCTTCCGGCCCTTCATCGGTACAGTTCTTCTTTTCACAGAGTCAGGGATCGCATCGTGTCCGGCGGAAACTGGAAGGAAATGTTCAACGCAGCCTCTGAGGGCGACCTCGCTTTAGTTGAATACCATGTCAAGGCTGGCGTCGACATCAACTACGCTCACCCAGAGTTCTTGGCTACGCCGCTCGTAGCGAGTATTCTCGCAAGGCAGGAATCAGTAGCGCTGTACCTGCTTGAAAGTGGCGCCAATCCTCACCTGCTGTCAGAGTTCGACGGAGTAACTCCGATTCAAGCAGCGCGCCAGGTAGGTCTGGCGCAGGTAGAAGGCAAGCTCCTTGCGCTGGGAGCTGTGGCTCCGGTAGCCACAAAAAAGCCAAGAAGCTGGCTCTCACGCCTGCTGAACGCGAGTGCCGCCTAACACCTCGCTGAACCACCGGACCCGCTACGGCGGGCCGTCTTGGCCCGGTCTGGGGTACGCGGTACATTTTCCCAGCCCGGGCCAAGCCGTCCCGCCGCAGCGGTCCGGTTAGCTCGAACGTTATGCCGCACCAAATGCCTTCACGCGGGCAGCATTTCGTTCCACGTGGCCGCGTCGGCGCACGGAGAACGAGAGCCGGTCGCTCGCCGTGGCAATCGTGAATCCAAAGACTCACAGAACAAGCCTTTCTGTGCTTCCGAATAGCGAGAAGACAGAACTTGCGGCAGTCAATCGAACGTGCTTCGGAACTCAGTTCTCAGAGTCAGCCACAGCGGCCACAGAGCCACGGAAGACACGGCAAGCCATGGGTCAAGCTTCAGATCCACGCAGTTGTCGTTCACCGCGCCTCGCTCAGCGAGCCGCTGGACCGCGGCGTTCACCGCAGCGGCGGAGTACCGCCCCTGCTCCGCCGTCAGCCGAGACGGGGATGCTTCGGTGGCAAGCCAAGAGAAACTGCTACAACTCTTTTGCAGGCAAATGCAGGCGCGGCATAACCCCTCGCTGAACCACCGGACCCGCTACGGCGGGCTGTCTTGGCCCGGTCTGCGGTACGCGGTACATTTTCGCAGCCCGGGCCAAGCCATCCCGCCGCATCGGGCCGGTTAGCTCGAACGTTAGGCCGCAGAATCGAATGCACGTCGTCGCCCTCACAGCCGAAAACGCCCCGGAGTATCGCGAGCTCATGCTTGAAGCTTATGTCCAGGCCGCGGACGCATTCACTTCAACAGCCGAAGACCGCGCGAAGGAGCCACTGTCTTGGTGGGTCAATCGAATCGCTGCTCCTTCAGGCTTGGGGCTGTCGTTCGGCGCCTTCCAAGACGGTCGGCTTGTTGGCACTGTCGCGCTGGAGTTCACAGCCAAACCGAAGACCTGTCACTCAGCTTTACTCATTGGCATGTACGTCCAGCCGGCCGTGCGTCGTCTTGGGGCAGGCGCGCAGCTCGTACGCGCGGCGATCGGTGCGGCCAGGTCAAGACCGGGACTGGAAGCGCTCCGCCTTACCGTCACCGAAGGAAACGAACCTGCCATGCGCCTCTATCAATCAGCAGGCTTTGCGGCTTGGGGGACAGAGCCACACGCCATCCGCACTCCAGCCGGGTTCAAGGGCAAGGTTCACATGTCCATGCTCTTGGGCAATGTCGCCGCTGCGGCCTAACCCCTCGCTGAACCACCGGACCCCCAACGGCGGGCTGTCTTGGCCCGGTCTGGCGGTACACGGTACATTTTCGCCAGCCCGGGCCAAGCCATCCCGCCGCCGGGGTCCGGTTAGCTCGAACGTTAGGCGTCCTCAACCAACCATTACTGCAGTGTCACAAGACCTCCGACTCACTTACGTCAACTCTTGGCCGAATGTCAGTAGATTCCCGGCCGAATCCGCGTTCGATCAAAGACTAACGGAAATGGGCAACACCCAACTGTTCGTGCCGCACCAGTTCCTTGAGACTCCAAGTCGCGAAGCTCACATCACGATTTCTTATCTCATCGATGCACTAAGTAGCCTACCAAGGCGCCCAGATCACGCATTCGATTGGACCTGGCGCGCCTTCGAGAACATCGTTGGGAGCTCGGCCGCCGGGAACATCACAAATCTGCTGCGAGCCGAAGCTACACCTCAGATTGCTGGTTATTTACTAGGTCACACCGCATCGCGGCACGCCTTCTTTAGCCTCCTGGAACAAGTACCTTTCCAGACTTGCGAGTACCTTTTCAAGCAGATCTCACTAGGCGCGCCATACTCCGGACTAAGTACGGCAGCGGGGAGCCTCTCCAAGTTCGCAAAGCGCCTTTTGTTCAGCAACGGAGGCGGTCCTGTGGTCAGCTTTCCGTTGCTCTATCTACTATCGTTTCTATCTACGAGATACAGCTACAACGACAACGCTCGCCGAAGGAACGGAGCCGCCCTTCTCCGCCTTGCGTTGAAAGGGCAGCGCCTCGACCTTCAAGGCGTCGATCTCCAACTGTCTGTTTCAGATCGGGTTTTCCTGCTGCTGAGCGGCCTTGCGTATTCATTTCGGAATGATCGGGCTCACGCCAACTCGATTGCACCCTTTCAAAGTAGCCTCGCTACGCTGAAGACCTATTCCCATTGCTGGTTCATGTTTCTGCTCACCTATCAATGCCTCGTGTGCTATCTGCGGACGCGGCCAGATCCGCCGATCCTCACCGGCGACACGGAAGAAAATTTCAGACTCAACAATGAGAAGTACATCGCACTCTTCAAACGGGAGATCCGTCAGTAGGACGCCTAACCCCTCGCTGAACCACCGGACCCGCTACGGCGGGCCGTCTTGGCTCGGCTTGGGGTACACGGTACATTTTCCCAACCCGGGCCAAGCCGTCCCACCGCAGCGGTCCGGTTAGCTCGAACGTTAGGCGTCACAGAGACACCCATCACAGATGATCGACCTGAACTCCAAGAAGCACACGATCACGAACTGGTCGCAACTGGCAGCGATTGTGGAGACGCATCTTTCGCCCGAGTGGATCTTCCGCGGTATGGAAGACATGAGCTTCGAGTTGCTGCCAGGCATCGGACGGCCTGGCACGCGCAAGAGCATGGAGTCAGGAGCCGACCTTGGATTTGAGGAGCGCGCGGAGCTCAAAATGCTCTCTCACTTTGAGCGTGAGGTTCGACCGTTCACCTCAACTCAAGCTGGTGCTGACCTCATACACGATTATGAGCTGCGAGCCCTCGCGCAGCACCACGGACTGAAGACTCGCCTTCTCGACTGGTCGGAGAGTGCGCTGATCGCGACCTTCTTCGCCGTTGAATCCGCTGGAATCGTGAACGGCAAGAGAACAGACGCGGTCTTGTGCGGCGTGAGCAAGCCGGAAGCAATCTATTCCGGTGGAAAGTGGCCGTCCGGACATGACGTCTGTGCGTACTCTCCACCTCACGTCAGCCCGCGAATCACTGTTCAGCGCGCCCTCTTCACCGTCCACCAAGTCCCCGACAGCCCCTGGCGGCCAGATTCCCTAACAACATGGGCCATCCCGTCAGAGGCGTGCTTGTCCATCAAACTCGCGCTTAGTCGTGCTGGCATCAATCGTGCCTCGCTGTTTCCAGACCCGGACGGGATCGCAAGTCATATCAACCGGCTACACAAATGGGGAATTCATTGAGCCTCAAGTGTTGGCGGTGACGCCTAACCCCTCGCTCAAGGCGCGGACCCAGCACGGCAAGCCGCTTGGGCCGCGCTACACCCTTGTCTATCATGCTCCGCGCGGCCCAAGCGCCTTACCGTGCAGGTCCGCTTAGCTCGAACGTTAGGCCGCAGAAAACATGCGCTTCACCGTCCTCGCGACCACAGTGGCTACCTCGATCGCCGCACACGGCCAGGCAGCGCCTTTCACTGGCCGCTGGGAAGTTGACCTCAGAAGCTCGACCGAGCGAGCGAGGAAAGCGGAGTGTGGCTATGCCGCATTCCAGCTCAAGCAAAGCGGAGATGTCATTACCGGAGATCACACGATGGCCACTGTCGGATGCGGCCGTCTAAACGAGGGTGGCCCAGAGACAGTGAAGGGAGTCGTAGTCGGTGACGTTGCTGTGCTCGTTGTCTCAAGTGGGCGAAACGGAGCCGTTGTTCTTGGAAAAGCTCGAATCCGAGAGGGGCGTCTCGCATGGGAATACCGAGAACTTGTCAAACCAGGCACCCCCGAAGACGACTCACCTCTCATCCTGGGCACAGCGACGCTCTTGCCCAGGCCAGCCACCACCCCATAGTTTCGCCACCGCCGGCTGCGGCCTAACCCCTCGCTGAACCACCGGACCCGCTACGGCGGGCCGTCTTGGCCCGGCTTGGGGTACGCGGTACATTTTCCCAACCCGGGCCAAGCCGTCCCGCCGTAGCGGTCCGGTTAGCTCGAACGTTAGGCATCACAGCCCACCCGCACGTTACTATCGCAGCCATGAAAATCCATTCACTGCTCGTCGTCGCTGCGTTAACAGCTGCTAGCCACTCGTATGCTCAGGTGCCTCAGCCAAATTCAGTTTTCATTATCGGCAGAGCAACAGCAGCAGCAGTTCCCGACACCTGCACATTGCGAGTCACGACGGAGAGTCAGGCAAAAGTTCGAGCTAAAACAGTAGCTGATATTCAGAGGACAGTGGACAAAATCACTTCTTTGGCGCAGCTAGTCGGCGCGAAAGGTGGCGACATAGACGCGAGTGACATTGAACTGTCAAATTATGTGGATGACAAAAGGAATCGGGTCTCTATTTTGCAGAGAGGAATCCAGATTGTCGTTCGCAGGATTGCAGCATGTGCGCAACTCGTTGATAGCGTTCTGCCCCTCCCGCACGTTCACTCCGTTCAAGTTGCGTTCTCTGTTGCTGACGAGGCCAAGATGAAGAACGAACTGCTGGTTATGGCCTCTGAAGATGCGCGAAGAAAGGCTTTAGACGTTTCGACGGCGTTAGGCAGGAAGCTGGGCCGGGCATCATCGATCTCTGAAGAGCCTTTTGCCGAGATTGCGGCCTATTTCTCTGGCATGGGTCATCTTACGTTTGGAGAAAACAATAAGGCGGCTTTTGCCCCCTTGCGAGAGAAAGGAAACGGGGATTTTCGGCAGCCTGAGAAGGTCTATTTCTCAAAAAACCTTTTTGTTGTCTTTGAGTTGGAGTGACTGCAAGTCGGAACTCGGGTGATGCCTAACCCCTCGCTCAACCACCGGACCCCCAACGGCGGGCTGTCTTGGCCCGGCCTGGGGTACACGGTACATTCTCCCAGCCCGGGCCAAGCCATCCCACCGCAGGGGTCCGGTTAGCTCGAACGTTAGGCAGCACAAATGCAGGTTCCCGGGTTGACTCCGTCACTTTCGGTAGCTACACTAAATGTGTGCGCATCGACTTCGACCCACCCAAGGACAAGCTCAACCAGGCCTCCCACGGCCTGTCGCTTGCCTTCGCATAGAAACTTGCTTGGGATGAGGCGCTCGTCTGGGTAGATGAGCGCTTTGAGTACGACGAACTGCGCATGATTGGCCTCGTCCCTGAGGGCAATCATCTGTACTACGTGGCCTTCGTTGATCGCGGAGATTCCCGACGCGTTATCAGCCTTCGCCTCGCCGAACGTCGAGAGGTCAAGCACTATGTCGAAAACTACCCCTAAGCGCGTTCTCATCATGCCCACCGAGGCAGAGAACCGGACGATCCGCCGTGCCGCAAAGGCAGACCCAGACGCGCAGCCACTCACGGATGCGCAACTGAAGGCGATGGTGCCAATCAAGGCGGTTCGCGGACGCCCGAAGTCTGAGAACAAAAAGCTCTTGGTCTCCGTTCGCTACAGCCCGGAAGTACTCACCTTCTTCCGAAGCACAGGCGAGGGTTGGCAAGCTCGCATGGATGGGGTGCTTCAAGAATATGTCGCCAAGCAGAGTGGCCGCCGCCGTACAAAGAGTGCTGCCTAACACCTCGCTGAACCACCGGACCCGCTACGGCGGGCCGTCTTGGCCCGGCTTGGGGTACGCGGTACATTTTCCCAACCCGGGCCAAGCCGTCCCGCCGCAGCGGTCCGGTTAGCTCGAACGTTAGGCGTCGCAGTTCGCACCTTCTCTCCTCCTTCCTCCAAGGAATACCGATGGCCGAGACCAAGACAAGACCCACGGGTGTCAGCGTTGAGGAGTACCTCGCTTCCAAGGCGACTCCGGAGCAGATGGACGACTGCAAAGCCATCATGGCGATGTGCAACCGGGTTACGAAGCAGCCCGCGAGCATGTGGGGGCCAAGCATCGTAGGTTTCGGGGCATATAAGTACCGATACGAGAGCGGTCACTCAGGTGAAGCGCCGCTTACTGGCCTTGCCGTCCGCGGTCGGGAACTGGTTGTCTACATCAGCTGCGAGGACGCTGAGCAAGGTGAACTCTTGGCCAAGCTGGGAAAACACAAGATGGGCAAGTCTTGCCTGTACTTCAAGCGCCTCGCTGACCTTGACGTCAAGGTTCTTGAGAAACTGGTTGCCGGGTCAGTCGCTGAAATTCAGCGACGCCACCCGAATACCGGCGACGCCTAACCCCTCGCTGAACCACCGGACCCGCTACGGCAGGCCGCCAGGCCCGGTCCGTGGTGCGCTACATTCTCCACGGCCCGGGCCTGGCGTCCTGCCGCACCGGGCCGGTTAGCTCGAACGTTAGGCGTCATCGAACCCCACAATGCCGGCATGAGTGGCGCTGAATGGAGTCGATCAGAAGTCGAGGCAATCGTCGACGACTACCTATCTATGCTGGCATCGGAACTGGCTGGTACGCCGTACAACAAGACGGCCCACCGCCGTACCTTGAAGCCGCTTCTTTCCGACCGGTCAGATCAATCGGTTGAGTTCAAGCACGCGAACATCAGTGCGGCATTGCTCGATGCGGGTTTTCCCTACATAAACGGCTACAAGCCCCGATCGAACTACCAGTCTCTCTTGGCCGAGGTTGTGAATGAACGCCTTGGCAAAGCACCCGAGCTACTGGCTATCGCAGCTGCGGACGCCGACCGACCGATGGCCGTTCCGGAAGTGGATGACATCCTCGCAGTGCTTACCAGCGCACCCAAGGGTAGAGAAGAGTCATCCTTCGTCCGGGAGCCCTCACATCCCGTGGTCCGTCTGCCTACGAACTACATCGAGCGCGAAGCTCGAAACAGATCGCTCGGGCTGGCAGGAGAGCTGTTTGTTCTAAATTTCGAACGAGCACGGCTCATACACGAAGGACGCGAATCGCTGGCTTCCAGAATTGAGCACACATCGAAGGTGCGAGGCGATCATGAGGGATACGACATACTTTCATTTGAGGCATCTGGAGCGGAGCGACTGATTGAGGTCAAAACGACGAAGTACGGTGGCGATACCCCATTCTTTGTGACACGAAACGAAGTCGCTACGTCAGAGCGCCAGGCAACCAAACATCAGCTCTACCGGTTGTTTGCGTTTCGTCAGAAGCCCGCTCTCTACACACTTCCCGGCGCAATTGCGGCAACATGCCGCATGTCGGCGGCAACCTTCCTGGCTGCACCAAGATGACGCCTAACCCCTCGCTGAACCACCGGACCCGCTACGGCGGGCCGTCTTGGCCCGGTCTGGGGTACGCGGTACATTTTCCCAGCCCGGGCCAAGCCGTCCCGCCGCAGCGGTCCGGTTAGCTCGAACGTTAGGCGTCACTCAACACCGTCACTCGACTTCACTCTTCTCCGTTTCCTGCCCCATGCTCTCGAGCCAAGAACGCCCCGAATCGAGCCGTCACACACCAAACCACATCTCTCTCGATACGAGGGCATGGTATCTGGTGGTTTCGGCGCTAATCGCTTCCTACTCGGTCGCAAGTATTCTGAGAGATGACTTTTATATCTGGTTTCCTGGTGGGCGTGGCAAGCTACTTGAGCTTCATCTACAAGGTACGGCCGCTTGGCTAGCCGCAACCGCCGCGTTCTGCGCATGTGCCAATATGCTGTCAGTTGTCGTTGATCACTACGACAAACGAAACAACGAGAGAAACTATCGTGCCTTTGCGAAGTGGTCGCTGGGCGCCGCGGTCGCATTCCTAGTGCTCGCGTTGCTGGCTCATGGCCTAAACAACCCGTACAGCAACTGAATCCGCTGCGAACAGCCGTGACGCCTAACCCCTCGCTGAACCACCGGACCCGCTACGGCGGGCTGTCTTGGCCCGGCCTGGGGTACGCGGTACATTCTCCCAGCCCGGGCCAAGCCATCCCGCCGCAGCGGTCCGGTTAGCTCGAACGTTAGGCGGCACAGCCCAGCTACGTGGCGCTTCACCAGCCTCCCGAAGTCACATGTTCTTCTCTTCGTCTTCTATCGCGCAAAAGATCGAGAAGCGCCGTAAGGAAGCCGAGCTTGAGCTACTCACCGTTCAAGTGAGAAGCTCAGCCCCGGAGCTCGAACTTGATGCATCTTCGGCACGGATACTGAGTCAGACGGAAGTAGCACAGCATGAGGACGGGATACTTGGTGCGTACTATCTAACCCAGGTCGTACGGAACCCAGCTGGCGAGTACTTCTTGCTGAAGACAACCGATGCAAAACCGTATGTCAAGCACTTGCAGCAAGCTCGCGCCAAGCTTGTGCTGAAGGAGAAGTACCTGGAACCAAACAGCAAGTGACAGAAGTCCTGCAAATCAGAAGCAGCTCACCGCCCCGCTGCCTGCCGCAACTAAGTCGCGTCAAGTACGCGTACGCTCTCACACCGTCGCGGGTGCCGCCTAACACCTCGCTGAACCACCGGACCCGCTACGGCGGGCCGTCTTGGCCCGGCCTGCGGTACGCGGTACATTTTCGCAGCCCGGGCCAAGCCGTCCCACCGCAGCGGTCCGGTTAGCTCGAACGTTAGGCGGCACCGAAAGCCAGTTTCCTCAGTTCAACCAGCTTCTCAATGCGCTTACGCCTACCGCTTCTACCTCTTGTTGCTAGCGTCCTCGTACTGCAGGGCTGCGCGTACCCAAAAGTGGTCAAGTACTACGACGAAGAGTGTCAAATCATGGCTAAGCGCATGGAGCTAGACGTCACCAACGTCCGAGTAGCTCAGTCGTGCGAAAACGACTCGTGCCTTCTGAGCCTTGCTACTGGTCTTGCCTTCTCCGCAACCAGCATCGTCATCTCAGGCTCAGTCGTCCAGGTTGGGAACGCTCTCTACTGGAAAGAGCGCAACCGCAAGTGCAAGCGAGGCGAGCCGTACGCACCGGGCGATTCGCCGGCGCCCTCACCTGCAGCGAGTTCTGCAGCCTGAATCAACCGGTCATCACGCCAAGCGAAGAAGGTGCCGCCTAACCCCTCGCTCAGCCCCCGACCCGCTACGGCAGGCGTCGTAAGCCCGGCGCCCGCCGCTCGTAGCATCATCGGTCACCAGGCTTACGCCGCCTGCCTCCGCGGTCGGGGTTAGCTCGAACGTTAGGCGTCACAAACGGTCGCATTTGCACATCACAACACATCATCGTGTCAACGTCATCAAAGCCAGTTGGCTCAGACACTGTCAAGCTCTACTACTCCAAGTTTCGGGCGCTGCTTGTACTCGGCGCAGCCTTTGGGATCACGATCTGGCTTGCATTCGTCGCTCTCGCTGGCCTGTTCTCAGGTGGAGTAGCCATACTGTTTGGTGTTGGGGCAGCCCTCGTTCTAATCCTGCTCAGTCCATTCATTGCGATCCACTTACCGGAGCTACTTCGCGCTCTGTCAAACAGTGAAGCCGTGGTTACCCTGGACTCATCTGGAGTCACTGATCTTCGAAAGAAGGACTCCTTTATCTCCTGGGAAGAAGTGGGTCAAGTATCGCTTGGTAGTCGACCGCAAGTTAGCTCCTATCTGATTTTTGACTATCGAAATAGCAATGTAGTCAAGTCTCGATCCCAAGATCGATTGACTTTCGTTTCCCGTTTAGCTCTCTCCCTGGGAGACTGGCATGTCAACCTGCGGCTGCTGAAGTGTCGTCCGGCAGATGTACTGCGGGTGGCAGAGCGCCTGCATCAGGATTCCGTTAGACGCCAAGTTCTTGCTAAGAACGGCCCGTCTTCCAGGGGTTGGTCGGGCAAGCTTTGAAAGTGTGCTGCAAGTGACGCCTAACCCCTCGCTGAACCACCGGACCCGCTACGGCGGGCCGTCTTGGCCCGGTCTGGGATACGCGGTACATTTTCCCAGCCCGGGCCAAGCCGTCCCGCCGCAGCGGTACGGTTAGCTCGAACGTTAGGCCTCAGAAAACACACTTACTCATGCCATCTCGCCCGCTTCAAACCTATCGTGGCGCATGCCACTGCGGCGCAGTCCAGTTCCAGATCGAGACCGATTTCCCGGAACTGACGATGTGCGACTGTTCAATCTGCAAGAAGAAAAATGCACTCATGGTCAAAGTGCACGAGAGCAAGTTCAAGCTTCTCGCGGGCGACGAATCACTGTCGGAGTACCAATTTCGCACCAAGACTGCACGACACTTCTTCTGCAAAGTCTGTGGCATCTATCCATTCCACCGGAAGCGAGTAACCCCCGACAATCTCGGGATCAACGTTCACTGCCTTGAGGGTTTCAACCCCGAAGGAATCACCGTTCGTCAAGCAGTTGGGGCAGCTATATTATGAGCGGCAAGCATTACCCAAACCCGCTGAGGCCTAACACCTCGCTGAACCACCGGACCCGCTACGGCAGGCCGTCTTGGCCCGGTCTGGGGTACGCGGTACATTTTCCCAGCCCGGGCCAAGCCGTCCTGCCGCAGCGGTCCGGTTAGCTCGAACGTTATGCCGCACCAAATGCCCACTCGCTTGCAGCGGCGTGTTCCAGGAAACCGTGTTGGCGCACCGAAGACATGACTCGGTTTCTCGTGGCGGCTACCGAACATTCACGCACTCAGAGGCGCCGCCTGTCGGCTCCTCGGACAACCGAGAAGACGGAACTTCGAGCTTCAGATCCGTCACGCTTCACCGTTCAGTTTTCAGCCCTCAGCGCTGCGACATCTAACCCGCAAGCTACGAGTCGCCGAAGACGGAGTTGCCGCAGAGCGGTTCCACCAAGCCCTCGGTTGCAAGCACTTAGTCAAAGTTCAGGTCCACGCCGTGGTGTTCACCGCGCCTCGCGCAGCGAGCCGCTGGGCCGTGGCGTTCACCGCAGCGGCGGAGTACCGCCCCTGCTCTGCCGTCAGCCGAGACAGGGTAGCTCCTGTGGCGAGCCTTGAGAACCGGCCGCGTCTTTTGGCGGGCAAAATGCAGGTTCGGCATAACCCCTCGCTGAACCACCGGACCCGCTACGGCGGGCCGTCTTGGCCCGGGCTGGGGTACGCGGTACATTTTCCCAGCCCGGGCCAAGCCGTCCCACCGCAGCGGTCCGGTTAGCTCGAACGTTATGCCCCACAGCCAAACAGCCGTTCCCTCGTCCATGCCCCTGAATCCCCAACACCAATACGTCTACCTCGCGCCAGACGGACAGGGTCTCGTCGTGCCCGGAGGGGAACAGTTCTGGTCGCTGCCTGCAACCGAGATGGCGAAGTTCGAGCAAGGCTGGGTCGTGAGTGAGTTTGTCTGTTCCGAGAACTGGCAGAACTGGGAGCTTCACCCCAACGCTGAAGAGTTTGTCTACTTGCTCAGCGGCGACATCGAGTTCCTTCAAGAACTCCCATCTGGCCTTTCCGCAACACGAATCACAGGCTCAGGCGCAGCCCTGGTACCTCGTGGCGTCTGGCACACGGCACGGGTGTTTGCTCCGAGCCGCATGCTTTTTGTCACCATGGGCGCCGGTACTCAGCACAAGCCAGCCTCGGGTGGGGCATAACCCCTCGCTGAACCACCGGACCCGCTACGGCGGGCCGTCTTGGCCCGGCCTGGGGTACGCGGTACATTTTCCCAGCCCGGGCCAAGCCGACCCCCCGCAGCGGTCCGGTTAGCTCGAACGTTAGGCAGCACGGGCGGCGTTGCAGCTCATCACCGTCTGTTCGCGGGCATCGCCGCGCAGACACGCGCTCCGGACAGTCGGTCGCGGGCTTCTGCGGCCAGCGCATCAGCCCGCCGCCGTCTCGCTACACCGCATCGCACTGCGGCCCTCTTCAGTTCGGGCTGGGTCACAAGTCGCGGCACGGGCCGCTATCAGCGCCATCCCTCTCGCAGGTTTCCCGCCTACGTCGTACGCGGCGCGAGCGCCGGGCAACGCATTCTCGGTTCGTTGTCCCGCGCTGCCCGGCGTCAACTATCTTGAGCTGTCAGCGACAACTATCGTGAGCGGTGCGGTCGGGCGTTGATCATTGGGCTGGTGTTGCGCCGCGTTGCCGGCGAGCCGGCAACGCGGCGCGGCGGCGGTAGCTGTCCACGTTCATCTCCAGGATGGTCGAGTGGTGGACGAGGCGGTCCACGGCGGCCACTGTCATGGCCTTGTCGGGGAAGACCTCGTCCCAGGCCGAGAACGGCGCGTTGGCGGTGATGGCAATGCTCCTGCGCTCGTAGCGCTCGGCGATCAGCTCGAATAGCACGGACGTCTCGGCCTGGTCGCGCCTGGCGTAGCTGAAGTCGTCGAGCACGATGAGGTCGAAGCGATCCAGCTTGCTCAGCTCGGCTGGCAGCCGCAGATCGCGCCGGGCGGCCTGCAGTCGCTGCACCAGTTCGCTCGTGCGCACGAACAGCACCTTCAGTCCACGATCGATCAGCGCGTGGCCGATGCCGGCCAACAGATGCGTCTTGCCGGTCCCGGGTGGCCCGAACGCCAGCAGGTTGTGACCCTGGCCGATCCACGAGTCGCCCTCGGCCAGTGCCATCACATGGGCCTTGGACACGGCAGGCACCGCCGCGAAGTCGAACTCCGCCAGGCTCTTGCCTGGTGGCAAGCCGCTGTCTGCCCGAGCGCGTGCCAGCCGCCGTGTCTCGCGCTCGGCCATCTCGTGGCCCAGCAGGGTGTGTAGCAAGCGCTCGGCAGGCCAGCCCTCACGGTTGGACTGCGCGGCCAGCTCAGCCCACAGCCGCTTGATGGTCGGCAGCCGCAGCTCGGTCAGCATGATCGGCACGGCCGCGGCGGAGCCGGTGGCGTCCGTGATGTGGGCAGCGCCGTTCATGCGGCCTCCAGCAGTTCGTCGTACACCGAGGTCGACGGCAGCACCACACGAACCTCCGGCATGCTCGGCTGCCTGGGCGCGAACTGCTCGCGCAGTACGTCGATGTCGGGCAGTTCGTCGCGGGCGTGCAAGGCTGCCAGCAACCCTGCCAACTCGGCCACCGCGCCAGCACGGTCTGCCAAGTCCAGCAGATCGACCATCAAGCGGCAGGCGGCGCGTTCGGGGAGCCGCGCGCTGATGTGTTCCCACGCCTGGGCGTACTCGCTGCGCGGGAACATGGCGTCGCGCAGCACCCAGCGCGCGAAGGCCCCGGGCTTGCGCTTCAGGCTGGGCAGCATGTGGCGCCAGTCGATCTGCCGCGGATGGCGGTCGGTGGCATTGGCATACAGCCGCTCGCACTCGAAGACCTTGACGCCGCCCAGCCAGGCGTCCAGGTGGGTGCTGTGCAGCCGGACCTTCAGCCGCTGCCCTGCCAGCCGAGAGGGCACGCTGTACAGCACGCTCTTGGCGCTGAAGACGCTGAACTTGCTCACGCGGGCATCGACCTCCTCGAAGTCGGCCGTGCGGCGTGCCGGCAGCGGCTTGAGGCAGGCGCGCTCGACCTCCCAGGCGCGGGCGCAGCGGGCGTTGAGCCGGCGCACGGTCTCGGCCACGAATTGCTCGTAGGTCGCCAGGTCGGCGAACTCGCGGCTGCCGCGCAGCAGCAGGGCCTGGTCCAGCCCCTTCTTCAAGCTGCCCTGGCGCGCCTCGATGGCGCCGTTCTCGTGGCTGACGCCGGGGTTGTTGCGCGTGGGGCGCACGCCGTAGTGCTGGCACAGGGCCTTGTAGCGCTTGGTCAGCTCTTCCTGTTCAGCCAGGTTGTTGAAGGCCGCCGACAGGCTGTCGGTGCGGTGCTCCTGCGGCACGCCGCCGGCCATCCACAGCGCTTCCTGCAGCCCAGCGGCCAGGGACTGGAAGCTCTCCCCGCCGAGCACGACGCGGACGTGGCGCCAGCCGCTGTGGGCCAACGCGAACTGGTACAGCCGGTGTGGGAACGTCAGGCCGTCCACGCGGATGTCGAGCTCGTCGGCCACGGTGAAGTCCGACAGCCCCAGCCGGCCCGGCGGGTGCTCCTGCGCGAAGTAGATCTCGCGTTCGCCGCCATGCTCGGCGCGCCACTGGCCCACGCGGCGCTGCAGGGTGCGCAGCACCGAGTCGGCGAACCGCTCGGGGTGGCGCCGCTGCAGTTCTTCCAGCAGCGTCACCGCCATCAGCGACGGCGCGCCCTCGAGCATCGGCACCACCTCGGTGGACCACACCTCGGCCAGCGGGTCGGCACGGGTCCGCCAGTGCCGCGCTGGGCGCTGCGAGGGCAGCGACTGCGCCGACTCCACCCGGCGAGCGCTGGCCACGCTGATGCCGGTCTTGGCGGCTGCAGCCTCCTGGCTGTGCTCGCCCCTCAATGCCTTGTACTTGTTCACTTGCAGGTCCGATATGCGTTTGCCGGGCACCGTGGCCACCTTCCTGTCGAAGGCGATCACTGTAGGAACCCAACCGCAAAACGCACCCCGGCGGCGTGCGTCAACCGCTCAAGATAGTTGTCGCTGAGCGCTCAAGATAATTGTCGGCCGCCACCCGCGCTGCACCTGTACGTGCTGCCTAACCCTTCGCTCAGCACCGACCCGCTACGGCAGGCCGGCTTGCCCGTGCAGCGCCTTGGTTTATGCTGCGCCGCACGGGCAAGCCGCCCCGCCTCCGCGGTCGGTGTTAGCTCAAACGTTAGGCGTCGCAAAACAAACTCTGTTGGTACTCCATGGGCCTCGAATACAAGATTCAGTTCAACGTGCCAGAGAACTACGATCCGACGGCACTCTTCAAGAGACTGCCGAGTCCGATCCAGCCCTCAACTATGACCGAGATCTACAACTACAAGATTGAGCGCGATGGCTTCTACTTCATCGACCACTTGGTCAATGACCCAGTCGCTTCACATGCGTTCCGGCAATTCATCAACGAAGCCCTCAGCTTGAGCGAGAAGGTGGAGGTGCTCGAGCCATGAAACAGCCGACTTCACTGGAAAGCTCGGTCTCACCGCGGTTTGGCTTTGCGAGGGAAACGCATCGAAGGCTCGGTGTTCTCCTTGAGCCGCACAGCTCAAGCCTCGGCCACTGCGAAAGAAGTGGCGGCGAGCTACGTCGAGTTCATCACGCAGCGACGCCTAACCCCTCGCTGAACCACCGGACCCGCTACGGCGGGCCGTCTTGGCCCGGCTTGGGGTACGCGGTACATTTTCCCAACCCGGGCCAAGCCGTCCCACCGCAGCGGTCCGGTTAGCTCGAACGTTAGGCAGCACGGGCAAAATTGCAGCTCGCTCCCACCTGGTCGCGGGCATCGCCGCGCAGACACGCGCTCCAGACAGCAGATCGCGGCCTTCTACGGCCAGCTCATCGGCCCTCCTGGCTCTTGCTCCACCACATCGCGTGCGGCCCACTTGCGCTCGGCCTGGGCCACAAGTCGTGGCATGTGCCGCTACCAACACTTCTTCTGGCCCAAGTTTCGAGGCCACGTTGTACGCGGCGCAAGCGCCGTGCAACGCCTTCTCGGTTCGTTGTCCTGCGCTGCACCTGTGCTTGCTGCCTAACCCTTCGCTCGGCACCGACCCGCTACGGCGTGCCAGCTTGCCCGTGTGGCGCGCTGGTTTATGCTGCACCACACGGGCAAGCCGTCCCGCCTCCGCGGTCGGTGTCAGCTCAAACGTTAGGCGTCACACAAATGCCCCAACTCGACTCTTTCCCCGTTGAGGGCGGCTGCGATTGCAAAGCCGTCCGCTACCGCATGACTTCAGCGCCATTGTTTGTGCACTGCTGCCACTGCCGCTGGTGCCAGCGTGAGTCTGGAGCCTCATTCGCGCTCAACGCCATGATTGAATCGGACCGCGTGGAGACATTGGGAACCGAACCAGAACTGATCCACACGCCATCCGATAGCGGCTTGGGTCAAAAAATCGCGCGATGCCCCACCTGCAAAGTCGCACTCTGGAGCCACTACGCAGGCTCTGGGCCTGTCACCAAGTTTGTCAGAGTCGGAACGCTAGACGATCCCGACGCGTTCCCACCGGACGTCCACATATTCACTGCGTCCAAGCAACCCTGGGTTGCCTTGGCCCCCTCAGTACCGGCGTTCGAGGAGTATTACGAACGTGAAGCGCTGTGGCCGGCGGCCAGCCAAGCCAGGAGAGAAGTTCTTCTGCCCAAGATTCAGGCATACCAAGCATCGAAATCCAGTGACGCCTAACCCCTCGCTCAGCCCCCGACCCGCTACGGCAGGCCGTCTTGCCCGCGCGGCGCGCTGGTTTATGCTGCACCGCGCGGGCAAGCCGTCCCGCCTCCGCGGTCGGGGTTAGCTCGAACGTTAGGCCACACAGAAACACCGCCATGCGCATCGGTCTCGTTTCCTCGAATCAGCATGAGTCAACCATCGACTTGCTCTGCGAAATCAATGCGTACTACAACCCCTCTTCGCCGGCCAGCAAAGAGACTGTTCGTGAACACGCACGCGAGAACCTCCTCTCGCCAACCTCACCACATCGACTCGTCGTCGCGGAGGGCAAAGACGGGAGGGTTGTGGGCCTCGCCGCACTCACATTCGCATACTCCATCGTTGAACCAGAAATGGAGAGACGCACGCAGTGTCAGTTGAAAGAACTCTACGTGTGTAGCTCAGAGCGCGGTCGAGGCATTGGCCGTGCTCTCATGGCCTGGGTGGCAACACATGCCACGGAGTACGGCTGCAGCCGTATCGACTGGCCGGTAAAGGCCTCAAACGCCAAGGGAATCGCCTTCTACGAGAGCCTTGGTGCACGGCTTGTCGAAGACAGGTTGAGCTACAGGCTGGCTGGTTCTGAACTGAGCGAACTCGCACGCTAGGGCAACGGTGAGCGCGGTGTGGCCTAACCCCTCGCTGAACCACCGGACCCCCAACAGCGGGCTGTCTTGGCCCGGCCTGGGGTACGCGGTACATTTTCCCAGCCCGGGCCAAGCCATCCCGCCGCCGGGGTCCGGTTAGCTCGAACGTTAGGCCTCACAAACACCTATGAAGTACGACGACGCGAGTTGGCACTACGGCGGCAACTTCCCCGAGGGTCAACAGACTGAACACGGCGGCACCCATATCGGCTTGTTCCTGCGCTGGTGCTTTGAGAAGGGCTGGGCGGGCGAGATTCACATGAACGATGAGCCAAATGACGTAGCCAAGGTCGTTCGCGGCAACATGACTGGAACAGAATTCTTATTCAAGTACTGCGATGGAAAGTTCATCGACGAAGACTTGAATGAAGAAGGAAACGCCTTTGCCGCAAAGTACTACGGTGACGACGGCCTGTACCTTGATGACTATGCTGAAGCCTTCGGGGACCTCATGTACGTTGCATCCGAAAGCGAGCACGATTACGAAAGGCTTTCCAGCTTGCTCCACGCAAGGCTCGCAAGCGGTCTCCTCACGAAATCACAGTCCGAAGCATGAGTCATGCGCGCCCGTGTGAGGCCTAACCCCTCGCTCAGCCCCCGACCCACTACGGCGGGCCGTCTTGCCCGCGCGGCGCGCTGGTTTATGCTGCACCGCGCGGGCAAGCCGTCCCGCCTCCGCGGTCGGGGTTAGCTCGAACGTTAGGCCGCACAACCGAGCTCCTCAAGATCACCACCCATCTTGAACACCTCACCATCGATCGAAGAGCAGCGCGTCCTAGCCGCCGACGACGAGTTTGTCGCAGCCGAGGTGGCCCGAGACGAGACAGCACTGCGTCGGCTGGTTGACGACGCCTTTCGCTTCAACTCCAGCCGCGGAACAACGACAGACAAGGAGCACTTGATTCGAAGTGTCCTAAAGACGCAACTGATCAGTCAATCAAGCTCGGAGCGCTCAGTACTACTGGAAGATAGTGTCGCCTTGGTTTTCGGAACAGACGAGCTTCATGAAGCAGCCTCTGGAGAACCCGACATCAGCCCAACCAAGCTTCGCTATACCGCTACATACGTCAAACGTGGCGGGCAATGGCGTCTACTCGCGCTGCAAGTTCAGCCGCGCAGCAACGTCTAGCTGCCGGGCGAAGTGCGGCCTAACCCCTCGCTCAGCCCCCGACCCACTACGGCAGGCCGTCTTGCCCGTGCGGCGCGCTGGTTTATGCTGCACCACACGGGCAAGCCGTCCTGCCTCCGCGGTCGGAGTTAGCTCGAACGTTAGCCGTCACATCCGCCCGTTCGGCCCTCGTCTCGTCCGTTTGCCAGACTCGTCGCTGCTGTGTAGACTCTCACACAAGGAGATGCACATGGCTACCAACCTCGCAATAGATCCGGACCTACTCGACCGCGCCCTTGAGGTGAGCGGAGAGCGCACGAAGAAGGCCGCCGTCACCATGGCCCTTCAGGAGTTCATCGCACGGCGCCAACAGAAGAAAGTGCTCGACTTGATGGGCAAGCTTGAGTGGGACAAGTCGTATGACTACAAGGCGGAGCGCTCGCGAAAGTGACGCTGCTTGTCGATACGAGCGTTTGGTCGCTCGCACTACGACGCGATGCTGAAGCTGAAGAACCTGAGGTGCAGGCACTAAAGGACGCCCTATCCGGCGCGGATGTGGTCATCACAACTGGCCTCGTCCTGCAAGAGCTTCTTCAAGGCTTCGCAGGAGCCAAGGCGAGCGAGCAGATCGTGGAGCGCTTTTCAGCTCTGGGTTTGATTCAACCGGACCGGGAGGACCATATCGCAGCGGCAACCCTCCGAAACTCATGCCGCCGAGCCGGCGTACAGCTTGGTACCGTCGACGCGCTGATCGCACAACTCTGCATAAGGCATGAGGCTGCTCTGTTGAGCACCGACAAAGACTTTGTCCACGCCGCGAAGCACTGCAAGCTAAAGGTCTGGTCGCTCAAAGCTCCCAGAACACGGTGACGGCTAACCCCTCGCTGAACCACCGGACCCGCTACGGCGGGCCGGTTAGCTCGAACGTTAGGCCGCACCCAGCGGGCATCAGCAAGCGTGACACCTCAGCTATCCAACATGCCCGCCGCGTTTCAAGTCCCTCCGCCGTCGGAGCCCGCTCCGGTGAGCTGTCACGGTGCGAGAAGTAAATCTGCGCCCCGGCGTCAGCCGTTCGCCATGCCCAGGGTGCTCGCTCAGAATGGCTTGCCTTTGCGCTTCGCGGGATTCACCCTTTACTCTCCCGCCGCTCGCGTCAGCCAGTTCGTTGGTCCGCCGCCCTGCTCGCACTCAGGCTGCGGCCTGCTGGGCCAGTGGCGGCGGAAATCAGCTACAGCGCTTGCGCGCCGCCGCTCCTCGCATTACGCCAAAACCCGGCGCACCAACTCTGCAGTTCTCCAGTGCGCGGCCTAACCCTTCGCTCGGCACCGACCCGCTACGGCGGGCCAGCTTGCCCGTGTGGCGCGCTGGTTTATGCTGCACCACACGGGCAAGCCGTCCCGCCTCCGCGGTCGGTGTCAGCTCAAACGTTAGGCAGCACGGGCAACAGAGCAGCTCGTCGCCACCTGTTCGCGGGCGTCGCCGCACAGACACGCGCTCCGGGCAGGTAATCCCTGACTCCTCCGGCCAGCGCATCGGCCTGCCTCGGTTTCTCCCCACCGCTTCGCGCTGCGTCCCGTTTCAACTCGGTCCGGATCACAAGTCGAGCCGCGGGCCGCTACCAGCGCTTCCCATTTCGCCATGCTCAGGGCGCCGGTGTACGCGGCGCAAGCGCCGGGCTATGCCTTCTCCAATCGTTGTCCCGGGTTGCACCTGTGCGTGCTGCCTAACCCTTCGCTCAGCCGCGACCCCACACGGCAAGCCGCTTGGGCGTCGTGGCACCTTCGCTTATGCTGCGCCACGCCGCCCAAGCGCCTCGCCGCGCGGGTCGCGGTTAGCTCAAACGTTAGGCGTCGCAGGAAGCCGCCGCGCAACACGTTCCACCTTGTGCGGTTGCGCCATTTGCAGTCGGCCACTATGCTGGTCAGCACCGCCATCGCAAAGGGAGACCACTTGTGAGAACTTACTGGCTACCAAGTCTGACCTGTGCACTGTGCCTGGGCGCGAGCTTTGCACATGCAAGCACAAACATCGCAGTGAACGGAGACTTTGAACTTGGCAACACGGCATGGGTGACTAGTGGCTTTGCTGCCATCGGTCCCGCATCCGCATACGTCGGCGCAGGGCCCTTCCCCACCGGGCAATATGCCGCATTCTTCGGATCAGGCGACACGGCGGCAACTGGCGCTGTTGAGCAGCTGTTGCAAACTCAACCTGGGACAACCTATTCCCTCGAATTCAGCTACGGGAAGTTTGGAACCAACAGCATTGCGCAGAGCCTTCAGATCTCTGCCATCGACATGTCGAATAGTCAATTAATTTTCAGTTCGACCGTGGTTGATACGACTGGCTCATCGACTTTTTCCACCGTTCTCTCTCAATACTCATTCACGTTCACAGCACTCGGAGCAAACACCAGGATTAGCTTTCTTGATGTCAGCACTGGAACAGTATCGACTGACGGTGTACTCGACAACGTCTCAGTCAGTGCCGTGCCTGAGCCAAGCGCTTTCCTACTCTTCTGCGCAGGACTATCGCTAATCTTAGTTCGGGCAGCTAAACGCGACGCCTAACCCCTCGCTGAACCACCGGACCCGCTACGGCGGGCCGTCTTGGCCCGGCCTGGGGTACGCGGTACATTTTCCCAGCCCGGGCCAAGCCGTCCCACCGCAGCGGTCCGGTTAGCTCGAACGTTAGGCGTCGGAGAAGACGCACCTCAGTCCGAGATGCTTCTCAAAGGCATCAAAGTCACGGTCGCTGTGGAGCAACGTGTGCCCATCAACGATGCATCGCGTAGCGAGTGCGACATCGATCGTGCCGCGAACAGTGACTCCAAGTTGGCGAAGCTTCAAGTAGTTCTTGGCCGCAGGAACAACCACGTCAGGTCCACCGAGAACTACAAGTTCAAGCCTGCCCAGCAGTCGTTTGACCTCGTTGAACTCCTTCTCGATCTTGCAGCCTTGCAGAACCTCAATGAAGTTCAGGTCACCGATCCCAAGTTCCTGCGAATCGAGCAAACCCTCAAGGAGACCTGTCTGCGAAGTCGGCCGTCCTCGAAAGTAGTCGATCCAGACGCTGGAGTCGACCAGAATCACTTGTCGCGCCTCATCGCGTCAAGATCACCCTCCCAGGTAATCCTGCCTCGAAGCTTCTTGATCTCTGCCTGCTGCCGAAGGCGAAGGAGCGTCCGCAATCCAAGCTCAACAGCCTCACGCTTCGTCTTTAGACCTGTTGCCTTGAGCGTGTCGGCCATGAGCTTGTCGTCAATGACAATGTTCGTTCGCACTGTGCATACCTTTCTTGTGCTTCATACACATCATAGCCTAGACTTCGTCCCCATGCGCCGCGCGCCGACGCCTAACCCCTCGCTCAAGCTGACCCGCTACGGCAGGCTTTGTAAGGCCAGTCAGCGGTAACCTGTACATCTTCGCGGACTGGCCTTACAAAGCCTGCCTACGCGGGCAGCTTAGCTCGAACGTTAGGCCCCAGATTCACCACTTTCCGCAGAAGAACCTTGCATGACAAGCGAAGCCCGCGCCACGCTCGCGAAGAACGTTCGCAGGATGATTTCCGTAAATGCAGTTGATGGCACGCCCGGCAGCATCAGAGCCTGGTCAATGAGCAAAAGACTGGATACGAAGCTGATTGATCGAATCGTGAAGGGAGAGAACGCAGTTACTGTCGACACTCTGGGGCTCATCGCCGAGAATTGTGGCGTTCCCGCGTGGCAGCTCCTACACCCCGACTTTGATCCAGAGGCGAAGCCCATGCCCGGCGCTTCAGCGGAAGACGTTGCGTTCCTGAAGAAGCTTCGCACCTTCATGGAGGGCTAGTTCCGGTGAAATCACAATGCGCCAGCCTCCGCGCACTGAGGCCTAACCCCTCGCTCAGCCCCCGACCCGCTACGGCAGGCGTCGTAAGCCCGGCGCCCGCCGTTCGTAGCATCATCGGTCACCGGGCTTACGCCGCCTGCCTCCGCGGTCGGGGTTAGCTCGAACGTTAGGCATCAGAAACCGGACTTCTGCCGAGTGCGACCATCAGTCCACCGCTTCTTTGGTGCGTGATGTATGATGCTTAGCATCAAACACTCTCCTTGGTGCGAGGCCATGCGAACGACACTTGCCATAGACGATGACGTACTGGCTGCGGCGAAGCACCTCGCGGAACGGGAGCACAGAAGCATCGGTGAAGTGATCTCAGCGCTTGCTAGGCAGGGGCTGACTCGTGGCACCCGAAATGCAAAGACCGAGCGCAACGGCATACCGCTGCTGCCAAGTCGCAAATCTTCGGTTCCTATCACGCTCGAGCTTGTGAACCAACTCCGCGACGACCAGCCATGACTCGCTACCTTCTGGACGTGAACGTCCTGATTTCCCTGATCGACCCCGCGCACGTTCAGCATGATCAAGCGCATGAGTGGTTCGGTCGGGTCGGGCACAAGGCGTTCGCCACCTGTCCAATTACTGAGAACGGTCTTCTTCGCATCGTCGGACATCCGAAGTACCTAAACTCTCCGGGCCCGCCAAGTACTGTCGTCGCTGCATTGGCAGCGATCCGGAGCCTGCCCGGACATACTTTTTGGCCTGACAGCATCAGCCTCGTCGACAGCGAACTCGTCAATCCAGACCTCTTGTCTAGCCACAGTCGAGTTACAGACAGCTACCTGCTTGCGCTTGCAAGGGCAAACAAGGGGAAGCTGGCAACAATGGATCAGAAGCTTGCAACAGAGGTCGTGGCTGAAGGCGAGACTGCACTGGCATTGATCTAATGCGCTGATGCCTAACCCCTCGTTGAACCACCGGACCCGCTACGGCGGGCTGTCTTGGCCCGGTCTGGGGTACGCGGTACATTCTCCCAGCCCGGGCCAAGCCATCCCGCCGCACCGGGCCGGTTAACTCGAACGTTAGGCATCGCATGAAATTGTTTCGGCTAATCGTTGCTCTTCTGTTCGTAGTCGTGGCGACGATGGCGGACGCGGATGCCAATCTACGCACGCATTCTCAAGCACTCTCAAGCAAAGAACGGTCGACCATCGAATCATTGACCTGCGTCCAACGACATAAAGTGAGCGCGACTTCGATGCAGGCCTTATTGCTGAAGCGTTCCTCGGGACCCGATAGGTTTCAGGTTACTGTTCGATGCGCTAGCCATGGTGCGCAGCTTGGCGACCCGGCATTCTTTGAAGCACACTGCATCGGGAGGGCTGCCTCGTGGGAGTGCAGTGACTCTGGCTTGGTCGTACAAACGACGATCTACGACCGGACGTACGAAGTGCGCTCTTCGATCGAGGATTCTCTAACCGCAGTCGCAGCAATCAGGGGTTTGGCTGCCCAAGGTCACTACTTCGGTCAACAGGAGCGTCGATCGACTGATTCTTGCTATGTCGAACCGCTGACTGCTTCTGATTTGTATCGGGTGTCATGTCACGGATGGCAGGCGATTGTCTCAACCTGGTGTCCTCGGAAGGAGTGCCCGCGGCTCCTGGAATCCACGCCAACGTGGCGCTAGCGATGCCTAACCCCTCGCTCAGCCCCCGACCCGCTACGGCAGGCCCGCTTGCCCGCGCGGCGCGCTGGTTTATGCTGCACCGCACGGGCAAGCCGCCCTGCCTCCGCGGTCGGGGTTAGCTCGAACGTTAGGCCTCACAAACTGCATCGTTGCCACGCCAGCATCGCGAAACAGCCAGGACACCGCCACCGCACGCGTAGCGCCGTGTCAACTGGCGCGCAGCGCCGCTCACTGCGTGGCTGAAGGGAACAAGATGAGAGCTACCGTCTCAGCCTTCAATCTAGCCTTGAACAACTATCAAGTCAGAACAGAGAATGACATTGCTCTCTCCTTCGCAGTAATCGATGGCTCGACACTGAAAATCAACGAAGAACTTGAAGTCGATCTCACTTCGCTTCTCACAACACAAAGTCTCACCCGTGTGGCAACCGGCGTAGAAATCAAGATTCGCATCGCCCACCACGACCTGCACGACCTTCGGAAGGCCTCGGCCTCCCACGGTGATCCACGTACGCCCACTTTGAGCCGGCTCCGTGAGGCCTAACCCCTCGCTCAGCCCCCGACCCGCTACGGCAGGCCAGCTTGCCCGCGCGGCGCGCCGGTTTATGCTGCACCGCGCGGGCAAGCCGTCCCGCCTCCGCGGTCGGGGTTAGCTCGAACGTTAGGCCGCACACAGCGGGCATCAGCAAGCGTCGCACCTCGGCTCTCCAACATGCCCGCCGCGTTTCAAAACCATCAGGGGCCAGGGCGCACTCCGGTCAGCGGTCACGGTGGGAAAGCAGAATCTGAGCGTCGGCGTTTGCCGTTCACTATGCCCGGGGTTCTTATACAGCATCGCTTGTCTTTGCGCTGCGCGGGAACCGCCCTCTTATCTCCCACCGCTCCCGTTAGCCAGTTCGTCGGTCCGCCGCCATGCCTGCGCTCATGCTTCGGCCTGCTGGGCCAGCGGCGGCGAAAATCAGCTACAGCGCTAGCGCGCCGCTGCACCTCGCCATGCGTGAAGACCCGGCGCACCAACTCTGCAGCTCTCCAGCGCGCGGCCTAACCCTTCGCTCAAGCGCGACCCCGCACGGCAAGCCGCTTGGGCGTCGTGGCGCGCTGGTTTATGCTGCACCACGCCGCCCAAGCGCCTTGCCGCACGGGTCGCGCTTAGCTCAAACGTTAGGCCCCACAGCCAAAACCAATCTCACTCGCCCAGCACCCAAGAGAAGTCGTGTCACAGCCAAAACAGAATCCAGCGGCGCGACTGCTCGCAGCCTGGGTCGAGCACTTCAACGCGAACGACCTAGATGCGCTCTGTTCGCTCTACTCAAAAGAAGCCGTCCTCTGGGGCACATACGCTGCGAACCTCATCACCGACGCGGAAGGCGTCAGGCGCTACTTCTCTGAAGCGTTCCGCCAAGGTCTAAGAGCCGAGGTGGTTCAAGACACGCTTCACACACAGAGCTGCGAATCCATCTACGTGTGCTCCGGCGCCTATGTGGTCACCAAACAGTCCACATCTGGTTGTGCAGAGTACCCAGCAAGGTTCACCTTGGTCGTGAGCGTCGTGCATGGCCAGTGGCGCATCGTCAACCACCATTCATCACTGAACCCAGCGAGAACAAGTGGGGCCTAACCCCTCGCTCAGCCCCCGACCCACTACGGCGGGCCGTCTTGCCCGCGCGGCGCGCTAGTTTATGCTGCACCACGCGGGCAAGCTGTCCCGCCTCCGCGGTCGGGGTTAGCTCGAACGTTAGGCAGCACGGGCAGTATTGCAGCTCATCACCACCCGTTCGCGGGCGTCGCCGCGCAGACACGCGCTCCGGACAGGCAATCGCGGGCTTCCTCGGCCAGCGAATCAGCCCGCCGCGGTCTCGCTCCATCGCCTCGCATTGCGGCCCGTCTCGTCTCGGGCTGGGTCAGAAGTCGTGGCACGGGCCGCTACCAGCGCCGTCCCTCGCATAAGTTTTTGGGCTGTGTTGCACGCGGCGCAAGCGCCGGTCTACGCCTTTTCTGTTCGTTGTCCCGCGTCGCACCCGAGCGTGCTGCCTAACCCTTCGCTCGGCACCGACCCGCTACGGCGAGCCTGCTTGCCCGTGTGGCGCCTGGGTTATCCTGCACTACACGGGCAAGCCGTCCCGCCTACGCGGTCGGTGTCAGCTCAAACGTTAGGCCGCTCAAAACATGCTCCTTGACCTCTTCCAGAACTCCGCAGAAGCCGAGCAACGCACGGCAAAGGCGGAGCTTGCCCGCAAGCCACCGCACGAGGCGCAAATCGCCTTCTACAAGCGGCTGGACTCAGTCATTCATGTGGCGCACGCCACATCTTCAGAGAAGATGGCCTGCACGGCCGGTTGCTCGTACTGCTGCTACTACAAGGTGGAGGCCAGAGCTTCAGAAGTCCTGGCCATTCAGCAGTTCATCGAAGCCCAGTTCACACCGGCGCAGAAGGCGCACGTTCTGAAGCAGGCGGAACTCAACGTCGCACAAGTGAAGAACCTCTCTCATGCTCAGCACCTGGCCGTGAATCAGCCCTGCCCACTTCTCAAGGAGGGCCAGTGCTCCGCGTATCCCGTGCGTCCGTCCAAGTGTCGAAACTTTCACGCGAAAGACGTGGAAGGGTGCAAACAATCATTCGACGAGCCGACCAATATGGGAATTCCCAATAGTTTCATCGACGCAGTTGCGCTTGCTGCAAACGGAACATCTACTGGCTTCGAACAGGCACAGGAAGCTTCAGGCTTCGATCCACGGGTGTACGACTTGAACTCGGCGCTTTTAGATGCGTTCGCAAACCCCAAGGCTAGCAAGCGCATGCGTAGTGGCAAAAGAACATTCCTAAATGCCACAGTTGTCTAGCCAAGTACCGCGAGAGCGGCCTAACCCCTCGCTGAACCACCGGACCCGCTACGGCGGGCTGTCTTGGCCCGGCCTGGGGTACGCGGTACATTTTCCCAGCCCGGGCCAAGCCATCCCGCCGCAGCGGTCCGGTTAGCTCGAACGTTAGGCCTCGCATTCACACACCTTTTGCCGTCGCCATGCCTGGAATCCGACTCCCCGCCGCGCTGCAGTCGCCTGAGTCTCGGTCTCGCGCAGGCTGGCTCATCCTGCGGGTCACTCTGGCGGGCATCATCGCCGCGCATGGCTGGGCTCGCCTCGTTGCGGGCGGCGTTGCTCCCTTCGGTTCATTCCTCGACGCCCAAGGTTTCCCGGGCGGGTTCTACTGGGCGGCCGCCGTCACCTGCATCGAAATCGTCGGCTCCCTCGTCCTTCTGCTTGGCCGTTGGGTCGCGCCGCTGGCAGTTCTCTTCGCTGCCATCTACGCTCTCGGAATCGTCATGGTCCATGCCAAAGCTGGCTGGTTTGTCGTCGGCCTCGGGCGCAACGGCTCGGAGTTCAGCGTCTTGCTCATAGTGTGTCTGCTCGCTTTAGCACTCCAACACATCCGCCCTTCCGCGGGCGAGGCCTAACCCCTCGCTCAAGTCGCGGACCCAGCACGGCAAGCCGCTTGGGCCGCGCTACACCCTTGTCTATCATGCTCCGCGCGGCCCAAGCGCCTTACCGCGCAGGTCCACTTAGCTCGAACGTTAGGCAGCACGGGCAACATTGCAGCTCATCACCACCTGTTCGCGGGCGTCGCCGCACAGACACGCGCTCCGGAGAGGAAATCGCGCACTTCTCCGGTCAGCGCATCAGCCCCCTGCCGTCTCGCTCCACCTCCTCGCATGGCGGCCCGTTTCTGTTCGGGCTGTGCCACAAGTCGCGGCACAGGCCGCTACCAACGCCTTCACTCACCCAAGTTTCTGGGCTGCGGTGTACGCGGCGCGAGCGCCGGGCTGCGTCTTCACCGCTCGTTTTCGTCCGCCGCACCTGTGCGTGCTGCCTAACCCTTCGCTCGGCACCGACCCGCTACGGCGGGCCAGCTTGCCCGTGTGGCGCCTGGGTTATCCTGCACCACGCGGGCAAGCCGTCCCGCCTACGCGGTCGGTGTCAGCTCAAACGTTTGGCCTCACACAACACGCTTCGGCTCACGACAAGCAACAGAGCGGCCGGTCCTTTGCCGCGACCCGGAAGCACTCATGAATGCAATCACCAACGATACCCTCCACAGCGAACACGCCGCGGCTCTTCTGACGCAGTTGATCAAGGACACAGTCGAGGTGCTTGAACAGTATGGCCTGTCCAGAATTGACCAGAACCGAGACATCGCGAAGGACCTTCTCTTTCGAGTTTGCGCCGTGTTGGATGGGAGTTCCTACCCAGGAGAACTGAACGGTGAGGAGATTGCACCGTTTGTTGGGTTCTACCTCGAACACGACACAGAAAAGCCGCTAGTGCCAGAGAACGGCTCAGGAATGCATGCAATCGTCGCTGAGGCGATCGACGCCTTCTACGAGAATCGAGCGTCTTCATGAGAGCCAGGACCTACCGAGAAAAGGCACCAAGCAGCGCAACCTCAGTGAGGCCTAACCCCTCGCTCAGCCCCCGACCCACTACGGCGGGCCGTCTTGCCCGCGCGGCGCGCTGGTTTATGCTGCACCACGCGGGCAAGCCGTCCCGCCTCCGCGGTCGGGGTTAGCTCGAACGTTAGGCCTCACACAACACCAATGCACGTACTTCTCCACGTTGGCGAAAGCCACGGTAAACCCGCCTACGAGCCTGTACACGTCGAGTCCCTTGGCGAGAAGCGCTTCACGCTGCTTTTCACGCCTGGCCTCGCCTACGGAATAGCCGCGGGTGATGTGATCGAAGTCGCAGATGATGGTTCGTATGAGGTTTTAACTCGTGGAAGGAACGTCGCAGTTCGAGTATTCACGGAGCAGCCGGCCGCCGAGATCGAAGAAGAACTTTCAGCCAGGGTTCAGGCAGAACTTCGCGGACGACTTGACGGAAAGATCAAGCGTGGCCTTGCCTACACGATCCCGATTGAAACGGGATTCAAGGGTATCGAAGCGCTATTCACAGAACTGGTGGCAAGAACGCCAGGAGCGATTTGGGAGTATGGCAACGTCTACGCGGAAAATGGCGCCCCCATTGGCTGGTGGCTCAGTGAGGCCTAACCCCTCGCTCAGCCCCCGACCCGCTACGGCAGGCGGCGTAAGCCCGGCGCCCGCCGTTCGTAGCATCATCGGTCACCGGGCTTACGCCACCTGCCTCCGCGGTCGGGGTTAGCTCGAACGTTATGCCGCACAGAACGCGCTTCCCGCATGCATCGCAAGGCTTCGTTCAGCAGTTTTGGCGCACGAAAGCAAAGCTCGCGACTGTGGCGCCTTCAATCATGAAGACGCCCGCTTCGGATTCAGAAGCGTCGGCGCCTCCCCAGGCTGAAGACTCCGAGTTGCCAACAGCCAATTACTGGGCCGGCACCGAGGCAACTCCGTGTGTTCCTCGTGCACGGACAGCAGGTAAAACTACGCGAACACAAGCTTCCGGTGCTCACCGCGCCTCGCGCAGCGAGCCGCTGGAGTCAACGCGCTTCCCGCAGCGGCGGAGTACCGCCCCTGCTCTGCAGTCAGCCGAGACGGGTTGGCTTTGGTGGCCTGTCATCAGGAACACATGTCGTGTCAGTCGGGTGCGGCATAACCCCTCGCTGAACCACCGGACCCGCTACGGCGGGCCGTCTTGGCCCGGCTTGGGGTACGCGGTACATTCTCCCAACCCGGGCCAAGCCGTCCCGCCGCAGCGGTCCGGTTAGCTCGAACGTTAGGCCGCACACAGCGGGCGTGAGCAAGCGTGGCACCTCAGCTATCCAGCATGCCCGCCGCGTTTCAAGTCCAGCAGCCGTCGGAGCGCGCTCCGGGGAGCTGTCACGGTGCGAAAAGTGAAGCTGAGCGCTGGCGTTAGCCGTTCGCCATGCCCGGGGTTCTCGCAAAGCTTCGCTTGTCTTTGCGCTGCGCGGGATCCGCCTTTATCTCTCCCATGGCTCGCGTCATCCAGTTCATCGGTCCGCCGCCGTGCCTGCACTCAAGCTGCGGCCTGCCTGGTCAGCGGCGGCGGAAATCAACTGCAGCGCTTGCGCGCCGCTGCTCCTCGCCGTGCGTGAAAACCCGACAAACCAACTCCGCAGCTCTCCAGTGCGCGGCCTAACCCTTCGCTCAGCACCGACCCGCTACGGCGGGCCAGCTTGCCCGTGCGGCGCCTTGGTTTATCCTGCGCCGCACGGGCAAGCCGTCCCGCCTCCGCGGTCGGTGTTAGCTCAAACGTTAGGCAGCACGGGCAACATTGCAACTCATCACCACCTGTTCGCGGGCGTCGCCGCGCAGACACGCGCTCCGGGCAAGCTTGCGCGGCTTCTGCGGCCAGCGCATCAGCCCGCCTGACTCTCGCTCCATCACATCGCGTGCGGCCCGCCTGCGCTCGGTCTGGGCCACAAGTCGTGGCACGGGCCGCTACCAGCACCTTTTCTCGCCGCCGTCTCTGGGCTGCGTTGTACGCAGCGCATGCGCTGGGCTATGCCTTCTCGGTTCGTTTTTCCCGGCTACACCTGAGCGTGCTGCCTAACCCTTCGCTCGGCACCGACCCGCTACGGCGGGCCAGCTTGCCCGTGTGGCGCACTGGTTTATGCTGCACCACACGGGCAAGCCGTCCCGCCTCCGCGGTCGGTGTCAGCTCAAACGTTAGGCCGCACACAGCGGGCATGAGCAGTCGAACCACTTCGGCTTTCCAAGATGCCCGCCGCGGTGAAATCCATGCTTCAACTACGGCGCACACCTGCAGACGCCCAGCAGAAGAAGCCTGCGCAGGCGAACGTCTTCGGTCGCTCAACCGCAAGCGTCCAAGAACTGCATCGTTCATGTCAGCGCTGCGCGGGATCCGGCCTCTCCACGCCTGCGGCTAGCGTCAGCCAGTTCATCGTCTCGCCGCCAAGTGCCGAACTGTGCCGTTCGCCAAGGCGGTCAGCGGCGGCGAAAGAGCCCTCTGTCTTCGCAGTCACACCGCGCTTAAGCACCAAAAACGCCCGGGGCGCCAAGGCTTCCAGCGTCCGGCGTGCGGCCTAACCCTTCGCTCAGCCGCGACCCCACACGGCAAGCCGCTTGGGCGGCGTGGCGCCTTGGCTTATGCTGCGCCACGCCGCCCAAGCGCCTTGCCGCGCGGGACGCGGTTAGCTCAAACGTTAGGCCTCAAATGCCAAGAATCATTCTGTCGTTGCTTTTCAGCACCCTGGTGCTGCCTGTGGAGGCCTCGCCTGAGGCGCTAACGCCCGAGCCACCGGTGCAACTCGGCGCGGAGGGCAGTCGCTCCGGCCACCTAGTCGAGTCACAGCGCGAAGCGGCCTTCTCTCTCCTTGAGGTAAGGACCGTACCTCGAAAAGACTCGGACTTCTCAGAGCTGGTTCTCAAGGGTATGTGTGCCGCACTTGAAACCCGAAGCGCGGTCTACGTCGCAGCCAGGCGCGTTCCTGGGAGCATCCCAACCTTCCGCGTCACGTTTCCAGCCTCTGCCAAAGAGGCAGACCAATCGGCCAAGCGCTCGCTTGTACGTTCAGTTTCCGAATGCAGAGCTGTCCAAGGGCGTACTCTTTGAGGCCTAACCCCTCGCTCAGCCCCCGACCCGCTACGGCAGGCGGCGTAAGCCCGGCGCCCGCCGTTCGTAGCATCATCGGTCACCGGGCTTACGCCGCCTGCCTCCGCGGTCGGGGTTAGCTCGACGTTAGGCGTCAGAAATGAAGACACTCGCTCTCGTTGCACTGCTGCTTCACTTCGCACTTGCGAGCGCTTCAGATCTTCCGAATCAACGTCTTTCCCAGCTCGTCGCGGCAGATCAACGGGTACGTCGTAGCGGTATCACGCCAGAGGGCTGGGCAGCCGCCGCCAAAGCAGACGCTGAGCGTCGCGTTGAGGTACTCGCCATGCTGAAGCAAGGCTCAATTCGCACGTCACTCGACTATGAGAATGCCGCTCTCATCATGCAGCACGGCACTCAGCCGAACGACTACAGACTCGCACACGCCTTGGCAACCGTTGCGGCAACGCTGAATCCTGACAGTCGCTTTGCCCGCTGGCTGCAGACCGCAACGTGGGACCGGCTCCTCCACAGCCTCGGAAAGCCACAGTGGTACGGAACACAGAATCAACGCGACCCGGCCTCGGGCCAGTTCAGAGAACTTCCGAACGAGCCCGACATCTCAGATGCACATCGCCAGAACCTGAACGAACCTGCCGCTCCCCGGGAGACACAGAGCACCGCGCCAAGATGACGCCGACGCCTAACCCCTCGCTCAGCCCCCGACCCACTACGGCAGGCGTTGTAAGCCCGGTCCGTGCCAGCGGTAGCATCATCACGCACCGGGCTTATAACGCCTGCCTCCGCGGTCGGGGTTAGCTCGAACGTTAGGCGTCGCAGGACGCACCTTCTGGCTCTCGACTGCCCCTGAAGACAATCGGCACACGGATCTGCTACGATCGCAGAGATGAAACCGTTCAGATGGCCGCCAGACAAGAATGAGCTTCTGAAGGCTGAGCGCGGAATCTCCTTCGAAGAGATCACGGTCGCAGTGGAAGGCGGAGCTCTGCTGGAGGTTGTGCCGCACCCAAACCCGAAGAAGTACCCGCGCCAGAGAATCATGGTCGTAGAGGTCTTCGGATACGCGTACTTGGTACCTTTCGTCGAGGAAGATGATCACTTCTTCCTGAAGACGATCATCCCGAGCCGAAAGGCCACGCGAGACTTCATCGCGCAGGAGTCAGACGATGTCTAAGTTGGATCCGTACGAACTTGAAGTTCTCGAGGCCTACGAAGCTGGCAAGCTGAAGCCCAGCGCAGGGAAGGCTGAGCTTCAGCGCCTGCGGGCTGCGGCGCGAGCGACCGCGATCAAGGACAAGCGCGTGAACATCCGCTTGTCCTCCGTGGACCTACTGGACATTCAGGCGAAGGCACTTGAGGAGGGGATGCCGTACCAAACCCTCATCGCAAGCGTCCTGCACAAGTACGTCACTGGCAAGTTGGCTGAAAGCAGGCCGCCCGCCACGGCCGCAAAGCGACGCCTAACCCCTCGCTCAAGCTGACCCGCTACGGCATGCGTTGTAAGCCTGGTTCGCGGTACCCTGTACATCTTCGCGAACCAAGCTTACAACGCATGCCTACGCGGGCAGCTTAGCTCGAACGTTAGGCCGCGCAAGCCAAGTCCTCGCCACTCCACAGCCTGAGGTGCCTCATGCCTGATCTGGCTCCCGTCTTCGAAGAGCTTCGCAAAGTCATGGCGCCGTATGCCGCCAAGCTCGTGGCCACACGCGACGACGGGCAGGAACTCTACGTGGACACCAAGCACGTCCAGAAGAACAAGAAGCCGGTGTTCTTCGGCGCCGTCCAGCTCAAGAAGTCCTATGTCAGCTTTCACCTCATGCCGGTCTACATGAAACCGGAGCTTCTGGCTTCGGTATCCCCGGAGCTACAGGCCCGCATGCAAGGCAAGTCTTGCTTCAACTTCAGCTCAGTCGAGCCGGTGCTTGTCAAAGAGCTCACAAACCTGTGCAAGGCGGGCTATGCCAGCTACAAGGAACAGGGCATTGTTCAGTAGCGGCCTCCAGCGGCGTCGAGCGCGGCCTAACCCCTCGCTCAGCCCCCGACCCGCTACGGCAGGCGTCGTAAGCCCGGCGCCCGCCATTCGTAGCATCATCGGACACCGGGCTTACGCCGCCCGCCTCCGCGGTCGGGGTTAGCTCGAACGTTAGGCCTCAGAAGCCAGCCTTTCCTCTACTCGCCCATGATCAAGTCCGTCGGTGGTGTATCTATCCAGCCAAAGCATCGGCTCTCATGCCACTGCGGCGCAGTCGTCCTCGAACTGGATCTTCCAGACGGAATCGTTAACCCTCGCCGCTGTGACTGCTCTATCTGCCGAAGAAAAGGTGCAATTGTTGCATCGGTAGTTTTGTCGGGTATAAAGATCATCCAGGGTGAAGAAGCACTGAAGCTGTACCAGTTCAATACGAAGGTGGCAAAACACTACTTTTGTTCAAACTGTGGCATCTATACGCATCATCAACGCCGCTCGTTCCCAGATCAGTACGGCTACAACGTAGGCTGCCTGGAGGGCGTCAACCCCTTTGATCTTGAGCCGGTCACTCTGAACGACGGGGTGAACCATCCAGCAGACCGGGTTGGAGAACACAGCTGAGGCCTAACACCTCGTTGAACCACCGGACCCGCTACGGCGGGCTGTCTTGGCCCGGCTTGGGGTACGCGGTACATTTTCCCAACCCGGGCCAAGCCATCCCACCGCATCGGGCCGGTTAACTCGAACGTTAGGCCCCGCAAATGCACCAACACCACGCCATCGCTCTTGTAGTCGGTATGCTCTCCTTCATGCAGGCGGCGCATGCTTGGCATCCTCCCTCAAGGTCGGTAGATATCTCGTCCCGCTCCAAAGAGAGCCTCGTAAGCGAAGCGTGCCTAGGACATCACGACGCCGACGACAAGACGCTCACGCGGGTGAGCGAAATTCTTCCAAACGACAAAACAAGGTTATCGGCAATCGTCACGTGTCCGGTTGTTGGAGAAACTGAAAACGTGCCGTTTCGCACCGAAGTAAGTTGCACTGGCGCTGAAACTACTTGGGTCTGTAACCACAGGCGAGTCGAACTCCTTGTACCCACTAAGCTCGGGGTACTCTACGTTCTACCCGACGAGGTAGAGGTTGCTTATGCAGTCGCTGCGGTCCAACTACTAGCGCGAACCGAGAGCGTGGTTGTATCGGGCCTTGGCTCAACGAAGGTCAAAGCCTTCATTGCACAGCAGATCACCCTATCCCGTACCAAACGCGCAAACGCGATCTCAATGCAACTGTGGCCCTACTCGCTTCTCGTGAGTTTCCCGTGTAAGCGCCCAAGCTGCCCAACCATTTCAGCTGCGGTCTGGAACCCACCTTGAACGCACCCAAACGGAGCATGTCTGGCGCGCACCAAAGAGCGTGGCCTAACCCCTCGCTCAGCCCCCGACCCGCTACGGCGGGCCAGCTTGCCCGCGTGGCGCGCTGGTTTATGCTGCACCACGCGGGCAAGCCGTCCCGCCTCCGCGGTCGGGGTTAGCTCGAACGTTAGGCAGCACGGGCAACATTGCAACTCATCACCACCTGTTCGCGGGCGTCGCCGCGCAGACACGCGCTCCGGGCAAGCTTGCGCGGCTTCTGCGGCCAGCGCATCAGCCCGCCTGACTCTCGCTCCATCACATCGCGTGCGGCCCGCCTGCGCTCGGTCTGGGCCACAAGTCGTGGCACGGGCCGCTACCAGCACCTTTTCTCGCCGCCGTCTCTGGGCTGCGTTGTACGCAGCGCATGCGCTGGGCTATGCCTTCTCGGTTCGTTTTTCCCGGCTACACCTGAGCGTGCTGCCTAACCCTTCGCTCGGCACCGACCCGCTACGGCGGGCCAGCTTGCCCGTGTGGCGCACTGGTTTATGCTGCACCACACGGGCAAGCCGTCCCGCCTCCGCGGTCGGTGTCAGCTCAAACGTTAGGCCGCACAGATGCCATGCATTGTCGTCTTCCTGTTCCTTTGTTCGCTTAGCCACGTAGCTGCCGGCTGCGTCGCCATGCATATCTCCGACCCTTCGGAGACAACCGAAGTCCGAGAGAAGCAAGAACACAGACGTTGGATACAGCAGGTCGAGAAGAGCGCCGTCGTAGCTGAAGTGCATGTCGTTGATGAGGTTCGCACGAAGGACTACGCCTTGTTCTCTCTGCGGCCAAGCAGGGTCTGGAAATCGGACGGACACCAACTCACTCGTGCGTATATAGCGTTGGTCCTGTGCAATCAACTCAATATGGAGGTGGGCCAAAGCTACATCGTCTTCGCTGTTAGACGCGATGTACCGAGTACACATCAGGGAAGGCCATTGCAGGTGGTCGCCATCGAAAGCGTTCCAGACCTCCGGCCGCCAGAAAACTCCGGGCCAACGCTGGCTGCGACACATGCTCGGCGTCTACTCAACGCGCTAGCAGAAGCAACAGCCGTCAAAGCCCGCATCGTGCCGTAGCAGTGCGGCCTAACCCCTCGCTCAGCCCCCGACCCACTACGGCAGGCCGTCTTGCCCGCGCGGCGCGCTGGTTTATGCTGCACCACGCGGGCAAGCCGTCCTGCCTCCGCGGTCGGGGTTAGCTCGAACGTTAGGCCTCAAATTCAGCCGCTGCGATTGACGCCGCCGGAGTCTTGTACCTCGCTGCTACACGCCTCTGACTAGGCAATTCGCCGGAATCTCGGAGCACCTTTGAAGGTCAATCTTTCCATCGCAATCGAAGCTCACTGGAGAGGGTCAATACTCGACACTCTCAGCCATATCGCAACTCTGCAGCTTCAAGCAGACCCCGAAGTTACTGGCCTGCTCACCATCGGCGCGCCATTTCCGCTGGCACTCACGAACGGCAGCACTCTTCAGGTCTGGTGCGCAAAGACTGCCAATAATCGATTTATCATTGACATCAAATCAGAGCATCAACCGAGTACCCACATGGAAGCGGAGGCGCCCATTTCGTCGCTGCTTCGCCTCGCCGACGGAAAGCTCTACGAGTTCAGTATCCGAGTTGAGGCCTAACACCTCGTTGAACCACCGGACCCGCTACGGCGGGCTGCCTTGGCCCGGCCTGGGGTATGCGGTACATTTCCCAGCCCGGGCCAAGCCATCCCGCCGCATCGGGCCGGTTAACTCGAACGTTAGGCGCCACCAAAATAACTTTCCCGGCTCATCTCATGAAGTCTTCAACACCAGTTCTAGAGACATCTTTCCTCAGCAGTGCTTGCCCGAAATGCGAGGGTAAGCTTCTGCGGAGTAGTCGCATGCCCCAAAGCCAGGGCAGTTTTGTGTGTGCCAAGTGCGGACTAGAGCTTGTGACTGAGATTCGAGCAAGAAGTGCGTTGGGTCTGGTTTATGCCGTCCCAGCGTCTTTTCTGGGTTACTGGGTACAGAAGTCCTTTGGAGGCAACCTGACCGCTAACTCTCTGGAGTTCCAACTTCTGGCATTAGCGGCGGCAGTGTCCGTAGCGCTCCCAACCACGCTATTGGTGCTACGCGGCATCGTGTACACGCCGGCGTTCAATCCAAAGCATTCTTCTGAACGGTAGCGCAGTGGCGCCTAACCCCTCGCTCAGCCCCCGACCCACTACGGCAGGCCAGCTTGCCCGCGCGGCGCGCCGGTTTATGCTGCACCGCGCGGGCAAGCCGTCCCGCCTCCGCGGTCGGTGTTAGCTCGAACGTTAGGCCTCAGGAGACACTATGGACGCGTACGTGATAGTTGGGAATGCATCCGCTGGAAAGTCCTCGCTCGTTCGCGCACTCGCGGGCATACGCAACAAAGACCGAAGACTGATGTCATATTCAACCTCCGGAACCTTTATATTGTGGGCAAAGGACTCCTCGCTACAGGAGTCACGGATACTCCCCCAGGACTTCATCGCTGACGTGGCCCTGAATCGGCCAGACGCGATTCTTTGCACCATGTGGCCACGTGGCTGCAAGTCAAAGGGCGTCAATTATCCAAGTTGTGCTGGCTATCTTCAGGACTTCATTGCTGCCGGCTGGACCATAAAGCCACTTGTGGCTTTAGACACCGGCTCCCCTCCGGCCCTGCCGTCGCTTCCCACAGGCGTCTCTGTCAAGCACTTCACCAACAGCAGAACGGCACCATTCAACGACTTTGCGGCGTCAGTGCGAAGATACTGGAAATGGAACTGAAGCCCATTCTTCTCACTCGGCGTCTGAGGCCTAACCCCTCGTTGAACCACCGGACCCGCTACGGCGGGCTGTCTTGGCCCGGCCTGCGGTACGCGGTACATTTTCGCAGCCCGGGCCAAGCCATCCCGCCGTAGCGGTCCGGTTAGCTCAAACGTTAGGCGTCGGATGCACGCGCCAGGCGTGTCCCCACGAAACCAGTCACCCCACGCACCTGTGGCATGCTTGCGCCCTGACGCAGAGATGAGGTGAGCCATGACCATCCCGATAGACATTCTTGAGGCAGAGGCGTTGAGCCTGCCGCAGGCGGAAAGATCACGCCTGGTAGACAGACTTCTGGCAAGCCTCGGGCATGACCCCGAGTGGGAAGAGGCTTGGTCCACGGAGGCTGATCGCCGGGAGGGTCAAATCGCAGATGGCCACGCCCAGTGGGTAGTTGGCCCTGAGGCAGTTCAGCGTATTCGTGCGTCGCTGAAGTGACCTATGTCCTGACACCAGAAGCGGAAAAGGAACTGGCAGGAGCCGCATCCTTCTGCAAGCAGCAGTTCGGCACCTTTGCCGCAGAGAATTTTCTTGATACCTTCGAGTCCAAGGCTCGCCTGATTGGCGATTTTCCAGGCATCGGAACGCCCACGTCGAAAGGGCGCAGCCTTTTCCCGATTGGACGGTATCCATTCTCAATACTCTATCGAGTCGTAGACAAAGTGGTTCGCATAAGCGCCATTGCACATCATGGCCGCCGCCCCGAATACTGGCGCAGAAGGCAATAAGCTCTTGGCTGCACGGCGCCGACGCCTAACCCCTCGCTGAACCACCGGACCCGCTACGGCGGGCCGTCTTGGCCCGGCTTGGGGTATGCGGTACATTTTCCCAACCCGGGCCAAGCCGTCCCACCGCAGCGGTCCGGTTAGCTCGAACGTTAGGCGTCACATGCACACTTTTGTCGCACTGCTCCGAGGAATCAACGTCGGCAAGGCCAAGCGCCTGCCGATGGCAGACCTGAGGGACCTGCTGACACGCCTCGGTCATACGAAGGTGAAGACGCTGCTGAACAGCGGGAACGCCGTCTTTGATGGCGCAGAGCCATCCTCGTCGAAGAATGCCAAGATTCTTGAGAAGGCAATAGTCGAGACATTCGGCTTTGACGTTCCGGTCGTCGTGAAGTCATTGACTGAACTGGATCACATCGTGACCGCGAGTCCCTTCCACGGCGACGCCGAGGAAGCCAAGCGCCAGGTTGTCACATTCGCGCAGGACTCAGCAACGCTCTCATCACTCAAGTCATTGGAGCCGTTGCTTCAACCACCCGAGACGTTTCTTGTGGGCAAGCACGCGGCTTACCTCCACTGCGCAAATGGAATACTTGAAAGCAAGGCGGGCGCAGCGCTTGTTGGCAAGGTCGGCAAAGAAGTCACCACAAGAAATTGGGCAACAACGCAGAAACTCCTCGCCCTCGCCAAGAGTGACGCCTAACCCCTCGTTTAACCACCGGACCCGCTACGGCGGGCTGTCTTGGCCCGGCTTGGGGTACGCGGTACATTCTCCCAACCCGGGCCAAGCCATCCCGCCGCATCGGGCCGGTTAACTCGAACGTTAGGCCGCACACAGCGGGCATCAGCAACCGTGGCACCGCAGCTATCCAACATGCCCGCTGCGTTTCAAGTCCTTCAGCCATCGCAGCACGCTCCGGTGATCTGTCACGGTGCGAAAAGTGAATCTGAACCCCGGCGCCAGCCGTTCGCCAGGCTCGGGGTTCTCACACAGCTTCACTTGTCTTTGCGCTGCGCGGGATCCGCCCTCTTCTCTCCCACCGCTCGCGTGAGTCAGTTCGTTGGTCCGCCGCCATGTCTGCACTCAGGCTGCGGCCTGCTGGGTCGTTGGCGGCGGAATTCAGCTACAGCGCTTGCGCGCCGCTGCACATCGCCATGCGTGAAGACCCGACGCACCAACTCTGCAGCTCTTCAGCGCGCGGCCTAACCCCTCGCTCAGCCCCCGACCCGCTACGGCAGGGCGTCTTGCCCGCGCGGCGCGCTGGTTTATGCTGCACCACGCGGGCAAGCCGTCCCGCCTCCGCGGTCGGGGTTAGCTCGAACGTTAGGCCGCGCAACCCACCAGTTTTGCGCTGAACACATCTTCAATACCAATACATGGACCTCTCCCTGAAAGTGGCGCTGCTGTTACTCGGTCTCGCCGCACTCTTTGCGCTCTACTTGCGATGGAGGTCCAGTTACAGGGCGCCAACGCGTCACCCAAGAGTTCGAAGCAAGGGGCCTTCCACTTCGTATCAGGAAACCAACGCGGCAGCAGGTCTTTTGACAGACGTACTTGCCCTGAAGGGGCGTGGAGCTCAGTGGCCAGAGATCATCAAAACGCTGAACCCCGAAGACCAGCCGCACATTCGAACCGTTCTTCTTGAACTTCGTGGCCCGCATGTCTTCGCGCCTCACACTGCTCTCAACATCATTGAGAACGTCTGTATGACTGTCACGCGGCCCAACGATCACCTCACGCGACTGGATCTCCTCGAAATGGCGAAGAAAAGTATGGATCGCGTCACACGCTATGGAGACTGAATCTCTGTTTCTTCAAACTGCGCGCGCGCGGGCTAGCCCCTCGTTGAACCACCGGACCCGCTACGGCGGGCTGTCTTGGCCCGGTCTGGGGTACGCGGTACATTCTCCCAGCCCGGGCCAAGCCATCCCGCCGCATCGGGCCGGTTAACTCGAACGTTAGGGCGCACAAGCCGACCATGAGGGTTCTCCGCCGCTTCCTGCTCCTCGTGAGCGCTCTCATCGCTGTTGCTGCAGCGGCCTTTCTCTCGTACGACGTCTTCGTCTTCCAGACGTACCACCCCGACATCGACAAACTCCTCTCCCGCGCAGGCGCCTACGAACAGAGGCCTGCAGAGCCACTCGTCAAAGTGCTCCAAACCGCGTACGCTGCCAACCTCGACGCTCACGTCGCTAGGCACATGGTCCAAGAACTGCGTCGACCCACAGGCGGCAGCGATCTCGGATGGAACGTGACCACGCTTATTTGGTCACTACTGGTCAAGACCCATCTGTCACAGGGCGAGAGAACTACCTTGTTCCTGTCGCTTTCCTACATGGGCAACGGTCAGCGCGGTTTCCAACAAGCATCCACGCGCATCGTTGGAGTCCCACTCGCAGAGGTGTCGCTCATCCAAGCGGCCACTCTGGTCACCGTCGGAAAGTCTCCCGAAATCTACTCGTCTCAACCTGAGCGCCTCACAGAGGCTGCAAAACACCTGGCCGAGGCAACTGCGAGTGCGCCCTAACCCCTCGTTGAACCACCGGACCCGCTACGGCGGGCTGTCTTGGCCCGGCCTGGGGTACGCGGTACATTCTCCCAGCCCGGGCCAAGCCATCCCGCCGCATCGGGCCGGTTAACTCGAACGTTAGGCATCGCAATGCAATCTCATCTGCGCCCAACCTTAATCACCACCGTGGCCGGCCTAGCCATCTCACTGAATGCCTTCGCATCAGATGAAGCACCAATTGAAGTGCGCGCATTGGCTTGGACGTACGTATCTTCTCAGCCCAGCACCAGCCTTGAAGATGAGCAATGGGCAACGAAAGAGTTCATTCGCGCATTTTTTCGCGGGTTTGTGGAGCCATACTTTCCCGAGAACGGTGACCAAGGACCTAAGAGACTTGCATACGCTGCAGGCCACCGAAAGGGCATTGAGTATTGGAACGCTGGTCCAGAAACGCGAAAGCGAATATGGACTAGTTATGGCTATACGGAAGTTCGCTTGCGCGGGACTTGGTCTTTTGGGTTCGAGAAAAGCTTCTTCGCTTTTCCGCCCAAGAATATTTGCTGGCTGAGCCCGCAAAGATACTCCGTTGTTGGCGTAAACCGGCCGAAGAGTCCCTGGGAAGATGGCTCCGCAAACGTTGAAGTCGTCGGTTACATCAGCCCAAATGGCATTTACGGTCATGTCGGAATCGCACGTTGTGAGATCATCGCCACAAGTGTTCGCGGCGATGCCTAACCCCTCGCTCAGCCCCCGACCCGCTACGGCAGGCGTCGTAAGCCCGGCGCCCGCCGTTCGTAGCATCATCAGTCACCGGGCTTACGCCGCCTGCCTCCGCGGTCGGGGTTAGCTCGAACGTTAGGCCTCTCAAAATCACCGCTGTGCCGTCGCAAGCAGAAAACACATGATCAGCCGCACCTGGATTACCTGCCTCGCCTGCAGCAAGCCAATCACGGCTCGAATTCAAGTAGGCCACGAAGTCGAGCAGCCTGTCAGTTTCCCGTGTCCCCACTGCGGAACGCCGGTCCAACTCACACTCATCCTAGATCAACCGCCCAGAGTGAAAATACGGTGGGGCGAGAACGCCGAACCTGGTGATCAAGAAGGCCTGGTAGTCAACGTCGGTGCGGGCTTCACAATCGCGCAAGACAAGCTACATCAGGATCTCTACTTCCCGTCGTTTGATGCCCCCCGCCCGACAGACGCCGAGTACGACATCCCACAAGGATTTCCTGGCCCAGTCGTCATGGATACGGCCGTTGCGCTTGGTACTCTGCCATATGCAGAAAAGACTTGGCGCACTCTAGATCGCGCGCTCAGATTTCATCGTACTGGCCAGCACGCCAATCTGCAGTCCCAATTGGACGAATTTTGGGGCATGCCGCGCGACGCGAACCAAAACCTTGAGAATGCTTTGTTTAACTTCGTTATACGGTTCCTTGCACCGAACGCGGAGACTTGGCTCAACCCACTCAGCAAGACTCTGCAGACTGCCAATGCCACGAATGCAGCAGAGTATCAGAAGCTAGTCGAACATTATCAAAGCGACCTGAAGAGTGAACGTTTCTCTACGTACTCTGAAATTATCTCAGAGTATTTTCGAGGCTATGCCGAATTCAGCCAAACGCTGATTTATGTGCGCCGCCAACTACCGCTGCCCGCAAGCGCAGTAGCGACTTCCTCAGATTTTGATAAGACTAGAATGTTCTATGGAAACGCATTTGAAGTGCTTGGTTCTCACCTGGATATACCAGCGGCGTTGAACAACATCATCAGCGGGCGGCCATTTGATCAGATGAATGCAATGGACCTAAAGCAGTTCCGAACGATCAATAAGGCAAACCGGACCACCTGCTTCGCCACGAACGCCGAGCTATCCTGGCTGGTAGCCGAATACGACAGCACAGTCAGAAACGCTTCGCATCACCGATGGTTCAAACTAGATGATTCCCGACGCAACATTTCATATCGCAGCGGGGGTACTGGTGCAGTGCATCACATGTCTTACGCCGAGTACTTGATGCGATGTAATCGCTTGGCAATTCAGGTCATGATGCTGGCGTGCTTGGAATTAATTATTCTAAGCACATCAGGGAAGAGTCTTTAGTTCGCCTGTGCGAGAGAGGCCTAACACCTCGTTGAACCACCGGACCCGCTACGGCGGGCTGTCTTGGCCCGGCCTGGGGTACGCGGTACATTGTCCCAGTCCGGTCCAAGCCATCCCGCCGCACCGGGCCGGTTAACTCGAACGTTAGGCCTCACAGGGAGCATCATTGCGCACCACCACGCTACACACTCGGCGACTTCGTCTCGAACCATTCGAGGAGCGCCATCTCGACGGACTGCACGCGATGAACAGTCTCCCAGAAGTGATGCAGTTCGTAGGTGGCCAGACAGAGACTAGAGAGCAGACCGCATCGGTGATCGCGCGGGTGAAGCGCTGCTGGGAAACGTGGGGAACGAGTTGGTGGGCCTTCATTGATACCAAGAGCGAACGCGTCGCCGGTGCAGGGTGCATCCAATACCTTCGCAGAGACGCATTGCCACCCGAAGATCTCAACAGTCTGAAGAACAATCCCATCGAAATCGGTTGGCGTCTGCATCCGGACTTCTGGCGCCAAGGCCTAGCAATTGAAGCCGCTCGTCGCATGGCAGCTTTCGCTTTCGAGAGTTTTCCCATCCAGGAACTGGTCGCTGTCAGGCACCCGGACAACACTGCGTCTGGGCGAGTCATGGACCGTCTTGGTATGCAGGTACGAGGCCTTGAGCCGTGGTACGGCACAACGCTCACAACGCATGTCATCTCCCGCGCTGAGTGGCAGCGAATCGCCTCATTCACAGGTGAGGCCTAACCCCTCGCTGAACCACCGGACCCCCAATGGCGGGCTGTCTTGGCCCGGTCTGGCGGTACGCGGTACATTTTCCCAGCCCGGGCCAAGCCGTCCCGCCGCAGCGGTCCGGTTATCTCAAACGTTAGGGCTGTCACGAATTCCAACCGCCGGGCTCGCGGCGGCCCGGCGCTTCGGCCGGTGTAGCGCTCCACCATGTGCTTCAATGGCTGTCGAGGGCGCAAGCCCGGCCCGCCGGGCCGGCTCGCCGCCTTGGTTTCTTTTTCAGGGAGCGCACCACCATGAACGCCAGCAGATGGATAGGCATCGCATTGCTCGTCGGCGGAGGCCTGGGCCTGGCTTACGGCAGTTTCAGTTACACCAAGGACACCACAGCGGTGAAACTGGGCCCCGTCGAACTCTCCGTCAAAGAAAAGGAAACGGTGAACGTGCCGGTTTGGGCTGGTGTGGCCGCCATGGTGGCGGGCGGCCTTCTGCTGGCCCTCGGGGGCACGCGGCGCTGAAGCACGCCCCACCGAGGCGCGGGTTCTTCAGCCCTGAGGGGTTTGCCTATCATCGAGGCCAGCCGCTCACTGAACACGCTCGATCGGCGTTGAGGTCCGGCTTTCAAGCCGCAACTTGCCCGCGCCATGCCGGCCATTTTTTCGCCTTGACCCTCCACACCATGACCAGGGAGTCTCCCGTTTGAAGTTCTGCCATCACCCCCTTGCCCAGCTCACCACCCCCTTTTTGCGCCAGCTCGGTTTGGGCGTGGCTGCACTTCTCCTGGCGGGCTGTGCAAGCAACCAGCCCGTGGCACAGCCAGCGGCGGCGCCAGGAGCAACACCCGCCGTGGGCGCGGGTGGCACGAGCACCGCCTCACGCACTGTGCCCTCGCGCAACGGCAAGTACACCGGCGAGATCGTCGGCACGCCGGCCCCAGAAAGCAAGTTCGCCAAACTGGTGATCGGCATGGAACCGAGCGAGGTGCAAGAGGTCCTGGGCCGCGCGCCCGATCGCTCGCACACCTACGAATCGGGCAAACGGTGGATCCCTTTCTACTTCGGCAACGACGCCCGCCGCATGCAGGTGCTCTACAAGGGCGAGGGTTGCCTGGTGTTCACGGCCGGCAACATCTGGGGCGGTGCCGGTGGTGATCTGCTGCAGATCGTGGTCGACCCCTCGGGCGCCTGCTACCAGCCCTGACGCGCAGCCCGCCCCCTCCGCAAGGCGAGTTCTTCAACACCGCATGCCGGCTTTGAACCCCCTTCCGTGCAGCCGCCTGGCCACTGCGCTGGCCTGCGGCCTGGTGCTGGGTCTGTCTGCATGCGCTACCGATCGCGCAGGCACCACCGACCCCATCGAACAGCACCAGATCACCACCGAGTTGGACGCCGGCCGTCTGCGCCTGGCTTGTGATCTGGCTTGCGCAGGTTCCTGGCGCGCAGCCCGACCGGCCCTGCGCGGGCTGCACGCCAACCAGGTGTGGCCGGAGTTGGTGATAGAGGTGGTGCGCATCGGCCACCACACCGATCTCGCTTACTACTACCTCGGCCGTGCCGCCGAGGCACGCGGCCGGCCGCAGGCGGCCGCGCTTTACTACCGCCTGGCGCTGGCCTCCACCAACCCTTGCGACGGCCTCGTCTTCAACAGCTGCGACGGCATCCGCTTTCCTGCCGATGCCCAGGCGGGGCTGGCCCGCGTGAGCAGCCGCCCCTAGCCCGCCAAACTGCGCGCCGACCCTGCTCAAACCGCACGCTGCAGCGACTGCTGCGGCACATCCCCGGACACCCGACGTGGTCAAGTTCTTCGTTCCCGCCGCTGACAACCCCGAACACGCCGAAGCGTTATACGAGGCCGTCGCCCGATTCAATGGGCTGACGCCAACCGGGCATCGGCTGCACAGCCTGCAGTTCAACCACGGCGGTGCAGCCGTGCACGCCGAGGTGGGCGCCCCACTGCCCGCGGCTTTCGGCACCGAGCACCAGCCGGTCATGGCCATCCTGGAGACCGAGACCACCTACCGGGTGTGCCTGCCCACGCGCGGCGGCCTGTGGGGCCAGGCCGTCGTGGTACCGAAGGCTCAGGCCCAGGTCGCCCGCGCTTTCGACTGAATACCGCGCGCCGGCCTCGGGACGCTTCGGCTACCGGTGCTTCAGGCCGGCAGAGCGCCAGCCCGCTCGGGCAAGAGGCGCCCGGCTTCGATGACCAACTGGCGATCACAGCGCGCAGCAATGCCGCGGTCGTGCGTCACCAGCACCAGCGTCGTGCCGGCCTCTCGGTTCAGCTCGAACATCAGCGCCATCACGCGTTCGCCAGTGGCGAAGTCGAGGCTGCCGGTCGGCTCATCGGCCAGCAGCAGTGCCGGCCGCACCACAAAAGCCCGCGCCAGCGCCACACGCTGCTGTTCACCGCCCGACAGCAGCTTGGGGTAGTGCGCCAGGCGTTCGCCCAGGCCGACACGCCGCAGCATTTCGGTGGCCGCACTGCGGGCGTCGTTGCGGCCCATCAACTCCAGAGGCAGCATCACGTTTTCCAGCGCCGTGAGGTTGCCGAGCAGTTGGAAACTCTGGAAGACGAAACCCATCTGCTGGGCGCGCAGCGCGGCGCGGGCGTCTTCGTCGAGCTGGAAGAGATCGCGCCCTGCCAGCATCACCGTGCCGGAGGACGGCACGTCGAGCCCGGCCAGGATGGACAGCAGCGTGCTCTTGCCCGAGCCCGAGGCGCCGACGATGGCCACACTCTCACGCGGTCGCAACTGGAACTTGATGTCGTCGAGAATGGTCAAGGCTCCGGTGGCATCGGCCACTTGCTTGCTGACACTGCGCACATCTATGAGAGGTTCTGACATCGAAGCTTCTGCCCAGGCGCGGCGCGCCTTCCTGATGCACTGTAGCGCGCTCGGCGCGCTGGCCGCGGCCGCGGGCGGCGCGGCCGCAAGCGGCGTGGGGGCGAACCCACGCAAGGTTCTGGTGGTGGGCGACAGCCTCTCGGCCGAGTACGGCCTGCCGCGCGGCAGCGGCTGGGTGGCCTTGATGGAGGCCCGCCTGGCGCGCGAGGGCGTGGCCGCCGCCGTCGTGAACGCCAGCATCAGCGGCGACACCACCTCGGGCGGGCGGGCCCGCCTGCCCGCGCTGCTGGCCCAGCACAAACCGTCGGTGGTGGTGCTGGAGTTGGGGGGCAACGATGCATTGCGCGGCCTGCCTCTGGCCCAGACACAGGCCAACCTCAGCGCCATGGCGCAGGCCGCCAAGGCCGCGGGCGCGCGCGTGCTCATTGCCGGCATGGCCGTGCCGCCGAACTATGGGCGACAGTACGGCGAAGCCTTCACTGCGCTCTTTGCCACCGTGGCCAAGGCCGAGGGCGCTGCGCTGGTGCCCTTCCTGCTGGCCGGCGTGGCCGACGGGCCCGACGCCGAAGCCATGTTCCAGCCCGACCGCATCCACCCCAAGGCCGAGGCCCACCCACGCATGCTGGCCAATGTGTGGCCGGTGTTGAGGCCGCTGCTGCGCTGAGCCTGACAGCGCCGCGCTCGGCCTGGGCCGCGCGCGGCGGCTGGGATCAGCGCAGGTCTTGGCGGTCGCGCTGGCGATCGGGCGTGTTGGCCCGCTCCGACGGTGCCGGCGCTGCGGGGCGTTCCGGCCTCTGCGGGCCCACCGCGGGTGGCTGTGGCTGTGGCGGCGCCGGGCGCGGCGCAGCGGCGGGTGGCGATGGCGGCGCGGACGGCCGGGGCGCCGCAGGGCCCACGGCCTGCTCAGGGCGGCGCAGATCGCGCACTTCGTCGCGCCGCGTTTCCCGCCGGGTGTCCTGGCGGTCGTCGCGCTTGTCGTCACGCCGATCTACGCGTCGGTCGTCCCGGCGCTCCTCGCCGCGGCCATCGTCGCGCACGCGGCGCTCACCTTCGGGCGGCCGTGCCGGGCGCGGTTCCACGGTTGGCAGCACGGGCCGCGGCGACGCACCGCCGGGCACCACCGTCGGCGGGCTCACGGCTTCAGGGCGGCGCGGCCCATCGGGTCGATCGACCCGATCTGGGCGATCCGGGCGATCCGGCCGCTCAAGAGGCTGCGGCCGTTCCACGCGCACCGCTGGCCGCGGCGCACGCGGGCCGACAAAGGCCGGCCCGTCCGGCGGTGCCTGCCCCACCAGCGGCACCTGGGCTGGCCCACGGCCGCCATCGCGCTGCGGCCCCACCATGCTGCCCGCCACGGGCTGGCGGCGCACCAGCACGTCGCTCGGCACCACGGTCACGGCGTTCGGCACACCCTGGTTGCCATAGCTGACAGGCCCCGTGGGCACCTGCCCCGGCGGATGGCGCCAGCGGTAAGGCGGCGCCGGGTTCACACGCTCGACGTAACGCGGCGTGTGGCGGTAATGCGGCGTGTAGACCTCCCGCGGCGCCAGCGGCAGCCAGCCCACCGCCGGGCTGCCGATGCGCACCGAGACCCCCCAGCCGCTGCCGCCCACCCAAGCCACCAACGCCGGCGCATACACCGGGCGCGCGACGAAGGCCCCGGGCACCCAGCCCCAGCGGCCGCGCCAGTTCACCCACCGGCCGTAGTGGAAGGGTGCAAAACCCCACGGTGCTTCGTCGATCCAGGTCCAGCCCCAGGGCCGCACCCAGGCCCAGCGGCCATGGCGATAGGGTGCCCAATCGGCGCGCACCGCCAGCGGCAGCCACAGGGCACCGTACTCCGGGTGCTGTTCCCACCGGCCGTGGCGGTCGAGGTCTTCCACGCCTGTCATTTCGGGCGACACATACCGCGTCGAAGCGCTGCGCTCGTCACGCGCGTCTTCGTTCTGCGCCCAGCGCGTGAAGCTGTCGTCACGCGGCGATACCCAGGCGCTGCGCAACTCGCCGGCCTCGCCCCGGCGGCCCACGCGGTAAAGCTCCGCCCAGCGCTCGGGGCCGACAAGCAGGCCGTCGTCGCCGCGTTCGCCGCGCACATGCCATTCACCTCGCCAGGCACCGGCGGTGGTGGTGTCGTCAGTGCGCAAGAGCAAGTAATGCCCGGCGCGCAGCGGGCGCAAGCGCGCTTCGTCGGTGACCAGTTCCAACTCGTCCGCGATGTCGCGCGAGCGCACGCGCAAGGCCACGCCGCCGCTGTGCAGCTGAAAAACGAGACGTTCGTCATCCAGGCGCAGCACCTCGAACTCCGTGCCCGCGGCCAGGCGCAGCACGGTCGAGCCCACGCGCAACTCGGCACGGCCGTTCTGCGCGGTGCTGACACGGTCACCGCTGGTCAGGGGGCGGTTGCGTTCAGCCTCGGCCCATTCGCCGGTGTCGCTGTCCCACCAGGAGACGCTGCCGTTGAAATCGGCCAGCCGGCCCACGCGGCCGGGCGGGTCGTCTTCGGCATGGGCCAGAGGTGCCCCCAGCGCCAGCATGAGGGCCAGGCCCAGGGCCCACAGCAGGGCCGGCCAGGCCAGGCCAGGGTGGCGTTGCGGGCAAGCGCTGCGGGCAGAGGTTTGCATCGGCGTCATGGTCCTACAACGGCGCCGCATGGGCACAGGCCGACCCTGCGGGATGTAAAGGCTTGTTGCGCGGGCCCAAGCGCCGCAACAAAAAGCGCCGCCCGTCCTTCGCCAGGCGCACAAGGCCTGCCGGCCTTGCACGCCCAGGCTCAGTCATCAGCGTTCGGATCCAGCTCGGGGAAGAGCACGCTGGTGTAGCCGAACTTCGCCAGGTCGTTCATGCGCGTGGGGTAGAGGCGGCCGATGAGGTGGTCGCACTCGTGCTGCACCACACGGGCGTGAAAGCCGTCGGCTTCGCGCTCGATGGGCTGGCCCTCGGGGTCGAAACCGCTGTAGCGGATGCGCGCATGGCGCGGCACGACGCCGCGCAGCCCGGGCACAGAGAGGCAACCTTCCCAGCCGTCCACCAGCTGTTCGTCCAGCGGGGTGATTACGGGGTTGATCAGCACCGTGGGCGGCACGGGCGGGGCATCGGGGTAACGCACGTTGTGCGTGTAGCCAAAGATCACCAGTTGCAGATCGACGCCGATCTGCGGCGCCGCCAGGCCCGCACCGTTGGCCGCGGCCATGGTCTCGAACATGTCGTCGATCAGCGTCTTCAGCGCCGGCGTGCCGAACTCGCGCACGGGCGGGGCCACGCGCAGCAGGCGCGGGTCGCCCATCTTCAGGATTTCTCGAACGGTCATCAGGCCGGCCTCGTGTTGCAGCAGCAAGAACCGGATTGTCGCGGCTGCCCGCGCAGCACGTCAGCGCAGGGCCGCCAGCACCTGCTGCACGCGTTGCGCCACGGGCCCCTGCGCCAGCACGCAGGCCACGCCCTGGGCCTGCAACTGCGCCAGCGTCCAAGCGTGCTGGGCCTTGCGAAAGCTGTCGTCGCGGCGGCAGCCGTCTTGCACGAAAGTGAAATCAGGCGCGCACACCACCGTCAGGTCGTAGCGGCGCCGGGCCAGGGCCTGCAGTTCCTCGGGCGCGGTGCCGTGGTCGTGCAGGCAATACTGCAGCGTGGTCAGCGGCGTCGTGTCGCAGACGATCCAGCCGCTGCGCTGCGCCGCGGCAGCGTCTTCCAGCTCGATCTGGTGGCGGCCGACATGCAGCAGTTCTTCGACGCTCAGCGTCTGGCGCAGCTGCTCCCAGAGCTCGCGGCCGTACTCGGGCACCCAGGCCGTGTGCAGCTGGTCGGCCAGGGCCTGGGCCAGCGTGGTCTTGCCGCTGCTCTCGCCGCCCAGCAGTGCCAGGCGTCGGGCAGGGGGGCCAGCGGGTTCAGGCTTCTGCACGCAAAAGCTCCTGCAAGCCGGCCTCGTCGAGCACGGGCACGCCCAGTTCGCGCGCCTTGTCGAGTTTGCTGCCGGCTTCTTCTCCGGCCACCACGAAGTTCGTCTTCTTCGACACCGAACCCGACACCTTGCCGCCGGCTGCTTCTATCAGCGCCTTGGCGTCGTCGCGGCTCAGCGTGGGCAGCGTGCCGGTGAGCACCAGCGTCTTGCCGGCCAGCGGCTGCGGGCCCAGCGCGGCCTCTTGTTCGGGCCAGTGGATGCCGGCGGCGCGCAGTTGCTCCACCACCTCCACGTTGTGCGGCTGGTCGAAGAATGTACGGATGCTCTGCGCGACGATGGGGCCGACATCCTTCACCTGCAGCAGCTCTTCGACGCTGGCGGCCATCAGGCGGTCGATGCCGCCGAAGTGACGAGCCAGGTCCTTGGCGGTGGTCTCGCCCACCTGGCGGATGCCCAGGGCGTAGAGAAAACGCGCGAAGGTGGTGGCCTTGCTCTTCTCCAACCCGTCCACCAGGTTGGCCGCGCTCTTCTCGCCGAAACGCTCCAGCGCCGCGAGCTTGGCCACGCCCAGCTTGTACAACTCGGGCAGCGTGCGGATGAGGCCGCCGTCGACAAGTTGGTCGACGAGCTTGTCGCCCAGGCCCTCGATGTCCATCGCGCGCCGCCCCGCAAAATGCAGCAGCGCCTGCTTGCGTTGCGCGGCGCAGAACAGGCCACCGGTACAGCGGTGGTCCATGCCGCCCTTCTCGCGCAACACACGGCTGCCGCACACCGGGCAGGCGGGTGGCTGGCGGAAGTTGGGCACGTAGACGGCGCGCTCGCCGCTGCCCGCACCGACGAAACGGCCCACCACTTCAGGAATGACATCGCCCGCGCGGCGCACGATCACCGTGTCACCCACGCGCACGCCCTTGCGCCGCAGCTCGAAGACGTTGTGCAGCGTGGCGTTGCTCACTGTCGTGCCGCCCACGAACACCGGCTCCAGCTTGGCCACGGGCGTGAGCTTGCCGGTGCGGCCGACCTGGATATCGATGGCGTTCAGCCTGGTGAGCTGCTCTTGCGCCGGGTACTTGTGCGCCACGGCCCAGCGCGGCTCACGGGTGACAAAACCCAGGCGCTGCTGCAGTTCCACGCTGTCGACCTTGTAGACCACACCGTCGATGTCGAAGGGCAGTGCGTCGCGCTTGGCACCCATCGCGGCATGGAAGGCCACCAGGCCCTCGGCGCCCAGGGCCACCGCACGGTCGGCGCACACCGGCAGGCCGAAAGCCGCCAGCGCATCAAGCGTGGCACTGTGCGTGGGCGGCTGCAACCAGCCCTGCACCTCACCCAGCCCGTAGGCATAGAAGCTCAGCGGCCGCTGCGCGGTGATGGCGGGGTCGAGCTGGCGCACCGCCCCCGCTGCCGTGTTGCGCGGGTTGATGTAAGTTTTTTCGCCCTTCTCGCGCTGGCGTTCGTTCAGGCGCTCGAAGTGATCGCGGCGCATGTAGACCTCGCCACGCACTTCCAGCACCGGCGGGGCGGTGCCGATCAGCCGCAGCGGAATCTGGCCGATGGTGCGAATGTTCTGCGTCACGTCCTCGCCGGTCTCGCCGTCGCCGCGCGTGGCGGCCTGCACCAGCACACCGTGCTCGTAGCGCAGGTTGATGGCCAGGCCGTCGAACTTCAGCTCGGCGTTGTAGGCCACGGGCCCGGCCTCGGGCAGCAGCGCCAGCTCGCGGCGCACGCGTTCGTCAAAAGCCGTGGCGCCTGCCGCGGTGGTGTCGGTCTCGGTGCGGATGCTCAGCATCGGCACTGCATGCCGCACCGGCGCAAAGCCGTCCAGCACGCGGCCGATGACACGCTGCGTGGGTGAATCGGCCGTCAGCAGTTCGGGGTGCGCAGCCTCCAGCGCCTGCAGCGCCTGGAACAAACGGTCGTACTCGGCATCGGGCAGCACCGGCGCATCGAGCACGTAATAGAGGTGGGCATGGTGCTGCAGTTGCGCGCGCAGTTCGGCGGCGCGCGCTTCGAGGGCGGGGTCGGGCATGGCGGGATTGTGGAACGGTCGGACGCGGATTTCAGGCGCCGGCGCCGCGGGGTGTGGCCACGCGGTAGCGTTCGAAGAGCACGCCTTCGTAGGGCGCGATCACGGTCTCGACGAGTTCGAAGCCCGCCCGCAGAAACAGCGGCCGGCTCAGCGGCGTGACCCAGGCGCTGAAGTGCGCAAGGCCGCGTTGGCGTGCATCGGCCAGCGCATGGGCCAGCAGGCGCCCACCCAGCCCCTGCCGCATGTGGCCGGGCCGCACGTAAAGCGAGTGCACTTCGCCGACGGCGCTGTCACCGAGGGCGGCGGCGCCTGCTTCACCCACGCCACAGAAGCCCAGCAGCAGCGCAGCGCTCGGGCCTGCATCACCGGCCTCGGCCACCCAGGTGCGTGCGTGCAGCACGTAGTCATGGAAGGCCGGTGTGTCGCGGCCGAAACGCGCCCAGGCCGCCACCTGCTCGGGGCCGTAGACGCTGGGGCCCAGGGCGAGCGCGGCCTCGGCATACAGCGCGGCCAGCGCCGGCACGTCGGCGGCCGTGGCCAGGCGCAGGCCGGCTGCGCGCATCAGCTGAACAGACGCCGCGCCGCGGCCGAGCCGGCGGCCAGGTCCAGCGCTTCCAGCCGTGTGTAGAGCTCGTTCACTTCGCGGCCGATGCCCGCAAAGTCGTGCAGGGTCAGCGGCTGGCCCTGGTCGTCCACCACGGTGGCGTCGAGATCGTCGCTCAACTGCTTGCCCAGCAGATGCCAGGCCGGAAAGGGCTCGGCGCTGGCCGGCGTCTGCGGTACGTCCAGCACCAGCGAACACTCGCGCACGGCGGTGGCCTGCGGGCTCTCGTGGGGGTTGTGATCCAGCGCCGCCAGCGCGGCCTGCGCGTCCACCGCCAACACCAGCACGGGCGGTGCGCCTTCTTCGTCGGCCGGCATCACCAGGCGGCCGGGCACCACGCCCGGCACGAGGCCGGCACGCTGCGCCACCTGCTGCACGAAAGCCACGCTCCACGCCACGCTGTTGGTGCGCAGCGTGACGGTGAGCTGCGCGTCCAGCGGGCTGGTCAAGCCATCGAGTTCACGCGCGCGCGCCACCACCTCCAGCATGTCGGGCGGATCCATGCGCGCGCCCATCGCATCGGCAAAAGCCTGCAGCTTCTGGATGAACTCGCTGTACTCGATCTCGCCCAAAGCACCGGTGCGGCTGGCCAGCTGCACGCCCGCCTGCAGCTCGCCATAACGCCGGCCGGGCTGCAGCGGCTCCCAGGTGCCGGTTTCGGTGTCCAGGCCTTCGATGTAGAAAGGCTTGCTGCCGGCGCGGCGGCTGGGCGGCAGGTGCTGCAAGGCCATGTCGCCGCTGACGGGGGCCTCCAGCACCATGGGCACGATGGCGTCGATCAGCGCGTCCAGGCGCGGCACACGCCGGGCCGGTGTGCGCAGCGGCGCGGGTTCCGTGTCGGGGCCGGCGTCGGTTTCGCCAGCAGCCGCCAGCTCGGCACCCATCGGAGGCTCCACGCGGTCTTCGGGCAGCACCGAGCTGGGCGCCCCGCGCGGCAAGCCGCGCTGCGCCGCGCGGCGTGTGGCCCACCAGCCGTGCAGGCCCAAGCCGGCCAGCACGGCCGCGCCCGCCAGGGCCAGCGCAGTGCCGAGGCCCAGCTCCATTCAGGCTTCCGCCATCGACAGCGCCGCTTCCATGTCCACCGCGACGATGCGGCTGACACCCTGCTCCTGCATCGTCACGCCGATGAGCTGCTCGGCCATCTCCATCGCGATCTTGTTGTGGCTGATGAAAAGGAACTGCGTGCCCTTCAGGCTCATCTCGTGCACCAGGTTGCGGTAGCGCTCGGTGTTGGCGTCGTCCAGCGGCGCGTCCACCTCGTCCAGCAGGCAGAAGGGCGCGGGGTTGAGCATGAAGATGGCGAACACCAGCGCAATCGCGGTGAGCGCTTTCTCGCCGCCCGAGAGCAGGTGGATGGTGCTGTTCTTCTTGCCCGGCGGCTGGGCCATCACCTGCACGCCGGCGTCCAGGATCTCGGTGCCCGTCATCACCAGCCGCGCATTGCCGCCGCCGAAGAGCGTCGGGAACATGCGCCCGAAGTGCTCGTTGACCTGGTTGAAGGTGCTGGCCAGCAGGTCGCGTGTTTCCAGGTCGATCTTGGTGATGGCGTCTTCCAGCGTGCCGATGGCGTCCATCAGATCGGCGTTCTGCGCGTCGAGGAAGGTCTTGCGTTCACGGCTGGCGCTCAGCTCGTCCAGCGCGGCCAGGTTCACCGCGCCCAGGGCGTTGATCTCTTTCTGGATGCGGTCGATCTCGGTCTGCAAGCCCCAGAGCTTGATGCCGTCGCGCTCGATGCCTTGCGCCAAGGCTTCGAGGTCGACCTCGGCGGCCGTCAGCTGCTCGAGGAACTGCGCGCCACCCAGTTGCGCGGCCTGCAGCTCCAGCTGCAGCTTGGTGATCTGCTCGCGCAGCGGCTCCAGGCTGCGTTCGAAGCCGAGTTTCTGCTCGTCGGCGCGGCGCAGCTGCGCGCTGAGGTCGTCGTATTCGCTGCGGGCCAGGCCGAGAGCCTGTTCACGTTCGCTCTTGAGTTCCAACGCGGCCTGCAGCCCGCTCTGCGCAGCGGCGTCATCGAAGCTGCCCAGCTCCAGCTGCAGCTGTTCGCCGGCCTGCAGGTTGGCGGCCACCTGTGCGGCGGCGGTTTCGATGCTGCGCTGCAGCTCGTCGCGCCGTGCGGCCAGCGCACGCGCCTGGAAGCGCGCTTCCTGCGCCTGGCGCTCCAGCGCGCGCTGCTGTTCGCGCGCATCGGCCAGCTTGCGTTCGGCCGCGATCACGGCGTCTTCGAGTTCGGCGTGTTTCTGCTGCGCGTCGCCCAGGCCGATGTCCAACTCCTCGAAGCGAGCCTCGCCCGTGGCCTTGCGCTCTTCCAGCGCTTCCATCTGCGCGTCGATCTCGGCCAGCTCCTCACTGAGCTGCTCGCGCCGGCTGGTGGCGGCATCGGCCTGCTGCGTCAGGCGCAGCAGTTCGACGTGCAGGCCGTGGGCACGGTTCTGCGCTTCGGCGGCCTCGCGGCGCGCGGTCTGCAGGTGCTGGCTGGCTTCGGTGTAGGCGGCTTCCAGACGCACGCTGGCGCTCTTGGCGTCGTCGGCAATGAGCGCCTGCGCCTTCTGCTGGCGGCCCAGGTTCTCGATCTCCTGCGCACGCGCCAGCATGCCGGCCTGTTCGCTGTCGGGCGCATAGAAGGCCACGGCGTGGGCGCTGACGGCATGGCCTTCGCGCGTCATGATCACCTCGCCTGGCGTGAGCTGGCTGCGCTGCGCCAGCGCTTCGTCGATGCTGGTGGCGGTGTACACACCCTCCAGCCAATCCGACAGCAGCGCCTTCAAACCCGCATCGCCCAGTTGCAGGCGCTGCGCCAGCTGCGGCAGCGTCTGGTGCGTGTGCGGCGCGGCGCCCGCGGGCGTGGCATAGAAAGCCAGCTTGGCCGGCGGCGCGTCGGTGGCGAAAGCACGCACGGTGTCGAGCCGGCCCACGGCCAGCGCGTTCAGGCGCTCGCGCAAAGCGGCTTCCAGCGCCGTTTCCCAGCCGGCTTCGATGTGCACCTGCGTCCACAGGCCCTGCAAGCCGGTGAGGCCGTGTTTCTCCAGCCAGGGCTTGAGCTTGCCTTCGGTCTGCACCTTTTCCTGCAGTGCGCGCAACGCATCCAGCCGGGCGCCGATGTCGGACAGCCGGGCCGATTGCTGGTTCACCGCCGCCTGCGCCGCGCGGCGCTGCTCGTCGAGCTGCGGCACTTCTTCCTGCAGTTCGTGCAAGCGGGCGTCGAGCACGTCGCGCTGCTCGGCGGCATCGGCCTCTTGCGCGCGCAGCGTGGCTATCTTGCCCATGTCGGGCGTCTGCAGGCCCTGGCGCTCGGTGGCCAGGCGCTCGCGCCGCGTGCGCAAGCCGCGTGACTGTTCTTCGATGCTGCGGCTTTCGGCCGCCAGCACCTGGATCTGCTGCTGCACCTGCGCCACGTTCTGGCGCTGCTGGTTGGCCACGCCCTGCGCCGTGCGCACCGCGTCTTCCATCGTGGGCAGCTCGAAGCCCTGCTCTTCGGCCTGCGCGGCCAGCACGCCGGCCTGCTCGTCGGCACCTTCGATCTGCGCGGCGATGTCTTCCAGCTCGGCCTTGGCTGTCTCCTGCCGGTCTTCCCACTGCGCGTTCTGTGTCTTCAGGTCGGCCAGGCGCTGCTGCGCGCGCTGGCGGCCTTCCACCACGTAACGGATGCGTTCTTCCAGGCGGCTGACTTCCAGCGCCGCTTCGCCCAAAGCACCCTGCTTGGCGTGCAGCACGTCGTTGGCGGCGTAGTGCGCCTGGCGCACGTGTTCCAGTTCCGCCTCCACGGCGCGCAGCTCGGCCATGCGGCTTTCCAGCGCGTTGGTGGCGGCCAGCGCGGCGGCGTGTACGCGCGCCTCTTCGCTGGCGGCGTCGCGGTGCTTCAGGAACCACAGCTGGTGCAGCTTGGTGGTGCCCTGCTCCTGCAGGCTGCGGTATTGCGCCGCCACCTCGGCCTGCTTCTCCAGCTTCTCGAGGTTGCCGCCCAGTTCGCGCAGGATGTCTTCCACGCGCGTGAGGTTCTCGCGTGTGTCCTTCAGGCGGTTCTCGGTTTCCCGGCGGCGCTCTTTGTACTTGCTGACGCCCGCGGCCTCTTCCAGGAAGAGGCGCAGCTCTTCCGGCCGGCTTTCGATGATGCGGCTGATGGTGCCCTGGCCGATGATGGCGTAGGCCCGCGGGCCCAGGCCGGTGCCGAGAAAGACGTCTTGCACGTCACGGCGGCGCACCGGCTGGTTGTTGATGAAGTAGCTGCTGGTGCCGTCACGCGTGAGCACGCGCTTCACCGCAATCTCGGCAAACGCGTTCCACTGCCCCCCAGCGCGCGCCAGCGTGTTGTCGAACACCAGCTCCACGCTGGCACGGCTGGCCGGCTTGCGGTGGCCGCTGCCGTTGAAGATGACGTCCTGCATGCTCTCGCCACGCAGTTCGCTTGCCTTGCTTTCGCCCAGCACCCAGCGCACGGCGTCCATGATGTTGCTCTTGCCGCAACCGTTGGGGCCGACCACGCCCACGCGCTGCCCGGGCAGCTGGAAGGTGGTGGGCTCGGCGAAGGACTTGAAGCCCGCAAGCTTGATCTGGTTCAGGCGCATCGGGGGCCGTCGTGGGCCTTGGCACGCCAGCCGAAGCGGCGCGCGCAAGTGCTTGATTTCATTGAGAAATTGCGCCAACTACCGGGGCACAAGGCGGGCCGGATGATAACATCGGACCCCAGCGCCCCATGCCAAAACTCCAAGCCGCCGCCCCCCGCCCTGCCGCACCGCCGGCCGCGGCCCCCACACGGCCGGCTTACCAGAAGTTCGCGGTGGAGGTGTGCGCGAGTGCCATCGACGGCCAAGGCGCCTTCGCTGCCGAGGCGGTGCGCGGGCGCTTGAAGATCGGCGAGATCCGCGGCGAGAGCATCAGCGTGCAGGAAGCGCGCATCCGGGCCACCCGCAGCGAACGCATCATGATCGTCGAGCTGAGCGCGCGCAAAGCCATCGACTTCAGCAAGAGCGCCGACCCCATGCGCTACACCAACCACAGCTGCCGCCCCAACGCGCGCCTGTGCATCCGCCAGGGCCGGGTGGAGTTCTATGCGCTGCGCGACATCGCGCCCGGTGAAGAGATCACCGTTGACTACGGCGAAACCCACCATGAAGGCCGCCTGGCCTGCCGCTGCGGCGTGGTGGGCTGCCGCGGCGCGCTGTAGCCACCACCCCCAGCCCAGCGCTCGCAGGGCCAGGCTCGGCCGGCCACGGCATAACTTGAGCGCCATCGGCGCGAGAACGCCCGACGCTTGACCGCGCTCAAGTCTGCGCCGGCAAGCCCGATACCCAGGACATCGCGGGCCCGTGTGTGGCCCGTGAGCCCCACCCTGCCCTCACCTCACTTCGAAGGACACCGAACCATGAAGAGCTTCTACGCCCTCGTCGCCGCCGCCGCCCTGCTGAGCGCCAGCTTCGCTGCCCACGCCAACGACCCCAAGGCCGCCATCGCCGCGCTGGACGCACGCCTGGCCAAGATCGGCGCAGCCAAGGTCGAGGGCACCGACAAAGCCGGCGACAAGACCGTCGGCGCCCTGTTCTTCGGCCCGCGCAAGATCAACAACAACTACGACGTCGTCGACGAGATCAAGAAGAGCACCGGCGCCAGCGCCACCGTGTTCGTCAAGGAAGGCGACGACTACGTGCGCGTCAGCACCAACGTGCTCACGCCCGAAGGCAAACGCGGCGTCGGCACCACGCTGGCCCGCGCCAAGGCCTACGAGGCGATGAACAAGGGCGAGAAGTTCTGCGGCGAAGTCGATGTGCTGGGCACGAAGTTCGACTCCTGCTACCACCCGATCAAAGACGCCGGTGGCAAGACCGTGGGCCTGACCTACGTCGGCTTCAAGAAATAAGCCCCACCACCCTTGCACGCAGGAGTACGCCAGATGAAAGCCTTGGCCCGACTTTCGGCCTGGTTCAGCGGCATGCGCATCGGTGCGCGCCTGAGCCTGGCCTTTGCCACCGTGCTGACGCTGACCGCCTTGCTCGGCGTGGCATCGGTGGTCAACCTGGCCCGCGTGAGCGGCGCCTCCGATGAACTGGCCAGCAAGTGGCTGCCGAGCGTCGGCGCCCTGGGCGCCGCACGGGCGGCGATGCTCGAGTACCGCGATCTGGAGATGAAACACGCGCGCGCCGCAGACGCCAGCTACCGCGCCGAATACGAAGACAAGCTCAAGGAAGCCCAGGCCCGCGTGGACGAACAGCTGGGCAAGCACGCCCAGTTGCCGGCCGGCGAGGACGAAAAGGCCCTGGCCGCCGCCGTTGGCACGAAGTGGAAGGAGTACCTGGGCTTCAGCTCGAAAGTGCTGGATCTTGGCCGCAACGAGAAGGCCGATGACGCGCGCGACATCAGCGACGGCGCCGCGAAGATGGCGGCCGACGAAGCCATCGCCGAGGTCGACAAACTCACCGCCTTCAGCTTCGAGCGCGGCGGGCACGCGGCCGATGGTGCCGCAGCGGTCTACAAGTTCAGCCGCGTCGTCACGCTGGGCCTGGTGAGCTTGGCACTGGCCTTGGGCGTGACGATGGCGGTGGTGATCACGCGCGGCCTGCTCAAGCAGCTGGGCGGCGAACCTGCCGTGGCCGCGGGCGTGGCCCGTGCCGTGGCCGAAGGCAACCTCAGCACGCACATCCCGCTGCGCGCGGGCGACACCACCAGCCTGCTGGCCGGCCTGAAGCACATGCAGACCAGCTTGGCCAACGTGGTGCAGCAGGTGCGCAGCGGCTCTGAGCGCGTGGCGGGCGCCAGCAACGAGATCGCCCAGGGCAATGCCGACCTCTCGGCGCGCACCGAACAACAGGCCAGCGCGCTGCAGGAGACCTCGGCCTCGATGGAGCAGCTGGGCAGCACGGTGCAGCAGAACGCGCACAGCGCGCGGGAAGCCGACACCCTGGCCAACAACGCCAGCGTGGTGGCCAGCCGCGGTGGCGAGGCCGTCACCCGCGTGGTGCAGACCATGCGCGGCATCAACGAAAGCAGCCGCAAGATTGCCGACATCATCGGCACCATCGACGGCATCGCCTTCCAGACCAACATCCTGGCGCTGAACGCCGCCGTGGAAGCGGCGCGCGCAGGCGAACAGGGCCGCGGCTTTGCGGTGGTGGCCTCGGAGGTGCGCAGCCTGGCGCAGCGCAGCGCCGAAGCGGCCAAGGAAATCCGCAGCCTCATCGCCGCGAGCGTGAAGCGGGTGGAGCAGGGCACGGTCCAGGTCGACGAAGCCGGCGCCACGATGACCGAGGTGGTGAACTCCATCACCCGCGTGACGGCCATCGTGCGTGAAATCAGCTCGGCCAGCCAGGAACAGAGCGCCGGTGTCGCCCAGGTGGGCCAGGCAGTCACTCAGATGGACCAGACCACGCAGCGCAACGCCGCCCTGGTGGAGCAGAGCGCGGCCGCGGCCGAGAGCCTGCGCCAGGAAGCGCAGCAACTGGTCGACGTGGTGGCGGCCTTCCGCCTGCAGCACGCCTGAAGCCACGGCAGCGGCGCAGCAGGGGGTTCGGGATAATCCCGGCCCATGAACCCCCTGCTCGCCCGCCTGCACCCGTATCCCTTCGAGCGCTGGCGCGAACTCACCGCCGGCATCACGCCGAACCCGGCCTTCCGGCCCATCAGCCTGGGCATCGGCGAACCCAAACACGCCACGCCGGCGCTCATCGAAGAAGCGCTGATGAAGGCGCTGCCCACACTGAGCGCCTACCCGGCCACGCTGGGCGAGCCCGCGCTGCGCGAGGCCATGGCGGCATGGGTGCAAGGCCGTTATGGCGTGGTGCTGAACCCGGGCACGCAGTTGCTGCCCGTCAACGGCTCGCGCGAGGCGCTGTTCGCGCTGGCGCAGACGGTGCTCGATCCAAGCGAGCGCGACGCGCTGGTGGTCTGCCCGAATCCGTTCTACCAAATCTACGAAGGCGCGGCCCTGCTCGGCGGCGCGCAGACGCACTTCGTGCCCAGCGACCCCGTCCGCAACTTTGCGGCCGACTGGGCTGCGGTGAACGAAGCCACGTGGGCGCGCACCCGGCTGCTCTACGTCTGCAGCCCGGGCAACCCCACGGGCGCGGTGATGCCGCTGTCGGAGTGGCAGACCCTGTTCGAGCTGAGCGAGCGACACGGCTTCGTGATCGCCAGCGACGAGTGTTACAGCGAGATCTATTTTCGCGACGAGCCGCCGCTGGGCGCGTTGCAGGCGGCGCTGGCCCTGGGGCGCAGCGACTTCAAGAACCTGATCGCGCTGACCAGCTTGTCCAAGCGCAGCAACGTGCCCGGGCTGCGTTCGGGCTTCGTGGCCGGCGACGCGCAAATCATCAAGGCCTTCCTGCTGTACCGCACTTACCACGGCAGCGCCATGGGCGGCCTGGTGCAGCGCGCCAGTATCGCCGCCTGGAACGACGAGGCCCACGTGGTGGCCAACCGCGAGCTCTACCGCCAGAAGTTCGCGCAGGTCACGCCGGTGCTGGCTCAGGTGCTCGACGTGCAGTTGCCCGACGCCGCCTTCTACCTGTGGGCCGGCATTCCGGGTTCACAGGGCGGCCCAGCGGGGTCGGGGGACGAGATCGCCTACGCCCGCGGTCTGCTCGCTCAATACAATGTGCAGGTCTTGCCGGGCAGCCTGCTGGCGCGCAGCGTGGCCGGTCACACGCCCCCCAACCCCGGCACGGGCCGCATCCGCATGGCCCTCGTTGCGCCGGTGGCCGAATGCCTGGAAGCTGCCGAACGCATCGTCCGGTACACACGAGAACTCAAGGAAGCTCAGCGATGAACATCGCCCAACTGCAAGCCACCATCGACACCGCCTGGGAAGCCCGCGCCGAGATCAGCGCGCTCAAGGCCCCGCAAGTGCGTGAGGCGGTGGAAGCCGTCATCGCCGAACTGAACGGCGGCCGCCTGCGCGTGGCCGAGCAGCGCGGCGTGGGCGACTGGCAGGTCAACCAGTGGCTGAAGAAGGCCGTGCTGCTGAGCTTCCGCCTCAACGACAACGCCGTGATGCGCGCTGGCGACCTGGGTTTCTTCGACAAGGTGAAGACCAAGTTCAGCCACCTGGATGAAGCGCAGATGCGCGAAGCCGGCGTGCGCGTGGTGCCGCCGGCCGTGGCGCGGCGCGGCAGCTTCATCGCCAAGGGCGCGGTGCTGATGCCCAGCTACGTGAACATCGGCGCCTACGTGGGCGAGAACACCATGGTCGACACCTGGGCCACCGTGGGCAGCTGCGCGCAGATCGGCAAAGGCGTGCACCTGAGCGGCGGCGTGGGCATCGGCGGCGTGCTCGAGCCCCTGCAGGCCAACCCCACCATCATCGAAGACAACTGCTTCGTCGGCGCGCGCAGCGAGGTGGTGGAAGGCGTGATCGTCGAAGAGAACTCGGTGCTGGGCATGGGCGTGTACCTGGGCCAGAGCACCCCCATCTTCAACCGCGAAACCGGCGAGATCAGCTACGGCCGCGTGCCCAGCGGCAGCGTGGTGGTCAGCGGCAACCTGCCCAAGACGGCCGCCAATGGCCAGCCCTACAGCATGTACGCCGCCATCATCGTCAAGCGCGTGGACGCGCAGACGCGCAGCAAGACCAGCATCAACGAGTTGCTGCGGGCCTGAGGCCGCGCTCCCTGCACCTGCCCTTCTGCTGAGGACCGACCATGGCGAACAATCTGGAACGCGTGCTGCGCCTGATGGCGGAGAAAAACGCGTCCGACGTCTACATGTCGGCCAACACGCCCATCCTCATCAAGATCAACGGGCAGATCCTCCAGCTCTCCGACCAGATTCTCACCACGCACCAGACGCGCCAGCTGCTGGCCGAGATGCTGGCGCCGCAGCAGCTGGAAGAACTCGACGACACCGGCGAGCTCAACGTCGGCATCAGCGTCTCACGCGTGGGCAGCTTCCGGCTGTCGGCGTTCAAGCAACGGGGCAGCATCGCGGCCGTCATCCGCTGCATTCCTTTCGAGATCCCCTCGCTCGATTCGCTGGGCGTGCCGCCGCTGCTGGCACAACTGGTGACCGAGAAGCGCGGCCTCATCCTGATGGTGGGCGCCACCGGCACCGGCAAAAGCACCACGCTGGCCTCGATGCTGGAGTGGCGCAACCAGCAGATGACCGGGCACATCCTCACCATCGAAGACCCGATCGAATTCCTCTTCAGCAACAAGAAGAGCGTGGTCAACCAGCGTGAGGTGGGCCGCGACACACAAAGCCTGCAGATCGCGCTGAAAAATGCGCTGCGCCAGGCACCCGATTGCATTCTCATCGGCGAGATCCGCGACCGCGAGACCATGAGCGCCGCGCTGAGCTACGCCCTTTCGGGCCACCTGGTGCTGGCCACGCTGCACGCCAACAACAGCTACCACGCGATGGGGCGCATCCTGTCCTTCTACACGCCTGAAGCGCGGCCGACGCTGCTGTCTGACCTGTCCAGCGGCCTGCGCGCGGTGATCTCGCAGCGCCTCTTGCGCAGCAACAGCGGCGGCCGCGTGCCAGCGGTGGAAGTGCTGCTGAACACCAAGCTCGTGAGCGAGCTCATCGACAAGGGTGATCTCTCAGGCATCAAGGAAGCCGTGGAGAAAAGCCTGGCCGAAGGCTCGCAGACTTTCGAGGCCGACATTGCCCGGCTCATCAACGAAGGCGTGGTTTCGCGCGACGAGGGCCTGGCCTACGCCGATTCGCCGACCAACCTGCTGTGGCGCCTGCAGAACGAACAGGCGCCTGCCGTGCGCACGGCACCCAAGAAGGAAGAGCAGGAAGCCGCCACCTTCACGGAGTTCAGCATCGACGTGCGGCCCGACGATGGACGCGGCAGCGCGCCGCCGCCGTGGTCGGCCACCAAACGATGACGGCCCCCGCCGCGGCCGTGGGCACGACGCTGCGCCTCACCGAAGCCTTGATCGCCTGCCGCTCCGTGACGCCGGCAGACGCCGGCTGCCGCGCGCTGCTGCTGCAGCACCTGCAGGCCGCGGGCTTTGTGTGCGAGGCGCTGGACGCCGGCCCTCCCGAAGCGCGTGTGGCCAACCTCTGGGCCGTGCATGACGTCGGCGCGCCCGGGCCCACGCTCGTGTTCGCCGGCCACACCGACGTCGTGCCCACCGGCCCGCTGGAGCGCTGGGCCACCGACCCCTTCGTGCCCACGCACCGCAGCGGCGAGGCCTACCCCGACGGCCCGCGCCTCTTCGGCCGCGGCGCCGCCGACATGAAGGCCGCTGTCGCCGCCATGACGGTGGCCGCCTGCGAGTTTGTGGGCGCGCATCCTGAGCACCCCGGCCGCGTGGCGCTGCTCTTCACCAGCGACGAAGAAGGCCCGGCGCTGCACGGCACCCGCCACGTGGTGGAGCTGCTGCGCGCGCGCGGCGAGCGGCTGGACGGCTGCATCGTCGGCGAACCGACCTCGGTGCGCCGCCTCGGCGACATGGTGAAAAACGGCCGCCGCGGCACGCTCTCGGGCCGGCTGGTGGTGCACGGCGTGCAGGGCCACATCGCCTACCCGCAGCTGGCGGCCAACCCGCTGCACCTGCTGGCGCCGGCCTTGGCCGAACTGGTGGCGACCGAGTGGGACCGCGGCAATGCGTTTTTCCCGCCCACCAGCTTCCAGGTCAGCAACATCCATGCGGGCACGGGGGCGTTCAACGTCATTCCGGGCGAGCTGGCGCTCGACTTCAACTTCCGTTTCAGCACCGAAAGCACGCCGGCGGCGCTGCGCCAGCGTGTGGAGGCCGTGCTGCAGCGCCATGGCGTGCCGCACACGCTGGATTGGACGCTGGGGGGCGAGCCCTTCCTCACGCCGCCGGGCAGCTTGAGCACTGCGCTGCTGGCCGCCATCGCAGCGGCCTGCGGTGAGGGCCAGGGCACCGAACTGAGCACCGAACTCAGCACAACAGGCGGCACCAGCGACGGCCGCTTCATCGCGCAGATCTGCCCGCAGGTGATGGAGTTCGGCGTCATCAACGAAAGCATCCACAAGCTCGACGAGTGGGTGGACGTGGCGGCGCTGGAGCCGCTGAAGCAGGTCTACCGACTGACGGCCGAACGTTTCCTCCGCGCGGCGGCGGCATGAAGCTGCTCGCCCTGGTGGAGCAGGCCGCCGCACGCCTGCAGGAAGCCGGTGTGCATTTCGGCCACGGCACCACCAACGCCTTCGACGAAGCCGCCTGGCTGGTGCTGTGGCGCCTGGGCCTGCCGCTGGACGCACTGGACGACGAAGCCGAACGCGGCACCAGCGCCGGTGAACAGGCGCAGGTACAAGCGCTGGTGCACGAGCGCATCACCACGCGCCGCCCCGCCGCCTATCTGACGGGCGAAGCCTGGCTGCAGGGCCTGCCGTTTTTCGTCGACGAACGCGTGATCATCCCGCGCTCGCTGATCGCCGAGCCGCTGGCCGAGGGCAGCTTCGACGCCTGGCTGCACCCGCAGACGCAGCAGGTGCTGGACCTGTGCACCGGCAACGGCAGCCTGGCCGTGCTGGCCGCGCTGGCCTGGCCCGAGGTGCAGGTGGCCGCCGCCGACCTGAGCGCCGACGCGCTCGCCGTGGCCGCGAAGAACGTGGCCCGCCACGGCCTGCAAGACCGCATCACGCTGCACCAGGGCGACGGCCTGGCCGCCGTGGCCGGCCAGCGTTTCGACCTCGTGTTGTGCAACCCGCCCTACGTCAACAGCGGCTCGATGGCGGCGCTGCCGCCCGAGTACCGTGCCGAACCCGCGCTGGCCCTGGCCGGTGGCAGCGACGGCATGGACTTCATCCGCGGCCTGCTCGCTGCGCTGCCCCAGCACCTGAATGACGAAGGCGTGCTCGTGCTGGAGATCGGCCACGAGCGCGCCTACTTCGAAGCCGCCTTCCCGGCGCTGGAGGTGGTGTGGCTCAGCACCAGCGCCGGCGACGACCAGGTGCTGCTGATCACCGCCGAGGCCTTGCGCCAAGCTGGCGCCTTGCCTGTCCAAGAGAACCCATGATCCAGATTTCCCAGGTCACCCTGCGCCGCGGCGTGAAGGTCGTGCTGCAAAATGCAAGCGTGACGCTGCAGCCGCGCGAGAAGGTCGGCCTCATCGGCCGCAACGGCGCCGGCAAATCCAGCCTCTTCGCGCTGATGACGAACCGGCTGCAGGCCGATGCCGGCGACGTCGACATCCCGCCGCGCTGGCGCGTGGGCGAGGTGGCGCAGGACGTGCCTGAAACCGAAGACGGCGCGACCGACTTCGTGCTGCAGGGCGACATCCCGCTGATGCAGGCGCAGGCCGCGCTGGCCGCAGCCGAAGCCGCCGACGACGGCCACGCCATGGCCGAAGCGCACCAGGCGCTCGACGAAGCCGGCGCCTTCGACGCACCGGCACGCGCCCAGGCGCTGCTGCTGGGCCTGGGCTTCCGCGGCGACCAGCTCGATGCACCGGTCAACACTTTCTCGGGCGGCTGGCGCATGCGGCTGCAGCTGGCGCGCGCGCTGATGTGCCCGTCAGACCTGCTGCTGCTCGACGAGCCCACCAACCACCTCGACCTCGACGCGCTGGTATGGCTGGAAGCCTGGCTCAAGCGCTACGACGGCTTGATGATCATCATCAGCCACGACCGCGAGTTCCTGGATGCGATCTGCAACGTCATCGTCCACCTCGAAGACCAGCAGCTCACGCGCTACAGCGGCAACTACACGGCCTTCGAGGAGATGCGCGCCGAGCGCCTGAGCCAGGCTGCGGCGGCCTTCTCCAAGCAGCAGGAACGCGTGGCCCACCTGCAGAAGTTCATCGATCGCTTCAAGGCCAAGGCCAGCAAGGCCAAGCAGGCGCAAAGCCGCGTGAAGGCGCTGGCGCGCATGGAAAAGCTGGCACCGGTGATGACGGCGGGCGACTTCCACTTCGAATTCCGCGAGCCGCTGAGCCTGCCCAACCCCATGCTGGCTTTTGATGGCATCAGCTGCGGTTATGCCGGCACACCCATCGTGCAGAACGTCAGCCGCAGCGTGCTGGCCGGCCAGCGCATCGGCATCCTGGGCGCCAACGGGCAGGGCAAGTCGACGCTGGTGAAGACGATTGCCGGCGCCATTCCGCTGATCAGCGGCAAGACCACCGAGGGCAAGGGCTTGGTGATCGGCTACTTCGCGCAGCAGGAAGTGGACGTGCTGAGCCTGGACGACGGCCCGCTGATGCACATGGTGCGCCTGGCGCGCGACGTGGGCCCGGCCGCGCGTGAGCAAGAGCTGCGCGATTTCTTGGGCCGCTTCCGCTTCGTCGGCGACATGGTGCAGCAGGCCGTGGGCAGCCTCTCGGGCGGCGAGAAGGCGCGCCTGGTGCTGGCCATGCTGGTGTGGCAGCGCCCCAACCTGCTGCTGATGGACGAGCCGACGAACCACCTCGACCTGCAGACGCGCGAGGCGCTGTCCATCGCGCTGAACGAGTTCGAAGGCACCGTGATGCTGGTCAGCCACGACCGCGCGCTGCTGCGCGAGACCTGCGACGAGTTCTGGCTCGTGGCCAAGGGCAAGGTCGAGCCTTTCGACGGCGACCTGGACGACTACCAGAAGTGGCTGCTCGATGTTTCGCGCGCTGCGGCGCGCGGACAGCCCATCCCCGACCCGCCGCGCGGCAACAGCGTGGTCGAGGCGCCAGCGCCTGCCGCCAAGCCCAAAGCCGCCACACCAGCGCCAGCAGCCGGCAAAGCGTCCGCGCCCGCGCCGAGCAGAACACCTTCCCCGCCGCCTCCGGCCAGCCGCGATGACCGCGACAAAGCCAAGCAAGCCCGCATCAAGCAGGCCGAGGCCACCCGCCCGCTGCGCAACGAGCTCGCCGGCATCGACATGCGCCTGGCCAAGCTGGGCGCCGAGAGAACCTCGCTGGAAGCCGAACTTTCGCGTCCTGACGCCAGCGCCGAGGCCTATGCCGACCTGGGCCGACGCCTGGCCCACGCCAGCGCCGAGGTGGCGATGCTGGAAGAGCGTTGGATCGAACTGCAGACGAAGCTGGAAGCGCTGCAGGCCGACTGAAAGCCTTGCCGGCCGCTGCGGCAGCCAGACCCGATTTGCAAGGCTCACCCCAAACCGGCTGCATGGGTGCCAAATAAATTGCACGCAATTCAATTGCACGCTACATTACCACCCATGCCCCGCGCCAAAGCCCCCAGCCCCACCACCAACCCCGCCTGGCTCGCACTGGACCACCAGCTTTGCTTCGCGCTGTATTCGGCCTCGCTGGCGATGACCAAGCTCTACAAGCCCCTGCTCGACCCGCTGGGCCTGACCTACCCGCAGTACCTGGTGATGCTGGTGCTGTGGGAGAGTGACGGCCTCACGGTCGGCGCCCTGGGCGAACGCCTGGCGCTCGACTCTGGCACCTTGACCCCGCTGCTCAAGCGCCTGGAGAACGCCGGCCTTGTGCAGCGCCTGCGTGACGCCGCCGACGAGCGTCGCGTGCTGCTGCAGCTCAGCCCCGCCGGCCGCGCGTTGAAGCAGCGCGCCGCGGCGGTACCGCCCCAGGTCGCCCAGGCCTCGGGCTGCACGCTCGGCGAACTCTCCTCACTCACCGCGCGGCTGCACGCCCTGCGCGAAGAACTCTCCGCGTCCCTCCCGCGCGTGGCCTGAACCGGCGCGCGCTTTTCACCCCACCTGCCCTGAAGGAACCCCCATGGCCATCGACAAAGCCCTCTACACCGCCACCGCCACCAGCACCGGCGGCCGCGCCGGCACCACCGCCAGCAACGACGGCCGCCTGAAGTCGCAGCTGTCCACGCCCAAGGCGCTGGGCGGCGACGACGGCCCTGGCACCAACCCCGAGCAGCTGTTCGCCTCGGGCTACTCGGCCTGCTTCATCGGCGCGATGAAGGCCGTGGCCGCACGCCAGAAGATCAGCCTGCCGGCCGAAGTGAGCATCACTGCCGACGTGGCCATCGGCCCGATGACGGGCAAGGAAGGTGCGTTCAGCATCAGCGTGGCGATGGCCGTCAGCATTCCCGGCATGGACAAGGCCGCGGCGGAAGCCCTGGTGGCCACCGCGCACCAGGTCTGCCCCTACAGCAACGCCACGCGCGGCAACATCGACGTGACGCTCACGGTGGTCTGAGGCTCAGGCCTCACTCAGCCCGCATTCACCAGCAGGTCCAGCATCAACTCGATGCGGGCCTGCACCGGCGTCAGCGGGCCGGCGCTCGGCAGATCGTCGGGCGCCCCGCCGACCACGCCGCCGAGCTGGCAGCGTGAGGCTCGCAGCACGCGCACACCCTGCGCCATGGCGCGTTCGGCGGCGGCCTTCACGGCCGCATGCACGCTGCCATTGCCCGTGCCCGCCACCACCAGGCCGCGGCTGCCGGCGGCCACCAGCGCATCGACCACGCGGCCATCGGCCAATGCGTGGCTGGTGACGATGTCCACCAGCGGCCAGGGCTGGCCGGCCAGCAGTTCGGGCACGCGGGCAGACGCCGCATGCGGTTTCGCTTCGGCCCACGGGCGCAGCACGCGCAGCTGGCCGTCTTCCAACAACGCCACCGGGCCCGCATCGCCCGCGCTGAAAGCCTCCACGCGGTAGCCGTGCACCTTGCGCAGGTCGGCCGCGCCGAACACCCCACCCCCCAGCACCACCAGCACGCCGCGCACGCCCGGCGTGCCGGCCACGTTCACCGCGTCGAAGAGGTTCTGCGGCCCGTCGGGCGACAGCGCCGTGGCCGGGCGCATCGCGGCCGTCAGCACCAGCGGCTTGGTGGGCGCCAGCAGGCGGTGCAACAAGTACGCCGTCTCTTCCAGCGTGTCGGTGCCGTGCGTCACCACCACACCCGACACCTCGGGCCGCGCCAGGTGTTCGGCGCAGCGCGTGGCCAGCAGCGCCCAAGTGGCGCCATCCATGTTGCTGCTGTCGATCTGGGCGATGCTTTCGGCTTCCAGCGGCAGGCCCTGCAGCGCCGGCACGGCGGCCACCAAGGCCTCGGCGCCCAGGGCGCCGGCGGTGTAGCCCGTGTGTTGGGTGGCGCTGGCGGCGGTGCCGGCGATGGTGCCGCCGGTGCCCAGGATGACGATCACACCCGCGGTGCTTGGCATGGAAGAGCTTTCTGGATAAAAATACAGGCACTGGACAGAATGCCAGTGACCACCCACAGACCGACCCACAGCCGGAAGCGCCTGCCGATGATCGATGACAGCCCCAAGCTCACCGCCCGCCAGCAACAGGTGCTCGACCTGGTGCAGAGCGCCATCGAACGCACCGGCGCCCCGCCCACGCGGGCCGAGATCGCGGCCGAGCTGGGCTTCAAGTCGGCCAATGCCGCCGAAGAGCACCTGCAGGCCCTGGCGCGCAAGGGCGTCATCGAGCTGGTGGGCGGCACCTCGCGCGGCATCAGGCTGAAGTCTGACACGCTGCGTGCGCTGAACGAGGCGCGGCTGGCACCCTTCGGCAAGCAATACATGCTGCCGCTGCCGCACCTGGCGCAGCTCACGCTGCCGCTGGTGGGCCGCGTGGCCGCGGGCAGCCCCATCCTCGCGCAAGAGCACGTCGACCAGACCTACCTGATGGAAGCCTCGATGTGGGCGCGCCGCCCCGACTACCTGCTGAAGGTGCGCGGCATGAGCATGCGCGACGCCGGCATCATGGACGGCGACCTGCTCGCCGTGCAGAAGGCCAAAGACGCCAAGAACGGCCAGATCGTCGTGGCTCGCCTGGGCGACGACGTCACCGTCAAGCGCCTGCGCCGCACCAGCAAGGGCATCGAGCTGCTGCCCGAGAACCCCGATTTCCAGACCATCCACGTGCCGCTGGACGCCGCTGATTTCGAGCTGGAAGGCATTGCCGTCGGGCTCATCCGCAACACCATGCTGATGTGATGGACGCCGCTCACGCCTTGACCCCGGGCTCGTCACGGGCCCACCAGCCGGGGCGTCCGCCCAAGGCCATCCCGCCGCGCAAGGCCCGGCACGCGGCCGAATGCGAACGCCTGGAGCAACTGCCCAACATCGGCCCGTCCATTGCCGGTGATCTGCGCAGCCTGGGCATCGTGCACCCGCAAGAACTGGCCGGCCGCGACCCGCATGCGCTCTACGTCGCGCTGTGCGAGAAGACGGGCAAGCGCCAAGACCCCTGCGTGCTCGACACCTTCATGGCCGCCACTGCCTTCATGGGCGGCGCCGAAGCAAAGCCCTGGTGGGACTACACCGCCGAGCGCAAAGCAAGCTACGGCGTGCTCTGAAGTACAGCGCGGCGTGCCGCATTGACGCCGCCCTTCAGGGCTGGGCCGGCACCACCACCAGCACCTCGGCCGCATCGCCCGGCCGCGGCCACAGCGGCACGTACTGCACCGCTGCCCAGGGTTTGAGGAAGCTCCGGTAGGCCCCTGAGAACACATTGCCGCTCTGGCCGGTGGAGCTCATCACGCGCGACTGCTGCGGGTCGCCCAGGTCGTACAGCGCACGCAGGCTGGGGCCGTGGTCGCTGTGGAAGAGATCGCCGCTCAGCTTGTCGGGCCGCAGGTTCACGCGCGAGACGTTCACCGTGTGCGTATCGCCGCCCACGGGCGCGCGCAATTCGAAGAGCTTGTGCAACACCGGCACGCGGCTGAAGGGCCGGTGCTCGCCGCGCGCCTGGTGTGCATCGCCCCAGCGCCACTTCGCGGGGTCGGCGCCGAAGCGCTGTTGCAGTTCGCCTAAAGCGCGTGTCAGCGCCAGGCCGGCCTGGTCGGTGCAGTTCTCGGCCAGCGGGGTGTCGCGCTGGTCGCACCAGGCGGCGTCTTCGGCCTTCAGGACACGCTCCAGCGCGTCCTGGAAGTTGCGGCTGGCCAGCGACTTCTCCCACAAGGCCGCGCTCACGTCGTCGGCGAACACGGCACGGGCCAGCTGCCGCTGCCAGGCCCAGTAGATGAGCGGTGCGGCGCGCTCGGCGGTCATGCGGCCGTCGAAATCCTTCAGCAGCGCCTGCGCCGCCGGCGCCAGCGGGTGCACCGACTTCGCCTTCAAGGCCCAGGGCAGCAGCGGCGCCACGGCCAGAGACTGTTCATCGGCCTGCAGTGCCGCCAGGTCGTCCAGGCTGTGCTTGGGCTTGGCGCCCAGCACCTGCTCGATGCGCTGCTGCCGGTAGGGCAGCGCCCACTCGCTGGTGAGGTGGTGCGGGTAGTCGGCCGGCACGATGCGCTGGTTGGCGGTGGCGATCCAGCCGCGCGGCGGGTCGAACTCGCGCGGCGTTTCATCGGCCGGCACCCAGCCGGCCCAGTCGTACTTCGCCTCCCAGCCGGGCGCGGGCGCCAGGCCCCGCAGATCGTTGTCAGGCCGACGCAGCGGCACGCGGCCCGGGGCCACCAGACCGATGCGGCCGGCGGTGTCGGCCACCACCATGCTCTGCATCGGCGCCACCCAGCCGCGCGCCGCAGCCACGAAGGCAGCCACCGAATCAGCGCGCTGCATCGCGAACGCCGGCGTGACCGCGTCGCTGTCGGTGTCCAGCGCTGTCCAGCGCAGCGCCAGCACGTGCGTGGGGCGCTCGGCCGGGCCGAGCACGTCGGTGGCGTTGCCGGCGTCGCTGATCACCGGGCCGTGGCGGCTGCGCCGCGCCGTCATCGCCACGTCGGGCTGGCCCTTGACCTTGATGATCTCGGTGGCCGTCTCGAAGGTGGCCCAACCCTCGGGGGTGCGGTAGCGGTTCGGGTCTTGCGGGTCTAGCTGCTCCAGGTAGAGATCCTGCACATCGGGCGCGGTGTTCGTGAAGCCCCAGGCGATGTGCGCGTTCTGCCCCAGCACCACGCCCGGTATGCCCGGCAGCGTGGCGCCGGCCACCTTCAGCGGCGCGGCGCCTTCGGCACCTGGCGCTTCCAGCCGCGCGAAGTACCACAGCGCTGGCGTGCTCAGCTTCAGGTGAGGGTCGTTGGCCAACAGCGGCCGGCCCGTGGTGGTGTGGCTGCCGGCCAGCACCCAGTTGTTGCTGCCCACGCCTTCGATGCCGCTTTCGGGCGCGATGTCGGGCAGGCGGCCCCAAGCGGTGACGGTGGTCTTCTGTCCGTCCAGCCCCAGGCCGCGGTACAGGGCAGAGAAGTCGAGCGTGCGCAGCGGCTGCTCGCCCGGGTAGGGTGGCAGCAGCTGGTGGACGCGCGCCACCGGCATCTGCAGCGCCAGGCGCAGGCGCAACAGCTCGGTGGCCCAGTTGCCGCCCAGGTCCCAGGCCATCATCGTCGCCCAGGCCAGGCTGTCCACCGGCTCCCAGGGTTCGGGTTGCACGCCCAGGATCAGGAACTCCGGCGGCCGTGCGCGCAGGCCGTCGCGGATGACGGCGTTGATGCCATCGGCATACGCCTGCAGCGCCTGCCGGCTGGCTTCAGGCAGGCGCTGCCATTGCTGCTGCGCCGCACGCCGCACGCCCAGGGCGCGCAGGAAACGGTCGGTCTCCAGCGCGCTGGGGCCGAACACCTCGGCCAGCCGGCCGGCGGCGATGCGCCGGTGCGTCTCCAGCTGCCACAACCTGTCTTGCGCGTGGGCCACGCCCAGGCCATACCAGGCGTCGCGTTCGCTCGCGGCGCGGATGCCGGGTATGCCTTGCGCATCGCGCTCGATGCGCAGTTCGGCCTGCGCGCCGGGCAGGGCCAGCCGGCCGGCCGTGATCGGCAGCGTGCGGCTGGCGTAGATCACCGCTGCAGCCAGTGCCAGCACCAAGGCGGCCAGCAAGGCCCAGGCGCCGCGCTTGAACCAAATTTTCACCACGCCTAGCCTCACTGAAGAACAAGCGGCAAGGCTAACCCGCCTCGCCCCGCGGGCCTGTCAGCAGCAACCCGGCGCCGTCGAACTGGACCGGCTTGGCCCGCTTCTTCCGCCCATCAAGCGGGGCCGGCTTGCCCGAGCATCACGCTCAGGTTGCAGTCACCTGCGGCCGATAAACCCACCATGCACAGAGCCCTCGCCCCCTTGTCCCGCTGGAGCCGCCGCAGCACGACGCTGGCCGACCCCAGCAGCCTGCGCGTGGAAGTCTGCCCGCCTTCGCTGCGCCACGCGCCCGAGGGCAATGCCTGGCAGCGCCTGATGTTCTGGCTGATGGCCCCGGCCCCGCACGAAGCCGCGCCGCCGGTCAACCGCCTTCCCGGCGTGCGGCTGGAGTTCCTGGCCACGCTGTCCGACATCGACAACGACGAAGCCGACGAGCTGCGCCGCCGCATCCACGACGCCCGTTCGCTGCGCGAGCTGTGGCACACGCGCGCCGATGTCTACCGCCTGGTGGGCGTGGCGCGCAGCCAGTTCGAGGCCGAAGCGCGTGTGGATCTGCTCAACCGACATTTCCCGACGCGCGCACCGCGCTCGCAGTTCGCGGCGCTCTGAGCGCACGGCACTGACCCCGCCCCCCATGCACGCAGCCATCGCCCCCCGCGACTTCACCCCCGGCGCCGCTTTCGCCGGCCTGCCGGGCGACCGCGGCGCGCGGCTGGCGGCCCGCCAGGCCTTCGTCGACCTGAAAACGAGTTACCTGCAGGCCTTGGACACCCTGCCCGGCGCCGAATGGCTGCGCGTGCAGGTGCGCGCCGCCGAAGAGCCGGTGGACCTGTGGCTGCTGCGCGCCCCGGTCTTCGACACCCTGGGCGCGATGGACGACGACTGCCGCCAGCGCCGCCAGCTGCTGCGCCGCAGCCTGGACAGCGTCTTCCCCGATCTCGACAGCCCGATCGAGTTCACGCCCTTCTGAGCAGGCGCTGCGGGGCTCGACGCTGTATCAGCGCTTCACGCGCGCCTGGAAGGTGCGCCTGAACTTCTCGACCTTGGGCGCCACCACGTAGGCGCAGTAGCCCGCATTCGGGTGCTGCGCGTAGTAGTGCTGGTGGTAGGCCTCGGCGGTGCTGTAGTTGTCGCGCAGCGTCAACTCGGTGACCACCCGGCCGCCGCTGGCGGCGTTCACCTCGGCCAGCACCTCGCGCGCCACCGCTTCCTGGGCCGCCTCGTGCAGGTAGATGCCGCTGCGGTACTGCGTGCCGACGTCGTTGCCTTGCCGGTTCAGCGTGGTCGGGTCGTGCACCACGAAGAAGATCTCCAGCACTTCGCGCAGGCTGATGCGCTCGGCGTCGAAACGCACCTGCACCACTTCCACGTGCCCGGTGCTGCCGCTGCACACGGCTTCGTAGCTGGGCCGCAGCGCGTGGCCGTTGCAATAGCCGTTCTCGACCGCGATGACGCCGTCGACCAGCTCGAACACCGCCTCCACGCACCAGAAGCAGCCGCCACCCAGCGTGATTGCCTGTTCGCTCACTTGCGCATTCACCCGCACTCTCCGGTTTGCCCAGGTGACAGTCGCCGCCGGGCCTGAATCCTTACACTCGCCGGATTATCTGGAGCTTTGCCATGGCCACCAAGTTCACCTGGGATGACCCCTTCTTCTTCGACAGCCAGCTCAGCGACGACGAACGCGCCGTGCGCGATGCCGCCGCCGCCTACTGCCAGGAGCGCCTGCAGACCCGCGTGCTGATGGCCGCGCGGCACGAGACCTTCGACCGCAAGATCATGAGCGAGATGGGTGAACTGGGCCTGCTGGGCACCACCATCGAAGGTTATGGCTGCGCCGGGCTGAACTCGGTGTGCTACGGCCTCGTGGCCCGCGAGGTCGAGCGCGTGGACAGCGGCTACCGCAGCGCGATGAGCGTGCAGAGCAGCCTGGTGATGCACCCCATCCACGCCTACGGCAGCGAAGCGCAGCGCCAGAAATACCTGCCCAAGCTGGCCACCGGCGAGTGGGTGGGCTGCTTCGGCCTGACCGAGCCCAACCATGGCAGCGACCCGGCCAGCATGCTGACGCGCGCCAAGCCTGTGGACGGGGGTTACCTCGTCAAGGGCAGCAAGATGTGGATCACCAACAGCCCCATCGCCGACGTCTTCGTCGTCTGGGCCAAGCTCGAAGACCCCGATGGCAAGGTCGGCGGCCAGGAGAGCATCCGCGGCTTCATCCTCGAGAAGGGCATGCCGGGCCTGAGCGCGCCGAAGATCGAGGGCAAGATGAGCCTGCGCGCCAGCATCACCGGCGAGATCGTGATGGACGGCGTCTTCGTGCCCGAAGCCAACCTGCTGCCCAACGTCAGCGGCCTGAAAGGCCCCTTCGGCTGCCTGAACAAGGCGCGCTACGGCATCGCCTGGGGCGCGCTGGGCGCCGCCGAGTTCTGCTGGCACGCCGCGCGCCAGTACACGATGGACCGCCAGCAGTTCGGCCGCCCGCTGGCCCAGAACCAGCTCATCCAGAAGAAGCTGGCCGACATGCAGACCGAGATCACCCTCGGCCTGCAGGCCGTGCTGCGCGTGGGCCGGCTGATGGATGAAGACCGCGTCGCGCCAGAGATGATCAGCCTGATCAAACGCAACAGTTGCGGCAAGGCGCTGGACATCGCGCGCATGGCACGCGACATGCATGGTGGCAACGGCATCCACGACGAATACCACGTCATCCGCCACATGATCAACCTCGAAACCGTCAACACCTACGAAGGCACGCACGACGTGCACGCGCTCATCCTCGGGCGGGCGCAGACCGGCTTGCAGGCCTTCTTCTGAAGCCCGCAGCCCGGCCCGGCGGCCCGAACGCCGGCCCATGAACGAGCTCTTCGTCAGCCTCGGCATCGAGAGCTGGAAACCCATCGTCGGCGCGCTGCTGCTGCCGCCGGTGCCCATGCTGGTGCTCGTGCTGGTGGGTGCGCGGCTGATGTTCAGGCGGCGGCTGCTTGCCTGGTGCTTGATCCTGCTCGGGGTGGTGAGCCTGTGGCTGGCCTGCACGGGGGCCGTGAGCAACTGGCTCATCAAGGGCCTGACGCGCCCGCCGGCGGCCCTGAGCGAGGCGGCCTTGCAGCAGTTGAAGGGCCGGCCCAAGACGGCCATCGTCGTGCTGGGCGGAGGCCGGCGCGCCTATGCGCCGGAGTACGGCATGTCCACCCTGCTGCCGCGCACCGCCGAACGGCTGCGATACGGCCTCTGGCTCTCACGCGCCAGCGGGTTGCCGGTGGCGTTCAGCGGCGGTGTCGGCTACGCATCGACCGAGGGCCCGAGCGAGGCGGAGATCGCCAGCCGCGTGGCCGAGCGAGAGTTCATGCGCCCCTTGCGTTGGACGGAGGTCCAGTCGCGCGACACGCGCGAAAACGCGCTGCGCACCGTGGCCCTGCTCAAGGCCGATGGCATCGAGCGCATCGTGCTCGTCACGCACGACTACCACATGCGGCGGGCGATGCTGAACTTCGAGAAAGCGGCGCTGGGCGGCATCGAGATTATTCCGGCACCGATGGACCTCTATCCATCACGCGGCATGACCTGGCGCGACTGGCTGCCGAGGGCCAGCCGCCTGGAAGACACCGCCTTCGCCCTGCACGAGTGGATAGGTCGCCTGGCCGGCGCCTGACGCGCGCGCTTTTCGCTACTTCAACAGCGGAGGCAACAGCGGCGGCAGCATCAGCTGCTTGCGCCGCTCAGCATCTTCCTGGGCCCGCAGTTCGGCGCGCTCGCGGTCGGCCTGCGCCACCTGGATGGCCTTGATCTGCTTGGCGTGGCTGGCCGAATTGCTGCGGCGGAAGTCATCCATCATCACCGCGTCGACCTTCACCCCGCGGGCCATCAGGCGCTCGGTCAGGCGCAGGCCGGCGGCGGGGTCGCCCCCCAGCGAAGCCACCACCTCGTTGGCGAAGAGGTCGGCACTGCCGACGATGCTGTCCACCGCGATCGCCTTCTCGGCCTGGGCCTCGGCCGCCGAGAGCAGCATGCCCGCGCCCGGCACAGCGATGGCGAGAATCTTGCCGACCAGGAAGCCATTGCTCACGCCTTCGCTGCGCTGCGAGGCCTTGATGGCGCTCTGGCTGGCCTGGAAGTAGGTGCCGAAGGCCGCCAGCCAGCGGAATTCATCGGCCGTCTGCGCTTCGATCATCGCGTTGGCCGGGATCTTGGCGCGCTCGGTGCCCTGGCGCCAGAAACTGTCGGGGTCGTTGTCGAAGGAACTGGCCGTCACGCTGCCAGCGCAGCCCTTCTGCGTGTCCACGGTGAGCTTGCGGCCGTCTTCGAGCGTCAGCGTCATGGGCTTGCCTTCGCTGGCTTCCTTGCGCGCCTTCAGCATGGCTTCCCAGAAACCACCGTCGTCGTTGGACATCACCGAGCCACCGCGGAACAGCGCGCCCATCTCGAAACGGGTGCCGCCGCCCGGCAGCGCCCGGCCGTTGATGTGGGTGACGACGTCGCGGACGTGCAGTTCTTCGGGGGCGCCTTCGTCGGCCCAGACCACGCGCCACTTGTCGTCCATGCCGGTGATCTCGCGGAACAGCGCCATGTCCTGGTCGTCCAGGCGCCTGCGCATCGAATGCACCGACAAGAGCACGAAAGGCTCGATCTGCGTCGTCGAGTCGCACAACGCTTCAGCGCCCCAGGCCACGTGGATGGCCGCAGCGCGGAACTTCACCTCCTGCTCGAAGCGGGTTTTGAAGAGTTCGCGTTCGAAGGTGCGGTCGCCCTGTGCCAGCACCGGGCTGGCCGCCACCAGCGCGGCGCAGAAAAGACGATGGACACGCTTGCTTGCCATTGCTTGCATTCTGCCTCGGGTGGCGCCCTGGGTGGCGCCTGGCGTGGCAGGCCGGTGGCAGCCGGCGGGCTTGGAGCCCGCAAACTGCACAAGGCCATGCACCGGTCGATTTGGAGCCGGCCACGCCCTCGCCGACACTATCCGGTGCCAAAGCGCTCGCGTGCGCGCAGCGCTGGCTCATTCCGCATGACTCACGAGGAACAGCTCTCCATGAAAACTTGGTTGATCGGCGCCCTGGCGGTGGCCGTCTTCACCACCAGCCTGCCCTTCGATGCCGAGGCCAAGCGCCTGGGTGGCAGCAAGTCATCGGGCATGCAGCGCAACATGCCGGAACGCACGGCGCCCACTGCGCCGCCGGCCAAGCCCGCCACGCCGGCCCAGGGCCAGCAGGCCGCACCGACCAACGCCAACGCTGCCACGGCCGGCACCGCCGCCGCTGCCGCGCCTGCCAAGCGCAGCTGGATGGGCCCCATCGCCGGCCTGGCCGCCGGCCTGGGCCTGGCCGCGCTGATGAGCCACCTGGGCATGGGCGAAGCCTTCGCCAACTTCCTGATGCTGGCGCTGCTGGCCGTGGCGGTGGTGGCGCTGGGCGTCTTCCTGATGCGCCGCTTCGGCAACAAGGCCGGCAACAACGCCCGCATGTCCGGCCCGGCCCTGGCCGGCGCTGTTGCCGGTGCCGGTGCCGGTGGCAGCAGCCGCGGTGCCTGGGAAGTGCAGCAGCCCGCCCCGGTGAACAAGGCGCCGATGGAGCGCAGCGCGTTGAACGAGCCGGCCATGCCTGCCCCGGCCTCCGTGCCGGCAGCCAGTGCCGCCGCGTTGGCAGCGCCTGTGGCAGCGGCCTTCGTGCCCGCAGCCTTTGACGCCGAAGGTTTCGCCCGCACCGCCAAGATGATCTTCATCCGCCTGCAGGCCGCCAACGACAGTGCAGACCTGGAAGACCTGAAGCGCTTCACCACGCCCGAGCTCTTCGCCTCGCTGCGCATGGACCTGCTGGAGCGCGGCAACACCGGCCAGCACACCGACGTGCAGCAGGTGGAAGCCGAGGTGCTGGACGTGGCGAACGAAGCCGATCGCCAGATCGTCAGCGTGCGTTTCCACGGCCTGATCGTCGAAGAGGCCGGCGCTGCGCCGGTGGCCTTCAACGAGGTGTGGCACCTGGTCAAGCCGCACGACGACAGCCGCAGCTGGGCCATCGCCGGCATCGAGCAACTGAACTGACGGCGGGGCGGCCGGCCGGCTAGCATGCCGGCATGGCCCTCCCCTCCAGCTTCTGGCGGCCGCTGTTTGCGGCCGCTGTCGTTTTCGTTCTTGCCGCCTGCAGCACGCCGGCGCCCGAGCGCCCGCTGGCGCTGCGGCTGCCCGTGGTGCTGCTGGGCGAAGTGCACGACAACGCGGCGCAGCACGCACTGCGCGCCGAGGCTTTTTCAGCGCTGCTGGCCCGCGGCGCCCGCCCGGCACTGGCGCTGGAGCAGTTCGACCGCGACAAGCAGCCGCTGATCGATCGCCTGCTCGCGCAGACCCCACGGCCGAGTGCCGACGCGCTCATCCAGGCGGCCGGCGGCGGTGGCTGGCACTGGCCGCACTACAAGCCCTTCATCGAGGCAGCGCTGGCGAAGGGCCTGCCCATCGTGGCGGCCAACGTCGGCCGCGAAGAGGCCCGCCGTGTGATGCGCGAGGGTCTGGCCGCCACCGGCTTCAACGCCGCGGTGCCCGAAGACCTGCTGGCCCGCCAGGCCGCCGGCATCGAAGCCAGCCACTGCGGCCTGCTGGACACCGCCATGGCCCGCCGCATGGCCCTGGCGCAGGTGTCGCGCGACCAGTTCATGGCGCGTGTGCTGCAACAGCATGCCGAGCGCGGCGTGGTGCTGCTGGCCGGCAACGGCCATGTGCGCTTGGACATCGGCGTGCCGCATTGGATGGCGCCTGAGCTGCGGGCCCGCAGCGAGGCCATCGGCGTGCTGGAGCAAGGCGACCCGGCCACCGCCTACGACCGCCGCGTCTACACGCCGGCGCAGTCGCGGCCCGACCCCTGCGAGCAGATGCGACGCACCGTGCCCGGGCCGGCGCCCGAGCAGCGGCGCTGAAAGTCGCTGAGATCCGCTGAAGTTGGGTGAGGACTCAGCGGGCCACAGCGCCAGCTTTCAGCCCAGCAGATCGCAAGCACCGGCCCAGAGGCCGCGCACCACCTCGCCGGCCGGTGCTGCCGGCGCCAACGCAGCCGCCTGCCCGGCCCAGGCTTGCAGGTGCTGCAAGTCGTGCGCAGCGGCCGCGGCTTCGCGCATCGCGGCCGTCAGCCCGCGCTGCACCGGGTAGGGCGCGGGCTCGGGTGCATCGGGCGCGGCAGCGGCCTGCACGTAAGCGGTGGCGAGGGCGCGGCCCCACCGGCCGGAGTAGGCGCGCGTCAGCCGCGTGCCTTCGGGCGTGGCCGCGGCCAGGCCCTGGGCCCAGGCCGCGTTCACGTCCGCTTCGGGCGTGCGCAGCAGTGCCGTACCGGGCTGCACCGCGCTGGCGCCCAGCAGCAGCGCTGCGGCCACGCCGCGCGCATCGGCCACGCCGCCCGTGGCCACTACGGGCACTTGCACGGCGTCCACCACCTGCGGCAGCAGGGCGAACAAGCCCACGGCTTGATCGCGCGCGGCCCCGGCCTCAAAAGCACCTCGGTGGCCACCGGCCTCCGCACCCTGGGCCACGATGACATCGGCCCCGGCCGCCTCGGCCGCGCGCGCCTCGGCCACGGTGGTGACGGTGGCGAACCAGGCGATGCCCGCGGCCTTGAGCTGCGCCACAAAAGCCGGCGGCAGCAGGCCCATGATCGACGACACCGCCGTGGGCCGCACGGCCAGCAGTGCCTGGCATTGCGCGTGGAAATCCTGCAGCGGCGCATCACCCGCATCCGCAGGCACGCTCGGCCCGTGCCGGCCGAGAAAACTGCGCAGCGCGGCTTCGTGCGCGGCGTCGCGGCGCGGTGGCGGGTCGGGCACCCAGAGGTTGATCTGCAGCGGCCCGCCGCCCTCGGCGCGATAACGCGCCACCCAGGCTTCGATGGCCGCCGAATCCATCAGCAAGGCGCCCAACGCACCCATGCCACCGGCCTGCGCCACGGCCAGCGCCAGCGGCACCGGGCTGGCGCCCGCCATGGGTGCCATCAGCACAGGGGTCTGCAGGCCGAAGCGTGAAGCGAAGGCCAGCGCCCGCAGCAAGGCCGGATGCCGCCCGGACATGGCCGCTGCCTCTGCCAACTCAGGCGCCGGCGCGCACCGGCGGTGCCAGCTCGGCGTGGGCGGCCAGCCAGGCTTCGGCCGCACGGCCGTCGCCTTGCGCGGGGTGGAAGTCTTCGCGCAGGTAGCGCCGGCCGTGGATGATGCTGTGGCGCAGCAAGCCGTCGCGGCCCATCAGCAGGCGCCAGGCGCCGGCCCAGGTGGCGGGGCGCCACCAGTGGCCATCGCGCCAGAGGTTGTGCAGCGTCTGGCGCGTCACGTCCAAGGCGAAATGCGTGGCGACGACGCGGAAGATGCGCGCCCGCCATTCGTGGTTGCCGCCAGCGGCCGTGTAGAGATCGAAGGCCGTGCACCGGTGCTCGCTTTCTTCGGCCGAGTGCCACAACCACAGGTCGCGCAGGCGCGGCTCGGCGCCCGCCAAGGCCTCGGGGTGGGCCAGCAGGTACTCGGCGAAGACCGCCGTCAGGTGCTCGGTGGCCGCGGTCACGGCCAGCCAGTTGCGCGGGTCCAGTTCGGCCATCAGCGCACGCCGCTTCGCGATGCGGCCTTCCCAGTGGTTGACGTAACCCTGTGCCGCGAGCTGCTCGTTGAACAGCGTGTGGATGCGGCGGTGCGTGGCCTCCTGGCCGATGAAGCCCTTCACTTCCTCAGCGAAGCGCGCCTGCTGCGCCGGCGGCAGCTGCTGCAGGCCCAGCTTCACGCTGTCGATGAAGAGCTGCTCGCCGGCCGGGAAGCTCATCGACAGCGCGTTGAAAAACGCGCTGCGGAAAGCACAGCCGCCGGCCCAGTGGCGGGCGAAGGGTGTCTTCAGGTCGACGAGCAGGCGGCGGACGGTGAGGTTCATGCCGTGATCACTTCAGGGCCTGGCGGGCGTTGTGGAACATGCGCATCCACGGGCTGGGCGCGTTGATGTCGCCCGAGGTCCAACTCATCAGCACGTTGCGGAACACACGCTCGGGGTGCGGCATCAGCACCGTGAAACGACCGTCGGCCGTGGTCACGCTGGTCAGGCCGCCGGGGCTGCCGTTGGGGTTGGCCGGGTAGGCCTCGGTGGCGCGGCCGTGGTGGTCGACGAAACGCATGGCCGCGTGCACGGCCTGCGCGTCGCCACGCTGGCTGAAATCGGCATAACCCTCGCCATGCGCCACGGCAATCGGCAGGCGGCTGCCGGCCATGCCGGTGAAAAAGTGGCTGGGGCTCTCCAAAATTTCCACCAGGCTCAGCCGCGCCTCGAACTGCTCACTCTTGTTGCGCGTGAACTTCGGCCAAGCCTGCGTGCCGGGGATGATGGGGGCCAGCGCCGCCATCATCTGGCAGCCGTTGCAAACGCCCAGGGCCAGGGTGTCGGGGCGGTTGAAGAAGGCCGCAAACTGCTCGGCCAAGGCCGGGTTGAAGAGCACGCTGCGCGCCCAGCCCTCACCGGCGCCCAGGGTGTCGCCGTAGCTGAAGCCGCCGCAGGCGACGAGCCCCTGGAAATCGGCCAGACGAGCACGACCGGCCTGCAGGTCGCTCACGTGCACGTCGTAGGTGTCGAAGCCGGCGGCGTGCATGGCGAAGCTCATTTCGACGTGCGAGTTCACACCCTGCTCGCGCAGGATGGCCATCTTCGGGCGCGTGCTCAACACGGCGGGTGCGCTGTTCGCATCAAAGCTCAGATGCACGTGCAGGCCGGGGTCGTCGGCCACACCGGCGGCGGCGTGTTCGCTGTCGGCACAAGCCGGGTTGTCGCGGCCCTGGGCGATGCGCCAGCTGACCTCGTCCCATTGCTGCTGCAGCGTGTGCAGCGGGGCGCCGAACTGCAGCTTGGTGTCGCGCCACACCTCCACCACGCCGCGCTCGTTGGGCTTGCCGATGAAGTGCGCATGGCGGCTCAGGCCGTGCTCGCGCAGCGTGGCCATCACCTCGTTGCGCTGTTCGGTCGGCACCTGCAGCACCACGCCGAGTTCTTCGTTGAACAGCGCCTTGAGCATCAGCTCGTTGCGGCGCTCGCTCACCTGGCCGGCCCAGTTCTTGGAATCGCCGTACTCGGCGTAGCTGTCGTTGATGCCATCGCCCTCGGTGACGAGGATGTCGACGTTCAGGCTCACGCCCAGGTGGCCGGCGAAAGCCATCTCGCACACCGCCGCCCACAGGCCGCCATCGCTTCGGTCGTGGTAAGCCAGTAGGCGGCCTTGCGCGCGCAGCGCGTTGACGGCGGCGACCAGGCTCTTCAGCAATTGCGGGTCGTCGAGGTCAGGGACCTCGTTGCCGAACTGGCCCAGCACCTGCGCCAGCATGCTGCCGGCCATGCGCTTCTGGCCTTGGCCGAGATCGATCAACACCAGCGTCGTGTCGCCCGGCTGCAGCTGCGGCGTCAGCGTGCCGCGCACGTCCGGCAGCGTGGCAAAGGCGGTGACGATCAACGAGACCGGCGCCGTCACCTGTTTCGTCTGCCCGCCATCAGTCCACCGCGTCTTCATCGAGAGCGAATCCTTGCCCACCGGGATGCCGATGCCCAGCGCCGGGCACAGCTCCAGGCCCACGGCCTTCACGGTGTCGTAGAGCGCAGCGTCTTCACCGGGCTCGCCGCAGGCGGCCATCCAGTTGGCGCTGAGCTTCACGCGCGGCAGCTCGATGGGCGCGGCAAGCAGGTTGGTGACGGCCTCGCCCACGGCCATGCGGCCCGAGGCCGGGCCATCCAGCGCCGCCAGCGGCGTGCGCTCGCCCATGGCCATGGCCTCGCCGCGGAAGCCGCTGTAGTCGGCCAGCGTCACGGCGCAGTCGGCCACCGGCACCTGCCAGGGGCCGACCATGGGGTCGCGGTGGTTCAGGCCGCCCACGGTGCGGTCGCCGATCGTCACCAGGAAACGTTTGCTCGCCACCGTGGGGTGGCGCAGCACGTCCAGCGCCACGGTCTCCAGCTTCACGCCGGTCAGGTTCAACGGCGCTTCATTGCGCGCCACGCGGGCCACGTCGCGGTGCACCTTGGGCGGTTTGCCGAGCAGCACGTCCATCGGCATGTCGATCACACGTTCGCCGCCCGGGCCGTCTTCCAGCACCAGCTCACGCTCGCTGGTGGCCACGCCCACCACGGCATAAGGGCAACGCTCGCGCGCGGCCATCTGCTCGAAGAGCGGCATCAGGTCGGGGTTGATGGCCAGGACGTAGCGCTCCTGGCTCTCGTTGCACCAGATCTCCTTGGGCGCCAGGCCGCTTTCTTCCAGCGGCACCTGGCGCATGTCGAAGGTGGCGCCCTGCCCTGCGCCGTCCACCAGCTCGGGGAAGGCGTTGCTGATGCCACCGGCGCCCACGTCGTGGATGGCGACGATGGGGTTCATCGCGCCCTGCGCCCAGCAGTGGTTGATGACCTCCTGCGCGCGGCGCTGGATCTCGGGGTTGCCGCGCTGCACGCTGTCGAAATCGAGCGCAGCCGTGTTGCTGCCCGCGGCCATGCTGCTGGCAGCGCCGCCGCCCATGCCGATGCGCATGCCCGGCCCGCCCAGTTGCACCAGCAGCGTGCCGGCGCCGAAAGGCAGCTTCTTGACCTGGCTCTCGCTGATGCTGCCCAGCCCGCCGGCGATCATGATGGGCTTGTGGTAGCCGCGCCGCACGCCGGCCACGGGCATCTCGAAGACGCGGAAGTAGCCGCCCAGGTTGGGCCGGCCGAACTCGTTGTTGAAGGCCGCGCCGCCCAGCGGGCCCTCGGTCATGATCTGCAGCGGGCTGGCGATGTGCGCCGGCTTGCCGATGGGGTTCTGCTCCCAAGGCTCGTTCGTTCCGGGCAGGTGCAGGTTGCTGACGCTGAAGCCCGTCACGCCCGCCTTGGGCCGCGCGCCGCGGCCGGTGGCGCCTTCGTCGCGGATCTCGCCGCCGGCGCCCGTGCTGGCGCCCGGGTAGGGGCTGATGGCGGTGGGGTGGTTGTGCGTCTCCACCTTCATCAGCACGTGGGTGGTTTCCTCCCGCGGGCCGTAAGCCGGCGCGTTGGTGAAACCTTGCGGCAGCCAGCGCGTGGCCGGGCCGCCTTCCATCACCGCGGCGTTGTCGTCGTAGGCCACCACCGTGTGCTGCGGCGAGGTCTTTTCGGTGTGGCGGATCATCCCGAACATCGAGTGCGGCTGTTCGATGCCGTCGATGGTGAACTTCGCGTTGAAGATCTTGTGGCGGCAGTGCTCGCTGTTGGCCTGCGCGAACATCATCAGCTCCACATCGCTGGGGTTGCGGCCCAGCTGCGTGAAGGCGGCCACCAGGTAGTCGATCTCGTCGTCGCTCAGCGCGAGGCCGAACTCGGTGTTGGCGGTGACGAGTGCAGCCCGGCCCGCGCCGAGCACGTCCACGTGCGCCATGGGCGCGGCCGGCTGCACGTCGAAGAGGTGGCGCGCGGCCTCGCGCTCGAAGGCCACGCTTTCGGTCATGCGGTCGTGCAGCTCGGCGGCCACGGCCGCGCGTTCTTCGTCGTTCAGCGGCTTGGGCGAACCCATGCCCAGCAGCGGCGCCTTCAGCGTGATCACGAACTCGGTCACGCGCTCCAGGCGGTGCAGCTGCAAGCCCACGTTGCGGGCGATATCGCTGGCCTTGCTGGCCCAGGGCGAGACCGTGCCCAGGCGCGGCATCACCACCACGCGCTCGCCGCTGGCGGGGCCGGCGTAGGCGTCGCCATAAGTCAACAGCGCGGCCAGCTTGTCCACCTCGGCGCCTGCCGGCGCGGCATCGAAGCCGGCCCAGTGCACGTGGCGTGCGGCCACGCCGGTGATGCGCGGGCAGGCGGCTTGCAAGCGTGCCAGCAGGGCCTGGGCGCGGAAGGCCGAGAGCGCGGCGCCGCCCTCGAAGTGCATCAGATGGAGCGGCGTGGCAGTCATGCAGACCCGGCGGGTTCCGGTGGGCAGGAGGGGGAACCGACGATTTTAGAGGCCGGTGGGATAATCGCCGGATGGCCATCACCCTCAAATCAGCCGCCGAGATCGAAGGCATGCGCCTGGCCGGCAGGCTGGCCAGCGAAGTGCTGGACATGCTCACCCCCCACGTCAAGCCCGGTGTCACCACGCTGGAGCTGGACCGCCTGGCACACGACCACATGGTGAACGTGCAGGGCGGCATCCCGGCCACGCTGGGCTACCAGCCGCCGGGCTACCCGGCCTACCCGGCCTCGATGTGCACCAGCCTGAACGAGGTGGTGTGCCACGGCATCCCCGACGACCGGCCGCTGAAAAACGGCGACATCGTCAACATCGACGTCACCGTCATCAAGGACGGCTGGCACGGCGACAACAGCCGCATGTTCGTGGTGGGCGAAGGCAGCATCGCCGCCAAGCGCCTGTGCCAGATCACCTTCGATGCCATGTGGAAGGGCATCGTCAAGGTCAAGCCCGGCGCGCGCCTGGGCGACATCGGCCATGCCATCCAGACCTTCGCCGAGACCGCCGGCTTCACCGTGGTGCGCGAGTTCTGCGGGCACGGCGTGGGCGCGCGTTTCCATGAAGAGCCGCAGGTGCTGCACTACGGCCGCCCGGGCACGCTGGAAGAACTGGTGCCGGGCATGATCTTCACGATCGAGCCCATGATCAACGCCGGCAAGCGCGACATCAAGGAAGACCGCAAGGGCAACCGCCCCTACGACGGCTGGACCATCGTCACGCGCGACCGCAGCCTCTCGGCGCAGTGGGAGCACACCGTGCTCGTCACCGAGACGGGCTACGAGGTGCTGACGGTCAGCGACGGCAGCCCGCCGCCGCCGGCTTTCGCGCCGCTGGGTTATGGCTCGGCGCTGGTGCCGGCGGCCTGCCTGGCGCCGAGCCTGGTCACCTCCTGAGCGCCGGGGCCGCGCGCGTGGCCGAGGCCGCCGCCAGCATCGGCGCGCTGCGCGCCTTTTTCCGCGACGGCAAGGCCGAGCTGCTGGCCGGCTTTGCGGCGGCGCGGGCCACGGCACCCGCAGCCACCAAGCTGGTGCGCGCGCTGGCGCGCCATGTCGACGGCACCCTGGCTGCGCTGTGGCGGGGTGCCGGCCTGCCGGCAGGCGCCGCCCTGGTGGCCGTGGGCGGCTACGGGCGTGGCGAGTTGTTCCCCTATTCCGACGTCGACGTGCTGCTGCTGCTGCCCGACGGTGGCTCGCCACCCGACGAGGCCACCACCGCGGCCGTCAGTAACTTCGTCACCGCGTGCTGGGACATCGGCCTGGAGATCGGCTCTTCGGTGCGCACCGTCGATGAGTGCGTGGCCGAGGCCGCGCGCGATGTCACCGTGCAGACCGCGCTGCTCGAAGCTCGCCTGATCTGTGGCGCACGGCGTCTGTTCACACGCTTCACCCAGGCCCACCGCGCAGCCATCGACCCCAAGGCTTTCCTGCGCGCCAAGACGCTGGAGATGCAGCAGCGCCACGTCAAGTACGAAGGCACGCCCTACGCACTGGAGCCCAACTGCAAGGAAAGCCCCGGTGGCCTGCGCGATCTGCAGGTGGTGGTGTGGGTGGCGCGCGCCGCCGGGCTGGGCCGCACCTGGGCCGAGCTGGCGGCCAAGGGGCTGATCACGCCCTTCGAGGCCACGCAGCTGAACAAACACGAAGGCGCGCTCAAGCTCATCCGCGCGCGCCTGCACACCGTGGCCAAGCGGCGCGAAGACCGCCTCGTCTTCGACCTGCAGACCGCCACGGCCGAGAGCTTCGGCTACAAGGCCACGAAAGAGCAGCGCAGCTCGGAAGTGCTGATGCGCAACTACTACTGGGCAGCCAAGGCGGTGACGCAGCTGAACCAGATCCTGATGCTCAACATCGAGGAACGCATCAACGGCTCGGCCGATGCGCCGATGCGCCCGGTGACGGCGCGCTTCTTCGACCGCGCCGGCATGCTGGAAGTGGCGCACGATGAGCTCTACACCGAGAACCCGCACGCCATCCTGGAGACCTTTCTGGTCTTCGCGCAGACACCCGGCTTGCAGGGCCTGAGCGCGCGCACGCTGCGCGCCCTGTACAACGCCCGCCAGGTGATGGACGCGAAGTTCCGCCGCGACCCCATCAACCGCGAGCTCTTCCTCGACATCCTGCGCCAGCCGCGCGGCATCACGCACGCGATGCGCCTGATGAACCAGACCAGCGTGCTGGGGCGCTACCTGTGGGCCTTCCGGCGCATCGTCGGGCGCATGCAGCACGACCTGTTCCATGTGTACACGGTCGACCAGCACATCCTCATGGTGGTGCGCAACGCGCGGCGTTTTTTCATTCCCGAGCACGCGCACGAGTACCCCTTCTGCAGCCAGCTGGCCGCGCAGTGGGACAAGCCCTGGCTGCTCTACGTGGCCGCGCTCTTCCACGACATCGCCAAGGGCCGCGGCGGCGACCACTCCGACCTCGGCAGCGTCGAGGCGCGCCGCTTCTGCCGCGCGCACGGCCTGAGCCGCGAAGACACGCAGCTGATCGAGTTCCTGGTGCAGCACCACCTCACGATGAGCCGCATCGCGCAGAAGGAAGACCTGTCCGACGCCGACGTCATTGCCGGCTTCGCGAAGCTGGTGGGCACGCCGCACCGGCTGACGGCCTTGTACCTGCTGACGGTGGCCGACATCCGCGGCACCAGCCCGAAGGTGTGGAACGCCTGGAAGGGCAAGCTGCTGGAAGACCTGTACCGCTACACGCTGCGCGCCCTGGGCGGGGCGCAGCCCAACCTGGACGCCGAGATCGAGGCGCGCAAACAAGAGGCGCGGCAAAACCTCGCGCTGCACAGCGCGCTGCCGGGCACCGAAGAACCGCTGTGGCAGACCCTGGAGATCAGCTATTTCGCACGCCACGACGCCGCCGACATCGCCTGGCACGCGCGCAGCCTGTGGCGCCACGTGAAGAGCGGGCAGCCCATCGTCAACGCCCGCCCCAGTTCGGTGGGCGACGGCCTGCAGGTGCTCGTGTATTCGCCCGACCGGCCCGACCTCTTTGCACGCATCTGCGGCTACTTCGACAACGCCGGCTTCAGCATCCTGGATGCCAAGGTCCACACCACCAAGGCCGGTTACGCGCTCGACACCTTCCAGGTGGTAGCCACGCAACCCTGGAGCGACGCCGGCACCGACCACGAGCTGAAGTACCGCGATCTGGTGTCGCTGGTGGAAACGCAGCTTGGCCTGGCGCTGGCCAGTGACGGGCCGCTGCCCGAGCCGCGCAGCGGCCGTGTTTCGCGCCGCGTGCGCAGCTTCCCGGTGACGCCGCGTGTTTCGCTGGCGCCCGATGAGCGCGCGCAGCGCTGGCTGCTCACGGTTTCGGCCAGCGACCGCTCGGGTCTCTTGTATGCCATCGCCCGCGTGCTGGGCCGCAACCACATCAACCTGCAGCTCGCCAAGATCACCACGCTGGGCGAGCGTGTGGAAGACACCTTCCTCGTCGACGGCCCCGAACTGCAGAAGAGCAAGGCGCAGCTGCGCATCGAGAGCGAACTGCTCGACGCCGTGGCGGCCTCGGCCGGCTGAAGGCGCGCCTGCGATGAGCCTGCGCCGCATCACCGCCACCGAGGCCCTGGCGCAGCTCGGCCAGTTCGATGCCGTGATCGACGCGCGCAGCGAAAGCGAGTTCGCCGAAGACCGTCTGCCCGGGGCGGTCAACTGGCCGGTGCTGAACGACGCGCAGCGCGCCGACATCGGCACGCAGTACAAACAGGCCTCGCCTTTTGATGCCCGCAAACGCGGCGCCGTGATGGCCGCCCGCAACATCGCGCAGCACATCGAGACCCACGCTGCCGAGCTGCCGCGCAGCTGGCGCCCGCTGGTGTACTGCTGGCGTGGCGGCCAGCGCTCGGGCTCGCTGAGCCTGGTGCTGGGCGAGATCGGCTTCCAGGTGCACGTGCTTGAAGGCGGCTACCGCGAGTTCCGCCGCACCGTGCTGGCCGAGCTGGAACCGCTGCCGGGCCGGCTGCAGTTCCGCGTGCTCTGCGGCCGCACCGGCAGCGCCAAGAGCCGGCTGCTGCAGGCGCTGGCGGCGCAGGGCGCGCAGGTGCTCGACCTGGAAGCCCACGCCTGCCACCGCGGCAGCGTGCTGGGGCTGGAGCCGGGGCGGCCGCAGCCTTCGCAAAAGGCTTTCGAAACCCAGCTCTGGCAGGCCTTGCGTGCGCTCGACCCCGCACGCCCGGTGTTCGTGGAAGGCGAGAGCCGCACCATCGGCCGGCTGCGCCTGCCCGAGACACTGATCGAGGCCGTGCGCAACGCGCCCTGCCTGCAGGTGCAGATGCCGCTGGCGGCACGCGTGCAATTCCTGCTGCAGGATTACGCGCACTTCGTCCGCGACACCGAAAGTTTCTGCCAGCGCCTGGCCGCGCTGCGTGAGCTGCGTGGCGCGGCGGTGGTGGAAGACTGGCAGGCCCGCGCCCGCGCCGGGCAGCTGGCGGGGGTGGTGGAAGAACTGCTCACCCTGCACTACGACCCGGTCTACGAAAAATCGATGGCCCGCAACTTCAAGCACTACACGCAGGCCCGCGTCGTGGCCCTGGACAGCGGCGCCAGCAACACCCTGCAGGCCACCGCCGTCCAGTTGCTGGCCCTGGCCTAGCACCCCACCGATACCGGAGACCGTCCATGCCCCGCCTTGAGCCCCGCGCGCCTGCGCTGCGCGTTCGCCCGGTACCGGCCACCCGGCCTCTGCGGTGGTTGGCCCAAGGCTGGGCCGATCTGGTGCATTGCCCGCTGCCCGGCTTGTTGCACGGTGCGGCCGCGGCCCTGTTCGGCGCGCTGCTGCTATGGCTGGCGCGTGACCGTTTCTGGGCGCTGGCCGGCAGTTTCAGCGGCTTCCTGCTCGTGGCGCCCGTGGTGGCCACCGGCCTGTACGCCGTGAGCCGGGCGCTGGAACACGGCCAGCGGCCGACGCTGCGCACCGCGTTGGACGCCTGGCACCCGGAAGACCGGCGCCTGGTGGTTTTCGGCCTGCTGCTGGCGCTGGCCGGCACCGGCTGGGTGCTGACCTCGGCCTCGCTGATCACACGCTTCGCACCGGCGCCGGTCAACAGCCCGGCCGACTTCCTGCAAGTGGTGGTGCTGGCCGAGCAGAGCCTGCTCTTCGAAGTCTGGCTGATGCTGGGCAGCGCGCTGGCCGCGCCGATGTTCATCAGCAGCGTGGTCGCCCTGCCCCTGCTGCTGGACCGCCCGCACAGCGTGCTGCAGGCCGTGACGACCAGCGCCAACGCGGCCCTGGCCAGCCCACCGGCGATGGCGCTGTGGGCCACGCTGATCCTGGTGCTCACGCTCATCGGCATGGCCACCTTCATGGTCGGCCTGGTGGTGGTGGTGCCCTGGCTGGCGCATGCCAGCTGGCACGCCTACCGCGACCTGGTGTCCTTGGATGAGGACGGCGCCGCCACAGAGGCAGCGCGCTGATGTTCGGCTACAGCGAAGAGCAGATCGCGCAGTTCGGGCTCACCTTCGGGGTGGGCGCGTTCATGCTCTACATGGCCTTCATCATCTGGCAGCTGGCCCGTGAATCGAAGGCCGGGCGTTTCGGCACCTTCGTGCTCTTCCTGGCGCTGGGTTTCGGCCTGGTGGGCTTCGCAGCCAAGAGCGTGATCAAGTTTTTCATTGGCGGCCAATAGCGCGCCGAATGGAAAACGCCGGCAAGTGCCGGCGTCATCGTCATGCTGACGGGAGCCCCCTCGTGGAGGGGGCAGGGGGAGCAGAACGTGCACCCGCAGGATTGAGCGGCGCAGCCGCTCAACCCATGTGCAGGCCGCCGTTGCAGCTGAAGTCGGCGCCCGTGGTGAAGCCCGAATCGGGGCCGGCCAGCCAGGCCACCACCGAGCCGATTTCTTCCGGCGTGCCCAGGCGCTTGACGGGGATGGTCGCGACGATCTTCTCCAGCACCTCGGGCTTGATGGCACGAACCATGTCGGTGCCGATGTAGCCCGGGCTCACGGTGTTCACCGTCACGCCCTTGGCCGCCAGCTCTTGCGCCAGCGCCATGGTGAAGCCGTGCATGCCGGCCTTGGCGGCCGAGTAGTTGGTCTGCCCAGCCTGGCCCTTTTCGCCGTTCACGCTGCTGATCTGGATGATGCGGCCCCAGCCCTTTTCAACCATGCCCGGCACCACCTGCTTGGTGACGTTGAACATGCTGTTGAGGTTGGTGTCGATGACGGCGTGCCAGTCTTCGGGCGACATCTTCAGGAACATGCGGTCGCGCGTGATGCCGGCGTTGTTCACCAGCACGTCGATGGGGCCGTGTTCTTCGCGGGCCTTGGTGAACGCATCCACCGTGCTCTGCCAATCGGCCACGTTGCCCACCGAGGCAAAAAATTCGTAGCCCAGGGCCTTCTGCTCGCCCAGCCACTTCACATGGTCGCGGCTCGGGCCGCAACCGGCGATGACGGTGAAACCTTCCTTGGCCAGGCGCTGGCAGATGGCGGTGCCGATGCCGCCCATGCCGCCGGTCACGTAAGCCACTTTTTTCGACATTTTTCTCTCCTAGGTGCTGAATGGGCTGAGGTTCGCCGGCCGCCTTGTTGCGGTCAAGCGGGTTCGCCCGGTGTTGTTCTGGGGATGGATGCGAGGCTCAGCGTTCGACCGTCAGGGCCACGCCCATGCCGCCGCCGATGCACAGCGAGGCGATGCCCTTCTTCGCATCGCGCTTGATCATCTCGTGCAGCAGCGTCACCAGGATGCGGCAGCCGCTGGCGCCGATGGGGTGGCCGATGGCGATGGCGCCGCCGTTGACGTTGACCTTGGCTGTGTCCCAGCCCATCTCTTGATGCACGGCGCAGGCCTGGGCCGCGAAGGCTTCGTTGATCTCCAGCAGGTCCAGGTCTTGCGGCTTCCAGCCGGCGCGCTCCAGCGCCTTCTTCGCGGCAGGCACCGGGCCCATGCCCATGAGGGCCGGGTCCAGCCCCGCACTGGCGTAGCTGGCGATGCGCGCCAGTGGCTTCAGGCCCAGCGCGGCGGCCTTGGCGGCCGTCATCACCATCACACCGGCAGCGCCGTCGTTCAGGCCGCTGGCGTTGCCGGCCGTCACGCTGCCGGCCTTGTCGAAGGCGGGGCGCAGGCCGGCCAGGGCTTCGGCGCTGGTCTTCTTGTTGATGAACTCGTCAGCGGCGAAAACGATGGGGTCGCCCTTTTTCTGCGCGATGCTCACCGGCACGATCTCGTCGACGAAACGCCCGGCTTCCTGCGCCGCGGCGGCCTTCTGCTGGCTGGCCAGCGCCAGCGCGTCTTGCGCCTCGCGCGTGATGCCGTACTTCTTGGCCACGTTCTCGGCCGTGATGCCCATGTGGTACTGGTTGTACACATCCCACAGGCCGTCGGTGATCATGGTATCGACCATCTTCCAGTCGCCCATGCGCTGGCCGTCGCGGCTGCCCAGCAGCACGTGCGGGCTGGCGCTCATGTTCTCTTGACCGCCGGCGATGACGATCTCGCTGTCGCCGTCGCGGATGGCCTGCGCCGCCAGCATCACCGCCTTCAGGCCGCTGCCGCAGACCTTGTTGATGGTCATGGCCGGCACGCCGGTGTTGAAGCCGGCCTTGATGACGGCCTGGCGCGCGGCGTTCTGCCCGCTGCCCGCGGTGAGCACCTGGCCGAGGATCACCTCGCCAATCTGCTCGCTGCTCAGGCCGCTGCGCGCGAGCAGCGCCTTCAGCACGGTGGCGCCGAGTTCGGGCGCCGGGGTCTTGGCGAGCGTGCCGCCGAACTTACCCACCGCGGTGCGGGCGGCGGCGACGATGACGATGTCTTGTTGGGCCATGAGGGTCTCCTTGGAATTGCGGGGTCAGGCTTTGGCGCGCACGTAGCGCCCCGGGGCCGGTTCGATGGGCTTGTGTTTTGCGCTGCCGGCAGTCTTGGGGGCATTCACCAGCTTGCCGGCCTGCGGCTTGAGCCAGTCGCTCCACACCGGCCACCAGCTGCCCGGGTGCTCGGTGGCGCCGGCGAACCAGGCCTCGGCCGTGGCGGGGTGTTTGCCCTTGGGGGCGCTGTTCGTCCAGTGGCTGCGTTTGCCCTTGGCCGGCGGGTTGATGACGCCGGCGATGTGCCCGCTGGCGCCCAGCACGAACTGGCGCTCGCCCTTGAACAGCGGCACCGAGGCGTAGGCCGCGGGCCAGGGCACGATGTGGTCTTCGCGCGAACCGTAGATGAACACCGGCGCTTCGATGGCGCCCAGGTCCACGGCCGCGCCGCACACCGTCAGCGCGCCGGGCTGCTTCAGTTCGTTCTGCAGGTACATGTGGCGCAGGTACCAGCAATACATGGGCCCGGGCAGGTTGGTGCTGTCGCCGTTCCAGTACAGCAGGTCGAAGGGCGGTGGCGCCTCGCCCTTCAGGTAGTTGGCCACGACGTAGTTCCACACCAGGTCGTTGGGCCGCAAAAAGCTGAAGGTGGTAGCCAGTTCCTGGCCCTTCAGCAGGCCGGGGCCGCCCGGGGCCTCGGGGCCCAGCGTCATCTCGCGCAGCTTGACCGAGGCCTCGTCGATGAAGATGTCGAGGATGCCGGTGTTCTCGAAATCGAGCAGCGTGGTCAGCAGCGTCACGCTCTGCGCCGGCTGCTCGCCGCGCGCGGCCAGCACGGCCAGCGCGGTGGACAGGATGGTGCCGCCCACGCAGAAGCCCAGGGTGTTGATGCGCTCCTGCCCGCTGATGGCCTGCACCGTGCGGATGGCGGCGATAGCGCCGTCTTCGATGTAGTCGTCCCAGGTGGTGGCGACCAGGCTCTCGTCGGGGTTGCGCCAGCTCACCACGAAGGTGCGGTGGCCCTGCTCCACGGTGTAGCGAATGACACTGTTGTCGGGCTGCAGATCGAGGATGTAGTACTTGTTGATGCAGGGCGGCACGAAGAGCATGGGCCGCTCGTGCACCTTGGCCGTCAAGGGCTTGTATTCGATCAGCTGGAACAGCGCGTTCTCGAACACCACCTGCCCGGCCGTGGTGGCCACGTTGCGGCCCACCTCGAACACGCTTTCGTCGGTTTGCGAGACGTGGCCCTTCTGCAGGTCTTGCAGCAGGTGGTGCATGCCGGTGGTGAGGCTCTCGCCCTGGGTGTCGATGGCCTTTTTCAGCGCATCGGGGTTCAGCGCCAGGAAGTTGCTCGGGCTGGCCATGTCCACCCACTGCTGCACGGCGAAGCGGATGCGCGCCTGCGTCTTGGCGTCGGCCTCCACGCTCTCGGCCATCTGCGTCAGCGTGCGCGCGTTCAGCAGGTACATCTGCGCCGTGAAGGCCGAAGCCGGGTTGCCCAGCCATTCGCTGCCGAAACGCCGGTCGCCCAGGGCCTTGGGCGCGGCAGCCGCCTCGCCCTGCATCGTGTGCAGCGACTGGTTCCACACCTCGGCGGCGCTCTTCAGGTAGTTGGCCTGGATCTCCGCCAACTGCTGCACCGGCAGATTCAAACCCGCCATGGACTTGAAGATGTCCCCGAAGGCAGCCCCGAATGCCTGCACGGGGGCAGCGGCGGGGGGCAGGGCTGCGCTAGGCTTGTGCTTCACGGTCTTGTCTCCTGGTTCTTGCCGGGCCGCTCGAAGCGGCGGCCCTGATCGTGTCGGGCGCCATGGCGCCGTGACAGGTTTCACGTTTTAAGCCTTGGCGCTGACGGCGCGATGACGCTGTATGCACTGTAGCCGCCACCGGGCGCGGCCTCTTGCGGGTTCCCACATGTACTTGATTGCCATCGCCTGGATCTATGTCGTGCTGATGATGGCCGTGGCCGAGGCGCTGTCGACGCAAGGCTCGGTGCTCGGCGCCTTCTTCACCTTCGTGCTCTATGGCCTGCTGCCGCTGTCCATCTTCTTGTACATCTTCGGCACGCCGGCGCGGCGGCGTGCACGCCGCGCGGCCGAGGCTGCCGAAGAAGCGGCGCTGGCAGCCGCCGCGGTCGGCTCAGGTGCGCCAGATAGCAGCGGCCATGCGGCCGGTGATGCCGTCGCGGCGGAAAGAAAAGAAGGCTGAGGCGTCTTCCACCGTGCAGCGCCCGGCCGGCGTGACGGTGCCCACCCCGGCGGCTTGCAAGCGCGCGGCGGCCAGGGCCGGCAGGTTAGCCAGCCATCGCGCCGCACCATCGGGCCGCGCGCGGTAGACGAAGCGCCCGGGGTCGGCCTGCGCGGGGTCGTCGCCGAAGGCCTGCAGCACCTCGGCCCCCACCTCGAACTGGCGCGGGCCGATGCACGGGCCCAGCCAGGCTCGCACATCGACAGGCGCCGCGCCCGTGCCTGCGCACAAGGCCTGCACGGTGGCTTCCAGCACGCCACCGGCCAGGCCGCGCCAGCCGGCGTGGGCGGCGGCCACGGCCGAGCCGTCGCGCAACGCGAAGAGCACCGGCAGGCAATCGGCCACCTGCACGGTGCAGGCGATGCCGCGCTCGTTTGTCCACGCGGCATCGGCCGGGGTGTCGGGGTGGCTGTCGGTGCCTTGCTGCAGCTGCAGCACTGTGATGCCGTGGACCTGGCGCAGCCACACAGGGCGCACACCCAGCGCGGCCTCGAAACGCGCGCGGTTCTCGGCCACTGCCGCGGGGGCATCGCCCACGGCCACGCCCAGGTTCAGCGACGCGTAAGGGCCGCTGCTCACGCCGCCGGCCCGGGTGCTCATGCCGGCCTGCACACCAAGTGGGCCGTCCCAGGCCGGCCGCAGCAGCGGTGCAGGCCCGGCCTCGATCAACGCAGCCTCACTCGGCATCCGGGCAACGCTCTGGCCGCGTCTGCTCGAAGGCCGGCAGCGCCATGCTGGCCTCGAAGACCCGCATCACCTGGGGCACGTGGTCCAGCCGGCAGTTGAAGCGCTGGGCGTTGAAGATCTGTGGCACCAGGCAGCAGTCGGCCAGCGTCGGGGTCTCGCCGTGGCAGTAGGTGGCGGGCGCGGCGGCGAGTTGGCGCTCCACCACCTCCAGGCCGGTTTCCACCCAGTGCCGGTACCAGCGGTTCTTGTCGTCTTCGCTGACCTTCAGATCACGCACCAGGTAGCGCAGCACACGCAGGTTGTTCAGCGGGTGGATCTCGCAGGCGATGTCCAAAGCCAGCGCCCGCACACGCGCGCGCTCGGCCAGCGTGCCGGGCAACAAGGGTGGCTGCGGGTGGGTTTCGTCGAGGTACTCGAGGATGGCCAGCGACTGCGTGAGGTGGTTCTCGCCATCGCGCAGCAGCGGCACCAGGCGGCTGGCCGAGACCTGGGCGTAGCCCTCGCCGAGCTGCTCGCTCTTGGCCAGATGCACCGGCAGGTAGGTGTAGTCCAGGCCCTTGAGCGCCAGCGCGATGCGCACGCGGTACGAGGCCGAGGAGCGGAAGTAGTTGTAGAGCTCCATGGCGTGGGCTTCCTGTCGGCCCGGCGGCTTACTGCACCGCCACCTTGAGCGTGCCCAGGCCGGCGATGGCGCCTTCCATCACGTCCCCGCGCACCACGGCGCCCACGCCGGCCGGCGTGCCGGTGAAGATGAGGTCGCCGGGCTGCAGCGTCCACGCGGCGCTGAGCTGCTCGATGGTTTCGTTCACGCTCCAGATCAGGTCTTTCAGGTCGCCCTGCTGCTTCACGGTGCCGTTGACGGCCAGCGTGATGGCACCCGCCAGGAGTTCGCCCGTCTTCGCGATCGGCACGACAGGTCCGATGGGCGCGCTCTGCTCGAAAGCCTTGCCGATGCACCAGGGCCGGCCCTGCTTCTTCATCTCGTTCTGGAGGTCGCGGCGCGTCATGTCCAGGCCCACGGCATAGCCCCAGATGTGTTTCGGCGCGTCGGCCGCGGCGATGTGGCGCCCGCCGGTACCGATGGCCACCACCAGTTCGATCTCGTGGTGCAGGTTGGCCGTGAGCGTGGGGTAGGCCATGCGGCCGGCTTCGCCCTCGGCCACGGGCACGATGGCGTCGGCCGGCTTCATGAAGAAAAAGGGCGGCTCGCGGCCGGTGAAGCCCATCTCCACCGCGTGATCGGCGTAGTTGCGGCCCACGCAGTAGATGCGGTGCACCGGCAGACTGCCGCCGCCGGCCACGGGCACGGCAACGGGGGCGGGAGGCGAGAAGACGAAGCTCATGGCAGGGGGCGCGGGGCGGCGCGGCAAACGTGGGCGGATGCGAAAGATGATGCCACGCAGTGCACGGCGGCCCGGCACGGGTTCGCCGCAGGGGCCGCGGAACGGGGGCCCGCCGCTACACTGAAGCGCATGTTCCAGCCCCGCCGCATCCAGCATTGCCGCGCCTGCGGCGCCGAGGTCGGCTACCGCGTGCCGGCCGACGACAACCGCGAGCGGGCCGTCTGCACGGCCTGCGGCGAGATCCACTACGAGAACCCCATCAATGTCGTCGGCACGGTGCCGGTGTGGGGCGAGCAGGTGCTGCTGTGCCGCCGCAACATCGAGCCGCGTTTCGGTTTCTGGACGCTGCCCGCCGGTTTTCTGGAACTCGGCGAAAGCACGGCCGAAGGCGCCTTGCGCGAGACCGTTGAAGAAGCCGGCGCCCGCGTCGAACTGGAGCCTCTCTTCACGGTGCTGAACGTGGTGCGCGCCGGACAGCTGCACTTGTTCTACCGCGCCCGCATGCTCGACACCACGCTCGCGCCCGGCCCCGAGACCATCGAAGCCCGGCTCTTCCGCGAAGACGAGGTGCCCTGGGACGAACTCGCTTTCCGCACCGTGCGCCTGACGCTGGAGCGTTTTTTCGAAGACCGCCGCAGCGGGCACTATGGCGTGCACGCGGGCGACATCGCCTGAGCGCTGAAGCGTCTGCCGGCCATGCCTCCGATCAACACCGACGCCCAGCCTGAAGCCCCCGCGGTGCTTTTGCTGGCCGCGCCAGGGCCGACAGCAAGCCTGGCACAGGCTGCGCTGCAAGGCTGGGCCACGCTGCAGTGGCAGACCGACGGCGCCGCCGCACTGCCCGATGTGCAGGCCGCGCAGCGCGCCCGCGCCATGGCCGGGCTGGAGCCGGCGCTGGTGTTGGCCGATGCCGCCCTGCACGGCCTGGACCTGCCGGCCCTGTGCGGCGCGCAGGCCGGCGACGCGACCGCAGGCCCGGCGGTGGTGTTGATCGACGCGGCCGACGAAGCCGGCGCCGCGCATTGGCTGCTTCTGGGCGCGGCCGATTGCATCGGCCTGCCGCTGGGGGCCCCGCTGCTGAGCGCCCGGCTGCAAAACCAGGTGCGGGCGCTGCGCGCCGCAGCGGCCGCCCAGGCCGGCCTGCAGAGCCTGCAGGACGACCTGGCCCGCCGCACCACGCAGATGCAGGCCATCCAGGACGTCACCACGCTGGTGATGGCCACGCTGGCCGAGACCCGCGGCACCGAGAGCTCGAACCACATCCGGCGCACGCAGTACTACGTCAAGGCGCTGGGCTGGCGGCTGTCGACGCTGCCGCACCTGGCGGCCTCGCTCACCTCGGCGCATATCGACCTGATGTTCCGCGCCGCAGCGCTGCACGACATCGGCAAGGCCGGCATTCCCGACCGCATCCTGCTCAAGCCCGGCCGGCTCAGCCCCGACGAGTTCGAGATCATGAAGACCCACACCACGCTGGGCCGTGATGCCATCGCCAACGCCAAGCGCCAGCTGGGCGTGGACGTGGATTACCTCAGCGTGGCCAAGGAAATCGCCTACGCACACCACGAGAAGTGGGACGGCAGCGGCTACCCCGAAGGCCTGGCCGGCAGCGCCATCCCGCTGTCGGGCCGCCTGATGGCCTTGGCCGACGTTTACGACGCGCTGATCAGCCGCCGCCTGCACAAGGAGGCGATGAGCCACGAGCAGGCGGCGCACATCATCCAGCAGACGCGCGGCCGGCATTTCGACCCCGACGTGGTCGATGCCTTTCTGGCCGTGCAGGACAACTTCCAGGCCATCGCCATCGCCTACAGCGACTCCAGCGCCGATCTGCAGCGCCAGGCCGAGTACGCGGGCATCGCCCAGGTGTGACGGGCTCGACGGCCCCATGAAAAAAGCCCGCGGGACGCGGGCTTCGTTCGGGCCGGGGTGGCGACTCAGGCGTGCGCGGCGCGCAGCTTCATCGAGAACTCCTGCAGCGCGGCAATGCCGCTTTCTTCGGCCTTGCGGCACCAGGCCTGCAGGTCGGCAACCAGCTGCTCGGCGCTGACGCCCGTGCGCGTCCACAGCGCACGCAGTTCTTCGCGCATCGCCACCAGCTTGGCCAGCTGCGGGCTCTCGCCCAGGGCTTCTTGCAGCGTGGGCTTCACGCCTTGCGGGATCTTGTCGTCGTCGCGGTGCAGCCAGGTCTTGGCCACGCGCAGCTTGCGGAAACGCTCGCTGTTCTGCGCGCCCTGGGCCTGCAGGCGGGCCAGCTCGCTGCCCACAGCGGCCTTCAGTTCGTGCGCATAACGCGCCATCACCTCGTAGCGGTTGGCGATCACGGCTTCCAGCGTCTTGCCGTCGGCCACCGGGCGGGCGGTGCCCAGTTCCAGCTTGGGCGGCACCTTTTTCACGCGGGCCAGGCCCACCATCTCCATGGCGCGGATGTACATCCAGCCCACGTCGAATTCATAGGGCTTGACTGAGAACTTGGCCGAGGTCGGGTAGGTGTGGTGGTTGTTGTGCAGCTCTTCGCCACCGATCAGCACGCCCCAGGGCGAGACGTTGGTGGAGGCGTCGGGCGCCTCGAAGTTGCGGTAGCCCCAGTAGTGACCGATGCCGTTGATGATGCCGGTGGCCATCACCGGGATCCAGGCCATCTGCACCGCCCACACCGCAGCACCGATGGCGCCGAACAGCGTGAGGTTCAGGATCAGCATCAGGCCCACGCCCTGCCACGAGTAGCGGGTGTAGAGGTTGCGCTCGATCCAGTCGTCAGGCGTGTTGTGGCCGTACTTGGCCACGGTTTCCTTGTTCTTGGCTTCGACGCGGTAGAGCTCCACGCCGGTCAGCAGCAGCGCCTTCAGGCCCTTGACCTGCGGGCTGTGCGGGTCTTCTTCGGTCTCGCACTTGGCGTGGTGCTTGCGGTGCACCGCCACGAATTCCTTCGTGACCATGCCGGTGCCTATCCACAACCAGAAGCGGAAGAAGTGCGAGGGGATGGCGTGCAGCTCCAGCGCGCGGTGCGCCTGAGCGCGGTGCAGGAAGATCGTCACGCCGCAGATGGTGAAGTGCGTTGTCACCAGCGTGTACAGCACCACCTGCCACCAGCTCGCTTCGAGCAAGCCATGCGCCAGCATTTGGACGACCGCGTCGTGCACCTGCCACAGTTGATCCATCTGCTTTTCCTCGGGACTGCTAAAAAGTTACCGATCGATTGTAGGGGGGCCACGCCGCACGCGCTGCGGTTTATGCGTAGTCAACACCCCTCAAACCCGGCTGACGCCGCAAAACCCTGCGCCAGATCAAACCAGATGGCGACAGAAGGGGTGAATTTCAACGCTTTTGCCAAACCGCAGCGAAGAAGCCATCGGTCTGGTGCCGGTGCGGCCACAGGCGCAGGTATGGGCCTGCCACCAGCGGGGCCGGCGCTTCCACACGGGCGGCTTCCAGGGCCTGCAGCACGGGCAGCACCTCGAACTGGGCGGCGTTGGCGGCCGTGAAGGCCTCGGCCACGGCCTCGTTCTCGGCCGCCAGCAGGCTGCAGGTGGCGTAGACCAGGCGACCGCCCGGCTTGAGCAGGCGAGCGGCGCTGGTCAGGATGGCCGTCTGCTTGGCCTGCAGTTCCTCCACCGCCTTGGGGCTTTGGCGCCATTTCAGGTCGGGGTTGCGGCGCAGCGTGCCCAGGCCGGAACACGGCGCGTCGACCAGCACGCGGTCGATCTTGCCGGCCAGGCGCTTGATGCGTTCGTCGCGCTCGTGCGCGATCTGCGCCGGGTGCACATTGCTCAGGCCGCTGCGCGCCAGGCGTGGTTTCAGCGCATCGAGCCGGTGGCCCGAAACATCGAAGGCATAGAGGCGCCCCGTGTTGCGCATGGAAGCGCCCAGCGCCAGGGTCTTGCCGCCAGCACCGGCACAAAAGTCGACCACCATCTCGCCGCGTTTGGCGTCGGTGATCAGCGCCAGCAGCTGGCTGCCTTCGTCCTGCACCTCCACCAAGCCCTTCGTGAACACATCCAGCTTGTGCAGCGCCGGCTTGCCCTGCAGGCGCAGGCCCCAGGGCGAGTGCGGCGTGAGCTCGGCGGCCAGGCCGGCGTCGGCCAGGGCCAGGCGCACCTCGTCGCGTTTGGCCTTGAGCACGTTGACGCGCAGGTCCAGCGGCGCGGCTTCGTTCAGCGCCTGCACCAGGGGCCAGAAGTCGTCGCCCAGCGTGTCTTTCAGCGGCGCGGCCAGCCAGTCAGGCAGGTTGTGGCGCTGCTTCTCGGGCAGGGTGGCGTGGTCGATCTGGCGGATTTTTTCCAGCCACGTCTGTTCATGCGCCTCGGTCGCGGCCAGCAGGTAGTTGGGCGTGCCCTGCCAGGCCAGCAGCACCAGGCGGCGCTCCAGCGGGCCGCTGCCGCTTTGCGCCAGGTTCTGGAACAGCAAGCGCTGGCGCAGCACGGTGTAGGCGGTTTCGGCCAGCGCGTGGCGCTCGCGCGAGCCCAGGGCGCGGTGCTGGCGGAAAAAGGCAGAAACCACGCCATCGGCGGGTTGGTCGAGCTTGAGCACGGCGCGCAGCAGCTCGGTGCTCAGGTCGACAAGGGCTTTCGGATGCATGGGCGGATTATCCTGCCCGGCATGAACCAGCCCACCCACGTCGCCACGGAAGACCTGCCACCGCTGCCCGCCGCCCCGCCCGGCCGCTACCGCCACTACAAGGGCGGCGAGTACCAGCTGCTGGGCGTGGTGCGCCACAGCGAGACGCTGGAGCCGCTGGTGCTCTACCGGCCGCTTTACAACCAGAGCGGCGATTGGGTGCGGCCTTGCGCGATGTTCTTCGAAACGGTGGAGATCGACGGCCGCGTGCAGCCGCGCTTCACGCGCATCGGCGACTGAGCACCCAGCGCTACATCAGCACCTGCGAAGCGCCGTCGGCCTGGATCACCAGCCCGTTCTCCACGCGCAGCTTGCCTTCCACGAACCAGCGCACCGCCAGCGGGTAGATCACGTGCTCGGTGGCCAGCACGCGCGCTGCCAACTGGTGCTCGTCGTCGCCGGGCAGCACCGGCACCACGCTCTGCATCACGATGGGGCCGTGGTCGAGTTCGGGGGTCACGAAGTGCACGGTGGCGCCCGCGGCCTTGCAGCCGGCCTCCAGCGCGCGCCGGTGCGTGTACAAGCCCGGGAAGGCCGGCAGCAGCGAGGGGTGGATGTTCAGCAACCGGCCTTCGTAGCGGCGCACGAAGTCAGCGCCCAGCACGCGCATGAAGCCGGCCAGCACCACGAGATCGGGCGCGTGCGCGTCGATGGCGGCGGCCAGCGCAACGTCGAAGGCCTCGCGCTCGGGGTAGGCCTTGTGGTCCACACAGGTCGCGGCGATACCGCGCTCGGCCGCCCAGGCCAGGCCGCCGGCTTGCGGGCGGTTGGCGATGACGGCCACCACCTGCGCCGCCCAGCCCTGCTCGGTGCAGCGCTGGTGGAGGGCTTCCATGTTCGAGCCGCGGCCCGAGATGAGGATGACGATGCGTTTCATGGCGGTGGTGGGGCTGACGGCGGCCGGCAGTGTAGGCGGGCGCCAGCGGACGCACGCGATGCGCCGCGCCGTGGCTTGCTGAGACAATCGCGGCCTTCCCCGCAAGCCTCTTTTGCCCGCTAGCCCGGCAGCCCACCATGCGATCACGCGTTCTCTCCGGCATGCGCCCCACCGGCGCCATGCACCTCGGCCACTACCACGGCGCCCTGAAGAACTGGGTGCGCCTGCAGCACGAGCACGAGTGCTTCTTCTTCGTGGCCGACTGGCACGCCCTGACCACGCACTACGAAGAGCGCGAGGTCATGGAGAAGTTCGTCTACGAGATGGTGATCGACTGGATCGCCGCCGGCCTGGACCCCGACAAGTGCACGCTCTTCATCCAGAGCCGCCTGCCCGAGCACGCCGAGCTCTTCACGCTGCTGGCCATGGGCACGCCGCTGGGCTGGCTGGAACGTGTGCCCACCTACAAGGACCAGATGGAGAAGCTCAAGGACCGCGACCTCGCGACCTACGGCTTCCTCGGCTACCCGCTGCTGCAGGCCGCCGACATCCTGATCTACAAGGCCAACCACGTGCCCGTGGGTGAAGACCAGAGCAGCCACGTCGAGCTCACGCGCGAGGTGGCGCGCCGTTTCAACAACCTCTACGGCCGCAGCAGCCAGTTCGAGGCCCAGGTTGCCGCGGCGCTGGCCAAATGCCCCAAGGACGACGCGCGCTACTTCGAGAAGCAGCGCAAGGCCTTCGGCGAGACAGGCAGTGCCGAAGCGATGGCCAAGGGCGAAGGCATGGTGGCCAAGGCCGCGGCGCAGGTGGAAGGCTGGACGGCCGACGACAGCGAACTGCTGCTCGGCCACCTCAAGGGCAGCGGCAAGAGCGTGCTGACCGAGCCGCAGGCGCTGCTGACCGAGACCAGCAAGCTGCCCGGCCTGGACGGCGCGAAGATGAGCAAGAGCTACGGCAACGCCATCCTCATGCGCGAAGAACCGGCCGAGGTGACGCGCAAGCTGCGCGGCATGGCCACCGACCCCGCCCGCGCCCGCCGCACCGACCCCGGCGATCCGGCGCGCTGCCCGGTGTGGCAGCTGCACAAGGTCTACACCGACGCGCCCACGCACGAATGGGTGCAGCAGGGCTGCAAGAGCGCCGGCATCGGCTGCCTGGACTGCAAGCAGCCGGTGATCGACGCCATCGTGAAAGAACAGGCGCCGTGGCGCGAACGTGCCGAGCAGTACCTGGCCAACCCCAAGCAGGTGCACTGGATCGTGGAGATGGGCACCGAGCGCGCGCGCACGGTGGCGCGCCAGACCATGAAGGATGTGCGCACGGCCATGGGCCTGAACTACTGATGCCTGCACTGCCGATGAACACGCTGCAGACCTTCGAAGTGCACCCCGGTGCCGAGCCGCGGGCCACCGTCATCGTGCTGCACGGCCTGGGCGCCGACGGCACCGATTTCCTGTCCTTCGCCGACGAGATGAAGCTGGGCGCCGTGGGCCCGGTGCGCTGGGTCTTCCCGCGTGCGCCCGAGCGCGCGGTGACGATCAATGGCGGCCACCGCATGCGCGCCTGGTACGACATCCTCGGCACCGATCTTGTTCGGCGCGAAGACGAAGGCGGCCTGCGCGAGAGCTTTGCGCAGGTGCACGGGCTCATCGACCGTGAAGTGGCGCGGGGCGTGCCGGCAAACCGCATCGTGCTGGGTGGCTTCTCGCAGGGCTGTGCCATCACGCTGGGCGCTGGCCTGCGCTATGGTCAGCGGCTGGCGGGGCTGATGGGCCTGTCGGGCTACATGCCGCTGGCGGCCGCGCTGGAAGCCGAACGCCACGACGCCAACGCGCTGACCCCGCTGTTCCTGGCCCACGGCCGCAGCGACCCCGTGGTGCCACTGGCCCGCGGTGCCGCCGCGCGCGACCAGCTGCAGGCCCTGGGCCAGCCGCTGGACTGGCACGACTACCCGATGCAGCACTCGGTGTGCATCGAAGAAGTGCGCGACCTGCAGCGCTGGATGCTGCAGGTGCTGCAACCGGCCTGAAGCTTCACCGAGGGCTCGCCATGCAGCTCGTCCGCCCCGCCCCCGAGCACCTGGCCGGCTATTGCGAGGCCTTGTCTCGCGGCTGGTCGCCCAACACCACGCGGCCCGAGGCGGCGCAAGAGCAGCTGGCCGACATCGCGGCCGATGCCGCGGCCTTCCTCGCCACCACGCACGATCCTGAGGCCTTGGGCCCGCCCGTGAAGCTGCCCGATGGCAGCCAGGTGCAGCGCCTGCCCGGCATCGTGCGCTGGATGTGGAGCGACGAAGGTTTCTGCGGCAGCATCAACCTGCGCTGGCCGCGCGACCTGGGGCCGATGCCGCCGCACGTGCTGGGCCACATCGGCTACGCGGTGGTGCCTTGGCAGCAGCGCCGCGGCCACGCCACGCAGGCGTTGGCGCAACTGCTGCCGCTGGCGCGTGGCTTCGGCCTGCGCGAGGTGGAGCTCACCACCGATGTCGACAACGCGCCTTCGCAGCGTGTCATCACCGCCAATGGCGGTGAGCTGCTGGAGCGCTTCACCAAGCCCGAGGCCTTCGGCGGCGGGCCGGGGCTGCGTTTCGTCATCAGGCTCTGATCCAGGCTTGACGCCGGGCTCGGTACCTGGCTCTGCGCCGGGCTGCCAAGCGCGCCGCAGCGCCCCTCACCCGAAACGCCCCTGCAGGAACCAGCACGGCGCCGCCTCGTCGGCGCTGGGCAGGCGCGTGTGCCACAGCCACAGCAGCGCGCCTTCGCGCGTCTGGGCGATGTAGTAATCGCGCGTGGCGGGTTCGCCATCCCACCAGCCGGTTTCGATGCGCTCGGGGCCGCTCAGCAGTTGCAGCGGCTGGCCTTGCAACCAGAGCACGGCATCGCGTTCGCTCAAGGGCTGCGGCTGCGGCAGCAGCCAGGTGGGGCGGTGCAGTGGCAGCAGGCCGTGGGCCTGGGCTTGCGCCTGGGCCTGCACGCGGGTGGCCTGCACGTGGGCATCGGCCGGCACGTCGCTGGCGCCCCCCGCGCCGCCCTGGGCGGGCACAGCGCGGGTGGCGCACTCGGGGCGGTGGTCGGCCACGGGCTGCAGGCGCAGCACCTGGTCGTCGCCCAGGCGCGCGCGCAGGCGCTCCAGCAGGCGCACCAGGCCCTCGGCCTGGCCGGCGCGGGTGGGGAAGAGCTCGCCGTTGGGCGCCTCGCCGGCCACCAGCTGCTGGCAGTGCAGTTGCAACTCCAGCGTGGGCGCGGTGAGTTCCACACGCGCCAGGCGCTCGCGCAGCAGCAGCTGCAGGTGGCCGAGTTCGGCCGAAGGTTCGGCCAGGGCCACGGCCAGCTCGGTGGGCGGCTGCAGCACCTGGCGCTGGCGCTCGTGGCGCATGCGCAGCGTGAAGCCGCCCACACGCGCCTGCCGCGCCTGCGCCCAGGCCAGCAGCCGCGCCAGCAGCACGCCGGCGCCGTGCAGCACCTGGTCGGTGGTTTCGGCGCGCGCAAAAAGTTCGAGCCGGCTGTCGAAGACGGCCGGCAGCGTGAGCCAGCGCCGCGGGTCGGCGCGCTGGCCGAGGGCGCGGTCGAGTTCGTCCAGCACCTCGGTGCCGAAACGCCGCGCCAGGCCGGCGCGTGGCAGCTGCTGCAGGTCGTGCAGGGTGTGCAGGCCCATGCCCTGCAGCGCTTCCCAGTGTTCACGGCCCGGGCCCAGCAGCCACACCGGGGCCCCAGCCAGCAGAGCCTGCAGCGCGGTGAGGCTGGTGCTGTGCGGGCCGAGCAGCAAGTCAGCTGCTGCCGCGCTCGCGCCGCCTGGCTGCAGGTACCAACGCGCCAGCAGGCCTGCCGCCACCGCGGTGGGCGCTGCGGCCATCTGCACCTGGTGGCCCAGCGGGGCCAGCGCGGCGGCCAGGCGCTGCTGCAGGCCGGCCGGGCCACCGAAAAGGCGCAGGCTGCTCTGCACTTCCATCAGCACGGTCTGCGCGTCTTGCAGCGTGACCGAGGGCGTGAAGGCCAGCGCCCCATGGGCCACGGCGCGCAGCGCGGCGGCATCACGCGCGGCCTGGGCTTCGGCCAGCAGCAGCTCGCTGGCCAGCGCCAGCGCGGTGGCGCGTTTCATGCCCACGCGCACGCCGCAGGCCGCCGCTTCGGCATTGAGCGCCACCACGCGGTGCGCGGCCACCAGCGCGGCCGGCCGCGCCGCCTGCTCGGGCGGCAGCGTGGCGATGAAGGCCTCCAGCGACAAAGCCGGCAGGTGCAGGGCCCACCACAGCATCGGGCAGCGTCCCAGCAGTCAGCACGGAACCAGCAACAGCGCGGCCGCTCAGCGCGGCGACGCCGCAGCCGCGGCACCGCCCGCTGTGCGGGCCGACGAGGCCGGGCGCGCGGCCACCGCCCGCTGCGCGCGCACCGCGGCCGGGGCCGAGAGCACCGGCGGCAGCGCCAACACCAGCGGCTGCGCCAGCGGCGGGCCGCGGCGCTTGAGCAGGGCCACACGCAGCTGGTCGGCCCCCGCGCAGGCCAGCGCCAGGCGCAGCGGCGCGGCGCTGGGCTGGTGGCGCAGCGCGGCATCACGCACCAGGAAAACCGGGCCGTCGTGCGCCTGTGCGGCCATCTGCAGCCGGCGCAGCGCATCGGCCGGCAGCCGCGCCGGCAGCCAAGCCAGCACGGCGCCGACATGGCCGCTCTTGAGCGCCTGCTCCAGCGCCCACAGCACGTCAGGGGCCGGCAGGCGGCTGCGCGCCGGGCCCTTCAGCGGCTGGCGGGCGCGCAGCAGCACGAGCTGCTGCAAATCCAGGCCCAGGGCCGACAGCGCCCAGGCGCAGGGCGAAGCCGGCGGGTCGAAACACATCACGCAGCGCTGCTGCGCCTGCACCGCCGCCAGCGCCGGGGCCAGCAGGCGCAGTTCACCCAGGCCTTCGTGCGGCAGCAGCAGTTCGGTCAGCGCGCCCAGCGGCCACCCGCCGCCAGGCAGCTGGGCGTCGAGCGCGGCAAAACCGCTGGGCAGGCCGGCGCCCGCGGGCCGGCCCAGCTGGTGTGCGCGCCACAGCGCCGGGTGCAGGGTTTCGGGGGTGGCGGGCAGCAGCAGGCCGGGGGTGGGTGCGGGCAGTGGCGCCGACTCGGCATGGGGCGGTGTGGGGGCCAGCGGCAGCTGTTGCAGCTGCTGTTGCTGCTGCGGCCGCGGCAGCAGCGGCGCCGGCTCCTCATCGGCAAACAGCCCTGGCTGCCCCCCGGGCGGCACCCCCCGGCCCCCGGACCAGGCCACTGGCAGGCCCACCCCCGGCCCGCGCAGGCTGCGCACCCCGCCGCCCGGCGGGCGCACGGGGGCGGCTGGTGACAGCGGCAAGGACGGGGACGCGGGAGGAAGGATCACGAAAATACTGTACGTCTATACAGTCTTTTCAGCAAGCGGCAGGGCTCTTGCCGACCGCGCAAAACGACCTAATCGAGCGGCACCACCGTGTCGCCCTCTTCGGGCACACAGCCCTCGGCGAGGGGCGTCCAGCCGCGGCGCACCACCACGTGGCGCTCGGTGTGGCAGAACTCCAGGCGCTGCGCGCCGGGCACCTGCTGGCGCAGGAAACCCTCGATGGCCGCCGGCATGCTGACGCGGTAGATCGCCTGCGCCTGGTCTTCGGGCGGGTGGTCGTCGTTGTTGAGCCAAGGCACGAAGACGGTGCCCCACATCAGCGGACGCCAGCGCACGTCGATGACGCTGGGGGCGTAGCCCTGGGTCTTCAGCCAGGCCTGAGCGCGTTCGCGCAGAGGCGGCAAAGGCAGCAGCGATGGCTGGGTCTCGGCCCTCGGCGCTTCAGGCCCTTGCAGCAGGCCCCCACGCGCCGCGGCCAGCACCTCGGCCACCCACTGGTTGCAGTTCTGGTACTTCTGGCTGAAGGCGTAGGCGTTGGCGCTGTAGGTGGCACCCAGCAGTTGCAGCGCCTGGTTTTTGTCGAGCGCGGCCTGTTCGATGACCGAGGCCTCGGCCTCGGGCAACAACAACACCGAAACAAAACCGCGCGAGGGCTCGTTCATGCCCAGCAGGAAGCCGAGCAAACCCTGGTTGAAGATGTGCGGCTGCTTCTCGTCGCAGGCGTAGTAGAGCTGGCGGATGGCCCAGGGCGTGTCGGGGCTGTGCTTGAGGCTGAAGCCGGCGTGCGAATAACGCACGCCGAAACGCCCCAGGTCGAGCCCGGCGCGGGCGATCAGCGCCAGGCGCTGGCCCGACTTCTCCAGCTCGGTCTTGATGACCGCGCCGAAGGTGAAGATCTTGTCCTTCTGCGCCGCCGTGAGGTTGTCCGGCGGATCGCAGGCGCGCAGCGAGGTGGCCTGCGCGCCTGGGCTGCACAGCACGGCAGCCAGGGCGGCCAGCGCGGCCAGCCCTGAACGGGTCAACAACAAGGGATCAGAAACGCGGGATCAGAGACGGACGATCTTGGTCTGCAGCTCGCGGAACCACTCGTCGGCCAGCACCAGGAAGAAGGGCTTCTGGGCGCGCGTGTTCGCGAACTCCAGGCCGTAGGCGCGGGCGCGGGCGGTGACCACGCTGCCCTGGCCCAGACGGCTCTGGTCGTAGGCTTCCTTGGGCATGTAGAGGAAGAACTCACCCTGCTTGGCATCGGCCGCCACGGCGTGCAGCTTCAGGCGCACGGTGTCGGCACGGGCCGGGGCTTCGGCCACCTCGATGACGCGGTAGTCGCCATCGGCCACCTTGTTGTCACCGGTGGAGCTGTCGCTGGAGGTCTGGATGGAGGTGGAACTGCTGCCCACCGAGGTGGACACGCTGTCGGACGAAGCCGACGAGGCCGAGCTGCCAGCCAGCGCCGGCGCGGCGGCGAAAGCGCCCAGCAGCAGGGCCAGGGCGGTGGCACGCGCCAGCGGCGACGGGGTGCGGGAGGTCTGAGTCGTCATGGAACGTCGTCCCTTCATCAAAAAAGAAGTGTCGATCGCATGGTAGCGCAGGCCTTGGTGGGCCTTGCAAGCAGGCGCTACGCGCCGGGCCCTGCCGCCAGCAGCGCGGCCACACGTTCGCGCAGCAGTGCCGGGCTGGCCTCGGCCGCCGGCACCGCCGGCCCGGCCACCAGGCCCACGGGGCTGAAGAGGCCGCGGCGGAAAGGCCGCACCATCGCCGTGCCGCCCTCGATGCGGCTGAAGAAGCTGCCCCACAGGTTCTGCAGCGCCATCGGCACCACGGGCACGGGGTGGGTCTGCAGGATCTTCATCACGCCGCCCTTGAACTCGCCCAAAGTGCCGTCGCGCGTGATGCCGCCTTCGGGGAAGATCGCCAGCAGCTCACCATCGGCCAGCACGGCGCGCGCCTGCTCGAAAGCGCGTTCGTAGGCCGCCGGGTCTTCCTTCTGCGGCGCGATGGGGATGGCCTTGCCCAGGCGGAACAGCCAGCCCAGCACCGGCGTGGCGAAGATGCGGTGGTCCATGAGGAAACGGATGGGCCGCGGGCTGGCCGCCATCAGCACCACGGCGTCGATGAAGCTGACGTGGTTGCACACGAGGATGGCCGCGCCCTGCACCGGGATGTGTTCATCACCGCGCACCTTGAAGCGGTAGATGCAGCGCGTGAGGACGAAGGCGATGAAACGCAGCAGGTACTCGGGCACCAGCAGGAAGATGTAGGCCGCGACCACCGCGTTGAGCAGCGCCACCACCAGGAAGACCTGCGGGATGGTGAAACCCGCCGCCAGCAGCGCGCCCACGCCCAGGCTGCTGACCACCATGAACAGCGCGTTGAGGATGTTGTTGGCCGCGATGATGCGGGCGCGGTGCGTGGGCTGGCTGCGCATCTGGATCAGCGCGTACATCGGCACGCTGTAGATGCCCGCGAACAGCGCCAGCAGCGCCAGATCGGCCATCACGCGCCAGTGCGCCGGCTGCGCAACGAAGGCCGCCAGCGTGAAGGCCCCGCCGCCGGCCGGCGCGGCCAGGCCGCGGCTGGCCAGATAAAGATCGGCCGCGAAGATGCTCATGCCGATGGCGCCCAGCGGCACGAGGCCGATTTCCACATGGCGTCGGCTCAGCACCTCGCACAGCAGCGAGCCGATACCTATGCCCACCGAGAACACCACCAGCAGCAGCGAAGCCACCTGCTCGTCGCCGCGCAGCACCTCTTTCGCGAAGGCCGGGAAGAGGCTCAGGAAGACGGCGCCGAAGAACCACATCCAGCTGATGCCCAGCAGCGAGCGGAAGACGACGATGCTCTCGCGCGCCAGCTTGAGGTTGCGCCAGGTCTCGGTGAAAGGGTTCCAGTTGATGCGCAGGCCGGGGTCGGTGGCCGGCGACAGCGGCACGGCCTGGGCCGCCACGCGGCCGATGAGGGCCAGCAGCACGCAGGCCACCGCCACGTACTGCGGGCCCACCTGCGGCACCGCAATCAGCAGCCCGCCGGCCACGTTGCCCAGCAGGATGGCCACGAAGGTGCCCATCTCCACCATGCCGTTGCCGCCGGTGAGTTCACGCTCGTTCAGGTGCTGCGGCAGGTAGGCGAACTTCACCGGCCCGAAAAGCGTGCTCTGCAGGCCCATCAGGAAGATGCTGAGCAGCAGCACCGGGATGTTCTGCAGCATGAAGCCGGCCGCGGCCAGCAGCATCACCGCGATCTCGAAATCCTTGGTGAAGCGGATCAGGCGTTCTTTGTTGTACTTGTCTGCCAGCTGGCCGCTGGTGGCCGAGAACAGCACGAAGGGCAGGATGAACAAGCCGCCGATCACCAGCCCGGCCAGCGAGGCCGGCAGCCAGCTCACTTGCAACTGGTAGGTGACCAGCACCGTGAAGGCGAACTTGAAGACGTTGTCGTTGCCAGCGCCGAGGAACTGCACCCAGAAAAAAGGGCCGAAACGGCGCTGGCCGAGCAGCGCGAACTGGTTGGGGTGCGCCTGCGGCGCGGGGCTCGACGGCACGGCAGTGGTGGACGGTGTCGACACGGGCTTCCTTGGATGGGGTGGCGTGAGGGCTCAGCCGCCGCTGACTGTAGCGGGGCGCGGTGACAAGGCCGCACCCTCGAACACCGCCGCCGGCAAGCCCTGCGCTTGCCAGCGCAGCCGGCGCTTGAGCATGAAGTCGAAGAGCAGCGCGTTGTGCTCGCGCACGGCCTGCAGCACCGGCGCGTCGGCCTCGGCCAGCAGCCCGGCTTTCACCAGCGCCGGCAGCGAGAACAGCGGCATCAGCCCGGGCAGCGGGTGGTCGCTGCCGTGCAGCAGCCGGGCGTGCCAGTCGCTCCGCTGCAGCACGGCTTGCCACACAGCGGGCTCGCGGTTGCGCTGGAAGACGGCCGACAGATCGCCGAAGAGCAGGCCGCGGTGCGCAGGCTCGTCCATCAGCCGTGCGAAGAGGTCGAAGGCCGGCACCAGCGGCGCGTTGCGGCGCTCGGTGTCGCGCGCGCGGCCGAGCGAGGCGCAGTGCGCCACGATCACGCGCACGCCCAGGGCCAGCGGCGCGCGCACCGCCAGCGGGTTGCCGTAGGCGTCTTGTTCGGCGCCGGGCACGGCCTTCTCTTCGCCGCAGTGCACCACCACGGGCACGCCACGCCGGGCGAGCAGTTCGTAGACGGGCTTGCAGCGGATATCGGCCAGGTCGATGTTCATCGCGCTGGGCAGCCACTTCAGTGCCACGGCGCCGGCGTCCAGCGCGGCGGCCAGGGCCGGCACAGCGTCTTCGCGGTAGGGGTGCACCGAAGCCACCCACTCGAAGCGACCCGGGTTCTCACGCGCGATGCGCTCGGCATACGCGTTGGGCACGAAGAAGGTGGAGTGTTCGGCATCGGGGCGGCCGGCGTTGTCGTGCGCGCGGTCGAAGGCGTAGAGCCACCAGCGTGCGCCCGCCGGGAAGCCGGCCGCCAGTTCCTGCAGGCGCTGCACGTAGGCGCGGTCGATGGACGGCGCATCGGCCTCGACGCAGGCGGCGTTGAGGATGGCGCGGCGGCGCAGCACCTCGGTGGGCCGCCACCACTGGTGCATGGACGGGTGCACGGTGCAGCCACTGCCGCTGTCGCCATTGCCCAGCAGGTGGGCGTGGGTGTCGACCAGCCGTGTGGCATCGATGCCCTCGAAAGCCTGCAGCACCATCGGGTGCTGCGCCAGCGCCGGCGGCAGTGCACCGCGGCAAGGGTTGCGCAACGCGGCCTGCGCCGGGGTGGCCAGCAAGCTGCTGAAGAGCCCGGCGCCTAAAGCGGCGCCGCAGCACAGGGCGTGACGGCGGCCGAGGTTCATCGCACCCCCTGCAGGCGCTGGCCCAGGCCGGCGCGCGGCAGCCAGTCGAACACTGAATCGGCGGTGACGGTCTCGATGCGGTCGCTGTAGCGCTTGTCGTTGGGGTGGTCGTCGAAGGCGACGTTGGCCGCGCTCACGCGCGCGCCCAGCCGCGTCAACGCGCCGATTCGCAGCACGGTGGGCTCGTAACCCTGGTAGCGCAGCCAGGCCTGGGCGCGCTCGCGGTTCTGGATGCGGCCGTCCATGGCCATCGCCAGGGTCTCGATGACCCACTGGTTGCTCTGCTGGTACTGCTGCGCCCAGGGGTAGGCCACCATGTTGTAAGCCGGGTGGTGCAGCTTCTGCACATGCAAGTTGTCGTGCAGCAGCGTGTGCAGCTTCTGCTGCACCTCGGCCGAGAGCACGCTGAAGGCGGCGGCGAACTCGTGCGGGTCGTCGAGAAAAAACTCCCCCAGGCCCTGGCGGTAGAGATCGGCGCGCGCGCTGCCGCACTGGTTGAGCTTGTGCACGACCAACCATCGCGTGCCGGTGTCGGTGGTCTCCTTGTAGGCCAGAGCCAGGTGGCTCCAGCGCAGGCGGTACTTCGAGAGGTCTTGCCCGGCGCGCGCCAGCACCACCACCTCGGCGCCGCTGGCGTCCAGCGCGCGGGCGGTGCGCTCGGCCAGGTTCAGACCGCGCACGACGGCGGTGGTGTCGGGCTGGCGCGCTTCGCAGCTGCGGCCGGCCTGGGCCGGCGCGGCGCCCAGAGCCAGCGTGGCGGTCAGGGCCAGGGTGGTCAGGAGGGTGGTGAGCTTCATGGCGGTGGGCAATCAGTAGGTGATGCGTTCGTTGTGCAGCAGCGCGCGGCCCAGTTCGTTGGGGATGAAGGCGATGGCCTTGCCGGCCGCCGAGATCACCCAGCCGGCCGTGCTGGCCACGGCCACCACGCTGGCGCCCACCACCAGCGAGGCACCGCCCACCACCGCGCCACTGAGCGTGAGGCTGGCCCGCGCGCCGTCGCTGGCGCGCTCCAGCACCCACACGGTGCCGCGCGAGGTGGCTTCCACCGCCACCACGGTGAACACCGCGCCAGTGGACAGCAGCACCGCCGGTGCGACCACAGACACCGCCACGGGCAACGCAGAGAGCGCGCTGAGTTCCGAGGCCATGCTGTCGCGCTGGGCGTGGGCCGGGGCGGTGAAGGTGGTGCTGGCCAGCGCGGCGGCCAGGGCGAGGGTGAAAGCAAGCTTTTTCATGTCGAGATCCTCAGGTTGAAGCAACCGGGTTGCGGGGGCAACCGGCACAGAACAGGCGCGGGCAGCGTCGGGGTTTCAGGCGTTCGTGTCGTCGGCAGCGTCACGGCCGTGGCGGGCGTTGTGCAGAGCCAGCTCATGCGCATCGCGCAGCGTCTTGGCCAGCGTGAACACGCTGCTGATCAGGAAGAGCCAGCTCACCGCGAGAAAAGCCTTGTAGGTCGGGTTGATCTCCATGCGCCACAGGCCCCAGCCCGTCAGACCCATGGCCAGCGCGAAGCCGCCCCAGACCACCAGGCCCCACATCGGCGTGTCGACGCGGCGGCCTTCGTTGTCACGCACGTACTTGCTGACGGCAAAAGCCGCCGACAGCGTGAACAGGTAGCCCATCACCATGAAGGCGCGGTCCAGGTCTTGCCCCGGCAGCCAGGCTAGGCCCGTGCCGCACAAGGCCACCGCGGTGGCGAAGCTCGCCCACACCTGCACGCGCCAGGCCTTGGTGTCGCTGCGCATCACGGTGGCAACACGCTGGCGGCTGGGGTGGTGGGCGATGTGGGCGGTGGGGGCCGTGGCAGCGGTGGAAGCAGGAGCGGTTTGCATGGCAGCGGGGGTTTTGTTGAACACGGAACGCATCCTGCCGATGCAGGCGCACGGTATCCATCACCCCAAGAGACGTGGCTCCGCATCGCACTTCCGGTATCGTTTGGCGATACTTTTTGAAGGAAGCCGCTCATGAGCAGCAGCCAGGACCTGATCACCGTGCTGAAGGCCGAGCTGCGCCGCGCCGGCCTGACCTATGCCGATGTCGCGCGCGAGCTGGGTCTGGCCGAGAGCAGTGTCAAGCGCATGTTCGCCAAGGCCGACATGCCGCTCTCGCGCATCGACGAGGTGCTGGCCGTGCTGAAGATGGACTTCGCCGAGCTGGCCCGCGAGGTGGCCCTGGCCAGCCCGCCGCGCCGCGAGCTGACGCTGGAACAAGAGCGCGCCGTGGTGGCCGACCCCAAGCTGCTGCTCGCGGCCATCTGCACGCTGAGTGGCTGGACGCTGGAGCAGATCGTGCAGACCTACACCTTGAGCAAGCCGCAGGCCGTGGGCTGCCTGCTAGCGCTGGACAAGCTGGGTTTCATCGAACTTCGCGCGAACAACCGCTACCGGCTGAAGATCGACAAAACCTTCCGCTGGCGCCCGCACGGGCCGGTGATGCAGTTCTTCCGCCAGCACGCGGTGGCCGACTACTTCGAAGGCGGCTTCGACGGCGCGGGCGAACTGCTGATGTTGGTGCACGGCCAGGTGACGCCGGCCCAGGCCGCGCTCTTCAACGAACGCCTGCAGCGCCTGGCGCAAGACTTCTCGCAGCAGCACCTGGGCAACCAGAAGCTGCCCAGCACCGAGAAGCAGGCTTTCACGGTGCTGGTGGGCATGCGCTCGTGGCTGTTTGCGCCCTTTCGCGAACAACTGCGCGAGCCGCCTGAGGCAGGCCCCAGCGCGCTGGCCGCCATGCCCCTTCCCAGCACCGTGGTGCGGGCCGGCAAGCGCGGCACACTGCGGCCATGAAGCCGACTGCCCCCGCCTCTGCCGAGCCTTGCCCTTGCGGCAGCGGCCTGCCCTACCCCGCCTGCTGCGGCCCTTGGCATGCCGGCGAGTTGCACCTGCAAGCGCCCACGGCCGAGGCGCTGATGCGCAGCCGCTACAGCGCCTACGTGCGCGAAGACGCCGCCTACCTGCTGGCCACCTGGCACCCCCGCACGCGGCCGGCCGAACCCTTCAACTTCGAGCCCGGCCTGCGCTGGCTGGGGCTGGAGGTGAAGCAACACAAGGTCACTGGCATGGCCAGCGCCGAAGTGGCGTTCGTCGCCCGCAGCAAGCTCGGCGGCCGCGCGCACCGGCTGCAGGAGCGCAGCCGTTTCGTGCGCGAAGAAGGGCGCTGGTTCTACGTCGACGGCGACTTGCTTTAAGGCCTGCTCAACCGAAACGCACGGCCGCAATCGGCGGCAGGTTCAGCGAGACGGTGTGCCAACTTTCGCCGCCATCGCTGCTGGCCCACAGGCCGCCCGTGGTGCTGCCCATCAGCAGGCTGCGGCCGTCGGACGACACGTCCAGCCCGTGGCGGTAGACGAGGTCGTAGGCGTGCTGCTGCGGCAGGCCGGCACGCAGCGTCTCGAAGGTTTTGCCGCCGTCGCGTGTGCGGTTGACGCAGAGCGCGCCGTCCACCGGCACGCGTTTCTCGTCCTTGATGGCGGGCACGAACCACGCGGTGTCGGCATCGTGCGGGTGCACGGCCACCGCAAAACCGAAGCTCGACACCGGCGCTTCGATCTGCTGCCAGCTGGCCGCGTTGTCGGTGCTGCGCCAGATGCCGGCATGGTGCTGGCACCACAGCACCTCGGGCCGCGCCGCGCAGCGCACGATGCGGTGCGGGTCTTGCACGTTGGGGTCTTCGGCCTGCTCGGGCGGCATGAAGTCGGCACGCATGCCGCTGGCCTGAACGCGCCAGTTCGCCCCGCCATCGCGCGTGACCCAGGCGCCGGCGCAGCTCAGGCCCACCAGCAGTTCATCAGCGTGTTGCGGGTGCGTGCAGATGGAGTGGATGCCCGGCTCCGGGTAGCCGCCGCCGAACCAGCCGGCGCGTTCGGGCCGGTTCCACAGCGCGTCCACCAACTGCCAGCTGCTGCCGCAGTCGCTGCTGCGGAAGAGGCCACCGGGGATGGTGCCGGCCCACACCGTGCTGCCGCCCTGCGTGCGCTGCGCTTCCAGCGCCCACAGCAGCACCAGCTTCCACGCGAAACCCTTGTCTTCCGGCGGCTGCGGCGGGTAGGTGGGCGCGGCCACCTCGGCCCAGGTGGCGCCGCCGTCTTCGCTGCGGTGCAGATGCACGCCGAAGTGGCCCAGGTTCAGCGCCGCCAGCATGCGGCCTTGGGGGTCGGCGCTGGGTGGCAGCAGCATGGTCACCGGTTCGCCCAGGAAGCTGTGGCGCACGATGCGCCAGTCGGTGGCCGTGGCATCGCTGCGCTGCAGCTCGAAGAGGCCCTTGCGGGTGGCGACCCAGGCGCGTGTGTCCATCTCGGCGATTCCTTGAATAGGGAGGTGCTAACCGCCACTGAGCGCCTGCAGCACGTGCACGGTGCTTTCGGGGCCCAGCAGGTCGTTCAGGTGCACGCGGTCGTCGCAGCGGCGGCCGTCGATGAAGGCCACCACGTTCACGCGCATGTGGCCCTGGTCGTCGAGCACATAGCCGCGCAGCTGTGGGTTGGCCGTGAAGGCGTCTTCGAGTGCCGCGCGCAGCGTGGTCGCGGCCGTGCCCACTTCGGGCGTGGCCGTGAAACGGCGCAGCTGCGGGGTGAAGACGACACGGGCCATGGGGTGGCGATGATGCGCGAGCCGCGTACCGCCGTCACCAGGGTTGTCGCGGGCGCGGCAGGGCGTGGCCACCGGCACTGCCACAATCCGCCCCCTCTCATGAAGCCTGCATGAACCCCGGTCTCGCCTACGCCGCCCTCGCCTTCGGCATCTGGGGCCTGTTCCCGCTGTACTTCCAGTTCATCGCGAAAGTGCCGCCGCTGGAGGTGGTGCTGCACCGCTCGGTGTGGTCGTTGGGTTTCGTGCTGCTGGTGCTGGCCTGGCAGGGCCGCTGGGCCTGGCTGGGCGAGAACCTGCGCCAACCCAGGCGTGTGGCGCTCTTTGCCTTCAGCGCGCTGCTGCTGGCTTGCAACTGGATGGTCTACGTGCTGGCCGTGCAGACCGGCCATGTGGTGGAGGCCAGCCTGGGCTACTTCATCAACCCGCTGGTCAACGTGCTGCTGGGCGTGCTGGTGCTGCGCGAACGGCTGCGCGTGCTGCAGTGGGCCGCAGTGGCGCTGGCGGCCAGCGGTGTGATCTGGCTCACCTGGCAAGGCGGCCGGCTGCCGTGGATCGCACTGGCCCTGGCCTGCAGCTTCGGCCTGTATGGCCTGCTGCGCAAGACGGCGCCGCTGGGCGCGCTGGAAGGCCTGGCGCTGGAGAACATCCTGCTGGCGCCGGTGGTGATCCCGGCGCTGATCTGGTGGACGCTCACGCGTGACGGCGTGCTGCTCACCGGGCCGGGCTCACAGATCGGCTGGCTGCTGCTCTCAGGCCCGCTGACGGCGCTGCCGCTGCTGTGTTTTGCAGCCGGCGCGCGGCGCCTGAAACTGGCCACGCTGGGGCTGGTGCAGTACCTATCGCCCAGCCTGCAGCTGTTGCTGGGTGTGTGGCTCTTCCACGAGCCTTTCGGCCAGGCCAAGCTGATCGGCTTCGTCTTCATCTGGGCCGGGCTGGCCCTGGTGAGCGCCGACGCCTGGAAAAACGCAGGCGCGAAGCGCTGAGGTCGCCCTCAGGCGCGCAATGCTGAAGCCGCTTTCGCCAGCCGCGTGATCTGCGCCCAGTCGCCGGCATCCACCGCGGCCTGCGGCGTGAGCCACGAACCGCCGCACACCTTCACGTTCGGCAAGGCCAGGAACTGCGGCGCGGTCTCCACCGTGATGCCACCCGTGGGGCAGAAGGCGATGTCCGGGAAGGGCCCCGCCAGCGCCTTCAACATCGGGATGCCGCCGGCCGCCGTGGCCGGGAAAAATTTCAGGAACTGCAGGCCGTCGGCCATCGCAGCCATCACCTCACTCGCGCTGGCCACGCCGGGCAGCAGCGGCAGTTGCGCCTCGCGACAGGCCGCGCCCAGCGCCGCGGTGTAACCCGGGCTCACGGCAAAGCGGCTGCCGGCGTTCTTGGCGGCCTGCGCATCGGCCGCCACGCGCAAGGTGCCAGCGCCGACGATGGCCTCGGGCACATCCCGCGCGATGGCCTCGATGCAGGCCAGCGCGGCCGGGGTGCGCAGCGTCACCTCCAGCACCTTCACGCCGCCTTCGACCAGCGCGCGGGCCATGGGCACGGCGTCCTGCACGCGGTGCAGCACGATGACGGGGATGACGGGGCCGTGGTCGGCGAGTTCGAGGGTGTTCATGTTCACAGCCAGGTTGATCACAGCCAAGTCACGGCGCCTTGCTCGGCGCTGGTGACGTTGCGGCGCATGCCGCCGAAGAGTTCGCGGCCCAGGTCGTAGGCGTTCACCTCGGCCTGCGCTGCATCTAGCGTGGCGTTGTCGCGGGCGGCCCATTCGGCCTCGGGCACCAGGGCCTGCAGCGTGCCCGTGAGCGCGTCCACGCGGATCAGGTCGCCATCGCGCACCTTGGCCAGCGGGCCGCCGGCCAGCGCCTCGGGGCTGACGTGGATGGCCGCCGGCACCTTGCCGCTGGCGCCGCTCATGCGGCCGTCGGTCACCAGCGCCACCTTGTGGCCCTGGCCCTGCAGCACGGCCAGCGGCGGCGTGAGCTTGTGCAGCTCGGGCATGCCGTTGGCGTGCGGGCCCTGGAAACGCACCACCACCACCACGTCGCGGTTCAGCTCGCCGGCCTTGAAGGCGGCCTGCAGCGCTTCCTGCGTAGCGAACACACGCGCCGGGGCCTCCACCACGTGGCGGTCTTCGGGCACGGCCGAGGTCTTGATGACGGCACGGCCCAGGTTGCCCTGCAGCAGCTTCAGGCCGCCGCTTTCGCTGAAAGGCCGCGCAGCGGGGCGCAACACGCTGCTGTCGCCGCTGTCGGGCGGCAGGCGGCGCCACGCCAGCGTGCCGGTCTCAAGGCTGGGCAGCTCGGTGTAGGCGCGCAGGCCGCGCGGGCTGACGGTGTTCACATCGCCGTGCAGGCGGCCGCTGTCGAGCAGCTCACGCAGCACGTAGCCCGGGCCGCCGGCGGCCTGGAACTGGTTCACGTCGGCGCTGCCGTTGGGGTAGACACGCGCCAGCAGCGGCACCACGGCCGAGAGCTCGGCGAAGTCGTTCCAGTCGATGAGGATGCCGGCCGCGCGCGCCACCGCCACCCAGTGGATGAGGTGGTTGGTGCTGCCGCCGGTGGCCAGCAGCGCCGCCATGGCGTTGACGATGCAGCGCTCGTCGACCACACGGCCAATCGGTGTGTAGCGCTGGCGCTGCGTGAGACCCAGCACAGTGTTGACGGCCTCGCGCGTGAGGCTCTCGCGCAGCCCGGCGTGCGGGTGCACAAACGCCGCGCCAGGCACATGCAGGCCCATCGCTTCCAGCAGCATCTGGTTGCTGTTGGCGGTGCCGTAGAAGGTGCAGGTGCCGGGGCCGTGGTAGGCGGCGCTCTCGGCCTTCAGCAGCTCTTCGCGGCCCACCAGGCCCTGCGCGGCTTGCTCGCGCACCTTGGCCTTGTCGTTGTTGCTCAGGCCACTGCTCATCGGCCCTGCGGGCACAAAAACACAAGGCAGGTGCCCGAAATGCAGCGCGCCGATCAAGAGGCCCGGCACGATCTTGTCGCACACGCCCAGCAGCAGCACGGCGTCGAACACATCGTGCGTCAGCGCCACGGCGGTGCCCATGGCGATGGTGTCGCGGCTGAAGAGGCTGAGCTCCATGCCCGGCATGCCCTGCGTGACGCCGTCGCACATGGCCGGCACGCCGCCGGCCACCTGCACCGTGGCGCCCAGCGCGCGCGCCTGTTCGCGGATGAGCTCGGGGTAGCCCTCATACGGCTGGTGGGCCGAGAGCATGTCGTTGTAGGCCGTGACGACGCCGATGTGCGGCGCCTTCTCGGCCACGACGCGGAACTTGTCGTTTGCCGGCAGCGCCGCGAAAGCGTGCGCCACGTTGGCGCAGCCCATGCGCGCGGCGCCTGGCGCACGCCCGGCCAGGCGCTCGACACGGGCCAGGTAGGCGCTGCGCGTGGCGGCGCTGCGTTCGGCGATGCGGCGCGTGACGAGCTCGACAACGGGGTGCAGAGCCGGAGCTGGGGGGGATGCGGGCATGGCGTGCTGTGGGACGAAGAAGCCGCAGCGTCAGGCTGCAGCGGGCATGTAACCGTGGTGAAGATTATTCGGTAACCGGGTTACATCGTCAATCCTTGGCACGGCAGGCGCGGCCGGCTGTGCGATGCTCGCGTGCCATGACCGAGAGCATCGCCGCCAGCCTGGTGCTGCGCGACCCCGCCGAAGCCCTGCGCCAGCTGCGCGCGCAGTGGCGCCACCACCGCGAGTGGTGGGTGTTCGGTTATGCCTCGCTGATCTGGCGGCCCGAGTTCGAGGCCGCCGAGCACCGCCCGGCGCTGGTGCGCGGCTGGCACCGCGCGCTGCGCATGCGCTCGCGCATCAACCGCGGCACGCCGCAGCAACCGGGCCTGGTGTTCGCGCTGCTGCCCGGCGGCGCCTGCCGCGGCATGGTCTACCGCCTGCGCCCCGAGAGTGCCGAGGCCGAGCTCGAACGCCTGTGGGCGCGCGAGCAGCCCACCGGCGTGTACGACGCGCGCCTGCTGCCGACCCGCACCGCGCACGGTGTCGTGCCGGCCCTGGCCTTCACGCTCAGCCGCCGCAGCGTGGCCTGCCTGCCGCGCCTGCCCGATGCCGAGATGCTGCACATCCTGCAGCACGCGCGCGGCCGCTACGGCAGCACGCTGGATTACCTGGCGCAGACGGCCTGCGCGCTGCGCGAACGCGGCTGGCACGACCGCGAGGTGGAACGCCTGATGGCGCTGGCCCAGGCGCACCGGCTGCTGTAGCCGGCCACGGTGCAAGTTTCAGCCGGCCGCCTGCAGGGCGCGCTGGCGCAGCGCTTCGAGGTCGGTGGCGGTGTCCACGTCCAGCAGCACGCCGGCGTCGTCGGTCTCCTGGCCGTGGGCCGGGTAGCGCAGCAGCACCCGCCGCGCACCGTCGTCGTTGTTGAGCTGGATGAGTTCTGAATACAGCTCGGCTGCGAAGGCCACCGGGTGGCCGCGGCGGCCGCGGTGCTGGGCGTAGACCACCGGGTGCTGTTCCAGCGCGCCGGCCACGGCCAGCACGGTGCCGGGCTGCACCAAAGGCATGTCGCCGGGCAGCACCACCCAACCCGGTGCGCCCGAGCGCTCGGACACGCCGCGCGCGATGGTGGCGCCCATGCCGCGCGCGGCTTCTTCATCGCTGAGCACAACGATGTCGCGCGTAGCCAGCACGGTGCTGGCCAGGGGCAGCATGGCCGCGGTGGTGACCAGCACCACCGGCAGTTGTGTCTGCACCGCCTGGCGCAGCGTGGTGCCCAGCACCGTGCTGCCGCCAAAGGGCTGTAGCAGCTTGTGCAGGGGCCCGCCGAAACGGCTGCCCCGCCCGGCGGCGGGCACGACGATGGTGGGACGCAAACGCATGCGGATCGATTGTCAGGGCCGGGGTTCCGGTTCGCCGGGGCGGCGAACGACGGCCCTCGGCCTCTTCCTCCGCCACCGAGGATGGGGCCGAGCCCGGCGCCCTTCAAATGGGGCCATCACTTACGGCGTTATACCTAAGGGCCCACCCACCCGCTGCCGCCGCACTTGGCCCGGCACCGACGCCGGCGCGGCGGCCTTCCTATACTGCCCTGCATGGACATCGCCAGCCTGCGCAAGAGCTACGAGAAGGCAGAACTCGACGAGACGGCTTCGGCCGCCGACCCCCTGCAGCAGTTCCAGCTGTGGTTCGACCAGGCCCTGCAGTCGCAACTGCCCGAACCCAATGCGATGACGCTGGCCACCGTGGGTGCAGACGGCCGGCCCAGCACGCGCGTGGTGCTGATCAAGGGCGTGGATGCACGCGGCATCGTCTGGTACACCAACTATGGCAGCCGCAAAGGCCTCGAACTGGCGCAGCGGCCTTTTGCCGCGCTGCAGTTCCACTGGGTGGAGCTGGAGCGTGTGGTGCGCATCGAAGGCCGCGTGGAGAAAACCAGCGACGAAGAATCCGACGCCTACTTCCACAGCCGCCCGCTCGATTCACGCCTGGGCGCCTGGGCTTCGCCACAAAGCCAGGTGATCAGCTCGCGCGCGGTGCTGGTGAAGGCCGCGGCCGAAGCCGCCGTGCGCCACGCGCTGAGCCCGCCGCGGCCGCCGCACTGGGGCGGCTACCGGCTGCTGCCGGAGGCCTGGGAGTTCTGGCAGGGCCGCAAGAGCCGCCTGCACGACCGCCTGCGTTACCGGCTGGACGGCGGCGCCTGGGTGCGCGAGCGCCTGGCGCCCTGAGCGCACGCAGCCGAACTCAGCGCAAGGGCTGGCCGGCCTGGTGCGCCGAAATCATGCCGTCGAGGTGGCCCAGGAAAACGTCGAACTGGATGGGCTTGGTCCAGTAGTCGTCGAAGCCCGCGCGCAAGGCCGCGCAGATGCGCTCGGGCATGGCGTCGGCCGACAGCGCCACGATGCGGCAGCCCGCGGTGCGCGGGCCTGAACGCAGGCGGCGCATGACTTCCAGGCCATCGATGTCGGGCAGCTGGATGTCGAGCAGCACCAGCTCGGGCGGCTCGGCCTGGGCTGCTGCCACGCCCGAGAGGCCGTCTTCGGCGGTGCGCAGGCGCACCGCCGGCCGCAGCGCGATGAGCTCGCGCACGAGCTGCAGGTTCACCGGGTTGTCTTCCACGCACAGCACGTGCAGGGCGGCTGTGGGTGGGGTGGCTGCGGGGGGCATGGGCGGGTGGCGGGCGGGGGCGGGCACGGAGGGCTTGCCGCGCCCGGCAGTGTAGCCACGCCACCCGGTGCGCGGCTACGCCGCCGGGTGGATGACGGCGCAGGCACCTAGAAGCTGCTGCGCAGCCCCACGCCCAGCGCGCGCGCGCCTTCCGGCGACAAGCCGCGCACGGTGCCTATGGCCGCAGCGTTGGTGGCCAGGCGGTCGCCCACGTTGCTGAGCTTGGCGAACCACTGCGTGCGGCCGCCGGCCAGCGCCAGCGGCAGGTCGCCAGCGGCCGTCAGGTCCAGCAGCGTGTGGCCGGGCGTGGCGGTGTCGGTGGCGGGCACGCGGCTTTGCCTTGCCGCGTGGCGCAGCACCACGCCGGCCTGCCAGCCCTCGGCCTGGGCCTGCAGCGCCAGGCGCGCGCGCAGCGGGGCCAGGCGCGGCAGGGCCTCGCCGGTGCCGGTGTTGCGCCCGCTGACCCGGTCGAGGCTGCCGCTGAGCTCCAGCGCAAACGGCCAGCCGCCAGCGGCCGCGAACATCCGCGTGCGGCCCTCGATCTCGAAGCCCTGCAGCCGCGCGCCCACGCTGCGAAAGGCGTACTCGGGCACGCTGCTGTCGGGCTCGCCGTTTTCGCCCGGCACGACGATGTCCAGACCTGTCGCGTCCAGCGCGATGTAGCGCGCAAAACGCGTCTGCCACACGCTGACCTTCAGGCTGCTGCCGGCGCCGGCCCAAGCCAGGCCCAGTTCGGCGTGGCGGCTGCGCTCGGTGGGCAGCGTGGCGTCACCACGTTCGTAGGCCGCCGTGGCCACGTGCACGCCGTTCGCATAGAGCTCGTAGTAGGCCGGTGCGCGCTCGGTGTGGCCGAGCGTGGCACTGAGCTGCCAGCCCGGGCCGGCGCCCAGGCTGGCCTGCAGCGAGGCGCTGCTGGGCGAGAAGCGGCGCTCTGCAGCGCTGCCGAAACGCGGCTCCGCAGCGTCGGGCGCATCGCCCACGCTGGCCACGCGCACCCGCTCGCTGCGCAGGCCGAAGCCCAGGCGCACCGGGCCGGCGTCCAGCTCTTCCAGCGCAAACAGCGCCGTGCTGCGTGTTTGCGTGCCGGGCACAAAAGCCTCTTCGCCCAGCGCTGAAAAGTCGAGCTTCTCGGTCTGCACGCCGAACACGCCCTGCAGCGGGCCGATGGGCGCATGCCGCAGCTGCACACGCAGTTCGTCGCCGGTGCTGCGGAAGGTGGTGCCGACCTCGCCGCTGCCTTCCACCTCGTCATGCCGGTAGCGCGTGTGGCTGGCGTGCGCGGTGATGGCCGCGATGGGCCCGCTCAAGGCCCGCAGTTCCCCTGCCAGCGAAGTGCGGTCGCGTTGCATGCGGATGGTGACGTCGGGCTCCACCGTCACGCCGTAGTCCTGCTCGCCGGTGTCGAACGAAGCCCCGAGGTAAGCGTGGGCGCCCACCCAGCCGGCGCCCAGGGCACCGCCCTCGGTGCGCGCGGCCGAGTTGCGCACGCGCTTGCTGGGCTCGAGCGCTTCGCCGTCCTCGACGGGCGTGTAGCGCGGCGTGCGCAGGTCGCTGGCCTGGCGGCTGTGCACATCGGCGTGCCAGGCGAAGCCGCTGCGGCCGCCTTCCAGCACGGCAGCCCCGGCCCGCTCGGCCGCAGCACCGCCGAAGCGCACTTCGGCACGGCCGCTCAAGGCCCCCACAGGCACCACGCGCGGGATGCGGTTGTTGATGACGTTGATCACGCCGCCCGTGGCATTGCCGCCATAAAGCAGCGCCGCCGGGCCGCGCAGCACCTCGATGCGCTCGGCCACCAGCGGGTCGGTGGCGCTGGCGTGGTCGAAGCTGAGGTTGGAAGCGTCGATGGAGGCCGCGCCGCCATCGAGCAGGCGCACGCGGTCGCCGTCCAAGCCGCGGATGACGGGCCGGCTGCTGTTAGGCCCGAAGCCGCTGGCGCTGACGCCGGGCAGGCCGTCCAGCGTTTCACCCAGCGTGCCGGCGCGGCGCAGCAGCAGGCCGTTGCCGGCCAGCACGCTGACCGGCGCGGCACCGGCCTCGCGGCCCAGCGGGTTGCCGGTGACCACCACCGTCTGCGGCGCGGCACTGGCCTGCGCGTTCACGGCCGTGGCGACGCCGGCGGCTGCTGCGGCCATCAAGGCCAGGCCGGCGGCCCGTGCCAAGGGGCGGCGCACGGGCTCGGTGGGCCGTGCATGCCGCTTGCGCCGCGCAGCGCCCGTGGGCCGGGAAACAGGTGACAGGAAGAGAGGTGACAGGAAGAGGCAGGAAGAGATCATGGACAAGCTCACACGCCCCCGCGCGCCTGCAGGCGCCGCGGAGCGAAAGGAAGAGGGGCCCGCGGCACGCGCACCGACCAGCGTGGTCAGGCGGCATGCAAGGCGGGTTGAACGGGGCCGCTGTCGGGCCTTCGGCGCTGCGCAGGGCGAAACCCACGCGCCAGCGATCAGGGCCTCAGGCGCGCGTGGTGCGTGGGGGCGCGCGGGCGAGGTAGGCGGCCGAGCCGCCCAGCGCCAAAGGCAAACGCGGCGGGGCCGCGGCCAGGGCCGCCGGCGGCAGGGCCGCGGCGGTCTGCAGCGCCGCGGTGCACAGACCGTCGGCGTGCGAAAGCTGGTCGATCAGCCGGCAATCGGCGTCGCCAGCGAGGTGCGAGGCGCCGGCATGGGCATGGACATGCCCGTGTGTTGCGCTGCTGTCTGCAGCGTGATCAGCGGTCTGATCAGCGGTATGGGCCGCAGCCTGCTGGACCGCAAGCGCCACCCCGGCCGGCCCACCCACCAGGCCCGGCGCGTGCGCCACGCCGTGGGCCAGGCCCAGGGCCTGGGCGGCCAGCAGCAAGCCGGCCAGCAGCCAGGCCTGCCAGGCCCGCATCGGGCCCTGGGCGAAGTGCCGCGCTCGTCGCATCAGCCGGCCGCGCGCCGCAGCACGCGCTGCGGGAAGGGAATCTCCACCTGCATCAGCTCGAAGAGCTTGAGGATGGCCAGGTTCACGTCAGAGCGCACATTGCCCTGGCCGTTTTCGGGGTCGGCGATCCAGAAGCCGATGGTCAGCTCCAGCCCGTCGGCAGCGAAGTTGGTCAACAGCACGGCGGGCGCCGGGTCGGCCATCACACGCGGCACGGCGGCCACGGTCTCGCGCAGGCGCTCCATGACCGCATCGATGTCGGTGCCATAAGCCACCTGCACGATGGTGTTGAGGCCCATCTTCGAATCGGCCAGCGATGCGTTTTCCACGCGCTGCGTGATCATCATCTCGTTGGGCACGATGGCCTCGCGGCCGTTGAGCGCGCGGATGACGGTGTAGCGCGTGCTGATGTCGGTGATGCGGCCCTCGAAGTTGTCGACCTTGACCAGGTCGCCGATGCGCATGCTCTGCTCGGCCAGGATGACGAAGCCGCTGACGTAGTTGGCGGCCAGCTTCTGCAGGCCGAAGCCGATGCCCACGCCGAGGGCGCCGCCCAGCACGCCCAAGGCCGTGAGGTCGATGCCCGCGGCCGACAGCGCGAACATCAAGCCGATGAACAGCAGCGCGGCGCGCAGCGCGTTGGCCGCCATCTTGCGCACGCCCAGGTTGGTGGTGGCGCCCTGCAGCAGGCGTGCTTCCAGCATGGAAGAGAGCCACAGCGCGCCGACCAGCACCAGCACGGCGCTGACCGCGCCTTCCAGGATGTTGCGCACGCTGATCTGCGTGCTGCCGATCTTCCACTGGATGGCATCGAGCTCGTTCAGGATCAGCGGCAGCACGCCCGTGACCCAGAGCACCACGGCCAGCCAGACCACCCAGGACAGACTGCGTTCGACCATGCGAACAGGCTTGGAATCGGGGAAGCTGGCACGGAGCACCCGCACCGTGAGCCGGATGACGGCCAGCGACACCAGCACCGGCACGGCGACCCTGAACACGGCCAGCGGCACCAGGCCCTGCCCAGCCGTCAAGAGCAGCCAGCGCGCCAACAGCGCCAGCAGCAAGGCCAGCACCGGGAAAAAGATGCCGTCGACCACCCCGCTGCCGAACCACATCGAACCGCGGCGCGCCTCGGGCCCGCGCACCAGGCGCACGATCAACCAGGCCAGCGCCAAACAACCCAGGATGAGGCCGAGTTCGATCAGCGCCGTGGGCTGCAGCAGCGCGTGCAGCAGGCGACCGAGTTCCTCGGCGTCGAGGCCGGGCTTCACCGCAGCGGGCGCCATCAGGCCACGTCGGCCAGCACACGCACGTGTGCCGCCACGCTGCGCGCCAGGGCGCTGAGGTGGTAGCCGCCCTCCAGGCAGCTGACGATGCGTCCCTGCGCGTGCCGCTCGGCCACCTCGACGAGGCGGCGCGTGATCCATTCGTAATCGGCTTCCACCAGGCCCATCTGGCCGAGTTCGTCTTCGCGGTGGGCGTCGAAGCCGGCGCTGATGAACACCATTTCGGGGCGGAAGGCCTCCAGCGCTGGCAGCCACTGCTGCTCTATCGCCTCACGCACGGCGGGGCCGCGCGTGTAGGGCGCCATCGGCAGGTTGACCATGTTCGTGCCCTTGGGCACGGCGCCGCTGTAGGGGTAGAGCGGGTGCTGAAAATAGCTGCACATCAGCACACGCTCGTCGCCGGCGATGATGTCCTCGGTGCCGTTGCCGTGGTGCACGTCGAAATCGATGATGGCCACACGCTTCAGGCCATGCACGTCCAGCGCATGGCGCGCGGCGATGGCCACGTTGTTGAAGAAGCAGAAGCCCATGGTCTCGTCACGCGTGGCGTGGTGGCCGGGCGGGCGCACGCTGCAGAAGGCGTTTTTGGCGCGGCCGGCCAGCACGTCGTCGGTGGCGGCCACGGCGGCGCCGGCGGCGTGCAACGCAGCGCTCAGCGTGGCGGGGCAGGCCACGGTGTCGGGGTCGAGCGCGCGCGATTCGCCGCTGGCCTGCACGCCTTGCAGCTTCTCTTGCAGCTCGGTCACGTAGTGCGTGGTGTGCGCGCGTTCGATCTGCTCGGTGGTGGCCGCGGGCGCTTGCTTGAAGACCAGCGCGATGTCCAGGCCCGTGGCCAGCAAGTGGTCGTTGATGGCGTCCAGCCGCGCCGGGCACTCCGGGTGGCCCGCCCCCATGTCGTGCAGACGGCAATCGGGGTGGCTGTAGAACACGGTGCTCATCAAGGAATCCGGTTTCCGCAATTCGGGTATGGTGCCGCGCATGGATGCACAGCTTGCGCACCAGCTGGCAAAGCTGGTCGATCAGATTAGCACGATCGTTGTGGGCAAACGGCCGCAGATCGAAGACTGCATCGCCTGCCTGCTGGCCGGCGGCCACCTGCTCATCGAGGATGTGCCGGGTGTTGGCAAGACCACGCTGGCCCACACCCTGGCCAGCAGCCTGGGGCTGGATTTCAGGCGCGTGCAGTTCACCGCCGACCTGATGCCCAGCGACCTCATCGGCGTGAGCGTCTTCGAACGCGCAAAAGACCAGTTCGTCTTCCACCCCGGCCCGGTGTTCGCGCAGGTGCTGCTGGCCGATGAGATCAACCGCGCCGGCCCCAAGACGCAGAGCGCGCTGCTCGAAGCCATGGAAGAGCAGCAGGTCTCGGTGGAGAACCAGACGCTCAAGCTGCCCAAGCCCTTTTTCGTGATCGGCACGCAGAACCCCAGCGACCAGCTTGGCACCTACCCGCTGCCCGAGAGCCAGCTCGACCGTTTCCTGCTGCGCATCACGCTCGGCTACCCCGACCGCGCGGCCGAACGTGCGCTGCTCACGGGCGGTGACCGCCGCCACGCCGCACTCGGCCTGCCCGCGGTGATGACACCCGAAGAGCTGCTGCGCGCGCAAGACGTGGTGCAACGGGTGCGTGCCAGCGAGGCCTTGCTGGATTACCTGCAGGCCTTGATCGCGGCCACACGTTCGGGCGCCTGGTTCGCCGAAGGCCTGTCGCCGCGCGCGGGCATCGCGGTGCTGCGCGTGGCAAAGGCGCGTGCGCTGATGGGCGGGCGCGACTACGTGGCGCCCGACGACATCCAGGCCATCCTGCCGCAAGCCGTGGCGCACCGGCTCACGCCCGTGGCGGGTGCCGGCAGGGGTGCGGTGGCGCAAGTGCGCGCGATGGTGGAAGCCACCCCGATTCCATGAACGCCGCGGGGGTGCTCGCCGGCTTGTCGGTGCGCCAGCGTTTCCGGCACTGGTGGCAGGCCCGCCTGCCACTCACCGACACCTGGGTGCTGGGCCAGCGCAATGTCTACATCCTGCCGACGAAGGCCGGCTTCACCTTCCTGGCGACGCTGGCGGTGATGTTGCTGGCCAGCATCAACTACCAGCTGAACCTGGGCTACGCCCTCACTTTCCTGCTGGCCGGCGCGGCGCTGGTCAGCATGCACATCACGCACGGCAACCTGCGCGGCCTGACGCTGCACCTGCGGCCGGCGCAGCCGGTGTTCATGGGCGAGCCGGCCCTGCTGGACGTGGTGCTGCAGAACCCCGGCCACGAACGCCCGGCACTGGGCCTGCGTTTCGAGAGCGGCGCCGACGGCGGCCTGGCCTGGTGCGACGTGCCGGCCGGCGGCCAGGCCAGCGTGCAGCTCAGCCTGGTGCCGGCGCGCCGCGGCTGGCAGGCCGTGCCGGCTCTGGTGGTGGAGACGCTGTTTCCTTTCGGCCTTTTCCGCGCCTGGACGGTGTGGCGCCCTGCCGCGCGTGTGCTGGCCTGGCCGCGGCCCGAAGACCCTGCGCCGCCCTTGCCGCTGGGCAGCGCCCGCCACGGCGAAGAACACAGCAGCCCGCGCGGCAGCGGCGGTGAACTCGACGGCGTGCGCCCTTGGCGCCGCGGCGACACCATGCGCCAGGTGGTGTGGAAGAAGGTGGCGCGCAGCGGTGAACTCGTCAGCCGCGAGACCACCGGCAACGCCCAGCGCGAACTCTGGCTGGATGCGCAAGACACCGGCCTCAGCGGCAGCGAGGCCCGCCTCTCGCGCCTGGCCGCCTGGGTGCTGGCGGCCGAGCAGGCCGGCATGGACTACGGCCTGCGCCTGGCCGGCCGCGAGCTGCCGCCCGGCAGCGGCGACACCCAGCGCCGCACCGCGCTGGAATGGCTGGCCCTGCACCCATGACTGCTGCCACGCCCCTGCTGACACGCCTGCGTGTGCTGCAGCTGCCGCGCGAAACACGCGACACGCTCTTCCACCTGGCGGTCATCGCGCTGGCCATCGCGCCGCACACGCTGCACCTGCCCTTGTGGTGCGGCGCCATGGCCGCGGCTTTGCTGCTGTGGCGCGCCCACCTGGCGCTGAACGGCGGCGCCCTGCCCAGCCGCTGGCTGGTGGCCGGCCTGCTGATGGTGGCCGGCGCACTGACCTGGTGGAGCGAACGCACGCTGCTGGGCAAAGAAGCCGGCATCACGCTGCTGGTGGTGCTGATGGCGCTGAAGACGCTGGAACTGCGCGCACGGCGCGACGCGCTGGTGGTCTTCTTCCTCGGCTTCTTTCTCGTGCTGACGCACTTTCTCTACTCGCAGAGCCTGCTCACCGGCCTGTGGCTGCTGCTGTCGGTGTGGGGCCTGCTCACGGCACTGACGCTGGCCCACCTGCCCGTCGGCCGCCCGCCGCTGTGGCGCGCCGGCAAGGTGGCGGCGCGCGCCGCAGCTTTGGGCGTGCCGCTGATGCTGGTGGTCTTCGTGCTGTTCCCGCGCATCGGGCCGCTGTGGGGGCTGCCGCAAGACGCACAGGGCCGCACGGGGCTCTCGGGCACGCTGCGGCTGGGCGGCGTGGCCAGCCTGGCCGAAGACGACAGCATCGCGCTGCGCCTGCGTTTTTTCGGGCCCGTGCCCAGCCCCGAGCAGATGTACTTTCGCGGGCCGGTGCTCAGCAGCTTCAACGGCCGTGAATGGACGCGGCTGCAATCGAGCTTCGCGCCCTCGCTGCGCCCGCCTTTGCAGCTGGAGGTGCGCGGTGCGCCCTTGCGCTACGAAATGACGCTGGAGCCCAGCCGCCTGCCCCTGCTGCCGCTGCTGGAGATGACACCCAACACGCCCGGCAGCGCGCCCGAGTTGCCCGGCTGGCTGCTGCAGTTGCGCCAAGACGGCCAATGGCAGCTGGACCGCCCGCTCATCGAGCGTGTGCGCGTGCAAGCCGGCGCGCACCTGCAGCACCGGCACGGCCCGCGCGAAGACATCGTCGGCCTGCGTGATCTGGTCGACCTGCCGCCCAACACCAACCCGCGCACGCTGCAGTGGGCCGCCGACCTGCGCGCCCGCCCCGGCAACCTGACGGCCGACGCGCGCACGCTGGCGGGCCAGGTGCTGCGCCACATCCGCGAAGGCGGCTACACCTACACGCTGGAGCCCGGGCCCTACGACGAGAACGCCATCGACGAGTTCTGGCTCGACCGCAAGCTCGGCTTCTGCGAGCACTTCGCCAGCGCCTTCGTGGTGGTGATGCGGGCCATGGACGTGCCGGCACGCATCGTCACGGGCTACCAGGGCACCGACCCCGAAACGCAAGACGGCTGGTATGTCGTGCGCCAGCGCAACGCCCACGCCTGGGCCGAGATCTGGGTGGCCGGCGAGGGCTGGGTGCGCGTGGACCCCACCAGCGCCGTGGCGCCCGAACGTGTGCAGCGCGGCAACCGCCTGGCACCACCACCGGGGCTGGTAGCCGGTGCGGTCAACGCGCTGGACCCGGCGCTGGCCACGCGCCTGCGCAACGCCTGGGAGATCGTCAACAACCGCTGGAACCAGTGGGTGCTGAACTACAGCCGAGGCCAGCAGTTCGATCTGCTGCGCGAGCTGGGCTTCGAAGCGCCGAGTTGGCGCGATCTGGCGCAACTGCTCGGCGTGCTGCTGGCCAGCGCGGCCCTGGCAGGCGCGAGCTGGGCCTGGTGGGACCGCCGCCGGCAAGACCCGTGGTTGCGCCTGCAGCAGCAGGTGCTGCAGCGCCTGCGCGCCCTGGGCGTGGACGTGCAGGCCCACCACGGCCCGCGCGAACGCGCGCAGCGGCTGCGCGCGGCGCTGGGAGATGCCGGCTGCGAAGCCGCAGCGATGCTCGATGCGCTGGACCGTTCGCGCTACGCGCAAAGCGGCCCCACCGCGCCGCCCGAACGCGGCTGGTGGCGTCGCTTCGAAGCGGCCCTGCCGCGTGCGGTGAAATCGCGGGCATGAGCACTCCTTCCGGCACCCGGCCCACACGCCGCCAATGGCTGGCCGCCTTGGCAGCGCTGGGCCTGGGCGCCGCGCCGGCACTGCTGGGCCTGCAGGCTGCGTCTGCCCAGGCGCAGCCCCTGAAGGCGACCAAGGCGCCACGCGCCAAGCACCGCGCCCAACCCGCGCCCAAGCGCCGCAAGCCGCCCACCGGCCCGGCCTATGCCGGCAACGCTGCCGCCATGGCCTTCGCCGACGAACTGGCCGCCGAGCGCGGCCTCAGCGCCGATTGGCTGCGCCAGCAGCTGGCCCAGGCGCGGCAGCTGCCCGCCGTGCAGCAGCTCATCATGCCGCCGCCTGTGGGCGTGCCCAAGAACTGGGCGGCCTACCGCGCACGTTTCATCGAGGCGCAGCGCATCAACGCCGGCCTGGCTTTCTGGCAGCAGCACGCGCGCTGGCTGGCCGAGGCCGAATCACGCTGGGGCGTGCCGCCGGAGATCGTGGCGGCCATCGTCGGCGTGGAAACTTTCTACGGCCGCATCACCGGCAACTTCCGCTTGATCGACGCACTGGCCACGCTGAGCTTCGATTTCCCCACCGGCCGCCGCGACCGCAGCGCCTTCTTCCGCAGCGAACTGGCCGAGTTTTTCGTGCTCTGCGCGCGCGAAGGCCGTGACCCGCAAACCATGAAAGGCAGCTTCGCCGGCGCCTGGGGCCTGCCGCAGTTCATGCCAGGCAGCGTGAACCGCTGGGCGCTGGATTTCGACGGCGACGAGCACGTCGACCTGATGGACAGCGGCGCCGATGTGGTGGGCAGCGTGGCCCACTTCCTGGCCGCGCACGGCTGGCAGCGCGACCTACCCACGCACTACGCGGTGATCTTGCCCACCGAGCCCGCGAATGCGGCCATGCTGCTGGCCCCCGACATCCGCCCCAGCTTCACGGCCGCCGAGTTCGCGGCCCACGGCGCCACGCTGCCGAAAGAAGCGCAAGCCCACGAAGGCCTGCTGGCCCTGGTGGAACTGCAGAACGGCGATGCACCTCCCACGCACGTGGCGGGCACGGCCAACTTCTACGTCATCACGCGCTACAACTGGAGCGCGTACTACGCGATGGCCGTCATCGACCTCGCTGCTGCGCTGCGGCAGGCGCGCGGGCCGGGCTGAACAGCCGCGCGCTGCAGGGCCCGGCCAGACGCCGGGCCAGACTTACTTCGCTGCGCCCGCCAGATCAAGAAGGAACACGTACTCGCGTGCGATCTCGTTGAGGATCTCGAAACGCCCTGAAGCCCCGCCGTGGCCGGCCTTCATGTTGGTGGCCAGCAGCAGCGGGTTGCTGTCGGTGCGCTTGGCGCGCATGCGGGCCACGTACTTGGCGGGTTCGTAGTACTGCACCTGTGAATCCCACAGGCCCGTGGTGACGAGCATCGCGGGGTAGGCCTGGGTTGAGATGTTGTCGTAGGGCGAGTAGCTCAGCATGTAGTCGTAGGCCGGCTTCTCGCGCGGGTCGCCCCACTGCTGCCATTCGTTGGCGGTGAGCGGGATGCTCTCGTCGAGCATGGTCGTCACCACGTCGACGAAGGGCACGTCCAGCACCATGCCCTTGTAGAGCTGCGGCGCCTGGTTGGCCACCGCGCCCATCAGCAGGCCACCGGCCGAGCCGCCGTTGGCAAACACCTTGTCGGCTGCGCCCCAGCCGGCTTTCAGCAGCGCCTGCGTGGCGTCGACGAAGTCGTTGAAGCTGTTCTTCTTGTTCATCATGCGGCCGTCGGCGTACCAGCCCTCGCCCAGCTCGGCGCCGCCGCGCACGTGCGCGATGGCCACGACAAAGCCGCGGTCCATCAGGCTGGGGCGGTTCGACGAGAAGTTGGGGTCGTAGCTGTAGCCGTAGCTGCCGTAGCCCACCACCAGCAAGGGGGCCTGGCCGTTCGCCTGGGCCTTGTCCTTGCGCCAGGCCACCGTCACCGGGATGCGCTTGCCGTCGCGCGAGGGCGCCCAGAGGCGCTCGGTGGCGTAGAGGCTGGCGTCGTAGCCCGGCACCTCGCGCAGCTTGCGCAGCACGGGCTTACCGCTCTTCAGGTGCAGGTCGTAGGTGGCCGTGGGCTGCACCATCGAGGTGACGGTGTAGCGCAGGTGGGCCGCCGCCGGATCGCGGTGCTCGCCCAGCGCCACCACGGTGCCGGCGGGCAGATCCAGCGCCTTGCCGGCCGCCTGGCCGAGCAGGCGCACGCGCGTGTCGGCGTTCACGCGCTCTTCCACCGCGATGCCACGCTTGGTGAGGGCAAAACCTTCCAGCGTCGCTTGCGCGCGCGCAGGCACCAGCGTGCGCCAGAGGCTGCGCACATCGGCGCCGTTCTCGGGCGCGCTGACCAGCTTGAAGTTCAGCGCCGCTTCGTTGGTGCGGATGACCCAGCGGCCGTTCAGGTGGTCGGCGCTGTGGCGCACCTTGTCGCGGCGCTTGAGCAGCACCTTTGCCGGCGTGGCCGGCTTGTCGGCTGGCACCACCAGGGTCTCGGCCGTTTCGGTGCCGCGCACGCCGATGACGACAAACTTGCCCGAGGCCGTGCGGTCGACGCCGACGAAGAGCGTCTTGTCGGCCTCTTCATAGACCTTCACGTCGCTCTTCGCGTCGGTGCCCAGCGCGTGGCGGTAGACCGGGCCGCTTTGCAGCGTCACCGGGTCTTGCAGGATGTAGAAGACCGTGCGGTTGTCGTTGGCCCAGGCCATGCCTTCCAGCACGCCGGGCACGGCATCGGGGTAGATCTGGCCGGTGACGAGGTTCTTGAAACGCAGCGTGTGGATGCGGCGGCCGCCGGTGTCTTCGGTCCAGGCCAGCAGTTGGCCGTTCGGGCTGACGGCCGTGGCGCCCACGCGGTAATAGGCCTGGCCCTTGGCGAGCGCCGGCTGGTCGAGCAGCAGCTCGGGCTTGGCCTTGGTGTCCAGACGCTCGGCAGTGCCACGCTGGCGCATCAGGCGCGGGTATTCATCGCCGGCCTTGAACTCGCGCCAGTACCACCAGCCCTGGTCGTAGACCGGCGGGGTGCTGTCGTCTTCCTTGATGCGCGCGCGCATCTCGGCCACCAACTGCTTCTGCAGGCCCGCCAGCGGCGCGAGCATGGCCTCGGTGTAGGTGTTTTCGGCTTCGAGGTACTGGGTGACCTCGGCGCGCTTGGCCTTGGGGTCGTCGTCGCGCAGCCAGTAGTACTCGTCGGTGCGGTCGCCACTCGGGCTTTTGACGGTGTGCGGCACCTGGCGGGCGACGGGCGGCGTGGCGTTGACTTGGAGCATCTGGGCGGTGGAAGGCATCTGGGCGCAGGCCAGCAAGGGCCCGATCAGCAAGGACAGGGTGAACAGCGGCTTCATGATCAGCTTCCGATCTTCAGCGGGTTGCGGAAATCGGCGGGGCGGTAGTTGTCGACCTTGAACGTGAGCGTCACCACCACCTCGGCGGGCACGGCTTGCCCGTTGATGCGCTGCGCCGCGAAGCGCCAGCCCTGCAAGGAGGCCATGGCCCAGCGCCGCAGTTCGGGGTAGGTGCCGTCGGCTTCCAGCACCTTGGGTTCTTTGCACTCACCGGCGGTGTCGATGGTGCAGCTCAGGCGCACGTTCAGCGGCGTGTCGTGGGGCAGGCCATCGGGCTCCGAGGCCAGGTAGCGTTTCACCGGCCGCGGCTCGATGGTCATGCCGGTCATGCGCACGGTGCCGCCAGTCGCGGCCGGCGTGACGAGGTACTGCACGCGCACCCCGGTCTCGAAGATGGCGGGCTGCCCAGCACGGTCGGTGACGGGCGGGATGCGCGCACTGGCCAGCTGCTTCTTCACGCGCTCGACAAAAGCCGCCGGCTGTGTGGCGGCCTCGGCCACCTCCAGCTTCTGCAGCTTGCCGTCGGGGCCGAAGGTGGCGTCGGACCAGATTTCGACGGTGTAGGGCTTGTCAGGCAATTGGGCGTGGACACCCAGCGCCAGCGCCCAGAGCACGGGGCCCAGCACCGCACGGCGAACGGTTTGCAGGAAAACGAGGCGGTGGTTCAGCATGCCCACATTCTGCGGGTGTTGTGCCGAAACCGGCCACGCCACCGGCGGCAGGGCCCGTGGGGTGCCCTCAAGCCGCCATCGGTACCAGGAAGTCTTGGCTGATGCCCACGCCGATGTCGTTCACGCGGTCGAGGAACTGCGTGAGGTAGGCGTGCAGCCCGGTGGCCAGGATCTCGTCGATGCGGGCGTATTGCAGGTCCGAGCGCAGGCGGCCGGCGCGGCGCAGGGTTTCGCTGCTGTGCTGGTTGGCCACCATCTCCAGATTGAGTACCAGCTCATTCAGGCAGGCGGCCAGCGAACGTGGCATGTCGGGGCGCAGGATGAGCAACTCGGCCACCTTTTCCGGGTGGATCACGTTGCGATAAACCTTGCGGTAGATCTCGAAACCGCTCACCGAACGCAGCAGCGCGCTCCAGTGGTAGAAATCGACCTCCTGCCCTTCCTTGGCCGCGCCGGGGCCGAAGTAGTCACCGCCCGACAGGGCCTGGAACTTCACGTCGAGCAGGCGCGCGGTGTTGTCGGCGCGTTCGAGAAAGGTGCCGATGCGCAGGAAGTGCAGGGCCTCGTCCTGCAGCATGGTGCCCACCGTCACGCCGCGGCTCAGGTGGCTGCGGAACTTCACCCACTCGAAGAGGCTGCCGGGGTCGCGCTCGAAGGCGTCGCCACGGATCAGGCGGTTGAACTCCAGCCAGGTCTGGTTCTGCGTTTCCCACACCTCGGTGGTGAGCGCACCCCGCACGGCGCGGGCGTTTTCACGCGCCGCACGCAGGCACGAGACGATGCTCGACGGGTTGGTCTCGTCGCGCACCATGAAGTCCATGACGTTGCGCGGCGTGACCTCGCTGTACTTCTGCGAAAAGCTCCAGGTCAGCTCGCTAATCGAGAGCAGCCCGCGCCAGCCCTGCTCCACCGTGTCGGCGCTCTGCGGCAGCAGGCTGGTCTGGTAATTCACGTCGAGCATGCGCGCGGTGTTCTCGGCGCGCTCCATGTAGCGGGCCATCCAGAACAGGTGGTCGGCGGTGCGTGACAGCATGGTCGTTCTCCCTGTCTTTCAGTCTTCGAGGACCCAGGTGTCCTTCGTGCCCCCGCCTTGCGACGAGTTCACCACCAGCGAGCCTTCCTTCAAGGCCACACGCGTCAGGCCGCCGGGCACCGTTTGCACCGTCTTGCCGCTGCTCAGCACGTAGGGGCGCAGGTCGATGTGGCGCGGCGCGACGCCGCTGTCCACGAAGGTGGGGCAGGTGCTCAGGCTCAGCGTGGGCTGGGCGATGTAGTTGGTGGGCTTGGCCTTCACCACCTCGCGGAACTCGGCCACCTCGGCCTTGGTGGCGGCCGGGCCCACCAGCATGCCGTAGCCGCCGGCGCCGTGTACTTCTTTCACCACCAGCTCGTGCATGTGGTCGAGCACGTAGGCCAGGTCGTCCTTCTCGCGGCACAGCCAGGTGGGCACGTTGTTGAGGATGGGTTTTTCGCCGAGGTAGAACTCGATCATCTTCGGCACGTAGGGATAGATGCTCTTGTCGTCGGCGATGCCCGTGCCCACGGCGTTGCACAGCGCGATGTTGCCGGCGCGGTAGACATCCAGCAGCCCGGCGCAGCCCAGCGTGCTGTCGGGGCGGAAGGCCTGCGGGTCGAGGAAGTCGTCATCCACGCGGCGGTAGACCACGTCCACACGGCGCGGGCCCTGCGTGGTGCGCATGTAGACGAAGCCGTCCTTGACGAAGAGGTCTTGCCCCTCCACCAGTTCCACGCCCATCTGCTGCGCCAGGAAGGCGTGCTCGAAGTAGGCGCTGTTGTACATGCCGGGCGTGAGCACCACCACGGTGGGTTCGTTCACGCCGCTGGGGGCCACGGCGCGCAGCGTTTCCAGCAGCAGGTCGGGGTAATGCGCCACCGGCTCCACGCGGTGCATGCTGAAGAGGTCGGGGAAGAGCCGCATCATCATCTTGCGGTTTTCCAGCATGTAGCTCACGCCGCTGGGCACACGCAGGTTGTCTTCCAGCACGTAGTACTCGCCGCTGCCGTCGGCCAGCCCGGCGCGCACGATGTCGATGCCCGAGATGTGCGAGTACACCTCGCCCGGCACGTTCACGCCCATCATTTCGGGGCGGAACTGCGCGTTGCCCAGCACCTGCTCGGCGGGCACGATGCCGGCCTTCAGGATCTCTTGCCCGTGGTAGACGTCGTGGATGAAGCGGTTCAGCGCCGTCACGCGCTGCGCCAGGCCTTTTTCCATGGCCGACCACTCGCGCTGCGGAATCACGCGCGGGATCAGGTCGAAGGGAATCAGCCGCTCGGTGCCCGAGCCGTCTTCGTCTTTCGCGCCGTAGACCGCGAAGGTGATGCCCACGCGGCGGAAGATGACCTCGGCCTCTTCGCGCCGGGCCTGCATCACCTCGCGCGGCTGCTGCGCCAGCCAGCGGGCGTAGACCTCGTACTGTTCGCGCACCGCGCGCTCGGCACCGTGCATCTCGTCGAAGGCCGTCTTCATGGTTTCTTGTTCTCCATCAGGATGTCTCTAGCAAGCCCTGTTCCGGGCTTGCCACGCCAGGCACGGGCGCCGTGCCCGGGTCGAGCACGCGGGTGCTCACGCCCACCGTCAGCGTGTGGCGGCCACCGCCGCGGATGACCCCCCGCAGCGGCGTCACGTCGCCGAAATCGCGCCCCACCGCCACGCGCACATGGCCGCTGCCGGGCACCAGGTTGTTGGTGGGGTCCAGGCACAACCAGCCCGCACCGGGGCCGCAGTCGGGCACGCCCGGCGTGCCGGGGCACCACACCTGCACCCAGGCGTGCGAAGCGTCGGCGCCCGTCATCGCGCGGCCGCCCTCGGCTTCACCTTCGGGCGCGCGTGTGAGCAGGTAGCCGCTGACATAACGCACAGGCAGCCCCAGCATGCGCATGGCGCCAGCCATCAGGTGCGCGAAGTCCTGGCAGACGCCGCGCCGCTGTTCCCACACCGTCACCAGGGGGGTGTCGATCTCGGTGCTGCGGCTGCGGTACTCGAAGTCGGCATGCACACGCTGCATCAGTTCGATGGCGGCCTCGGCCACGGGGCGGCCGGGCGTGAAGCTCTCGGCCGCGTACGCGCGCAGCGGCGCCAGCCGCGGCACATAGGGCGAAGGCAGCGCGTATTCGCCCTCGGGCTCGAAGGCGCCGCCAGCCACGTAACGCAGGCGCTCGGCCAGGCCGTCCCAGGCCGGCGAGGCCGCCGCCTGCAGCGCGGCGAACCGCGGCCACACCTGCACCACGCTGGCGGCGCGCACGCTCAGCCGGCGGTGCGGCTGGGCCAGGCTGAAGTGGTGTTCGGCGTTGCCCAGCGCATCGATGCCCGCGTTCAGGGCCCCGGGCGCGGGGTCGACGCCGAGGTCGAAGGCCAGCAGCCGCTGGTGCGCGTCGTTCAGCGGCTGCAGGTGCGCCAGGTGGTGGGCCAAAGACACCGGCGCCGCATAGTCGTAACGCGTGGTGTGCTCGATGTGCAGCCGCATGCCCGCCCTCACACCCGTTGGTCGACGCCTTGCGCCAGCGTGAAGTAGCGCTCGCTCACACGGTCGGCCAGCTGCGCCGCGGCGGCCCCCAGGCTCTGGGCCAGGCGGCGCAGGCTGCGGGCGATGGCCGCTTCGTCGGCGTCGCGCAAATCGGCCAGCGTGAGCCCCGCGCCCTCGGCCGGCAGCAGCGCCAGCAGTTCGGCCAGCGCGGCGGGCTCGCCCGGCAGCTTGCCGAGTTCGGTGCGCAGCCGGCGCAGCACGCCCGCAAAGGCCCGCGGGTTGGCGCTGTCCAGCACCAGCAGGTCGGTCAGCGCCAGCAGGTCTTCGTGACGCTGGTAGCGCGCGCGGAAGGTGATCAGGCTGTCGAAGAGCTCCAGCAACAGCTCGGCCGCTTCGGCCGTGCTCTCTTTGGCGCCGATGGCCTGGGCGTCGAGAAAAGCGCGCAGCCGCGCGGCCACGCCGATCAGGCGCTCGATCAGGCGGCCCACGGTCAGCAGGCGCCAGCCGTGGTCACGTGTCATGCGGTCGGTCTGCGCGCCGGTCACGGCGGCCAGCTGCAGCGCCAGCCGGTCCAGCGCGGGCAGCACCTGGGCCAGGCCGGGCAGCTGGCCGCTGGGGGTTTCAAGATCCCGGGCAAAACCTTCGCGCATGGCGCGGATCAGGCCCCAGTGCTCGGACGACAGGCGCTCGCGCAGCGCGGTGGACGCCCGCTCCAGCGCCGCCAGGTTGTAGGCGATGCTGGCCGTGCCGTCCTTGCCCAGGCGGTCGCCCAGGCCGGCGATGACGGCACGCTCGAAGAGATGCGCGCTCTGCGACAAGGTGGGCACGCCGGGCGGTGCCAGCCCGGTCTGCACCGCCAGGGCCGACAGCACCTGGCGCACCGCGGGCGCCGCTTCGTTGTCGGCGTCCAGAAAACTCAGTGTGGCGCGCGCCAGGCGCACCAGCTGTTCGGTGCGCTCGGTGTAGCGGCCCAGCCAGAACAGGTTTTCACCCGTGCGGCTGCTCACAGGGCGGCGGCGCTGCGCGATGTCGTCCACCTGCAGGCGCTGCGGCAGCATGCTGAAGGCGTCCACCGGGCCGTCGGTGAGCACCCAGGTGTCGAGGCTGGTGCCGCCGCGCTGCATGCTGACGCTGCCGTCTTCCCGCCGCGCCACGCGCGTCATGCCGCCGGGCAGCACGTGCCAGCGGCCCTGGGCATCGGCCACGGCATACACACGCACCATGGCCGGGCGCGGCGCCAGCACCCCGGCGCCCCAGATGGGTGCGCGCGAGAAGCGCAGCCGGCCCTGCACCGTCCAGGCATCGGGGTCTTCGTCCACCGCGGTGGCGCTGGGGTCGCGCAGCTGCGAAGTGCGGCCGCCGCGCGGGAAAGTGCTGCGCACGAGCTTGTTGTCGAGCTGCTCGCGCACGTCGCTCCAGGCGGCGGCCTCGCCGCACCACCAGGTGGGCAGCGAGGGCAGCAGCAGCTCCTGCCCCGTCAGGTGGCGGGCTATGGCCGGCAGGAAACCCTGCAGCGCCGGCGACTCCAGGAACGCACTCCCCAGCGCATTGGCCATCACCACCGTGCCGGCGCGCGCGGCCTGCAGCAGGCCGGGCACACCCAGGGCGCTGTCGGGGCGCAGTTCCAGCGGGTCGCACCAGTCGTCGTCCAGGCGACGCATCAGGCCGTGCACGGGCTCCAGGCCTTCCACGGTCTTGAGGAAGAGGCGGTCACCGCGCACGGTGAGGTCACCGCCTTCCACCAGCGGCAGGCCGAGGTAACGCGCCAGGAAGGCGTGTTCAAAATAGGTTTCGCTGTAGGGCCCGGGCGTGAGCAGCACGACGCGCGGCGTGTGGCCGTCGCCGAGGCGGCGCGCCACTTCGCCGGCGGCGGTTTCCAGCGTATCCAGCAGCCGGCGGTAACTGCTGGCGATGCGCTGCACGCGCAGTTCGCGGAAGGCCTCGGGGAACTGGCGCGCCACCACCATGCGGTTGTGCAGCACATAGCCCAGGCCCGAGGGCCCTTGCGTGCGCTGCGCCACCTGCCACCAGCGGCCGTCGGGGCCGCGCGCGAGGTCGAAAGCCACGATGAAGAGGCGCAGGCCTTCGGCCCCGCCCGGCCCGGGCGGCGGCTGCACGCCGATCATCGGCCGCAGCCAGCCCGGGTGGCGCAGCAGCAAGGCCGGCGGCAACAGGCCTTCGTGCAGCAAACGCTGGCTGCCCGGGCCGGTGCCGTACAGATCGGCCAGCATGCGCTGCAACAGATCGGCCCGTTGCGCGACACCGGCTTCGATGTGCGCCCAGTCGGCCGGCTCGATCAGCAGCGGCAGCAGCTCCAGGCTCCAGGGGCGCGAAGCCGCGGCCACCGCCGGGTCGTCGCTGAAGACGTTGTGCGTCACGCCGTCCTGCCGGATGCGCTGCGCGACCTGGCCGACACGGCGGTCGAGGTCGTCGATGAGTTGGGCCTCGGCGGCGCCCCCGGTGCCGGTGTCGGCGCCGTCTTCGGCCCCCGCATCGGCTACCGGGCTGCACCCGCCGGCAGCGCCCGGCAAGGCTTGGGCGAAACGCTCCCAGGCCGGCCGCAGCGCGCCGCCCGGCTCGCGCAGTTCATCCCACACGCCGGGCTCGGCCGGCAAGGCGCGGCCGGTGAGCGTGTGCGCCCCCGCTGCACCGGCGCCGGGCGCGGCCTCGAAGGGCAGCGACCCCTGCGACTGGCCCTGCGCGGGGCCCTGAGCAAGGCTCTGCGACTGGCTTTGCAAGGAACTCGGCGGCATGCGCGCTAGGCTACACGGGGGCGGTGCGGGGCCGGCACGGGCTAGACCCGCAGATCGAGCGTGAAGGGGTGTTCCTGGCTCGGCGCCGCGGGCTGCACATCCATGCGCCCCGGCGTGTGGCCGAAGCGGAAGAAACGCGCCAGCCGCCGGCTCTCGGCCTCGTAAGCGTTCACCGGGAAAGCGTCGTGGTTGCGTCCGCCGGGGTGGGCCACGTGGTAGCGGCAGCCGCCCAGGCTGCGGTGCTGCCAGCTGTCGACGATGTCGAAGGTCAGCGGCGCGTGCACCTGGATGGTGGGGTGCAGGGCCGAGGGCGGCTGCCAGGCGCGGTAACGCACGCCGCAGACATATTCACCCACACGCCCGGTGGGCTGCAGCGGCAGCGCGCGGCCGTTGACGGTGACCACATGGCGGTTGCCGTTCAGGCCCGTGGCCTTGACTTCCAGCCGCTCCAGCGAGGAATCGACATAACGCACCGTGCCGCCGGCCGAGCCTTCTTCACCCATCACGTGCCACGGCTCCAACGCGTTGCGCAGCGTGAGCTCGATGCCCATCACCGCCACGTCGCCGACGAGCGGGAAGCGGAAGGCGAAGTGCGGCGCGAACCAGGCGCTGTCGAACTTGAAGCCGGCGGCGTTCAGGTCGGCCATCACGTCGTCGAAATCCATCTGCACGAAGCTCGGCAGCAGGAAACGGTCGTGCAGGCCGGTGCCCCAGCGTGTCAGGCGTGTGGCGCCGCGGCCGCGGTAGGGCTCGCGCCAGAACCAGGCCAACAGCGCGCGCAGCAGCAGCTGCTGCGCCAGGCTCATGTGGGCGTGCGGCGGCATCTCGAAGGCACGCAGCTCCAGCAGGCCCAGGCGGCCGGTGGGGCCGTCGGGGCTGTAGAGCTTGTCGATGCAGAACTCGCTGCGGTGGGTGTTGCCGGTCACGTCGACCAGCAGGTTGCGCAGCGTGCGGTCGACGATCCAGGGTGGAACGTTGCCGTAGAGGCCCAGCTGCCGCTCCAGCTCGTTCAGCCCGATCTCCACCTCATACACCTGGTCGCCACGCGCTTCGTCGAAACGCGGTGCCTGGCTGGTGGGGCCGATGAACATGCCGCTGAACAAATAGCTCAGCGCCGGGTGGTTGTGCCAATACGTGATGAGGCTGGCCAGCACGTCGGGCCGGCGCAGGAAGGGGCTGTCGGCCGGCGTGGCGCCGCCCAGCACGAAGTGGTTGCCGCCGCCGGTGCCGGTGTGGCGGCCGTCGACCATGAACTTCTCGGTGGACAGGCGCGTCTGGTGCGCGGCCTCGTACAGGAACTCGGTGTGGTCGACGAGTTCGGCCCAGTCGTGCGCGGGGTGGATGTTGACCTCGATGACACCCGGGTCGGGCGTGACGGCCAGGGTCTTGAGGCGCGGATCACGCGGTGGGCCGTAACCCTCCAGCACGATCTTCATGCCGGTTTCTTCGCAGGTGGCCTCGATGGCGGCCAGCAGTTCGAGATAGTCCTCCAGGAACTTCAGCGGCGGCATGAAGAGGTAGAGCACACCGGCCTTGCCGCCGTGTTCGCGCTCGGCCTTGGGGCCGTTGCCGCGCTGCGGATCACGCACTTCCACGCACAGCGCGGTGCGTATCAGCTCACCGGCCGATTCGAAACGCGAGGGCACCGCCAGCGGGTCACGCGCGAAGGCGATCTCGGGGCTGTGCTCGGTGGCCATGCGGCCTTCGCCAGGGCGGCCGCCGGCAGCCGTATCAGCGCCCGGAGAGCCGGCATCCGCATGGAAACCGTCGGCATCCAGCCCGCCCTCGGCGCCCTCCTGCCCCGTGACGGCGGTGACCGCACCCGACGCCTGCTGCCGGCGCAAGGCCGCGGCCGGCGGCAGCGCCGCGGGCGTGGCGAAGGGGTCTTGCAGCATCGGGAAGGGCCGGTCGCCCTTGGCGGCCCAGGCCTGTGAATCGAGCGGCAGGCGGAAGCCCATCGGCGAATCGCCCGGGATCAAATACATGCGGTCGTCGCGCAGGAACCAGGGGCCGGTGCGCCACGCCGGCCCGGCCAGGCCGACCTGCCAATCGCGGCCGAGCGGCAGCACGTGGCCCACCACCGCGCTCAGGCCCTGGTTGAAGACACGGTGCAGGCGTGCGCGCTCCATCTCGTCGTCGAGCCGGGCGTCGAAGGGGTCGACGTTCACCGGCAGCCGGCGTTCGCGCCAGAGGTAGTAGTAGGTGTCTTCAAACGCCGGCTGCACGAACTTGGCGTCCAGCCCCAGGCGGCGCGTGAGCGTGTGCAGGAAGGTCTCGGCATCGGCCGCGGTGTAGCGGTGCGGCTCGCGTTCATCAGCAAACCACGCGGGGTTCTGCCAGCAGGGCTGGCCGTCGGCGCGCCAGCAGATGCTCAAGGCCCAGCGCGGCAGCTGCTCGCCCGGGTACCACTTGCCCTGGCCGAAGTGCAGGAAGGCGCCTTTGCCGTATTTCTCTCGCAGGCGGTGCACCAGCTCGGTGGCCAGGCCGCGTTTGGTGGGGCCCAGGGCGTCGGTGTTCCACTCGGCGGCGTCGCGGTCGGCCACGGCCACGAAGGTGGGCTCGCCGCCCATGGTCAGGCGCACGTCTTGTGCGGCCAGTTGTGCATCCACCGTGTGGCCCAGCTGCTCGATGGCGGCCCACTGGTCTTCGGTGTAGGGCTTGGTCACGCGCGGTGATTCGTGGATGCGCGTGACTTCCATGTGGTGGCTGAACTCGACCTCGCTCTCGTCCACCGCGCCGCTGATGGGCGCGGCGGTGCTGGGCTCGGGCGTGCAGGCCACCGGGATGTGGCCTTCGCCAGCCATCAGGCCGCTGGTGGGGTCCAGGCCTATCCAGCCGGCGCCAGGCAGGAAAACCTCGCACCAGGCGTGCAGGTCGGTGAAATCGGTCTCGGCGCCGCTGGGGCCGTCCAGCGCCTTCACGTCGGGCTTGAGCTGGATGAGGTAGCCCGAGACAAAACGTGCCGCCAGCCCCAGGTGGCGCAGCGTCTGCACCAGCAGCCAGCCGGTGTCGCGGCAAGAGCCGCTGCCGTTGGTCAGCGTGACCTCGGGCGTCTGCACGCCCGGCTCCATGCGGATGAGGTAGCTGATGTCGTTCTGCAGGCGCTGGTTGATGCCCACCAGGAAATCGATGGTGCGCTGCTTCTCCAGCGACACGCTTTCGACGAAGGCCTTGAACTTGGGCGTGAGCTCGCCCTTGGCCAGGTAAGGCAGCAGGTCGGCCTGCGTCTCGGGCGTGTAGGCGAACGGAAAGTTCTCGGCCTCGGGCTCGAGGAAAAAGTCGAAAGGGTTGAGCACCGACATCTCGGCCACGAGATCGACCGTGACCTTGAACTCGCGTGTCTTTTCCGGGAAGACCAGCCGCGCCAGGTGGTTGGCGAAGGGGTCCTGCATCCAGTTGATGAAGTGGTTCGCCGGCTCCACGCGCAGCGAGTAGCTCAGGATGCGCGTGCGGCAGTGCGGGGCCGGGCGCAGGCGCACCACCTGCGGCGACAGCGAGACGCGGCGGTCGTAGCGGTAGTGCGTGACGTGGTTCAGCGCGACATGGATGGACACGGGCAGAGGCTCCTGGGCCAGGGGACGGGGGGCGAGACCCCATGCTGCTTGCAAGCGGCGGGCCACCTCGTGGCGCCGGGGGTGGCCAGGCGCTTCATGGGCGGCCGGCCGGCGGCGCCGGGTGCGGCGCCGCGGGGGCATGATGCCAGTAACGCCTGCTCACCAGCCTGACACAGTGCCCGCTGCCGTCGGCGGCCTGCACGTAGGCGCCGCAGCGGTCGCTGCGCAGCGGCTGCAGGCCCAGCGCCTCGTAACGCGCCATCACGGCGGGCGCCGGGTGGCCGTAGCGGCTGCGGTAGGCCGCCTGCACCACGGCCAAGGTGGGCTGCACGGCCTGCAGGAAGGCGGGGGTGGACGAAGTTTTGCTGCCGTGGTGCGGCACCAGCAGCAGCCGGCTGGCGAGTGCGGCGCCGTGCTGCTGCACCAGGGCGGCTTCTTGCGCGGCTTCGATGTCGCCCGTCAGCAGCACGCTGGGAGGGGCCCCGCCGCCGGCGGCCAGGGCGGTGGCCTGCACGCGCAGCACGCAGCTCACGGTGTTGGGCTTGCCGCGGCGTTCGGCAGCCAGCAGTTCGGGCGGCGGGTGCAGCACTTCGAACCGCACACCGTCCCACACCCAGCGCTGGCCGGCGGCGCAGGTGCGGTGTGGGATGCCGCGCCCGGCGGCGTCGGCGCGCAACGGATGCCCGTCTTCCAACGACGAGGCCATCGCACGCACCGGCAGCCCGGCCAGCAGCGCGGCGGCGCCGCCAGTGTGGTCGGTGTCGCGGTGGCTGAGCATCAGCAGGCTGATGTGGCGCTCGCCGCGGGCGCGCAGCAGCGGCAGCAGCACGCGGCTGCCGGCATCGGCCTCGGGCGTGTAGGCCGGTCCGGCGTCATAAACCAGCAGATGGCGCTGCGTGCGCACCAGCACGGCCGTGCCCTGCCCGACGTCGGCCGCCACCAGCTCGAACTGCCCCGGCCCGGGGCGCGGCACCGGCGGCCACAGCAGCGGCAGCAGCAGGGGCAGCGCCAGCCACCGCAAGCGCGGCGGCAGCGGCAGCACCGCCAGTGCGCCAGCCAGCAGGCCACAGGCCAAGGCCCAGGGCGGCGCCGCGGCTGTCTGCCACAAGGCCCAGGGCCAGGCGGCCATCAACTGCAGCAGCGCCATCAGCCCTTGCACCAGCCAGGCCGCCAGGCTCCACAGCGGCGGCAGCAGCACGCCCGCCATCGCCAGCGGCACCACGAGCAAGGTGACCAGCGGGATGGCCAGCAGGTTGGCCGCAAAACCCACCAGCGAGAGCTGCTGGAAGAACACCAGCGTCAGCGGCGCCAGGCCCACCGTGGCCACGGCCTGGGTGCGCAGGCCGGCGCGCAGCGCACCGGCCGTGGCAGCCCAGGCCGCCCGCCACCGGCCCGCTGGCGCGGCCTGCACCTCGCGGGCCGGCCCACCCTGCAGCGGCTCTGAAGCCACCAGCAGCGCCACGGCCACAAAACTCAGCCAGAAACCCGGCTGCAGCAGCGCCCAGGGGTCGCCCAGCGCCACCGCCAGGGCCACGGCCAGCAGCACCGCGTGCAGCGGCCAGCGCGCGCCGGCGGTGCGCAGCAGCACCACCACGGCGATCATGCCCACCGTGCGCTGCGCCGGTACGCCCCAGCCGGCCAGCAGCGCGTAGGCCGCGGCGCAGGCCAGGCCGCCCCAGCGCGCGGCCTGCGGCGCCGGCAGCCACAGCGGCGCGCGGGCCGAACGGCGCCAGAGCCAGCCGATGAGCCCGCCGGCCAGCCACGCAAACATCGTGACGTGCAGCCCTGATATCGACATCAGGTGCGCAACACCGGTCAGGCGGAAGACCTCCCAGTCCTCGCGCGCGATGGCGGCCTGGTCGCCGATCAACAAGGCCGCCAGCACATCGGACGCGGCGCCCTCGCCCACCTGGCGCTGCAGCGCGTCGCGCAGCGCCTGGCGCGCGCGCTGCACGGGGGCGCCAGCGTTTTCGGCCAGCTTCTCGGGTGGGCTCTCGGGCCGCGCCCGGACATAACCGCTGGCACCCAGACCGCGCTCGAACATCCACAGCTCGAGATCAAAACCGTGCGGGTTCATCGCGCCATGCGGCTGGCGCAGGCGCAGCGTGTAGCGCCAGCGCTGGCCAGCGCGCAGCGGCTCTTCGGGGCCGACAAGCAGGCTGTCTTCGTCGAAGCCGCGGTACCAGCCGAGCGACAGGCGTGCCGGCACACGCACGGGCACGCCGCGCAGCGTGGCCGTCTCGGGCTCGAAGACGAAGCGGGTGCCCTGCAGGCTGTGGCGCGGCAGATCGGCGATGAGGCCGGTGACCTGCAAGTCCACGCCTTCCAGCGCGGCCGGCAGGCGGTCTTGCAGCTTCAGGTGGGCCCGCGCCGCGGTGCTGCTGTAGCCCAGCGTGGCCGCGGCCAGCGCCAGCACCCCGAGCACCGCGGCAGACCCGCAGCGGCGGCCCAACAAGGCCGGCCAAGGCCAGCCCCAAAGTGCCGCAGCGCCCGCAAGGATGCCCAGCCCGGCCCACCAGCCCAGCGCCGCCCAGGCTGGCAGACCGGCTTGCTGCAGTTGCAGCAGCACGCCCGCCAGCAGGCCCCAGGCCAGCGCCGCAGCCGGGGCCGCCCAGCCGCGGCGGGCAGGGGCGGCAGGCCGGGTCAACATGCGGGCCAGTGTAGGATTCCGCCGCCTTGAAACAGGCCGTGGGCCGCCCCTCGGAAGGGCCCCCGCTGAAGGGGCCACCCGATCAGGCCCCAGACGCAGGCCCAGCCCTTGCTGGCGGGTCTGCACAGACCCCGCCTGACTCCACCCCCGCCACCGCCGGAGACCCGCATGAGCACCCCCATCGCCGAACGCCTGTTAGCCCTGGGCATCACGCTGCCGCCCGTGGCCGTGCCCGCCGCGGCCTACGTGCCTTTCGTGCGCACCGGCTCGCTGGTTTTCCTCTCGGGCCACATCGCCAAGCGCGACGGCAAAGCCTGGGTGGGCCAGCTCGGCACCGACATGGACACCGAGACCGCCAAGGCTGCCGCACGCGCCGTGGCCATCGACCTGCTGGGCACGCTGCAGGCCGCCGTGGGTGATCTCTCGAAGGTCAAGCGCATCGTCAAGCTGCTGAGCCTGGTGAACAGCGCGCCCACCTACACCGAGCACCACCTCGTCACCAACGGCGCCAGCGATCTGATCGGCCAGGTTTTCGGCCCCGAGATCGGCGCGCACGCGCGCGCGGCCTTCGGCGTGGCGCAGCTGCCCATGGGTGCCTGCGTGGAGATCGAGCTCATCGCCGAGATCGGGTGAGGATGGCGATGCGCGGTTCGGGCGTAGGTTCGCACGCGCGCGGCGGCATCTCGGCGCGCGTGTGGTGCGCGCTGGCGGTGCTGCTGTCTTTGAGCGCCGTGGGCGCCGCGCTCTTCACGCAGTATGTGTGGGACATGCAGCCCTGCGCCTGGTGCGTGCTGCAGCGCGTGGTGTTTGTCGCCATCGCGCTGGTGGCGTTGCCGGGCGTCTTCGTGCGCCACCCGTGGATGCGCTGGCTGGGCGGCGGCGCGATGGGCCTGCTGGCCATCGCCGGTGCCACCGCCGCGCTGTGGCAGCACTTCGTGGCCGCGCAGAGCGCTTCTTGCGCCATGACCCTGGCCGACCGCTGGATGCGCGCCTCGGGCCTCGATGAACTGGCGCCCCAGCTCTTTGCCGCCTACGCCAGCTGCGCCGATGCGAAGGTGAAGCTCTTCGGCGTGCCCTACGAGTTCTACAGCCTGGCGCTGTTTGCGCTGCTGGCCTTCGTGGCGCTGCGCGTGATGCGCGCGCGCCGCTGACGACACGGCTCGCCCGGGCGGGCCAGCCTCCCCCGAAGCAGCCGGCCCTGCCGGGCCGACCGCTCAGCCAGCGGCCTCAGGCCGCCACCACCTTGATCACCTTCTGGAAGGCCGCCACCGCGCGGCCTTTGCGCGCGCGTTTGCCGATGTGATCGGCCAGCCCCGACCACTTGAAGACTTCTTCCTTGGGCTTCTGCCCACGGCCCAGGCCCAGCACCTTCAGCGCATCGGCCAGCGTGGCCACGCTCACCAGCGGCGCCTGCGCGTCCACATCCATCAGCGTCAGGCCGCGGCCACCGCCGGGCTGCAGCTTCAGCTCGTCCAGGCCGTAGACCAGCAGCCGGCCGTCGGCCGAAAGACAGGCCACCTGCTTGTGCGCGGCGGCCACGGGCACCGGCGGCAGCAGTTGGTCGCCGGCTTCCAGCGTGAGGAAAGCCTTGCCGCCGCGGTTGCGGCCCACCATGTCGCCGGCCAGCGCCAGCAAGCCATAACCGCCGCTGTTGGCCAGCAGCAGCTTGGTGGCGGCCGCGCCGGCGAAGTAATGCGTGATCTGCGAACCCGCTTCCAGGTCGATGAGCGTGGTGATGGGCACACCATCCCCGCGCCCGCCGGGCAGCAGGCTCACGGCCACGCTGTACACGCGGCCGTTGCTGCCGAAGACCAGCAGCACATCCACCGTGCGCGCGGGGAAGGTGGCGTAGAGCCCATCGCCTGGCTTGAAGGCCAGCGTGTTGGCGTCCACCTCGTGGCCCTTGAGCGCACGCACCCAGCCCTTGGTGCTGACGACCACCGTCACCGGCTCGTCCACCACCTTCACCTCGGCCACGGCCTTCTTCTCTTCCTGCACCAGCGTGCGGCGGTCGTCGCCGTGGGCCTTGGCGTCGGCTTCGATCTCCTTGATCACCACACGCTTGAGCGCGCTGGGGTTGCCGAGGATGTCTTCGAGCTTGCCCTGCTGTTCGCGCAGCTCTTTCAGCTCCTGCTCGATCTTGATGGCCTCCAGCCGCGCCAATTGACGCAGCCGGATTTCGAGGATGTCTTCGGCCTGGCGGTCGCTCAGATTGAACGCGGTGATCAGCGCCGGCTTGGGCTCGTCACTGTTGCGGATGATGCGGATCACCTCGTCGATGTTCAGCAGCACCGCCTGCCGGCCCTCCAGGATGTGGATGCGGTCCAGCACCTTGGCCAGGCGGTGGCGCGTGCGGCGCTCCACCGTGCTGAGGCGGAAAGCGATCCACTCGGTGAGGATCTTGCGCAGCCCCTTCTGCACCGGGCGGCCGTCCAGGCCCACCATGGTTAGGTTCATGGGCACGCTGCTTTCCAGGCTGGTGTGCGCCAGCAGCGTGGTGATGAGTTCGGCCTGCTCCACCGTGCGGCTCTTGGGCTCGAAAACCAGGCGCACCGGAGCATCTTTGCTGCTCTCGTCACGCACCGTGTCCAGCACGCTCAGCACTGCGGCTTTCAGCTGCAGCTGCTCGGGCGCCAGCGCCTTCTTGCCGGTCTTGACCTTGGGGTTGGTCAGTTCCTCGATCTCTTCCAGCACCTTCTGCGCGCTGGTCTGCGGCGGCAGTTCGGTCACCACCAGCTGCCACTGGCCGCGCGCCAGGTCTTCGATGATCCAGCGCGCGCGCACCTTCAGGCTGCCGCGGCCGCCGGCGTAGGCATCGCGGATGTCGGCGGCGCTGCTGATGATCTGGCCGCCGCCCGGGAAATCGGGCGCGGGCAGCAGCGCGAAGAGTTCGTCGTCAGTGAGCTTCTCGTCCTTGATCAGCGCGATGCTGGCTGCGGCCACCTCGCGCAGGTTGTGGCTGGGCACCTCGGTGGCCAGGCCCACGGCGATGCCGCTGGCGCCGTTCAAGAGAACGAAGGGCAATCTCGCCGGCAACTGCTTCGGCTCTTCGGTGCTGCCGTCGTAGTTGGGCTGGAAATCGATGGTGCCTTCGTCGATCTCGTCGAGCAGCAAACGCGCGATGGGGCTCAGCCGCGCCTCGGTGTAGCGCATCGCCGCGGCGCCGTCGCCGTCGCGGCTGCCGAAGTTGCCCTGGCCGTCGATCAGCGGGTAGCGCTGGCTGAAGTTCTGCGCCATGCGCACCAGCGCGTCGTAGGCCGCGGTGTCGCCGTGCGGGTGGTAGCGGCCGAGCACATCGCCCACCACACGCGCGCTCTTCACGGGCTTGGCACCACCGCTGCCGGTGTAGGCCAGGCCCATGCGGAACATCGAATACAGGATGCGCCGCTGCACCGGCTTGTTGCCGTCGCACACATCGGGCAGCGCGCGGCCCTTCACCACGCTGAGCGCGTATTCAAGGTAGGCGCGTTCGGCGTAGTCGGCCAGCGCGAGCGAGTCCGCGGGGTCGGCAGGCTGGGAAAACAGGTCGTCGGGCATCGGCGGGCGCCGGGGGGCGCGTTTCAGGCGAAAGCGCGCATTTTCGCCTGCGCCGCCGGCCCCGGCCCCCGCCGGCCGGTGGCGTTGCCGCGCGCGGCGGCCCTCAGCGCGCCAGCAGGGCGGGCACGGCGCTGCCCAGCATGGCCAGGCCCGAAGCCGTCAGCAAGGCCAGCACGGCCTGGCGAAAAGCTTGCGGGCTGATGCCCAAGTAGACCTTCATGCCGGCCAGCGCCGGCAGCACCAGCGCCGGGGCCACGATGGCCATCAAGGGCAGCATGGGCGCCGTGATGGTGCCCGCGGCCAGGAAAGTGGCCATCGTGGCGCCCAGCATCGCGAGGTTGAAGTTCTGCACCACCGCGCGCTGGGCGTCGCGCTCCATGCGGCACACCGTGCACCACAAGGTGGGGATCACGCCGGTGAAGCCGCCCAGCGGCCCCATCACACCGCCGCCCAGGCCGGCCAGCGCATCGGCCCAGCGCCCGGGTGAGCGCCACTGCGGCAGCCGCGCTGAAAACAGCATCAGCGGGCACCACAGCGCCAGCAGCGCGCCCAGGCCGGCGCGCAGGCTCAGCGCGTCGAGGTGGGGCAAGAGCAGCAGGCCCAGCGGCAGGCCGCACAAGCCGCCCAGCACGAAAGGCCCGACCAGGGCCCACTCGAAGCCGCGGCGCACGGTGAAGGCGGCCAGCAGCTGGCCCGTGAAGCCGCCGAAGACCGCCAGCACCGCGGCCAGGCGCGGGTCCAGCACCCAGGCCCAGACGCTCATTGCCACCATCGCGAAGCCGAAGCCGGTGAGCCCTTGCACGAAGCCGGCCAGCACCGCGCCGAAAACCAGCCAGGCGATCGATACGTCCATCGGCATGGGGCCCGGCGCTTCAACGCTGGCCGGCGATCTCGCGGAAGAAGGCCTCGGTGCCCGGCTTGCGGCCGAGGAAAGCCTCCACCATGGCCTGCGGCGCCACCTCACCGCCGCGCGAAAGGATCAGCTCGCGGTAGCGCCGGCCCACGGCCGGGTCCATGAGCTTGCCCTGGAAGGCCGAGAGCATGTCCAGCGCCATCACCTCCGACCACAGGTAGCCGTAGTAGCCCGCGCCGTAGCCGCCCATCAGGTGGCCGAAGCCGGCCGGGAAACGTGTGCCTTCCACGTAACCCAGCGGCAGGCTCTTCTCCAGCGCCACCCAGGCGGCCAGCGCCGGCTGCGGCGCGCCGGTGTGCAGGCGCATGTCGTAGCTGGCGTACTGCCACTGGCGGCTGTAACGCATGGCGCGGCCGAAGGTGCGGGCGCGGTCGAGCTGCTGCAGTTGCTCGGCGCTCAGGCGCGGGCAGTCCTTGCACACCTCGGCCAGCACGGCCAGGGTCTCGGGGCGGCGCGCCCACTCTTCGAACATCTGCGACGGGGCTTCGACGAAATCGCGCTTCACCGAAGTGCCGGCCTGGTCGGCATAACGTGTCTGCGAGAACACGCCGTGCAGCACGTGGCCGAATTCGTGCAGCAGGGTTTCGAGCTCGTTGTGGTCCAGGCCCTGGCGGTTGAAGTTGGTCACCAGCACCGAGGCCGGGCGCAGCTTGGCCAGGCTCGAACCCGGCACCACGCCGAAAGCCGCGGCGTGGTTGTACTTGCCCTCGCGCGGGAAAAGATCGAGGTAGACGCTACCAACGAAAGCACCACCGTCCGCGTCGAAGACATCGTAGTAACGCACCTCGGGGTGCCACACCGGCACTTTGGCCGCGGCGAAGCGCACGCCGTAGAGGCGCTCGGCCAGGCGGATGGCGAAGGCCACCGAGGCGTCGGTGGGGAAGTAGGCGCGCAGCTTCTCCTGGTCGACGGCATAGCGCGAACGCTTCAGCCGCTCTTGCAGGAAGCTGGTGTCCCAGCGCTGCACCTGCACCTGTTCCAGCGGCAGGCCCAGCTGCGCGGCTTTTTCGGCGCGCAGCTCGGCCAGTTCACGCAGCTCGCCGGCGTCCACGGCCTGGCGCACGCCTTGCAGGAAGTCTTCCACCGCCTTGGGCGTCTGCGCCATGCGGCGCTTGAGCACCATGCTGGCGTGGTCGGGCTGTCCGTGCAGCTGCGCGAGTTCGTGGCGCAGCGTCAGCGCGCGGTCCAGGCGCTGCAGGTTGGCGTCGCCGCCCTGGTTCTGGAAGGCCGTCCACAGCTTGCGGCGCGCTGCTTCGTTGCTGGCGTTGGTGAGGAAGGGCACCACGGTGGGGTAGTCCATGCCCAGCACCAGGCGACCTTCGGCGTCGCGCTTGCGCGCCTTCAGCCAGGCCTCGGGCAGGCCGGCGGCTTCGGCCTCGGTGAGGGTCACCGTGCTCGGGTCTTCGTTGACAGCCTTCTGGAAAGCCAGGCCCAGCACTTCCAGCTCGTCGCTGAGGGCCTTGGCGCGGGCGCGTTTGTCGGTGGGCAGCGAAGCGCCGCTGTCCTCGAAGTTCTCGATCAAGTCGTCGCGGTAACGCGCGTCAATGGGGTCGGCCGCCTGCAGCGCCTGCACACGGCGGTACAGCGGCACGCTCTGGTAAAGCTCGGTGCTCAGCGGGCTGAGCTTTTCGATGCAGGCTTGCGCCGCATCGCGCACGGCCTTGCTGGGCGACACGTTGGCCAGCAGGTAAACGGGGTTGCCGAAGCTCGCGCTGCGCAGCTGCAGGCGGTTGAAGTCGGCCAGCAGGCGTACGGGGTCGCGGCCTTTTTCCATGCCGGCGATGGCCGCGCGCGTGGCCTTGAGCTCGGCCGTGCAGCGGCGCGTGATGGTGGGCGCGTCGTACAAGGCCACCAGCGAGCGGCCGGCCGGGGCCGGCGCTGGTTTCTGGGCCTGGGCCTGGGCCAGCACGGGCAGCAGCCAGACGGGGGCGCTGCACAGCAGCGGCCAGAGGGTGCGCAAACGGGATGAGGTCTTCATGGGGGGCGCGCCGGGCGGGCCGGCGTAGTGAGGCCAGCTTGCAGCATAGGCGCCCGGCGCCTGCGGCCCAGGCCGGCTGCGACCAGTTGCAAGGTGCTGCGATGAACCCGGCCCGGCTGCGGCCGAGCGTGCGCGCTCAGGCGCCCTCCAGCCCCAGCGCCACGCGCGCCTGGTACTCGCGGTCGAGCAGGCTCATCACCACCAGCGTGTCGTAGCCGTCGGCCGGCTGGCCCGGCGCGGGCTGCAGGCGCACGCTTTCGCGCAGCCGGCCTTCTTCGACAAAACCCTCGCTGGCATAGAGCGCCAGCGCGCGGGTGTTGAGGCTCTTCACATCCAGCCAGAAGCGGTGCGCGCCCAGGTCGCGGAAGGCCAGGCGCTTGAGCACACGCACACACTGCCGGCCCAGGCCGCGGCCCTTGGGCTGCAGCACCAGGCGCTTGAGCTCCACGCTCTTGTGCGGGTTGCGGCAACCTTGCAGGATGACGAAGCCGTCGCGGCCGCCGGCCTCAGGCGCCGCGCCAGCCCCGGCCTCGATGATGAAGTGGCGGAAGTCGGGGAAGCGCACCGCGCTCTCGTGCTGGGTGCGCTCCCAGGGCGTGATGAAAGGCAGGTTGGCGGGGTCGGCCTCGACGCTGGCGACGAAGTCCAGGTCGGACAGCATGGTCGGCCGCAGGCTCAGCACGGGCGCTCCGGGCCTGCGGGCTGGCGCAGCGCCAGCGCGGCGTCCAGGCGCGCCACCAGTTCGTCGCGGCTCAAGCCCATCTGCGCGCCGTCGTTGGCGTCGAGCAGTCGTTCGACCAGGTTGTTGATCACGCGGTCACCTTCCCAGCGGCTGCCCACCAGGTAGCGGGCGCGCGGTGTGGCGTCGAACAGCGCGTGCAGCACCACCGTGGCCACGGCCTCGGGCGGCGAGAGGCGGCGGTTGCTGGCCGATTCGGGCTGCGTGGCGTCAAAGGGCGCGGGCCCGTCGCCCTCGGCGTTCAGCTGCGCCAGCAGCGCCTTGGCCGTCTCGGCAAACGGCGGCTCGGCGCGCTGCAGCCGCGCGCGCAGGCCGGCCGCACCGCGCTGGCCGATGCCCGTGGCCACGCCCCCAGGCTGCACGATGCTGACCTGCACGCCGTGCGGCGCCAACTCCAGGCGCTGGCATTGCGCAAGAGCTTCCAGCGCGTGTTTGCTTGCGGTGTAGGGCCCGTACAGCGGGCTGGTGATGCTGCCGCCCATCGAGCCGATATGCACGATGCGCCCCTGGCCATCGCCCACAGCCAGCAAGGCCGGCAGCAGCGCACGGCTCAGGCGCTGCGGGCCCAGCAGGTTGGTGTCCAGGATCTCCAGGAACTCCCCGTCACTGAAGGTGTGCAGCCAGCCCAGGCCGCCGACGCCGGCGTTGTTCACCAGCCCGTGCAGCACCGGCAGGCGCGCCGCCAGGGCCTGCACCTGGGCGGCATCACGCACATCCAGCGCCACGGCTTCGATGCCTTCGATGGCACGCAGGGCCGCCAGGTCGGCCGGCTGACGTGCACAGGCCCAGACACGGTGGCCCTGGCCGGCCAGGGTCTCGGCGATGCAGCGGCCGATGCCGGCGCCCGCGCCGGTGACAACGACGTGTTTCAGACGTCCACCTCGACCTCGTCGCCGCGCAACTCCATCAGGTCGCGCCGCGCCTGGGCTTCGCCCTTGCCCATCAGCTTGCCCAGCAGCGTGCCGGTGGCGTCGAACCCGCGGCCCAGCCAGCTGACGGGCAGCAGGCGGCGCGTTTCGGGGTTCAGCGTGGTCTCCCACAGCTGCTCGGCGTTCATCTCGCCCAGGCCCTTGAAGCGGCTGATGTTCCAGCTGCCGTCCTTGGCGCCTTCCTTGCGCAGCTTGTCGAGCGCGGCCTCCAGCTCCCCTTCGTCCAGCGCATACAGCTTGGCCGCCGGGCGCTTGCCGCGCGCGGGTGCGTCGATGCGGTAGAGCGGCGGCCGTGCGATGTAGACGTGGCCACGTTCCACCAGCTTGGGGAAGTGGCGGAAGAACAGCGTGAGCAGCAGCACCTGGATGTGCGAGCCGTCGACATCGGCGTCGCTCAGGATGCAGACCTTGCCGTAGCGCAGGCCGCTGAAATCGGGCTCGTCGTTCGGGCCGTGCGGGTCCACGCCCACGGCCACGGCGATGTCGTGGATCTCGGTGTTGCCGAAGAGCCGGTCGCGGTCGACCTCCCAGGTGTTGAGCACCTTGCCGCGCAAGGGCAGAACGGCTTGCGTTTCTTTGTTGCGGCCCATCTTCGCGCTGCCGCCGGCGCTGTCGCCTTCGACGAGAAACACCTCGTTGAACAGCAGGTCGCGGCTTTCGCAATCGGTCAGCTTGCCCGGCAGCACGGCCACGCCGCTGCCCTTGCGCTTTTCCACCTTCTGCGATGCCCGCTGGCGCGTCTGCGCCTGGCGGATGACGAGCTCGGCCAGCTTCTTGCCGAGATCGACATGCTGGTTCAGCCACAGCTCCAGCGCCGGCTTCACGTAGGCCGAGACCAGGCGCAACGCATCGCGGCTGTTCAGGCGTTCCTTGATCTGGCCCTGGAACTGCGGGTCCAGCACCTTGGCGCTCAGCACGAAGCTGGCGCGCGAGAACACGTCTTCCGGCATCAACTTCACGCCCTTGGGCAACAGGCTGTGCAGGTCGATGAAACCCTTGATGGCGCCGAAGAGGCCATCCTTCAATCCGCTTTCGTGCGTGCCGCCAGCCACCGTGGGGATGAGGTTGACGTAGCTCTCGCGCAGCAGCGTGCCTTCGTCGGTGAAAGCCACGCACCAGGCCGCGCCCTCGCCTTCGGCGAAGTTTTCGCTTTCGCTCGCGGTGGCGTACTGCGCACCTTCGAACAGCGGGATCAACGGGTCGGCCACCAGGCTCTGCTGCAGGTAGTCGCGCAGGCCGGCGGCGTACTTCCAGGTGGTGACTTCCGGGTCTTTCTGGCCGGCTTTTTCCACCGTCAGCGTCACCGTCACGCCGGGCATCAGCACGGCCTTGCTGCGCAACAGGTGCAGCAGTTCGCTGCGCGGCAGATCGGCGCTTTCGAAGTACTTGGCGTCGGGCCACACGCGCACGGTGGTGCCGTGTTTGCGGTCGCCTGCCGCAGCCTTGCGCAGCACCAGAGGCTCGACCACATCACCGCCGTTGCCAAAACACAGCGCGGCCACCTGGCCTTCGCGCCACACCGTCACCTGCAGGCGTTTGGCCAGCGCGTTGGTCACGCTCACACCCACGCCGTGCAGGCCGCCGCTGAAGCTGTAGGCGCCGCCGGCGCCCTTGTCGAACTTGCCCCCAGCGTGCAGGCGTGTGTAGACGATCTCGATCACCGGCACCTGCTCTTCCGGGTGCAGGCCGAAGGGGATGCCGCGGCCGTCGTCTTCCACGCTGATGCTGCCGTCGGCATGCAGCGTCACGCCAATGCGGCTGCCGTGGCCGGCCAGGGCTTCGTCGGCGGCGTTGTCGATGACCTCCTGGATGATGTGCAGGGGGTTGTCGGTGCGGGTGTACATGCCCGGCCGCTGCTTGACGGGCTCCAGGCCCTTGAGCACGCGGATGGAGGCTTCGCCGTAACTGCTGTTCTGCTTGATGGAAGGCATGGGGCGATTTTAGGCAGCGGGCTTCCGAGCCCCCGCGGCGCCGCTAGCATGCCCGCCCATGAAAACACCCCAGCTTCTGTTCATGGGCCTCGCACTGGCCGCACTGGCCATAGGGGCGGCCTGCAGTGGCGTGCAGGCGCAGACCGCCACGGCCCCGGCAGCCAGCGCGCCTGCGCGCGGCTGGGTGCAGCTGCCGCTGCAGACCGCCTGGTTCGAAGGCCGCCGCGTGCACTACATCACCACCGATGTCTCCGACGCCCAGCTGGCCCGCGAGAAGGGCGCCAACCACGTGCCGAGGCTCAAGGAAGTGCTGCCCGGGCCCGGCCAGCGCAGCAAGCTCGGTGCCGCGCTGGAGCGCGTTTACGCCTTTGACGGCGCTGTGCAGAGCACGGTCTTCCCTTCGGTGCCGCAGCCCGTGGGCGCTGGCAACACCGACGCGGGCTACTCGCCCCTGTGGCGCATGGTGCTGGTGCGCTGGCTGCCAGGCGTGGCGCGGCGAGAACTGCGCTCAGAAGAGCAGGTGTTGGCGGCCGAAGAGGCCGGCGAACTGAGCCTGACGATGACCGAGGTGGTGCTGAACTGCGCGGTGGTGGGCCTGGAAGGCGGGCCCACGCTGCCCGGCGTGCGCATCGTGCCGCCGCCAGGCCGCTGAAGCGCGCGCTTCAGTCGCGCCGCGTGTCCGGCCGGTCGAAACGCATGAACCAGAAACCGGTGCGCGGCTGCAGCTGCTGCACGGCGCCCAGGCGCGTGTAGAAGCCCGGGCCGTCGGTGCCGAAGTGGACCTGCGCATGGCCCTGTGCCCAGGCGCAGGCCAGCAGGCCGCGCACCAGCGCCGTGCCCACGCCCCGGCCCCGCCAGGGCTCGGCCACCACCATGCCGGCCAGCCAGGGGTGCCACTCGGGGTGCTCGTCGTCGTCGCTGTCGACGAGGTTCACCACGCCGGCCAGCCGGCCTTCGTGCAGCGCCACCAGGCACAGCGGGAGGCGGTCGCTGCTCGCCGCCTGCCCCAGGCGTTCGAACATGCCGTCTTCGCTGGCGCCGGGCACGGTGAGCCAGAACTCCTCGTGGATGAGCGCCGCCACTTCGCGCCGCAGGGCCGGCAGCTCGCACAGGTGGTGCAGCGTGACGGGCAGCGGCGGGTTCACAGGCGCACCCGCAGCCTTCACTGGCGGTAGCGCGACATCGAAAGCCCGCTGACGTCGATCTCGGGCGGCTTGCCGCTCACCAGATCGGCGATGACGCGGCCGGTGCCGGCGGCCATGGTCCAGCCTAAAGTGCCGTGGCCGGTGGCCAACAGCAGGTTCTGCACCGGCGTGGGGCCGACGATGGGCGTGCCATCGGGCGTCATGGGGCGCAGGCCGCACCAGAAACTGGCCTTGCTGACATCGCCGCCGCGCGGGAAGAGATCGCTCACCACGTGGTTCAGCGTGGCGCGGCGGCCTTCGCGCAGGTTCAGGCTGTAGCCGGCCAGTTCGGCCGTGCCGCCCACGCGGATGCGGTCGCCCAGGCGCGTGACGGCCACCTTGTGCGTCTCGTCCATGATGGTGCTCTCGGGCGCGTACTGGGCGTCGGTGATGGGCACCGTGATGCTGTAGCCCTTCACCGGGTAGACCGGGATGCGGATGCCCACCGGCGCCAGCAACTGCGGACTGTGGCTGCCCAGGGCCAGCACCACCTTGTCGGCCTGCAGCAGGCCGGCGTCGGTGTGCACGCCGGTGATGGCGCCGTCTTTCCCCGTTCCTTCCACCTGCAGCGCCTGGATGCGCGTGTTCCAGCGGAACTTCACGCCCAGGGCCGCGGCCATCTCGGCCAGGCGGTTGGTGAAGAGGTGGCAATCGCCGGTTTCGTCGTTGGGCAGGCGCAAAGCGCCGACGAACTTTTCCTGCGTGAGCTTGAGCGCCGGCTCCACGGCGCAGAAACCGGCGCGGTCGAGCACCTCGAAAGGCACACCGTATTGCTTCAGCACGGCCACGTCGCCGCCGATGCTGTCCAGCTGCTTCTGCGTGCGGAAGAGCTGCAGCGTGCCCTGGGCGCGGTCGTCGTAGGCGATGCCGGTCTCGGCGCGCAGCGCCTTCAAGCAATCGCGGCTGTACTCGGCTATCGGCACCATGCGGCTCTTGTTCAGCGCGTAGGCCTTCTCGGTGCAGTTGGCCAGCATCATCGCGCCCCAGCGCCACATGGCGGGGTCGAGCAGCGGCCAGATGACCAGCGGGCTGTGCTGCATCAGCATCCACTTGATGGCCTTGATGGGCACGCCCGGGCCCGCCCAGGGCGCGCTGTAGCCGGGGCTCACCTCGCCGGCGTTGCCAAAGCTGGTCTCCAGCGCAGCGCCGCTCTGGCGGTCGACCAGTTCCACCTCGTGACCGGCTTTTGCCAGGTAATAGGCCGTCGAGACCCCGATCACACCGCCGCCCAAGACCAAGACCTTCATCGCACGCTCCAGAGAAGTGGCGTCACTCTAGCCAGCCGGTCGCCGCAGACTTGCAGCGTTTTCCGAGACAATGCCCGAATGAATGCAGCTTCCGCGCCAGACCGGGCGACACAAACGCCGCCACCGGGCCTGTCGATGCGGCAAGTGCTCATCTGTGGCGCCCTCATCGTCACGCTGAGCATGGGCATCCGCCACGGCTTCGGCCTGTGGCTGCAGCCCATCACCATGGAGCGCGGCTGGTCGCGCGAGACCTTTGCCTTCGCCTTGGCCATCCAGAACCTGGCCTGGGGCCTGGCCGGGCCCATCGCCGGCGGGCTGGCCGATCGTTTCGGTGCCTTCCGCGTGCTGGTGGTGGGCGCGCTGCTCTACGCACTGGGCCTGGTGTTCATGGGCCTGGCCACCAGCGGCCTGGCCTTCATGGGCGGTGCGGGCATCGTGCTGGGGCTGGCGCAGAGCGGCACCACCTACGCGGTGGTCTACGGCGTCATCGCGCGCCAGGTGGCGCCCGAAAAACGCTCGTGGGCCATGGGCATCACCGCGGCAGCGGGCAGCTTCGGCCAGTTCTTGATGGTGCCGGTGGAGAACGGGCTCATCGGCGGCCTGGGCTGGCAGAACGCGCTCTTCGTGCTGGGCTGCCTGGCGCTGATCATTGCGCCGCTGGCCTTGGGCCTGCGCGAGCCGCCCAAGGCCGCGAACGCCGGCCCGAAGCAGAGCATCGCCGCGGCGCTGCGCGAGGCCTTCACCACGCCCAGCTTCGGCCTGCTGATGGCCGGCTACTTCGTCTGCGGCTTCCAGGTGGTGTTCATTGGCGTGCACATGCCCAGCTACCTCAAGGACCAGGGGCTCGGCCCCGAGGTCGCCACGGGCGCGCTGGCGCTCATCGGCCTGTTCAACGTCTTCGGCACCTACACCGCGGGCAGCCTGGGGCAGCGTATGCCCAAGCGCTACATCCTGAGCGCCATCTACGCGCTGCGCTCGGTGGCCATCGTGGCCTTCCTGCTGGCGCCGCTGACGCCCACCAGCGTCTACATCTTCTCGGCGGTGATGGGCTTCCTGTGGCTGAGCACGGTGCCACCCACCAATGCCATCGTGGCGCAGATCTTCGGCGTGCAGTACATGAGCATGCTGGGCGGCTTCGTCTTTCTCAGCCACCAGGTGGGCAGCTTTCTGGGCGTGTGGCTGGGCGGCAAGCTCTACGACAGCACCGGCAGCTACGACGTGGTGTGGTGGATCGCGGTGGGCCTGGGCGTGTTCGCTGCGCTGGTGAACCTGCCGGTGCGCGAGGTGGCGCTGGTGCGCGGTGGCCCGGTGGCCAAGCCGGCCTGAGTTGCGCATGAAGCGGCGCACCCTGCCCCTGCTGATGGCCGCCCTGGCCGCTGCGGTGCTGGCCGCGGTGTTCATGGCCTACCTGAACCCGCACACGGTGGTGGACCTCGCCAACCGCGTGTGGAGTTGCTTCTGATGGGCGCAGGGCCCGCGGTGCATGGCCTGGGTGCCCCTTCAGCCTGGGTGCAGCGTTTCACCCCGCTGCTGAAACCCGGCGCCGCGGTGCTCGATGTCGCCTGCGGCGGCGGCCGGCATCTGCAGTGGCTGGCTTCACAAGGCCACCACGTCACGGGCGTGGACCGCGACCCGGCCGCACTGGCGATGGTGGCCCGGGCCCTGCCGACAGCGGCCTTGCTGCAGGCCGATCTGGAAGGCGCACCCTGGCCGCTGCCCGGCCGTCAGTTCGACGCCATCGTCGTCACCAACTACCTGTGGCGCCCGCTCTTCCCCGCGCTGTTGGCCACGCTGGCGCCCGGCGGTGTCTACCTGCACGAGACCTTCGCCGACGGCCACCAGCACATCGGCCGTCCGAGCCGGCCTGACTTTCTGCTGCAGCGCGGCGAGCTGCTGCGCGTGTGCGCCGGGCTGCGCGTGCTGGCCTTCGAAGACGGCTTCGAAGCCTCGGCAGACGGCAGCGGCAGCGGCCGCTGCGTGCAGCGCATCGCGGCGGTGAACGAAACCGCCGCGGGCGGTGTCGAAGCGCGCTGGCCCCTGGGGTCCGCACCCTGACCGAGCCCCAGGCCCGGGCGGCTAAAATCCGCCGATTCACCTTGTCCCCCACCCGCATGAACCCCATCCAAGGCAGCATCGTCGCGCTCGTGACCCCGATGCACGCGGACGGCGGCATCGACTTCGATGCCCTGCGCCGCCTCATCGACTGGCACATCGCCGAGGGCACCGACTGCATCGGCGTGGTCGGTACCACGGGCGAATCGCCCACGGTGTCGATGGCCGAGAACTGCGAGGTCATCCGCGTGGCGGTGCAGCACGCCGCCGGGCGCGTGCCCATCATGGCCGGCACGGGGGCCAATTCCACGGCCGAGGCCATCGAACTGACGCGCTACGCCAAGCAGGTGGGCGCCGACTGCCACCTCTCGGTGGTGCCCTACTACAACAAGCCTTCGCAGGAAGGCATCTACCAACACTTCAAGGCCATCAGCGAAGCGGTCGACCTGCCGCTGGTGCTCTACAACGTGCCCGGCCGCACCGTGGCCGACCTGCTGCCCGAGACCACGCTGCGCCTGGCCGAATTGCCTGGCATCGTGGGTATCAAGGAAGCCACCGGCAACATCGAACGCGCCTGCCAGCTCATCAAGCACCGGCCCGAAGGTTTTGCCGTCTATTCCGGCGACGACGGCACCGCGGTGGCGCTGATGCTGCTGGGCGGTGACGGCAACGTCAGCGTCACGGCCAACATCGCGCCACGGCTGATGCACCAGCTGTGCAAGGCCGCCATCGCCGGCGATGTGGCCACCGCGCGTGCGCTGCACCTGCGCCTGCTGCCGCTGCACAAACAACTGTTCTGCGAGCCCAGCCCGGCGCCGGCCAAGTGGGCTCTGGCCCAGCTGGGCCGCTGCGCGCCGCACGTGCGCCTGCCCATCGTGCCGCTCACCGCGGCCGGCCAGGCTGTTGTCGGCCAGGCCCTGCGCGATGCCGGCGTGCAAGCCGCCTGAGCGGCACGGCCCCATCCCCACCCTCTCACCCTGCTGGCAGGGCCCGATGCGGGCCGCTGCGGAGACCTTGAACGTGAAACCTGCTTCTTACGCCCCGGCCCGCGCCGCTGCCCCGGCCAGCCCCCTGCGGGCCGTGGCCCTGGCCACTCTCGTGCTTGGCGCGGCCGGCTGCACCAGTGTGGGCGATGGCCTGTTCGCCAGCGACAAGGTCGACTACCGCTCGACGGTCGTGAAAACCCAGCCGCTGGAAGTGCCGCCCGATCTGACACAGCTCTCGCGTGAATCGCGCTACCAGCCCCAGGGTGGCGTGGTCAGCGCCGCCGCGGCCGGCGGTGGCGCCGCGGCGGCGGCCGCAACGGGCGCTTCAGCACCGGCCACGGTGGCCCTGAACAATCTGGGCGACATGCGCGTGCTGCGAGACGGCCAGCGCCGCTGGCTGGTGGTGCCGCAAACGCCCGAACAGCTGTGGCCGCGCCTGAAGACTTTCTGGCAGGAACGCGGCTTCACGCTGACCGAAGAGAACCAAGCCGCAGGCGTGATGGAGACCAACTGGTCGGAGAACCGCGCCAAGCTGCCCAACGACGTCATCCGCAACACCGTCGGTCGCCTGCTGGGCAGCCTCTACGACACCGGCGAGCGCGACAGCTACCGCACGCGCCTGGAGCGCACGGCCGCGGGCACCGAGATCTACCTCAGCCACCGCGGCGTGGAAGAGGTCTACGCGACACAAACCCGCGATGGCGGCACCACCTGGCGCGCGCGGCCTTCGGAGCCCGAGCTCGAAGCGGAGATGTTGAGCCGCCTGTTGGTGACGCTGGGTGCGGCCGAGCAGCCCGCGCGCAGCGCCGTGGCAGTGGCCGCGGCGGCCTCCGGCGCTGCGCCGGCGGCGCCGGCACCGCAGGCCGTCGTGCTGGCGCAGACCACCAGCCTGAGCATTGCCGAGCCCTTCGACCGCGCCTGGCGCCGTGTGGGCGTGGCGCTGGACCGCAGCGGCTTCACGGTGGAAGACCGCGACCGCTCGGCCGGCATCTACTACGTGCGTTACGTCGATCCGAAGAGCGCTGGCAAGGAAGAGCCGGGCTTCTGGTCGCGCCTCTTCGGCAACGACACCAACCCGCTGGCGGCCGTGCGTTACCGCGTCGTGCTCAAGAGCGCCGCGGGGCAGAGCGAGGTGTCGGTGCAGAGCTCGGCGGGCAACCCCGAGGTGGGCACCAATGCCAGGGCGATCATCGGCCGCCTGGCGCAAGAATTGAAGTGAGCCCCCGGGCTCGCTAGCGCTCGCCACCCCCAGGCCCACAAAAGGGCCCCTTCGTGTCCCTTGGGCCGTCCGCCAGCGGCCCGGCAGAGCCGGTTCCGCGGCAGGAAGCTTGGTCAGGGCGCTGCCGATGGGCAGCACCCCTGGCTTCAGCGTTCGGCGATGGGCTTGACGTTGCGCGCCGGCGAGCCCACGAAGAGCTGGCGCGGACGGCCGATCTTGTACTCGGGGTCGCCGATCATCTCGTTGAGCTGCGCGATCCAGCCCACCGTGCGCGCCAGCGCGAAGATGGCGGTGAACAGGCTGACCGGGATGCCGAGTGCGCTCTGCACGATGCCCGAATAGAAATCGACGTTGGGGTAGAGCTTGCGGCTGACGAAGTAGTCGTCTTCCAGCGCGATTTTTTCCAGCGCCATCGCCAGCTTGAACAACGGGTCGTCGTGCAGGCCGGTGGCCGTCAACACCTCGTGGCAGGTCTCGCGCATCAGCTTGGCGCGCGGGTCGTAGTTCTTGTAGACGCGGTGGCCGAAGCCCATCAGCTTGACGTTGCTGTTCTTGTCCTTGACCTGCTTGATGAACTCGCCAATCTTCTCGACGCCGCCGTTACGCTGGATGTCCTTCAGCATGGTCAGCGCCGCTTCGTTGGCACCGCCATGGGCCGGGCCCCAGAGGCAGGCCACACCGGCCGCGATGGCGGCGAAGGGGTTGGTGCCGCTGCTGCCGCACAGGCGCACGGTGGAGGTGCTGGCGTTCTGCTCATGGTCGGCGTGCAGGATGAAGATGCGGTCGATGGCGCGCACCAGCACATCGTCGGGCTCGTACTCCTCGCACGGCGTGGCGAACATCATGCGCATGAAGTTCGCGCTGTAGCTGAGCTCGTTCTTCGGGTAGATGTAGGGCTGGCCGATGCCGTATTTGTAGGCCATGGCCACCAGCGTGGGCATCTTCGCGATGAGGCGGATGGCGCTGATCTCGCGGTGCACCGGGTTCGTGATGTCGGTGCTGTCGTGATAGAAAGCCGAGAGGCCGCCCACCAGGCCCGTCATCACCGCCATCGGGTGTGCGTCGCGGCGGAAACCGCGCAGGAAAAACTGCATCTGCTCGTTCACCATCGTGTGGTTGGTGACGAGCTTGGTGAAGGCGGTCTTCTGCGTCGCGTCGGGCAGCTCGCCTTTCAGCAGCAGGTAGCAAGTTTCGAGAAAGTCGCACTGCGTGGCCAACTGCTCGATGGGGTAGCCGCGGTACAGCAGCTCGCCCTTGTCACCGTCGATGTAGGTGATGTTGCTGTTGCAACTGGCGGTGCTGAGGAAACCCGGGTCGTAGGTGAACTTGCCGGTCTGTGCGTAGAGCTTGCGGATGTCGATGACATCCGGGCCGATGCTGCCCTTGTACAAGGGCAGTTCCATGCTGGGGCTGCCATCCGAGAAGGACAGGGTGGCTTTCACTTCGGAGGGGGTCATGGGCTGGGCCTTTCTTCGGGTTCGGACAGCGGGGACTACGGATACAGCAGCGGCAGCGCAGTGGCGGCTCGGTGGCAATTCAGTGGCGATTCACGCGCATCAGCGCCAGCACCTCGTGCACCTCGGGGGTGTCGCAGGGCTCGTCTTTCAGCTCGTGCGGCTGCTTGCGGGCCAGCAGCAGGTCGAGCAGGTCGTTGTCGGCCAGCGCCATCAGCGCCTGCAGGCCATCGGCCTGGCGCACGGTGAGCGTGGCTTCATGGCGCTCGAAGAAACGCTGCACGAAGAGGTCGTTCTCCAGCAGGCCGCGGCGGCAGCGCCACTTCAGCTTGGACAGCGAACGTTCGTCGAGCAGCGCGTCCATGGCGTCAGATGGCTCGGCGGACCATCAATTCCTTGATCTTGCCGATGGCCTTGGTGGGGTTCAGACCCTTGGGGCAGACATCGACGCAGTTCATGATGGTGTGGCAACGGAAGAGCCGGTACGGGTCTTCCAGGTTGTCCAGGCGGCCGGCCGTGTCTTGATCGCGGCTGTCGGCGATGAAGCGGTAGGCCTGCAGCAGGCCGGCGGGGCCGACGAACTTGTCGGGGTTCCACCAGAAGCTGGGGCAGCTGGTGCTGCAGCTCGCGCACAAGATGCACTCGTACAGGCCGTTGAGTTCATCGCGCTCTTCCGGCGACTGCAGGCGCTCCTTTTCGGGGGCCTGCGTGTCGTTCACCAGGTAGGGCTTGATGCTGTGGTACTGCTTGAAGAACAGCGTCATGTCCACGATGAGGTCGCGGATGACGGGCAGGCCCGGCAGCGGCTTGAGCACGATGGTGCCCGGCAGCGTGCGCATATTGGTCAGGCAAGCCAAGCCGTTCTTGCCGTTGATGTTCATCGCGTCAGAACCGCACACGCCTTCGCGGCAGCTGCGGCGGAAGCTCAGCGTCGGGTCCACGGCCTTGAGCTTGTTCAGCGCGTCGAGCAGCATGCGCTCGTTGCCGTCGAGCTCCACCTGCAGCGTCTGCATGCGGGGCTTGGCGTCGGTGTCCGGGTCGTAGCGGTAGATCTGGAAGGTGCGTAGCGTCATGGGGTACTGCTCCTGACTCTCAGAAAGTGCGGATGAATCGGCCGGGTGCGGACTAGAAGGTCCGCACTTTCGGCGGCACCGACTCCACCGACAGCGGCTTCAGGTTCACCGGCTTGTAGTCGAGGCGGTTGCCTTCCGAGTACCACAGGGAGTGCTTCATCCACACCTCGTCGTTGCGGCCGTTCGGGTGCTCGGGCGTGTCGCCGTAGTCGTTGACGGTGTGGGCGCCGCGGCTTTCCTTGCGCGCGGCAGCGCTCACCATCGTGGCTTGCGCGCTCTCGATGAGGTTGTCGACTTCCAGCGCTTCGATGCGCGCGGTGTTGAAGACCTTGCTCTTGTCCTTCAGGCCGATGGCCTTCACGCGCTCGGCGAGGTCGGCCACCTTCTTCACGCCTTCGTCCATCAGCGCCTGGGTGCGGAAGACGCTGGCGTGCTGCTGCATGGTGTCGCGCAGGTCATTCGCTACGTCTTGCGCGTACTCGCCGTTGCTGCTGCTGTCCAGGCGCGCCAGGCGGGCCAGGCTGGCGTCGGCGGCATCGGCCGGCAGCGGCTTGTGGCTCTGCTTCTTCAGGCCGCTGTCGACGATGTGGTTGCCAGCCGCGCGGCCGAAGACCAGCAGGTCGAGCAGCGAGTTGGTGCCCAGGCGGTTGGCGCCGTGCACGCTGACGCAGCTGCACTCGCCCACGGCGTAGAAGCCGTTGATCACGCTGTTGGGGTTGCCGTTCCTCGGCGCCACCACCTGGCCGTGGATGTTGGTGGGAATGCCACCCATCTGGTAGTGGATGGTCGGCACCACGGGAATGGGTTCCTTGGTGATGTCGACGTTGGCGAAGTTGTGGCCGATCTCGAAGACGCTGGGCAGGCGCTTCAAGATGGTGTCGCCGCCCAGGTGCGTCATGTCGAGGTTGATGTAGTCCTTGTTCGGACCGCAACCGCGACCTTCCTTGATCTCCTGGTCCATGCAGCGGCTGACGAAGTCGCGCGGCGCCAGGTCTTTCAGCGTCGGCGCGTAGCGCTCCATGAAACGTTCGCCATTGGCGTTGCGCAGGATGGCGCCTTCGCCGCGGCAGCCTTCGGTCAGCAGCACGCCGGCGTTGTGCACGCCGGTGGGGTGGAACTGCCAGAACTCCATGTCTTCCAGCGGGATGCCCGAACGCGCGGCCATGCCCAGGCCGTCGCCTGTATTGATGAATGCATTCGTGCTGGCAGCGAAGATGCGACCCGCGCCGCCCGTGGCGAACAGCGTGGTCTTGGCTTCGAGGATGTAGACGTCGCCGGTCTCCATCTCCAGCGCGGTGACGCCGAGCACATCGCCTTCGGCATCGCGGATCAGGTCCAGCGCCATCCACTCGACGAAGAAGTTGGTGCGCGCCTTCACGTTCTGCTGGTACAGCGTGTGCAGCATCGCGTGGCCGGTGCGGTCGGCCGCGGCGCAGGCGCGCTGCACGGGCTTCTCACCGTAGTTGGCGGTGTGGCCGCCGAAGGGGCGCTGGTAGATCGTGCCGTCGGGGTTGCGGTCGAAGGGCATACCCATGTGCTCGAGCTCGTACACCACCTTGGGCGCTTCGCGGCACATGAACTCGATGGCGTCCTGGTCGCCCAGCCAGTCGGAGCCCTTGACGGTGTCGTAGAAATGGTAGTGCCAGTTGTCCTCGGCCATGTTGCCGAGCGAAGCACCGATGCCGCCCTGCGCCGCCACCGTGTGGCTGCGCGTGGGGAACACCTTGCTCAGCACGGCCACGTTCAGGCCGGCCAGCGCGAGCTGCAGCGAAGCGCGCATGCCGGAACCGCCGGCACCCACGATGACGACGTCGAACTTGCGACGCGGGAGAGAGTTGGTCAGTGCCATGCGTTACAGCCTCCAGAGCACTTGTATGGCCCAGCCCATGCAGCCGATGAGCCAGACGATGGTGAACACCTGCAGCACCAGACGCAGTGCCGCGGCCTTGACGTAATCCATCCAGATGTCGCGCATGCCGACCCAGGCGTGCCAGCCCAGCGCGACGAAGAGCACGAGCGTGAGCACCTTCATCCACTGTGCCGAAAAGATGCCCGCCCAGGCGTCGTAGCCGATGGGGCCGCTGGTGAACAGCACCTGGGCCAGCAGCAGCACCGTGTAGATCGCCATCAGCGTGGCGGTGACACGCTGGCTGAGCCAGTCGCGCATGCCGTAGTGGGCGCCCGTGACGACGCGCTTCGAACCGTAGTTGACCGACATGTCAGCGCCCCTTCAGTACAGGCCGAAGAGCTTGGCGCCCAGCGCGGCGGTGAGCGTGAGGCTCAGCACCAGCGTGACCACCGCCGAGTTCTTGCCGTGGGCCTTGGTGACGCTGTGCGTCATGTCCATCCACAGGTGGCGCACGCCAGCGATGAAGTGGTGCAAATAGGCCCAGATCAGGCCCAGCGTGGCGAGCTTGACGAACCAGCCCGGCACGAAGCCGATGCCGGCACTGAAGGCGCTGGTGAAACGTTCGTAACTGATCTCGGAAGTGACGCTGACATCGAAGAGCCAGATCACGAAGGGCAGCAAAACGAACATCAGGCCACCGCTCACGCGGTGCAGGATGGACACCCAGGCTGCCAGCGGAAGACGGTACTTCGTGGCGTCGACCAGGCGCATGGTGCCGGGTCTTTGTCTGCTCATCTCAGGCATGTGGTCTTCTCGTTGTGAAACCGGGTGAAACCCTCGGAGTTTATTGCAATGCAACAGGCTTACGCGGAACTGGAAACACCATGCTGACAGGCCTCAGCTGAGCTCGTTGCGGTAGTGGTGGGCCGCGGTGTGATAGAGCCCGCGGCGAAGTTCCACAGGGCGGTCGCCGTAGGTGTAGGCCAGACGCTCCACCGACAGCAGCGGCGCGCCTTCCGTCACGGCCAGCAAGGCCGCCTCGGCGGCGTTGGCCCCCACGGCCCGCAGCTTCTCTTCGGCACGGATCATGTGCACATTGAACTCGGCTTCGAAGAGCCGGTACATCGGCCCGCGCCAGGCCTGCAGGCGCTCGGCTGTCAGGCCCTTGAAGAGCGCGCCGGGCAGCCAGATGTCGTCCAGCACCACCGGCACCAGTTCGGCGCCCTGGGGCGCCAGCAGCAGGCGCCGCACCTGCACAGCCGCCTCGCCGCTGGCCAGCGCCAGCAGGCGCGCGACTTCCGCCGGCGCGCGCATGCGCCGGCATTCGAGCAGGCGGCGCTGCAACTGCGGCGCACTGCCGTCGTCAGGCAACAAGCGCAAGAAGCGGAACTGCGTGGCGCGTTCGGCATGCGTGGCCACGAAGGTGCCCTTGCCCTGGCGGCGCACCAGCACGTTGTCGGTGGCGAGTTCGTCGATGGCCTTGCGCACCGTGCCCTGGCTGACGCGGAAACGCGCGGCCAGTTCCACCTCGCTCGGGATGGCCTGGCCCGGCAGCCATTCACCGGCCTGCAAGCTTTGCAGCAGCAGCGCCTGGATCTGCTGGTACAGCGGGCTGAAAGCCGGCGCACCCGAGCCCGGCGCCGCTGGCTGCGCGCCAGGCGCGCCTGACGCCGACGGCAGGCTGGGGGTGGGCAAGGCTGAAGACATCGCCGGCATTCTCTCTCAGAAGTCTTGCATAAGACATAAGACTTCAGTCAGGGTGCGGCGACTAGAATCCCGGCTTCGTGTTCCCTGCACGTTCACACCCTTTTTTGATCCAGGAGACCTCCATGTCCAAGAAGCCCGTTCGCGTGGCTGTCACCGGCGCCGCCGGCCAGATCGGCTATGCCCTGCTCTTCCGCATCGCCAGCGGCGAAATGCTGGGCAAGGACCAGCCGGTCATCCTGCAGCTGCTGGAAGTGCCCGTTGAAGGCCCGCAGAAGGCGCTGAAGGGCGTGATGATGGAGATCGACGACTGCGCCTTCCCGCTGCTGGCCGGCATGGAAGCGCACAGCGACCCCATGACCGCCTTCAAGGACACCGACTACGCGCTGCTCGTGGGTTCGATGCCGCGCAAGGCCGGCATGGAGCGCGCCGAGCTGCTCAGCATCAACGGCCAGATCTTCATCGGCCAGGGCAAGGCGCTGGACGCCGTGGCCAGCCGCGACGTGAAGGTGCTGGTGGTGGGCAACCCCGCCAACACCAACGCCTGGATCGCGATGAAGAGCGCGCCCAGCCTGCCGCGCGAGAACTTCACCGCCATGCTGCGCCTGGACCACAACCGCGCGCTCAGCCAGCTGGCCGCCAAGACCGGCAAGCCGGTGGCCGCCATCAAGAACCTGGCCGTGTGGGGCAACCACAGCCCGACCATGTACGCCGACTACCGCTTCGCCACCATCGAAGGCGCCAGCGTGAAGGACATGATCAACGACCACGCCTGGAACAAAGACGTGTTCCTGCCCACCGTGGGCAAGCGCGGCGCGGCCATCATCGAGGCGCGCGGCCTCTCGTCGGCCGCCTCGGCCGCCAACGCCGCCATCGACCACATGCGCGACTGGGCCCTGGGCACCAACGGCGGCTGGGTGACGATGGGCATCCCGAGCAACGGCGAATACGGCATCCCCAAGGACACCATGTTCGGCTACCCCGTCACCTGCGAAGGCGGCAAGTACAAGATCGTCGAAGGCTTGGCCGTGGACGAGTTCAGCCAGGGCTGCATCGACAAGACGCTGGCCGAGCTGGTGGGTGAGCAGGACGGCGTGAAGCACCTGCTGTGAAGCCCGGGCGCGCAGCGCCCTTGCTCCAAAAGGAAAGGCCCCGCGAGGGGCCTTTTTTCATGGCCCGCCCGCACAGCGCCGGCCGGGCACGTGCCGCTCAGGCGCGGCGGCGCCGTGCAGCGGCCAGCAGGGCCAGGCTCAGGCCGGCCAAAGCCAGGGCCGAGGGCTCGGGGATGGCGGCACCGGTAACGGTGAAGTTGCCGATGAAATAGTTGCCGCCGTTGTCTTCGACCAAGGCCAAGCCGCCACCGCCCACCAGCGCGGCCGTGGCGCCGAAATAGACCTCGAGCGTGTGCGACCCGACACCGACGCCGCCAAGGAAGTCGACATCGGAACCCCAGCCGGCCCATTGCTGCTGGCCCGCCTGATCGAAATCGTCGCCCGCTGCATCGACGAAGGGGGCATCTGCCGTGAAGCCCAGGTTTACTTGGTTGAAAGCACCCCCGTCGACACGCCAGTACATGGCGCCGGCCGTGACCGTCGAGGAGGTGGTGGCCGAAACGGTGAATGTCTGCACCTGGCCCCCGGACAAATAGCCGGTGCCGCCTAGGGCGTAGCTGCCAAGGTCCGTGCCCTGGAAATCGACGAGGTTGTTCGAGTTCGACTGGAAGCTCGCCAGCGTCCCGATGTACCAAGTCTGCGCGCTGCCCTGACCAATGGCCACCTTGCTACCGATCAGCGAGACCCCCTCGGCCATCGCTCCGATCGAGGCCCCGAGCGCCAGGGCCGCGCACGCGCTCTTCAGCAGGTTCGACATCGTCTTCATCGTGGTTACTCTCTTTCAAGCCCGGCCAAGGACAGACCCCGCCAAGATACGGTCAACAGCCTGCATTTCACTACAAGCGGCACCAGAATCCCCACGCAGCATGTCACGGCCCCGCCGTGTACGGGCCCAGCCCCCCGGCCTCGGGGGCGCTGAAACGTTGCAGAGGTACTCAAACGTAAGCCGCGTGGCGCGGCGGCTGCCCGGGCGGCCCGCGGCGCTGCCCTAAAGTCGGCAGCCTGCAGACGCCCAGACGCACGCCCAGCACAGCGCGACGACCGATGAAGCCGACCCCGCCCGCCACCCCCCGCAGCGCACTGTTCGACCCCGACGAACTCCACATCGTGCCGCTGCCCGTGTGCGACCACTACGCCGGCGTCGAGCCGCGCATGATGAAGAGCCTGCAACTGCAGGCCGAGATGGGCCCGGTGTTCGACGTCACGCTCGACAACGAAGACGGCGCGCCAGTGGGCGGCGAGATCGACCAGGCCCAGCGCATCGCCGGCCTGCTGGCCGGCCCCGACAACCGCTGGGGCCGTGTGGGTGTGCGCCTGCTGCCGGTGCAGCACCCGCTGTTCACCGAAGTGGCGGCCACCGTGCTGGCCAGCGCCCGCGCGCCGGCCTACCTGATGCTGCCCAAGCCGGAAAGCCTGGCCGATGTGCAACGCGCGGTGAAGGCCATCGACGCGCTGGGCGGTGGGGCCGTCCCCGTGCATGGGCTGATCGAGACCCACGGCGCGCTGCGCGATGTGTTCAACATCGCCGCCCAAGCGCGTGTTCAGTCGCTGTCTTTCGGGCTGATGGACTTTGTTTCGGCCCACCGCGGTGCCATTCCGCAATCGGCCATGGGCATGTCGGCCGCGGGCGGCCAGTTCGCGCACCCGCTGGTGCTGCGCGCCAAGCTAGAGATCGCGGCGGCCTGCCACGCCGCGGGCAAAACACCTTCGCACTGCGTCGTCACCGAGTTCAAGAACACGCGCGCGCTGCAAGCCGCGGCCGAGCAGGCCAGCCGGCAGCTCGGCTACACCCGCATGTGGAGCATCCACCCTTCGCAGATCCGCCCCATCGTCGAGGCGTTTTCGCCCACGGCCTCGGAGATCGAGGACGCCATCGAGATCATCACCGCGGCGCAAGCCGCGCAGTGGGCCCCCATCCGCCACCACGACACCCTGCACGACCGCGCCAGCTACCGCTACTTCTGGCAGGTCATCGAACGCGCCCACCGCGCCAGCTTCAGCGACGGCCCGCAACTGCCGGCCGAATTGCGCCTGGCCTGGTTCGGCTGAACACCACTTTCTGCCCCTTCCGCATGAACACACGCAACGCCCTGCTCACCCTGCTGGCACTGGCCGCCGCACTGGCTGCCGGCAACGCCCACGCGCAGCGCCTGCAACTGCGCCTGCTGCAGACCACGGATCTGCACATGAACCTGCTGGGCTGGGACTACTACCAGGACAAACCGGCCGACGAGTACGGCCTGGACCGCACCGCCACGCTGATCCGTGCCGCGCGGGCCGAGCAGAAGAACACCCTGCTCTTCGACAACGGCGACCTGCTGCAGGGCAGCCCGCTGGGCGACTACGTCGCGAAGGTGAAGCCGCTGCAGCCCGGCCAGTTGCACCCGGCCTACAAGGTGATGAACGCGCTGCGCTACGACGCCGCCAACATCGGCAACCACGAGTTCAACTTCGGCCTGCCATTTTTGCGCCAGGCCCTGGCCGGCGCCGCCTTCCCTTACGTCAACGCCAACATCGTGGTCGATGACGGCGGGCCGCTGGAGAACGCGAAAAACGTCTTCACGCCCTACGTGATGCTGGAGCGCCGCCTCACCGATGACGACGGCAAGGCCCACACGCTGAAGATCGGCGTCATCGGCTTCGTGCCGCCGCAGGTGATGCAGTGGGACCGCCAGCACCTGCAGGGCCGCGTGCGGGCGCTGGACATCCCGGCCACGGCGCGCCGCCTGGTGCCGCGGCTGCAGGCCGAGGGCGCCGACGTGGTGGTGGTCATCGCGCACTCGGGTTTCGAACGCGGCGAGACGGTGTTCTTCGCGGAAAACGCGGTCGCCCGCCTGACCGAGGTGCCGGGGGTCAACGCGGTGCTTTTCGGGCACTCGCATGGCGAGTTCCCGGGGCGCTTTTTCAACAGCCACCCCAAGGTGAACCTGCCCCAGGGCACGATCAACGGCGTGCCGGCGGTGATGCCGGGTTTCTGGGGCAGCCATCTCGGCGTGGTCGACCTCGTGCTGAACAAGGCCGATGGCCGCTGGCAGGTGAACGACGCACGCGCCGAGTTGCGCCCCATCTTCGACCGCAGCGCGCGCAAGCCGGCCGTGGCGCCCGACCCCCAGGTGGCCGAACTCGTGAAGGCCGAGCACGAAGCCACGGTGGCGCACATGCGCGCCGAGGTGGCGCGCTCCACGGCGCCCATCCACAGCTATTTTGCGCAGGTGGCCGACGACCCCAGCGTGCAGATCGTCAGCCAGGCGCAGCTGGCCTACGCGCGCAAGGCCCTGGCCGGCACGCCGTTGGCTGCGCTGCCGCTGCTGTCGGCCTCGGCGCCCTTCAAGACCGGTGGCCGCGGCGGTGCGGGCTACTACACCGACATCGCGGCCGGCCCCATCGCGCTGCGCAACGTGGCCGATCTCTACATCTACCCCAACACCGTGAAGGTGGTGAAGCTCAAGGGGGCGCAGGTGCGCGAGTGGCTGGAGTTCGCCGCCGGCGCCTTCAACCGCATCGACCCCGCGGGCGACAAGGTGCAAAACCTCATCAACAGCGGCTTCCCCAGCTTCAACTTCGACACCCTCGATGGCGTGAGCTACCGCATCGACGTGACGCAGCCCGCGCGTTACGAACGCAGCGGCAAGCTCGTGGCGCCGCAGGCGCGCCGCATCGTCGAGCTGCGCTACCAGGGCCGGCCGGTGGCCGACGAGGCCGAGTTCCTGGTGGTGACCAACAACTACCGCGCTTCGGGCGGCGGCAACTTCCCCGGCCTGGACGGCAGCAACATCGTGCTCGACGCACCCGACGAAAACCGCGAGGCGCTGACGCAATTCCTGCAGGCGGCGCGCACCGTGGACCCGGCGGCCGACGGCAACTGGCGCATCCTGCCAGTGCCCGGCGTGGCGCTGCGTTTTGTGTCGGGCGCGGGCGGCATCGCCCACCTGGCGCGCACGCCGCAGGTGCGCCTGGTGCAAGAGCAGGGCGACGGCAGCGCGCTCTACGAGCTGCAGCCTTGACGCTGATGAAGCGCCTGCGTGAACTGCGGCAGCGCCCTGCCGGCCTCGTGGTGCTGGGCACGCTGGCCCTGCTGGCCGGCCTGGCCGTTCTGGCCTTGCTGCTGCTCTCGCTGCTGACGCTGTGGTGGAGCTTCGACCTGCCGCCCTTGGACAAGGCGGTGGACTACCGCCCGCGCCAGCACCTGCAGGTGCTGGCTGCCGATGGCAGCGAGATTGCGCAGTTCGGCAGCGAGCGTCGTGTTTTCGTGCCCATCGCGCAGACGCCGCAGGCGCTCAAGCAGGCCGTCATCGCGGTGGAAGACGCCGGCTTCTACGAACACGAAGGCATCAGCTGGAAGGGCGTGGTGCGCGCGGCGTGGTCCAACCTGACCGGCGGCATCGGCGGCGGTGCCAGCACCATCACGCAGCAGGTCTCGCGCACCTTCTTCCTCAGCACGCAGCGCACGCTGGAGCGCAAGGTGAAAGAGGCGCTGATCGCGCGCCAGCTGGAGCAGACGCTGAGCAAGGACGAGATCCTGGAGCTCTACCTGAACCAGATCTACCTCGGCCAGCGCGCATATGGCTATGGCGCGGCGGCCCAGGTCTACTTCGGCAAGCCGCTGGCGCAGCTGAACCTGGCCGAGAGCGCCATGCTCGCCGGGCTGCAGCAGAACCCCATCTACGCCAACCCCATCAACAACGCCGCGGCCGCCACCAAGCGCCAGCGCTGGGTGCTGGAACGCATGCAGCGCACCGGCGCCATCACCGAAGCGCAAGAAGCCGAAGCCCGGGCCTTCAAGCTGGTCTACCGCAAGCCGTCTTTCGTGGATGTGCAGGCCCAGCACGTGGCCGAGATGGCGCGCCGCGCGGTGGTGGAGCGCTTGGGCGAGAAGGCCTACACCGAGGGCGTGCGGGTGCACACCTCGCTGGTGGCCGAAGACCAGCGCACCGCGCACGCCGCGCTGCGCCGCGCACTGCTGGCGCACGAGCGGCGCCAGCCCTGGCGCGGCCCTGAAGGTTTTGAAGCCCTGCCCGCCGATGCCGAAGAGGCTGCGCGCGCCGCCGGCCTGGCGCTGAAAGACGGCCGCGACGACGACGACCTCCGCCTGGCCATCGTGCTGGCCGCCAGCCCGCGCGAGTTGGTGGCGCAGGTGGCCAGCGGCGAACGTGTCACGCTGCGTGGCGACAGCCTGCGCTGGGTGCAGGCGGCGCTGGCCCCGGGCGCGCCGCAGAACCTGGCCTTGCGCCGCGGCAGCATCGTGCGCCTGCTGGCCCAGCCCGGCAGGCCCGATGCCGGCGGCAAGCCCGCGCCAGCCAGCTGGACGCTGGCGCAGTGGCCGCAGGCCGAAGGCGCCTATGTGGCGCTAGACCCCGCCACCGGCCGCATCCGCGCGCTGGTGGGCGGTTTTTCCTTCACGCGCAACCAGTTCAACCGCGTCACCAGCGCCTGGCGCCAGCCGGGCTCCAGCTTCAAGCCCTTTTTGTACTCGGCGGCGCTGGAACAGGGCGTGATGCCCGAGACCTTGGTGAACGACGCGCCGCTGATCGACGCCGCCGGCAACGCCAGCCCCGGCCTGCGCCCGGGCAACTGGAACCCGCAGAACAGCGACGGCCGCTTCGACGGCGAGATCAGCGTGCGCGAAGGCCTGGTGCGCAGCAAGAACCTGGTGAGCATCCGCGTGCTCGACCACATCGGCATGAGCGCAGCGCGGCAGTGGATCACGCGTTTCGGCTTCGAACTCAACCGCCACCCGAACAACCTGACGCTGGCCCTCGGCACCGGCAGCACCACGCCGCTGCAGATGGCCGCGGCCTATGCCGTGTTCGCCAACGGCGGCCACCGCGTGACGCCGGTGCTGATCGAGAAGATCGTCGACGCACAGGGCCAGGTGATCTTCGAGGCCCCGCCGCCGGTGCCGCTGGACGGCAGCACGCGCGTGATTCCGGCGCGCAACGCCTTCCTCACCAACACGCTGATGCGCGACGTCACCGCGCGCGGCACCGCGGCACGCGCGCAAGGCGCCTTGGGCCGCAGCGATGTCTACGGCAAGACCGGCACCACCAACGATGCGGTGGACGCCTGGTTCGCCGGCTGGGCACCGGGCGTGGCTGCGGTGGCCTGGATCGGCCACGACGAACCCAAGAGCCTGGGCGAGCGCGAATCGGGCGGCGGCCTGGCGCTGCCGGTGTGGATAGACGCGCTGGCGCGCAGCCTGCGCGGCGTGAACTTCCAGCCGCTCTACCAGCCGGATGACGTGGTGGCCATCGAAGGCGACTGGCGCTATGTCGAGTACGAGGCCGGCGGTTTTGTCGGCAAGGTGGGCGAGCCCGAGGTGCCGGTGGCGCCGGAAGGCGCCGCGTCAGGCGCTGCGCCGGCGGCGGCAGCTTCGGCCCCCGCGACCGCGGCCAGCGGGCGCTGAAGGGACAGCTGCGGCGGCCCGCGGGCGCTGAGCCCGCACCGGCTCACAACTCGGGCGCGATGCCCTCGGCGTGGTCGTACAGCGCTTCCAGCAGGCCCTGCGCGCGTTCATCGCCGGCGGTGTCGGCGGCTTCTGCGAGTTGGTCGATGCGCTCGAAGTAAGCCTCCAGCGTCAAACCGCCGCCGCGGCCGTGGTGCAGGCGCTCGGCGCGGTGCTCTTCCCAGCGGGCCAACTCGTCTTCGTTCAGCGTCTGCGGGAAGTTGCGCGCGCGGTAGCGGAACAGCAGTTCGTCCAGCCGCGCATCGTTGAAAGCCACGCGCTGGCCCGCCAGCTTTTCGGGCGACATGCCGCGCAGGCGCTGCAAGGTGCGGCGGTCGTCGTTGCCAACGAAACCGCCGTAAAGGTCTTCATCGACATCGGGCGCTTCGGCCGGCGCGGGCCGCACGAAGACCTGCGGCCACAGCGCGTCGAACACCCCGCCGGCGCCCAGCGCCGCGGCGGTCTCGGCGTGCGCCATGGCCGCCGGCAGGTCCAGGCCCCAGCGCTCGGCCGCGCCGCCCAGCGTCTTCAGATTGCCGATGACGATGGGGCTCTTGTTGATGTGGATGGTTTTGATGGGCAGGCGCTGCTCGCCCTGGCCCGCCGCGTCGAGTTCGGCCTGGCGCGTGAACATACGGCGGCGCACGGTGTCAGCGTCCAGCCCTTCGAGCGCCCGCGGGTCGTGCGCGAGGTCCCACACGATGAGCTCGTTCTTGTTCGTCGGGTGCATGCCCAGCGGCCACACCACCGCGAGGCAGCCGCGCTCCACCGGGTACATGCCCGAGAGATGTACAAAAGGCTTGCCGACGCCGATCTCGGCGGCCACGGCGTCCTTCTTGCGCAGCTTCAGGCAGAAGTCCCACAAGCGCGGCTGCTTGCTCTTGATCAAGCGCGCCAGCGCGATGGTGGCGCGCACATCGCTCAGCGCGTCGTGCGCTGCTTCGTGCGCCAGGCCGTTGGCGGCGGTGAGGTGCTCCAGCTTGAACGAGGGCCGGCCAGCCATCTCAGGCGCGGTGTGCACGGGCCACTCGATGCCCTCGGGCCGCAGCGCCCAGCAACAACGCACCACGTCCAGCAGGTCCCAGCGGCCGCAGCCGTTCTGCCATTCGCGGGCATACGGGTCGATCAGATTGCGCCAGAAGAGGTGGCGCGTCACCTCGTCGTCGAAGCGGATGCTGTTGTAGCCCAGGCCCACCGTGCCGTCCTGCGCCAGCTCGCGCTCGATGGCGGCGGCAAACGCATGCTCGGGCACCCCTTGCTGCAGCGCCTGCTGCGGCGTGATGCCGGTGAGCAGCACGCTCTCGGGGTCGGGCAGGCTGTCGGGCGCGGGTTGGCAGAACAGCATCAGCGGCTCGCCGATCTCGTTCAAGTCCGCATCGGTGCGCACGCCAGCAAACTGCGAAGGCCGGTCGCGGCGCGGCACGCGGCCGAAGGTCTCGTAGTCGTGCCAGTAGAAGCTCAATTCGCTCATGCGGTCACGATAGCGCAAGCCCTGGGCAGCCCCGATGCAGGAAGCGGCGCCCGCCCCTAGACTGCGTTGCTTCGCTGTTTTCAGCTTCGCCCCGAATACCCCCATGCCCACCTTGCATCGCCTCACCACCGCCCTGTTGGCCGCCGGCCTGGCCAGCGCCGCGCTGGCCCAAGCCACTGGCGACAAGCCGGGCGCCTGCACCGACTTCGACACCTACGCCAACGCCACCTGGATGGCCGCCACCGAGCTGCCGCCCGACCGCGCGCGCATCGGCAGCTTTGACGCGCTGCGTGTCGCCAACGACCGCCTGCTCGAACAAGGCCTGCGCGAGATTGCCACCGACCCCAGCCGCGCGCGCACGCCGGGCCTGAAGCTGCTCTCGGCGCACTACCGCGCCGGGCTGGACACGGCCAGCATCGAAAAACGCGGCCTCGGCGCCGTGCAGCCCTGGCTGGCGCGCATCGACAAGCTCGAACGCGCGCAGCTGCCCGCGCTCATGGGCGAGATGGCGCGCTTGCAGATCAGCGCGCCGGTGGCCGTTTTCGTCGGCGCCGACGCCAAGGACGCGACGCGCCACGCCCTGCAAGTCAGCCAGGCCGGCCTGGGCCTGCCCGACCGCGACGACTACTTCGGCACCGACGACAACAGCCGCAAGCTGCAGGCGGCCTACCGCGTCTACGCCGAGCGCCTGCTCAAAGCCGCTGGCGCTCCGGCCGATGCGGCCACGCTAGACGCGCTGATGGCCTTCGAGAAAGAGCTCGCCCAGGCCTCGATGACGCGCGTGCAGCGCCGCGACCCCAACGCGGTCTACAACCCGATGACGGTGGCGCAGTTGCAGCAGCAGGCCGCGGGTTTCGACTGGGCCGCCTGGCTGCAGGCCTACGCCGGCCTGGGCGCGAACCAGGGCCTCATCGTCGGGCAACCGGCCTTTGCGCAAGGCGTGGCTGCGCTGGCAGAAAAGGCGCCGCTGGAAACCTGGCGCAGCTACCTGCGCGTGCGCGCGCTCGACGCCATCGCCGAACACGGCCCGCAGGCCGTGGCGCAGCCGCACTTCGACTACACCCAAGGCGCCATCCGCGGCCTGAAGGCGGCGCCGCCGCGCGTGGAGCAGCTCATCCTGATGATCGGCGGCCGCACGGGCGGCTCGCCGCTGGGCGAAACGCTGGGCGAGCTCTTCGTCACCAAGGCCTTCTCGCCCGCAGCGCAGCAGCGCGCGCTGGCCATGGTGGCCGACATCAAGCTGGCCATGCAGCGCCGCATCGACGCGCTGCCCTGGATGAGCGCGCCCACCAAGACGCTGGCCCAGGCCAAGCTGGCGGCCATGTCGGTGAAGATCGGCGGGCCCGAGAAGTGGAAGGCCTACAAAGGCCTGGTGCTGCAGCCCGATGACTTCGCCGGCAACCTGCTCAAGATCAACGCCTGGCACAGCGCGCAGCGCCTGGCCGACCTGAACCGGCCGGTAGACCGCAGCCGCTGGAACACCAGCCCGCACATCGTGAATGCGTTTGCAGCAGGTGGCAACCAGATCGTCTTCCCGGCCGGCATCCTGCAGCCGCCCTTCTTCGACGAGAAGGCCGACGACGCCAGCAACTACGGTGGCATCGGCATGGTCATCGGCCACGAGATCACGCACCACTTCGACGACCGCGGCCGCCAGTTCGACGCCGTGGGCAACCTGCGCGACTGGTGGCAGCCCGCCGACGCCGCCGCCTACAAGGCGCGCGCCGACCAGGTGGCCGCGCTCTACAGCAGCTACGAGCCCGTGCCCGGCGTGCGCATCAACGGCCGCCAGACGCTGGGCGAGAACATTTCGGATCTGGCCGGCATCCAGATCGCGTACGACGGGCTGCAGATCGCCTTGCAGCGCCAGCGCGCGACGGGAATACCAGCGCCGCTGATCGACGGCCGCACACCCGAGCAGCGCTTTTTCCTCTCGCACGCCACGGTGTGGCGCGGCAAGTACCGCACCGAGGCGCTGGTGGACCAGCTGCGCACCGGCCAGCACTCGCCGGGTCGCTGGCGCATCCTGGGGCCGCTCGCCAACATCCCGGCTTTCGCGCAGGCCTTCAGCTGCAAGCCGGGCGACCCGATGGTGGCGGCCACGCCCATCGTCGTGTGGTGATGTGAGCCGGCGCGCGGCCGGCCGGCTCAGCCCCGGCGGCCGAAGCCCGCGCGCTGCAACTGCGGCTGCAGCCTTTGCCACAGCCGCCAGGCGCTCCAGGCGCGCCAGCCCAGCCGCCAGGCGCGGCGCGGGCGCAGCACAACCAGCACCACCCCGGCGGCCAGCGGCACTTCAGGGTGGGCCTGCAGCCAACGCCAGCCGGCCACCAGGCGGTCGGCGAAGCCCAGCGGCGCGCGCAGCGCCTGCGCTTCCTGCGCAAACTGCCGGCGCAGTGCGGCGCTGCGCTGCAGCAGCGCTTCCTGGCGCTGCGCCAGCGGCGCCAGGCGTGCCGGCGTAGGCGTGGGCGAATCGGCGCTGCGTGTGTTCATGGCCGCCCGGGGCCCGGGCCGGCTGCCCGGCCTGGGGTGGGCGAAGGCGCGGGCACTGACTCGGGCGATGACGCAGGCGATGGTGCCGCCGCCGGCAGCGCCACGCCGCGCAAGCCTTCCAGATCACGCTGCAGCTCGCCCAGCGTCAGCGCAAAAGGCCCGCCTTCGCTGGCCTGCAGGCCAGCACGCGCCCACGCCAGCAGGGCCACGCCGCCCGCCACGAAGAGCAGCACCATCACGCCCAGGGCAGCCAGGCGGTAGCTGTCCCAGAACAGCAGCAGCACGAAGGCCGCGGCCATCACCGCGGCCACGCCCAGCATCAGCAGGCCCAGGCCCACGCGCCACAGCGCGTCGAAGAGGCGCAGCTTCTCTGCTTCGAGCTCGGTGCCGATGAGCGCCAGCCGCAGCTGCACCGTGCCCAGCGCCGTGGCCAGCAGGGTGCGCAGCGAGTGGAAGAGCCCGCCCGCGGCGGGCGGGCCGTTCAGCGCCATTTCGGCAGCCGGTTTTGCAGGGCCAGGCCGGTCAACGGCGCCCGATCAACATGCCCACGATCACACCGATGCCAGCGCCGATGGCCACCGATTTCCAAGGGTGCTCGTGCACATAGTCGTCAGCGGCATGGCCCACGGCCTTGGCCTTCTCGGTGGCCGATTCCTGCAGCGCCAACAGGCTGTCCTTGGACTGCGCCAGCCGCTCTTGCAGCCGCTCGCGCAGTCCGACGGCGCCTTCGCCCATCTCGCTGGCCGTCATCTTCAGCAGCTGTTCGGCATCAGCCACCACCACGCGCAGGTCGGCCATCAGCTTTTCGCGTTGCATTGCGGTCATCTCGGTCATCGTTCGCTCCTGAGGGTTGCTACTGAGGACCTTGAACTTACCACCCCCTGCGCGGCGCCCTGGTGCGACGTCACTGCCCGAGCTCGGGCCTTTGCCGCCGTGGGTTTCAGCAGCGCCGCACCACCACGCTGCCAATGGAGTAACCCGCGCCGAAGCTGCAGACCACGCCCAGGCTGCCGGCCGCCAGATCGGCGTGGTGCTTGTGGAAGGCGATGATGCTGCCGGCGCTGGCGGTGTTGGCGTATTCGCTGAGGATGATGGGTGCAATGTCGTCACCCACCTCGCGCCCCACCAGCTTCTTCAGCACCAGCTGGTTCATGCCCAGGTTGGCCTGGTGCAGCCAGTAGCGGCGCACCGCGGTGGGCTCGAAGCCCAGGGTGTGCAGGTGGGCCTCGATGTGCGCGGCGGCCATGGGCACCACCTCCTTGAAGACCTTGCGGCCTTCCTGCATGAAAGTCTTGTCGCGTGCGTCGGGGTCGGTGTCTTCGCAGCGGTTCATGAAGCCCGCGTTGTTGCGGATGTTGTTGCTGTACTGCGTGACCAGCTGCGTGCCCAGCACCTCCCACTGATCGGCGCTGGTGGCGGTGTCGGCGGCTTCCACGATGACGGCGGTGCAGACATCGCCGAAGATGAAATGGCAATCGCGGTCGCGCCATTCCAGGTGGGCCGAGGTGATCTCGGGGTTGACCACGAGCACGCATTTCGCGCTGCCGCACTTCACGGCGTTGACGGCCTGCTCGATGGCGAAGGTGGCGCTGCTGCAGGCCACGTTCATGTCGAAGCCATAACCGCGCGCGCCGATGGCGGCCTGGATCTCGCAGGCCATGGCGGGGTAGGCGCGCTGCATGTTCGCCGCGGCGCAGAGCACGCCGTCGATGTCGCTGCCCTGCTTGCCGGCAGCGGCCAGGGCCTGCTTCGCTGCGGCCACGGCGATCTCGGCCATCAGGCTGAGTTCGCTGTCGGCACGCGGCGCGAAGCGCGGTTTCATGCGCGTGGGGTCGAGCACGCCTTCCTTTTCCAGCACGTAGCGCTGCTGGATGCCCGAGGCCTTTTCGATGAACTCGACGCTGGAATGCGTGAGCGCGGCGCGTGTGCCCGTAGCGATCTCTTCAGCGAACTTGGCGTTCTGCAGATCGGCGTAGGCGTTGTAGCTGGCCACCAGCTCGGCGTTGCTGATCACCTGCGAAGGCTGGAAAAGCCCGGTGCCTGAAATGACGACTTTTTTCATGCCGGCAGTGTAGGCGCGGCCCCTCGCCCGCTGCTTCGGGGCATGTTCCAAGCGCTGGCGCGGCGGGCCGCGGCTACATTCGGCGGCTTCACGCCTGCCCGAAAGCGCGCCCATGGCCCAGCTCATCACCCACACCCGTTGGATGGCCGACACCTACTCGCTGACCTCGCCACGCAGCGATCTTCTCAAGCGCGTGGATGCAGCGCTGCTGGCCCACGAAAAACAACCCGGCGATGCCGGGCTGAAAACCCTGCGCGAAGCACTGGACCGCTGGCGTTTCGACCAGAGCCGCCAGGGCAAAGACTGGACGAAGAGCGTGCGCAACCAGAAGGGCGCCGTGACCGCGCTGCACCGCGTGCTGAGCACGGTGGACAAGCGCCACCTCAGCGCCGAAGAACGCGAGGCGCTGGACTACATCGCACTGCAGCAGCGCCTGGCTTTGCAGAAGCAGTTCATGGGCCGCAAGCTGCAGTTCAAGCGCAACACCGTGCTGGGCATGGCAAGTTCGGCCCGTACGAACTGGGAACGTTTCAAGACCGGCGCCAGCACCGTGGTGGTGGACGGCGGCGGCCTGGCCGCCAAAGGCGCCATCGCCGGGCGTTCGCTGGCGCAGATGCCCTCGCGCGTGGCCACCTTGCACAGCGGCGGCGCCAGCGCGGTGCACCAGGCGGCGCAGAACGATGCGATGTCGCTGCGGCCCAAGATCATCGCCTTCATCCAGGAACTGTGCCCGGGCTTGAACCCGCAAGGCGTGTTCGACGCGCTGAACCTCGGCGCTGTAGAACAGTTCGCGGCCAACCTCGCGCCTTTTCTCGGCACCATCTCCTCGGGCGGCAAGGCCTTGATGGGCTGGGCCAGCGTGGCCAAGCTGGCCTACGACCGCTCGGAGGTCCAAGACCGCCGCTACGCCTTCCGCCCCGGCGACCCCGAGGCTGCCTTCGAGGCCGTGCTGCTGCTGCTCGACCGCGAGATCACCGCCACCAGCCAGAAGGCCGCGGTACACAGCGTGGCTTTTACCGGCAAGGCGCTGGGCGTTTTTGCCGATGGCGGCGCCGTCACGGGCCCGGTGCTGGGCGCGCTGGAGACACTGGCGCAGATCTTCCAGACCATCGTCGAGTACGTGCGCGACTACAAGGAAGTGCAGCGCGCCAACCGCGCCATCGCACTGGGCGCGCTGAACATGGACCTCTTCCGCACCTGCCCCGTGCTGGGCTGCTACTTCCTGGTGGTGCAGGACCACAGCACCATCATCAACTTCGCGGTGGCCGACTACGGCACGCCGAACTGGATGCTGGACGTGGAGCGCCTGGTCAAGAAGGTGCAGCTGGTGCTGGAGAAATCACGGCACTACATCAAGCTCGCGCGCTTCGAGATCCCGCGCATGGAAAACGCCAAGGGCATCCGCGAAGCGAACTGGAGCCACAAGACCGGCTTCGACAAGCTCACATCGGCGCCCGGCGCCGCGGTGAGCTCGGTGGCCGATGCCATCTCGGGCGGCATCGACCGAGTGCTGGGCAGCGGCACGCCGCTGCCCAAGGTGGACAAGTCGCGCATCGTCGGCCTGGGGCCGGCAGACTTCAAGGCTTGAACCCGGCGCGCCGGCCGTGCGGCCGGCGCCTTCGCCCCACCCCGGCCTTCACTTCGCCTTCGTCTTGCGCGCGGCGCTGCCCGTGCTTGCCAGGGCATCGCTCATGCCGATGAGCACACCGCTGACCATGGCCGTGTAGCTCTCGGCCAGCACCTGCGCGGCGCGCATGCTGGCGGCGCGGCTGCTGCGCAGGGCTGTCTGCATCTGCTCGGCCATGGCCTCGGCCGTGGTGGCGGCCTGGGCGCCACTGAGCGTGCCGCCGGCCTGCATCTTTTCAAGGATGGGAGCCCAGGCGCCGGCCATGGGCGCGCCGGCACCGGCGGCGGCCTTTTTCATGGCCTCGAACAGGGTGTCTTCCATCTTCTCCAGGTCGGCCAGGGCCTTACCCAGGTGTTTCTCGCGCAGGTCGGCCCCTTGCGTCACCAGCGTGCTCAGCGCCACGCGGTTGGCTTCCACGGCCTTGAGCAGCGCCTGGTCGATGCCGGTGACGGCCTGGTCGAGCAGGCTTTCGGGGTCGATGCCCGGCAGCGGATTTTTCGCGATGCCGGTGCTGGCGGCCTCGGCCACCTGCTTGAGCGCGCCGCGGATGTTCTTCAGCGTCAGCTCGCGGCCCTGCAACGCGGCCAGCGTGGCCTCGGTGCTGGCCTTGCGCAGCTGGGCGCCCTGCTGGGCGGTGGCGTTCTCGAACATCGCGATCAGCGCTTCGGCATCGAACATCGGCTTGGCCATGGGGAGTCCTTCAGGGTTCAGGTGGGTTCGGCCGCGATGCTCGCACCGGGGAGGCCCCGGCGGCAAGCCCGGCGCAACACCGCGTCGGCATCGGCCCCGGTGACGCCGGCGCTCTGCAGCGCCGGCGGCCTCGCTGCGCCCCTCAGTGCAGCACCAGCACCGGCAGGGTGCTGCGCGAGATCACGTTCTTGGTGTGCGAACCGAAAAGCCACTCGCCCAGGGCACCGCGGCCGTGGGTGGCCATCACCAGCAGGTCGCAGCCGTGTTCGGCCGCGGTGGCCACGATGGTGTTGTCCACCGCATCGCTGCGCTTGATGCAGCGCTCGAAGGGCACGCCCGCCGGCGCGGTGTTGATGCGGGTCAAGCCCGGCCGCAAGAAGCCCTGCCGTTGCTCCGGGAAAACGCCCGTTGTTGCCCTCGCCACGCCGCACCGATGATCCGGCGCACAACATAACGAGGAGGAGACACGCATGCACAAACGCACACCGGGGCGCTGGCTGGTGGCCGCAGGCCTGCTGGCCGCGGGCGCTTGGTTGGCCGCCGCACAGGCCACCAACTACAGCCTCTGGATCAACGGCCGCACCGGCGGCGGGCAGGTGGGCAACCATGCCGACTTCAGCTACTGGGGCCCGGCCAGCACCGCCGCCGGCATCAACAAGAAGGCCGTGAACTGGGACGGCTACAACCGCATCAGCAGCACCAACGGCAACATCCGCGACGCGCTGGACTGCTATTGCACCGGCCCGAACTGGTGCTACGTGGCCGCGCACTCGGCCGGCAACCTGCAGATCGGCTACGCGCTGGCGCTTTACGGCACCAGCAGCCGCAGCATCAAGACGCCCACGCCGAACAGTGCGGGCCAGTGTGGCAACAGCGGCGCCGGCACGCAGACCGGCTGGAACATCAAGTGGGTGAACGTGGCCGGCGGTGCCGGTGGCGGCAGCGAGCTGGCCGACGCCGGTGACTGGGCGCTGAGCGAGCCCCTGGTCAGCGACCTGAAAACCAGCACCGCGCGGGCGCTCTACAACCACAACGCCACCACCGCGAAGTGGTTCTACATGTACGCCGGCAGCAAGGGCACGCTCTACAGCTTCGTGCTGCCAGGGCAAGACGACGAGGCCATCGCCTACCACTCCAGCGGCGGTGTTTCGGGCAGCAGCGGCGCCTCGTTCTGCAACCCGAGCGACTGGCTCTGCAACGACCTCACGCTGGGCACCGCCGCCAACCAGGGCGGCCGCGCGAAGTGGAGCTACCACTCGGTGCGTTTTCGCGATGACAGCGAGGCGCTGGACCACTACACCCGCGGCAACTGGGGCGGCATCGTCTCCAAGGTGCGCGCCGACATGGTGGCCAACGCGAAGTGAAACCGGCTGCCGCGCCCGGCGGCAGGCGCCCGCCGCGCCGCGAGGGCGGGCGCGTCGCCTGGGCCGGCGTGCTGGTGCTGGCCGCGGTGCTGGGTTTCTACGCCTGGTGGCAGGGCAAGCTGGATGCGCTGAGCCTAGGCACCGCGGCGCCGTTGCAGGCCGAGACCAGCCTGCCGCCGTCGACCTCTTTTGCTGCGGCCGCCGCCCCCTTGGCGCCGTCTTCGCCCGCCTACGGCCCCCCGCTCAGCCCGCTGGGCCAGGCGCAGCGGCGTGAGCAGCTCGACCTGTGGCAAGGCCGGCTGGAGCGCGCGCGCGAAGCGCTGCAGGGTTACCAGGCTGCCGCGCAGTACCCGCACGCGTCGCGCCCGCTCAGCGAACACGCCGACCAGCTGCGCCCCTTCGCCCCCATCACCGAAGAACGCGCGCTGCGTGTGCCCGGCGGCAGCAGCCCGCAGGGCGTGCGCCTGCGCACGACGCAAGAGCGTGTGTTCGCCAGCGGCATGGAGAGCAGCCGCATCACGATCACGCTCACCGACGAACAAGGCCGCACGCTGCCGCTGCGCGTGCAGCGCGCGGTGCAAAAAGAGGTGACGCCGCCCGGCGCCACGGCGCGCACGGCCGAAGTGGCACTGGCCGTCAACGACACCGGCACCCAGGGCGACCTGGTAGCCGGCGACGGCACCTGGTCGGTGCTGATGCAGCCTGGCGCCCAGGGTTTTGCCAGCTTCGCCGGCACGGTGCGGCTGGAGCTCAACCTCGAATACGCCGGCCAGCCCGGCTTTCTCTACTTCGACTTGATCTACAGCCCCGAGCTGGCCGCCACCTGGCTGCCCGGCGTGCGCGAGGCGGCCACGCCGGCGGGCCTGGATTTCTACGTGAAGGCGCAGGTGCAGCTGCCCGGGCGCTACGTCATCACCGGCCGCGTCGACGACGCCCGCGGCACGCCGCTGGCGCTGGTGCAGTTCAACGGCGAGGTGGGCGCGGGCCCGGTGGAGTTCAAGCTGCCGGTCTTCGGCAAGCTCATCCGCGACGCGAAACCCGAGTTCCCGCTGGTGCTGCGCGACGTGGAAGGTTTCCTGCTGAAGCCCGACACCTTCCCCGACCGCGTGATGCTGGCGCGCCGTATCGGCGAACAGCACCGTTCTCGCAGCTACGCGCTGGCGAGTTTTTCCGACGCCGAGTGGCAAAGCGAAGAGCGCACGCGCTACCTCACCGAGCTGGGCAAGGACGTGGCTGAAGCTGAGCAGAAGGTGCGCCAGCTGCAGCCTTGAGGCCGGCCTGGCCCCTGCGAAGGATCAGCGCACGCTCTCAGCGGATGCGCTCAGCGCACGCCGGGCTTGAAGTGCGCCATGCGGGCGTTGACCTCCACCGCAGCCACCTCGGCATCGGCCGCCAGGCGCGCCACCCGCGCATCCAGCGCCGTGGCCTGCGCGGCCGCGGGGGTCATGGCCACCAGCGCACTGCCCACCCCCAGGGTCCGCAGGTAATGCAGCGCGACGCCATGGCGCTGGGCCAGCGCGTCCAGCGCGCGCTGCACGGTGGCGCGCGAACCTGCATCGCCCGCGGCCTGGCGCAGCGCCGCCTGCAGCTCGGGGCGTTTGAACTGCAGGATGAGTTCGTCAGCCTGCATGGGCGCGGCGGGGCGGGGCGCCGGCGCCGGCGCCGCCCCGGCCGCAGCCGGCAGCCCGGCGCCAGCGGCCAGGCCGGCCGCCAGCACCCGGCCCCAGTGGCGCCGTGTCAACACCGCCCACTCACTGCGGCGTGTAGCGGCCCACCAGCGTGACGTTCGAATACGCCGAATAGGCGCGCACGTTCACGTGGTAAGTACCAGCCTGGATGTTGCTGATGGTGCAGGTCTCGGTGTTGCCACTGCGGTAGGGCCGGCAGTCGTAGGTGGTGGTGGTGGGCGCGGTGCCGAAGCGCACGTAGAGATCGGCGTCGCCGGTGCCACCGCTGATCGAGAAGCTCAGGCTCGTGCGGCCGGCGGGCACCACCATCGTGAAGCGGTTGTCGGTGCCGGTGGCGCCCGAGATCACGCGCGCCACGTTGTTCTGCAGCACGTTGCCCGCGGGCGGCGGCGGCGTGGTGCCGCCGATGGCCGTGAGCGCCGCGTTGGCATCGACGATGCCGGTGCCGCAGCCCGAACAGGCCTGCGGGAACACGCGGGCCGAGTTGCGCAGCACGGTCTCGATCTCGGTCGGCGTGGCCGTGGGCTTGGCCTGGAAGAGCAGCGCCGCCACGCCCGCCACATGTGGCGTGGCCATGCTGGTGCCGTTGTAGCTGGCATAGCTTTCGGCCGCCGGCACGGTGGTGCCGCTGTTCAGCGTGGAGAGGATGCCGGCGCCCGGTGCCGCCACGTCCACCACCGTGCCAAAGTTCGAGAAGCTGGCCTTGCCGCCGCTGCGCGTGGTGGCCGCCACCGTGATGACGCCGGTGCAGTTCGCCGGCCGGGCGTTGCTGGCGTTGACGTTGCTGTTGCCGGCCGCCACCACCACCGCCGCGCCCAGGGTGCGTGCGGTGTTGATGGCCGTCTGGTAGGTGGTGCCGCAGGTGCCGCTGCCGCCCAGGCTCATGTTGATGACCTTGGCCGGGTTGGCGTTGGCAGGCGCACCCGGCACGCTGCCGCCGGCCGACCACACGATGGCATCGGCGATGTCGGCCAGCGTGCCGCCGCACTTGGCCAGCGCCCGCACTGGCACGATCTTCGCGCCAAAGGCCACGCCGGCCACGCCAGCGGCGTTGTTGGTGACGGCGGCCACCGTGCCGGCCACGTGCGTGCCGTGCCACGAGCTGTTGGCGGCCGTGGGGCGGCCGCATTCGCCGGCCAGCGACCAATCGCCTTCGTCGCGGGCGTTGTTGTCGCGGCCGTTGCCATCGCGCGCCGAGGCGGCGTCGGAGACGAAGTCGTAGCCCGGCAGCACGTTGGCGTTGAGGTCGCTGTGCGGCACGATGCCGGTGTCGATGACGGCCACCACCACGCCGGCGCCGGTGCGGCGGTCCCAGGCGGGCACGGCGTTGATGCCGCCGGTGCTCTCAAAGTAGTGCCATTGCTCGGGGTAGCGCGTGTCGTTGGGGGTGAGCAGCGGCAGCATCATCGCGTTGAGCTCGACCGACAGCACCTCGGGGTCTTGGCGCAGCAGCTCGGCCAGGGCGGCGAGGTCGGTCTTGCCGGCGGCCTGGTTTTCGGCCTGGTTTTCGGCCTTGTCTTCGGCCACGTCCACCAGCTGGGCGCCTATGGCCAAAGCGCGCACATGTTTGAGCCGGGCGCCGGTGCGGGCAGACAGCAGCTCCAGCCGCTGCATCACCCGGGTGCGCGCCGCGAACGAGGCGTTGCTGCCCGTCAGGTCGGCCGCGGCCGCGCCGTCGCGGTACTTCACGATCAGACCCTGGGCCCGCTGCTCCGCCGCCTCGCGCATCGGCTGGAACTCTTCCTGGCCAGCGTGGGCCTGCGGGCCACAGGCCCACAGCGCCACCATGGCGCAGGCGATCAAGTGCCGCTGGGGTCGAACTTGTCGAGACATTTCAATTCCTCGCTGTGCAGTCGGTTGAAGGGTTGTGCCGGGGTGGCCGTACATGCGTGCATTTTTCCAGTTAGCCCGCAGCAACGCTGCAGCAAACGCCATGCCAAGCGTGGCGCAGCACAGCCGGTGCTGCAGGCCATTGTTCGGGCCGCCTGGCGATCACGCAGCCAGGGTCAACCCGCAGGCCACGCGGGCTTCGGTCACAAGACTTGCAGGCCGTCACCGCACGCGGGCGATGGCTACACTTCCTGCCGCTGTTCGGTCTTTTCTGCACTTCTGCCCCGGCCCCGGCCCGCCCGGCGCGCACCAACATGACCCGTGTCTACAACTTCAGCGCCGGCCCCGCCGCGCTGCCCGAGAGCGTGCTGCAACAGGCCGCCGCCGAAATGCTGGATTGGCGCGGCAGCGGCATGGGCGTGATGGAGATGAGCCACCGCGGCCCGCAGTTCACGCAGATCGCGGCCGAGGCCGAGCGCCTGCTGCGCGAGCTGCTGCAGGCGCCTGCGAACTACAAGCTGCTCTTCATGCAGGGCGGCGCGCTGGCCGAAAACGCCATCGTGCCGATGAACATGCTGCGCGGGCGCGCCAGCGCCGACTACATCGACACTGGCGAGTGGAGCAAGAAGTCGGCGCAGGAAGCGCGGCGCTATGGCGGCGTGAACATCGCGGCCAGCGGTGCGGCCAGCGGCTACACCACCATGCCTGCGCGCGAGACCTGGCAGCTCGACCCGAACGCCGCCTACGTGCACATCTGCAGCAACGAGACCATCGGCGGGCTCGAATATCAGTACACGCCCGACGTGGGCGAGGTGCCGCTGGTGGCCGACATGAGCAGCAGCATCCTCAGCCGGCCGGTGGACGTCTCGAAGTACGGCCTGATCTACGGCGGCGCGCAGAAGAACATCGGCCCGGCCGGGCTGACGCTGGTGATCGTGCGCGAAGACCTGCTCGGCCAGGCCCTGCCCTGCACGCCCACGGCCTTCAACTACCAGGTGGTGGCCGACAACGGCAGCATGTACAACACGCCGCCCACCTACGCGATCTACATCGCCGGGCTGGTGTTCAACTGGATCAAGGCCCAGGGTGGGCTGCCCGCAATGGAAGCGCACAACGCCGCCAAGGCCGCGCTGCTCTACGGCGCGCTGGACGCCAGCAGCTTCTACAGCGCGCCCGTGGCGCGCGAGTGCCGCAGCCGCATGAACGTGGTCTTCCGCCTGCCCGACGAGCGGCTCGACGCCGCCTTCTTGAAGGGCGCCGAAGCGCGCGGCCTCGTGCAGCTCAAGGGCCACCGCGTGGTGGGCGGCATGCGCGCCTCGATCTACAACGCCATGCCGCTGGCCGGCGTTCAGGCGCTGGTGGACTGGCTGCGCGAGTTCGAGAAAACGCAGGGCTGAAACGCGGTGGGCCTGCCGCTGCTGCACCTGGCCGAAGACGGCCGCGCCACCATCACGCTGCAGCGCCCGCAGCACCACCACCGCCTGCACCGCGAAGACCTGCACGCGCTGCAGCAGCACTTTCGAACGCTGGCGCAAGAGCCGCGGGCGCGGGTGCTCGTCATCACCGCCAGCGGCCCGGTGTTCTGCAGCGGTTTCCATCTCGGTGAGTTGGAAGAGGCCGAAGCGGGTGCCGCCGACCCGCAGCTTTTCGAGCACACGGTCGACGCGCTGGAAGCGCTGCCGCTGCCCACCGTGGCGCGCCTGAACGGCAGCGTCTACGGCGGCGCCACCGATCTCGCGCTGGCCTGCGATTTCCGCCTCGGCGTGCAGACCATGGAATTGCGCATGCCCGCCGCGCGCCTGGGTTTGCACTACTACCCCAGCGGGCTGCAGCGCTACGTGTCGCGTCTGGGGCTGCAAGCCGCCAAGCGCCTTTTCCTGCTGGCGCAGGCGGTGCCGGCCGAAGAACTGCTGCGCATCGGCTACCTCGATCAGCGGGTGGCTGCCGACAAGCTCGACGAGGCCACCGATGCCGTGGTGCAGGCCTTGCTGACCGGCGCGCCGCTGGCGCTGCGGGGCATGAAGCTCTCGCTCAACGACACCGCGCGCGGCCCCGATGCCGCGGCTGCAGCGTGCATCGCCGCACGTGTGGCGCAGTGCGCGGCCAGCGCCGATCTGCAGGAAGGCCTGGCCGCCTGGGCCGACAAACGACCACCGCGCTTCAGCGGGCGCTGATGCCATGCCTGCGGCAAGGGCCACGCTGTCATCTTGGGCCGCGTGGTTAGACTGAAGCGACATGCACGCGCACCCCACTCACGAGCGCCCGGCGGTCCGCCATCTGGGGCACGCCGCACAAGCCGCACAAGCCGCACCTGCCGCACACGCCATTCCAACGTCAAGGCGACGCTGGTGCAGCCGGCTGGTGCGCGCGAGCACCATGGCGTGCAGGACGACCTGCTTGAGCGCCTGCTTGACGGCCTTTTTGAGCACCAGCCTGCTGGCACCCCTGCCCGCACACGCCCAGGCTGCGGCTCCCGCACCACACGCGGCATCAAAGGCCGCATCAAACGCCGCACCGGAGGCCGCAACGGGGACCGCGCTGGACGGCCAGGCCTTCACCTTGCGCGCCGGCGATGGCCGCGTGCGCGTGCTGATGTTCTGGCGCACCGACTGCGCGGTCTGCCTCAGCAAGATGCCCGAGCTGCGCGCCAATGCCGAAGGCTGGCGGCAGCGGCCCTTCGACCTGGTGCTGATCAACACCGACCGCCAACGCGCCGAGGCCCAGGCCTACGACCGCCTGCGCCGCGACATCAGCGGCCGCCAGGGCCCGCTGATCAGCGCCTGGGCGGGCGACCTGCGCCTGCCTGCGGCCTGGCAGGCCGGCGGCGCCACAGCGCGGCTGCCCTTGATGCTGGTGATCGACAGCCAGGGCCGCGTGGCCGCGCGCCACGAGGGGCGCGTGCCGCCCGAGCTGTGGGACCAGGTGGCCGAGCTGCTGCCCTGAACGGTCAAACCGTGCCGTAACGCCGCGCCAGCTCTTTGGCCGCCTGCGCCTCGGTCTGCAGGCGCGTGCCGCCCAGCCACAGGGCCTGCAGGCGGCCCCGCGCGTCGTGTTCAAGGCGGGCGGCCTCGCCGAAGCTGGCGAAGCCACCGGCCTGCACGAAGCAGCCCTGGCGGGTGGTGCCCGCCAGGGCGGCCGCCGGCTCGATTTGCGGTGCATCCAGCAGCGGGTTCGTGAGGCCCGGGTTGGCGACGAACACCCGCCCACCCAGCGGCAGCAGGTCGCTGGCACCCCACAAGCTCCACCAGCGGCCGGTCCATGCGGCGGCCGCGGCCGTGGGCGCGCCGTGCTGGGCCGCGGTGCGCAGCAACTGCAGCGCGCCATCCACCCACACGCCGGCCATGCCGTCGGCGGCGTTGGTGAGGACGGACAGGCTCAAGCCCTGCGCCGGCACACACACCGTGCGCGTCAAGGTGCCCTGAAAGCCGCCGGTGTGGCCGAAGTGGTCCCACTCGGCCCCGCCGCCCGGCGTGCTGCCGCTGAGCGTGCCCAGGCCGTACCAGCGCTCCACCGTGCCGTACGGATCCCGCCACTGGCGGCGCACCAGCTCGCGGCGGCTGGCGGGGCTGAGCACGCTCACCGCGGCTTCCGGCGCCAGGCTCGCGTAAAACCGCGCCAGGTCGGCCGCGGTGCTGATGAAGCCGGTGGCCGCGGCCAGCACCTTCGTCGGGTTGCGGCCGGGGATGCCCACACGCCGACCCAGCGGCCACTTGGCGCTGTGGCCCTGGGCGAAAGGCGCGTTGTCGGCCAGCTGCGGCGCGTCGGGCACGGTGTCTTTCAGGCCGGCGGCCTGCACCACCTCGCGCATCACCCAAGCGGTGTAGGGCTCGCCGGTGATGGCCTCGATCACCAGCCCCAGCAGGCCATAGCCGTGGTTGCTGTACTTGAAGCGCGTGTTGGCCGGCAGCACGGCGCCGCGGGCCAGGTCTTCGCGCAGCGCGGCTTCGTCCAGGAAGGGCCGGCGGTCGCTCCACTGGCCGGCATCGAAGCCATCACGCACCAGGCCGGCGGTGTGGCTGAGCAGTTGCGTCAGCGTCGCTGCGGCCACGTCGGCGGGCAGGCCGGGCACGTAGGCGCCGACGGCGTCATCCAGCTTCAGCTGGCCTTGCTCGCGCAGCTTCAACACCGCCACCGCGGTGAAGGTCTTGGAGTGAGAGGCCACGCGGAAGCGGTGGCGCGGTGTGAGATTGGCGCCATCACCGCCCTGCCCCAGCGCAAAGCTCAGCAGCACGCGGCCCCGGTGGGCCACGGCCAGGCTGACGCCCGGCTGCTCGGTGGTGCGCAGCTGGTGCTGCAGCCAAGGCTGCAGGTAAGGCAGCGCGGCGGCCCAGGCGGGCGCGCTATCGGCGGCTGATGCAGCGGCTGGTGCGGCGGCTGCGGCCTTCTTCTTTGCTGCTGCCATCTTCACAGGCGCTCGAAGATCGCAGCGATGCCCTGGCCGCCGCCGATGCACATCGTCACCAGCGCGTAGCGGCCGCCCGTGCGGTGCAGCTCGTAGACCGCCTTGGTGGCGAGGAAAGCGCCGCTGCAACCGATGGGGTGGCCAAGCGCGATCGCGCCGCCGTTGGGGTTGACCTTGGCCATGTCGAACTCCAGCCCGCGCGCCACGGCCAGGGCCTGGGCGGCGAAGGCCTCGTTGCTCTCGATCACGTCCATCTGCTGCAGCGTGAGACCGGCCTTCTTCAGCGCCAGCTTGGTGGCCGGGATGGGGCCTTCGCCCATGATCTCGTTGGGCACCCCGGCCACGGCGTAGCCCGCCAGCCGCGCCATCGGCTTGTGGCCATGGGCCGCAGCCACGGCGGCATCGGCCAGCACGAAAAACGCCGCGCCGTCGTTGATGCCGCTGGCGTTGCCGGCCGTCACCGAGCCGTCCTTCTTGAAGGCCGGCTTCATCTTGGCGAGCGTCTCCATCGTGGTGGCAGGCTTGACGTGTTCGTCGGTGTCGAAGACCACCTCGCCCTTTTTCGTCTGCTTGACGATGGGCACGATCTGGCTCTTGAAGCGGCCTTCGGCGATGGCCGCCGCGGCCTTGCGGTGGCTCTCCACCGCGAAGGCGTCTTGCTCTTCGCGCGTGATGCCCCACTTGGTGGCCAGGTTCTCGGCGGTGATGCCCATGTGGCCGACGCCGAAGGGGTCGGTGAGGGTGGCCACCATCATGTCGAGCATCTGCGTGTGGCCCATGCGTGCGCCGCTGCGCATGGCGGGGCTGAGGTAGCCGCCGCGGCTCATCACCTCCACGCCGCCGCCGATGCCGTAATCGCAATCGCCCAGCAGGATGTTCTGCGCCGTGGTGACGATGCCCTGCAAACCGCTGCTGCACAGGCGGTTGACCGACATCGCCACGCTGTCCATGGGCAAACCAGCCTGGATGCTGGCCACACGCGCCACGTAGGCGAAACGGCTTTCCGTGGGGATGGTGTTGCCCACCGTCACGTAGTTGATGGCCTTCGGGTCGACACCCGAACGCTGCACGGCCTCTTTCATCACGGTGCCGGCCAGCTCGGCGGGCTCCAGCTCGGCCAGGCTGCCGTTGAAGGCGCCGATGGCGGAACGGGCTGCGGCAAGAATCACAACGTCGCGGGTGCTCATGGGGGATGTCTCCTGTTGCTGTTGAAAGAGGTGCGGCACCGAGTGGGCGCCTGCCGGCTGGCACCGGGCTGACGGGGGCCCACAGCCCCGCCTTGCCCCGCGCCGGCACGCCCGGGCGTGCTTGGGCAGAATCCTGCCATCTTTGAGCAGCCCCCCAGGCCCGTTCGGCTGGCGGCCCCGCCGCCCGTGCGTAGCGCGTCCCCTCCCCCCGTCACACCGCTCAGCCATCACGAGATCCTGGGCCTGGTGGAGCCGTTCACGCGCGCTGGGCGTGGCATCGACCTGCCCGCCAGCGACCGCGCGGCGCGGCGGCTGCTCTTCAAGCCGATCGAGCACGCGGCCAGCGACACGCACCCGGCGCTGCAGGAGGTGCTGCAGCTCGACATCCCCACCCCCGGCGGCCGCCACCCATCGCCCCCGCGCCTGACGCGCACGCTGCACCTGCCCGGCGGCCTGCAGGCCGTGCTGGTGGCCGAAGGCGGCACGCCGGCCGAGCTGCTGGCGCGCGTGGCGGCCATCCCGCTGCAGCGCCAGCTGCTGCACGGGCCCGGTTTGATGGTCGCCAAGACCCTGGCCTTCGAGACCAAGGGCAGCGCGCCGCCCGATGCCGACGCGCCTCTCGTGATGAGCCAGGCGACCGCCCACGTGGCCCATGCCGGCGGCCTGGTGCTGCGCTACAAACAAAGCCCGGTGAAGGGCATCTCGGCCGAGTTCGAGCTGGAAGCCTCCGACGGCCAGCCCCTGGCCCTGCCCGACGACCTGCTGGCCGTGCTGGGCTGGAGCTGGGCGCGCCTGGTCAAACGCCAGAACGGCTGGACGACCCGCCTGCGCCTGCGCGGCGAAGGTTTCAAGCGCAGCCGCGATGGCGAGATGAAGCTCGAACTCGCGGTGCGACACCTGGCACAGACCCTGGCCGAACCGCCCGCGCGTTTCCATGAACGGCAGGCCGCGGCGCGCTGGGCGGCGGCGGGGCGGCGCTGCATCCCGCTCTTGGGCGCCGTCCTGATGATCATCGGGGCCTGGGCCTTCGCAAAGCTGGAGCCCGACCTGCCGGCCGAATCGGTCTTCCGCATGCTGATCTTCCACGCGCCGCCCATCATCATGGTGGCGTTGTTCTGCCTGAACGAGCTGCCGCGCGTGGAGATACCGCCCATGCCGCGGCGGCTGCGCCAAGCGCAGTGGCGCAGCTCCTGAACCCGAACCGGCCGGCCCCATGCACAGCAACCCGATGAACATCCCGCCGCTCAGCATCGCGGCGGCCAAGGCCGCGCTGGCCGAGCAGTTCGCGCAGCCGCTGCTGCGCCGCCGCGCCACCATGCTGTGGGGGCCGCGCGGCGTGGGCAAATCGTCCATCGTGCGCCAGGTGGCGGCGCAGCACGGCGTGCCGCTGGTCGACCTGCGCCTGACCACCATCGAACCCGTGGACATCCGCGGCGCCATCTACGCCGACGAGGTGCAGGGCAAAACCGTGTGGTTCCCGCCCGAGTTCCTGCCTGGGCCCGAGGTGCCGGCCGGCATCCTGTTCCTCGACGAACTCACCGCGGCCGACCAGCGCCTGCAGATCAGCGCCTACTCGCTCATCCTCGACCGCCAGGTGGGCCACTACCGCCTGCCCGAGGGCTGGATGGTGGTGGCCGCGGGCAACGCCAGCTTCCACGGCGCCGTCAGCCACGACATGGGCACGGCGCTGGCCGACCGGCTCTTCCACTTCAACGTGCAGGCCACCATCGAGGCCTTTCTCGCGCACGCGCTGCAGCAAGGCTTTGCGCCCGAGGTGATGGCCTACCTGAAGGTGCGGCCCGACAAGCTGGACGACACCGCCGCGCAGCTGGCGGCCGACCACTTGGTGGGCAGCAGCCCGCGCGGCTGGGAAGACATCTCCAACGTGCTGAAGAGCGGCCTGAGCGAGGTGGTGCAGCGCCACTTCGTGCAGGGCCGCATTGGCGCGGCCAACGCGGCCGAGTTCTTCGGCGTGCTGCGCGAGCTGCGCGCCGGGGCCGACGTGCTGCAGATCCTGGCCGCCACGCCCGGCGCGGCCACGCTGGCGCTGCTGCCCACCACGCTTGACGGCCTCTACGGCCTGATCTACGGGCTGGTGGCGGCCTGCACCGAAGCGCCGGTGCTGTCGCGTGCGCTGGACATCGTCGAAGCCCTGCCCACGCACCAGGCCGGCGGCGCCGCCGGCTTGCCGCTGCGCGAGGCGCAGACGCTCGCGATGGAGCTGCTTTTCCAGAAGGCGCTGGAAACCGGCCTGGAAGCCACCGTGATGGACAGCGCCGCCTACCGCCGCTACGCCGCCCAACGCAGCGCCAGCACTTGAGATGGACCACCGCGGCACGCGCGCCGTGCAGCGCATGGTGGAGTACGCGCCTTCCACCGGCGGGCTGGCGCTGTGGGTGCGGCATCACGACGACGGCACCGCCGACGCCCTCGGCCCTGAAGCGCCGCCGCCCGTCACCACCGACGGCCTGACGCTTCGCTACGGCCCCGGCTTCGCCGCGCTGCCGCTGGCGCAGCAGACCGGCTGGGTGGCGCACGAGGTGCTGCACATCGCGCTGCGCCACCCGCAGCGTTTTCTCTCGCTGCAGGCGGTGCTGGGCGATGTAGACCTCACGCTCTTCAACACCTGCGCCGACGCGGTGGTGAACAGCGCGCTTTCGCACCTGGCGTGGCTGCAGTTGCCCGAAGGCGGTGTGACGCTGGACAAGCTGCTGGAGGCCACGCTGGCGCTGGCGCAGCCGGTGGAGAAATCACTGCTCGAATGGGACGTGGAGAGGCTGTACCGAGCGCTGGACGACCGCCGCCCGGCCAGCGGCGGCGGCGCGCGCCGCGAGCCCGATGCGCAGGCACGCCAGGGCGGCCGGGACGGCGAAGGCCGCAGCCCGCAAGCAACGAACCAACCGCCCCGCGAAGACGGCCCGCGCGCCGCACGCGCCCGCGCCCTGGGCGCCGCGACCGCACGCGACCTGCGCCCCAGCGCGCAAACGCGTGAAGCCCCCGAGGCCGAAGCCGAAGCCGCGCGCGAGTGGGGCGAACGCCTGCTGCGCGCGCACGCCGGCGATGGCGAGTTCTCGATGCTGCGCACGCTGCTGGCCGACCTGCCGCGCACACGCACGCCCTGGCAGCAGGTGCTGCGCACGCAGCTGGCGCGGGCACTCACGCCCCAGCTCGGCGTTTCGTGGTCGCGCCCGGCGCGCAGCTACATCGCCAACCAGGGCCGCAACGCCGCCGGCCACCGCCTGCCCTGGGAGCCGGGCTTCAGCATGGCGCGCCGTGTGCCGCGGCTGGTGGTGGTGGTGGACGTTTCCGGCAGCATCGAAGAAGCCGTGCTGCGGCGCTTCGCCAGCGAGATCGACGCCATCACGCGCCGCCTGGAGGCTGGCCTCACGCTGGTGGTGGGCGACGACCGCGTGCGTGCGGTGACGCACTGCGAACCCGGCCGCTCACAGCTGGCGGAACTGGTGTTCGAAGGCGGCGGTGGCACCGACTTCACGCCGATGCTGGAGGAGGCCGACCGCCACCGCCCCGACATCGGCGTGGTGCTCACCGACCTGGAAGGCCCGGCGAACTTCCGCCCTCGCTGGCCCGTCATCTGGGCCGTGCAAGCCCAGCAAGCGGCAGCGCTGCCGCCTTTCGGCAGAGTGCTGGTGCTGGACTGACGCACGCAGGGCCGGTGGCCCCGCGTGCGTGGGGTCACCGGCCGAAGCGGTAGGCGGAAAACGCGGCGTCCATGCGCGTGTCTTGCGCAGCGGTGAACTGGAACATGCACGCGTCGTCGGTGTAGTCCATGAAGTTCGTGATGGGGTCGTTGCCTGCGATGTTGGCGCAGCTGTTGCGGCCCGTGGGGCAACCGTAGGCGGCCGAACGTTCGGCCGGCGTGTCGGCCACCAGGTCGCCGCCATTGGTGGCGTTCTTCGAGCAACCGCCCTGGAAGGTGTGGTACAGCCCCATCCAGTGGCCCACCTCGTGCGTGCCGGTGTCGCCCAGGTTGTAGGGCGCGGCCGTGCCGCCCGGCAGGCTCTGGTTCAGCAGCACCACACCGTCCATCTTGGGTTTGCTGGCGTAGCTGTTCGGGAAGGTGGCCCAGCCCAGCAGCCCGCCGCCGATGCCGGCCACATAAACGTTCAGCGTTTCGGCCGTGCCCACACGCAGCGCGTTCTTGGCCTGCGTCTCGGCGGTGGTGCCAGGCTGCATGGTGTACCAGGTGCTGTTGGCGGTGGTGGTCACGCCGGCCAGGTTGAAGCTCCAGCCGGTGGTGGCGAAGCCGGTGTTCATCACCTGGATCTGCTGCTGGATCTGCTGCGTGCTCACGCCACCCGTGCCGTCAGCGCGCGTGATGACGTGCACATAAACCTGGATCTGCCCGCTGGTCACGGCCGACTGCGGCGGCTCGGTCATGCCAGGGCGGAAGGGGTTGTTGGGCCCGCCACGGTTGTTGAGGATGAAGGTGTCGATCTCCATCATCTCGTCGATGTCGAACACCGGCGAGGCGCAGCGTTTGCCGGCTTTCACGAAGGCGTCCTGGCTGGTGAACGAGTGCCCATCGATCACGAAGGGCGCGCGGCTCTGGGCGGCGGCGCCGAGGGTGCACAGGCCGAGGGCCAATGCGGTGATGGAACGCAGAATTCGATGACTCATTTCCTCACTCCTGTTGTTCTGCCCCATAAATTGAGGGGGCGTTCGGAGTGTGGAGGCCGGCTTCGGAGGGCGTCAATCGGGCCGCACCGCGGGGGCGTTGCGGCGCCGCCACCGCGGGCGGTGGTCGCTCAAGGCCGTGGTGGCGCGGCCAGCAGCAGCTGCGCCACCACCGACACCGCCAGCACCTCGGGCTGCTTGCCCGCCAGGCCCGGCAGGCCGATGGGGCAGACCATGCCTTGCACGGCCTCGGTCGCGAAGCCGCGCGCCAGCAGGCGGTGCTCGAAGCGCGCGCGTTTGGTCTTGGAACCGATGAGCCCGAACCAGGCTGCATCACCGCGCGCGAGGATGGCTTCGGCCAGCGCCAGATCGAGCGCGTGGCTGTGGGTCAGCACCAGGAAAAACGCAGCGGGCGGCGCGGCGCTCACCTCGGCCTGCACCGGTTCGACACAGACTTTTTCAATGTGCGGTGGCAGCGGGCCGGGCGGGAACTCGCTCTCGCGCTCATCCACCCATTGCACGCGGCAGGGCAGGTCGGCCAGCAGCCGCACGATGGCGCGGCCCACGTGGCCGGCGCCGTAGAGCTGCAGGAAAAAACGCGGGGGCTCGGCTTGCCAAGCGGCCGGCATGGCCTGCGCCAAGGGCGTGAAATGGAGCGTCAGCGCGCCACCGCAGCACTGGCCCAGGCTGGGGCCGAGGGCGATGCGCTGCTCAAAAGCCGCTGCCGAGGCGCCTCGAGAAAGCAGCGCGCGCGCATCGGCGATGGCCTGCAACTCCAGGTGCCCGCCGCCGATGGTGCCCAGCACCTCGTCGGCCGCCACCAGCAAACGCGTGCCGGTCTCGCGCGGCACGCTGCCCTGCGTGGCGCCCACGCTCACCACCACGGCCGGCCGCGCCGCGGCCTGCCACTGCAGCGCGGCGCCGCGCAGCTCGATCATCCGTGGGCCGTGGCCTGCTGCACGGCCGTGATGGCACGCAGCAAGGCCTCACCCGTGGCGGGGGCCTGCAGCGGCGGGTCCACACGGTGCCCGCCCACGGCCGAAACCGCGTCGCGCAGTGCAAAGAACACGCTGAAGGGCAGCAGCAGCGGCGGCTCGCCCACGGCCTTGCTGCGGTGGATGCTGTCGTGGCGGTTCTCGCCCTCGTAGAGCTTCACGCGGAAGTCGGCCGGGCAGTCGTTGGCCGTGGGCACCTTGTAGGTGCTGGGCGCGTGGGTCATCAAGAGGCCGGCGCGCGGCGAGCCGTCGGCCGGGTGCCACACGAGCTCTTCCATGGTGAGCCAGCCCATGCCCTGGATGAAAGCGCCTTCGATCTGGCCGATGTCGATGGCCGGGTTCAGGCTGCGGCCCACGTCGTGCAGCACGTCGGCGCGCAGCAATTTCCATTCGCCGGTCAGCGTGTCCAGCAGCACCTCGCTGCAGGCCGTGCCGTAGGCGAAGTAGAAGAAGGGCCGGCCCTGCAGCTTGGCCTTGTCCCAATGCAGGCCGGGCGTGGCGTAGAAGCCGTCGCTCCACAGCTGCACGCGGGCCAGGTAGGCCTGTTGCACCACCTCGGCAAAAGCGGCGTCGAAACCGGGAGCCTGAACGCGGCCGGCGCTGAACACCACCGCACTCTCGGCGCAGCCCCACTTTGCTGCGATGAAAGCCACCAGGCGATGTTTCACCTGCACCGCAGCGTCTTGCGCGGCCTTGCCGTTCAGGTCGCTGCCGGTGCTGGCCGCAGTGGCCGAGGTGTTGGCGATCTTCTGCGTGTCGGTGGCGCTGCAGCGCACGGCGGCCAGCGGCAGCCCGAGTTCGTGGGCCACCACCTGGGCCACCTTGGTGTTCAGGCCCTGGCCCATCTCGGTGCCGCCGTGGTTCACCAGCACGCTGCCGTCGGTGTACACGTGCACCAGCGCGCCGGCCTGGTTCAGGTGGGTGACGTTGAAGCTGATGCCGAACTTCAGCGGCGTGAGCGCCAGGCCCTTCTTCAGCACCGGGCTCGTGGCATTGAAAGCGTGGATGGCAGCGCGGCGGGCGCGGTAGTCGCTGCTGGCTTCGAGTTCATCCACCAGCGGGTGCAGGATGTTGTCGTCCACCGTCTGCCCATACGGGGTGACGTTGTTCTGCGCCACGCCGTAGAAGTTGGCGCGCCGCACGTCCAGCGCATCGCGGCCCAGGCGGCGCGCCACGCTGTCGAGCAGATACTCGACGGCAAATGCGCCCTGCGGCCCGCCGAAGCCGCGGAAGGCGGTGTTGCTCTGCGTGTTCGTCTTCGCGCTGTAGCCGTGCAAGGCCACGTGCGGCAACCAGTAGGCGTTGTCGAAGTGGCAGAGCGCGCGGGTCATCACCGGGCCCGACAGATCGGCGCAATGGCCGGCGCGCGAGACCAGCGTGGCATCGGCCGCCAGCAGCCGGCCTTCGTCGTCGTGGCCCACCTCGGCTTCGAAGTGGAAACAATGGCGGCGGCCGGTGATGAGGAAATCGTCGTCGCGGTCGACACGCAGCTTCACGGGGCGGTGCAGCCGCGCCGCGGCCACCGCGGCCACGCAGGCGAAAACCGCGCTCTGCGACTCCTTGCCGCCGAAACCGCCGCCCATGCGCCGGCATTCCACCTGCACGGCGTGCAGCGGCCGGTGCAAGGCATGGGCCACGTGGTGCTGCATCTCGCTGGGGTGCTGGGTGCTGCAGTGCAGCTTCATGCCGCCGTCTTCCTGAGGGATGGCGTAGCTGATCTGGCCTTCCAGGTAGAACTGTTCCTGCCCACCGAGTTCGAACGAGACGGCCAGGCGTTGCGGCGCGGCGGCCATCGCAGCGGCGGCATCACCGCGCTGCAGGTGCATGGGCGGCACCACATACTGCTGCGCGGCGTGGGCTTCTTGCGGCGTCAGCAGGGGCAGCAGCGGCTGTGCACGCACCACCTCTTTCGCCAGGGCCGCGGCGCGGCGCGCGGCGTCGCGTGTGGTGGCGATGACGGCAAACACCGGCTGGCCGCGGTAGCGCAGCGTGTCGCCGGCCTCGCCCGCCAGGATGGGCTCGTCTTGCAGCAGCGCGCCGCACTGGTTGGCGCCGGGGATGTCGCATGCGCTGAACACATCCACCACACCGGGCTGCTGGCGGATGCGTGCGAGATCCAGGCTTTCGATCACGCCATGGGCCAGCGGCGACAGGCCCAGGGCCGCGTGCAGCGTGCCGGCGAGTTCGGGGATGTCGTCGCTGTAGGGCGCGGCGCCGGCCACGTGCAGGTGGGCCGATTCGTGCGGGCGCGTCTGGCCGACGGCGCCGGCCTGCGTGGTTTGAACGGGCAGCTCGGCAGGTTTGTTCACAGCGCGGCCTCCCGCGCAAACACGTTCACCGCGCTCTCGGGCAGCGGCGCGTCGGTGCGTGTTTCCAGCCAGCAACGGCGCAAGAGGTTCTGCGCCACCTGCAGGCGGTAGGCGGCGCTGGCGCGCATGTCGCTCAGCGGTGTGTAGTCCTGCGCCAGTGCAGCCATCGCGGCCTGCAGCGCGGGTTCGCCTTCAGCGGCCCAGGGCTGGCCTTGCAGCGCGGCTTCGGCTTGCGGCGCACGCCGCACCGTGCCAGCCATGCCGCCATGGGCGATACGCGCCTGCTGCACGCGGCCCTCGGCCAACTGCAGGCTGTAGGCGGCGCACACCGCCGAGATGTCGCAATCGAAACGTTTGCTGATCTTGTAGACGCGCAGCACCTGCCCCGGCACCGCGCGCGGCACGCGCAGCGCCTGCACGAATTCGCCGGGCGCCAGGCGGTTTTTCATGTAGTCGACGTAGAAGTCTTCCAGCGGCATTTCGCGCACACGTTCGCCCTGGCGCAGCACGATGGCCGCGCCCAAAGCGATGAGCACCGGCGGCGCATCGCCGATGGGCGAGCCGTTGGCCACGTTCCCGCCCATGGTGCCGCTCAGCCGCACCGGCAGGCCGGCGAAGCGCAGCCACACGTCACGCAGGCTGGGCCACTCGGCCGCCAGCGCCGCCCAGGCGGCTTGCAGTGAAACGCCGGCGCCGATCTCGATGTGCGTGGCCGTGGCATGCACCGTTTGCAGTTCGGCCACACGGCCGAGGTAGAGGATGTCGCCGAGATCGCGGAACTGCTTCGTCACCCACAGGCCAACATCGGTGCTGCCGGCCAGGACGCGAGCCTGCGGCTTGGCGAGACGCAGCGCGGCGAAATCCGCCAGCGTTTGCGGCGCGTGGAAGTGCACACCACCGGCTTCGAAATGCAGCGGCGGGTCTTGTGCGAGCTGCGCCAGCGCGGCCAGCACCGGTTCACGCGCCAACGCCACCGGCGGTGCGGCGTAAGCGGCCTGTGCGGCATCGAGGATGGGCCGGTAGCCGGTGCAGCGGCAAAGATTGCCCGAGAGCTCATCGGCGGCCTCCTGCCGCGTCGGCACGGCCCCGCTGCCCACACGTTGCTCGTAGCCGGCCCACAAGCTCATCACGAAGCCCGGCGTGCAGAAGCCGCATTGCGAGCCGTGGCAGTCCACCATCGCTTGCTGCACCGGGTGCAAGGCGCCGGCACCGCAGCCTTGGGCGATAGGCGCCAGGTCTTCCACCGTGAACAGCGCACGGCCGTCCAGCGTGGGCAGGAACTGGATGCAGGCGTTCACCGGGCGCAACTGCAGCTGGCCCTGCGCATCGCGCTCGCCCAGCACCACGGTGCAGGCGCCGCAATCGCCTTCGGCGCAGCCTTCTTTCGTGCCAGTGCAGCGCGCGTCTTCGCGCAGCCATTCGAGCACGGTGCGCGTGGGCGCGGCGTCGGCCACTTCCACGACGGCACCGCGGTGGAAAAAGCGCACAGGGCGAACAGGGCGGACAACTTCGGCAGGCATGGGCTCACTCATATCGGGCGCAAGGGTAAGCCAGATGCAAGGCCCGCGCCGGGCCCGGCCCGCCGTCCACCGAAGGCCGCGGGCCGCACGCCGAACGCCGCCGGTCGCGGGCCGGCTTCGGGTCTGGGCGATGATCTCGCCGTGAGCCCCTCTACCCTTGCCCCCCAGGCGCTGCGCGCCGACCTGCTCGACTTCACCACCGCCCCCAGCTGGGGCAGCCCCACGCTGCAGGGCGTGCGTTTCCGGCCCGACCACTGGCTGATGATCGGCGCCGACGGCCGCATCCAGGGCGCCGAGCCCGCCGCCAGCTTCACGCCCGGGCCCGGTTGGCAGCAGCACGACCACCGCGGCCACCTGCTGATGCCGGGCTTCATCGACACCCACGTGCACGCGCCGCAGCTGGACGTGATTGCCAGCTGGGGCGCCACGCTGCTGGACTGGCTGAACACCTACACCTTCCCGGCCGAGCAGCGTTATGCCGACCCGGCCGTGGCCGCCGAGGGCGCGGCGCGTTTTGTCGATGCGCTGCTGGCCCACGGCACCACCGCCGCCGTCGTTTTCCCCACCGTGCACCGCAGCAGCGCCGAGGCGCTGTTCGAAGCCGCCACGCAACGCGGCATGCGCCTCATCACCGGCAAGGTGCTGATGGACCGCCACGCGCCCGTAGGCCTGCGCGACGACGTGCATGGCGCGCGCGCCGATTGCGAGGCGCTGATCGAACGCTGGCACGGCCAGGGCCGCAACGCCTATGCCGTGACGGTGCGCTTCGCCGTCACCAGCACGCCCGAGCAGCTGGCCATGGCCGGTGAGCTGGGCCGCCGCCACCCCGGCCTGTACATGCAGACCCACGTGGCCGAGAACCGCGACGAGGTGGCCTGGGTGGCCAAGCTTTTCCCCGAGGCGCGCAGCTACCTCGACGTCTACCACCGCGCCGGCCTGCTGCACGAACGCGCCGTGCTGGCGCACGGCATCTGGCTGGATGCCCAGGACAGGGCGTTGCTGCGCGACACCGGTGCACACATCGCCCACAGCCCGAGCAGCAACCTCTTTCTCGGCAGCGGACTTTTCGACTGGCAGGGCGCCATCGACACCGGCCACCGCGTCAGCATCGCTTCTGACGTTGGCGGCGGCACCAGCCTGAGCCTGCCGCGCACGCTGGCCGAGGCCTACAAGGTGCAGGCGCTGCGCGGCACGACGCTGAGCGCCTGGACGCTGCTGCACGCCGCCACACGCGGCGCGGCCGAGGCGCTGGGCCTGGCGCACGAGATCGGCCACCTGGGGGCAGGCGCCACGGCCGACCTCGCCGTCTGGCGCTGGGCCGCCGGCCCGGTGGGCACCCACCGCGATGCGGTGGCCACCGGCGCGGTGCCGGGCCTGGCCGCGCAACCGCTGCACGCCCGCGTGTTCGCCTGGCTGACGCTGGCCGACGAGCGCCAGCTCGCCGCCACCTATGTGGCCGGGCGTCTGATGACGGGGTGATGACAAATGAGGCCTGCTTCTTGCTGAGGGCTGGACGGAAAGCGCTGCGCATGGCGTGCAGCGCCCAGACAAGACCCCCAGAACCGAAGCCCCGAGGAGGCCCCGCATGCATCACCCGAGAACCGCTCCGTCCACTTTCGCGCTGGCCACCGCCGCCCTGCTGGCCGCCAGCGGCGCGCAGGCGCAGTCCGCCGTCACCGCCTATGGCCTGCTCGACGTGGCCGCGGGCCAGTTCCAGGTGGCCGGCGGCGCCAAGGTCAAGCGCCTGGACAGCGGCAACTTCAGCACCAGCTACATCGGCTTCAAGGGCACCGAAGACCTGGGCGGTGGCCTGAAGGTGAACTTCGCGCTGGAGAGTTTTCTGCTCGTGGACGCCGGCACCGCCGGCCGCGTGAACGGTGTCGACGGCTTCTGGGGCCGCAACGCCAACGTCGGCTTCTCGGGCGGCTTCGGCACGCTGCGTTTCGGGCGCATGGGCCCGCCGCTGTTCGTGAGCTCGCTGCTCTTCAACAGCTTCGGCGACAGCTTCGGCTACTCGCCCACCATCCGCCAGTACTACAACGCGCCCTACGGCACGCCGCTGGTGGGTGATTCGGGCTGGAACAACAGCATCGGCTACAGCTCGCCGCGTTTCGGCGGCCTCTCGGGCAACGTGCAGGTGGCCGCCGGTGAAGGCGCGGCCAACTCGCGCGGGCCGAACTGGGGTGCCAATCTCGTGTACTTCGGCGGGCCCATCGGCTTCACCGCCGCCTGGCAGAAGGTGCAGTCGCAGGGCACGCTGGGCCGCGGCATCGCGGCCTTCCCGGGCTTCACCGACCAGAACGCCTACCAGTTCGGCGGCAGCTTCGACGCCAAGTTCGCCAAGTTCTTCGTCCAGTACGGCGTGATCCAGACCGACGCCACCACGAAGGTGAAGGTGAAGAACCTCAACCTCAGCGCCAGCGTGCCGGTGGGCGCTACGGGCGCCTTCCTGGCCGCCTACGGCATGGGCAGCATCGCCACGGCCGGCGCCGCCACCAAGCCCGAGAGCGACATGATCACCCTGGGCTACACCCACGGTATGAGCAAGCGCACCGAGGTCTACGGCATCTTCATGAGCGACAAGTACACCGGCCGCAGCACCGGCACCACGCTGGCCACCGGCATCCGCCACCGCTTCTGAGGCCCAGCCAGCCCGCCGGCGCCCGCCCAGCCCCGCCTGGCGGGCGCCGCCGTGGTGACAATGCCAGCCTCATGAACCGCGTCATGAACCGCGTGGCCACCCCCCGCCTCGAACTCACCGGCATCAGCAAGCAGTACCCCGCCGTGCGCGCCAACGACGGCGTGAACCTCAGCGTGGCGCCCGGCGAGATCCACGCCGTGCTGGGCGAAAACGGCGCGGGCAAGAGCACGCTGATGAAAGTCATCTACGGCGCGGTGCAAGCCGACGCCGGCCAGATGCTTTTCAACGGCCAGCCTGTGGCGCTGCAGAGCCCGGCGCAAGCGCGGGCTTTGGGCATCAGCATGGTCTACCAGCACTTCAGCCTCTTCGACACGCTCACCGTGGCCGAAAACGTCTGGCTGGGCCTGGACCGCGGCCTGAAGCTGCCCGAGGTGACGCAGCGCATCACCGAGCTGGCCACCAGCTACGGCCTGGCGGTGGAACCGCAGCGCCCGGTACACACGCTGAGCGTGGGCGAACGCCAGCGCGTGGAGATCGTGCGGGCGCTGATGACGAAACCGCAGCTCTTGATCCTGGACGAACCCACCTCGGTGCTCACACCGCAGGCGGTGGCGCAGCTCTTCATCACGTTGCGCCGCCTGGCCGAGCAGGGCTGCAGCATCCTCTACATCAGCCACAAGCTCGATGAAATCCGCGCGCTGTGCCAGCGCTGCACGGTGCTGCGCGGCGGCAAGGTCACGGGCGTGGTCGACCCGCGCGAAGAAAACAATGCCAGCCTCTCGCGCCTGATGATCGGCGCCGAGCCGCCCGCGCTGCAGGCGCGCAGGCCCACAGAAGGCACGACGGTGCTGCAAGTGCAGAACCTGAGCTTGCCCAGGCAAGAACCCTTCGGCACCGACTTGCAAGGCCTCACGCTGCAGCTGCGCGCCGGCGAGGTGCTGGGCATCGCGGGTGTTTCGGGCAACGGCCAGCAGGAACTGATGGCGGCACTCTCGGGCGAAGACATGCGCGCCGCGCCAGGCAGCATCACGCTGGGCGGCACCGACATCGCCCGCGCCGGCCCGCGCCAGCGTCGAGATCTGGGCCTGCACTTCGTGCCCGAAGAGCGCCTGGGCCGCGGCGCCGTGCCCACGCTGAGCCTGGCTCAGAACACGCTGCTCACGCGCACCGAGGCCGTGGGCCGCGGCGGCTGGCTGCGCAGCGGGCAGGCGCAGCGCCTGGCCGAAAGTCTGATCGCGCGCTTCGGTGTGCGCGCCGGGGGTGCGGGTGCGGCGGCCAAGAGCTTGTCGGGCGGCAACCTGCAGAAGTTCATCGTCGGGCGCGAAATCGACGCGAAGCCAAGGCTGCTGATCGTCAGCCAGCCCACCTGGGGCGTGGACGTGGGCGCGGCGGCGCAGATCCGCGGTGAACTGCTGGCGCTGCGCGAGGCGGGCTGCGCTTTGCTGGTGGTGAGCGAAGAGCTCGACGAGCTGTTCCAGTTGTCCGACCGGCTGTGCGTGATGGCGCAAGGGCGGCTCTCGCCCGCGGTGCCGGTGGCGCAGGCCAGCGTGGCGCAGATCGGCGCGTGGATGAGCGGTTTGTGGGACGAAACACCGGCCCAGGCGCCCGCCAGCGCGGAGGCCCCGGCATGCTGAAGCTGGAGCCGCGCGCGCAGCCTTCGCAGCTGATGTCGCTGGCCAGCCCGCTGCTGGCGCTGCTGCTGACGGTGGCGGTGGGCACGGGCCTCTTTGCGCTGCTGGGCCGCGACCCGCTGCGCGGGCTGGAGGTGTTTTTCGTGCTGCCGCTCTCCAGCGGCTACGCCTTGTCAGAGCTGAGCGTGAAGGCCACGCCGCTGGTGCTGATTGCACTCGGGCTGGCGGTGTGTTTCCGCAGCCAGGTGTGGAACATCGGCGCCGAGGGGCAGTACATCGTGGGTGCGCTGTGTGCGGGCTGGGTGGCGCTGCAGGCGGGTGCCAGCGGCAGCGGCGGTCTCGGCTTCGGCCCTTGGTGGGTGGTGCCGGTGCTGCTGGCCGGTGTGGCCGGCGGCATGGCCTGGGCGGCCATCGTGGCGCTCCTGCGCGACCGCTTCAATGCCAATGAGATCTTGGTCAGCCTGATGCTGGTCTACGTGGCCGGCCTGCTGCTGAGCTATCTGGTCTACGGGCCCTGGAAAGACCCGGCCGGCTACAACTTCCCGCAGACCGCCACCTTCGCGGCCGAAGCGCGCGTGCCGCGGCTGGCGCCACCGCTGCGTGTGCACGCGGGCTTGCTGGTGGCGCTGGCGGCGGTGGGGCTGGTGTGGGTGTTTCTCTTCCGCAGCTACCGCGGTTTTGCGCTGCAGGTGGGCGGGCTGGCGCCGGCGGCGGCCCGCTACGCGGGTTTTTCTTCGCGCAGCGCGCTGTGGACGGCGCTGCTGCTCAGCGGGGGGCTGGCCGGCCTGGCCGGCGGGCTGGAAGCGGCGGGGCCGCTGGGCCAGCTGACGCCGCAGCTGCCGGCCGGCTACGGCTTCGCCGCCATCATCGTGGCCTATGTGGGCCGGCTGCACCCGGTGGGCATCGTGTTCGCGGGTGTGCTGATGAGCATGTTCTACATCGGGGGTGAGCTGGCGCAATCGCGCCTGGGCTTGCCGAAATCGCTGACCGGGGTGTTCCAGGGGTTGCTGCTGTTCACGCTCTTGGCTTGCGACACCTTGATCGGCTACCGGGTGCGGTGGTTGGCTCGGGGAGCGCGATCGTGAGACCGCGCCAGCCTGCGCCCACAGCGGGCACCGCCCGCCGCGACGCAAAGCGCAGCGCCTGAGACAAGCAGCACGGCCACTCAAGCATGGACGCCCTCGCCCTCCTCATCGCCGCCACCCTCAACGCCGGCACCGTGCTCGCCCTCGCCGGCCTGGGCTTGTTGATCAACGAACGTGCCGGCGTCGTCAACCTCGGCGCCGAGGGCATGATGCTCGTGGCCGCTGTCGCCGGCTTCGCCACCGGCGTGGCCACCGGCAGCGACATCCTGGCCTTCGGTGCCGGGGCCTTGGCCGGTGCCGGCATGGCCGCGCTGTTCGGCGCACTCGCCATCGGTCTGAACACCAACCAGGTGGCCACGGGCCTGGCGCTCAGCCTCTTCGGCGGCGGCTTCTCGGCCTTCGTGGGCGTGGGCTTCGTGCAGGCGCAACTGGGCCCGCGTTTGAACTTCCAGGTGCCGGTGCTGGCCGACATCCCCTTCATCGGCCCGGCCTTCTTCCGCCAGCACCCCATGGTTTACCTCACGCTCTTGCTCGCCCTCGGCCTGGGCTGGTGGCTTTACCGCAGCCGCGCCGGGCTGGTGCTGCGTGCGGTGGGTGAATCGCCCGAATCGGCACACGCGCTGGGCTACCCGGTGCGGCGCATCCGCTTCGGGGCGGTGCTGGCCGGCGGCGCGCTGTGCGGGCTGGCCGGGGCCTACCTCAGCCTGGTCTACACGCCGCTGTGGGTGGAAGGCATGGTGGCCGGCAAGGGCTGGATCGCGCTGGCCCTGACCACCTTCGCCACCTGGCGGCCCGGCCGCGTGCTGCTGGGCGCCTATGTCTTCGGCGGCGTGACGATGCTGCAGTTCCACCTGCAAGGCCAGGGCGTGGAAGTGGCCAGCCAGCTGTTGAGCATGCTGCCCTACCTGGCCACCATCGTGGTGCTGGTGCTCATCTCGCGCAACGCGGGTTTTGTGCGCGCCAACATGCCCGCGGCGCTGGGCAAACCGTTTTTCCCGGGCGGCTGAAAGCCGGCCGGTTCGTGATTTCGACCACCACCAAGAGAGAACCCATGATCGACCCGATCGACACCCACAAGCGCACGCTGATGCGCACCGCCGCATGGTCCACGCTGGCCGCTGCGGCCACGCTGCTGGCCGGCTGCGGCAAGAAGGAAGAAGCCCCCGCCGCCGCGGCCCCGGCCTCGGCCGCCGCTTCGGCCGCCGCACCGGCGCCGTTGAAGATCGCCTTCGCCTACGTCGGCCCCGTGGGCGACGGCGGCTGGACCTTCGCGCACGACAACGGCCGCAAGGCCATCGAGAAGGAATTCGGCAGCCGCGTGGTCACGAGCTTTGTTGAACAGGTGCCCGAGAGCGCCGACGCCGAACGTGTGTTCCGCGACATGGCCGGCCAGGGCGCGCAGCTGGTCTTCGGCACCACCTTCGGCTACATGGAGCCCATGCTCAAGGTCGCGGCCGACCACCCAGGCATCAAGTTCGAGCACGCCACCGGCTACAAGACGGCGGCCAACCTGCGCACCTACGACAGCCGCACCTACGAAGGCGCCTACATGGCCGGCATCATCGCCGGCAAGATGAGCAAGGCAGGCGTCCTGGGCGTGGTGGGCAGCATCCCCATCCCCGAGGTCATCCGCAACATCAACAGCTTCACCTTGGGCGCGCAGAGCGTGAACCCGAAGATCAAGACCAAGGTGGTCTGGGTCAACGAGTGGTTCAACCCGCCCAAGGAAACCGAAGCCGCGCAGAGCCTGATCAACCAGGGTGCCGACGTGCTGTTCCAGAACACCGACAGCTCGGCCGTGCTGCAGACCGCCGCCAAGAACAAGAAGCTGGCCTTCGGCTGGGACAGCGACATGACGGCCTACGCGCCCGAGGCCCACCTGGCCAGCGCCGTCATCAACTGGGGCCCCTATTACGTGAAGGCCACGAAAGACGCGCTGGAAGGCAGCTGGTCCACCGGCGCGGTGTGGTGGGGCGTGAAAGAAGGCGCCATCGACATCGTCAGCATCAACGCCACGGTACCGGCCGAGACGCAAGCCCAGGTGGCCCAGGTCAAGGCCGGGCTGAAGGACGGCAGCTTCCATATCTGGAAAGGCCCGCTCTTCGGCCAGGACGGCAAGGAAGTGCTGGCCGCCGGCGCCGTGGCCGACGACAAGTTCCTCGGCGGCGTGAACTTCTATGTGAAGGGTGTGGAAGGCAAGGTGCCCGCCGGCAAGTAAGCCAGCACCAGCGCCCCCTCACCCCACCCCGGCCCTGCCGCCCCGCGCGCGCAGGGCCGCTTTTTTTGGGCGGGCGGCCTCAAGTTGCCGCCCAGGCTGCCGAAAGCCCTGGTGCGAGCGGGCCCCAGGCCCGCCGCTTCACTGCTGCTGTTTGGCTGCGCCCACGGGCCGCAGCGTGCACCCCGGGGCGCAAGGCCCCGGCACTGCCCCAGCACGGGCCGACCCGGCACACAGCGTGAATAAGCGGCCGAAAAGCCAGCCGCTTTGGGCTCAAGTCCCCCCTCAGGCACACCGATACCCCGAAGACATGACCCGGAAGGCGGTCGGGCCGAACCCGAAGCCCGCCGCCGAAGCCCCCCCGGTACCCCTAAGGACTAGCCCCATGGCCACGAACATTCCGAACTTCACTCCCGCGCAAATTTCCGTCATGACGACGGCGCAGATCGCGGCATTGACGACCGAAGACTGGGCGGCCTTCAGCACGGCACAGATCGCCGCGCTGACCGGCCCGCAGATGCCGGCCATCTCGGTGAGCGGGCTGCGGATGTTCACGGCAGCGCAGATCGCGGCCATCGACGCGCCCGATGTGACGCAGTTCACGGCCACGCAGGTGCAGGCCCTGTCCACCACGCAGGTGCAGGCCTTCACCACGCAACAGATCAACGCCCTGGCCTCGCAACAGGTGCAGGCGCTGACGACGGGCCAGCTGGCCTCGATGCAGACGGTGGACATCGCTGCCATCGCCACGCAGGCCGTCTCGGCCCTCACCGCCACCCAGATCGCCGCGTTGGGGACCGCGGGCGTGGTGGCGCTGGACACGGCGCAGATCGGGGCACTGTCCACCACCGCCGTGCGCGCCCTGAGCAGCGCGCAGCTGGTGGCGCTGTCCGAAGCCGACTTCACGGCGATGAGCTCGGCGCAGATCGCCGCACTCACCTCCACCCAGCTGCGTGCCCTGGGCACCAGCGACATCCAGGCCATCAGCAGCGCTGACATCGCCGCGCTGGGCACCACCGGCCTGGCCGCGCTGAGCAGCGTGCAGTTCGCCGCGCTCACCACCGAGCAGATCTCGGCGCTGAGCACACAACAGATCGCAGGCCTGGGCACGACGCAGATCCGCCAGCTCACCAGCGCGCAGCTGGCAGCGCTGGGCACCGACGACATCGCCGCACTCAGCACCGCGCAAGTGGCGGCGCTGAACACCGCCGCCATCCCCGGCCTGGGCGACGACGCCATCGCCGCGCTGCGCACCTCGCAGATCGCCGCGCTCACCTCGGCGCAGATCCGCGCCATCGCCACCGCGTCCATCGACGCGCTGGAAACTGCCGACATCGCCGTGCTGAGCACGGCGCAGATCGCCGGCTTCAGCGGCCCGCAGGCCGCAGCGCTGGAAACCGCCGACCTGGCCGTGATGAGCACGGCGCAGATCCGCGCGCTCAGCACCGCCGCCGTCGACGCACTGACCACGGGCCAGATCGAAGCCCTGACGCCCACGCAAGTGGCCGCCATGAGCACCGCGCAACTGGCGCGCCTGGACACCATCACCGAAGCGCAGCTCGCCGCGCTGACGACCACGCAGGTGGCCTCGCTGGGCGCCGCCTACGGCACCTCGCTGACCACGGCCGAGATCGCCGCGATGTCGACGGCAGCGCTGCGCCTGCTCAGCACCGGCGCCATCTCCGGCCTGGAAAGCGCCGACATCAACGTGCTGAGCAGCGACCAGCTGAACGCGCTGTCGCTGGCCCAGCTGGGTGCCATCAACACCGCCGCCGTGGCCGGCCTGTCCACCGACGACCTCGTCGCCCTGGGCACCTCGCGCCTGGGTGCGCTCACCAGCACGCAGCTGGGCGCCTTCAGCACCGAACAGCTCAACGCGCTGACCACGGCCCAGGTGCGCGCCCTCACCGGCGTGCAGCTCGACGGCCTGAGCGCCGCCGACCTCGATGCGCTGGCCACCGAACGGGTCGCCGCGCTGAGCTCGGCCCAGCTGGCCACGCTGAGCAGCGCCCAGGCGCCCGGCCTCACCGCCGACATCGGCGTGCTCACCTCCACCCAGATCAACGGCCTGAGCAGCAGCGCCATCGCCGCGCTGGGCACGGCACTGGCTTCCGAAGACATCGCCACCCTGGCTGCCGGGCCCATGGCCGGCATCACCACGGCGCAGTTTGCGCAGCTGGGCACCGCCGCCATCGCGGCGCTGAGCGTGGCCCAGGTGCGTGCGCTGAGCACGGCCGTCATCGCCTCGCTCGACGGCAGCGAAGTCGCCGCCTTCACCTCGGCCCAGGTGGCCGCCCTCAGCGCCGGGCAGGTGGCCGCGCTGGGCGCCAACGTCGGCCAGCTCGACGGCGACCTCGCCGCCATGACCGCCGCGCAGATCGGCGCCATGAGCACCACCCAGGTGGTGGGCCTGACCGCCGATTTCGCACAGCTGGGCTCGACCCAGATCGCCGGCCTGACGCGTGAGCACATCGTCGCGCTGGGCAGCAACATCAACCTGCTGAGCACGGCCCAGTTCGCCGCGCTCACGCCTTCGCAGCTGGGCGCGCTGAGCACGGCACAGGTCACGGGCCTGGCCACGGAAGACTTCGCCGCGCTGGGCTCGCGCCAGATCGGCTCGTTGAGCACCGAGGCCGTGGCGGCCATGGGCACGGCCCAGCTCAATTCGCTGAGCACGGCGCAGGTGCAGGGCCTCACGGCCGGCCACTTCACGGCCATGGGCACCGCCGACTTCGCGGCCTTTGAAACCGCCGACCTCGCCGCGCTGACCGCCGCGCAGATGCGTGGCCTGAGCACGGCCATGCTGGCCGCGCTGAGCACCACGCAGGCCGCCGTGTTCGGCTCGGCCCAGCTGGCCGCGCTGAGCTCGGGCCAGCTTGGCGCGCTGTTCGAAGACGACGCCAGCAGCACCATCGACCTCTCGGCGCTGTCGCCCACGCAGATCGGCGGCCTCAGTGCCAGCGGCATCGCCGCGCTGACCACCGCCCAGGTGGCCGGCCTCACCACCGCCCAGCTGGCCGGCATGTCCACCGCCCAGGTGCGTGCGCTGGAAACCGAAGACCTGGCGGTGCTGACCACGGACAAGCTGGTCGCCTTCAGCTCGGCGCAGATCGGTGCGATGACCACCGACCAGATCGCCACCTTCGACACCGCCGAACTGCGGGCGCTCACCTCCACCCAGATCGGTGGCCTGAGCAGCGCGCAGATCGCCAGCCTCACCCCCGAGCGCCTGAACGCGCTGACGACGGAACAGTTCTCGGGCATGAGCTCGAGCCAGATCGCCCGCCTGAGCACCGAGCAGGCCGCCGCGCTGCAGACCGAAGACCTCGCCGCCATCAGCACCCTGGCCATCAAGGGCCTGAGCAGCAGCGCCATCACCGCCATGGGCGCTGAAGCCCTGGGCGCGCTGACCACCGGCCAGATCGCCGCGCTGACCACGCAGCAGGTGCGTGCCATCGACGCCGACGACCTCGCCGCGCTGGCCACCGCCAAGCTCGCCGCCATGGGCACGGCGCAGATCGCCGCGCTGGGCACGGCCCAGATCGAGGCCCTGAGCGGCACCCAGCTCACCGCGCTGGACCCGACCCGCATTGCCGCCCTCACCACCGCCCAGCTGCGCGCCGTGGCCGCCGATGAACTGGCCGGCCTGGGCACCGCCGCCTTCGCCGCCATGGGCACGGCCCAGATCGCCTCGCTGAGCAGCGACCAGGCCGCCGCGCTGGAAACCGCCGACCTTGCCGTGCTGAGCTCGGCCCAGGTGCGGGCCGTCAGCACCGCCGCCATCGCCGCGATGAGCGCCGACCAGGTGGCCGCGCTCGGCAAGGACCTGGGCACCGCCCAGATGGCCGCGCTGACCACGACGCAGCTGCGCGCCATGGCCGCCGACGACCTCACCGCGCTGAGCAGCGCGCAGCTCGGCCAGCTCTCCAGCAGCCAGCTGCGTTCGCTGTCGTCCGACCAGCTGGAGGCGCTGTCGCCCGAGCAGCTGGCCGGCCTGAGCACGCTGCAGATCTCGCAACTCACCGCCGCCCAGGTGGCCACGCTGGAGGCCGGTGACCTGGCCTCGCTGAGCAGCGCCCAGTACGCCGGCTTCACCACGGCGCAGATCGCCGCCTTCACCACCACGCAGGCCGTGGCGCTGGAAGCCGCCGACCTGGCCGCCCTCTCGTCCGACCGTTATGCCGCGCTGAGCACGGCCAACATCGCCGCGCTGGACGGCGGGCAGGTCGCTGCGCTGACCTCGGCGCAAGCCGCCGCGCTGAGCACCGCCCAGCTGCGCGCCATCGACGCCGACGACCTCACCGGCGTCAGCACGCTGGCGCTGTCGGCCCTCAACGGCACGCAGGTGCTGGCGCTGAGCAGCGCCCAGCTCGCCGCGCTGTCGGCCGACCAGCTGGCCGCGCTGAGCACGGCCCAGGTCAGCGGCCTGAGCACGGCGCAGATCGCCGGCATGTCGCCCGACCAGCTCAACGCGCTGAGCACGGCCCAGTTCGCCAAGCTCACCACCGCGCAGGTGGCAGCCATCACGGCCGAGCAGATGGCCCAGCTGGAAGCCGCCGACTTCGCGGCGCTGACGCCGACGCAGATCCGCGCGCTGAGCCCGACGCAGATCGCCGCCATCACCGGCGACACCATGCTTTCGCTCACCACCGAGCAGGCCGCCGCGCTGAGCACGGCCCAGGTGCGCGCCATCGAGCCCGCCGTGCTGGCGCAGATGGAAACGGCCGACATCGCCGCTTTCGGCACGGCCCAGGTGGCGGCCCTGGCCGACACGCAGATCAACGCACTCACGCCCGACCAGCTGGCCGCTCTCGGCACCGCGCAGATGCGCGCCCTCACCGTGGCCCAGATCGGGCTGCTGAGCGCCGATGACATCGCCGCGCTGACGCCCACGCAGATCGGTGCGCTCAGCACCACGCAGGTGGCGGCGCTGACGCCGGCCCAGGCCGCCGCGCTGGAGGCGGCTGACGTGGCCGCCATGAGCACGCTGCAGATCGCCGCGCTGAGCCCGACCAACGTGGCCGCGCTGTCGGCCGACGGCATCTCGGGCCTGACCACGGCGCAGGCCGCGGCCCTCACCACCGCCCAGGTGGCGGTGCTGGAAACCGCCGACCTGGCGCTGATGAGCAGCGCCAACCTGCGCGCCCTGGGCACGGCCCAGGTGCGTGCGCTGAGCGAAGCCCAGCTCGACGCGCTGGGTGCCACCTCGCTGGCCACGCTGACCACCACCCAGGTGGCCGCCCTCACCACCGAGCAGATCGCCGACATCGACGCCGGCAACCTCTCGGCCCTGGCCACCGAACACTTCGCCGCCATGGGCACGGCCCAGGTCGCTGCCATCACCGCGGCCCAGGCCGCCGGCATGGACGCCGCCGACATCACGGCGCTGGGCGCCGCCCGCTTCGCCGCGCTGGGCACCGCCGCCATCGCCGCGCTGGAAGGCGTGCACCTGGCCGCGCTCGGCACGGCCCAGGCCGCGGCCATGACCTCCGACCAGGCCGCCGCCATCGACACCGATGCGCTGGGCAGCCTGAGCACCGCCAACCTGGTGCTGCTGAACACCGCCGCGGTGCGTGCGCTGAGCACGGCCCAGCTCGACGTGCTCGACGCCGACCAGCTCGCCGCGCTGACCACCGCCCAGGTGCTGGCGCTGACGCCGGCCCAGGTGGCCAGCCTCACGCCGGCCGACCTGGCCGCGCTGACGACCGCGCAATTCCGTGCCCTGGGCACGGCGCAGATTGCCGCCATCACCACCGCGCAGGCCGCCGAACTGCAGGCCGAAGACGTGACCGCGCTCACCACGGCCCAGCTCGCCGCGCTCGGCGCCACCCGCGTGGCCCAGCTCTCGGTGGCCGCCATCCAGGGCCTCACCACGGCCCAGGTGGCTGCGCTGGGCACGGCCCAGGTGGCCGCGCTGACGGTCGACCAGATCGCCGGCATGGAAACCGCCGACGTGGCCGCCTTCACCACGGCCCAGCTCGGTGCGCTGAGCTCGGCCCAGTTCGCCGCCTTCAGCTCGGCCCAGCTCGCCGCGCTGAGCAGCAGCCAGGTCAATGGCTGGACGCCGGCGCAGATCGCCGGCATGTCGGCCGAGAACCTGGCCGCGCTGAGCTCCACCCAGTTCCAGGCGCTGGGCACGGCCGAGATTGCGGCCATCACCGCGACCCAGGCCCCGCTGCTGGAGACCGTGGACATCGCCGCGCTGAGCACGGCGCAGATCCGCGCGCTGACCACGGCCACCGTGGCCGCGTTGTCGGCCGACGGCATCGCCGCCCTGACCACGGCCCAGGCCGCCGCGCTGCAGACCGCCCAGGTGGCAGCGCTCACGCTCGAACAGATGGCGGCCCTGCAGACCGCCGACCTCGCCGCCATGAACACGGCCCAGCTGGCCGTGCTGACGACGGCCCAGCTCGACGCGCTCTCCAGCGCCCAGGTGGCCGCACTGACCACCCGCCAGGTGGCCTCGCTGTCGACGCTGCAGTTCGCATCGCTGGACGCCAACGACCTGGCCGCCATGGGCACGGCGCAATTCCGCGCCATGACCACCGCCCAGCTCGCCGCGCTGACCACGGCCCAGGCCGCCGCGATGGAAGCGGCCGACTTCGCCGCGCTCACCGCGGTGCAGGTGCGCGCCCTGAGTGACGCCGCCGTCGGCGCGCTGTCCACCACCACGCTGGCCGGCATGGGCACGCTGCAAGCCGGCGCGCTGAGCAGCAGCCAGCTCGCGGCCCTGAACATCGAACAGGTTGCTGCGCTGGAAACGGCCGACCTGGCCGCCATCGGCGCCCCGGTGCTGGCCACGCTGAGCACGGTGCAGATGGAAGCGCTGAGCAGCGCCCAGCTCGCCGGCCTCGGCACCCGCCAGGTGGCCGCGCTGACGGCGCAGCAGTTCGCCGCCATCGAGGTGGCCGACCTGGCCGCCATGGGCACGGCCCAGTTCGCCGCCATGACCACGGCGCAGATCGCCGCCATGACCGCCGACCAGGCCGCCGGCCTGCAGGCCGCCGACCTGGCGGTGCTGGGCACGGCCCAGCTGCGCGCCATGAGCACGGCCGCACTGGCTGCGCTCAGCGAAGCCGCCATTCCCTCGCTGACCACGGCGCAGGTGCGTGCCCTCAGCGATGCCCAGATCGCCGCCCTCACCGGCGGCCAGGTGGCCGCGCTGGAAACGCTGGACCTGCGTGCCCTGAGCACGGCCCAGGTGCAACTGCTGAGCACGGCGCAGATCGAGGCGCTCTCCAGCACCCAGGTGGGTGCGCTCACCACGGCCCAGCTGGCCGCGCTGACGACGGCGCAGTTCGCCGCGCTCGACGCCGCCGACCAGGCCGCGCTGGGCACCGCGCAATACCTCTCGCTGAGCACGGCGCAGATCGCCGCGATGACGGCCGAACAGGCCGGTGCGCTGGCCACCGAAGTGCTGGCCGCGCTGAGCACGGCCCAGGTGCGCGCCTTCAGCACCGAGGCCCTCGGCGGCCTGGGCAGCGCCGCCGTGCAGGCCCTCACCACGGCCCAGGTGGCCGCGCTGAGCGCCGGCCAGGTCTCGGGCCTGGCCGCCAACGTGCTGACCGCGCTGCAGACCCTGGACCTGGCTGCGATGAACACCGAGCAGATCGGCGCCTTCACGGCCGAGCAGCTCAACCAGTTCAGCAGCACCCAGTTCGGCGCGCTCGGCACCCGCCAGGTGGCCGCGCTGACGACGACGCAGATCGCCGGCCTGGAAGCCAGCAACCTGGCCACGCTGACGACGGCGCAGTTCGCCGCCTTCACCACGGCGCAACTGTCGGTGCTGAGCACCGAACAGGCCGCCGCGCTGGAAGCCGCCGACGTGGCCGCGCTGAGCGTGACGCAGGTGCGGGCCCTCACGCCCGACACCGTGGGTGCGCTCTCGGCCGCCGCCGTGGCCGCGCTGACCACGGCCCAGGCCGCCGCGCTGAGCGTGGGCCAGGTGGCCGCGCTCGCCTCGGGCAACCTGACGGCACTGGAAACCGCCGACCTCGTCAAGCTGGGCAGCGCCCAGATCAACGCCCTGGGCGCTGAAGGCGTGACGCTGCTGAGCAGCGCCCAGATCGCCGCGCTCGGCACCGCCCAGGTGGCCAACATCGACGCCGGCCTGCTCTCGGCCCTGAGCACCGACACGCTGAACACCCTGACCACGGCGCAGTTCGCCGCGCTCACGGCCGGCCAGCTGACGGCGCTGACCGAAGAACAGGTGAGCAACCTGCAGACCGCCGACCTCGCGGCCCTGGGCAGCACGCAGCTGCGCTCGCTGACCGACACCCAGATCACCGCGCTGACGGCCGCCCAGGTGGCCGCGCTCGGCACCGCCCAGGTGGCGGCGCTGACGACCAGCCAGCTCGCGGCGCTGGACCTCACCGACTTCACCGGCATGGGCACGGCCCAGTTCCAGGCCCTGGGCACGGCGCAGATGGCCAGCCTGAGCGCCGACCAGCTGGCCGCGATGGACACGCTCGACATCTCGGTGCTGAGCAGCGCGCAACTGCGCGCCATCGCCCCCGAGAACATGGCCGCCTTCACCGGCGACGCCCTCAAGGCCCTGACCTCGGCCCAGGTGCCGGTGCTGACGACGGCGCAGATCGCTGCGCTGGACGCCGCCGCGCTGGCTTCCCTGGACACCGCCGACGTGGCCCTGCTGGGCACGGCCCAGATCGCCGCGCTGCGCGGTGAGCAGCTGGCCGCGCTGGGCACGGCGCAGATCAACGCGCTGACCTCGGCCCAGGCCGCTGCGCTGACGACGACGCAGATCTCCGAGCTGAGCGTGACCAACCTCAACGCCCTGGGCTCGGCGCAGTTCCAGGCCCTGAGCACGCGCCAGATCGCGGCGCTGACGGTGGAGCAGATCGCCAACCTGGAAACGGTGGACCTGGCCGCACTGGGCTCGGCCCAGCTGCGCGCCCTCGGCGCCGACCAGCTGGCCGCGCTGACCACGGCCGGCATCGCCGCGATGGGCACGGCGCAGATCGCCGCGCTGAGCACGCTGCAGATCACACAGCTGGAAGCCGACGACCTCGCCGCGCTGACCACGGCCCAGCTCGCCGGCATGACGGCCGCCCAGGTGGGCGCCATCACCGACGTGCAGGCCGCGCTGCTGACCTCGGCCGACATCGGCGCCTTCGGCACCACCACCATCGCTTCGCTGAACACCGCCGCCATCGCCGCGCTGACCACGGCCGCCGTCGCCGGCCTCACGGCCACCCAGGTGCCGCTGCTGACGACGACGCAGATCGCCGCCATGGAGCCGGCCGTGCTGGCCGCGCTGGACAGCACGCAGATCCAGGCCCTGAGCACGGCCCAGATCGCCCGCCTGACCGAAGACCAGGTGGCCAACCTGGAGACGGCCGACATCGTTGCGCTGAGCACGACGCAGGTGCAGGCCCTGGGCACGGCGGCCATCGCTGCGCTGACCACGGCCAGCGTGGCTGCGCTGCTGACCAACCAGCTGCAGGCGCTGAGCACCGCCCAGTTCGCCGCCATCGAGGCCGGTGACCTGGGTGCCATGGGCAGCGCCCAGCTGGCGGCCATCACCACCACCCAGCTGCCGGCCCTGACGGCCAGCCAGGCCGGTGCGCTGGACAGCACCGACGTGGGCTTCCTGTCCACCGCCCAGGTGGCGGCGCTCGGCACCGCCGCGGTGGCGGCGCTCAGCGCGGCCGTCATCGGCGGGCTGAGCACGGCCCAGGCCGCAGCCCTGACCACGGCCCAGCTGCGCGCCCTCTCGGCCACGCAGGTGCAGGCCCTGGAGACCGACGACCTCAACGTGCTCGGCAGCGCACAGGTGGCGGCCCTGAGCACGGTGCAGATCGCCGACCTCAGCACCGCCCAGCTGGCGGCGCTGGACAGCACCCGCCTGGGTTACCTGAGCACGGCGCAACTGCGTGCCCTGAGCTCGGCCGACATCGCCGCGCTCACCTCCACGCAGGTGCCGACCCTCAGCGCCACGCAGGTGGCCAGCCTCAGCGCCGCGCAGGTGGTGGGCCTGGACACGGTGGACATCGGCGCCATGCTCACGCAGCAGATCGAGGCCCTGTCCACGGCGGCCATCGCGGCCCTGAGCCAGGCCCAGTTCGAAGCCCTCAGCACGGCGCAGGCCGCGGTGCTGACGGCCGCCCAGCTGCGCGCCATCCCCACCGCCACGCTGGTGGCCATGGCCACCGAAGACCTCAACGCCCTGAGCCCGACGCAGTTCGCCGCGCTGTCCACCACCCAGGTGGCGGCCCTGACGACCGCGCAGCTGGCCAACCTGACCGACACGCTGCTGGGCAGCATGGGCACGGCCCAGCTCGCGGCCATCGACCCCACCCGCCTGCAGGCCCTGGGCACGGCCGAGTTCGCAGCGCTCAGCGCGGCGCAGCTCGGTGGCCTGAGCACGGCCCAGGTGCAGGCGATGGAGACCGAAGACCTGGCTTCGCTGAGTGATCTGCAGCTGCGCGGCATCACCACCGCCGGCATCGCCGCGCTCAGCTCGGCCCAGCTGCAGGCCCTGGCCACGAACCAGATCCCCGGCCTCACCACGGCCCAGCTGCGCGCCATCAGCAACGCCAACTTCGCGCTGCTGGAAACCGCCGACCTGGCGCAGCTCAGCCAAAGCCAGATCGCTGGCCTGAGCACGGGCCAGGTGGCCGGCATGACGACGGCGCAGCTGACCAGCCTGAGCGACAGCCAGCTCAGCTACCTGACCACGGCGCAGATTGCGGGCCTGGATTCGAGCAAGCTCAACACCCTGAGCACGGCGCAGTTCCAGGCGCTGACGACGGCGCAGATCGCCGCACTGACCACCGCGCAGGTGGCCGGCCTGGACACCGCCGACCTCGCTGCACTCACCACCGACCAGGTGCGTGCGCTGGGCACGGAAGACATCGAGGCGCTGTCGGCCGGCCAGCTGCAGGCCCTGGGCACGGGCCAGGTGGCAGCACTGCGCACGCAGCAGATCACCGCCATCCAGACCTCTGACCTGGCGGTGATGCAGACCGAAGACATCGCCGCGCTGACCACGGCCCAGGTGCGGGCCCTCACGGCCGGCCAGGTGGCCGCGCTCAGCGACAGCCAGCTCACGAACATGAGCAACACGCAGCTGGCGGCCATCGGCTCGGCGCAGATCGCCTCCATCGGCACGGCCACGCTCAACGCCTTGAGCTCGGCGCAGTTCCAGGCCCTGACCACGGCGCAGCTCGGCCAGCTGAGCACGCTGCAGGTCAGCAACCTGGAGACGGCGGACCTGGCGGCGCTGAGCACCTCGCAGATCCGTGCGCTCAGCACCGCGGGCATCAACGCCCTGGCCACCGCCGGCCTGGCCGCGCTGAGCAGCGCTCAGGTGATGGCGCTGAGCACGCAGCAGGTGCGGGCGCTGGCCACGGCCAACATCACGGCGCTGGAAACCGCCGACCTGGCCGCGATGAGCGTCACCCAGGTGGCCGCCTTCACCGGCGACCAGCTCGGCGCGATGTCGGCCGGCCAGTTCACGGCCATGACCACCCGCCAGGTGGCGGCGCTGAGCATCGGCCAGATCGGCGCCCTGAGCGCCGCCGACCTGGCGCAGTTCAACACCACGCAGTTCGCGGCCATGACGGTGGCGCAGATCGGCGCCATCGGCACCGCCCAGGCCAACGGCCTGGAAACCGCCGACCTGGCGGCGCTGAGCACGGCGCAGATCCGCGCGCTGACCACCGCGGCGGTGGCGGCCCTGTCCACCGCCGGTGCGGTGGCGCTGAGCACGGCCCAGGCCGCAGCGCTGACCACCGCCCAGGTGCAGGCGCTGGAAACCGTCGACGTGGCGGTGCTGGAAACCGCCGACCTGGCGGCCTTCAGCGCCGCCCAGGTGGCGGCCCTGAGCACGGCCCAGGTGGACGCCCTCACCGGCGGCCAGCTGGCGGCGCTGACCACGGCCCAGGTGGCGGCCCTCACCGTGACCCAGCTCACCGCGCTGAGCGGTGCCGACCTGTCGAACTTCACCTCGGGCCAGATCGCGGCCCTGACCACGGCCCAGGTCAACAGCCTGGGCACGGCGCAGATCTCCACGCTGGCCGTGGCCGACATCGCGGCCATGACCACGGCACAGATCCGCGGCCTGGGCACGGCGGCCATCGAGGCGCTGACCACCGCGCAAGTGGCCGGCCTGACCACCGCCCAGGTGGCCGCGCTGAGCACCCAGCAGGTGGTGGCCCTGGAGACCGACGACCTGGTGCAGATGGAAAGCGCCGACCTGCAGGCCTTCACCACGGCGCAGATCGCGGCGCTGACCACGGCCCAGATCGAAGCCCTGACCCCCACGCAGCTGGGCCAGCTCACCGGCACGCAAGTGGCGGCGCTGACCACAGCCCAGCTGGCCACCTTCGACACCGCCGAGATCGCGGCCTTCAGCACGCAGCAGTTCGCGGCGCTGACCACGGCGCAGATCGTGGCGCTGAGCACCGAGCAGATCGCCGGCCTGGAAACCCAGGACATCGTCGCCCTGACCACGGCCCAGGCGCGTGCGCTGACCGAAGAGCAGATCGTGGCGCTGAGCACCACGCAGGTGGTGGCCTTCCAGACCGAAGACCTCGGCGCGATGACCATGGTTCAGTACAACGCCTTCGAGGGTGAAGACTGGGGCGCGATGAGCACCGAGCAGTTCGCGGCGCTGCAGGCGGTGACGCCCATCGTGCTGGACCTCAACGGCGACGGCGTCAGCACGCTGGCGGCGGCCAACGGGGTGAACTTCGACCTCACCGGCACGGGCCAGAGCGCCCAGGTCGGCTGGGCCAGCGCCACCGACGGCCTGCTGGTGCGCGACCTCAACGGCGACGGTGTCATCAACGACGGCACCGAGCTCTTCGGGGGCGCCACGCAGCTGGCCAACGGGCAGCGTGCGGGTGACGGCTACCGCGCCATGGCCGCGTTGGACAGCAACGGCGACGGCAAGCTCAGCGCCGCCGACGAGAAGTTCAGCGAGCTCAAGCTCTGGGTCGACGGCGACAGCGACGGCATCACCGATGCCGGCGAACTGAAGGGCCTGCTGGACATGGGTGTGGCCGAGATCAGCCTGGACTTCACCAAGACCACGGACCTGAACAACGGCAACCTGATGGGCCTGGTGGGCAACTACACCAAGACCGACGGCAGCCAGGCCGCCATGGCCGACGTGTGGTTCGCCAGGGACACGGCCACGCCGAGCGCCGCCGAGCTGCTGAGCGGCCCCGCCGCCGAGCTGCTGGGCAGCGAAGCCAGCGCCACCCCGGCGGTGGCCACGGCGGGTGCGGCCGGTGGCCTGGTGATGAACCGCGGCGCGCTCGACGACGAGCTGCTGCGCAGCCAGGTGCCGCTGATCTGAGGCGGCTGCACTGACGGGGCCGACCGCCCCGCCAGTCCCCCCGGCGCCGGTGCCCGCGAGGGCCCGGCGCCGGGGTGTTTTCAGGCCGGTACGAAAGCCCGCTCGTGCCCCACCGGCGCACCGTACAGCTGCGCCAGCAGCGGCTGCTGCAGCACCTGCGCCACCGGCCCCTGGGCCAGTGTGCGGCCGTCGCGGATGAGCAGCGCCTCGTGCGCATGGCGCGCGGCGTGGTTGGGGTCGTGGGTGCTGAAGAGCACGCCCAGACCGGCCTCGGCCAGGCGGCCGATCTCGCGCAGCACCTTGCCCTGGTTGCCGAAATCGAGGCTGGCGGTGGGTTCGTCCAGCACGATGAAAGCCGCCTCCTGCGCCAGCGCGCGGGCGATCAGCGCGAGCTGCCTTTCACCGCCCGAGACCTCGGGCGCCGGCCGGTCGGCCAGGTGGGCTATGCCCAGGCGGGCGAGTGCGGCGGCCGCGGCTTCACGGTCGCGCGCGCCGGGCCGCGCCAGCCAGCCGCCGTGCGCGGTGCGGCCCATCAGCACCAGATCACCCACCGTGAAGGCGAAAGCCCCCGCGTGGCTCTGCGGCACGTAGGCCAGGCGGCGTGCACGTTCACGCACGCCGTGGGCGGCCAGCGGCCTGCCGTCGAGCAGCACCTGCCCGCCCAGCGGCGGCAGCAGGCCCAGCAGCGTTTTCAGCAACGTCGTCTTGCCACCGCCGTTGGGACCCAGCAGCGCCAGCACGCGCCCGGGCTGCAGTTGCAGCGTGAAACCGCGGCCCACGGCGTGGCCGGGGTAGCCGACATCGAGCTCCTGCGCTTCCAGCACCTTCAGGCCCAGCCCTTGCGCTGCTGGCTGCGCAAAAGCGCGATGAAAAACGGCGTGCCCACCACCGCGGTGAGGATGCCCAGCGGCACCTCCACCGGCGCCACCGTGCGCGCCAGCGTGTCGATGAACAGCAGGAAGCCGCCGCCCAGCAGCGCGGTGGTGGGCAGCAGGCGCGGGAAAGAAGGCCCGACGAGAAAACGCGCCAGGTGCGGCACCACCAAACCCACCCAGCCGACGATGCCGGCCGTGGCCACGCTGGCCGCCGTCACCAGCGTGGCCGCCGCCACGATGGCCAGGCGCAGGGCCGTCGTGGGCGCGCCCAGAGCGCGCGCTTCTTCGTCGGGCAGCGACATCACGTTCAGCCGCCAGCGCAAGAGCAACAGCACCGCCGTGCCCACGGCCACGGGCCCCAGCAGCGGCAGCAGGTCGTCGGGCGCGGTGCCTGACAGGCTGCCCAGCAGCCAGAAGGTCATGGCCGGCAGTTGTTCATACGGGTCGGCCAGGTACTTCACCAGGCCGATGCCCGCGCCCAGCAGCGCGCCGATGACGATGCCGGTGAGCAGCAGGCCCAGCAGCGGATCACTGCCGCGCAGGCTGCCGCCCAGCGCATAGACCAGCGCCACCGCGAGCAAACCACCGCCGAAGGCCGCGGCTTGGATGCCGAAGATGCCGAACGAGAAGAAGATGCCCAGCACCGCGCCCAGCGCCGCGCCGGCCGAGGCGCCGAGGATGTCGGGCGACACCAGCGGGTTGCGGAACAGGCCCTGGAAAGCCGCGCCCGCCACCGAGAGCGCCGCGCCCACCGCCACCGCCGCCAGCACACGCGGGCCGCGCACCTGCAGCACCACGCTTTCCACGGCCGGCGGCAGGCCCGAGGGCTGGCCCGTCAGCCGGGCCCAGATCAGCTGCAGCACATCGGCCGGCTGCACCGGAAAACGCCCGAACAAAAAGGCCAGCGCCAGCGCCAGCAGCAAGAGCACCCCGGCCAGCAGCGGCCCGGCCCACGCGGGGCGATCGGACGCCGCTTGAAGGGCGGGCGCCGGCACCTCAGCCGCGCCCGGCGAGCACGCGCGCCACCTGCGCGTCGTTCAGGCTCACGCCGTAGTAGCGCCGGTAGAACTCGCGCGTGATCGCGCCCAGGTCTTCGGGGAAAAGCTGCGGGAACACCACCTTGCCCAGCCACCACAGCCCCGGCAGGCGGTTCACGCCGGGCGGAAAATCGACCCAGCCGAAGGGCAGCTTGGGGCTCAGGTGCACACGCCCTTCGCGCACGGCGCGCACGCCCTGCCACATCGGCATCTGGCGCCCGTTGGCGGCGAAACTCTGGTCGATGGTGATGATCACGTCGGGGTCCCAGCGCAGCACCTGCTCGATGGACACACGCGCCAGGCCGCCGGGGGTGTCGGCGCTCACCAGGCGCAGGCCCATGGCGTCGAGGCTCTCGATGTTGATCGAGCCGCCCAGGCCCGTTTCCAGGCCCATGGGGCCGCGCGCGTAGTACACACGCGGGCGCTGGTCGGCCGGCACACGCGCCACGCGGCCGGTGACGGTGTTGATGATCTGCTCGGCCCCTTGGGCCAGATCGCGCGCGCGGGCGGGCCGGCCCAGCAGTTCGCCCAGCACGGTGTAGCTGCGCGGGATGGCCGGCAGCCGGCCATCGAGCAGCGCGTAGGGGATGCCGGTCTGCTGCTGCACGCGTTGCGCGAGTTCGACGTAGGTGTCGCGCACCGAGCCGCTGTCGACGATGAGATCGGGCTGCGCCGCGAGCACGGCCTCCAGGTTGGCGCTGTTGCCGCGCCCGGTGATGCGCCCCACCTCGGGCCGGTTGCCGATGCCAGGCAGCAGGAACTCCAGCTCTTCGGGCCGGTTGGCTCGCGGCCAGCCCAGCAGCAGGTCGGGCGCCAGCGTGTACAGCAGGATGGCGGCCGGCGGGCCGGCCGGGAAGACACGCTGCACGTTCTTGGGCACAGTCACGGCGCGGCCGGCGCCGTCGGTGACCGTCTGCGGCCCCGCCGCCGTTTGGGCCCAGGCCGGCGAGGCCGCGGCCCCCAGCGTCGCCGCCCCAGCCCCGAGCAGCTCACGCCGGGTCGGGTGTGCAGGCAGCCAGGGCTTCATGGCGCGCTGAAACCGTGCGCGGCCAGCACCGCCTGGCCCTGTGGCCCCAGCAGGAACTGCGCGTAGGCCTGCGCCTGCGCCGTGGCCGGGTTCAGCACCACCAGGCCGTAGACGGCCGAGACGTTCACCGACGCCGGCAAGGGCAACACCTGCAGCTGCGGGTGTTCACGCCGCGCGGCGCTGGCGTTGGTGCAGTAGGTGACGAAGGCATCCGCCTGCCCGCTGGCCACCAGATCGCCATAGACGCTGCGGCCCGCCGGCGGCTTGGGCGAGTTCGGCCCGCCGGTGAGCTGCAAGGCCTTGCGCTTGAGCGCCTCGGCGCTGCCCGGGCCCGTGGTGCCTGTGGCCTCCAGCTTCTCGAACATCGTGAAGGCGTAGTCGCCCGAGGGGTCGGCCTTGGGCGTGCTGGTGCCCAGCTTCACGGCGGGGTCGAGCAGGCGCTGCGCCAGCGCTTGCCCCTGCAGGCCGAAGCCGGGCGCGGCCAGCACGCACAGCGCGTTGCGGGTGAAGGGCAGCACGGCACTGGCGCGGCCCGCGGCCACCAGGGCCTGCGGGTGCTCGGTGTTGGCCGAAGCGAAGACCTGCGGCGCCTCTCCGCCAACGATGCGGTCTTTCAGCAGCCCCGAGGCGCCGTAGCTCATGGCCACGCGCGTGCCCTGTGCCTGCTCGAAGGCGCGCGCCACTTCGTCCAGCGCGGCGCGCAGGCTGCCCGCAGCGTAGACGCTCAAGGCGGCCGGCGCGGACACCGGCGCCGCGGTCTGCGCCACCGCGCCGGCGGCCCCCAGCGCCATCACCGCGCCACCCGTCCAGGCCCGAAGCGCTGCACGGGGCCGCATCACTGCGCGTTCGGGAAAAAGAGCTGCTCGCCGCCGATCTTGTAGCTGGCGATGGCCGCCTGGCCGGCCGGCGAGACGAGCCAGTTCACGAAGCCCTGGGCCAGCTCGGTCTTCACGTGCGGGTGCTTGGCCGGGTTGACCACCATCACACCGTACTGGTTGAAGAGGCGCTGGTCGCCTTCCACCAGCACCGCGAGTTCACCGCGGTTCTTGAAGTTCAGCCAGGTGCCGCGGTCGGCCAGCGCATAGCCGTTCAGCGACGAAGCCATGTTCAGCGCCGGACCCATGCCGCAGCCGCACTCTTTGTAGCCCGCGGGCTTGGCGGTGGCCAGGTCGATGCCGGCGCCCTTCCAGTAGCGCAGTTCGGCGGCGTGCGTGCCGCTCTTGTCGCCGCGCGAGACCACCGGCTGCGCCGTGCCGGCCAGCTTCTTCAGCGCCGCAGCGATGTCCTTGCCGCGCGTGCCGGCGGGGTCGCTCTTCGGGCCGATGAGCACGAAATCGTTGTACATGACGGGCAGCCGCTTGACGCCGAAACCTTCGGCAACGAACTTCTCCTCGGCCACCTGGTCGTGCACGAAGACGACATCGGCATCACCGCGGCGCGCGCTGTCCAGCGCCTGGCCGGTGCCCAGGGCCACCACACGCACATTCACGCCACTGGCCTGCTTGTAGATCGGCAGCAGGTGGCTGAACAGCCCTGACTGCTCGGTGGACGTGGTGCTGGCCACGACGATGAACTTGTCCTGCGCCCGCGCCGGGCCGGCGGCGAGCAGGGCCGTCAGGCCCAGGGTGGCGAAAAACGCAGTGAACAGACGGCGGTGGGCAGACAGGGTGGCCATGGGCGCTTTCGGCAGGGGCTGACGATGAAGCGCGCGATTGTTCCCAGCCGCTCTCGGCGGCGCGATATGTCTGTTCGTGCATAAGCGCCCGCCAGGGGCTTGGGCCCGGCTCGCGGCACATCTGGCCGGTTTTGTGGCCTCTGTTCGGGCTTCAGTTCGGCGCAGCGGCTGGCAGCATCTCCTCAACCCCTGAACCCCGCTTCAGGGCGCCCCGACAGCCGCCCCGAAAACGCCCCGCTGCCGCAGCCGTGCAGCGCCGCCACTGGAGAACCTAGCGATGAAAAGAGATGCCAAGACCGTGCTCGTGACCGGGGGCGCCGGCTTCCTGGGTTCGCACCTCATCGACCGCCTGCTCGGCGCCGGCCACGAGGTGCTGTGCCTGGACAACCTCTTCACCGGCAGCAAGCGCAACATCGCCCACCTGCACGGCCACCCGCGCCTGGAATTCATGCGCCACGACGTGACCATGCCGCTGTACGTGGAGGTGGACGAGATCTACAACCTGGCCTGCCCGGCCAGCCCCGTGCACTACCAGCACGACCCGGTGCAGACCACCAAGACCAGCGTGCACGGCGCCATCAACATGCTGGGCCTGGCCAAGCGCCTGGGCGCCAAGATCCTGCAGGCCAGCACGAGCGAGGTGTACGGCGACCCGGCCGTGCACCCGCAGCCCGAGAGCTACTGGGGCAACGTCAACCCCATCGGCCCGCGCTCTTGCTACGACGAAGGCAAACGCTGCGCCGAGACCCTCTTCTTCGACTACAACCGCCAGCACAAGCTGCGCACCAAAGTCGTCCGCATCTTCAACACCTACGGCCCGCGCATGCACCCCAACGACGGGCGCGTGGTCAGCAACTTCATCGTGCAGGCGCTGCGCGGCGAGGACATCACGCTCTACGGCGACGGCAGCCAGACGCGCAGCTTCTGCTACGTGGACGACCTCATCACCGCAATGATGCGCACGATGGAAGACACGCCCGACAGCTTCACGGGCCCGGTCAACATCGGCAACCCCGGCGAGTTCACCATCCGCGAACTGGCCGAGATGGTGGTGGAACTGGTGGGCTCGCGCAGCCAGCTCGTCTTCCAGCCGCTGCCGCAAGACGACCCCAAGCAGCGCCGCCCCGACATCGGCCTGGCCAAGCGCATGCTGAACTGGGAGCCCCAGGTCGCGCTGCGCGAGGGCCTGACCGAGACCATTGCCTACTTCCGCAGCGTGCTCACCGGCGAAGGCCCGCGTGTGGTGCTGCCGGCCAGCACACTGGGCACTTCGGCCCAGATGCCAACGCCGGTGGACGCCCCCGTGCGCAGCGGCGCCGAAGCTGCGCCGATTGCCACCGCCGCGCTGGCCGCCGTTCGCCAAGCCGCCCGCCAGGCCAAGCCGCAAGCCGCGCCTAAGGCGGCGAATACGGCGGCGAATACGGCGGCGAACAAGACCTCCACCACCGCGCGCTGAACGGGCCCCACGCCATGGACATCGACTACCTCGTCGTCGGCTCGGGCCTTACCGGCGCCGTGCTCGCCCGTGCGCTGCACGAAGCCGGCCACCGCGTGCTGGTGCTGGAGCGCCGCGCCCACACCGGCGGCAATGTGCACGACCACGTGCATGCCGAAAGCGGCATCCTCGTGCACACCTACGGGCCGCACTACTTCCGCACCAACGACGAAGACCTCTGGCGCTACGTCAACCGTTTCACCAGCTTCCAGCGCTACGAGGCCGAGCTGAAATCGCTGGTGGATGGCCGCCATGAAAACTGGCCGATTGCCGGCAGCTACATCCAGCGCACCGTGGGCGCCAACTGGCAGCCTGAGTTCACCGGCACACCGCAGAACTTCGAAGAAGCCTCGCTGGCCATGATGCCGCGGCCCATCTACGAGAAGTTCGTCAAGGGCTACACCGAAAAGCAGTGGGGCGTGCCCGCCACCACGCTCTCGGCCGGCCTGGCCAAACGTTTCGACGTGCGCGAAGACGACGAGCCGCGCCTGATGCGCCACAAGCACCAGGGCATCCCGGCCGGCGGCTACACGCAGATGATGACGAACATGCTCGCCGGCATCCCGCTGCGCACGGGCGTGGACTACCTGCAAGACCGCGCCGCCTTCCAGCCGCGCGTGATGACGATCTTCACCGGCCCCATCGACGAGTTTTTTGGCTGCGACCTCGGCCGCCTGGCCTACCGCGGCCAGAAGCGCACGCACGAGTACCTGCCCGGCACCGAGTGGTTCCAGCCCTGCGGGCAGGTGAACAACCCCAGCCCGGCCGACGGCCCGCACGTGCGCACGCTGGAGTGGAAACACATGATGGCGCCCGAGGCGCAGGCCCGCACGCGCGGCACCCTGCTCACGCGCGAGACGCCCTACACGCCCACCAGCAGCGGTGGCGACTGCGAGTACCCCTTCCCCGACGAGCGCAACACGCAGCTCTACGAGCGTTACCGCGAGCGCGCCGAACGCATCCCCGGCCTGCTGGTGTGCGGGCGCCTGGGCGAGTACCGCTACTACGACATGGACCAGGCCATCGCGCGCGCGCAGATGCTGGCCAAACGTGTGCTGGCAGGCGCCGAATTGCCGCAAGCCGCCTGAACGAGCGAGACCCCGATGAAAGAAGCTTCGGTGCTGGTGGTCGGCGGTGCCGGCTACATCGGTTCGCACATGGTGCTGGCGCTGCGTGATGCCGGCCACCGCGTGACGGTGTTCGACAACCTGAGCCGCGGTTTTGCCGATGCCGTGGGCGGCGTGCCGCTGATCCGCGGCGACCTGGCCAACCCGGCCGACCTCGACCGCGCGCTGCAGGGCCGGCACTTCGACGTGGTGATGCACTTCGCCGCCTACGCTTACGTGGGCGAATCGGTGGCGGAGCCCGAGCTCTACTACCTGAACAACGTCAGCGGTTCGCTGAACCTGATGGCGGCCATGCGCCGCCACGGCCTCAAGCGCCTGGTGTTCTCGTCCACCTGCGCCACCTACGGCGAGCCCGAGCAATTGCCGATTCCTGAGAGCCACCCGCAGCGGCCCATCAACCCCTACGGCCGCAGCAAGTGGATGGTGGAGCAGATGCTCATCGACCAGGCCGCGGCCTTCGGGCTTGAGAGTGTGTCGCTGCGCTACTTCAACGCCGCCGGTGCCGACCCCTCGGGCCGCGCCGGTGAACGCCACGAGCCCGAGACCCACCTCATCCCGCTGGTGCTGCAGGAAGCGCTGCGCTTGCGCCAAGGCGGCGACGTGGCGGGCACGCAGCTCAAGGTTTTCGGCAGCGACCTGCCCACGCCCGACGGCAGCTGCGTGCGCGACTACATCCACGTCGACGACCTCGCCCAAGCCCACTTGCGCGCCGCCGAGCGCCTGCTGCGCGGCGAGGTGTTGGGCGCCGAGTTCTACAACCTCGCCAACGGCGCCGGCTTCAGCGTGCTGCAGGTCATCCAGGCCTGCAGCGAGGTGACGGGCCAGCCCATCGGGTGGCAGACGCTGCCGCGCCGCGCCGGCGACCCCGCCGTGCTGGTGGGCGACGCCACGCGCGCCCGCCAGGTGCTGGGCTGGGCGCCGCGCCACGGCGAGCTGCGCGAGGTGGTGCAGACGGCCTGGGCCTGGATGCTGGCGCGCGAAGCCGGTGAAGCACGCGCGGCCTGATCACTGACAGGCTCCAAAACACAAGGCCCCGGCGCTGCATCGCAGCCCGGGGCCTTGTTGTTTGTGGGTGTGTTCGGCGTCAGCCGAAATGCAGCATCGGCACTTCGCAGAAACGCGGCCGGTTCAGGTGCATCCACAGGCCCAGGAAACGTTCGCCCAGGAAGCCGGGGTAGCGGTTCTGGTAGCTGTCGTAGGGCTGGCCGATCTGTTCGTACACCGCGTCCATGACGAGGAAAAGCTCTTCGCAATAGGCCTCGAACAGATTACGCCGCATCACGAACATGTTCCACATCGGCGCCTGCGGCGCGAGGCGGAAATATTCTTCGATGCCGGGGTGCTTGCTGTAGACCAGCTTCACCACGCGCAGGAAGGCTTCCCACGGCGCACGTTCCACGCAAGACACGTACTGCTGTTCGATGGATGGCAGCGTGCGCACCTGGCGCGGAATGATCAGGTCGTAGTGCTGCATCAGCGTCTGCACACGCTGCAGCTGGGCCGGGGCGGCCAGGTAGTCCACCATCGCCTGGTCCAGCGGCAGGCTGCTGTTGCCCGGGGCCAGCCAGGTCTGGTCGATGTTGAAGTTCATCATGCGGCGGTAGTGGCAGAAGCCCACCACGTCGCTGCGCGTGTTCTTCCAGGCCCAGTACTGCACCGTCAGCTCGCAATAGGCCGGGTTCAGCGCGGCGATGTTCACGCCGCTGGCGTCGCTCTCAAAACCTTCGTGCTGGTAGCCGCCCACGCCCACCGGCTGCAGCCAGCCCGAAGTGGTGTTGTGCGGGTAGTCCTTGTGGAAGGTCTGGAACATCTTCACCGTCGGCGCACGGGCCGCCGGTGCGGGGGTGTCAAAAACCGGCTGGCGAGCACTCATGCCACCACCTCGGCCTCGCGGGCTTCGACGGCAGCCGGCGCCACCGACTCGGGCGGCAGGCCCCACAGCGCCAGCGTCTCGTTGCTGGGCTGGCCCTTGAAGGCCACGGCATTGACTTCCAGGTTGCCCACGCTGCTGTAGACCTTGGTGAAGCCGGCGCGCTGCAGCGCCTTCATCAGCGACTTCTGCGTGAAGCCCGTCTTGTGCGCAAAAAACTCCTGCCCGCTGCGCTCGATCTGCGCCTGGAAGCCGTAGATCACGTCCAGCGCCATGATGGGGCCGGCCGCGCTCTGGTACAGCGTGTCGTCGATGTCGAGCTGGCCTTCGACGATGCGGCGGAAGACCTCGGCCATGTCGGGCACGCGGATCTGGATGAAGCCGCCCTCCTTCAGCACATGGCGAAAGCCCGAGAGCACCGCGCCCACGTCGTGGCGGTAGTAGTGCTCCAGGTTGTGCGAGTTGTAGATGGCGTCGAACTGCCCCGCTTCCAGCGTGGCGAGCTTGCGCGCGTCGCAGCAGATGTCGGGCTGGCCGGTGGGGTCGATGTCCAGCAGCAGGTGCTCGAACCCGGCGTACTGCGGCGGCAGCGGGATGGACTTGTTGTTGCCGCCGACGTTGAGGACTTTCTTCGGGTTCATGGAGATTTCCTTCGGTTGGAAGAGTCTTGAGAGAAGGTGGCCGGCGCCGCTAGCGCAGCCATTCGATGACGCCACGCCCCAGCGTCAGCAGGTTGGCGTTGAGCTGCTGCACGTCGTGCAGCGCGTTCACGTAGGCGATGCGCATGCTGTAGTGGTCGGCCTCGGCCGCCATCACGTCGAAGAGGCTGCGTTTGCCCAGCTGCTGCCACTGCTGCAGCGTGAAGCTGCGCACCTGCTCGCTGTTTTTCAGCACCTCGGCCAGGCGGCGGGCGCGTTCGGCGGCGGCGGTGGCCTGTTCATGCACCTCGGCCACGCGGAAGCGGCGTGATTCCAGTGCCTCGGCGCGCTGCAGGCGCGCCGCCTCGGCGCGCAGGCGAGCAGCGCCCGTGGCCGCACCCTGGCCCGGGCTGATCAAGGGCACGTTGACGCTCAGGCCCAGCGAGTAGCTGCCGTTGCGCCGGGCCGCGTCGGCGCCGCTGCCCCCTTCAGGCACCGCGGCATTGCTGCGGTTGCCGGCCGAGGCCATCACGTTGCCGCTGAGGTTCCAGCTGACCTGCGGTTTCTGGCCCGCGGCCACGGCCTCGGCATAGCGCCGCGCGGCACGTTCCTGGGCGTCGTACTGCGCGATCTCGGCCGAACGTTCCACATCGGCCACCAGCTGCGGCAGCTCGGGCACGCCGAGAAACACCGTGCTCAGGCCGTCGGTGCCGGGCAGGCCGTCACCCACCAGGCGGCGCAGGCGCACCTCGATCTGGCGCACCGACGATTGCGTCTGCACCAGCTGCAGCTCGGCCTGCTGCAGCGTCTTCTGCGCCTGCACCAGCTCGCTGGCGCGGCCGCGGTCGGCGCGCACGATGGTTTCCAGCGCCTCCACCAGGCAGGCGGTCTTGCGCACGTGCTGGCGCCACACCTGGGCCGTCATGCGGTTGCGGCTGCGCTCCAGCTGCAGCGCCACGGCGGTGAGCGCCAGCTGCTCTTGCTGCGTGAGGTGGCCCCAGCGGGCCGAATCGGCCAGCTGCGTGCGCCAGTCGACGAGACGCTCGCTGCGCCCGCCGTCCCACAGCAGCTGGCTGATGTTGATGTTGGCGCGCAGCTGCAGCGCAGCGCTTTCGGTGATGCCGCGGTCGCGCGAGCCGCCGGGGCCGATGCCGGCGCCCAGGCTGGCCTGCACGCCGCGCGCGGCGCGGGCTTCGTCGATGTCCTGGAGGGCGGCCTCGGCCAGCAGGCGCGTGGCGCCCACGGCGTGGCTGCGTTCCAGCGTGTCTTTCACCAGGCCGGCGAGTGCGCCGCGCGGCTCCACCGGCGCCATCGGCGCGCTGCTGGAGCTCGTCTCGGGCACGGCCGTCTCCACCGCGTCTTCGTCGACGCAGCGGCCGGCGGCGGGGCCGGCCAAGGCCGCGCACAAGGCCGTGCACAAGAGCGCGGCGGGCAGCGGGGCGAGCTTCGGGCGGGGCAACATCGTCACAGTGTCCGCCGCACTGGAGGCTGCCGATCGCTGGAGTTCAGGCGGGATTTCGGCGCTGTTCGCGGTCTGTGGCCTGTGCCACGCACCGCGTGCGGCGATCTCAGGCGGGCGCGCCCAGGCCGGCGGCTTCGGCCTGGCCGATCACCACCGCCGGGTTGCCGGCCACCACCGCGCCGGCCGGCACGTCGGCCAGCACCACGGCGCCGGGCTTGACGCGCGCGCCGGCGCCCAGGCACAGCCCGGCGTCGATGACGGCATTGGCGCCGATGCGCACGCCGTCGCCCACCACCGTGGGGCCGACGCCGTCTTCGTCGTCAACAAACACCACGTTCGGGCCCACCAGCACCTCACGGCCGAGCACGGTGCCGCGCGCCAGCACGGCGCCGCAGCGCACGCGGCAGCCTTCGCCCAGGCGCACACCGGGCTCCACACGCGCCGCCGGGTCCACCTGGGTGGGCACACCGCCGGCGGCTTCGGCCAGCAGGGCGTGCAAAGAGAGGTCGGGCAGGGGCAGGTCGCGTGCAGACATGGGCTTCTCCGGCAGTGCTGCCATTGCAAGCCAGGGGCGCCGCGGTGAAAGCCTGAACAGGCCGGTTTTCAGCCGCCTTTTCAGCCACCCAGCCCGCCACCGATCAGCCCGGATGCACCCCGAACAGCCACGCCAGGCCCGAGAAGCTGCCAAAGGCCAGCACGGTGCTGCTCATGATGATGCGCGCCACGCGGCCGCTGTCGGCGCCGTAGCGCTCGGTGAGCAGGCTCACGTTGCTGGCGCTGGGCAAGGCCGCGGCCAGCGTCAGCACCACGAGCTGGAACTTCGTCAGCGGCGCGCCCAGCGCCAGCGCCGCAGCGCCGAGCAGGAAGACCAGCAGCGGATGCACGAAGAGCTTGATCAACGCCACCGGCAGGTAGTCTTGCAGCGGCGTGCGCGTGTGCGCGTGCCGGCTGGAACGGCAGAGCACCACGCCGATGGTGAACAGCGCCACCGGCGAGGCCGAGGCGCCCAGCATCTCCACCACCTTGGCCGCCGGGCCGGGCAGCGTGAGCCCGGTCACCGAGAACACCGCCCCCAGCGCGATGGACCAGGGCAGCGGGTTGCCCAGGGCCGCACGCAGCGCGCGCAGCGCGGCCTGGCGGGCGCTGGCGGTGTCGGCCCCGCCGCCCCCTTGCGCGGCGCCCGCCGCCTGCGCCAGCGCCAGGCACAGCGTGCTGGTTATGAAAAAGTCGGCCAGGATGGAGCTGATCACCGGCCCGGCCGCGGCGCTGCCCAGCAGCGCCACCAGCAGCGGCACACCCATGAAGCCGGTGTTCGGGAAGGCCGCCACCAGCGCGCCGAAGGCTGCGTCCTTGAGCCCCACGCGCTCGTTCATCGTCACCGCGATGGTGAAAAACACGATCAGCAGCGCCGCGGCCACGTAGACGGCCAGCACCACCGGGTTCAGCAGGTCGAACAGCGGCGTTTCCGCGCCGAAGCGGAACAGCATGCAGGGCAGCGCGAAATACAGCACGTAGCCGTTGAGCCCGGGGATGGCGCTTTCGGGCAGCACGCCGCGCTGAGCGGCCAGGTAGCCGCAGAGCACGAGCGCAAAAAACGGCAGGGTGACGGCGAAGATGGAAGACACGGGCGCGGAGTATCTCAACCCTGTCAACCCTGCCCGGCCGCCCGGCGGGCGCGCGCTTCATCGGCCCGCGGTGGGGCTTCGTCGCAAGCCCGGGCGGGGCCGACGCAGGCTGCGTAAGCTCAGGCTGTTGCGGCCTTCGCCCGCAGGCACAGGAACACTGCCTCCATGTCCTCTTTTTCTCGGCCCTGGGCCGCGGTCTGCGTGGCGCCTGGTGGGCGCTGAACTTCACACGCCGCGCGCTGCTGAACCTGCTTTTGCTGGCCCTGCTGGGCGGCTTGCTGTGGCTGTGGCTGCGCGACGGCCCGCCGCCGCTGCAGCCCAAGACGGCGCTGGTGCTCGACCTGCAGGGCCGCATCAGCGAACAGCGCGCCGACGCCGGCCGTGGCAGCGCGCTGCGCCGCCTGGAAGGTGAACGCGACGAGCAGACCCGCCTGCGCGACGTGCTGGCGGCGCTGAAAGCGGCCGAAAAAGACCCCGCCATCGCCCACGTGCTGCTGCTCACCGACGGCCTGCAAGGCGCCGGCCTGGCCACGCTGCGCGAAGTGGCCGCCGCACTGCAGGCCGTGAAGGCCGCCGGCAAACCCGTCTACGCCTGGGGCTCGAACTACGACCAGCCCGGCTACTACCTGGCCGCCCACGCCACCGAGCTGTGGCTGCACCCCATGGGGGGCATCGAGATCGTGGGTTACGGCCGCACACGCAGCTACTACAAAGACCTGTTCGAGAAGGTCGGCGTCACCGCCCACGTCATCCGCGCCGGGCAATTCAAGAACGCGGCCGAAACCTACTCGGCCAACGGCCCTTCCGAACAAACCAAGGAGGCCGACGCCGCGCTCTACGGCGCGCTCTGGTCCACCTGGACCGGCGGTGTGGAAACCGCGCGCAAGCTGCCCGCCGGCAGCGTGGTGCAGGCCATCGATTCGCTGCCCGACAGCCTGGTGGCCGCCGGCGGCGACTTCGGCCGCTGGGCCGTGCAGCGCAAACTGGTGACGGCGCTGAAAACCCGCGACGAGATGCGCACGCGCCTCATCGAGCTGGGCGACAAGGCCGAAGCCGCGCCCGACAGCAAGGCGCAGCCCACCTTCCGCCAGGTGAACTGGCGCGCCTACCTCGCGCGCCAGACACCCGTGAGCACCGGCGACGCCTTGGGCATCGTGGTGGCCGAAGGCGGCATCAGCGACGGCCGCGCCGGGCCCGGGCGCATCGGTGGGCTGAGCACGGCCGAACTCATCCGCCAGGCGCGTGAAGACCAGCAGATCAAGGCCGTGGTGCTGCGCGTCAACAGCCCCGGCGGCAGCGCCTTCGGCAGCGAGCTGGTGCGGCGTGAACTCGAACTCACGCGGGCTGCCGGCAAGCCCGTGGTGGTGAGCATGGGCGACGTGGCCGCCTCGGGCGGCTACTGGATCAGCATGGCCGCCGACGAAGTGATGGCCGACCCGGCCACCATCACCGGCAGCATCGGCGTGGTGGCCATGCTGCCCACGGCCGAGGGCGCCTTCGACAAGCTCGGCATCCGCGCCGCCGGCGCCAGCACCACCTGGCTGGGCACCGCCTACGATGTGCGCACGGGCCTGGACCCGCGGCTGCGCACCCTCATCCAGAGCAGCGTCGACCACATCTACAAAGACTTCATCACCCGCGTGGCGCAGGCGCGCAAAACCACGCCCGAGAAGATCGACGCCGTGGCGCAGGGCCGCGTGTGGGCCGGCAGCCAGGCCATCGGCCTCGGCTTGGTGGACCGCCTTGGCGGCCTGGGCGATGCCGTGAAAGCCGCGGCCGCACGCGCCAAGCTGGCCGAGGGCCACCGGGTGGTGTACGTGGAAGCGCCGCCGGGGCGGCTGGACCGGTGGCTGCAGCGTTTCGGCCTCAGCAGCAGCCTGGGCCCGCTGCTGGAGAGCGCCCGCGGCACCCTGGAAGGCTGGCAGGCCGCGGCCGATGCCGCCGGTGCCGCGGCCGCGCTGTCACCGCTGCCCGCCGCGGCGGCGCTGCCGCTGCTGCACGAGCTGGAAACGCTGGGTTTCCAGCCCGGCGCGGCAGCCGAAGGACGCCGGCCCTACCGGGCGGCGCTGCACTGCCTGTGCGAAGTGCGCTGATGCCGGCGCAGCGCCCGGCGCAATGTGCTGGGCAACACCCGGCGCAACACCCTGCGCAACACCCGGGCCTGGCGCTGCAGCTTCAGCCCGCGCGCTGCGGCCCCGGCCGGCCGGCTTCCACCGCGTAGCGGGCCTGCGTCAGCAGCGTGCTCTCAGCCAAGCGCGCATCGGCCACCGCCTGCAGTTGCACCTGCAGCCGCCCTGGCTCCAGCACGAAACTCTGGTAACCGCGCTGGTCGCCGCGCACGTGCAGCAGGTGCGGGTTGATCGGGCGCAGCGTGTCCAGCCGGCTCTGCGGCAAGCCCAGGCTGCTGATAGAACTGCCGACGAACTCGCTGCCGATCACCGGTGCCTTGGCGTCGTCGTAATCGGCCTTGAGCTCGGCCACGTAGTGCGTGTGCACGTCACCGCCCAGCGACACCAGCCCCGGCACGCGGCGCTGCGCGGCGGTGCCCAACAGGCGGGCGCGCGTGGCGGCGTAGCCGTCCCAGCCTTCGGTCCAGTAGCGGCCGCCCGTGGGGCCGGCCGGGTCGGCCCAGCTGCAGCGGGCCATCAGCGTCTGCTGCGCCAGCAGGTTCCAGGGGCGGTCGAGCGCCCAGCCTTCGGCCAGCCACTGCTCTTGCGCCGCGCCCAGCAGGCTGCGGCCGCGCGCCAGCAGCGCCGGGCACTCGGCCACGTCCACGGTGTTGCTGCCGCCGCGGCCGGGGCGCGGGCAGGCTTGCGGGTCGCGGTGCTGGCGCGTGTCCAGCAGGTGCAGGCGCGCCAGGCGCCCCCAGTCGAGCCGGCCGGTGATGCGCATGGCACCGCCCACCGGGCGCGCGGCCTTGGGCCAGGGCAGAAACTCCCAATACGCCTGGTAGGCGGCGGCGCGCTGGGCCGCGAAGTCGGGCTGCAGGTCTTGGCCTTGCAGGCCGGCGTAGTCGTTGTCGACCTCATGGTCGTCCCACACCATCAACCAGGGCGCGGCAGCGTGCGCGGCCTGCAGCGCGGGGTCGCTCTTGTACTGGGCGTAACGCGCGCGGTAGCCGGCCAGCGTGCGCACCTTGCCGCCTTCGTGCTGGCGCGGCGCGCCGGCCGGGCTGCTGTCGCGGCCGTACTCGTAGATGTAGTCGCCGAGGAAGAGCACCAGATCGGGCGCTTCGGCCGCGGCGTGGCGCCAGGCGGCGTAGTGGCCCACGTCAAAACGCTGGCAGCTGGCGGTGATGAAGTGCAGGCGCTGCACGCGCGCATCGGGCGCCGGCGCCGTGCGTGTGCGGCCCACGGGGCTGCGCTGGCCCAGCGCCTCGAAGCGGTAGAAGTAGCCGCGCTCGGGCTGCAGGCCGGTGGGTTCGGCATGCACGCTGTGGGCGTCTTCGGCCCGCGCCGTTTCCACGCCGCGCGCGGCGATGCGCGTGAAGGCTTCGTCTTCGGCGATCTCCCAGCGTACTTCGGCCTGTGCAGGCAGGTCGGCGCCGGTGAGCATGGTCCACAGCACCACGCCCTGCGGCTGCGGCTGGCCCGAGGCCACGCCCAGCGCAAAACGCGGCGTGTCGGCGGCGCGCGCGTGGCGCACGAAGAGCGGCCCAGTCACGGCAGCGGCCGTGCCGGCCAGGGCCTGCTGCAGCCAGTGGCGTCGGGCGGCGCCGTCGGTGCCGTCGGTGCGTGCGGCCGTCATGAACGCGGCAACGCCGCCGGGCGGGCCAGGTCGTCCAGCGTGCCGCCTTGCTGGCGCAGCAGCGCTTCCAGCGCCGGCAGCAGCGGGCCCAGGCGCTCGTCGATGGCGGCGCGCACGGTGTCCACGAACACCTGCGTCTGGCGCTCGATCTCGATGTTCAGCCCGGCCCCTTCGGCCTTCTCGGCGAAGGTGGTCATGCGCAGCGTCTCGGGGATCAGCCACACCTCGAACCAGCCGCTGCCATCGGCCGCGCGCTGCGCCTCGGCCACGGTGAGGCTGGCGCCGTTGACGGCGATGTAGCCCTTGGCGAAGACGTAGCGCATCCAAGGCGCGGGCACGCCAATGCGCAGCACGTGGTTGTTTTCGGGCTGGCGCACCTGCTGCACGGTGGCGAGGAAGTCGATGTGGCCGCTGAGCGGGTGGCCGCCGATCTCGGCGCCGTCTTTCGCGGCGCGTTCCACGTTGATGAGGCTGCCCGCTTGCAGCGTGCCCAGCGTGGTGAGCGCCAGGCTCTGCTGCATCACGTCGAAGCTGGCGGCATCGTCACCCACGCGTTCGGTGACGGTGAGGCAGACGCCATCCACGGAGACGCTGGCCCCGATGGCCAGCCCCTCGGTGAAGCCGGGCGGCAATTGCAGGATGAAGCTGCGCAGCCCGGGGCGGTCGGTGATGCTGCGGACGGAGGCGATGCCTTGAACGATGCCGGTAAACATGGATGGGCAGCTTATCAGCGCTGCCTACACTCGCCGGCCATGAACGACCCAGAAGCGCTGTTGCACTTCAGCCTGCAGACCCCGCCGCCGGGCTTCGCGGCCGACCCCTACCCGGTGTACGACGCACTGCGCCGCGCCAGCCCGGTGCACCCCCTGGGCCCCGGCAGCTGGCTGCTCACGCGCCACAACGACGTGCTGGCCGCCTACCGCAGCCCCCACGTCAGCAGCGACAAACAACGCGAGTTCGGCCCCAAGTTCGGCCTCGGCACGCCGCTGTTCGAGCACCACACCACCAGCCAGGTGTTCAGCGACCCGCCGCTGCACACGCGCCTGCGCCGCATCCTCATGGGCGCGATGAACCAGCGCGCCATCCAGCGCATGGAAGCCGGCCTGCACACGCTGGTGGACGGCCTCCTCGACGATCTGGCCGACGAGCCTTCGCCCGACCTAATCGAGCATTACGCGGCGCTGATCCCGGTCGAGGTGATCGGCAACCTGCTGGCCGTGCCGCACGCCGAACGCGGCCCGCTGCGCGGCTGGAGCCTGGCCATCCTCTCGGCGCTCGAACCCGCGCCCGGCGCCGAAGTGCTGGCGCGCGGGCACGCGGCCGTCACCGAGTTCACCACCTACCTGCGCGGCCTGGTGGCCGAGCGCCAGGCCCACCCCGGCGACCCCGACAGCGACGTGCTCACCCGCCTGCTGCGCGGCGACGCCGAAGGCCAGCTGAACGAAGCCGAGTTGCTGCACAACTGCATCTTCTTGCTCAACGCCGGCCACGAGACCACCACCAACCTCATCGGCAACGGCCTGCACGCGCTGATGACGCACCGCCACGCCCTCGAGCAGCTGCACGCCGAGCCCGGGCTGATCCACAGCGCCGTGGAGGAGCTGCTCCGTTTCGAGAGCCCGCTGCAGCTCAACAACCGGCTCGTCACGGCGCCCATCGAATTCAGCACGCGTGTGGTGCCGGCCGGCGACTTCATCACCCTGGGCATAGGCGCGGCCAACCGCGACCCGGCCGAGTTCCACGCGCCCGACACGCTGGACATCACCCGCAAGCCCAACGGCCACCTCGCCTTCGGCCAGGGCATGCACGCCTGCTCGGGCATGAACGTGGCGCGGCTGGAGGGGCGCATCGCGATCCAGAAGCTGATCGAGCGTTATCCGCGCATCGCCTTTTCAGGCCCGCCGGTGCGCGACCTGCGTGTGCGCTTTCGCGGCTTCAAGCACCTGCCCGTGCGCCTGGGCTGAGCATGGAACCCTTCAAGAACCTGCTCAACCCGGCCCTGGTGGCCGAGGCCGCGGCGCAGTTGAAACGCCACCACCGGCGTTTCGATGCCGCGGCCTTCACGGCCCTGGCCTGCACGGGCCTGGAGGCGCTGGAGATGAAAGCCCGCGCGCTGCAGATCTGCGCGGCGCTGGAGGCCACGCTGCCGGCGGATTTCGACGCTGCCGCCGGGCTCATCGAAAACAGCCTGGCGCCGGCCACCGCGCCCGGCGAGATCTCGGCGGCCCCCGGGCTGCACGAAGGCTTGCGCGGCTGGATCTTGTGGCCGGTGGGCGAGTACATCGCGCGCCGCGGCCTGCCGCAGCCCGAGCGTGCGCTGGCCGCGCTGCACGCGCTGACGCAGCGTTTCACGGCCGAGTTCGCCATCCGCCCTTTCATCGCCCAGCACCCGGCGTTGACCTTCCAAACGCTGCAAGGCTGGGTGGCCGACCCCAGCCCGCACGTACGCCGCCTGGTCAGCGAAGGCAGCCGCCCGCGCCTGCCCTGGGGCCAGCGCCTGCACAGCCTGGTGGCCGACCCCAGCCCCACGCTGCCGCTGCTGCAGGCGCTGCAAGACGACCCCAGCGCGTACGTGCGCCGCAGCGTGGCCAACCACCTCAACGACATCGCCAAAGACCACCCCGCGCTGGTGGCGGCCTGGCTGCAGCAGCACCTGCCCACGGCGCCCGCGCCACGCCGCGCGCTGCTGCGCCACGCCAGCCGCACGCTGGTGAAACAAGGCCACGCGGCCACGCTGCAGGCCTGGGGCCTGGGCCTGGGTTTCGAGGGCCAGGCACGGCTGCGTGTGAGCCCGGCGCGCGTGGCGCTGGGCGCTGCGGTGGAGATGGTGCTCACGCTGCAGTCCGGCGCAGCCCACCCCCAAAACCTGGTGGTGGACTACGCCGTTCACCACGTCAAGGCCGACGGCAGCCTGAGCCCCAAGGTCTTCAAGGGCTGGCAGCTCACGCTGGCGCCGGGCGAAGCGGCCACGCTGCGCAAGCTGCATTCGATGCGGCCGGTGACGACCCGCCGCTACCACGCCGGCCGCCACGGCGTGGCGGTGCAGGTCAACGGGCAAACCGTGGCCAGCGGGCACTTCAGCTTGCTGCTGCCGGCCTCCTGACATTCACTCATGACACTTGAAGTGTCCACTTGGCGTGACATACTGAGCGCCTGCTTCGCCACCCGCCCACCGGCCCTGCGCCGCCCGGCCTGCCCCCCGCCCGCCACCGATGTCGATGTTTCCACCGGATCACGCGCTACGGGTCGCGCTGGCTGACGAGATCCACGCCCGCCCGCCCGAGGCCGTGCAAGCCCCGGCCCGGGCCAGCTATGTGGCGGTGCTGGTTGAAACCGACCAGCGCGCGCGTGAATTCGCCCAGCTCTGCGGCCTGTGCGAAAGCCTGGGCGTGGCACCGCCGCTGCCCGGCGCCTCGCACTTTCGCGCCGAGTTCCATGGCACGCGGGGCGCCTTCCGGCTGAAGTGGGAAAGGCACGGCGAGTTCTCGGGCTACACGGTCATGTCCGCAGGCGCCGGCGAGCGCCCGTTTGAGAGCCTGGCCGCGAGCCTGCTGCCCGAAGGCTGGCTGGCCGCCCTGCCCGGCGCCACCGTGGCGGCGGCCCATGCCCTGCTGCTGGCCGCCCCCGATGAAGAACACCTGGCAGGCCTGCTGGAGCAGGTGTTCACCGGCCAGACCGTGGCCGGCGCCGCCGTCGCCGACGGTGCCGCCCGGGTCTACACCGATTTCCGCCTGCACGAGGGCTGCACACGTTTTGTGCTGATCGACCGCCAGCTCACCGAACGCCAGGCCGGGCGCACGCTGCAGCGCCTGTTCGAGATCGAGGCTTACCGCATGCTGGCGCTGTTGGCCCTGCCCATCGCGCGCCGCCAAGGGCCGCGCATCGTGCAGATCGAGGCCGCGCTGGCGCAGCTCACCGATGGCATTGCGCGCGGCGAAGGCGACGACGAAACCCTGCTGCACGAACTCACACGCCTGGCCGCCGAGGTGGAAAGCGGCTTGGCTGCCAGCCAGTTCCGCTTCGGTGCCTGCCGGGCCTACGAAGACCTGGTGATGCGCCGCATCGCCGAGCTGCGTGAACAGCGCCTGCCCGGCCTGCCGACCATCGAGGAGTTCATGGCGCGGCGCTTCCGCCCCGCCGTGGCCACCTGCGCCACGGTGTCGCAGCGCCTGCACGACCTGTCCGAGCGTGTGGCCCAGGCCAGCGCGCTGCTGAGCACGCGCGTGGACATCACGCGCGAGCGCCAGAACCAGGCCTTGCTGGCCAGCATGGACCGCCGCGCCAAGCTGCAGCTGCGCCTGCAGCAGACGGTGGAAGGCCTCTCGGTGGCCGCCATCTGCTACTACGTGGCCGGGCTGGTGGGTTATGGCGCCAAGGCGCTGAAGGCCGGGGGCTTGCCCCTGAACGCCGACCTGCTGACCGGCTTGAGCATCCCCCTGGTGGCCGTGGCCGTGATGCTGGCGGTGCGCCGCGCACGCCAGCGCGTCAAAGCCGCTGAAGCCGGCGACCACGGGCATTGACCCGCATCGAATCAGCGCCGCCGCAAGGCCCGCGCCGCAGTTGGAAGTGGATGGCATGAGCACAGCGTATTTCCCGTTTTCCGCCATCGTCGGTCAGGACGAAATGAAGCTCGCCATCCTGTGCGCCGCGGTGGACGCGCGCATCGGCGGCGTGCTCGTCTTCGGCGACCGCGGCACCGGCAAGAGCACGGCGGTGCGTGCGCTGGCCGCGCTGCTGCCCAAGATGAAGGCCGTGCTGGGCTGCCGCTACGGCTGCGACCCGGCGGACAAAAGCTCCAGCTGCGAGCAGTGCGCCGCGCTGAAGGCCGGTGGCAAGCCCAAGACGCACCTGATCCCGGTGCCCGTGGTCGACCTGCCACTGGGCGCCACCGAAGACCGTGTGGTCGGTGCGCTCGACCTGGAGAAGGCGCTCACCGCCGGCGTCAAGGCCTTCGAGCCCGGGCTGCTGGCGCGCGCGCACCGCGGTTTTCTCTACATCGACGAAGTGAACCTGCTCGAAGACCACCTGGTCGACCTGCTGATCGACGTGGCCGCCTCGGGCGAAAACGTCGTGGAGCGTGAAGGCCTGAGCGTGCGCCACCCCGCGCGTTTCGTGCTGGTGGGCAGCGGCAACCCGGAAGAAGGCGAGCTGCGCCCGCAGCTGCTCGACCGTTTCGGCCTGGCCGTGGAAGTGCGCACGCCGCAAGACATCGCCTCGCGCGTGGAGGTGGTGCGCCGGCGTGACGACTTCGAACGCGGCGCCGAAGGTTTCATCGCGCGTTGGCAGAAGGAAGACGACAAGGTGCGCGCGCGCATCGTCGCCGCGCGCAAACGCCTGCCCGAGGTGCAGGTGCCCGATGCCGCGCTGGAACGCGCTGCGCAGCTGTGCATGGCGCTGGGCACCGACGGCCTGCGCGGCGAGCTCACCGTCATCCGCGCCGCCCGAGCCCTGGCCGCGCTGGACGGCGCGCCTGCCGTGGGCGACAGCCAGATCCGCCGCATCGCCCAGCCCGCGCTGCGCCACCGCCTGCGCCGCGACCCGCTGGACGACACCGATGCCAGCGTGCGTGTCGAGCGCGTCTGCGCCGAAGTTTTCGGCGCTTGAACATGGCCGTTGCGCCGGCAGGGCCAGAGCACACGGCCGTGCCGCAAGGCGAAGCCGCCTGGCTCAACGCGGCCGATGCGCTGGCGCTCTTCGCGGTCGACCCCCACGGCCTGGGCGGCCTGCACCTGCGCGCGGGCGCGGGCGGCGTGCGCGACCGCTGGCTGGCCGACCTGAAAGCGCTGCTGCCCGCCGACGAGCCGCTGCGCCGCCTGCCCGGCCACATCGCCGACGAACGCCTGCTCGGCGGCCTGGACCTGGCCGCCACGCTGGCCAGCAGCAAACCCGTGGCGCAGCGCGGCCTGCTCGCCGAAGCCCACGGCGGCGTGGTGCTGGTGCCCATGGCCGAACGCCTGAGCAGCGGCCACGCGGCGCGGCTGGCCGCGGTGCTGGACAGCGCCGAGATCGGCTTCGAACGCGACGGCCTCAGCCAGCGCTGGCCCGCGCGCCTGGGCGTGGTGGCGATGGACGAAGGCGGCCCTGACGACGACGCCCTGCCGCCCGCGCTGCGCGAGCGCCTGGCGCTGCACGCCGACCTGCGCGAGACCGGGCTGCGTGATCTCGCCGCGTCCAACACCAGCGCCGCGCAGGTGCGGGCTGCGCGCGCGCTGCTGCCGCGTGTGCAGCTGCCCGATCGTCTGCTGCAGGCCTTGTGCGGCACCGCGCTGCAGCTGGGCGTGAACGCACTGCGCGCCAGCCAGCACGCCGTGCGCGCCACGCGCGCGGCGGCGGCGCTGGCCGGCCGCGACACCGCGAACGAAGACGACGCGATGCAGGCCGCGCGCCTGGTGCTGGCACCGCTGGCCACACGGCTGCCGCCGGCCCCTGAAGACGAGGCGCCGCCGGAGGCCCCACCCGAACCGCCGCAAGACAGCGCGCCGGAAACCCCGCCCGAACCGCCCCCTGAATCACCGAGCGAAACGCAGCCCGAGCCGCAGGCCCTGGAAGACCGCATCGTCGAAGCCGCCGTCGCCTGCCTGCCCGCCGGGCTGCTGGCCGCGCTGCAAAGCCAGCAGGCCGCCAGCCAGGCCGGGCGCGTCGGCAAGCTCGGCGCCTCGCCACGCGGCGGCCGGCCCGTGGGCACACGCGCCGGCACGCCACGCGGCGGCGCGCGCCTGAACCTGGTGGAGACGCTGCGCGCCGCTGCGCCCTGGCAGGCCTTGCGCCGCCGCGCCGCCGCGGCCCAGGGTCGCCACCAGCCCATCCACGTGATGGCCGACGACCTGCGCATCAGCCGCCTGCAGCAGCGCGCGGCCACGGCCACGCTCTTCGTGCTGGACGCTTCCGGCTCTTCGGCCCTGCACCGCCTGGGCGAAGCCAAGGGCGCCATCCAGCTGCTGCTGGCCGATTGCTACGTGCGCCGCGACGAGGTGGGCGTGATCGCCTTCCGCGGCCGCAAGGCCGAGCTGCTGCTGCCGCCCACACGTTCGCTGGTGCGCGCCAAACGCTGCCTGGCCGCGCTGCCCGGCGGTGGCGGCACGCCGCTGGCGCTGGGCCTGGAAGCCGCGCTGCGCCTGGCCGCCGTGGTGCAGCGCAGCGGCGCCACGCCGGTGGTGGTGCTGCTCACAGACGGCCGCGCCAACGTCACCCGCAGCGGCGAGAACGGCCGCGCCCAGGCCGAGGCCGATGCGCTGCAGATGGCGCGCCAGTTCCGCGCCGCGCGCCTCACGGCGCTGGTGGTCGACACATCGCCCCAGCCGGCCCTGGCCGCGCAGCGCCTGGCCGCCGAGATGGGCGGCAGCTACCGCACGCTGCCGCACGCCGGCGCCGCGGCGCTGTCCGCCGCCGTGCAGGCCCTGCCGCGCCAGCGGCCGGGCTGAGCGCACCGGCCCGCCCGCTGCATGGCCACGGCCGGCGCGCTGCTCTGGGGCGATGACGGCGCGACCTGGCCGCACCGCACGCACAGCCACTTCCTGCAGATCGGCGGCCAGCGTTGGCACCTGCAGCGCTGGGCGCCGCCGCGGCCCGAAGCGCCCACCTGGCTGCTGCTGCACGGCACGGGGGCATCCACCCACTCGTGGCGCGGGCTGGCGCCGCTGCTGGCCACCCAGGTGGGCCTGGTGGCCCCCGACCTGCCGGGCCACGGCTTCAGCGGCCCGGCTCCCATCGGCCGCGCCGGCATGGAAGGCATGGCCCAGGCGGTGCGGCTGCTGCTGCGCGAACTGCAGCTGGCGCCCGCGGCCAGCGTGGGCCACTCGGCCGGCGCCGCCATCGCGGTGCGGCTGCGCCTGCGGGCCGATGTCGATGCCGATGCCCATGCCTACGTCCATGCCAACACCGACAACAAGGCCCCGGCGGCCCCGGGCCACCTGCTCTTCGGCCTGAACGCCGCGCTGCTGCCGCTGCGAGGCCTGGCCGGCACGCTGTTTTCCCCGGCCGCCAAGCTGCTGGCGCTGAACCCGCTGGCGCCCCACCTTTTCAGCTGGCACGCCGCGCAGGGCCGGGTGCTGGCACGCTTGCTGGGCAGCACCGGCAGCCAGCTCGACGGCGAGGGCATGGCGCTGTACCGGCGGCTCATCGAAAGCCCGGCACACGTGGCCGGCGCGCTGGCGATGATGGCGCAGTGGGACCTGCCGGCGCTGGCGCGCGACCTGCCCGGCCTGCGCACGCCGCTGCACCTGCTGGTGGGCGAGGCCGATGGCACCATCCCGCCCGGCGATGCCCATCGTGTGCAGGCCTTGCTGCCCACCGCACGGCTGCACCCCCTGCCAGCGCTGGGCCACCTGGCCCATGAAGAAGCGCCGGCGCGTGTGGCGGCGCTGCTGCTCGGTCTGGCCGGCCTGCCCGCCCCCGGACAGGCGCCAAGGATGCACGGCAGCGCGTAACTTCAGCGCTCAGAGCGCATCGTGGGCATCACAAAACGCTACATTGGGCCGATAAAAGAAGGCTTGCCTTCCCCCGCAAGGGCCCTGCAGACCGCCTTGTGTTTCCGCCCTGCACCCGCCTGCCATGCGCCCGCTCGCCCCCGACACCCCCCAACGCCGACAGCCCGACACGCCGCTGGGCGAACCGCTGCCGCTGTTGTCGCCGGCCGAAAGGGCGGCGCTGGAGGCCGACGCCCTGGCCGACCCCGCGCAGCGCATCGTGTTCGTGCCGGTGCTGCAGCCGGCGCCTGGCGGCGAGGCCGCCGATCCGGCCCGGGCCGCGGCCTACCAGCGCCATTGCGCCGCCATCGTCGAGTCTTCGGACGACGCCATCATCAGCAAGACGCTGGACGGCATCGTCGAGAGCTGGAACCCGGCGGCCGAACGCCTGTTCGGCTACACCGCGGCCGAGATGGTCGGCCAGCCGATGACCCTCGTCTTCCCGCCCGAGCGCCTGGCCGAGGAGGCCTACATCCTGCAGCGCCTGCGCCTGGGTGAACGCGTGCTGCACTTCGAGACCGTGCGGCGCAGCAAGTCGGGCCGCCAGGTGCACGTGTCGGTGAGCATCTCGCCCATCTTCGACGAGAGCGGCCGCATCATCGGCGCGTCGAAGATCGCGCGCGACATCACCGAACGGTTCCGCAGCCAGCACGTGCTGTGGTTGCAGTCGAACTACGACAGCCTCACCGGCATGCCCAAGCGCACGCTCTTCGAAGAGCGCCTGGACAAGACCATCGCCGAGGCCGAGGCCCAGGGCGCGCAGCTCGCGGTGCTCTACATCGACCTCGATCACTTCAAGCAGGTCAACGACGCGCTGGGCCGCAGCGCTGGCGATCAGGTCATCGCCGCAGCCGCCGGCCGCATCCGCGAAGGCCTGCGCGGCACCGACAGCGTGGCCCGGCTCGGTGGCGATGAATTCGCCGTGCTGCTGGCGCTTTCGGCCGGCGCCGAAGAGATTGAAAAAGTCGCCGAGCGGGTGATGGAGCACCTGCGCGAGCCCTTCCAGATCGGCGACGAAACGGTCTACATCTCGTGCAGCATCGGCGGCTCGCTCCACCCGCAGCACGGCCGCACCGCAGAGGAACTGGTGCGCCACGCCGACCTGGCGATGTTCGACGCCAAAAACGCGGGCCGCAACCGCCTGCGGTTTTTTGCGCAGCCGCTGGAGGCCTCGGCGCAAGAGCAGCTCAAGCTCGGCGCCGCCCTGCGCGTGGCCGTGGCGCAGCAGCAGCTGGTGCTGGTTTACCAGCCGGTGGTCTGCCTGCACAGCGGCGAGGTGCACAAGTGCGAGGCGCTGGTGCGCTGGCACCACCCCGAGCGCGGGCTGGTGAGCCCGGCGCAGTTCATTCCGCTGGCCGAAAGCACCGGCGCCATCCACGGCATCGGCGACTGGGTCTTCCAGGAAGTCACGCGGCAGCTGCAGCGCTGGCAGGCGCGTTTCGGGCCGGGTTTCCAGGTCAGCCTGAACGTCTCGCCGCTGCAGCTGGCGCCAGGGGCGCAGGACGTGGACGCTTGGGTGCACGCGCTGCACACCGCCGGCGTGGCGGGCCAAAGCATGGTGGTGGAAATCACCGAGAGCCTGATGGTGCAGCCCGAGGCCGGCATCGCCGCGCGCCTGCACACGCTGCGCGAGGCCGGTGTGCAACTGGCCATCGACGACTTCGGCACCGGCTACTCCAACCTCAACAACCTCAGCCAGATGGACCTGAGCTACCTGAAGGTGGACCAGAGCTTCACGCGGCGCCTGGGCCAGCACGGGCGCGACCAGGCCCTGGTACAGGCCATCGTGGCGATGGCCCGCTCGCTGGGCTTGCAGGTCATTGCCGAAGGCGTGGAAACACGTGAACAAGAGGCCCTGCTGCGCGAGCTGGGCTGCGACTACGGCCAGGGCTACCTCTACGCCCGGCCGATGTCAGCGCTGGAGCTGGAAACCTTCATCGAGGCCAGGCGCACCGAGCGCCTTTAGCGCCCCGTCCAGCGCGCCGTCCAGGGCGCCCATCGAGTTGAGCGCGGCCAGCCCCGGGCAACTGCCGCGGCCCCCGGGGCGCAGGAAAAGCTGCTGCACCGTGCTGGCCATGCGCGCACGCTGTTCCACATCGGCCGCCCGCAGCTCGGCCAGCGGGCCGTGCAGCAGCTTGGCGGTGAGGCCGCGGGTCAGTGTTTCCAGCACGGCGTCCACATCCACGCCGCGTGCCAGCTGCTGGCGCGCGCGCCGCAGCTCGGCGCTGCGCCAGTCTTCGGCCTGCTGCTGCACGGCGCGGATCAAGGGCACGCTGGCGCGCTGGCCGACCCATTGCTCAAAACCCTTGACGCCCTGCTCGACGATCTCTTCGGCCCGGGCCACCGCCGCGTGGCGCTTTTCACCGGCGGTCTGCACCAGCGCCGAGAGGTCGTCCACGGTGTAGAGGTAAACATCGTTCAGGCGCGAGACCTCGGGTTCGATGTCGCGCGGCACCGCCAGATCGACCATGAACATCGGCCGCTGGCGGCGCTTTTTCAGCGCCCGCTCCACGGCGCCCAGGCCGATCAGCGGCAGCGTGCTGGCGGTGCACGAGACCACGACATCGAACTGGTGCAGGCGTTCGGGCAGATCGGCCAGGCGCATGGCCTCGGCGCCGAAACGCGCGGCCACGCTTTCGCCGCGCGCCTGTGTGCGGTTGGCCACCGTCATCGACAGCGGCTTCTGGCTCGCGAAATGCGCGGCCACGAGTTCGATCATCTCGCCCGCGCCCACCAGCAGCACGCGCACCTGGCCCAGGTCTTCGAACAGCTGGCCGGCCAGCCGCACCGTGGCCGCCGACATGCTGACGCTGTGCGCGCCGATCTCGGTGGCGGTGCGCACTTCCTTGGCGACGCTGAAGCTGCGCTGGAAAAGCTGGTGCAGCGTGCTGCCCAGCGTGCCAGCGAGGCCCGCTTCACGCACGGCCTGCTTGATCTGGCCCAGGATCTGCGGCTCGCCCAGCACCATGCTGTCCAGGCCCGAGGCCACGCGGAAAGCGTGGCGTGCGGCGGCGCTGTCTTCCACCACATAGACGTGTTCGGCGAGCTGCGCGCCGCTCGTGCCGCCTTGCTGCGCCAGCCAGTCAAGCGTGGGCCGCGCCAGCGCGGCCGCGGCATGCGCGTCGTTGGCGGCCACGTAGAGCTCGGTGCGGTTGCAGGTGGACAGCAGCGTGGCCTCGTGCGCGCTGCCCGAGAGCTTCAGCAAGTGTTCACGCAGGCCGCGCAGCGCCGCCGGCAGCTGCGGCGCCGGGAACGCGAAACGCGAGCGCAGGTCCAGCGGCGCGCTGTGGTGGTTCAGGCCCAGGGCCAGCACGCTCATGGGACGACCCTCCGCACGGCGTGCTCCGAGATGAGCGCTTGGGAGCGGCCCGGCGCGCTCATGGCCGGGCACCCGGCAAGGCCGGCCCCGCGAGCAGGGCGGGGTGGGCAAGGTCTCGTTGACGGCTCTGGTGCATGTGCCTATGCTAGGCCTGTCTCGCCAAGTTGACAACTTAGGGTGACAACTGAGATTGACGCCCGAGACCGAAACCCCCGCCCGGCGCCCCGCAGCGCACCGGCCCGCACCCCCAGGAAGGACGCGCATGGACACCCTCACCCGCATCGAACAGGCGCTGCAGAACGCCCTGGCCCTGGCCGAAGGCAGCGGCGGCCCGCCCAAGCTGGCCATCGCGCTGCGCCATGCGGTGTTTCCGGGCGGGGCGCGCATCCGGCCGCAGCTCTGCCTGGCTGTGGCGCGCGCCTGCGGCGACCCTGAACCCGAGCTTGCCGACGGCGCGGCCGTGGCCATCGAGCTGCTGCACTGCGCTTCGCTGGTGCACGACGACCTGCCGTGTTTCGACGACGCCACCACGCGCCGCGGCCGGCCCACGGTGCACACGGCCTACGGCGAGCGCATCGCGGTGCTGACGGGTGATGCGCTCATCGTGCTGGCCTTCCAGGCGCTGGCCCACGCCGGCCGGCTGAGCCCGGCGCGCTTGCCGGGGCTGCTGTCCATCGTTGCCCAGCGTGTGGGCGCGCCCACGGGCATCGTGGCGGGCCAGGCCTGGGAATGTGAGCCTTATGTCGGCCTGGCGGCCTACCACCGCGCCAAGACCGGCTCGCTGTTTTCGGCCTGCACCGAGGCCGGTGCGCTGGCCGCCGGTGCCAACCCCGAGCGCTGGCAGAGCTTCGGGCTCTTCCTCGGCGAGGCCTACCAGGTGGCCGACGACATCCGCGATGTGGCCCTGGCCACCGAGCTGCTGGGCAAACCGGCCGGCCAGGACATCGCGCTGTGCCGCCCCAGCTGCGCCACCGAGATGGGCTTGAACGGCGCCATTGCGCACTTCGACGCCCTGCTGGCCCGCGCGGTGGGCGCCATTCCGCCGTGCAAGGGCGCGCCCGCGCTGCGCGCGCTGGTACGCGCCGAATCGGAACGCCTGGTGCCCGAAGCCACCGTGCGCGCCCCTGCACTCGCTGCCTGATTTTTTTGCCCGCATCCGCCCCCATGCTGCAAGCCGAACTGCCCCACCCCGCCCCGGTGCCCAAGCCCAGCCCCAGCACCTGGCGCCAACGCTGGCAGGCCTGGCGCGATGGTGTGCTCACCAGCCCGGCCTTCCAGCGCCAGGCCGCGCGCAGCTGGTGGATGCGCCCCATCGCACGGCGCCGTGCGCGCGGGCTCTTCGACCTGGTGGCGGGTTTTGTCTACTCGCAGGTGCTGCTGGCCTGCGTGCGGCTGAAGGTTTTCGACCACCTCACCGCCGGCCCGCTGAGCGCGGCCGAACTGCAGCGTGTCCTCGACCTCCCCGCCGAAGGCACCGAACGCCTGCTGGCCGCCGCGGTGGCGCTGGAACTGCTGGAGCGGCGGACCAGTGGCGGCACGCTGCGTTACGGCCTGGGCAAGCTCGGCGCGCCCATGGTGGCCAACGAGGCCGTGGCCGCGATGGTGGAGCACCACGCGGTGCTGTATGCCGATCTCAGCGACCCTGTGGCGCTTTTGCGCGGCGGCACCGCGCCGGCGCTCAGCCGTTACTGGGCCTATGCCAGCACGGCGCGGCCCGGTGAGCTGCCACCGGAAGCGGTCAACGAGTACTCGGCGCTGATGAGCGCCTCGCAGCCGCTGGTGGCCGACGAGGTGCTAGACGCCTACGACGTGCACGGCCACCGCTGCCTGCTCGATGTCGGCGGCGGCCAGGGCCGTTTCCTGATGGCTGCGGCGCGGCGCTCGAAGACGCTGCAGCTGCAGCTCTTCGACCTGCCCGGCGTGGTGCCCGTGGCGCAGCGCCAGTTCGCCGCAGCAGGCCTGGCGGCGCGCACGCAGGTGCACGGGGGCGACTTCACGCGCGACGCGCTGCCGCGTGGCGCCGACATCGCCTCGCTCATCCGCGTCATCTACGACCACCCCGACGAGCGCGCCGCCACCATCCTGCGCGCCGTCTTCGAAGCGCTGCCCCGTGGCGGCACGCTGCTGCTGGCCGAGCCCATGGCCGGCGCCAGCGGCGCACCGCGCATGGGCGATGCCTACTTCAACTTCTACCTGCTGGCCATGCAGGGCGGGCGCTCGCGCAGCGCCGCCGACCTCACGCGCCTGGTGCAGGCCGCCGGCTTCGAGGCGGTGCGTGAACTGGCCACGCCCATTCCGCTGCAGGTCAGCGTGCTGGTGGCACGCAAACCGGGTGTGCGCGGCGCGCAGTGAAAACCCTCGTCAGCACGAAAAGCGTAAATCCTGCTTGACACTCATCAACGTCAGCCTAAGATGACATTCAGACACCCGCCCCAAGACCGTGCGCCGGTGTCGTTCTTCACCGTCCTTTTGCCGCCACCCATCGCCCCCATGCCCTTGCGCGCTGTTCCCACCTTCCTGCTGCTGCGCGCTGCCCGCCCAGGAGGCCTTGCATGAAGACCACCGCCGTCGTTCTGGAACAGCCTGAACAACTCAGGCTCAGCACGCTGCCGCTGACGGCACCGGGCGATGGCGATGTGGTGGTCAACATCGACTTCAGCGGCATCTCCACCGGCACCGAACGCCTGCTCTGGAACGGCCGCATGCCGATGTTCCCGGGCATGGGCTACCCGCTGGTGCCGGGCTATGAATCGGTGGGCCGCATCGTGGCCGCCGGGCCGCTGGCCAAGCACCAGGTGGGTGAACGGGTGTTCGTGCCCGGCGCCCGCTGTTATGGCGAAGTGCGCGGCCTGTTCGGCGGCGCCGCCTCCAAGGTGGTGGTGGGTGACGACAAGGTCATCCCCATCAGCGAGACCCTGGGCCGCGAAGCCGTGCTGTTGGCCCTGGCGGCCACGGCGTACCACACGGTGGCCTGCGGCGGCAAACACGCGCCCTGCGTGGCGCCCGATCTCATCGTCGGCCACGGCGTGCTGGGCCGGCTGCTGGCACGCATGGTGGTGGCCGCCGGCTTCGAGGCGCCCACGGTCTGGGAACTGAACCCCGAACGTGCCGGCGGTGCCGAGGGCTACACGGTGATGAGCCCGGCCGACGACACGCGGCGCAACTACCGCGCCATCTACGACGTCAGCGGCGACTGCGCCATTCTCGACAAGGCCATCGCCCGCCTGGCGCATGGCGGTGAGGTGGTGTTGGCCGGCTTCTACAGCGAGCCGCTGAGCTTCAACTTCGCGCCGGCCTTCATGCGCGAAGCCAGCATCCGCACCGCTGCCGAATGGCAGCGTGCCGACATGCTGGCCGTCAAGGAATTGACCGAAACGGGGCGGCTGTCACTGGCCGGCCTGATCACGCATCACGACGAGGCGACCCACGCCGCCAACGCCTACCGCACCGCCTTCGGCGATGCGGCGTGTTTGAAGATGCTTCTCGACTGGAGACAGATGCAATGAGCAGTACTGGCATCCCGGCCACGGCCACCATCAAGTTCATGGCCCGCGAGCAATTGCTGGCCGAAGCGAACATCGAACCCGATCCCGTGGCCACCGGCCCGGTGACCAAAGAGACGCAGATCATCGCGATCTACGGCAAGGGCGGCATCGGCAAGAGCTTCACGCTGGCCAACCTGAGCTACATGATGGCGCAGCAGGGCAAGAAGGTGCTGCTCATCGGCTGCGACCCGAAGAGCGACACCACCAGCCTGCTCTTCGGCGGCAAGGCCTGCCCCACCATCATCGAGACGAGTTCCAAGAAGAAGCTCGCCGGTGAAGCGGTGGCCATCGGCGACGTGTGCTTCAAGCGCGACGGCGTCTATGCGATGGAACTCGGCGGGCCTGAAGTCGGCCGCGGCTGCGGCGGGCGCGGCATCATCCACGGCTTCGAAACCCTGGAGAAGCTCGGCTTCCACGACTGGGGTTTCGACTTCGTGCTGCTCGACTTCCTGGGCGACGTGGTCTGCGGTGGCTTTGGCCTGCCGATTGCACGCGACATGTGCCAGAAGGTCATCGTCGTGGCCAGCAACGACCTGCAGTCGCTCTATGTGGCGAACAACGTCTGCAGCGCGGTGGAGTACTTCCGCAAGCTCGGTGGCAACGTCGGCGTGGCCGGCGTGGTGATCAACCGCGACGACGGCACCGGTGAAGCGAAGAAGTTCGCCGAAGCCGCCGGCATCCCGGTGCTCGCAACGATTCCCGCCAACGACGACATCCGCCGCAAGAGCGCGAGTTACGAAATCATCGGCCGCCCCGGCACGGTGTGGGCCCCGCTCTTCGAAGAGCTGGCCACCAACGTCGCCATCGCGCCGCCGGTGCGCCCCAAGCCGCAGACCCAAGACCAGCTGCTGGGCTTGTTCAGCGCTGAGGTCACCGGCCGTGATTTCAAGATGGAACCGGCCACGATCTTCGACATGGTGGGCAAACACGAGATCGTGAAGCCCACGCTCGAAGTCGTCTACGACGCTGCCTGAGCACGCACCATGGGCGCCAACGACCTCCCTGTTCCTGCTGCCGTCGAGGGTGACGGCCACGGCTGCCACTCGGGCCGTGATGCCATGCTGGAAGCCGCCAAGACCGCCGGCAAGAGCGAGGTATTGGCGCAGTACGCCAAGGACTACCCGCTGCCCGATGACGCCGGCCCGCACGAACAGCCGCAGAGCATGTGCCCGGCCTTCGGCTCGCTGCGCGTCGGCCTGCGCATGCGCCGCACGCACACCATCCTGAGCGGCAGCGCCTGCTGTGTGTATGGCCTGACCTTCACCAGCCACTTCTATGGCGCACGCCGCAGCGTGGGCTACGTGCCTTTCAACAGCGAGAGCCTCGTCACCGGCAAGCTGTTCGAAGACATCCGCGACACCGTGCACGCCGAGGCCGACCCGGCCAAGTACGACAGCATCGTCATCATCAACCTGTGCGTGCCCACGGCCAGCGGCGTGCCGCTGCAGCTGCTGCCCAAGGCCATCAACGGCGTGCGCATCATCGGCATCGACGTGCCTGGTTTCGGCGTGCCCACGCACGCAGAAGCGAAAGACGTGCTGGCCGGTGCGATGCTGAAGTACGCCCGCACCGAAGCCGAAGCCGGCCCGGTGACGGCGCCGCGCACCGGCGTGAGCGAGAAGCCCACCGTCACGCTGCTGGGCGAGATGTTCCCGGCCGACCCCGTGATCATCGGCGCGATGCTCGAACCCCTGGGCCTGGCCGCCGGCCCCGTGGTGCCCACCCGCGAATGGCGCGAGCTCTACGCGGCGCTCGATTGCGCGGCCGTGGCCGCCATCCACCCCTTCTACACCGCCAGCGTGCGCGAATTTGCCACCGCCGGCCGGCCCGTGGTGGCCTCGGCGCCCGTGGGCCATGACGGCACCGAAGCCTGGCTGCAGGCCATCGGTCAAGCGTGCAATGTCGGCCAGGCGCAGATCGACGCGGCGAAGAACCGTTTCCTGCCCGTCATCAAGGCGGTGCTGGCGAAAACGCCCATCCACGGCCGCATCACCGTCAGCGGTTATGAAGGCAGTGAACTGCTGGTGGCTCGCCTGCTCATCGAGAGCGGCGCGCAGGTGCCTTACGTGGGTACCGCCTGCCCGCGCACGCCCTGGAGCGAGCCCGATCTGCAATGGCTGCAAGCCCGCGGCGTGCACGTGCAATACCGCGCCACGCTGGAGCAGGACATCGCCGCCGTGCGCGAATTCAAGCCCGATCTGGCCATCGGCACCACGCCCGTGGTGCAGGCGGCCAAGCAGGCGGCCATCCCCTCGCTGTACTTCACCAACCTCATCTCGGCACGGCCGCTGATGGGCCCGGCCGGTGCCGGCAGCCTGGCCCAGGTGGTGAACGCCGCCATCGCGAACAAGGCGCGCTTCCAGCAGATGCGCGAGTTTTTCGACGATGTGGGCGGTGGCGACAAATCCGGCGTCTGGGAAGGTGTGCCCGTCGAACGGCCCGAATTCCGCGCCGAGACCAAACGCCAGGTCATCAAGCTGATGAAAAAGCGCAAGGCCGAGGAGATGATCTGATGAGTGAGCAAGCCCCCCAGCTCGCTGCGCTCGCGTCCCCCCCAGGGGGCGCGCCGGCAACGGCGCCCGTCTTCAAGCCCAAGCTGAACTACGTCATCGACCACGACCGTGCCGGCGGTTATTGGGGCGCGGTGTACGTGTTCACGGCCATCAAGGGCCTGCAGGTCATCATCGACGGCCCGGTGGGTTGCGAGAACCTGCCCGTCACCTCGGTGCTGCATTACACCGACGCGCTGCCGCCGCACGAACTGCCCATCGTCGTGACGGGCCTGGCTGAAGAACAGCTCGGCCGCGAAGGCACCGAAGGCGCGATGAAACGCGCCCACGCCGCGCTCGACCCCGACCTGCCCAGCGTGGTGGTGACGGGCAGCATCGCCGAGATGATCGGCGGCGGCGTCACGCCAGAAGGCACGACCATCCAGCGTTTCCTGCCGCGCACCATCGACGAAGACCAGTGGCAATGCGCCAACCGCGCGATGTACTGGCTGTGGACGCAATACGGCCTGCGCAAGGTGCCGCAACGCGTGCCTTTCGCTGACCGGCCCGCCGGCGAAAAGCCGCGCGTCAACCTCATCGGCCCCTGCTACGGCACCTTCAACATGCCCAGCGATCTGGCCGAGATCCGCCGCCTGGTGCAGGGCATCGGCGCCGAAGTGAACATGGTCTTCCCGCTGGGCAGCCACCTGGCCGATGTCTCGCGCCTGGTGGAGGCCGACGTCAACATCTGCATGTACCGCGAATACGGCCGCATGCTGTGCGAGGCGCTGGAGCGGCCTTACCTGCAGGCGCCCATCGGCCTGCACAGCACGACCGCGTTTCTGCGTGAACTGGGCAAGCTGCTGAATCTCGACCCCGAGCCTTTCATCCAGCGCGAAAAACACACCACCATCAAGCCGGTGTGGGACTTGTGGCGCAGCGTCACGCAAGACTTCTTTGGCACCGCCAGCTTCGCGGTGGTGGCGGGTGAAACCTACGCCCGCGGCATTCGCCATTTCCTTGAAGATGAAATGGGTCTGCCCTGCAACTTCGCGGTGTCGCGCACTGCCGGCAACAAGACCGACAACGCCACCGTGCGCGAGCTCGTGCACAGCAAGACCCCGCTGGTGATGTTCGGCAGCTACAACGAACGCATGTACCTGGCCGAGACCGGCGGCGGCCATGGTCCACGGCCGACCTACATCCCGGCAAGTTTTCCAGGCGCCATCATCCGGCGCGCCACCGGCACGCCGTTCATGGGTTATGCCGGCGCGACTTACATCATCCAGGAATACTGCAACGCGCTGTTTGACGCGCTGTTCAACATCCTGCCGCTGGGCACCGAACTCGACAAGGTCGAAGCCACGCCGGCGCGTTACCTGGGCGCGCTGCCTTGGGACGACGACGCCAACGCGCTGCTCGATGACGCCGTGGAAGCCCAGCCGGTGCTGGTGCGTATTTCGGCCGCCAAACGCTGGCGTGATCAGGCCGAGGCCGAGGCCCGCCGCCAGGGTGAAACCCGCGTCAGCCTCGACCGTGCGGCCCTGGCCTGCACCGGCGCTGCGGCGCCGACAAAACAAGGTGTGCCGGCATGAAGGCCGTGCAGACCCTCCCCCTACGCATCGGGTGCCCAGCACCTCTTGCCCCTGACGTGACGGCACCCCGCCGTGACTGCCCTTGTCGCGCGGGCTTGGCGCGCGGCTGGCTGCAAAGCCAAGCCTAAGGAGATTTCTGATGGCTGAAAACAAGGGCTCGATCTCGGGCCTCTCCGACGACGAAGCGCAGGAATTCCACCGCTACTACGTCCAAGGTTTCATCGGCTTCACCGCCGTGGCCCTGGCCGCACACATGCTGGTGTGGATCTGGCGCCCGTGGCTCTGATCCATTGATCAGACACACCTGACAGGAAACGAAAACCATGGCTCAAACCAACAGTGCACTTCATTCGGCACCGACGCTGGCGAACCGCAAGGAACTCCTGCTTTTCGGACTGAGTTTTGTCGTGTTTCTGGTGATCGCCCTCACGGGCGCATTGCTGGGCCGGCCGTGGCGGACGTGGCTGCCCGGTGCAGAAGGCGTGAGCGGGTTGTTCGGTGGCGTGAAAGCCGCTGTCTACACCTTCATGTCCTACGTAATTTGAAATAGGAGTACGGATCCATGTGGAGAATCTGGCGTTTGATCGACCCCCTTCGGGTCCTCGTGGCGCAAGCCGTTTTCTTGTTCGGCATCGCAGTGATGATTCACCTCATCCTGCTCAGCACGAACAAGTACAACTGGATGGACGGCCCTGCGCCGGCCAAGAAGGCAGCGGCCGTTCAGACCGCGCCGACAGCCACCGTCGCGGTGGCTCAACTGTCGTTGTCGAAGTAACTCTCGTCGCGTCAGCAGCAGCGGGCGGGCCGGCTCTGGCCGGCTCCGTTCCGCTGCCACCAAACACTCGCCGCGTGAGGGCGCCAGCCCCGCGGTCGGAGGACTGAATATGGCCATGTTGAGTTTCGAGCGGAAGTACCGCGTGCGCGGCGGCACCCTCGTCGGGGGCGATCTCTTCGACTTCTGGGTCGGGCCGTTCTACGTCGGCTTTTTCGGCGTCACCACGCTGTTCTTCAGCTTCGTGGGCACGGCCATGATCCTGTGGGGCGCCTCGCAGGGGCCGACCTGGAACCTCTGGCAGATCAGCATCGCGCCGCCCGACCTGAAATACGGCCTGGGCCTCGCGCCGATGATGGAAGGCGGGCTGTGGCAGGTGATCACGGTCTGCGCCATCGGCGCCTTCGTCTCCTGGGCGCTGCGCGAGGTGGAGATCTGCCGCAAGCTCGGCATGCAGTACCACGTGCCCATCGCGTTTGCGATGGCCATCTTCGCCTACGTCACGCTGGTGGTCATCCGCCCCGTGCTGCTGGGCGCCTGGGGCCACGGCTTCCCCTACGGCATCTTCAGTCACCTCGACTGGGTGTCCAACGTGGGCTACCAGTACCTGCACTTCCACTACAACCCGGCGCACATGCTGGCCATCACGTTCTTCTTCACGTGCTGCCTGGCCTTGTCGATGCACGGCGGCCTGATCCTCTCGGCGAGCAACCCGAAGAAGGGCCAGGTGGTGAAGACCACCGACCACGAAGACACCTTCTTCCGCGATGCCATCGGTTATTCGATCGGCTCGCTGGGCATCCACCGCCTGGGCCTCTTCCTGGCGATGGCGGCGGTGTTCTTCAGCGCGGTGTGCATCGTCATCAGCGGTCCCTTCTGGACACGCGGCTGGCCCGAGTGGTGGGGCTGGTGGCTGAACATGCCGATCTGGTCGCAATGGCCGCTGAAGTGAAGCAGGAGCGAACATGATTCACGTCGAATACCAAAACCTCTTCACCACGGTTCGCGCCACCGGCCCGCTGCACAACGGCGTGCCGCACGAGGCGGGCACCAGCATCGCGCGCGACGGCACGCCGATCGCGGTGCCCATCCTGGGCAAGATCGGCATGGCCCAGATGGGCCGCATCTACCTGGGCCGCCTGGGCATCGCGTCGATCTTCTTCGGCACGCTGGCCTTCGTGATCATCGGCTTCAACATGCTGGGCTCGGTGAACTGGAACCCGGTGGAGTTCATCCGCCAGCTGTTCTGGTTGTCGCTGGACCCGCCCGCGCCCGAATACGGTCTGCGCCTGCCGCCGCTGAACCAGGGCGGCTGGTGGTTGATGGCTGGCGGCTTCCTCACCGCCAGCATCCTGCTGTGGTGGACGCGCATGTACACCCGGGCCCGCGCACTCGGCCTGGGCACGCACGTGGCCTGGGCTTTTGCGGCCGCGATCTGGCTCTTCCTGGTGCTGGGCTTCATCCGCCCGGTGCTGATGGGCAGCTGGAGCGAGGCCGTGCCCTTCGGCATCTTCAGCCACCTCGACTGGACGGCCGCCTTCAGCATTCGCTACGGCAACCTGTTCTACAACCCCTTCCACGCGCTTTCCATCGCCTTCCTCTACGGCAGCGCGCTGCTGTTTGCGATGCACGGCGGCACCATCCTGGCGGTCAGCCGCTTCGGCGGTGAACGCGAGCTGGAGCAGATCGTCGACCGCGGCAGTGCCAGCGAGCGTGCGGCCCTGTTCTGGCGCTGGACCATGGGCTGGAACGCCACGATGGAATCCATCCACCGCTGGGCCTGGTGGTTCGCGGTGCTGTGCCCGCTGACCGGCGGCATCGGCATCCTGCTCACCGGCACGGTGGTCGACAACTGGTACCTCTGGGCCGTGCAGCACGGTGTTGCGCCGCCCTACCCGCCTGTGTTCGGCGACATGGTCGACCCGGCCACCCTGCAAGGAGCCAAGCCATGAAGTTGTTGACACGCACCAGCGTGCTGCTCACCAGCCTGGCCGCAGCGCTGCTGCTGGCCGGCTGCGAGCGCCCGCCCATCGACACCTCGCAGACCGGCTACCGCGGCACGGCGATGGAACAGAACACCAACCCGCGCACCGAGGCCAAGAAGGTGGCGGCCAACGTAGCGCCGCCCCAGCTGGACGCTGGCAGCCCCGAAGGCCCCAAGGCCAAGGACGTGCTGCAGAACGTGCAGGTGCTGGGCGATCTGAGCCTGGCGCAATTCACGGCGCAGATGGTGGCCATCACGGCCTGGGTTTCGCCCGAGCAGGGCTGCAACTACTGCCACGTGCCGGGCAACTTCGCCGACGACTCGGTCTACACCAAGGTCGTTGCGCGCAAGATGATCCAGATGACGCAGAACGTCAACGCGAACTGGAAGCCCCACGTCGCCAACACCGGCGTCACTTGCTACACCTGCCACCGCGGCAACAACGTGCCGGCGCAGACCTGGTTCCAGCCCAAGGCGCAGGACAAGCGGGCCGATTTCATCGGCAACCGCAACGGCCAGAACCTGGCTTCGCCCAACGTCGGCCTGGCTGCGCTGCCGGCCGACCCGGTGACGATGTACCTCACCGACGTGAAGCAGATCCGCGTCGGCGGCACCACGGCGCTGCCCACCGGCAACGAGGTGAGCATCCAGGCCACCGAAGGCACCTACGCGCTGATGTTCCACTTCTCGGGCTCGCTGGGCGTGAACTGCACGCACTGCCACAACAGCCGCAGCTTCGGCAACTGGGCCGAAAGCCCGCCGCAGCGCACGCAGGCCTGGCACGGCATCAACATGGTGCGCGACCTGAACACCGGCTACACACTGCCGCTGGGCAAGGTGCTGCCGGCAAACAAGCTCGGACCCAACGGCGACACCCCCATCGTCGCCTGCGCCACCTGCCACCAGGGCGTGAACAAACCGCTGTACGGCGCGGCCATGGCCAAGAACTGGCCGGGCCTGCAGGCCCTGAGCGGCGCGGCCCCCGCGGCTGCGGCCAGCGCAGCGCAGTGAAGGCGGGCTGACGCCAAGCGCAGGCTCCACCACCATGCAACCGGACGCGCTCCAGGGCCCCGTGCCGACGGCGCGTCCAGCGGCCAGCGCCGGCACGCGTAGCGCCGGCAGTGTTGCCGTGCTGGTGCTGGCCGACATGGCGCCCGCCGCACGCTGGTGGGCCTGGGGTCGGCTGGTGCTGGGCGCACGGCCCTTCCGCGGTGTGCCCGGGCTGCAGTTCATCAAGGTGATGGGCAGCGGCGAGGGCGGCGGTTTCGGCCTCAAGCCCAGCGGCACCCACCGCGGCCTGTTCCTCGGTTTCGACACCGAAGCAGCCGCGCGCCACTTCATCGAACAAGACCCGCAACTGGCCGCCTGGCGCGCCCATGCGCGCGAGTGCCTGGTGACGCTGCTGCGCGCCACCGGCAGCAAGGGCAGCTGGTCAGGCGCCGCGATGGACGTCACCGCCGAAGCCCCGGCCCGCGACGACGGCCCCATCGCCGCGCTCACGCGCGCCTCGATCAAGCCACACCGCGCGCTGGCCTTCTGGCGCTTGTCGCCGCCGGCTGAAGCCTCGCTGGCCCGTGCCGAAGGCTGCCTGCTCGCCGCCGGCCTGGGTGAAGCGCCCGTGCTGCGCCAGTGCACCTTCAGCCTGTGGCGCAACACCGCCGCGATGGACGCCTACGCCCGCAGCGGTGCGCACCAGCAAGCCATCCGCGCGGCCTACGGCGGCGGGCATTTCAGCGAATCGATGTTCGTGCGCTTCGTGCCCCTGCAGATGCAGGGCTGCTGGCAAGGGCAGGCCCATGGCTGAACGGCGTGTTGTCGTCGTGGGCGCCGGCATGGGCGGTTTGGTGTCGGCCCTGCTGCTGGCGCGCCAGGGCGTGCAGGTCACGCTGGTGGATGCCGCCACCGGCCCAGGCGGCAAGATGCGCCAGCAGGTGGTGGACGGCAGCGCCATGGACGCAGGCCCCACGGTCTTCACGCTGCGCTGGGTGTTCGAGCAGATCCTGGCGCAGGCCGGCCACAGCCTGGCCGATCTGCCCGCGCTGCAGCCGCTGGGTGTGCTGGCCCGCCACGCCTGGCGCGACCACGCCGCCACGCTCGACCTGCACGCCGACCGCCGCCGCTCGGCCGAGGCCATCGGCGACTTCGCCGGTGCCGCTGAAGCGCGGCGCTTTCTCGCCTTCTGCGACGAAGCCCGCAAGGTCTACCGCACGCTCGAAGGCCCTTACATGCGCGGCGCCAAGCCCAGCGTGGCCTCGATGATCGCCAGCCTGGGCCCGCGCGGCCTGGCCACACTCACCGGCCTGGGGCCCTTCAACACGCTGTGGCGTTACCTGGGCCGGCACTTCCACGATGCACGTCTGCGCCAGCTTTTCGGCCGCTACGCCACCTACTGCGGCGGCTCGCCCTGGCAAGCCCCGGCCACGCTGATGCTGGTGGCGCAGGTGGAGATGGACGGCGTCTGGGCTGTGCAAGGTGGCATGCATGCCGTTGCGCAGAGCTTCGCACGGCTGGCCGAACAGCACGGCGCCACGTTGCGCTACGGCACGCCCTGCACGCGCATCCTCTTGAAGGACGGCGTGGCCCGTGGCGTGCAGTTGGCCGGCGGCGAAGAGTTGCAGGCCGATGCCGTGGTCTTCAACGGCGACCCGCAAGCCCTGGTGCAGGGCCTGCTGGGCGATGCGCTGCGCCAGGCGGTGCCGCCGCTGCCGCGCGAGCGCCGTTCACTCTCGGCCGTGACCTGGGCCGTGAAAACACCCACCGCCGGTTTTGAGCTCGCGCACCACAACGTCTTTTTCGAAAACGACTACCGCAGCGAGTTCGAAGACATCTTCCGTCACCGCCGCTTGCCGCAGGCCGGCACTGTTTATGTGTGCGCGCAAGACCGCGAGGCCGCGGCGGCCCTGCAGCCCGGCACGCCCGAGCGCCTGCTGTGCCTGGTGAACGCGCCGCCCGACGGCGACCACCGCCCCTTCGATGCCTTGGAGACAGACCCATGCGAACAACGGAGCCTGTCCCTGCTGCGTGGCTGCGGCCTGCAGATCGAGATGAGTTCGCGCACGGTGCGCAGCACGCCGGCGGACTTTCATCGCCATTTCCCGGCCAGCGGGGGGGCGCTGTATGGCCCGGCCACACACGGCTGGATGGCCTTGTTCCGCCGGCCCGGCGCGAGCTGCCGGGTGCCGGGGCTCTTCCTGGCGGGGGGTGGGGTGCACCCGGGGCCGGGCGTGCCGATGGCCGCCCTGTCGGGCCAGCTGGCGGCCGCAGCCACGATGGCGCACCTCGTTTCGACCAGCCGGTGGCACCCGGCGGTTACCTCTGGTGGTACGTCGACGCGATCAGCGACGACGGCCGCCATGCGCTGAGCCTCATCGCTTTTGTCGGCAGTGTCTTCTCACCCTATTACGCCTGGGCCCTGGCCCGCAACCCGGCCACCGAGGCCGAGAACCACGTTGCCATCAACGTGGCGCTGTACGGCGCGCAAGGCCGGCGCTGGACCATGACCGAGCGCAGCAAGGCCAGCCTGCACCGCAACGCCACCGAGCTGGCCGTGGGGCCCAGCCGTGTGTCTTGGGACGGGCAATCGCTCTTGATCGAACTCGACGAGATCGGCGTGCCGCTGCCGCAGCGTGTGCGTGGCCGCGTGCGCGTGTGGCCGCGTGGGCTGGCGAACTTCGTGGCGCCGCTGGACGACGGCGGCCGCCACCGCTGGGGGCCCATCGCGCCCTGCGCGCGCGTGGAGGTGGAACTCGACAAACCCGATGCGCGCTGGGCCGGCGAGGCCTACCTCGACAGCAACGAGGGCGACGAGCCCATCGATCGCCCCTTCACCGAATGGGACTGGTCGCGCGCCGGCATGAAGGACGGCAGCACGGCCGTGATCTACGACGTGCGCCAGAAAAACGGCCGCGACCGCGTGATCGCGCAGCGTTTCCTGCCCGACGGCAGTTCCGAGGCCTTTTCACCGCCACCGCGCCAGGCCCTGCCGCGCAGCGCCTGGCGCGTGAACCGCACGATGCGCACCGACCCCTACGAACCCGCGCTGGTAGAGCAGACGCTGGAAGACACGCCCTTCTACGTGCGCAGCGTGCTGCAGTCGGGCCTGCTCGGCGAGCGCGTGACCTCGGTGCACGAAACCCTGAACGTGCCGCGCGTGGTGGCGCGCAGCACACGCCTCATGCTCCCCTGGCGCATGCCCCGAGTCCGCTGAAGTCGACACACGAAGATCAGCAGTGAAGATCCCCGACATCATCAGCGGCACCATGCAGGGCTGGGCGCGCCTGGGCCCGCGTTTCCTGCCCTTTGCCGATGCGGCCAGCGCCGAGCTGCCGCTGCTGCGCCTGTTGCGCCTGAGCCTCTTCCAGGTCAGCGTGGGCATGGCGCTGGTGCTGCTGGTGGGCACGCTGAACCGCGTGATGATCGTTGAGCTGGGCGTGCCGGCTTCGCTGGTGGCCATCATGATTTCGCTGCCGGTGCTGTTCGCGCCGATGCGCGCGCTGGTGGGCTACAAAAGCGACCAGCACCGCAGCGCTTTGGGCTGGCGGCGCGTGCCCTACATCTGGAAAGGGACGATGGTGCAGTTTGGCGGGCTGGCCATCATGCCCTTCGCGCTGCTGGTGCTGTCGGGCGGCGGCAATGCCCACCTGTGGCCGGCCTGGATCGGCCACGCCGGCGCGGGCCTGGCCTTCCTGCTGGTGGGCGCAGGCTTGCACATCACACAGACCGCCGGCCTCGCGCTGGCCACCGACCTCGCCCCGCCCGAGGCCCAGCCCAAGGTGGTGGGGCTGATGTACGTCTCGCAGCTGGTGGGCATGATCGTCAGCGCGCTCGTCTTCGGCGCCCTGCTAGAAGACTTCAGCCCGGCGCGGCTGATCCAGGTCATCCAGGGGGCGGCGGTGGTCACCATCGCGCTCAACCTGCTGGCGCTGTGGAAACAAGAGACGCGCCAACGCGGCATGCTGCAGCAGCCGCGCCGCGAAGAACCCTCGTTCCAGCAGGCCTGGCGCCACTTCCTGCAAGGCGCACAGGCGCGCCGGCGCCTGGTGGCCGTGGGCCTGGGCACCATGGCCTTCGGCATGCAGGACGTGCTGCTCGAACCCTATGGCGGGCAGGTGCTGGGCCTGTCGGTGGGCGCCACCACGCAGCTCACCGCCACGCTGGCGCTGGGCGGGCTGATGGGTTTTGCCCTCGCCTCGCGGGTGCTGGGGCGCGGCGCCGACCCCTTCCGCATGGCCAGCGCCGGTGCGCTGGTGGGCGTGCCGGCCTTCATGGCCGTGATCGCCGCGGCGCCGCTGCAGGCCCCGGCGCTGTTCGGCCTGGGCGTGTGGATGATCGGCTTCGGCGGCGGGCTCTTCGCCCACGGCACGCTCACCGCCGCCATGCAGACAGCGCCACGGCAACAGGCCGGCCTGGCGCTGGGCGCCTGGGGCGCGGTGCAAGCCACCGCGGCCGGCGTGGCCGTGGCGCTCGGCGGCGTGCTGCGTGATGTGCTGGCCGGCCTGGGGGCCGCGGGTGACGCGCTGCATCTCGGCGGCCATGTGGCCACACCCTATACCGCCGTCTACACCCTGGAAATCGCCCTGCTGCTGGCCACCGTGGTGGCCATGGCTCCCCTGTTGCGCCGTACCGCTGCCGCGGTGCCCGGCACCCCCCCTCACCACCCCGCCAGCGAGACACCCCGATGAAACTCACCTCTGCCCCCCGCCACGCCCCCAGCACCTGGGCCATGACGATGAAAAAGCGCCTGTTCTGGGGCACGCCGCACACCGAGACCGACATCAACGGCTTTGAAGCCGCGATGAACGAACGCGCGGCCGACGAAGCCGCCGGCAAGTTCGCCGCGGTGCATGCGGTGGAGAAGGCGCTCGACGGCATCACGCGCCGCTCGGTGGGGCTGATGCAGTTCGACGCCCTGCTGGCGTTGGTGATGGTGCTGATGGCCTACCAGGCCGGCAGCGGCGCGGCCGAGTCGTTTGCGCAGCTCAACCGCTGGGGCTTTGTGCTGGCCCTCTTCAGCTGCGTGCTGATGTTGCCCAACCTGGCGCTGCTGTGGGGTGCCAGCCCGGCCGTCCACACGCGCCAGCCGCGCGAGGCTTACCTGCTGGCCATGGGCGTACACAAGGTGCGCGCCGCGCGCTACACCTTCGCGCTGGTATTCAGCTTTGCCGCCGCGGTGATGACGCTCGTGTCACTGACGCAATTGAATTGAGCGAGCGCTGACGCGCGCCTTCAGCGCGCGTTCATTGAATCAAAGGCGGTGCCCGGTGCGCCGCCTTTTTTGCTTTTCCGTTTGCCTTTTTCTTGGGTCTGAATTCGTGCGCAAACTTGAATAACGCCAACCCAAAAAAAGATCGGGGCACTGGCATCCTGAGATGCCAGTGCCCCGCTTTGCAGGGGTGCTCGACGGATCGAGCGCGCCTTACTGCTTGGCCGGTGCGGCCGGCGTGGCGCTCTGCGCCGTGACCGTGGGTGCGGCCATCGGGGCCTCGGCCGCCTTCGGGGCTGCCTTGGCACCGCCCTGGTAATAGGCCGGCATCCACTGCGTCGTCTTCAGCAGCTGGTAGTGCACGAACAGCGAGGTCAGTGCCACAGCGCCCAGAAAGAGCGGAACGCCCACGGTGGGGTTGACCACACGCCAAACTTTGCCTTGGTTCATGAGGTCTCCTTACTTAAGCCACGGGGAATAAACGTAGGCGAAGAAATGCGCCAGCAGAGCGATGAGGCCGAAGATTCGGGTGCCCTCGACCAAGCCCTGTTGCAATTCTTCAGCTTCAGGGGTCGTAAGCCCCGACGGCCAAACTCTGTTCGGATCATCTGCCATGTTGTTCTCTCCAATAGTCAGACATACCGTGCTGAACCCGCACGAGGGCTTCTTGTGGCTGCGTTGGCCACGGAATTCCCCCAGACTTCAGAGGAACTTTACGCCCCAGGATGTAATTGGTCAATTGCCATTTACACCGTGGGCTGTCACGTAAACGTGACACTTTCGGGAAAAAAAAGCGAGCTGCCTGCGCAGGTGCAAGGTTCATCGCGCCACGCTGTGCTGCAAAGCCTGCCGCTCAGACAGGCCGATGACCCAGCCCATGCGGTCGTCGAAACTGCGCGAGGCCGGGTTGGCCGCTGGCGCCGCCATCACGGCGGCATCCACCAGGAACTGCACCGCGGGTAGCACCGGCAGCGGCATGCGCACCACCGCGGGCGTGCGCACCACGGCGGCGCTGGCGCGTGCGATCAGCGCCAGCTTGCGCTGCTTGCTGACCACGGCGCGCCGGGTGATGGAGTCCAGGCCGTTGCGCTCGATCTCACGGCCGATTTCGGCGTAAACCAGCCGGGCGGCGTGGATGGCGGCGCGGCAATCGCGGGGCAGCGCCGCGATGCCATGGTCGGCCTTGGCGTACAGCGCGTCGGCGGTGTGCAGCAGGCGCTGCACCACGCCCGCGATACGCGGTTCGAAATACGCTTGCTGCAGCCAATCTTCAACGTCGATGCCGGCCTCGCGCAGCCACTGGCGCGGCAGGTAGAGGCGGCCGCGGCGCGCGTCTTCACCGACATCGCGCGCGATGTTGGTGAGCTGCATGGCCACGCCCAGGTCGCAGGCGCGGGCCATGGCCGCTTCGCCGCGCACCCCCATCAACACGGCCATCATCGCGCCCACGGTGCCGGCCACGCGCGCGCCGTAGTCCTGCACGTCCTGCAAGGTCTCGTAGGTGCGGGCGGTGGTGTCCCAGTAGAAGCCGTCGATCAGCGCGTCGAGCAGTTCACGCGGCATGTCGAAACGGTGCACCACGCCGGCCAGGGCCGCATCGACACCGATGTCCAGCGGGCGGCCGTCGTAGATGGCGTCCAGCCGGCGCTGCAGGCGCAGCACCGCGGCCTGCGGGTCGTCGCCGTCGTCGATCTCGTCATCGGCCAGGCGGCAGAAGGCGTAGAGCGCCCGCGCCGGCTCGCGCACCCGCGCCGGCAGCAGCAGCGAGGCGGCGAAAAAGGTCTTGGACCCGCCGCGCATCAGCTCGCGGCAGGTGGCGCTGTCGGGCGCGTGCAATTCAGTTGAAGCTATGGGCATGCGGCACCACCGTTTCCAGCGCTTTGGCTGACATCAACACACCGGGCACGCCGGCGCCAGGGTGCGTGCTGGCACCCACCATGAACAGGTTCTTCACGTCTTCGCTGCGGTTGTGCGGGCGGAACCACGCGCTTTGCAGCAGCAGCGGCTCCAGCCCGAAGGCCGCGCCCTTGAAAGACAGCAGGCGGTCGTGGAAATCTTGCGGCGTGGTCACGCGCGAGTGCTGCACGAATTCGCTGAAACCCGGCATCACGGTTTCTTCCAGGCGCTTTTCAACGGCCTGTCGGAAGGTTTCCGCAAAAGCCGGCCAGTCGGTGCCACTGTCGAGGTGCGGCACCGGGGCCAGCACGTAGAAACAATCGCAGCCGGCCGGCGCCATGCTGGCGTCGGTGGCCGTGGGGCGGTGCAGGTAGAGGCTGAAGTCTTGCGAAAGCTTGTGCTTCTTGAAGATGTCTTTCAGCAGGCCTTCGTAACGCGGGCCCAGCACCATCATGTGGTGTGGCACCTCGGGGAACTGCTTCGTGGTGCCGAAGTACCAGACGAAGAGGCTCATCGAATAGTCGCCGCGCTCGATCTTGGCGTTGGTCCAGTGCCGGCGGTGCTGCGGCTCGACCAGGTTGCGGTAGGTCCAGGCGGTGTCGGCGTTGCTCACCACGATGTCGGCGCGGCGGCGTGTGCCGTCGGCCAGCTCGATGCCGGTGGCCTGGCCGTTTTCCACCGTGATGCGCTTGACTTCGGCATTCAGGTGTACCGGCGCACCGCGGTCGGCGAGCAGCTTCACCAGGCCCTGCACCAGCACGCCGGTGCCGCCCATCGCCCAGTGCACGCCGTAGCGGCGTTCCAGCGTGTTGATCAGGCTGTAGATGCAGGTGACGGAGAAGGGGTTGCCGCCGATCAGCAGCGGGTGGATGGTCATCACCACACGCAGTTTCGGGTGCTTGATGTGGCCGGCCACCATGCTGTGCAGGCTGCGCCAGCCGCGCATGCGCGCCAGCGCCGGCACGGCTTTCAGCAGACTGCCGATGCCATCAAAAGCCTGCGGGCCGAGTTCTTCGAAACCCTGGCGGTAGCAACTGGCGGCCTCGACCAGAAAACGTTCGTAACCGGGCAGGTCTTCGGGGCAGATGCGGGCCACTTCGGCGCGCATCTTGTCGGCGTCGCCGCTGTAGTCGAAGTGCGTGCCGTCGTCGAAACGGATGCGGTAGAAAGGGTCGAGCGCAGTCAGCGTGACGTCGTCTTCCAGGCGCTTGCCGCACAGCGCCCACAGCTCTTCCAGCATGAAGGGCGCGGTGATGATGGTGGGGCCGGCGTCCCAGGTGTAGCCGCCCTCGCGCCACACGTAGGCGCGGCCGCCGGGGGCGTCGAGCTTCTCGTAAACCTCGACGTCATAGCCCTTGCAGCTCAGACGCACCGCGGCGGCAAGACCACCGAAGCCGCTGCCGATGACGATGGCCTTGGGCGCTGGCGAGCCCCCGTTGCGGCCCCGCGCAGGCACCGCAGAGGGCGGTGTGGGCGTGACGGCCCGCAGGGCGGTGCCTGCGGTGGCGTCAGCGGGCGTGAAGAAGCTTGTCATCGTTGTCCAGGGCCATTTCTGGCAAAAGGGCCACCGGCTCCACGACAGGAGCAGTTCGGCTTGAAGCATCGCGCATGGCCCAGCGCCACAGCGCCGTGGCTTCCAGCGGCAGCACCAGCAACCAGTGCTCGACGATGGCCAGCACCAGCAGCGTGATGACCAGCCAACCGCCCACCGCGCCAGCGCTGCCGGGGGGCTGGGCCAGGGCCTTGTGCACCAGCCAGGCCGCAGCCAGCGTGGCGGCGGAAACGGCAAACGGAAAGAGCAGGTTCATCGCACGCTGGCGGAAGTAGCTGCCCAGGTAACGCAGGTGCGGCGGCAGGAACTGCAGGCTGAGGTTGCGCACGCCGAGAAAGACGTTGAGCTTGGCGCTGATGCGCATGAGCCACAGCACCGCGAAGGTGGCTGTGCCCACCTGGTTGGCCCCGCCCCAGGTCAGCGCAACGATCAGCGCCCCAGTGGCCAGGATGGCCAGTTCGTGCCAGATCAAGGTTTGCGTGGCCTGCACGAAACGGCGCCAACCGGTGGCGCCGGCGTCCAGCACCTGCTGGCGCGGACCGGTGATCCAGCCCGTGAGGAAACTCAACTCGTGCCAGCCCCACACCAGCAGCGCGCAGGTGAAGGCGCAGTAGGCCGAGGCCACATCGCCCTGCCCCGCGGTGCGGTGCAGGCCCACCAGGGCCATCACCGCCAGCGCCGAGCTGATCAGGTGGCTCCAGCGGAACGTGGTGCGCGGCAGCCCGTCCAGCAGCAGGATCAGCCCGGTGGAGAACCACCAGACGAACACCGCAAAGAGGATGGGCCAGAGCGCTTCGGACATCGATGTCACCAGGCCGGAGCAACGCGCACTTGCGCGGGCAGGTCGTGGCGCTTGACGGGCAGGAAGTACAGCCGCGCGAAGGTGGCCAGGCCCTGCACCGCCAGGCCGGCCTGCTTGAGCTTGCCGAGCACACCGCCCTGGGCCTTGGCCGCGTCCATGCGCAGCGACAGTTCAAACAGCCGTGTCATGCCAGCGCGGAAGGCCGGCAGGTCGTGGTCGAGCGAGATCGGGAAGACCTGCTTGCTGATCTCGGTGGTGATGCGGAAGACCTCGTAGTCGTAGGCCGTGGCGTCCAGGCCCATCGCGTTTTTCAGCATGGGGCGCGTGTGGTCGCGCACATACATCGTGGCGTAGACGGCCAGCAGGAAGAAGCGGATCCACAGCGTGTTCGCGCCACGCAGCAAATGCGGCTGCGAACGCATGATCAGCGCGAAGCTTTCGCCATGGCGGAATTCATCGTTGCACCAGCGTTCGAACCACTTGAAGATGGGGTGGAAACGCTTCTCGGGGCAGCGTTCGAGCTGGCGGAAGATGGTGATGTAGCGCGCGTAGCCGATCTTCTCGCTGAGGTAGGTGGCGTAGAAGATGTACTTGGGCTTGAAGTAGGTGTAGGCCTTGGTGCGCTTGAGGTCGCCCAGATCGAGGCCGAGGCCGAAATCTTTCAGGCTCTGGTTGATGAAACCCGCGTGGCGCGATTCGTCGCGCGCCATGTAGCGCATCAAGCCCTTGATGTCGGGGTTGCTAACGTTCTTCTGGATCTCGTTGTAGAGGATGCAGCCGCTGAATTCGCTGGTCACGCTGCTGATCAGGAAATCGAGAAACTCCTGGCGCAACTCGGGCGACATCTGCGCCATCTGCGAACGCGCTTCTTCCGCGAATTCGGGCGTGCGCTGGAAGTGGTCGTGGTTGTTGTCGCCTTCGTACTCGGCCATCATCGTGTCCCATTCCTGGCGGATGGGGTTCACGTCCAGACGGTCCATGGCCTTGAAATCGGTGGTGTAGAAGCGCGGCGTCAGCAGGGTCTCCTGCTTGGCCTTGCGGGCGGCTTCTTCGGGGCTGTCGATGGCAACGGCGTGCGTGGCGCTCATGGCGTGCTCCTGGTCGGATCGGACGGGGTTCTGCCGGGCAGCAGCGCGGCAAAAGCTCCGGCGTTGGTGGGCCCGAAGGCCTCAAGGTCGATGCGCTGGCCGGTGGCCGGGTCCAGCAGCGTGAGCCGGCCATCGGCGCGGCCCAGCAGTTCAAACGGGGCTTCGGCGCCCAGGCCGCGCATGCGGCGCTCACGCGCCATCACACGCAGCGCGCCGCGCAGGAAACCGCCTTCGCCTTGCACGTGCGCCACCTGCTGGCCACTGCGCGCATCGGTGACGAGCACACCGCCATCGGCCGCGTCGCTGAACTGCAGGCTGCGCGACAGCACGGTGCCCGCATCAGGCGCACGCACCTCCACGCCCGACAGGCGCACGGCCGAAACAGCGGCCAGCGCCACCAGCACCAAGGCGGCCAGGGCCATCAGCAGGCCGCGGGGCAGCGGGTCGGGGTGGGTGTGGGCGTTGCTCATGGTGTTGGGCTCTCAGCGGCCGGCCATCACGGGGCCGCGGCCGCCATGCGGGGCCAGGGCCGAGGGCGCATCGGTGGCAGCCGGAGCTGGCAGCTCGACGCCGGTGTCCTGCGCCCAGGCCTGCGCCAGCGTGCGCGCCACCGCAGCAGCTTCGGGCACGCAGCGCAGCATCGGCTCGGGCTGGCCCACGCGCCAGGGGCGCGCGTGTGGCCACAGGTGCAGGTAGGCGATGCGGTCGTCACCAGCCAGTTGCAGCGGCAGGTCGCCGCTGCCGTCGGCGTTCAGGTGCAGGCCAGCGGCGGCGATGCGCTTGAAGGGGATGTTGAAGGTGAGCGTGAGCACGACGCCGATGCGCATCACCACGCGGTGGTTGGTCACCGTGTAGATGGCCGAACGCGCCGACAGCCAGGCGATGAAAGCCAGCATGCCCAGGGCCGAGCCGGCCAGCAGCAGCATCCACAGCACCGAGACGGCCATGGTGCCGGCGCTGGCGTTTTCACCGGCCAGAAACACCAGGCGCAGCACCATCAGCGCAGCGAAATACACCACCAGCTTGCGCAGGTGGAAAGCCTGGCGCGCCAGCGCCTGCCACTGCGGGCTGCCTTGCCAGAGCACACGCTCACCGGCGGGCAGCATCTCGGGCAAACCGCGTGCGGCCTCGAACTCATGCTCTTGCGCCAGCGGCGCGCTGGCATTCACCGCCGAGCTCGCAGCCGGCGCGCGGCGCACCGCCTTCACAGCAGCGGCTCCGCGCGTGAGGGCTCGGCATACAGGGTGCCGGCGCCGTAGTAGCCCATGATCTTTTCTTCTTCCAGCAGCGTCACCACATCGGGGTTGCGCGTGCCGGGCACATCGGCGAACTGGTGGCCGAGGATGGCGCCGACCTTGACCTGGTCACGCTTGACGCGGGCGAAGTTCATCGGCAACAGCACGCGGCGGCCGTTGCCCGCGGCTTCCAGCTCGATGTAGCGGAACAGGCTTTCGGCTTCGTCCACCCACAGGTCGACCACGGTGCCGCCCTGCTTGCCGTCAGCGCCCATCACGGGCAGGCCGCGCGGGTCGGTGTCGCCGCGGGTCACGTCGAACTGCGGGGCCACGCGCAGCGGCATCAGCTTGATGTGGCCTTCGAAGTTCACGTCAGGGTGGTCGGCACGGTCGGCCCAGGCGCCCGGGCCCACGCCATCGAGCAGCGGGTTGGCCCCCGTGGGCACCAGCGGCGCGCCGGCCCAGCGGTGCGCCGGCTCGGCCATCAACACCTGCGCCGACACGATGTCGTTAGGCGCCGAGAAGGTGCGGCCGTCCTGCAGCAGGTAGGTCTTGGGCTCGGGGATGGGGAAGCCGGTCACATGGACGCCGTTGTCGGTGACCATGGGGTAACCCTCGCGGTGGTTCTCACGCACGAGGTAGTAGATGAGGCCGGCGAAGAAGATCCAGAACGCATACAGCACCAGCTGAGCGACGTCGATGTTTTGCGTGATGGCTCCGGTTCCCATGGGGGTCTCCTTCAGTCGTGATTCAGCTGGGCAGATCGGCCAGGCCGAACTTGGTGCCGGGCGTCCGGGTGGACGGCCCCAGCGAGCGGACGAGCGGGCCGATGGCTATCAGCGCCGCGAACAACAGGTAAAGCTCGAGGTGGTAAACGAAGCTGTAGCCCGTGACCGGGCTGACCAGCACCTCGCCGAAAGCGCCGTGCGTGGCCAGCGTGGACACCAGATCGCGCAAGCCGCCGCCCAAGGCGATGGCCAGGCCGCCGGCCGTGGCCTGCACCGCGCCCCAGGCGCCCAGGGCCAGGCCGACGTGGTCGCGGTGTTCCAGCGACATGGCCGCGGTGAGCATGCCCACCGAGAACAGGCCGCCACCAAAACCGATGAGGCCGGTGCCGCTGCGGAAGAGCCAGGGCGCCTCCGCCGGGGCCGAGACGATCACCGCCGCAAAAGCCGGCAAGCCCAGCACCAGGCCGAGGGCGGCCACGCGGTAGGGGTCGCCACCGCGCGCCAGCCAGCGTGCAGCCAGCGCGAAGGACAGCAGCGCGCCGCCGGCCATCACCGCGGTGAGCGAACTGGTGGCGCCCACGCTCAGGCCGAGGATCTCGCCACCATAGGGCTCGAGCACCACGTCCTGCATCGCGAAGGCGGCGGTGCCCAGGCCCACGGTGACGAGGAAACGGCGCGCCTTGGGCTGCGCGATGAAACTCTGCCAGCGTGGGCCGAAGGCCGGGGCCGGCTCGGCGGCCGAGCGGCGGCGGTTCGGGTTGCGGGCTTCCTGCTTCCACACGGCGGCCACACACAAGGCGGCCGTCACGACACCGGCACCCTGCACCACCTGCACCAGGCGGGTGGCCGAGAAGTCGGCCAGCAGCAGCCCGAAGACCGTGCCGCCGCCGACCATGCCCACGAGCAGCATCACGTACATCAGCGCCACCACGCGCGGGCGGGTGGCGTCGGTGGACAAATCAGACGCCAGCGCCAGGCCGGCGGTCTGCGTGGTCTGCAGCCCGGCGCCCACGAGCAGGAAGGACAGCCCCGCCACCAGGTGCCCCACCCAGGCCAGGCCGAAGCGGCCTTCACCGGTGAGCAGCAGCAGCGCAAAAGGCAGCAGCGCCAGCCCTGCGAACTGCAAAAAGGCCCCAAGGCCGATGTAGGGCACACGCCGCCAACCGATGGCCGAGGCGTAGACATCGCTGCGGTGGCCGATGAGCGCGCGGAAGGGCGCGGCGATGATGGGCAGCGCCACCATCAGCGCCACCAGCCAGGCGGCCACGCCCAGCTCGACGATCATCACGCGGTTCAGCGTGCCCACCATCAACGCCGTGGCCAAACCCACGCTCACCTGGAACAGGCCCAGGCGCAGCAGGCGCGGCAGCGGCAGGTCGGCGGTGGCGGCGTCGGCAAAAGGCAGGAAACGCGGGCCCAGGCGCTTCCACTTGAGCGCGAGCTTCGACGGGGCCTTGTTGCCGACGCGGGGGGTGTTCATCAACCGCGCACCAGTTCCAGGGCTTGCGAGGTGTAGAAACCGCTGCTGATGCGCTGCGTGCGGGCCGGCTTGAACTGCGGCACGCCGCGGTTCAGGCGGGTGCGCAGCGACTTCTCGGCCACGGGCTCGATCCACGGCGCGCGGTTGCCCCGCGGGAAGAGCCGGCCCACCGCGCGCATGGCGGCCAGGGCCGGGTTGCGCGGCGCGAAGGTGAAGATCATCGAGTGCCGGGTGCGCTGCGACCAGGCTTCGATCACACGCACCATGTCGGCTTCGTCGTAGTGGATGAGCGAGTCCATCGCCACCACGTGGTCGAAGCCTCCGAGCTGCGGGTCGAGCATGTCGCCGCTGCGGAACTCGATGCGGCCGGCCACCGGGTGCGCGGCCAGCAGCGTGTTCATGCGCTCACGCGCCACGTTCACGAGGGCCGGCGAAAGATCGATGGCCACCACCTCGGCACCACGCGCCGCCGCTTCCAGCGCCAGCGCCCCGGTGCCGCAACCGGCATCGAGCACCCGCGCGCCGCGCAGGTCTTGCGGCAGGCAGCCCATCAGCGTGCTGCGCATGCGGTCGCGGCCCGCACGCACGGTGGCGCGGATGCGGCCCACCGGTGCGTTGCCGGTCAATTGCTCCCACGCTTTGAGCGCGGTGCGATCGAAATAGTCTTCGATCTCGCCGCGGCGGGCTTCGTAGCTGGCGTCCATGTTCGTGCGCCTCAATCGAACCCGAGCAGGTCGAAGATGTCGCGGTCTTTCATGGGCACCGCGCTGTACTGCTTGTCGCCCAGCCAGAGGTTGGCCGCCAGGCGCATGTACTCGCGCTTCACCGCTTCCAGCTCGGGGCTGGTTTCCATCTCGAAGAGCACGCTCTTCTTGAGACGGCTGCGGCGGATGACGTCAAGGTCGGGGAAGTGCGCGGCCAGCTCCAGGCCGGTCTTGCCGATGTACTTGTCGATCTGGTCGGTGGCCGCGCTGCGGTTGGCGATGACACCGCCCAGGCGCACGTTGTAGTTCTTGGCCTTGGCGCCGATGGCCTGCACGATGCGGTTCATCGCGAAGATCGAATCGAAGTCGTTGGCCGTGACGATCATGGCGCGGTCGGCGTGCTGCAGCGGCGCGGCAAAACCGCCGCAGACCACGTCGCCCAGCACGTCGAAGATCACCACGTCGGTGTCTTCCAGCAGGTGGTGCTCTTTCAGCAGCTTCACGGTCTGGCCGACCACGTAGCCGCCGCAGCCGGTGCCTGCGGGCGGGCCACCGGCTTCGACACACATCACGCCGTTGTAGCCGGGGAAGACGAAGTCTTCGACACGCAGCTCTTCGGCGTGGAAGTCCACCGTCTCCAGCACGTCGATGACGGTGGGCAGCATCTTCTTCGTCAGCGTGAAGGTGCTGTCGTGTTTGGGGTCGCAGCCGATCTGCAGCACGCGTTTGCCCATCATGCTGAAGGCCGCGCTCAGGTTGCTGCTGGTGGTGCTCTTGCCGATGCCACCCTTGCCGTAGATGGCAAAGACCTTGGCGGTGCCGATCTTCACGCTCGGGTCCAGCTGCACCTGCAGGCTGCCTTCGCCGTCTTCGCCGCGGGCTGCCTTCTTCATCAGGCTGGGGAAGGGGAGGGTCACGGTCTCGGTCATGCTGCTGCCTTTTCGTCGTACACGCCTTCAAGGCGGTCTTCCAGCTCTTCGCCTGCACGTTGCAGGGCCTCGAGCGTTTGTGCATCCGGCGTCCAGTACTGGCGGCGGTGCGCTTCAAGAAGTCGGTTGGCCACCTTCGCGGAGGCCGTGGGGTTGAGCTTGGCCAGGCGCTCGCGCATGGCGGGGTCGAGCACGAAGGTCTCGCTCAGCTGCTGGTAGACCCAGGGTTGCACCTGGCCCGTGGTGGCGCTCCAGCCCATGGTGTTGGTGAGGTGCACCTCGATCTGGCGCACACCCTCGTAGCCGTGCTCCAGCATGCCTTCGTACCACTTGGGGTTGAGCATGCGGGTGCGCGTTTCCAGGGCCACCTGCTCGCCCAGCGTGCGCACGGTGCCGCCGCCGATGGCGTCGTTGGTCTGGTCGCCGATGTAGACCGGTGCGACCTTGGCATCCGTCCCTTGCGCCAGGCTCTTGGCACGTTTCACGGCACGGCTGATGCCGCCCAGCGTGTCGAAATAGGTGTCGATGGTGGTGACACCCAGCTCCACCGAATCGAGGTTCTGGTAGGCCAGTTCCACCTTGCTCAACACCGCCTGCAGCAGCTGCGCGTTCTGCACCGGGCGGCCGTTGCGGCCGTAGGCGTAGCCCTTGCGGCGCGAATAGGTCTCGGCGAGTTCGTCTTCGCTGTCCCAGCGCGCGTTGTCCACCAGCAGGCTGACGTTGGCACCGTAAGCGCCTTCGGCATTGCCGAAGACACGCAACGACGCCGTTTCGATGTCGCCGCCGTGTTCGGCCATGTAGGCCAGCGCGTGCTTGCGCACGAAGTTCAGCTCGGGCGGCTCGTCAACGCTGGCAGCCAGGAAAGCGGCTTCGGCCAGCAGCTTCACTTGCAGCGGCAGCAGGTCGCGGAAGATGCCCGAGAGCGTGATCACCACGTCCACGCGCGGCCGGCCCAGCTCGGCCAGCGACAGCAGCTCAGCCCCGGCCAGGCGGCCGTAGCTGTCGAAACGAGGCTTGGCGCCGAAGAGGGCCAGCGCCTGGGCGATGGGGCCGCCTTCGCTCTTCAGGTTGTCGGTGCCCCACAGCACCAGGGCCACGCTCTCCGGCATGTTGTTGCCGTCGGACATGTGCCGGGCCAACAGGCGTTCGGCCTGGCGCGCGCCGTCTTTCACGGCGTAGGCGCTGGGGATGCGGAAGGGGTCGAAACCGTGCAGGTTGCGGCCTGTGGGCAGGATGGCCGGCGTGCGCAGCAGGTCACCGCCGGGCGCGGGGCGCACGAAGCGGGCATCCAACGCACGGATCAGGCCGGCGATCTCGTGGTCTTCGGCCATCAGGCTGTTGCTCTCGGCGAGCTTGCGCAGCAGCGTCTCGCGCTCGGCATCGCCGGCGGCGAGCTGCTGCGCAGTGCTGCCAGCCACCAGGGCCTGCACAGTGGCACGTTCCAGGCGTTGGCCGTGGCTGGCTTCGGCCAGCGACATCAGCAGGTCCACACGCTGCTCGGCCGTGGGCGCCTTGCCGACGACGTGCAGGCCGTGCGGGATCAGCGTGTATTCGAGCTCCAGCACGGCATCGGCCAGGCGTGCGATGTGTTCGCCGGCATCGGCGGCCCACGCGGGTTCGGCCTTGGCCAGTTCCAGCGGCACGGCTTGCGCCTGGATCATCTCCGCCAGCTCTTCGCGTTCACGCTCCGCCTCGGGTTCCAGGCTGCGGAAACGCTCGATGGCGGCCTTCAGGTCGACCAGGCCCTTGTACAAGCCGGCCTGCGCCGTGGGCGGCGTGAGGTAGCTCACCAGCGTGGCCGCCGCGCGGCGTTTGGCGATGGTGCCTTCGCTGGGGTTGTTGCTGGCGTAGAGGTAGAAGTTCGGCAGATCGCCGATCAAACGGTCGGGCCAGCAGTTGGCCGTCATGCCGTTCTGCTTGCCGGGCATGAATTCCAGCGAGCCGTGGGTGCCGAAATGCAGCACGGCATTGGCGCCGAAGTCTTCGCGCAGCCAGCGGTAGAAGGCCGAGAAGGCGTGCGTGGGGGCGAAGCCTTTTTCGAACAGCAGGCGCATCGGGTCGCCTTCGTAGCCCATGCCGGGCTGGATGCCGACAAAGACGTTGCCGTAACGTTCGCCCAGCACCTGGATGCAGCTGCCGTCGCTTTGCAGCTTGCCCGGCGCCGGGCCCCAGGCGGCTTCGATCTGTTTCAGCCAGGGCTCACGCTTCACATGGTCGTTGGCCGGGATGCGTGCATGCACGTTGGCCATCGCGCCCCATTGCGCGGCATTGCCGTTGATGACCTGCTCGCGCAGCGCGTCCACGCTCTCGGGAAGGGTCACGGTGTAGCCCTCGCGCTGCATCGCGGCCAGCGTGTTGTAGAGGCTTTCGAACACCGACAGGAAGGCTGCGGTGCCGGTGGCACCCGCATTCGGCGGGAAGTTGAAGATCACCAGCGCCACCTTGCGCTCGGCGCGCTGCGAGCGGCGCAGGTCAACGAGGCGGCCCACACGGCGGGCCAACATCTCGGCGCGCTCGCTGCAGGTGAACATGTCGTGGCCGCTGTCTTGCGCGGCCGCATCCTTGTGCAGCGATTCGAAGGTGCAGGCGCGGTCGCAGCCCGTGCAGGCGATGTGCGCCGCGTTGCCACGGCCACCGTAGACCATCGAGCCCGTGGCGCCGTCCAGCTCGGGGATGGCCACCATCATCGTGGCTTCAACCGGCAGCAGGCCGCGTTCACTGCCGCCCCACTGTTCCAGCGTCTGGAACTCCACCGGGGTGACAGCGATGTAGGGCACGTCCAGCGTGGCCAGGATTTCGTCGGCCGCCTTGGCGTCGTTGTAGGCCGGGCCGCCCACGAGCGAAAAGCCGGTGAGCGAGACCACCGCATCGACCACGCAGCGCTGGCCTTCGAAGAAGAACTTCTCGATGGCCGGGCGTGAATCCAGGCCCGTCGCGAAGACCGGCAGCACACGCAGGCCCTGGGCCTGCATCGCGGTGATCACGCCGTCGTAATGGCCGGCGTTGCCGGCCAGCAAGTAAGAGCGCAGCAGCAGGATGCCCACCGTGCCACGCTCACCGCTGCGGGCCTGCTTGGGCAAGTCGCTGGCCTCGCAGGCCAGGCGTTGCGGCAGCTGCGGGTGGTACACGCCGAGCTCGGGGTAGTCCACCGGCTCGTGCGTCTTGGCCGCACCGCGCAGCGCACGGCGCGAACCGTCGGCGTAACGGTCAACCAGGAAGTGCACCATGTGGCCGACATTGGCCTCGCTGCCGGCCAACCAATATTGCAGCGTCAGGAAATAGGCGCGCACGTCCTGCGCGGTGCCGGGAATGAAGCGCAGGATCTTGGGCAGGCGGCGCAGCATCTTCATCTGCTCGGCGCCAGCCGTGGTCTTGGTGCTGTTGTCGGCCTTGTTGTCGGCCGTCTGCTTGGCCTTGCCGCGCAGGCGCTTGAGCAGGCTGACGAAACCGCTGGCCGGCGCCGACATGTCGAACTTGCCCATGCGCGTGAGCTTGGTCACTTCGGCCGCGCTCATCGCGCAGACCATCGCATCGCAGTGATCACGGCGCGCCTGCAGCACCGGCAGCAAAGGCAGGAAGTGGTCTTCCAGGAACAACATCGTGACGATGACGATGTTGGCTTCGGCGATGGCCGCCTTGCAGCGCGCCAGCGCGTGTTCGTCGTTGCCCCATTCATCGGCCGCATGCACGCTGAGCTGCAGGCCCGGCAGCTGGCGCGCCAGGCTGCGCGCGGCGCGTTGCGCGGCGCTGGCGAGGTGGCTGTCCATCGTCACCAGCACCACATGCATGGGCGCAGGGTTGGCCGCCGTGCGGCTGGCCGGCTGGGCCTTCGGTGCCAGACGAGCCAACAGGCCACCCGGGGCCGGCAGCGTGCCGCTGCTGGTGGCCAGCTGGGCGCCTGCCAGTTCAGCGGCTGAAATGGGCTTTGGCATCGTAGAGGGTCTCGACGGTGATCTGCGTCAAACCACGTTGGCCGGCATAGGCTTCCGTGTTGCGCTTCGCTTTGCCGCGCACGAAGAAGGGAATCTTCTTGAGTTCCTTCTCGGCGTCGGCGGTCCACGGCGCCGGGCCGCTGGACGTGAGGATCTGGGCTGCTTCAGCCACAGCGGCCGTGGCCACGGCCGCTTCTGGTTCGGCGAGCGCGACATCGGCGTCTGCCGGCTCGGCTTGCGGTGCCACTTCGGGCCGGCGCGCGGCCGAACCCAGGTGCGAAGGCGCAGCGCCATCATGGAACTCGAAGTCACCGCGGAACATGTTCAGCAGGTGCTCTTCCAGGCCCATCATCAGCGGGTGCACCCAGGCGTCGAACATCACGTTCGCGCCTTCGAAACCCATCTGCGGCGCGTGGCGCGCAGGGAAGTCCTGCACGTGCATCGGGGCGCTGATCACCGCGCAGGGCACGCCCAGGCGCTTGGCGATGTGGCGTTCCATCTGCGTGCCCAGCACCAGCTCGGGGTGCAGTTCGGCCACCTTGTCTTCCACTTCGAGGTAGTCGTCGGTGATGAGCGCTTCGCAGCCGTAGAGCTTGGCGGCGTCACGCACATCGCGTGCGAATTCGCGGCTGTAGGTGCCCAGGCCCACCACTTCGAAGCCCAGTTCTTTCGCAGCGATGCGCGCGGCGGCGATCACGTGCGTGGCGTCGCCGAAGATGAAGACGCGCTTGCCGGTGAGGTAGGTGGAATCCACCGACTTCGAATACCAGGGCGAACGGGCGCGCGGGTCGTTGAGCAGCGGCTTGGGGTCGGCACCGCTGAGCGCCGCCACTTCGCGAATGAAATCGCGTGTGGCGCCGACGCCGATGGGCACGGTCTTCACCACCGCCTGGCCGAAGCTGCGCAGCAGCCACTGCGCGGCCTGCATTGCCACTTCCGGGTACATCACGACGTTGAAATCGGCCTCGCCCAGGCGCGTCAGGTCGTGCGGCGTGGCGTCCAGCGGTGCCACGACATTGATCTCCACGTCCAGCCGGCGCAGCAACTCCAGCACTTCGCGCAGGTCGTCCTTGTGGCGGAAGCCCAGGGCCGTGGGGCCCAGCACGTTGCAGCGGATCTTCGAGCCGGCTTCACGTTCGCGCTTGGTGCCAGGCGCGGGCACATGCGGCGTGCACAGCGCGCGCACCAGTTGGTAGAAGGTCTCCGACGCGCCCCAGTTTTCCTTGCGCTGGTAGGCCGGCAGTTCCAGCGCCACCACCGGCACGGGCAGGTTCAGCGCGGCGGCCAGGCCGCCCGGGTCGTCTTGAATCAGCTCGGCGGTGCAGGAAGCGCCGACGATCATGGCCTGCGGCTTGAAGCGTTCGTAGGCGTTGCGCGCGGCGGTCTTGAAGAGCTCGGCGGTGTCGCCGCCCAGGTCACGCGCCTGGAAGGTGGTGTAGGTCACCGGCGGGCGCGCGTCGCGCCGCTCGATCATCGTGAACAGCAGGTCGGCGTAGGTGTCGCCCTGGGGCGCATGCAGCACGTAATGCAGGCCCTTCATCGCGGTGGCGATGCGCATAGCGCCGATGTGCGGCGGGCCTTCGTAGGTCCAGAGGGTCAGCTGCATGGTCAGGCGGCCAGCTCGGTGGCCAGCAGCGCACGGCGGCGCAGCGGGCGGGCAAACAGCTCGGCCAGATCACCGGCCTGCTCGTAGCCGTGGATGGGGCTGAACACCAGCTCGATGGCCCACTTGGTTGTCATGCCTTCGGCTTCCAGCGGGTTGGCCAGGCCGAGGCCGCAGACCACGATGTCGGGCTGCTGGGCGCGGCAGCGGTCGAGCTGCTTTTCCAGGTCTTGGCCTTCGCTCAGCACCGTGCCGGCGGGCAGCAGCGCCAGTTCTTCGGCCAGGTGTTCGCGGTGCAGATAAGGCGTGCCCACTTCGGTGAGTTGCATGCCGAGTTCACGCGCCAGGAAACGGGCGATGGGAAGTTCCAGCTGCGAATCGGGAAAGAAGAAGATGCGTTGGCCGGCCAGCGTGGCGCGGTGGCGGGCCAGCGCCGCTTCGGCACGGGCGCGCGGCGCGGCGGTGACGGCCTGCACCTTCTCGGCGGCGATGCCGAAGGCAGCAGCAGCGGCTGTGAGCCAGGCGGTCGTGCCTTCAGCACCCAGCGGGAACGGTGCTGCGATGCGCTTGGCACCGCGGTTTTCCAGCGCGCGCGCGGTGTCGGCCAGGAAAGGCTGGGCCAGCAGGTAGCGGGTGTTGGGGCCGACGGCAGGCATCGCATCGCTGCGGCGTGCCGGCAGGAACTGCGCGGGCGGCAGGCCGATCTGCTGCATCAGCCGCGTGAACTGGTCTTCCACCACGTCGGCCAGCGCGCCCACCACCACCAGTTGCGTCGGAGCCGACGCATCCGGCACCGGCAGGCCGGGCACCAGCGAGGCCAGGCAGGCGTCTTCACCCTGCGTGAAGGTGGTTTCGATGCCGCTGCCCGAGTAGTTCAGCACGCGCACTTGCGGGTTGAAGCGTGTGCTCAGGCGCTGCGCTGCGCGGGAAAGATCGAGCTTGATGACTTCCGACGGACAGCTGCCCACCAGGAAGAGCGTGCGGATGTCGCTGCGGCGCTCCAGCAGGCGGGTGACGACGCGGTCGAGTTCGTCTTGCGCGTCGGCCAGGCCGGCGAGGTCGCGCTCGTCGATGATGGCGGTGGCGAAACGCGGCTCGGCGAAAATCATCACGCCGGCGGCGCTTTGCACCAGGTGGGCGCAGGTGCGCGAGCCGACGACGAGAAAAAACGCGTCCTGGATCTTGCGATGCAGCCAGACGATGCCGGTGAGGCCGCAGAACACCTCGCGCTGGCCCCGCTCTTTCAGCACCGGCGCGGTGCTGCAGCCGCCGTTCGTTTCCACGTGCAAAGGGATCACGGCGTTCATGCGGCCACCCCTTGGGTCGCAGGCATGGGCGCCTGGGCACGGCGCGCCGCTTCGTCCAGCCGCGCCAGGCGCAGCTTCCAGATGAACTGCGCGGCGTTGATCACGTAGGTGAGGTAGGCCGCCAGCGCGAGCAGCATCTGCCCGCGGGCGCCCAGCGCGCCGGTGAACAAGGCCACCAGGTAGGCCGTGTGCAGGGCCAGCACCAGGAAACTGAAGACGTCTTCCCAGAAAAAGGCCGGCGCAAACAGGTACTGGCCGAAGACCACCTTCTCCCAGATCGCCCCGGTGACCATGATGGTGTAGAGCACCAGGGTTTTCACCACCACCGAGATGGAGGCCGCCATCCAGCCCTCGCCCGTGGCCAGGAAACGCAGCACCAGACCCAGGCTGACCAGAAAGACCACGAACTGCACCGGCGCCAACAGGCCTTGCACCAGCGTCCAGGGGCTCTGGTCGCGCCGCACCCGCTGTTCGGCGGTGTACAGCGCAGGGCGCCTGGCTGCTGCGCCTGAGGCCTGGGCAGGCCGTTGTGATCGATTCATGAAGCGGAGACTAGGGGCTGGTTTGGCAACTGTCAATTCAGGTAGACGTAAATCGCAGTTGACACCAAAAACCGACGCCCGCATGATTTCCGTCACACCGCCGGCCAACGTGCCGGCCGTGCGGCCAGGTTCGCCTTGGCAGCCTGACCCGACCCTCTCAGTGAAAATACGGAGAGGGAAGAATGTTTTGACGACCAGTCGGTCGCGGTTTACAACCCCCAGCGACGTGAGACAAAAACAAGATCCCCACGAGCCGTTGAAGTTGGACGTGCCCCCGCCTGCCGCGCCTCGCCTGGCCTTGCGCCAGCGCCCTGGTTCGTTGGCGGGCGCCGCGCTGCCTTGCCTGTGCCGGCCGCCCTGCCCTGAACGGGCCACTGCGCCAGGAGGCTGTGATGCAAGGTGATCCCACACGAGGCCAGGCCTCGCCAGAAGCCGAAAGCATCGAACGCCAGTGGGCCAACGAGGAACGCCCCTCGTCCTGGCCCGATGTGGCCGACGCCGATGCCGCCAAGCACCGCCTGGCGCGGCTTGCACGCACCATCGAAGCGGATGTCATTCCTCGGCTCGTGCAGGCACACCGCCCGAGCGCGGCGAACCCGCAACCGGGGTCGGTGTCGCCCCAGCCGGCCGACATCGAGTTGTTGCTGCAGCAGATCCTGCGCGGCAGCGAGCCCGAAACCTTGGCCCTCATCGACGGGATGCGTGAACGCGGCGTCTCCGTCGAGTCGCTCTACCTCGACGTCTTCGGCCCCGTCGCCCGCCGCCTGGGCGAGATGTGGGAAGACGACAGCTGCGACTTCAGCACCGTCACGGTGGCGCTGGGCCGTCTGCAGCGCCTGCTGCGCGAGCTGAGCCCGGCCTTCGGCACCGAGATCGAACACCCGGCCAACGGCCGACGCGCGCTTTTTGTGCAGCCACGCGACGAGCAGCACAGCTTCGGCTTGTCGATGGTGGCCGAGTTCTTCCGCCGCGACGGCTGGGATGTCATCGGTGGCATCGGCGGTGCCGTCACCAGCCCGGTGGCCTTGGTGCGCGACGAGTGGGTCGACATCATCGGTTTTTCGGTCGGCAGCGATGGCCGGCTGCCCTGGCTGCAGGAAACCATCGTCGCGGTGCGTGCGGCCTCGCGCAACGCAGCGCTGGCGGTGCTGGTGGGCGGCCCGCCCTTCGTGGCCCGCCCCGAAGTGGCCGTGGCCGTGGGCGCCGACGGCACGGCGCGCAATGGCAAAGAAGCGCCGCTGGTGGCTGAACGCCTGCTCAGCAATGGCCGGCTGCGAAAAAAATAAGCCTGGCGATGCAGCCCGTGCTGTAAGCACTGACTGACAATACAGACTGTCAATCACCTCAGCAGTGCCCCAGCCCATGCCTCGAACCACCAGCGAGCAGCACGCACTCGGCGCCCTTGATGCCCGCAGTGCGGCCCGGCTCGTTCAGGCCTCCAGCGACGTGGCGCTGGTGCTTGATCACGAAGGCACCATCCTTGACGTCGTCACCCAGGTCGACGACGTGGCCACGCAGCAGTTGCGTGCCTGGCGCGGCAAGCCTTGGGTGCAGACGGTGTCGCCCGACAGCCGCCAGAAGGTGGAAGCCATGCTGCGCGACGCGCAGGCCGCGGCCGATGCCGACATCGGCCGCTGGCGCCAGGTCAATCACCCCATCGCCGACGGCGACGAGCTGCCGCTGCTGTATTCGGCCGTGCGCCTGGGCGACGGTGAACGTGGCGGCAAGAGCCGCATCGTCGCCTTCGCACGCGACCTGCGCGCCACCGTGGCGCTGCAGCGCCGCCTCATCGACACCCAGCAGGCGATGGAGCGTGATTACTGGCGTTCGCGCGAGGCCGAGACCCGCTACCGCCACCTGCTCGAAACCTCGTCCGAGGCCATGCTGATCGTCGACGGCAGCACGCAGAAGGTGCTGGAGGCCAACCCCGCGGCGCGCACGCTGTGCGGCAGCACCCGGGCCAAGCTCGTCGGCGCGGCGCTGCCGGCGCTCTTCGACAGCGCACACGGCGAGCGCCTGCAAGACCTGCTGGCCGCCGCACGCTCCGTGGGCAAGAAGGACGCCGTGCGTGCACGCCTGCTCGAAGCGGCGGCCGAGGTGGCCGTGTCGGCCTCGGTCTTCCGCCAGGAAGACGCCGTGCTGGTGCTCGTGCGCATGGCCCCGGTGGCAGCGCCGGTGGCGCTCGGCAAGGCCGCCGGCCGCAAGGTGGTGCCCGCGGGCAGCGCCCCCTGGGAGGCCACGCTGGCGGCCTTCGTGCAGAACTCGCCCGACGGGCTGGTGTTCTGCGACGAAGCCGGGCGTGTGCTCAGCGCCAACCGCGCTTTCCTGGCCCTGGCCGAACTGAGCACCGAAGACCAGGCCCGCGGCCAGGCGCTGGACCGCTGGCTCGGCCGCACGGGTGTCGAGCTCGGCGTGCTCATCACCAACCTGCGCCAGCGCGGCAGCGTGGGGCGCTTTGTCACCGCGCTGCGCGGCGAGTACGGCACCGAGGTGGAGGTCGAGATCTCGGCCGCGCAACTGGCACCGGGCACTGAATCGGTGCTGGCCTTCGCCATCCGCGACATCGAGCGCCGCATCAAGCCCGAGCCCGACAACGGCCGCGCGATGACACGCTCGGTCGGTGAGCTCACCGAACTGGTCGGTCGCACGCCGCTGAAAGACATCGTCAGCGAGACCACCGACCTCATCGAGCAGCTGTGCATCGAAACCGCGCTGCAGATGTCCAACGACAACCGCGCCTCGGCCGCCTTGCTGCTGGGCCTGTCGCGCCAGAGCCTGTATGTGAAGCTGCGCCGCTACGGCCTGGGCAGCCTGGGCGGCGAAGAGTAAGCACGGGCACTGTCCACCCGCCCTGACACCGGGCGCCCGACAAGGTGTAAACATAGATTGACGCGGCGGAGTGTCAAGCGCAAGATGCGCCCATGAGCTCCACGGCCCACGCCGCCCCCGCACAATTTCCAGCTGCCTCGGCCATTGCCGAGTTGCTCAAGCCCGTCACCTGGTTCCCGCCGATGTGGGCCTTCAGCTGCGGCGTCATCGCCTCGGGGGTGCCGCTGGCCGGGCACTGGATGCTGATCATCGTGGGCGTGCTGCTCAGCGGCCCCCTGGTCTGCGCCACCAGCCAGGCCGTGAACGACTGGTTCGACCGTCACGTCGACGCCATCAACGAGCCGCAGCGCCCCATTCCTTCGGGCCGCATGCCCGGGCGCTGGGGCTTGTACGTGGCCGTCATCTGGACGCTGCTGTCCTTGGCCGTGGCCACGCTGCTCGGGCCCTGGGGCTTCGGCGCGGCCGTGGTGGGCCTGCTGCTGGCCTGGGCCTACAGCGCCCCCCCGCTGCGCCTGAAACGCAACGGCTGGTGGGGCTGCCTGGCCTGCGGCATCTGCTACGAGGGCCTGGCCTGGGTGACGGGCGGCGTGGTGATGGCCGGCGGTGCCGCGCCCGCGCTTGAATCGCTGCTGCTCGCCGCGCTGTACAGCGCCGGGGCTCACGGCATCATGACGCTGAACGATTTCAAGGCCATCGAGGGCGACCGCCAGATGGGCATCGGCTCGCTGCCGGTGCGCCTGGGCGTGGCCGGCGCGGCGCGCGTGGCCTGCCTCTTCATGGCGCTGCCGCAGTTCGTCGTCATCGGCCTGCTGCTGCACTGGGGCCAGCCGCTGCACGCGGCCGGCGTGGCCGCGCTGCTGGTGGGCCAGGGCCTGATGATGCGGCGCTTCCTGCGCGACCCCGTGCGCCAGGCGCTGTGGTACAGCGGCTTCGGCGTGCCGCTCTTCGTGAGCGGCATGATGGTCAGCGCCTTCGCGCTGCGCGGCCTGGCCGGGGCTGCGGCATGAGTGCCGCAGCAGCGCCTCTGAGCTGGCTGGGCATCGCCCGGCTGGGCCTGGTGCAGGCCATGCTGGGCGCAGTGGTGGTGCTGACCACCTCCACGCTGAACCGTGTGATGGTGGTGGAGATGGCCTTGCCGGCGCTGCTGCCCGGCCTGCTGGTGGCGCTGCACTACGCGGTGCAGCTGAGCCGGCCGCGCATGGGTTACGGCAGCGATGTCGGCGGCCGCCGCACACCGTGGATCCTGGGCGGCCTCACGGTGCTGGCGCTGGGCGGCCTGGGCGCGGCGGTGGCCACCACCTGGATGGAGGCGGCGCGCGGCCCCGGCATCGCGCTGGCGGTGCTGAGTTTTGCCATGGTGGGCCTGGGCGTCAGCGCCGGCGGCACTTCCTTGCTGGTGCTGCTGGCCAAGCGGGTGGACGCGCCGCGGCGCGCCTCGGCGGCCGCGCTGGTGTGGGTGATGATGATCGTCGGCTTCGCGCTGACTGCCGGGCTGGCGGGGCGGTTCCTCGACCCCTACACGCCAGCGCGGCTGATCGCAGTCTCGGGCGTGGTGTCGCTGGTCGCGGTCGTGGTTTCGGCCGTGGCGCTGTGGGGGCTGGAAGGCCGTCGCAGCGGCGCACCGGCCGCACCCGTTGAACCCGCTGCAAGGCTCGATTTCAAAGCCGCGCTGCGCGAGGTCTGGCGCGAACCCGACGCACGCCGCTTCACGATCTTCGTCTTCGTGTCGATGCTGGCCTACAGCACCCAGGACCTCATCCTCGAACCCTTCGCCGGCGCCGTGTTCGGCTACACGCCAGGGGCGTCCACACAACTGGCCGGCGTGCAGCACGGCGGCACGCTGATGGGCATGCTGCTCGCCGCCCTCGCCGGGCGGCGCGTGGCGGGCGCGCGCCTGGGCTCGCTGCGGGCCTGGATGGTGGGCGGCTGCATCGCTTCGGCCCTCGCCCTGCTGGGCCTGGTGATGGCCGGTTCGCTGGCACCACACTGGCCCCTGCGCGCCAACGTTTTTGTGCTCGGCGTGGCCAACGGTGCCTTCTCCATCGCCGCCATCGGCTCGATGATGAGCCTGGCCGGCGGCCCTGGCACCAGCGGCCAGGCGCGTGAAGGCACACGCATGGGCTTGTGGGGTGCGGCCCAGGCCATCGGCTTTGCCGTCGGCGGCTTGTTCGGCGCCGCCGCCAGCGACGTGGCGCGCCTGGTGATCGGCAACATGGGCAGCGCCTACGCGGCCGTTTTCGCGCTGGAAGCCGGCATGTTCATCGCTGCAGCCCTGCTGGCTGTGCGCACAGGCGGGCGCTTGCTGAACGCGCCGCCAGCCACCCCGCGGACCCACACGTCTGCGCCCATCGTCGGCCCCGCCGACACCCAGGCCCTGCGGGCCGGAGGTTCCTGATGTCCACCCCTCACACCGCCCCGGCCTACGACGTGGTTGTCATCGGCGGCGGCCCTGCCGGCGCCACCGCGGCCAACGACCTGGCCAGCCAGGGCCGCACCGTGCTGCTGCTCGACCGCGCGGGCCGCATCAAGCCCTGCGGCGGCGCGATCCCGCCGCGCGCGATCAAGGATTTCCAGATCCCCGATCACCTGCTGGTGGCCAAGGCGCGCTCAGCCCGCATGATCTCGCCGGCCGACCGCAAGGTCGACATCCCCATCGAAAACGGCTTCGTCGGCATGGTCGACCGCGAACACTTCGACGAATGGCTGCGCGAGCGCGCGGCCAGCAGCGGTGCGGTGCGCGCCACCGGCAGCTTCGAGAAACTGGACTACACCGACGACGGCCTGGCGGTGGTGCACTTCCGCGCCCGCACCGACGACGGCCCCGCCGGCGGCCACGCGGCCTCGGTGCGGGCCCGCTGCGTCATCGGCGCAGACGGTGCCCGTTCGGCTGTGGCGCGACAGTGTGTGCCCGGCTCGCACGACACCGAGTACGTCTTCGCGTACCACGAGATCGTGCGCGCCCCGGCCGCCAAACCAGCCGGTTATGACGACACACGCTGCGATGTTTACTACCGCGGCGAACTCAGCCCTGATTTTTATGGCTGGGTGTTCCCGCACGGCGACACGCTGAGCATCGGCACCGGCAGCGCCGACAAGGGTTTTTCGCTGCGCACGGCCACGGCCACGCTGCGCGAGGCTGCCGGCATGGCCCACTTCGAGACCGTGCGCCGTGAAGGCGCGCCGCTGCCGATGAAACCGCTCAAGCGCTGGGACGACGGCCGCAACGTCGTGCTGGCCGGTGATGCCGCAGGCGTGGTGGCACCCTCGTCGGGCGAAGGCATCTACTACGCGATGTACGGCGGACGCCTCGCGGCCGAAGCCGCGCAGGAGTTCCTGCGCACGGGCCGGGCCGATGCGCTGGCCGGTGCGCGCAAACGGTTCATGAAGGCCCACGGCCGGGTGTTCTGGGTGCTCGGCATGATGCAGCGCTTCTGGTACAGCAGCGACCGGCGCCGCGAGAGCTTCGTCAAGATCTGCATGGACAAAGACGTGCAGCAGTTGACCTTCGAGTCCTACATGAACAAGGAACTGGTGCGCAAGAAGCCGATGGCCCATGTGCGCATCTTTTTCAAGGACATGGCTCACCTGCTCGGGTTGGCGCGCGTCTGAGACGCCGCCCTGGTGGGTTGGCGGTGGCCGCAAAAGCGGCTACCGTGGCTGGCTGCGCGCCTGAGAAGCGCAGTCGTCTCCCTTTCTGCTCAGGTCGCCCACCGCACGGAAGGACATTCCCTTGAGCCGCCCGCCGACCCCGTCGAACGACCTGGGCGCCCTTTCCGGCTGCGCCGCTGGGCTGGCGCGCGCTTTCGTCTCGCTGAGCTCCGACATCGCGCTGGTCATCGACGAACACGGCATCGTCACGGCCGTGGCCCAGAACGAGCAGACGCCCATGGACCCAGCGGCGCAGGCCTGGATCGGCCAGCCCTGGAGCCAGACCGTCACGGGCGATACGCGCGGCAAGATTGAAAGCCTGCTCGTCGACGCCTGCACGGCAGGCCTGGGCCGGCGCCGCGAGGTCAACCACGCCGGCGCCCAGGGCCACGAGCTGCCGGTGGCCTACACGGCACTGCGCCTGGGCGACAAGGGCCCGGTGCTCGCCGTCGGGCGCGATCTGCGCAGCATGGCGGCCATCCAGCAGCGTTTCCTGGACACCCAGCAGGCCCTGGAACGCAGCTACTGGCGTGCCCGCCATGGCGAGATGCGCTGCCGCCTGCTCTACCAGGTGGCCACCGACGCCGTGGCCAGCGTCGACGTGCAGCGCGCATGCCTGATCGCGGTCAACGCCGCGGCCGCGCGGCTGCTGCAGGTGGAGGCCCCCTCCGCCCAGGGCCGCCTGCTGGCGGCGCACTTCGACGCACGCTCGCGCGCGGCCGTCGATGCGCTGCTCGCGCGCGCCGGCGCCAAACCCGAGGCGGTGGCCACCCAGGCGCGCCTGGCCGGCACCCATCTCTCCATCGCCCTCACGGCCACCCGCCTGCCCGAAGCGCGCCAGCCGACCGTGTTGCTGCGTCTGCGTCAGGCCGACCCCGTGCTCGACGACCCACTGGCCTTGGGCTCGGCGCTCGCCCGGCATGTCGACGGCACGCCCGAAGGCATCGTCGTCGTCGACCGCCAGGCGCTGGTACGTGAAGCCAATCTCGCTTTCGTGCAGATGGTGGGCGGCACCGACCTCGACGCCGTCATCGGCCAGCCCCTGGAGCGCTGGCTGCCGGGCACCGCGGCGGCGGCCCTGCGCGGCCTGTACACCCACGGCCTGGCGCCCACCCAACGGGTGATGCTGGTGCGCGGTGAAGAGGCCGGCCTGGCGGTCGATCTGGCCGGCGCGATGCTCGACGACGTGGGCGGCGGCGACGCCGGATTCACCCTGAGGCCGGTGGGTGTGGATGTGCTCACGGCCGACGCCCGGGCCGCCGAGCTCTTGCGCGCCATCCACGCGCTGGCCGCCGAATTGGGCAATTCGCCGCTGCCTGAACTGTTGCGCCAAGCGCAGGCGCTGACCCAGCAGCACTTTGTGCGCACGGCACTGGACCGCCACCCCGGGGACGCACCCGCGGCCGCCAGGCTTTTGGGCATCACGATCGAAGAACTGGCGCATCTGCGCCGACAACCCGGCTTCACCGCCCCGCTGCCAACGAGGTAGCCCCGTGTCGCGCAGCACGGCATACGGTCACGCGACCCAGCTCTCTTCCATCGCACCCGGCTTGGTGGGCACCATCCAAGCCCATGGCCTGCTGCTGGTGCTGCGCGAACCGCAGCTGCGCATCGTGCAGGCCAGCGCCAGCGCAGCACACTGGCTGAACAGGCCGCTGCCAAGGCTGCTGCTGGCCAGCCTGCCCGAGCTGGGCGGAGACGCCGCGGCACGTTTGCCCGGTCTGCTGGCCGGCCTCCAGACCGGCCAGCCCCGGCCACTGCGCTGCACACTGGGCACGGGCAGCACGGTGCAGGATTTCGAAGGCTGTGTGCATCGCGTGGCCGCCGATGCCGTGGTGCTGGAGCTCGAACCGCGCCTGGCCTGCGACCCCGCTGCCGTGCCCGAGCCCGGCCAGGCCGCCTTGCTGGCGCTGTTGAGCCAGGCCGTGCAGCGCTTCAGCGTCGCCGCGTCGGTGCCGGCGCTTGCCGTGGCGGCGGCGCAGGCCGTGCGCAGCCTGCTCGGCCACGATCGTGTGTTCGTCAGCGAATTCGGCCCCGATGGCCGCGGCTGCGTGATCGCCGAAGACCGCGCGCCCCAGCTGCCGCCATGGCAGGCCCAGGACCCATCGCGGGATGACGCCTGGCCCGACCCCTCAGAGCGCTCGCGCCAGCTCTACCTGCAAAAGCGGGTGCGCGTGCTTGTGGACGCCGGCGCAACACCGTCGGAGCTGCTGCCAGCCCTGCCCCCCGGCAGCGATGGCGGCCACGATCTCACGATGGGTGAACTGCGCAGCACCTCGGCAGCGCACGCCGAATGCCTGCGTGAACACGGCGTGTTGGCCAGCGTGGTGGCCGCCCTCGTTGGCGAAGGCCGGCTTTGGGGGCTGATCACCTGCCACCACCCGCAGCCGCGGCGCCCGGGCCAGGCGCTGCGCGCTGGGCTGGAGTTGCTGGCCGAGGTCTTCATGACACGCGTGGTGGCGCTGGAGAATCATGCCCGGGCCCAGTTGCGCGCCGAGGTGCGCCGGCTCGAACAGCGCCTGCTCGAAGCCACCGCCGTCGAGGGTGACTGGCGGGCCGCGCTGTTTCGCAACCAGGCCGCGCTGCTGCAGCCCATGGCGGCCAGCGCCGCCTTGCTGTGGCACGAAGGAAAGGTGCTGCGCTGTGGCGAGGCCCCCGAAGGCGCAGCGCTGCAGGACCTGGTGAATTGGCTGCAGGCGCAGCCCGAGGGCCACACACCACTGCACGCCACGGCCTTGGAGCTGCAAGCCGGTGGCCCGCCCCACCACAGCCCGCCCCTGCGTTGTGGCGTGCTGGCCGTGCGGCTGTCGAGGCAGCAGCCCGATGCCCTGCTGTGGCTGCGCGGCGTGCCCCCCGACGCGGACCACTGCACGCCCTGGACCCGCAGCGACATCGCCCTGGCCCAGGCTTACGGTGCAACGCTCGTGGACATGATCCTGCAGGTCAACGCCGTGCGCCTGCTCATCGCCGAACATCAGCTCACGCAGCTGCGAAACGCGGTGGCCAGCTCACAGGAGGCGGCCGTCATCACCGATGTGGAACAACGCCACTGTTATCCGAACGCAGCCTTCCTGGCCCTGAGTGGCCGCCGCCGCGACGAGGTGGACAGCCTGCCGGCGCTGGCAGCGCTGTTCACGGCGCCCGCACAGGCCCACCGCGCCATCGGCCAGGTGCGGGCTGAACACCGCGCCTGGCAAGGTGAACTGGCCCTGCGCAGGCCCGATGGCCGCTGCGTGCCGGTGGCGGTGCGGGCCGAGCCGGTGCGGACCGGTCAGCACCCGCTCCTGGGCTGCATCTTCCTCTTCGAGGACCTCAGCGAAGCCCAGCATGCCAACACCTTGCGCGAGCGCCTGGAAGCGGCGCTGACCCGCAGCACGCGCACGGCGCGCCCCACCGAGAGCCACGAACTCGTGGGCGCCATCATCGCCAACGCCAGCCTGGCGGCGATGGACATCGCCGAAGGCGAAACCGGCCCTGCCGCAGCGCCCATGCTGGCCGAGCTGGAGACACGCACCGCTCGCGCCACCGCGCTGCTGCAGCAGATCCGCGAAGCCGGCGGCGCGTGACCGCGCCGGCAAATGCGCCGGTTCAGGCGCCGGTTCAGGCGCCGGGTCAGCCGCCGTTGTTGGCGGTGGCGCTGGCGCGGTCGATCTGCTGCCGGTCGTCGTCGCTCAGCACCAGGCGAACCGCCGCGATCAACTCGGCCAGCTGCGCCAATGAAGTGGCGCTGGCAATCGGCGCCGTGATGCCGGGCTGCTGCAGTTGCCAGGCCAGTGCCACCTGGCCTGGCGTGGCGCCGTGCCGTGCGGCCACTTCGTCCAGCGCGGCCAGCACGCGCAGGCCGCGTTCGTTCAGGTAGCGCTTGACCACGTTCTCGCCGCGCACGCTGCGCGTAGCATCGGCAGGCACGCGGTACTTGCCCGTGAGGAAACCGGCGGCCAGCCCGTAGAAGTTGATGACGCCCACGTCTTCGTCGACGCACAGCGGCTGCAGCGCGGTTTCGAACACGGCACGGTCGACCGGGTTGTAGAGCGGCTGCAGGCTCTCGAAGCGCGGCAGGCCGAGTTCGGCACTGACGCGCAAGGCCTCGGCCAGGCGCGGCGCGCTGTAGTTCGAAGCACCGATGGCGCGCACCTTGCCGGCGCGGATGAGGTCGTCGAAGGCGCCCAGCGTCTCGGCCAGCGGCGTGTTCTCGTCGTCGGCGTGGGTCTGGTAGAGATCGATGTGGTCGGTCTGCAGGCGGCGCAGCGAGGCCTCCACCGCGCTGCGGATGTAGGCCGGCTTCAGGCCTTCCAAACCCGGCCCCATCGGCTTGCCCACCTTGGTGGCCAGCACCAGCTGCGAGCGGCGGCCGCCACGCGCCAGCCAGCGGCCGATCATCGTTTCGCTCTCGCCACCCACGTGGCCCGGTGCCCAGATCGAATAGACGTCTGCGGTGTCGATGAAGTTGAAGCCGGCATCCAGCCAGGCGTCAAGCAGGCTGAAACCGGTGGCTTCGTCGACCGTCCAGCCAAAGACGTTGCCGCCGAAACACAAGGGCGAGACCTGCAAGCCCGAGCGACCGAGAGCGCGGCGGGCGTGGGGTGATGCGGTGGCGGAGACCGCGGTGGCCGTGGAGATCGTCATGGTGTGCGGGGCGGGGTTGAGAGTGAGAGCTTGGGTTGGGCTGCCTCGGCCCACACGGCGTCACCCGCACGCAGCAGGCCGCCCTGCAGAACGCGGGCCGTCATGCCGCCGTGGCCGCGCATGGCGTTGTAGCCCCCACGGCCCAGCACGGCTTCCATCTTTGAGCACGGGTCGCAGGGGCCGGTGAGCTCGAGCACCACCTCATTGCCCAGGTGCAGATGCACCGGCTGATCGGCGAAGGGCGAGCGAACCGCCAGCAGGTTGATCCCGGACACCACCAGGTTGCGCCGCAGCAGCGTGGCCGGTGGCAGACCGATGCCGGCGAAAGCCGCGATGAGCGGCAGGTGTTCGGCCTGCAGCAGCGTGACCTGGCGCTTGCCGCCAGTGGGTGTAGCAACCGCCTTGTCGCCAGTGCGATCACCCCGCAGGCCCTGCCCCGCCAGGGCCCAGGCACTCTCCGCCACAACGGCCGCCGCGCCGCGCGACGGCCGCAAAACGATTGCGTCAAGGCGACCGGTGCAGGGCCATTGCCGGGTCAAGGCGCGAAGATCGGGTGTAAGGGCAGCGTTCGAGGGCATCAGGCCGGTGCAGCGCGCAAAGTGGCTGAAAGCTGCATTGTCGGTGACGACTTCTGACCCGCCGTGAAGTGCGCCGCCCGGCAGCCGCGGCAGCAGAAAAACACAAGGCCTGGACGTTGCCGTCCAGGCCTTGGTTGTTCTTGGTGGGCCCCGACAGATTCGAACTGTCGACCAACGGATTAAGAGTCCGCTGCTCTACCAACTGAGCTAGGAGCCCGGGGGTACCGGTCACGTGGTGGCGGAGCATTGCTGCCCGGCGCCGTCGCGTGGTGGGTCGTGCGTGACTCGAACACGCGACCAACGGATTAAAAGTCCGCTGCTCTACCGACTGAGCTAACGACCCCTCCGGTGAGCCTCACATTATAGACAGAAAATTCAGGGCTGCGCTGCAGGCGCACGCGCGATCAGTTGCGCCAGCGCCTCACCGGCGGCCACCATGCCGAAGGTGGCGGTCACGGTCACGCTCGATCCGTAGCCATGGCAGTTCAAGCTGCCGTCGCTGTCGCAACTGTCGGCCGGGCCGGCCACGGCCTCGCGTGAGAACACGCAGCGCAGCCCCATGCGACCCTGACGCGCCGCTGCCGCCTCTTTGCGCAAGCGCTGGCGCAGGCTGGCCAGCAGAGGGTCGTGCGTGGCGTCGGACAGATCAGCCACCTCCACGCGCTGCGCCTCGCGTTTGCCGCCAGCAGCGCCCACACACACCAGCGGCACCGCCGCAGTTCGCGCCCAGGCGGCCATCGCCAGTTTGGCGCGCACCTGGTCGCAGGCGTCTATGACCGCATGCACCGGGCCTGGCAGCAGCGCGGGCCAGTTGGCAGCGTCGACAAATGCATCGACAACCTGCACCTCGCAGCCGGGGTGGATGTCGGCCACACGCTCGCGCAGCGCCAGCCCCTTGTGCTGGCCGACGGTGGCGCCGAGCGCCTGCACTTGGCGGTTGATGTTGGATTCGGCGACATGATCCAGATCGATCAGCACCAGGCGCGCGACACCACTGCGCGCCAGGGCCTCGGCGGCCCACGAGCCCACCCCGCCCAGGCCCACCACCGCGATGGCAGCGCCACGCACCCGCGTGTAGCCAGCGTCGCCGTAGAGGCGGCGCAGGCCGCCAAAGCGGCGTTCGAGGTCGGCGGCGACGGGCGGGGGCCACACGTCGTCGGCCCGCGCCGCCGCCGACGTCACTTGATCGAAGCCAGCCGCTCCTTGCCGGCTTGCGCGGCTTCGGAGTCGGGATAGGACTTCATCAGCTCTTCGATGGTGCGCCGGGCGCCGCGGGGGTCTTTCATCTCGGCCTGGCTGTTCGCCAGCGCCAGCAAGGCCTCGGGCGCGCGCGGGTGCTCGGTGGCCCCGGCGACGAAAGCGCGGAAGGCGGTGATCGCCTCTTTGTAATCGCGCTTGCCGTACAGCGCGTTGCCCAGCCAGAAACGCGTGGAATCGGTGTAGGCACTGCCGATGTAACGGCGCTGGAAGTTCGTGAGCAGGGCCACCGATTTGTCGAAATCACCACCACGGATGGCCGCAATGGCTTCTTCGTAGGCGCGCTTCTCGTCCTGCTCGACCACCGCCTCGCGGCCGTCGATGCTCACCTTCACCGGCTCGATCTTGCGCAAGCGGTCGTCGAGGCTCTGGCTCACGTCTTTCTGGCGCGCCTGCATCTCGGCCACGTCGCGCATCATTTGCTCGTCGTTGCCGCGCAGCTTGGCGAGCTCGCCGCGCATGGCTTCGAGCTGGTTGTTCAGGTCGAGCATGCTGCGGCGCAGGGCCGTCAGTTGTTCGAGCAACTGCGCGTTGGCCGCCGCCAGCTCGGCGCTGCGCGCCTTGCCAGCGTCTTCCACCGCGGTGACACGGTTGCGCAGGTCGACGATGGCCTTGCGGGCCTCGTCGTCACTGAAGATGGCGTGTGCCGCCCCCACCGTGCCGCCCAGGCTCAAGGCCAGGATGGCGGCGCGGCTCACCTGCGCAAGTCTGTGCATCTCAACGGTCCTTCAGTTCGGCACGGCGGTTCTTGGACCAGGCCGATTCGTCAACGCCCTGGGCGGCGGGGCGCTCTTCGCCGAAGCTCACGGCTTCCATCTGGCCTTCCTTCACGCCCAGCAGCTTGAGCGAACTCATCACCGCAGCGGCCCGTTTCTGGCCCAGCGCCAGGTTGTACTCACGGCCGCCACGCTCGTCGGTGTGGCCTTCAATCGTCAAACGCTTGCTGCCGTTGGCCGAGAGCACGCGGGCATAGCCGTCGAGCACGGGCTTGAAGTCGTCCTTGATCGCGAAGCTGTCGAAATCGAAATAGACGATCTTCTGGCTGGGCAGGGCCATCAACGCGGCGCTACCGGCCATCGCCGTGCCACCAGCGGCGCCGGCCGTGGTGGGCGTGGCGCCCGGTGCCCCGGCGCCGGGCAGGCTGACCGTGGCCACGCTCGATTGCGGCGTGGCGGTCGGCGTGGCCGAACGCGGGGTGGCCGTGGCCACCGGCGCTGCCGTGGCCACCGGGGTGGCGGTCTGCACGGCGGGCGACGCGGCGTCTGCGGGCAGGCGCGTGGTGCCGCAGGCGGCCAGCAAGGCCGCGGTGGCAATCAGCGCAGCGGCCGGGCGGAAGGTGGACAAGCGGGTTTTCATGAACGTCTCCTTGCAGGGGTTGACATGGAAGGCAGCGGTGGGCGGGTGACTCGGCGATCTGGGGCTAGCGGCCGAAAGGACCCCAAGCGGGTTCGCGCATGTCTGCACCGCTGCTGATGCTCAGGAGGCGTGTTTTGATCTTGCCATCAAGCGTGGTGGTCATCAACACGTCGGTTCCCTGCACGCGCGAGGCGTACACGATCAGGCGGCCATTGGGCGCGAAGCTCGGGCTCTCGTCGTCTTGTGTGTCGGAAAGCGGCAGCACAGTTCCGTCGTTCAGGTCTTGCAGCATCAGCTGGTAGCCCTTGCCCTGCCGGGTGATGTACGCCAGCTGCGTGCCGTCAGGGCTGACGGCGGGGCTGATGTTGTAGGCGCCAGAGAAGGTCACGCGCTGCGGGTTCGAGCCATCCAGCCCGACACGGTAAACCTGCGGGCCGCCACCGCGGTCGCTGACAAAAAACACGCTGCGGCCATCGGGCGCAAACACGGGTTCGGTGTCGATGCCGTTGCTGCGCGTCAGGCGCTGCGGTGTGCCACCCGTCGCGGGCATGAGATAGAGCTGGGTCAGGCCGTCCTGCGACAGCGCCAGCGCCAGCTGACGGCCATCGGGGCTCCAGGCCGGCGCGCTGTTGCTGCCACGGAAGCTGGCCAGCATGCGGCGCTCGCCCGTGGTGAGGTCTTGCATCCAGACCACGGCCTTTTGAGTTTCGAAGGACACGTAGGCCAGACGTTTGCCCTCGGGGCTCCAGGCTGGCGAGATGATGGGCTCGGGGCTGGCCAGCGCCACCTGGCCACCTTCGCCGTCGGCATCGGTCACGTGCAGCGTGTAGCGGCGGCCCGAGCGCACCACGTAGGCGATGCGCGTAGCGTTGACGCCGCGCTCGCCGGTGAGCTTCTGGTGGATCTCGTCGGCCACCCGGTGCGCGGCCAGGCGCAGGTCGGCCTGCAGCACCACCTTGCTCTGGCCCAGCAGCTCTTCGTTGCGCACCGCGTCCCAGAGCTTGTAGCGCACGTCGAAGCGGCCATCGACCAGGCGCGTCACCGAGCCCGCGAGCACGGCATCCACGCCCTTGCCTCGCCAGGCGGGCAGGTCGATGGTGCTGCGTTCGTCCAGCGCTTCGGCGATGTCGACGGTGCGGATGAGGCCACTGCGCTCCAGGTCGGCGCGCACGATGCGCGAAACCGGCACGCCGGCATCGACCTCGCCACGGAATACCGCGCTGGCCAGCGGCACCTGGGTGGCGCCCACGCCCGAGATCTCGACACGGAACTGGGCCAGCGCCGGCACCGTGGTGGCCAGCAGACCGCTGGCGATGAGCGCACGGCGCCCGCGGTCGACAGGGGAGTTCAAGACGGTCGGTGTCGGGGGCTGAACATGGTTTCATTGTAGGCAGCGCCCTGCCCGGCCCCGGGCAACAAACGGTCACCGCGATAATCCAGCCCCTCCGTCGGCCCTGCCGTCGCGTCTTTCAGGCACCGCCAGACCCCTTGCCCATGCCCACCCTGATGCAGCGCCTGAAACGGCTCTGGCCCTACGTTCGCCACAGCCGCGCGGGGCTGGTGGCCGCCGCGCTGGCGGCGCTGGTCACCGCGGCCACCGAGCCCGCCATCCCGCTGCTGTTGGGCAAGCTGCTCGACCAGGGTTTTGCCGGCGGCACGCTGCCCCTGTGGGTGGTGCCGGTGGCCATCATCGGCCTGTTTGCGGTGCGCAGCATCTCGGGCTTCATCGCGCAGTACGGGCTGGCCTGGGTGGCCAACCGCGCGGTGCTGAAGCTGCGCGAAGGCATGTTCGCGCGGCTGCTCTCGCACACGCCCGAGCTCTACACACAGCAAACGGCCAGCGGCATGACCAACACGCTGGTCTACGAGGCGCAGGCCGGCGTCACCATCCTCTCGGCCTCGGTGCTGACGCTGGTGCGCGACACGCTCATCCTCCTGGGCCTGCTGGCCTACCTGCTGGTGCTGAACTGGCAGCTCACGCTGGTGGTGGGCCTGCTCTTCCCGGCCGTGGGGCTGGTGATGCGGGCGCTGGGCAAGCGCCTGCACCGCGTGACGGTGGAAGGCCAGAAAGCCACCGACGAGCTGGCCTATGTGGTGGAAGAGAACGTGCTGGCCTGGCGCATCGTGCGGCTGCACGGCGCGCAGGCGCAGCAGCAGGCGCGCTTCCGTTTCAGTGCTGACACGGTGCGCCGCCTGATGATGAAGGCCGTGGCCGCCGGCGGCACGATGACGCCGGTAACGCAGATGCTGGCCTCCATCGCGATCTCGGCCGTCATCACCGTGGCCCTGTGGCAAAGCCGCAGCGGCGGCACCTCGGTGGGCGAGTTCGTGGCCTTCGTCACCGCGATGCTGCAGCTGGTGGCGCCGGCCAAGCACCTCTCGGACGTGATGGCCCCGCTGACGCGCGGCCTGGCCGCGGTGGAACGCGGGCTCGACCTCATCGAGCACAGCCCGGTGGAGCAAGGCGGCGGCTTCGACGCCGGCCGTGCGCGCGGCGACATCGCCATCGAAGGCGTGAGCCTGCGTTACCGCGAAGACAGCCCGCCCGCGGTGGACGCCCTGGACCTGCAGGTGCGCGCCGGCGAGACGGTGGCGCTGGTCGGCCCCTCGGGGGCGGGCAAGACGACGCTGGCCAACCTGCTGCCGCGTTTCATCGAGCCCACGGCCGGCCGCATCACGCTGGACGGTGTGCCGCTGGCGCAGTGGGACGTGCAGGCGCTGCGCCGCCAGTTCGCGCTGGTGAGCCAGGACGTGGTGCTCTTCAACGACACCGTGGCCGCCAACGTGGCCCTGGGTGCCACGCTGAGCCGCGAGCAGGTGCGCGCAGCGCTGCAGGCGGCGCACCTGCTCGATTTTGTCGAAGGCCTGCCGCAGGGCCTGGACACCGTCATCGGGCACAACGGCAACCAGCTCTCCGGCGGCCAGCGCCAGCGCCTGGCGATTGCGCGCGCCATCGCCAAAGACGCGCCGGTGCTCATCCTCGACGAAGCCACCTCGGCGCTGGACAGTGAAAGCGAACGCGCCGTGCAGGCCGCGCTGGAGGGCCTGATGCAGGGCCGCACCACGCTCGTCATCGCGCACCGTCTGTCGACCATCGAGAAGGCCGACCGTGTGGTGGCGATGGAAGCCGGGCGGGTGGTGGAGCAAGGCACGCACACCGAGTTGCTGGCCGCCGGCGGCTTGTACGCGCGACTGCACGCCATGCAGTTCAGAAGCTGAAGGAGACCGCGAACATGCCTCACCCCATCTCACGCTACCCGGTGCCCGAACTGCAGAACCTGCCCGAAGACCTGCGCACGCGCATCCTGGAAGTGCAGGCCAAGGCAGGCTTCGTGCCCAACGTCTTTCTCGCGCTGGCGCACCGGCCGGCCGAGTGGCGCGCCTTCATGGCCTACCACGACGCCTTGCTGCTGAAGGACACGGGCAGCCTCACCAAGGGCGAGCGCGAGATGATCATCGTCGCCACCAGCGCGGCCAACCAGTGCCTGTATTGCGTGGTGGCGCACGGCGCCATCCTGCGCGTCTACGAGAAGGCGCCGCTGGTGGCCGACCAGGTGGCGGTGAACCACCGCAAGGCCGACATCACGCCACGCCAGAAGGCCATGCTCGATTTCGCGATGAAGGTCTGCACCGCCTCGCACACCGTGGACGAAGCCGACTTCGTAGCGCTGCGCGGCCACGGCTTCGACGACGAAGACATCTGGGACATCGGCGCCATCACGGCCTTCTTCGGCCTGAGCAACCGCATGGCCAACCTGACGGGCATGCGGCCCAACGACGAGTTCTTTCTCATGGGCCGGGTGCCCCGCGCACCCAAGGCCTGAACGGCTTCAACCCAAAGAAAAGGGCCCGGTGGAAACCGGGCCCTTCTTCATTTCAAACCGCTCACTGCGACTGTTGCAGCACGCGGATGCGGTCTTCGATCGGCGGGTGGCTGCTGAACAGCGCCATCAGGCCGCTGGGCTTGCTGCTGATGCCCATGTTGGCCACGCTCTTGGGCAGCTCACCGGGCTCCAGCCCGCCCAGGCGCGCCAGCGCGTTGATCATGGGCTGCTTGCGGCCCATCAGCGCGGCGGCACCGGCGTCGGCGCGGTACTCACGCTGGCGCGAGAACCAGGCCACGATCACCGCGGCCAGCACGCCCAGCACGATGTCGAGCACGATGGTGGTGACGTAGTAGCCAATGCCCGGGCCGTCGTTGTTGTTGCGCAGCACGACCTTGTCGACGAAGTAGCCGATCACGCGCGACAGGAACACGACGAAGGTGTTCATCACGCCCTGGATCAGCGTCATGGTCACCATGTCGCCGTTGGCCACGTGCGCCACCTCGTGGCCGATGACGGCCTCGACCTCATCGCGGTTCATGCTGTGCAGCAGGCCCGTGCTCACGGCCACCAGGGCCGAGTTCTTGAAGGCACCGGTGGCGAAGGCGTTGGGCTCGCCGTCGTAGATGGCGACTTCGGGCATGCCGATGCCGGCCTTCTGCGCGAAGTTCTGCACCGTGCCGACGATCCAGCGGTGCGTGGGGTCGCTGGAGTCGTTGATGATCTTGGCGCCCGTGGTCCACTTGGCCATGGGCTTGCTCATCAGCAGCGAGATGATGGCGCCGCCAAAACCCATCAGCGCCGCGAAGCCCAGCAACGCGCCCAGGTTCAGCCCGTTGGCCGTGAGGAAGCGGTTGACGCCCAGCAGGCTGGCGGCAGTGCCCAGCACCAGCATGACGGCCAGGTTGGTGACGATGAAGAGCAGGATGCGTTTCATGGCAGAAGCGGCCTCCATGCCGCAGAATTGCCCAGGACAGGCAGGATGTTAGGGCGCGGCCCGCCGATTCAAGCAGGCCCGGCGGCTGTGGGGGCAAGGCCGCGGTGGTGCGACCCGCCGTGCCACGGCAGGGCTTTCAGCGGCGCAGGCGCACCTGGGCTGGCTTGTCGGGCGGCAGCAACTCGAAACGCTCGCTCAGCAGCGAAAAAAGCTTCAGCGAAGAACTGCTCTTGCCCAGCAGCTGGGCGGCGCGCAGGCGCTGCACGGCCACGTTCAGCGCCAGGCTCTGGCCGGCTTCCAGCTCGGGCAGACAGGCCAGCACCGCGGCCAGGGTCGAAGGCGATCGCGGGGCGCGGGCCTCGTCGGCCCCCTGCGAGCTGCGGGCGGCACGTGTGGCCGGGGCCGCCGGGGCTGCAGCGGCCGGCGCCACGGAGGCGCCCGCCTCCAGCATCGCCACCACGGCGCTGGGCAGGTCGTCGTCGCCTGCATCCTCAGGCGTCTGCGCGGGCGTGGGGCCGGGCTCATTCACCGGCGTGGCCGCGCGCTTGCGCGCCGGCGCCTTGCGCGCGGCGGGCTTGGGGGCTGCCTCGTCGGCCGCGGCCGCCACCGCGCTGGCCTTGGCAGCGCTGCTCTTGCGCGCGGCAGGCGCTTTCTTGGCAGTGGTGGTCTTCACGGCCGGGGTCTTGGCAGCGGCGGTTTTGCGCGGTGCGCGCTTGGGGCGCTCTGCCGCGGCGGCACTGGCGGCCGACTTGCGGTGCTCGAGCACCGTGAAGTCGTCGTAGACCTCCTGGGTCTCGTCGCCCGTCTTGCCCAGCTGGCCGATGCCGCGCACGACACAGCCCTTCTCGCGCAGGCGCTGCACCAGGGGCGCGAAATCGCTGTCTGAAGAAGCGATCACCACCACGTCGGGCCGCTCGGCCAGCACGAGGTCGATGGCGTCCACCGCCATCGCGATGTCGGTGCTGTTCTTGCCGGCCGCCAGGTTCACCATGGGCTTGATGCCCAGGCGCTTGAAGGCGTTCTGGTTGGCCACGGCGCTCTCGGCGGTGCAATAGGCGCGGCGTACGTGCAGCGCGCCGTGCTGGTTCAGCAGCAGGCGCACGGCCTGCTCCATCACATCGACCGACACGTTGTCGGCGTCGATGAGGAGCATCACGCGGTCCGTCGTCATGGGCAGGCCTTCATTGCAGTTTCCAGTTCAGCGTTTCGCCGGCGCGCAGCGGCTTGATGGTGGCGTCGCCGAAAGGCAGCGTTTCGGGCAAAGCCCAGGCCTCGCGTTTGAGCGTGACGGTGCCGGTGTTGCGCGGCAGGCCGTAGAAATCAGCGCCGAAGTGGCTGGCGAAGCCTTCCAGCCGGTCCAGCGCACCAGCGGCCTCAAAGGCCTCGGCATAGAGCTCCAGCGCTGCCGGTGCGGTGTAGCAGCCGGCGCCGCAGACGCTCTGCTCCTTCATCACGGCGGCGTGCGGCGCGCTGTCGGTGCCGAGAAAGAAACGCGCGCTGCCCGAGGTGGCGGCCTGCACCAGCGCCTGTCGGTGCTGCTCTTTCTTGAGCACCGGCAGGCAGTAGTAGTGGGGCCGCAGCCCACCGGTGAAAAGCGCGTTGCGGTTGTAGAGCAGATGGTGGGCAGTGAGCGTGGCCGCGGTGTGCGGGCCGGCCTCGGCCACGTATTGCGCGGCTTCGCGGGTGGTGATGTGCTCGAACACCACCTTCAGCGCGGGGAAATCGCGGCGCAGCGGCTGCATCACGCGGTCGATGAAAACGGCCTCGCGGTCGAAGATGTCGATCTCGGCGTCGGTCACTTCGCCGTGCACCAGCAGCAGCAGGCCTTCGCGCTGCATGGCCTCCAGCGTGGCGTGGCACTTGCGCAGGTCGGTGACGCCGGCGTCGCTGTTGGTGGTGGCCCCGGCCGGGTAGAGCTTGAGCGCCACCACGCCAGCGGCCTTGGCACGGATGATTTCTTCCGGCGGCGTGTTATCGGTGAGGTAAAGCGTCATCAGCGGCGTGAAGTCCACGCCCGCCGGCAAGGCCGCCAGAATGCGCGCGCGGTAGGCCAGGGCCGCGGCGGCGGTGGTCACTGGCGGGCGCAGGTTGGGCATGACGATGGCGCGGGCAAACTGGCGCGCGGTGGCCGGCAACACGGCTGCCAGTGCGCCACCATCGCGCAGGTGCAGGTGCCAATCGTCGGGGCGCGTGAGCGTGATCACATCAGACATACATTCATTCTCGCATTCACGCCTTCACCTGCAGGCCGGTCTTGCCGATACTGACCCTTGCCCCTGTGCAAGCCTCCATCCCGTGAATTTCCAGGAACACCCCGCATGAAGACCCGCTACGCCGCCCCCCTGTTCACCGCGCTCACCTTGGCCCTGGCCGCCTGCGGATCGACGCCCAAGCCCGAGGCCGTGGGCCCGATGGCCAAGGAGGAGATCGTTGCGGTGTCGGTGAGCAACCACCTGCTGCGATTCAACGCCGGCCAGCCTCAGCAGGTGCGTGAGCGCAAGCCGCTGCAGGGTCTGCGCAATGGCGAGCGGGTGCTGGGCATCGATTTCCGCGTGGCGCGCGGCGAGCTGTTTGCGCTGGGCTCCTCGGGCCAGCTCTACAAGATCGACATCGCGCAGGCGCGCGCCACGGCCGTGGGCTCGCCCGTGGTGCTGCCGAGCGCCGGCGCCACCGAGTGGGCCTTCGACTTCAACCCCACGGTCGACCGCATCCGCGTGGCCAACAACGCTGGCTTCAACCTGCGCCTGCACCCCGACACGGGCGCGGCCGTCGATGCCGACCCCAACCAGCCCGGTGTGCAGTTCGATGGCCGCCTGGCCTACGACACCAAGGACACGAACGACGACGAGAAGCCGCGCATCGTGGGCGCGGGCTACAGCTACAACAAGACCAACGACAAGATCACCACCAACTACGCGCTGGACGGTGAACTCGGCACGCTGGTGCACCAGGGTACGAAAGAGGGTGTGACGCCGATGGTCTCGCCCAACACCGGGCGCCTGTACACCGTGGGCAACCTGGGCATCGGCCCGTTTGCGCACGCCACCTTCGACATCAGCGACCTCTCGCCCACGGCCTACGCCGGCGTGCACAACAAGGACAGCAAGGCCACGCGCTGGCACCGCGTGGACCTTGCCACGGGCAAGGCCACCTTCATCGGCACGGTAGGGGGCGGCGAGCCCCTGGTCGGTGCAGCCATAGAACCTTGAGCCCCCGAGCTCGCTAGCGCTCGCTACCCCCCGAGGGGGCCGTCCCCCTACGGTCCGGCGGAGCCGGTTCCGTGGGGGAAGCTTGATCCGGCCGGCCTTGCAGCGGCCGTCAGTGCTGCAGGATCTTGGAGAGGAACTCCTGCGCGCGCGGGGAGCGCGAGGCGGTGTCGCCGAAGAAGGCTTCCTTCTTGCAGTCTTCGACGATCTTGCCGGCGTCCATGAAGATGACGCGATGGCTGACCTTGCGTGCGAAGCCCATCTCGTGCGTGACGACCATCATCGTCATCCCTTCCTTGGCCAGCAGCACCATCACGTCGAGCACCTCGCCCACCATCTCGGGGTCGAGCGCGCTGGTGGGCTCGTCGAAGAGCATCACGATGGGGTCCATGCTCAGAGCGCGCGCAATCGCCACGCGCTGCTGCTGACCGCCGCTGAGCTGGCCCGGGAACTTGTCCTTGTGCGCCATCAGGCCCACACGCTCCAGCATCTTGAGGCCGCGCGTCTTGGCCTCGTCGAGGCTGCGGCCCAGCACCTTGATCTGCGCCAGCGTCAGGTTCTCCGTCACGCTGAGGTGCGGGAAGAGCTCGAAGTGCTGGAAGACCATGCCCACGCGGCTGCGCAGCTTGGGCAGGTTGGTCTTGGGGTCGCTGATGCTGATGCCGTCGACCGTGATGTCGCCCTTCTGGAAAGGCTCCAGCGCGTTGACGGTCTTGATCAGCGTGCTCTTCCCCGAGCCCGAAGGCCCGCACACCACCACCACCTCGCCCTTGTTGACGCTGGTGCTGCAGTCGGTCAGCACCTGGAAGCTGCCGTACCACTTGCTGACGTTTTTGATCTCGATCATGGTGGCTGGGTCTTCTATCGGATGATGGCGATGCGTTGCTGCAGGCGGCGCACGAGCATGCTCAGGCTGAAGCAAATGACGAAGTAGACGACCGCGGCGACCAGGTAGGTCTCCACCGGCCGGTTGAAGTTCTTGCCCGCGACCTCGAAGCCCTTGAGCAGGTCGTAGGCGCCGATGGCGTAGACCAGGCTCGTGTCCTGGAACAGGATGATGGTCTGCGTCAGCAGCACCGGCAGCATGTTGCGAAAGGCCTGCGGCAACACGATGTACTGCATGGTCTGCGGGTAGCTCATGCCCACCGCGTAGCCGGCACTGACCTGGCCCTTGGGCACGCTCTGGATGCCGGCACGCATGATCTCGCTGTAGTACGCGGCCTCGAAGAGCGTGAAGGTCACCATGGCCGAGATCTCGGCACCCAGCGGCTTGCCCAGCAGCAGCGGAATCAGCAGAAAGAACCACAGGATCACCATCACCAGCGGGATGCTGCGCATGGTGTTCACGTAAGCCGCCGCCGGCACCGCCAGCCAGGGCTTGCCCGACAGACGCATCAGCGCCAGCGCCGTGCCCAGCAGGATGCCGCCCACCATCGCGATCAGCGTGAGCTGGAAGCTGAAGACCAGGCCCTTGAGCACGAAGCCCGAGAGCACGTCAAAGCTGAGGAAACTGAAGTCGAGGTTCATCGTGCCGCCCTCACTTCGCGCCCAGCAGGCCAGGCACCCGCACGCGGTTCTCCAGCACCAGCGCCAGCCGGTTGATGGTGAAGGCCGAGACGAAATACAGCGCCGTCACCGCGAGGTACATCTCGACGTTGCGCGAGGTTTCTTCCCCAGCCTGCAGCGCGAACATCGTGAGCTCGGCGATGCTGACGGCGAAGGCCACCGACGAGTTCTTGACGATGTTCATCGCCTCGCTGGTGAGCGGCGGAATGACGATGCGGAAAGCCATCGGCAGCAGCACGTAGCGGTAGGTCTGCGGCAAGCTCAGGCCCATGGCCAGCCCGGCATAACGCTGGCCGCGCGGCAGCGCCTGGATGCCGGCCTTGACCTGCTCGCTGATGCGCGCGCTGGTGAAAAACCCCAGGGCCAGCACCACCAGCAGAAAACTCGGCACGCCCTGCAGCGGCTTGAACAGCGAGGGCAGCACGTGGTACCAGAGGAATATCTGCACCAGCAGCGGGATGTTGCGGAAGAGCTCCGTCCACGCGTTGCCGATGAAGACCAGGCGCTTGTCGGGCACCGTGCGCAGGATGCCCATCAAGGCGCCCACGGCCAGCGCCACCACCAGCGCCAGCAAGGCCACGCTCAGCGTCCAGCCCCAGGCCGACAGCAGCCAGTCGAGGTAGGTGATGTCGCCGCCCTTGCCGAAGCAACTCGCCACCACCTCGCTGGTGGTGGTTTCCTTGCAGAAGACCTGCCAATCCCAGTTCACGCCGCTCATGCAGGCCCCCGTGCCGACCTCATCGCCCGAGGCTTACTTCTTTGCGTACTCTTCGACGGGCTTGTCGTTCGGCGCCGCCCAGGCGGCCTTGGTGGCCTCGCTGGCCGGCAGGCCTACACGCGTGTTGCTCGGCGGAATGGGCTGCACGAACCACTTGTCGTAGAGCTTGGCGATGTCTCCGCTCTTCATCATGGCGCCAATGCTGGTGTCCACGGCCTTCTTGAAGGCCGGGTCGTCCTTGCGCACCATGATCGCGATGGGCTCCACCGCCAGCACTTCGCCGACGATCTTGAAATCGGCCGGGTTCTTGGCCTTGGCGATGTTGCCGGCCAGAATCTGCCCGTCCATCACGAAGGCGTCGGCACGGCCGCTTTCCAGCAGCAGGAAGCTGTCGGCGTGGTCTTTGCCGAAGACCTCCTTGAAGTCGACGCCATTGGCGCGCTCGTGCTTGCGCAGCAGCTGCACGCTGGTGGTGCCGGTGGTGGTGGCCACGTTCTTGCCCGACAGCTGCGCGATGCTGCTGATGCCGCCGTTGGCCTTGACCGCGATGCGCACTTCTTCGACGTAGGTGGTGACGGCGAAGGCCACGTCCTTCTGGCGCGCGGCGTTGTTGGTGGTGCTGCCGCACTCGATGTCGACCGTGCCGTTCTGCACCAGGGGGATGCGGTTCTGCGAGGTCACGGCCTGGTACTTCACTTCGAGCTTGGGCAGGCCCAACTGCTTCTGGACATCGGCCAGCACACGCTGGCAGATCTCGACGTGGAAGCCGGCGTAGGCGCCATTGCCCAGCGTGAAACTCAGGGCGCCCGACGATTCACGCACGCCCATGGTGACCGCGCCGCTGCCCTTGATTTTGGCCAATGTGTCGGCCTGCACGGCCCCGGCGGTGGCCAGGGCGACCGCGGCGAGGGCAAAAGACATCTTGTTCATGGGTTCTCCTTCAGAAACAGGTGAGGGGCATTCTAGGAAGCCCGCCAACAGGCCCACCGGGTGGAAGCCCGGCCCTGCGGCAGCCGATGCATGCAAACCGCGGGCCAAGGCCCGGCAGGGGCCAGGGGCTGGCACGCCCAGGCGCCTTCATCGCCCCTGCACCTGCGCGCCGAGAAAACTCCACAGCGCCTGCACCGCGGGTTTGGCATGGCGCACGCCGCCGGGGCGCTCGCGGTAGATGCGCACCTCCATCGTCACCTGCAGTTCACCGTCGGGCGCTGCGGGCACCAGGCGGCGGGCGCGCAGTTCCTTGCGCACGCTGCTGTGCGGCAGGAAGGCCAGCCCGTGGCCCTCCAGCGCCATGGCCTTCAGGCCCTCGGCCATGTCGGTTTCGTAGATCGGCTCCAGGTGCAGGGGCCGGCCGGCCTGCTTGAGGATCACCTCGACCAGCCGCGCCATGTAGGCGCCCGAGGCATAACCGAGAAAGGGCACGGGCGCCCCGGCATGGCCGGGCAGGCCGAACAAGGGTGCACCTTCGGGCCCGGCCTTCGCATAGGGCGCCAAGGTCTCGTGGCCCAAACTCAGCATCTCGTAGCGCTCGGCGCTCAGCTGCAGCGGCTGGCTGGCGTGGTGGTAGGCGATGAGCAGATCGCAGCCGCCCTCGGTCAGGCGCAGCACGGCGTCATGCACGTTCAGCGCCGTCAGCCGCGTCTTCAAGGTGCCCGAAGCGAGTTGCAGATCGTTGTTGAGCTGCGTGAGCCAATGCGGAAAGAAGGTGAAGGCCAGCGTGTGCGGCACCGCGAACTCCACCATGTCCTGCCCGGCCGCCTGGTGGCTGCGCATCAGGTTGCGTGTGGCCTGCAGGGCGTCCAGCACCTCCAGCGCCTGGGCGTGGAAGGTCTCGCCGGCCGGGGTGAGCCTGGTGGGAAACGAAGAACGGTCGACCAGGTCGACACCAGCCCAGGCTTCCAGGGCCTGGATGCGCCGGCTGAACGCTGGTTGCGTGACATGCCGCATCTGCGCCGAGCGCGAGAAGCTGCGCGTCTCGGCCAGGCTCACGAAGTCTTCGAGCCACTTGGTTTCCACGCGACGCAGTGTATCGGCGGCCCGTCGCATCCCCAGGCCTGCCCATGGCCGGCCCGCGGCGCCTGCAAACGCCGCGCAAGACGCTGCTCATCGAAGAGCACGCGTGGTGCGCGACAGCCTGCTGCTGCTGCTCGACCACCGCCTGCCGGGTCAGCTGTGGCGCGACGCCAGCAGCCTGGCCGAGGCCTTGCGCATCTTGCACAACACGCCCGACATCCACCTCGTCCTGCTCGATCTCACCGAGGCCACCGTGAAGACCCACCTGCAAGCCATCTACCGCAAGCTCTCGGTAGAGAGCCGCACCCAGGCGCTGGCAGCCATCGCGCGCCGGGGCCTGCCGCTCTGAGCAACCCGGGCGCCAGCGCGCCGGCAGTTCCTCCCCAGCTGTGCTGAGAGCTCAACCTTTTGGTTGAGCCCGCGGCCTCAAGCCTCCGACGATGCTCGCGCTCAAGCCTGAGCAGCCCCTGCTGCAGGCGCTTGAACACGGCCCTGGGTCCAGCACCGGACCGCTTGCGGCCACGCTGCACCCACGCCTTGCTACCTGTCTGGAGACCCGCTCGATGAACACGCCGCAAAGACTCACCCGCCTGATGGCCTCGGTGGCCGCCCTGGCCTCGCTGGCCGCCTGCAGCGCCAACCCCGATGAGGCCCCGACCAACCCGCCGCCGCCCCCGCCTGCCGGCAGCATCACGCTGACAGGCGTGGTGGCGCGCGGCGCGGCACTGGCCAACGCCAGCGTGGCCGTCACCTGCGCCACCGGCACCGGCACGGCCACCACCAGCGCCACCGGCGCCTACAGCGTGGCCATCACCGGCGGGGCGCTGCCCTGCGTGCTGAGGGCCACCAGCAGCGACGCCAGCCTGCGCCTGCACTCGGTGGCGCCACCCAGCACGGCCAGCAGCGTCACCTCGAACATCACGCCGCTGACCGAACTGGTGGTGGCGCGCCTGACCGGTGCCGAGCCCGCCGCCTATGTGTCGGGCGTCAGCGCCGGCACGCTGGCCGGCACCATCACGGCCACCGCCGTCACGGCGGCACAAGTTTCGGTGGCCGGCACCTTGACCGCCGGTGGTGTGAACACCGCGGCCGCGGGCGACTTCATCTCGGCGCCGCTCGTGGCGGCGGCGCCCGGCGCCACGCCCAATGCCCACGACCAGGTGCTCGACGCGCTGAGCGCGCAGCTGAGCACGGCCGGCACCACGCTCAGCGCCCTGACCACGGCCATCGCCAACGGCAGCCCCGCAGCGCCCCCGCCCAGCCCCAGCACGGCCGAGCCGGTGTCGCTGCCGCCCGAGCTGCTGGTCAAGCCCAAGGCCGCCACCTGCGCCTGGTTGCCCAGCGCCCGCTACCGGCTCATCAAGACGGCGCCGTCGACCGGCAGCACCGTCACGGCACTGGAACTGCTTGATTTCAATGCCACCACGCTGACCTTCACTTCGGTGAGCAACCCGGCCGACAGCTTTGCGCTGACGCCCAACGGCAACTGCCGTTTCCGGCTGGCCAACGGGCCCGCCGCCGACCTGGACCTGGTGGTCGCACCGTCGGGGGTGCTGGTGGTGCGGGCCCTGATCGGCGCCGACGACGACACGGTCGCCGTCGCCGCCCGTGGGACGACGCGCCTGATCGTGGCCCTGCCAGTGCAGGACATCCCGGTGGCCAGCCTGGCCGGCACCTGGAACTACATCGGCTGGGAGCGCAGTGGCAGCGCCACGGCGTTTGCAGAGACCGGCGTCATCGCCACGGTCGCCAGCAGCGGGGCCATCACCGGCGTGAAGTGCAGCAGCTTGCTCACCCCGGAGAGCAGTTGCACCACCGAGGCCGGCCCCTTCGCCACCTTCAGCGCCAACAGCGCCGGGGGCTTCAACCTCACGTCCAACGACCCCTCAGACCCCTATGTGGAACGCGCCTTTTTCTACCGCGCCGGCAACGGCGAGCTGATGGGTGTGACGCTGGACGCCAGCCAGGGCAGCATCGGCTTCATCACCAAGGTGCGCACGCTGTCGCTGCCGGCGGTGGGCGCCGTGTCGACGGCCTGGAACCTGGATCTCAGCACCGGCGGCCTCGCCTCCAGTGCGCTGTACTACCGCACCAACACGGTGGTCAGCGTCGATACGGTGGCCGGCTCGCTGGTGCGCAACACGGCCAACGACGGCAGCACGGTGACCGTGCCGCAGACCATCCAGTACAACAAGGCCCGCGCCGGCCACACCTACCGCCCGGGGGCCAACGTGACGAACAGCGCAGGCAGCCCGGCCACGGTGCGCGAGGTGTACTCGCTGCCGCTGAGCGGTTTCGGGGTGACGCCGTACTACCTGCTTCCCAACAGCACCGCGCCTGCGGCTCTGTTCGGTCTGTCCGTGACGCGTCAGCCATGAAGGCCCGCGAAACCCGACCGGCCGTGACGGCCGTGAAGACGCTGCTCACCCTCGCGCTGGCCTGCGGTGCATGCCAGGCCTGGGCGGCCGACGGCGGCTTCTCCTACGTGATGGGCCTGGGCGTGCAGAGCTTCCGCTACGAGGAAAAGACCGCCAGCCTGCCGGTGGACAGCGCGGGCCGCTCCAGCGGCCCGCTGCTGGTGACGGGCGCGCTGTACGAACTGCCCGGCGGCCAGATGTTCTCGCTGGACAACGAGACCACCTTCTACCCGGGCCGCGGCAGCGAAACCTGGCGCAGCCGCAGCGATGTTTTCAACGGCGTCACGCTCACCAACCGCGAGCTGCAGCGCAACGCTTTCAGCCTGCGACAGAGCCACACGCAGCTGGCCGGCCACTGGCCGGTGGCGCCACGCTGGTACGCCACCGGCGGGCTGGCGCTGCGCACGCTTTCCTTCAAGCGCTACAGCTTCGTCATCGGCCCCGACGCCGCCGTTGCCGTGCCGGCCAACACGACGGTGGAGGAGTCGATGAACGAGGTGCTGGCCATCGCCGGCGCGGCCATGGAATCGGGGCCGCTGCGCGGGCAGCAGGTGCACTACGGCCTGCGCGCCTCGGTGGGCCTGCCGCTGTGGCGCCGCGTGGAGAACACGAGCCAGCCGCAGGCCTTGTTCAAGGGCACCAGCGGCTGGGACATGGCCCTCGAAGGCCGCTACAGCCGCGCGGTGATGCCCAACGTCCACCTGGGCGCCTGGGGCAAGTGGGCCTTGAGCCGCCGCGGCGTTCAGACCCGCGGCACGGCGCTGGAGCTGCCCGCCAGCCGCATGGTCAGCCTGGCGGCCGGCGTGGAACTGCTCTGGAAGTTGTAGCGGGCCGGTGCTGCATCGCTGCAGCGCCGGTGCGTGCTGCATGTTGCCGCAGCACACAGCCAGCAACGCAGCTTTACCCGCACCCAGCGTTCGCGCCGTACACGGCCGCGGGGCCCGAGGCGTTGTAGACAGGCGGCCGGCCTCCTGCCGACCGCCCGGCTCCACGAGCCGCGCCTCAGGCCCATGAAGGAGTACGACACATGAACAGCAAGCAACTCGCAGCCCTGGCCCTGGCCCTGGGCGGCACGCTCGCCACCGGTGCCGCCCAGGCCAGCGGCCGTCCCGACGTGCAGTGGTCGGTCACCATCGGCAGCCCCCGCGTGGGTGTGGTGGTGGGCACACCGGTCTACGCGCCGCCGGTCCACGCGCCCCGGGTGTACGCACCGCGTGTGGTCACGCAGCCCGTGGTGATGGTGCCGCCACGCGGCGTCTACGCCGTGGCGCAGGGCCGCGGCTGGAGGGATGCCGACCGTGACGGCATTCCCAACCGCCATGACCCTGTCTACAACCCGCGCTGGGATGTCGATGGCGACGGCGTGCCCAACCGCCACGACCGCCACGACCGCAACCCCTACCGCCGCTGACGGCAGCCGGGCGGCCGGTGCCGTGCATCGTCAGCCCTCTTGCCCGCTCTGCTGCAGCCGCCACATCTGCGCGTAGCGCCCGCCGCGCGCCAGCAGCTCGGCATGCGGGCCGCGTTCCACCACGCGGCCCGCCTCCATCACCACGATCTCGTGCGCGTCCACTACGGTGCTCAGGCGGTGCGCGATGACGAGCGCTGTCTTGCCCTGCGACACCGCGCGCAGCTCGGCCTGGATGGCGCGTTCGTTGGCGCTGTCCAGCGCCGACGTCGCCTCGTCGAAGATGAGGATGGGCGGGTTCTTCAGCAGCGTGCGCGCGATGGCCACGCGCTGCTTCTCGCCACCGCTGAGCTTGAGGCCCCGCTCGCCCACCATGGTGTCGTAACCCTTGGGCGTGGCGCTGATGAAACCGTGGATGTGCGCGGCCTGGGCCGCGGCTTCCACCTCGGCCCGCGTGGCGCCGGGGCGGCCGTAGGCGATGTTGTATTGCACCGTGTCGTTGAAGAGCACGGTGTCCTGCGGCACGATGCCGATGGCACTGCGCAGGCTGGCCTGCGTGACCGAACGCAGCTCTTGCCCGTCGATGCTGATGGCGCCTTCGTTGATGTCGTAGAAACGGTAGAGCAGCCGCGCCAGCGTGCTCTTGCCCGCGCCGCTGGGGCCGACCACGGCCACGGTCTTGCCGGGCGGGATTTCGAAGCTCACGCCGTGCAGGATGGGCCTGCTGGGGTCGTACGCAAAGCTCACGTTCTCGAAACGCACGTGGCCTTCGCGCACCTGCAGCGCCGGCGCGCCGGGCACGTCGTCCACCTCGCGGTTCTTCTCCAGCAGCGTGAACATCTTGTCGAGGTCGGTCAGGCTCTGCTTGATCTCGCGGTACATCACGCCCAGAAAGTTCAGCGGGATGTACAGCTGGATCATGAAAGCGTTGACCATCACCAGGTCGCCCAACGTCATGCGCCCGTCCACCACGCCCTGCGTGGCGCGCCACAGCATGGCCACCAGCGCGGTGGCGATGATGAGCTGCTGCCCGGTGTTGAGCAGGCTCAGCGTGCTCTGGCTCTTCAGGCTGGCACGGCGCAGGCGCTCCAGGTTCTCGTCGTAGCGCTTGGCCTCGAAGTCTTCGTTGTTGAAGTACTTCACCGTCTCGTAGTTCAGCAGCGCGTCGATGGCGCGGCTGTGCGCCGAGCTGTCGAGCTCGTTCATCTGCTTGCGGAACTGCGTGCGCCACTCCGTCACCGTGATGGTGAAGACCACGTAGACCACCAGCGCGGCGATGGTGATCCACGCGAACCAGGCGTCGAACTTCACCGCCAGCAGTGTGAGCACCATCGCCACCTCGATGAGCGTGGGCCCGATGCTGTAGAGCGAGTACGAGATCAGCGAGTGCACGGCGCGTGTGCCGCGCTCGATGTCGCGCGTCATGCCGCCGGTCTGGCGTTCCAGGTGGAAACGCAGGCTCAGGGCGTGCAGGTGGCGGAAGACCTGCAGGCTGATGCTGCGCGCCGCGCCTTCGGTGGCCTTGGCGAAGATGAGCTCGCGCAGCTCGGTGAAGAAACTGGTGCTCAGGCGCAGCGCGCCATAGGCCACCAGCAGCCCGATGGGCACCACCAGCACGGCGGCGGGGTCGGTGGGCTTGTAGGAGAGCGCATCGACCAGGTTCTTCAGCAGCAGCGGCACGCTGACGTTGGCCACCTTGGCCGCCACCATGAAGGCCAGCGCGATGCCCACGCGCCAGCGGTACTGCCACAGGTAGGGCAACAGCTTGCGCAGGGTGACCCAGTCAGACCGGGTTGCGGCGGGCTGGGGCTGGGCGGTGGGGCTGGCTTCGTTCGCGCCAGCGGCTACAGTGGGACGCATGCGATGGATTGTCGCCGCGCCCCTGTTCTGCCGCCTGCACGCCCACCATGACCGAGCCCAGCACCACCCCAGCCCCTGCCGTACCCATGATGGCGCCACACAGCCTGCCCAACGGCGCCGAACTGGTGCTGCGCGTGATGCCCATGCCCGCCGACGCCAACGCCAACGGCGATGTTTTCGGCGGCTGGATCATGGCCCAGGTGGACCTGGCCGGCGCCGTGCTGCCAGCGCGCATCGCCAAGGGGCGCATCGCCACCGTGGCGGTGAACCAGTTCATCTTCAAGCAGCCGGTGTCCATTGGCGACCTGCTGAGCTTCTACGCGCGTGTCACGCGCATCGGCAACACCAGCATCGGCGTGCACGTGGAGGTCTACGCCGAGCGCAACCCCGCCAACCTGCAGGTGGTGAAGGTGACCGAGGCCGACCTCACCTACGTGGCCATCGACCTGCAAGGCCAGCCGCGGCCGGTGCCGCGCTGAGAACTCAGGCGCCGGCGCGCGCCGCTGGCCCTAGATGCGGCAATACGTGCGGCAACACGTGCGGCAACACGTGCGGCAACACGCGCGGCCACAACTGCGCCGCGATGTGCTCGGCGATGGCCGCCGCGCAGTAGCGGTAGACCGGCTCACCAGGGTGGAAGCCGTCGGCCGCCATCACGCCGGCGTTCAGCGGTGTTTCCATGTCCACCAGGCTCACATCGCCGCCACGCTGCTGCACCCAGTGCAACAAGGCCTTGTTGTGGCGGCGCGCATCGCTGCCGGCCACCCAGCGCAGCGGCTGCGGCAGGCCCGGAAAGTGATGGATGGGCGGCAGCGGCGCGAACACCACGTGCTGCACGCCGTGCGCGTTGCGCAGCGCATTGGTCAGCGCATCGCGCGCGCTCACCGCGTGGTGCGAGGGCACCTGCTCCACCACGTCATTGACGCCGGTGATCACCACCGCCACGTCGGCCTGCAGGCCGGCCCCTTCACGCTGTAGCAGCAGGCGTGTCTGCGCGGTGTTCAAACCCGACTTCGCCAGCAGACGCCAGCTCACGCGCGCAGCGCACAGGCGCGCGGTCTGCTGCGCCAGCTGCGTGGCCAAGGCCTGGCGCTGGTGCACCACGCCCACGCCGGCGGCCGATGAATCGCCGGTGATCAGCAAGCGCAAGGGCGCTGCTTGTTTCGCACCGGCTTCGCCCTGCCGCGCCCCCGCGGGCTCCGGCAGCACCGGCAGCCGGCGGCGCGTGAGCACTGCCTGGGCCACCAGCAGCGGGCTCAGCGCGAGCTTGAGGGCTAGCGACATCGGGCGGGCACGCGGTCAGAACTTCGAGAAGTCGGGCTGCCGCTTCTGGAAGAAGGCCTGGAAGGCCTCCATGGCCTCGGGGCTGCGCAGGCGCTTGGCGAAGAGCTCGCCTTCGGTGCGGATGGTCTGCAGCACCAGTTCACGCTGCGGTGCGCGCATCAGTTGCTTGGCCTCGCGCACGGCACCCGGCGGCAGCGCGTTGAATCGCTCGGCCACGCGGCGCGCGTGGTTCACCACTTCCTTGGCCGGCAGCACCGCGTTGGCGATGCCGCACTCCACGGCCTGCTCGGGCGTGAAGGGGTCGCCCAGCAGCAGCTTCTCAGCCGCACGTCGGTTGCCCATCAGCTGCGGCACCACCAGGCTGCTGGCGAATTCGGGTACGAGGCCCAGGCCCACGAAGGGCATGGCCAGGCGCGCTTCGTCGCTGACGTAGACGAAATCGCAATGCAGCAGCAGCGTGGTGCCGATGCCGATGGCCGCGCCGGTGACAGCGGCCACCACGGGCTTGTCGCAATCGAGCAGCGCGCGCATGAACTTGAACACCGGCGACTCGTTGTCTTCGCTGCCGGCGCCACCGCCGCCCGTGCCGCGCGACATGAAGTCTTCGATGTCGTTGCCGCTGGTGAAGATGCCGGGCTGGCCGGTGATCAACACGGCGCGCACGGCGCCGTCGGCGCGCGCCGCGTTCAGCGCGTCGGTCATGGCCTGGTACATGGCCACCGTGAGCGCGTTCTTCTTCTCGGGGCGCGCGATCTCGATGGTGGTGACGCCGTTCAGCGTCGCGGTCTTGATGCTCATCGTGTTTGTCTCCTGTGACCGCTTCGGGGTCAGACGGCTTCCAGAATACCGGCAGCGCCCTGCCCCATGCCCACGCACATCGTCACCATGCCGTACTTCAGCTGGTGGCGGCGCAGCGCGTGCACCACGGTCGCGGCGCGGATGGCGCCGGTGGCGCCCAGCGGGTGGCCGAGTGCAATGGCGCCGCCCATCGGGTTGACCTTGGACGGGTCCAGGCCCACGGTGTTGATGACGGCCAGGGCTTGCGCAGCGAAGGCTTCGTTCAGCTCGAACCAGCCGATGTCCGACAGGCTCAAGCCGGCGTACTTCAGCGCGGCCGGGATGGCCTCGATGGGGCCGATGCCCATGATCTCGGGCGCCACGCCGCGCGCGGCGTAGCTGACGAAGCGCGCCAGCGGCTTGAGGTCGTAGCGCTTGATGGCCTTTTCACTGGCCAGGATCAGCGCACCCGCGCCGTCGCTGGTCTGGCTGCTGTTGCCGGCCGTCACGCTGCCCTTGGCGGCGAACACCGGCTTCAGTTTGGCCAGGCCTTCCAGGCTGGTGTCGGGCCGCGCACCTTCGTCCAGGTTCACGGTGCGCGTCTTCGTGCCTACTTCGCCCGTGGCCAGATTCGGAAAACGCTCGACGATGTCGATGGGCGTCATCTCGGCCGTGAACTCGCCGGCGGCCATGGCCTTCAGCGCCTTCTGGTGCGAGGCCAGCGCGAACGCGTCCTGGTCTTCGCGCGAGACCTTCCACTGCGCCGCCACCTTCTCGGCCGTGAGGCCCATGCCGTAGGCAATGCCGACGTTCTCGTCGCGGGCAAAAACCTCGGGGTTGAAGCTGGGCTTGTTGCCGCCCATGGGCACCATGCTCATGCTCTCGGCGCCGCCGGCGATCATCACGTCGGCTTCGCCCACGCGAATGCGGTCAGCCGCCATCTGCAGTGCGGTCAGACCGCTGGCGCAGAAGCGGTTCACCGTCACACCGCCCACGCTGTGCGGCAGGCCGGCCAGCACCATGGCGGCGCGTGCCATGTTCATGCCCTGCTCGCCCTCGGGGAAGCTGCAGCCGATGATGGCGTCCTCAATCGCCTTGGGGTCGAGGTTGGGCACCTGGGCCAGCGCGCTGCGCACAGCGGCGACCAACAGGTCGTCGGGCCGCGTGTTGCGGAAAACGCCGCGGCCGCTCTTGCCGATGGGCGTGCGCGTGGCGGCGACGATGTAGGCGTCTTGAACTTGTTTGCTGCTCATGATGTGAAGTCCTTCGCTCAGTTGCGCACGGGCTTGCCCGTTTGCAGCATGCCCATGATCCGCTCTTGCGATTTCGGGTGTTCCAGCAGGCTGCAGAAGCGGCTGCGCTCCATGGCCATCAGGTATTCCTCGCTCACCAGGCTGCCGGCGTCGACATCACCGCCGCACACCACCTGGGCGATCAGCGTGCTGATATGGAAGTCGTGCGCGCTGACGAAGCCACCGTCGCGCATGTTGGCCAGCTGGCCCATGATGGTGGCGATGGCGCTGCGGCCGGCCACCGGGAACAGCGCCTTGTGCGGCGGGCGGTAGCCGCTGTCGAACATGGCCTTGGCCTGCGTGCTGGCCACGAAGAGCAGCTCGTCCTTGTGCGGCACGACGATGTCGGTGTCCAGCAGGTAACCGAGCTTGCGCGATTCGATGGCGCTGGTGCCCACCTTGGCCATCGCGGCGTTGGTGAAGCCGTCGGTGGCGAACTTCATGATGTCGGCGTTCGCGTTGCCCGCGGCGGCCATCTCGGCGGCACGGCGTGCGATGTAGGTCAGGCCTCCACCACCCGGGATGAGGCCCACGCCCACTTCCACCAGGCCCACGTAGGTTTCCATCGCGGCCACGCGGCGCGCGCAGTGCAGCGCGATCTCGCAGCCGCCGCCCAGCGCGATGCCGCGCATCGCGGCCACCACCGGCACCTGCGCGTAACGCATGCGCAGCAGCGCGGTCTGCAGCTGCAGGATGACCGGGGCGATGCCCTTGGCGCCTTCCTTCATGAAGACGGGCAGCGTCTGCTCCAGGTTCGCGCCGGCACTGAACACGTCGTCGGGCGACCAGATCACCAGGCCCTTGTAGCCCGCTTCGGCCAGCTCCACGGCCTTGTGCAGGCCTTCGACCACGCCGGTGCCGATAAGGTGCAGCTTGCTGGTGATGCTGAGGATGAGCACCTCGCCGTCCAGCGTCCACACGCGCACTTCGTCGTTCTTGAAGACCTCGGTGCCGCTGCTCAGCGGCGCCACAGCGCCGGCGCCCAGCACGGTCTCAGGGAAGTGCTGGCGCTGGTAGACAGCCAGGGTGCGGCCCGGCACGTAGGTGCCCTTGGTGGGGCTCCAGCTGCCTTCGGCGGTGTGAACGCCGGTGCGGCCGTCGAAAACCCAGGCCGGCAGCGGCGCGCTGCTCAGCGCCTTGCCGGCTTCGATGTCTTCCTTCACCCAGCCGGCCACCTGCTGCCAGCCGGCGTCTTGCCACAGCTCGAAGGGGCCTTGCTTCATGCCGAAGCCCCAGCGCATGGCGAAATCGACGTCGCGCGCGGTGTCGGCGATGCTGCCCAGGTGCACGGCGGCGTAGTGGAAGGCGTTGCGGTGGATGGCCCACAGGAAAGCGGCCTGCGGGTTGCTGCTCTCACGCAGCAGCTTCAGGCGCTCGGCCGCGGGCTTCTTCAGCATGCGCTCGACGATGGGCTCGGCCTTGCCGCCTGCCGGCACGTAATCCGCCTTGGCCGGGTCCAGGCGCAGGATGTCCTTGCCCACCTTCTTGTAGAAGCCGGCGCCGGCCTTCTGGCCCAGGGCGCCCTTCTCGATGAGGGCCTTCAGCACGGCGGGCGTGCTGTAGCTGGGGAAGAAGGGGTCATCAGCCAGGTTGTCCTGCAACGTCTTGATGACGTGGGCCATCGTGTCCAGGCCCACCACGTCGGCGGTGCGGAAGGTGCCGCTGCTGGCGCGGCCCAGCTTCTTGCCGGTGAGGTCGTCGACCACGTCGTAGGACAGGCCGTAGTTCTCGGCTTCCTTGATCGTCGCCAGCATGCCGGCGATGCCCACGCGGTTGGCGATGAAGTTCGGCGTGTCCTTCGCGCGCACCACGCTCTTGCCCAGAGCGCTGGTGACGAAGGCTTCCAGCTGGTCCAGCACCTCGGGCATCGTGGCCGGCGTGTTGATCAGCTCCACCAGCGCCATGTAGCGCGGCGGGTTGAAGAAGTGGATGCCGCAGAAGCGCGGCTTGATCGACTCAGGCAGCACCTCGCTGAGCTTGGTGATGCTCAGGCCCGAGGTGTTGCTGGCGACGATGGCGTGCGGCGCCAGGCTGCTGGCGATCTTCTGGTACAGGTCCAGCTTCCAGTCCATGCGCTCGGCGATGGCCTCAATGACGAGGTCGCACTCGCCCAGCAGCGCCAAGTGCTCTTCGTAGTTGGCGGCCTGGATGCGCGCGGCATCTTCCGGCACGCCCAGCGGCGCGGGCTTGAGCTTCTTCAGGCCCTCGATGGCCTTGGTGACGATGCCGTTTTTCGGGCCTTCCTTCGCAGGCAGGTCGAACAGCACCACCGGCACCTTGCAGTTGACGAGGTGGGCGGCGATCTGCGCGCCCATCACGCCGGCGCCGAGCACGGCGACCTTGCGGACTTGGAATCGGTTCACGTTGTTTCCTTCACGGTATGGGGTTCACTCGACCCGTTGCCAGGTCTGGTTGCGGTAGAGAAAGCCGATGAAGCCGCGCACCTCCAGCGTCTTGCCGCCGTCCTTGGGCGTCAGGCGCACCTTGTAGGTCTTGCCGTTGTTGGGGTCGAGGATCTGGCCGCCGTCCCAGTAGGGCTCGCCGGCGTTCTTCTTGACGCCGCTGATCACCTGCATGCCGGTGATGGGCTGGTCCTTGCGTGCGTCGGTGCACTTGTCGCACTTCGAATCGGCCTTGCTCGGATCGAGCAGCTTCTCGATCTTGCCGCTGACCACGCCGTCGCTTTCGGTGATGCGCACCAGCGACTTCTCCTGCTTGGTGTCGTCGTCGATGGTCTTCCACAGGCCCACGGGCGTGGCCTGGGCAAACACGCTGCCCGTGAAGGCCAGCAGGGCGGTGATCAGCAGCTTCTTCATGGTCTTGTCTCCGTGTCGTTGTGGAACTTGGGAAGGGGTCAGAACAGCGCTTCGTCCATGGCCATCAGCGGCGCCACGCCGGTGCGGGCACTGCGCATCAGGCCCGCCGTTTCGGGCAGCAGCTTGGCGAAGTAGAAACGGGCGGTGTGCAGCTTGGCGGTGTAGAAGGGGTCGCCACTGCCTTGCTTGGCCAGCGCGATCTTCGCGCTGCGCGCAAAGAAGTAGGCAAACACCAGGTGGCCCACCACACGCAGGTAGTCCACCGCAGCGCCGCCCACTTCGTCGGCATTGCCGAAGGCCTTCATGCCCAGCTCGGTGGTGAGCTTGGTGACCTTGTCACCCAGCTCGGCCAGCGGGTTCACGAACTCCTGCAGCGCCTCGTTGGTGCCTTCTTCTTCCACGAAATCGGCGATCAGCTTGCCGAACTTCTTCAGCTTGGCGCCGTTGTCGCCCAGCACCTTGCGGCCCAGCAGGTCCAGGCTCTGGATGGTGTTGGTGCCCTCGTAGATCATGTTGATGCGGGCATCGCGCACGTACTGCTCCACGCCCCACTCCTTGATGTAGCCGTGGCCGCCGAAGACCTGCATGCAGTGGCTGGTGGCGATCCAGGCGTTGTCGGTGAGGAAGGCCTTGACGATGGGCGTGAGCAGGGCCACCTGGTCGGCGCAGTCCTTGCGCTCGTCTGCATCGTCGGTGTTGAGCTCGCGGTCGATCAAGAGCGCGATGTAGATCGCCAGCGCGCGGCCGCCTTCGGCGTAGGCCCGCGCGGTCAGCAGCATCTTGCGCACGTCGGGGTGCACGATGATGGTGTCGGCCGGCTGGTCAGGGTGCTTGGGGCCGCTGAGCGAACGCATCTGGCGGCGATCTTTCGCGTAGGCCACGGCGTTCTGGTAGGCCACTTCCGTCAGCCCCAGGCCCTGGTTGCCCACGCCCAGGCGGGCGGCGTTCATCATCACGAACATCGCGGCCAGGCCCTTGTGCGGCGCGCCCACCAGCGTGCCCTCGGCGCCGTCCAGCATCATCTGGCAGGTGGCGCTGCCGTTGATGCCCATCTTGTGCTCGATGGCGCTGCAGAAGATCGGGTTGCGCTCGCCCAGGCTGCCGTCGGCCTGGATCTTGAACTTGGGCACCACGAAGAGGCTGATGCCCTTGCTGCCCACGGGCGCGTCAGGCAGGCGGGCCAGCACCAGGTGAACGATGTTCGGGGCCAGGTCATGTTCACCGGCGCTGATGAAGATCTTCTGGCCGGTGAGCTTGTAAGTGCCCTCAGGCGCGCCGGCCACGGGCTCGGCCTTGGTACGCAGCAGGCCGAGGTCGGTGCCGCAATGCGGCTCGGTCAGGCACATGGTGCCGGTCCATTCGCCGCTGGTCAGCTTGGGCAGGTAGCACTGCTTCTGCGCTTCGGTGCCGTGGGCGTGCAGGCACTCCAGCGCGCCGTGGCTCAGGCCGGGGTACATGGTCCAGGCCTGGTTGGCGCTGTTGAGCATCTCGTAGAAACACTGGTTCACCACCAGCGGCAGGCCCTGGCCGCCGTAGGCCGGCTCGATGGCCAGCGCGGGCCAGCCGCCTTCCACGTACTTCGCGTAGGCCTCCTTGAAGCCCGTGGGCGCGGTCACGCTGTGCGTGGCCTTGTCGTGCGTGCAGCCTTCGCGGTCGCCGCTCTGGTTCAGCGGGAACAGCACCTCGGCGGCGAACTTGCCGCCCTCTTCCAGCACCGCGTTGATGGTGTCTGCATCGATCTCGGCGTGCGCCGGCAGCATCTTCAGTTCGTCGGTGACGTTCAGCAGCTCGTGCAGCACGAATTGCATGTCGCGCAGCGGCGGGGTGTAGACGGCCATGGCAGAACTCCTGAGGGAAGGGAAGAAAAACGGTGAAAGGCGGCGTGCCGGTGCTCAGCGTTTGCTGCGCGGCCGGGCCGTTGGTGGTGACGCGGGCTCCGAGCCCAACTCTGGCGTCGGCGCAGGCGTGGCGTAGTAGCCCAGCGTGCGCTCGAAGCCGGCACGCGCGCGGTCCAGCGCGCCGGGGCTGCGAAGAAAACGTGCGTCGTGGTGCAGCGCCAGGATGAGGCCGTGCAGCTCGAAGAGCATTTGCTCGGGGTCGGTGTCGGCGCGCAGCTGCCCGCCCTGCACAGCCAGGCGGATGGCCCGCGCCAGCGCCGCGTGCCAGGCCCGCACCATGCTGGCCAGCGCGTCGCGCACGGGGCCGGGGCGGTCGTCGAACTCGACCGCGCCGCTGATGTAGATGCAGCCCGAATCGAGTTCCACAGACACGCGGCGGATCCAGCGCTCGAACAGCGCGCGCAGCCGCGGCAGGCCGCGCCCTTCCTTGATGGCGGGGAAAAAGACCTCGTCTTCGAAGCGCGCGTGGTACTCGCGGATGACGCTGATCTGCAACTCTTCGCGCGAGCCGAAGTGCGCGAAGACGCCGCTCTTGCTCATCTGCGTGACTTCGGCCAGCGCACCGATGGACAAACCTTCCAGCCCCATGTGCGAGGCCAGGCCCAGCGCCGCATCGAGAATGGCCGCGCGCGTCTGCTGCCCCTTGTGCAGGGCACGCGGCGCGGTGCGGGGCGCTTCGGCGGTGGCGGTCTCGGTGGGTGGGTTCACGTCATCGGCAAGAAATCGAACGACCGTTCTATTTTGCAGACTTCGTGTGACGGCGCGGGGTCGATGGCGTGACTTTTTTAGGGACACTCTTCTAGAAGACCGCCGGCCCGGCCCGGGCTCCGGGGGTGGCCGGGCCGGCCACCGGGCCACCCGGCCGGCGCACCCCGCGGGCGGTGTCTGCGGCTTGACACGGTCTTGGTTTACGCTCAGGCCCCATGGACGTGCTGCAGCTCGATATCTCGGGCCGCCCCCAAGCGTGGATCACATCGCGCGAAGCGGCGGTGCTGTACGCCAGCGACGCCGTCGCGTGGACGCTGGGAGACGCCTTTCAGGTGCTGCGCGGCGGCATGCAGCGCGCCACGGGCGTGCAGAGCCGCATCGAGCTGCACCCCATCTTGGCCGTGCGCGGCGCCATTCCCAGCCGCGCGTGGCGCCAGACGCCGGCGCTGACCAACCACAAGCTTTTTGTGCGCGACCGCGGTCTGTGCGCCTATTGCGGCGGCCATTTCCACTTCGACGCACTCACGCGCGAGCACATCGTGCCGGTGTCGCGCGGCGGTGGCGACACCTGGATGAACTGCATCACCGCCTGCCGCGCCTGCAACGGCCACAAGGGCAGCCGCCTGCCCGAAGAAGCGCGCATGACGCTGCTCTACCTGCCCTACGTGCCCAGCCTGCACGAAGACATGATCCTGCGCGGCCGGCGCATCGTCTCCGACCAGATGGAGTTCCTGCTGGCCAGCGTGCCGCGCAGTTCGCGCCTGCACGGGTAGGCCGCGGCACTTCGTCGCAACCGGTCGCGTTCCGTCGCGTCTTTACGCGAGCCGGCGGAACTTCACTTGCCCGGCCCCCGTCCACCGCGGCAAGATGCCATTTCTGCGGTGCAGGCCCCGCCCTGCCACCCCCTGGAGACCCGCCATGAAACACCTCGCCACCCGCACCACCCTGCTGGCAGCCGCCCTGGCTCTGGGCGCCTGCTCGACCACCAGCCCCGACGTCGTCAGCCGCAACGAGGCGCAGCGCCTGTCCACCGTGGTCGATGCCGTGGTGCTGAATTCGCGGCCGGTGGTGGTGGAAGGCCAGCAAAGCGGCATCGGCGCTGCCGCCGGCAGCGTGGCCGGTGGTGTCGCCGGCTCGGGCGTGGGCGGGCGGCGCGAGGCCATGGTGGTGGGCGTGATCGGCGCCGTGGTGGGCGGCGTGATCGGCAACGCCATCGAACGCGGCACCACGCGCGAAGAGGCTGTGGAAATCCTCGTGCAGCTGAAAAACGGCGACCGCCGCTCGGTGGTGCAGGCCAAGGCGGCCGAGACCTTCAGCCCCGGCGACCCCGTCATCCTCGTCAGCACCGGCGGCCGCGTGCGCGTGACCCGGGCCCCGGTCATCGTGGCGCCGGCCGGCTCGGCCGCCGCTGCCAGCCGCCCCTGACCACCCGATCTCGCCCGGTCTGGCCCGGCTCAAGCGGCCGCGGCCAGCACCCGCAGCTGGGCCCGCAGTGCAGACCAGGGCGCTTGTGCTGCCCGCAGATCGCCTTGCGCAGCCGCGGCTTCCAGCTCACGCGCACACGCCGCGGCCGGTGCATGGCCCAAGGTGGCCAGCACGCTCTTGAGGCTGTGCGCCAGGCGCCGCAGCGCGGCAGCATCGGCCTGCACGAAGGCTGCTTCACCCGCCGCCAGGTCCTGCTTGAACTGCGGCAGGCAGCTGCGCCGAAAGGCGTGGAAGAGCCCCGCATCGCCGCCGAAATGAAGGTCGATGGCCCGGTGCTCGTCAACGGGCGCCGCATGGCCGGGCTGGGCGGCCTCCGCCCCGGCAGCGTGCAGGGGCGCAGCGCCAGCCGCCGGCCCGGGGGCTGTGGCGGCGGCCACCGCCCCCATCACCACGTCTTCCAGGGCCTGCAGCGAGGCCGGTTTGGCCAGCCACCGCTGCACCCCCAGGGCCTGCAGGCGCTGGCGTTGCTGCGCATCGATGCCGGCACTGAAAGCCACCAGCTCGGCACCGCCGCGCAGCGCCGGGTCTTGCGCCAGGCGGGCCAGCAGTTCCAGGCCAGACACGCCGGGCATCATCAGGTCGGTGACCAGCACCTGCACCGGGGCCGCCTGCAACAGCGCCAGCGCCGCAGCGCCATCGGCGCAGCCCAGCAACTCGATGGGCAGGCCCTCCAGCGCCATCGCCACCAGGCGCCGCACCGAGGCGTCGTCGTCCACCAGCAGAACGCGCGGCAGAGCGCCCGGCGCCGGGGGCGCGGCGCCGGGCGCGGCCTGCCACAACGGGTCAGGCGGCATCGGATCCCGCGGCCGCCAAGCCCAGGGCCTGGCCCAGCAGCGCTGGCAGTTCCAGCGCCAGCCGCGGCTTGTGGATCACCGGCAGGCCCTGCAGCGCGAAGGCATAAGGCTGCAGTTCGTCACCGCTGAGCGAGGTGACCACGATGAGCCGGCTGCCGACAAACGCCGGGCTGCAGCGCAGGCCGTTGATGAGCGTGGCGCCGTCGATGCCGGGCAGCAGGATGTCGACCAGCAGCACCTGCGGCTGCAGCCGGCCGGCCATCGCCAGGCCGGTGATGCCGTCGTCGGCCAGCGCCAGATCGACCCCCGGGAAGTGCTGGCGCACCAACAGCGACACCAGGTTCTGGAAGTGGCGCGAATCTTCGATCAGCAGCACCCGCGGCCGGCCGGGCCCGGGGCGGGCGGGCAGGCCTTGTCCGTCCTTGGGCCGCCCCGGCCCACGCACACCCACCGGCCGCGGGCTGCCCTGGCGCTGGGCCAGCCAGGCCTCCACCGAACTGCGAGAAATGCGACGGTGCCCGCCCGGGGTCTTCCATGCCTGCAACTCCCCCCGGTCGACCATCAGCTGCACCGAGCGCACCGCCATGCCCAGCAGGCGGGCAACATCCAGGGTGCTGCAGTCGTCGGCGGGCTCGGCGGGGGGCGGTCGGTAGGCATCCATGACAACGATTTTGCCGGTTTGGCACGCCGATGTGGCCCATGGCGTGACATTTGGCAAAATTGATAAGTTTCAAATTAAGCACAATCATGCACCAACGCCCGGCCGGCACCCGGCCGGCGCAGCCCCCACATCCGATCCGCCCCCAGCCGCATGAAGAAGATCCTGATCGTCGAGGACCACGCCGACATCCGCCGCCTGATCCGCATGACCCTGGAGTTCGAGCATTGCGAGATTCACGAGGCCGCCGATGCCCCTGCCGGCTGGGACATGGTGCGTGCGCTGCAGCCCGACGCCGTGCTGCTGGACTTGATGATGCCCGGCGCCCTCAACGGCCTGGACCTCTGCCGCGCCATCAAGGCCGACCCCCAGCTGCGGCGCGTGCCCGTGCTGATGCTCACCGCGCGCGGCGGCAGTGCCGACCGCGAGGCCGGCCTGCTGGCAGGCGCCGATGCCTACATGGTCAAGCCTTTCAGCCCCATGCAGCTGCTGGAGCGGCTGGGCCAGCTCGGCGTGATCCAGGGCTGAAACCGTCCGGCCGCCTTGCACAGCACGACACCGACCTCTTTTGACTGCCATCCCAAGAAGCCGCCCATGAATGCACCGACCGTTCGCCCCCCGTTCCCTGGCCTGACCGTGCTGCTGGGTCTGGCCATGCTGGCCACCACGCTGGGCCCGGGCCAGGCCCACGCCGGCGGCGTGCAGGCCCGCGTGAAGGCCAGCGGCACCGTCAAGGTCTGCATCTGGCCCGACTACTACGGCGTCAGCCTGCGCCACCCCCGCACGCAGCAGCTCTCGGGCATCGACATCGACCTCTCGGCCGAGCTCGGGCGTGAGCTCAAGGCCAAGGTGCAGTACGTCGATTCGTCTTTCGCCACGCTGGTGGACGACCTCAAGAACGACCGCTGCGACGTGGCCATGTTTGCCGTGGGCATGCTGCCGCAGCGTTTGGAGCAACTGGCCTTCACGCGCCCCTACCTGCAAAGCGACATCTACGGCGTCACCACCAAGGGCAACCAGGTGGTGAAGAGCTGGGAGGACATCGACAAGCCCGGCGTGGCCGTGGCCGTGCAGGCCGGCACCTTCATGGAGCCGGTGATGACGGCCGCGCTGAAGAATGCGCGCCTGGTGAAGGTGGCGCCGCCGGCCACGCGCGAGCGTGAGCTGGAGGCCGGCCGCGTGGACGTGTTCATGACCGATTACCCCTACAGCCGCCGCCTGCTCGACAACGCCGACTGGGCCACGCTGATCTCGCCGCCGGCCCCCTTCAGCGTGCTGCCTTACGCTTACGCGATGAAAAAGGGTGACAGTGCCTGGCTGGAGGCGGTGGACGGCTTCGTCGCCCGCATCCAGCGCGACGGCCGCCTGGAAGCGGCCGCGCGCAAGCACGGCTTGAGCCCCATCGTGCGCCTGCGGTGAGCCTGGCAGAGCGCCCCCGCCGCGCCCCGCCGCAGCCCGCGGCGGTGCCGGCGCTCGCGGGCGACGAGGCGCCGGTGGCCCTGCCCCGTCTGGCCGGCAAGCGCCGCCTGGTCTTCGGTGCCGGCGCAGTGCTGATGGCCCTGGTGGCGCTGACCTTGGCGGCCATGGCCTGGCACGAACACCGCCAGCTGCAGAACATCGTCACCGACCGCAACGAACTGCTGGCGCGGGTGCTCACCGAGCAAACCACGCGCAACATCGAGGCCGCGGCCCTGGCCGCCGCCACGCTGGCCGATCTGCTGCAGCGCGACCAGGCGCCTGAAAGTGCGCAGACGCTGGCCGCGATCCAGCAGTCGCTGGTGAACCTGCCTTTCCTGCGCAGCATCGCCGTGCTCGACAGCAGCGGCCGCGTGCGTGTCAGCGCCCAGCCCGGCGAAGCGGGGCGCCTGGTCGACCTGGCCGCGCTGGGGCCGCTGCCGCCGCCCGGGGTGGACCGCCTGGCGGCGTATGCGCCCGGCCGCGGCCTGGCCGATCTGGCGCGCGGCCAGGCCACGGCCATACCGCCCGGCGTCGGCTTCCTGCCGCTGTTGCGCACGGTGCAGCGCACGCAGGGCGATGTGCTGGTGGTGGTGGCGCTGCTGAACCCCAGCGCCTTCGTCAACTTCCAACAACTGCTGATGGACGGGCCCGGCGCCGCAGCGGCGCTCGTCACCTACGACGGCCACCTCATCGCCGGCACCAACACCGTGACGCAGCCCGCCGGCGCCACGCTGAAGGCGCTGCCGCCCTTCAGCCAGTTCCTGCCGGCGCGTGAACACGGCGCCTGGGTGGGCGAAGGCCTGCGCGAGGGCACGCAGCTGGCGGCTTTCCGGGTCTCGGCCACGCGCCCGCTGGCGGTGCTGGTGGAGGTTGACCGCGAAGCGGCACTGCAGCCCTGGTGGGTGCTGGTGCGCAACCTCGCGCTGGCCGGCGCGGCCATCGTCGCGATGGTCGGCGGCATCACCTTCGTGGCCTGGCGCAGCGTGCGTGCGCGCGAAATCGCCCGCGCCGAGCGCAACGCCGCGCAGGCCCAGGCGCTGCGCCGCGAGCGTGAGCTCAGCGTCACCATCCAGAGCCTGCAGGAGCTGATCTTCCGCACGAACGCGCAAGGCCTGCTGACCTACGCCAACCAGCCCTGGGCCATGGCCGCCGGCGCAGGCCGCCCGCTGTGGGCGCTGGTGGCCGCCGAGCAACGCAGTGCCGCGCAGGCCTTGTTCGCACGCGCCAGCGACACCGACGTGCGCCACCTGCAGGCCGTGATCGCCGAGCAGGGCGGGCGCAAACGCAGCTTCGATCTCTCGGTGATGCCGCTGCACGAAAACGGCCGCCTCACGGGCTTTGCGGGCAGCGCGGTGGACATCACGGCGCGCATCGTCGCGCAACGGCGGCTGCAGGCGCAGCTGGCTTTCACCGAGCTGCTGATGGACATCAGCCCGCTGCCCAGTTCGCTGGTCGACCTGCAGGGCCGCTACGTGATGGTGAACAAGGCCTGGGAGATCTTCACCGGGCGCCAGCGCGCCGACACGGTGGGTCACATCGTCGGCGCCCACCTGCCGAAGGCCGAGCGCGAGGTGCACGAGGCGCAAGACCGCATCCTGCTGGTCAGCGGTGAACCGAAGCGCTACGAGTCGCAGGCCCGCCACCACGATGGCAGCACCCGCGACGTCGTCATCAACAAGCTGCTCGTGCCGGGCGACCAGGACCAGCCCGCCGGCGTGCTCTCGGTGCTGGTGGACGTGACCGAGTTCCGCAACGCCGAACGCAGCACGCGCGAAGCTCGCGACATTGCCGAGGAAGCCTCTCGCGTGAAGAGCGAGTTCATCGCCAACATCAGCCACGAGCTGCGCACGCCGCTGCAAGCCATCATCGGTTTTTCCGAACTCGGCCTGCGTCGCGGCAAAGAGCAGCCCAAGCTCGCCAGCATGTTCGACGACATCCACAACGCCGGCCAGCGCATGCTGGCGCTGGTGAACGACCTGCTCGATGTGGCCAAGATCGAAAGCACGGTGGGCACCATCCACCTGGAGCGCACCGACCTGCGGGGCCTGGTGGGGCATGTGCTGAAGGAGCTGGCGCCCTTGCTCGAAGGCAAGCAACTGCAGGTGCTGCTGCAGCTGGGCCCGCTGCCGCTGCGCGGCAAGGTCGACCCGCTGCGCTTTCAGCAGGTGCTGCGCAACGTGATGGCCAATGCCATCAAGTTCTCGCCACCGGGCGGGCGCATCACGGTGGAGGGGGGCCACACCGAGATGGGCGAGTTGCTGCTGCGTGTGGCCGACCAGGGCCCCGGCATCCCGCCGGCCGAGCTGGAGGCCATCTTCCAGGCCTTCGTGCAAAGCAGCGTGACCAAGGACGGCTCCGGCGGCACCGGCCTGGGGCTGGCGATCTCGCGAAAGATCGTCGAAGCCCACGGCGGCCAGATCAGCGCCGCCAACCGCCCCGAGGGCGGCGCGGTGTTCAGCATCGTGATGCCCAACCGCAGCAACAGCAGCGAGACCCAGCCCGCGCCGCTTTGAGAACCCGCGCTCAGCGCGGGCCGGCGCGCAGCAGGCGGTCTTCGGGCGCGACGTTGGTGCCGTTGTCGAGTTCCACCGCCACCTGGGTGCAGACGGCACGGCACAGCAGTGCCACGCGCTCGCTCTGCAGCCGGTAGTAGATCTGCGTGCCTTCGCGGCGGCGACCCAGCACCCCGGCCCGGTAGAGCGTGGCCAGGTGTTGCGACATGTTGGGCTGGGTGGTGTCGATCTGCGCCAGCAGGTCGGACACGTTGCGCTCGCCGTTGCAGACGGCGCTGATGATCTTCAGCCGCACCGGCGTGGACAGCAGCCCAAAGAGCTCGGCGGCCGACTCGAAGACCACGTCTTCCTCGCGTTCACTGCTCACGGCGCCCTCTGTGAAATGCTTCCATGCTTCACTTTATCAGCACACGCCGATGCCGCGACATCGCGGTGCGGGGGTGGCGGGCCGGCGCCCCACCCGCAGCCCGCGGCAGCCCGGGCCTACTTCGCGCCCGCCAGCACCCAGGCCGCGAGCGTGTTCAGGTCGGCCTCGCTGAGCCCCGGCTGCGCCGGCATCGGGACCGGGCCCCACTTGCCCATGCCGCCCTTGCGGATGCTGGCGGCCAGCGTGGCCACGGCGTCCTTCTGGCCCGCGTACTTCTTGGCGACATCGGCATAAGACGGGCCGACCAGCTTGCGGTCGGGCGCATGGCAGGCGGTGCAGGCGTTTTTCGTCGCCAGCGCCAGGTTGGCAAAAGCGGGCAGGCTGGTGGCGCCGAGCGCGGCCACCGCAACAAAGGTCAGGACAGGCTTCACGAGAGCTCCGTGGGTAAGGCGGGAATGGGAGGGGGTGAAATAGCTTTCTATGAGCAATCAATGATATTTGCGACACCCACATGGCGGCACCGGGTCAACCCGAGGTGGCCGGCCGGCCGCACGCGCCGCGCGACAATCCTGGCATGGACACCGTTGACATCCCCAGCCTCACGAGCCAGGTGCTCTGGGCTTCTTTTGCACTGGCCGTGGTTTTTGGTGCCGTGGCCCAGCGCACCCGCTTCTGCACCATGGGCGCCATCGCCGATGTCGTGAACATGGGCGACTGGGAGCGCGCGCGCATGTGGGCGCTGGCGGTGGCGGTGGCGGTGCTCGGCTTCAACGCCATGGTGGCAGCCGGCTGGATCCAGGCCAGCCAGAGCATCTATGCCGCGCCGCGTGTGCTGTGGCTGTCGGCGCTGCTGGGCGGGGCGTTGTTCGGCTTCGGCATGGTGCTGGCCTCGGGCTGCGGCAGCAAGAACCTGCTGCGCCTGGGCAGCGGCAACCTCAAGGCGCTGGTGGTGGTGCTGGTGCTGGGGCTGGCCGGTTACGCCACGCTGCGCGGCATCACCGGGGTGCTGCGGGTGAACACCGTCGAGAAACTGCACTTTGAACTCTCGACCGGGCAAGACCTGCCTTCCATCGCCGCCGCGGCCTTCGGCCTGCCCGCGCCCACGCTGGCCCTGGCGCTGGGCGCCGCCGTGGCCCTGCTGCTGCTGCTGTGGGTGCTCAGCAAACCCGAGGGCCGCAGCGGCGAGGTGCTGGCCGGCGGCATCGGCATCGGCGCGGTCATCGCGGCCACCTGGTGGGTCAGCGGCCGGCTGGGTTATGTGCCCGAAGACCCGAACACGCTGGAGCCCGCCTTTCTGGGCACGAACTCGCGCCGCATGGAATCGCTGAGCATGGTGGCGCCGGTGGCCTACACGCTGGACTGGCTGCTCTTTTTCAGCGACACCGCGCGCACGCTCACGCTGGGCATCCTCAGCGTGGTGGGCCTGTCGGTGGGCGCCTTCGTCGTGGCCCTGGTCGACCGCAGCTTCCGCTGGGAAGGCTTCGGCGGCATCGAAGACCTGGCCAACCACCTGGTCGGCGCCACGCTGATGGGCGTGGGCGGTGTGGTGGCCATGGGCTGCACCGTGGGCCAGGGCCTGTCGGGCGTGTCGACCTTGTCGCTGGGCAGCTTCATCGCGCTGGCCGGCATCGTGGCCGGTGCCATGGCTGCGCTGCGTTACCAGACCTGGCGGCTCGAACGCATGCTCTGAAGCGTGGCGCCGGCGTGGCGTCAGTGCGAGGGCAACGCGGCGTCAGCGCGGCGGCAGGGCCCCGCGCGCCAGACCCATCACGTCGTCTTCGCTCATCTCGCCCGGTATGGCCTGCAGCAAGCGGCCGTCGGCGCCCACCGTGCAGGTCATGGGGATGACGCGGCGCGGCGTGAAACGCTCGCGCAGCGCCGTGCCGTCGGCCACCGTGGTGAAACCGTAGCCGGTTTGCTGCAGGTAGCGGCGCACCGCCGCGGCGTCGGTGTCCAGGGCCACCGCCAGCACCCGCAAGCCAGCGGGGTCGACGCTGCGCTGCAGGCGGTCGACATGCGCGTTGTGGCGGCGGCAGAAGCCGCACCAGGTGGCCCAGAACACCACCACCGTCGGCACGCCGGCCCAGTGCGCCGGCGGCAGATCCTGGCCTTGCACGCTGCGCAGCGGCGGCCAGGCGATGGCCTTGCCGGCCTCCGGCAGGGCCCAGGCCCCAGGCGCCAGGCCGAGGGCCGGCGCGGCCAGCAGCCACTGGCGGCGGCGCCACAGCGGGCGGGGCGGCAGGCTCATCACCGCCCCTGCTGCTCCATCAGCAGGTAGGTGTTGTAGGCGTTGATGCGGTTGGCAGCGCGGAACAGCGGCAGGTCTTCGAAACGCCGCCAGTCGGCTCGGGCATAGGCCTCTTCGAAGGGCTCGAGGTTCGCCGCTGCAGCGCCCATCGTGAGCCGCAGATGCTGCAGGTAGTCGCGCGTGAGTTCGAGGTCGGGCCCGGGCGCCTGCGACAGCGGGCCGTGGCCGGGCACGATGGTGCGCGGCTGCAGCGCGATGAGGCCGCTGAGCGCCTGGATCCAGCCGCGGCTGTCGGCCTGCCCCACGAAAGGGATGCGGCCGCGGAAGACCAGGTCACCCGCAAACAGCACCTGCGCGCGCTCCACCCACACCACCAGGTCTTCGGGCGTGTGCGCCGGGCCGGCGTGGCGCAGCTGCAGGCGCTGGCCACCGACCTCGAGCACGGTGTCGCCGTCGATCCAGCGGTCGGCTTCGACGAGGCGGGTTTCATCATCGACCCAGGGCGCCAGCTCTTGCCGGCTGCTCGCCAGACGGCGCTGCGCGGTTTCAGAGAGCAGGTACTCACGCCCGCTGCGGTGGGCCAGGATCTGCGCACCCTCGTCCTTGAAGACCTGCAGCCCGTAGATGTGATCGGCGTGGAAGTGCGTGACGATGACGTGGCGCACCGGCAGCGGCGTGATGCGGCGGATCTCTTCCCGCAGTTCACGCGCCAGGGCCGGCGAGCCCAGGCCGTCGATGACGACCACGCTGTCGCGCGTGAGCACAAAACCTGCGTTGGAGATGAAGTTGCGGTTGGCCGGCGTGCCGAGCGCGGCATCACCCTGCACGAACCACACCCCCGGGGCCACGGGGAGCGCCCGCACCTGCGCCGCCACCGGCTGCTGCGCCAGCGCCAGCGCCACACCCAGCCCGAGCGCCAGACCGGCCTGCCAGGCGCCGGCGAGCCGCCGGCCTGCCCTCAGAATGCATGCCGCCAACGCCATGGCGTGCTCAGGGAATACGCTTGATTTGCATGCACGAATATATGCCGAGAATGCTTTCGTGCGCGACAGGGCCTGCCCGAGACCGCTGCACCCCCACCCCGCACAGGAGAGACCCCCGATGAAGCTCTGGAAAACCGCCGCCACCCTGGCCCTGCTGGCCGGGCCTGCGGCCGTGATGGCCCAGGACGCCCAGCTCGCCCGCAGCCTGGCCGCCACCTGCGCCAACTGCCATGGCACCAATGGCCAGGCCCGCGGTGACATGAAGCCGCTGGCCGGGCTGCAGGCCGACAAGATCGTTGCCATGCTCAACGACTACAAAAGCGGCGCCCTGCCCGCAACCATCATGCATCAGATCGCCAAGGGCTACACCGACGAGCAGATCAAGCTGATCGCCGGCTATTTCGCGGCCCAGAAGCCCAAACAATGAGCCGCCAGGACACTGCCATGAGCGCACAACACACCCCCCTGATCCACCCCTCGCGCCGCCGCCTGCTGGCCGGTGCCGCCGCCGTCGGTGGCCTGGCCCTGGCCGGCTGCGCCACCGGAGGCGCCTCGGGGCCGTCCATCGGCCGTGTCGTCATCGTCGGCGGCGGCTTCGGCGGCGCCACCACCGCGCGTTACCTGCGCATGTGGGGCGGCAACGTCGACGTCACGCTGGTCGAACGCAACCCGAACTTCATCTCCTGCCCGATCAGCAACCTCGTGATCGGCGGCCACAAGCAGATGGCCGACATCACACGCGGCTACGACGGCCTGAAGGCCCTGGGCGTGAAGTTCGTGCAAGGCGAGGTGGTGGCCGTGGACGCCACCGCGAAGAAGGTGCGTCTGGCCAGCGGCGCCGAACTGCCCTACGACCGCCTGGTGCTGTCGCCCGGCATCGACTTCATGAACGAGCAGGTGGGTGGCCTGAGCGCCGCCATCGACAGCGGTGCTGCCGTGCACGGCTGGAAGGCCGGCCCGCAGACCGTGGCCCTGCGCAAGCAACTCGAGGCCATGCCCGACGGCGGCGTGTTCGCCATGAGCATCCCCAAGGTGCCCTACCGCTGCCCGCCCGGCCCTTATGAGCGCGCCTGCATGGTGGCCAGCTACCTGAAGACGGCCAAGCCGAAATCAAAGGTGCTGGTGCTCGACGCCAACCCCGAGATCCAGTCGAAAAAGGCGCTCTTCGAGAAGGCCTTTGCCCAGCACTACGCAGGCCTGGTCGAATACCGCCCGAATGCCGAGCTGAAGGAAGTGTCGGGGCGCGTCGCGAAGTTCGACTTCGAGGACGTCAAGGCCGATGTGCTGAACATCATCCCGCCTCAGCGCGCGGGCGACATCGCACGCACGGCCGGGCTCATCAACATCAACAACCGCTGGGTGGGTGTGGACTGGTTGACGATGGAAGCCACGGCGGCCAAGGGCATCCACGTGCTGGGCGATGCCACCTTCTCGGCGCCGGCCATGCCCAAGAGCGGCCACATGGCCAACCAGCACGCCAAGGTGGCAGCGGCCGCCATCATCCAGCTGCTCCAGGGCGCGGCCGTGAACACGACGCCGGTGGTGATGAACACCTGCTACAGCTTCGTGACGGCCAAGGACGTGATCCACGTCGCCTCGGTGCACCAGTACGACGCCAAGGACAAGACCTTCAAGACCGTGCCCGGCTCTGGCGGCGTGTCGGCCGGTGCCAACCAGATCGAAGGCCGCTACGCGCTGAGCTGGGCCGACAACATCTGGGACGACATGTTGGCCTGAACGTGGGCCCCCGAGCTCGCTGGCGCTCGCTACCCCCCAAGGGGGCCGTTCGCCAGCGGCCCGGCAAAGCCGGTTCCGCGGCTCTGGCTTGATGGGGCGCTGCTTCGCAGCGCCCTATTTCAGTCCGCTGAGGTAGGCCGCGACGGCCTTCATTTCTAGCTCGCTGAGCTTGCTCGCGATGCCGTGCATCACGGCGTTGTCATTGGTGCGCTCGCGCTTGTTGAACGACTTCAGCTGGTTTTCGGTGTACTGGGCGTGCTGGCCGGCCAGGCGGGGCAATGCTTCGGTGCCGTGGGCGTTGGCGCCGTGGCAGGTGGCACACGAAGCCACGCCGCTCCAGGGGTTGCCGCGCTGGTAGATGAAGCGCCCCACCTGCGCCAGTTCGGGGTCTTGCACCTCGTGAATGTGCGTCGTGCGTGTGGTGAAGAACACCCCCAGGGCCTGAAAATCCTCGGCGCTCAGCGCTTCGACCATGGGCTGCATCGTCGTGCTCTTGCGTTTGCCCGATTTGTAGTCGGCCAGCTGCCGCGCGACATAGGCCGCGTTCTGCCCCGCCAGCCGCGGAAACGCGGGGTTGGAGCTCTCGCCGTCCGCGCCATGGCAGATGAAACACTGGCCCTGCACGATCTCGGTGGCCCGCGCCGACACCGGCTGCGGAGCCGCCACCGCCTGGGCCATCGCCCAAGCGGGCAGCAGCGCGAAGGCTGCACCGACGGCCAGGGCCGGCCGCAAGATCAAAAGGCTGGAGAAAAGACGACGCGCGCGGAGCATGGTGCAACCTCGAAACTGCTGAAAAGGCCCGGCGCGCAAAAGCGCCTCAGGCGGGAGAAAGCGGCGGGGGCGTGGGCACGGCCGACCCGGGAACCACATCGGTGGGATGGCGGTCGACCAGGCGGTCGGTGAGGGCCGCGCCCGCCCACATGGCGCACAAGGTCACCCACGAGGTCAGCGTGAAAACGGCCGCCCCTGACAGGCCCGCCCCCACGGCACAGCCGCCGGCCAGCATGCCCCCGAAACCCATGGCCATGGCCCCGGCGATGTAGCGGCGCATGCTGGCGCCGCCCTGGAAGCCTTCGAGCTTGAGTTCACCGAACAGCGCGGCCGCGATGAACGAGCCCAGAAAAACACCGGGCACCAGGCCGAGATCGAAGGTCCAGGGCTGGTCGGTGACAAAGAGCACGCGCTTGAGCACCTCGGCCGAAGGCCCGGTGAAGCTCAGCGCCTGGATGGGGTGGGGGTCGAAAGCACGCTGCATCACCGCGAAGGTGAACCACCAGGCAGCGGCAACAGCCAGGCCCACGCCCACCGCCCCGGCCCAGCCCCAGACCGGCACCTTCTGCCGCCGCGCCCAGAAGACGGCGGCGAGCAACCACACCGCAGCGAACACCAGCGCGCCGCCGTGGCCGATGCCGGTGAGCGCGATGAGATCGCGTGCCGCGCCGCCTTCCACCGTCCACCAGCCGGCCATCTCCAGCCGCAAGGGCGCGAGCGCGCCCGTCAGCGCAGCCTGGGCCGTGACCGCGAACACCAGGCCCGAAAGCAAGGAGCGCAGGTTGCCTTGCGCGGCCAGCACCAGCAGCCGGCTGGAACAGCCGCGCGCCAGGATCATGCCGATACCGAAGAGCAGGCCGCCGATGGCCGCGCCGGACAGGCTGCCCCGGGCCGAAATCTGCCGTGCCGTGCTGGCGTCGAACCAAGCGGCCCAGGCCAGCAGCTGGGTGGCCCCCACCGCGGTGGCGAATGCGAAGAGCCAGACCGTGAGCTTGCCGCCCGGCTGCCGGCGCGCAAACTCGATCACCGCAGAGCGCAGGCAGAAGCGCGAGCGCTGGGCCATGAAACCGAACACCAGGCCGATGCACAACGCGCCCACGGCCAGCGTGGCCGGTTCGCCCAGTTTCTCCATCATGTCGTCAAGCATCACGGGTCATCCCTCCATGGATGCCAGTGTCAGGCGCCGGCCGCGATCAGGGTTTGATGTAGGCGAAACCTTGTTTCTGCAACTTGGTCAGGCGCACCACGCCTGAGGGCGTGAAGTCGGCTTCCTGGATGAACTGCTCCTTTTTCAGGTTGCGGTTCTTCAAGGTGATTTCGCAGACCTCGAACTTCACGCCGCGGGCCACCAGCGCAGCCACGGTGGCGGCAAAAGGCGACTCATTGCGGTCTTTCATGCCTTCCATCAGGAAGTCGACGCCGAAGGCATGCGTCACCACGGTGACCTTGGCCGTGGGGTCGGTGTCGAGGTGGTTGCGGATGTTTCGCAGCGTGCTCAAGGCCTGGTTGGCCGTGTCGTTGACGTGGTAGACCACCGTGTCTTGCGCAGACGCGAGGCTGGTGCAGGCCACCAGGGCCAGGGCAAGGGCGGTCTTGTGGAAGTTCAGCATTGGCTTGTCTCCTGGGTGTAGGCGTGCGCAGATCAAATCGCGGCGATGCCGGGGTTTCCGGCCATGCCCACGAGCTTGGGTGTGTTGACACGGCGCGGCTTCACGCGCCCGCCCTGGCTCTTCAACCAGGTCTCCACCAGTTCCCAGACCGGCTTCACGCCCGCGGCGTTTTTCGCCTCCTCGGCCACCGGTGCCCAACCGGCCACCTTGTAGGTCTTGCTGGCTTCGATGGGCCGCCCCTTCAAGCGCATGTCGCTGATGCGCCCGCCCATCTTTTCGCCGGGCGTCATCGTGTAGGCCAAGCCGCCCACGCGCACCATGTCGCCGCCCTGCTGGTAGTAGGGGTCGGGGTTGAAGAGGTTGTCGGCCACGTCTTCCAGGATGGTCTTGATCATGTCACCGCGCATCTCGGTGAGCGTGGCGTAGGGGTAGGTGATGGCCACCTGGTCCATCATCAGCTCGCGGGTGATGGCGTCGCCAGGCAGCAGGCTGGTGCCCCAGCGGAAACCCGGGCTGAAGGCGATGTCGGCGCCCTGCACGTCCATCAGGGCGTCGCACAGCAGTTGGTCCCAGCTGCCATTGAAGTTGCCGCGGCGGTAGAGCAGGCCGTCAGTGACGGCGAGCTTCTCGTTCAACTTGTCGAGGTAGGGCGCGCGGATCTTCGTGATCAGCGCGTCCATCTCCGGGTCGGCCTTGAGCTGGTTGGCAAACACCGGCAGCAGCCGGTAACGGAAGTCGACCACCTTGCCGTTTTTCACGTCGAAGTCCATCACGCCGAGGAACTTGCTGTTGCTGCCGGCGTTGGTGACGAGCGTGGTGCCGCCGGCGTTTTTCACCGGCATGGCCACGGGCACGCCGTCGTGCGTGTGGCCACCGAAGATGGCGTCGATGCCGCGCACGCGGCTGGCCATCTTCAGGTCGACGTCCATGCCGTTGTGCGAGATCACCACCACCACCTGCGCGCCCTTGCCCCGGGCCTCGTCCACCATGGCCTGCATGTTCTCGTCCTGGATGCCGAAGGCCCAGTCGGCCACCATGTAGCGCGGGTTGGCGATGGGCGTGTACGGGAAGGCCTGGCCGATGATGGCCACCGGCACGCCGTTGATGGGGCGGATGACGTAGGGCTTGAAGACGGGGTCGCCGAAATCGTTGGTCTTGACGTTTTGCGCTACGAAATCCAGCTTGCCGGCGAAGTCTTTTTCGACGATCTCCTTCACCCGCTCCATGCCATAGGTGAACTCCCAGTGGCCGGTCATCACGTCCACGCTCAGCAGCTTGCAGGCGTCGACCATGTCCTGCGCGTTGGTCCACAAGCTGGTGGCACTGCCCTGCCAGGTGTCGCCACCGTCGAGCAGCAGCGCGCCAGGGCGGCTGGCCTTGAGCATCTTCACCAGCGTGGCCAGGTGCGCGAAGCCGCCCACCTTGCCGTAACGGCGCGCGGCCTTCTCGAAATCGAGGTAGGTGTAGGCATGCGCCTGGGGCGTGCCCGGCCGGACGCCGGCCTTCTTCAGCAGGTGCTCACCCACCAGGTGCGGCAACTGGCCCTGCATGCCGTCAACGCCCAGGTTCACACTGGGTTCGCGGAAGTAGATCGGCTTGAGCTGCGCGTGGCAGTCGGTCATGTGCAGCAGCGAAACGTTGCCAAAAGGGGCCACGTCATAGAGCCCCTTCTGCGCCGTTGCAGCATCGGCTTCGGCGTGGCGCCCCAGTGCCATGCCGGCGGCAGACGCCGCGGTCAACACCTGAAGGAAATCGCGCTTGGAAAGATTCATGATTCAGCAATCATTGATATGAAGGCGCCGAAAAAGCCCGCAGGGGCCGGGGCTCGTGCGGGCTTCGGGAAGGTGGGCCAACGGGGCCGGTTTACTGGTTCACCGGCGACTTGGGGTCGAGCAGCAGCGCCATCACGTCGCGGATCTGCTGTTCGTTCAGCAGTTTGGCGTGGCCGAAACGCGGCATGTTCGAGCAGGCCGAGTAGGCCTTGCTGTTCCACAGCTTGCCCCAGGTGTACTGGATGATGGGGGCCGACCCAGGGTCGGTGATGTCCTTCACGCCACGGATCTTGCCGTAGTTCCACAGGCTGGGGCCGATGGTGCCGTAGCTGATTTCTTTCTTGTCGAGCTGGTGGCAGTTGTAGCACTGGGCACCGTTGCCCTTGGGGTCGACACTGCTGTCGGTCCAGGTCATGCCGCGGCCGTTCTGCGCCAGGCTCTCGCCCTTGCGCCAGTCGCCGATGTACCAGCCGCCGGTGGGCCACTGGATGCCGGCGTAGGCCTCGGCCTCGACCTGCTTGCCCAGCGCTTCGGAAGGCGGCTGGTCCGACGAACAGGCGCTTTGCCCGAGGTCTTGCTGGATGCGGTCGACCTTGGCGATGCCCTGGTCGCGGAAACCCGCCTTCATCATGGCGGCGGCCTGGCTGTCGAGCTCGGCCGGGCTGGGCCGGGTGGCGCAACCGGCCAGGAACACGGCGGTGGCACCCAGGGCGGTGAGGAGGTGTTGCTTCTTCATGTGCGGGCGGCCTTCAGGGATGGAGCGGATCAGCGCTTGATGGCCGGTGCGATGGACTCGGCACCCTTGGCGTTGACACCCATGTAGACACCCAGGGCGACGGTCACGTCAGACGCGAAGCCCGGGTACGGAAAACGCTGCTGGCGGTAGCAGTCGTTCAGGCGCAGCTGCATGCTCCACATCTGCCCGTTGCTCACGCGGTAGGCGGGCCAGGCTGCGAAGCCGACACCGTCACCGGGGTTCTTGGTCAGGTTGGGCAGGTCTTGCAGGCGGATGCGCTGGCCGTCCACGCTGTGGCAGCTGGCGCAGGAAAAATCCATCGGCCCGCCGCGAAAGAAGAAAGCGCGTTTGCCGAGTTCGAAGAAGCGCTGCTCTTCAGCATGGGCCTGGGGCAGCGCGAACTTCATGCCCCGCGATGAAGCGGCAATCCACGTGGCCAGCGCCGTGATGTTGGCCATCTCGCCGCGGCCGAAGGCGGTTTTCATCAGCTCGTCGGCGTTGAAACCCTGCAGCGTGGCCATGCAGGTGACAAGGCGCGATTCGACGTCCTGCACTTTCTGCGTGTCATCGAAGTAACGCGGCAGCTGCACCCAGGCGCCTTTCACCACGCCAGGCCCGAGGCCGAGATCGCACTTTTCCAGCGACACCTTTTTCGGGCCGCGCGCGGTTTTCCAGAGCTCCTCACCCTTGGCTTCGAAGAGATCGGCCGGGTTGCCGTCTTCCAGCATCTTGCGGTATTCGGCAATGCCGTCGGCCGCCGTTTTCTGGGCCTGCACGGCGCCGGCGCCCAGGGCGAGCGCCAATGCCGTGGCGGTGAGGCTGAGGAGCTTCATGCGTGCTTCGCTTTCTCGGATGGGGAGGTCAGGAAACCGTGGCCTCGTCGGTGCGGGTTTCACCCTTGTTGTCCTTCCAGGTCACGGCGATCTTGTCGCCGGCCTTGGCACCCTTCACCACGAACTGCAGGAAAGGGTTCTTGGACACCGAAGGACCCCACTCGGCGTTGAGCACGGGTTTGCCGTTGTGGCGGGCGGTGATTTCCTGGATGAACCAGGCCGGGATGGTCTTGCCGGCCGAATCTTTGCGCTGGCCGGTTTCCATCTCGTGGCTCATGAGCACGCGGACGGTCGTCTTGTCGCCAGCGGCTTGGGCGCGAATGCGCATCGGGTCTGCCATGGTAATTCTCCTGTTCGTAAACCTAAACGTTGGGCCTCAAGGCCTTGCGCGGAACCGGCTCCGCCGGGCCGCTGCAAGAGCCCCCTCGGGGGGTGGCGCAGCCGGCGCCTGGGGCCGGGTGTCAGCCGCCACAACCGCCCAGAGTGACCTTCACTTCCTTCTGCGCGAACAGCACGCGGTTGTCGTTCATCAGCGCCACGGCCATGACGTTGGACGACTGGCCCATCTTCACGCGGGTGGTGAAGGCGGCATCGACGGCATCGCTGACATCGAAGGACGCCGAGAGCACGCTCGGGTTCTTTTCAACCAGCAGCATCAGCTTCTTCACGCCGCCCAGCGTGGTGGACACGCCCACGGGCACGACGGCGCCGTTTTCGGCGATGTCCGGGCCGGTGACGACAACGTCCTTGCTCTCAGCCGGGGCGCTGCCGCCCAGGGCCTTGACCAGTTCGGCCATGGTCTTGATCTCGAAGGCATTGGCGTTCCAGGCAGCCTGGGCCTGGGCGGGCAGCAGGCCGGCGCCGGCCATCAGGGCGGCCACCTGGCCCGAGCGGGCGAGGACGGTACGGCGGTTGGGCATGTGAGGCTCCTTTATCAGCGTAGGGTAATGAACGGGGGGCCGCCATCCAAGCGGGCGAACCCCAATGAAATCGGGCAGATTATTTTTTGGCGCCCGTGGCCAGCCAGGCCGCCAGCGCCTTGGCGTCATTTTCCGGCAAGCCCTGCGGCGGCATCGGGATCGGGCCCCAGACACCCTGCCCACCGCCGCGGATCTTGCCCAGCAGGTAGGCCTCGGCGTCGCCGCGGCCGGCGTACTTGGCCGCAATCTCCTTGAAGCCCGGGCCGACGATCTTGTGCTCGGTGCCGTGGCACGCCGTGCAGGTGTGCTTGGTGGCCAGGGCGAGCGCCGCCGCACCCGGGCTGGCCGCGGCCGCCTTGGGCGGCGCGGCCGCAGCCGTGGTGGCTGCGGCCACCGCCGCGGCGGCGCTGGTGGGCGCCGGCTTGGTGGTGTCGGCGCCGCGCTGCGGCCCCACCGGACGCTGCTGCTCGGCGAGGTTGCCGTGGTTGTTGCGCGCAAAGTCGGGCAGGAAGGAAGCCACCTTGGGTTCGGTGGCGCAGTTGTTCATGCAGGCCACCGGGCGCACGTCGGGCTTGCCGCCGTTGCCCAGGCTCTTGCCGGGCCACATGCCGTGGTCGGTGTGCATGCCATTGCGGTTGGGCAAGCGTGCCTGCGCTTCGCCGATGTTGGCGTCGCTGAGCACGAAGCTGTCAGGCAGCACACCGCCCATGTTCAGCAGGTAGGCGGTGACGGCATACACCTCTTCGGCGCTGAGCGATTTCGGCGCATTCCAGGGCATGGCGCGGTTGATGTAGTCCCACAGCGTGGAAACGCTGGAAACCTTCATCAGCGTGGTGCGCCCAGGGAAGCTGTTGTCCAGCAGGCGCGCGGCGCGGCCGGTCTTGATGTCCTCGGCCGTGGTTCCCCCCACCAGCGGCGAAAAAACCTCGTTGCTCTCGCCGAAGATGCCGTGGCACGAGGCGCACTTGGCTTCCCAGACGTCCATGCCCTTGGCCACCGAGCCCGAACCCTTGGGCAGGCCCTTGAAGTCGGGGCGCACGTCGATATCCCAGGCCGCCACTTCGCGCGGGGTCGCGGTTCGACCCACGCCCGGGTAACCCTGGGCCGCTGCTTCGGCGCCCAAGCAGAGCGCCAGCGTGGCGGCAGCGGCGGCGATCAGCACGTTCATGCGGCGCTCCAAGCGGGGCCGGTTCTCAAGAGAGCTGGACATTCTTCACCTCGCCGCTTTCCTGCACGAGCCAGCTCTGGATCGCGTTGTTGTGGTAGATCGAACGCGAACCGCGCACCGCGCGCAGTTCACGGTAATTGGGCTGCACGTGGCCGCTCTCGTCTGTGGCCCGGCTCATCACGATGGTGGGTTTGCCGTCCCAGGCCCAGTCCAGCGAGAAGCGCGTCAGGCACTTGTCCATCACCGGGCCCTGCAGGCGCGCGGTCTTCCAGTTGCGCCCGCCGTCGACCGAAACATCCACCCGCTTGACCTTGCCGCGGCCGCTCCAGGCCAGCCCGCTGATCTGGTAGAAGCCGCGGTCGAGCAGCACCTGGCCGCCCGAGGGCGTGGTGATGACGCTCTTCACTTCATGCGTGCTGCTGTACTGCCGGTGGCGGCCATCGGGCATGAGGTCGATGTAGTGCATCACCTCGTCCTTGGCGCCGTAGGGCTTGTCGCCCACCTCGATGCGGCGCAGGTACTTCACCCAGCTCACACCCTGCACACCCGGCACCACCAGGCGCAGCGGGTAGCCGTTTTCGGGGCGCAGCATCTCGCCGTTCTGGCCATAGGCGACAAACACCTCGCCGCTTTCCACCAGTTCCATCGGGATGGTGCGCGTCATGCTGCTGCCGTCGGCGCCCTCGGCGAGCACAAAACGGCCGCGCTTGTAGTCAACGCCCGCCATGTCGAACAGCACTTTCAGCGGCACGCCGGTGAACTCGCTGCAGCTGATCATGCCGTGCGTGTACTGGCAGGTGGGCACGGCCACGTTGCCCCACTCCATGCCGGTGTTGGCGCCGCACTCGATGAAGTGGAAGCGGCTCACCGACGGCAGGCGCATCAGTTCATCGACCGTGAAGACCATGGGCCGCTTGAGCATCTGCTCGTCGCTGCCGTTGAGCATCAGGCGGTGCTTGCTGGGATCGATGTCCCACCAGCCCTGGTGGTGGCGCTCGAAGTGCAGGCCGCTGGGCGTGACGATGCCGAACAGGCTTTGCAGCGGCGCGAAGCTCACGCTGGCCTGGGTGGTTTGTGTCAGCCCCGGGCTCTGACGGCGCTGCACGTTCGCTTCGTACTGCGAAGGCTTGCCGTAGCCGTCGGTCACCACCGGCTGACCCAGGCCCTTGGTGTGGGCAGGCATCTCCAGGATGTTCGGGTCGCCGCCGGACGCCGGCACCGGGTTGGCCTGCCCCAGCGCGGCCGGCGCGGCAGCGCCGGCCACCGCCGCGGCAAAAGCCCCGCGCACGAAATCGCGACGGCCGGCCTTGCCTTCGCGGAAGACGGCGCGCACGCCGTCAGGATCGATGAAGTTCTCGGGGGCCTTGAGCAGGCGCCCGGATCGGTGGTCCTGGAAGTTCACGGCGGCAGTTCCTTGCACTGGAGAAGTACCCGCGGCGCGGGCCGGGGCGCCGGCGGGCGCCAGCGCTATAAATCTAAATATGCGGTTTTACGAATATTATGAGCCATCGCGGCGCCCAGGACTAGGGCTTACCCGCACCCGAACGGGGCGCAGCGTGGCACCCGCACGGGTCTGGCGGTGCCGCGCTTGCACCGGCGCCCGGCAGAGCCGCCCTTGCACCGGCTCGGCAGGGCTGCCCTTGCACCGGCCCGGCAGGGCCGCCCTTGATTTGCGCGCGCTGCCGCCGATACTGCATGAAACCATTGACGGTCTGGCCTGGCGGCGGGCCGGCTCCTTGCATGCAAAACGACCTCAAGGCGCTTGAACAACGCTGGGGGCTGGCCCTGCAGAGCGCCTCGTTCGGCGTCTGGGATCTCGACCCCGTTGCGCACCAGGTTCACTACTCGCCCGAGTGGAAGGTGATGCTGGGCTATGGTGGTGACGATGCCCCGGACAGCACCGCCGTCTGGCGTTCGCGGGTCCACCCCGACGACCTGGAACCCATGAAGGCGGCGCTGGACGCCCACCTGCAGGGCCGCACGCCGGCCTACAGCGCCGAGTTCCGGCTGCGCAGTGCCGCGGGCGACTACCGCTGGGTGCTGTCGCGGGGGCGCGTGGTGCAGCGCAACGCCGCCGGCCAGGCGCTGCGCATGGTGGGCACGCTCAGCGACCAGACCGACCGCCACGAGCTCGAAGCCCTGCGCGCCGAACGCGACCGCGTCGCCGCCACGCAGCTCGCCAAGAGCGAGTTCCTGTCGCGCATGAGCCACGAACTGCGCACACCGCTGAACGCGGTGCTGGGTTTTGCCCAGTTGCTGCAGGGCCAGCTCGGCCAGGGCGATCTGCCAACGCAGCGCCGCCACCTGGGCCACATCGAACAGGCCGGCTGGCATCTGCTGGCAATGATCAACAACGTGCTCGACCTCACGCGCGCCGAAAGCGGCCAGCTCAGCCTGCAGTGCGAGGTGGTGCCGATACAGGAGGCCTGGGACGCGGTCTGCGCCGCCCAGGCCACGCTGGCCACGGCGCGCGGCGTGGCTGTCCACACGGGCGCGCTGCCCGCAGGCGCCTGCGTGTGGGCCGATGCTGCACGCCTCAAACAGGTGCTGGGCCAGTTGCTGAACAACGCCCTGAAGTACACCCAGGGCGGCGGCAGTGTGCGGCTGGACGTGGTGGCCGACCTGCAAGGCACTGAAGCCGGGCCCGCGCAGCGCTGGCGCCTGCAACTGCAGGACACCGGCCTGGGCATCCCGCCGGCGCAACTGCCCCACGTCTTCGAAGCCTTCAACCGGCTGGGCCGGCCGACAGCGCGCAACGACGGCGAAGCCGCGCTCGAAGGGGTGGGCCTCGGCCTGGTGCTCAGCCGCTGGCTGGTGCAGCAGATGGGCGGCGAGATCCACCTGACCAGCACCGAGGGCCAGGGCACGCGTGTGGAACTGAGCTTGCCCGCCGCGGCCTGAGGCGGCATTGCCGCGCCACGGCCAGCAGCGCCTTAAAGCGCCATCGCCGGCCGCTGGGCCATGGCCGCGCGCCAGCGCAGCAGCGCGGGGTGGCTGTCGTCGGGCCTGAGCTTCACGACACGCGCGAAATCGACCACCACCACGGCGGTGATGTCGGCGATGCTGAAGCCGTCGCCGGCGATGAACTCGCGCCCCTGCAGGCGCTCGTTGAGCAGCGCAAAAAACTGCCGCACGCGCAGCAGGCCGCGCTGCCCCAACTCGGGAATCTGCGCGTGGTTCACCGGCCCGGCCAGCGCGCGGCCGGCCATCGCCGGGCTGCTGTTGCGGAAGGCCTCGGCCACGGCCAGCAGGCCGTCGAACTCCACCCGCCACTGCCAGCTGGCGATCTCGGCTTTTTCGAGTGGCGTGCGGCCCAGCAAGGGCTGCGCGGGGTAACGCGCTTCGGCATAGGCGGCGATGGCCGCGTTGTCGGTGAGCAGCGCGCCTTCTTCGGTGCGCAGCGCGGGCACGGTACACAGCGGGTTGATGCGGCGGTAGGCCTCGCCCAGCTGTTCACCGCTGCGCAGATCGACCTGCACGGTGTCATGGGCCACGCCTTTTTCGGCGAGCAGGATGCGGGCGCGGCGCGGGCTGGGTGCGGTGGCGCAGTCGTAAAGCAAGGGGCGAGGCCAGGCGCTCATCGACAAGCCTCGCCGGTCACGCCGCGGGCGCTGCCGGCGCCAGCTTGTCCTGGGTGCGCAGCTCGAAATCGCTGGCCTCGTGGCGCTCGTGCAACTGGCTGGCAGGCTCGCCCCAGGCCCGGTTGACCATGCGGCCACGCTGCACCGCCGGGCGCTGCGCGATCTGCTCGGCCCAGCGCCGCACATGGGTGTACTGCTGCACCTGCAAGAATTCGCCGGCTTCGTACAACAGGCCCTGCGCCAGCGCGCCGTACCAGGGCCAGATGGCCATGTCGGCCACGGTGTAGGCACTGCCCGCCACAAACTCGGTTTCGGCCAGGCGGCGGTCGAGCACATCCATCTGGCGCTTGGTTTCCATCGCGTAGCGGTCGATGGCGTACTCGATCTTGAACGGCGCGTAGGCGTAAAAGTGGCCGAACCCGCCACCCAGAAAGGGCGCGCTGCCCATCTGCCAGAACAACCACGACAGGCACTCGGCGCGTGCGGCCGGTTCGGTGGGCAGGAAAGCGCCGAACTTCTCGGCCAGGTGCATGAGGATGGCGCCCGATTCGAACACCCGCACAGGCGTCGGCCCGCTGCGGTCGACCAGCGCCGGGATCTTCGAGTTCGGGTTGGCGGCCACGAAGCCGCTGCCGAACTGCTGCCCCTCCTGGATGCGGATGAGCCACGCGTCGTACTCGGCGCCACGGTGGCCCAGCGCCAGCAGTTCCTCCAGCATCACCGTGACCTTCACGCCGTTGGGCGTGGCCAGCGAATACAGCTGCAGCGGGTGGCGGCCCACGGGCAGGTCTTGCTCGTGGGTGGCGCCGGCCACGGGGCGGTTGATGCTGGCAAATCGGCCCCCGTTGGCGGCGGGCGCTACCCACACGCGGGGCGGCTCGTAGGCCGGTGCGGAGGCTGGGGCGGCTGCCGGGGCCGTGGCTGGCGAGGGGGTCGGCGCAGAGGTGTCGGTCATGCGGCCATTCTCAACCGCGGCGGCGGTTTTCGCAGGCGCCGGCTTGCGCAGCGATCTTTTGCTAGTCTTGCAAACAAATCATCTTTCAGTTGCTAATTTATGACTTCATCCAGCGAAGCGGCGGCCAAGCCCTTGTCGGGCTCGCTCACCTCCCTGCCCGTGCCGCTGGACCGGGATGTGTTCCTGCGCTCGCTGGTGCGCGAGCTGGCCGGCGCGCTGGAAGACGTGGTGGGCCTGGAAGAGGCCGCCGGCTTCATCAGCATCGTCGGCCAGCGCATGGGCGACCAGGTCAACGAGGCCTACCGCCAGGCGCTGGGTGTGAACGAACTCGACCCGGCCCAGGTGACGGCCGTGCTGGTCGACATGAAACGCCGCATCCAGGGTGACTTCGAGGTCTTGGCGCAGGACACGCACCACATCGTGCTGGGCAACCGCCGCTGCCCCTTCGGCGACAAGGTGCTCGGGCGGCCATCGATGTGCATGATGACCTCCAACGTGTTCGGCGTGATCGCCGCCGAGAACCTGGGCCAGGCCCGCGTGGTGCTGGAAAAGACCATCGCCCAGGGTGACGGCCACTGCCGCGTGGTGGTTCACCTGAACGACGCGGAAACCACAGGCCCGGAAGCGCCCGGCCGCCGCTACTTCAAGGCTTGAGCGGTGAACGCACCGGCCGGGCCGCCAGCGGCCCCCACCTTGCCCGAGGCGCTGCGCGCCCTGGTGCAGGCCTTGCACGAGCCGCTGCTGCTGCTGAGCCCGCAAGGCGAAGTGCTGGCCGCCACCGCCGCCGCCGCACCGGTGCTGGGCACCGGCACGGCGCCCTTGGCGGGCCGCGCGCTCAGCACGCTGTTTGCCGACCCGCCGGCCACGCTGCAGGGCCTGCTGCGCCAGGGCCTGCGCAGCGGCGGCCGCATGCCCGTGCGCCTGCACCCGCCGGCCACCAGCGGCGCCCCGGCCGCGCCCCAGCGCGGCGATCTGACGCGGGTGGCCGGTGCCGACGGCAAGCCCTGGCTCTTGCTGCGGCTGCAGCCGCAGGCGGCCAGCGCCAACCGCTTTCTGGCGCTGACCGAACGCATCCACGCCCTTCAGCACGAAGTGGCTCGGCGCCGCGAGGCGGAACACCAGTTGCTGGAGCAGCGCGAGTGGCTGCAGGTGGTGCTGCGCAGCATCGGCGACGCCGTGATGGCCACCGACGAGCAGGCGCGCGTGGTGTTCATGAACCCGGTGGCCGAATCCCTTTCGGGCTGGGCCGCGCATGAAGCGGTGGGCCAGCCCGTGAGCACCGTCTTTCGCATCGTCAACGAGAGTTCGCGCGAGACCGTGCCCTGCCCGGTGGGCGAGGCGCTGCGCATCCGCCGCACCGTGGGCCTGGCACGCGGCACGCTGCTGGTTTCGCGTGACGGTACCGAGCGCCCCATCGACGACGCTGCTGCGCCCATCATCGACGCGCGCCGCCGCCTGCGCGGGGCCGTGCTGGTGTTCCGCGAGATCAGCGAACGCGTGGCCGCCGAACACCAGCGTCGCACGCTTGAAAACCAGCTGCGCAACGCGCAGAAGATGGAAGCCGTGGGCACACTGGCCGGCGGCATTGCGCACGATTTCAACAACGTGCTGAGCTCCATCCTCGGCAGCGCCGCGCTGGCCCGCGACGAGCTCGGCACCGAACACCCCGTGCAGCAGCGCCTGGCGCAGATCGAGGGAGCAGGCCGCCGCGCGCGCGAGTTGGTGCGCAAGATCCTCGCCTTCGGCCGCCGCCAGCCGCAAGACCTGCGCCGCCAGGCCCTGCAGCCGCTGGTGGAAGAAACCGTGGCGCTGTTGCGCAGCACCCTGCCGGCCACCGCCGATCTGCAGGTGGACATGGGGGCCGAGCCCCTGCATGTGCTGGCCGATGGCACCCAGCTGCAGCAGGTGTTGATGAACCTGTGTACCAACGCCTGGCATGCGCTGCAGGGCAGCACCGGTCGCATCCGCATCGCGCTGGACACCGTGGACGGCGAGGCCCCGGCCGGCCTGGTCTCGGGCTTCGGCCCGTGGGTGCCCGGGCGCTACGCGCGGCTTTCGGTGGGCGACAACGGCTGCGGCATGGACGAGGCCACGCAGCGCCGCATCTTCGAGCCCTTTTTCACCACCAAGCCGCGCGGCCAGGGCACCGGTCTCGGCCTGGCCGTGGTCCACGGCATCGTGGCCGAACACCGCGGTGCGCTGGCGCTGCAAAGCGTACCCGGCGCGGGCACACGCTTCGAGCTGCTGCTGCCGCTGACGGCCGCGCCCGAGCGCGAGCTGGCCGTGGGCAGCCTGCCCACCGTGCCACCGCCGCAAGGCCGCGGCGAGCACGTGTTCTATGTCGACGACGACGAGGTGCTGGCCCTCACCGTGCAGGCGCTGCTGGCGCGCGCCGGCTTCACGCCGCACACCTTCGGTGATGCCGACGAAGCCTTGCGGCGGCTGGCCGCCGATCCGGGCCAGTGCCACATCTTCGTGTCGGATTTCAACATGCCGCAGATGAACGGGCTGGAGCTGCTGACCCAGGTGCGCCAGCTCTGCCCGGCGCTGCCGCTGGTGGTGGCCTCGGGTTATGTCTCCGACGACCTGGAGCAGGGCGCGCGGCAACTCGGCGTCACAGGCATCCTGCACAAGGAAGAGCTGTTCGAGACCCTGGTGCCGCTGCTGGCGGAGATGCTGGGGCCGGCGCCCGGTGCCCGGCCCGCACAGCCACCGCTGCCATGACCGCGCCCATGCCCCACGCAGCGCCCTTCGACGCCGCCGCCGAGCGCCAGCGCGATGCCCACCAGGAGCGCGTGCACGGCGTGCGGCCCGCGCCCGAGGGCGTCAAACCGGTGTGCTTCGTCAGCGGCGGGTGAGGCGCATCGCGTGGCTGGCGGCTTGGTAGGCCGTGTTGGACTTGAACCAACGACCAAAGGATTATGAGTCCTCTGCTCTGACCAACTGAGCTAACGGCCCCTCGCTACCAGGCGCCGCATTCTAGGTGCCGCCCCGGCAGGCGGCGGCGTGTCGCTCACTTCGCCGACAGCGCGTTGCCCACCAGCCGCGAGGTGATGTCGACGATCTGGATCATGCGGTCGTAGGCCATGCGCGTGGGGCCGATCACGCCCAGGGTGCCCACCACGCGGCCGTCGACCTCGTAAGGGGCCGTCACCACGCTCAGCTCTTCAAACGGCACCACGCGGCTCTCGCCGCCGATGTAGATGCGCACACCCTCGGCGCGGCTGCTCACGTCCAGCAGGCGCATCAACTCGGTCTTCTGCTCGAACACATCGAACAGCCGCCGCAGGCTGCTCATGTCGTTGCCGAAATCCTGCACCGTCAGCAGGTTGCGCTCGCCGCTGACGACCACGTTGTCGGTGGCCTCGGCCAGCACCTCGCTGCCAGCCTGCACAGCGGCCTGCATCAGCGCGGCGATCTCGCCACGCAGCGCGTCGATCTCGTGTTTCAGCCGTTCGCGCACCTCTTCGATGGTGAGGCCGGCGTAGTGCGCATTCAGGTAATTCGTGGCTTCCAGCAACTCGGACTGGGCGTGATCGCGCGCGGTGAAGATCACGCGGTTCTGCACGTCGCCGTCGGGCGCCACCAGGATGACGAGCACACGCTTCTCACCGAGGCGCAAAAACTCGATGTGGTGGAAGACGCTGGCCTTGCGCGGCGCCGTCACCACGCCGACGAAGCTGCTCAGGCTGCTCAGCAGGCTGGCGGCCTGGGCGATGACGCGCTGGGGCTGGTCAGGATGCAACTGCCCGCTGGCAGCGGCCACGTCGGCCGGCATGGCGTCGAAGTCGCGCGGGCGCGCGGTGAGCATGGTGTCGACGAAGAGCCGGTAGCCGCGCGCCGTGGGAATGCGCCCGGCGCTGGTGTGCGGGCTGGCGATCAGGCCCATCTCTTCCAGGTCGGCCATCACGTTGCGGATGGTGGCCGGCGACAGATCCAGGCCCGAGGTGCGCGACAGCGTGCGGCTGCCCACGGGCGTGCCGTCGGCGATGTAACGCTCCACCAGCGTTTTCAGCAGGGTCCGGGCGCGGTCGTCAAGCATGGTTCTTCATTGTATTTTGGGCCTGGGTTGCACGTGCCCACCGTCACGGCGTGGCAGGGGCCCTATGGTGTAATGCATCGCATGCCATCGGGCTTTCGTCATGCAGCCATCGTCGGGAAATTTCAGGCGCGGGGCATACGCCCGGTGCTGGAAGACGTTGCCCATTTCCTGATGAGCCGTGGGCTCGAAGTGAGTTTCGAGCGTGACACGGCCGCCGCCACCGGTGTGACCGATTTCGAGGCCTTGTCCCCGGAACAGGTGGGCCAGCGCTGCGACCTGGCCGTGGTGGTGGGCGGCGACGGCACCATGCTGGGCATCGCGCGCGAACTCGCGCGCTGGAACATGCCGCTGGTGGGCATCAACCAGGGCCGCCTGGGCTTCATCACCGACATCCCGCTGGGGCAGTTTCAAGAGGCGCTGGCACCCATCGTCGCTGGCGACTATGAAGAAGAGCAGCGCAGCATGCTCGAAGGTGATGTCTGGCGCGACGGCCAGCGCATCTACGAAGGTCTGTCGATGAACGACGTGGTGGTCAGCCGCGGCGCCACCGCCAGCATGGTGGAGCTGCGGGTGGATGTCGACGACGAGTTCGTCGCCAACATCCGCGCTGACGGCCTGATCGTGGCCAGCCCCACCGGTAGCACGGCCTACGCCTTGAGCGCCGGCGGGCCCATCCTGCACCCGGGTATCGGCGGCTGGATCGTGGTGCCGATTGCCAGCCACACGCTGAGCAACCGCCCCATCGTGCTGCCCGACCGCGGCGAGGTGCGCATCGGCATCGTCTCGGGCAAAGACGTCTCCGCCAATTTCGACATGCACAAGCTCGCCAGCCTGCTGCACGGCGACGAGGTGCGCGTGCGGCGCAGCGCCTTCAAGGTGCGTTTTCTTCATCCGCGCGGCTGGAGCTATTACGCCACGCTGCGGCGCAAGCTGCGCTGGTACGACGGGGCGGGCTGAAAATGCTCCGCAGACTCAGCCTGCGCGATGTGGTCATCGTCGCTGAACTCGAACTGGAACTGAACGCCGGCTTCACCGTGTTGACCGGCGAAACCGGCGCCGGCAAGTCCATCCTCATCGACGCCCTGCAGCTGGCCCTGGGCCAGCGCGCCGATGCCGGCATCGTGCGCGAAGGTGCCGCGCGGGCCGAGGTGAGCGCCGAATTCGACAGCCCGCCCTCTCTAGCCGCCTGGCTGGACGAAGCCGGCTTCGCCACCGAAGACACGCTGCTGCTGCGCCGCACGGTCGACGTGCAAGGCAAGAGCCGCGCCTGGGTCAACGGCAGCCCGGCCACCGTGACGCAGCTGCGCGAGGTGGCCGAGCACCTCATCGACATCCACGGTCAACACGCCTGGCAAAGCCTCACACGCCCGGCCGCCGTGCGCGCGCTGCTCGATGCCCAGGCGGGTGCCGACACCACGGCCCTGCACGCCGCGTGGACGGCCTGGCGCGCCGCGCTGGCCCAGCTGGAAGCCGCCCGCCAGCAACGCGACACGCTGGAGCGTGAACGTGAACGCCTGGCCTGGCAGGTGGGTGAACTCAACAAGCTGGCACCGGCCGAAGGCGAGTGGGACCTGCTCAACGCCGAGCACCAGCGCCTGGCCCACGGGCAAGCCCTGCTGGACGGCGCACGCGCCGCGCTGAACGCGATTTCTGAAGACGAGCCCGCGGCCATCGGCCTCACCGCTCGGGCCGTCGATGCGCTGGACGAGGTGCAGCGCTACGACAGCAGCCTGGCCCCGGTGGCCGAGGTCTTGCGCAACGCCCAGGCCCTGCTGGAAGACGCCGCGCACACCCTGCACACCTACCTGGGCCATCGCGAGCCCGACCCGGGCCGCCTGGCCGAACTGGACGAACGCATCGGCGCCTGGGTCTCGCAGGCACGTCGCTACCGCCGCACGCCGGCCGAACTGCCCGCGCTGCTGGCGGGCTGGCAACAAGAGCTGCAGCAGTTGGAGGCCGCAGCCGATCTCGAAGGGCTGCAAGCCCGCGTGGCTGCGGCCGAACAGGCCTGGCGCACCGAGGCCGAGAAGATCTCCAAGCTGCGCCAGAAAGCGGCACCGCGGCTGGGCGCCGCCGTCACGCTGGCCATGCAGCAGCTGGGCATGGCCGGTGGCCGTTTCGAGGTGGCGCTGCTGCCGCAAGACGAAGCCCAGGCCTACGGCCTGGAAGCTGCCGAGCTGCGTGTGGCAGGCCATGCCGGCAGCACGCCGCGTGCGCTGGCCAAGGTGGCCTCGGGCGGTGAGCTTTCGCGCCTGGCGCTGGCCATTGCGGTCACCACGGCGCAAGGCCCGGCCAGCGGCAAAACCGCGGACAGCGTGGCCACCTTGATCTTCGACGAGATCGACGCCGGCGTCGGCGGCACCGTCGCCGACAGCGTCGGCCGCCTGATGAAGCAGCTGGGCGCTGCCCACACCGGGCAGACGCAGGTGCTGGCTGTCACGCACCTGGCCCAGGTGGCGGCCTGTGCCGACCACCACTTCGTCGTCAGCAAAGCGCTGCAGGGTCGCCAGACCTTGTCGAACATCCAAGCCGTGGAAGGTGAAGCCCGTGTTGGCGAGATCGCCCGCATGCTGGGTGGCGAAAAGCTATCGGGCACCGCCCACGCGCAGGCCTTGCTGGCACAAGAGCCCGCAGCTGCCCGCGGCGAGGCGAAGGCGCCAAAACCGAAGAAGGCACGCCCATGAGCGAATGGATGTCCCTGGACCACGGCAGGCGCGACGAGGTGGTGCTGATCACCGGCATCTCGGGCTCGGGCAAATCGGTGGCGCTGCACGCACTGGAAGACGCGGGTTACTTCTGCGTCGACAACCTGCCGCCCGAGCTGCTGCGCGAATTCATCCGCCTGGAGCACGAGCGCTACACGCACCGCGTGGCGGTGGCCGTGGATGTGCGCACCGCCGGATCGCTGCCCCACCTGGTGCCGCTGATCGAGGAGTTGCGCGCCGAAGGCGTGCGCATCCGCCCCATCTTCCTGGATGCCAGCACCGACGCGCTGGTGCGCCGCTTTTCGGAAACGCGCCGCCCACACCCGCTGACCTCGGTGCCCGGGGGCGGCGACGGCACGCGCGCGCTGGTGGAGGCCATCGAGCTCGAACGTGATTTGCTGTCGGGCCTGCGCGAGATCTCCACCGTCATCGACACCAGCCAGCTGCGCCCGGCGCTGCTGCGCAGTTGGGTGCGCTCGATGGTGGGCGCGCGCGAGGCTGCGCTCACGCTGGTGTTCGAGAGCTTCGCCTTCAAGCACGGGGTGCCGCTGGACGCCGACTATGTGTTCGACGTGCGTGTACTGCCCAACCCTTACTACATCCGCGAGCTGCGCCCGCTCACGGGCCGCGATGCGCCCGTGGCGGCCTACCTCGAAGCCCAGCCCGAAGCGGCCGAGATGCTGGCGCAGATCCAGACCTTCCTGCAGCGCTGGCTGCCCTCGTTCGAGGACGACCAGCGCAGCTACCTCACCGTGGCCATCGGCTGCACGGGCGGGCAGCACCGCTCGGTGTACAGCGTTGAATGGCTGGCACGGCGCTTCGACGGGCGCTACGCCACGCTCATCCGCCACCGCGAACTCGACGCGCGCGGCTGAGGGCCCCCATGACATCCGCACCTGACACGCCAGCGCTGCCCGCGCCACTGCCGCTGTTTCCGCTGAGCACGGTGCTGTTTCCTGACGGCCTGCTGGGCCTGCGGGTCTTCGAGGCGCGTTACCTCGATCTGATGAGCGAATGCCTGCGCAACCGCCAGCCCTTCGGCGTGGTGTGCCTGAAGGCAGGCTCTGAAGCGGGCCGCCACGCCGCGAACGTGGAGATGGAAAGCGTCGGCGTGGTCTGCCACCTGGATGAGGTGGATGCCGACGACCCCGGCCTGCTGCGCGTGCGTGCGCATGCCAGCCAGCGCTTTCGCATGACGGGCACGCCCACGCAGCGCGAAAACGGCTTGTGGGTGGTGCCCGCCGCCGCCCTGCCCCCCGACACCATGCGCCTGCCCGGCCCGGCCATGCTGCAGACCGTGCAGGCCCTGGCCGAGGCCATCAAGAAGCTGCAGGCCAGCGACCGCGTGCCCTTCGCTGCGCCCTACCGGTTGGACGAAGCCGGCTGGGTGGCCAACCGCTGGTGCGAACTCTTGCCCATCAGCCTGGCGGCCAAGCAGAAGCTGATGGAACTGGAAGACCCGGTGATCCGGCTCTCGCTGGTGGACGGCTTTCTGCGCGACAAGAAGGTCGTGGTCGGCTGAGGCGCTGGGGCGCCCAGCCTGCGCGTCAAGCGGCAAGCAGCTTGCGCACAGGTGCCGCCAGGCCCATCGCCAACGCTTCTTCTTCCGTCACCCAGCGGCCCGGCCCCAGGGCCTGCTGCAGCGCGGCGGGCAGGGCGGTGTGCGCCGGCAAGGTCCAAACCTTGGGTTGCAGGGTCCAGTCGAAATGCGTGAGCGCGTGTTCGATGGTGGGCAGCCATGCACCCTCACCGGGCGCCTGGGCCAGCAGTGCTTCCAGGGCGGCGGCGTCGTCAAACTCCGGCAAGCTCCACAGCCCCGCCCACACGCCGCGCTCGGGCCGCTGCACCAACCACAGACGCGCGCCTCGCCGCAACCACAGCAGCGCGTGGCTGCGGCGGCTGCGCTTGAGCTTCTTGGTCTTCACCGGGAAACGCTCAGGGGTGCCGGCGGCGCGCGCCACGCAGCGCCCTTGCAGCGGGCACAGCAGGCAGGCCGGTGCCCGCACACTGCAGACCGTGGCGCCCAGGTCCATCAGGCCTTGCGTGTAGACATCAACATCACGCGCAGGCAACTCGGCCTCGGCCCGGGCCCACAGGCGCTTTTCTTCGGCGCTGGCCGAAAGATCGCCTTCAAAACCCAGCACGCGCGTGAGCACCCGCTTGACATTGCCGTCCAGGATGGCTGCGCGCTCGCCGAAGCAAAAGGCCGCAACCGCCGCCGCCGTGCTGCGGCCTATGCCGGGCAGCGTGGCCAGCGCTTCGCTGCTGGGCGGGAAACGCCCGCCATGCTGCGCCACCACCGCCTGCGCGCAGCGGTGCAAGTTGCGCGCGCGGCTGTAGTAACCCAGGCCGCTCCACAGCGCCAGCACGTCGTCCAGCGGCGCTGCGGCCAGGGCCTGCACATCCGGAAAACGCGCGAGGAACCGCGGGTAGTAGTCGAGCACGGTGCTCACCTGCGTCTGCTGCAGCATCACTTCGGACAGCCACACACGGTAGGCGTCGCGCGTGCCCTGCCACGGCAGGCCGTGGCGGCCGTGCAGGCGCTGCCAGGCGATGAGATCGCCGGCCAGCCCGGGCCGCGTCAAGCGGCGTCCTGGGCCGCCAGGCCGGGCACCACCTCGCGGCCCAGGCGCTGCGCGCTGGCAATGGCCTCGGCGGCCAGGGTGTCCAGCCGCGCCTGCATGGCGGCCAGGTGTTCTTCCTGGGCCTGCACCTCGGCGATGCGCTGTTCCAGGTCGCCGGCGGCCGCCTGCACACGCTGCAGCGCCTCACGCCGGCGCATGAAACCCCGCCGCCGTTCGCCCAGCTGCGATTCCACCTGCCCGCTGGCGCCCTTGCTCCAGAGCTCGATCTCGGCCGCGGCGTTTTCAAACACCACGCGCAGCTTGGACAGGAGCATGCGTCGGAACTGCTCGGCAAAACCGGGTGCTGCCATGCGCCAGGCCTGCGTGATGCCGAGGTAGCGGCCGTAGTTCTGCGCGATGAGCTCGATCTCGGCCTCGAAATGCTTCAGCTCGGGCACCGGCCCGAGCGAAAACGCAAAACCGAACTCGGTGTTGAGCTGGCGGAAGCTGGCTTCCAACATCTGCCGAAGCTCGTCGGCCTGTCGCCGTGATTGCACCAGGCTGGCGCGCAGGCGGGAGATCAGGTCGTCGAAGGCCCCGCGCGCGCCCAGGTTCAGCGGCCGGGCGCCCATCGCGGCCTGCATGGTCGCGACCTCGTTGCGCAGGGTTTCGGCCGACATGCCGGAGAGCACCGTGCGGAGGATGCGCGCCTGCACCGAGCGCAAGGCCACCAGCCGCGAGGTGCAGCGCTCGAAGTCGGCGACTTCCACCTCCACGCGCTCCATCATCATGCGCAGCTTGGCCCCGCTCTTGCCGCGCAGGCCGCGCAGTTCCATCAGCTGTTCGGCATGCTGGCGGCGGCGGTCGCCCACGCGCCGGCCGGCCGAGGTGCGCAACTGCTGCACCACACTGACGGCCGACTGCACCAGCAGCTCTTGCCGCCGCGGCAGCAGTTCGTCGGCCAGCGCCTGTTCCAGCGGCGGCAGACGGCTGGCCACGAGGGCGGCGGCATCACCGGCCACCCGCGCAGCCAGCGCTTCACGCGCCGACAAGGCAAACACGCGCGCCGGCGCCATGCCCAGGGTTTCGGCCGCGGTGAGGCGCTGCTGCTCGATCTGCGCCTGCACCGTCTCGGGCGTGCCCAAGGGGTCGGCCAGTGCGTCGATCTTGTTGAGCACGACAAAACGGTCGAGGCTGCTTTGGCCCAGGTGCTCGCGCCAGATGGCCAGATCCGAGCGCGTGACGCCGGTGTCGGCGCCCAGCACAAACACGATGGCATGCGCCGAGGGCAGCATGCCCAGCGTGAGCTCGGGCTCGGCGCCCACGGCGTTCAGGCCGGGCGTGTCGATGACGACCAGCCCGCGCTGCAGCAGCGGATGCGGGTAGTTGATGACGGCATGGCGCCAGGCCGGCACCTCGACGCTGCCGTCTTCGGCCTGCGGCGGGTTGTCTTCGGGCTGGCTGTCGCTCCAGAAACCCAGGGCTGCGGCCTGCTCGACGCTGACGCGCTGCGTGCGCGTGACGGCGCCCAGCGCCTGCACCAGGGTTTGGGCGTTGCCGGCCTCCAGCGGCACGTGCTGCCAGTGTTCGTCGCGTGGGCGCAGCTCGGTCAGCGAGAGGCCGCGCAGCCGGGTCTCGATGGGCAGCAGCGACAGGCGCGGCGGCAGCTGCGGTTCGTGCCGCAGTTCCACCGGGCACATGGTGGTGCGCCCGGGCGTGGCCGGCAGCACACGCCGTCCGGCATCGGCAAAGAAGATGGCGTTGATCAGTTCGCTCTTGCCGCGAGAAAACTCGGCCACGAAGGCCAGCACCAGCTTGTCGGAAGCCAGGCGGTCCCGCAGGCCGGCAAGCACGGCGCTGTCGCCGTCGTCCAGCAGGTCCTGGTCGGCCAGCGCACGGCCGAGTTGCACGACATGGCGTTCGAGATGGGCGCGCCAGCTGGCCAGCGCGTCCAGGCTTTGCGCGATGGCACTGGCCGGCGTGCCGGCGGGGGCGGCAAGCTCGGCGATGGGGTCGGGGCGCGGGGTGGGCATGGTGGCAGGCGCAGCGTCGGCCATGCTAGCGCAGGGGCTGGTGCCAGCACACCCGGCGCCGGGCCGGAAGTCACATTCGACGGCAGCGTTACCGACGCTGACAGTTGACGCAGAAATAGGTCGAACGCTGCGTCTGCACGACACGCCGAATGCTGCCGCCGCAGCGGCCGCAGGACTGGCCTTCGCGGTCGTAGACCGCGGCCGCGGCCTGGTAGGCGCCGCTGGCGCCGTGCACATCGGTGAAGTCGCGCAGCGTCGAGCCGCCCAGGTCCAGGGCCCGCGACAGCGTTGAACGCAAGGCCGCCAGCAGGCGCGCGGCACGGGGGCGGCTGATGCGGTCGGCCCGCAGCGCCGGGTGGATGCCGGCCTCGAACAAGGCCTCGCAGGCGTAGATGTTGCCCGCACCGACGATGGCCCCGCCGCCCAGCAGCACAGCCTTGATCGGTGCGCGGCGTTGCTGCAAGGCGGCGTGGAAGCTCAGCGGCGTGAGCGCGGGGTCGAAGGGCTCGGGGCCCAGGCGCTGCAGCAGCGTGGCCGCCGGCTCGTCGGCAGGCGAGGCCGCCCACACCACGGCGCCGAAACGCCGCGGGTCGTTCAGGCGCAGCGTGCCGGCGCTGGTGTGCAGGTCGAAGTGGTCGTGCGGGCCCGGTGGCTGCTGCAGTTGCTGCAGCGCGAGTGAACCCGACATGCCCAGGTGCATCAGCAAGCCGCCCGTGGCACCGGCACCGTCAAGGGACCCGAGCAAAGGCAGCCAGAGGTATTTGCCCCGCCGCGTGATCTCGCCCACGCGCTGTCCGACCAGGCTTTCCGGGGCGCAACCCAGCGGCCAGCGCAAGGGCTTGCCTACGCGAGCGCCCAGCACCCGCGCACCGCGCATCGGTGCGGCCAAACCGCGCCGGGTGACCTCAACTTCCGGGAGCTCGGGCATGGAACTCATTATGTGAGAATGAATCCAGACCCTATGGGAACCCCGATGCCTTACCTCTCGCGCCGCCCTGCGGCGTTGTCTCTCCGGGCTTCCCTGCTGCTGTGCAGCTTGGGGCTGATCGGGCCTGCCGCCGTGTTCGCGCAAACACGGCCTCTTGCGGTGGCCGCGCCTGCTGAAGCTGCATCGGCGCCGGTGCAGAACTCGGCGATGGACGACCGGCTTTTCTACCAACTGCTCATCGGTGAGATGGCCCTGGGTGCCGGTGATGCAGGCAGCGCCTACGAACTGATGCTCGATGCCGCGCGCCGCACGCGCGACGACGGCCTCTTCCGCCGCGCCGCCGACATCGCCCTGCGCGCCCGTGCTGGCGACCAGGCCCTGGCGGCCTCCCGCGCGTGGCGCCTGGCCCGGCCCGATTCGGCCGAAGCCGCGCGCTTGCAGCTGCAGATCCTGCTGCTGCTGAACCGCCCCGAGGCCGTTGCCGAACCCCTGCGGGCACTGCTGACACTGACACCGGCGGCCGAACGCCCCGGCCTGATCTCGGTGCTGCCGCGTTTTCTGCAGCGCGCTGGCGACGCTCGCGCGGTGGCCCGGCTCACCGAGGACGCGCTCCTGCCCTACCGCGACGCCATGGCCACGCGGGTGCCGGTGCGCATCGCGCTGGGCCGTGCCTGGCTGGAAGCCGGCGAACCCGCGCGGGCGCTCGAACTCGCCCGCGAAGCGCAAACCCTGGAGCCCGCCTCGCCCGGCCCGGCGCTGCTGGGCATGGAGTTGATGCGCGAGCAGCCGGCGGCTGAAAGCCTGGTGCTCGACTACCTGCGCCAGGAGCAGGCCGAACCTGCGCTGCGCCTGGCCTATGTGCGTGTGCTGACGGCGGCGCAGCGCTTCCCCGATGCCGTGCTGCAGTTGCAGGCCCTGACCCGCCAGCAGCCCGATGCGGCCCAGCCCTATCTGTCACTGGGCGCGCTGCAACTGGAGTTGAAAAACATCAGCGAGGGCGAAGCCGCCTTGCGCCGTTATGTCGAGCTGGCCCAGCCCTTGGCTGCGAAGCTGGCGGCCGAGGCCCAACCCGAGCCGCTGATGGCCCGCGGCGGCGATGACGATGACGGCCGCGATGGCGACGAAGACAGCGCCTCGGGCCCGGCGCAGGGCCTGGTGCAGGCCTGGCTGATGCTCGCGCAGGCGGCCGAGCAGCGGCGTGATTTCGCGGCGGCCGAGGCCTACCTGGCGAAGATCGAAGACCCGCGCCGCGCGCTGGATGTGCAGACCCGGCGCGCATCCATCCTCGCGCGCCAGGGCCGCATCGCGCAGGCCCGCGACATCATCCGCAGCTCCCCCGAGCGCGGCGGCGACGACGCTCGCGCCAAACTCATGGCCGAAGCCGGCGTGCTGCGCGACGTGAAACGCTGGCGCGAGGCTTACGACGTGCTGGGCGGCGCGAGCCAGCGCTTCAGCACCGACGCCGACATCCTGTACGAACAGGCCATGATGGCCGAGAAGCTCGACCGCCTGGCCGACATGGAGCGCTTGCTGCGCCGCGTGATCGAACTCAAGCCCGACAACGCCCACGCCTACAACGCACTGGGCTACTCGCTGGCCGAGCGCAAACTGCGCCTGCCCGAGGCCCGGCAGTTGGTGCAGCGCGCGCTGGAACTCACGCCCGGCGACCCCTTCATCACCGACAGCCTGGGCTGGGTGGAATACCGCCTGGGCAACCTGCCCGAAGCCGCACGCCTGCTGCGCCTGGCCTTCAACACCCGGCCCGACACCGAAATCGCCGCACACCTGGGCGAAGTGCTGTGGGCGATGGGCGAACGCGACGAAGCCCGGCGCGTGCTGCGCGAGGCGCAGGGCCGCGATGCGGCCAACGACGTGCTGCGCGAGACCCTGGCGCGGCTGCGCGTCGACCTGTGAAAACCGGGGTCTTGCGCCGGCCCTCGCTCTGGGCCGCAGGCGCCCTGCTGCTGGGCGCCTGCGCCAGCACACCGCCGCCACCCGACATGCCGCAAGCCAGCGGGCCTTACACCACCGGCCGTCTGGCCGTGCGTGTGGACGCGAGCCCGCAGCGTGTGGCGCAGAGCGTCAGCGCCGGTTTTGAGTTGCGCGGCAGCGACCAGGTCGGCGAACTGCGCCTGCTGTCGCCGCTGGGCACCAGCGTCGCGCAGGCGCGCTGGGCGCCCGGCCGCGTGCGGCTGGAAACCGGCGAGGGGCAGCGCGAGTTCGGCAGCCTCGATGAACTCTCGGTCGCCGCGCTCGGCGAGGCGCTGCCGCTGGCAGCGCTTCCCGACTGGGTGGCGGGTCGCCCTTGGCCCGCGGTGCCGCACACGCCCAATGCCGAGGGCTTTGAGCAGCAGGGCTGGCAGGTGCAGCTGACGCGTCTGACCGAAGGCTTCATCGAAGCCCGCCGCGCCGCGCCGCCCGCGGTGCAATTGCGCATCAAGCTGGACGCGCCCACATGAGGGCGCCGGGCTGCTCCCAAGCGCTCATCCCGGCGCACGCAGTGCGGAGCGCCGTCCAATGAGCCTGCGTGCCTTGTACGACCTGCCGGCGCCGGCCAAGCTGAACATGTTCCTGCACATCGTGGGCCGGCGTTCCGATGGCTACCACCTGCTGCAGTCGCCTTTCGTGATGATCGACTGGGCCGACGTGCTGCACGTCGAGCGCCGTGATGACGGACGGCTGCAACGCCACGATCTTGGCCCGGCGCTGCCGGCCGACGATCTGTGCCTGCGCGCCGCACGGGCCCTGCAAGCGGCCAGCGGCTGCACGCTGGGCGCCGACATCCACATCCACAAGCACGTTCCATGGGGCGCCGGCATGGGCGGCGGCAGCTCCGATGCCGCTACCACGCTGCTTTCGCTGAACCGCCTGTGGGGTCTGCAATGGCCGCGTGAGCGCCTGGCAACGCTGGGCTTGAAGCTCGGTGCCGACGTGCCGTTTTTCATCGGCGGCCACAACGCCTTCGTTGAGGGCATCGGCGAAGTGCTGCACCCCATCCACTGGCCGGTGCAGCGCTATGCGGTCGTGAAACCAGCGGCGTCCTTGCCGACGCGAGAAATCTTCGAGCACCCCCTTCTCAAGCGCGACACAGAAGCTGTTATAGTTGTGGGCTCTCCTGAAGAGGCAAGCCGCAGCGGCCTGCCGGCAGACTGGATGCAGCGTTTCGTTGAAGGTTTCGGCCGCAACGACCTGCAAGCACCCGCCGAAGACCGCTGCCCGGAAGTGGCGCAAGCCCTTTCGTGGCTGGCAGCCCGTTACGGCAACAGCCGCATGACGGGTTCCGGCAGCGCCGTTTTTTCAAGAGTGGGCACGTCGGCTTCATCCCTGGCGACAGATCCGGCGGCAGATTTCCAGAATCTGCCAACAGGCTGGGTGGGGCGGATGTGCAGCAGTTTGTTGGAGCACCCTTTGCGGGCTTGGGCAAGCTGACAGGTTTTGGGTGGTGGCCTCCGGGCTGCAACCTGTGTAGGGGAGTCGCCAAGTTGGTCAAGGCATCGGATTTTGATTCCGACATGCGAGGGTTCGAGTCCTTCCTCCCCTGCCAAATCTTCTTCTGACGCCAGGCGCGCCCACCACCGGGTCCGCCGGCGCACCTCCGACGGAGATACCAGCGTGCTTTTCAACACCGTGCTGTTCACCGGCAACGCCAACCCGGTGCTCGCGCAGGAGATGGCCAAGCACCTGGGCGTCGAGGTCGGCTCCGCTTCCGTGGGCCGCTTCTCCGACGGTGAGGTCACCGTCGAAATCCGTCAGAACGTTCGCGCCCGCGATGTCTTCGTGGTGCAGCCCACCTGCGCGCCCACGAACGAAAACCTGATGGAACTGCTGATCATGGTGGATGCGCTCAAGCGTGCCAGCGCGCGCCGCATCACCGCCGTGATCCCCTACTTCGGCTACGCCCGCCAAGACCGCCGCCCGCGCAGCACGCGCGTGCCCATCAGCGCGAAGGTGGTGGCCAACCTGCTGGAAACCGTGGGCGTCGAACGCGTGCTCACCATGGACCTGCACGCCGACCAGATCCAGGGCTTCTTCGACATCCCGGTCGACAACATCTACGCCAGCCCGGTGCTGCTGTCCGACCTGAAGAGCAAGAACTACCCCAACCTGGTGGTCGTGAGCCCCGACGTCGGCGGCGTGGTGCGCGCCCGCGCGCTGGCCAAACAACTCGGCTGCGACCTGGCCATCATCGACAAGCGCCGGCCCACGGCCAACGTGTCGGAAGTGATGCACGTCATCGGCGAGATCGACGGCCGCAATTGCGTGATCATGGACGACATGATCGACACCGCCGGCACGCTGGTGAAGGCGGCCGAAGTGCTGAAGGCCCGCGGCGCCAAGAGCGTCTACGCCTACTGCACACACCCGGTTTTTTCGGGCCCGGCGGTGGAGCGCATCGCCGGCTCGCAGATCGACGAAGTCGTCATCACCAACACCATCCCGCTGTCGGACGCCGGCAAGGCCTGCGGCAAGATCCGCCAGCTGTCGGTGGCCTTCCTGTTTGCCGAGACCATCCGCCGCATCTCTGATGGCGAATCGGTCACCTCCCTCTTCGCCGAGCAGAACAACAACTTCTGAACGGCAAGCCCGGGTGCGGCGCCGCAAGCGTTGCACCCACACCCCCAGGCGCCTGGTCGCGGGCGCCCCACCCACTTGGAGTTTTCATGAAATTCACCGCTTATGCGCGCACGCTGCAGGGGACCGGAGCGAGCCGCCGCCTGCGCCACGCCGCCAAGGTGCCCGGCATCGTTTACGGTGCCGGCACGCCCACGATGATCGAGCTCGATCACAACGCCCTGTTCTTCGCGCTGAAGAAGGAAGCCTTCCACAGCTCCATCCTCGAGATGGACATCGGCGGCAAGGTCGAGAAGGTGCTGCTGCGCGATTTCCAGATGCACGCGTTCAAGCCCATCGTGCTGCACATCGACTTCCAGCGCGTGGACGAGACCACCAAGCTGCGCAAGAAGGTGCCCCTGCACTTCAGCGGTGAAGAGAACTCGCCTGCCGTCAAGACCGACAAGTGCCTGGTCAGCCACGTGGCGCTGGAACTCGAGATCGAGTGCCTGGCTTCGCAGCTGCCCGAGTTCGTCAGCATCGACCTGTCGAACCTGGCCAAGAACCAGAGCCTGCACGCCAGCGACCTGCAGCTGCCCGCCGGCATCAAGGCCGTCAAGCGCGGCACGCTGGACCCTGTGATCGTCGCCGTGACCACGCCGAAGATCGAAGAAGAAGTCGCACCGACCGCCGTGGTCGCCGACAAGGGCAAGGGCGCCAAGCCGCGCAAGGAAGAGAAGCAGCAGAAGGGCCGCGGCGGTTAAGAAGCCCCCCCTTCGGGAGTCCCTCTCTCCCGCGCTCCCAGGCCCCACCTCGGTGGGGCTTTTTCGTTTCCACTGCGCCCAATAATCGTCTCCATGATCCGACTGTTTGTTGGCCTGGGCAACCCAGGCGCCGAATACGAGGCCACACGCCACAACGCGGGGTTCTGGTGGATAGACGCACTGGCCGCCAAGCTGGGCGTGCGCCTGGTGCCCGAGCGCGCCTACCAAGGCCTGGTGGCGCGGGCCAACCTGCCCAGCGGCCCCGTCTGGCTGCTGGAGCCCATGACCTTCATGAACCGCTCGGGGGCCTCGGTGGCGCCGCTGGCGCGCTTCTTCAAGATCGAACCGCAGGAGATCCTCGTCGTGCACGACGAGCTCGATGTGCTGCCCGGCCAGGCCAAGCTGAAGCTGGGTGGCAGCTCGGGCGGGCACAACGGCCTGAAAGACATCCACGGCCTGCTGGGCACGCCCGATTTCTGGCGCCTGCGCCTGGGCATCGGCCACCCGGGCGTGAAGGCCGAGGTGGTTAACTACGTGTTGAAGAAGCCCGCGCCCGAGCAGCGCGATGGCCTCACCAAGGCCATCGAACAATCGCTCGCCGCCAGCGAGATGCTGGTCGCCGGGCAGATGGACAAGGCCCTGGCCGCCATCCACGCCCAGCCGCCCCGCCCCAAGCCGCCGCGCAAGGCCCCAACGCCGGCCACCGAGGCTGCCCCCACCGGAGACCCCGCACCATGAAGCGTCTGCGCCTGCCCCTGACCCTCGCGCTGTGCAGCCTGCCTGCGCTCGTGGCCGCACAAACCATCTGGCGCTGCGGGCCCGACGGCCGCAGCTTCAGCGACACACCGTGCAACGAAGGCCGCATGTTGCAAGTGGCCGAAGCACGGCCGGCCGACGACGTGGCAGCGGCGCAGGCACGCGCAGAACGCGAAATCCGCCGGGCCGAGCAACTGCGTCGCGAGCGCCTGGCCGAAGAGGCCGCTCAGCGGGGCAGCGGCCTGGCCTCGGTGGGGCCGCCGGCCGCAGCGGCACAGCAAGCTGCGCGCATGGCCGCCGGCTTCAAGCGCCCGCAGCAGGCGGCAGCACAGGCTCGGCAGCCAGCGCTGCGCCCGGCGGGCCTTGCAGCACGTGGTACTTCGCGAGCAACTGCACCTTCGTCTCGACAAAAGACGGATTGACCGGGATGCAGCTCACCGGGCACACCTGCACACACTGCGGCTCGTCGAAGTGGCCCACACATTCGGTGCAGCGCTGGGGATCGATCTCGTAGATCTCCGCGCCCATCGAGATCGCCTGGTTCGGGCACTCGGGTTCGCAGACGTCGCAGTTGATGCACTCGTCGGTGATCCACAGGGCCATGTGAGTTCTCGGTTCTCGGGTTCAGCTGTCGGATTGCGTGACGCGCTCTTTGAGGCGCCTGAGCACCGAGGGTGCCACGAACTTCGAGACATCACCGCCCAGGCTGGCAATCTCGCGCACGAAGGTGCCGCTGACGAACTGGTACTGGTCGCTCGGCGTCATGAACACGGTTTCAACGTCGGGCATCAGCTGACGGTTCATGCCGGCCATCTGGAACTCGTACTCGAAGTCGCTCACCGCCCTCAGGCCGCGCACCACCACCTTGCCGCCGGCATCGACGACGAAGTCGCGCAGCAGGCCGCGGAAGGCCGTGACCTCGACATTGCCATAGGGCGCGGCGATTTCCTGCGCGATTTCCAGGCGTTCGGCGATGGTGAACATCGTGCGCTTGTGGTGGCCCACGGCCACCGCCAGGATGAGGCGGTCGAAGAGGCTGGCGGCGCGGCGCATCAGGTCTTCGTGGCCCAAGGTCATGGGGTCGAAGGTACCCGGGTAGACGGCGGTGAGCGGGGCTTTGAGGGTCACGGCGCTAGCCTCCTGGCAGGGGTCACGGTGGGGGGTACCGGGCGCGGCGCGGTCAGTGTAGCGGCGGCTCAGAGCGGCGCCTGCCAGAGCTGGCTGTGCACGGCACCGGCGCGCTGGCTGCGGTGCAGCACCAGCCCTGCGGGTGCTTCGGCCAGGGGCGCCGGGCCCTCCAGGTACACAAAACCGCCCGGCACCACGAGGCGGGCGGCCGCGGCCGCCGCCGCCGCGCCCAGCCCGGCGTCGAAGGGCGGATCGAGCAGCACGGCCTCGAAGCGCTGCGGCGCGCAGCCGGCCATCCAGCGCAGCGCCTCGCTGCGCTCGATCTTCACGGCCTCGGCCTTCAGGCGTTCACGGCTCTCGCGCAGGCTGGCCACCAGGGCCGGGTCGAGTTCGAGCAGCAAGGCCTCGGCCGCGCCCCGCGACGCGGCCTCGAAACCCAGGGCCCCGCTACCGGCGAAGGCGTCCAGCACGCGCCAGCCGTCCAGCGTCTGGCCCAGCCAGTTGAAAAGCGTCTCGCGCACGCGGTCGGGCGTGGGGCGCAGGCCGGGGCGATCGGCCACGGGCAGTTTGCGGCCGCGGTACAAGCCCGCAATCAGCCGCACCTCGCCCAGGTGCCGAGTGGCAGGCTTGATGACGGGCCGGGTCGACTTCGGGTCGCGGCCGTGGGCCTGCGGCTTGCGCTTGGGTTCGGCCTTCACAGGCGCACCGGGATGCCGTCGCGCGCCATCAGCGCCTTGGCCTGGCCGACGGTGAACTCGCCGTAGTGGAAAATGCTGGCGGCCAGCACCGCATCGGCACCGCCGACGCGGATGCCCTCGCTCAGGTGTTCGAGCGCGCCCACACCGCCCGAGGCGATCACGGGCACCGGCACCGCGTCGCTCACGGCGCGGGTGAGTTCGAGGTCGAAGCCAACCTTGGTGCCGTCGCGGTCCATGCTGGTGAGCAGGATCTCGCCCGCACCGTGTTCGGCCATCTGCCGGGCCCAGGCCACGGCGTCCAGGTGCGTGTTCTTGCGCCCGCCGTGGGTGTAGACGTCCCAACCCGGGCCCTGGGTGGACAGGTCGTCGCCGACGCGCCGTTTGGCGTCGATGGCCACCACGATGCATTGCGCGCCGTACTTGTCAGAGGCGTCGCGGATGACCTGCGGGTTGGCGACGGCCGCCGAGTTGAAGCTGACCTTGTCGGCGCCGGCGTTGAGCAGGCGGCGCACGTCTTCAACCGTGCGCACGCCGCCACCCACGGTGAGCGGGATGAACACCTGCGTGGCCACCGCTTCGATGATGTGCAGGATGAGGTCGCGGCCATCGCTGGTGGCGGTGATGTCCAGGAAGGTCAGCTCGTCAGCGCCTTGTTCGTTGTAGCGTGCAGCGATTTCCACCGGGTCACCGGCATCGCGCAGCGCAACAAAATTGACGCCCTTGACGACACGGCCGCCGGTCACGTCAAGACAGGGAATGATTCTTTTGGCGAGCATGCGCCGGATTATCGACCCCGCGAGGACCCCCTCAGTCACGGGGAGGAGCCCGCCCTGCGCACAGCAGGGCAGCGTGCAAACGGGTACAAAGCACGGGTATCAAGCGTTTGGGACATTCTTCCCCGCCGCCGCACCTCAGGAGTTCCTCGATGCGCGCCTCTCTCATCACCGCTGTGGCCACCGCTGTTCTGGCCCTGAGTGCAGCCCTGCCAGCCTCGGCCGCCAACACCATTTTCTTCACGGGTCTGTCCAGCGCCGGTGAGCCCGTGCCCACGTCCACCGCCACGGGCGCGGCCATCGTCACTTTCGACGACGTGGCCGACACCGTCACGGTGCAGGTCAGCTTCCAGGGCCTGGCCAACAGCTCGCCTTTCGGCCACATCCACTGCTGCACCGCGCTGCCCGGCGTTGGCAGTTCGGGCGTGGCGCTGAACTTCACCAGCTTCCCCGCGGCGTCCACCGGTTTTTATTCCAGCGTGTTCACGATGGCACCTGCGGCTTTCGACTCGCTGCTTGCAGGCGCTGCGGCCGGCCAGGCCTACGTCAACATCCACACGCCAGGCCTGTACCAGGGCGGCGAGATCCGCGGTTTCCTGCCCGTCACCAGCGTGGTGCCTGAACCAGGTACCTACGCGCTGATGCTGGGCGGCTTGGGTCTGGTGGCCTGGGCGGCGCGCCGCCGGCGCGCCTGAGAACACGCGAGCCCGGCAAAAAGGCCGCCTCAGGGCGGCCTTTGTTTTGGCGGCGCACCTGGCAGGCACGCGCAAGCCGGGCAGGTTTCAGGCCTGCGCCAGTTCGTCGGCCCGCTGCTGGGCGGCGGTGAAATCGAGCGCGCCGGTGTAAATGCTGCGGCCGCAGATCACGCCCTCCACACCTTCGCTTTCGACCGCACACAGGCGCTCGATGTCCGCGATGTCCGACAAACCGCCCGAAGCGAACACCGGGATGGTGAGCGCGCGCGCCAGCTTGACCGTGGCCTCGATGTTGATGCCCGTGAGCATGCCGTCGCGGCCGATGTCGGTGTAGATCACGCCCTCAACACCGTAGTCTTCGAACTTTTTCGCCAGGTCCACCACCTCGTGGCCGGTGAGCTTGCTCCAGCCGTCGGTGGCCACCTTCCCGTCCTTGGCGTCCAGACCCACGATGACGTGGCCACCGAAGGCGCTGCAGGCGTCCTTCAGGAAACCGGGGCTCTTCACGGCGGCGGTGCCGATGATCACGTAGCTCAGGCCGTCGTCGAGGTAACGCTCGATGGTGTCGAGGTCGCGAAGGCCGCCACCGAGTTGCACCGGGATCTTGTCGCCCACAACGCGCAGGATGGACTTCACGGCGCCCTCGTTCACCGGCTTGCCCGCGAAGGCGCCGTTGAGGTCGACCAGGTGCAAGCGGCGCGCACCGGCGTCCAGCCAGCGCTGGGCCATGGCGGCGGGGTCGTCGCCGAAGGTGGTGACGGCGTCCATGTCGCCTTGTTGCAGGCGGACGCACTTGCCGTCCTTGAGATCGATGGCCGGTATCAGCAGCATGGCTCGGGGGAGCTTGGTAGAGGAAGGGGCAGCGAGGCGCTGGTGGGGGGCGTTGCGCGGCAGCCCTCAGGGCTGCCAGTGCAGGAAGTTGCGGTACAGGGCCAGCCCCTGCTCGGCGCTCTTCTCGGGGTGGAACTGGGTGGCAAAAATGTTATCCCGCGCGAGGGCGCAGGTAAAGCGAGCGCCGTAATCCGCTTCGCCCGCGCTGTGTGCCGGGTCGGCCGGCGCCGTGTAGTAGCTGTGCACGAAATAGAACCAGCTGCCGTCGGGCACGCCGGCCCACAGCGCGTGCGGGCGCTGGTGGACGCGGTTCCAGCCCATCTGCGGCACCTTGTAGCGGCTGCCGTCGGGCTGCAGCCGGCCTGCCAGCTGGAAGCGGTGCACGCGGCCGGGGATCAGCCCCAAGCCCGGCGTGTCTTGCTCTTCGCTGTGGTCCAGCAGCATCTGCATGCCCACGCACACGCCCATCAGCGGCTTGTTCGCGGCGGCGTGCAGCACGGCGTCTTTCAGGCCGCTGCGCTGCAGCTCGTGCATGCAGTCGCGCATGGCACCCTGGCCGGGCAGCACCACACGCTCGGCGGCCAGCACGTCTTCGGGGCGCTGGGTGACGATGACCTCCACGCCGGTGCCTGCCGCCGCGTGCTTCACGGCCTGCGAGACCGAACGCAGGTTGCCCATGCCGTAATCGACGACGGCGACGGTGGCCATGGTTACAGCGAGCCCTTGGTGGACGGGATCACGCCGGCCGAGCGCGGATCAGGCGTCAGCGCCATGCGCAGCGCACGCGCGAAGGCCTTGAACACGGTCTCGCATTGGTGGTGTGCGTTGTCGCCGTGCAGGTTGTCGATGTGCAGCGTGACGAGCGCGTGGTTCACGAAACCCTGAAAAAACTCGTAGGTCAGCTGCGTGTCGAAGGCGCCCACCATGCCGGCCTTGAAAGGCACGCGCATGTGCAGGCCGGGGCGACCGGAAAAATCGACCACCACGCGCGACAAGGCTTCGTCCAGCGGCACGTAGCTGTGGCCGTAGCGCGTGATGCCCTTCTTGTCGCCCACGGCCTGCGCGAAGGCCATGCCCAGCGTGATGCCCACGTCTTCCACGGTGTGGTGGCCGTCGATGTGCAGGTCGCCCTGGGCTTCGATGTCGAGGTCGATCAGGCCGTGGCGCGCGATCTGGTCGAGCATGTGGTCGAAGAAACCGATGCCGGTGGCCAGCTTCGCGCTGCCCGTGCCGTCGAGGTTGATGCGCACGCGGATCTGCGTCTCTTTCGTGTCGCGGCGCACTTCGGCCACGCGTTGCAGGGAGGTGTGGACAAGCTCGCTCACAGGCTTTCCTTCAGGGCACGGATCATCAGGAGGTTCTCTTCGGGCGCACCCACCGTCAGGCGCAGGCAGTTCTGCAGCAGCGGGTGCAGGCCGGCGACATGCTTGATGAGCACGCCGCGCTGCTTCATGCCTTCGAAGGCGCGCTTCGAATCGGGCACACGCACCAGCACCATGTTGGCTTCGCTGGGGAAGACCTGCACTCCCGGCACATCAGACAGCGCCGCCATCAGCCGCGTACGCTCTTCCACCAGCAGGGCGGCCTGGCGCGCGTACTCGTCGGCATGCTCCAGCGCGAAGAGGCCGGCTTCCGCATTCAGCACGCTCACGTTATAGGGCGGGCGCACCTTGTCGATCTCGTCGATCAAGGCCGCCGGCCCGCACAGGTAACCCAGGCGCACGCCGGCCAGGCCGAACTTGGACAGCGTGCGCAGCACCAGCACATGGTCGTATTCACCCAGGCGCGGCAGCCAGGTGCGCGCGCTGAAGGGCTGGTAGGCCTCGTCGAAGACCACCAGGCCGTTCTGCTGGCCGATGGCCGCGACGATCTTCTCGATGACCGCGTCGTCGAACAGATTGGCCGTGGGGTTGTTCGGGTAGGCGATGTAGGTGATGGCCGGGCGGTGCTGCTCGATGGCGGCCAGCATGGCGGCCTCGTCCAACTGGAAGTCAGCGGTCAGCGGCACGCCGACGAAGTTCAGACCGCGCAGCTGGGCCGACATCGCGTACATCACGAAGCCGGGGACCGGCGCGAGGATGGTCGCGCCAGGGACGTCGCAGGCCACGGCCAGCAGATCGATGAGTTCATCCGACCCGTTGCCCAGCATCAGCCGTTGGCCGGCCGGCAACTGCACGTGGGCGGTGAGCGCCGCGGCCAAATCGGCCACGCGCTGCGCCGGGTAGCGGTTGATGGCGGCGCGGCCCAGGCGTTCGCCCAGCGCGTGCTGCAGTTCTGGCGGCAGCACGAAGGGGTTCTCCATCGCGTCCAGCTTGATGAAGCCGGCGCTGGGCTGGATGGCGTAGGCGTGCATGCCCTGCACGTCTTGCCGCAAGGTCTGCTTCAGGCGTTCGGTGCCCATGGTTCAGGCACCTTCCAGTGCGAGGATCATCTTCAGCTCGCCGTCTTCGACTTCGCCCGTGTAGCGGAAGCCCAGCTTCTCGTAGAAGCCGCCGGCGTGGCCGTCGAGCTCAACGTGCGACAGGCCCACGGAAGCCACGCCAAGGCGGCGCGCTTCTTCCACCACCCACTGCATTGCGCGGCGGCCGTGGCCCAGGCCCTGGAAACGTTCGTCCACCAGCAGGCGCCAGACGTACAGCTGCTCAGCAGGCGTCTTCTTGTCCATGCGCATGTCGTAGAACAGCATCATGCCGACGGCCTCTTCATCGGCGCCTTCACCGCTGAACATCGCCAGCGCGCGGCCGGCCGGCTCGTAGGCCACCTGCGCCAACGAACGCTCCACACTCGAAACGAAGCGCCGCTGGCCCGCCGCCACCTGCAGCTTGAGCACGGCATCCACATTCCCGGCGTCTACCGGGCGCACGCTGAAGGGCCGGTCGGGCGCTGCTAGAGCGTGCGCCGCCTTCGGGTTCAGCCGCATCTCGGCCGCGCGCGCGTGGCCTTGCAGGCCTTCGCCGTAGGCCAGCGTGGCGGCCACCGGGCCCAGCACCTGGGCGCCGGCTTCGCTCACCTCGATGAGGCTGCTGCGCTTGACGAAGTCGTACACGCCCAGCGGCGAAGAAAAGCGCGCCGTGCCGCTGGTGGGCAGCACGTGGTTGGGGCCGGCGCAGTAGTCGCCCAGGCTCTCGCTGGTGTAGGCGCCGAGGAAGATGGCGCCGGCGTGCTTGAGCAGCTTTTCCCAGCGGCCGGGCTCGGTGGTGCTGACCTCCAGGTGCTCGGGCGCGATGCGGTTGCTGATCTCGCAGGCTTCTTCCAGGCTGCGCGTGAGGATGAGCGCGCCGCGGCCTTCCAGGCTGGCGCGGATGACCTCGTGGCGCGGCATCTCGGGCAGCAGGCGGTCGATGGCGGCCTGCACTTCAGCGATGTAGTCGGCGCTCGGGCACAGCAGGATGCTCTGCGCCAGCTCATCGTGCTCGGCCTGGCTGAAGAGGTCCATGGCCACCCACTCGGCCGGCGTGCTGCCATCGGCCAGCACGAGGATCTCGCTGGGCCCGGCGATCATGTCGATGCCCACCTGGCCGAAGACGCGGCGTTTGGCGCTGGCCACGTAGGCGTTGCCCGGGCCGGTGATCTTGTCGACACGCGGCACCGTGGCCGTGCCGTAGGCCAGCGCGGCCACGGCCTGGGCGCCGCCGACGGTGAAGACGCGGTGCGCGCCGGCGACAAACGCCGCCGCCAGCACCAGCGCGTTCTTCTCACCGCGCGGCGTGGGCACCACCATCACGATCTCGGGTACCCCGGCCACCTGCGCCGGAATGGCGTTCATCAGCACGCTGCTCGGGTAGGCCGCCTTGCCGCCGGGCACGTAGATGCCCACGCGGTCCAGCGGCGTGACCTTCTGGCCCAGCAGCGTGCCGTCGGCATCGCGGTAGTGCCAGCTGCGGCTGCTGGCTTCCAGCTGGCGTTGGTGGTAGCGGCGCACACGCTCGGCGGCGGCTTGCAGGGCCTGGCGTTGCACCGCAGGCAGGCCGTCGAAGGCAGCGCGCAGTTCCTCGCGGCCGATCTCCAGCGCGGCCACGCTCGCGGCCTGCACGCCGTCATAACGCGCGGTGAGTTCCAGCAGCGCCGCATCGCCGCGTGCCCGCACGTCGGCAATGATCTCGGAGACACGGCTTTCGATGGCGGCATCAGTCTCGGCCGACCAGTGCTGCAGCGCGCCGAACTGCGCCTCGAAATCGGCGCTGGCGGTGCTGAGGTGGCGGATGTTCACGGGGCTGCTCATGCTTGCGCTCCCAGGGCAGCCTCGAAGGCCTCGACCAGCGCACGCAGCGGCTCGCGCTTGAGCTTCAAAGCCGCGGGGTTCACCACCAGGCGCGCCGAGATGTCCATGATCTTTTCCACCTCCACCAGGTGGTTGGCCTTGAGCGTGCTGCCGGTGGAGACCAGGTCGACGATGGCATCGGCCAGGCCCGTCAACGGCGCCAGTTCCATCGAGCCGTAGAGCTTGACCAGGTCGACGTGCACGCCCTTGCTGGCGAAGAACTGCCGCGCCAGGTGGGTGTACTTCGTGGCCACCTTCAGGCGCGCGCCCTGCTTCACGGTGGCGGCGTAGTCGTGGCCCTCGCGCACCGCCACGCTGAGGCGGCAACGCGCGATGCCCAGGTCGAGCAGGCGGTAGAGGCCGCCGCCGTGGTCGGCCGCGGCTTCCAGCAGCACATCGAGCCCGGCCACGCCGAGATCGGCGCCGCCATGCTGCACGTAGGTGGGCACATCGGAAGCGCGCACCAGCACCACACGCACATCGGGCCGCGTGGTGCCGATGATGAGCTTCCGGCTCTTTTCGGGGTCTTCCAGCACCTCGATGCCCGCGGCGCGCAAGAGCGGCAGCGTGTCTTCGAAGATGCGGCCTTTGGACAAGGCGAGCGTGATCATCGGTGTGGGTGTCCGTCGATGCGCTGCCGGGCCCGCCTGGTGCACCCCCTCTTGTGTCGCAGGTGGCGCAGGGCAACCCCTGCGGCGCACCGCAAGGGGGTCGTCAGTGGTGGTGGGGGGCCGCGCCCAGGCCGGGGGCCTGCGCTGCTGCCGCGTGTTCGGAGGGGGTGAGCGTCTTCATCGAGAGGGCATGAATTTGCTCACGCATTCTATCGCCGAGGGCCGTGTACACGCGCTGGTGGCGCTTGACGCGGCTCATGCCGTCGAACTCGGTGGAGACGATGGTGGCGAAGAAGTGGCGGCCGTCGCCTTCCACTTCCAGAACGGTGCAGGGCAGCCCGGCAGCAATGTAGCTGCGGACTTCGTCGGGGGTGGGGTCGGCCATCTCCGAATTCTCTCAGCTTCCCGGCGTGAAATCGCCGTGAAGCCTTCGCCAGCCGTGCAAGGCCTTCCGGCCTCGCACGCGCGGGCTCAGCTTCTGATCTTGTAGCCAGTCGCCAGCAGGCGCAGCGCGAGGCCAGCAACGAAGACAAAGCTCAGACCCACCACGCCCAAGCTCAACCAGGGCGACACGTCGCTCACGCCGAAGAAGCCGCGCCGGAAGCCGTCGATCATGTAGAAAAACGGGTTCAGGTGGCTCACGGCCTGCCACACCGCCGGCAGCGAGTGCACCGAATAGAACACGCCCGACAGGAAGGTCATGGGCATGATGATGAAGTTCTGGAAGGCCGCCATCTGGTCGAACTTCTCGGCCCACAAACCGGCGATCAAACCCAGCGAACCCAGCAGCCCCGCGCCCAAGGCGCCGAAGACGAGGATCCACCAAGGCTCGGCCAGGCGCAAAGGCGCGAACCACACCGTCACCAGCATCACGCCCGTGCCCACGGCCAGCCCGCGCACCACGGAGGCGCCCACGTAGGCCGCGAACCAGGCCCAGTGGCTGAGTGGCGTGACGAGCAGGAAGACGAGGTTGCCGGTGATCTTGCTCTGCACCAGCGAGCTGCTGCTGTTCGCAAAGGCGTTCTGCAGCACGCTCATCATCACCAGGCCCGGCACCAGGAAGCTGGTGTAGCCCACGCCCGGAAAGGCTTCGACATGTTTGTCGAGCACGTGGCCGAAGATCAGCAGGTAAAGCACCGCCGTCAGCACCGGCGCGGCCACGGTCTGGAAGGCCACCTTCCAGAAACGCAACACCTCCTTGCGGAACAGCGGCCAGGCGCCTTCGAAGTTCATGCGGCGCTCCTGGCGGGGGCGGCGGCCACACTCGAAGTACCCGCGGCGTTCATGATCTCCAGGAACACGTCCTCCAGGTCGGCGCGGCCAATCTCCAGGTCCTCCACCTTCACGCCTTCGGCGCGCAGCAGCGCCAGCAGGTGTTCCACCTCGGCAGCGTCGTGCGCCTTGGCCTGGACGATGCGGCCCGTCACACGCGCCACCGCTGCCACGGCCGGCGGCAAGGCGGCGTCGGTCTTGAAGCGCAGCATGGTGCTGGCGCGGCCGGCCAGCAAAGCGCTGGTGCGGTCCAGCGCCACGAGCTGGCCTTGTTTGAGCATGCCGATGCGGCCGCACAAGGCCTCGGCCTCTTCCAGGTAGTGCGTGGTCAGCAGCACGGCGTGGCCTTCGCGGTTCAGCCGGCTGACGAACTGCCACAGCGTCTGGCGCAGCTCCACGTCCACACCCGCGGTGGGCTCGTCCAGCACGATGACCGGCGGCTTGTGCACCAGCGCCTGCGCCACCAGCACGCGGCGCTTCATGCCACCGCTGAGCTGGCGCATGTTGGCGTTGGACTTGTCGGCCAGGCCCAGGCTCTGCAGCAGCTCGTCGATCCAGGCTTCGTTGTTCTTCACGCCGAAGTAGCCGCTCTGGATGCGCAGCGTCTCGCGCACGCTGAAAAACGGGTCGAAGACCAGCTCCTGCGGCACGATGCCCAGGCACTTGCGTGCGGCGGCGTAGTCGTTGACGACATCGTGGCCCATCACGGTGACGCTGCCGCCCGTGGCGCGCGCCAGGCCGGCCAGGATGCTGATCAGCGTGGTCTTGCCGGCGCCGTTGGGGCCGAGCAGGCCGAAGAACTCGCCGGCTTCGATGTCGAAGCTCACGCCCTTGAGGGCTTGGAAGCTACCGCGGGCGCCCGTGTAGGTCTTGCTGATGTTCTTGAAGGAGACGGCGGGCATGGGCAACAGGCGTGCGGGCCAGAAGGGCCTGCGCAGAGCGCGGGATTGTAGGCAGCCGCCCCGCGGCGTGCCGGCCACAGAATCCAACCCATGTCGCCCAAGCCCACCAAGAAGCCCCGCCGCACCGCCGAGCGCATCCTGGAAGTGACGCTCGACCTCTTCAACCGCTTCGGTGAGCCCAATGTCAGCACCACGCTGATCAGCGCCGAGCTCGGCATCAGCCCGGGCAATCTGTACTACCACTACCCGGCCAAAGACGAGCTCATCAACGCGCTCTTCGACCGCTACGAGAAAGCGCTGGCCGAGATCCTGCACGCGGCCGATGGCGTGGAGAACGTGGAAGACGCCTGGCTCTTCTTCCACATGCTCTTCGAGCTGGTGTGGGGCTACCGCTTCCTCTACCGCGATCTCAACGACCTGCTCAGCAAGAACCGCCGGCTGGAGACGCATTTCCAGTTCGTGCTGAAGAACAAGGCCAAGGCCATGCATGCGCTGCTGGATGGCCTCTCGCGCAGCGGCGCCGTGCGCCTGAGCAGTGCGGAGGCCGCACCGCTGGCCACCAGCATGGTGGTGCTGGTGACCTACTGGCTGAGCTTCGAGTACGTGCGCGAGCCGCGCAAGGCGCTGGAAGCCGAAAGCGCCGCCGCCGCCATGGGCCGCGGCGGCTACCACGCGTTGGCGCTGCTGCTGCCCCACCTGGACCCGGCTTCGCGCGAGCACCTTCACACGCTGGCCGCGGCCTACCTGAACCCCTGAACCACCCCCCACCACGCCCCACTCCTCACGATGCAACGCCGCTCCCTCCTGCTGGCCGCCACCGCCGGCGCCGCCACCCTGAAAGCCTCTGCGATGAGCAATGCCCAGCCCGCCAACAAGTCCGCCAGCGCCGCCCTGCCCGACCTGCAGGAGGCCAGCGCCACCAGCCTGGCGGAAGCGCTGCAGGCCGGCCGTACCACGGCCGAAGCGCTGGTGAAGGGCTACAGCGCGCGCATCGAGGCCCTCGACCGCCGCGGCCCCAAGCTCAACAGCGTCATCGAGATGAACCCCGACGCGTTGGCCATCGCGCGCGAGCGTGATGCCGAGCGCCGCGCTGGCAAGCTGCGCGGCCCGCTGCACGGCCTGCCCGTGCTGCTGAAGGACAACATCGCCACCGCCGACAAGATGGCCACCACCGCCGGCTCGCTGGCGCTGGAGGGCGTGCGCGCCAACCGCGACGCGCACATCGTGAAGCGCCTGCGCGAGGCCGGCGCCGTGATCCTGGGCAAGACCAACCTCAGCGAGTGGGCCAACATCCGCAGCACGCGCAGCACCAGCGGCTGGAGCGCGCGCGGCGGCCTCACGCGCAACCCCTACGCGCTGGACCGCAGCACCAGCGGCAGCAGCTCGGGCACGGGTGCCGCCATCGCCGCCAGCCTGTGCGCCCTGGGCGTGGGCACCGAGACCGACGGCAGCATCGTCTCGCCGGCTTCCATCAACGGCTTGGTGGGGCTGAAGCCCACGATCGGGCGCGTCAGCCGCGCCGGCATCATCCCCATCGCGCACAGCCAGGACACCGCCGGCCCGATGACACGCACCGTCGCCGATGCCGCGCTGCTGTACGCCGCGATGCTGGGGCCCGATGCCGACGATGCCGTCACGCTGAAGCAGCCCGCGGCGCCCACCGGCCCGCTGGCGGCCGCCAGCCTGAAGGGCGTGCGCCTGGGCGTGGCGCGCGCCTACTTCACCGGCAACGACGAGGCCGATGCGGTGCTGGAAGCCGCCATCGCCAAGCTGCGTGACCTCGGTGCCACCATCGTCGACGATGCTGGGCTGCCTGCGCCCGGCTACGGCGATGCCGAACTCAGCGTGCTGCTCTACGAACTGAAGCACGACCTGGCGGTCTGGCTAAAGACCTACGCGCCGCACGCCAAGGTGCAGAGCCTGGCCGACGTCATCGCCTACAACCGCCAGCACGCGGCGCGCGAGATGCCGTGGTTCCGGCAAGAGCTCTTCGAGAAGGCGCAGGCCCTGGGCGGCCTGGACAGCCCGGCCTACCGCGAAGCGCTGGAAGCCTGCGTGAAAGGCGCGCGCACCGAAGGCCTGGACCGTGCTTTCGAGACCCACCGGCTGGACGCGCTGATCGCCCCCACCGGCGGCCCGGCCTGGCTCATCGACCCCGTCAACGGCGACCACTACGGCGGCAGCTTCAGCACACCGGCGGCGGTGGCGGGCTACCCGCACCTCACGGTGCCGGCCGGCTTCGTGCAAGGGCTGCCGCTGGGCCTGAGCTTCGTCGGCAAGCCCTACACCGAAGCGCAGCTGCTGGCCTATGGCGGGGCCTTCGAGCAGGCCACGCAGCACCGCCGAGCGCCGGCCTTCCTGAAGCGCAGCGTGCCGGTGTAAGCGCAGGCCACCGCAGGCGCTTTTGTCCCAAAGGCGACAAGCCGCGGGGAAACCCCTCAGGGCTTGTGCGCACACGCATGCTGCGGGGCTTGTCCTATCCTGCGCCCGGGCCGGCAGAGCCCCCCGGGCGGCGGTCCTGCCGCAGGGCGAATCAGGAGACAGGTGCATGCAGCGCAAGACCTTCTTGAAAGCCCTGGCCGTGCTCTCGGGTGTGGCCGCCACAGCCTTGCTGGCGAGCCCCGCCGTGGCCCAGCAGGCCTACCCGAACAAGCCCATCCGCCTGGTGGTGACCTTCCCGCCCGGCGGCGCGCCCGACATCCTGGCGCGGTTGTTCGCCGACAAGGCCCAGCTGGGCCAGCCCGTGGTGGTGGACAACAAGCCCGGCGCCGGCGGCAACATCGGCGCCGAGATGGTGGCCAAGGCCCCGGCCGACGGCCACACGCTGGTGATGGGCACGGTGGGCACGCACGCCATCAACGGCGCGCTGTACAGCAAGATGCCCTACGACATGGTGCGCGATTTCGTGCCGCTGGGGCACGTGGCCTCGGCACCCAACCTGCTGGTGGTGAACAACGACTTGCCCGTGAAGAGCGTGGCCGAGCTCATCACCTACATGAAGGCCCACCCCAACAAGCTGAGCTTCGGCAGCCCGGGCATCGGCACCTCGGTGCACGTGTCGGGCGAGCTGTTCAAGAGCCTCACCGGCACGAGCATGACGCACGTGCCCTACAAGGGCCGGCAGTTCGCCATTCCTGACCTGGTGGGCGGCAGCATCCAGGTGATGTTCGACAACATGCCTTCGGCGCTGCCCATGGCCAAGGAGGGCAAGATCCGCGCGCTGGCGCAGACCACCGCCAAGCGCAGCGCCGCCGCGCCTGATGTGCCCACCGTGGCCGAGACCGTGCCCGGCTTCGAGGCCACCACCTGGTTCGCGATGTTCGCGCCGGCCGGCACTCCCAAAGACGTGGTGGCGCGCATCAACGCCGAGATGCAGCGCGTCTACAAGCTGCCCGACGTGGCCGAGAAGTTGAAGAGCCTGGGCCTGGAGCCGTGGATCAGCACCCCCGAGGAGCTGAGCGCCTACCAGGCCAAAGAAATGACCAAGTGGGCCAAAGTCGTCAAGGACTCTGGCGCAAAAGCAGATTAGCCCCCGAGCTCGCTAGCGCTCGCTACCCCCCGGGCCCAGCCATGGGCCCCTTCGTGGCCCTTGGGGCCGTCCGCCAGCGGCCCGGCGAAGCCGGTTCCGCGGCGGGAAACTTGATCGATCACACCCATGCACCAGGAGCAGTTCGTATGACCACACGCCGCCACGTCCTCACCACCGCCGCCGCAGGCGCTGCCACGCTGGCCCTGCCCTCGCTGGGCCTGGCGCAGGCCTTTCCGGCGCGGCCCATCCGCTACATCTGCCCCTGGCCGGCCGGTGGCAGCACCGACGCCGTCATCCGCGCCATCGCCGAGAGCGCCGGCAAGACCCTGGGCCAGCAGATCATCGTCGACAACAAACCCGGTGCCGGCGGCATGCTGGGGGCCAACGAACTGGTCAACGCCAAGCCCGATGGCTACACGCTGAGCCAGCTGCCGCACGGCGTCTTCCGCATCCCGCACATGCAGAAGACGACCTTCGACACGCTGAATGATTTCACCTGGATCGCCTGCCTCACCGGCTATACCTTCGGCCTGGTGGTGCCGGCCGAAGGCCCGATCAAGAGCGTGGCCGACCTCGTGGCCTACGCCAAGGCCAACCCGGGCAAGTTCACCTACGGCAGCACCGGCACCGGCACCAGCCCGCACCTGGCGGTGGAAGAGTTCGCGCAGCGCGCCGGCATCACGCTGAACCACATCCCCTTCAAGGGCAACGCCGACAACATGCAGGCCATCCTGGGCGGCCACACCATGGCCGCCAGCGATGCCACCGGCTGGGCGCCGCACGTCGCCAGCGGCAAGCTGCGGCTCATCGCCACCTACGGCAGCAAGCGCACCAAGCGCTGGCCCGAGGTGCCCACGCTCAACGAGCTGGGCTACAAGACGGTGAGCGATTCGCCCTTCGGCGTGTGCGGCCCCAAGGGCATGGACCCCGCCCTCACGCGCACGCTGCACGACGCCTTCCGCAAGACCCTGGAAGACCCGGCCGTGCTGGCCATGTTCGACAAGTTCGACCAGACCATCATCTACATGGGCACCGAGCAGTACACCAAGTGGGCGCGCGAAACCTTCCAGGCCGAGAAGGCCACCATCGAGCGCCTGGGCATGGCGATGAAGACCTGAGGCACGCGTTCACGAGCCCGCGGCAAAGGCGCACACTGAGGCCATGAAGATCTTCCTGCCTGTCGACGGATCGCTGGCTTCGCTGGCGGCGGTGCACCACGCGGTGCAGCTGGTGCGGGGTGGGCTGAAGGCCCACTTCGTGTTGGCGAATGTGCAAGAGCCGCCCTCGCTCTACGAGGTGGTGGTGGCGCACGACCCGGTGGTGCTGGACCAGGTGCGCGCCGACGCTGGCGCCGACCTGCTGCGCACCGCAGAAGCCATGCTCGATGCCGCGGGCCTGGGCTTCGAGAGCGAGGTGGCCGGGGGCGACCCCGGCCACGTGCTGGTGGACCTGGTCGAGAACTACGGTTGCCAGGCCGTGGTGATGGGGGCCCGAGGCGCCGGCGAGACAGCCCAACCCCTGGGCAGCGTGGCGCTGGCGCTGCTGGCGCACAGCCCGGTGCCAGTGACGGTGGTGCGCCCACCGCGGCCCAGCGAGGGCGCAGCGGCCTGAAGGCGGCTTGGGCGTCTTTAGCGGGCGCCCGAAGCCGCTGGGGCTGGCGGCGTGCTGATCACGCTGGTCATGCTGCCCACACAACCGGCCTGCTGCTCGGCTTTTTGCCTTGCCGTGCAGGCCGGCACATCGGCCGGGTGCAGCGCGGCATTGCGCACCAGGCCCGACTTGCGCGTCATCGCCCACACGCCGAAGGAGGCCGTGCCCACGGCCAGCACGGCCACCAGCACACGGCGGCGGCGGTTGATGGGGCGGTAGGGGTCGGGTTCGAAGTCGGTCATGGGGGCCGCACTATCGCATGGCCACCCGCCGGGCCCGGCGCCGGGGGCTGCTGCCTGCCGGCGGGCGCCTACGCAAAGCCCACATGCGCGGCCCGCCCACGGCCCCCTACGATGCTCGCGCCCGCCACCAACGCCCCCGCCCGCCATGAACCAGAAGCTCCACCGCGTCGCCGTCATCCCGGGTGACGGCATCGGCAAGGAAGTGATGCCCGAAGCCCTGCGCGTGCTGCAGGCCGTGCAGCAGCGTTTCGGCTGCCAGCTCGAACTCAAGCCCATCGACTGGGCCAGCTGCGACTACTTTGCGGCGCACGGCGACATGATGCCGCCCGACTGGAAAGCGCAGTTGCAAGGCCAGCACGCGCTGCTCTTCGGCGCCGTGGGCTGGCCGGCGACCGTGCCCGACAACGTCTCGCTCTGGGGCAGCCTGCTGAAGTTCCGCCGCGAGTTCGACCAGTACATCAACCTGCGCCCGGTGCGCCTGTTCGAAGGTGTGCCCTGCCCGCTGGCCGGCCGAAAGCCCGGCGACATCGACTACTTCATCGTGCGCGAGAACACCGAGGGCGAGTACACCAAGCTCGGCGGCATCATGTTCGAGGGCACCGAGCGCGAGGTGGTGATCCAGGAGAGCGTGTTCAGCCGTTTCGGCAGCGACCGCGTCCTGAAGTACGCCTTCGAGCTCGCCAACAGCCGCGCCCGCAAGCACCTGACGGTGGCCACCAAAAGCAACGGCATCGCCATCAGCATGCCCTGGTGGGACGGCCGCGCCGACGCCATGCACGCGCACTACCCGGCCGTGGCGGTGGACAAGCAACACATCGACATCCTGAGCGCGCGTTTCGTGCTGCAGCCAGGGCGTTTCGACGTGGTGGTGGCCAGCAACCTCTTCGGCGACATCCTGTCTGACCTGGGCCCGGCCACCACCGGCACCATCGGCCTGGCGCCTTCGGCCAATCTCAACCCCGAGCGCACCTTCCCGAGCCTCTTCGAGCCGGTACACGGCAGCGCGCCCGACATCTACGGCCAGAACATCGCCAACCCGGTGGCCATGATCTGGAGCGCGGCGCTGATGCTGCAGTTTTTGGGCGAGCAGGCGGCGCACGACGCCATCCTGCGCGCCATCGAGGCCACGCTGACCGGCCCGCGCAGCGAAGTCACGCGCGACCTGGGCGGCAGCGCCAGCACCACGGTGATGGGCCAGGCCATCGCGGCCAAAATCGCGGCCGGGATCTGAAGTCTCAAGCCTCGAAGAAGTCCTCGTCCACCTTCTTCAGGTGCAGCACATCCTCATCCCGGCAGCCCACGTTGTAGCGAATCACCAGCCGCGAGAGCTGCAGGCCGTCGATCAGCACGATGCGTGAGCCGAGTCCGCGCGCAGTGTCGATGGCCGGCTGGCTGAAGGCCGAAGTGGTGACGAAGATGCCCTTGTGGGCCTTCTTCAGGCTCAGGGCGCCATAGAAGTCGCGGATCGCGCCGGCCCCGATGTTGTTGCCCTCGGCGTAGCGCTTGGCCTGGACGAAGATCTGGTCGACGCCGAGCGGGTCTTGGTCGATGACGCCATCGACGCCGTCGTCACCGCTCTGGCCCAGGGCACGGCCGGCCTCTTCCGAGGTGCCGCCGTAGCCCATGGCCAGCAGCAGCTCGACGATCAGCTTCTCGAAGAAGGCCGGCGTGGCTTTACGCACGCGGTCCAGCAGGTCGGCCGCCAGCGCGCCGGTGATGGCGGCGTGGGCCTTGCGCAGGGCTTCGTCAGGCGTCTCGGTGTCCACCGGGGCGCCGAATGGCGCCGACACCTGCGCGGGGGCTGCGGCCGATCCTGATGCCGCGCCGTCGGTCTCGTTGACCTTGGCCTTGAAGTCCTGGAACTCCTTGAACTGGTCGAGGTAGGCGTTGTTGATCGTGGCCGCAGCGTCTGCCAGCGCGGCCTGGCCGCGCGCGGTGATGCGGTAGTAGCCCCGTCGGGTGCCTTCGGCCAGGCCCGCCTTGACCAGGTAGGTCTTGGCCCAGTGCACACGGTTGGCGAACATGGTTTGCTTGCCGCTGGGCAGCAACTGCGCGCGTTCATCGGGCGTCAGGCCCAACTTGTCGGCGAGCTGCTCTACCGCGTCGCCGATCTTGGTCTCACCATCAGCCGCGCAGGCCAGGACCGGGCGCATGAGGGTCTGGTAGTCCGGAATCATGCGAACGCCCTTTCCGACTCAGGATGCGCTTTCAGTCGTGCCGTCGGATCCATCATGCTCCCTGCCCTTCTTAATCCGGCTCGCGCAGCGCCTGCGCCACCGTGGCCAGCATCAGGCACAAGGTCATGGGCTTGATGGGCGACTCGATGAAGCCGCGCGAGAGGTAGAAGCGCCGGGCCTGTTCCGAGATGGCATGCACCAGCAGCGCGGTGACACCGGCGATATCGGCAGCCTGCATGGCGCGCCGGATGGCGTCGCCCAACAGCGCGGTGCCTATGCCCTTCTGGTGGTGGTCCTTGTGGATGGCCAGGCGCCCAAGGACGAGCACGGGAACCGGGTCGGGCCGGTTGCGCTTCAGGGTGGACGGTGCCTCGGCGTGGCCGATGGCACCAGCTGCCAGGCAGTAATAGCCGATCACGGTGTCACCTTCGCACACGACGTAGGTGCGGGACGAGCCGTTCACCTGATTCTTGGCTGCGCGGCGCTTCAGCCAGTCGTCCAAGGTCGGCTCGCCGCTGTCGAATCCGGCGAGCCGATGCGCTTCCGTCAATGGCTGCGGCGCCGACAGCATGGGCGTGCTCACTTCCCGCGCCGGCCTGCTGCTTTGCCGGTGACGGCGGCGGTGGCGGTGGCGGCGGCCTGGTCCGCAGGTGCCCAGGGCGCGCGCGCCTTGAGCGTGCGGCGCAGGCGGTCGGTGGGCGCAGGCGGCTGGTCGAGCATGGCCTGAAAGGCCGCCATGCTGCTCGCGTCGAGCGCAAAGTAGGTCTGATCGAGCAGCACCTCCTCGGCCTGCCGGCAGGCGGCTTCGAGCATGAAGTCTGAGCGGCTGCGGCCCTGGCGGTCGGCGGCCTGGTCGATCAGGTCGCGCTGCCCGGCCTTCGCGCGGATGCTGATCGTGACGGGTTCCTGGGCTTGAGCTTGGGCCATGAGCTGCCTTTGAAGATATGCATTTGTGATGTCATCAGTGTATGTCATTTGTCCATACAAACCTAGCACCACGGTGATGGGCCAGGCCATCGCGGCCCGGGTGGCTGCAGGGGTCTGAACGCTCAGGCACCCGGCCGCACGAAGCCCGCGGCCGCTGCCATCAGCCGCTGCGTGTAAGGCGCCTGCACACGCCGCGCGGCCAGGTCGGCTGCGGCCAGTGTTTCCACCGCACGGCCGCCCTGCATCACCAGCAAGCGCTGGCACAGGTGCGTGACGACGGCCAGGTCGTGGCTGACCATCACGAAGCTCAGGCGCCGCTGTGCGCGCAGCCCTTCCAGCAGGTTCAGCACCTCGGCCTGCACGCTGGCGTCCAGCGCCGAGGTGGGCTCGTCCAGCAGCAGCACCTGCGGCTGCAGGATCAAGGCCCGCGCGATGGCCACACGCTGGCGCTGCCCGCCCGAGAGCTGGTGCGGGTAGCGGAAGCGGAAGCCCGCGCCCAGGCCTACCTCGTCCAGCGCCTGCTGGATGCGGGCCTCGCGTTCGTCACCCCCCGCCCCGCCCTGCCCCAGCCCGTGGATGGCCAGGGGCTCAGCGAGGATGCGGTCCACCGTCTGCCGCGGGTGCAGGCTGCCGTAGGGGTCTTGGAAGACCATCTGCACCGCGCGCCGCCAGCCCAGGCTGCCGGGCTGCGGCAGCGCCGCGCCGGGCTCGATGCCAGTGAGGCCGATCTCGCCGGCCGTGCGCGGCGCCAGGCCGCACAGCGCACGCAGCACCGTGCTCTTGCCGCTGCCCGATTCACCGACGATGCCGAAGCTCTCGCCCGGCGTCACCTCGAAGCTCAGGCCCTCGACCGCGGCGAAACTGCCATAGACCACACGCAGGCCCTGCACGCGCAGGCCCAGCGGGGCGGTGCTTGGCGATGCGCTCATCGCGCCCAGGCCTCGTCGCGCTGCAGCACGGGCAGCGGGTGGCGCGGCGCGTCCAGCTGCGGCAGGCAGTGCAGCAGGCCGCGTGTGTAGGGATGCTGCGCGTGGTGCAGCTCGGAAGCCGCTAGGGTCTCCACCACGCGGCCGGCGTACATCACCAGCACGCGGTCGCAGAAGCTGCTGACCAGGCGCAGGTCGTGCGAGATGAAGACGAGGCCCATGCCGCGTTCGCGCACCAGGCGATCGAGCACACCCAGCACCTGCAGTTGCACCGTCACGTCCAGCGCCGAGGTGGGCTCGTCGGCGATCAGCAGCTCGGGGCCGGCCACCAGCATCATCGCGATCATCACGCGCTGGCCCATGCCGCCCGAGACCTCGTGCGGGTAGAGGCGCGCCACGCGCGGCGGGTCGTCGATACCGACATCGGCCAGCGCCTGCAGCACACGCACGCGGCGCTCGGCGGCGCTGCAACGCGTGTGGGTGCGCAGCGTTTCCTCGATCTGCGCGCCGATGCGCATCACCGGGCTCAGCGAGTACTTGGGGTCTTGCAGCACCATGGCGATGCGGCCGCCACGCAAGGCGCGGCGCTGCCGAGGCGGGCAGCGCAACAAATCGACATCGCCGAACTGCAGGGCCTTGGCGCTGACCACACCGCCAGGCGCCGTCAGGCCCAGGATGGCGCGGCCGGTCTGGCTCTTGCCACTGCCCGATTCACCGACGATGCCCAGGCGCTCGCGGCCCAGCGTGAAGCTGACGCCGCGCACCACCTCTTGCAGGCCGCCTTCGCGCCGCGGGTAGGCCACGCGCAGGTCGTCCACCGTCAACAGCGGCACGCTCATGACGCCGCCCTCGGGTCCAGCGCATCGCGCAGGCCGTCGCCCAGCAGGTTGAAGGCCAGGCTGACGATGAAGATGGCCGCACCCGGCACGGCGGCCACCCACCACTGGTCGAGCACGTAGGCGCGGCCGGCGGCGATCATCGCGCCCCACTCGGGCATGGGCGGCTGCGCGCCCAGGCCGAGAAAGCCCAGGCCGGCGGCGGTGAGGATGATGCCGGCCATGTCCAGCGTCACGCGCACGATGACGCTGGGCACGCACATCGGCATCACATGGCGCAGCACCACACGCACGGGCCCGGCACCCAGGAGGCGCACGGCCTGGATGTAGTCGGCCTGGCGCAGCGTGAGTGTTTCGGCGCGGGCGATGCGGGCGTAAGGCGGCCAGCTGGTGATGGCAATGGCGATCACCGCGTTTTCGATGCCCGGCCCCAAAGCCGCCACGAAGGCCAGCGCGAGGATCAGCCGCGGGAAGGCGAGAAAGATGTCGGTGATGCGCATCAGCAGCGCATCGACCCAGCCACCCGCGTAACCCGCCGCCGTGCCCACCAGCAGCCCGATGGGCGCGGCCAGCACCGCCACCAGCACCACCACGAAGAGCGTGATGCGGCTGCCGTGCAGCAGGCGGCTGAAGATGTCGCGGCCCTGGTCGTCGGTGCCGAACCAGTGCGTGGCCGAGGGCGGCTGCAGGCGCTGCGCGAGGTCGCCCACCGTGGGCGGGTGCGGTGCGATCCAAGGCGCCAGCACGGCCAGCACCACCAGCGCCAGCACCAGCACCAGGCCCACCAGCGCGAGCCGGTTGCGCGCAAAGCTGCGCCAGCCCGCGTAGGCGCGGCCCCAGGCGGCCTGGCGGCGCGAGGCGGGGCGGTCGCTCAGCAGCCACTGCCGCAGGTCTTGCAGTTGCGCTTTCATCGCGGCACCTCGGCGCGGGTGTCGCGCGTGCGGGGGTCCAGCAAGCGGTACAGCGCATCGCTCAAAAGGTTCAGCACGATGAAGACCGTGCCCACCACCAGCGTGGCGCCGAGCACGGCGTTCATGTCGGCGTTCTGCAGGCTGTTGGTGAGGTAGAGACCCAGGCCCGGCCACGAGAACACGGTTTCGGTGAGCACGCTGCCTTCCAGCAGGCCGGCGTAGCTGAGCGCGATCACCGTCACCAGCGGCACCATCGCGTTGCGCAGCGCGTGGCGCCAGACGATGCGCGCCTCGCTCAGGCCCTTGGCGCGCGCGGCGACGATGTACTCCTGCGCCAGCTCGTGCAGCATGAAGCTGCGTGTCATGCGGCTGATGTAGGCCAGCGAGAAATAGCCCAGCAGGCTGGCCGGCAGCACAAGGTGGCTCAAGGCGCTGCGGAAGGCCGACCAGTCGCCGCTGCTGCGCGCCGCCAGGGCCGCATCCACCAGCAGCAGGCCGGTGACACGGTCGACACTGAACTCGTGCGCCACGTCAATGCGCCCCGGCCCCGACACCCAGCCCAGCTTGGCGTAGAACAGCACCAGCGCCATCAGGCCCAGCCAGAAGATGGGCACCGAGTAGCCCACCAGCCCCATCACGCGCACCGCGTGGTCGGCCGCGCCGCCGCGGCGCACCGCGGCCCACACGCCCAGCGGCACGCCCAGGCCGGCGCCGATGAGGATGCCGCAGGTGGCCAGTTCCAGCGTGGCCGGGAAGGCCTGTTTGACGTCTTCCCACACCGGGTTGGCCGTCAGCACCGAGGTGCCGAAATCGCCCCGCGCGGCCTTGGCGACGTAACGCGCGAACTGCTCGTGCAGCGGCAGGTTAAGGCCCAGTTCTTCACGCGTGCGCTGCACCACGTGCTCGGGCGCGCGGTCGCCCACCACGGCCAGCACCGGGTCCACCGGCACCACGCGGCCGATGAAGAAGGTGACGGCCAGCAGACCCAGCAGCGTGAGCGCCACCGAGAAGGCCAGGCCCCCGGCCGCGCGCACCCCGCGCAGCGGCCCTGATGCACGCCACCGCATCAGCGTTTGCTGACCTTGTAGAGCAGCGTGCCGTCGGCCGTGGGTCCCAGGCGCAAACCGGCCACGTTCTTGCGGTGCGCGGCCACTTCGGTCTGCTGGAAGAGCATCACGAAGGGGCTGGTCTTGCGGAACTCGGCCTGAATGTCCTGGTAGAGCTTGGCGCGTTTGCCCGCGTCACGCTCCAGCGCGGCGGCGTCGGCCATCTTGGTCATCTGGGGAATAGCCCACGCGTTGCGCCAGGCCAGCGGCTTGGTGGCCGCGTTGTCGCCGTTGTCGGGGTTGCGTGCGAAGGTGTCGGCGTTGGTGTGCGGATCCCAGTAATCCGCGCCCCAGTTGCCGATGTAGAGGTCGTGGCTGCGGGCGCGGTACTTGGTCAGCGTCTGCTTGCCGTCGCCGGGGATGATCTCCATCTGGATGCCGGCGCGCGCGAAGGTCTGCTGCATCGCCTCGGTAATGCCCTGGATGGGCTGCGTGGTGCGCATGTCCACCGTCACCTTGAAGCCATTGGGCACACCAGCCTTGGCCAGCAGCGCCTTCGCCTTGGCCACGTCCAGCTTGTAGGGCCGCTCTTTGGAGGCGCCCAGCAGCCCCAGCGGCAGGAAGTTCTGGTGCACCACGCCGATGTTTTTCATGATCGTCGCGGCGATGGCGTCGTAGTCCACCAGCCACTTCATCGCCTCGCGCACCTCGGGCTTGGCCAGCACCGGGTTCTTCTGGTTCAGGCCCAGGTAGATGAGCTGCCCCGTGGGCGTGGCGGTGATGTTGATCTCGGGCTTGGCGGCCACTGCGTCCAGGTCTTGCGGCGTGAGGTTGCGCGCGATGTCGACATCGCCCTTCTCCAGCAGCAGGCGCTGCGTGGCGCTTTCCTTCACGTGGCGGTAGATCACGCGGGCTATCGGGGCCTTGGGGCCCAGCGTGTATTGCTCGTTGCGGTCCAGCGCCACCAGCTGGTTGGCGCGCCACTCGCGGATCTTCAGCGCGCCGCTGCCGGCGTAGTTGGTCTTCAACCAGCCGCTGCCCAGGTCGCCATTGGCTTCTTTGCTGAGCACCAGCTTCTTGTCCACCACCGCGGCCACGCTGGCCGTCAGGCAGTTGTAGACGAGCGTCGGCGCGTAGGCCTTGTCGGTGTCGATCTCCAGCGTCAGCGGGCCGGTCTGGCGGATGCGTTCCTTGGCATTCGCCTTGGTGAAGCCAAACTGCGTGAGGATGAAGGCCGGCGTCTTGTCCAGCAGCACCGCGCGCTGCAGGCTGAAGACCACGTCTTCGGCCGTGAGCGCATTGCCGCTGGCGAACTTCAGGCCCGGGCGCAGCGTGAAGCTGTAGCGCTTGCCATCGGCCGACACGGCCCACTGCGTGGCGAGGTCGGCCACCAGCTTGCTGGGCTCGGCCACGTCGTAGCGCAGCAGGCAGTTGTAGGTGTTGCCGAGCAACTCGCCGGCCGTGATCTCGAAAGCCTCGGCCGGGTCCAGGCTGATGAGATCGTCCAGTTGCATGGCCAGCACCAGCGTATCGGGCGGCGTGGCGGCTTGCAGCGGCCACAGCGTGCTGGCACCAAGAGCGGCCGCGGCCTGGCCGAGGCGGCGGCGGGTGAACTGGGGATGGGACAAGACAGAACTCCGGGCGTTCAAGACGACAGCCCGGGAGTGTGTCACTCCACCTCGCCTCCAAACTTCTTGATGAGGTTGGCGATGTACTTGTCGACGAGCTTCTCGAACTCGCTGCTCACCACCGGCGCCACCAGCGCCTTCATCAAACCGGGCAGCGGCACGTCCACGCTGCCGGCCACCTTGAACTCGATCTCGGTGCCAGCCTGGCCTTCCTTCAGCTTCCAGTGCCCGCCGACCAGCGCGTTGCCTTCGCCCTTCACGGGGGTCCAGACCACGGTGCCCTTCTTGCGGTCGGCGACGTACTTGCTCGCGTAGACGGTCTGGATGTTCACCTGCGCGGTGCCCACCTTCTCCATTTCCCAGCGGTAGGTGTCCTTCGCGATCTCGGTGAGCTTGTCCACCTTCGGGAAAAAACTGGCCGAGGTGGGCACGTGCGAGAGCAGGTCGAACACCTCCTTCATGCCCGCCTTGACGGTGAATTCGTAGCCGAGATCGATGTCGACGCTGATGGTCATGGGTGTCTCCTTGGAAGGGTGTCAGGCGCCGTCCTGCCCGGCCCAGGGCAGCATCAGCGTGAGGTAAAGCAGCTTCTCGAACTCGGGCTCGAAGCGCTCGATGATCTGCTGCGGCTCGGGGCACAGGCCGGCGTCGGTGATCAGCCCGAACTGCACACCGCCGCCGTAGCTGAGGATGGACACGCCCACGCCGATGTCGCCCGAGGCCGGCACCCAGAACATGGTCTGGCGCAGCGTGCTGCCGCAGAACTTCAAAGGCACGGCGGGGCCCGGCACGTTGGTCATCACCGCCGTGGCCTTCTTCGCGAACATGCCCAGCACGGCGTCTTGCACCGGCTTGATGAACAAGCCCGACATCGCCAGCACCGCAAAGGCCAGCAGCGGCTGGTAGCTGCCCTTCAACTCGTTCATGCGCTGGTGCACGGCGTAGGTACGTGCCACCGGGTTGCTGATGCCGATGGGCAGCACCAGCGGCGCCAGACCAAAGCGGTTGCCGAGCTGCCAGGCTTTGTCCAGCGGGCGCAGGTTCACCGGCACCATGGCGCGGATTTCCTTGCCCGCCGGATCTTCACCGCGGCCGCGCAGGTACTCGCCGATGGCCCCGGCCACGCAGCCCAGCAGCACGTCGTTGACGCTGCAGCCCAGGGCCTTGCCGATGGTCTTCACCGCGTCCAGCGACATCGGCTCGCTCCAGGCCACGGCCTTGCGGCCGGCGGGCTTGCCTTTCAGCAGCGTGGGCGAGTCGTCGGGCATCACGGCCAGCGCGGCCACGTCGCCCAGCACCTTGTAGCCGGTGCGCGCCATGTCCATGCTGCCCAAGAGCGGCTGGTAGGGGTTGGCCAGCATGTCGATGCTCTTGGCCATGCCGCCGCCGTACATGCCGATGGCCTTGATGGTCAGGTCGGTCAGCGGCTTGAGCACGGCGTCGGCCAGCCAGTCGGCCTCACCGGCGTCTTCAGCGGGCTCGCGCTTGCGGCGTTTGGGCGGCTCGGCGCCACCGTCGGTGATGCTCATCATCACGCTGATCAGCGCGATGCCGTCGCCGATGCAGTGGTGCACCCGCGCCACCAGCGCGCTGCCGCCTTCGTAGTCTTCGATGAACTGGAACTGCCACAGCGGGCGTGCCGGGTCCAGCGGCGTCATCGCGAGTTCGCCGCACAGGCGCTGCAGCGCGTGGCGCTCGCTCTCACCGGGCTGGCGCGTCAGCGTGGCGGGCACCACGTGCTGCGTGATGTCGAAGTGCTCGTCGGGCACCCAGGTGGCGCCCATCGCATCGGCCACGGCCTTGTGGCGGAAACGCTCGTACTTCAGCAGCTTGCTCTCGATGCGTTCGCGCAGCGCTTCCAGCGTGAGGGCCGGCGTGAGCAGCCACACGCCGACGATCATCATCAGGTTCACCTCGTTGTCCATGCGCAGCCAGGCGGTATCGACCCGCGACATGCGCTCGGCGGCATGGGACATCTGAAGTAACTCCTGCAAGAGGTAGGCGCAGCGCGCCAGAGCGGCGCACGATGCTGGGTAACATCCGCCCCGTCAATCAAGGATTTTCACCCACGGAGCCCCCTGCCATGGCCGACCTCAAAGCCACCTTCGAAGCCGCCGTTGCCGCCAGCAAGCAGCTGCCGGAAAAGCCCGACAACATGACGCTGCTGAAGATCTACTCGCTCTACAAGCAGGCCACCGAAGGTGACGTGCAGGGCAAACGCCCCGGCTTCACCGACATGGTGGGCCGCGCCAAGTTCGACGCCTGGGATTCGATCAAGGGCACCAGCGCCGAAGAGGCCATGCAGGCCTACGTCGACCTCATCGAATCCTTGAAATAAGCCTGGATGTCCGCCGTGTCCATGCCCCGCCGCCACGCCCTGAAATCCCTGCTGGGTGGCGCTGCAGCCACGCTGGCCTTGCCCGGCTGGGCCCAGGGTGAACGCCGCATCGTTCTGGGCCAGAGCGCCGCGATGAGCGGCCCCGCGGCGCAGCTGGGCCTGCAGATGAACCGCGGCGCGCGCATCTTCTTCGACCGCCTGAACGCCGAGGGCGGCGTGGGCGGCCGGCGTGTCGAACTCAAGGCCATGGACGACGGCTACGAGCCCGAACGCTGCGCCGTCAACACGCGCACGCTGATCGACGACGAGGTGTTTGCGCTTTTTGGCTATGTGGGCACGCCCACCTCGCTGGCGGCGCTGCCGCTGGTGACGGCCGCGGGCATCCCCTTCTTCGGCGCCTTCACCGGTGCCGAGGCGCTGCGCGAGCCCTACAACCGCAACGTCTTCCACGTGCGCGCTTCGTACTACGACGAAACCGCGCTCATCGTGAAGCAGCTCACCTCGCTGGGGCTGAAAAAGATCGCTGTCTTCCGCCAGAACGACAGCTACGGCCAGGCCGGGCTGGACGGCGTGCTGCGCGCGCTGAAAGCCCAGAACCTGCAGCCCACGGCCGTGGGCCTGGTGGAACGCAACTCGGTGGACGTGGCGGCGGCCGTCAAGGCCATCGTGCCCACCATGCCCGATGCCGTGGTGCAGATCAGCGCCTACAAGAGCTGCGCCACCTTCGTGCGCGAGGCGCGCAAGGCCGGCTACGGAGGCACCTTCTACAACGTCAGCTTCGTCGGCACGCAGGCCCTGGCCGACGAGCTGGGCAAGGACGGCCTGGGCGTGGTGGTGAGCCAGGTCATGCCCTTCCCCTTCAGCACCACCAACGCGCTGGCGCGCGAGTACCTCGATGCCGTCAAGCGCGCGGGCGGCGACGCCACGGCCAACTACAGCAGCATCGAGGGTTACGTGGGCGCCAAGGTCTTCGCCGAGGGCCTGCGCCGGGCCGGCGGCAACCCCACGCGCGCTTCGTTCGTCGACGCCCTTGAATCGATGCAGCGTTTCGACGCCGGCGGCTTCCAGGTCAACTTCGGCCCGCGCAACCGCCGCGGTTCGAGCTTCGTCGAACTCTCGATGCTCACCGGCGACGGCAAGGTGAGAAGGTGAGCCCGGGGGCTCACCTCACTTCGCCGCCAGCGCTTTCTCGATCTCCGCCACCAGCGTGGGCGCGGTGGGCGTGACGTTGCTGCCATAGCTGCCCAGGGGCTTGCCGTCGCGGCCCACCAGGTACTTGTGGAAGTTCCAGCCCGGCGTCTTGCCGGTGGCCTGGATGAGTTGCACGTACAGCGGGTTGGCCGCACTGCCCTTGACCGAACTCTTGCCGAACATCGGGAACTTCACGCCATAGGTGTTGAAGCAGAAGTCGGCGATTTCCTTGCTGTCCTTCAGCTCTTGCCCGCCAAAGTCGCCACTGGGGAAACCCAGCACCACCAGGCCCTGCGGGCCGTACTTGGCGCTGAGTGCTTCCAGGCCTTCGTACTGCGGCGTGAAGCCGCACTTGCTGGCCGTGTTGACGACCAGCAGCACCTTGCCGGCGTACTGGCACAGGTTCTGCGGCTTTTCGTCCTGCAGGCGCGGAAAGCTGTGCTGCAGCAGGGCGGGGCAGGCCGCCGGTGCGGCCGTGGGGGCCGGCGCGGCCTGGGCACAGGCTGCGCCCGGCGCCGCGCACAAGGTCAGGGCAGACAGCAGCAGAGCCGCCGAAGTGAGGTGTTTCATCGAGGCCGCCGTGGTTGGACTGGGAAACCCGATGCTGCCACCAAGCGCGGCCGCCGGCTGGCCGGGGGGCATCAGCGGTAGCGCTGCACCATGGCGTCCAGCGCCACGGGCCGGATGCGGGCGGCCATGCCGGCGCAGCCGAAGGCCTCGAAACGCAGCTTGCACAGGCCGCGCGCGGCCTTCTTGGCCGCTGCCAGGGCCTTGCGCGGGTCGAACTCCGCAGGCTGCTCGCTGAAGACCTGGCGCATGGCGCCCGTCATCACCAGGCGGATGTCGGTGTCGATGTTGATCTTGCGCACCCCGCTCTGGATGCCGCGCTGGATCTCTTCCACCGGCACGCCGTAGGTCTCTTTGATGTCGCCGCCATAGCGTCGGATCAGGGCCAGCCATTCCTGCGGCACGCTGGACGAGCCGTGCATGACCAGGTGGGTGTCGGGCACGGCGGCATGGATGGCGGCGATGCGTTCGATGGCCAAGATGTCGCCCGTGGGCTGGCGCGTGAACTTGTAGGCGCCGTGGCTGGTGCCGATGGCGATGGCCAGCGCGTCCACGCCGGTGCGGGCGACGAAATCACGGGCCTGCGCGGGGTCGGTGAGCATCTGCTCGTGGCTGAGCTGGCCCTCGGCGCCCACGCCGTCTTCTTCGCCGGCCTGGCCGCTTTCCAAGCTGCCCAGGCAACCGAGTTCACCTTCCACGCTCACACCCACGGCGTGCGCCAGGCGGCAGACATCGCGCGTGACCTCGACGTTGTAGTCGTAGCTCGCGGGCGTCTTGGCGTCTTCCAGCAAGGAGCCGTCCATCATCACGCTGGTGAAACCGCTGCGCAGGGCCTGCAGGCACACCGCGGCCGACGCGCCGTGGTCTTGATGCAGCACCACCGGGATGTCGGGGTGGGCCTCCACCGCGGCCAGCACCAGGTGGCGCAGGTAGGGCTCGCCCGCGTACTTGCGGGCACCGGCGCTGGCCTGCAGGATGACGGGCGCCTGGGTCTCCTGCGCCGCCTCCATGATGGCGTGCACCTGTTCGAGGTTGTTGACGTTGAAGGCCGGCACGCCGTAGCCGTATTCGGCGGCGTGGTCCAGCATCTGTCGCAGGGAAATCAAGGCCATGGGAAGGCTCCAGGTTCAGCCGAATTGAGAAACAAAATCCATGCGGGCGTGCCAATCGAGCAGGTCGTCGAGCGTGACGCGCTGCGGGGCGCTACCGCCGCTGCCGCTGTCGCCGCCGAGGGCCGGGCGCCAGCCTTCGCGGGTGTGCAGGCCCGGGCCCACGGCCACCACGCCCTCGACGGTGTCGTCGGCGAAATAGGCGCTGCGCGTCACGAGCACCGGCACGTCGGCCGCCCGGGCGGCGGCCACGCCGGCCGGCGAGTCTTCCAGCGCCAGCGTGGCCAGCGGCGACACACCCAGCTGCTGCAGCGCCAGCAGGTAGGCCTCGGGGTCGGGCTTCTTGGCGGCCACGTCTTCGCCGCACACCACCACCTCGAAACGCGCCAGCGCAGCGGCGCCCAGCGTGTGGCGCAGCAGGCCCTGCACATTGGCGCGGCTGGTGGTGGTGACGATGGCCAGGCGCAGCCCGCGCCCAAGCGCCTCGTCGAGCATCGCGGCCACGCCCGGGCGCAGCGTGATGGCGCCGAGCGCCAGGCGCGTTTCGTAGGCCAGGTTCTTGCGCCGGTGCAGCTCACGCGCCAGCGCCTCGCGCTCGCCCTGCGTGCCGGGGGCATCGGGCTGCGTGGCCATGTCGAGCAGGACGCGCTCGCGCCCCCCGGTGACGCGCAGCAGCTCGCCGTAACGCGCCTCGCTCCAGCGCCAGCCCAGGCCCAGCGCAGCGAAGGCGTCGTTGAAAGCCGGGCGGTGGCCGTCGCGTTCGGTTTCGGCCAGGGTGCCGTCCACGTCCCAGAGCAGGGCTTCGATCATGCGGCGTTCTCCTGGCACACGTGGTCGGCCACGGCCGGCAGTGACTGAAAGACGATGTCGGGTCGGGCCAGGCTGATGGGCTCGCCGGCGTTGTAGCCCCAGGGCACGGCCCAGGCGGCCACGCCGGCGTTGCGCGCGGCGTTCACGTCGGTGGCCGAATCGCCCACGTGCGCCACCGAATGCAGCGGCAAGCCGAAGTGCTGCGCCACGTGCTGCAACACGCTGGCATGCGGCTTTTTCTGCGCCAGCGTGTCGCCGCCGATGACGAGATCGAAAGCCTCCAGCAGGCCGTGGTGCCGCAGCAGCAGGCCGGTCAGGCGGGCTTCCTTGTTGGTCACGCAGGCCACACGCACGCCGGCCGCGCGCAGGCGTTGCAGCGTCTGGGCCGCCCCGGGGTAGGGCAGGCCCAGGGTGCCGGTGGTGTCGGCGTAATGGCGCTCGAAGCTGGCCAGCACGGCCTCCACCTCCACCGCAGCACCCAGGCGGGCCAGCAACTGGCGCATCAGCGCGTGGGCGCCGTGGCCGATGAGCAAGGTCAGCGCCGGCACGGGCTGGCGCGGCAGGCCGTGCGCTTCGAGCGCGCGGTTGGCGGCCTCGGCGATTTCGCCCGCGGTGTCGACCAGCGTGCCATCGAGGTCGAAGCTGACGAGGGCGTAGCGCAGGCCCAGGGCCTCAACTGCTTTGTGTTCGGGCATGGTGCGGCGTTTCAATCAGCGTTGGCAGCCAGCGTGGCCTGCACCAGCGCCACCAGCGCGGCGGCGCTGAGGCCCAGCGCGCGCGCCACATCGCCGGCCGGGGCGCTCTCGCCGAAACGGTCCACGCCCAGGGCCGCGGCACAGCCCAGGTCGCCCCAGCCGCGCGTGACGCCGGCTTCCACCGACACACGCGGCACGCCGCGCGGCAACACCGCCTCGCGCCAGGCACGTGGCTGGCGCTCGAACACCGTGGTGGACGGCATGGACACCACCCGCACCGGCACCCCGGCCGCGGCCAGCTCGGCCTGCGCCTGCAGCGCCAGCGCCACTTCAGAGCCGGTGGCGATCAGCACGGCCTGCGGCGCAGCGCCGGCCGGCACATCCACCAGCACGTAGCCGCCACGCGCGATGGCCTCGCACTGCGCCGCGGTGCGCGGCTGCGCCGGCAGGTTCTGGCGCGACAGCAGCAGCGCGGTGGGCCGGTCGGCCAGCGTCACGGCGCTGGCCCAGGCCGCCGCGGTTTCAGCGCCGTCGCAGGGCCGCCAGACATCCAGGTTGGGGATCAGCCGCAGGCTGGCCGCGTGCTCCACCGGCTGGTGCGTGGGGCCGTCTTCGCCCAGGCCGATGCTGTCGTGCGTGAACACATGTACCACGCGCCGCTTCATCAGCGCGGCCATGCGGATGGCGTTGCGGCTGTAGTCGCTGAAGGTGAGGAAGGTGCCGCCGTAGGGAATGAAACCGCCGTGCAGCGCGATGCCGTTCATCACCGCGGCCATGCCGAACTCGCGCACGCCGTAGTTGATGTGGCGGCCGCCGCTCTGGCCACCGCGCACGGCGCCGCAGCCCGGAAAATCGGTGAGGTTGCTGGCCGTGAGGTCGGCGCTGCCGCCCAGCAGCTCGGGCAGCAGCGCGGCCAGTTCGGCCAGCGCCTTCTGCGAGGCCTTGCGGGTGGCCAGCGTTTCACCGCGGGCCTGGAAGCCCTGAACCACCGCGGCCAGCTGGCCGGCGATGTCGGCCGGCAGCGTACCGCTGCAGCGGCGCTCGAACTCCGCCGCCAGGGCCGGGTGCTCGCTGCGGTAGGCCTCGAAAGCCAGGCGCCAGCGCCCTTCACGGCGCAGGCCGCTTTCGGCCGCGCTCCAGGCCGCGGCCACCTCGGCCGGGATCTCGAAGGGCGCGTGCGGCCAGCCCAGGCGCGCCCGCGTGGCCGCGATTTCCTCGGCACCCAGCGGCTCGCCGTGGGCCTTGGCCGTGCCCTCGCGGGCCGGCGAGCCGGCGCCGATGGTGGTGTGGCACAGCACGATGGAAGGCCCGCCGCTGGACGCCTTGGCCTGGGCCAGCGCGGCGTCGAGCGCCTCCACGTCGTGCCCGTTCACCGGCCCGATGACCTGCCAGCCGTAGGCGCGGAAACGCGCCGCCGTGTCATCGGCAAACCAGGCCTGCACGTCGCCGTCGATGCTGATGCCGTTGTCGTCGTACAGCGCGATGAGCTTGTTGAGCTTCAGCGCACCGGCCAGCGAGCAGGCCTCGTGGCTCACACCCTCCATCAGACAGCCGTCACCGAGGAAAACATAGGTGTGGTGGTCCACCACCGTGTGGCCGGGGCGGTTGAAGTGGTCGGCCAGCAGCTTCTCGGCCAGCGCCATGCCCACGGCGTTGGTGAGACCCTGGCCCAGCGGGCCGGTGGTGGTTTCCACGCCCGGTGTCACGTCCACCTCGGGGTGTCCGGGTGTCAGGCTGTGCAGCTGGCGAAAGCGCTTCAGCTCGGCCAGCGGCAGCGCGTAGCCGCTCAGGTGCAGCAGCGCGTACAGCAGCATCGAGGCATGGCCGTTGCTCAGCACAAAACGGTCGCGGTCGGCCCACTTCGGATTGGCCGGGTTGTGCTTGAGGTGGCGCTGCCACAGCGCGGTGGCCATCTCGGCCATGCCCATGGGCGCGCCGGGGTGGCCGCTGTTGGCGGCCTGCACGGCGTCCATGGCCAGCGCCCGCAGCGCGTTGGCGCTGGTGTTGTCGAAGCGGGGCGCGCCGCGCAGCACGCGGTCGGTGGAGGTGCTGGCCATCACATCGCTCCGTGGGCGCGCTGGCGCCGTTCCATCATGCGCCAGATGTAGGGCGTGAAGATGAGCTGCATCGCCAGCTCCATCTTGCCGCCGGGCACCACCAGCGTGTTGGCGCGGCTCATCCACGAGTCGTTGATCATGTTCAGCAGGTAGGGGAAGTCGATGCCCTTGGGGTTCTTGAAGCGGATGACGCAGATGCTCTCGTCGGCCGTGGGGATGTCGCGTGCGATGAAGGGGTTGCTGGTGTCCACCACCGGCACACGCTGGAAGTTGACGTGCGTGTGCTCGAACTGCGGCACGATGTAGTGAACGTAGTCGGGCATGCGCCGCAGGATGGTGTCGGTCACGGCCTCGGTGCTGTAGCCACGGATGTGCTTGTCGCGCCAGAGCTTCTGGATCCATTCGAGGTTGATCACCGGCACCACGCCCACCAGCAGATCGGGGTGCTTGGCGATGTCGAGCTCCGGCGTGACCACGGCGCCGTGCAGGCCTTCGTAGAACAGCATGTCGGTGCCGGTGGGGATGTCTTCCCAGGCGGTGAAGGTGCCCGGGTCTTGCTGGTAGGGCGCAGCTTCCACGGGGTCGTGCAGGTACTTGCGGCGTTTGCCGGTGCCGGTTTCGCTGTAGGCGCGGAACAGGCTTTCCAGTTCGGGGAAGAGGTTGTTCTCGGGCCCGAAGTGGCTGAAGTTCTTGTTGCCGGCCTTTTCGGCCTCGGCCTGGCGGGCGCGCATTTCCTTGCGGTCGTAGCGGTGGAAGCTGTCGCCTTCGATGACCGCGGCCTTCACGCCTTCGCGGCGGAAGATGTTCTCGAAGGTGCGCGTGACGCTGCTGGTGCCGGCGCCGCTGCTGCCGGTGATGGCGATGATGGGGTGTTTGTGCGACATGGCGCGTCTTTCTCGGATCAGTCTCGGAACAGGCTGCGGGGCGCGAAAAGCGGCGGCGGTGCTTCGTCGGGCTGCGGCCCGTGGTGGTAACGCTCGATGCGCTCCACCTCGGCGGCGCTGCCGAACACGAGGCCGATGCGCTGGTGCAAGGAGGTCGGCTGCACGGCCAGCATGGGCTGGCGGCCGGTGCTGCAGCGGCCGCCGGCCTGCTCCATCACCATGCCGATGGGGTTGGCCTCGTACAGCAGGCGCAGGCGGCCGGGCTTGCTGGGGTCTTTCGTGTCGCGCGGGTAGAGGAAGACGCCGCCACGCATGAGGATGCGGTGCGCCTCGGCCACCATGCTGGCAATCCAGCGCATGTTGAAGTCCTTGCCGCGCGGGCCCGGCTTGCCGGCCAGGCATTCATCGACATAACGCTTGACCGGCGGCTCCCAGAAACGCGAGTTGCTGGTGTTGATGGCGAACTCGTGCGTCTGCTCGGGCACGCGGATCTTGTCGTGCGTGAGCACGAACTCGCCCAGGTTGGGGTTGAGCGTGAAGCCGGCCACGCCGTCGCCCACCGTCAGCACCAGCATGGTGGTGGGGCCGTAGAGCGCATAACCCGCGGCCACCTGCGCAGCGCCGGGCTGCAGGAAATCGGCCTCGGTCACGTCACGCCCGCTGTCGATCACGTCCTGCGGCGCACGCAGCACGCTGAAGATGCTGCCGACGCTGACGTTGACGTCGATATTGCTGCTGCCGTCCAGCGGGTCGAAGACCAGCAAATACTTGCCACGCTGGTAGTTCGTGGGGATCTGCTTGGGCTCGTCCATCTCCTCGCTGGCCATGCCGGCGAGGTGGCCGTTCCATTCGTTCATGCGGATGAAGATGTCGTTGGACATCACGTCCAGCGGCTTCTGCACTTCGCCCTGTACGTTGGTGGCACCGCCCTGCACTTCAGCACCCGGCGTCGCATCGCCCAGGGCCCCCAGCGCCACGATGCGGGCGATGGACTTGCAGGCCATCGAAACATCGAGCAGCAGCGCGTTGAGTTCACCGCTGGCCTGCGGGAAACGCTTGCGCTGCTCGATCAGGTAACGCGTGAGCGTCCAGCGTCCGGTCAGTGGCATGGGGATGCTCCTTGGTACTTCTTCGTTTGCTGTCAGGCCGCCGTGAAGACGCGGCTGGCGCGCACGTCGCTTTCATCCAGCGTGCTCAGGTCTTCGCGGCTGAGCACGCGGTCGCGCTCGGTGAACAGGCGGCTGGCCTGGCGCAAGCGCATGCGGTCGAGCGCGTTGCGCACGCTGCGCGCATTGGCGAAGTGCGGCTGCGTGATGCGGTGCTGCAGGTATTCGTCAAAAGCTTCGCGCGCGCCGACGCCAAAACGGTAGTTCAGCGAGGCGAGCATCCTGTCGGCGATGGCCTGCAGCTCGCCGTGCGCGTAATCAGGAAAGTCGAGGTGGTGCGCGATGCGGCTGCTCATGCCGGGGTTGCTCTGGAAGAAGGTGTCCATGCGGTCTTTGTAGCCGGCCAGGATCACCACCAGGTCGTCGCGCTGGTTCTCCATCACCTGCAGCAGGATCTCGATGGCCTCCTGCCCGTAGTCGCGCTCGTTGTCGGGGCGGTATAGGTAGTAGGCCTCGTCGATGAAGAGCACGCCGCCCATGGCCTTCTTCAGCACTTCTTTCGTCTTGGGCGCGGTGTGGCCGATGTACTGGCCCACGAGGTCGTCGCGCGTCACGGCCACGAGATGGCCTTTGCGCACATAACCCAGGCGGTGGAGGATCTGCGCCATGCGCATCGCCACCGTGGTCTTGCCGGTGCCGGGGTTGCCGGTGAAGCTCATGTGCAGGCTTGGGGTCTGGGCTTGCAGCCCGTGCGCCAGGCGCAGCTTGTCCACCACCAGCAGCGCGGCGATGTCGCGGATGCGCTGCTTCACCGGCACCAGGCCGATGAGGTCGCGGTCGAGTTCGTCCATCACGGCCTCGACCTGGCTCTGCGCCAGCACCTCGCCGATGGTCTGGGGCGGCTCGGCCGCAGCACTGGCGGCGGGGCCGGCTTCAAGGGCCGGTGCGGTGCCCGGGATGCGGTACAGCGGCGTGTTCATGCCAGCTCCCGGCGCATGGCGGCGATCACGTCCTTGTAGCTGGGCTGGCCGAAGATGGCGCTGCCGGCCACGAAGGTGTCGGCCCCGGCGTCGGCCACGCGGCGGATGTTGTCGACCTTGATGCCGCCGTCCACCTCCAGGCGGATGTCGCGGCCGCTCTGCTCGATCAGGCGCCGCGCCTGCTCACACTTGCGCAGCGTGTGGCCGATGAAACTCTGGCCGCCGAAACCCGGGTTCACGCTCATCAGCAGCACGACGTCGATCTTGTCGAGCGTCCACTCCAGCACGCTCAGCGGCGTGGCCGGGTTGAAGACCAGGCCGCACTGCTTGCCTTCGGCCTTGATGAGCTGCAGCGTGCGGTCGACATGCGCGCTGGCCTCGGGGTGGAAGGTGACGATGTCGGCGCCGGCCTGGCAGAAGGCCTGCGCCAGCGCGTCCACCGGCTGCACCATCAGGTGCACGTCGATGGGCGCGGTGGTGTGCTTGCGCAAGGCCTGGCACACCATGGGCCCGAAGGTGAGGTTGGGCACGTAATGGTTGTCCATCACGTCGAAGTGGATCCAGTCGGCGCCCGCCTCGACCACCGCACGCACCTCGTCGCCGAGGCGGGAAAAATCTGCCGAGAGCAACGAAGGTGCGATGCGGTAGTTCATGGCGGGCTCCGGCCTGGGGCTTCAGTAGCGTTGTGTTTCCGGCTTGTCGGTGGCGTAGCTGTGCACCGTGTAGCGGATGCTGCGGCCGTCCACCTCTTGCCGCACGAGGCCGAAGCCGGGCTCCTGCGCGGGCCGGTTGACGATGAAGCTCATCGCGATGCTCTCGATGCCGCGTGTGCTGTCGAAGGCCATCAGCCGGATGTAGTGGCTGGGGAAGGTCTTGCGGCAGTTGTTCAGTTCCATCATCACGCCGGCGGCGTCCTGCAGGTCGAACATCGGCATGCCGAACATCTCCCAGTAGGTGTTGCGCGGGTGCGGGTCGTCGGTGTACTCCACGCTCCAGGCGTAGCCCTTGGCCAGGCCGTAGTCGATCTGCATCGTGATCTCTTCGTCGCTGAGCTCGGGCAGAAAACTGAACTGGCCTTGCGTGATGCGGCCGGTGGGGTTGGTCATCATGGTGAAGGTCTCCTTGGGGCTCGCGTCAGGCCACGGCCGGGGTCACGGCGTAGTCGGATGTGTCGGTGGACGTGTAGTTGAAGCTGATGTCGCCCCAGGTATCGAGCGCCTGCTTCAGCGGCGTGCAGAACTGGGCCGCCTTCTTGAGGATCTCGGGGCCCTCGTTGAGGATGTCCTTGCCCTCGTTGCGCGCCTTGACCATGCACTCCAGCGCCACCCGGTTGGCCACGCCACCGGCCTGGATGCCGGCCGGGTGGCCGATGGTGCCGCCGCCGAACTGCAGGATCACGTCGTCGCCGAAGAGGTGCAGCAGCTGGTGCATCTGCCCTGCGTGGATGCCGCCGCTGGCCACCGGCATCACCTTCTTCAGGTCGCACCAGTCCTGGTCGAAGTACAGGCCGCGCGGCAGGTCGGTCTTGGTGTAGGCGTCGCGGCAGACGTTGTAGTAGCCCTGCACCGTCATCGGGTCGCCTTCCAGCTTGCCCACGGCGGTGCCGGTGTGCATGTGGTCCACACCCGCCAGGCGCAGCCACTTGGCGATGACGCGGAAGCTCACGCCGTGGTTCTTCTGCCGCGTGTAGGTGCCGTGGCCGGCGCGGTGCAGGTGCAGGATCATGTCGTTGCGCCGGCACCATTCACCCAAAGACTGGATGCAGGGCCAGCCGACGATGAGGTCGATCATGATGACCACGCTGCCCAGCTGCTTGGCCAGCTCGGCCCGCTCGTAGATGGCCTCCATCGTGCCAGCCGTGACGTTGAGGTAGCTGCCCTTGACCTCGCCCGTCACCGCGCTGGCCTTGTTCACGCCTTCCATCACGTAGAGAAAACGGTCGCGCCAGTGCATGAAGGGCTGCGAGTTGATGTTCTCGTCGTCCTTCATGAAATCGAGGCCGCCCTTCAGGCCTTCGTAGATCACGCGGCCGTAGTTGCGGGCGCTCAGGCCCAGCTTGGGCTTGGTGGTGGCGCCCAGCAGCGGGCGGCCGAACTTGTCGAGCCGCTCACGTTCGACGATCAGGCCGGTGGGCGGGCCCTTGAAGGTCTTCACATAGGCCACCGGGATCTGGATGTCTTCCAGCCGCGCCGCCTTGAGAGGCTTGAACGAGAAGACGTTGCCGATGAGGCTGGCCGTCATGTTGGCGATGGAGCCTTCTTCGAACAGGATGATGTCGTAGGCCACCCAAGCGAAATACTCGCCCGGCCGGCCCGGCACGGGCTCCACCTTGAAGCACTTGGCGCGGTAGTTCTCGCAAGCGGTGAGGCGGTCGGTCCACACCACGGTCCAGGTGGCGGTGCTCGATTCACCCGCCACGGCGGCGCCGGCTTCCACCGGGTCCACACCGTCCTGCGGCGTGATGCGGAACAGGCACACCGTGTCGGTGGCGCTGGGCACGTAGTCGGGCACCCAGTAGCCCATCTGGCGGTACTTGAGCACGCCCGCGCTGTAGCGCTTCTTGGCGTCGGTGATCTGGGTGGCGTCGGCTTTCAGGCCGGCGTCGACAGGTGCGTTCATGCGGTGTCTCCTGAGGGTGGGTGATCGGAACGTGGCCCTATCATCAGAATTCGCTGATATAAACACCAGTCAGACTTTGTTGACTTCAGATTCAGGTTTGTCTTAACTATGAACGTCACCTTCCGGCAGCTGCGGGTATTCCTGGAGGTGGCCAAACTCGGCAGCGTCACACGCGCGGCCGAGGCCCTGCACCTCACGCCGCCGGCGGTGTCGATGCAGCTGAAAGAGGTGGAAACGCAGGTCGGGTTGCAGCTGTTTGATCGCACCGGGCGCACGCTCACGCTGTCCACCGCCGGCGAGTACTTCGTGGTTCACGCCAAGAAGCTGCTGGGCGCGCTGCGCGACGCCGAAAACGCCATGGGCCGCTTCAAGCGCCTGGAGCACGGGCTGCTGACCGTGGGCATGGTCAGCACGGCGAAGTACTTCGTGCCGCGGCTGCTGGCGCAGTTTCGCGCCGACCACCCCGGCATCGACGTGCGCCTGGTGGTGGCCGGCAACCGCGAAGACCTGCTCACGCGCATGCACAGCGGCGATGTCGATCTCTCGGTGATGGGCCGGCCGCCGCGCGAACTGGCCGCGCGCTCAGAGGCTTTTGCCGCCCACCCGCTGGTGTTCGTGGCGCCGCCGGGGCACGAGTTGCTGCGCCTGGGCCACCCGCCGCCCGATGCGCTGGCGCCCTACCCCTTCATCGTGCGCGAGCAGGGCTCGGGCACGCGCAACGCGATGGAGCGCTTCTTCGAAGAACACCGTTTCGAGCCGCGCATCACCATGGAGATGGGCAGCAATGAAACCATCAAGCAGGCCGTGATGGCCGGCATGGGCGTGAGCTTCCTGTCGCTGCACACCGTGGGCCTGGAGGTCCACAGCGGCCTGCTCAAGGTGCTGGACATCGCCGGCACACCGGTGATGCGCACCTGGAACGTGGTGCACCTGGGCGAGAAGGTGCTCAGCCCGGCGGCCGAGGCCTTTCGCTACTACCTCATCGAGCAGGGCGCTGATTTCCTGCAGGCGCACGACGCACCGCTGCTCGGGCTGGCGTTGCCGCGCTGAGGCTCACTTCGCCGCTTTTTTCGCGGCCGCCTTCTTCGCCGGCTTGCTGCCGGCCAGCAGTGCATCGAGGTTCTTGGTGATCTCGCCTTCGATGGTCTTGCTGAAGGCGCCGAGCAGGAAGCCGAGCTTGGCGTCGAGCTCGAAGTGGTCACCCGCCACGATGAGGCGGCCGTTCACGCCCGAGCGTGTGAACTCCACCGTGTCGCTGGTGTCGCCTTCGATCACGGTGCAAGCCATGTCGAACTTGTTTTCCACTTCTTCAGCCCATTGCCAGGCGATCTTGCGGGCCTGGGCCAGGCCCAGGCTGTGGTCACGGTGGATGTGGATATCGGCCATGGTGGTGTCTCTGTAGCGGGTGCCTTCAAGGCGTTGCAGGGGATGATGCGGCGGTGGCCGGGGGCAACAGGCGCTTGCGTCTTTCGTCTGTGGGCAAGGCGGCCAGTTCCTTCACGGCGCCATGAAACTTCAACCAGTCGCGCCCCTGCGCTTCGAACAGCCGCTCGAAGCCGGGCACCAGTTCGTTGTAGGCGGCCAGCACGCCGAAGGCGGCATTGTTGGCACGCAAGAACCAGCCGTCATATCCCGAGAACCCCGCCCAGGGGCCGGCCTTCAAGGCGGCGTATTCGGTGCGCAGCGCGGCCATCACCTCGGCTTTGGCCTGCCGCTTTTGAAGGTCGCTGCCCGGGGCTTCGTACACCTGCAGCAGGCGCTGCCGCGTGCGCGCGGTGAGCGCGCGAAAGTCTTCGCGACGCCGCTCGCTGGCCTGCACCTCGGCCAGGGCCGCGGCGCTGCCGTGCTGCGCCAGCCACAGGCGGCCGCCCAGGCGCTCCACCGCGGTGGCGTAACTTTCGTTGAAGGTGGTGTCGTCGGCCACGTAGACCACCTGGTGCGCCAGCTCGTGGAAGATCAAACGCGCCAGCTCGGGCTCGCTCCAGGTGATGAAGGTGTTGAGCAGCGGGTCGCCGCCCACCCAGTTGCTCCAGCCCAGCGTGCTGTAGGCCGGCACGCCGTAGAGCATCACCTCCCAGCCTTCGGCCTTGAGCTGCGCAGCCAGGGCCTCGGCGGCTTCGCGGCTGAAATAACCGCGGTAGCCCACGCAGCCCATCACCGGAAAACACCAGGTCTTCAGCGCCAGGCCCAGCTCGGGCGCGGCCACCACGTTCCACACCACGGCCTCGCGCTGCAGGTCGGCAAAACGGCGGTAGCTGTCGTTGTCAGGCAGCTGCAGTTCACGCGCAGCAAAGTCACGCATCTGCTGGCTGCGCTGCAGGCGCTGGCGCAGCGGCGCGGGCGTGGCAGGGTCGGCCACCACTTCGGCCACGGGGCGGGCGCGCTGCAGCAGATCGAGATGGCCGCCAGCGGCCTGGGCGTAGTAAGCCAGCGTGCTGCAGCCGCTGGTGAGGCACACGGCCGCTGCCGCCAGCAGCGCCGTGCCGATCAAGCCGCCCGTGGCCATCAGCGCTGTGCCCCCGATACTCCAGATCGCCCAGCGCCGGGGCTTGTTCGTGTGCCCGCCACCGCTCAAGCCGCGCGCACCTCGACGAGGCAGTCGTAGAAAGTGGGCGCGCGGCCCAGGTCGGTGAGGCGCTGGTTCGTGAGCTCGTTGACGTTGGTGCCGTCCAGCCCCAGCTTGCGCCACCAGATGCCCAGGCCGTTGACGACACCCGGCCGCGCGCGCGTGCTCACCTTCAGGCGGCAACGGTAGTGACCGCGGTCGTTGAAGACCAGCACCTCGCTGGCGTCGGGCAGGCCGCGTGCGGCCGCGTCGTCGGCGTGCATCTCCAGCAGCGGTTCTTTTTCGGCGGCGCGCAGGCTGGCCACGTTGACGAAAGTGCTGTTGAGGAAATGCCGCGCCGGCGGCGAAATCATGGCTAGCGGAAAGCGCGCGGCCAGCTCGGGCGCGTTTTCGGCGCTTTCGTAATTGGGCAGGTGGTCGGGCAGGCCGTAACCCGGTGCATCGGCCCAGGCCTTGCCGCTGGGCGTGGGGAAACCGCCTTCGGCAAAAGGCGCTTCGGCGATCTTCAGCTTCGACCAGCCGCGCGCGAACAACTCGTCCAGATCGACGTGCCGCGCATCGAAAGCCCCGCGGGCCATGGTTTCGTCGCTGTCGGCAAAACAAGGCTCGTCAAAGCCCATCTGCGCCGCCAGCGCGCGGAAGATGGCCGCATTGCTGCGCGCCTGCCCCAGCGGCGCGATGGCCGGACGGTTGAGCAGTGCGTAGGTGTGGCCGTAGGCGCTGTGCGCGTCCCAGTGCTCCAGCTGCGTGGTGGCTGGCAGCACGTAGTCGGCGTGGTCGGCGGTGTCGGTGAGAAAGTGCTCCAGCACCACGGTGAAGAGGTCTTCACGCGCGAAGCCCTGCGCCACCTTGCCGCTTTCGGGCGCCACGGCCACCGGGTTGCTGTTGTAGACGACCACGGCCTCGATCTTCGGCCCGAAGGTGGGGGACGCTTCGCTCATCAGCGCATCGCCGATGGTGCTCATGTTGATGGTGCGCGGCGTGCGCGGGCCCAGCAGGTCGGGCCGCTGCAGCCAGGCGTCGTGCCGCACGCCCTTGAACCAGCCCGAGCTGCTCAGCAGCAGGCCGCCGGCGCGGTGGCGCCAGGCGCCGGTCAGGCAGGGCAGCAGCGCCACCAGGCGCACGGCATTGCCGCCGCCCCGCACGCGCTGCATGCCGTAGTTCAGGCGGATGGCCGCTGGCTGGGTGCGGCCGTAGTCTTGCGCGAGGCCGCGCACTTCATCGGCCGTGATGCCGCAGACCTGCGCCACGCGCTCGGGCGGCCACTGCAGCGCACGTTCGCGCAGCGCCGGCCAGCCTTCGACATGGCGGTTCACGTAATCGTGGTCGAGCAGCTCGTGCGTGATCAGCTCGTGCATCAGGCCCAGGGCCAGCGCGCCGTCGGTGCCCGGGCGCAGCGCGATGTGCTGGTGGCACTTCTCGGCGGTCTCGGTGCGGCGCGGGTCGATGCACACCAGTTTCGCGCCAGCGCGTTTGGCCTGCTGCGCGAAGTTCCAGAAATGCACGCTGCTCGTGATGGGGTTGCTGCCCCACACCAGGATGAGCCGGCTCTCGGCAAAAAACTCCACGTGCATGCCGACCTTGCCGCCGTAGGTGGCCATCAGGCCCTCGGCACCGGCGCTGGCGCAGATGGTGCGGTCCAGCAGGCTGGCGCCCAGCCGGTGGAAGAAGCGCGCGGCCATGCCGTCGCCCTGCACCAGGCCCATGGTGCCGGCGTAGCTGTAGGGCAGGATGGCTTCGGGGTCGCGCGCGGCGATGCTTGCCAGGCGGCCGGCGATGTCGGCCAGCGCTTCGCTCCAAGACACAGGCTCGAAGCGGCCCTCGCCTTTGCGGCCCACACGCTTCAATGGCGTGAGCACACGTTCGGGGTGGTAGGTGCGCTCGGCATAGCGGCTCACCTTCGTGCACAGCGCGCCGTGGGTGGGCGGGTGATCGGGGTCACCGGCCACCCGCGTGACACGGCCGTCTTCCACGGTGATGTGCAGGGCGCAGGTGTCGGGGCAGTCGTGCGGGCAGGCGCCCTGCACCACGGTGGCGGCCGGCTGCCCGGCTGTGCTGAGGGTGGCGGAACTCATCAAAAGACTATCGCACACCCACCCGGCAGCGCGCCCGGGGGCTGGCTAAGATGCACTTTCCAAGGACTGCAGCCCACCCCGCGCCATGAAGCTCATCGAACCCATCCTGGCCGACGCGGCCGAAGTCACCGCCATCCGCCGCGACATCCACGCCCACCCCGAGCTGTGCTTTCAAGAAGTGCGCACGGCCGACGTCATCGCCAAGGCCCTCACCGACTGGGGCATCCCCATCCACCGCGGCTTGGGCAAAACCGGCGTGGTGGGCATCGTCAAGAACGGCACGTCGAGCCGCGCCGTGGGCCTGCGCGCCGACATCGACGCGCTGCCCATGACCGAGCACAACACCTTCGCGCACGCCAGCCAGCACCCCGGCAAGATGCACGCCTGCGGCCACGACGGCCACACCGCCATGCTGCTGGCCGCGGCCAAGCACTTCGCCAAGCACCGCAACTTCGACGGCACTGTCTACCTCGTTTTCCAGCCCGCCGAAGAAGGCGGTGGCGGCGCGCGCGAGATGATCCAGGACGGCCTCTTCGAGCTCTTCCCGATGGAAGCCATGTTCGGCGCCCACAACTGGCCCGGCATGCCCGTGGGCAGCTTCGCGGTGAAAAACGGGCCGATGATGGCCAGCAGCAACGAGTTCAGCATCACCATCCGCGGCAAGGGCAGCCACGCCGCGCTGCCGCACCTGGGCATCGACCCCGTGCCGGTGGCCGCGCAGATGGTGATGGCCTTTCAGACCATCATCACGCGCAACCGCCGCCCCATCGACCCGGGCGTGATCAGCGTCACCATGATCCACGCCGGCGAGGCCACCAACGTGGTGCCCGACAGCTGCGAGATGCAGGGCACGGTGCGCACCTTCAGCATCGAGACGCTCGACCTCATCGAGCGCCGCATGCGCGAGGTGGCCGAGCACACCTGCGCGGCCTTCGGCGCCACCTGCGAGTTCAGCTTCAAGCGCAACTACCCGCCCACGGTGAACCACCCGCACGAGACGGCCTTCGTGCAGCGTGTGCTCGGTGAGGTGGTCGGCCGCGAGAACGTGCAGGAGTTCGAGCCGACCATGGGCGCCGAAGACTTCAGCTACTTCCTGCAGGCCAAGCCGGGCTGCTATTTCATGATCGGCAACGGCGATGGCGCCCACCGCGAGGGCGGCCACGGCCTGGGGCCTTGCATGCTGCACAACCCCAGCTACGACTTCAACGACGAGCTGATCCCGCTGGGCGCCACGGCCTGGGTGCACCTGGCCGAAGAATGGTTGAAGGCGCCGGCGCCCGTGCGCTGAAGGTCTGCGCACGCCCATGAACGCTGACGTCCACTTCGCGCCCGGCTACCGCGCCGCGCGGCGCTTGTTCCTCGACGCCAGCGCGGCAGCCGGCGCCACCGTGCAGACCCTGGCCCACCCGCTGCCCGGCGCCGAGGGCGAGGCCCTGGCGCTGGACGTGGCACGCGTGGGCGGCTTTGATCTGCCGCGCCTGCTGGTCATCAGCAGCGCCTGCCACGGCGTGGAAGGGCACTGCGGCTCGGGCGTGCAGCACGCGCTGCTGAGCCAGGCGGCTTTCCTGCAGGAAGCGCAAGCCGCTGGCGTGGCGCTGCTCTTGGTGCATGCGCTGAACCCGCACGGCTTTTCTCACAGCCGGCGTGTCACGCACGAGGGTGTGGACCTCAACCGCAACTTCATCACCTTCGATGGCCTGGACGGCCTGCACCGCCCTGCCAACACAGGCTACGACGCCTTGGCCCCTCTGCTGGTGCCGCCCAGCTGGCCGCCCAGCGCCGAGAACGCAGCCGCGCTGCAGGCCTACACGCAGCAACACGGCGAGCGTGGTTTCCAGCAGGCCGTCAGCGGCGGGCAGTACCGCCACCCGCTGGGCCTGTTCTACGGCGGCGGCACGCCCACCTGGAGCCGCCTGGCCATCGAGCGTGTGCTGCGCCAGCACGGTGCCGGCGTGCAGCGCCTGGCCTGGATAGACGTGCACACCGGCCTGGGCCCCAGCGGCCACGGCGAACGCATCTTCGCGGCGCGGCCCGATGCCGAGACCCTGGCACGGGCGCGCGCCTGGTGGCAGGCCGATGGCGGCGTGGTGACCGCCCTGCACGACGGCAGCAGCAGCGCCAGCCAGATCAGCGGCATGTTGTGGCGGGCCGCCTACAGCAGCTGCCCGCAGGCCCAGTTCACCGGCATCGCGCTGGAGTACGGCACCCTGCCCTTGGCGCAGACGCTGCATGCGCTGCGTTTTGACCACTGGTGCGCCGCGCAGCCGCCCGGCACCGTGCCGGCAGACACGCGCGAGGCCGCGCGCGCCGCCATGCGCGAGGCCTTCTACACCGACACACCGCTGTGGAAGCAGCAGGTCGTCACGCAGGGCCTGGGCGCGGCACGGCTCGCGCTGGCGGGGCTGTCGCAGGCTTGAGCGGCGTGCCGTCGCGCGGCCGAGCAGCCAACACGCGCGATCAAGGCGCGCCGATCACCAGGTAGGCGTTCACCAGCCCGCCGCTGCCCCGCCCCACGCCGATGAAAAACGGCCCCACCGGCGTTTCGCCGCCCAGGTAGACGGCCACGCTGTGCAGCGTGCCGCTGCGCAGCTGCGCCGTGTAGGGCACGCCCACGCGCGCCACCTCCAGCGCCAGGCCGGCCCGCAGCTCGCCACGCAGACCCATGGGCGCACGGCCGATCACCCGTTCACCGCGCAGCTGGCCATAGGCCACTTCGTCGCCCACCAGCTGGCCGGCGGCAAAACCCGTGAGGTTGAGCAGCCCGCCCAGCCGCGCCGCATCGCTCAGCGGCAGCTGGCCGCGTGTGGCGCCCACCCAGGTGCTGCGCGCCGAGAGCACGTAGCGCTCCCAGGGCACGGCAAAGCTGCCCTCCAGCGCCAGTCGGCCGTAATCACGCCGCGGCGAGTCGTACAGGTTGAGCTTGGTCGACCAGCCCCGGCTCGGGAAATACAGGCGGTCGGCCTGCTCCAGTTCCAGCGCCAGCAGCCAGCCGCCGCTGGCGCGCTCGGCACGGTTGGTGGCCAGGCCGCCCAGCACGTCCAGCCCCGTTTCCAGGCCGCTGCTGATGCGCGTCTCGCGCCAGCCCAGGCGCAGCTGGCCGAGCAGGCGGAAGTTGATGCCGAAGGCCAGCTCGGCCCGCGTGCGTGCCGTGCGGTACTCGGCGATGCGTTGCTCCTGGAACCAGTAGTCGTTGCGCTCGCGCTTGTATTCGATGGCGCTGGTGATGAAGCTGCGCTGCCGGTCGTCCAGCGGCTGGTACCACTCCACGCCGCCGCCGGTGCTGCCGCCGAGTTCGCCCACGAAGAGCAGTTCGCCACCCAGGCGGTTGAGCCAGGTCTTCTGGTAACCGGCGCGCAGCGTGTAGCTGCTGCCCTGGCTGAGGTTGCTGTCCAGGCGCAGCGCCATGCGCAGGTAATCGGGGCCCCAGGGTTTTTCCACGGGCAGCAGGCGCAGCACGTTGCGGCCCTGCTGCTGCACCACGGCGTAGTCCACGCGTTCGTAATGGCCGTCGCCATAAGCGCGCAGCAGGTCGCGGTTGAGGGCCGTGGTGTCCAGCGGCGCGCCGTCGCGCTGCTCCAGATAGCGGCGCACCACCTCCGGGTTCACACGGCCCAGGCCGGCGATCTCCACCGCGTCGATGCGCGGCACGTCACGCTCGCGCACAGCCACGCTGCGCTGCCAGGCGGCATAGGCCGGCTCGGGCACGCCCAGCGGCGCCAGGCGTTCGGCCAGCAGCGCCGCGGCGGCACGGCCGCGGGCGGCGGCTTCGATGTGGCGGTCGAAATCGGCGGCGGTGATGGGGCCGAGGTCGGGTTGGATGTAGATGTCCTGCGGCTGCAGCGTGGCCAGGCTCGCGGCCACGTTCTGCTCGGTCAGCAGCGCCACCATCTGCGTGGTGATGCTCAAGAGGCCCAGCACCTGCTCGGGCTTGAGCGGTGGTGAACCCACGTTCACGGCGATGACGACATCGGCCCCGCAGCGCTCGCGCACTTCGCGGATGGGCACGTTGTCCACCAGGCCCCCGTCCACCAGCTTGCGGCCGCGGTATTCCATGGGCGCCAGCAGGCCGGGCACGCTCATGCTGGCGCGCATGGCCAGCGTGAGGCTGCCATCGCGCAGCACCACGCGCTCGCCAGTGCCGATGTCGGTGGCCACGATGCTCACCGGCAGCGGCAGCTGCTGCAGTTCACGCTCGCCGGTGTCGGCGCGCACCAGGTGGTTGAAAAAAAGCTTGATCTTCTGCCCCGTCACCACGCCGGGCAGCGCCACCGCGCCGCCGCCGGCAAAACCGGTTTCTGTGCCGGGCAGAAAACGCTGCTGCAGCCGCTTGTTGCGGAAGTTCAGCTCCTCGTAACCGGGGTCGTCGCGGAACATGTCGCCCCAGTCGGCCCGCGTGAGTTCTTCGCGCATTTCTGCGGGCGTCAAGCCGGCGGCCCAGGCCCCGGCCACCAGCGCGCCCATGCTGGTGCCGGCCACGCAGGCGATGGGGATGCGGTGGCGCTCCAGCTCTTCCAGCACACCGATGTGGGCGGCGCCACGCGCCCCGCCCCCGCCCAGCACCAGGCCCACCCGCGGGCGCACGGGCTCGGCAGCCCAGGCCGGGGCAGCGCCCAGCAGCGCGCCGCAAAACGCCGCCAGCAGCGCCAGCGGGGCCGCGGCCCGGGCCGGCCACACCTTGCCATCGGGGCAGCCGCGCCCGGTTTCGTGCCGCATCGTCGTCATGGAGGGGATTCTGGCGTGGCCGGCTCAAGCCCGGCGCCCGGCGGCCGATAGCCAGAGATCCATGGGTCGAACTTCCCGCCATCCCCAACCGCCCGCGGCCCGGCTGCTCAGGGCCTGGTTCGCCGCACTGCTTTTCGGGTGGCTGCTGCTGCCGGCTGCGCCCGGCGCCCTGGCCCAGGGCCAGGCCGCGGCCGAGGCCGAGGCCGACAGCACGGTGCTGCTCGACAGCCGCGCCGCGGTGCCCGTGTGGCCCGCCGTGCGCGTGCTGGCCGACCCCGAGGCGCAATGGAGCCTGGCCGACGTGCTGGCCGCGCCGCAGCGTTTCGAAAAACCCGGCGGCACGCCCTCCAACCTGGGCCGCAGCGCCAGCGTGCTGTGGCTGCGCTTCACAGTGGAAGTGCCCGGCGCGCTGGCCGTGCAGCGCGTGCTGGAGATCGACTACCCCTCGCTGAACCGCGTCGACCTTTACGTGCTGCGCCGCGGCGAGGTGGAGGCGCATCTGCGCCTGGGCAACCAGCAGCGCGGCGATCAAAAGGTGATGGCCGCGCGCACGCACGCCGCCCCGCTGGCGCTGCAGCCCGGCCGCCACGAGCTGCTGCTGCGTGTGCAGACCCAGAGCTCGATGGTGCTGCCCATCACGGTGCGCACACCGCAGGACTTCACGGCCCACGAATCGGGGTCGCAAATGCTGCTGGGCATCGTCATCGGCCTGGCGCTGTGCATGCTGATCTACAGCCTCACGCACTGGGTGACCCTGCGCGACGCGCTCTTCCTCGACTACGCGCTGCTGCTGGCCGCCAACCTGGTGTTCGTGCTGGCCTACTTCGGCCTGGGCGCCTTGTACCTCTGGCCCGACTGGCCGGCGCTGTCGATGAGCGTGGCGCCCATGGCGGTGATGGTGGCCGTGGCCGCGGCCGCACGTTTCATGAACGCGGCGCTGGCGGTGTGGGAGGTGAGCCGCTTCATCTCGCGCCTGCTGCAGGCCATCAGCGCGGCGGCGCTGCTGGCCCTGGCGGCCACGCTCGCGGGGCTGATCGACTACCGCACCGCGCAATCGCTGGTCACGCTGCTGGGCATGGTGGCCACGCTGGTGGTGCTGCCCGCCGCCTACATCCGTGCACGGCAGGGTGCCGTGATGGCCGTCTACATGCTCTTCGGCTGGGCCTTCTACGCCATGGGCGCCGTGGTCACGGCCGGGCTGTTGCGCGGCCACGTGGAGCCCACCTTCTGGGCCCAGCACGTCTACCCCTTTTCGCTGATGGTGGAGATGAGCGCCTGGATGGCCGTGCTCAGCCTGCGCGTGCAGGCCATCCACCGCAACGCCGACCGCGCGCGCCTGGAGACCGAAACCCTGCGCACGCTGGCGCAGACCGACGCCCTCACCGGCCTGCCCAACCGCCGCGGCCTGCAGCAGCACCTGGCCGCGCTGCTGCCGCAGGCGCGCCCGCAGCAGCTGCTGGCGCTCTACCTGCTGGACCTGGACGGCTTCAAGCCCGTGAACGACCGCTACGGCCACGATGTGGGCGACGCGCTGCTCGTGGCCGTGGGCAAGCGCCTGCAGACCCAGCTGCGCGCCACCGACGTGGTGGCCCGCCTGGGCGGCGACGAATTCGTGGTGCTGGCCGCCGGCCTGCCCGACGAGGCCACGGCCCACGCCCTGGGCCAGAAGATGCTGGGCGCCTTTGAAGAGCCGTTTTTCATCGACGGCCAGCAATGCCGCGTGGGCCTGACCGCGGGTTACGCGCTGGCGCCGCTGGACGGCCACACCGCCGATGAACTGATCAAGCGCGCCGACGCCGCCATGTACGCCGGCAAACAGGCCGGCCGCCACCGCGTGCAGCGCGGCGGGCGGTCGCTGGCGTGGGCTGAGGCCAGCCCGGCTGCGGCGAGCCCCCTCATCGCTTGAAGGGGATGGCCAGGAGAGCGCGACGCTGGACGGTGCTTTGAGGTCAGCCGCGGCCACCCATCAGAATGCAGCCATGCCGCGCGCCATCGACCTGACCCCGCCGCGCCGCCACGGCGCTGCGGGCCTGAATCGCGCGGCGCATGAACCCTGAACCCGCAGGCGAGATGGACGCCACAGACACCGCCGTGTCACTCAGCCCCGCGCAGCGCGACCTGGTGCGCCAGATCCTGCGCGAGACGGTGGCCGGCGCCGAGGCACGCATCTTCGGCTCACGCGCCACCGGCCGGGCCCGCCCGCACTCTGATCTGGACTTGCTGCTGCTGCAGCCGCCGTGCTTGACGCTGGCGCAGCGCGCCGAATTGCAAGACCGGTTCGAGCGCAGCGAACTGCCCTTCCGCGTGGACGTGGTCGAAGCCGCCCAGCTCAGCGGGCCCATGGCAGCGCGCGTGGCGCAGGAGATGCGGCCGCTGTGATGCGCCAGGTTTGAAGGGCGCACGGCCGGCACAGCCAGCCAGCGCCTGGCCTGGCCGTCACTGCATGAAACCGATGGCCGAACGTTTGCCGTTGGCGCAGGGCAGGTCGGCCAGCTCCAGCGTGCTGCGCCCGGCCAGGCGGGCGTTGCCGAAGGCCGTCATCCAGGCGCGACGCATCTCGCGCGGGGCGGTGCTGGCCAGGCGTTCGAGCACGGCCTCACAGGGCTGCTCGTCGAAACGCTGGCCCCAATCATGGCTGGCGCGCAGCTGGCGATAGAGGCGCAGCGCGATGGCGCGCGCCGCATCGGCATCGGGCGCCTGCACCTCGAAGACGTTCATGCGGTTGAGGATGGGCTCGGGGATGCAGCGCTCGTCGTTGGCCGTGGCCACCCAGATCACCTGGCTGGCGTCGATGGCCACCTCGGCAAACTCGTCGGTGAAGGCGCCAGCCGTGTCGTGCTCCAGCAGGCTGTAGAGCGCGCCCAACGGGTCGTATGCATGTTCGGCGCGGGCCTTGTCGATTTCATCCACCACCATCACCGGGTTGGCGTACTGGCCGTCCACCAGGGTCTCGAAGACCTTGCCCGGGCGCGCGCCCTTCCACTGGCTGGAAGCGCCGCTCAGCACCCAGCCGGCGGTGAGGCTGCTCATGCTGATGAAACCCAGGCCGGTGCCCAGCAGCTGCGCGATCTCGCGCGCGAAGTGGGTCTTGCCGATGCCGGGCGGGCCCAGCAGCAGCATGGGCGTGATCTCCAGCGCATCGCGGCTGTCGGTGCACAGCGCGAGCTGGCGTTTCACGTCGTCGAGCACGGCGTTGAAGTTGGGCATCTCGTCGTAGAGATGGTCCATGGCCGGCAGGCCGCCGGGCTTGACCTGGAACCTTTCAGCACCCTTCTCGAGCATGCGCTCGTAGGTGGCGCGCAGGTTCTCGTGTTCACGCTGGGGCAGCTTGTCGAGGCGCTTTTCCACCTCGTCCAGGCGGTACACCGCCCGCATGCGCGCCACGGGCAAACCGTGGCTGAGTTGAGAAACAGGGACCAGGCCGGTTTCAGCGCTCATCAGGCGGGCTCCTTCCAGTTGCACCGAACGATTGCAGGGAACTCATGCACGGGACACACAGACAACAAGAACCTTGCAGGTGCGTCTTGATTGAAACAAAGACTGCCACAAGCAGCCCTTGAATCAAACCCGGTGGCACACCGCAAATCGGGGCATCACCGCGTGTGCAGACCCGGGCTTGCGCGCAGGCTTCACGCAAGCGCCATGCCGTTCATCGTGCTGCCGTTCATCGTGCATTTCTGCGCTTGGCCGCCGCGGCGCCGCAGGCCATCGCAAGCCTGTGGTGGTGGGGCTGGGCGCTGCCTACAGTGCACCCATCGACAAAGCGCAACACAACGCCGCACCGCAGCGAACACAAGGACACCGCACCATGAACACCGCCCAGAACACCCTGCACACCGCCCCGCAAACCCGCCTCTCGGCCCTGGCCCTGGCCGGCGTGATGACGGTGGCCATGCTGCTGGCCGTCAACGGCCTGGCCACCAGCGAGCCCAGCGCCGCGCAGCTGGCGCACCACAGCGCCGCCGCTGCCAAGGCCTGAAGCCGGCCCGCGGCCGCAAGGGCCGCCGCTGTGCGGCCCACCGTTCACTCCTGAGTCTCAGTCAACACCGAGACCCTTCACAGCCCTGGCTTGCCGGGGCTGTTTTTTTTCACCCCGCTTGGCGGAGCGTATTTTTGGGGCGCGGTGCCCAGGCTTTGTGCCGCAAGAAGGGCGGCCCTGCACTCAGAACGTGCGGCCCTTGCGGTACTGCGCGTGCTGGCGGCGCGCCAGCGGCGCGGCCGCGGCCAGGGCCGTGAACGAGGCCCCGGCATGCGCGTGCGAGATGGCCAGGCCCAGGGCATCGGCCGCGTCCTTGCCGGGCAAAGCGGGCAGATGGAGCAGGCGCTTGACCATCTCCTGCACCTGGGCCTTGCTGGCCAGGCCGTGGCCGACCACGGCCTTCTTCATCTGCAGCGCGGTGTACTCGGCCACCGTCAGCCCGCCCGAGACCAGCGCCGCCAGCGCCGCGCCGCGCGCCTGGCCCAGCAGCAGCGTGCTCTGCGGGTTGACGTTGACGAAGACGATCTCGGCGCAGGCGCAGTCGGGCGTGTAGCGCTGCACCACCTCTTGCACACCCTCGAAGATGATCTTCAGCCGGCCCGGCAAGTCACCGCGCGGCGCTTCCAGCGTGCTGATGGTGCCGCTGGCCACGTAGGCCAGGCGTGGGCCATCGGCCTCGATGACGCCGAAGCCGGTGCGCTGCAGGCCGGGGTCGATGCCGAGGATGCGCATCAGAGCTTGAAGTACCAGCGCACGGAGTGGAAGAACACCGGCGCGGCAAAACACAGCGGCGCCAGCCGGTCGAGCAAGCCGACAGCGCCGGTGACGCTGGCGGTGTTGCCCCAGTAGCGCACGCCGGCGTCTTTCTTCAGCGCCTTCATCACCAGTTCGCCCAGCGTGCCCGCGCCGCCGGCGATGAAGGCCATGGCCAGCGCCTGCCCGGCCTTGAAGGGCGTGGCCCAGTACAGCAGCGCGCCGGCCAAACCCGCGGCCAGCGCGCCGGCGAACCAGGCGCGGTAGCTGAAGCTGCGGTCGATGTGGCGGGCCACCGGCCGGCGCCGCAGCCAGCGGCTGCATGCCTCTTGCACCAGCTGCGCCACCACCGCCACCACCACCAGGAAAAACAGCAGGAAGGCGCCCCGCCCTTCAAACCGCGGGAAGTTCAGCAGCAGCAGCGCCGGCGCGTGGCTCAGGCCGTAGACGCAGACCATGATGCCCCATTGGATCTTGGCGTTGCGCTCCAAAAAGCGCTCGGGGTCGCCGGCCAGCGCGCTGGCCACCGGAATGGCCAGAAAGACGTAGACCGGGATGAAGACCGTGAAGAGGTCGAAGAAACGCCCGCCGGCCATCACGTACTGCAGCGGCAGCACCACGAAGAAGGCCAGCAGCAGGCTGCGGTGGTCCGCGCGGCGCGTGTGCATCAGCGTGATGAACTCGCGCAGCGCGAAGAAGCTGAAGGCGCCGAAGAGCAGCGTGGCGCCCACCGGCGCCGTGATCCACGCCAGCCAGAACACCAGCGCGCCCACCCACAGCGCACGCAGGTCGCGCAGCACGCGCAGGCGGCGGTCGCTGGCTTCGCCTTCGCGGCGCAGGAGCAGCAGCACCGCCAGCGAGCCCAGGGCCAGCAGGCCGAAGAGCACCACGAACAGCAGGCTCACCTGCTGGTCGACGCTGAGTTCGCGCAAGGCTCTCATCGGGGGTTCAAGGGCCGTTCACGCCACATGGGGGCGCAAGTCCACCACGGCCCGCCGCGCACGCGCCAGGAAATCGCGTTTGTCTTCGCCAGGCTGCAGCTGCAGCGGCGCACCGAAGGTCACGGTGCACAAGATGGGCACCGGCACCACCTCGCCCTTGGGCATGACGCGCTGCACGTTGTCTATCCACGCCGGGATCAGCTGCGCCTGCGGGAACTGCTCGGCCAGGTGAAAGAGCCCGCTCTTGAAGGCCTGCGGCTCGCCCTTGTTGCTGCGCGTGCCTTCCGGAAAGATCACCAGCGAATCGCCATGGCCCAGGGCCTGCACCAGGGGCTCCAGCGGGTCTTGGTCGTCGGTGCGTGTGCGGCTCACGTAGACGGCGTTGAAGACCTCGCGCGTGATCCAGTGCTTCAGCGGCGTGGCCGTCCAGTAGTCTTTCGCGGCGATGGGGCGCGTCACCGCGCGCAGCTCGTGCGGCAGCGCGGCCCAGATCAGCACCCAGTCGAGGTGGCTCTGGTGGTTGGCGAAGTAGATGCGCTGCTCGGCCTTGGGCGGGCAGCCCTTCCAGTGCCCCTGCGCGCCCGTGATCAGGCGCGCGATGAAGGCCAGCAGGCCGCCCGCGAGATCAGCACGTGTCATGGGCGGGCGTGGCGCAACACGGTCAGTGGCGGAAGTGCCGGGTGCCGGTGAAGACCATGGCGATGCCGCGTTCGTCGGCCGCGGCTATCACCTCGTCATCGCGCATGCTGCCGCCGGGCTGGATGACGCAGGTGGCGCCTTCGTCGATCACCACATCCAGGCCATCGCGGAAGGGGAAAAACGCGTCGCTGGCCACCGCCGAGCCGGCCAGACTCAGGCCGGCCGCGTTGGCCTTCAGACGCGCGATGCGCGCGCTGTCGAGCCGGCTCATCTGGCCCGCGCCCACGCCCAGGGTGGCGCCGCCACCGCAGAAGACGATGGCGTTGCTCTTCACGAACTTGGCCACCTTCCAGGCGAAGAGCAGGTCGTCCATCTGCGCGGCCGTGGGCGCGAGCTTGGTGACCACACGCAATTCACCCGGCGCCACGTTCTTCACGTCGGGCGTCTGCAGCAGCATGCCGCCACCCACACGCTTGAAGTCGAGTGCGTTGGCTTCCGCGCCCAGCGGCACTTCCAACAAGCGCACGTTCTGCTTGGCCGCGAAGAGCGCGCGCGCCTCGGGCGTGATGGCCGGGGCGATCAGCACCTCGACGAACTGCTTGTGCTCGCCGATTTGCCGCGCGGTGGCTTCGTCCAGCGGGCGGTTGAAGGCGAGGATGCCGCCAAAGGCCGAGGTCGGGTCGGTCTTCCAGGCCTGGATGTAGGCCTCCACCAAGCTGCTGGCCACGGCCACGCCGCAGGGGTTGGCGTGTTTGACGATCACGCAAGCGGGCACGTCGAAGGTCTTCACGCACTCCCACGCCGCGTCGGCATCGGCGATGTTGTTGTAGCTGAGCTCCTTGCCCTGCAGCTGCACCCAGCCGGCCAGCAGGCCAGTGGCCACCTTGGCATCGCGGTAGAAAGCGGCGGCCTGGTGCGGGTTCTCGCCGTAACGCATGTCTTGCGTCTTGGTGAGCTGCAGCGTGTAGGTGGCCGGAAAAGGCTCGCGCGCGGGCACGCCATCGACCTGGCTCTCGGCGCCGGGCTGCAGCGCGCCGAGGTAGTTGCTGATCATGCCGTCGTAGGCCGCGGTGTGGGCGTAGACCTTTTTGGCGAGCATGAACTTCGTGCCCCGCTGCAGGCCGCCGGTGCGCAGCTCAGCCAGCACCTGCGCGTAGTCGACCGGGTCGATGAGCACGGCCACATCGGCCCAGTTCTTGGCCGCGGCGCGCAGCATGGCCGGGCCGCCGATGTCGATGTTTTCGATGGCGTCTTCCAGCGTGCAATCGGCCCGCGCGGTGGCCATCGCAAACGGGTAGAGGTTGACCACCAGCAGGTCGATGGTCTGGATGCCGTGCGCGGCCAGCGCGGCCATGTGCTCGGGCAGGTCGCGCCGCGCCAGCAGGCCGCCGTGGATGCGCGGGTGCAGCGTCTTCACGCGGCCGTCCAGCATCTCGGGGAAGCCGGTGACCTCGGCCACCTCGGTGACGGCCAGGCCGGCATCGGCCAGCAGGCGCGCGGTGCCGCCGGTGGAGAGCAGGCGCACGCCCTGTGCGGCCAGGGCCGTGGCGAATTCAACGACGCCGGTCTTGTCGGAGACCGAGATCAGGGCGGTGAGCGAGGTGTTGTTCGAAGGTGCAGCCAAGATGCGCTTTCCGTGCAGCCGTTGAAGGCCGCGTTCATTTCAGAAGTTTGTGGTCGAGCAGCTTGCGCCGCAGCGTGTTGCGGTTGATGCCCAGCCATTCGGCGGCCTTGCTCTGGTTGCCTTCGGCATGGCGCAGCACCACGTCGAGCAGCGGCTTCTCGGCGGCGCCGAGAAAGAGCTCGTGCAGGTCGGCGGGGTCGGCACCGCGCAGGTCTTTCAGGTACTGCTCCACGCTCGTGCGTATGCAGGCATCGATATCTTTTTTGCTCATGCAGCTTGGGCTGTCTGTTCTGTGAGGTCGGCGCTGTCTTCGTCGTTGGCGGCCGTGGCGTCGTCGTCGTCGTCGGCAGGCTGCGGCAGCAGCGGGTGCGTGTCGGCCAGGGCCTCGAAGTAGTCGTGCACCGCGCGCAACTGCGCGCCGGTGTCGTCGATCAGGTTCATCTCGGCGCGAAAGGCCGGGCCGCCGGGCAGCGCCTGCACTGCCCAGCCGATGTGCTTGCGCGCGCTGCGCACGCCGATGTGCTCACCGTAGAGGCCGTAGTGCTGGTGCAGATGCTCGGTGAGCCAGCGCCGCACCTCGTGTGTGGCCGGCGGCGGCAGGTGCTCGCCGGTGGAAAGGAAGTGCAGGATCTCGCGGAAGATCCACGGCCGGCCCTGCGCCGCGCGGCCGATCATCAGCGCGTCGGCGCCGGTGGCGCGCAGCACCTGCAGCGCCTTCTCGGGGCTGTGGATGTCGCCGTTGGCCACCACCGGGATCTTCAGCGCCGCCTTCACCGCGGCCACCGTGTCGTACTCGGCCCAGCCCTTGTAGCCCTGCTCGCGCGTGCGGCCGTGCACGGTGACCATGGCCACGCCCGCGCTCTCGGCCATCTTCGCCAGGCGCACGGCGTTGCGTTCGGCCTGGCACCAGCCGGTGCGCATCTTGAGCGTCACGGGCACGTTCAGCGGCGCGCAGGCGGCCACCACGGCACTGACGATGGCGGTGGCCAGCGGCTCGTCTTGCATCAGCGCCGAGCCAGCCCACTTGTTGCACACCTTCTTGGCGGGGCAACCCATGTTGATGTCGATGATCTGCGCGCCGCGGTCGACGTTGTAGCGCGCGGCATCGGCCATCTCGGCAGGGTCCACGCCGGCAATCTGCACCGCGATGGGCGCGGGCTCGCCTTCGTGGTCGGCGCGGCGCGAGGTCTTCAGGCTCTTCCAGAGCTCGCGTTTGCTGGTGACCATCTCGCTGACCGCATAACCCGCCCCCAGGCTGCGGCACAGCATGCGGAAGGGGCGGTCGGTGACACCGGCCATCGGTGCGACGAACAGCTTGTTCGGCAGTTCGATGGAGCCGATGTGCATGGGGAGGGAGGCCGGGCGAGGTGCTGAAAAATGAGGCGCGAGTATAGCCAGCCCACCCCGTGGCGGCCTTGCGCGGGGCAGGGCCTGGGGGGCTGCCCATAATCGGCGGCAGTGATGGAAGCGTGGTTCTTGTCCTTGTTGCACACCCTGGCCGTGCCCGAATACGGTCTGCTCGTGGTGTTTTTTGTGGCCGTGGTCTCGGCCACGCTGCTGCCGATGGGCAGCGAGTTCGCCGTCATCGGCCTGCTCAAGCTCAACCCCGATCTCTTCTGGCCCGCCGTGCTGGTGGCCACGGCCGGCAACACCCTGGGCGGCGCCATCAGCTGGTGGATGGGCTACGGTGCCGAGACCTTGTACGAAAAGATGCAGCACAAGAAGCTGCAGCTGCGCGCGCTGGCCTGGCTGGAGAAGCTCGGGCCCAAGGCCTGCCTGCTGAGCTGGCTGCCCGTGGTGGGCGACCCGTTGTGTGCGCTGGCCGGCTGGCTGAAGCTGCCCTTCTGGCCCTGCGTTTTCTACATGGCCATCGGCAAGTTTCTGCGCTACGTGACGATGACGGGCGTGGCGCTCTGGCTCTTCCCCGGGCAGTTGAGTCTGTAGCGGGGTTGTTGCCCTCGCCGGGCGCGCGGCGGCCCGCCACAATGCCGGCCTCTTCCGCACGACCCGCTGCACCCCATGAGCCACACCAGCAACGCCACCCCCGCCTACGAACAGCTGGCCTCGACCTGGACGCGCCTGCACAACCTGGAGCACCTGCAGTCCATCGCCGGCTGGGACCACGCCGCCAACATGCCGCCCAAGGGCAACGAAGCGCGCGCCGCCGCGCTGGCCGAGATGGCCGCGCTGCTGCACCGCATGCGCACCGACCCCGCGCTGGGCAGCGGCCTGCAGCGCGCCGAGCAAGAGCCGCTGAGCGAGATGCAGCGCGCCAACCTGCGCGAGATGCAGCGCCAGTGGCAGGCCGCCACCGCGTTGCCTGAAAGCCTGGTGCAGCGCCAGCAGATCGTCACCTCACGCTGTGAACACGCCTGGCGCCAGCAGCGCCCAGCCAACGACTGGGCCGGCTTCGCCCCGCAACTCAAGGAGGTTCTGGCCCTGGCGCGCGAAGAAGCCGCGCTGCTGGCCGACAAGAGCGGCCTGCGCCCCTACGACGCGCTGATGGACCGTTTCGAGCCCGGCATGCGCTGCACGCAGGTGGACGCCGTCTTCGGCGAGGTGCGGCGCTGGCTGCCGGGGCTGATCCAGCAGGTCATCGCCAAGCAGGCGCAAGAAGACGTGATCCAGCCCGTGGGCCCGTTTTCACAGGACAAGCAGCGCGCGCTGTGCGAGCAGGTCATCCGCCTGCTGGGCTTCGATTTCGAGGCCGGCCGGCTCGACGTCAGCACCCACCCCTTTTGTGGTGGTGTGCCCGAAGACGTGCGCCTGACCACGCGTTTCCGCGACGACGAGTTCATCACCAGCCTGATGGGCACCATCCACGAAACCGGCCACGGCCGTTACGAGCAGAACCTGCCGCGCGAATGGCTGGGCCAACCGCTGGCGCAGGCGCGCAGCATGGCGCTGCACGAGAGCCAGAGCCTGAGCTTCGAGATGCAGCTGGGCAGCCACCCGGGATTCGTGGCGCGCCTGGCGCCGCTGGTGACGGCGGCCTTCGGCCCGCAGCCGGCCTTCGCGCCGCAGAACCTGCACCGGCTCATCACGCGCGTGAAGCCGGGCTACATCCGCGTCGATGCCGATGAAGTCACCTACCCGGCCCACGTCATCCTGCGCTACGAGATCGAACGCGCGCTGATCGAAGGCGAGGTGGAAGTCGATGACATTCCGGCGCTGTGGGACGCGAAGATGATGGCGCTGCTGGGCGTGGACACGCGCGGCAACTACAAAGACGGCCCGATGCAGGACGTGCACTGGCCCTCGGGCCTGTTCGGCTACTTCCCCTGCTACTCGCTGGGCGCGATGTACGCCGCGCAGTGGTTCGCCACCATGCGCCAGCAGATGCCCGGGCTCGACGCCCGCATCGGCGCCGGCGACCTGGCCCCGGTGTTCGACTGGCTGCGCGACAACATCTGGAGCCAGGCCAGCCGCTGGACCACCGACGAGCTGGCCCAACGCGCCAGCGGTGAGCCGCTGAACGCGGCCCACTTCAAGACGCACCTGGAAACGCGCTACCTGGGCTGATTCAGCGGCGCGGTATCACCGCTGCTGAGGGGGGCGGCCGTCGAGCGAGCGGCCGTCGTCGATCTCGGTGGGCGCCTCGGCGCGCTGGATGGTCATGAAGTCGGTGTGGCTCATCTCCTCGATGACCACCGTCTTCTCGATGTCGAAAGGCTGGTTGCTGCCCTCGGCACGGCGCGCCTCCAGGCTGTCCATCACGCGGTGCAGCAAGTCTTGCAGCGGCCGGTCGTCCTCGGGCAGGGGCAGGCTGGCCAGTTGCGAGGCAATGCGGCCCAGCACCGGCGTTGAAGCCGCGACCAGGGTGGCCGGGCCTTCGTCCATCAAGGCCCGCTCCAGCGCTGCCAGGTGGGGCAGCACCTCGCGCGAGCCACGCACGCGGTCGAGCAGGCGCCCCAGCGAATCGGCCATCAGCCGGCCACGCAGGCGTTCTGGGGAAGTGGGGCCGGACGGCGGGGTGGGGCTCATGCACAGACTCACGGCAGACGGCGGGCTCGCCTGACGCGCATGTTGCCGCAAGCCGGTCGGCCCGTCACCGCCGCAGGGCGCGGCGGCGACATTTCGTCACGTTGTGGGCGCCGTCTGCAAGGCCTGTTCGAGATCGTTCAGCACCTCGTCCAGGCGCAGCAAGGTGCGGCCGGCCTCGGTGCGCGCCGCCCAGGCCGCAGGGTGCCGCAGCCGACGGCGCAGCAGCCGGCGCTGCGGGTCGTCGAGCACCGCCATGTCCAGCGCCAGCCCGTGCGGGGCCAGCAAGGCCTGCAGGCGGCTGCGGCGCGAGCGCAGGTCGGCCCGCGTGTGCTGGTAGGCGTGTTCGGCCAGCGTGCGGCGCTGCGCATAGCCGAAGGTGTGGGCCAGGAACATCTCGGGGTCGGCGTGGTCGGGCTCGAAGAGCAGGATGTCGGTGCCCGGGTGGCTGGCCTCATAACCCTTCAGGCCCAGTTCCAGGCGTGAATGGATGAGCGAACGGAAGGTCTGGCTCAGCACGAGCGGCAGGCCGCCGGCCACGAGCTGCGGAATGCGCTCGCTGGCGCCGCCCAGCACGCGATGGCGCGGCGGCGCCTCGGCCGCGGACGGCGTTGCGCCGCGGGCATCGAAGGGCACCAGCGGGTTCAGGCACAGCAGCAGGTCCAGCCCTTCGTCGAGCAGCACCCTTGCGTGCAGCGTCTTCTTCAAGGCACCGTCCACGTACCAGCGGCCGTTGATGGGCTCGGGCGGGAAAAGGCCGGGCAGCGCCGCGCTGGCGGCCACGGCCTGCGAGATGGGCACGTGGTCCCAGCCGGGCAGGCCGAAGGGCGCGGCCTCGCCACTGTCGAGATCGGTGGCCACCAGCACCAGGCGGCGGCCGCGTTCACGCTGCAACTGGCGGAAATCGTTGCTGCGCCCGGGCGCGGAGAACACCTGCGCCAGCTGGGCCTGCAAGGCCGCGTTGCTGAACAGGCCGGCGGGCAGCGCGCGGCCCAGCCGTTCGGCGGCGGCCAGCAGCGTGCGGCCCTGCACCGCCACGTCCCACGCGGCCTCGCCGGCCAGCCGCGGCGCGGCCAGCAGACGCTGCGCATACTCGCGCCAGGCGGGCCGGAAAAAGAGGCCCGGGCGGATGAGGTCGCTGGCCGGGCCTTCGTTCTCAACGAAAGAGGTGCACAGCTGCCGCGGCGTGAGGCCGTTGGCCAGGCCGGCGGCGATGAAGCTGCCGGCCGAAACGCCCACGTAGCCGTCGAGCGCCGTGAAGTCGACGCCCGGCAGGGCTTCGGCCAGCGCACACAGCGCGCCGATCTCGTAGATGGCCCCCAACGGCCCGCCGCCGGCCAGGGCAAGGCCGATGCGTGGGCGCGGTGCGGGCACGGCGGGGCTCAGCGGCCGGGGTCAGCGGCCGAGGATCAGGCGGCGGCCGGCTTCGCGGCGGTCTTGCGGGCGCGCTTGACGGGCGCCTTGGCGGCCACGGTTTCCACAGCGGCAGGCTTGGCCTTGGGAGCCTTGGCAGCTTTAACGGCAGGCTCGGCGGCCGGCTTGGTGGCCGGCTTGGCAGCGGTCTTCACGGCAGCCTTCACAGCAGCCTTGGGCGCAGCACCCTTGCCCAGCTTGGCCACGGCAGCGGCCAGCGCGTCCACACGCTCGGCCAGGGCCTGCACGTCCTTCGCGGTGGGCACGCCCAGCTTGTTCAGCGCCTTGGCGGTGCGGGCTTCGAAGATGCTTTCCAGCTTGTCCCAGTTCTGGCCGGCCTTGTGGCTGACGGTGTCGGCCATCGCGCTCATCTTGCCGGTGACTTCACTGATCTTCTCTTCGGCCATGCCCTGCGTCTTCTTCTGCAGGTTCATGCCTTCCTTGACCAGGGCTTCGAAGACCTTGCCGCCTTCTTCCTGGGCCTTGCTGAAGGCACCCATGCCGGCCAGCCAGATCTGCTGGGCCGAATCCTTCACGGCACCAGCCAGCTGGCTGTGCTTGGCGGCTTCGGGGGCGCTGGTGGCGGCTTTCGTCTTCTTGACCATGGTGGCTTCCTCAGGGTTGCTGCGGCCGTGGATAACGGTGGGCCGCGTGTTGTGGGGGCTGGTGCCACAGCGCGAAGAAGCGGCAACACCACGCCGACAAATATAGGGTTCCCCCCTGGGGGACGCAGCCTAATTCTCTAGTGAGACGGCTCTATGCTTTGCGCCCACCGCCCCAACCTGAACATCCCTGCGAGGAGCATTGCATGCAGTATTTCGTGACCGGCGCCACCGGCTTCATCGGTAAACGTCTCGTCAAGGCGCTGCTGGCGCGGCGCGGCGCGAAGGTGCACTTCCTCGTGCGTGCAGGCAGCGAAGGCAAGCTCGCCGCGCTCTACGAATACTGGGGCTTGAGCGGCTCGGGCAAGGCCCGCGCGGTGCCGGTGACGGGCGACCTCACGGCCAAGAAGCTGGGCCTGGCCGCCGATGCACTGAAGGCGCTGAAGGGCCATGTCGACGCGGTCTATCACCTGGCCGCCGTCTACGACCTGGGCGCCGATGCCGAGAGCCAGGTGCAGGTGAACATCGAAGGCACGCGCAACATGGTGGAGTTCGCGAAGGCCGTCGATGCCAAGCACGTGCACCACGTCAGCAGCATCGCCGCGGCCGGCCTGTACGAAGGCGTGTTCCGCGAAGACATGTTCGACGAGGCAGAAGGCCTGGACCACCCGTACTTCATGACCAAGCACGAGAGCGAGAAGATCGTGCGCAAGGAGTGCAAGGTGCCCTGGACGGTCTACCGCCCGGCCCTGGTGGTGGGCGACAGCAAGACCGGCGAGATGGACAAGATCGACGGGCCTTACTACTTCTTCAAGCTGATCCAGCGCATGCGGCAGATCCTGCCGCCGTGGATGCCCAGCGTGGGCATCGAGGGCGGCCGCATCAACATCGTGCCGGTGGACTTCGTGGTGGCTTGCCTCGACCACATCAGCCACGACAAACACCCGCACGCCGGCAAGTGTTTCCACCTGGTCGACCCCAAGGGTTACCGCGTGGGCGACGTGCTCGACATCTTCAGCAAGGCCGCGCACGCGCCGAAGATGAACCTCTTCGTCAACGCCGCGCTGCTGGGCTTCGTGCCCAAGAGCGTGAAGAAGGGGATGATGGCCCTGGCCCCGGTGCGCCGCATCCGCAACGCGGTGATGAAGGACCTGGGCCTGCCCGACGACATGTTCACCTTCATCAACTTCCCGACGCGCTACGACCGCCGGGAACTCGATGCGGTGCTCAAGGGCAGCGGCATCGAATGCCCCGACCTGCGCGACTACGCCTGGCTGCTGTGGGATTACTGGGAGCGCCACCTCGACCCCGACCTCTTCATCGACCGCAGCCTCAAGGGCACGGTGGGCGGCAAGGTGGTGCTGGTCACGGGCGGCAGCAGCGGCATCGGCCTGGCGGCGGCGCACAAGTTCGCCGAGGCCGGCGCCACCACCCTCATCTGCGGGCGCGACCAGGACAAGCTCGACGAAGCTTGCGCCGAAGCCAAGGCCAAGGGCTACCAGTTCATTGCCTATTCGGCCGACATCGCCGACATGGCCGACTGTGATCGCTTCGTACAGCAACTGATCGCCGAGCACGGCGGCGTTGACTTCCTCATCAACAACGCCGGCCGCAGCATCCGCCGCGCCATCGAGAGCAGCTACGACCGCTTCCACGATTTCGAACGCACGATGCAGCTGAACTACTTCGGCTGCCTGCGTGTGACGATGGGCCTGCTGCCGGGCATGGTGGCCAAAAAACGAGGCCACATCGTCAACATCAGCAGCATCGGTGTGCTGACGAACGCGCCGCGCTTTTCCGCCTACGTGGCCAGCAAGGCTGCGCTGGACGCTTGGACCCGCTGCGCCAGCAGCGAGTTTGCCGACCAGGGCGTGAGCTTCACCACCATCAACATGCCGCTGGTGCGCACGCCGATGATCGCGCCCACCAACATCTACAAAAACGTGCCCACGCTGAGCCCGGAAGAGGCGGCAGACATGGTGGCGCAGGCCTGCATCAGCAAGCCGGTGCGCATCGCGACCAGGCTGGGCATCACCGGCCAGGTGCTGCATGCGCTGATGCCGCGCGTGGCCCAGATCGGCATGAACACCACCTTCCGCATGTTCCCGGATTCTTCCGCGGCCAAGGGTGACAAGAGCGCGAAGCCGCAGCTCAGCGCCGAGGCGGTGGCGGTGCAGGCGCTGATGCGCGGCATCCATTTCTGACACGTCGCCCACCTGGCACGGTTCAAGCGCCCGCGCAGGGCGCTCATCCAGCCGGGTGACCATCCGTCGCAAGGGGCCGTGCGGCGGCGCGGGCTGACATGCAGAATGCACGGCATCGTCGTCACCGCACCTGGAACACCATGGCCCTGCACCCGCTCACCCCCGGCCGCAACGACGGCCCGATGTCCCAGCCGGCGTTTGCGCTGCAGCGCCGCCAGCTGCTGGCCGCCGGCGCCTTGCTGCTCGGCAGCGGCGCTGCGCTGGCGGCGCCGCAGAAGATCGAAAAGCTCGGCGTGTTTTCCTTGCTGGGCGACGGCCTGCAGCTCGTGTTCAGCGCGCCGGTGACCGACACCCGCCTGGACCGCAACCTGCGTGAATCGCTGCCCACGCGCGATATCGGTTTCGATCAGGCCGCGCTGCGGGCCATCACCAAGGTGATGGGCGCGCGCCAGCCGCAGGCCCAGCTGCAGATGTTCCGCGCCACCACGCCGGTGGCGCTGCCTGACCAGCGCGCCATCGCCGACGGCGCGGCGCGTGCCGAGCTGCCGGCCTGGGTGATCGAGGCCATCAATCGCAACGGCCTCACGCACATCCTGCTGCTCACGCGCAACCGCGGCGATGCCCGCTTCCCGGTGAGCGACGGCTTCAGCGTCGGCCGCGGCACGGTGGAGGGCATCGGTTACTACCTGGACAACACCACCGAGCTGAAAAACACCCAGACCGGGCTGCCGTCTTCAGGTTTTCTTGGCGCCTTCATGATGGTGCGGGTGCAGCTGATGGACGTGCGCAGCGGCGACATCGTCGGCAGCGAGACCATCCGCGTCGGTCAGATGTTCGCCGGCCGCAAGGACATCGAGGCCGAGAACATCTGGAACGCCCTCGACCCGCAGGAGAAGGTGGAAGTGCTGCGCCGCATGGTGGAAAACAACGTCGAGCGCGTGCTGCCCGGCATCATCGGCGGCTGAGGCTGGGCGCCGCGGGGCGGCTTCAGTTTTCAGCCACCTGCAGCACCAGCTTGCCGAAGTTCTCACCCGTGAAGAGCTTGCCCAGCGTGCCGGGGAAGGCAGCCACGCCGCCCGTCACCACGTCTTCCTTGCTCTTCATGCGGCCGTCTTTCAGGTAAGCGGCCATCTCGGCCACCGCGAGGTGGTAACGGTCGGCGTAGTCGAAGACGACGATGCCTTCCATGCGTGCGCGGTTCACCAGCAGGCTCAGGTAGTTCTTCGGGCCCTGCACGGCCGTGGTGTTGTTGTACTGGCTGATGGCGCCGCAAATGATGATGCGGGCCTTGCGGTTGATGCGCGCCAGCACGGCGTCCAGGATCTCGCCGCCGACGTTGTCGAAGTACACGTCCACGCCGGCCGCGCAGTGTTGTTTCAGGCCTTCACGCACAGCGTCCCACTTGGGGTGGCCTTCCGGGGCCGGGGCCTTGTAGTCGATGCAGGCGTCGAAGCCGAGTTCCTTCACCACCCAATCGCACTTGGCGGGCCCGCCGGCGATGCCCACCACGCGGCAGCCCTTGAGCTTGGCCATCTGCCCCACGGTCTGGCCCACGGCGCCGGCCGCACCCGAGACCACGACGGTTTCGCCCGCCTTCGGCTGGCCCACGTCCATCAGGCCGAAATAGCCCGTCATGCCGGGCATGCCCAGCACGTTGAGCCACTGCGTCAGCGTGCCGGCGCGCAGGTCGATCTTGACGAGGCCGCTGCGCTTGAGCTGGTCGGCGGCGATGCGCCAGTACTCCTGCACACCGGGACCGCCGCTGACGTGCTCGCCCACGGCGAAGGCCGGGTTCTTCGAGGCCACCACCACGCCCACGCCGCCGGCGCGCATCACCTCGCCAATGCCCACGGGCGGGATGTAGCTCTTGCCCTCGTTCATCCAGCCGCGCATGGCGGGGTCGAGGCTCAGCGCGAGCACCTTCACCACCACGCCGCCGTCAGCGGGTTCGGGCACGGCCTCTTCGGTGAACTGCCAACACTCGGGGCCGGGCAGGCCCTGCGGGCGGGCGGCCAGGCGCACCTGGTGGTTGACGAGCGTGGCCACGGCGGCGGCGGGGGTGTTCATGGGTGCTTCTCCGGCAAACGCAGCGCGAGGCTTCACGCCGCGCGTGGATGCTACCCAGCCCCCGGAAGCACCAGCGTCGCGTTCGCGACGCGGTGGGCGCCAGCCCGGCCGGCGCCGCTCAGGGCGCCTTGTTCAGCGCGGTGACGGTGTACTGCCCGTCGATCTTGTCGGCGTTGAAGCGCACGCGGTCGCCCACCGCCACACCGTCGAGCAGCTTGGCCTCGCGCACGCGGAAAACCATGGTCATGGGGGGCATGTCGAGGTGCTTGATCTCGCCGTGCTTCAGCGTGATGCGGCCGGTGGCCTTGTCGAGCTTGGTCACCTCGGCAGCGACGGGCGCACCCTGCGCCCAGGCCGCAGCGGCCAGCACGGTGGCAGACAGCAGGATCCACAAGCGTTTCATGCACTTTCCTTCTTCAATGCCGCCCGGTGCGGCCTCGGTTTGGAGTGTGCCGCAGGCCGATGGTTCCTGCTGCCGGCGGCTTCCTACAATCCGCGCCGACGCCCCCGTTCAGGAACACCGCAGGAACACGCGATGAGCAGCCCCGACCCCGACCTGTCCCACATCACCCCGCGCGACCAGGCCGAGATCCTGGCGCAGGCCCTGCCCTACATCCGCAAGTTCCATGGCAAGACCCTGGTCATCAAGTACGGCGGCAACGCCATGACCGACCCGGCCCTGCAGCAAGACTTCGCCGAAGACGTGGTGCTGCTCAAGCTGGTGGGCATGAACCCCATCGTCGTGCACGGCGGCGGGCCGCAGATCGACGACGCGCTGGCCAAGATCGGCAAGAAGGGCACCTTCATCCAGGGCATGCGCGTCACCGACGAAGAAACCATGGAAGTGGTGGAGTGGGTGCTGGGCGGCGAGGTGCAGCAGGACATCGTCGGCCTGATCAACGCCGCCGGCGGCAAGGCCGTGGGCCTGACCGGGCGTGACGGCGGCCTGATCCGCGCGCGCCAGATGAAGCTCACCGACAAGGACGACCCGAACAAGCAGCACGATATCGGCCAGGTCGGCGAGATCACCAGCATCGACCCCAGCGTGGTCAAGGCGCTGCAGGACGACCAGTTCATTCCCGTCATCAGCCCCATCGGCTTCGGCGAGAGGAACGAGAGCTACAACATCAACGCCGACCTCGTGGCCGCCAAGCTGGCCACGGTGCTGAACGCCGAGAAGCTGGTGATGCTCACCAACATCAAGGGTGTGCTGAACAAGGCCGGCGAACTGCTCACCGACCTGACGGCGCGGCAGATCGACGAGCTGATCGAAGACGGCACCATCAGCGGCGGCATGCTGCCCAAGATTGCCGGCGCCATCGACGCGGCCAAGAGCGGTGTGAACGCCGTGCACATCGTCGACGGGCGTGTGCCGCACGCCATGCTGCTGGAGATCCTGACCGACCAGGCCTACGGCACCATGATCCGCTCGCACTGAGCGGCCGGCGCGGCGGAGGCCCCATGTCCTGGATCCAGAAAGAACTCAAACGGCGCAAGCGCAAGCCGGCCGCGCCGCCGGCCACCGTGGCCGGCGAGGCCAGCGCCGACGCCCAGCGCGCCGGCGAAGAGGCGCTGGCCGCGCTGTGGCAACGGCTGGAGGCCTTCAACGACGCCCTGCCCGAAGAGCTGAAGCTGCGGCGCGAGGCCGTCACCGAGACGCCGCTGCAGGGCCCGGCCTTTCGCGTGTGGCTGCGCTCGCAGCAGGGTGCGTCGCTGGGCTACACCGGCGACGGTGTGCGCTACAACTGGCCCGGCCCGAGCGGCCGGCGCAGCCACAACTTCTGGATAGGCTGGGACGCCCAGGCCGGCCGGCTTGAACTTCGCCAGCGCATCACGCCCATGCCTTCGCCCGTGATCGCGCGCCACCGTTTCGACGAGCGCCGCACCGAACTCATCATCAAGCGGCTGGTGCTGGGCCAGCGTGTGCCCGTGCGCGCGCTGCGCAAGAAGCGGCTGTGGCTGTTCTGATCGGCGACGCGGCCCGATGACTTCGCGCCGCCGCGTCTGGCTCTTCGATCTGGACGACACGCTGCACGACGCCGACGGGGCCTCGATGCCGCAGATCCGCGACGCCATGGGCGACTACATCGAGCAGCACCTGGGCTTCCCGCGCGCCGAGGCCGAGGCGCTGCGCAACCAGCACTGGCACCGCTACGGCGCCACCTTGCTGGGCCTGGTGAAACACCAGGGCGTGGACGCCGCGCACTTCCTGCACCACACCCATGTGCTGCCGGGCCTGGAGGCGCGGGTGCGCGGCCACCGCGCCGACATCGCCGCGCTGGCCCGGCTGCCGGGGCGGCGCTACATCCTCACCAACGCCCCGGCGGCCTACGCGGCGCGCGTGCTCGGGGCCTTGGGCATCGCGCACCTGTTCGACGGGGTCATCGCCATCGAACAGATGCAGGTCTTCGGCCAGCTGCGGCCCAAGCCGGACGCACGCATGCTGCGCGCGGTGGCCGCGCGGCTGCGGGTGAGCCCGGCGCAATGCGTGCTGGTGGAAGACACGCTGGTGCACCAGAAGGCCGCGCGCCGCGTCGGCATGGACACGGTATGGATGCAGCGCTGGCTGGCGCCCGGGCGCGCCCGGCGCCATCGGCGACCGGCCTATGTGGGCCAGCGCGTGCGCGACCTTCGCGCGCTGCTGCGCCGGCCCTGAGCCGACGCGGCGGCAAGCCGGCGCAAGGCCCACCCCCGGGGTGCGGGAGCCGGGTTTGTCAGTGTTTACCTGCAAACGGCCCCGCGCGGACGCTGTGCAAGAATCTTTTGGTTTCCGACACCCCTGCTTCAGCCGAGCCGCCCGACCGCATGTCCGACGTGACCGATGACACCCCCCCGGTCGGCGCCGACGACCTCGACGAAGCCGCCCCCGACAGCGCCGTGCGCGCTGTGCCCGCGCGCAAACGCCCCAAGCCCGGCGAGCGCCGCGTGCAGATTCTGCAGACCCTGGCCGGCATGCTGGAGCAGCCCGGCGCCGAGCGCATCACCACCGCCGCGTTGGCTGCCAAGCTCGAGGTCAGCGAAGCGGCGCTCTACCGCCACTTCGCGAGCAAGGCGCAGATGTTCGAGGGGCTGATCGAGTTCATCGAGAGCAGTGTCTTCACGCTCGTCAACCAGATCACCGAACGCGAAGCCTCGGGCGCCGTGCAGGCGCAGAAGGTGGTGGCCGTGCTGCTGCAGTTCGGCGAGAAGAACCCGGGCATGACGCGCGTGATGGTCGGCGATGCGCTGGTCTTCGAGCACGAGCGCCTGACGCTGCGCATGAACCAGTTTTTCGACCGGCTGGAGTCGCAATTGCGCCAGAGCCTGCGCGCGGCCGCCGAAGCGGCAGGTTCGCCCACGCCCACCGTCGACGCCGTGGCCCTGGCCTCGGCCCTCAGCGCGCTGGCCATCGGCCGGCTGCAGCGCTACGCGCGCTCGGGCTTCAAGCGCCGGCCCACCGAGCACCTGGAACCCGCGCTGCACCGGCTGACGACCTGAACCGCCGCAGGCGGCCTCGGGCTCTGCAAAGCCATGCTGGAAATCAGCGCCGGCGGCACCAAGCTGCAGATGCTGCCGCAGCGCGCTGCCTACCTGCCCGAGCACCGCACGCTGCTGGTGGCCGATGCTCACATCGGCAAGGCCGTGAGCTTTCGGCGCCTGGGTGTGCCGGTGCCCGGCGGCACCACCACCGAGACCCTGCAGCGCCTGAGCGCCGCCGTGGCCGTGACTGGCGCTGAAGAGATCGTCTTTCTGGGCGATCTGCTGCATTCGGTGCGTTCACGCGCCGCCGCCACCTGGGCCGCGGTGGGCGCCTGGCGCGAGGCCCATGCACACCTGCGTCTGAGGCTGGTGCGCGGCAACCACGATGGCCACGCCGGCGACCCGCCGGCGGCCTGGGACGTGCGTTGTGTCGACGAACCCTGGGCCCTGGGCGGCCTGGCCTTGTGCCACCACCCGCAGCCCGTGCCCGGCGCCTACACGCTGGCCGGCCACCTGCACCCCGCCGTGTTGCTGGGCGGCCGTGCGCACGAGCGCCTGCGGCTGCCGTGTTTCCACTTCGGCGCGGCGGTGGGCGTGCTGCCGGCCTTCGGCGCCTTCACCGGCATGCACGTGATGGAACGACGGCCCGGCGACCGCGTCTGCGTGGTGGCCGGCGACGAAGTACGCGCCCTGCCCGGCGCCTAAACTGTGGGCCCATGAACGCTGCTTTTGAGCACCTGCTGGTGCGCGCCGAATCGCTGCTGGTGCGGCTGGAAACCATCCTGCCCCACGCCGCCACGGCCCCCGACTGGCAGGCCTCGGTGGCCTTCCGCTACCGCAAGCGCGGCAGCGCGGGTGTGCTGGAGCCTGTGAAACACGTCTCGCGCATCACGCTGGCCGACCTGCAGGAAGTGGACGCACAGAAAGAACGCCTGCAGCGCAACACCGCGCAGTTCGTCGCCGGCCACGGCGCCAACAACGTGCTGCTGACGGGCGCACGCGGCACCGGCAAGAGCAGCCTGGTCAAGGCGATGCTGAACGAATACGCACCGCAGGGCCTGCGCGTGATCGAGGTGGACAAGGCCGACCTCGTGGACCTGCCCGATCTCATCGACCTGGTGGCCGAACGGCCGGAAAAATTCATCGTCTTCTGCGACGACCTCAGCTTCGACGAAGGCGAGCCCGGCTACAAGGCGCTGAAGAGCGTGCTCGACGGCAGCGTGGCCGCCGCCAGCGACAACCTGCTGATCTACGCCACCAGCAACCGCCGCCACCTGCTGCCCGAGTACATGAAAGAGAACCTGAGTTACCAGCACACCGAAGACGGCGAGGTGCACCCGGGCGAGGTGGTGGAAGAGAAGATCTCGCTGAGCGAACGTTTCGGGCTGTGGATCAGCTTCTACCCCTTCACCCAGGGCGAGTACCTGGCCATCGTGGCGCAGTGGCTGCGTTCTTTCGGTGTGGCTGAAGAGGCCATCACCGCGGCGCGGCAAGAGAGCCTGGTGTGGGCGCTGGAGCGCGGCAGCCGCAGCGGCCGCGTGGCCCAGCAGTTCGCGCGCGATTACGCGGGGCGGCACGGTGGCTGACAACACACAACAGCCTGAGCGCCAGGCCGTCGATGTCGCGGTTGGGGTCTTGATCGACGCCGAAGGCCGCTTCCTGCTGACCAGCCGCCCCGAGGGCAAGGTCTACGCCGGCTGCTGGGAATTCCCGGGCGGCAAGCTCGAAGCCGGCGAAACCGTGGTCCAAGCGCTGAGCCGCGAACTGCACGAAGAACTGGGCATCACCATCGGCCATGCCGAGCCCTGGAAGATCGACCTGATGGACTACCCGCACGCCCGCGTGCGCCTGCACTTCTGCAAGGTGTGGCAGTGGACGGGCGATTTCGAGATGCGCGAAGGCCAGACCATGGCCTGGCAGACGCTGCCCGTGCAGGTGGCCCCGGTGCTGCCCGGCACGGTGCCGGTGCTGGCGTGGCTGGCCGCGGAACAGGGTTTTTCCGGAGCCACGCACTAGACTCCCGCCCATGAATTGGCTCGATCAAGTGAAGTGGGATGCGCAGGGCCTGGTGCCCGTCATCGCCCAGGAGCACGGCACGAAGGACGTGCTGATGTTCGCCTGGATGAACCGCGAAGCCCTGGCCGCCACCGCGGCACGCGGGCAGGCCGTGTACTACAGCCGCTCGCGCCAGCGCCTCTGGCACAAGGGCGAAGAGTCGGGCCACTTCCAGCAGGTGCACGAGATGCGCCTGGACTGCGACGCCGACGTGGTGCTGCTCAGCGTGACGCAGCACGGGCACGACCCGTCCATCGCCTGCCACACCGGCCGCCACAGCTGCTTCTACAACCGCCTGGACACCGGCGCGCCCGTGCCGCAGTGGCAGGCCGTGGAGCCCGTGCTGAAAGACCCCGAGAGCATCTACAAATGAGCAGCAACGACACCCTGGCGCGCCTGGCCGAGGTCATCGAAGCGCGCCGTGGGCAAGACCCCGACAAAAGTTACGTCGCGCGCTTGTTTTCCAAAGGCACCGACGCCATCTTGAAGAAGGTGGGCGAAGAGGCCACCGAGGTGGTGATGGCCGCCAAAGACGGCGGCGGCCCCGCCCTGGTGGGCGAAGTGGCCGACCTCTGGTTCCACACCATGGTGGCCCTGGCGCAGTTCAACCTGAAACCGGCCGATGTGCTGGCCGAACTTGAACGGCGTGAGGGCTTGTCGGGGCTGGAAGAATTTGCTTTGCGCAAGCTGCGCGAACGCGAGTCTGCCGAGCCTCAGTCCGCAGCGAAAGGACCGCAGCCATGAGTGAAGTCATCGACACCGTCGAGCGCGACAACAGCCTGAAGACGGTGGGCCACATCAGCTATCTGCTGCACGCCATTGTGGCCGTGGGCGCGGTGATTCCGGGCGCGCAGCCCGGCGTGGCGTTGCTGCTGGTGGCCTTCATCATCGACCTCGTCAAGCGCGGCGATGCCGTGGGCACCTGGCAAGAGTCGCACTTCGGCTGGCGCATCCGCAGCGTGGTCATTGCGGCCATCCTCTACCTCGTCACCGCCCCGCTGTGGCTGCTGTTTGCGGTGCCGGGCTGGATCGCCTGGACGGGCATCTCCATCTGGTTCCTCTACCGCGTGGTGCGCGGCTGGATGAACCTGAACAGCAACCGCGCGATCACCGCGTGAAAACCAGCGCCTGAAACCCTTGCCCCCTTTGCACGCATGAGCAGCGCCGACCCGAACTGCATCTTCTGCAAGATCATCGCCGGGCAGATCCCGGCGAAGAAGGTCTTTGAAGACGAAGAACTGCTGGCCTTCCACGACATCGCGCCCTGGGCGCCGGTGCACGTGCTGGTCATCCCCAAACAGCACATCGCCACCTTGTCCGACGTGGGCCCCGAGCACGAGGCGCTGCTGGGCCGCATGCTGGGCCTGGCGCCGAAGCTGATGCAACAGCTCGGCGTGACGGGCGGCTTTCGCACCGTCATCAACACCGGGCCGGATGGCGGGCAAGAGGTCTACCACCTGCACATGCACGTGATGGGTGGGCCGCGGCCCTGGGCCAAGGGCTGAGCCCGGACGTGCAAGGACGGCAGGCCTTGCACGCCTGGCGAAGGCCCGAACGCGATTTCACGCGTGAGGGCTGGGCCTACCCGCAGTGCCACAGGCCCTTCACGCATCAACCGTAGAATCGAGGGCTTCGCCTTCCTCAGGAGAGAGATCATGGGTTCGTTCAGCATCTGGCATTGGCTGATCGTTTTGCTGGTCGTCGTGGTCATCTTCGGCACCAAGAAACTTCGCAACATCGGCAGCGACCTCGGCGGCGCTGTGAAGGGTTTCAAGGAAGGCATGAAAACCGGCGGCGACGACACGCCCGCGGCCGATGCACCGGCCCAGCAGGTCACCACCGCCAAGCGTACCGACGCCAACACGGTGGACGTGGACGCGAAGACCAAGAGCTGAGGCGGTTTGCTGAACCTCCCTGGCCCCGGGCGCTGACGCCATGATGGACTTCGGTCTCGACAAGATCGCGCTGATCGGCGCCGTGGCCCTGGTGGTCATCGGCCCCGAGAAGCTGCCGCGCGTGGCGCGCACCGTGGGTGCGCTCTTCGGCAAGGCGCAGCGCTACGTTTCCGATGTCAAGGCCGAGGTGAACCGCAGCATCGAGCTCGAAGAGCTCAAGAAGATGAAGACGCAGTTCGAAGACGCGGCGCGCAACGTGGAAGACACCGTGCGCACCGAAGTCAACTCGGCCAGCGCCGCCTTCGACAACGACTGGGCCTCGGCCACCGCCGGGCTGGACGGCAACGGCACCAACAGTGGCAGCGGCAGCTATGAAGCGCTGCCCTCGCCCCCGCCCTACTACACGCACCCGAAGAAGAACTGGCGCCTGAAGCGCGGCGCCACGCCGCAGTGGTACAAGCAGCGCAACGGCGTGCGCACCAAGGCGCTGTCGGGCGCGGCCCGCGTGGCGCGCTTCCGCCCCAAGGCTGGCGCCGGGTCGTCCACAGGCCGATGAGCAGCAGCAACGACAACAAGCCCGACGAACTCGCCGGCACCGAAGCACCTTTTGTCTCGCACCTGGTCGAGCTGCGCGACCGGCTGATCCGCGCCGTCATCGCCGTGGGCGTGGTCTTCGCCGCGCTGTGCTTCTGGCCCGGCCCTGCGGGCCTGTACGACCTGCTGGCCGCGCCCATGGTGGCGCACCTGCCCAAGGGCGCCACGCTGATCGCCACCAACGTGATCTCGCCCATCCTGGTGCCGCTGAAGATCACGCTGATGGCGGCTTTCATGGTGGCGCTGCCCGTGGTGCTCTATCAGCTGTGGGCCTTCGTCGCGCCGGGCCTGTATTCGCACGAAAAGAAGCTGGTGCTGCCGCTGGTGGTGAGCAGCACGGTGCTCTTCATCGCTGGCGTGGCTTTCTGCTACTTCCTGGTGATCCCGGGGATGAGCAAGTTCATCCAGGCTTTCGCGCCCACCACCATCACGGCGGCGCCGGACATCGAGCAGTACTTCGGCTTCGTGCTGACCTTGTTCCTCGTCTTCGGCATCGCTTTCGAGGTGCCCATTGCCGTGGTGGTGCTGGCCCGCATGGGCATCGTCACGCTGGTGCAGCTGCGCGCCTGGCGCGGCTACTTCATCGTCGCCAGCTTCATCATCGCCGCCGTGGTGACGCCACCCGACGTCATCAGCCAGTTGGCCTTGGCCATACCCATGTGCATCCTGTACGAGATCGGCATCCTCGCCGCCGGGCTCTTCATCAAGCACACCAAGGCGCCCGACGCCGAAACCGACGCCAAGCCCTCGGCGTAAAGCCAAGACGGTTGGCTCCAAACGGGCGCGCGAAGCGCCGCCCAACACCAAGCCAGAGGCCGTGCACGGGTCCCCCGGGCACAGGCCGAACCTCCCCCTCGGGGGGTAGCGAGCGCAGCGAGCTGGGGGGCCTACTTCACCCAGGTGTTCAGCTGAATGATCGGCATCAGCACCGCCAGCATGATGACCACCACCACGCCGCCCATGCCCACGATGAGCAGCGGCTCCAGGATGGTGGCGGCGCTCAAGGCACGGCGCTGCACCTCGGCCGACATCTGCGTGGACGCACGCTGCAGCATCTGCGGCAGCTGGCCCGTCTGTTCGCCCAGCCGAGCGAACATCGCCAGCAGCCCCGGAAAACGCTTTTTGCCCGCCAACGCGCTGGCCAGCGGCGCACCTTCGCGCACCTGCACCAGCGCATCCAGCGCATCGGCACGCATGGCGCGGTTGCCCAGGGTCTCGGCCGCGGCCTGCAGGGCCTTCAGGATGGGCACACCCGCCCCGGCCAGCATGGCCAACGTACCGCCGAACCGCGCGGCGTTGTAGCCCCGCGCCAGCCGCCCGAAGAGCGGCAGGTTCAGGAAGGCCGCATCGGTGCGCTCGCGAAAAGCCTCGTTGCGGCGCGCCAGCACAAAGGCCGTGATACCGCCCGTGGCCAGCAGCGCCACCGCCCAGCCCCAGCTGCGCACGAAGCTGCTCACGGCGAGCATGGCCACGGTCAGGAAGGGCAGCGCACGTTTGCCCGTGGTGAAGACGTTGGCAATCTGCGGCACCACGAAGGTGACCAGCACGATGACGATGATCAGCGCCACCAGCGAGACGATGGCCGGGTAGAGCATCGCGCCCAGCACCTTGCTGCGCAGCGCCTGGCGGTCTTCCAGGTCGTCGGCCAGGCGTTCGAGCACGGCGCCCAAAGCGCCGCTCTGTTCACCGGCGGCCACCACGGCGCGGTAGATCTCGTCGAACTCGCGCGGCGCGGTGCCCAAGGCGCGGCCGAAAGAGCTGCCGGCGTTGACCTCGCTCTTCAGGTGCGCCACCAGCTCACGCTGGCGCGGGTTCTCGGCCTCGTCGGCCAGCGCCGTGAGCGCGCGCTCCAGCGGCAGGCCCGAGCCCACGAGGCCCGCCAGCTGGCGCGTCCACACCGCCAGGCTGGTGGCGGAAAACACGCGGCGGGTGAAACGTGCCGCCGTGCTGTTATCGGTGGCCGCCATGGTGACGGCCGTCACCGCCAGCGGCACCAGATCACGCCCGCGCAGCTGCTGCCGCGCTGCCTTCACGTTGTCGGCTTCCAGCAGGCCGCTCTGGGCCTTGCCGGCGGCGTCCAGCGCCTCGAAGCGGTAGGCTGGCATGGCTAGTCGCGCGTCACCCGGATCACTTCTTCGAGTGAGGTGATGCCTTCACGCACCAAGCGTTCGCCGTCTTCGCGCATGCTCTTCAGGCCCGCGGCGCGCGCAGCGGCCACCAGTTCCTGTTCGGCCGCGCGGTTGTGGATCAGCGCCTGCACGTGCTCGTCCACGCGCATGAGCTCGTAGACCCCGGTGCGGCCCTTGTAGCCCGTCATGCTGCACTTCTCGCAGCCCACGGGGTGCCAGCGCGGCTGGCCGTCTTCGCCATCGTCGCCGCGCTTTTTGCAGTGCGGGCAGAGCTTGCGCACCAGGCGCTGCGCCAGCACGCCCAGCAGGCTGCTGCTCAGCAGGAAGGGCTCCACGCCCATGTCGATGAGGCGCGTGACGCTGCTGGGCGCATCGTTCGTGTGCACGGTGGCCAGCACGAGGTGGCCCGTCAGGCTGGCCTGGATGGCGATGCTGGCGGTCTCGTGGTCGCGGATCTCGCCGATCATGATGACGTCGGGGTCTTGCCGCAGGATGGCGCGCAGGGCCTTGGCAAACGTCAGGTCGATCTTCGGGTTCACCTGCGTCTGGCCGATGCCCGAGAGCTCGTACTCCACCGGGTCTTCCACGGTCAGCACGTTGGTGGTGGCGGTTTCCACGCGGCCCAGGCTGGCATAGAGCGTGGTGGTCTTGCCGCTGCCGGTGGGGCCCGTCACGAGCACGATGCCGTGCGGCTGCTGCACCAGGCGGTCGAAGCTCTTGAGCACCTCGCCGTCCATGCCCAGGCCTTCCAGCGTGAAGCGGCTTTCGGTCTTGTCCAAGAGGCGCAGCACGGCGCGTTCACCGTGCGACGAGGGCAGCGTGCTCACACGCACGTCGATGGCGCGGCCGCCGATGCGCAAGCTGATGCGGCCATCCTGCGGCAGGCGTTTTTCGGCGATGTCGAGCTCGGCCATGATCTTCAGCCGGCTGATCAGCGCCGCGTGCAGCGCCTTGTTGGGCTGCACCACCTCGCGCAGCGTGCCGTCGACGCGGAAACGCACGCTGCTGCTGCGCTCATACGGCTCGATGTGGATGTCGCTGGCGCCGTCTTTCGCCGCCTGCGTCAACAAGGCGTTAAGCATGCGGATGATGGGCGCGTCATCCGCCGCCTCCAGCAGGTCTTCCACCGCGGGCAGGTCTTGCATCATGCGGCTGAGGTCAACGCCGCTTTCCACTTCGCCGATCACGGCGGCGGCGCTGCTCTCGCCACCGGCGTAGGCCGCCGCGATGCGCTGCACCAGCGTGCTGCTGTTCTCACGTTCGAAGGCGGCCACATCGAAGAGCCGCCCCACCTCGGCCAGCGCCGAGGGCGAGGTGGTTTCAGCCGCCCACAGCGCCAGCTGCTCGCCGTCGTCTTCGAGCAGCAGCGTGTGCGCCTTGGCGTAGGCGTAAGGCAGGGGGTGACGCACGGCCATGGCTGTGTCTCGGCCCTGCGATCAGGGGCGCGGCGCCGCGGCGGGCGTCGGTGCAGCTGCCGGTGCGCTGCTCAAGGGCTGGCTGGCCGCCGGCCGTGCCGGCAGCACCGGCGACTCGTTGATCGGCATCACCACGCTGGGCGCGGGCTGCGCGTTCTGCTGCTGGCCGCGCATCTGCTCGTAGCGGTCGGCCGAGAAGCGGTTGGCCGATGCGGCATCGCGCATCACGATGGGCCGCAGGAAGACCATCAGGTTGGTGCGACGGCGCTCGCGGCTTTCGCTGCGGAAGAGCGCGCCCAGCCAGGGGATGTCGCCCAGCAGCGGCACCTTGCTCTGGTTGGTGACGAAGCGGTCTTCGATCAGGCCGCCCAGCACGATGATCTCGCCATCGTCCACCACCACGGTGGTGTCGATGCTGCGCTTCGTCGTGCTGGGGCCGGCGTTGGACGTGCCAGCGGCGGTCGTAGCGAGCACGCTGCTTTGCTCTTGCGAAATCGTCATGCGCACCGTCCCACCTTCACCGATCTGCGGGCGTATGCGCAGCGTGATACCCACGTCCTTGCGCTCGATGGTCTGGAAGGGGTTGGTGGTGGCGCCGCCCGTGCCACCCACGCCGGTGAACTGGCCGGTGATGAAGGGCACGTTTTCGCCGACAACGATCTTCGCCTCGTCGTTGTCCAGCGTGATCAGATTGGGCGTGCTGACGATGTTGGTCTGGGCCTGGCTCTGCAGCATGCGCGCGATGGCCGCCAGCGAGGTGACGCCGTTGTAGGCCCGCAGCAGGCCCACGTTCAGGCCCTGCCCGAGGTTGATCTGCCCCTGCACCGCACCCGTGTTGACGCTGATGATGTTGCCCACGCCGCCTGCGGGCGTGAAGTTGGTGCCACCGGCCAGGCCCGTGCGGTCGCCGCTCTGGCCCAGCAGGCCCTGCCACTGGAAGCCGAAATCGGCCGCGTCGCCGCCGGCCACCTCGACGATCATGCTCTCGATGTAGACCTGCGCGCGGCGCGTGTCGAGCTGGTCGATGAGCGCGCGCACCTGTTTGTAGAGCGGTTCGGGCGCCGTGATGATCAGCGAGTTGGTGGCCGGGTCGGCCTGGATGAAACCGCCCGTGCTGGGCTGGGCTGCGGCCGTCACGGCGCCGCCGCCCGTGTTGCCGCCTGCGCCCGGGTTGGCGCCCGTGGGTGCGGCACCGGTGCTGGGCGCTGCCGTGCTGCCCGTGCTGGCGGCAGCACTGCCGCTGGCCCCGCCGCCAAAAGCGCCGAAAGCCGCGCGCACCACGGTGGCCAGGCGCGTGGCCTCGGCGTTTTTCAGGTGCACCACCCACATGCCACCGCCCGGGCCCAGCAGCGTGCTGGGGCGGTCGAGCTGCGCGATGGTGGCGCGCACCTGGGCCAGGCGTGCCGGGTTGGCGGCCTTCACCAGCAGCGCGTTGGCGCGCGAATCGGCCACCACCGTGGTGCCGCCGCCGGCGTTGGGCACGCCGGGCACGGCGGTGGTGGCGGCATCGCTCAGGCGTTGCACCAGCGGGGCCAGGTCGGCGGCCACGGCGTGCTGCAGCGGCACCACTTCCACGCCGGTGCTGGAAGGCAGGTCCAGCGCAGCGATGATGCGACCAATGCGCTCGAGGTTGCCGGCGTAATCGGTGATCACCAGCGAGTTGCTCGCCGGGTTCGCGTTGATGGTGTTGTTGGCGCTGATCAGCGGCCGCAAGATGGGCACGAGGTTGTTCGGGTTCTCGTGGCGCAACGAGAAGATCTGCGTGATGACCTGGTCGCCCTTGATGCCCACTTCGCCGATGGACACGGTGCCCGTCTGCAGCTTGGCATCGGCCTCGGGCACCACCTTCAGCAGGCCGCCGCTTTCCACCACCGCGAAGCCCAGGCCGCGCAGCGCGCTCTGGTAACCCTGCCAGGCCTGGCGGATGGTCTGGGGCTGTTCGCTGTAGACGGTGATGGTGCCCTTCACACGCGGGTCGACCACGATGGCGCGGCCGATCATCGCGGCGAAGGCGCGCGTCACGCCTTCGATGTCGGCGTTGACGAAGTTCACCGTCACCGGTGCGCGCGAGCGCGTGGGCAGGTCCTGCGCGCCAGCAGGCACTTGCGCCCACACAGCCAAGGCCAGCGCTACACGGCCGAGATGCCGAAGGTTCATGCTCATCCTATGGAAATGACCGACGACGCACCCTGGCGCCGCCCGATGATGTTCAGCAAGTTGCCCAGCGCGGCTTCGAAGCCGCTGGCCGCACTGGCCTGGCCGCGGAAGCGCAGGCGCGAGGCCGCGCCACCGCCCAGCAGTTCACCGCTGCCGCTGAGCTGCAGCGCGCCTTCGGTGGTGAGCAGCTGCAGCCGGGCGGGCTGCTCGGCGGCGGCGTCGCCGCTGAGTGTGAGGCGGTAGCTGCCCAGGCTGTCCAGCGTGGACAGGCGCGAGGCGAGTGTGGCCAGCGTCAGGTCGAGCCGGCCGCTGAAGCGCCAGCGGCCCTGCACCTGCTCCAGCACCAGGCCGGGGCTGCTGAGTTGCAGCGTGCCCGTGGGTCTGAGCGTGTTCCAGGGCGTGCCCAGGCCGGTGAGCCACGCGGCCGGCCATTGGCCCAAGGCAGGGCCGGGGCCGGCCGGGCCCGCCGCAGCCGGTGCCGTGCCCGCCGCCGGCAGTTCCAGCCGCACCCGGCCCAGGCCCACGGCCACACGCACGGGCTGCTCGCCGTTCAGGCAGCAGGGCTGGCTGGCGTAGAGGGTGAAGCCCGCGCCAGCGGGGCGCAGGCGCCAGTGCAGGCGGTCGGGCAAGGCGCTGGCGTCGCGACTGCCTTCGCCACCCGTCAGCACCAACACGGCGTTGCCGTTCCACACCGTGCCGCGGGCATCGGCCAGCAGCAGGCGCTGCCCCGTGGCCGAGGCCAGCACGCCGGCGAGCCAGGCCGCGGGCGCGAAGGCCACCAAGGCCAGCACGGCCCCAGTGGCAGCCCCGGCAACGGCCCAGCGCTTCATCGTCAAGGCGTGCCCCCCAGGGCCAGCACGAGGGTGCCGCTGTAACCCGGGCCGTTGCGCAGCAGGCTGGCTTCCACCGGCCGCGCGCGGGCGCCTGAGCGGGCTTCGGCCAGCCAGTCGCGCAGCTGGCTGGTGCTGATGCCGTTGAGCGTGAGCACCGCGCGGTCGCCCTGCAGCGAGAGCTTGGCTTGTTCGCCCAGGCGTTCGGTGGCGGCGCGCAGCGCAGCGCCGGCTTGCTCGACGTTGACAGGCGGCGCGTTGCGCAGCTCGGTGGCCTCGGCGGCCAGGCGCTGCATCGCGCGCAGCTGGTTCTCGCCGGCCTCGATGGCGGCTGGCGCCGTGCGCAGCGTGCGCAGCGCGGGCTGCAGCGCCACCCACCACAGCAGCGCCAGGCCCAGCACCGCGCCGGCCAGCGTCAGCAGGCGCTGTTCACGCGCGGGCAGCGCGCGCCACCAGCCACGCAGCGGGGCCAGGGGCTGCGCGCCACCGGCGCCTGGGGCGACCGAAGAAGGTGAGGTCGGTGCGCTCATGGCAGGGGCCTGCGGTTCGGTGCGGCGGCACGGGCCAGCACCAGGCGGCCCTCCACCAGTTCGGCCTGCAGCGGCGTGCCGCGCAGGCGCTCTTGCATCTGCGTGAGTTGCGGCGCGCCAAAGCCGGGCGCCGACAGGCTCAAGCGGGTGCCGTCGAAGTTCAGCGTCTGCACCGGGCCCTGCCCGTCGGGCCAGGCCGCGGCGGCGGCGCCCATCAGCGATTCAAGATCGCCCTCACCCGGGCGACCGGCCGCGGCACGCAGGCGTTCGGTTTCGCGCTGCATCTGCAACGGCGCATCGAGCACCGTGCGCACGCCGGGGTGGGTGGCTTGCAGCAGGCTGTTCATCGCCACGCGCTGCTGCGCCAGCGCCTGCCGCTGCTGCCAGGCGTGCACATTCAGGCCGATGAGCTGCACGCCCACCAGCGCCGCCAGGCCCCAGCGCACGGGCCGCCACTCGGCGCTGAAAAAACGTTTGCCGAGATCACGCGCCGCGCGTGAACCGCGGTGGCGCACGGCCAGGTCGAACTGGCGCAGGTTGGTGGCGGCCGATGCGGCTTCCAGCGCACGCTCGGCCTCGCTCATCACGCCCACGGGCGCGCCCAGCCAGCGTTCGGCGGCGACCGTGGCCGCGGGCGTGGCGGTGTAGCGCACGGTCTCGCCCTCGGGCTGCAGCACACGCGCCAGCGGGCCGGCGCGCAGGCAGGCCACGCCATCGGCGCGGGCCAGCGTGAACCAGGGGGCACTGTCGCTGTCGTCGCCAGCGGTGTGGAAGTGGCCGCGGGCCGGCTCACCCGCAGCCACCGGGCCGGCGGCGGCCACCACACGCTCCACCGCCAGGCCGGCGGCTTCCAGCGCGGCCAGCGCGGCGGCCAGGCGCGGGCGGTGCGTCACCGCCACCCAGCCGTTCTGGCCAGGCGCGGCGCCTTCGGCCAGCGCGAAGTGCAGGTGTTCGTCGTCTTCGAGCAGCGTCTCCTCCATCACCCCCAGCAAGGCCGCGCGCAGGCGCGCGGGTGGGGCCTTGGGCAGATCGATGCGGTGCCAGCTGACGTCGCCTTCGGCCAGCACCAGCACGGTCTGGTCGGCACGCGGCAGCAGCGCCGGCGCGGCGCTGCCCTGCTGGGTGACGCTGCGGCCGTCGGCGCTGAACACGAAGCTCCACTGTGCGGGCAGCTTCATCGCCGCGCCCGCGTGGGCTGCGGCGTCGGCGCCGCCGGCAGCACGCGCGGCCAGGCGTTCACGCGGGGGGAGCAGCAGGGCTAGCAGGGACATCGGTGCTCAGGCAGCAGGGGGACCAGGAACAGGTGAACACGGGCCGAACCACCACCGGCCGGGGGCCAGGGCGGCGCGTATTGTGGCCTCGGCGCGCAGGCTCACTGTGTCGGGGCCGTGAAGCTGTGGCGCTCGCGCCGGCGCACGGTGACGCGGTCGCCATCACGCTGCAGCAGCGAGCGTTCTTCGAGCACCCGTTCTTCCAGCCGCAGCCGGCCCGAGACCAGGAACCAGGCCGAAGAAACGCCGATGCGCGCGCCCTCCACCTTGGCATCGGCCGGCAGCAGCGCCTGCACATCGGCCAGCGTGTCGAAAGGCTTGCGCTGGCGCGCCAGCACCAGGCGTTCGGCGGTGCCGAGGTCGATGCCGTCGATGGCCGCGAGCAGCACCTCGCGCGGGGCGGTGTTGGCGTTGACGGATGTGGTCACCGGCAGCAGGTCCACCCAGGGCGACAGCCGCGCCAGCGTGGCGGCGTCGATGCCCAGCCAGCGCAAATCGTCCAGCTGCGCCGGGCGCAGCGGCGCGCCCGCGGCGCCGGCTTCTTCGGGTGGCAGCTGTGCCAGGCGCAGGCCCTCGGCGATGCGCGCGGCGGTGTCGCCCGGCGCGCCCGCCAGGTCGGCCAGGCGCTGCAGCGCGGCCACCTGGGCGGGCACGGTCTTGCCGCTGCCATCGACCAGGCCGCGCAGGTTCAGGCGCGATTGCGCATCGACGATGGCGCCGCTGATGAAGGCCTCGGGGCCGCTGTCGGCGTTGTTGTCCTGGTCGGCGGCGAGAAAGGTGGACAAACGCGCCTCGGCCAGCGGCGTGGCCCAGGGCTCGTCGAGCGAATCGCGGTTCTGGCCGCGGTTGCGTGCCTCGCGGGCGTCTTCCTTGAGGATGAGGCGCGACCAGTCCAGCGCGCCGGCCAGGATCCAGGCCGCCTGCGAGCGGGCGCGCTCGGCGGCTTCCACCTGCACGGCGCGGGTCTGCAGCCACACTATGCCCGAGGCGATGGTGACGATCAGCACCACGATCACCATCGCCAGCAGCAGCGCGGCGCCGTGCTGGCGGCCAGGTGTGGGCCTGTGTTTCATCACGAAGCCGGGCCGAGCGCGATGTCGCGCGTGAGCGGCTTTTCGCCGAAGAAGATCTGCAGGCGCACGGCCTCGGGCAGCTCTTCGCGCAGTTGCACGGTGCCGGTGGGCGCACTGGCCCCGCTGGCCGCGGGTGCGGGCGGCGGCGGGCCTTGCACCGCCACCACGTTGCCGCTGGACTGCGCGTTGCTCCACTGCCCGCCGCGCGCGAAGTAGATCTGCCAGCTGGCCACGCCTTCGCTCAGCAACAAGGTGCCGGGCTCGGTGCCCAGCAGCTGCTGGCTGCGCAGCCAGGCTTCCTGCAGCTCGGTACCGCGCACGACGGTGGGCCCAACCCAGCGCTGCCAACGCCCGCTGCGCACCGCCCAGGCCACGAGCTGCACGCCGCCTTCGGCGCGCCGCGTCAAGCGCAGCGTCTGGCCGTCGAAGGCCAGCGGCGGCACGAGTTCGGTGTCGTGCAAGGCCATCAGGTCTTGCTCCCACTGTGTCAGCACGGTGGCCAGGCGCACGGTGCGGTCGACCGAAGCCTGGCCTTCGTCACGCGCGCGCACCACCGAATCCAGCGCCCGCCAGGCCAGCGCCGTCAGCAGCGCCATCATCAGCAGGGCCACCAGCACTTCCACCAGCGTGAAGCCGGCAGATCGGTGCTGTGGGCCCGCCTGCGGGATGCGTTTCATGGCCGGGGCAGCACCGTGGACAGGGTCAGCAAGGGCCGCCCCTCGCCGTCTTTCACCACGGCGTCGACGCGGCGGAAGTTCGGGTTCGGCGTGGGCCGGGTCACCAATTGGCCTGGGTAGCTGCGGCCGAGCTGCTCGCAGGTGAAATCGGCTTCGCCCACACCTGGGAAGACACGGCTGATGCGCAGCGCGGTGAGCTCGTTCTCGGCGCACCACTGCGCCGACACCACGTCGGCCAGGCGGGCTGCGTTGTCGGTCAGCACGCCGGCCGCGCGCAGGCCGGCGCCGAGGGCGATGGCCACGATGGCCAGCGCCACCAGCACCTCCAGCAGCGTGAAGCCGCGGCCGTGATGTTTCAAGGCTGCGCCCCCGCCGCGCTCACAGCGAAAGGCCCGAGGCCGTCGCTGGCGAGTTCGAGCCGTTGCGCTTCCAGCCGCAGCACGATGCGCTGCGGCGGCAGGATGGCCTCGGGGCCCAGCAGCACCTGCGGCGCGCCCACCACCTCGGCCCGCGTGGCCGGGTCGAGCCAGCGTGTGGGCAGGGCCTGGGCCGCCGAGAGGCCGACAAAACGGAACTGCACCGCGGGGTCGGGGTCGGCATTGCCTTCGACCTTGGGCACCCAGCGCACCGCCACGCCCGAGACGCGGGCCTCGGCACGCGCCATCTCCAGCAGCGCGGCCAGGCGCGCGCCCTCTTCTTCCAGCTTGGCGGCATGGCCGTCGCGCAGCGACAGCGTGATCAAGCCGGCCGACACCGCCACGATGGCGATGACCACCAGCAGCTCGATCAGCGTGAAGCCGCGCGCCGCGGCGCGGCCCGGGCGGCTACTGCCAGGAGCCGATGTCGGCATTGGCGCCTTCACCCCCCGGCTGGCCATCGGCGCCGAAGCTGAAGACATCGATCTCGCCGTTCACCCCGGGGTTGAGGAACTGGTAGGGGCGGCCCCAGGGGTCTGCCGGCAGCTTGTCGAGGTAGGGCTTCCAGTTCGGCGGCGGGGTGCCGGCGGTGGGCTTGCGCACCAGCGCATCGAGCCCCTGCTCGGCGCTGGGGTAGCGCTGGTTGTCGATCTTGTAGCGCTTGAGGCCTTCCACCAGCGTCTTGATGTCGGTGCGCGCCGCGGTGCTGCGGGCGTCGTCGAGGCTGCTGAAAAGGTTGGGCACGATCAGCGCGCCGAGCACGCCGATGATGACCAGCACCACCAACAGCTCGATGAGCGTGAAGCCGCGCTGGCGCAGCGTGGGTGCAGGCCGGGCCGCGGGCGGCGCGACAGACGAAGGGCAATGCATCAGGGGCATGGAAGGCATGGAGCACGATGCCTGCCGGGGGTGCCAGCAGCCAGCAGGAAGGCCAGGGCGGCCGGTGGCTTGCATGATAATCCGCGCATGTCAGCACGCTGGTGGACGTGGGGTGTTTGGGCGCTGGCCGCGGGCAGCGGCCTGTTCTGGGGCTTGCAGCTTTTTGTGAAGCCGCCGGCTGCGCCCGCGCACACGCAGGTCACCGGGCCGGCCACCGCGCCGCGCGGCGACCTCACCCGCCTGCTTGGCGACGACCCGCCACCGCCCGTGGCAGCGGCCACGCCCGAGCCCACGGCCGATGCCCGCTTCCAGCTCGTCGGCGTGCTCAGCGCGCCACCCCGCCAGGCCAGCCGCGAAGGCGTGGCGCTGATCGCCATCGACGGCCAGCCGCCCAAGGCCTACCGAGCGGGTGCCCGCATCGATGGCGACAAGATCGTGCAGAGCGTCGAGGCGCGCGGCGTCACCCTGGGGCTGCGCAACGGCCCGGTGCTCGTCGCGCTGAACCTCCCGCCCCCCACGCCGCCGGCCACCGGCACCTTGCCCGATATCGGCGGCGCCGGCCCGCGCCCGAGCACGGTGCCGCCCCTGCCGGGCCAACGACCACCCGGCCAGCCCATGCCCGTGGTGGAGGCGCAGGAAATGGCCGAGCCTCAGCCCAACCAGATGGACAACCAGCCGCAGCGTTGAGCCGAGCGGGCTGCGCCCGGGTTGGCTGCCCGGGTTGGCTGCGTTACTGACGGACCCCGTCAGTACAGCGCGTCGCCAAAGGGCGAAGCTTCGGGCTCCGCCGGGGTGTAGCTGTCGTTCATGGCATCGGGCACGGAGGGGCCGGGGTCTTCGCCATCGGCCACCTCCGTCAGCAGCGCCGCAGCGCTTTTCACCATCGGCCAGGCCAGCGTGGCACCGGTGCCGTCGGTGCTCTCCATGCCCAGCTCCAGCAGCGCCGAGGCGCGGAACAGGTTCAGCGCCTGGTCCAGGCCCAGGTGGCTGTGGCTGCGGCAGAACAAGCAGTAGTCGGTGACGGGCTGTGCAATGCGCGCGGCCAGCATCAGCGCGGCGCAGGCCGGCATGCCGTCCACCATCAGCAGGTGGCGCTTGCTCGCCGCCATCAGCATCACGCCCACCATCACGGCCACCTCGTAGCCGCCAAAAGCGGCCAGCACCTCGATGGGCTCGCTCACCTCGCGGTGGCGGGCGTGGGCGGCCTGCAGCACCGTGAGCAGGTGGGTGAGCTCGTCCTTGTTCATGTCGGGGCCGCTGACCACAAGGTCACGCACCGGGGTGTCGGTCATGCGCGCCAGCACCATGGCCGCACTTTCGTGCGAGCCCACGCCCACCCCGGCCAGCACGGTGCAGTTGCCACGCAGCTTGTCGCCGATCTCCATGCCGGCGCGCATGCCGGCGTGGGCCTGCGGCAGCGTCATCGCCGAAGCCACGCGCGCATTGCGCGTGCCATGCGAGATCTTGCGCATCAGCAGGCGGTCGTGCGGCGGCAGGTTCTGGGCCATGCCGCAATCCACCACGGTCACCTCCAACTGCTGCGCCCGTGCAAACACGGTCAGCGGCAGCTGGTTGCCGAGCAGCATGCGCACGGTCTCGTGGGTGGCGCGGCCGTGGGCATCGCGAATGCCGTCCACCGCAATGCCGTGGTCGGCCGCAAAAACCAGCAGCTGTGGGTGCTGGAAACGCGGCTTCAGCGTGTTCTGCATCAGCCCCAGGCGGATGGCCAGCGGCTCCAGTTCACCGAGGCTGCCACCGGCCTCGTTGCGGCGCTGCAGCTTCTCGCGCAGGGCCTTTTCCAGCAGCGGGTTGCTGGTGGGCGTGACGAGGGAACGGTTCGAACTGGCCATGGCGCGGCAGTGTAGCGAGCGCCCGGCCCCCGGCCAGCTACTGCAGGAAGAGCGAGACCACCGGGTTGCGGGTTTCTTCGGTGCAGGGGTAGGCCAGCGAACGCAGGAAGTCATCAAAAGCCGCTTCGTCACCCACCGGCACCTGGATGCCCACCAGGATGCGCCCGTAGTCGGCCCCCTGGTTGCGGTAGTGGAAGAGGCTGATGTTCCAGCCCGGGTGCATGGCGGCCAGAAAACGCATCAGCGCCCCTGGCCGCTCAGGGAACTGGAAGCGGAAGAGCCGCTCGTCGCGCGCCAGCTCGCTGCGCCCGCCCACCATGTGGCGCACGTGTTCCTTGGCCAGTTCGTCGTCGGTGAGGTTGACGGTGGCGAAGCCCTGCTTGACCAACTGGCGCTCGATGCGCTCGGCCTCGTCGCGGCGCTGGATGCCCAGGCCCACGAAGACGTGCGCCACCCTGGCATCGCTGATGCGGTAGTTGAACTCGGTCACTGAACGCGGGCCCAGCAGTTCGCAAAAGCGCTTGAACGAGCCCCGCTCTTCGGGGATGGTCACCGCGAACAAGGCCTCGCGCTGCTCACCGAACTCGGCCCGCTCGGCCACGAAGCGCAGGCGGTCGAAGTTCATGTTCGCGCCGCAGGTGATGGCCACCATCGTGTGGCCCTTGAGCTTGTGCTGCGCTACGTACTGCTTGATGGCCGCCACGCCCAGGGCGCCGGCGGGCTCGAGCACGCTGCGTGTGTCCTGGAAGACGTCCTTGATGGCGGCGCAAACGGCATCGGTGTCCACCACCACGTAGTCGTCCACCAACTCGCGCGCGATGCGGAAGGTTTCTTCACCCACCAGCTTGACGGCCGTGCCATCGGAAAACAGCCCTACATCGCCCAACGTCACGCGCCGGCCCTTGCGCACCGACTGCAACATCGCGTCGGAATCGGCCGTCTGCACGCCGATCACACGCACCTCGGGCCGCACGGCCTTGATGTAAGCGGCCACGCCCGAGATCAAGCCGCCGCCGCCGATGGCCACGAACACCGCGTCCAGCGGGCCCTGGTGCTGGCGCAGGATCTCCATCGCCACCGTGCCCTGGCCGGCGATGACGTCGGGGTCGTCGAAGGGGTGAACGAAGGTCAGGCCGGCTTCGGCCTGCAGGGCCACGGCGTGGCCGTAGGCGTCGGAGTAGCTGTCGCCATGCAGCACCACTTCGCCGCCCAGGGCCTGCACGGCGTCGATCTTCAGGCGCGGTGTCGTCACCGGCATCACGATGACGGCCCGGCAGCCCAGGCGCTTGGCCGAGAGCGCCACGCCCTGGGCGTGGTTGCCGGCGCTGGCGCAGATGACACCGCGCGCCAGCGCCTCGGCAGGCAGGTGCACCATCTTGTTGTAGGCCCCGCGCAGCTTGAAGCTGAAAACCGGCTGCTGGTCTTCACGCTTGAGCAGCACCTGGTTGCCCAGGCGGCGCGAAAGGTTGCGCGCCGGCTCCAGGGGCGTCTCTCGCGCCACGTCGTAGACCCGGGCCGTCAGGACCCGCTTGAGATAGGCCGCAGCGATGCGCTGGCCCTTGGCCGCCGGGGTGCGCGCTGGCGGCGCCAAGGCGGGGCGCTTGCCAGGGCTATTGCCAGGACTCTTGCCTGCGGGCATGGGGCGGGCTCGTACAGTGAACGGGGCCGGCATGATAAGGCGCGGTCTCGGCGCTTCTGCCCACTTCCAGAGGCGCTGCGTGCGGGCAGAAAAAAGGCCCGGGGCTTGGGGCCCCGGGCCGAATCCACCGGTTGGGGTGGAGGAGACAATCGGCGGGTGGCGTGCCTTGCAGCACCACCCATGAACTCAATATAGCACTGGAATGCTGCGGTGCAATATGCGTTCTTGCCACGGCATCTGGTGAGTTCACTCTACAAATTCGAGCCGCGGCAGGCGGCGCGCCTGAAAGGGGCAGATTCAACATGGAATGCACCATCAACTGGATGCCGGGCACCGGAATGGGCTTCGTTGCCGAAACCGGCAGCGGACACTTTCTGACCATGGACGGTGCCCCCGGTGGTGGTGGCCGCAACCTGGCGCCCCGGCCGATGGAAACGGTGTTGGCCGGCACGGGCGGCTGCACCGCCTACGATGTCGTGCTCATCCTCCAGCGCGGGCGTCACGACGTGCGCGGCTGCCAGGTCAAGCTGACATCGGAGCGGGCCGACCAGGACCCGAAGGTCTTCACGCGCATCCACATGCATTTCATCGTCAGCGGCCGCGGCGTGCCAGCCGGCGCGGTGGAGCGCGCCATCGCGCTGTCGCATGAGCGTTACTGCTCTGCCAGCATCATGCTCGGCAAGACGGCGGAGATCACGACCAGCTTCGAGTTGCAGGAAGCCTGAACCCGAGGCCCGCTTCAGATGTGATGGGCAGTGCCCGTCATCACGCGGGCGGCGCCGCGCATCAGCCAGCGCACGGGGGCCGGCAGCGGCAAGGCGCCAGCTGCAAGGGCGTCGTCGGCGTGGCGGGCCTCGTCGTCCTTCATCGCCGCGACGATGGCGCGTGAGCGTTCGTCGCTGACCGGCAGACGGTCGAGGTGGCCGGCCAGGTGTTGCTCGACCTGCCTTTCGGTTTCAACGACAAAACCCAGGCTCACCGCATCACCCAGGCGCCCGGCCAGCAGGCCGATGCCGAAAGCGCCGGCGTACCACAAGGGGTTCAGCAGGCTGGGCCGATCACCCAGTTCCTGCAGGCGCTGCTGGGTCCAGGCCAGGTGGTCGGTCTCCTCGCGCGCGGCGTCGATCATCTGCTGGCGCAACTGCGGTGTGCGCGCCGTCAAGGCCTGTGCCTGGTACAGCGCCTGGGCGCAGACCTCGCCGACGTGATTTACGCGCATCAAAGCGCCGGACAAACGCCCGTCGGCCGCGGCGAGCGTGGCGGTCGACGCCGCGCCTGAGGGCAACGGCCGCGCCGCGTGCACCGCGCCGCTGAGCGTGCGCAGCGCATGGTCAAGGCTGGATAAAAAGCGATCAGTGGTTTCCATGATGGTTTCAGGATAGCCGATAGGTCACTTTCCGCGGCACGCACAGCACGTTGCTGGCAGACAACATCACGGCGTCCAATTCGTTGGTGGTTTCCAGAACCTGCCTTGGCAAGGCTCAGACCCGTCTGGTGCAATACGGTCAACTTCCGATGAGGAGGTTGGCCTGATCCGCCCCTCGCAGGGTGACCACCCCGATCGGGACCTCACGTTCAACCTAGGAGATAGCTGCAATGAAAAAATCCCTGCTCGCCCTGGCAGCCCTGACTGCATTCGCGGGCGTGGCTTCGGCTCAGTCGTCGGTCACCCTGTTCGGTATCGTTGACCTGGCTGCCCGTAGCGTGAAAAACGGCAACGCTGGCTCCATCAAGTCGCTGAGCACCAACGGTCAAGTTTCCAGCCGCCTGGGCGTTCGCGGCGTTGAAGATCTGGGCGGCGGGCTGCGTGCTGGCTTCTGGATCGAAGGCGACCTCTTGGGCGACACGGGCAACCCGGCCGGTCAAACCTGGCAGCGCCGTTCGACCGTCAGCCTGATCGGCAGCTTCGGTGAAGTGCGTCTGGGCCGCGACTACAACCCGGTGTTCAACACCGCGGTTTCTCACGATCCGTTCGCTTACGTTGGCGTTGCAACGATGGGCAACCTGCGCAGCGCGGTTTTCGCGAATGCGACGGCTGCCGTGGCTGCGCGTAACGACAACTCCATCAGCTACTTTCTGCCCGCAATGGGTGGCTTGTACGGCCAAGTGATGATCGCCGCCGGCGAGAACGTGCGAGGCAACAAGTACACGGGTGCTCGCCTGGGTTACGCGGCCGGTCCGCTGAACTTCTCGGGCGCCTTTGGCAAGTCCGACAAGACCGGCGCGATGGTGGACGACCTGACGGCGATCATCTTCGGCGGCTCGTTCAACGCTGGGTTTGCGACTTTCCACGCGATTTATGAGCAAGTCGACTACAGCACCACGAAGCGCAAGCTGGCCACCATTGGCGCCGTGATTCCGACGGGAACGGGCGCGTTCAAGGCTCAATACGTCAAGGCCACCAATTCGACCTTGATCGGGCTGGGCTACGTGCAAGGCCTGTCGAAGCGCACGTCCGTCTACACGAACTTTGGTCGTGTGGCGAACAAGGCACCTGCTGCGTTCACGGCGTCGCCCAGCGGCCCCGCTGGCATGCGCCCCGGCCAAACCTCGACTGGCTACGACGTCGGCATCCGCCACGACTTCTAAGCCGTAAATCGCAAGCCCTTCGCGGGTTTGCGGTTCACCGTCTGATTGGCCGCCTTCGGGCGGCCAATTTTTTGTGGGATGTCCCGCTCACCGCCGCTCGTGCGCGCTGTGGGGCGTTCGCACCTCTACCCCCTTCCCTTGTTCGTCGCAGGCTCCGCTTTGAACCCCTCATTTCGGCCGCTCGGTGTGCTGCTCTGCCTGTTGGTTTCGGCCTGCGTGCAAGCCCCGCTTCAGCCATCGGCTGAGATGCCGGGTTCCCAGGGCTGGCACGCCGTGGGCCTGCCCGGCAAGTCCCACACCCACTATCGCTGGGTAGAGAAAGAAGGCCGCCCGGCCATCGCAGCCGTCTCCGAAGCTTCGGCCAGCATGCTGCGCAAGCACGTCTCGCGCGAGGCGCTAGCGCTCGGCGAAGTCAGTTTTTCCTGGTGGGTGCACGAAGGCCCGGACAACAGCAGCGTCGCACACGCCGATCTCGAAGACGCCCCAGCCCGGGTGCTCTTCGGCTTCCATGGCGACCTCAGCACCCTGCCCCGGCGCACCCGCATGATGTTCGAGCTGGCAGAGGCCCTGACCGGCGAGCGCCCGCCCTACGCCACGCTGATGTATGTCTGGGACGCCCAGGCGCCCGTGGGCACCGTCATCATCAACCCGCGCAGCGACCGCATCCGCAAGATCGTCGTCGACTCCGGGCCCGCCGCCCGTGGCCGGTGGCGCGAGCACCGGCGCAACCTCGCCGACGATTTCCGGCTCGCGTTTGGCGAAGCGCCGGGCCGGCTCGATTCCATCGCTGTGATGACCGACACCGACAACACCAAAACGCGTGCGCGCTCGTGGTACGGTCCGGTGGAATTGCATTGACGTACTGACCCCGGGCCCTGCGGCCCCTTCACGCCCCCATGCTGGTTTTCATCCTCCGCCGCCTCTTGCAGGCCGTCATCGTCATGCTGACGGTGGCCTTCATCGCCTTCATGTTGTTCCAGTACGTGGGTGACCCCGTCACCAGCATCCTGGGCCAGGACGCCACGCAGGAGCAGCGTGACGAACTGCGCCGCGACCTCGGTCTCGATCGCTCCTTCGCCGTGCAGTTCACGCGCTTCGTGGGCAACGCGGTGCAGGGCGAATTCGGGCTCAGCCTGCGTCAGGGGCGCCAGGTCTCGGCGCTGATTGCAGAGCGTTTCCCAGCCACGCTGGAGCTCGCCTTGGGCGCAGCGGTGGTGGCGCTGGGGGTGGGCATCCCGCTGGGCGTCTATGCAGCGCTGCGGCGCGGGCGCTTCGGCTCGCAGTTGGTGATGACGCTGTCGCTGCTGGGCGTGTCACTGCCCACCTTTCTCATCGGCATCCTGCTGATCCTGGTGTTCTCGGTCACTTTGGGCTGGTTGCCCAGCTTCGGGCGCGGCGACACCGTGATGCTCGGCGGCTGGAGCACCGGCCTGCTCACCTGGGACGGTTGGCTGCACATCGTGCTGCCGGCCATCACGCTCAGCGTTTTTCAGCTTGCGCTGATCATGCGGCTGGTGCGCGCCGAGATGCTGGAAGTGCTGCGCACCGACTACGTCAAGTTTGCGCGCGCGCGCGGCTTGAGCAACCGCGCCGTCTACTTCGGCCACGCATTGAAGAACACTCTGGTGCCCGTGATCACCATCACCGGCCTGCAACTGGGCAGCCTGATCGCCTTTGCCATCATCACCGAGACCGTCTTCCAGTGGCCCGGCATGGGCTTCCTCTTCATCCAGGCGGTGCAGTTCGCAGACATCCCGGTGATGGCGGCTTATCTGTGCCTGATTGCGCTGATCTTCGTCATCGTCAACCTCATCGTCGACCTGCTGTACTTCCTGGTCGACCCGCGCCTGCGCATCGAGAAATCGGCCGCCGGCCACTGAGTTCCCCATGAGCACACCGTCTTCTTCCGCCCAACCGGGCCGCATCGCGCGCTGGCTCGACAGCGACATCTGGCACAGCTTTACCAGTTCGCCCATGGCGATGCTGGCCGCTGTGATCGCGCTGCTTTGCATCTTCTGTTCGGTCTTTGCGCCCTGGGTCTCGCCGCACAACCCTTTCGATCTGGCGACGCTGAACCTGTCGGACGCCCGCCTGCCCCCCGCCTGGCAGGAAGGTGGCGACAAACGTTTCCTGCTCGGCACCGACGACCAGGGCCGCGACATCCTCTCGGCGCTGTTCTACGGCGCGCGCCTGTCGCTGGCCGTGGGCCTGGCGTCGGTGCTGCTGTCGATGGTGGTGGGTGTCGGCCTGGGGCTGCTCTCGGGTTTCATCGGCGGGTCTGTCGATGCTTTCATCATGCGCGTGTGCGATGTGATGCTGAGTTTCCCGTCCATCCTGGTGGCGCTGCTGATCAACGGCGTGGGCCGCGCGATGTTTCCGAACGCGCAAGACAGTTTGGCGCTGGGCGTGCTGGTGCTGGCCATCGCGCTGACGGGCTGGGTGCAGTACGCGCGCACGGTGCGCGGCAGCACGCTGGTGGAGCGCAACAAGGAATACGTGCAGGCCGCGCGCGTGATCGGCGTGGCGCCGCTGCGCATCATGTTCAAGCACGTGCTGCCCAACGTGCTGGGGCCGGTGCTGGTGCTGGCCACCATCCAGGTGGCGGCGGCCATCCTCACCGAGGCCACGCTGTCCTTCCTGGGCGTTGGCGTGCCGCCCACCAGCCCCTCGCTGGGCACGCTGATCCGCATTGGCAACGACTTCCTCTTTTCCGGTGAGTGGTGGATCACCATCTTCCCGGGCGTGATGCTGGTGCTGATCGCTCTGAGCGTGAACCTGCTGGGCGACTGGCTGCGTGACGCCCTGAACCCAAGACTCCGCTGATGGCTACGCCCTTGTTGGAGGTGAAGAACCTCCGCGTCGAATTCCCCACCCGCCGCGGCACGCTGCTGGCGCTGGACGACATCAACTTCGACATCGCCCCCGGTGAAATCCTGGGCGTGGTGGGCGAGTCGGGCGCTGGCAAGAGCCTCACGGGCGCGGCCATCATCGGCCTTCTGGAGCCGCCAGGCCGCATCGCCGGCGGCGAGATCCTGCTCGGTGGCCGGCGCATCGACAACCTGCCCTACGAAGAGATGCGCAAGATCCGCGGCCGCCAGATCGGCGCGATCTTCCAAGACCCGCTGACCTCGCTGAACCCGCTGTACACCATCGGCCGACAGTTGGTGGAGACCATCCAGACGCACCTGCCCGTCAGCGCCGAAGAAGCACGCCAGCGTGCCATCAAGCTGCTGCAGGAAACCGGCATCCCGGCGGCCGAGCAGCGCATCGACCAGTACCCGCACCAGTTCAGCGGCGGCATGCGCCAGCGTGTGGTGATCGCACTGGCCCTGGCCGCCGAGCCCAAGCTCATCGTCGCCGACGAGCCCACCACGGCGCTGGACGTGTCGATCCAGGCGCAGATCATTTCGCTGCTCAAGCGCCTGTGCAAAGACCACGGCGCAGCGGTGATGCTGGTCACGCACGACATGGGCGTGATCGCCGAAACCTGCGATCGCGTGGCCGTGCTCTACGCCGGCCGCGTGGCCGAGATCGGGCCCGTGGGCGAGGTCATCCACCGCCCGAGCCACCCCTACACGAGCGGCCTGATGGGTTCGATCCCGGCGATGGACGAAGACCGAGAACGGCTGCTGCAGATCGACGGTGCCATGCCGCGGCTGAACGCCATCCCGCGCGGCTGCGCCTTCAACCCGCGCTGCCCGAAGGTGATGGAACGCTGCCGCCAGGAGCGCCCCGAATTGCAGGACGCCGGCGCCACGCGCGCGGCGTGCTGGCTCGTGAACAAGGAAGCTACGGCATGAGCGCCCTGGTGGAAGTGCGCGACCTGGCCAAGACCTTCGACGTCTCGGCGCCCTGGTTGAACCGCGTCATCGAACGCAAGCCCAAGCTCTTCGTGCATGCCGTCGACGGCGTGAGCTTCAGCATCGAGAAGGGCACCACGCTGGCGCTGGTGGGTGAATCGGGCTGCGGCAAGAGCACCGTGGCACGCCTGCTGGTAGGCCTTTACGCGCCCACGCGTGGCGACGTGCAATTCGACGGCCAAGCCACGAACGCCGGCCGCAACGCGGGCGAGCTGCGCACGCTGCGGCGGCGCATGCAGATGATCTTCCAGGACCCGTATGCCAGCCTGAATCCGCGCTGGAAGGTGCTGGACATCATCGGCGAGCCGCTGCGCGAGCACGGCCTGGTGCCGGGGAAAGAAGCGCTGCGCCAGCGCGTGGGCGAGTTGCTGCTGCAGGTAGGGCTGGCCGCGGCAGACTGCGACAAGTTCCCGCACCAGTTCAGCGGCGGGCAGCGTCAGCGCATCTCAATAGCGCGCGCGCTGGCCACGCAGCCCGAGTTCCTGGTCTGCGACGAGCCCACCTCGGCCCTGGACGTCAGCGTGCAGGCCCAGGTGCTGAACATCATGAAAGACCTGCAGAAGACGCAGGGCCTGACCTACCTCTTCATCAGCCACAACCTGGCCGTGGTGCGCCACGTGGCCGACCGCGTGGGCGTGATGTACCTGGGCCGGCTGGTGGAAGTGGCGCCCAAGGCCGAACTCTTCGGCCAGCCGCGCCACCCCTACACGCGCATGCTGCTGGATGCCATTCCCGACATCCACATGTCAGGCCGCGCCCGCACGCCGGTGCAGGGCGAGGTGCCCAACCCGCTGAACCCGCCCAGCGGCTGCGCCTTCCACCCGCGCTGCCCGCACGCCAATGCGCGCTGCAGCAGCGAGCGCCCGGCGCTCACAAGCTTCCAGGGCATCGAAGTGGCCTGCCACGCGGTACAGGAAGGGCGCATCTAGGGCGATGCGCAGGCCGCGGCGGGCTGTCGCCGCCGCGGTTTCAGGTTCAGCTCACAGCAGGCGTTCGCCGGCGAAGAGCTGACGCACGTCTTCACGCTCACGGATCAGGTGCACGCGCGGGCCGTCCACCATCACCTCGGCGGCGCGCGGGCGTGTGTTGTAGTTGCTGGCCATGGTCATGCCGTAGGCGCCGGCCGACAGCACCGCCAGCACATCGCCTGGCGCGACGGCCAGCGCGCGTGCGCGGCCCAGCCAGTCGCCCGATTCGCAGACCGGGCCCACCACGTCCCACACCGGCGCCGGGCCCTCGCGCTGCACGCAGGGCTCGATGCCCATCCAGGCCTCGTACATGGCCGGGCGCACGAGGTCGTTCATGGCGGCATCGACGATGCAGAAGTTCTTGCCCTCGGCATCCAGCGCTTGCTTCAGCACCAGCACCTCGGCCAGCAGCACGCCAGCGTTGCCCACCAGCGAACGGCCGGGCTCGAAGAGCACCTCGCGGTGACCGTGGCCGCGCTCGTCCAGGCGCTGCAGCAACGCGCGCACCAGCGCGCCGGCATCGGGCGGGGTTTCGTCGGTGTAGGTGATGCCCAGGCCGCCGCCCACGTCGACGTGGTGGATCGGAATGCCGACAGCTTCCACCGCTTCCACCAGGTCGAGCAGGCGGTCCAAGGCATCCAGGTAAGGCGGCAACTGCGTGATCTGCGAGCCGATGTGGCAATCGATGCCCACCACGTGCAGCCCCGGCAGCGAGGCCGCGTGCCGGTAGGCGCCCAGCGCCTGCGCGTGCGCGATGCCGAACTTGTTGCCCTTCAGCCCGGTGCTGATGTACGGGTGCGTGCCCGCATCGACATCGGGGTTCACGCGCAGGCTCACAGGCGCACGGCAGCCGCTGGCCAGAGCTTCGGCGTTGAGCGTATCGAGTTCGTCCAGGCTCTCGACGTTGAAGCAACGCACGCCGGCCTGCAGCGCCTGGCGCATCTCGGCGCGCGTCTTGCCGACGCCCGAGAACACCACGCGGCTGGCGTCGCCGCCGGCGGCCAGCACCCGCGCCAGCTCACCGCCCGAGACGATGTCGAAACCGGCACCGGCCTGGGCGAAGGTCTGCAGCACCGCCAGGCTGGAGTTGGCCTTCATCGCGTAGCAGACGAGATGGCGGCGGCCATGCAGCGCACGTTCGTAGGCCTGGAAAGCCTGCAGCATGGCGCTGCGCGAGTACACGTACAGCGGCGTGCCGAAACGTGCGGCCAGCTCGGTCAGCGGGTGGCCTTCGAGGCAGAGCTCGCGGCTCTGGCGGGCCAGGAAAGGGGCGCCGGGCAAGCTCATCGCGCGGGCGCCGAGGCGGTGGGGGCGGGTGCCGCGGGGACAGCGCCAGGAAGACTGAGCGGGCCTTTCTGCCCGCAGCCCGCCAACAGCAAGGCGCCCAGCGCCAGCACAACCTGGCGCAAACGCGCACGCGGCCCTGCCGCCGAGGGGGTGGCCGGGCGCGCCACTAAACTTCCCGCAATCGATCTGTCCATGAAAACGATTCTATGAGTGGCTCCCCCGCAGGCTCTTCGCTCACCGACCAGGGCTACGCCCAGGAAACCGGTGCATTGCTGGCCCGCATCGAAGCAGCGGCCGACCGCTGGCTGGAAGACGACGTCATCGACATCGACACCCACCGCAGCGGCGGCCTTCTGGAGCTGAGCTTTCCTGATCGCAGCAAGATCATCGTCAACACCCAACCGCCGCTGCACGAGGTGTGGATGGCGGCCCGCGGCGGTGGCTTCCACTACCGCTGGGTGGACGGCGCCTGGCATGACACGCGCGACGGCACCGAGTTCTTCGCCGCGCTGAACGCGCATGCCAGCCGCCAAGCCGGCCAGCCCCTGCAGTTCTAGCGCTTGAACAGATCGAGGATGCTGCTGCGCTCTTCGGTACTGGGCGGCTGCGGCACCTTGTCGTCCAGGCCCACGCTGACGATGCCCTCCTTGCCGGCGAATTCGTCGAAGACCCAGTAAGGGCCGGCCTGGAGCACGCCCTCGGGCGGCGTCAGTTCCTGCACCGGCTCGTTGCGCAGCGCGTGCTGCATGAACTCGATCCACACCGGCAGCGACAGCCCACCGCCGGTTTCACGGTCGCCCAGCTTGCGGGGCGTGTCGTAGCCGATCCAGACCACGGCCGTCAGCGTGGGGTGGAAGCCGGCAAACCAGGCGTCCATCGAATCGTTGGTGGTGCCGGTCTTGCCGTAGAGGTCGGGGCGCTTGAGCGTGCCCTGCGCGCGCGCGGCCGTGCCCGACCTTGTGATCTCCTGCAGCAGCGTGCCCATCACGAAGGCGTTGCGGGCCGGCAAGGTGCGTTGGCTTTCGTCGAAAGGCGGCAGTTTGGCTTCGAGCAGCACCTTGCCCTTCTGGTCGGTGATGCGCTCGATCAGTTGCGGCTGCACGCCGAAGCCGCCGTTGGCAAACACGCTGTAGGCCGTGGCCATCTGCAGCGGCGTGACCGAGCCCGCACCCAGCGCCATGGTCAGGTAGGCCGGGTGTTTGTCGCGCTCGAAGCCGAAGTGCTGGATCCAGTCCTGCGCGAAATCGGTGCCCGTGGCCTGCAAGACGCGGATGGAGACCATGTTCTTGGACTTGGCCAAGGCCGTCTGCAGCGGCATGGGGCCGTCGAACTTGCCGTCGTAGTTCTTCGGCTCCCAAGGCTGGCTGCCGGTGGTGCCGGCGTCGAAGAACAGCGGCGCGTCGTTCACCACGGTGGCGGGCGTGAAGCCCTTTTCCAGTGCCGCCGAATAGATGAAGGGCTTGAAGCTCGACCCCGGCTGGCGCCAGGCCTGCGTGACATGGTTGAACTTGCCACCCCCGAAATCGAAGCCCCCCACCATGGCGCGCAGAGCGCCGTTGCGCGGGTCTAGCGCCACGAAGGCGCCTTCGACCTCCGGCACCTGGGTGAGCAGCCACTCCCCCTTGTTGAAGCCCGGGTGCTTGTAGACCCGCACCACGGCACCGCGCCGAATCTGCTTCTGCGGCAGCGCCTTGTCCGACAAGCCCGAGGTCACGGGCTTGAGCCCGTCGCCGGTGACGGTGAGCGTGTCGCCCGACTGCAGCATCACCACCACCTTGCGCGGCGAAGCTTCCAGCACCACCGCGGCGCGCAGGTCGTCGTTGTCAGGATGGTCGGCCAGAGTTTCGGCCACGCGCGCGTCAATGGACGCTTCGTCGGTGGGCAAGGTGGTGTAGGCCTCGGGGCCGCGGTAGACCTGTCGCAACTCGAAGTCCATCAGGCCGCGGCGCAGCGCACGGTAGGCAACGATCTGGTCGGCGGTCTTGACCGTCAGGTAGACGTTCAGCCCGCGCGTGTAGGTGTCTTCACCGTACTGCGCAAAAACGAGCTGGCGCGCAGTCTCGGTCAGGTACTCGGCGTGGGGGGCGTTTTCGCGCTGGGTGCGGTAGCGCAGCTGCTCGGACAGGGCCTCTTCATGCTGGGCTTCGGTGATGAAGCCGGTCTCGAACATGCGGTTGATGATGTAGCGCTGCCGCACCGTGGCGCGGCGCGGGTTCGAAACCGGGTTGTAGGCCGAGGGTGCCTTGGGCAAGCCCGCGAGCATCGCCGCCTCGGCCACGGAAACGTCCTTGAGCTTCTTGCCGAAATAGATCTCCGACGCCGCCGCAAAACCATTGGCCCGCTGTCCCAGGAAAATCTGGTTCATGTACAGCTCGAGAATCTGGTCCTTGCTCAGCAGGCTCTCGATCTTCAGCGCCAAGAGGATTTCGTAAATCTTGCGTGTGAATGTCTTTTCGGTGGAGAGGTAGAAATTGCGCGCCACCTGCATCGTGATGGTGCTGGCACCCTGGCTGCGGGCATCGCGCAGGTTCTCCAGCGCGGCGCGCGCCACGCCTTTGTAGTCGACGCCGCCGTGCTGGTAAAAACGCGCGTCTTCAGCCGCCAGCACGGCATCCTTCATCACTTGGGGAATCTGGGCGATGGGCTGGAAATTGCGTCTTTCCTCGCCAAACTCACCCAGCAGCAGGCCATCTGCAGAAAAAACGCGAAGCGGCAGTTTGGGCCGGTAGTCGGCCAGGCTGCTGATCTCGGGCAGGTTCGGGTAGGCCACGGCGAGTGCCACGCCCACCAGCAGCAGCAGCGACAACAGGCCCGCCAGCGCCAGCCCGACAGCCCAAGCGGCCACCCGCACGAGCCCACGCGCCCAAGCCGGCTGCCGCGGGCCGCGGGCCGAAGGTGTTGCAGGATCGCGGGCGGCTTCGGTGGGGGACATAAAGAACCCGTGGACCGGGCCGAAAGATTATAGGGAGCGGGTTATCACCGGCCAGCGCGCCTGTCACCGCAAGGCGGTGCCCGGCCGGCCGTGACATTGTCCACACCCCGTCCGGCACCGGACGAAGCGTTTCATGAAGGCGCCTTGCGGCTTGTTTCAACTGCTTCGCCAACGTCAGGGAATGGCAACGAGCATGGCACCCCAAAGCCGCCTTTTTCTTTGTTGCACAAGGGCTTTACTGCTAGCATTGAAGTAACTTCTTAACAAGCCTTGGGCTCATTTCGGGTTCCGTGCGACTGAAGGCCGAGTGGCTGGGGAGTGTGAGACTTGGGTTTTCTTGACACATTGCTGGGCCGCAAGCATCCGCCCATGATCGGACTGGACATCAGTTCTTCCAGCGTCAAGTTGGTCGAACTCGGTCAGACCGCCAGTGGCGAGTTCGTGCTCGAACGCTTCGCCTCCGAGCCTTTCGAGAAGGGCTGGATCACCGACGGCCAGATCGAGAAGTTCGACGAGGTCGCCGCTGCCGTCAAACGCGTGGTCTCCAAGAGCGGCACCAAGACCAAGCAGGTGGTCATGGCCATGCCGCAATCGGCCGTGATCACCAAGAAGATCATGCTGCCCGCCGGTCTTCGCGAAGAAGAGATGGAGATCCAGGTCGAGAGCGAGGCCAACCAGTACATCCCGTTTTCGCTGGACGAAGTGAGCCTGGATTTCTGCGTCGTCGGCCCCAGCCCCACCTCGGCCGGCGATGTGGAAGTGCTGATCGCTGCCTCGCGCCGCGACCGCGTGCAAGACCGCCAGGGCCTGGCAGAAGCCGCCGGGCTGAAGCCCGCGGTGCTGGACATCGAATCGCACGCTTCGCGCCTGGCCATGGGCCGCGTGGTCGGCGCCTTGCCCAACGAAGGGCGCGACGCACTCGTGGCGCTGTTCGAGATCGGCGCCGACACCACCAGTCTGAAGGTGCTGCGCGACGACGAGATGCTCTACGACCGCGACCAGGCCTTCGGTGGTTCGCAACTCACGCAGCTGATCAGCCGCCAGTACGGCTTCAGCTTCGAAGAGGCTGAAGCCAAGAAACTCAGCGGCGACCTGCCCGAAGACTACGAAAGCGTGATCCTCTCGCCCTTTGTCGACAGCCTGTCCCAGGAAATCGGCCGCGCGCTGCAGTACTTTTTCACCAGCACGCCGCACCACAAGGTGCATTACGTGATGCTGGCCGGCGGCACGGCCACGCTGCCGGGCCTCAAAGACCGGGTGACCGACCTCACCGGCTTCGCCTCCAGCGTCGTCAACCCCTTCGACCAGATGCAGCTGGGCTCCGCCGTGCGTGAGAGCCGGGTGCGCCGCGAAGCGCCGTCCTACCTCACGGCCTGCGGCCTGGCGATGCGGAGGTTCCTCCAGTGATCCTGATCAACCTGCTGCCGCACCGCGAGGAAAAGCGGCGCCAGCGCAAACGGGCTTATTTCGCCAGCCTGGCAGCCTGCGCGGTGGCCGGCGCGCTCATCGTGGCCGTTTGGTACACGGTGCTCGGCCAGATGACGGCCGACCAGGAATCGCGCAATGCCTTCCTGCAGGCCGAGATCACACGGCTCGATTCGCAGATCAAGGACATCGCCACCCTGCGCGCCGAAATCGAGGCCTTGAACGCCCGCAAGAAGGCCGTGGAAGACCTGCAGAACGACCGCAACGTGCCGGTCTACCTGCTCAACGAACTGGTGCAGCAAACGCCAGAGGGCGTGTTCCTCACCAGCATCCGGCAGACGGGGCAGATCGTCTCCATCACGGGTGTGGCGCAAACCAACGAGCGGGTTTCGGAGTTCCTGCGCAATGCGCTCTACAACTCGACCTGGCTCGAAAAGCCCGATCTGGTGGAGATCCGCGCCTCCAACGTCACCACCGGTGCCCGCGATCAGCGCCGCCTGTTCGATTTTTCGATGCGCGTGACCATCAAGCGCCAGCGCACGGCCGCCCCGACGCCGCCCGCCGCCGCCTCGGCCCCCGCCGTCTCCACGCCCGCCAAGGCGAGCTGAGGTCCCCATGGCCAAGCCCTCCACGATGAACTTCGATGTCACTGGCTTTGTCGAGCAGGCGGCGTCCCAATTTCGCAATCTCAACCCCAACGAACCGGGTCAATGGCCACCGCTGCCCAAGATCGCCACCTGGCTGGCAGCCTGCGGCGCCGTGGTTTTTTTCGGCTGGTTCATGGTGCTGTCCGCCGCAACGCAAGACCTTGAAGATCTGCGCGGCAAGGAGCCCCAGCTCAAGACCACCTACAAAGACCGCCTGGCCCAGGCCGTCAACCTGAGCGAGTACCGCAAACAACGGCTGCAGGTGCAGGAGTACGTGACACAGCTGGAGAAGCAGCTGCCCGGCAAGGCCGAAATCGACGCCCTGCTCTCCGACATCAACCAGGCCGGCCTGGGCCGTGGCCTGCAGTTCGAGCTGTTCCGCCCGGGGCAGGTGCAGATCAAGGACTATTACGCCGAGCTGCCCATCGCCATCCGGGTGAGCGGCCGGTACCACGACGTGGGCTCGTTTGCGGCCGACGTGGCCAACCTCTCGCGCATCGTCACGCTGCAGAACCTGGTGATCACGCCGATCAACGCCCGCGACGCCAATGGCAGCCTCGCGATGGAAGCCACCGCGCGCACCTACCGCTATCTCGACACCAACGAGATTGCCGAGCAGCGCAAAGGAGGCCCGAAATGAGCCGCCTGCGCCTTACCGCCCTGGCACTGGCCATGACCGCCCTGCTCGGCGCTTGCAGCGCCGAACACGACGAGCTGCGCGAATGGATGGAGCAGCAGCGCCGCGAAGCCAAGCCCAGCGTGCAGCCATTGCAAGCGCCCAAGAAGTTCGATCCTGAACCCTATGGTGCAGGGCAGGGGGTGGAGCCTTTCAGCACCCAGAAGCTGTCGGTTGCGCTCAAGCAAGAAGCCAAGCAGCCGAATTCCCTGCTGGCCGCGGAGATGAACCGCCGCAAGGAACCGCTGGAAGCCTACCCGCTGGACAGCATGAGCATGGTGGGCAGCGTCAACAAGGAGGGGCGGCCCTTCGCGCTGCTGCGGGTGGACAACCTGCTCTACCAAGTGAAGGTGGGTGACCACCTGGGCCAGAACTACGGGCTCATCACGAAGATTGCCGAGACCGAGATCGTGTTGCGCGAACTGGTCATGGACGCCAGCGGCGAAATGATCGAGCGCCCCGCGACACTGCAACTGCAGGAGAGGGCGCGATGAAGACCTATCAGGAGAGATGCACCATGTCGCATTGGCGTGCCGCCCTTGCCGCTTTGTCTGCCGCCAGCGCCCTGTTCGTGCCGCTGTCCTCGTGGGCTCAGAACGCGATCCAGTCGATCACCAGCAGCCAGCAGGCCGGCACGGAGGTCGTGCGCGTCGAGTTGAGCGAGGCGCTCACCGCGGTGCCCAACGGCTTCTCGGTGCAGGCGCCGCCGCGCATCGCCATCGACCTGCCCGGTGTCACCAACGGCCTGGGCCGCAACAGCATCGACATCAACCAGGGCAATCTGCGCTCGGCCAGCGTTGCGCAAGCGGGCGACCGTTCGCGCTTGGTGCTCAACCTGAAGCAGGCCTCGGGCTACCGCGCGCAGGTGCAGGGCAAGGTGCTGCTGGTCATTCTGGACACCGCCGGGCCGGCCATCGCCCCCGAAGCCGCGGCCGCCGCCGCGCCGGCAGCTGGCACGGGCGGCCAGACCGTGCAGTTCGCAGCGCCGCAGAACAGCGCCCCGCTCGCGCTTCGCGACATCGATTTCCGCCGCGGCCAGGACGGCACGGGCCGCGTCATCGTGAACCTGCCCAGCACGCAAGTGGGCGTGGACATCCGCCAGCAGGGCCAAACCCTGGTGGTGGAGTTCCTGCGTTCCAGCCTGCCCGAGAACCTGCGCCGCAGGCTCGATGTCACCGACTTCGGCACACCGGTGCGCACGGTGTCCACGTTCCAGTCAGGCGACCGTGTGCGCATGGTGGTGGAGCCCAGCGGCTCGTGGGAGCACAGCGCCTACCAGAGCGACAACCAGTTCGTGCTGGAAGTGCGCCCCGTGAAGGTCGACCCCAACAAGCTCACGCAGGGCCCCGGTTTCCAGGGTGAAAAGCTCAGCTTGAACTTCCAGAACATCGAGGTGAGGGCCCTGCTGCAGGTGATCGCCGACTTCACCAACTTCAACGTCGTCACCAGCGACACCGTGACCGGCACCGTCACGCTGCGCCTGAAAGACGTGCCCTGGGACCAGGCGCTCGACATCATCCTGCAGAGCAAGGGCCTGGGCGTGCGCAAGAACGGCAACGTGCTGTGGATCGCGCCCAAGGACGAACTCGCGGCCAAGGAGCAGGTGGATCTTGAAGCCAAGAAGAAGGTGGCCGAGCTGGAACCGCTGCGCACGCAGGCCTTCCAGCTGAACTACACCAAGGCCGAAGAAGTGGCCAAGGGCCTGACCGGGCAGAACACCGCCGGCGGCGCTGCGGGCAGCACCCAGAACTCACGCATCCTGTCGCCACGTGGCAGCGTGATCTTCGAGACCCGCACCAACCAGCTCTTCGTGAATGACATCCCTTCGAAGCTGGAAGAGATCCAGGCGCTGATCACCAAGATCGACATCCCGGTGCGCCAGGTGCTGATCGAAGCCCGCATTGTCGAAGCCGACGACAGCTTCGGCCGCGCCCTGGGCGTGCGCCTGGGCGGCAATGACCTGCGCGGTGTTCGCGGCGGCACGCCGGGCTACGGCGTTGGCGGTGACAACCGCGTCACCATCGGGAACAACTACGCAGCCATCGGCTACCAGACCGGCCAGGGTGGCACGGCGCCGACCTTTGCCGACAGCGCCTTCATCAGCTTCCCGGCCAACACGACGGCCTTCAGCGGCAGCAACGCGGCAACCTTTGCGCTGTCGCTGTTCGGCGCCACGGCCAACCGTTTCCTGAACCTGGAACTGTCGGCCCTGGAGGCCGAGGGCAAGGGCAATATCGTCTCCAGCCCGCGTGTCATCACCGCCGACCAGACCAAGGCGCGCATCGAGCAGGGTGAAGAAATTCCCTACCAGCAGGCCACGTCGAGCGGCGCCACTTCGGTGTCGTTCAAGAAGGCCAGCCTGAGCCTGGAGGTGACGCCGCAGATCACGCCCGAAGGCAATGTGATCCTGGACCTGGAGGTCAACAAGGACAGCCGTGGCGCACTGACGGCCGCCGGCCCCGCCATCAACACCAAGCAGGTGAAGACGCAGGTGCTGGTGGAAAACGGCGGCACCGTCGTCATCGGCGGCATCTTCACCCAGGACGAACAGACCGAGGTCAACAAGGTGCCGCTGCTCGGCGACATCCCCTACCTGGGCTACCTGTTCCAGAACCGCGTGCGCAGCACCCGCAAGACCGAGTTGCTGATCTTCATCACGCCGAAGATCGTGACCGATCGGTCGGCAGCGCGTTGAACACCGAAACAGAACGCCCGGCCATTGGGCGCAGAGATGCTGGGCCGCGCACTAGGACTTGATGATGCTGAAACGCCTACTTTCGATCGCTACCGTCAGCACGACGATGTTCATTGCCAGTTGCGGTGGCGGTGGAGGCTCAGCCGGTAACCCCACCTTCGGCGGTGGCGGTGGTTCCACACCGCCGGCTACGGGCCCTACGGTTGCCGACATCGCGTTGGTGCTTTCCGCGCCGACCATACCGAACACCGGCGTCTCGACGGTCGCGGCCACCATCACCGCCCTGGACAGCAACCGTGTGGCGCTGGCAGGTGCTTCCATTGCTGTATCGGTCAACGCAAACGCGGTACTCACCCTGTCGGGTTCCAGCGCGGTGACCGACGCGAACGGGCAGATCGTCGCGCAAGTGGGCATAGGCTCGGACCCGAGCAACCGTGATATCACGGTCACCGCCGTTGCCAACGGCGTGACGCGGACAGCCGTGTTGAAGGTGGTCAACAGCACAGCCGGGACACTGCCCACGTCTATCGAGTTGATCTCGTCCAGCACAAGCGTTGGAACGGGCGGCGACGGCGTGACCGTCCGCGCCTTCGTCAAAGATGCCAACAACAACGCGCTGCCAAACATCGCGGTGAGCTTCAGCACCAGTTCTGGGACCTTGGCCGGCATCAGCGGTGTAACGGACGCATCGGGCGCGGCAACGGCGACCATCTCTGCCGGTGCGGACCGAAGCAACCGAAACGCGGTTATCACCGTGTCTTCAGGAACCGTGAGCAACACCTTGACGCTGCCGATTACTGGAACCCGCTTGACCTTGTCGGGCCCTTCGGCATTGATACGCGGAACGGCTGCGAACTTCGATGTTGTGGTCACTGACTCGAAGAGCAATGTCGTGCCCAACGCTGCCATCACGGCGACCAGTTCTCTGGGCAATGCGCTGCTCGCCAGCGGTGGCAACGCCACCAACGCCAGTGGCCAAGTTCGTTTTGGCTACACAGCAACGTCTGCCGGCACAGACACCTTGCTCTTCAGCGGTGCAGGCGCTACGGTGTCACCCAGTCCGGCCTTGGTCATCAGCGCCCAGAACTTTGCGTTCATATCGCCGGCGCCCTCGTCGACGGTGGCCGTCAACACATCGCAATTGGTAACAGTGCGCTTGGAAGGCGTCACGCCGCTTGCGGGCAACACCATCAACTTTGCTGCCACGGGCGGCACGCTTTCGGCCACGACGGCGGCAACCAATGCGGCCGGGGAGGCGTCTGTTTCGCTGACCTCTTCGTCCGCTGGCCCCGTGACCTTGCAGGCGACGGTGAACGGCACAGCCACCAGCACCACACTTCCTCTGGTGGTGGTCGCCACGGCGCCAACGAGCTTGGTCCTTCAAGTCACCCCGACCGCCGTCGCACCGAACATTGGAACGAGTACAGCCAACCAAGTGCAGGTCGTGGCGAAGGTGACTGACGCCACCGGCAACCCTGTGCAGGGACAGACGGTCAATTTCAGCCGCGTAGCCGATCCGAGCGGCGGCAATCTGCTGCAGGCCTCGGCCACGACGGACGCCAGCGGGCAGGCCAGCGTTGCCTATCGCCCCGGCTCTGAGAGTACGGCCAATAACGGGGTTGTCATTCGGGGTACGGTGGCATCCGCACCGGCCGCGACGGGCACAGCGTCGTTGACAGTGAACCAGACCGCCTTGTTCATTGCACTGGGCACCGGCAATACGATCACCAACCTGGATCCGCAGACCTATCGGAAAGATTGGGTGGTGTATGTCACCGACTCGAATGGCATTCCGGTCAACGGCGCAACTTTGACCATCAAGGCCATACCCATTGAATTCCTTGTCGGCGCCCTGGCGTGGGACGGGCAATCCTGGTCGTACATCGCACCCATTTGGCAATGTAGGAACGAAGACCGGAATACAAACGGCGTTCTAGATGCCGGCGAGGATGACAACGGCGATGGCGTCCTTTGGCCCGGGAACGTGATTGCAGTCACGCCAGGCAATGTCCAGACGGAGAACGGTCGCGCCACGATCTCGCTGATCTATGCGGAGTCCTACGCGCCTTGGGTCAAACTGAAGCTGACAGCCTCGGCGACCGTATCGGGAACCGAATCCAGTACCAGCGTCGAGTTTGTGGTGGTAGGCGACGCCACGGACTTCAATTCCGTTTCGAACCCGCCTGCCGGGGCAACAAGCCCGTTCGGCGAAACTCTGAAATCTGGCGTCGTTCCGGGCGCTTGCGGGCCCCCCCGCTGACCGGGTGGGCCTTTCGATCTCCCTCGTCGGCATGCCCGGCTGTGGCAAGTCCACGGTCGGACGCCACTTGGCGCGGCACCTGGATCTGCGCTTTGTCGACAGCGACAGCGAAATCGAGCACCGGCTCGGCATGCCGATACGCAGCTACTTCGAGGCCCACGGCGAAGCGGCTTTTCGCGATGCCGAACAAGACGTCATCGACGAACTAACGCAGCAAGCCGGCTGCGTGCTCGCCACCGGTGGTGGCGCCGTGTTGAGGCCCTCGAACCGCGACGCGCTGCATTCACGCACGCACGTGGTGTACCTGCGCAGCACCGCCGAAGAACTGCACCGCCGGCTGCGCCACGACCAGCAGCGGCCGCTGTTGCAGGTGGCCGACCCGCTGGCCAAGCTGCGTGAGCTCTACCGCGAGCGAGATCCGCTTTACCGGCGCACCGCGCACTTCGTCGTCGAGGCGGCCCGGCCGTCGGTGCATTCGCTCACCGGCATGGTGCTGATGCAGTTGGAGCTGGCGGGCCTGGTCGACCCCGGCCAGGTGCCGTCCAGCGTCGATCACGGGCACGGCTGAGCACAGTCGGCATCGCCGGCAGGCCCGCCCCGTAAACTCGGCGGCATGAATTCCGCGAGCCCACGCACGGTGACGGTGGCCACACCGGGCGGCCGTTACGACATCCTCATCGGCGGCCATTTGCTGCAAGACCCGGCCACCTGGGCCGGCCTGCCGCGCTCGGCGCAGGCGGTCATCGTCAGCAACACGCAGGTGGATGCGCTGTACGGCCAGGCCCTGGCCACGGCCATTGCGCCGCTGCACGCGCGCGTCAGCCGCGTGCTGTTGCCCGATGGCGAGAGCCACAAAACCTGGGCCACGCTGAACCTCGTGTTCGACCACCTGCTGGCCCAGGGCTGCGACCGCAAGACCGTGCTCTACGCCCTGGGCGGCGGGGTGATCGGCGACATGACGGGCTTCGCCGCCGCCACCTACATGCGCGGCGTGCCCTTCGTGCAAGTGCCCACCACCTTGCTGGCGCAGGTGGATTCGTCGGTGGGCGGCAAAACCGCCGTCAACCACCCGCTGGGCAAGAACATGATCGGCGCTTTCTACCAGCCGGCGCGCGTGATCTGCGATCTCGACACGCTGGCCAGCCTGCCGGCGCGCGAACTTTCGGCGGGCCTGGCCGAGGTCATCAAGTACGGCCCGATCTTTGACATGGCCTTCTTCGACTGGATCGAAACCCACATCGACGCGCTGCGCGCGGGCGACACCGAAGCCCTGGCCCATGCCGTGCAACGCTCGTGCGAGATCAAGGCGGCCGTGGTGGGGCAGGACGAACGCGAGAGCGGCCTGCGTGCCATCCTCAATTTCGGCCACACCTTCGGCCACGCCATCGAGGCGGGCCAGGGTTACGGCGCGTGGTTGCACGGCGAGGCCGTGGCCTGCGGCATGGTGCTGGGCGCGGCCTTGTCGGCTGAACTGGGCCTGGTGCCGCCCGCCTTTGCTGACCGGCTGGCCCAACTGGTGGCGCGAGCCGGATTGCCTGTGGTGGCGCCGCGAATGCCTGACGCGCGCTGGCTGGAACTGATGCGCGTGGACAAGAAGGCCGAGGCGGGCACCCTGCGTTTCGTGCTTATCGAGCAGCCCGGCCAGGCCGTGATGCGCGGTGCGCCCGACGACGCCGTGCTGCGGGTGATCCACCGCCACAGCGCCCCCGGGGCCCGCGCGGCGTGAACCTCGACGGTCTGGCACCCTGGGCCAGCGACCCGCGCCGCACGCGCGGCCGGCGCATCGCCGAGCCAGCCGCGCCGCCGCGCCACGAGCACCAGCGCGACCGAGACCGCATCGTTCACAGCACGGCCTTCCGGCGCCTGGTCTACAAGACCCAGGTTTTCCTCAACCACGAAGGCGACCTCTTTCGCACGCGGCTGACGCACTCGCTGGAAGTCGCCCAGCTGGGGCGCTCGATGGCGCGGGCACTGCGCCTGAACGAAGACCTGGTGGAGGCCGTCGCCCTGGCGCACGACTTGGGCCACACGCCTTTCGGCCATGCCGGGCAGGACGCGCTGCACGCCTGCATGCAAGGCCACGGCGGCTTCGAGCACAACTTGCAGAGCCTGCGCGTGGTGGACGCGCTGGAAGTGCGTTACCCGGCTTTCGACGGCCTGAACCTGTGCTTCGAAACCCGCGAGGGCATCCTCAAGCACTGTTCACCGCGCAACGCGCAGCGGCTGGTAGCAGCCGAGCCCGACGGCCCGGCGCAGCGCTTCATCAGCGGCACCCAGCCCAGCCTGGAAGCCCAGCTGGTGAACCTGGCCGACGAGATGGCCTACAACGCGCACGACATCGATGACGGCGTGCGTTCGGGCCTCATCACCCTGCAGCAGCTGGGCGATGTGCCGCTGTTTGCGCAGTGGCGCGACGATGTGCTCGCAGAACACCCGCAGTTGGCCGAACAAGGCGGCCGGCGCCTGCTGTTCGAGACCCTGCGGCGCCTGCTGTCGGCGCAGGTGGGTGATCTCATCGCGCACACCACCAGCCTGCTGTCGGAAGCCCGGCCTGCCGATGCCGATGCCGTGCGGCAGCTGCCGCCTCTGGTGGGCTTGAGCCCGGCGCTGCAGGCCCAGAACCTTGAGCTGAAGCGCTTTCTCTTCCGCGAGCTCTACCGCCATGCCCAGGTGGTGGCCTCCACAGGCTTGGCACGCACGGTGGTCGCAGAGCTGTTCGAGGCCTATCTCGCGCAGCCGCGCGAGATGCCGGCCGACTACCTGCAAGCCGCCGACCAGCCCCGCGCCGTGGCCGACTACATCGCCGGCATGACCGATCGCTACGCCCTGCGTGAACACCACCGCCTCACCGGGCGGCGGCTGTTCGCCTGAGGCGCAGCGCACAAGGCGCCGAACAGCCCATGGCCCGCCTGCCGCGGCTGGAGTGGCCCGGTCAGACCCACTACCTGCTGCAGCGTGTGCACGGCGGTTTGCTCAGCGCACACGCCGCCGGCCGGCCCGGCGCTTTTGCCGACGACGAAGACCGCGCCGCCTTTCTTGCCGCGGCGCACGAAGCCGCCGCCGCCGAACAAGTGCAGGTGCATGCCTATGCCTTGCTGCCGGCCGAAGTGCACCTGCTGGCCACGCCTGCCCTGCCCGGCGCCCTGGGCCGCCTGATGCAGGCCCTCGGGCGCCGCTACGTGAGCGCCTACAACCGTCGGCATGGCCACAGGGGCAGCCTGTGGGACGGGCGCTTCCGCTGCGCCGTGGTGGAACCCGGGCCCACGCGCTTGCAGGCATTGCTGCTGGTGGACGGGCAATCCGACACCCCCGGCTGGACCAGCGCGTCGGCACGCACCGGCGGCTTGCGCGCCAGCCTGCTGGTCGACCTTCCAGAGTGGTGGGCCTTGGGCAACACGCCTTTCGACCGCGAAGCTCTCTATGGCCGGCAGTTGGCGCTGGGCCTGGCGCCGGCACAGACCGAGGTCTTGCGCACAGCGGTGCTCGGCGGCTGGGCGGCGGGGTCGGCGGCCTTCGCCGCGCAGGTGGCCGAAGCCACAGCCCGCCCGGCGCGGCCCCGCGCGCGCGGCCGGCCCCGCAAGCCTGCAAACCCGGTTTGAACCGGGCTGGCACGCTGGCTGCAACGGGACCACAGCTTGTGCGCAGATCGCACCAAGTTGACGTGTCCCCATTTAATTCAAACCCTATCGGTAGTGATCTATTGTCGGGTCTGACCCCGTTTAAAAGGCGTTGCCGCGTTTGCTGCACTGCAGTACGCTCGCCGGCCGAAGGGTTTTCCCGCTCGCCTGCCCCACCGCCGCCCTCGCCGCACCCGGTTTGCCCCTTTTGATTCAGGACCGCGCCATGCCGACGCCCACTCCCCACGCCGCCGCCGCCAGCGCCACGGAAATCGACGCGATGGCCCGCTACGGCCTGTACGACCCGCGCAACGAGCACGACGCTTGCGGGGTCGGTTTCGTGGCCCACATCAAGGGCGCCAAGGCCCACGCCATCGTGCAGCAGGGCCTGAAGATCCTGGAGAACCTCGACCACCGCGGCGCGGTCGGCGCCGACGAACTGATGGGCGACGGCGCGGGCATCCTGATACAGATTCCCGACGATTTCTACCGCGCCGAGATGGCCGTGAACGGCGTGGCGCCCGATGGTCGCGTGGGCGTCACGCTGCCGCCCCCGGGCGAGTACGGCGTCGGCATGATCTTCCTGCCCAAGGAACACGCTTCTCGGCTGGCCTGCGAGCAGGAGCTGGAGCGTGCCGTGAAAGCCGAAGGCCAGGTGCTGCTGGGCTGGCGCGACGTGCCGGTCGACCTGAACATGCCGATGAGCCCGGCGGTGCGCGCCAAGGAGCCCGTCATCCGCCAGATCTTCATCGGCCGCGGCGCCGATGTGATCGTGCCCGACGCGCTGGAGCGCAAGCTCTACGTCATCCGCAAGACGGCCAGCGCTGCCATCCAGGCGCTGAAGCTCACGCACAGCCGCGAGTACTACGTGCCCAGCATGAGCTGCCGCACCGTCATCTACAAAGGGCTGTTGCTGGCCAACCAGGTGGGCGTGTATTTCAAAGACTTGGCCAACCCGCGCGCCGTCAGCGCGCTGGCCCTGGTGCACCAGCGCTTCTCCACCAACACCTTCCCCGAATGGCCGCTGGCCCACCCCTACCGCATGGTGGCGCACAACGGCGAGATCAACACCGTCAAGGGCAACTTCAACTGGATGCGCGCCCGCGAAGGCGTGATGAAGAGCCCGGTGCTGGGCGACGACCTCAACAAGCTCTACCCCATCAGCTTCGAAGGCCAGAGCGACACCGCCACCTTCGACAACGCTCTGGAGCTGCTCACGATGAGCGGCTATCCGCTGGCCCACGCCGCGATGATGATGATTCCGGAAGCCTGGGAGAACCACGAGCTGATGGACGAGCGCCGCCGCGCCTTCTACGAGTACCACGCGGCCATGCTCGAGCCCTGGGACGGCCCCGCGGCGATGGTGTTCACCGACGGCAAGCAGATCGGCGCCACGCTGGACCGGAATGGCCTGCGGCCCGCCCGGTACATCGTCACCGACGACGACCTCGTGGTGATGGCCTCCGAGAGCGGCGTGCTGCCCGTGCCGCAAAGCAAGATCATCAAGAAGTGGCGCCTGCAGCCGGGCAAGATGTTCCTCATCGATCTGGAGCAGGGCCGCATCGTCGACGACGAAGAACTGAAGAACCAGTTCGCCAACGCCCGCCCCTACCGGCAGTGGATCGACAACGTGCGCGTGCGCCTGGACGAAGTGGCCGGCGGCGCGGAGCCCGCAGCGGCCACAGAAACGCTGCTCGACCGCCAGCAAGCCTTCGGCTACACGCAGGAAGACCTGAAGTTCCTGATGGCGCCCATGGCCGCCAACGGCGAAGAGGCCATCGGCAGCATGGGCAACGACAGCCCGCTGGCGGTGCTGAGCGACAAGAACAAGCCGCTCTTCAACTACTTCAAGCAGCTCTTCGCGCAGGTGACCAACCCGCCGATCGACCCCATCCGGGAAGCGATCGTGATGAGCCTGAACAGCTTCATCGGTCCCAAGCCCAACCTGCTGGACATCAACGCGGTGAACCCGCCGATGCGCCTGGAGGTGACGCAGCCCATCCTGAACTTCGCCGACATGGCGCGGCTGCGCAGCATCGCCCAGCACACCGGCGGCAAGTTCAAGAGCTACGAGCTCGACATCACCTACCCGCTGGCCTGGGGCCGCGAAGGTGTGGAAGCCAAGCTGGCCAGCCTGTGCGCCGAGGCAGTGGATGCGCTCAAGGGCGGCCACAACATCCTCGTCATCACCGACCGGCGCATGAGCCGCACGCAGATCGCCATCCCTGCGCTGCTGGCGCTGAGCGCCGTGCACCACCACCTGGTGCGCGAAGGCCGCCGCACCACCGCCGGCCTGGTGGTGGAGACCGGCAGCGCGCGCGAGGTGCACCACTTCGCGGTGCTGGCGGGCTACGGCGCCGAAGCCGTGCACCCCTACCTGGCGATGGAGACGCTGGTGGAGCTGCAGGGTGCGCTGCCGGGCAGCAATGACGAAAACAGCGACGCCGACAAGGCCATCTACAACTACGTCAAGGCCATCGGCAAGGGCCTGTCGAAGATCATGTCCAAGATGGGCGTGTCGACCTACATGTCCTACTGCGGCGCGCAGCTCTTCGAGGCCATCGGCCTGGAGAAGACCTTCGTCGAGAAGTACTTCCGCGGCACGGCCACGCAGGTGGGCGGCATCGGTGTGTTCGAGGTGGCCGAAGAAGCGCTGCGCATGCACCACGCCGCTTTCGGCACCGACCCGCTGCTGGCGAACATGCTGGAAACCGGCGGCGAGTACGCCTGGCGCGCCCGTGGCGAAGAGCACATGTGGACGCCCGACGCCATCGCCAAGCTGCAGCACAGCACGCGCGCCAACAAGTGGGACACGTACAAAGAGTACGCGCAGATCGTCAACGACCAGAGCAAGCGTCACATGACGCTGCGCGGCCTGTTCGAGTTCAAGGTCGACCCGAGCAAGGCCATCTCTGTCGACGAGGTGGAATCGGCCGCTGACATCGTCAAGCGTTTCGCCACCGGTGCGATGAGCTTGGGCAGCATCAGCACCGAAGCCCACAGCACGCTGGCCATCGCGATGAACCGCATCGGCGGCAAGAGCAACACCGGCGAAGGCGGTGAAGATCCGGCGCGCTATCGCAGCGAGTTGAAGGGCATCAAGGTCACCGCCGGCACCAAGGTGTCTGATGTCATCGGCAAGAAGGTCATCGAGGCCGACTACGAGATGCGCGAAGGCGACAGCCTGCGCAGCAAGATCAAGCAGGTGGCCTCGGGCCGTTTTGGTGTGACCACCGAATACCTGGTGAGCGCCGACCAGATCCAGATCAAGATGGCCCAGGGTGCCAAGCCCGGCGAAGGCGGCCAGCTGCCCGGCGGCAAGGTCTCCGACTACATCGGCTTCCTGCGCTACAGCGTGCCCGGCGTGGGCCTCATCAGCCCGCCGCCGCACCACGACATCTACTCCATCGAAGACCTGGCACAGCTGATCCACGACCTGAAAAACGCCAACCCGCGCGCCAGCATCAGCGTGAAGCTGGTGTCGGAAGTGGGCGTGGGCACCATCGCCGCCGGCGTGGCCAAGTGCAAGGCCGACCACGTGGTGATCGCGGGGCACGATGGGGGCACGGGCGCATCGCCGTGGTCGTCGATCAAGCACTGCGGCACGCCCTGGGAACTGGGCCTGGCCGAGACGCAGCAGACCCTGGTGCTCAACCGCCTGCGCAGCCGCATCCGTGTGCAGGCCGACGGCCAGATGAAGACCGGCCGCGATGTCGTCATCGGCGCGCTGCTGGGCGCCGACGAGTTCGGCTTCGCCACCGCGCCGCTGGTGGTGGAGGGCTGCATCATGATGCGCAAGTGCCACCTCAACACCTGCCCGGTGGGCGTGGCCACGCAAGACCCGGTGCTGCGCGCCAAGTTCGCCGGCAAACCCGAGCACGTGGTGAACTACTTCTTCTTCGTCGCCGAAGAAGCGCGCCAGATCATGGCGCAGCTGGGCATCCGCAAGTTCGACGAGCTGATCGGCCGCGCCGACCTGCTGGACACCAAGAAGGGCATCGAGCACTGGAAGGCGCGCGGCCTTGATTTCGGGCGTGTCTTTCACCAGCCGGCAGCGCCGGCCAGCGTTTCGCGTTTCCACACCGAAAACCAGGATCACGGCCTGGCCCGCGCGCTGGACATGAAACTGATCGAACGCTGCCAGCCCGCCATCCAGAAAGGCGAGAAGGTGCACTTCATGGAAGACGCGCGCAACCTCAACCGCAGCGTCGGCGCCATGCTCTCGGGCGAGCTGGTGCGCCACCGCCCCGAGGGCCTGCCCGACCACACCATCTTCATGCAGATGGAAGGTGTGGGCGGCCAGAGCTTCGGCGCCTTCCTGGCCAGCGGCATCACGCTCTACCTGATCGGCGATGCCAACGACTACACCGGCAAGGGCCTGAGCGGTGGTCGTGTCGTCGTGCGGCCCAGCATCGAGTTCCGCGGTGACGCCACCAAGAACATCATCATCGGCAACACAGCGCTCTACGGCGCCACCAGCGGCGAGGCCTTTTTCCGCGGCGTGGCCGGCGAACGTTTCGCGGTGCGCTTGAGCGGCGCCACCACGGTGGTGGAAGGCACGGGCGACCACGGCTGTGAATACATGACCGGCGGCACGGTCGTGGTGCTGGGCGCCACCGGCCGCAACTTCGCGGCTGGCATGAGCGGCGGCGTAGCCTATGTGTATGACGAAGACGGCCAGTTCGCGCGCCGCTGCAACCCCAGCATGGTGGCGCTGGACAAGGTGCTGCCGCGCGAAGAGCAGACCACGGCCGCCGTAGGCCTGCACGCAGGGCAGGCCGACGAGGCGCTGCTCAAGCAATTGATCGAAGACCACCACCGCTGGACAGGCAGCCTGCGCGCCCGCGAGTTGCTGGACCACTGGGCCGCCTCGCGCGCCAAGTTCGTGAAGGTCTTCCCGCACGAATACAAGCGCGTGCTGGCCGCGCGGGCCGCCGCCGCCACGGCCGCCGGCACCGTCGACGCCAAGTAAGCCGCCTGCGCCTTCAACCCCACCCTATCGAGCTGAGACACACCATGGGCAAGGTCACCGGATTTCTCGAGTACGAGCGCGTCGAAGAAGGCTACGAGCCGCCACCCGCGCGGTTGAAAACCTGGAAAGAGTTCGTCATCACGCTGAACGCAGACCAGGCCAAGGTGCAGGGCGCGCGCTGCATGGACTGCGGCACGCCCTTCTGCAACAGCGGCTGCCCGGTCAACAACGTCATCCCCGACTTCAACGACCTCGTCTACCAGGGCGACTGGAAGAACGCGATCACGGTGCTGCACAGCACCAACAACTTCCCCGAGTTCACCGGTCGCGTCTGCCCGGCGCCTTGCGAAGCCGCCTGCACGCTGAACGTCAACGACGACGCGGTGGGCATCAAGAGCATCGAGCACGCCATCATCGACCGCGCCTGGGCCGAGGGCTGGGTGTTGCCCGAAGTGCCGGCGGTGAAGACGGGCAGACGAGTGGCCGTGGTCGGCAGCGGCCCCGCCGGCCTGGCCGCCGCGCAGCAGCTGGCGCGCGCCGGCCATGACGTGACGGTGTTCGAGAAGAACAGCCGCATCGGCGGCCTGCTGCGCTACGGCATCCCCGACTTCAAGATGGAGAAGACGCACATCGACCGCCGCATCGCGCAGATGCAGGCCGAGGGGGTGGTCTTCCGCACCGGCGTGCTGGTGGGCGCCTTCCCGGCCGACAGCAAGGTCACCAACGACGCGAAGGAAACCATCAGCGCCGATCAGCTGAAGGCCGAGTTCGACGCCGTGGTGCTGACCGGCGGCAGCGAAACCAGCCGCGACCTGCCCGTGCCCGGCCGTGAGCTCGACGGCGTGCACTTCGCGATGGAGTTCCTGCCGCAACAGAACAAGGTGGTGGCTGGCGACAAGCTGAAGAAGCAGCTGCGCGCCGACGGCAAACACGTCATCGTGATCGGCGGTGGCGACACCGGATCCGACTGCGTGGGCACCAGCAACCGCCACGGCGCGGCCAGCGTCACGCAGTTCGAGCTGATGCCGCAGCCGCCCGAAGAGGAAGACAAGCCCCTGACCTGGCCCTACTGGCCGACCAAACTGCGCACCAGCAGCAGCCACGAAGAAGGCTGCGACCGCGAGTTCGCCATCGCCACCAAAGAGATCATCGGCAGCAAGGGCAAGGTCACCGCCGTGAAGACCGTGCGCGTGCAATTGCAAGGCGGCAAGTTCGTCGAGGTACCGGGCAGCGAGCAGGAGCACAAGGCCGACCTCGTGCTGCTGGCCATGGGTTTCACGGCCCCCGTGGGCACCGTGCTCGACGCCTTCGGCGTGCAGAAGGACAACCGCGGCAACGCCCGCGCCGGCACCGAGGGCGGCACGGGCTACAAGACCAACGTCGACAAGGTGTTCGCCGCCGGCGACATGCGCCGCGGCCAGAGCCTGGTGGTGTGGGCCATCCGCGAAGGCCGCCAGGCCGCGCGCGAGGTCGACGCCTACCTGATGGGCCGCAGCAGCCTGCCGCGCTGAGCGCCGCCGCGGCCCCGCCACGGCGGGTGCCGCGCGGCTGCCAAGCCGTCACGGTTTGTTGCACTGCCGCACATTTGACGCACACAGACCCTACAGCTCCACCGATCCAGCGCCGATAAAGAGAGGCAGACTCGGGTTGGTCCGAGTGCTGAGGAGCTTGCGTGCGTCTGCCCTTTCCGACATCTTTGCCGCGCCCCCTGCCGCGGGGCAGCCGCGTGGCCCGTGTGCATGGCCGGGAGGCCGGTTTCACCCTCATCGAGCTGATGATCGCGGTGGCCATCGTCAGCATCCTGGCGGCCGTGGCCTACCCTCAGTACACCAGCTATGTGCAGCGCAGCCGCCTGGCTGAGGCCACGGGCACGCTGAGCGTGACGCGTGTGCGCCTGGAACAGTTCTACCAGGACAACCGCCACTACGGCGCCACCGCCGCCACCTGCGGCATCACCATGCCCACGGGCGACTATTTCACCTACAGCTGCATCTGGGGCGCCACCTCGTCCAACCAGTCTTACGTGATCACGGCCACCGGCAAGGCCAGCGCCGGCATGGACGGCTACGCCTACACCGTGAACCAGGACAACCTGCAGCGCACCACCGCCTTCACCGGTGCCGGCACCCTGCCGGTGAACTGCTGGCTGCGCCGGGCGGGAGACGCATGCTGACACCACGGCACCCCCACCGCTGCCCGCCAGGGCCGGGTGCGCAGGCGCGCCGGCGGGCGCGCGGGCTGACGCTCATCGAGCTGATGATCACCGTGGTGGTGCTGGCCATCGGGCTGGCGCTGGCCGCGCCCAGCTTCACCCAGCAGCTCGCCAACTACCGGCTGCGCACCGCCTCCGAAGGCATCATCAACGGGCTGAACTACGCCCGCGCCGAGGCCGTGCGCCGCAATTCGCCGGTGAGCTTCACGCTCAGCGCCAACGGCTCGGGCTGGACAGTGGCGCAGGTCACCCCGGCCACCACGCTGCAATCGCGCGCCGATGGCGACACCTCCGGCATCACCGCCACCTCCACCACCAGCAGCCGCAGCGTCACGTTCAACGCCACGGGCTTCGTCGATGGCAGCGCCACGCGCATGAGCCAGATCAACCTGTCGAGCACCGCGTCGAACAGCGAGACCCGCCGCATCGACATCTTCGGCGGCGGGCTCATCCGGGTCTGCGATCCGGCCATCACCGCCACCGGCGACCCGCGGAGATGCTGATGCGCACCGCCCTGCCCCACCGCGCACGCCAGGCCGGCTTCACGATGATTGAAGTGCTGGTGGCCTTGCTCGTGTTTTCGCTGGGCGTGCTGGCGCTGGTGTCGATACAGGCCACCGCCACCCGCATGGCCGGCGACGCGCGTGACCGCGCCGTGGCCACCTTCCTGGCCGACCAGTTGCTCGCCCGCATGCTGATCGCCGACGCCACCACGGCATCGAGCTTCCAGCACCAGCCCACCGGCACCACGGCCTGCAACCCCAGCGGCACGGCCTCCAGCAACGCCGTGGTCACGGGCTGGCTGGGCGAGGTGGCCCAGCAACTGCCCAATGCCACCTCTGCCCTGCAGCAGGTGGTGGTGATTCCGCCTTCGCCGCCCGAGATCACGGCGCGCGTCATCGTCACCCTGTGCTGGCAGAACGGCAACGATCCGCCGCGCAGCCTGACCGTCAGCAACCAGGTGCAGTGGCAGCTATGAGCAGCACCCCCCGCGCCCTCAGGCAGCCCGGCCGCCAGGCCCGCAGCGCCGGCTTCACACTGGTGGAGCTGATGGTCGCGCTGACCATCGGCCTCGTGCTCGCGCTGGCCATCAGCCTGTCGATGCTGACCATGGGGCGGCAGTTCCGCGTCGTCGGCTCCACCTCGTCGGCGCAAGTCAACGCGCAGCTCGCCCTGTCCTTGATCGACGGCGCCGGGCGCACCGCCGGCGCCGGGCTCTTCAACAACGGCCAGCCGGTGTGCCTGGGCTTCAACGCCGCCTATGCCGGCGCCATCAAGTCCAACGGTGCGCCGCTGATGCCCGCCCGCATCGCCGACGGCGGCAGCGACACCGCCTCCGACCGCCTGGTGTTTTCCGCGTCCAGCGCCATCGGCCCGCTGTCCGGCATGCCGGTGATGGACGCCATGGCCTCGTCGGCGGCCGACGTCGTCGTCACCGACGGGGGCCTCATCGCGGCCAACGACCTGGCCATCGTCGGCGTGCCCGGCTCGACCACCGTGCCCTGCACGCTGTTCCAGGTGACGGGCGCGCCGAGTTCGGGCGTGTCCTGCGGCGGCAACGCCAACCAGTGCAAGACGCTGCCGCGTGCAGCCAGCGGCAACTACAACCCGGCCACGGGCACCTTCGCCAACGAGCCGCGCTATGGTTTTACCGATGCGCCCCCCGTGCAAGGCCCGGCGGTGGTGATGGGTCTGGGCGCCAACTTCCGCCAGCAGGCGTTTGCCGTGATGTGCGAGACCCTGGTGGAGTACAACGCCTTCATCGACAGCCCGGCCTGCACCACCGGCCCGCTGACCTTCAGCGGCGGTGCCAACGCGCTGGTCAACGACATCGTGCTGCTGCACGCGCAGTACGGCATCAGCGCCACCGCGGCGAGCGACGTGGTCACCAACTGGGTCGATGCCAAGACCGTGGGCACGGTCGACTGGGCCAGCCCCTCGGCCGCCAACCTGGGGCGCATCAAGGCCTTGCGCGTGGTCATCGTGTCGCGTTCGAAAGAAGCGGCCGGCGAAGACGTCACCCCGGCCAGTTGCACCAACGCCGCCAGCGTCGTCAACGTCGGCCCGTGCTCGTTCAACGACGCCGAGGCGCCGGTGATCGACCTCAGCGCCACGGCCACGCCCTCGGGCCTGAGCTGGCGGCGCTACCGCTACCGCGTGCAACAGGCGGTGATCCCGCTGCGCAACGTGATCTGGAGCAACTGATGGCGCCCTGCCCCCCGGCCCCGCCGCCCCTTCGCCGCAGCGCCCGGGCCCGCCCCTGGCCCTCACGGCTGCAGCGGCGCTCGCGCGGCATCGTGCTGCTGGTGGTGCTGGTGGTGCTGGCCCTGCTGCTGCTGGCCGGCGCCGGCGCGCTGCGCGCGGTGGACTCCGGCAACGTCATCGCCGGCAACTTCTCCTTCCAGCAGGCGGCCATGCAGTCGGCCGACCGTGCGCTCACCGACGCCTTGAACACCGCCGCCGGCGCGGTGCTGGCCGGGGGCGGCAACAACAACGTCGCCAACCGCTACTTCAGCACCCGCCAGACCACGGTAGACGCACGCGGCTTCCCGACCACCGTCAACTGGGACAACGTCGCCTGCGTCGACCCGGCCGGCACCGTGATCGGCAATTGCGCCACCGACGATGGCAACTACCGCATCCAGTACGTCATCGAGCGGCTGTGCAACAGCAACCCGACGCTCACCGACATCACCGACATCCGCGCCAAGTGCGAGTACGAAGCCAGTGCCGGCGCGGTGTCCGCCTTCAGCATCCCGCTGCGCTACCGCGTGATCATGCGCGTGCGCGGCCCCCGCGGCACCGAACAATGGTTCGAAGCCATGATTTCGGGCCCGGCCTCGAACTGAGACATGACGCCCTCGTCACGCTGCGCCAGCAGACCTGCCTTCCCGGGAGCCCCCAGATGAACACCCAGCGCACCCGCATTCGCACCCGCATTCGCAACGGCACCCGCCCTGCCCTGGGGTTGGCCGCTGCCACCCTGCTCGCCACCGCCCTGCAGTTCACCAGCGCCGCGCTGGCCCAGAACATCAACGACGTGCCGATGGCGGTGAAGAACAACGTGCCGGCGAACTTCATGTTCATGCTGGACAGCTCGGGCTCGATGTTGCACATCGTGCCCGACGCGCCCTACAGCGAAACCGCCACCTACAGCTTCACCTGCACCGGCGCGCAGACCATTGCCGCCGGCTCGCTGATCAAGCTCAACGTCACCACCAGCGGCACGCCCAGCGGCATTCCGCAGTTCCGCGTGGGCACCTCGACGACGAACTACCGCCACGTGACCCTCGGCTCGGGCACCGGCCGCTGCTTCAACAACACGGCCGAGTACCCCGCCCAGCTCATAGGCAACAGCGGCATCGGCACGACCACGGGCCGCTACACCGGGCACTTCCTGAACTGGTACTTCGGCACCTTCGACGGGCCGGGCAGCGGCTGGCCCACCGGCTCTTCGGCGCGCAAGAAGCTCACCTCCGGCAGCCTGGCCAGCACCCGCTGGGAAGTGGCCACCCGTTCGGCCAGGTCGGTCATCGGTGGTCTGCCCGTGGCCACCACCACCGGCGGCGCCCCGCTGGTGCGGGTGGGCCTGAGCACCTATGCCTCGGGCGGCAACGGCGGCGGCGCGCTGAAGTACGCCATCAGCGACCTGACCAGCGCCACGCGCGCGACGATCACCGGCACCACCATCCCGGGCCTCGACGAACCCTCGGGCTACACGCCCCTGGCCACCACACTGGCCGACATCGGCCGCTACATGGCCACGGGCTACAACGGCCCGGTCACGGCAGGCAGCGTGGCAGACGTCAACATCGACAACTTCTTCAAGAAGAACGGCACCGACACCAGCCTCACGGGCACCAACGCCTGCCTCGCGGGTTCGCCGGTGGCCTGCAACAGCAGCTCGGCCACGGCGGCGCAGAAACCCATCCAGCAGTGGTGCCAGCGGTCCTACGCCTTCCTCGTCACCGACGGCCGCCCCACCTACGACCGCAGCTTCAACCGCAACACCTACCTGCGCGACTACGACGGCGACTGCAAGGGCGGCCTGGCCACCAACTGCGTGGGCGGCACCGAATCTGCCGCCATCAACAACTGGGACCGCAAGACCGTTCGCCAGCCCTATGAAAGCGTCAGCGGCTCGGAGGTCGGCTCCGACTACCTCGACGACATCGCCAAGGCCTTGTACGACGTCGACCTGCGGCCCGACCTGCTCTCGCCCGACCCGGTGACGCGCCCGAAGAAGAACAACCTGCTGACCTACATCATCGGTTTTGCCGACAAGGCGGTGGAAGACGACCCGCTGCTCATCAGCACCGCGGCCCAGGGCGGCGGCCTCTTCCTCAACGCGGCCGACGGCACCTCGCTCACAGCGGCCTTCCAGCGCGTCATCACCGACGCCTTCGCCAAGGACGCGGCCGCCGCTGCGGTGGCCGTGGCCAACGCACAGATCACCCTGAACAACGTGGGCTACGCGTCGAGCTACCGCTCGGGCTCGTGGTACGGCGACCTGGTGGCCTATTCGCTGGACACCAGCACCGGTCTGCAAACCGGGGCCGACATCTGGTCGCTGCGCAGCAACCTGGCCACGCAGAGCCCCAGTTCACGCAAGATCGCCACCTTCAATGGCAGCAACGGCGTGGCCTTCGCGTCCACGCTGGACTACACCGACAAACCTGCATCGCTGACCAGCGGCGTCATCAACTACCTGCGCGGCGACCGCACTGGCGAAGGCAGCACCTACCGCCAGCGCCAGGACGTGCTGGGCGACATCATCAACGCCGAGCCCGTGGTGATGAACTACACGGGCAACGTGCCCATCATCTTCCAGGGCGCCAACGACGGCATGCTGCACGTGGTGGACGGCCGCACCGGTGCCAGCGTCGCCACACGCGGCCAGGAACTCTGGGCCTATGTGCCCAAGCTGCTGCACGCCAACCTGGCCGAGCTGACGAACACCGCCTACAGCCACCGCTATTTCATCGACGGCACGCCGGCCGCGGCCGAGGTCACAGGCCTGGGCAGCATGAGCAAGCTGCTGGTGGGCGGCCTGGGCAAGGGCGGGCGGGGCTATTACGCGCTCGACATCTCCAGCTATGCCGCGGCCACCGAGACCGACGTCGCCAGCAAGGTGAAATGGGAGTTCAGCCGCAGCGGCATGGGTTATTCCTTCGGCACGCCGCTCATCGTGAAGGTGGGCAGCACCTGGCGCGTGGTGGTGGCCTCGGGCTACGACGCCTCGATCACCGGCCGTGTCTGGGTGTTGGACGCTACCGATGGCAGCGTCGTGAAAACCATCGACACGAAGGTCGCCAGCTCGGGCCTGGCCCACCTGGGCAAGCTGGCCAACGTGGCTGCCGATGCCAACACCTCCTATGTCTGGGGCGCCGACAACCTGGGCAACGTCTGGCGCTTCGACATCACCGGCACTGGCGACGCCGAGGCCGTGCGCGTGGCCACGCTGGTCGACGACGGCGGCTCGGCCGCGCAGCCGGTGAGCTCGCCCCCCGAAGTGAGCCTCGTGACGGGCAGCACCACACGTTTTCTCGTGCAGCTGGGCACCGGCCGCTACCTGGCCGACGACGACGTGCCCGGCACTGGCGCCAACACCCAGGCCACGCAACGCCAAACCATCTACGGCCTCGTCGACGACGTCACGCTCAGCGGCTCGGCGGCGCTCATCAGCAACCTGCGCGGCACCAACGGCAGCAACTGCCCCACCGGCGGCGGCAACGGCTCGCTGGTCTGCCAGGCCCTGAGCTACAACACCAGCACCGAGACCTACCAGGCCACCACCCACGCGGTGAACCTGAGCAGCGGCCGGGGCTGGTACCTCGATCTGCCCACCTCCAGCACGCCCGCGAACAACAACATGATCAACGGCCGCGTCGTCAGCAAGCCTGCGCTCACCAGCAGCGGCACGCTGACGCTCACGGTCAACATCCCCACCAACGTGCAGTGCGACCCCGGCGGCCGTTCGTGGTTCCTGGCGCTGAACAGCGCCACCGGCGGCGCCGTGCTGCGCAACGTCGGCGGCAACACCTACTACGACGCGGGCTACTTCCTGGGCTACGCGCTGGCCAGCCGCCCCGTCATCGTGACCACGGCGGCGGGCAAACGCGCGCTGATCCGCATGTCCGACAAGACCGTGCGCGCACCCGAAGTGCCCGAGCCGGCCTCCACGGCCGCGCAGTGGCGCCGCATCTACTGGCGTCCGGTGAACTGAGGCCCGCGAGCGTCGGGGCCCGAGACCCCGCGCCGCCCGCGGACATGCCGCCCGGACGCGCGGGCCGGCCCCGGTTGGCGCCCTGCCCGCAGCACTTCGTGTCCGCGTCCTGGCAGCCCGTCGCGCTGCCCCTCGGGGTAACCCTTGCTTACCAGGAGCGCATGCCACAATCTGCGCCATTCCCCTTGGCCACGACCGCCTGAGCCTGCTCGGGCTCTGCTCCGCTTGACCACCACGCCCTTCATCGAGATCGACCGCGTCACGTTCGGCTACGACAGCAGCCGCACGATCCTCAAGGACATCTCCTTGAAGTTTCCGCGAGGCCAGGTCACGGCCATCCTCGGCGGCTCGGGCTGTGGCAAGACGACGCTGATGCGCCTGATCGGCGGCGTGCATCGCCCTGACAGCGGCCGCGTCATCTTTGACGGCGAGGTGGTCGACACGCGCGACCGCGCGCAGCTCTACCGCCTGCGCCGCCGCCTGGGCATGCTCTTCCAGTTCGGTGCGCTGTTCACCGACCTCAGCGTCTTCGACAACGTCGCCTTCCCGCTGCGCGAGCACACGCAGCTGCCCGAGGCCATGATCCGCGACATCGTGCTGATGAAGCTCAACGCCGTGGGCCTGCGCGGCGCGGCGGGCTTGCGCATCAGCGAGGTTTCAGGCGGCATGGCGCGGCGCATCGCGCTGGCGCGTGCCATCGCGCTGGACCCCGAACTCATCATGTACGACGAGCCCTTTGCGGGCCTCGACCTCATCAGCATGGGCGTGGCCGCCAAGCTCATCCGCACGCTCAACGACGTGACGGGCGCCACCAGCCTCGTCATCAGCCACGACGTGCCCGAGTGCATGGCCATTGCCGACTTCGTGGTGCTGATGGCCACCGGCGGCCGCATCGTCGCGCAAGGAACGCCCAAGGAACTGATGGACAGCATGGACCCGGAAACGCGCCAGTTCGTGCGCGGCGAGCCCGACGGCCCGGTGAAGTTCCACTACCCCGCACCGGACATCTCGGCCGACTTCGGGGTGGCCCCATGACAGCGTTTCTGCAAGGGCTGGGCGCGCGCGCGCTAGACCAGTTCCGCGGCTGGGGCCATGCAGCGTTCTTTTTCATGGACGTGCTGCGCGCGCTGCCGGCTTCGCTGCGGCGCTTCGGCCTCGTGGTGGCGCAGGTCTACGCCATCGGCAACCGCAGCCTCATCATCATCATGGCCTCGGGCCTGGCGGTGGGTTTCGTGCTGGCGCTGCAGATGTACTACGCGCTGGTCACCTACGGCGCTGCCGAGAGCCTGGGCCTCATCGTCAACCTGGCCCTGGTGCGTGAACTCGGGCCTGTGGTGACGGCGCTGCTCTTCGCCGGCCGCGCCGGCACCTCGCTGACGGCAGAGATCGGGCTGATGAAGGCCGGCGAGCAGATCGCGGCGATGGAGCTGATGGCCATCGACCCCAAGGTGCGCGTGCTGGCGCCGCGTTTCATTGGCGGCATCGTCTCCATGCCCATCCTGGCGGTGCTGTTTTCGGCGGTGGGCATCCTCGGGGCCTACGTCGTGGCGGTGCTGCTGATCGGCGTGGATGCGGGCAACTTCTGGTCGATCATGCAGACGCGGGTGGACGTGTTCCGCGATGTCGGCAACGGTCTCGTGAAGGCCACCGTCTTTGGCGTCATCTGCACGCTGGTGGCGCTGTACCAGGGCTTCGAAACCGAAGCCACGCCCGAGGGCGTGGCCTACGCCACCACCCGCACGGTGGTCATCTCTTCGCTGTGGGTGCTGGGCATGGACTTCGTGCTGACTGCACTGATGTTCTCCACGCCCTGACGGCGCAACAGGTTTTCTGGAGTTTTATCGCATGGGCAAACGAAGCATCGAAACCCTGGTCGGGTTCTTCGTGCTGCTGGGCATGGCCGGGCTGGTCTTCCTGGCCATGAAGGCCGCCAACCTCGGCAGCGTGGGCGGTGGTGACACTTACACCTTGAAGGCCAACTTCGACAACATCGGTGGCCTGAAGGTGCGCGCGCCGGTTCGCACCGCGGGCGTGACGGTGGGGCGTGTCACCGGCATCCTGCTGGACAGCAAGACCTACCAGGGCGTGGTGACGATGGAGATCGACCGCATCTATCAGTTTCCGAAGGATTCGGCCGCCAAGATCCTCACCGCCGGCCTGCTGGGCGACCAGTACATCGGCCTGGAGCCCGGTGGCGACGATGCCAACCTGGCCGCCGGCGAACTGGTGCCGCAGACGCAATCGGCCGTGGTGCTGGAAAACCTCATCGGCCAGTTCCTCAGCAGCAAGGCAGAAACGCCGTCTGCGCCGGCGGCAGCACCGGCGGCAGCGGTGGAGCCCGCGAAGTGAAGTTCGTGCACCTGGGCTTGCGTGCGGCCGCGGCCACGGCGGCCCTGGTGGTGTTGGCCGGTTGTGCCACGGTGCCGCCCAGCGCCGCCGGCCCCACCGCCGACCCGATGGAAAGCTGGAACCGCCGCGTCTTCGCCTTCAACGACAAGGTCGACCGCGCCGTGCTCAAGCCGGTGGCCGAAACCTACCGCGATGTGGTGCCGGTCTTCGTGCGCACCAGCATCAACAACGTGCTGGGCAACTTCTACGACGTCTGGTCCACGGCCAACCACTTCCTGCAGGGCAAGTTCCGCACGGGTGCGGAGATGGGCATGCGCGTGCTCACGAACACCGTGTTCGGCGCGCTGGGCGTGATGGACCCGGCCACCGAGATGGGCCTGGTGCGCCGCTCCGAAGACTTTGGCCAGACCCTGGGCATGTGGGGCGTGCCGACCGGCCCTTACGTGGTGCTGCCCTTCCTGGGCCCGTCGACCTTCCGCGACAGCGTGGGCTATTTCGCCGACCGCCAGACGTCGCCGTCCATCCTGCCTTCGGCCACCGCCGACCAGTACGCCATCACCGCCCTTGAACTGCTGAACACCCGCACCAACCTGCTGCAGGCGGGCAACCTCGTCGACAGCGTGGCGCTGGACAGGTACAGCTTCCTGCGCGATGTCTACCTCTCACGCCGCCGCGACGCGCTCTACGACGGTGCGCCGCCGATGGAGACCTTCGACGACGAGCCCGAATCGCCTGCAGCCAAGCCGTCTGCAGCCCCGGCAGCGGCATCGGCAACGGCCCCCGCCAAACCCGCACCCGCCGCGCGTTGAACCTCGGCGCTGCGCCCGGGTCGAAGCCCTGGGCCCCAAGCTGCGCGGCCCGCCCTTCAGAAAGAGAACCATGTTCCAGAACCTGCTGAACACCACCACCCTCGCTGCCCTGGCGGGCGCCGCCACCGTGCTGGTGGCACCAGCCCACGCCAGCCAGACGCCTGACGCGCTGGTGCGCCAGATTTCCACCGAGGTCATCGACACGGCCAAGGCCGACAAGGCCATCCAGGCCGGCGATATCGGCCGCATCACGGCCCTGGTCGACAGCAAGGTCATGCCCAGCGTGAACTTCGAGGTCGCCACGCGTTCGGCCGTGGGCCCGCAATGGCGCGGCGCCACGCCCGAGCAGCGCGCACGCCTGCAGACCGAGTTCAAGACCCTGCTGCTGCGCCTGTACGCCGGCGCGCTGACGCAGCTGAAGGACCAGACCGTCTCCATCACGCGCACGCTGCCCACGCCGGGCAGCACGCAGGTCATCGTGCAGAGCGAGGTCAAGGGCTCGGGCGAGCCGATCAAGCTCGACTACCGGCTCGACAAGGCCGGTGACACCTGGAAGATCATCGACGTCAACGTCGGTGGCATCTGGCTGGTGCAGAACTACCGCTCGCAATTCGCCACCGAGTTGGGCAAGGGCGGCATCGACGGCCTCATCACCACGCTGACCGAGCGCAACAAGGCCGCGGCCAAGTAAGGCAGCGCGCGATGCAACTGCCTGCCGACGCCACCTTGTCCACGGTGGCCGAACTGGCCGCCACCCTGCCCGCTGCCCTGGCCAGCGGCAGCGGAAGCTTCACGGTCGACGCCTCGGCGCTGACCAGCTACGACACCTCGACCATCGCACTGCTGATGCAGGCGCGCCGCGCCGCGCAGGCCGCCGGGCGTGGCTTCAGCGTCACCGGCGCGCCGCGGCAGCTGCAGCAGCTGGCCGCGCTTTACGGCGTGGAAGAACTGCTCGCCTTGTCGCCTTCGGCTTCGTCCTGAGCCGCGGTGCCGCTGAGGGCGGCATAACGCTTCTGGCGCAGGTTCTTCTTGATCTCCTGCAGCATCGGCCGCAGGCCCGCCGAACCCAGGCGCAGCGCTACGCCCGTGGTGAGGATGTCCACGATCAGCAGGTGCAGCAGCCGCGAGACCATGGGGCTGTAGCGGTCGGCGTCTTCGGGGTGGTCGGCCGCCAGCAGGATGTGGTTCGCGCCGACGCGGCATTCCAGCGCCAGCGGTGAACCGCTGGCCGTGATGGCGATGACGGTGGCGCCCTTGCGCCGCGCGATCTCGGCCACGTCCAGCAGGTCTCGGCTGCGGCCCGAGTTGCTGATGATCACCGCGCAATCACCCGGCTGCAGCATGGTGACGCTCATCACCTGCATGTGGCCGTCGCTCACGGCCGCGGCCATCACGCCGAGGCGGAAGAACTTGTGCTGCGCGTCCTGCGCCACGATGCCGCTGTTGCCCACGCCGTAGAACTCGATGCGCCGGCCCTGGCGGCAGGCCTCGGCCAGGGCCTCGATGGCGCGCTCCACACTCTGGGGGGCGGCCGCATTGCGGTAGCGCAGCATCGCGGCCACGGCGTTGTCGATGACCTTCACGACGATGTCGCCGGCTTTGTCGTCGTCGTCCACGGCGCGGTGCACGAAGGGCACGCCCTCGTTGACGCTGCCGGCCAGCTTCAGCTTGAAATCGGCCAGGCCGTCGTAGCCGATGCTGCGGCAGAAACGCACCACGGTGGGCTTGCTGACATGCGCGCGCTCGGCCAGCTCCACCACCGGCAGCGTGGCAAAGCCGCGCGGGTCGGCCATCAGCAGCTTGGCCACACGCTGCTCGGCCGGCGGCAGCGCCGGGATCGACGCGCGGATGCGGTCGAGCATGCCGGTGCTCATGCGCCCACCTCGACGACGGCCACGCTCAAAGCTCTTCCGCCCAGGCGCCGCCGTCGCGCGCCACCAGCGCGCTGGCTGCCGCCGGACCCCAGCTGCCGGCGCTGTAAGGGCGCGGGCCGGTGGGGTCGTCGGCCCAGGCTTTGAGTATGGGCTCCACCCAGCGCCAGGCTTGCTCTTGTTCGTCGCTGCGCACGAAGAGGTTCAGGCGGCCGGCGATGGCATCCAGCAGCAGGCGTTCGTAGCCGCCCACACGTTCGGTGAGGAAGGCCTTGTCGAAATCGAGGTCCAGCGACACCGGCGACAGGATTTCCTGCCCGTTGTGCGAAGCGCCACCGCCCTTGGCCGCCAGCAGGTGCAGCTCGAGCCCGTCTTCGGGCTGCAGCTTGATCACCAGCTTGTTGGCGCGCCCGCTGCCGCCGCTGCCCGGGAAGATGGGGTGCGGCACCGGCCGGAAGTTCACGACGATGTGCGCGTCGCGCGACGGCAGCCGCTTGCCGGTGCGCAAGTAGAAGGGCACCCCCGCCCAGCGCCAGTTCTGCACCTCGGTGCGCAAGGCCACGAAGGTTTCGCAGGTGCTGCCAGCGGGCACCTTCTGCTCGTCCAGGTAGCCGATGGCGGGCTTGCCGTCCACCGTGCCGGCCTTGTACTGGCCACGCACCACATCACGCCCCACGCTCTCGGGCGAAAACGGCTTCAGGCTCCTGAGCACCTTGAGCTTTTCGTCGCGGATGGCGTCGGCGTCGCTGGTGGAAGGCGGCTCCATCGCGATCATCGTCAGCAGCTGCAGCGCGTGGTTCTGCACCATGTCGCGCAGCGCGCCGGTGTTGTCGTAGAAATCGCCGCGCGTGCCCACGCCGATGCTCTCGGCCATGGTGATCTGGATGTTGGCGATGCTCTCGCGGCGCCACAGCGGCTCGAAGAGCGCGTTGCCGAAGCGCAGCGCCATCAGGTTCTGCACCGCGGGCTTGCCGAGGTAGTGGTCGATGCGCAGCGCCTGCTCTTCGCGGAAGCTGGCGCGCACCGCGCGGTTGATGGCCTGGGCGCTGGCCAGGTCGTGGCCCAGCGGTTTTTCCAGCACCAGGCGCACGTTCTCGCCGTTGATGCCGGCCGCGCCCAGCTGCTGGCACACGGGCACGAAGAGGTGCGGGCTGGTGGCGAGGAAGACCACCACGGTATCGGCACCGCGTTCGTCGATCCAGCACTTCAGCCCGGCGTAGTGCTCGGGCTGGGCCAGGTCCATGCGCCGGTAGTGCAGCAGTTCGGCAAACTGGTTGAACTCGGCCTCGGTGGGCTGCTTGGCTTCGTCGACCGCGGTGAAACGCTCGCGGATGTAGCTGCGGTACTCGGCGTCGCTGCGTTCGTCGCGCGCCACGGCCAGGATGCGCCCGCCCGCCGGCAGCTTGCCGTGGCGCCAGGCCTGGAAAAGCGCCGGCATCAGCTTGCGCCAGGTGAGGTCGCCGGTGCCACCGAAGAGGACGAGGTCGAAGGACATGCGCGCCGGCCCCCGGCTGCAGGCCAGGGGACTTGTAATTAAGTTACAGCCTTGATGATGCCCACGTTTCAGGCGGGGGTCAACGCGGGGCGGCCCCGACGGCAGCGGCGAGGGCCTGTTCCAAGTCGGCGATGAGGTCTTCGGTGTTCTCGATGCCCACCGACAAGCGCAGCAGGTCGGCCGGGGCCGGTGTGCCGGCGCCTTCAACGCTGGCGCGGTGCTCGATCAGGCTCTCGGTGCCGCCCAGCGAGGTGGCGCGTTTCCACAGCTGCGTCTGCGCGGCCACGGCGATGGCGGCGGCCTCGCCATGTTTGGCGCGGATCGACATCATCCCGCCGAAACCGCCCGTCATCTGCCGCGCGGCGACGCGGTGGCCGGGAAAGTTCGGCAGGCCCGGGTAGAGCACCTCGGCCACCAGCGGGTGGCCGTTGAAATGCTCGGCGATGCGCTGCGCCGAGGTGCAGGCCGCACGCACACGCAAGTGCAGCGTGCGCAGCCCGCGCAACAGCAGCCAGGCCTCGAAACTGCCCAGCGTGCCGCCCACCTGGGCACGCACCTTGCGCACGCGCTGCCAGTGTTCGTTGTCCTCGCGCGTGGTGAGGCAGCCCGCGATCAGGTCGCTGTGGCCGTTGAGGTACTTGGTGGCCGCGTGCATCACGATGTCGGCGCCCAGCATCAGCGGCTGCGTGAGCAAGGGTGTGGCCACCGTGCTGTCCACCGCCAGCAAGGCGCCGGCATGGTGGGCCAGCGTGGCGGTGGCGGCGATGTCGGTGATGCTCCACAGCGGGTTGGCCGGGGTCTCGATCCACACCAGCTTGGTCTTGCCCGGGCGCAGCGCGGCCCGCACGGTGGCCGGGTCGGTCATGTCGATCAGCTCGACCTGCAGCCCCCAGCCGGTGGCAAAGCTCATCAGCCAGTTGCGCAGGCTCCAGTACATGACCTGCGGCGCGAGCACATGGTCGCCGGGCTGCAGGGCCTGGAACACGGCCGTGGCTGCGGCCATGCCGCTGGCAAAGAGCAGGGTCTGGTGGCCGCCTTCCAGCGTGTTGATGACGGCCTCGGCCTGATCAAAAGCCGGGTTGTCGGCGCGCGCGTAGACGCGGCCGCTGCGGTACTGGTTGTCGGGGTCGCGCAGGTAGGTGCTGCTGACGTGGATGGGCGGCGTGATCGCCCGCGTGGTTTCGTCGATCCAGCCCAGGGCCTGGGCGGCGATGCTGTCGGGGTGCAGGGGCTTGTTCATGGCCGGCATCGTAGCCGGCCGCCCCTGCAGGCGAGGGCCTGCGCCGAGCCCGGGCCTAGCGCTGGAAGGCGCCCGGTGTCCAGCCGCTGGCGGGCTGCAGCGCGCGGGTGCCCACGGGCCACTCGAACTCGGCCTGCGGGCGCAAGTCTTGGCCCTTGATCTTGCTGGGGTCGACGCCGCTGCCACGCCACATCGCGCCGGGCGGCAGCTCGAAGCCGTTGGTCCAGATGTCCTGCAGCATGCCGCGGGTGACGTGGCGGTTGCCCGCGAACTCGCCCGGGGCCGCGAGCCAGAACACACCCGGGCCGACGAGCAGGTTGTTGACGGCGTGAACGCGCGTGTCAGGGCCAATGCGATCGTCGAAGACGCGCATGAACCACGCCGGCAGCCAGCCGTAGTGGACGAAGGTGTTGTGCGCCACGTAGAGCTCGTTGCGATCCCAGGCACGGCCTTCGTTGCCGTAGGACAGCAGCACCCGGTTCTGCCCGTCCACACCCTGGCCGATGACGTTGCCGATGACGGTGGCCAGCCCGCCTGCGGCCAGCTCGATCTCGTAGGACGCGCCGCCGCGCACGCCGTCGTGGATGAAGTTGTAGGCGATGAAGGCCTCGCGCGCACGGCTCTTGATGAGGTGGCCTTCGAAACCCTGCTGGAAGCGGCTGCCGGTGATGTGCAGCTTGGCGATGCGGCCGACGTTCAGCAGGTGGTGCAGGCCGCCCTCGACCTTGGGCGCCTGGCCGAAGACGCTGTTCTCGATCGTCAGCTCGGCCTGCGGGCTGTTGACGGCGAGCAGGCCGTACTCGTTGTCGAAGAGCTGCGTCTTGCGCAGCGTGAGCTTGCCGCCATCGAGCAGCACGCCGGCCCCGGTGCCGTCGCGCGCGCGCGCGCCACGGAACTCGATGCCCTCGATCAGCACCTCGCCGCCGCGCACCGTCCACAGGGCCTTGTGTTCATCCGGCTCGGCACCGCCCTGCACCACCACCTTGCCGGTGCCTCGCAGCGTGAGGCGGCGCTGCGCCAGCACCAGGGTGCCCTTGTACACGCCAGGCATGAGCTCGACGGTGTCGCCATCGGCGGCACGGGCCACGGCATCGGCGAGCGCACCGGGCCCGCCTTCGGGCGTCACCACCCAGGCGGCCGCCTGCGCGGCCACGGCCGCCGCCAGGCCCAGCACGCCGATGGCGGCGCGCACCCAAGCCCAGCCCCCGCTGATCCCCCCCGCAGCTGCCGCCCTCATCTCACCGCCCGCTTCATTTGTGATCCATCAGAAGTATGGCCCGAGTGCCGCCCGACGCCGGCATGGCCTTCCCCCGAAGCGCGGGGATGCCCGGGGGCCTCAGAGCGCCAGTTCGATGCGCATGTCACGCCAGCGCAGGCGCACCGACTTCGGGCCGATGCTCTCGACCACCACGCCCGGCGCTGCGGTTTCGCCTTCGCGCACGACCTGCCCGTTGACGATGACGAAGCGGCTCAGCGCGCTGTCGGACCACACCGAACCGCCCAGCGACATCGAGGGCAGCTCGCGCCGCTGTTCGGCGCTGAGCTCGGACAGGCGCAGCGCACGCGGGGCGGCCACGGGGGTGGCTGCGGCCGGGGAGAGAGTCCCGGGCGCTGGCGGCTTCTCGGCCGGCCCCGGCGGTGGCACGGGAGGCGGCGCCGACACCACCAGCGGCAGCGGCCCCGGCGCAGCGGCCGGCGGCGCAGCCGTGGCGGCCGGCGGTGGCAGCGCGGCGGCCGATGGCGCCGCTGCGCTGCGCCAGGCCCACACGGCCAGCGCCGCGGCGGCCAATGCCAGCGCGCCCAGCGGCAGCACCCAGCGCCAGGGCGGGCCCCCGCGCTGCGCCGGCAAGGCGGCCACGGCACCGGCTTGTGCATGCAGGCCAGGCACCTGGCCGCGTTCGCGTTCGGCCTGCGAACGGCGCAGGGCTTCGAGGATGTAGGACATCGCGGGGCTTCAGCTCTCGCCCGCGAGGCGGGCTTCGTTGACACCGGCCAGCCGGTTCAGGCGCATCACGGTCATGGGCCCGGCGCGGCCGTCGGGCGGCAGGCCCTGGGCGCGCTGGAACTGGCGCACACGTTCGGCCAGCGGCGGCCCGGCTGCGACGCCGGCGCGTGCCAGGCCTTGCTCCAGCCAGGCGCGGGCGGCGGGGTCGGTGCCGCCGTCGGGCGAGTCGGCCCAGCCAGGTGGCAGGCGCCACAGCGTCGAAAAATCGCCCGCCCACAGCGCGGCCAGCGTGGCCAGCGGCAGCACCAGCGGCCGCCCGCCGGCCTGCAGCGTGGCCTGGGTGTCGCTCAGGCCCAGCAAGAGCAAGGTGCTGCTGCCGCCTTCGGGCCGGCGCAGCGTGATCCAGCCCGGCCGCCCCAGCTGCCGCACCAGGGCCAGGCCACCGGCCGGGCTGCGGAAGCAGGCCAGCCGCGCCTGGGCCACTGCAGCGCAAGGTTCGCCCTCGCCGATGGCGACGTTCCAGCGCAAGGCGAGCTCTCGCCACGCGGTGGCGGGGGCGGCGGGGGCGCCACGCCAGAAGGCCGCGAGCGCGTTCGCGCCCGTGTTCAAGGCGACCGAGGCCGCCGCGCTGGCGGCGGGTGTCGTCGCCCCTGGCGACATCAAAGCGCCCGCGCCTTCCCGTGCAGCCGAAGCCGAAGCCGTCACCGCCGCCACCACGGGCGCAGGCACAGCCGGCGCACGCAGCAGCCAGGCCGTCACCATCACCGCTGCCAAGATCAGCAGCACCGCCCCACCACCGGCCAGGGCGGGCAGCCGCCACTGCGGGGGCAGCGCAGGCCCGCGGCCGAACACCTCGCGCGCGGCCTGCTGCACCGTGCGGCGCTCGGCGCGCGGCTGGCCTTGCGCGTAAGCGCCCAGCAATGCACGGTCGGCCAGCAGGTTGATGCGCCGTGGCACACCGCCGCTGAGCGCGTGGATGCGCGCCAGCGCGGCCCCGCTGAAGGGCAGCGGCGCACTGGGCCCGGCCACCGAGAGCCGGTGCTGGATGTACTGCTGCGTCTCGGCCAGGCTCAGCGGGCCGAGGTGGTAACGCGCGACGATGCGCTGCGCCAATTGCTCCAGGTCGGGCCGCGCCACCATCTCGCGCAGCTCGGGCTGCCCGATGAGGACGATCTGCAGCAGCTTGCGCTCGGCCGTCTCCAGGTTGGTCAGCAGGCGCAGCTGCTCCAGCACCTCGGCGCTGAGGCTCTGCGCCTCGTCGATGACCAGCACCGCCTGCTCGCCCTTCGCATGGCCTGCGAGCAGGAAGGTGTTCAGCGCGTCGACGTGCGCCTTCACGCTGTCGGCCGCCGCCGGCAGCGGAATGCCGAACTCGCCGCACACCGTCTGCAGCAGCTCGGCCACGCTGAGCTTGGGGTTGAAGATGTAGGCCACGCGGCAGTGCGCGGGCACCTGCTCCAGGAAGCAGCGGCACACGGTGGTCTTGCCCGCGCCCACTTCTCCGGTCAGCAGCACGAAGCCGCCGCCACCGCCCAGGCCATAGAGCAGGTGCGCCAAAGCCTCGCGGTGCTGTTCGCTCATGAACAGGAAACGCGGGTCGGGCGCGATCGAGAAGGGCTCTTTGCTGAGGCCGAAGAACGACGCGTACATGGGGCTTGAGGATAGCGGCCAGGGCGGGCGGCCCTGGCTCAGGGCGCGGGGCGCTGCGGGCTCAGGTTTTCCAGATGCGCGGCGGCACCGCGGCCAGGCCCCAGGCCTGCTGCCGCCAGGCGGCGCGCACCGCCATGAAGAGCTGCATCACCGGCTCCACGCGCGCGGCCAGCACGCGCAGCACCACCACGCCAGCCTGTGGCGCGGTGACCCCCGCGGTGGCGGTGAGTGCATGGCCGGGCAGCAGCGCACGCGCGGCTTCCACCAGCGCCGTGCGGCGGGCCGGCGCCAGCGGCGCGCCGGCCGCAAACCACAACGTGGCCGCCACCGTGTGCCCGGCCCAACCCACCGGGCCCTGCAGCAGCGTCGGATCGTCAGCCGCGATGCGCCCGCCTTCGATCCAGCGGCCCGGCAGCTCGAGGTGCTGGCTGAACACGCCGCGCTCGAAAGGCTGGCCGGCCGCGGGCAGGCCCAGGGCCAGCACGTCCCAGCCCAGCATCTCGGCGCCGGGCGCGAGTTCGGCCGTCACGCGGTTGCTGGCCTGGCAGCCGCTGTAGGCGATGGTCTCCATCGGCAGCCATTCCAGGCGCGCGCCTTCGGCCAGCTGCAGCTGGGTGTGCTGCAGCGCCTGTGCGCCTTCGCTGCGGTAGAAGCGCGTGGCGCCGGGCGTTGTCAGCAGCGCGTGGCTGCCACTTTCGGCCTGCACCTGCACGTGCAGCTCATCGCCACCCACCACGCCGCCGGGCGGGTGCACCAGTACGTGGTGGCACACGCCCTCGCCCTCGGGGTAGAGCGGCTGCAGCACACGCAGCGGGCCGGTGTGGGCGTCGAAGGCGACGGTGCGGTCGCCGCGGCGGTGGTAGCGCAGGCGCAGCTCACCGCGCCAGCCGGAAGCTGAAGTCATCCGCCGATCATGCCGCGGCCTGCGAAAGCCTCACTCGCCTTGGCTGCCGCGGTGCGCCCAGCCGGTGGTGCGCTTCTCCACCCAGCTGAAAAGCTCGTACATCGCCATGGCCATCGCGCCGATGGTCACCAGCCCCGCAAAGGCCAGCGGCATGCGCTGCTGGCTGCCGGCGGTCTGCATCAGGTAGCCGATGCCCGAATCACCCGCCGTCATCTCGGCCAGCACCGTGCCCACGAAAGCCAGCGTGATGGCGATCTTGAGTGAGCCGTAGAAGTAGGGCATGGAGCGCGGCAGGCCCACCTTCACCAGCACGTCCCAGCGTTTGGCGCCCAGCACGCGCAGCACGTCTTCCAGCTCGGGTTCCAGCGTGGCCAGGCCGGTGGCGATGTTCACCGTGATGGGGAAGAAGCTGATGAGGAAGGCCGTCAAGATGCCCGGCCCCAGCCCGATGCCGAACCACACCACCAGGATGGGCACCACCGCCGCCTTGGGCACGGCGTTGAAGGCCACCATCAGCGGGTAGATGGCGGTGTAGGCCAGCCGGCTGCTGCCGATGAGAAAACCCAGCAGCACGCCCACCACGATGGCGATGGCAAAACCCAGCATCGTGACCCAGAAGGTTTTCCACGCCGCTTCCATCAGCGGGCCCGTGAACTCGCCGAACTGCTGCGCGATCTGCACCGGGCTCGGGAAGATGTACTCGGGCACGCTGAAGCCCATCACGATCAACTGCCACAGCAGCAGGCAAGCGGCCAGCAGGATCAGCGGCGACCAGCGTTCCGTGCGCTTGGAAATCTTCATTGCGGCACCGCCACACCGGTTTTGCCGATGTTTTGACGGAAGGCCCCGATGTGCCCACGCAGCTCGTGCACGATGTCGGTGAACTGCGGGGTGTAGGTCACTTCCAGGTCGCGCGGGCGCGGCAGCTCAATGTCGCGCTTGACGACGAAACGGCCCGGGCTGCGGCTCATGCAGTACACGGTGTCGGCCAGGAACACGCTCTCGCGCAGGTCGTGCGTGACGAGGATGACGTTGAACTTCTGCGCCGCGTGCAGGTCGCGCAAAGCGCACCACAGCTCTTCACGCGTGAAGGCGTCGAGTGCGCCGAAAGGCTCGTCGAGCAGCAGCATCTTGGGCTCGTGCACCAGCGCCCGGCAGATGCTGGCGCGCTGCTGCATGCCGCCCGAGAGTTGCCAGGGGAACTTGTCTTCGTAGCCGCCCAGGCCCACGCTCTTGAGCAGCTCGCGTGCCTTGGCCTCGAACTCCTTCTTTTTCGCCTTGTACTGGCTGCGGTAGGGCTCCACGATCTCCAGCGGCAGCATCACGTTCTGCACCGTGGTGCGCCAGGGCAGCAGGCTGGGCGCCTGGAAGGCCATGCCGGTGATCTTCAGCGGGCCGGTCACTTCCTTGCCGTCGATGATGACGGTGCCGCGGCTGGGCCGGCGCAAGCCGGTGGCCAGCTTCATGAAGGTGCTCTTGCCGCAGCCGCTCGGCCCCACGATGGCGATGAACTCGCCCTCGCCCACCTTCAGCGTGATGTCCTCGACGGCGAACTGCTCCTTCGCGAGCAACTCGTCGTTGTAGGCCAGCCAGACCTTGTCGAACTCGACGAACGATGCCATGACGGCCTACTTCTTCAGTGGGGGCAGGATGTTCAGCTCGGCCTTGGCCGGCAGAAAGGCGTCGGTCCAGACCGCGGCCGGGTCCACGCGCGTCTTGGTGCCGAAGGCGTCGCTCACCTGGCTGGCCATCAGGGCCAGGCGGCCGGGCACGGCCACGCCGAAACCTTCGGCGCGCGCATCGGGGCTGGCCACCACGGCGTCGATGGCCAGGCGCAAGCGGCGCTTTTCCAGGTCGACGTTGATGATGCCGTCACGGGCCTTCACGTAGGCGATGGCCTCGTCGGGCTGGGCCATCACTTCCTTGGCGCCCTTCAGGAAAGCGCCGAGGAAGGCTTTCAGCGCCGCCGGGTTCTCTTTGATGAGCTTGGGGCTGGCGATGATCACGTTGCCGTAGAGCTTCACCCCAAACGCCGGGTAGGGCAGCACCACCACGTCTTCGGCCTTCACGCCGCGCGCTTCCAGGTTCAGCAGGCTCGTGAAGCTGAAGCCGGTGATGGCGTCGATGTCACCGCGCACGAGCATGGTTTCGCGCAGCGGCGGGTCCATGCTGGTCCAGGTGACGCCGCTGATCTTGTTGGCCTTGGCGAAGATGGGGAAGGCCTTGCGCCCGGCGTCGAAGCCCGGGGCGCCGAGCTTCTTGCCGTTCAGGTCGGCCGGGGCCTTGATGCCGCTCTTTTTCAAGGCCAGCACCGCGGCCGGCGTGTTGTTGTAGACCATCAGCACCGCCACGGGCTTGTTCGGTGCGTCGGGGTTGTTGGCGTGGAATTCCATCAACGCGGCCATGTCGGCGAAGCCCACGTCGTACACGCCGCTGGCCACGCGCGTGACGGTGCCGCCGCTGCCGTTGCCGGCGTCCAGCGTCACGTCCAGGCCCGCGGCCTTGTAGTAGCCCTTGGCCTGGCTGGCGAGAAAGAGCGCGGCAGGGCCCTCGAAGCGCCAGTCGAGCTGGAACTTCAGCGGCGTTTGCGCGCGCACCAGCGTCGGGAAAGAGAGCAAGGCCGCCAACAAGGCCACGCCCAGGTAGAGCCAATGGCGGCGTGAGTGCCTGGCGGGGCGGGGGTTGGGCGTGGAACGGGGCTGGCGCGACATGGGGGCTCTCTCCTGCGGCGGCCCACGGGGTCGGGCCTTGGGCGCAAGGTCAGCAAGATCCATGCACAGCGCCGCGCACCAAGGCGTGGCGTGGCGCCCGTGCCGGGGCGTCAGTCGGCGCGCAGCAAGTCCAGCAGCGTGCGCGCGATCACGCGCGTGGCGCCTTGCAGGTCGCTCAGCAGCAAGTGTTCGTCGGCACGCTTGGCGTTGCTCTCCAGCACGGTGCGCGGGCCGGCGCCGTAGATCACGGCCGGCACGCCGGCCGCGCCGTAGAGGCGCACATCGGTGTAGAGCGGCGTGCCCGAGACCGGGATCTCTTCCCCGAACACCGCCTGCCCGTGGCGCTGGATGGCGGCCACCAGCGGCGCATTGCCGGGCAGCGGCTGCAGCGGGTGGGCCAGCAGCAGCCGCTTGATCTCCAGGCGGATGCCGGGGCAGGCAGCCACCGTCTGCTCGATCAGCGCGCGCACCTCGGCTTCCACGGCCACCGGGTCTTCCTCGGGGATCAAACGGCGGTCGAGCTTGATCGTCACCTGCCCGGGCACCACATTGGTGTTGCTGCCGCCTTCGATGCGACCCACGTTCAGGTAGGGGTGGGTGATGCCGGCCACCTTCGAAAGCCGCGTCTTCAGCAGCGTGTTGTGCGCGTACAGCGCGGTCAGCAGCTGGTTGGCGGCCTGCAGCGCGTCCACGCCGGTGTGCGGGTAGGCCGCGTGCGAGGCCAGGCCGTGCAGCGTCACCTGCAGTTGCAGGCAGCCGTTGTGCGCCGTCACCACCTGGTAGCTGAAGCCAGCGGCGATCAGCAGGTCGGGTTTCGTCAGGCCGTGGCGCAGCAGCCACCCGGGGCCGAGTTCGCCGCCGAATTCTTCGTCGTAGGTGAAGTGCAGTTCCACCGCGCCTTGGAGCGGCAGGTTCATCGAAACGGCGAGGGCCTGCAGCGCGCGCAAGGCGAAGGTGTAGGTGGCGAAGTCGCTCTTGCTCACGGCCGAGGCGCGGCCGTAGAGCTTGCCCTCGGCCACTTCGCCGCTGTAAGGGCCGTGCGTCCAGCCCTCGCCGGGCGGCACCACGTCGCCGTGGGCGTTGAGCGCGATGGTCGGGCCGCTGTTTTCCGCAACCCCGCCAAAGCGCTGGCGCACGATCAGGTTCGTCAGGCTCTGCAGGCCATACGCCTGCACCTCGGCCGCCGGCACCGGGTGCACCTCGGCCGTGTAGCCCATGCCGGCCAGCAGCGCGGCGGTGCGCTCGGCGTGGGGCGCGTTGTGGCCGGGCGGGGTGTCGGTGGGCACCTGCACCAGGGCCTGCAGGAACGCCACCTCTTCGTCGAAGTGCTGCGCAATCCAGGTATCGAGGGCTTGGTAAAGATCGCTCATGCAGAGGCCAGGTCTTCAAGCAGGTTCTGGAAGGCCAGCGCGCACAGCTCGGCGTCGTCGGCGGTGATGGTTTCCAGCGGGTTGTGGCTGATGCCCGCATTGCCGCCGCGCAAAAACAGCATGGCCTGGGGCATCAACTCGTGCAGCTTCATCGCGTCGTGCCCTGCGCCGCTGGGCAGGCGGTAGACCGGCAGGCCCAGGCGGGCCACCGCGCGCTCCCAGCGCTGCTGCCAGACTGGATCGGTGGGCGCAGCGTTCGCCGCCAGCGTGGGCACCACGGTGTGTGCGAGGCCGCGGCGTTCGCAGAGGCGCTGCAGCTCGGCCAGCACGTCGGCACCCAAGGCGTCGCGCGCGGCATTGGTGGTGGCGCGCAGGTCCAGGCTGAAGTGGCAGGCGCCGGGCACGACGTTGATGGAGCCGTTGGGCACTTGCAGCATGCCCACCGTCCCCACGACATCGGGCACCGAAGCCGCGCGCTTCTCGACGAACAGCACCAATTCGGCCACCGCGCAGGCCGCGTCACGCCGGCGGTCCATGGGCGTGGTGCCGGCATGGCTGGCCACGCCTTGCACCGTGCCCTGGTAACGCAGGCTGCCGTTGATGGAAGTGACCACGCCCAGCGGCAGGTCCAGCTCGTTGAGCACCGGGCCCTGCTCGATGTGCACCTCGACGAAACCCAGGTACTGCGCCGGGTCGCGCTGCAGGGCCGTGATGCTTTCCAGCGTGCCCGGCAGGCCCGCGGCCTGCATGGCTTGCCGCATGGTGATGCCCTCGGCATCGGCCTGTTCCAGCCAGGCGGGCACGAAGCTGCCGGTGAGCGCGCCGCTGCCCAGGAAGGTGGCCGGGTAGCGCTGGCCCTCTTCTTCCGAAAAAGCCACCACCTCGATGCCGAAAGGCAAGCGCCGGCCCCGCGCGTGCAGCTCGCGCACCAGCGCCATCGGCACCAGGATGCCCAGGCGGCCGTCGTACTTGCCGCCGTTGCGCACGGTGTCGTAGTGGCTGCCCGTCAGCAGGCGGCGTGCGCCGGGCTGCTGGCCTTCGTAGACGCCCACCACGTTGCCCACCGCGTCGATATGCGCGTGGTCGAAACCGGCCTCCTTCATCCACCACTGCAGGCGCTGGGCCACCGTGCGGTGGGCTTCGGTGAGGTAGGTCACCGTGAGCTGACCGTGTTCCTTGAAACCCGGGTCGCTGTGCGTGGCCAGCTCTTCGGCCCAGTCCCAGAGGCGCTGGCCCAGCACCGGCACGTGGCCGAAACGGTCGTTCAGGCGGATCTCGGCGATGCGGTGGATGTGGCGCAGGCACTCCGCAAACTCGAAGTCGCGGTGGCCGGCCAGGCGGCGCTCGAAGGCCGCGATGATCTCGGCGCGCGTGAGGCCCAGCCCGCGCGGGCCGCGCACCGCCAGGATGAAAGGCCAGCCGAACTTGGCCTTGTAGTCGGCATTCAGCTGCTGCAGCCGGGCGAACTCTTCCGGGCTGCAGGCGGTGAGGCCCGCTTTGCTCTGCTCGTTCGTGCTTTCGGCCGTCAACTCGCCGGCAATCGCCGCCTTGCCGGCCAGCTCGGGGTGGGCCTGGATCAGCGCCAGCTGCTGCGCCCGCGGCGTCTGCCGCACGGCCAGCGCCAGCGCGTGTTTCAGCGCCGCCAGCGTGGCAAAACCCGCGGCCGGGCGCTGCGCGTGCGCGGCCTCGGCCACCCAAGGCGAGTGTTCGTAGGTGCCGGCCAGCAGCGCGACGAAATCGTCTCGACCGGCGGCGTTCAAGAGGTCCAGCGTCAACGGGGTGCTCATCTCGATTCGATCATCAGAGGCTCATTCCCAAACGAAGGCCGTGGCAGGGTCGAAAGGGTGCGTGGCCTTCCAGTGCCGCGCGATGTCGATGCGGCGGGCCACCCACACGTGTTCGTGCGCCTGCACGTGGTCGAGGAAACGCTGGAAGGCGCGCATGCGCCCAGGCCGGCCCAGCAGCCGGCAGTGCAGGCCGATGCTCATCATCGCCGGGCCGCCCTGGCCCGCGGCGGGGTCGCGCGCGCCTTCGGCATAGAGCACATCGAAGCTGTCGCGCAGGTACTGGAAAAACTCGTCGCCGTGGCTGTAGCCCTGGGGCAAAGCGAAGCGCATGTCGTTGGCGTCCAGCGTGTACGGCACCACCAGGTGTGGCGCCAGCGTGCCGTCGCTCTTCTTCACCTGCAGCCAGAAGGGCAGGTCGTCGCCGTAGTAATCGCTGTCGTACTCGAAACCGCCGGCCTCCACCACCAGGCGGCGCGTGTTGGGGCTGTCGCGGCCGGTGTACCAGCCGGTGCAGGGCTGGCCCGTCACGGCTTCCACCGCGGCACGGCCGAGTTGCAGGTGCTCGCGCTCGGTGGCTTCGTCGAGGTTTTGGTAATGCACCCAGCGCCAGCCGTGGCAAGCGATCTCGTGGCCGAGTTCGACGAAGGCGGCGGCCACCTCGGGGCAACGCTGCAGCGCCATGCCCACGCCGAAGACGGTGAGCGGCAGACCGCGGCTCTCGAACTCGCGCAGCAGCCGCCACACGCCCACGCGGCTGCCGTATTCGTAGATGCCTTCCATGCTGAGGTGGCGCGCCGCGAAAGCCGGCGGGTTGAACATCTCGCTCAAGAACTGCTCGCTGCCGGCATCGCCATGCAGCACGCTGTTCTCGCCGCCCTCCTCAAAGTTCAGCACGAACTGCAGCGCCACGCGGGCGCCGCCCGGCCAGTGGGGGTGGGGCGGGCAGCGCCCATAGCCGCGCAAATCGCGCGGGTAGCGCGGGCAGGGGCTCTCACCGCGCAGCGCGTGCGGGTAGCGTTCAGCGGGCAAGGGGGCGTTCATCGCAGGCTTGGCAGTGTTCTTGCGTGGTGGCCGAGAATAGCTCGCACACCCTGCAAACGTTTTTCACCAGCAAGCCATGGGCCACCTCAGCACCCACGTTCTCGACACCGCCCACGGCTGCCCCGCTGCGGGCATGGCCGTCACCCTGCAGCGTGTTGAAGAAACCGGGCCGGTGACGCTGAAGCAGCTCACGCTCAACACCGACGGCCGCGCCGACGGCCCGCTGCTGAAAGCCGAGGAGATGGCCGCCGGCCACTACCGCCTGCTCTTCGCCGTGGCGCCCTACTTCCGTGCACGCGGCGTGGTGCTGCCCGAGCCACCGTTCATCGATGTGGTGCAGCTGGACTTCGGCATCGCCGATGCCGCAGGCCACTACCACGTGCCCCTGCTGTGCAGCCCGTGGAGTTACAGCACCTACCGCGGTTCCTGAGCCGAGCCGCCTGCCCGATGGACCTGACCTACCTGCTCGACTGGGCCAACCTGCTGCTGCGCTGGGCCCACGTCATCGTGGCCATCGCCTGGATAGGCTCGTCGTTCTACTTCGTCTTCCTCGACAACAGCCTCACGTCGCCCACCGACCCGAAGCTCAAAGAGCAAGGCGTGGGCGGTGAGCTCTGGGCGGTGCACGGCGGTGGTTTCTACAACCCGCAGAAGTACCTGGTGGCGCCCAAGACGCTGCCCGAGCATCTGCATTGGTTTTTCTGGGAGAGCTATTCCACCTGGCTGACGGGCTTTGCGCTCTTCACGGTGATGTACCTCTTCAACGCCAGCACCTTCCTCATCGATGCGCGTGTGCACGACTGGCCCGCGCCGTGGATGGCGGTGGCTGCGGCACTGGCCTTCCTGGTGCTGTTCTGGGTGTTCTACGACCGCATTTGCCGCTGGTTCGGCGAGAAGAACGGTGCCGTCGGTGGCGATGCGCGTGTCGGCGTGCTGGTGCTGCTTTACGTGGTGCTCGCGTCTTGGCTGGCCTGCCAGCTCTTCGCCGGCCGCGCCGCCTTCCTGCTGGTGGGCGCGATGCTGGCCACGGCGATGAGCGCCAACGTCTTCTTCTGGATCATTCCCGGCCAGCGCAAGGTCATCGCGCAGATGCGGGCCGGCCTGCCGGTGGAAGCCATCCACGGCCAGCGCGCCAAGCAGCGCAGCGTGCACAACACCTACTTCACGCTGCCGGTGCTGGTGGCCATGCTCAGCAACCACTACGGCTGGCTTTACCAGGGCCCGCACAACTGGGCCGTGCTGGTGCTGCTGATGCTGGCCGGCGCCTTGATCCGCCACAGCTTCGTGGTGCGGCACAAGGCCTTGGTGCTGGGCAAGCGCGTGCCTTGGGAGTACGCGGTGGGCGGCACCGCCCTGCTGCTGGCCCTGGCCATCTGGCTTGCGCCGAAGCCCACCGCGCCCGTGACCGCCAGCGCCGCGCCGGTGAGCCTGGCCCAGGCCCATGCCGTGGTGCAGGCGCGCTGCGTGATGTGCCACAACGACCAGGTGCGCCAGAAGAACGTCGCGCTGCACACGCCCGAGTTGCTGCAGCAGCAGGCCCAGGCCGTCTACCAGCAGACGGTGGTGCTCAAGCTCATGCCGATGAACAACGCCACCGGCATCACCATCGAAGAGCGGGCGCTGATCGGGCGCTGGGTGCAGGCTGGCGCGAAGTAGCCGCGGCTCAAAGAGTAGGCGCACCGTGGCGCCGGAAAACCGCGGCCCGTTAGCCTTGCGGCCCCGAACACTTCTGCACGGAGCCCGCATGCCCACCGTCCACGTCCAGCTTTTCAAGGGCCGCACGGCCGACCAGAAACGCGCCGCCGCGGTGGCCATCACCGAAGCCGTGGTGAAGACGCTCGGCGGCAACGCCGACACCGTGGACGTCATCTTCCACGACATCGAGCGGCACGACTGGGCCACCGGCGGCGTGCTGTGGAGCGACAAGGCGCCCGCGCCGCCCCAGGCCCCGAAAGCGCCATGAGGCGCTGGCTGCTCGCGCTGGCCGCGCTGGTCGCCGCCGCCAGTGCTCAGGCCAAGACCGCCAACCCCGCCGGCATCGACTGGGTGCGCATCGGCAGCGGCCCCGGCAGTTTCGAGATCGCCCGCACCGAAACCACGGTCGGCCAGTTCCGCCGCTACGTGCAGGCCACGAACACGCGCACGCTGGCCGAAGAGCGCGGCGGCGGCCAGGTCTACGAACTGGGCTGGACCGACCGCCCCGGCTGGACCTGGGCCCGCCCTTTCGGCCGCCCCGCGGTGGACACCGAGCCCGCCGTGCACCTCAGCTTCGACGAAGCCCAGGCCTTCTGCCGCTGGGCCGGCGGCGCCCTGCCCACCGACGCGCAATGGACCCGCGCTGCCTACCTGGAGCAGCGCAGCACCCCGCCCGCCCCCTTCACCCCTGGCCGCCGCTACCCGCTGCCCACGGGCGACAGCGCCGAGGGCGCGCAGTGCCTGGACGACTGCGGCCGCGCCGCCCGCCAGCGTGGCCACCGCCAGGGCGCGCGCCTGGTGCGCGGCCACGGCCACGCGCTGGCCGGCAGCACGCCGGCGGGCGTGAACGGCCTCTTCGAGATGGGCGGCAACGCCTGGGAATGGGTGGACGACCCAGCCGGGGCCGCCGCGGGTGCCGAGCGCCGAACCCGGGGTGGCTCTTGGTGGTACGGCACGGCGCAGATGCGCGAAGACCACGCCCAGTTCAAACCGCCCGACACCACGGTGGTCTACATCGGCTTGCGCTGCGCGCGCGGGGGTTGAACCTCAGGCGCCAGCCCCCCGCCCTGCCGCAGAATTCAAAGCAACCTGCACAGCGCCTGGGCACCGCCCCGGGTGCGACAACACCGCCCCAAGGAGACCTATGAACGGCCAGATGATGCAGCAGCCGCTGCTGATCTCTTCTCTCATCGTGCACGCCGAGCGCCACCACGGCGAACAGGAAGTCGTGACGCGCCGCGTCGAAGGCGACATCCACCGCGAGACCTACCGCGAGATGGCCGCGCGCGCGCGCCGCATGGCCAAGGCCCTGGGCGCCCTGGGCGTGCGCCACAGCGACCGGGTGGCCACGCTGGCCTGGAACACCTACCGCCACATGGAGCTGTACTACGCCGTCAGCGGCAGCGGCGCCGTGCTGCACACGCTGAACCCGCGCCTGCACCCCGACCAGGTGGTCTACATCGCCGACCACGCCGAAGACCAGGTGCTGTTTTTCGACCTCACCTTCCTGCCGCTGGTGCAGGCCGTGGCCGCGCGCTGCAAGACCGTGAAGCACTGGGTGCTGATGAGCGACCGCGCGCACATGCCGACGGGCGATGCGGCGGCCAAGATCCCCGGGCTGCTGTGTTTTGAAGAGCTGATCGAAGCCCAGGACGACCGCTACGAGTGGCCCAGCTTCGACGAGAACCACGCCAGTTCGCTGTGCTACACCAGCGGCACCACCGGCAACCCCAAGGGTGTGCTCTACAGCCACCGCAGCACGGTGCTGCACACCTTCGCCATCAGCATGCCCGACGCCCTGAGCGTCAGCGCCAACGACAGCATCCTGCCCGTGGTGCCGATGTTCCACGTCAACGCCTGGGGCCTGCCCTATGCGGCGTGCATGAACGGCGCCAAGCTCGTTTTCCCCGGCGCGGGGCTGGACGGCAAGAACCTCTACGAGTTGTTCGAAGCCGAGAAGGTCACCGTCTCGGCCGGCGTGCCCACGGTGTGGCAGGGCCTGCTGGCTTACGTCGAGGCCAACGGCCTGAAGTTCAGCACCATGCGCCGCACCGTCATCGGCGGCTCGGCCTGCCCGCCGGCCATGCTGCGCAAGTTCGGCGACGACTACGACGTGCGTGTGCTGCACGCCTGGGGCATGACGGAGATGAGCCCCGTGGGCACCGTGGCCGCCTTCAAGCCGCGCCATGCGGGCCTGAGCAAGGAAGAACAGTACGGCGTGATGTCCAAGCAGGGCCGCGCGGTCTATGGCGTCGACCTGAAGATCGTCGGCGAAAACGGCGAAGAGCTGCCCTGGGGCACCGAGACCTCGGGCGACGTGCTCGTCAAGGGCCCGTGGATCGTCAGCCAGTACTTCAAGGGCGAAGGTGGCGACCCGCTGGCGTATTCGAACGGTGAGGGCTGGTTCCCCACCGGCGACGTGGCCCGCATGGACGCCGACGGCTACATGCAGATCACCGACCGCAGCAAAGACGTCATCAAGAGCGGCGGCGAGTGGATAGGCAGCATCGACCTCGAGAACATCGCCATGGCCCACCCGGCCGTGGCCATGGCCGCCTGCATCGCCGCGGCGCACCCGAAGTGGGACGAACGCCCGCTGCTGGTGGTGATGAAAAAGCCCGGCGCCGAAGTCACGCGTGAAGCGCTCATCGGTTTCTTCGAAGGCAAGATCGCGAAGTGGTGGACGCCCGACGACGTGGTCTTCGTCGACGCCATCCCGCTGGGCGCCACCGGCAAGATGCAGAAGAACAAGCTGCGCGAGCTCTTCAAGGACCACGTGCTGCCCACAGCCTGAACCGGGGCGGCGGGCTGGGCCCGCGGGCTTCAGCCCTCGCCGGCCGCAGCCTCCGCGGCCACCACGACCCGGTTGCGCCCGCCCTGCTTGGCGGCGTAGAGCGCGCGGTCGGCGGCGGCCACCAGCGCATCGGCGCCGCGCGACGGGCCTTGTCGGCCGGCGGTGTGGGCAGCGCTGGCCGCCGCCACACCGATGCTCACGGTGACGGTCAGCGAGGCCGTTTCGGCTGCGGCGGGCAGGGGCAGCCGCAGCGCCGCCACCGCCGCGCGCAGCTTCTCGCACAGCGTGCGGGCGCCGGCCAGTTCGGTGTCGGGCATCAGCAGCAGGAACTCTTCACCGCCGAGCCGCGCCACCAGGTCGCTCTGCCGCACCTGGCCAGCCAGGGCCTGGGCCACGGCACGCAGCACCGCGTCGCCAGCGGCGTGGCCATGGCCGTCGTTCACGGCCTTGAAGTGGTCGATGTCGATCACGGCCACGCTCAGCGGCCGGCCGCTGCGGCACTGCTGCGCCAGGGCCTGCGCCAGCTGTTCATCGGCGCTGCGCCGGTTGGGCAGGCCGGTGAGCCCATCGCGCCGCGCCAGCGCCTCCAGTTCGGCATTGGCAGCCTGCAGTTGCGCCTGGGCGGCGAGCAGTTCGCGTGTGCGTTGCTGCACCCTTTGCTCCAGGCCCTGGTTGGCCTGCGCCAGTTCGGCTTCGCGCTGCAGCAGCGCGGTGGTCATGCCACGCAGGGTCTCCGACAGCTCGGCCAGCTCGCGCGTGCCGCTGAGGCGGGGAATCTCGGTGTCCAGCCGGCCGGCGCGCAAGGCCTGTGCCGCCTGCGCGATGCGGCCCAGGCGCCGGCTCAGCACGCCCGCCAGCACCCAGGCCAGCAGCGCGGCCAGCACGGCCCCCACGGCGCCAGCGGCCAGGGCCGTGTTGCGCGCGCCCCGCGCCGCGGCCTGCGCCAGGTGCAGGGGCTGGCGCGCCACCACGGTCCAGCCCAGCCGGGTGGCCGGCAGCTGCGGGGTCACCGTGGCGGCCGCCGACAGGTAGGTGCGCCCGTCACCCCAGGTGCGCACCGTGCCCTGCTCGTCGGGCGGCACATAGGGTGGCGCCTGTGCGGGGTCGACACCCTGCGGGCTGAGCAGTGCCTGGCCGCGCTGGTCGACGATGAACAGCTCGGCGCCGGCCGCGCGCGTGCCGCTGTCGAGCAGGCGCTGCGTGATCTCGTGCGCCCAGGCCCAGGTCAGGTGCACGCCCAGCACGCCTTGCAGGCGGCCCTGGCCATCGTGGACGGGCGCAGCGAAATCGACGAAACGCAGCGGCTCACCGCGCGGCCCTGGCGGCAGCAACCCGGCCAGCAGGCGGGCCGGATGGACATCGCCCACGAAGGGCGCCTTCAGGCCGCCCTGGAACCACGCGCGCTGGCCGACATCGGCCCCCTGCAGCAGCCCGCCGGTGGCGCTGGCCACCCGGCCGTCGGGCCGCACGATGCCTATCCACGAATACTGCGGCCGCCCCGCCTGCAGGCGCTGCAGCGCCGGGCCCCAGGCTTCCAGCGCCTGGGCCGGCCGGGCTTCGGCCAGGGCCTGCACCTCGCGCAGGCGCTCGTCCAGGCCTTCGGCGAGCAGCAAGCTGGTGCTGCGCGCCAGCGTCTGCAACAGGCGCGACTGTTCACGCTGGCTGGCTTCGGCGGCCATCCAGCCCAACACCAGGGCCAGCGTGATGACGAGCACCAGCGCAGCCAGGCCATAGACCACGGCCACCTGAACGCGCAGCGACTTTCGCATCCCCGGGACTGTAGTGATGTTGCCGCGCGCCATCTCCAGGAGAATCCATGCCGGCAGCACCTTGTCCCGGCCCTTGCAGGCCCCAGACCCGGGCGAGCTGCCAGTCGCCCGAGCCGGCCACGCGCCGGCCCCGGGGCCCCGCCACCCGCGCCCGAACCGGGCGCCCACCCCAAGCCCGCCATGCCCACACCCCTGCCCCCCGTCCTGCCGCGCCGGCTGTTGCTGGCCGCCACGCTGGCGCTCGCCGCCTGGCCCCAGGCCGGCGCGCTCGCCGCGCCGGCCGAGATCAGCACACCGCCCGTGGCCGAAGTGAAGAACGTGCCCAGCACCCTGCATGGCACCGTGGTGCCCGACCCCTACCGCTGGATGGAAGACGTCAAGGGCGCGCAGAGCCAGGCCTGGCTCAAGGGCCAGGGCGCCACGGCACGCTCGGTGCTCGACCGCATCGACGGCCGCGAAGCCATCGCCCAGCGCCTGGCCGAGCTGGCCGATGCGCAGGGTGACGCCGTGCGCGGCGTGATGCGCCTGCCCGGCGAGCGCTACTACTACATGAAGCGCAAGGTCGGCGAGAAGCAGTTCAAGCTGGTGATGCGCCAGGGCCTGCAGGGCGCCGAGCGCACGCTCGTCGACCCCGAGCTCGAAACCGCGCGCAGCGGCGGCGTGCCGCACGCCATCAACTACTACAAGCCTTCGTGGGACGGTCAGCACCTGGCCTACGGCATGTCGGCCGGCGGCTCGGAAGACGCCTCGCTCTACGTGATGCACATCGCCAGCGGCAAGCCCGTGGGCGCGCCCGTGCCGCGTGTGTACGACGCCGGCGTGCACTGGCTGCCCGACAGCCGCTCGCTCACCTACACACAGACGCGCGAGATGAAACCCGGCCAGCCCGTGGTGGAAACCTACATGGACGCGGCGGTGATGTGGCAGCGTCTGGGCGGCGCGCCGCAGCCGGTGTTCGGCCCCACCGTGACGCCCGACCTGGGCCTGGTGCGCCTGGACGTGGGCCAGATCTACACCGTGCCCGGCAGCCCCTGGGTGGTGGCGCGCACCACCGACACCACGGTGCCCGAAGGCAAGCTCTTCGCCGGCCGCCTGGCCGACCTGGGCACGCCGAAGATGCGCTGGCAGGCGCTGGGCAAGGAAGCCGACAAGGTGCTGGACGTGGCACTGCAGGGCGATCACCTTTACGTGATGCTGCAAGCCGGCGCACCGCGCCGCCAGGTGGTGCGTGTGGACCTGCGCCGCCCGGTGCCGCTGCAGCAGGCCCCGGTGGTGGCGGCGCAGCCGAGCGAGGGCGCGCTGGAAGGGTTTGAACTCACGCCCACGGCGCTGGTGGCGCAATGGCGCCGTGGCACCTCGGTGCTGCTGCGCCGCTACGCACGCGGCGACGCGAAGGGCGTGGTGCTGCCCCTGCCCGGCCCGGGCACGGCCTGGACGGCCGCCGCGCCGGCCCAGGACAGCGAAACCCTGCTCTACGCCTACAGCAGCTGGACCGAACCGCTGCGCTGGCAGCGCCTGGACAGCAGCGCCCGCCAGGGCCGCAACACCGATGTCAGCTTCGGCCTGCGCCGCGTGCCGGCGAACCTGCCCGAGGTGGTGGTGACCGAGGTGCAGGTGCCCAGCCACGACGGCGTGCTGGTGCCCATGACCATCCTGCACAAGAAGGGCCTGCCGCTGGACGGCCGCAACCCCGTGCTGCTCAACGGTTACGCCAGTTACGGCTTCTCGATCTCGGCCGGCTTCAGCACCGAGACCATGGTGTGGATCGAACGCGGCGGCGTCACCGCCATGATCAACCCGCGCGGCAGCGGCGTGCACGGCGACGCCTGGCACCGCGCCGGCTTCAAGACCACCAAGCCCAACACCTGGAAAGACGGCATCGCCGGGGCGAAGTACCTCATCGCCAAGGGTTACGGCTCGCCCAAGACCATGGGCATCACCGGCACCAGCGCCGGCGGCATCTTCGTCGGCCGCGCCGTGACCGAGGCGCCCGAGCTCTTCGCGGCGGCCATCTTCAACGTCGGCATGATGGACACCATCCGCTCCGAAGAAAGCGCCAACGGCATCACCAACATCAGCGAGTTCGGCAGCGTGAAAGACCCGGCCGAGTTCAAGGCGCTGATGGAGATGAGCACTTACCACGCGGTGAAAGACGGCCAGGCCTACCCCGGCGTGATGCTGGTGCACGGCATGAACGACCCGCGTGTCGACGTGTGGCAGAGCGGCAAGGCCGCAGCACGCCTGCAGGCCGCGCAGGCCGGCATGCCGAACGCCGGCACCACGCTGCTGCGCCTGGACATGCAGGCCGGCCACGGTATGGGCAGCACGCACACGCAGCGCCAGGCCATGGCGGCCGACATGCAGAGCTTCTTGCTCTGGCAGATGGGCAAGCTCGGACTGAAGGACTGAGGCCGGACGTGGAAGGCCGGAAGGCCTTGCACGCCTGCCGAAGGCCCGAACGCGATTTCACGCGTGAGGGCTGAGGCCGGACGTGGAAGGCCGGAAGGCCTTGCACGCCTGCCGAAGGCCTCGCGGCGATTTCACGCCGCGAGGCATGAGCCCTCACGGCCTCAGCCGCCGATCTGCGCCAGCGCGCGCTGCAGGCCGGCGGCGCTGGGCGTCTCGACGAAGACGCAGCGTTTGCCGGTGCGTTTGCAGTGGTCCTTCACGCGCCAGTAGGCGTTGTGGCTGACGCAGCCGGCCTGGCAGATCACCAGATCGGCGGCGGCCAGCGTGGCGTCTAGCGCACCGAGCTTGTCTTCTTCGCCACCGTCGTGGTGCAGGAAACGGCCGCCGCTGGCCTCGATGAGTCGGCGGTAGACCGGCACGATGGCGGTGCGGCCACCGACGCAGAGCACGTTGCGCTGGTCCAGCACCGCGGCCGGCGCAGCGGCCGTTGGCCGCTCGGGCGCCGGGGCCGTGCGCGGCACCTGCGGCAGCGGCCGGCCCGTGGGCACAGCCGCCGACGCCGACGCCGGCATGGGCGCGGTCCGCAGGGCCTGGGCGGCGTCCAGCGCCCGTTCCAACACCTCGATGCGCGCGGCCTGGCGCGCCTGGCGTTGCGTGTCGGCGGCGGCAGGCGGTGCCGTGCGCTCGGCCAGCTGGGCCTCCAGCGCCGCCAGCCGGCCGCGCAGCACGGCGCTCTCGGCGACGCGCGCAGCGTGCTCGCGCGCATGCTCGGCCGCCATCTGCGTGCAACGCTGCTGCGCCGTGGCCAGGGCCCGACCCAGCACCGCGTTTTCGTCGATCAGCGCCTCGAAACGCGCGAGCTCCACCCGCGCCGCCTGGCCGGCTTGGAACTGCAGCATCTGCACCTCGCCGAGCACACGCTGCTGCAAGGCTTCGGCGCAGCGCGCATGGCTGAGCACGGCCCACAGCGCGCCGGGCAGTTCACCGCTGGCGGCCTGGCCGCGCCACCAGGTGGCCAGCGCCTCGCCGTCTGCGGCCGCGGACGCCTGGCGCAGCGGGGCGGCGTGCTGGCGGTCCAGCTCTTGCTGCAGCGCCTCGGCCATGGGCCCGCGGCGGCGGCACTCGGTCACCAGGCCGGCGTGCAAGTCGTGGCCCTGCGCCACCGGCTCGGCACGCAGCACACGGCGCGCGACGCGCCGCAGCGCGGCGTGCGGCAACGCGATGCCCAGCACCATGTCGAGCGCACGCGGTGGCAGTTCCCACAGCCGGCGGCGGCGGCCGGCAAGCGCCGCGTCGGCGGGCGCGGCGGCGAGCCCCCGGCGGCGCTGCACACGCGCCACGGCACGGGCCAGGCTCTGGGGCGGGTCGGGGCGCAACATGGGCGGGTGAGCGGGCGAACGCGCTTCAGGCGCGCGCCGTCGGCGCCTCGGCGGCCGCCCAGGGCACGGCCGGCAGGCTGTGCGCGTGGAAGGTCTCGCAGGCGCAATCGCGGCAGCGCCCGCAGCCGGTGGCCACGCGCAACTCGTCTTGCAGTTCCTCGAAGCTGGCACAGCCCTCGCGAACGGCGCGGGCGATGTCGCGGTCAGAGACGCGGTGGCAGATGCAGACAATCATGTCCGCAACTTTAATGCGAATGGTTCGCATTAGCAAGAAGGTTCCTTGCTGGGTGCATGCCGCCTGGCGCGGACGCGCTGTACGCGCTGTACGCGCTGTACGCGCTGTACGCGGGTTTACCCGATGTCGGCAAACATGACGTGAACGCGGCCCAAGCTGCGGGCTGGGCACAAGGCAGGCGAAAAATGCCTTGCACGACAGTCGCTTGCAGTACGGCGCCGCGGCTGGGCTCGCTTTTTGCAGTCATGCCGGCAGCCTCGCGGTGTGCATGCCGTGCAGGTTGCGGTGCAGCCACTTCGCCATGCCGCAAACACCCCTTGAGGAGCCCGACCCATGAGACTTCGAGCACTTTGCGGCGCTGCCCTGCTCGCCACCGCCGGCTCGGTGAGTGCTGCCCCCATCTTCGGCGGCTTCGACCTGGCCACCTTCAATTTCGATATCACGGCCTACAACGTCGGCTCGAACGCTGCAGGCCTGGCCGGCGACGCCACGGCCAGCGGCACCAGCAACGGCATCGGCTGGAGCATCAGCCCCACCAACCTGTGGACGGGGCGCACGCGCACCAATGGCACTTTTGCTTTCGACGGGCTGCCCGTCCTGACCGACAACCTGCACGCATCGATCAACTTCACCATCACCTTCGCGCAGACCATCGACAAGCTCGTGGTGGCCCTGGGCAATGATGCTGGCGCCGATTCGATCAACTTCGGCATCGCGCCCACGGCCGTTCAGGGAGCCTCGTTCAGCGGAACCCAGATCAACCTGACCAACGTCCGCGGCGCCTTCGCGCTCTTCGAGAACATCAACTCCTTGACCGTGAGCCACACCAACACCAACGGGCTCGACGGCTTCGACCTGGCCTTCCACGCCATGACCGCACCCGTGCCCGAGCCGGGCTCGCTGGCGCTGGCGGGCCTGGCGCTGGCAGGTCTCGCGGCTTTGCACCGCCGCCGCCCGCGTTGAAGCCGAGGGCCCGGCCGTCGCGACGACGCCCGGGCTCTGGCCCTGCAGGGCCACCTTGGCGCGCCAGGGTGGCCTTTTTCGTTTCAGGCGCTCAGGACACCGAGCCCATCTGCGACTGCAGGTAGTTCTGCTCACCCACCTTCTGCGCCAGTTCGAGCTGGGTTTCGAGAAAGTCGATGTGCTCTTCGGTGTCTTCCAGGATGCCCTGCAGCAGGTCGCGCGAGACGTAGTCGCGCGCGGCTTCGGCCGCGGCGATGCCGTCCTTGACGGTTGCCTGCGCGCCCTGCTCTGACTTCAGGTCGCAGGCCAGCGCTTCCAGCAGCGTCTCGCCCACCATCAGCTTGCCCAGGTCTTGCAGGTTGGGCAGTGCGTCCAGCGTGAACAGGCGCTCCATCAGTGTATCGGCATGTTTCATTTCGCCGATGGACTCTGCGTACTCCTTCTTCGCCATGCGCTCGAAGCCCCAGTGCTGGAACATGCGGTAGTGCACGAAGTACTGGTTGATGGCCGTCAGCTCGTTTTTCAGCTGGGCCTGCAGAAAGTGAATGACCTGGGGGTCGCCTTTCATGGTGTTCTCCGGTGCGTGGATCGAAGCGCTTCAGCGCGCCCACGCATCATCGCTGAACTCGCCTTGCAGCCAGTCGACGAAGCTACTCACCTTGGTGGGCACCAGGCGCGGCGACGGGAACACCGCGTGCATCTCCTGCGCCGGCAGCGCCCAGCCCGGCAGCAGCGCCTGCACCGCCCCGGTGGCCAGGCTTTCCTGCGCCACGTAACGCGGCAGCACCGCCAGGCCCATGCCGGCGCGCGCAGCGGCCAGCAGTGCGCTGAGGTTGTTGCTGCGCAGCGGGCCGCGCACACGCACGGCCTGCGGCACGCCGCCGGGGCCCGTGAAGTGCCAGAGGTCGTCGCCCTGCACCGTGCTGTAGACCAGCGCGGCATGCAACGCCAGCTCATCGGGCTGCGCGGGGGTGCCACGCTCGTGCAGGTAGGCCGGCGCGCCCACCAGCACCCAGTGGTTCAGGCCCAGGTAACGCGCACCCAGCGTGCTGTCGGCCAGGCGGCCCATGCGGATGGCCAGGTCGATGCCCTGCTCCACCAGGTTGACGTAGCGGTCTTCGAAGCTGAGGTCGATCTGCAACTCGGGGTGCTGCTGCATGAAACGCAGCACCATGGGCGTGAGCACGCGCCGGCCGAAGGCCACGCTGGTGCTGATGCGCAGCGTGCCGCGCACACGCTGCTGCATCAGCGCGGCCAGGTTGTCGGCGTCGTCGAGCTGGCGCGCGATGCTCTTGCACTGGTCGTAGTAGGCCGCGCCCACCTCGGTGGGCGTGACACCGCGCGTGCTGCGGTGCAAGAGCCGCGCGCCCAGGCGGGCCTCCAGCGCGGCCACGTGTTTGGTGGCCGTGGGCTGGGTGATGCCGAGGTCGGCGCTGGCCTTGCTGAAGCTGCCCGTTTCCACCACGCGGATGAACAGGCGCAGGCCGGTGACGGTGTCCATTCGACCCACTCTAGAGCCCGGCCAGCAAAAAAACATTGGGGGCAGTCACGGGGCTTGTCGATTGGCCGCGGGCCCGTGCATCAACATCACAGGGCTGGCGGTGTGCGCCGGCCCGTCCACCCGACCGAGGAAGACCCATGGACTACATGCTGCTGTTCTACGAAACCCCCGCCGAGCAGGCGCGCGCCGACAACCCGGCCGAGGCCGAGGCCTACTGGGGCGCCTGGGGTGCCTACGTGGCCGCGCTGGAAGGCAGCGGCCTGGTGCGCGGCGGCAACGGCCTGCAGCCGCCGCACACCGCCACCACCGTGCGCGTGGTGGGCGGCCAGCGTGTCGTGCAGGACGGCCCTTTCGCCGACGTGCGCGAACACCTGGGCGGCTACTTCCTGATCGAGACCGACACGCTCGACACCGCCCTGGCCTGGGCCGCGCGCGCGCCCTGCGCCAGCGCCGGCAGCGTGGAAGTGCGGCCGGTGATGCACATGCCCGACACCGGCGCCCCGGGCTGAACGCAGGGTGAGCCTGGCATGACGCCCGCCGCGCAAGCGGCCCAGGCCGTGGCCCGCCAGAGCTACGGCCGCCTGGTGGCCTGGCTGGCCTGGCAGTGGCGCGATCTCGCCGCGGCCGAAGACGCGCTCGGCCAGGCGCTGGTGGCGGCGCTGCTGCACTGGCCCGAGCGCGGCATCCCGGCGCAGCCCGAGGCCTGGCTGCTGAAGGCCGCGCAGCGTGAACTGCTGCAGCAGCACCGCCGCCAGCGCCTGGCGCAATCACCCGAGGTGCAGGCGCTGCTGGAGGCCGAGCCCACGGCGCCTGCCGCCCACGAAGCACCGGCCCTGCCCGACCGCCGGCTGGAGCTGTTGCTGGTCTGCGCCCACCCCGCGCTGGCCCCGGCGGTGCATGCGCCGCTGATGCTGCAAGCGGTGCTGGGCCTGGAAGCGCGCAGCATCGCGCGTGCGCTGATGCTGCCGCCGGCCACGCTGGCGCAGCGCCTGGTGCGCGCCAAGGCCAAGATCCGCGATGCCGGCATCGGCTTTCAGATTCCCGGCCCCGAGGAACTGCCGGCCCGCCTGGGCGCGGTGCTGGAAGGCATCTACGGCGCCTACACGATAGGCAGCGACTTCGCCTCGCCCGCGCCCGAGGCCGAACCGGGCCTGCGCGAAGAAGCGCTCTACCTCGCACGCCTGGTGGCCGCGTTGCAGCCGGCCTCGGCCGAAGCCGCCGGCCTGCACGCGCTGCTGGCCCATGCCGAGGCGCGCCGGCCGGCGCTCTTTACACCCGGCGGCGAGTTCGTACCCCTGGCGCAGCAAGACCCCGCGCTGTGGCACGCCGGCCTGCTGGACGAAGCCGAGACCACCTTGCGCCGCGCGGCTGCGCTGCGCCAGCCCGGGCCGCTGCAGATCGAAGCGGCCATCCAGTCGGCGCACGCCGAGCGCCGGCGCGGCCGGCCCACGCCCTGGCCGCAGATCGCGCGGCTCTATGGCGCGCTGGTCACGCTCACCGGCAGCCTGGGCGCGCACATCGGCCATGCCGTGGCACTGGCCGAAGCGGGCCAAGGCGCCGCGGGCCTGGCGCTGCTGGTGGCCTTGCCGGCCGAGCGTGTGCGCGAGCACCAGCCCTACTGGGTGGCGCTGGCCCACCTGCAGCGCCAGGCCGGGCAAGACGCCGAAGCGGCCTTGCAGCGCGCGCTGGGCCTCACGGCCGACGAGCGCGTGCGGCAGTTCCTGCGGCGCTCGGCGCTTGGAACATCTGCAAGAACCAGCGCCGGCGAGGGCGCAACGCCGGCTTAATCGCCCCCGCGCCAGCGCGCCACGTCGAAAGCGTTGAGCGTCGTCGCCTGCGGGTTCTCGCGCCGGCGCAGCCAGGTCGCCAGGTCGGCGATGTCGGCATCGCTCAGCACATGCGCAAAAGGCGGCATGCCGTAGGGCCGCGGGTGGGCCGCCGTCACCGGGCCGAAGCCGCCCAGGGCGATGGCGCGCACCAGGTTGGCCGGCGGGTCCATCGTCACCACGCGGTTGCCGGCCAGTGGCGGCACCACGCGTTCACCGCTGGGCAGCAGGCCGCCCTCGCCGGTGTCGCCATGGCAGCCGGCGCAGTGCTCGGCGTAGAGCTTCTCGCCGGCCGCCAGGCGCTCGGGCGCGGGGGGGTCGAGGTGCCGCGGCGCCGGCTCGGGCAGTACCGGCAGCGACTTCAGATACACCGCCAGCGCGCGCAGGTCGGCCGCGGGCAGGTGCTGCGTGCTCTGCGCCACCACCTCGGCCATCGGGCCCAGGGCCTGGCCGCGCGGCGCACGGCCGTCGCGCAGCAAGGCCACGATCTCGTCCAAGGGCCAATCGGCCACGCTGGCCTGGCTGGCGCGGTTCAAGGCCGGCGCGTACCAGTTGCGTGTGGGCAGCAGGCCGCCGCCGAAGCCGGCATCGGCCGTGGCGCCCAGCGCGTTGCGGCCGCCGTGGCAGGCCACGCAGTGCGCTGGCCCGTTGACGAGGTAGGCGCCTCGGTTCCACTCGGCGCTTTGCGCCGCGTCGTCTTGCCACGGGCCGGGCCGGAAAAAGAGCACGCGCCAGGCGGCCAGCGCCAGCTGCGTGTTGTAGGGCCAGCGCAGTTCGTGCGGGCGTGCGGGCTGCTGCACGGCGGGCAGCGTGCGCAGCCAGGCGTAGAGCGCGTCGCTGTCGGCGCGCGCCATGCGCGTGGTCTCGGTGTAGGGGAAGGCCGGCACCAGGCGGCGGCCGTCGGCGCCGCGGCCGTGCTGCAGCGCGCGCCAGAAATCGTCGGCACGCCAGCGGCCCAGGCCCGTGGCTTCGTCGGGCGTCAGGTTGCCGGCATAGACGGCGCCGAAGGGCGTGCGCAAAGCCGGGCCGCCCGCATAGGGCGCGCCACCGGGCGTGCTGTGGCAGCCGGCGCAGTTGCCTGCCAGCGCCAGCAGGCGGCCGCGTTCGAGGAGCGCGGGGTCGCTCAACGCCGACGGCGCAGGGCCGCTCTGCGCCAGCGCTGCGGGGCCGGGTTCCAGCGCGGGCGCGGCGTCCAGCGCCAGCACGGCCGCGGCCGCGGCCAGGCCCAGCAGTGGCACCGACAGGGCGGCGCCCAGCCAGCGCTTCAGCGCTCTTTTCATGGCGCCGCCGCGCTGCCGCACTGCATCGGCAAGCGTTCGCCCGCGGCCGGCGCAGCGGCCACGCGCGCACCAGCGGGCACCGGCTGGCTGGCGAGCCAGGCGGTGACGGCGCCCAGCTCCTCCGGCGTGAGCCGGCGCGCGATCCCGGCCATGCAATCGGGCGCATGGGCGCGGCGCTGGCCGTTGCGCCAGGCGCCGAGCTGGCCGATGACGTAATCGCGCGGCAGGCCCAGCAAGCCCGGCGTGGCCGGCAGGCGGCCGGTGAGCGTGGCGCCGTGGCAGCTGCTGCAGGCCGGCAACTGGCGCGCTGCGTCGCCCTGCAGCGCGAGCTGCTGGCCGAGCGCCAGCGTGGCGGCGTCGGCCTGCGCTGGCGGCGGTGCCGCGTAAGGCAGATCGAGCGCGGCGTAGTGCGCGGCGATCTCGCGCAGATAGGCCTCAGGCAGCGGCGCCACCAGGCCCACCATCGGCCCGTAGCTGCGGCGGCCTTCACGGAAGTTCAGCAGCTGGTTGTAGACATAGCCGGCCGGCTTGCCCGCGATGCGCGGGTGGTAGCCGTCGGGCGCGGCGCGGCCCTGCGCACCATGGCAGGTGCTGCAGGCGGCCAGGCGCGCGGCCAGGGTGTCTTCGATCTTGGCCGGGGCGGCCATCGCAGCCGTCGCGGCCCAGGCGCCGAGCGCAGCGCCCATCAGCGCGGGCCACGCGGTTTTTCCAAAGGTGCGTTTCACCCTGCCATTCTCGCCGGGCCATTCCACAGCGGAATAGCTCATATCCAGCGGCTGCGCTTCTCGCGCCGGGGCCTGCGCCCCAGCATCGCCACACCCCCAACAGGAGACACAACGATGGCAAAGATGAAGGCCGCCATGGCCGCCGTGCTGGTGATGGAAAAAGAAGGCATCACACAGGCCTTCGGCGTGCCCGGTGCCGCGATCAACCCGCTGTACGCCGCGCTGCGCGAACGGCAAGGCATCGCCCACATCCTGGCCCGCCACGTGGAAGCCGCCAGCCACATGGCCGAGGGCTACACGCGGGCCAAGGCCGGCAACATCGGCGTGTGCATCGGCACCAGCGGCCCTGCGGGCACCGACATGATCACCGGCCTGTACAGCGCCGGCGCCGACAGCATCCCCATCCTGTGCATCACCGGCCAGGCGCCGCGCGCGCGGCTGTACAAGGAAGACTTCCAGGCCGTCGACATCGAAAGCATCGCCAAGCCGGTGACGAAGATGGCCGTGACGGTGCGTGAACCCGGCCAGGTGCCGCGCGCCTTCCAGCAGGCCTTCCACCTGATGCGCAGCGGCCGCCCGGGGCCGGTGCTGATCGACCTGCCCTTTGACGTGCAGATGGCCGAGATCGAGTTCGACATCGACACCTACGAGCCGCTGCCCGTCTACAAACCCGCGGCCACGCGCAAGCAGATCGAGAAAGCGCTGGACATGCTGCAGGCCGCGGAGAAGCCGCTCATCGTGGCCGGCGGCGGCATCATCAACGCCGATGCGTCCGCGCTGCTGGTGGAACTGGCCGAACTGACCGGCGTGCCCGTGATCCCCACGCTGATGGGCTGGGGCTGCATCCCCGACGACCATCCGCTGATGGCCGGCATGGTGGGCCTGCAGACCAGCCACCGTTATGGCAACGCCACGATGCTGGCCTCGGACTTCGTGCTGGGCATCGGCAACCGCTGGGCCAACCGCCACACCGGCAGCGTGGAAACCTACACCGCGGGCCGCAAGTTCGTGCACGTGGACATCGAGCCCACGCAGATCGGCCGCGTGTTCACGCCCGATTTCGGCATCGTCAGCGATGCGAAGCTGGCGCTGGAGCTCTTCGTGGAAGTGGCCCGCGAACGCCAGGCCGCGGGTGCTTTGAAGGACCGTTCCGACTGGGTCTTCCGCTGCCAGGAACGCAAGCGCCTGATGCACCGCAAGACGCACTTCGAGCAGGTGCCGGTGAAGCCGCAGCGGGTGTACGAAGAGATGAACCGCGCCTTCGGCCGCGACACGGTCTACGTCACCACCATCGGCCTGAGCCAGATCGCGGGCGCGCAGTTCCTGCATGTGTTCGAGCCGCGGCAGTGGATCAACTGCGGCCAGGCCGGCCCGCTGGGCTGGACGCTGCCGGCAGCACTCGGCGTGGTGGCCAGCGACACCACCAAGACCGTGGTGGGCCTGTGCGGCGACTACGATTTCCAGTTCCTCATCGAAGAGCTGGCCGTGGGTGCGCAGTTCAAGCTGCCGCTGGTGGTGGTGCTGGTCAACAACAGCTACCTGGGCCTGATCCGCCAAAGCCAGCGCGGCTTCGACATGGACTTCTGCGTGCAGCTGGCCTACGACAACATCAACGTCGACGACGCCGCGCTCAAGGGCTACGGCATGGACCACGCCAAGGTGGTGGAAGGCATGGGCTGCAAGGCGCTGCGCGTGACCGACCCCGCCAAGATCGAAGGCGCGCTGCAGCAGGCCAAGGCAATGGCCCATGATCTGCGCGTGCCGGTAGTGGTGGAGGTGATCCTGGAGAAAGTGACCAACATCGCCATGGGCACCGAGATCGACAAGATCAACGAGTTTGAAGAGATCGACTGCCGGCATCCGCAGGGTCGTGAAGGCCTGCAATTGGCCGGCCTGCTGGAGTGAACCTGATGCCGCGTTTTGCCGCCAACCTGTCGATGCTCTTTACTGAGGTGCCTTTGCTAGAGCGCTTCGAACGCGCCGCCCGTGCCGGCTTCACAACCGTGGAGCTGCAGTTCCCCTACGAAGCACCAGCCGAAGAACTGCGCAAGCGCCTGCATGCCAACCGGCTGAAGATGGTGCTGCACAACCTGCCCGCGGGTGACTGGGCGGCGGGCGAACGCGGCATCGCCTGCCACCCTGACCGCGTGGACGAGTTCCGCGCAGGCGTGGCACGCGCCATCGCCTACGCGCAGGCGCTGGAGGTGCCGCAGCTCAACTGCCTGGCCGGCAAGGCGCCGGCCGGCGTGCCCGAGGACGTGCTGCGACAAACCTTCGTCGAGAACCTGCGCTTCGCCGCGGCGGCGCTGAAGGAAGTGGGGCTGAAGCTGCTGATCGAACCCATCAACACTTACGACATCCCCGGCTTCTGGCTGCACAACACCGCGCAGGCGCTGGCGGTGCTGGACGAGGTGGGCGCCGACAACGTTTTCCTGCAGTACGACATCTACCACGCGCAGCGTTACGAGGGCGAACTGGCAGCCACGATGCAGAAGCACCTGGGCCGCATCGGACACATCCAGGTGGCCGACAACCCGGGGCGCAACGAGCCGGGCACCGGCGAGATCAACTTCGGCTTCTTGTTCGCCCACCTCGAACGCATCGGCTACCAAGGCTGGGTCGGTTGCGAGTACAAACCCGCCACCACCACCGAAGCCGGCCTGGCGTGGCTGGAAACGGCCAGGCGACAGCTGCGCACAAGCTCCTGAAGGACCAACACATGAAATTGGGATTCATCGGCCTGGGCATCATGGGCACGCCCATGGCCGGCCACCTGCGTGCCGCCGGGCACGAGCTCTACGTCACCACGCGCAGCAAGCTGCCGCCAGCCCTGCTGGAGGCCGGTGCCGTGGCCTGCGCCAGCGGCAAAGAAGTGGCCGAAGCGGCCGAGATCATCTTCACCATGGTGCCCGACACACCCGATGTCGAGGCCGTGCTCTTCGGCCCGAAGGGCGTGGCAGCCGGCCTGCAGCCCGGCAAGACCGTGGTGGACATGAGCAGCATCTCGCCCATCGCCACGAAGGCCTTCGCCGGGAAGATCAACGCGCTCGGTTGCGAGTACGTGGACGCGCCCGTCAGCGGCGGCGAAGTGGGCGCCAAGGCCGCCAGCCTCACCATCATGGTGGGTGCCAGCGCGGCGGGTTTTGCGCAGGTGCTGCCGCTGCTGCAGCTGATGGGCAAGAACATCACGCACGTGGGCGGCAACGGCGACGGCCAGACCACCAAGGTGGCCAACCAGATCATCGTGGCGCTGAACATCGCGGCCGTGAGCGAGGCCCTGGTCTTCGCCAGCAAAGCCGGCGCCGACCCGGCCAAGGTGCGGCAGGCGCTGATGGGCGGCTTCGCGAGCAGCCGCATTCTGGAAGTGCACGGCGAACGCATGATCAAGCGCACTTTCAACCCCGGCTTCCGCATCGGGCTCCACCAGAAAGACCTGAACCTGGCGCTGCAAGGCGCCAAGGCCCTGGGCGTGAGCCTGCCGCAGACGGCCGGCGCCGCGCAGCTGATGCAGGCCTGCGCCGCGCAGGGCTGGAGCGAGCTCGACCACAGCGCGCTGGTGAAGGCGCTGGAGCTGATGGCGGCGCACGCGGTGGCCGAGGCGCCTCCCGCCTGAGGCCGTGCGGGTTTGCGCCGCTAGCATCGGGCGCATGCGCACTTGTCTTCAGGGTTCTCCTCGGTGGCGCCTGCGGGCGCCGCTTTTCTTTCTGGCCTTGCCCTTGTGGGCCGCGGCCCAGGTGCCGGTGACGGCGCCCGTCGAAGACGTGCCCTTCATCACCACGCCCGACCACGTCACCGTGGCCATGCTCGAACTGGCCGGCGTGGGCGCGCCAGACCACGTCATCGACCTCGGCTCGGGCGACGGCCGCATCGTCATCACCGCCGCGAAGCGTTTCGGCGCCAGCGGTCTGGGCGTGGAGATCGTGCCCGACCTGGTGGCGCGGAGCCGCGACAACGCGCGCCGCGCCGGCGTGGCGGCGCGCACGCGCTTCGAGGTGCAAGACCTCTACGCCACCGACCTGGCCCCGGCCAGCGTGGTGACGATGTACCTGCTGCCCGAGGTGAACCTGGCCCTGCGCCCGCGCCTGCTGGCGCTCAAACCAGGCACGCGCATCGTCTCGCACGACTGGGACCTGGGCGACTGGGCGCCCGACCGCACGCTGACCCTGGCCGTGCCCGAAAAAACCATCGGCCGCGAGAAGCTCAGCCGCCTGCACCTGTGGACGGTGCCCGCTGCGGTGCAGGGCCTGTGGTGCGGGCCGGGCGGCACCACGCTGCAACTGCAGCAGCGCTACCAGACCGTGAGCGCGCTCCTGACGCAGGCCGACCTGGCGCGCAGCTACAGCGGCCGCCTGCACGGCACGGCCCTGGAACTGCTGGGCGAAGCCGGCGCGCGCTGGCAGGCCACCGTGGACGGCGAGCTGCTGCGCGGCGGTGATGCCACGGCCACCCTGCCCTGGCGGCGCGCGGGGGCGGCCGGCTGCGGCTGAAACCGCAGGCGGGGCCGATCAGCCCATCTTCACCGCGGTGCCGCTGACGGCCACCATCATCATGCCGTTGCTCTCGCCAAGCACCTCGTAGTCAAAGTCGATGCCGATCACGCCATCGGCGCCCATCTCCTTGGCGCTTTCGATGAGGTCGGACAGCGCCGCATCACGCGCGCCCGAGAGCGCACGTTCGTAGCCACCGGCGCGGCCGCCCACCACATCACGCACCGACGAGAACATGTCGCGAAAGATGTTCGCGCCGATGATGGCCTCGCCGTGCACCACGCCCAGGTAACGCTGCACACGCGGGCCGCTGCCGTCGGCCGCCGGTGTGGGCAGCACGGTGGCGAGAAAAAAGCCGGCGTCCTGCTTCGAGAACCAACCCATCGTTTGCTCCTTGTCGGCCCGCCAATCGGGGCCGGCGCCCAGCATTCTGCGGGCGTCCGATCACGGCCCACCCGGTGAACGGGCATCATCGACCCACATGTCCGCCCCTGCGCCCCCGGCCCCGGCCTCGCACTCCATCCGCGCCACGCTGCGCCACACCGCCTTCCGCGCGCTGCTCGGCGGCGGCACGGTCTACTTCATCGGCAACGCCATGCAGGCCATGGCCGCGGCCTGGCTGATGGTGGAGGTCTCGGGCTCGGCCTTCCTCGCCGCGCTGGTGCAGACGGCCGTGTTCCTGCCCATGTTCCTGCTGGCCCTGCCCGCCGGCGTGCTGGCCGACACCACCGACCGCCGCCGCCTGATGCTGGGCGCCCTGGGCGTGCAGGCGGGCTTGGTGTCGCTGCTGGCCGTGCTCTTCATCGCCGGCGTGGCGGGGCCGGCCACGCTGCTGCTGCTGACCTTCCTGGCCGGCTGCTGCACGGCCATGCTCTCGCCTTCGTGGAACTCGGGCATCGTCGACGTGGTGCCGCGCGACGAGCTGCCGCAGGCCATCACGGCCATTGGCATCTCGTACAACAGCGCGCGGGCCTTGGGCCCGGCCATGGCCGGCGCGGTGTATGCGTGGGCCGGGCCGGGCTGGGTGTTTTTGCTGGCGGTTCTGGGCGTGCTGGCGCTGATGGAGAGCGTGCGCCGCCACCCGCCGCGGCCGCACCCGCCCTCGCGCCTGCCGGCCGAACGCCTGTGGGGCGGCATGCTGAGCGCGCTGCGTTTTGCGCGCCACAGCGACATCCTGCTCGCGCAGCTGGTGCGCACCGGCGCCTACAGCGCGGCGGGCTCGGCGCTGTGGGCGCTGCTGCCCGTCATCGGCCAGCAGAAGCTGGGCCTGGGCGCCACCGGCTTCGGCCTGCTGATGGGCTGCCTGGGCACGGGCGCGGTGATGGCCGGCCTGGTGCTGGGCCGGCTGCGCGCGCGCCTGGGGCTGGAGCGCCTGGTGCTGGGCGGCGCGGTGGTGTTCGCGCTGGTGATGGCCGTGGCCGCGCTGAGCACGCTGCGCCCGCTGACCTACGCCGCGCTGGTGGCCGGCGGCGCCAGCTGGATGAGCGTGATGAGCACCTACAACACCGCCACGCAGACCAGCGTGCCGCCCTGGGTGCGCGCACGCGCCGTGAGCCTGCACACGCTGTGCGCTTTGGGTGCCTTCGCTATCGGCTCGGCTTTCTGGGGCGCGCTGTCCGACATCGTGGGCCTCACGCCCGCGCTGCTGGTGGGCATGGCCGCGATGGCCGCGGGCCTGCTGCTGGCACGCCCCTTCCCGCTGCGCATGGGCGAGCTGCCCGACGTGACGCAGGTGCCGCTGTCGGCCGACCTTTTCGTCAAGCACCAGCCCGAGCCCGAGGCCGGCCCGGTGGCGGTGGAGATCGGCTACCGCATCAAGCCCGAGGCCACGGAAGCCTTTCTCGAAGAGGTGAGCCTGCTGCGCGCGCCGCGCCGGCGCGATGGCGCCACCTTCTGGCGCGTCTACCGCGATCTGTCAGACCCGGCGCGTTTTGTCGAACGTTTCATCGTCACCAGCTGGGCCGACTACCTGCACCAGCGCGCCCGCGGCACGCTGGCCGACCAGCAGCTGGAAACGCGGCTGCTGGTGCACCTGGCCGAAGGCGCGGTGCCCGAGGTGCAGCACTACATCGCCGAGCGCTGAAGCCAGCGCCCGGCTGATGCTTCAGGGCTGCGCTGCAGCCGCCTTCGCGAAGCTTTCCTTCTCGTCCTCGCGCTCGTTGAAGGGGATGCCGTCGCGCATCCACGCCGGGGCCGGCGCGCCCTTCAGGAAGTGGTCGAAGAACTGCTGCATGCGCACCGCGAAATCCTTCTGGTCGGCGCGGCGGCGCAGGTTGTGCAGCTGGTTGTTGTAGTTGAAGAGGTAAGCCTCCTTCTCCAGCCGGCGCAACGCGAGGAAGAGCTCGATGCCCTGGTACCAGGGCACAGCGTCGTCGGCGTCGTTGTGCAGGATGAGCAGCGGCGTCTTCACCTTGTCGACGTGGAAAACCGGCGAGTTCTCCAGGTACTTGGGCAGCGCCTGCTGCATCGAAGGCCCGATGCGGCTCTGCCCCTGCTCGTACTGGAACTGCCGCGGCAGGCCCGAACCCCAGCGGATGCCCGAATAGGCACTCGTCATGTTGCCCACCGGCGCGCCGGCGCTGGCGGCCTTGAAACGGTTCGTCTTCGTCACCATCCAGGCGATCTGGTAGCCGCCCCAGCTGTGGCCCTGGATGCCGATGTTCTTCTCGTCGATGCCGCCCTGCTTCACCAGCGCATCGATGGCGGGCAGCACAGCGTCCAGCGCGCTGCGGCCGGGCTGGCCCACGGTGTAGGCGATGTCCGGTGCCAGCACCACATAGCCGTTGCTCGTGTACAGCGAGAGGTTGACGATGTTGCTCGGCGTGGGGTTCACGAAGTTGTGCACGTTCTGCGCCACCCGCTCGTAGATGTAGACCATCACCGGGTACTTCTTCTTCGGGTCGAAGTCGGCCGGCTTGTAGACCGCCGCCTGCAGCGCCACGCCCTTGGCGTTCTTGAAGTTCATCAGCTCGCCGCGGCCCCAGCGGTAGGCCTGCATCTGCGCCCCGACATCGCTGGCCACCTGCGGGCTGGTGAAACTGCTGTCGCTCAGGCGCAGTTCCGGGAAGGCGTCGAAACGCGAGGCCGTGGTCAGCGCCACATCGGCCTCGCGCGCGCGGGCCACGAAGCGCCAGGCCTGATCGCCCCAGGTCAGCTTTTGCGGCGCCGTCTTGGCGTCGAAGCTGGTGCGCAAAAAGCCGCTGGCGCGCGTGGTCTCGCTTTCGCCGCGCAGCGTCAGGGGCTTGGCTGGATCGATGCCGCGTTCGTCGTCGTCTTCGTCCACCGGGTCCACGCGCTGCACCACCAGGCGCGTGCGCGTCTTGCGGCCTTCGCCCAGCGTCAGGCAACGCGGCGCGCGGCCGTCAACGAAGACCTGCCAGACGTCGTAGCGGTCGTAGACCAGCGCCGAGCGGCTGTCGCTCGTCCAGCCCGCGGTGCCGTAGGCGGCGGCGGGGCCGGGGCTGTCGTGCAGCTCGTTGTGTACGGGGCGTTTGATGGCGGCGCTCAGCGGCTTGAGCGCGCCGGTTTCGGTGTCGATGGCCGACCACTGGCGGTCTTGGTAATGCAGCAGCCAGCGGCCGTCGGGCGACCACTGCTCGGGGTTGAGGCTGGCGTTGAAACCCAGGCGCTGCATCTTCAGCGCCAGCTTGCGCTCGCCGCTGCGCGGGTTGATCACATAGACATCGTGGTACAGGCCGTCGTAGTCGACACGGCGGCGGTAAGCGCGGTCGTCCAGACCCAGGGCGCGCTGGCCATCGTCGCTGAGCGAGACCGTGCGCAGGCTTTCGTCGGCCAGCTGCACATAGCGGTTGCTCGCGAGGTCGAGCACACCGCGGTAGCTGCGGTTGCGCTCCACCACCGCGCGCACCTTCTGCATGGGCTGCACGAGGTCGTCGTTCCAGCGCCAGAGGTCGGCCACCACGCGGTCTTCTTCGTGCGGCTGGCTCTCGGGCGTGCGCGGCGGCTTGGGCGGCGGCGCGGCGGGCACATAAAGCTTCTTGCCGTCGCGCGAGAAGGCGATGGCGCCCTTGTCGCTGATCACCTGCCCGGCCGGAAAGCCGGGCGTGGCGGCGGTCACCTTCTCCATCGCAGCGGCAGCGCCGCGCACCCAGTGGTAGAGCTTGAAGGCCGGCACCTTGGCGGCTTCGTCGTCGCGGTCGCTCAGGAAGGCCAGCTGCGTCTGCGCGCGGTCCCAGGTGAGCTTGCTGTAGCGGCCTTTGCCCGAGAGCAGCGCCACGGGCGCGGCATCGGTCTGCGGCGTGAGCATGTAGACGCCGTTGTTGGCCTCGGTACGGCTGGAGACGGTGTAGACGAGCGTCTGCCCGTCACGCGCCCAGCTCATCTCCAGCACGTCGGCAAAACGCCGCTCGGTGCCACGGGCGAGGTCGCGCACGACGAGTTCGGTGCCGAATTCCTTGCGCGGGGCGCCGGTGGCGGCGGCGGCACCGCCGGCCACCGGTGCGCGCGCGGCGGCAGGGGCCGGCGCAGAGCCTGCCGCGGCCGGGCGCGCCGCAGCCGCCGGTTCTGCTTCTTTCAGATAGGCCAGCCACGCGCCGCCCTTGGACGGCAGCGCCAGGCTCTTCACACGCGGCACGCGCAGCGCCGGGCCGCTGCCCTTCAGGTCAACGATCAAGAGCCCGCCCTTGGGCATGTCGTCGGGGCGCGTGCGCGCCTTGCGCGCGGCCAGGGTCTCGGCCTGCGTGGGGTTGGTGCTGGCCACGAGATAGCGGCTGTCGCTGCTGAACACCACACGGATGGCGCGCGGCGGCGGCGGGGCGTCGGGGTTCTCGATGTTGGGCGTGGTCACCGGCGGGGGCAGCATGCCGACGGCCTCGCGCTTTTCCTTGCCGCTGCTGCGTTCGCGCAGCACCAGCTCACCATCGCCCAGCTGCGGCTGCACCGAATAGGCCAGCCAGGCGCCGTCGTTCGACAGCGTGGGCGTGGCGATGTTGCGCCAGGCGTCGGTGTCGGCGTAGCGCAGCGCGCGCGGCGCGCTGGCAGTGGCTGCCGCTGCGGCCGCCGGTGCCTGGGCCTGGGCCGTGGCGGTGAACAGCGCCGCCAGCGCGCTGCTCAAGAGCAGCGCATGCAGCGGGCGGAGAACGGCAGGATGCTTCATCGGCAGAGGGTCTCGGTCTGCGGGCGGCCGGCACGGCGCGGCCCAGAAGCCGGCGACTCTAGCGCGGCGCGCAGCGCCCTGCGATGGCCCGCAGCGGCCCGGCACCGCCCATCCCTTGAAGCCGGCGACCTGTCGGCCCGGCAGTGCGCTTCATCGCCCCGGGGGCCGCAGGTGCAGGCGCGCCGACTACATTGCGCCGGCCCGCAGGACGGCCGATCGCACCGCTGAACCTGCAGCCGGTGCGGCAGCCGATGCGGAAGGAGCAGACCTTGGGTGTTGATGAAAAAAAGACGGGCGGCGTGCTGCGCCGCCGCTGGCAGCGCCACACACGGCTGCGCTGGCTCTTGATCGGGGCCCTGGCCGGCGCGGCCTACGCCGGCTGGCGCGTGCTGAACCCGCCCCCGCCGCCCCCGCCTCCGCCCAGCGCGAAGGTGGAAAAGGCCGACATCACCCAGCTCGTGCAGGCCGCCGGCGTGCTGCAGGCCAAGACCAAGGTGGACGTGGGTGCGCAGGTCAGCGGCCAGATCCAGACCCTGCACGTGCAGCTGGGCCAGCAGGTGAAAAAGGGCGAGCTGCTCGTGAGCCTGGACCCCGAACTCGCGCGCAACGACGTGGCGCGCGCCGAGGCCGCCTTGCTGCAGCAGAAGGCGCTGCTCGAATCGCGCCAGGTCGACCTCGGCACCGCCCGCCGCGAGCGCGAGCGCCAGCGCCGCCTGCTGGCCGGCGACGCCACCGCCGCGCTGGAGGCCGAACGCGCCGAGAGTGAACTCGCCAAGCTGGAAGCCGAAGTGCGCGGCCAGAGCGCCGTGATGAGCCGCCTGCAGGCCGACCTGGCCCAGACCCAGGTGCGCCTGGGCTACACCCGCATCACCGCGCCCATGGACGGCACGGTGGTCAGCCTGCCGGTGCAGGTGGGGCAGACGGTGATCGCGGTGCAGATCACGCCGGTGATGCTGACGCTGGCCGACCTGGACACCATCACCGTGCGCACCAAGGTGCCCGAGGCCGACATCCAGACGGTGCAGGTGGGCCAGGTGGCGCGCTTTTCCACGCTCTCGGGCGAGAGCCAGTTTTACGAAGGCCGGCTGCGTGTCATCCAGCCCGTGCCCGAGCGTGTGGGCAACGCGGTTTTCTACAACGTGCTCTTCGAGGTGGACAACCGCGCGCGCAAGCTCTACAGCGACATGACGGTGCAGGTGGACGTGGAAACCGGCCGCGTGAAGGACGTGCTGGCCATGCCCATGGTGGCCCTGGGCGAACGCGGCAAGGACGGCCGCTTCCGCGTGACCGTGCTCGACAAAGACCAGAAGCAGCAGCCGCGCTTTGTGCGCACCGGCCTGCAGGACGGCACGCGCGTGCAGGTGCTCGAAGGCCTGCAGCTGGGCGAGGCCGTGCTGACCGCGCCGCCTTCGGCCGAAGAGGCGGCCAAGGCCGACGCAGCGGCGTCGGCGGCTTCGGCCAGCAAGGCCGCGAAGTGAGCCGCCGGCCGGAGGGCGGGGTCCCATGGCGCTGATCGAGCTGCGCGGCGTCAGCCGCCGCTACACGCTGGGCACGATCGAGGTGCGCGCGCTCGACGGCATCTCGCTGGCCATCGAGGCCGGCGAGTTCGTGGCCATCATGGGCCAGTCGGGCTCGGGCAAGAGCACGCTGATGAACGTGCTGGGTTGTCTGGACAACCCCACCGAAGGCCAGTTCCTCATCGACGGGCAGGACGCCGGGCAGTTCGGCCCCGACGAGCTGGCCGCGCTGCGGCGCGAACGGTTCGGCTTCATCTTCCAGCGTTACCACCTGCTGCCGCACCTGGATGCGCGCGGCAACGCGGCGCTGCCGGCGGTGTACGCCGGCGTGGGCAGCGGCGCGCGCGGCGCGCGGGCGCAGGCGCTGCTGGAAAGGCTGGGCCTGGGCGAGCGCCTGCACCACAAGCCCAATGAACTGTCGGGCGGGCAGCAGCAGCGTGTGTCCATCGCGCGCGCGCTGATGAACGGCGGGCAGATCATCCTGGCCGACGAACCCACCGGCGCGCTGGACACGAACAGCGGCGCCGAGATGCTGCGCCTGCTCAAAGAGCTGAACGAAGCCGGCCACACCATCATCCTGGTGACGCACGACCCCACGGTGGCCGCGCACGCACGCCGCGTGATCGAGCTGCGCGACGGGCGTGTGGTGAAGGACGACGGCACGCCAGCCGGCCACACGCCGCAAGCGCTGCCGCCGGCCCCCGAAGCGCCGGCCGTGCAGCAGGGCGGCTGGCTGCGCCGCTGGCAGGTGCAGTGGCGCGAAGCCGTGGCCACGGCCTGGCTGTCGCTGCAGGGCAACCGGCTGCGGACGTTTTTGTCGATGCTGGGCATCAGCATCGGCATCGCCTCGGTGGTGAGCATCGTGGCGCTGACGAGCGCGGCGCGCAGCACCTTCGAGGGCGAATTCCAGAGCGTGATGAGCGGCAAGATCTGGATCTGGCGCGGCAGCAACAAGCTGCCCCCGGGCGCGCAGCCGCCCTCCTTCCGCCTGGCCGAGATCGACGCGCTGCGCAGCCTGCCCGGTGTGGCCAGCGTGCAGGGCGAACGCCAGCTGCCGGTGCTGCTGCGCCACCGCTCGCGCGACGCCAATCTCAGCGCACGCGGCGCCGACGAAAACACGCTCTACGAACGCAAGCTGAAGGTGGACGGCGGGCGTTTTTTCAACGCCTACGAACTCGCCGAAGGCGCGCAGGTGCTGGTGCTGGACGAGCAGTCGCGCAAGGCGCTGTTCAAGGACAGCGAATCGCCCGTCGGCAAGACCGTGCTGCTCAGCGGCAGCGGGGCCACGTCGGGCGGGCTCGGCGGGGGCGAGGCCGGCGGCGCCCTGGCGGGCAGCGGCAGCGCGCCGGCCACGGCGGCACAGCCTTTCCTGGTGATCGGCACCGTCAAGGCCGACACGCAGCTGGGCATCAACTTCGGCAACGGCCTGGCCTTCGTGCCCGAACGCACCTTCATCCAGCGCCTGGATTCGCGGCCCGCAGTCGATGCCTTCAGCGTGCAGATGGACTTCACGCAGCCGCCCGAAGAAGTGCTGCGCCACATCAAGCACCGCCTGGTGGCGCTGCGCGGCGCCGAGAACTTCTCCAGCTGGAGCGGCGACAGCGAGTTCCGCAAGATGCAGGACGTGACGGCCGGCTTCGCGGCGCTCTTCGCGGGCGTGGGCGCCATCGCGCTGCTGGTGGGCGGCGTGGGCGTGATGAACATCATGCTGGTGTCGGTGAGCGAACGCACGCGCGAGATCGGCATCCGCATGGCCGTGGGCGCGCGCCAGGGCGATGTGCGGCTGCAGTTCCTCATCGAAGCCGTGGTGCTGTGCTGCCTGGGCGGCCTGGTGGGCGTGGGTTTCAGCTGGCTCGGTGCGCAGGCGCTCAACGCCGCGCAAGACAAGCTGGCCGTGACCGTGAGCTGGTCGGCGCTGGGCGTGGCTTTTGCCGTCAGCAGCGCGGTGGGCCTGATCTTCGGCACCGTGCCGGCGCGCCGCGCCGCGGCGCTGAGCCCGGTGGATGCGCTGGCGCGGGAATGAGCGCATGGCAAAACCCAAGGAAACGATCGTGAAAGCCCCGACCTCCCCGCGCCCGCTGCACCGCTGCCGTGGCACCTCTGCGGCCCAGACGGCCCCGACGGCCCTGACAGCCCTGACAGCCCTGACAGCCGCCAGCCTGGCCCTGCTGCTGAGCGGCTGCGCCTGGCGCGGCCCGGCCGCGCTGCCGGCACCGGCCGAGCGCACCGCCCCCGAACGCTGGCAGGCCGACACCGACAGCGGCACACCGGCCGCTTGGGCGCTGCTGGCCGACCCCGAACTGCAGGCCCTGCTGCAGCGCGCCGAAGCCGCCAACCGCGACCTCGTGCAAGCCGCGCTGCGCATCGAGCAGGCGCGGCTGCAGGCCGGGCTGGGTGATCTGCGCCTGGCGCCCTCGGCCGGCGTGAGCCTCGGCGCCAACCGCCCGCTCGACCCGCCCGCGCCGCTGCCCGCGCGCACCACCCGCAGCTACGGCGCAAGCGTCGGCGTGGGCTACGAACTCGACCTCTGGGGCCGCCTGGCGGCGCTGCGCACGGCCGATGCCGCGCAGCTGCGCGCCGCACAGACCGACCTGCGCGCCGCCCGCCTGCTGCTGCGCCAGCGCGTGGCCGAGAGCTACTGGCAGCTGGCCGCCGCGCGCACGCAGGCGGCCCTGGCGCAAGAACAGCTGCTGCTCAACCGCGAGCTGCTCGCCGCCACGCGGCTGCGTGTGCAGGAAGGCAAGCTGCTGCCCATCGAGGTGGACCGCGCCGCCGCCACGCTGCAGCAAGCCGAACAGCGCCTGGCCGACCTGCAGGCCGATGGGGCGCAGCAGCGCCTGCAGCTGGCGCTGCTGCTGGACGAAACGCCGCCCGGCCCGACACTGCTGCAGCCCCGCCTGCCGGCAGGCTCAGCCGAGGGCCTGCCGCCGCCGTGGCGCGTGGGCGAAGGCCCGGCTGCCGTGCTGGAGCGCCGCCCCGACGTGCAGCGCGCCCGCGCGCAGGTGGACGCGGCGCTGGCGCGCAGCCAGGCCGCCGAGGCGCAGCGCTACCCGGCCTTGAGCTTCAGCGCCAGCCTGGGCACGGGCGGCAGCGCGGTGCGTGATTGGCTGAGCAACCCCGTGGCCTCGCTGGCCGGCAACCTGGTGGTGCCCTTGATCGACTGGCGCCGGCTCGACCTGCAGCGCGACGCCGCCCGCACCGAGCTGGAGCTGGCGGCCCTGGCGCTGCGCGACACGGTGGCGCGCGCGCTGGTGGAGGTGGAATCGGCCCTCATCGACGGCGAGCGCCTGCGCCAGCAGCTGGCCGCCAACGCCACGCGCCTGCGCGAGACGCAGGCCGCCGAACGTGTGGCCGCGCTGCGCCTGGAGGTGGGCGCCATCGCCAAGGCCGATTTCCTGCAAGCGAAAAACGCGCGGCTGGAAGCCGAACAGGGCCGGCTGCAGCTGCAGCTGCGCGCCTGGCTCAACCGCGGCCAGCTGGCGCGGGCCCTGGCGCTGAGCTGACCAGCGCAGGCCCGCGCGCACCGGCTTCAGCGCCGCGCCGGGCCCATCCAGCGCAGGCCCTGCGCCGTGGCCGGCAAGGGCCCGCCGCGCAGGTGGGCCGGGATGGGCACGACGGCCAGCTGGCGGTCGCCGATGGCCAGCAGCGTGCGGTCATCGTCGGTCAGCACCAGGCGCGTGGCGTAACCGTTGCAGCTTTCGTTCTGCACCTGGTTCGAGCAGGAGGGCTCCAGCCAGGGCTCCAGGGTGCCGAGCGTCGGGTAGATGTACCCCGTGCCCAGCGCCGCGCCGGTGTCCAGCACGAAGATGCGCGACTGCGACAGCACCGCGTTGCGGGTGTACAGGTAGGTGCGCGAGCCGTCCCGCGACATCACGGCTTCTTGCCCGAACCAGCCATCCGGCGGCACCGGCTGCAGCATGCCCTGCTGCACCATGTCGTAGGTGTACACGCGCCCGTCCAGCACCCAGCGCGTGCCGCGCCGATCACTCGCTGCGCGGTAGAAGAAGCTGGGCGCGCTGCCGACCACCGGCGCCAGCACGCCGTCGGCGGCATCGCGGCGCAGCAGCGGCGGCGCCGGTGAGAGGCCGGCCGTCTGCACGATCAGCGCACGCTGGCCGTTGGGCGACACGCGCCCCCAGGGGCCGCCGTAGAAGGTGAAGTTGCCCGTGGGCAGCGACAGCACGCGGTCGGTTTCGAGGTCGACATAAAGCGCGCCCGCCCACTGGCTGCCCTGCGACATGAGCAGGCGCTGGTCACCCGTCACCATGATCGGCATGCCGACCGAGGTGCCCTCGGCCACCGTGCGGCCGAGTTCGGTGCTGGTCTGCGTCGACAGGTCTTGCGTGCTCAGGCGCAGCAGCGTGCCGGTGGCCGTGATGGCGATGACGCTGCGGCGGTCGGGGCTGAGTGCGATGCCCATCAGCCCGGCGATCACGCGGCTGCTCACGGTGGCCCCCGGCTGCGCCACGCTGCCGAAGAGCTGGAAGCGCATCACCGACGACTGGCTGGTGTTGTGCACGAACAGGCTCTGCGTGATCGGGTCCCACTGCGCTGCCGCTTTCAAGCCGGTGGTGGCCACCACCTGCGCGCCGCGGTCCACCGCCGCCAGCACCTGCAAGGCCACCGTGCGCGTGGGCAGGCCCGAGGCCGTGGGCAGCGTGAGCGTGTAGCTGCCGGCTGCCAGCGCGCCCACCTGCAGGCTCAGCAGCTGGGGGCTGCGCACCGTCAAGGCGCCGGGCGTGAAGCCGCTGGCCACCACGCGCTGCTGCAGGCCGGCTTCGTCGAGCAGGCGGCCGTGGATCAGCACCTCGCCCGGTTCACCGGCCAGCACGGCCAGGGTGTCGATGCCCTGGAACTCGGCCACGTCCTTGCTCAGGCGCAGCGTCAGCACCTGGGGGCTCAGGCTGGTGCCGGCTGCCACGGCAACCTGGGCATCGGCGCTGGCGCCATTGGGCAGGGCCCGGAAGCCCTCGGGGTCGATGGACCACTGCAGCGGCGTGCCCAGGGCGCCCGTGGTGCTGGCCAGGCGCAGCCAGGGGCTGGTAGTGCTGGCCGTCCACGTGCCCGCGGCCACGCCGGGCGCCACGTCGACGGCCACCGCGCCGCTGTTCGCGGAAGCCGGGCTGGTGGAGGTGATGCGCGTTTCCACCAGCGGCGTCACCACCAGGCCGGCGCTGACCACATGCTGCACCGGCACCGTCACGCGCGGCTGCGTGGTGCCGGCGTCGAATTCGATGCTGGCGCTGTAGCTGCCGGCCAGCAGGTCGGCCGCCGGGCGCACGGTGTAGCTGCTGCCGCTGGGCTCCACGCGCAGCCAGCCCGAGGCCGTGCCGCTGTAGCGCACGGTGTGCGTGGCCGCGCTCACGCCAGCCGGAAAGGTGAGTGTCAGCGTCTGGGCCGCAGCCTGCACCGACTCGGCCGCCGCAAAGGCCAGGTTGTTCACCGAGGCCTTGAAACGCGGCTGCACCGTCGTGCCGTAGTTGATGACAAAGGGCGAGCCGCTGATGGGCGAGCTGCAGGCCGCGTCCAGGCAGGCCAGCACGCGCAGGGTGCCGTTATAGCTGCCCGCTGCGAGCGCTGCGTTGGGCGCCACCGTGGCCACGCCGGTGCGCGCCACGGTGTCGATGGTCACGCCGATGGGCAGCAGCACACCCTGGCCCGTGGCCTCGACGCCGATGAAGACCGATTCGTTGCCGCTGCCGCCGCTCAGGCGGGCGGTGACGGTCTGCGCGCCCTGGCCGGCAGGGGCGCCCTCCAGCACGGTGAGGTTGACACGGCTGCTGTCGACACTCAGGCGCAGCCCGTTGTTCGAGCTGCCACCCCCGCCGCCGCCACCACCGCCGCAAGCAGCGAGCACCAACACCAGCGCACCGAGCGCCCACCGCGCCGACTTTTTCATGCAGACCATCTCACCTCCCGAGGGCCGCGATTCTGCCTGCGCGCCCCCCGGGTTTCGGCATCACTTGGGCCGGATGGCGTCGGCCGTCCCCTGGATGAAGGCCTTGAGCTTGTCCACGTCCGCCGGCTGCAGCTTGCCGGTGAAATCGGGCATGCCGTTCTTGGCCAGCGCGCCGAACATGTACTTGTCCAGGTTGCTGATCACCGCCTGCGACGAGTAGCCCAGGTTGGGGATGTTGCCGCCGCGGTCCACGCCCGGCACGCCGTGGCAGAAGACGCAGTTGCTGACGTAGAGCGCCGTGCCTTCGCTCACGTGGTTCTTGTCGTAGGCCACGCCCTGCACCAGCTCACCCAGGCGGTAGGCCACGAACTCGGGCGCCTTCTCCTGGCCGTCGATGACGAAGGTGTAGACCGTGCCCGGGCCCTTGCGGTCGGTGTGGCGCGCGGTGTGGCCGTAGACGCCGCCCCAGCCCACCGCGATGCTCACGTACTGCTTGCCGTCCACCATGTAGGTGCTGGGCGCGGCGATGACGCCGGTGCCGGTGGGCGTTTCCCAGAGCTTTTTGCCGTCGCGGGCGTCGTAGGCGATGAAACGCCCGTCGGCCGTGCCCTGGAAAACCAGGTTGCCCGCGGTGGTGAGCGTGCCGCCGTTCCATGGCGACACGTTTTCCACGCGCCAGGCCTCCTTCTGCTTCACCGGGTCCCAGGCCAGCAGGCGGCCGAAGGGCGCGCTTTTCGGCGGCTCAGCGTTGGCGAACATCGCCATGTTCCAGCCCAGGTTGCTGTGCGGCTCCAGCGGGCTGGCGGCGTTGAACTTCCAGGCCTTGTTGTCCAGCAGCGTGACGGGCACGTTCTGCACCGGCATGTAGACCAGGCCGGTCTGCGGGTTGAAGCTCATCGAGTGCCAGTTGCGCGCGCCATAGGCGCTGGGGATGATCTCGCGCGGGCGGTCGGCCACGCGCGCGATGTCGGTCTCGATGGGGCGGCCCTTGGCGTCATAACCCGTGGCCCAGTTGACGTCGACGAAGTTCTTCGCCGAGATGAACTCGCCGCTCTTGCGGTCGACCACGAAGAAGAAGCCGTTCTTGGGCGCGTGCAGGATCACCTTGCGGTCTTTGCCGGCGATCTTCAGGTCGGCCAGGATCATCGGCTGCGTCGACGTGAAGTCCCAGTTGTCGCCCGGCGTCTGCTGGTAGTGCCAGACGTACTTGCCGGTGTCGGGGTTCAGTGCCACCAGGCTGGCCAGGTAGAGGTTGTCGCCACCGGCCGGGCTGCGCTTCTTGTGCGCCCAGGGGCTGCCGTTGCCGGTGCCGATGTACATCAGGTTGAGCTCGGGGTCGAAGGCCATGGTGTCCCAGGCCGTGCCGCCGCCGCCGGCTTCCCACCACTTGCCCGCGGCGTCCCAGGTCTTGGCGGCCTTGGCCATGCTCTCGTCTTCAAACGGCTTGCTCGGGTCGCCCGGCACGGTGAACCAGCGCCATTGCTGCTTGCCGTTCTTGGCGTCATACGCGGTGATGTAACCGCGCACGCCGTACTCGGCGCCGCCGTTGCCGATGATCACCTTGCCCTTGTAGACGCGCGGCGCGCCGGTGATGGTGTAGCTGAACTTGCGGTCGATGATGGTGTCCACCTCCCAGGCCTTGGCCCCGGTGGCGGCGTCCAGCGCGATGAGGCGGCCGTCGTAGCTGGCCACAAACACCTTGCCCTGGTAGACGGCCACGCCGCGGTTGACCACATCGCAGCAGCCCTTGTAGCCGTAGCCGCGGTCGACCTGCGGGTCGTAGCTCCACAGGCGCTTGCCCGTGCGCACGTCAACCGCGTGCACGATGCTCCAGCTGGCAGTGACGTACATGATGCCGTCCACCACCACCGGCGTGGCCTCCACGCCGCGTGTGCTCTCCAGGTTGTAGCTCCAGGCCAGGCCCAGCTTGCCGACGTTGGCGGTGGTGATCTGCGTCAGGCGCGAGAAGCGCGTTTCGGCGTGGTCCAGGCCGTAGCTGGGCCAGTCGGCCGTGGTGCGCGCGTTGGCGCGGATGAAGGCCGTGTCCACGCGCGTGGTCACGGCCTTGATGTGGGTGGGCGAGCCTTTCGCAGCGGCGGGCGCCGCGGGCTGGGCTGCAGCCAGCGCGGCGGCCCAGCCCAGGGCCAAGGCCACCGTCAAGCGGTGCAAGGTCTTCATGCGTTGTCTCCTGTGCTTGTTCTGGAACCACGCCCAGGTGCGGCCGAGCCCGGCCCACCGTGTGGCTGGGGCGCAGCTTCGCGCGCGCAGGGCGGCAGGCAAACAACGGGCTTTCCCGGATGAGGGCCTGTTCCGTCCCGGCACAAACTGCCGGCCATGCCGCGCACGCCACCCGCCCGCAGTGCCCTGGCGCTGCCCGAGCAGCCGTTTTTCGCCACCGCGCCGCAGCGCGCCGCGCTGGCCCGTGAACGGCTCTTCATCGAAGGCCAGCGGCCCACCGGCCTGGTGGGCGAGCCCATCATCCAGAGCTGGCAGCGCTGCCTGGTGGCGCACCGCCGGCCCGGTGAACGCCTGGCTTTCGACCCCGTCACCGCTTCGCGCCGCCACGGCGCGCTGCAGCGCAGCCGGCCGCTGCTGGAAGCCGCACGCCCGGCGCTGGAGCGCCTGCAGGCCACGCTGGCCCGCACCGGCGTGCGCAGCTTTCTCTGCGATGGCGAAGGCCTGGTGGTGCACAGCTCGCCCGTGCCCGCAGACACCGAGCCGGTGCTGGGCCTGGCCAGCCGCGTGGGCGTGAACCTGGGCGAAGAGGCCGTGGGCACCACCGCACCGGGCCTGGTGCTGCGCACGGGGCAGGCGGTGGCGGTGACGCGCGAAGAACACTTCTTCGATCTCTGCGGGCGCCTGAGCTGCGCCGCGGCCCCCATCCGCGACCGCCACGGCCGCCTGGCCGGCGTGCTCGATCTTTCCACCGAAGGCGCCGGCTTCGCCTTCGACGCCGCCGCGCTGGTGGGCCTGTACGCGAGCAGCATCGAAGACGCGCTGCTCGCCGAACCCGACGGCGACACCCTGGTGCTGCACTTCCAGGCCGACCCGCGCCTGCTGGGCACGCCGCTGCAGGCGCTGGCCGGCATCAGCCCACAAGGCCGCGTGGCCTGGGCCAACCGCGCCGCGCGCAGCCTGCTGGGCGACACCGAGCTGCAGGGCCGGCCGGTGGCCGAGGTCTTCGGCCACGAGCTGCCCACGCTGATGGCCACGGCCGGGGCGCGCGGCCCGCAGCCGCTGCAGCTGGCCAACGGCCTGGGCGTGTGGCTGCGCGCGCGCCTGCAGATGGCCAGCGGCGCACGCGGCGGCGAACCCGAAGGGCGCAGCACCACCCCGGCACCGGCACCGTCTCTTGCGGCGGCGCGGGCCGAAGAGGCCGGCGGCCTGGCCATGGCGGGGGCTGGCGCGGCGGGCGCCGCCGCCTGTGCCCCAGCAGGGGCCACCACCGACGACACCGCCAGGGCACCCGCCGGTGCACCGGCCAGCGCCCACACCAGCGCATACGCCCCCGCACCGGCCACCGACCACGCCGCCACCCTGGCCGAACACGACCACCGCCTGGTGCTGCAGGCGCTGGCGCGCAACGGCGGCAATGTCTCGCGCGCCGCGCGTGAGCTGGGGGTTTCACGCGGGTTGCTCTACCGCCGCCTGGCCGCGGCGCGTGGCCGGCAGGGAGAAGGCCACGGCGCTTAGCATCGCGGCCCTGTCGCAAGCCGCCTTCGTGGCCTGCCCCTCCACGGCCCGACCCGATGCCAGCCCCCACCCCGCGCCGCCCCACCCTTCGGCCTGCCACCGCCCGGCACCGGCCCGCCCTGCTGGCCGCAGCCGCGGCGGCACTGGCCGCGGCGCTGCCGGCCGGCCCCGCGCAAGCCCAGGCGCCGGTGGAGACCGTCGTCGTCAGCGGCAACGGCACCGAACGCCGCGCCTTCGACGCGCCCTTCGCGGTGACCGTGATCAACGCCGAAGCCTTGCGCGCCGCCGGCCCGATGGTGAACCTGTCGGAAGCGCTGACACTGGTGCCGGGCCTGGTGGCCAACGCGCGCAACAACTACGCGCAAGACCTGCAGCTCAGCTCACGCGGCTACGGCGCGCGCGCCAGCTTCGGCATCCGCGGGCTGCGCCTGTACAGCGACGGCATCCCCGCCACCATGCCCGACGGCCAAGGCCAGGTGGCGCACTTCGATCTGGCCGGCGCGCAGCGCGTGGAGGTGCTGCGCGGCCCTTTCAGCGCGCTGCACGGCAGCAGCTCGGGCGGTGTGCTCTCGGTGGTGAGTGCGCCGCCCACGCAGCGGCGCTGGAGCCTCGATCTCGACGCCGGTGCCGATGGCCTGCGCCAGCAGCGCCTGGTGGCCGAAGCGCCGCTGCCGGCCGGCTGGCATGTGCGCGCGCTGGCCAGCGGCCTGCGCACCGACGGCCCGCGCCCGCACAGTGCCGCGCAACGAACACTCGCCAACCTGCGCCTGGGCCGCAGCACCGAAGCCGACACGCTCACCTTCGTGCTCAACCACGCCGAGCAGCCCGCGCTGGACCCGCTGGGCCTGACCCGCGCGCAGTTCGAGGCCGACCCCGGCCAGACCGCGACGCAAGCCCCGCAGTTCAACACCCGCAAGCGCGCGCGCCAGACCCAGGGCGGCGCCAGCTGGCGCCACCGCTTCGGCGGTGAAGGCGCGCTGCGCGAGCTGCAGGCCGCGGCCTACACCGGCCAGCGCGCGGTGACGCAGTGGCAGGCCATCCCGGTGGCCACGCAGGCCAGCCCCAACCACCCCGGCGGCGTGATCGACTTCAGCCGCGACTACGGCGGCGCCGACTTGCGCGCCGTGTGGCGCTGGGCCGGCGGCACGCAGCTGGTGGCCGGGCTCAACCTCGAGCAGCAAGACGAAGACCGGCGCGGCTACGAAAACTTCATCGGCAGCACGCTGGGGGTGAGCGGGGTGCTGCGCCGCCAGGAAAGTTCACGCCTGCGCAGCAGCGATGTCTACGCCCAGGCCGAGCAGCCGCTGGGCACCGGCCTCACCGCCACCGCCGGCCTGCGCCACGGCCGCCTGCAGCTGCGCACGGTGGACGCCTACACCAGCAACGGCGACGACAGCGGCGGCCAGACCCTGCGCTACACCAACCCCGTGGCCGCACTGCAGTGGGCACCCGCGGGCAGCGGCTGGAACCTCTATCTCAGCGCCGGCCGCGGCTTCGAGGCGCCCACGCTGGGCGAGCTGGCCTACCGCCCGGATGGCGGGGCAGGCCTGAACAGCGCCTTGCGCGCGCAGACCAGCCGCCAGGTCGAGCTGGGCGCGAAATGGCGCGCGCCGGCGCTGGCTCTGCAGGCCGAGCTGGCGCTCTTCGATGCGCGCACGCGCAACGAGATCGGCGTGCTGACCAACGCCGGCGGCCGATCGACCTTCCAGAACGTCGGCCGCACGCAGCGCCGCGGTGCCGAGCTGGCGCTGCGCTGGCAGCCCCACCCGGCCTGGCGCGTGCAGGCTGCGGCCACCACGCTGAGCGCGCGCTACCTCGACGCCTACACCGCCTGCACCGGCGTGCCCTGCACCGCCACGCAAGGGCGGGTGACGGTGGCCCCGGGCGGCCGCATCGCCGGCACGCAGCCGCGCAGCGCCGCGCTGCAGCTGGCCTGGGCGCCGCCCGGCACGGGCCGCGAGATCGGGCTCGAGCTGCGCCAGCAGGGCGCCGTGGCCGTCAACGACCGCAACACCGATTTCGCGCCCTCGGCCACCACCGCGGCACTGCGCGCCAGCCAGGCGCTGACGCTGGGCCCCGGCACGCTGACGCTGCGCGCGCGTGTGGAGAACCTCTCGGGCCGCCCCAGCGTGGGCAGCGTGATCGTCGGCGATGCCAACGGCCGTTTCTTCGAGCCCGTGACGGGCCGGCCCTGGCTGCTGCAGGCGCAGTGGCAGCAGCCCTTCTGAGCCGGGGCGGCGCTCAGCCGCGCAGGCCGTGTTTTTCCAGCCGGTAGCGCAGCGTGTCGCGGCTGATGCCCAGCAGCCGCGCCGCCATCGAGACGTTCTGCTGCGCGGCCTGCAGGGCCTGCACGATCTGTTCACGCTCCGCGCGGTCCAGCGCTGAGCCGCCGGCGCTGTCGGCCGCGGGCGTGGCGGCCGCCGCGAAAGGCGGTGTCGCCAGCGTCGCCGGCAGCATCAGCTCTTCGCGCGTGATGGCGGGCCCGCGCGCCAGCATCACCGCCTGTTCCAGCAGGTTGCGCAGCTCGCGCACATTGCCGGGCCAGCGGTGCTGTGCGATGGCGGTTTCGGCCTCGGGCGCCAGGTGCAGGCCGGTGCGGCGGTAGCGCTGCGCGAACTGGGCGCAGAAGTGGCGCGCCAGCAGCAGCGCGTCGCCCGGCCGTGCACGCAGCGGCGGCACCTGCAGCTGCAGCACACGCAGGCGGAAGTAGAGATCGGCGCGGAACTGGCCCTGGGCGACACGCGCCTCCAGGTCCTGGTTGGTGGCCGCGACGATGCGCACCTGCGCCTGTCTTTCCTGCACGGCGCCGATGCGGCGGTAGCGGCCGTCCTCGATGACCTTCAGCAGCTTGGCCTGCAGCGCGAGTTCCATGTCGCCCACCTCGTCGAGGAAGAGCGTGCCGCCGTCGGCCGCCTCCATCAGGCCCAGCTTGCGCTGGCGCGCATCGGTGAAGGCGCCGCGTTCATGGCCGAAGAGCTCGGTCTCCAGCAGCGTGGCCGGCAAGGCCGCGCAGTTGATCTCGACGAAGGGCTGCTGCCGCCGCGGCCCGCCGTAGTGGCAGGCGCGCGCCACCAGTTCCTTGCCAGTGCCGGTTTCGCCGGTGATCAGGATGGGCGGCAACACGCCCTCGCCGTCCAGCGCGGCGATGCGTTCGATGCGCTCGCGCAGCGCCTGCATCGCGGGCGCATCGCCCAGCAGCTGGTGCGGCGCCTCGCGTTCGCGGCCTTCGAAGTAACGCAGCCGACTGGCCTCGCGCTGGCGCTGCGCGAGCTGCTCCACACGCTGGCGCAACTCGCTCAGCGCCACGGGTTTGGTGAGCAGGTCGTCGGCACCGGCCTTCATGGCCTCGACCGCCAGCTCGATGCTGCCGTGGCCCGTGATCAGCACGATGGGCACGCTGGCGTCGAGCGTGCGCAAGGCCTGCAGCAGCTGCATGCCGGTGCCGTCGGGCAGGCGGTGGTCGAGCACCACGATGTCGGGCCGCTGCTCGGCGTAGGCCGCGCGGCCCTCGGCCACGGTGCCGGCCACCGTGAGCTCATGGCCGGCGCGCTCCAGGAAACGCGCCGCGTTGCGCGCGAAGGTGGCTTCGTCGTCGACGATCAGGATGTGCGGCAAGGCCCGGGCTCCTTCAGGCGGGGTTCAGGCGTCGATCCAACGCGCGGCAGCTCGAAACGCAGCGCCGTGCCCTGCCCCGGCTGGCTGTGCAGGCTGAGCTGGCCGCCCAGGCGCTGCACCACGCGCTGCGCCAGCGTGAGCCCCAGGCCCAGGCCCTGCGGCTTGGTGGTGAAAAAGGGGCGGAACACCTGTGCCTGCTGCGCCACGCTGAGGCCGGGGCCGGTGTCGTGCACCTCCACCAGCAGCCGCCCGGGCGCGCCGGGCGCCACGCGCACGGTGCAGGCCTGGCCCGCCGCCATGGCCTCGGAAGCATTGGCCAGCAGGCTGCCGAGCACGTGCGTGAGCAACTGCGGGTCGGTGCGCACCAGCGCGCCAGGCGCGGCCGCGTCTTCGAAGAGCAAACGCTGCCCGCGCTGGCCGAAGCTGGTCTGGTGGTCGGCCACGCAGGCGCGCAGCAGCGCCGCCAGGTCCACGGCCTGGGCCTGGGTTTCGCCCTGGCCGGCCAGGCGCAGCAGTTCGTTGAGGCGGCCGGAGATGCGGTCCACCTGGTGCAGGATCTCGGCCGCGTGTTCGGCAGCCTCGTGCGCCGAGGCGTCCAGGCTGAGCTCGGCCGACGAGCGGATGGAGGCCAGCGGGTTGCGGATGTTGTGCGCCACCGAGGCCGCCAGCTCGGCCATGGCGGCGTTGGTCTCGGCCTCGCGCAGCTGCAGCTGCTGGCGGCGCAGCGTGCGGTCGGCGCGCGCCACCAGCCAGAAGAGGCTGGCGTAGAGCGCCAGCGCGCCGCCCAGCGCGGCCCAGGCCACGCGGCGCTGGCCTTCGCGGATGGCCTCGGTGAGCGCCAGCGGGGCCTTGTAGAGCTCCACCACGCCGTCGGCCGGCGCGCCGGGGCGGGCCTGCACGGGGATGTAGGTCTCGACGAAAAACGCCACCTCGGGCGAGAGGCCTTCGTGCTCGCCCTTGTGTTCTTCGTCGTCGCTGAGGCGGCCGCCATGCACCACCAGCTCACCGGCCATCGCGCGTTCAAGCTCGAAGTTGTCGGTGAAACGGCGGCCGATGAGCTGGGCGTCGCTGGACCACAGGATGCGGCGGTCGCGCCCGTACACATTGGCGCGCAGCACGCCCTTGAGCGAGGTGAAGTGTTCGATGCTGCCGATGAAACGCTCGCGCAGCGCCGCCGATTCGGGCGCCGACAGGTAGGCCAGCGAGCCGTCGGCCACCATGATGTTCTGCACGAACTCGCGCGAGACCTCGGCTTCGCGCAGCAGCAGCTGGCCGGTGAGGAAGCTCGACACCACCCAGGCGTTGGCCACGCCGATCAGCGCGATGACCAGCGCTCCCAGGCTGGCGAACCAGCGCAGCAGGTGGAAGCGGGCCACAGGGCGGGCGCCCGGATGGGCGGCGGGGTGGGTGCCCGCAGGGGCGGTGGGGCGGGCGACAGGCATGGGCAGGGCCCGCAGCTTAGCCCGGCGCGCTGCCCGGTGGCTGACGGCCGCAACGGGGCATAGGCCCCAGCGGGTGTGGGTGAGATGCCCCAACACCCCCGCCTGCGGCGCGGTCAACACCGGCCCGGTGGCCGACCAGCAAGCCCGGAAGAGCATCAGCACGCCGCCGCTTCGGCTTGCAAGTATCTGATTTGATTGGTCATTTCTGACTTCGTCGGCGCTGACCGCAAACCCCCGCGGTTCCGGGGGCGGGCACGGGCGCGGTCCTTGCGCTCTCTGCCGCTGTCAACCACGCCTAGCGCTCCACACCATGATCCGCATCACCCACCTTCTCAAGACCCCGCTCGCCCTGGCCCTCAGCCTGTGCATGGCCGCCGCAGCCGCTGCCGACCCCGTGCCCGGCGTGCTGAGCTTCGACGAGTTGCCCAACGCCACGGGCGGCGTGCACCTGCCCGCGGGTTACGGCGGCTTCACCTGGGGCGACCAGTGGTACCAGATGTCGCCCACCGTGGGCGCCACGGCGAGCAACTTCCTCGCCACCAGCACCAGCGGCGGCACGCTGATCCGCCGCGAAGACCGCGGCGCCTTCTATTTCGACGGCGCCGACTTCTGGAGCCGCCGCGGCCTCGACGCCACCGGCGACTTCTTCTTTGTGCTTTACGGCGCCAACGGCCAGGTGCTCTACAACGGCGATGTCGACAACGACGGCGGCCGCATGCGCTTCACCGGCGCGCCCACCTTCCTGCAGGCCAACTACAGCGGGCCCATCCATGCCATGGCCTGGGGCTTCGACAACGACGACCACGACCACATGGCCATGGACAACTTCCGCTTCCGCGCCGAACCGCTGGCGGCGGTGCCCGAGCCTGGGGCCGGCGCCCTGGCCGCCTTGGGCCTGGGCCTGCTGCTGATCGCCCGCCGGAGGGCCGCATGAGCGCGCAGCACCACCTGCTGGCCCTGGCCGCCGGCCTGGCCCTGGCGGGCGCCGCCGGCGCCCAATCCGTCACGCTGCCCGGTGCGCTGGAGGGCTGGCAATGCCAGGGCCAGTGCGGCAGCCTGGGCGCCGACGGCCACATCACGCTCTCGCCGCTGGGCAACGCGCAGTACGCCTACGTGGCCACGGCCGGCTCCACGGCCCTGAACGTGAGCCCGCTGGTGCTCGACCCCAACAGCCGCGGCTTCGAGCAGAACGGCTCCAGCTTCACCTCGGGCGCCTTCACGGCCACCACAGGCGCGGTGCTGGAGATGCGCTTCAACTACGTCAGCACCGACGGCAAGGGCTTCGACGACTACGCCTGGGCCCGCGTGATCGATGCGGTCAACGGCGATCTGGTGGCCTGGATCTTCACCGCGCGCAGCTCGAACTCGAGCACCGGCCAGATCGTGCCCGGTGACGTGGTCGACCGCAGCGAGTTCGACCCCGACGACATCATCGTCGACTACGACAGCTTCGAGTTCCACACGCAGGACAGCAGCGACCCCATCAACTGGTCGGCGCTGGGCGACTCCAACCGCAGCTGCTGGCGCGAAAACGCGCACGGCTGCGGCTACACGGGCTGGCTGCACTCGCGCTACAGCTTTGCGCAGGGCGGCAGCTTCCGCGTGGAGGTGGGCTTGGTGAACTGGGGCGACTACGCCTACGACTCGGGCCTGGCCTTCGATTTCATCGGCCTGCAGCCGGGCTTCAGCAACCCGGTGCCTGAACCCGGCAGCGGTGCGCTGCTGGCACTGGGCCTGGCCGGCCTGGCGGCACTGAAGAGCAGGCGCGCGCGGCGCTGAACGGGGCGGCCCGCGAGGCCTCGGCGCAGCGACCCCGCGCGCCGGTTCAGCGCGGGTCGTCGGCGTGGATCTGCAGCGCTTCGAGGAAGCGCGAGACCATGTTGTAGGCCGCGATGGTGGCCGCCACTTCCACCGCGCCGCGTTCGCCGAGGGCGGTGCGCACGGCTTCCATGATCTCGGGCGCGAAGTGGATCTCGCGCGTCATCGCGTCGGTCAGGCGCAGCACGGCGCGTTCGGTGTCGCTGAACAGCGGGCTGTCTTGCCACTGGGCCAGCGCGTCCAGCTGTGCCTGCGTCATGCCCTCTTTCAGCGCGATGGGCGCGTGCTGGAAAGCCTCATACGGCGCGCCGTTGAGCACCGCCACGCGCATGATGACCATCTCGCGCAAGGCGCCGCTGATGCCGAGCTTCTGCCGCACCGCGGTGAGGTAGTTCAGCCAGCCCTCGGCCAGCGGCGGGCTGTGCAGCAGCATCTGGTAGAGGTGCAGCACGCTGCCGCGCTCGGCAACGATGCGCTGCACCAGCGGCGCGGCTTCGGGGTGGGTGAGATCGGCGTAGGGCAGGCGGGCCATGGGGGTTCTTGGGGGTGGACGTTCGGTGCCGCATCCTAGAGGCCGACAGCAGCCGGTGCTGAAGCAGTTCCAGAGCCAGACTGCCGCGCCGCCACCGCATCGACAAAACGGCCGAAAGCCGCCAGCAGCGGCGCGCCGTCGAAGGCCGGGCCCTCGATCAGCGCCAGCGCCTGCACCGTGGCTTCAAGTGTCGAGACCTGGTCGGGCCGGCGCGCGGCGCGGATGGCGCGGTAGTGCGTGGGCGGCGGGGTGGGCAGCGCCAGGCGCGGCAGCGCGGCCAGGGGCGGGTGTTCTAGCAGCAGGCGCAGGCTCTTGCGCCAGGTGGCGTCGATGACCACCAGTCGCACCGGTGCGTGTGGCGCGGCCAGCGGGCAGCTGGGCGCACTGGGCGCACCCGGCGCAGGCGCGGCCGGCACATCGGGATACAGCAGCCGGGTCTGCCGCCCGGGCCGGTGCAGCAGCGTGGCCAGCACATCAGGCGCGAAGCGTTCGCCCACCACCACTTCGCAACGCGCCAGCGACAGGCGCAACAGCGCCAAGCTGTTCTTGGCCTGGCGCTGCTCTTGCGGGTGTTGCAGCACCAGCACCTCGGTGCGGTGGGCGGTGGGCCGCACCCAGGCGCACAGGCAGGCGGCTTGTGGGCGCAGGCAACGCGCGCAGACGGCGCGGCGGTGCTGGGGGTCGGGCGCTGCCTCTGCGTTCACCGCGCGATGCTCGCACGCGCCGCCGCGCGCCCTGCGCCGCTCGCTCAGGTCACCGGCGCCGGATTGAACAGCACCAGCGCGTTGTGCAGGCCCCAGTGCTCGGCCCAGGTGCGTTGGCCGCTGGCCACATCGAGCAGGCTGCGGAACATCAGTTCGCCCACTTCCTGCACCGTGGCACGGCCGTCGGCAATGGGCCCGGCGTCGATGTCCATCAGGTCGTGCCAGCGTTCGGCCAGCTCGCTGCGCGTGGCCACCTTCAGCACCGGGCAGGCGGCCAGGCCGTAGGGCGTGCCGCGCCCGGTGGTGAAGACGTGCAGGTTCATGCCCGCGGCCAGCTGCAGCGTGCCGCAGATGAAATCGCTCGCCGGCGTGGCGCAGTAGTACAGGCCCGGCGCACCCGGCGGCACACGCTCGCCCGGCGAGAGCACGCCGGTGATGGCCGCGCTGCCGCTCTTGACCACGCTGCCCATGGCCTTCTCGACGATGTGGCTCAGGCCACCGGCCTTGTTGCCCGGCGTGGTGTTGGCGCTGCGGTCGGCGCCGCCGCGGGCCAGGTAGTCGTCGTACCAAGCCATCTCGTCGACGAGGCGCTGGGCCACGGCCGGCGTGGCCGCGCGCGCCGTGAGCTGCGCGATGGCGTCGCGCACCTCGGTGGTTTCGCTGAAGAGCACGGTGGCGCCGGCACGCAGTAGGAGATCGGTGCAGTGGCCGACCGCCGGGTTGGCGGTGAGGCCGCTGAAGGCGTCGCTGCCGCCGCACTGCACGCCCACCACCAAGGCGCTGGCGGGCACGGTCTCGCGGCGGCGGGCGTTCAGGCGTTCCAGGTGCGGCACGGCGGCCTGCACCAGGTGATCGACCATCGCACCGAAACCCACGTGCTGCGGGTCTTGCAGGCGCAGCGTGCTCAGCGTCTGCGCGGTGTGCAGCGGCAGGCTGCCGGGCGGCAGCAGCAGCTCGGGCTGCAGCTTTTCGCAGCCCAGGCCGAGCAGCATCACCTCGCCGCCGAAGTTGGGGTTCATCGCCAGGTGGCGCAGCGTGCGGATGGGGATCTCGGCGCCCGGCGCGTTGATGGCCACGCCGCAGCCGTAGGCATGTTCCAGCCCCAGCACGCCATCGACGTTCGGAAAACGCGGCAGCAGCTCGGTGCGGATGCGCTGCACCGCCACGTCCAGCACACCGGCCACGCACTGCACGGTGGTGCTGATGGCCAGCAGGTTGCGCGTGCCCACGCTGCTATCGGCGTTGCGGTAACCCTGGAACGTCGGGCCGTGCAGCGGCGGCGCGGCCGGTGGCGTGGCCGTGGCCATGGGCAGGCCCTCCAGCGCGCGTGCCGGCAAGGGCTGCAGCAGGCGTTCATGGACCCAACTGCCGGCCGCGATGTCGCGCAGCGCATGGGCGATGGCCACGCCGTAGCGCCGCACCTCGGCGCCGGCGGGGATGTTCAACAAGGCCACCTTGTGCGCCTGCGGCACGGTGTCGCGCAGCACCAGGCCGCTGGCCAGCACCGTGCCTGCAGGCAGGCCACCGGCCTGCACGGCGATGGCCACGTTGTCGTCTGCGTGCTGCTGCAGCAGGCGGCGCTCAGAAGCGGGCACGGCGCTCATCGTTCGTGAGGGGCGACAGGGTTGAAAGGGCCGATGCCGAGGAAAGACCCGCCTTGCAGCTCACGCTGCGGGCCTGCGGGCAACAGCTGGTCTTGCAGCCGCGCGGCCCAGGCTTCGGCGTTGTCTTGCGGGGCGTAGCCCAGGCGCGCCCAGGTAGCGTCGTCTTGCCACCAGCGGCGCGTGTTGGCGCTGCAACCATAGGCCACGGTGCAAACCACGCCGGGCGCGGTGAGCGCGCAGCGCACCAGTTGCGCCAGATCACGCAAGCTCAGCCAGGTGGCCAGGGCGCGGGCGTCGGTGGGTTCGGGCGTGGCGCTGCCGATGCGCAGACACACGCTTTCGATGCCGTAACGCTGCCAGTACAGCGCGGCCAGGCCCTCGCCGTAGAGCTTGCTGGCGCCGTAGAAGCCATCGGGCCGCGGCGGGCAGGCGGTGGTGAGGCGCTGGCCCTGCGGGTAGGCGCCCGTCACGTGGTTGCTGCTGGCGAAGACGACGCGCCGCGTGCCGGCGCGGCGCGCGGCCTCGTACAGGTGCGTGGTGCCGGCCAGGTTGGCCGCCAGGATGGGCGCAAAAGGCCCTTCCACCGAAACCCCGCCCAGGTGCACCACGGCCTGCACGCCCTGCAGCAGCGTGTCCACCGCGGCCGCGTCGGCCAGGTCGGCGGGGCGGGCTTCGTCGCCGGGCTGCAGCGGCAGCGCGGACAGCGCGGCGGGCAGGTCGCTCAGCCGCAGCGTGCGGCACAGGCCGCGCAGGCTGGGCGCCAAGGCGCGGCCCAAGGTGCCGGCGGCACCGGTGAGCAGCAAGGTGTCGAAGAGGGGCGGGGGCGAGTTCATCGGGGCCCAGGGTCGGCCCGGAGCGGGCGGGTGAAATCAGTTGCCTAGAATATCGAAACGTCGTTTCAAAAGCAGATAGGGGAATCCACATGGCAGGCACCATGGGCCGCGGCCCGCGCATCGTGGCCATCGGCGAATGCATGCTGGAACTGCAGGGCCAGCCTTTCGGCACGCTGCAGCAGGGTTACGGCGGCGACACGCTCAACACCGCCGTCTACCTGGCGCGCTGCGGCGCCCAGCACGGCCTGCGCGTGGACTACGCCACCGCTTTGGGCGACGACGGCCTGAGTGCCGGCCTGCTGCAGCGCTGGCAGGCCGAGGGCATTGCCACCGGCCTCGTGCGGCGGCTGCCGGGCAAGCTGCCGGGCCTGTACCTGATCGAGGTGGACGAAGCCGGCGAGCGCCGCTTCCACTACTGGCGCGAGCAGGCTGCCGCGCGCGCCTACTTCGACACCGCCGAGGGCGAAACACCGCTGGAGCAGCAGGCCGACAGCATCGACGCGCTCTACCTCAGCGGCATCAGCCTGGCCATCCTGCCGCCGGCCGGCCGCGCGCGGCTGGCGGCGCTGGCGCAGCGCCTGCGCGCACGCGGCGCGGCGGTGGTCTTCGACAACAACTACCGCCCGCGGCTGTGGGCCGATGCCGCCACGGCGCGCGCGGCTTTCAGCACCTTCACCGCGCTGGCCAGCACCGCGCTGGCGACGCTGGACGACGAACAGCTGCTGTGGGGCGACCCGGCCACGCCCGCAGGCGCCGCCACGGCGCTGGCGCGCACGCTGGCCCTGCCCTGCGGCGAGGTGGTGGTCAAACGCGGCGCGGCGGCCACGCTGGTGCGTCTGCAGGGGCAGGCGCCCGTGGAAGTGCCGACGGTGCCAGTGCCCAAGGTGGTCGACACCACCGCCGCCGGCGACAGCTTCGCCGGTGCCTACCTGGCCACGCGCCTGGCCGGCGGCAGCGCCACCGCGGCCGTGGCGGCCGGCAACCAACTGGCCAGCACCGTGGTGCAGCATCGGGGGGCCGTGATTCCCCCCGAGGCCATGCCGCGATGAGAGCCAGAGCCCACGCCATCCCCACCCCACTGGCCGTTCGGCCTACCGCTACGCCAGCCCCTGCGCCACACGCTCGCGCGGGCCGCTGCACGCCGCCGCTGCTGGCACTGCTGGCCGCGCTTCGGGCCGCACTTCTGGCAGCGCTTCTGGCCGCGCTGCCGATAGCACCGGCACTGGCCCAGGACACCAGCCAGCCCCCCACGCCGGCCGCCGCGGCCGCCACCGCGCTGCTGCCACCGGGCCCGCAGCTGCGCCCAGAAGGCATGCCCCCGCTGCGCCGCCTGCCCCCCAGCACAGGGCCTGCGGCGCGCAGCCTGCGCTTCGTCGACTGGCACCCGCAGCGCGCCGAGATGCTGGTGGTGGCCGGCGCCGGCGGCGACAGCGCCGGCACGCCGCAGCTGCACCGCCTGCGCGAGCCCGGCGCGCGCCCGCAGCCCCTCACGCGCGAACGCCACGCCGTGCAGCGCGGCTTGTGGGAAGCACAGAGCGGCGCCTACCTCGTCTTCAGCCGCGACACCGACGGCGACGAAGCCTGGCGGCTCTTCCGCCTCGACCCCGAAGGCCGCGACGCCCCCGTGGCGCTGACACCGGCGCACCTGCGCGTGGCCGACTACGCCTTCCTGCCCGAAGGCCGGGGCCTGGCGGTGTTGCTGAGCACGCTGGACCGCAGCGCCGGCCGCGGCCCCGCGCGCGATGCCGATGGCGACGAAGGCGACGACGGCGCGGCCCCACCCCCACCCGGGGCGCGGCAGGCCCGCACCGAGCTCTGGCACCTCGACCCCCTGCAGCCCAACGCCACGCCGCGCGTGCTGGCCCGCGCCGATGGCACGCGGCTGAGCGAACTGCGGGTGCTGGCCAATGGCGACATCACCTTGCTGCACAGCACCGGCCGCGGCAACCGGCTGTGGCGCCACCCCTGGCGCGGCGGCGAGCCGCTGGCCCTGGGCGGCCGCGGTGAAACCGCCACCACGCAGCACGCCCCGGCGCTAACCGAAGGCCTGGTGCCGCTGGCGGCCGCCCCGGGCCTGCTGTGGCAGCGCGGCCCCGATGGCGACTTCCGCGGCTTGTGGGCGGTGGACGCCGACACCGGCACGCGCACGCGCCACAGCGCCGGCCCCGCCGCCGACCTGGAAGCCCTGGCCGTGCCCGCCCACGGCAGCCCGCCCCGGCCGCTGGCCCTGGTGCACAACGAGGCGGGCCTGTCGGTGCTGCGGCTCTACCTGCCGCAGGGCAGCGGCGGCGAACTGCGGCGGCCGGCGGGGGTGCCGGCCGGGGTGGTGGCCGGCCCCGCCTGGCACCCGCGCTTGCCGCTGCTGGCCTTCAACCACGTCTCGCCGCAGAGCCCGGGCCGGCCCTGGGTGCTGGACCTGGAACGCGGCGATGTGCAGCCCTGGGCCGTGGGCAGCGTGGCCGCGTCCGCCACGCTGCAGGCCGAGCCGCGCACGCTGCGTTGGCCAAGCTTCGACGGCACCGAGATCAGCGCTTTGCACATCGCGCCGCCGGCGCATTTCAGCGGGCCGCGGCCGGTGTTCATCGAGATCCACGGCGGCCCCAGCTCGCAGGCCCGGCCCCGTTTCCTGCAAGGCACGCTGCGCCATGTGGTGCAAGAACTCGGCATGCACCTGGTGCTGCCCAACGTGCGCGGCAGCGAAGGCTTCGGCCGCCGCTTTCTCGACATGGACAACGGCCGCCAACGCGAAAACGCCGTGCGCGACATCAGCGGCCTGCTCGACCACCTGGCCACGCTGCCAGGCGTGGACGCGGGCCGCGTGGTGGTGGCCGGCGGCAGCTACGGCGGCTACATGGCGCTGGCCGTGGCCGCGGCGGAGAACGCGCGCATCCTGGGCGCCATCAACCGCGTGGGCATCAGCAACTTCGTGAGCCTGCTCGAGCACACCGAGAGTTACCGCCGCGACAACCGCCGGCTCGAATACGGCGACGAGCGCGAGCCCGCGATGCGCGCCTTCCTGAACAGCATCGCGCCGCTGAACCGTGTGGCGCAGATGAAGAAGCCGATGTTCATCGTGCACGGCCGCAACGACCCCCGTGTGCCCTGGCGCGAGGCCGAGCAGATGGTGCAGGCGCTGCGCGCGCAAGGCACGCCGGTGTGGTTTCTCACCGGCGAAAACGAAGGCCACGGTTTCAACCGCGCCGACAACCGCAACTTCCTGCACCACGCCACGGTGGAGTTCGTGCAGCGGCTGCTGGAAGGCCGGCCGGTGAACGACCAGCCCTGAGCACCCCTCAGGCCGCGGCTCGCCCCTCGGCCCGCCACAGCTGCGCGATGGTGCGCAGGTTGGCCAGCGCCAGGCAAGCCTCCAGCAGCGTGCCGCCGATGCTGCCCACGAGCAGGTTGTTCACCAGCCAGAGCAGCGTGCCCACCAGCATCAGCGCGCGCATGCGCAGGCCGTGCAGGAAAAACAGCGCCGTGGTGCCGATGCAAGAAGCCGCTATGGGCAGCAGGCTCAGCCAGCCCTGGAAGAGCCAGGCGCCCAGGGCCAGGCTGAGTGCGATGAAAAACAGGCCCACCGCCGGCGTGCGCCACTTCAGCGAGGCGATGGAACGCCCCAGCGAGACCGCGGTGCTCGCCACCGCCGTGGGCTGGCCCAGCAGCGCAAAGTGGCCGATGTAGGCCGCGCACTCGGCGGCCATGAAGAGCTTGAAGCGCCGGTCGTCGGTTTGCAGAAAACAGGCCATGCCCAGCGCGAAGGCAGCGTAGCCCAGCAGTTGGGCGGGGCTGAACCAACCGGCAAGATCGGTGGGCAAGGGCAAGGCGGGGCGGAGTAGCAGCGCGCAGCGGGGAGGGTGATTGTCGGCGCGACGGTGCCTCGGGCCTGCCGCGCCCGGCTGGCGTCGGGTCAGCGGGGCGCGGAGGCGGTCGGCGCCTGTGGCAAGGCCGCAGCGGGCGGCGGTGCCGGCAGTGCCAGACAGGCGGCTTCATCCGGGCCGGGCAAGAAAGCCGCCCGCAAGGCCGGCACGGCCTGCGCCAGCAGCGGCGCGGCCAGCGCCGCGAAGAGGCAGGCGCCGCGCGGGCCGACGTGCGTGCGGTCGAAACGCTGCGAGCCACTGCCCGGCGCTGCTTCAGCACTTACACCGGGTGCGGGTTTGGCGGCCACGGCCAGGGTGTCGGCCACCGCCTCGCCCAGGGCCTGCACCCGCGCGGCGCTGACGGCCAGCGTGTCGACCAGCGGCACGCCGAGTTCACGCGCCACGCGGCGTGTGGCCTCGGCCCAGGGGCCGAGATCGTCCTGCAATTCGGCGTTCTTGAAGCTGCGGCGCGTGAGCGGGGTGCCCAGCACGGGCAGGCCGCCGGCCGCGCGCGCTTCCTGCACATAACGCTGCAGGTTGGCGGGGAACTCGGTGGCCAGGTCGGTGCTGCGGCCGGGTTTGCCGGGCTGGTCGTTGTGGCCGAACTGGATCAACACCACCGGCGCCCCACCACCCTCTCCGCGGCGCGCCTGCACTTGCTGCAGCGCGGCCTGCCACAGGCCTTCTTCGCGGTAGCTCTTGGTGCTGCGCCCGCCGCGTGCCAGGTTCAGGCAGGCCCAGGCTGGGGCCAGGCGAGCGCACAGCGCATCGCCATAACCGCTGCGCGGCGCGAGCGTGCTGTCGCCCACCAGCAGCAGCGCCGGGCCGGCGGGTGCGAGTGCTGGTGCTGGTGCGGGGGTGGGTGTGGCGGTGGGGGCATCGGCCGCCGCAGCGCTGGCCGCGGCCGCGCCGATGCCGGCCGCCGCTGCGGCCAGCACCCACCCCCGCAGCGCGGCCTTCACGGCACCGGCACCCAGCCCGGCGCGCCGCCGGCGGCCGTGCTGCGCACAAACACCTCGGCGCGTGTCGTCAGGCCCAGCGTGCTGTCCAGCGGCTTGGCCAGCACCACGCTGCGCGGCACGCCGGCCACGTTCACCGTGGCCAGGCCCAGGCGCTGGCCCAGGTCCAGCGACTGGCCGTCCAGATCGAGGCTGCCGAACTCGCGCCAGCCCGCAGCATCGGTCGCACCGCCATCGGCGGTGCCGGCCCAGGGCGGCGGGTTGGTGCCGCAGGCACCGGTGCCGGTGCCCGTCTTGCTGGTGCCGGTGCCCACGCACCAGCCCACCGGCAGGATGTGCGGGCCGATGCGCGTGTGGATGAAGGCGATGTTGTCGACGTAGGTGCTGCTGGTGGTGCCGCCGCTGCGCGCCAGGTAGGCCGCCGTCACCCCGGGGCCGGCCGTGAGGCGGCTGTGGAGGAAGACAAAACCCTTGTCACCCGCAATCGCCCGCGCCTGCAGGATGTAGCCGGGCGAGCTGCTGGAGGTGTCGCGCACCGAGCGGATCTCGCTGTCTTCGAACAGCACCGCCATCGGGCCGCCCCAGATGAAGTCGACATTGCCTTCCACCAGCGACTGGTAGACCCAGACATAACCCTTGAGCTGCAGGGTGTCCTGCTGGCTCAGGAAGTTCATCTGCTTGGCCACCAAGCGCCCCGCCGCGGGGGTGCCGCTGGTGTTGAAGTAGATCGCCTCGGCCTGGTTGTCGTAGGTGCTCACGCGCGGGTGCGGGTTGATGAGCGTGAAGTTCTCCAGGCTCAGCAGGTCGCAGCTTTCCACGAGCAGTGAGGCGCGGCCGCCGCCCAGGATGCGCCGGCCGATGACGCGGCCGCCGGTGGTGTAGCCCGTGCCCGCGCTGACGGCCGAGCCACCGCTGCCGCTGTTGAAACTTTCGAAGTTGACCTCGCCGATCACCACACCATCGCGGCTTTCGCCGCGGATGCTGAGATTTCGCACATTGCGCAGCTGGTTGAACTCGCGGTAGCGCCCGTTGGCCACGGTGATGAGCTTGGGTGTGGCCAGCGTGTTGCACCCGAAGGCGGTGACGCTTTGCGCGCAATGCAGCATCACCCAGTTCAGCGCACCTTGCAGGCTGCGGAAATCGGCCGTGCTGCCGGTGTCGTCGACCGTGACCGTGGTGACGCTGCCAGGTGCAGCCCGCGTCGTGAACGTCCAGCCGTCGTTAGCGCCGATGCCGTTGAAGGTCTGGCCGAAGAGGGTGCCGTTGATCACACCCGGCGCGATGCTGACCGTGTAGGCCGTGTTGTGCGCGAGCTTGCCGTCGTGCAGCTGAATCTCGACCCGGTTGCCCAGCACGCGCAAAGGCCGGTACCAGACCCAACGCCCCCGTGGCGTCGTCTCGCCCGTCACACCGAAGCCAATGGCGTCGATCTCCATGTTCGTGCGCGGTATCGCCGTCTGCGTCTCGCCGGTGGAAGGCGCGCTGCTGATGTCGATGGTGTCGACCACCACGTTGTCGCTGGCCCGGCGCACGGTGATGAAGCCGCTGCTGCCCAGCGTGGGCACGCTGTCGAAGGCCAGGCTCAGGCGGGTGTCGGTGTGCACGGCCATGTCGCCGACGGCGGGCACGCGCGTGCCCGGCGGTGTGCCCTGGTTGCCGGTGCCGCTGATGGCGGTGCTGAACTTGCCTGCACCGGCCGTGGCCAGCACGTGCGCGCGCACCAGGCTCGCCGGCCGCGCACGGAAGACATAGGGCACGCTCCAGCCCACGTCGGTGCCAAAAGCGCAGGCGCCCAGCGGCGCGCCGTTGAGCGTGCTGCCGCTGTCGGCAAAACGGCTGTCGGCATCGGGTGTGGTGGCCGTCACCACGCTGGCGCAACCGGGTGCGGCGCCGGCGATGGTGTGCACGTTGGCGGTGCTGATGATCTTGGCCGCCTTGCCCACGCCCACGCTGTAGCTGTGCGGGTAAGGTGCGGCGCTGCGGCTGCCGAGGTGCAGGTTGTTGAACAGGTGCACCTGGCCGTAGCGCACACGCGGCGCGCGCTGCACCACGTCGCGGAAGACGTTGTTGGCCACCGTCACGCGCAGCCGGCCGGCGTCGCCGGTGTTGCTGTCGCTGCCGCCGATCAGCATGGTCTTGTTGTGCATCTCGACCACGTTGTACGAGACGGTGACGTGGTCGCTGGCCTGCGTGATGTCGATGGCGCCGTCGTGGCACTGGCGCAGCTGCCCGTTTTCGATGGGCAGCGTGTCGTCGGTGACGGGCACGTCGGTGAGGGTGTTGCGGTCGATCCAGACGTGGTCGCTGGCGATCACCGAGATGGCGTCGAAGGCCGCGTTCCAGGCGCCGTTGGCGCCGTCGCTGGGGTCGAAGACCGGCGCCACGTCGCAGGGCGCGACGATCTTCAGGTTGCGCACGATGACCTGCGAAACACCGCTGATCAGGATTTGCGCATTCACGAAACCCGCGCTCGGCCCGGCGCCGATGAGCGTGGTGTTGCTGGGCAGGCGCACGTTGCCGCGGTTGGCCTGGTCGGCGCGGCTGGCATAGGGCTGGCCTTCGCTCATGTCGATGGTGCCCACCACCTTCACGATCTTGGGCAGCCCGGCGCCGTCTTCCAGCGCCGCCAGCAGCTGCAGGCGGTTGGCCACGGTGTAGATCTGCGCGCTCTCGGCAGCGGCCCCACCGCGCGTGCCGCCGGCCAGGGCGGCCCAGCCGTCGGCCGGGGCTTGCTGGCGGGCGGGGTCGGTCTGCGCGTGGGCCGCAGACCCGGCCAGCGTCAACGTGAGGGCGAGCGTGGCCGCGGCACCCGCGGTGCCGGTGAAGAAACTGTGCATGTCAGACCTCCTTGCGGCGGCGCGCGGGGGCTGCCAACGGGGCCATCAGGGCCAGCGCCAGGCCGGCCAGGGCGAGCGAGCCGGGCAGAGGCACGGCGGCTTCGGCGGTGTTCAGCTGGGCGCTGAAACTGTGGAAGGCGTCAGCGAAACCCACGCCGTCCAGCGTGAACTGCACGGTGTCGGAGGCGGTGACGGTGGCCGTCACGCTGCCGGCCGTGAGCAGCCCAAGGTCGAACACCACCTCACCGATGCTCTCGGTCAGCCCGGCGAACACGAAACTGAAGGTGTATGCGCCGTTGGGCGTGCCGAAGCCGGTGTTGTCGATGAAAGTGAGCAGCCCGCCGGTCGTGAAGTCGATCTGCAGCGAGGGGTAGACCGGGCCGGCTGCATCACCGTCGCCGGTGATGAACTCGATGTCCATGTCGCCGACGGCCGCGGGGCCGCCCGCCTGGTAGTTGCTGCTGGTCTCCAGCAACACCAGCGCCGCGCCGTTCAGCGTGGCCGCGCCAGTGACAGTGCTGCCGTTCAGGTTCAAAGGCGCGGCCTGCAGGCTGCCGGCGGCCAGGGTGGCCGCCAGCAAGCCCACGAGCCGCACCACGTTCAGGGTGCGGTTCATGGTCAGGCTTCCTTCAGAACTTGTAGCGGGCGCCGAGCAGGTACTCGCGGCCGGTCTTGTGATAGACCACCGCGCTGTTGCGTGCGCGGCTGATGAACTGGTCGTTGGCCTCGTTGGTGAGGTTCACGCCTTCCAGCGTGATGTCCAGGTTGGGCGTCACCTTGTACGAGATCGAGGCGTCGACGTTGGTGCTGGCGTTCTTGCCTTCCACGTCGTTGTTGTTCTGCCCCGGCACCCGGGTCAGGAAACCCGAGCGGTTGGCCGCCGAGACGCGCGCGCTGAAGGTACCGTCGTCGTAGTACAGCGTCATGTTCCAGCTCTTGGGCGAGAGGTTCAGCAGGTCGTCGCGGATCACCTGCGCGCTGGTCGGCGAGACCTGGTAGTCGATCTTGCTCTTGACCTGCGTGTAGTTCACCAGCAAGCCCAGGTTGCTGAAGGCCCCGGGCAGGAAGGTGAAGGGCTGCTGCCAGTTGATCTCGAAGCCCGAGAGCTTGCCGCCGTTGGTGTTGATGGGCGTGGTGACCTGGAAGACCTCTTCACCCGTGAAATTGCTGGGCAGCAGCGTCAGCGGCAGGCCCGTCTGGTTGTACGGGATCGTGGTGCGCAGGCTCTGGATGTAGGTGTTGATGTCCTTGTGGAACACACCCAGGCCGAGGAAGGTGTTGCGGGCCACGTACCACTCGGCACTGGCGTCCACGGTGGTGGCGCGGAAGGGCTTGAGCAACGGGTTGCCGCTGGTCACGCTGAGCGTGCCGGTGGTGCTGATGGTGCCGCCGGGGTTCAGGTTGCCGAGCTGCGGGCGCGCCATCACCTTGGCCGCGGCCAGGCGAACGATGAAGTCTTTCGTGATGTTGGCCGCCAGGTTGAAGCTGGGCAGGGTGTCGGTGTAGGTCTGCGTCACCGTCACCTCGGTGCCGCCGCCGCCGGCCTGGTAACCGGTGGCTGCCTGCTCGGTCTGCACCACGCGCACGCCGGCATTGCCGCGGATGGGCAGGCCGCCGAGCTTGAGGCTGAAGTCGGCCATCAGGAAACCGCCCTGGTCGGTTTCCACCACCTTGCGGTTGTTGCCACGCGCGTTGCCGTTGGTGATGGACGAGAGCGTGAAGTCGCCGGGGCCGCCGGCCGGGCCGCTCTTGATGCAGTTGCAGTAGATGTCGTAGGCCGCGGCGATGGCGTTCAGGTTGGGGATGACCCAGCCCGTCGGCGTGCCGGCCGGCAGGCCCAGGCCGCGCCCGAAGCCGGTGACGCTGGTGCTCAGGCTGGCCACGCTGGTGCCCGCCGGCGGCGCGAAGATGGTGTCGTTCTGGTTGACGCGGCGGAACTCGTAGGTGTCGAAGGTGTAGCGCTTGTAGTCCAGGCCGGCCTTCAGCGTCAGGTTGCCGGGCAGGGCCTCCCACTCGCCGCTGACGGTGGCCACGTCGTTGACGTTGTTGGCCCCCTGCGGGCGGATTCGGATCTCGCTGCTGGTGGTGTTGGTGATGGTGCTGGGCTGCGTGCCGGTGGTCACCTGGGGCACGCCCACCAGCGTCAGCGGGCCGCCGGCCTGGGTGACGTCGATGGGGTAGGTGATGCTGGGCAGGCGGTCGTTGCCGCGGAAGTCGATGGCGTAGCCGTTGACGTTCAGCGCGTCCAGCGTGGTGGTGGTCTGCACCGGGTTGCGGAACTTGCTGTCGGCACGGCCCACGCGGGCGAAGAGGCGCACCGATTCGCCGATGTCCTGCTGCAGCGTCAGGCTGGGCTGGCTGAAGGTGGTGCTGAGTTCGTCGAAGCGCGATTCGGCACGGATGTCCACGCCGTTGTAACGGCCGTACTGCAGCGCACCGTTGGCGCCATAGCTGGCCTCCAGCACGCTGGTCTGCGGCTTGCCGCCCTGCGTGGCCGTGCGGCTGAAGCTGATGGCTTGCAGGAAGTCTTCCTGGCGCGTGGCTTCGAGCTTGCTGTAGAGCAGGTCCAGCGAGAGCAGCGTGCCTTCGGCCGGCTTGAGCTGCACCGAGGCCGTGAGGCCCAGGCGGTCTTGATCGTGCGTCAGGCGGCCGTAACGCGGCAGGCGCGGGTGGAAGTTGCTGGTGCTGCGCGCGGCGTCGTAGGCGGCGATGGTGTCGGCCGTGCCCGTGATGCGCGGCACGCCCTGCGCGGCAGGGCCGCAGGTGGTGGCGGTGCTGGTGGTGGGGTTGGCCGGCGTCACGCCGGTGGGGGCGCACCAGCCGCCGGAGCTGGCCCCGTTGTCCCAGCGCACGGTGCTGAAACCTTCTTCCAGCAGGTAACGCTTGCTGTAGGCGCCCGAGAGCAGCACACCGAGCTTGCGGTCGAAGAAGGTGTCGCTGGCCAGAAAGGCCACGCGCGGGTCGGTCTTGCGGCCCACGTCGTTGTAGCGGCCCTTCACCGACACGGTGAAGGTGCGTTCCTTGAAGTCGAAGGGGCGCGAGGCCTGCAGGTCGACGGTGGCGCCCAGCGAGCCTTCTTCGACATCGGCCGAAGAGCTCTTGCGCACGGTGATGCTGTTGAACAGCTCGGCGGCGAAGACGTTGAAGTCAAAGCCGCGCGAGCGGTTGGCGCCGCCGCTGCTGTCGGTGCCGCCGGTGGTGGCCAGGGCCTCGATGCCGTTGATGCGCACGCGGGTGAAGTCGGAGCCCAGCCCGCGCACGGTGATGTTGCGGCCTTCGCCGGCATCGCGGTCGATCACCACGCCAGGGATGCGCTGCAGGCTCTCGGCCAGGTTGGTGTCGGGAAATTTGGAGATGTCTTCGGCACGGATGACATCGACGATGCCGCTGTCTTCACGCTTCTTGTTCAGCGCGCTTTCCAGCGAGCCCCGGAAGCCGGTGACCTCGATGCGCTGCGGCTCGGCCTTGGCGGCGGCCGGGGCCGTCTGGGCCTGCGCGGGCGCCGCGGCGGCCAAGGCCACCAGGGCGCCGGCGACGGCCGTGAGCTGCAAGCGGCGCGGCGCGCGCAGGGGCTGGGCGTGGTGGGGGAAGCGCGAGGGGCGCTGGGTCATGGTGTTGTCTCCGTCGGGTGGGGCCGGGCGCATGCAGGTCGCCTCTTGTGGCTGAGTCAGGGCCGGGCGCTGCAGTGCGCGCCGGCCGGGATGGCAGCGGCCTGAGGGGCTAGAGGTAGTCCTCGCGGCGGGGGGTGAACTGGTCGAGCAGGGTGCTGTTGGGCTCCAGCGCCACCACACCGTGCAGGTGGGTGCGCGGGGCAATGAAGGCGTCACCGGGGCGCAGCACACGCTTGACGCCGGCGACATCGGCCTCGAAAGAGCCGCTCACCACGTAGGCGATCTGGTCGTACTCGTCGTGCGCGTGGGGCGTGCCCACGGCGCCCTGGTCGAACTGCACCAGCACGCTCATCAGGCCGGGCGTGTGGCCCACGATCTTGCGGCGGATGCCACCGCCCAGATCGGTCCAGGGCGTCTCGGCTTCGAGGAAGTAGGGGTTCATGCAGCAGTCTCCGGGACATCGATTCGGAAGGACTGTAGCAATGGCACAATAAAAAAGAAACGCCGGTTCACTAATTAGAAACCATGATTTTGGACAAGGCGGAAGCTGGTTTAGGCTCGCGCCCCGACGCCTTGCCCACCCTGCGCGCATGCGCCCCACTTTTCACACGGTGCCTTCGAAAATGATCCTCCAACAGTTCCACCTCAGCGGCAAAGTTGCCATCGTCACCGGCTGCGATACCGGCCTGGGCCAAGGCATGGCGCGTGCATTGGCGCAAGCGGGCGCTGACATCGTGGGCGTGAACGTGAGCGCGCCCACCGAGACGCAGGCGCAGGTGGAGGCCCTGGGCCGCCGCTTCCTGGACCTGCGCGCCAACCTGGGCAGCATCGATTGCATCGAGGGCCTGATGAAGCAGGCGCTCACATTGGCCGGCCACGTGGACATCCTCGTGAACAACGCCGGCATCATCCGCCGCGAAGACGCCATCAAGTTCAGCGAGAAGGACTGGGACGATGTCATCGACATCAACCTGAAGTCGGTCTTCTTCTTCGCCCAGGCCGCCGCGCGCCAGTACCTGGCCCAGGGCACGGGCGGCAAGATCATCAACGTGGCCTCGATGCTCAGCTTCCAGGGCGGCGTGCGCGTGCCCAGCTACACGGCCAGCAAGAGCGGCGTGATGGGCATCACCCGGCTGATGGCCAACGAGTGGGCCGGCCACCGCATCAACGTCAACGCCATCGCCCCGGGCTACATGGCCACCAACAACACGGCCGCACTGCGCGCGGACGAAGGCCGCAACGCGTCCATCCTGGAGCGCATCCCCGCCGGCCGCTGGGGCACGCCTGACGATCTGGCCGGGCCGGTGGTCTTCCTGGCCAGCCAGGCCAGCGACTACGTCAACGGCTACACCGTGGCGGTGGACGGCGGCTGGCTCGCACGCTGACCACAGCCCTTTCATCACCGACGGAGACACGGTGAGATGTACGAGAACAAGCGATTAGGGTTTCTGTTCGTGCTGCCCTTCGTGCTGGGCGTGCTGCTGTTCAAGCTCTTCCCTTTCGTGATGAGCTTTGCGCTGAGCTTCACCCAGTACGACGTGATGGACCCGCCGGTTTACGTGGGCCTGCAGAACTACAAGGAACTGGCCCTTGAGGACCCGCTCTTCGCCAAGAGCCTGGGTGTGACGCTGTGGTTCGCGGTGCTGGCGGTGCCAGCGCGCGTGGGCTTTGCGCTGTTTGTGGCGCACGTGCTGAACTTCAAGCTGCGCGGCATCAACTTCTTCCGCAGCGCCTTCTACCTGCCCAGCATCCTGGGCGGCAGCATCGCCACGGCGGTGCTGTGGCGCTTTCTGTTTGCGCGCAACGGGCTGGTCAACGGCATCCTGGGGCAGTTCGGCATCGAACCCGTGGCCTGGCTGGCCGACGAGCACTACTCGATGTGGACCATCGTGCTGCTCTTCATGTGGCAGTTCGGCTCGGCCATGGTCATCTTCCTGGCCGCGCTGCAGAACGTGCCGCAGTCGCTTTACGAAGCCGCCGAGATCGACGGCGCCAGCCGCACGCAGCAGTTCTGGCGCATCACGGTGCCGCTGATCACGCCGGTGATCTTCTTCAACGTGATCATGCAGATGGTGCACGCCTTCCAGGAGTTCAACGCGCCCTACATGGTCACCGAAGGCGGGCCGCTGAGTTCCACCTACGTGCTGGCGCTCTACATCTACGACCAGAGCTTCCGCTACTTCAACCTGGGTTATGGCGCGGCGCTGAGCTGGGTGCTGTTCGCACTCGTCGCAGCACTCGCAGGCATTTCGTTCTGGAGTTCGAAGTACTGGGTGTTCTACGCCGGCGAAAAAGAGGCGTCGAAATGAGCCCCCCCCCGAAGCGCCTGCGGCGCTCCCCCTAGGGGGGCGCCCCCAGCGGCCCGGCGAAGCCGGCTCCGCGGCGGCCGCTTGGCCTCGCTATGTCGCGCTGGTCCTGGTCTCGCTGCTGATGCTCTACCCGCTGATCTGGCTGGTGGGCGCCACCTTCAAGAGCAACGCCGAGATCTTCACCGAGATCGGCTTCTGGCCCAGCCGGCTGGATTTCGGCGCTTATGCCAAGGGCTGGAAGACCAGCACCGAGTACACCTTCGCGACCTACTTCCTCAACAGCTTCATCATCACGGTGCCGCGCATCATCGTCACGGTGATCAGCTGCGTGCTGGTGGCGTATGCGTTTGCGCGCTTCGAGTTCTGGGGCAAGAAGTCGCTCTTCGCCATCATGGTGGGCACGATGATGCTGCCGCTCATCGTGCTGCGGCTGCCGCAGTATTTGATGTTCCGCGAAGTGGGCATGCTCGACAGCTACTGGCCGCTGATCCTGCCGTCTGCATTCGCCACCGACACCTTCTTCGTGTTCATGCTCGTGCAGTTCCTGCGCGGCATCCCGCGCGACATGGAAGAGGCCGCGATGATCGACGGCTGCAACGCGCTGCAGATGCTGTGGCACATCATCGTGCCGCTGCTCAAGCCGGCCATCATCAGCGTGGTCGTCTTCCAGTTCATCTGGACCATGAACGACTTCATGGGGCCGCTGATCTACCTGGCCAGCGTCGAGAAATACCCCGTGAGCCTGGCGCTGAAGATGAGCATCGGCGCCACCGAAGAGGTGGAGTGGGCCAACGTCATCGCCATCAGCGTGGTGGCGCTCATTCCGTCGGTGGCCGTGTTCTTCGCCGCCCAAAAACATTTCATTGAAGGTGCCGCCAGCAGCGGCATCAAAGGCTGAGCCATGGCCCGCGTGAGTTTGAGCAAGATCGAGAAGGTCTATCCCAACGGCTTCAAGGCCGTGCACGGTGTCGACCTCGACATCCGTGACGGCGAGTTCATGGTCTTCGTGGGCCCGAGCGGCTGCGCCAAGAGCACGCTGCTGCGCATGGTGGCGGGGCTGGAGAGCATCACCGGCGGCGAGCTGCGCATCGGCGAGAAGCTGGTCAACAGCCTGCCGGCCAAAGAGCGCGGCATCGCGATGGTGTTCCAGAACTACGCGCTCTACCCGCACATGACGGTGTACGACAACCTCGCCTTCGGGCTGAAGCTGGCCGGAACGCCGAAGAAAGAACTCGACCAGCGTGTGCGCCAGGCCGCACAACTGCTGGAGATGGAGCACCTGCTGGAGCGTTACCCCAAGCAGCTGAGTGGCGGCCAGGCGCAGCGTGTGGCCGTGGGCCGCGCCATCGTGAAGAAACCCGAGGTGTTTCTCTTCGACGAGCCGCTGTCCAACCTGGACGCCAAGCTGCGCGCCGCGATGCGCGTGCGCCTGACCGAGCTGCACCGCACGCTGCGTGAACAAGGCCAGCCGGCCACGGTGATTTACGTCACCCACGACCAGACCGAGGCCATGACCATGGGCCAGCGCATCTGCGTGCTGAAAGAAGGCGTGATCCAGCAGGTGGACACACCCGTGGCCTTGTACGAAAAACCGGCCAATGCCTTCGTGGCGGGTTTCATCGGCTCGCCCGAGATGAACCTGGTGAAGGCCGAGTTGCAGCCGCTGAACGGCAGCGCTGCGGTCAGCCTGGGCGGGCAGCTGCTGCCGCTGTCGGGCGCACGCTCGGCGGCACTGGCGGGCCGGCAAGGTGCCATCACCTTCGGCCTGCGGCCCGAGCACATCGGCGCGCTGCCGCGCGCGCAGGGCGACAGCCTGCCCGTGCCCGCCACGCTGCGTTTCACCGAGCACATGGGCAGCGAGGTTTATGTGCACTTCAACATCGGCGAGCTGCCCTTCAGCGCGCGTGTGCCGGTAGAGCAGGCCAGCGGCCTGCAAGGCCTGGACCGCGGCGCCACGCTCACCATGCACCTGCAGATGGGCGCGGCCCACCTCTTCGACGCCGCCAGCGGCCTGGCCGTGGCATGAAGCGCCGCCTGCTGTTGCAAGGCCTGGCTTCAGGGCTGGGAACGGCGGCCACGCTCAGCACCCCCGCGCTGGCGCAGAAAGATGCGCGTGTGCTGCGCTTCGCCTGGTGGGGCGGCGCGGCGCGCCACGGCGCCACGCTGGCCGCGGTGCGGCTCTTCGAGCAGCGGAATCCGGGTCTGCGCATCAAGTCGGAGTACATGGGCTTCAACGGCTACCTGGAGCGCTTGACCACGCAAGTGGCCGGCGGCAGCGAGCCCGACGTGATGCAGATCAACTGGGCCTGGCTGGCGATGTTCAGCAAGCGCGGCAGCGGCTTCACCGATCTCACACCGCTCTTGGGCCCGGCCGTGCGCGAACAGCTGCCCGAGCTGGAACTGGCCACCGGCCGCGTGGCCGGCAAGCTCAACGCGCTGCCCGTGAGCTACAGCGCGCGCGTGATGCTGTGGAACCCCAGCACTTTCGAGCGTGTGGGCCTGGCCCTGCCCAAAACCTGGGAAGAACTTTTCGCCGCCGGCCCCGTGTTCCGCAGCAAGCTGGGCGAAGGCGCCTTCCCGCTGGACGGTGAGCTCTACGACATGATCCTGCTCGCCCAGGCCTGGGTGCAGCAGAAACACGGCCTGCCCTTCATCGCGCCGGCCACGGCCGAAGGCCCCAGCCGCGTGGCCATGAACGAAGCCGCGGCACTCGATTGGGTGCGCACCTACCAGCGCCTGGTGCAGGAACACGTGGCCACGCCACTGCCGCTGCGCGCCAGCCTGGGCGGCGCCGAGAAGCCCACCGAGCAGCAGCCCGATTGGGTGACGGGCCGCTGGGCCGGCAACTACACCTGGGACTCGGCCATCCCGCTGCGCGCCAGCACGCTGAAGGCGCCGCAGCGCCTGGCCCTGGGCGACTTCCCCACCCTGCCCGGCGCGCTGCACAGCGGCATGTTCGGCCGCCCCACGCTGATGTACGCCGTGGGCCGCCACTGCAAGCAGCCCGAGCTGGCAGCCAAGCTCATCGAGTTCCTGCTCACCGACCTGGACGCCGCACGCCTGCTCGGCCGCACGCGCGGCCTGCCCGGCGCACGCGGGCCGCTGCAGCAGCTGGAGCGTGAGGGCCAGTTGCCCGCGCTGGAGCTGCAAGCGCACCGGCAGATCCAGGCCCAGCGCGATGCCGGCCGCCTGCCGCTGCCCGGCCCGCTCTTCGAGCACCCGCGCATGCTCAAGTTCATGCGCGAAGTTTTCGAGACGGTGGCCTACAACAAGACCACCGACATCGCCGCCGCGCGCCGCCTCATCACCGATGGCGCCGCGCTGCTCAACCGCATCAAGTAAGAGCCCCAGTAAAAACTACGGCGGCCTTGTCGGGCCGAGCCATTCATGCCCAAGCACACCGAACGCCAGCTGCAATTCGTCACCCGCGCCGACCCCGACACCGGCGCGCGCGTGACACGGCTCACGCCCACCGACATCACCTGCCACCGCAATTATTTCTACCAGAAGTGCTTCACGAACGACGGCACGAAGCTGATCTTCGGCGCCGAGTTCGGCCCGGGCCAGAACTGGAATTACCACCTGCTCGACCTGCAAAGCCAGACCGCTGTGCAGCTGAGCGACGGCGCCGGTGAAAACACCTTCGGCGGCTTCTTGAGCCCCGACGACCAGCACCTCTACTTCGTGCGCGGCGGCCGCACGCTGGTGCGCCTGGCGCTGAAGGGCCTGCAGGAAGACGTGGTCTACACCGTGCCCGAAGGCTGGGTGGGCTACGGCACCTGGGTGAGCAACAGCGCCTGCACGAAGATGGTGGGCATCGAGATCGCGCAGGCCGATTGGTCGCCGCTGTCCGACTGGAAGCAGTTCGCCGAGATGTACCACCGGCAGCCGCTGTGCCGCTTGTTCAGCATCGACCTGGCTACTGGCCAACGCACCGTCATCCTCGAACAGAAAGGCTGGCTCGGCCACCCGCAATACCGCCCCGGCGACGACCACACCGTGGCCTACTGCCACGAAGGCCCGCACGACCTGGTGGACGCGCGCATGTGGTTCATCAACGAAGACGGCACCAAGCGCCGCTGCGGCAAGGTGCACGCACCCGGCGAGAGCTGCACGCACGAGTTCTGGGTGCCCGATGGCAGCGCGATGGCCTTCGTGAGCTATTTCAAGGGCGAGCGTGAACGCTGGATCTGCAGCCTGGACCCGGTGACGCTGGAAAGCCGCCAGCTCATGCAGATGCCGCCCTGCTCGCACCTGATGAGCAACCATGACGGCAGCCTGATGGTGGGCGACGGCTGCGGCAGCCCGGCCGACGTGGCCGACGCCAGCAGCCACGCCATAGCCCACGACCCCTACCTGCACCTCTTCGACATGCAGGCCGGCAGCACCACGCGCATCGCGCGGCATGACAGCAGCTGGAAGGTGCACAAGGGCAATCGCCAGGTCACGCACCCGCACCCCAGCTTCACGCCCGACGGCAAGCAGGTGCTGTTCAGCGCAGATGCCGAAGGTGAACCGGCGCTCTACCTTGCAGACCTGCCTGCCTAAGCCCATGACACCGAGCCTGGCGCTGCTGCTGTCCACCCTGGCCGGCGCGGTGGCGGCGGCCACGCCGGGCACTGACAACCAGACGGGTCCGCTGCGCCCGACCCTGAGCGCGGCCCAGGCCGCCGAGCACACCGCGGCGCACTACCTGGCCGACGGCCCCACGCCCTGGGCCCCGGCCGCGGTGGACACGAAGGCACTCAAGCCCGACTTCATCGTCGCCGCCGATGGCAGCGGCACGCACCGCACGGTGCAAGCCGCGGTGGATGCCGTGCCCGCGGCCACCGCCAGCAACAACGGGCGCCGCTGGGTCATCCAGATCCGCCCCGGCACCTACCGCGAGCCGCTGTGCGTGCAAGGCAAGGCCCCGCTCACGCTCATCGGCACGCCCGGCGATGCCGGCGCCGTGCGCCTGGTGGAAGGCCGCTACAACGCGCAGACAAAACCCGCTGGCACCGCGGCCCACGCCTGCTGGCCCGACCTGGCCGCCACCACCTACGGCACCTACGGCAGCGCCAGCGTGGTGTTCGCCAGCGACGAGCTCACCGCCGCCCACCTCACCATCGCCAACGACGCGATGGACGGCGTGAAGGCCGGCCAGGGCTACCCGCCCGGCGCAGGGGAAAGCGGCGGCGCGCAGGCCGTGGCGCTGATGACCATCGGAGACCGCGTGCTGCTGGAGCGGGTGCAGCTGCTGGCGCACCAAGACACGCTGCACGTGCGGCGCACGAAACCCACGCTGCCCGGGAGGGTGCTGGTACGCGCGAGCCTGATCGCGGGTGATGTCGATTTCATCTTCGGCAACGCCACGCTCGTCATCGACGACAGCACCATCCTGCAGCGTGCCGGCCGCCGCCAACCACCCAACGGCGGCCACGTGCTCGCGCCCAGCACGCCGGCGGCGGCGCGCCTGGGCTTCCTGGTGCAACGCACACGCTGGGCGGCCGAGCCCGGTGTGGCGCCGGGCAGCATCAGCCTGGGCCGCGCCTGGGATGAAAACGTTGCGCGCGGCACCTGGCAGCCGGGCGTTTCGCCCAACGGGCAGGTGCTGATCCGCGACAGCCAACTCGGGCCGCATTTGGGCGGCTGGTCGGCCAGCACCTCGCGCCGGCCTTTTGCGGCCACGGGCGAGCAGGCCAACCGCTTCTTCGAGTTCAACAACCGCGCCTTGCCAGCCGACCCGGCGCGTGAAGTGCTGGCCACCGATGGCGGCTGGGCCGCGGCCGAAGGTGGCACGCGCGGCGGCGCCGAGGCCGCGCCGGAAGACGTGCACACGGTGCGCACGGCCGCGCAGCTGCGCGCCGCGCTCAAGCCGCATCTGGGCGCCGACGGCCGCCCCGGCGTGCAGCGCCCGCGGCTGGTGAAGATCGCCGGCCGCATCGACCTGGCGCAAGCCGACGATGGGCGCACCCTTGGCTTCGAAGATTTCCGCGACCCGGCCTTCAGCTGGGACGCCTTCGAGGCCGCCTACGCGCCGGCCACCTGGGGCAAGAAAAAGCCCGAAGGCCCGATGGAAGAAGCCCGCCATCGCTCGGCCCAACGCCAAGCCGCGCAGGTGATGGTGGCCGTGCCTTCCAACACCACGATCGTGGGCCTGGGCGCCGGCGCACAGATCGTGAATGGCGGCCTCGTGCTCGACGGCGTGCAGCAAGTCATCCTGCGCCACCTGCACCTGCGCCGCGCCTACGACCACTTCCCGGCCTGGGACGCCAACGACAACGCCAGCGGCGAGTGGAACTCGGCCTACGACACGCTGATGCTGCGCAACACGCGCCACGTGTGGGTGGACCACTGCCTTTTTGACGATGGCGAGCCTGAAGCCCAGCCCGAGCGCGTGATCTTCGGCCGCCCGCTGCAGCGCTTCGACGGGCTGCTGGACATCATCCGCGGCAGCCAGTTGATCACCGTGAGCCACAGCCACTTCCGCAGCCACGACAAGACCGTGCTCATCGGCAACAGCGACAGCCTGACCAGCGACGAGGGCAAGCTGCAGGTGACGCTGCACCACAACCTGTGGGAAGACGTGAAAGAGCGCGCGCCGCGGGTGCGCTACGGCCAGGTGCACGTGCTCAACAACCTCTACCTCGTCAACCCCGGCAGCGCCTTCGGCTACTCGCTGGGCCTCGGCCACGGCTCGCGCGTGCTGAGCGAGCTCAACGCCTGGCATACACCGCCCAGCGTGGCCCCGGCTCGGCTGGTGCGCGTGCTCAAGGGCGCGTTCTTTCGCGACCGCGGCTCGCTGCACAACGGCCAGCCCCTCGACCTGGCCACCGCACTGCGCCTGGCCGGCACACAGGTTTCCGAGGCGCTGGCCTGGACACCCCCGCACCCGCCCGCTGCCGACCCTGCCCAGGCGGTGCCGGCACGCGTGCGCGCTGCGGCCGGGCCGGGCTGGCTGTGGCTGGGCGCGCCGTGATCGCACGGGCTGGTGCAAGAACCGGTGCGCGCGCCCCCCTCTGCGCAAGGACTTGAGCGATTGCAGGCGGCCCCGGGCCAGGGCGGCCAGTCGGTTCACAATATCTTCTGAAACGCCAGCCCGAAACGATCGAAACAACATGGACGACGACAGCTACGACGCCAGGCAGCCCGAATCGGTGGCCGCGGTCCTGAAGGTCTTCGCCATCCTGCAGAGCCTGTCGGAACGGGATGAAACCGGCATCAGCGAACTCTCGGTGCGCCTGGCCATGCCCAAGGCCACGGTCTACCGCTTCCTGCAGACGATGAAGACGCTGGGCTATGTGCGCCAGCAGGTCGACAGCGAACGCTACGGCCTGTCGATGCGCATGTTCGAGCTGGGCGCCAAGGCGCTGCAGTACCCCGACCTGGTGGAGATCTGCAAGCCGCACATGCAGAGCCTGAGCGATGCCACCGGCGAGACGGTGCACCTGGGCACGCTGATCGACAGCGAGATCATCTACGTGCACAAGGTCGACAGCCGCCACATGCTGGGCATGTACTCGCGCGTGGGCCGCCGCGCGCCGCTGCACTGCACGGCCATCGGCAAGGTGCTGCTGGCCTGGGAAGGCCCGGCCCGCCGCGCGCAGATCCTGCAGGGCTGCGACTTCAAGCCCTACCGCGAGAAGACCATCACCACGCTGGAAGCCTTCAACGCCGAGCTCGAGCGCACGCTGGCCCAGGGTTTCGGGCAAGACCGCGAAGAGTTCGACGACCACATCCGCTGCGCCGGCATCCCCATCTTCGACCGCCAGAACCAGGTGGTGGCCGGCCTGAGCGTGAGCTTCCCCACCTTCCGCTACGACACCGCGCGCGAGCCCGAACTCGTGGCCCGTTTGCGCGACGCCAGCCGCGACATCTCGCGCCAGCTGGGCTGCACGCAGTTCCCGCTGGACCCGGTGGAAACCACCGCCGCCCGCCGCTGAACCCCGCAGCAGAAAGCCCGCCGATGAAGCCCAACCCCCTGCGCCAGCTGTGGGCGCAAGACCGCGCGGCGCTCAACGGCTGGCTGGCCGTGCCCAACAGCTTCAGCGCCGAGGTGATGGCGCGCCAGGGTTTCGACACCCTCACCATCGACCTGCAGCACGGTCTGGCCGATGCGGGCGCGCTGGTGCCCATGCTGCAGGCGCTGAGCACCACCGCCACCGTGCCCGTGGTGCGTGTGCCCTGGCTGGAGCCGGGCATCCTGATGCGCGCGCTCGATGCCGGCGCCATGGCCGTGATCTGCCCCATGGTCAACACGCGTGAAGACGCGCAGAAGCTCGTGGCCTGGACGCACTACGCGCCGCAGGGCACGCGCAGCGTGGGCCCCATCCGCGCCGTGCAGCTGCACGGGGCCGAGTACGTGGCACGCGCCAACAGCGAGATCGTCGTCTTCGCGATGATCGAAACCGCGCAAGCGCTCGACAACCTCGACAGCATCCTCTCGGTGGAAGGACTGGACGCGGTCTACGTCGGCCCGTCCGACCTCTCGATGAGCCTGGGCTGCAAGCCGACCTTCGACGATGTCGAGCCCAAAGTGCAGCAGGCCATCGAGCACATCGCCGAACGCGCGAAGGCGCACGGCCTGAAGGCTGGCATCCACAACGGCCGCACCGACGTGGCGCAGGCGCGCATCGAGCTCGGCTACCGTTTCGTGACCCTGGCCTCCGACGTGAACCTGCTGGTGGAAGGCTCGCGCCGCGTGCTGGGCGCCATGCGCGGCAGCCTGGGTGGCGACCTCGGCGCGCGGGCCAAGCCGTGAGCAAGACCCAGCCGCAGCCCTTTGCCTTGCGGGGCGACTACATCACGCTCGATGCCCTGCTCAAGGCCACAGGCCTGGTGGGCAGCGGCGGCGAAGCCAAGCTGCTCATCACCGAAGGCCAGGTGCGCGTGGACGGCGCGGTGGAAACGCGCCGCGGCCGCAAGCTGCGCGGCGGCGAGACGGTGCAGCTGGGCGCCACCGCGGTGGCGGTGTGCGCGGCCCCAACGCCCCTGGCTTGAGCCTGGCGGCCGGCGACGTCGCGCCGCCGGCCATGCAAACTCAGGCCGGCTGACGCCGCCGCACGGTGGCCAACGCCCCCAGGGCGGCGAGCACCAGCGCCGCACTGGCGGGCTCGGGCACGCCCGTGGAGGTGTCTTCGAAGGCCAGCGACACCTCGCTCAAGGCCATCCATTCCCGGCCCGTGTCGCGCAGCCACTGCACCTGCACATATCGGGCCTGCTGCGTGGCGGTTTCCAGGGTCAGCCAGCGCTGCTCGCTGGCGCTCACCGGCGTGTGCACGAAGTCGACCAGGGTCTCGCCGAAGAAACTGAGGTTGTCCAGCGAATAACGCAGCTGGGCGGCACCTGGCAGGTACACGCCGGCCGCGCCGAAGGCAAGGAAGTGGCCTTCGAGGCGGTTCACCGACTGGGTGCTGCCGAGATCGAAAGTGATGGTCGGGCTGGTGTTCCGCCACAGCACGTAGGGCACCCAGTTCGTGGTGGTGTTGCCGATGTTGCCGCCGAGAACACCGTTGGTCAGATCACCCGTGCCGCCGCTGAGAAAACCGGCAATGTTGGAGCCCGAGTAGGCGTTGTCGCCATAACCGTCGTAGATGCCGCTGGCGCCGTTGGGCATGCTGTAACTGGCCACGGTCAAGGGGCCGGCGTGGGCGGCGGCCACGCCCACCAGCAAGGCGATGGCAGCGGCCATGCGCACGGCCGGGTTGAGGGGAGCGAACGGTGCAGACATGGGTGACTCCGAGGGTTGAGGGCAAAGCCGCCACAGCGCAAGCCGCAGCGGCTGACGTTTGTTCTCGCGGCAAAGCCCGCTGGCGAAGCTCACCGCGCGGTGCGCCACCCCCGAGCCACGGGGGGGAGGCGGCTGAGAGACACTCGGCCCCATGGACTACCCGAACTACGACCCCGCTTCGCCCCTGACCCCGCTGCAGCCCGAGGAGCTCCAGGCCCTCGACACCCTGCTGCAGAACCTGCAGGCCAGCCACGACGGCGTGATGAGCCTGGACGGCGTGGACGGCTACCTCACCGCGCTGGCCCTGATGCCGGCCGGCCCGGCGCAGCCCGGCAGCACACTGCCCACAGCCGAATGGCTGCCACCGGTGTGGGGCGGCGATGGCCCCTTGGGCCATGGCGCCGCCGAACCCTTTGCCAGCAAACGCCTGCGCAAGAACACGGTGGTGCAGCTGCTGCGCCACCTGCGCCACGTGCAGGCCGAGTTGCAGCGGCCCGACGACTGGCAGCCCATCTTCAGCATCGCCGAACAGGGCGCCGACGAGTGGGCCGACGCCAGCGACTGGTGCGCCGGTTTCCTGCAAGCCGTCGATCTGATGCCGAGCGCCTGGGACCAAGCCACGGGCGGCCCGTGGACCGAAGCCACGCTGGCCCCGCTGCTGCAGCTGGGCGGCGGCCTGGACGGTGTGGACACGCCCGCGGTAGATGCCGAAGGCGAGCCGCTCGACTTCGACGACCCAGCCTGTGTGGACCGCCTCAGCCGCGCCGTGCCCGAGGCCGTGCTGCGCCTGCAGGCGCTGCTGAACGCCTGACCAACGCCTGACCAACGCCAGTTTCAGCGCCAGGGCGGCGCCGGCAGCAGCACCAGGCCCCAGGTGAAGGGCACGCCCAGCAGCGTCAGCAGCACGGCGGCGCTGCCCAGGTCTTTCGCGCGGCCCAGCAGCGGCTGCAGTTCCAGCGACACCGCATCGGCCAGCGCCTCCAGACCCGAGTTCAGCAACTCCACCACCAGCACCGCCACCACGCTGGCCACCATCACCAGCAGCTGCCAGCGCCCGGGCGCCAGAAAGGGCGCGGCCACCAGCAGCGGCGCCGCCAGCAGCAGCTCTTGCCGGAAAGCGGCCTCGTGCCGCACCGCGGCGCGCAGCCCGGCCCACGAGTAACGCAGCGCGCGGAAAACGCGCCCGATGCCGCCGCGGCTCTTGTAGGCGACGGCGTTGGGGCTGGCAGACGGTGGGGGCGGGGTCATGGCGCTCGTGCAGAAAACAGCAGCGTTTCAGGGTAGCACCGGCCGGCAGAGACAATCAGGCCACCGAACGCGCCCTGCCCTGCGCCGCACGATGCCAAAGCCCGCCGACCCCGCCGCCCTCATGGACCGAAACAGCCAGGCCAACGCTGCCGACGAGGCCGAGGCCGTCCGCAGCGCGCAGGCACGCCAGCGTTTCTGGCAGCGCGTGCAAGACGCCCTGGTCCAGGGCCAGCTGCACAAGCTGGTGCTGGCCCAGCCCGAGGGCGTGCAGCCCGAAGACCTGCAGCGCATCACCGCGCGGCCGCTGCTGCTGCGTGGCGAGGCCTGCCTCAGTCTCGTCTACAGCCACCGCACGCGCGACGTGACCAAGAACCTGCCCCTGCCCGATGCCCTGGCGCTGCTGCCCACGCTGGCGGGCAAGCCGGGCTTCCGCAAGCTGCACCTGCTGACGCCCGCCGGCGAGAGCCAGCTGGCGATCAGCAAACGCGGCAAGGCCTTGTTCAGCCACGCGGCCGGCGCCACGCCCTCTGCACCCGCCGCTGCGCCCGACGCCGAAGCCGCCGACGCGCCGCCGCAGGCCGTGGCCGCGGGCCACGACCGCGAAAAACAGCGCTGGATAGACCTGCAGGCGCCCTTCCTCGGCGCCCTGGGCGTGACCACGCCGCAAGGCGCGCTGGTGCCGGCGATGGCGCGCAAATGGAAGCAGATCAACAAGTTCGTCGAAGTGTTTGCGCACGCGCTGCAGCGCTCGCCGCTGGCCGGCGCCGAACGCGTGAAGGTGGCCGATTTCGGCGCCGGGCGCGGCTACCTGACCTTTGCCATCCACCACTGGCTGCAGCACGGCCTGGGTGTGCAGGCCGAGGTGCACGGCGTCGAGCTGCGGCCTGACTTGGTGGCCGAGGCCCAGGCCAGCATCACGCGGCTGGGTTTGCAGGGCCTGCGCTTCGAAGCCGGGGACATTGCGAGCGCCGAGTGCGGCGCGGTGCACGATTTCCAGCCCGGCGCGATGAACGTGATGATCGCGCTGCACGCCTGCGACACCGCCACCGACCACGCCATCCACCTGGGCCTGCAGGCGGGCGCCGAGATCATCTTGTGCAGCCCCTGCTGCCACAAGCAGATCCGCCCCCAGCTGCTGAGCCCGCACCCGCTGCGGCCGGTGTTCCAGCACGGCATCCACGCCGAGCAGCAGGCCGAAATGCTGACCGACAGCCTGCGCGCGCTGCTGCTGGAAGCGCGCGGCTACGACACCCAGGTCTTCGAGTTCATCACGCTGGAGCACACGCGCAAGAACAAGATGATCCTGGCCGTCAAGCGCGAAGACAGTGCCGCCACGGCGCGCCAGCGCGAGGCGGCGCTGGCGCAGGTGGCCGAGCTCAAGCGCTTTTTCGGCATCCGCGAACAGGCGCTGGAAACGCTGCTGCAGGCCGCGGCCTGAAGCCCGAGAACCGCAAGGAGACTAGCCCATGGACGAGCCCCACGATCACGCCCACGAAGGCGCCCACGAACACCCGCGCTGGCAGCACGACGGCGTGCGTGTGGTGCCCGCCCACCAGTTGGACGCCAACACCGCGCAGACGCCCGGCATGGACCGCAAGGCCGCCATCAACTTCGCGCGCGTGGGCGCGCAGAAGCTGTGGGCCGGCACGGTGCACATCCACCCCGACGCCAAGACCGGCGCCCACCACCACGGCCCGCTGGAAAGCGTGATCTACGTGATCAAGGGCCGCGCCCGTTTGCGCTGGGGCGAGCAGCTCGAATTCACCGCCGAAGCCGGCCCGGGCGACTTCATCTACGTGCCGCCCTACGTGCCGCACCAGGAGATCAACGCCAGCGCCACCGAAGTGCTGGAGTGCGTGCTGTGCCGCAGCGATGGCGAGGCCGTGGCCGTGAACCTCGACATCACCCCCGTCGAACACCCCACCACGGTGGCCTGGGTCGACCCCACGCACCCCGCCCCGCGATGAACGCTGCGCTCGCCGACCCGCGCGGCTTCCTGCGCCAGCTCTACGACACCGCCGTGCAGCGCGCGCTGCCGGCGCTGAACACGGCGGCGCACCTGCCGGTGCCGCCCGACACCGAAGGCCCGCGGCGCGGCCGCACGGTGGTCATCGGCGCGGGCAAGGCCGGCGGTGCGATGGCCGCGGCGGTGGACGCGCTGTGGCCCGCCGCCGCGCCGCTGCGCGGCTTGGTGGTGACCCGCTACGACCACGTGCCGCCGGCCTACCGCGCCGCCCTTGAGCAGCGAGCGGGGCGCATCGAGGTGGTGGAAGCCCGCCACCCCGTGCCCGACGAAGCCGGGCGCCAGGCCGCGCAGCGCATCGCCGCGATGGTGCAGGGCCTGAACGAACACGACCTCGTGCTGTGCCTGGTCAGCGGCGGCGGCTCGGCGCTGCTCTCGCTGCCCGCGCCGGGGCTGACGCTGGAAGACAAACAGGCCATCAACCGCGCGCTGCTGAAAAGCGGCGCGGCCATCGACGAGATGAACTGCGTGCGCAAGCACCTCAGCGCCATCAAGGGCGGCCGCCTGGCCGCGCTGTGCGCGCCGGCGCGTGTGGTGACGCTGCTGATCAGCGACGTGCCCGGCGACGCGCCCGAGGTCATCGCCAGCGGCCCCACGGTGCCCGACGCCAGCACCTGCGCCGACGCGCTGGCCATCTGCCGGCGTTATGGCATCGCGCTGCCGGCGGCTGCCTTGGCAGGCCTGCAAAGCGGTGCCTTTGAAACGCCCAAGCCGGGCGACCCGCTCTTCCACGGCCACCAGGTGCACATGCTCGCCACACCGCAGCAGGCGCTGGAAGCAGCGGCCGGCGCGGCGCGTGCCGCCGGTGTGGAGGCGCACATCCTCAGCGACGAGATGGAAGGCGAGAGCCGCGTCGTCGGCCAGGTGCAGGCGGCGCTGGCGCGCGCTGTGGCGCGGCGCGGCGCGCCCTTTGCCAAGCCCTGCGTGATTCTTTCGGGCGGCGAAACCACGGTCACCGTGCAAGGCGCGGGCGCTGCCACGGGCAAGGGCGGCCGCGCCACCGAGTTCTTGCTCGGCTGCGCACTCGCGCTGCAGGGGCAGGCCGGCGTGCACGTGCTGGCCGCCGACACCGACGGCATCGACGGCCTGGAAGACAACGCCGGCGCCATCGTCACGCCCGACACCCTGGCCCGCGCCGCCGCGCTGGGGCTGAAGCCGCAGGAGTTTTTGGACAGCCACGACGCCTACAGCTTTTTCGTCGCGTTAGGCGACCTGGTGGTGCCGGGGCCGACCTACACGAACGTCAACGACTTCCGGGCGCTGCTGGTGGCTTGAGCGGGGCGTGGCCTGCACAGGCCGCGCTTCAGCGCCCACCCGAGGCGGTCAGAAGTACAAGAAGCCCAGCGCTTCTTTCAGGCGCTCGCCGGTCGTGTGCGCACGGTCCCAGCGTTCCATCGCCACGTCGCCTTGCCGGAACTCGCGGAACAGCTCGTTCGTTTTCAGCTGGTTCATGATGGCCTCGACATTGCCCGGGCTGCCGCCCGCGAAGCCGAACTGCTGGCGCAGCGCCTGCATGCGCCCGGCCATCGGGTCGGCCTCCTTGGCCGCCGCGTCGTGGGTCTGCACGGGCGCGCGCGGCGTGACCAGAATCAGCACCGAACGCTGGATCTCGTTGGTCTTCTTGTTCGAGAACAGGTATTGCAGCAGCGGCACCTCCTGCAGGCCCGGCACGCCATCGCGTGTGCTGGAGGACGACTTTTCGCTCAGGCCGCTGAGCACCAGCGTGTCGCCCAGCCGCATCACCACGTTGGCGTTGGCCGTGGTCTCGCCGATCTCGATCTGGTAGGCCGCGCGCGGGTTCTCGGCGCTGGCGTTCAGCGAGGTGCGCTGCGCCTCCACCTTCAGCTGCACCTGCCCGCTGGCAAGAAACTTGGGCGTGACGGCCAGCTTGATGCCGAAGCGCTTGTCCAGCGGCACGATGGTGGTGCCGCCCTGCTGGCTGGTGGAAACAACGCCAGCGCTGAGGTTGGTGCCCGAGAAGAACTCCGATGGCAGGCCCTCGATGGCCGCCAGCGTGGGCCGCGCCAGCACCTCGTTCACCGAGCTGTTGGCGTTGGCGATGTTCAGCGAGTACGACAGCGCCGGGATGGTGACGGCGCGCGTGATGGCGGTGGTGACGGCCGCTGCGGCCTCGCCCACGATGTTGGTGCTGTTGACGCGTGAATAGGCCGCCACGTTGCCCGCCACCGAGCCGAGTTGCAGCGTCAGTGCATTCAGCAGGTTCACGCCCTTGGACGTGGACGCCATTTCCTGCGTGGACAGCAGCACCACGTCCACCAGCAGCATGCGCGGGCCCTTGTCTGCAGGCTCATCGGCTGGCGCCGCTGGCGCGGCCGGCGGTGCCGCGGGGGCTGCTGGCGCCGCGTCGGCGTTGTCGGGTGTGGCCGCGCGCCGGGCCAAGGTGTCGGAGGTCTTGGGCACGGCGAAAGCCTGCGCGATCTGCACCGGGCCTTCAGCGGCAGCTTCGGGGCTGAAGCGCGTCCGCATCGCGGCGGCGCTCTGCTGCCGGGCGTAGAACGCCTGCCACTGCGCCAGGCGGCGATCAACACGCTGCACCTCGGTCTCGTTACCGCCGCGCTGGGCCAGCGCGGCGCGCATGTCGGCGGCCTGGGTGAAGCTGCCACAGCTGGCATAGACGGCGATGCTGGAACGCACGAAGTCGGTGCTCAGATCGGCGGACGCCTTGCGGAACTGGTCGGCCATCATGCAGGCCGTGGGCGCGTCACCGGTCAGGTAGGCGGCCACCATCAGGCCGAAGACCGACACCGCGCTGTCCGGGTTCAGCAGCAGCGTTTCAGAGAACGCGCGCTTGGCGGGCTCGAACTGCTTCAGGTCCATGTGCGCCAGGCCGCTGAATTCCTGCGCGATCCAGTGGCCCGGGTCGATGCGCAAGGCCTGCTGGTAGCCCTCCAGCGCCAGCTCGGTCTTCTGCGTGTCGCCCTGGCGCGCCTGCAGGTGGTAGACGAAGGCGTTCAGGAAGTGCAGATGCGCACTGCGCGGGTCCAGTTGCAAGGCCTCGTTCGCGGCCTGCTGCGCCTCGGGCAATTCCATACGCTGGATGAAGCCGACCGCGGTGGTGACTTTGCTCAGCAGCTCGCTGTCATGCGGGCCCGCCGGGATCAGCGGCAGGCTGTTGATCATGTCCGCGAAAGAACGGGCCGGCGCCTCGGCGGCCAGCGAAGGCAGTGCGCAGAGCACCAGGGCGCAGGCGGCGGCCACCCGGTGAAGGCCGCGGTGGGCAGGAAAGCGGGGCGGTTTCATCAGCGGGGCCCGGTGGAGGAGATCGTGAGCTGATCGATTTCGGAGCCTGAACGCCCCTGCATGCAGCCCAGCTTCTGGCCGGACGTCATGTTGACGTAGCTCAGGCTGCCACCGCCGCCACCATAGGGCCCGAAGCTGCGGCCGAAGTTGGTGACGAAGCTGATGGCGTCCAGCGTGCTGCCGCTGCGGACATCGACGCGCACCACGTATTCACCCGCCGACAAGCTCACGTCGGCCGTGTACGGCGGCTTGCCCAGGTTGCCGTGGGGCAGGCCCCAGGCACCGCTGGAATAGAAGAACGCCAGGCCGTCGACCCTTTTGCCGGAACGCACCTGGAAGCGCGTCACGTGGCCGCCGGCGCACTGGGGGCTGTCGTCCCAGGCGCTACCACCGCCGCCGCCCACGGTGACAGGGCCGAACATCTGGATGTTCGCGGTGGACGTGGGCCGGGGGTCGCGGCCCTGGTCTTCGCCGTAGTTGAACCAGTGGTCCAGCGCGTCTTCGTAGTTGGTCTTGCCGTAAATGGCCTGCAGGTCTGGGTAGCGGTTCAGGTAGCTTTCCAGGCTGAAGTTCGCACTGCCCTGGCGGCCCTGGCGGATGCCGTGTTCCAGCCAGTGGTTCAGCGCACAGTGCCCGTCGCTCAATCCGCACAAGGCCTGCACGTCCAGGTAACGAATCCGGTAGTACACGACGCTGAACTCAGGGCTGCCTTGGCGGCCTTGGTTGAAGCCGTAGTCCTTCCAGTGCGCGGCCAAGTCCCATCCTGCCTTGGCCAGGCTGGGGTCCTGGTCGTAGTAGTAGTCCCAGTCAAACACCGAGGCGGCGAAGAGCGGGTCCGGGCCCTTCCGGTGTTTCTTCTTCTTGCCGATGCGCTTGAAGGCGTTGCCGGCGTCGTTGAAGGCCTTGCTGGCCGCGCTGGCGGACTTGGTGGCCACGTCGCGCGCGGCGTTTTTCGTGCTCTCGTAAGTCTTGCGCGCAGCTTCGGCCTGCTTGGCGGCCTCGGCCGCGGCGCGTTCGGCCTGCTTTTGCGCTTCGGCCGCGGCGATCTCGGCCTGCTTCTGCGCCTGCGCGGCCGCGTACTCGGCCGTGCCCGACATCTGCTTCAAGGCCTCGTTGGCTTCCTTGGCTGAATAACCAGCGAGATGTTTGTACTCGTTGGCGACCTTGCGGTAGGCGGCTTCGAGCTCCTTGCCGATGCAACCGCCGATCTTGCCCGGATCGACGTTCACGCCGCCTTGCGCGTCGAACACGTCGGCGATGTTGGTCGTGGGCGTGAAGCCGAGCTTGGCCTTGATCTCGAAGGGATTGGCGCAGTTGGCGGGCACGTTCAGCGTGAGCACGTCGGTATCGAGAATGGCCTCGACCACCTGCCCGTAGTAGTTGCCCTTGAGCCGGATCATCTGCTCCTTGCCGTTGATCCGGGCCTGCGCCACGATCTTCTGCACCGTCACCTTGCCCAGCGGCCCCAGCTTCAGGCCGAGGTCTTGCACGGCCGTGCCGTCGAAGCCCTTGGCGTCGGCCAGCACGTCGATCCAGCCCATCTTCTGGCCCAGGATGTGCACGCTGCCCTTGGCGATCATCAGCGGCCCGCCGTCGGCCGCGGGCCCGGCCAGCACCACGTTGAAGGTCTTGTCGTCGGTGGGGAAGGGCTTGTTCGGGTTGCCCAGCTCGTAGTCGGGCTGCGGCACCGGGTTGCGCACCTGGAACACCGACAGCGGCTTCACCGCCATCAGCAAGGGCTTCTTGATCTGCTCCAGGTTGCGCACGAAGCCGCCGCCGTACTTGGCCAGGCGCGGATCGGGCGAGGCCATCGCCACCAGCACCTTGGCGTAGTCCTCCAGCGTCAGCGACGGCGGCGTGGCCATGCGGAATGAGAAGTCCAGCAGGTCCATCGCGCCCGCGGGCGAGAGCGGCGTCTGGAACTGCATCAGCACCTTCTTGTTTTCAACGCCTTCGAAGGTGGCGTTGCCCTTGTAGCCGAAGACCAGGCTGTTGTTCAGGAAGAAGGTGGCATCACGCAGGATGAGCTTGGGCATCACCATGCGCACCTCGGCACCGCGCGGGAACTGAAACTCCACGAAGGTCTCGGGCTTGATGGCATCGAGGCCGGCGTTTTTCATCGTCTCGCCGTGCGCCACCTCGTCGGCCACGCCCGCGCCCGCCAGGCCGCCGCCCATCAGGTCGGTGATGGGCATCACCACGGCGGCACGCATGACGAGCTTGGAGATCTCGATGCCCTCGCGCAAAAACAGCAGCTTCATCGCGCCGCCCAGGTCGGCGCGTGCGGCCATCTGCACGCCGGCCGCGAAATCCAGCGAGGGCAGGTTGAAGTAGCTCTCGCGCACCACCTTCTGCAGCGGCGCCGGCATGCGCGCGGCGTCGAGCGTGTAGTCGGTGGTGGAGATGGAAATGATGGGCGCCGTGAGCCCGGTGCCGCCGAAGAGCTGCTGCACATTGGCCTTCAGCAGGCTGGGCATCACCATCTTCTGGTTCACCACCAGCAGCACCGTCTGCTGTGCTGTTTTGCTGGAGAAAAGGTAGAGCTGCAGCGGGCCTGACTGCGTCATGTAGCAGCCGCTGAGGCCGCCGCCGCAGGGGGTCTTGCCGAGGGCGGCCAACATGTCTTGCAGCTTGTCCTGCACGCCGGCGATCGGCAGGCCGCCCAGCGCCTTCTTGAGGCTGGGGCTGAGCTCGGGCGCCGCTTGGGCGGGGGTGTGCAGGGCCAGTGCGCACCACAGGGGCAGGCTGGCCAGGAACAGGCGCGGCTTCTTCATGACATCGACGTCCACAGTGCAGAACACGGCCCCGAAGGAGCCGGCGCCGCAGCGGATGGGCACCTGCGCCCACGCCCGCTGCAGCCGGTTGAGCGGCCAGCGAGGCCCGCGACGGGTGGCGGAAACAGGGGCAGCCAGACGCGGGCTGCCCCCTGCGACGCTCGGGGCTGGGCCGGCCATGGCCGGCGCCCCGCGTCCGCAGGCCCTCAGTGTGATGACCTGTCGAACAAGCAAAAGCCGCCAGTGCGCTGGAAAGGCCCTGCTTGTCGAGCGTTCAGCCGCGGGGTGGGCCCAGGCTGGGTTGGCGAAGCCGTGCCCGCCGGTCCGCCGCCATGCCACTGGCCAGGGGATGGCGGAGCGGCCTGGACAGCCGCATGCTGTGCCGATCGCTGTCCAACTGCAGGGGCCGGCCGCCGGCCCTCGAAAGGCCCGCCATGCGCACCGCCCTCACCGTTGCCGCCCTCGGCCTGGCCCTGGCCGCCAGTGCCCAGGCCCAAACGCTTCAATACAGCTTCACCACCACGGTGCAGTCGGTCGAACCAGGCGCCCCGGCCGCCTTCGCCGCCGTGGCGGCCGGCGCCGCCGTCAACGGCACGGTGCGCTTCGATCTGGCCGCCACCAGCGCCGCACCCAACAACCTGGGCGGCGTCTTCGGCAGCGCCACGCTCTACCCGCTGGCCGCTGCGCAGGTGAACATGAACATCGGCGGCGTCGTGCTCGACAGCTTCGGGGGCACCGTGACGGGCTTCGTGTGGAACGACCAGCCCACGGTCGGCAGCGGTCTCAACGATGGCTTTCTCGTGGTGAACGTCGCCACCGTCGGCAGCCTGCAGTTCCAGTTGGGCAATCTCCTGCACGCCACCAGCGTGCTGGCGTCGAATGCGCTGCCAAGCAGCGACGTGGCCGGCGCCCAGCTGCTGTCGCTGAACCTGGCCGGCCAACCGGGCTTTCTGCTGACGCAGGCCTTCAATCCCCTGCGGGTCGCGGTGGTGCCGGAGCCCCAGCCTTGGGCCCTCTGGCTGCTCGGCCTGGCCGCCGTGGCCGGCGCCACGGCACGGCGGCGGCTGGCCGCCGCGCGCTGAGCCCGGCCCGGCGTCAGGCGCCGGCCAGGCCGTCCTCGAAGGGGTAGCGCACGCCCACCGCCGCACGCAGCCGGTCCAGCGTGTCCACCAGCGCCAGGCTCTCCGCATGCGGCATGTGCGGGCTTTCAACCAGGCCGGCGCGCACGCAGCGCATGGCCTCGCGTATCTCTCCTTCGAAGCCGTTGATCTCGAAAGGCCGCTCGACGCTGCGTGTTTCGCAGTCCTGGCGCACCAGCGTGGCCTGCGTGCCCTGCCAGAAGGCCTGCGGCACGACGATGCTGCCGCGCTCGCCCAGCAGGTGCAGGCTGTTGTCGCCCTCGGTGTCGAACGCGCAGAAAAACTGCAGCACCGCACCGCCTTCGTAGACCAGCTGTGCGCTCACGCGCTGGTCCACACCCGTGGGCGCCAGCAGCCCGTGGGCGTGCAGCGCTTGCAGCGGCGGGCAGGCGCCCAGGGTCTGCGCCAGCGCCCAGCGGGCCAGCGCCACGTTGTAGATGCCGATGTCGAGCAGCGCGCCACCGGCCAGGGCCGGGGCGAAGCAGCGGTGCGCAGGGTCGAAACCGATGCGGAAGGCGAAGCTGCTGTGCACGGCCCGCAGCGCGCCGATGTCACCGCGGCGCAGCCAGCTGCCGATCTCGGCATACAGCGGCAGGAAGCGCGACCACAGCGCCTCCATCAGGAAGACGCCGCGTTCGCGCGCCAGCGCCACCAGCGGCTGCGCCTGCGCCAGCGTGGGCACCAGCGGCTTTTCGCACAGCACCGGCAGGCCGGCCAGCAGGCAGGCCTGCACGGCCTCGGCGTGCGCGGCGTGGGGCGTGGCGATGTAGACGGCGTCGAGGTCGCCACGCGCCAGCAGTGCGGCCACCGTGGGCATCGCCGCCACCGGGGCGGGGCCGGCCCAGCGTTCAGCGAAGGCGCGGCTGCGCGTTGCGTCGCGGCCCGCCACGGCCACCAGCCTTGTGCCGGGCAGGGCCTGCACGGCTTCGGCAAAACGGTGGGCGATGGCACCCGGGCCGATCAGGCCCCAGCGGAAATCGGTGCTGTTCAAGGCGGTCTGGCTTCAGCGTTCGGCCCCGGAGGTCCAGGCCGGCAATCGGTAGTTGGTGGCCAGCGCCAGCGCACGCAGGCCGAAGGTGGCGCCGGCAGCCAGCAGCACCGCGGCGCTGTCGTCCAGGCCCAGCGTGCGTGCAGCCACCAGCACCCAGCCGCCCGCGAACGCGCACACGGCGTAGGGCCGGTGGTCGCGGAAGGCGCTGGGGATCTCGTTGCAGACGATGTCGCGCAGCACCCCGCCGAACACCGCCGTCACCACGCCCATCAGCACCGCCACGATGGCTGGCAGGCCTTGCGCCAGCGCCAGCTGCGTGCCGCCGGCGCTGAACAGGCCCAGGCCCACGGCATCGGGCCACTGCATGGCGCGCTCGGTCGGCGCGAAGTGGCGGCCGCGCAGCAGCAGCATGGCGCCGATGCAGCCGCCCAGCAGCGCCCACAGCCAGCCGGCGTGTTCGACCCAGAAAAAGGGGCGGCGGTCGAGCAGCACGTCGCGCAGCGTGCCGCCTCCGAAGGCCGCCAGCCCGGCCACCACGCACACGCCCACGGCATCGAGCCGCTTGCGCGCGGCCTCCATCAGGCCCGAGAGCGCAAAGGCGATGGTGGCCGTGGCCTCCAGCGTGGTCAGCAGCAGCGGCAGCAGGGCGGGTTCGCGCATGGCGGCAGCTTAGCCGCTGCCCGGCAGGGGCCCGCGCAGCCGCCGGCGGCTGGCCCCAGCCCGGCTCACCACTTGCAGCCGGCGTCTTTTTTCAGCGCATCGGCCGCCAGCGGCACGGCCGCCGCGAGACCCACGCCCCGGTAGGCCTCGCGGCAATCGGCTTTGGCCGACTTGGCGATGTCGCGGCCGAGTTTTTCGTCCACCTCGGGCAGACGCGGCAGCACGGGCAGCGCCCCGGCGCTGCGCCCGCGTGAGAGCTCACCGCCACGCGGGCGCTGCAGCGTCAGGTTCAGGCGCGGCAGCACGCTGGCCGCTGGCGCCGGCGGCGTGGCGACGTCACGGCCCAGCTGCGGGCCGGCGTCGGGCAGGCCGGCGCGCACCGGCAGCGCTGTTGCCGCAGTGGGTGCAGCAGTCGGTGCGGCATTGGGTGTGGCCGTGGGGCTGGCCGTGGGGGTGGGCGCCAGTGTCGCCGCCGGCGCCACCTTGGGCTCCGCGGCAAGCACTGGGGGGGTCACCCGGGCGGGCCCTGCGGCAGCTGGAAGTTCCGGGGCCGGCGGCAGCACCGGCACCTGCAGCGCCGGCAAGGCCGGCAGGCTGAGTGGCACCGGCGCCGCGACCACGGGCTCGGGCTTCAAGGCAGCCGCGGGCTCGGGATCGGGCTCGGCCCGGGGCGTTGCGGGGCGCGCAAGGCGCTGCAGCAGCGGCGTCAGCGCTGGCGCTTCCAGTGCCACCGGCGGCAAGGCGGGGGCCGGGGCCAGCGGCGCGAGGTCGGGCGCCGCCGGCGGCAAAGCGCGGGCGGGCGGGGCCAGCAGGCTGCGTTCGGCCGGCGGGGGCAGGGCCACCGGGGTTTCCGGCGGCAGCGCGCCCCAGGAGGGCGCTGTGGCCACGGCCGCCGGCGCGCGCAAGGTGCTCAGTGTTTCGGTGGTCGCCGAAGGGCTGGGCGCGGCCGGCGGTACGGCGGGCGGCTCGGCGGCGGCACGCTCCTCCACCACGCGCCCCGGCGGCGGGGGCGGCACGGCGGCGGGCGGGGCCGGCGCCGGTTCAGCCGCCCAGCGTCCCAGCTGGGCGGCGCCGGGCTCGGCCACCGCCACGGGCGCCTGGGCGCGCACCTGCCCGCCCCAGCGCGGCTGGGCGGCGCTGCCGCTGGGGCCCTCGGGCACGGCCGGTGCTGGCGGCAGGGCTTGCTGGGTGGCGCCGGGGGTTTCGGGCCCGCGCAGGGTGATGTTCAGCGTGCCGGCGACGCCCTGCCCCGGCGCCGCCGTGCCGCCGGGTGCATTGCCCAGCATCAGCACCAGCCACACGTGCATCAGCAGGGCCAGCAGCAGGCAGCGCCGCATGAAAGGCGTGAGCCCCGGCCGCGCCAGCACCGGCATCGGCGCTGCCGGCCAGGCCAGCACCAGCCGCAGCGCGGGGGCCGGGCGCAGTGCCGCCGGCGCCGGCACATCGGCGGCGGGCAGCAGGCGCAGGGCGGGCGTGGACATGGTCAAACGAGGGCGAACAAGCAGGCGCGGCGATGGGGGCGCAGGGGCAGCGGCGACGCGTCCGGGCCGGTCCGCCGCAGGCGCGGCCGGTGCTTGGCCGGGAGACCTGCACACCTTCGCAGGCGGCCCCCGCGCTGTCAACGCGCCCATCGCCCGAACAGGCCGGCCTGCACCGCCCATTTCTCGGCGAATGGCGCGCTCTCGGGTCTAATCCGCGCTGGATTCCACCCCGCCCGACCATGAACCAACTCGACCAGCTCAAGCAGCACACCACCGTGGTGGCCGACACCGGCAACTTTCACCAGCTCGCCGCTTTTGCGCCGCAGGACGCCACCACCAACCCCAGCCTCATCCTCAAGGCCGTGCAGCAGCCCGAGTACGCGCCGCTGCTGGCCGAGACCGTGGCCGCGCACCGCGGCGCGCCGCTGGAGGCCATCGTCGACGAGGTGCTGGTGCGCTTCGGCCGCGAGATCCTGAAGGTGGTGCCCGGCCGCGTGAGCACCGAGGTCGATGCACGCCTGAGCTTCGACACCGCCGCCACCGTGGCGCGTGCGCAGCGGCTGATGGGCCTGTACCAAGCCGCCGGCATAGCCCGCGAGCGGGTGCTGATCAAGATCGCGGCCACGTGGGAAGGCATACGCGCCGCCGAGCTGCTGGAGCGCCAGGGCATCCGCTGCAACCTCACGCTGCTCTTCGCCTTCTGCCAGGCCGTGGCCTGCGGCGACGCCGGCGTGCGCTTGATCAGCCCCTTCGTCGGCCGCATCTACGACTGGTACAAGAAGCAGGCCGGCGCGGGCTGGGACGAAGCCGCCATGGCCGGTGCGAACGACCCCGGCGTGCAGAGCGTCACCGCCATCTTCAACCACTACAAGCGCCATGGCATCGAAACCCAGGTGATGGGTGCCAGCTTCCGCAATGTGGGCCAGATCACCGCGCTGGCCGGCTGCGACCTGCTGACCATCAGCCCCGAGCTGCTGGCGCAGCTGCAAGGCAGCGAGGCGCCACTGGGCCGCGCGCTGGACGCCGAAGCAGCCCGCAGCCTGCCGCTGCCGGCCGTTCACCACGACGAGAAGAGTTTCCGCTGGGCGCTCAACCAAGACGCGATGGCGACTGAAAAACTTGCCGAAGGCATCCGCGCCTTCGCGGTGGACGCCGGCAAGCTCGACAAGCTCATCGAAGCGGCTCGCCCATGAAACCCGTCGACGTGAAACGCTGCGACCAGACGGCCGCCTGGGCGGCGCTGCAAGGCCACTTTGAAGCCCACGGCCGCAGCTTCGACCTGCGCGAGGCCTTCGCGCGCGACACCGGCCGCTACACGGCGATGGGCATCGAAGCGCCCGAGGTTCACGCCGACCTCAGCAAGAACCTGCTGGACACCGCCACCTTGCACTTCTTGCTCGACCTGGCGCGTGAATGTGGCCTGGAAGCGCAGCGCGATGCGCTGCTGCGCGGCGAGCCCGTCAACAGCACCGAAGGCCGCGCCGTGCTGCACACCGCGCTGCGCGCACCGCGCGGCTCGGCACCCTTCAGCGACGAGGTGCACGGCGTGCTCGACGCCATGCTCGCCTACGCCGACGGCGTGCGCGCCGACTGGGCCTTCACCGACATCGTCAACATCGGCATCGGCGGCAGCGACCTCGGCCCGCAGATGGTGGTGCGCGCGCTCGAAAGCCATGCCCACGCCGGCCAGCGCCTGCACTTCGTGAGCAACGTCGACGGCCACGACCTCGCGCCGCTGCTGCAGCGCCTGGACCCGAACAAGACGCTCTTCATCGTCGCCAGCAAAACCTTCACCACGCAGGAGACGATGGCCAACGCGCAGGCCGCGCGCGACTGGTTTCTCAGCGCCGGCGGCCACGCCATTTCTCGGCACTTCGTGGCCACCACCACCAACGTCGAGGCGGCCGCGGCCTTCGGCATCACCACCACCTTCGGCTTCTGGGATTGGGTGGGCGGCCGCTACTCGCTGTGGAGCGCCATCGGCCTGCCGATTGCCATCGCCATCGGCAGCGAAAACTTCCGCGAGCTGCTGGCCGGAGCGCACGCCATGGACCGCCACTTCGCGGAGGCGCCGCTCGCGAAGAACTTGCCGGTGATGCTCGGCCTGCTGGACGTCTGGTACCGCAACTTCCACGGTTTCACGAGCCGCAGCGTGGCGCCCTACCACCAGGGCCTGGCGCGCCTGCCGGCCTACCTGCAGCAGCTGGAGATGGAAAGCAACGGCAAGCGCGTGGACGTGCACGGCGCCGCCCTGCCCTACGGCACCAGCCCGGTGGTGTGGGGCGAGCCCGGCACCAACGGCCAGCACGCCTACTTCCAGATGCTGCACCAGGGCAGCGACGTCATCCCGGTGGAGTTCATCGCCGTGAAAACCCCCAGCCACCCCTGGGCCGGCCAGCACCACAAGCTGCTGGCCAACTGCCTGGCGCAGAGCCAGGCACTGATGCTCGGCAAGACGGCGGCCGAAGCCGTCAGCGAGAAGGCGCCCACGGCCAGCGCCAGCATCGCGCCCGAGGTGCTGGCGCAGCACCGCAGCTTTCCGGGCAACCGGCCCAGCACCACCTTCGTGCTGGACGCGCTCACGCCCAAGAGCCTGGGCGCCTTGATCGCGATGTACGAACACCGCGTGTTCACCAGTGGCGCGCTGTGGGGCATCAACAGCTTCGACCAGTGGGGCGTGGAGCTCGGCAAGGCGCTGTGCAACCAGCTGCTGCCGCGCCTGGCCAGCGGCGACACGGCGGGCCTGGACGCCAGCACCGCCGGGCTGCTGCGGCGCCTCACGGCATGAGCGCCGCCGCGCCCGTCGCCGCGCTGCCCGAGAAGAAGTTCGTCTTCGATTTCGGCCGCGTCGTTTTCCGCTGGGAGCCGGCCGAGGTGCTGCGCCAGGTGCTGCCCGAGCGCGCCACCGACAGCACCCGCGCCGCGCACTGGGTGACGCAGGTCTTCCAGAGCTACGGCGGCGACTGGGGCGCGTACGACCGCGGCACCGTCAGCCCGGCCGAGCTGGTGCAGCGCATCGCCGCGCGCACCGGTTTGCGTGAAGACGAGGTGCAGCGCGTGGTGCAGGCCGTGCCGCTGTCATTGACGCCGCTGCCAGAGACGGTGGCGCTCATCGAGCGCCTGCACGCCGCCGGGCGCCGCCTGTATTACCTGTCCAACATGCCCGCGCCCATGGCCGAGCACCTGCAGGCCACGCACGCTTTCCTGCGCCTCTTCAGCGACGGTGTGTTCAGCGGGCGCGTGCACCACAACAAGCCCGAGCCGGCCATCTACCAGATCGCCGCGCAGCGTTTCGGGCACCCGGTGGACGAACTCGTGTTCCTCGACGACCACCCGCCCAACATCGAGGCCGCGCGGGCTTTGGGCTGGCACGGCCGGGTCTTCCACCACGCACGCCAGGCCGAAGCCGAGATGCGCGCGGCAGGCTGGCTCTAGGCGCGCTCAGTCACGCCAGCCCGGCTGGGCCTTGTCGCCGTCGTCCATCCAGGCCTCCAGCAGCTTCCAGGCCACGGCCAGCACCACCGGGCCGACGAAGATGCCCACGAGGCCGAAAGCCACCAGGCCGCCGATCACGCCGCCGAAGATCAGCAGCAGCGACAGATCGGCGCCCATGCGGATGAGCACGGGGCGCAGCACGTTGTCCAGGTTGGCGATCAGGACGGTGGCGACGATGAGAAAAACACCCCAGCCGGTGTTGTCGTTCCAGAAGGCCCAGGCCACCGCCGGTACCAGCACCGGGATGGGGCCCACCTGCGCGATGCAGAACATGAAGATCACGGCCGTCAGCAGCCCCGCAAAGGGCACGCCGGCCAGCGCCAGCGCCAGGCCCGACAACACCGCCTGCACCAGCGCCGTGACACCCACGCCCAAGGCCACGCCGCGGATGGCACCGCCGGCCAGGGCTACCACCTCGGCGCCGCGTTCGCCGCCCAGGCGCGTGGCGAAACGCCGCACCAGGTGCGCCGCCATCTCGCCGGTGCTGTAGAGCACGGCCGCGATCACCAGCGTGATGAAAAACTGCAGCAGCAGGAAGCCGACATTGCCCACCTGGTCGACAAACCAGCGTGTCAGCCCGCCCGCATAAGGCGACAGCCGCGGCAGCAAGTCGCGCAGGCCCAGGGCGGTGGCCTGCTCCCAGGCACGCTCGATGACGCCGCCCAGCACGGGCAGCTGGGTCACCCAGGCCGGCGGTGTCTCGGGCAGGTGGTAGTCGGCGGCGAACTTGGCCCACTCGGCCAGGCGGTCGGCGTTGCCGACGATGGTGACGATGGCCAGCGTCAGCGGCACCACGAAGAGCAGCAGCAGCAGCAGCGTCATCACCAGCACGGCCAGGCTGCGGCGCTGAAACAGCAGGGCCTGCAGGCGCAGCATCAGCGGCCAGGTGGCCACCACCACCATCGTGGCCCAGATGGCCGGGCCGATGAAGGGCTTGAGGATCCACAGCACCGCGCCTAGCAGCACGCCGATCACCAGCACCGCGAAGGTGACGCGGGTGAGGTCGTTGGGGCGGCGTGCGCTCATGGCGTGCGGTGGGGTCGGCGCTCAGGCGCCAGTTGGCCCCGGCAAGCGCGTCATCGCTTGGGGGCCTCGTAGGGCACCACGCCCACGGCGTTCAGGCGCCAGCTGGCCGCGCCCATGTAGGAATCGGTCTGCTCGTTGCTGAGCGTGCCGGTGATCCACACCGCGTCCATCGAACGCACGTTTTTCACCGCTGATTTCGGCAGCACGTGGATGATCTGGTTCGAGGGCGGGGCCGGGCTGTGCACGCAGGCGCCGAAGTAAGGCACGAGCAGGAACTCCTTGATGCCGTCCTTCGTGTCTTCCAGCGGCACCACGAAGCCGGGAATGCGCACCTGCTGGCCTACCAGTGCGGTGTTGACCGGGGCGCGATCCCAGACCTCGCGCATGCGTTTCATCAGCTCGTTGGTGCGCGGGTCGCCGTCCTGCATGCTGGCCAGGTCGATGCCCTTGAACTCCTTGAACGGGTCCCATTCCTTGGGCACCAGGGCTTCCCAGGTGATGGTCTTGAAACCCGCGGCCGGCAGCGCCTTGGCGGCCACCGCGGCCGGGGCCGAGGCGGTGATGGAGGGTTTCATCAGCGGCACCCCGGCGGGCTGCGCCAGCAGCGGGCCGGCGGCCAGCAGAGGCAGGGCCGAGCTCAGGGCGAGGGCAAGGCGGCGCATGGCTACTTCCAAGAGTCCTAGAGGGTGAAGGCGGGTTGGCACCGGGGGTGGCATCGTCGGGCCAGCTTCAGGTGCGCGGCGAGAGGCCGTCGGCCAGTGAGAGGCGGTAGGCCCGCCACCCGGGCACCAGGCTGGCAAGCATACCCGCGGCCAACACCGCGGCGAACAAGGCCCATTGCTCGGGGGTGGGCGCACCACTTTGCAGGCCGATGCCGAAGCGCTGCTGCACCCAAGGCCCGGCGGCCAGCACGGCGCCAGCGGCCAGCGCCGCGCCCAGCAGCGCACCGCACAGCGTGACCAACGCGCCCTCGGTGGCCAGCAACACCAGCACCTGGCGCGGGCCGGCGCCCACGGCACGAAGCACGGCCAGTTCACGCCGGCGTTCGTTCAGGCCGGCCAGCACCACCGCCACCAGCGAGGCCAGGCTCACCAAAGCCACCAGGCCGCTGATGGCCAGCAGGGCCTTCTCGCCCAGGCCCACGGCCTGCCAGAGTTCATCCAGCGCCACGCCGGGCAGCACGGCCAGCAGCGGCTCGGCTTCGTAGCCGGCCACGAAACGCTGCACCGCGAACACCGCGGCCCGGCTCTTCAGGCCCACCATCACGGCCGTGACCTGCTGGGGTTCGAGGTCGAACTTGCGCGCGAACTCCGGCGCGATCTTGAGGCCCGCAGCCGCCGGCAGCGGCGCACCGCCCACCCAGTCGAGGTGGATGGCCTCGATGGCCTGCAGGCTGACGTGCACCGAGCGGTCGACCGGCGTGCCGGTGCGCGCCAGGATGCCCACCACCGTGAAGGGCTTGTCGGCGTGTTCGGCGGCCAACGCGCCGGGCGCCGCGCCCAGCCCGTGCGTGAGTGTGATCTTCTGGCCCAGCGTGTAGCCCAGGGCCTCGGCCACTTCGGCGCCGAGCACGGTTTCGTACAGGCCGTCCAGCGTGCCGCTGAAGGCGCGGCCCTGCTGCAGCACGAGCGGCTGGCGGTCGCCGTACATGAAATGCTCGAAGTAGGCCGGCGTGCTGCCGATGACCGGGTGGCCGCGGTGTGAATCGCCCAAGGCGATGGGCACCACCCAGCGCACCGCGCGGTGCGCGGCGATGGCCTTCACGCTGTCCATGCGGATGTTGTTGGTGGCGCCGCCGACGCGAAACACCGCATACAGCATCAGCTGCAAGGGTCCGGTGCGCGCACCTACCACGAGGTCGGTGCCGCTGACGGCAGCGGTGAAGCTGCTGCGCACGTCGGTGCGCAGGCGCTCCAGGCCCAGCAGCAGCGCGGTGGCCAGCGCGATGGACAGCACCACCAGCATCAGCGTGCCGCGGCGGTTCCAGGCGCTGCGCGCGGCGATGTGCAGCAACGCATTCATCGTGGCAGCTTCATGCGGTGGCCACTGCTCGGTTCAGCTCGGGCAGCGAGAGCTTCTCGTCGAAACGTTCGGCCAGGCGCTCGTCGTGGCTCACGAAGACCAAGGTGCTGCCGGCCGCCGCGCAGGCGTGCATCAGCAGGGCCATGAAGTCGTCGCGGCGCGCGGCGTCCAGCGCCGAGGTGGGCTCGTCGGCGATGACGAGCTCGGGCGCGCCGATCAGCGCCCGCGCCGCGGCCACACGCTGCTGCTGGCCCACGCTGAGCGCGTCGGCGCGGCGCGCCCACAGCGGCTGGGGCAGGCCCACGCCTTCGAGCAGGCTGCGCGCCGCCGCCACCGGCCCGCCGGCGCAGCGCGCGGCGCGCGCCTTCGAGAAACGTGTGGGCAGCAGCACGTTGTCCAGCACCGTCAGGTAGGGCAGCAGGTTGAACTGCTGGAAGATCACGCCGACGTGGTCGACCCGCCGCGCATCGCGCCGGCCGCCCGGCAGCGCGGCCCAATCCTGGCCCAGCAGCTCGACCGTGCCCGCGCGCGCCACCAGCACGCCGGCCATCAGCCCCAGCAGCGTGCTCTTGCCGCAGCCGCTGGGGCCGTGCAGAAAGGCGGTGCGGCCGGCGGCGATGTGCAGCGCCTCGATGTGCAGGCAATCGCTGGCCGCACCGGGCCAGGCATACCGGACGCCCTGCAGACGCAGCACGGTGCTTGCAGCCCCTTCAGCGCGCCAGCGCCACGCGCGTGGCCGGGCGCACCAGCGTGGCCTTCATCTGGCCCTTGGGTAGCACGAGCTGCAGCTCGATGCGCTTCATGCCGCTGAAAGCCTCGAAGAGGCCCACCTCGACAAAAGCCGGCCGTGCGTCGGCCTTGCAGGTGAACTCGAAGCGGCCTTCCAGATCGGCATGTTCGCTTTTGGCGGGGGCGGCGGGCGCCGCCGGGGCTGCCGTGCCCGCGGGCGTGACGCCGAGCACCGGCGCATCGAGTGTCACCTTGGCGAGCGTGCAGCCCGCCGCGCCGTCGATGCGGAACAGCGCTGCGGCGTCGCGCAGCTTGGCGATGGCGGCGGCGGCGCGCGCACGCTCGGCGTCGGTGCGCGGCGCACGCTCGAAGCCCAGCAGCCCGTCCAGCGGCGTCTGCAGCTCCAGCGTCACGCGGCCGGGCTCCACCGCCACATCGAGCTGGGCCACGCCGTGCTGGTGCGCCTTGCCGGCCGCCCAGGCAGGCGCCGCCGCAGCGGCCACCACCGCGGTGATCAGCAAGGGGACGCAGGGTCGGGGCAGGGGCAGGCGCATGGGGTGGGCTCCAGGAGGCGCGCGGATTGTGCCGTGCGGCCGTCATCCGCAAGCGCCGTGGGGCGGCGGCGTAGCATCGCCAGCACCATGCCCACCACCCTGGACGGCCAGCTCGTCGTTGCCATTTCTTCGCGCGCGCTCTTCGATTTCGAAGAGGAAAACCGCGTCTTCGAAAGCGGCGACGACCGCGCCTACATGCAGCTGCAACTGCAGCGCGTGCAAGAGCCCGCGCGGCCCGGCGTGGCCTTCTCGCTGGTGAACAAGCTGCTGGCCTTCAACACGCCCGGGCAGCCACGCGTGGAGGTGGTGATCCTCTCGCGCAACGACCCCGTTTCGGGCATGCGCGTGTTCCGTTCCACCCAGCACTACGGCCTGCCCATCGAACGCGGCGTGTTCACGCGCGGCGAGCCGCCCTGGCGCTACCTGCGCCCGCTGGCGGCCAATCTCTTTCTCAGCACCAACGAGGCCGACGTGCGCCAGGCGCTGGCCGCCGGCGTGCCGGCCGCCCGTGTGTACCCCGACAGCGCGCGCGCCAGCGCTGCCCACCCGGCCGAGGTGCGCATCGCCTTCGACGGCGACGCCGTGCTCTTCAGCGACGAGGCCGAGCGTGTGTTCCAGGCCGAGGGCCTCAGCGCTTTCCAGAGCCACGAACGTGAACGCGCCGACACCCCGCTGGCCCCCGGCCCCTTCAAGCCACTGCTGGAAGCCTTGCGCCGCCTGCAGAGCGAGCCGTCAACAGCCATGCGCCTGCGCACGGCGCTGGTGACAGCGCGCAGCGCACCGGCGCACGAACGCGCCATCCGAACGCTGATGGCCTGGCAGATCGATGTCGACGAGGCCATGTTCCTGGGCGGCCTGCCCAAGGGCAGCTTCCTGCGCGAGTTCGAGCCCGATTTTTTCTTCGACGACCAGACCGGCCACATCGAAAACGCCGCGCCGCATGTGCCCGCGGGGCACGTGGCCTCGGGCGTGCGCAACACCTGAAGGCGCTGCAGCGCGCGCCCGCTTCAGCGCCGCAAGATTCAGCGCAGCAGAAAGTAGGCGCCCGCGGCCAGCGCCAAGGCTGCGGCAACACCGCCCGCCCACAGCGCGGTGCGCGAGGCCGGGCCCGCCGGGGCCCCAGGCGGCGCGACGGCAGGCGCTGCAGGCGCGGCGGGCGCCGCGGCTGGCACCGGTGCGTCCATCAGCTCGCGCAAGGCCTGCATGCTCTGCGGCCGCTGTTCGGGCCGCACGCGCAGGCCGGCATCGATGGCGGCCAGGAAAGACGCCGAGTAGCGCCCCTGGGCGGCCACCGCGGCCGGCACGAGTTCGTCACGCACCACCCGCGCCACCGACGAGCCGGGTGGCTTGCCCGTGATGGCGGTGTAGAGCACGGCGCACAGCGCATAGACGTCGGTCCATGCGCCCTGGCGCAGCGATTCTTCGCCCTCGTACTGCTCCACCGGCGAGTAGCCGCTTTTCAGGATGGAGGTGAGCTGCTGCGTGGCGTCGCCGATCACGCGCCGCGCGGCGCCGAAGTCGAGCAGCACCGGGCGCGGCTTCTGTTCGAGGTAGCTGCCCGGCGCCTTGCGGTCGTAGAGCATGAGGATGTTGTCGGGCGCCACGTCGCGGTGGAAGCAGCGCTGCGCGTGCATGGCGCCCAGCGCCGTCATCATGGGCTCGGCCAGATCGCGCAGCCAGCGCTCCGACGGTGGCGCGCCCAGGTCGGCCAGCCATTTCTTGAGCGTGATGCCTTCGTAGTAGGGCATCACCATGTAGGCGGTGCCGGCCTCGGCCCAGAAACGGTAGACCTTCACCAGCGAGGGGTGGTCGAAAGAGCCGAGCAGCCGCGCTTCGTTGAGGAAGCCCTGCAGGCCTTTGTCGTAGAAGGCCTCGAAGCGCGGCAGCCGCGCCGCCACGGTGCCATCGGGCTGGCGCGCGGCCAGCGTGGCCGGCAGGTACTCCTTCAGCGCCACCTTGCGATCAAGCCGCGTGTCACGCGCCAGGTAGACGCAGCTGTAGCCGCCCACGCCGAGCAGGCGCTCGACGATGAACTCCTGCAGTTGCTGGCCGGGGCGCAATTCACTGCCCTGCTCACGCCGGGGCATCAGCAGCGTGCGTTGCTCTGCGCGGTCTCGGGGGTCGTCGGCAGCCATGCCGCGGAGTTTAGGACGCCGCAGCCCGTGGAATCTTTCGCCCCCCATTCAAGGGGGAGCCCCCCGTCCTCGCAGCCCGGCGTCATGCGCGCTTCATGCTTTCCCCCTAATGTGTAGTCCGACCCCACGGCGCCCGCACAAGGCGCCGATTTGTTTGCACCCCCGAAGGACCGAATCGCATGAAACGCACCCTGCTCACCGCCGCCGCGCTGCTGGCCCTGGCGCCCCTGGCCCAGGCCAACATCAGCGTCAGCGCGCCCAGCTTCAGCTACGCGCAGAGCTTCGACACCTTGAGCACCGCCACCACCGCTCAGCCCTGGGCCAACAACAGCACGCTGGCGGGCTGGAGCCTCTTCGTCAGCAATGGCAACGCCGCGCCCACGCTGCTGGGCGGCACCGGCAGCAGCAACGCCGGCAGCTTCTACAGCTTCGGCGCCGCCAGCACGGCCGAGCGCGCCCTGGGCGGCCTGGGTTCAGGCGGCGCCTACTTCGGCAGCCCCACCAACGGCAGCCTGGCGGGCTACATCACGGTGGCCTTCACCAACGACACCGGCGCAGCGCTCGACGGTTTCACCATCGGCTACGACGGCGAGCAATGGCGTGACGGCGGCGCTGCCACGCCCACCGCCCAGACGCTGGTGATGGAGTACGGCTACGGCAGCAGCTTCGCCACCGTGACGGCCTGGACCGCCGCCGGCGCCGGCTTTGATTTCACCTCGCCCGTGATTGCCAACACCGCCAGCGGCGCAGCCGTCAACGGCAACGTGGCCGGGCTCGTCACCGGGCTGGGCGGCACCGTGGCCACGTCCTGGGCCGCTGGCGACACGCTGTGGGTGCGCTGGATCGAGGTCAACAACTTCGGCAACGACCACGGCCTGGCCATCGACAACCTGAGCTTCAGCGTCACCGCAGTGCCCGAACCCGGCACGCTGGCGATGTGGCTGGCCGGCCTGGCCAGCCTGGGCTTCGTGGCCCGCCGCCGCCGCGGCTGACCCGCCCCGGCCCGGCGGCTGCCAACGCGGCCGCCGGGCTTTCGCTTTTTTTGCTGCAGCGCCTGCTGCGGCGCCGTTCACCGAACCGACCTTGCCCATGAGCCTGAACACCCTGCAGAACAGCCCCGGCCGCGCCTGGCGCGTCTTCCGCGCCGCCGCGCTGCCGCTGGCCATCGCCGCCTTCATGTCGCCCGCCGCCGCGCAGGTGGTCATCAGCCAGGTTTATGGCGGTGGCGGCAACAGCGGCGCCACGCTGCGCCATGACTTCATCGAATTGAAGAACCGCAGCACGGTGGCCGAAAGCGTCGGCGGCTGGTCGGTGCAGTACGCCTCAGCCACGGGCAGCAGCTGGCAAGTCACCAGCATCCCCGCCGGTACCAGCATCCCCGCCGGCGGTTACCTGCTGATCCGCCAGGCCGCAGGCTCGGCGGGCACCGTGGACGTGATCGGTGACTTCACCGGCACCATCGCCATGGGCGGCACCAGCGGCAAGGTGGCGCTGGCCAACACGGCCACGCCGCTGAGCGGCACCGTGCCCGTTGGGGGCACGCTGGTCGATATCGTCAGCTACGGCGCGGCCAGCAACACCGAAGGCACGCCCACCGCGGCGCTCAGCGCCACCACGGCGGCGCTGCGCAACAGCGGCGGCTGCGACGACACCGGCAACAACTCGGCCGACTTCACCGTCGGCACACCCACCCCGCGCAACAGCAGCGCGCCCGTGGCCGTGTGCGCCAATGGCGGCGGTGGTGGTGGGGGCGGTGGGGGCGGTGGTGGTGGCACGCCCACCGCGGCGGCGATCTACACCATCCAGGGCAGCGGTGCGGCCAGCACGCTGGCCGGCCAGAGCGTGGTGACCAGCGGTGTGGTCACGCGCGTCAACAGCAATGGCTTCTTCATTCAAGACCTGCAGGGCGACGGCAACCCCGCCACCTCCGACGGCCTCTTCGTCTTCACCGGCACCACGGTTTTCGAGGCCGTGCAGCCGGGCAACCTGGTGCAGGTGACGGGCACCGTCAGCGAATTCGCCAGCGGCAGCGGCACCGCCGCCACGCCGCTGACGCAGATCGCCAGCCCCAGCGCCGTGTCGTTGCTGGGCACGGGCTACAGCCTCGCGCCGGTGGCGGTGACGCTGCCGGTGGCCGTGGGCGAGAGCCTGGAGCGCTTTGAGGGCATGCTGGTGCGCATCGAAACCGCGCTCACCGTGCAGGCCAACGAACTGCAGGCGCGTTTCGGCCAGCTGCTGCTGGGCGCCGGTGGCCGGCATGAAGTGCCGACCAACCGCTACCGCCCGAACACGCCGCAGGCCATCGAGCTGGAAGCGCTGCAGGCGCGTGGCCGCATCGTGCTGGACGACGGCGCTTCGACGCAGAACATGAACCCCACGCCCTACTTCGGCACGGGCGGCCTGCCGCGCACCGGCGACACCGTGAGCAACCTGGTGGGCACGCTGGACTTCGGCCTTTCGGGCACCAGCAGCGCCGGCCCGGGCCTCTACCGCCTGCATCCGGTGGCCGCACCCGCCATCACCGCCAGCAACCCGCGCCCGGGCGCCCTGGCGGGGCTGTACAGCGGCAAGCTCACCGTGGCCGGCATGAACGTGCTGAACTACTTCACCACCTTCACCAACGGCCAGACCGCCGACGGCCAGACCGGCCAGGGCTGCACGGTGGGCTCGTCCACCACCGCGGGCAACTGCCGCGGCGCCAACAACCTGGCCGAGTTCCAGCGCCAGCGCGACAAGATAGTGCGCGCCATCGCCGGCCTGGACGCTGATGTCGTGGGCCTGATGGAGATCCAGAACAACGGCAACGCGGCCGCGCAGAACCTGGTGAACGCGCTCAACGCGCAGGTGCGTTCCGGCCCCTGGGCCGTGATCGCGCTGCCCACGGCCGGCACCGGCACCGACGCCATCCGCGTGGCAATGATCTACAAGCCCGCGAAGGTCACGCCCGTGGGCGCGCCGCTGAGCGACACCGACCCGGTGAACAACCGCCCGACGCTGGCCCAGACCTTCCAGACGCCGGCCGGCGACCGCTTCACCTACTTCGTGAACCACCTGAAGAGCAAGGGCGGCTGCCCCAGCGGCACCGGCCCCGATGCCGACCAGGGCGACGGCCAGGCCTGCTGGAACGCCACGCGCCTGGCGCAAGCCCAGCGCCTGCGCACCTTCGTGGCCCAGGTGCAGCAGAACAGCGGCGTGGCCGACGTGCTGCTGATGGGCGACTTCAACGCCTACGGCCAGGAAGACCCGATCTTCGAACTCACAGGCAACGGCTACGTCGACCAGGCGCTGCGCTTCAACGCACTCGCGTACACCTATGTGTTCGACGGCTACTCGGGCCGCTTGGACCACGCCATCACCAACGCCGGTTTCTCCAGCAAGGTGGTGAACACGCGGCTGTGGAACATCAACGCCGACGAGAGCGTGGCCTACGACTACAACCTCGAGTTCAAGCAGCCGGCCTGCCTGACCTGCGCGCCCGACCCGGCCAACCGCCTGGACCCCTACCGCTCGTCGGACCACGACCCCATCCTGGTGGTGATCGACTTCGCGGCGGCGCGGGCCAAGGCGCCCGCCACGCGTGCCATCACCAGCAATGGCCGCGCGGCCCTGCGGTGAGCATGACCAGCCGATGAGCAGGGCGCCCTCCGGGGCGCCCTTTTCATTTCAAAGCTGCACGCGCTCGATGCTGCGTTTCAAGCGGCTGCTCTCCGCGGCGTAGGCGATGAGGTGGCTCTCCACGCTCACCTCGATGGGCGAGCTCAGCAGCGCCGGGTTGCCCTGGCCCACGGCCTGCACCCAGTCTTTCACCAGGCGGTGGTCGCCGCCGCCGTGGGCATCGGTCTTCATGCTCCAGCTGCGGCGTTTGCCATCTTTGAAGCTGGTGAGCGTGAAGCTCTCCATGTCGCCGACGATGTCGCCCATGCTGCCCATGATGCGCGTGCGCCGGCCCTCGTAGCTGACGAAGGCCTCCATGCTGAAGCCGGCCGTCACACCGTTGGCGAACAGGATGTTGGCCGTCAGGTGGTCGGGCTGGTCGTTATCCATGCGGTAGACGCAGCGGCCGTAGTCGGTGGTGTTCAGGCCCTGCATGATCAGCGGGCCCCACTTCGATTCGTCGTCGGGCAGGTCGAAGACATACAGGCGCTTGCGGTCGCGGTAGTAGATCTGCAGCGCCGAATACGGGCACTCGTGTTCGACGCGGCAGCCGTCGGTGCAACGGGGCGTGCTGCCCTCGGGCGCGTTGGCTTCCTTGAACCATTTGAGGTTGCCGAAACACTGCACCTCTTCGGCCGGCGCACCCACCAGCCAGCGGATGATGTCGGTGTCGTGGCAGCTCTTGGCCAGGATGATGGGCGTGGCGTCTTCACTCTTGCGCCAGTTGCCGCGCACATAGCTGTGGCTCATGTGCACGTGTTCGATGGGCTCCAGGTGCTGCACGCTGATCACCTGGCCGACCATGCCGCCGTCGATCAGCGCCTTCAGCTCGCGGAAGTAGGGCGTGTAGCGCAGCACGTGGCACACGCCGACGATGCGCCCGCTGGCCTGCGCCGCAGCCAGGATCTCCCGGCACTCGGCCTCGGTGGGCGCCACGGGCTTTTCCAGCAGCACGTCGTAGCCCAGCGCCAGCGCGCGCAGGCAGGGCGCGGTGTGCAGGCGGTCGGGCGTGGCGATGATCACGGCGTCGGCCCACTGCCCGGCCGCGGCCTCGTGGCCGGGGCCGGGCTCGAAGGCGGCCTTCCAGTCGGTGAAACAGCGCTCGGGCGGAATGCCATGCGCCGCGGCGATGCGCCTGCGCCGCGCTGCGTTGGGTTCGGCCACGCCGACGACGCGCATCTCGCGCGGGCTCTTCAGCGCGTAATCGGCGTAGATGCTGCCGCGGTGGCCGGCGCCGATGAGGATGACGCGTACCGGCCGCTCCAGCTCGCGGTGCAGCGGGTGGGTGTAGAGGTCCTGATCCAGACCGAGGATGCGCGCCGCTTCGTCCCAGGTGTAGACGATGCTGTTCTTCAGCGCGCTCAGCGTCTTCAGCAGGCCGCGGGTGGAGATGAACTGGCGCAGCGACATGGCGGGGCTCCTCGGTGTTGTTCGTTCGGTGAAGGCGGCGCGGATGGCAGCGCTGCGCGTTGCGGGAGGCCGGCGTTCAGCGCACGCCCAGGGCCAGCGCCACGGCCGCCATGCCCAGGCTGGCCGCGATCAAGCCCCACCAGGTGCCGGGCCGCGCCGCCCAGGCCTCGCGCAGCGCGGCAGCACTCAGCGTGGTGCCCTGCAAGGCCGCGGGTGCGGGCGGTGGCAGCAGGCGGCTCACACCCCAGGTCACGGCCGCGGCGGCCAGCAGGCCGCTGAGGTTCCACCACATCCAGAACAGTTTCGGCCCCAGGCCGTAGCTCAGCCCCAGGTTCAGCGCGAGGCCGGCCACCACGCCAGCCAGCACCGCAGGGCCGCGCGCGCGGCGGTCGAGGATGCCGCAGCCGAAGGCCGCCAGCAGCGGCCCGTAGAACAGCGCGCCGATGCGGTTGATGCCTTCCACCACGCTGGTGGCGATGCCGCCTACCGCCAGCGCAGCGGCCACGATCAACACGCCCCAGACCACCGTGACGCAGCGCGCCGCCCACAAGCGGCGCGCCGGCGGGGCACCGGCCGACATGCGCGGCTCGACAAAATCGCGCAGCGTGGCCGCCGACAGGCTGTTCAGCAGCGAATCGAGGCTGCTCATCGCCGCCGCGAGGATGGCCGCCACCAGCAGGCCGCGCACGCCCGCGGGCAGGTAGAGCTCGATGAAACGCGGCACGAGTTGATCGAGCCGGTCGGCCGGCACAGCAGCGCGCAAGGTTTCGCTGCCGGCGTAGACCGCGCCGATGGCCAGGCCCAGCCCGCAGTACAGCAGCGTGAGCGGAAACCGCGCCAGCCCGTTGAGCAGCAGCGCACGCTGTGCCGCCGGCACGTCCTGCGCAGCCAGCGTGCGCTGGGCCTGCCCCTGGTCGACACCGTAGTAGGCGACATAGAGCACCAGCCCGCCGACGACAAAACCCCACACCGGCGCGCGGGCGCCATCGCCCAGGCCGTGGGCCAGCTCCACCGCGGCCAGGCGCTCGGGCGCCAGGCTGGCGAGCAGCGCCGCACCGCCGCCGGCCAGCTGCCAGGCGTAGACGCCGCACACGGCGATGCCCAGCATCAGCACGCCCATCTGCAGCACGTCGGTCCACACCACGGCGCGCATGCCGCCCAGCGTGTCGTACACCACCGTCATCACGCCCATGCCCAGCACGCAGGCCCACAGCGGCAGGCCGGTGCACACCTGCACCACCAGCGCCGCGGCGTACAGCGCCACGCCCGCGGCCAGGCCGCGCGAAAGCAGGAACACGCCGCTCAGCAGCAGCCGCGTGGGGCGGTCGAAACGGCGCTCCAGGTACTCGTACACGCTCACCAGCTGCAGCCCGCGCAGCACAGGCACGAAGACCAGCATCACCACCAGCATCGCCAGCGGCAGCACCAGCTCGTACTGCAACCAGTTCAGCCCGCCGCCCGGCACCAGCGCCACGTAGGCCGGGATGCCGAGGAAGGAGTTGGCCGAGGTCTGCGTGGCCAGGATGGACAGCGCCAGCGCCCACCAGGGCAGGTCGCGGCCGCCGACGTAGTAATCGTCGGCGCCGTGCTGGCGGCGCGCCAGCCAGGCGCTCAGGCCCAACGTGCCGGCCAGGTAAAGGCCGATGACGGCCCAGTCGGCCGCCGTCATCGCACCACGGTCACGCGGCCAGCGCTGCCGGCACGCGGGCCAGCAGTTCGTCGAAGTTCTCGATCACCGTGACGCCGGGTTCACGGCGCAGCGCCTCGGCCTTGGGGTCGATGGCGTAGGCCTGGTCGGCCAGGCGCATCAGCCCCAGGTCGTTGAGGTTGTCGCCCACGGCCCAGCATTCCAGCAGCGGCAGATCACCCGCTTCGGCGCGAAAGCGGCGCAGCACATGGCTCTTGCACACCGCGGGGCCTTCACCGGCGCGCAGCGGCAGGAAGGCGGGGTTGATCTTCACCTGGCCGCTGCACACCTCACCATCGAACTGCATGGTGTGCGCGAGCGCGAAGTCGGCAAAAACACGGCGGCGCAGGATGTCGGCAGCGATGAAATAGCTGTCGCTCACCACGCCCACCATGAAGCCTGCGCGGCGCATGCGGTTGACGAACTCGATCACGCCCGGCCGGATGGGCGCGGCCCGCGCCACACGCTCGAACTGCTGCTTGTGCACGAAGCGGAAGAGCCCGGCGATGCGCTCGCTGCGCGCCAGGGCGTCGTCGCTCGGGCCGTCCAGCAGCGCGGCCAGCGCGCCTTCCTGCCCGCTGGCCAGCGCCAGCTCCACCGCGAAGCGTGTGGTGGTGAGCGTGCCGTCCATGTCCAGCAGCAGCAGGCGCTGGCGGCCGCGCCGCCGCGTGAGGATGTAGTCCAGCGAGGCCGTGGCCTGGCGCTGGGTTTCGTACATGGCCACGATCTGATCGACATGCAGGCGGCCCGCAGCGCGCGCGCGGCTGTAGATCACGCGCGACACCTCGTTGGCCATCACCGTCAGGTCCAGCAGCGGCTGGCTGTCGTGTTCCAGCCTGCCGATGTCGATTTCGGCCACGCGCGCCCCTGCACGCTTCACGTCCAGCAGCAGGCCGATGTCGACGCCGTAACCGTCTTCGAACACCATCTGCTGCAGCAGCGCGCGGCGCGCCGAGATCACGCCGCCCAGCGGCTGGCCCAGGTGTGCGAGCTCGGGGAAAAACACCTTCAACATGGGCTTGGCCGTGAGCTCGGTGACCCGCCCGCCGCCGCGGCCGAAACGCGCCTTGACGAAGTCGGCCTCGTCGGCGAGCAGCGGCTGCGCGAGGTCACTGACGATGCCGGGGCGCAGGCCGGCGAGATCACCATCGAGGTAGACCAGCAGCTCGTGTTTGGCGTGCATGGCGCCGTCATGCATCGAGGCGCCCTTGCCCAGCATGGTGCTGGTGATGACCCGCGCCCCGGCCTCGCGGGCCAGCGCGGCGGTGTCGTCGATGCTGCTGTCGTCGACCACCAGCACCTCGGCGGTGGCGGGGTCGGACAGCGCGTAGCGCACCACGCTGGCGATGCGCTTGGCCTCGTTCAGCGCCGGGATCACCACGCTCACTTTGGCGGCCAGGGTGGGTGCGGCCGGGTGTGGCGGCTGGTTCATGGCAGGGCCCTCCTTCTTGTGCTGAGCCCTGAAGGAGCCCCGCCAGCCGCCGAGAGTTCCAACAGATTCGACCCTGCCGGCGGCAGGTGCTTGTTATGTGAGCGCCCGCTCAGCCCGATCGGTAGCGACGCAGGGCTTCGAGGTCCAGCACCCGCACACCCCCGTATTCGATGCGTATCACCGCGGCGTTTTGCAGGGCAGCCAGCGCCTCGTTCACACGCTGGCGGCTCAGGCCCACCAGGTAGCCCAGTTCCTGCTGCGTGATGCGCAGCACCTCGCCCACGCCGGGGTAGAGCACCGGGTGGAAAAGCGCCGCGAGGTTGCGCGCCACACGTTCGTCAGGGTGCGTGAGGCGGTCGATCTCGCGCGCTGCGATGAACTGGCCCAGGCGCTCGTTCAGCTGGTTCATCACGAAACGGTTGAAGCCGATGCTGCGGCCCAGCAACCAGTGGAAGGTGTCGGAAGAAATGCCTGCCACCACACTGCGGCGCAAGGCCTGGATGTTGTAGCGGTAGACCTCGTTCTTCAGCACCGTGCCCTCGCCGAACCAGCCGCCGGGCGAGACACCGGTGAAAGTGATGGGCGTGCCGCGGCCATCGGCCGAGCCGCTGTCGTTGCTCATCTTCAGCAGGCCGTCGACCAGGCCGAACCAGTAGGTCACGGGGCGGCCGATGCGGCAGATGAGTTCGCCGGGCTCCACCTGCACCACGCGCAGCTCGGTCTGCACACGCGCGCGCTCTTGCGCATCGAGCGCCACCAGCCAGGGGATCTGCGGCAGGTCTTCAGGCCGCGCCGCGCGCGAGCGCGAGGGCTGCACGGCGGCGGCTTCGGCGGCACGAGGCAAGGGATGAGCGGGCATGCGGACAGCGAAGGCGTGCGGCTGGATTTGCGGGAAAGGCCTGTGAGGACGAACCCGAAGATTGTCGTCACAACGACAACATGGCGTCAAAGTGCCGCCCAGAATGCGCTGCAAAGCACCAGGAGACACCGTCCGTGCCCACGACCTTTCCGCGATTGCTGCTGGACCACGCCCAGGCGCGCCCCGAGGCGCCGGCCTTGCGCGAGAAGGTCTACGGCATCTGGCAGACCACCACCTGGGCCGCGCTGGCCCTGCTGGTGCGACGCCTGGCCTGCGGGCTGGCGCATGCCGGCGTGCAGCGCGGCGACCACCTGCTCATCGTCGGCGAGAACCGACCGCGCCTCTATGCCTCGATGCTGGCCGCCCAAGCGCTGGGGGCCATCCCCGTGCCGCTGTACCAGGACGCTGCCGCCACCGAGTACGCCTTCCCGATCAACAACGCCGAAGTCGCCTACGCCATCGTCGAAGACCAGGAGCAGGTCGACAAGATGATCGAGCTGCGCGCGTTGTGCCCGAGCCTGCGCCGCATCTGGTTCGACGACCCGCGCGGCCTGCGCAACTACAGCGAGCCCGGCCTGGACAGTGTCGATGCCTTGGTGGCCGCCGGCCAGGCTCACGACGCGGCCAACGCACGGCTTTTCGACGAAGAAGTGGCGCGCTGCCAGCCCGGCGACGTGGCCGCGATGTTCTTCACCAGCGGCACCACCGGCAACCCGAAAGGCGTGGTGCACACGCACGGCACGCTGCTGGACCGCGCCACCGCCGGCCAGCGCTTCGACAAGCTCAGCAACCGCGAAGAGGTGCTCGCCTACATGCCACTGGCCTGGATAGGCCAGAACATCTTCAGCTACGCGCAGTGGCTGGCCTGCGGCTACGTGGTGAACTGCCCCGAGAGTGCGGCCACGGTGATGATCGACCTCAAGGAGATCGGGCCCACCTACTACTTCGCGCCGCCGCGCATCTTCGAAGGCCTGCTCACCAGCGTGATGATCCGCATGGAAGACGCGGGCCGCTTCAAGCGCTGGATGTTCCACACCTTCATGGACGTGGCGCGCCGCGTGGGCCCCACCAAGATGGACGGCAAGCCCTTGGGCCTGGTGGACACGGTGCTGTATGCGCTGGGCAATGCCTGCGTTTACGGCCCGCTGCGCAACACGCTGGGTTTCAGCCGCGTGCGCGTGGCCTACACGGCTGGCGAGGCCATCGGGCCCGACCTCTTCACTTTCTACCGCAGCATCGGCATCAACCTGAAGCAGCTGTATGGCAGCACCGAGACCGCGGTCTTCGTGTGCCTGCAGCCTGACCACGAGGTGAAGGCCGACACCGTGGGCGTGCCCATCGACGGCGTGGAGATCCAGGTGGCGGCCAACGGCGAGATCCTCGTGCGCAGCCCGGGCCTGCTCAAGGGCTACTACAAGAACGACAAGGCCACGGCCGAGGTGCTGACGGCCGACGGCTGGTACCACACGGGCGACGCCGGCTTCCTCGACGCCACGGGCCACCTGAAGATCATCGACCGCGCGAAAGACGTGGGCCGCCTGCTGCCTGCGCCAGGTTCACCGGGGGCTGCCGAGGGCGCGATGTTCGCGCCCAAGTACGTCGAGAACAAACTCAAGTTCTTCCCCTTCATCAAGGAAGCCGTGGCCTTTGGCGACCGGCGCGAGAAGGTGTGTGCCTTCGTCAACATCGACTTCGAGGCCGTGGGCAACTGGGCCGAGCGCCGCAACCTGCCCTACGCCGGCTACACCGACCTGGCCGCGAAAAAAGAAGTGCTGGCGCTGGTGAAAGATTGCGTGGAGAAGGTCAACGCCGACCTCGCCGCCGACGCCATGCTGGCCGGCAGCCAGATCAGCCGCTTCCTCGTGCTGCACAAGGAACTCGACGCCGACGACGGCGAACTCACCCGCACACGCAAGGTGCGCCGCGGCTACATCGGCGAGAAGTACCAGCCGTTGGTGGATGCGCTGTACGGCGGCAAGACCGAGCAGTTCATCGAGACGGCGGTGAAGTTCGAAGACGGCCGCACCGGCAGCGTGAGCGCCACGCTGCCCATCGTCGATGCCAAGACCTTCCCTTCGGCGGCCATGTTGGGGAGGGCCGCCTGATGAGCGAACGCCGCATCGGCGAGGTCATCCTCGACGTCAAGAACATCAGCCTGCGTTTCGGCGGCGTGAAGGCGCTCACCGACATCAGCTTCAACGTGCGCGAGCACGAGGTGCGCGCCATCATCGGCCCCAACGGTGCCGGCAAGAGCAGCATGCTCAACTGCATCAACGGTGTTTATTCGCCGCAGGAAGGGCAGATCACCTTCCGCGGCAAGACCTTCAGCCACATGAACAGCCGCCAGGTGGCCGAGATGGGCGTGGCGCGCACCTTCCAGAACCTGGCGCTCTTCAAGGGCATGAGCGTGCTCGACAACATCATGTCGGGCCGCAACCTGAAGATGAAGAGCAACCTCTTCCAGCAGGCCATCCGTTTCGGCGCCGCCGAGCGTGAAGAGGGCGAGCACCGCGAGTTCGTCGAGAAGATCATCGACTTCCTCGAAATCCAGGCCTACCGCAAGACGCCCGTGGGCCGCCTGCCCTACGGCCTGCAGAAGCGTGTGGACCTGGGCCGCGCGCTGGCGATGGAACCGCAGGTGCTGCTGCTCGACGAGCCCATGGCCGGCATGAACGTGGAAGAGAAGCGCGACATGAGCCGCTTCATCCTGGATGTGAACGACGAGTACGGCACCACCATCGTGCTCATCGAGCACGACATGGGCGTGGTGATGGACATCAGCGACCGCGTGGTCGTGCTCGATTACGGCAAGAAGATCGGTGACGGCACGCCCGAAGAAGTGCGCGCCAACCCCGAGGTCATCAGCGCCTACCTCGGAGCGGGTCACTGACATGGGCTTCTTCCTCGAAACCGTCATCGGCGGGCTCATGAGCGGCATGCTCTATTCGCTGGTGGCCCTGGGCTTCGTGCTCATCTTCAAGGCCAGCGGCGTCTTCAACTTCGCGCAGGGCGCGATGGTGCTGTTCGCGGCGCTGGCGATGGCGCGCTTTTCCGAATGGTTCCCGGCGCTGCTGGGGCTGGACAACAAGCTCGTCGGCAACCTGCTGGCCTTTGCGGGCGCCATGGTGGTGATGGTGGCCGTGGCCTGGCTGATCGAACGCCTGGTGCTGAGCAAGCTCGTGAACCAGGAGGGCATCACGCTGCTGATGGCCACCTTGGGCATCGCCTACTTCCTTGACGGCTTCGGGCAGACGCTCTTCGGCAGCGCCATCTACAAGATCGACGTCGGGCTGCCGAAAGACCCGCTCTTCATGCTGGAGAGTGTGTTCGAAGGCGGCGTGCTCGTGAACAAGGAAGACCTCTACGCCGCCGGCATCGCCGCGGCGCTGGTGGTGGGCTTGAGCATCTTCTTCCAGTACACCAGCACCGGCCGCGCTTTGCGTGCCGTGGCCGACGACCACCAGGCGGCGCAGAGCATCGGCATCCCGCTGAACCGCATCTGGGTCATCGTCTGGAGCGTGGCCGGCTTCGTGGCCTTGGTGGCCGGCATGATCTGGGGCAGCAAGCTCGGCGTGCAGTTCTCGCTGAGCCTGGTGGCGCTGAAGGCGCTGCCGGTGGTCATCCTGGGCGGCCTCACCAGCGTGCCCGGCGCCATCATCGGCGGGCTGATCATCGGCGTGGGCGAGAAGGTCAGCGAGGTCTACCTCGGCCCCACTTTGGGCGGCGGCATCGAGATCTGGTTCGGCTACGTGCTGGTGTTGTTCGTGCTGCTGGTGCGGCCGCAGGGCCTCTTCGGCGAAAAGATCATCGATCGGGTCTGAGCCATGCTGTACAGAGAGAACGGGCAGTTCAAGACCAGCTACCGGGCCGACCAGCAGGTCTTCCCGATCACGCAAGACCGCGTTGCCATGCTCGCGCTGCTGGCCTTCGCGGTGATAGGCGTGCCGCTGCTGGCCGACGAGTACCTCTTCCGCGCCATCCTCATCCCCTTCCTGATCCTGTCGCTGGCCGCACTGGGCCTGAACATCCTGGTGGGCTATTGCGGGCAGATCAGCCTGGGCACCGGCGCCTTCATGGCCGTGGGCGCCTACGCGGCCTACAACTTCTTCGTGCGCGTCGAGGGCATGCCGCTCATCGGGGCACTGCTGCTCGGCGGCCTGTGCGCCACGGTGGTGGGCGTGTTCTTCGGCATCCCGTCGCTGCGCATCAAGGGCCTGTACCTCGCCGTGGCCACGCTGGCGGCGCAGTTCTTCGTCGACTGGGCCTTCCTGCGCATCAGCTGGTTCACGAACAACTCGCCTTCGGGCTCGGTGAGCGTTTCCAACCTCTCGTTCTTCGGCATCTCCATCAACACGCCGCACGAGAAGTACTTGTTCTGCCTGGGCATCGTGGTGCTGTTCGCGTGGCTGGCCAAAAACCTGGTGCGCGGGCACATCGGCCGCGAGTGGATGGCCATCCGCGACATGGACGTGGCCGCCGCCGTCATCGGCATCCGCCCCGTCTACGCCAAACTCACGGCCTTTGCGGTCAGCAGCTTCATCGTCGGCGTGGCCGGCGGCCTGTGGGGCTTCGTGCACCTCGGTTCCTGGGAGCCGGCCGCCTTCAGCATCGACCGCAGCTTCCAGCTGCTGTTCATGATCATCATCGGCGGGCTGGGCTCGATCATGGGCTGCTTCTTCGGCGCGGCCTTCATCGTCATCCTGCCCATCTTCCTGAACCGCGCGCTGCCGGCTTTCGGCAACCTGTTCGGTGTGGAGATCAGCACCGCCGCGGTGGCACACAGCGAGCTGATGATCTTCGGCGCGCTCATCGTCTTTTTCCTCATCAAAGAACCGCACGGCCTGGCGCGACTGTGGTCGACCGCCAAGGAAAAGATGCGGCTGTGGCCCTTCCCTCATTGACCCCAACCCAACGAAGCTCGGAGACAAGACCATGAAGCTCAGCACCCTGGCCCTGGCCGCCACCCTGGCTGCCGGCAGCCTGTTCACCGCCACGGCCGCGCTCGCGCAGGCCAAGGTGCAGTTTTTCCCCAGCCTCACCGGCCGCACCGGCCCGGTGGCGCCGAACGCCACGCCGTTTGCCAACGGCTACGCCGACTACATGAAGCTCGTCAACGTGCGCGGCGGCATCAACGGCGTGCAGACACTGGTGGAAGAGTGCGAAACCGCCTACGCCACCGACCGCGGCGTGGAGTGCTACGAGCGCCTGAAGGGCAAACACGGCGGCGCCACGGTGTTCCAGCCGCTGTCCACGGGCATCACCTTCGCGCTCACCGAGAAGATCCCGAACGACAAGATCCCGATGATCACCTCGGGCTACGGCCGCAGCGACAGCCAGGACGGCGGCGTCTTCAAGTGGAACTTCCCGCTGATCGGCCACTACTGGGTGGCCGGCGACACCGTGCTGCAGCACATCGCCAAGACCCAGGGCGGCTGGGACAAGCTCAAGGGCAAGAAGATCGCCGTCGTCTACCACGACAGCCCCTTCGGCAAGGAGCTGCTGCCCATCATCCAAGAGCGGCAGAAGATGCACGGCTTCGAGATCCAGCTGCTGCCGGTGCCGGCGCCTGGCGTGGAGCAGAAGGCCATCTGGCTGCAGGTGCGCCAGCAGCGCCCCGACTTCGTGGTGATGCAGACCTGGGGCGTGATGACGGCCACCGCGCTGAAGGAAGCCATCGCCACCGGCTACCCGCGCGAGAAGATGTTCGGCACCTGGTGGAGCGGCGCCGAGCCCGACCTCAAGGACGTGGGCGCCGCGGCCAAGGGCTACAGCGCGGTGATGATGCAGCACGGTGCCGAGCCGCAGGCCGCGGTGGTGAAGGACATCCTGGACAAGGTGCATGCCAAGGGCCAGGGCACTGGGCCGAAAGACGAAGTGGGGCAGGTGCTCTACATGCGCGGCGTGGTGGGCGCGATGCTCGCCGTCGAGGGCGTGCGCGCGGCGCAAGAGCGTTTCGGCAAGGGCAAGCCGATGACGGGCGAGCAGGCACGCTGGGGCTACGAGAACCTCGACCTCACGCAAGCCAAGCTGGACGCCCTGGGCTTCAAGGGCGTGATGCGGCCGGTCTCCACCAGCTGCGTCAACCACATGGGCTCGGCCTGGGCGCGTGTGCACACCTGGGACGGCGCCAAGTTCACCTGGGCTTCTGACTGGCTGCAGGCCGACGAGCAGCTGATCAAGCCCATGGTCAAGGGCTCGGCCGAGAAGTACGCCGGCGAGAAGAAGCTCACCCGCCGCGCACCGGCCGACTGCCAGAGCTGAAGCCATGAGCGCCCCGCTCCTCAACGTCAACGGGATTGAGGTCATCTACAACCACGTCATCCTGGTGCTGAAGGGCGTGAGCCTGCAGGTGCCCGAGGGCGGCGTGGTGGCCTTGCTGGGTGGCAACGGCGCCGGCAAGACGACCACGCTGCGCGCGGTGAGCAACCTGCTCGCCGGCGAGCGCGGCGAGGTCACCAAGGGCAGCATCGAGTTGCGCGGCGAGCGCATCGAGAAGCTCAGTACCTCGGCGATGGTGGAGCGGGGCGTGATCCAGGTGATGGAGGGGCGGCACTGCTTTGCGCACCTCTCCATCGAAGACAACCTGATGACTGGTGCCTACACGCGCAAGGACGGCAAGGCGGCCATCAACGCCACGCTGGAGAAGGTCTACAACTACTTCCCGCGCCTGAAAACGCGGCGCGGCAGCCAGGCGGCCTACACCAGCGGCGGCGAGCAGCAGATGTGCGCCATCGGCCGCGCGCTGATGGCCAACCCGAAGATGGTGCTGCTGGACGAGCCCAGCATGGGCCTGGCGCCGCAGATCGTGGAAGAGGTCTTCGAGATCGTGAAAGACCTCAACCAGCGCGAGAAGGTCACCTTCCTGCTGGCCGAGCAGAACACCCACATGGCACTGCGTTACGCCGACCACGGCTACATCCTGGAAAGCGGCCGCATCGTGATGGAAGGCGCCGCGCAGGACCTGCGCGAGAACGAGGACGTCAAGGAGTTCTACCTCGGCATGGGCGGTGGCGACCGCAAGAGCTTCAAGGACGTGAAGAGCTACAAGCGCCGCAAGCGCTGGTTGTCATGAGCGACGACGACAGCTTCGGTTTCGCGCTGCCCGCCTTCAAGCCCGACGATGCCTTGCAGGCCCTGCAACGCGCCGCGCGCGACCTGAAGCTCAGCGCCCGCGGCGCAGGTTTCGAGTTGCGCGGCAAGCCCGTGCTGCAGGCCAGCGTGGAAGGCGAAAACCTGCAGGTGCGCCTGGCCCGCAAGCTGGCGATGACGCCCGAGTGGGACCGGCTGAGCGTGCGCAACGCCACCGGGCAGCGCCAGCTGATCGATGAACTGAAGAAGCGCCTGGCCCGCTGGGACCAGGAAGACTGAAGCCCCCGCAGGAACAGGCGCCCCATGCAGCCCGACCCCTTGGAGACCCGCAGCCCCGCTGAACGTGAGGCCGCGCTGGCCCTGGCCCTGCCCGCGCAGGTGCAAGCAGCGATGGCCGTGCCCGCGATGGCCACGCGCCTGCAGGGCGTGGACGCCGCCGCCGTCACCAGCCTGGCCGCGCTGGCCCGGCTGCCCGTCACGCGCAAGCACGAGCTGCTGGACGCGCAGAACGCGCAGCGCGGCAGCGACGCCTTCGGTGGTTTCTCGGCCCTGGGCTGGGCCACGCAGCGTGCGCTGCGGCCGGCGCGGCGCGTCTACCAGTCGCCCGGCCCGATCTACGAACCCGAAGGCTTCGCTGCCGACTACTGGCGCGTGGCCCGGGCAATGCGCGCCGCCGGCTTCACGGCCGGCGACCTGGTGCACAACAGCTTCAGCTACCACCTCACGCCCGGCGCGTGGATCATGGAAAGCGGCGCGCACGCCTTGGGCTGCACCGTCTTTCCTGGCGGCGTGGGCAACACCGAGCTGCAGTTGCAGGCCATGCAGCACCTGCGCCCCAGTGCCTACACCGGCACGCCCAGCTTCCTGCGCATCCTGCTGGAGAAGGCGGCCGAGACCGGCGTGCAACTGCCCAGCCTGCGCAAGGCGCTGCTCAGCGGCGAGGCCTTCCCGCCCAGCCTGCGCGACTGGCTGCTGGCGCGCGGCATCGCGGGCTACCAGGCCTACGCCACCGCCGACGTGGGCGTCATCGCCTACGAGACCGCGGCGCGCGAAGGCCTGGTGGTCGACGAAGGCGTGGTGGTGGAAATCGTGCGCCCGGGCACCGGCGACGTGCTGCCCGATGGCGAGGTGGGCGAGGTGGTGGTCACCACCTTCAACGCCGACTACCCCATGCTGCGTTTCGGCACCGGCGACCTGAGCGCCGTGCTGCCCGGCCCCTGCCCCACCGGCCGCACCCACACGCGCATCCGGGGCTGGATGGGCCGCGCCGACCAGACAGCCAAGGTGCGCGGCATGTTCGTGCACCCCAGCCAGGTGGCCGAGGTGCTCAAGCGCCACCCCGAACTGGGCCGCGCGCGCCTGGTGGTGGAAGGCGAGATGGCCAACGACCAGCTGACCCTGCATGCCGAAACCAGCAGCGCGGCCGAAGGCCTGCAGGCCGCGGTGGCCGCCAGCGTGCGCGAGCTCACCAAACTGCGCTGCGAGGTGCAGCTGCTGCCCCCGGGCAGCCTGCCCAACGACGGCAAGGTGATCGAGGACAAACGCAGCTATGCCTGAAGGGCAGCCCGGCCCATGACCTCACGGCCAGTGGCGCGATAAGTAGTTCCCGCGGTGGCTCCGGTGCCCGGCCGCCCTAACATCGGCGCCGTGCACAACCGCCCCTTCGCCGGAGACAAGACCATGAAGACGACGTACAAGACCCTCACCGCCCTGGCGGCCGCCTTCGTGGCCACCAGCGCCTTCGCCTACCCCGACAAGCCGATCACGATGGTCGTGCCTTTCGCCGCGGGCGGCCCCACCGACAAGGTGGCGCGTGACCTGGCCGAGGTGCTGCGCAAGAGCCTGAAGAACCAGACCATCATCATCGAAAACGTCGGTGGCGCGGGCGGCACGCTGGGCGCGGCCAAGGTGGCCAAGGCCAACCCCGACGGCTACACCTTCCTGCTGCACCACATCGGCATGGCCACCGCGCCGGCGCTGTACCGCAACCTGTCGTTCAAGGTGCTGGAAGACTTCGAATACGTGGGCATGGTCAACGACGTGCCGATGACGCTGATCGGCCGCCCCACGCTGCCGGCCAACAACTACGCCGAACTCGCCAAGTGGCTGGAAGCCAACAAGGGCAAGATCAACCTGGCCAACGCCGGCCTGGGCGCTGCTTCGCACCTGTGCGGCCTGCTCTTCCAGCAGAGCCTGAAGATCGACATGACCACCGTGCCCTACAAGGGCACCGCGCCGGCCATGACCGACATCCTGGGCGGCCAGGTCGACATCATGTGCGACCAGACCACCAACACCACCGGCCAGATCGAAGCCGGCAAGGTCAAGGCCTTCGCCGTCACCACGATGAAGCCGCTGAGCACGCCCGCGCTGAGCAAGCTGCCGACGCTGGATTCGCAGGGCCTCAAGGGCTTCAATGTCTCGATCTGGCACGGCCTGTACGCACCCAAGGGCACGCCCAAGGCCATCATCGACCAGGTGAACACCGCCCTGCGCGCGGCGCTGAAAGACCCCGAGTTCATCAAGCGCCAGGAAGCCCTGGGCGCCGTGGTCGTCACCGACAGCCGCATCAACCCCGCCGACCACAAGAAGTTCGTGGAAGCCGAAATCGCCAAGTGGGGCCCGGCCATCAAGGCGGCCGGGCAATACGCCGATTGATGGCGGATTGATGCACCGCCGCCTGCGGGCATGAAAAGGCCGCCTTCGGGCGGCCTTTGTCCTTCTTGCTCAACGCAGGGTGATCGGGATCGTCACGGGGCCGTCGTTCACCAAGTGCACCTGCATGTCGGCACCGAACTCACCCGCGGCCACCTGCGGGTGGCGTTCACGCGCCAGGCGCAGCAGCTCTTCGTAGAGCGCACGGCCCAGGGCCGGCGGCGCGGCCCCGGTGAAGCTGGGCCGGTTGCCGCCGCTGACATCCGCCGCCAGCGTGAACTGGCTGACGATGAGCAGCCCGCCGCCCACGTCCTGCACGCTGCGGTTCATCTTGCCGGCCTCGTCGCTGAAGATGCGCAGCTTGAGCAGCTTGTCGAGCATTTTTGCGGCCAGGGCAGGCGTGTCGGCCGGTTCCGCGCACGCCAGCACCAGCAAGCCGGCGCCGATCTCGCCGATGGTGGCGCCTGCGACTTCCACGCGGGCCTGGCGCACACGCTGCACCAGCGCGATCACCTGCGGGGCTCCTGGCTGTCAGGCGGGTCGTCCAAGTGGGCCTCCACCCCCAGCGGCAAGAGCTGGATGCTGGCGCGCAGCCCGGGCACGGCCTGCATCAGCGCACGCTCGACGCTGGCGCGCTCCCCGGCCGCCCGGCCCAGGCTCCAGTCGGCCGGCATGTGCATGTGCAGGTCGATGAAACGCCGCGGCCCGGCGCGGCGCGAGCTCACGTGGTCGAAGCGCACGGCATCGTGGGCCGCGTCCGCCAGCACACGCGCCACCGCCGCCTGGTGCTCGGGCTCCAGCGCCTCGTCCATCAAGCCGCGCACCGATTGCCAGATCAGGGCTGCGCCCACGCGCAGGATGTTCAGTGCCACCGCGATGGCGATCACGGGGTCGAGCCAGCCCCAGCCCGTGGCCAGCACGGCCAGCAGGCCCGCCACCACGCCAACCGAGGTCCACACATCGGTGAAGAGGTGGCGCGCATCGGCCTCCAGCGCCATCGAATGCACCTGCCGCGCCTTGCGCAGCATGCTGTAGGCCAGCGCCCCATTCAGCGCCGAGCTCACCACCGACAGCGCCAGCCCGATGCCGACGGCCTCCAGCGGCTGCGGGTTCAGCAGCCGCGCGACCGCGGCCCACACGATGCCCAGCGCCGCTGCAAAGATGAGCACCCCTTCGAAGCCGCTGCTGAAGTACTCGGCCTTGTGGTGGCCGTAGGGGTGGTCCTCGTCGGGCGGGCGCGCGGCGATGGTCACCATGGCCAGTGCAAACACCGCGCCGGCCAGGTTCACCAATGACTCCAGGGCATCGGACAGCAGGCTCACGCTGTCGCTCACCCACCAGGCGCCGGTTTTCAGCGCGATGGTGGCCAGCGCCACCGCGATGGAGAGCTGCAGGTAACGCTGTACCTGCATGCGCGTTCAGGCCGAAAGCGTCACACGCGCGAACTTGCGTTTGCCGACCTGTACCACGTAGACGCCCGCGGCCAGCTTGAGGCCCTTGTCGCCCACCACGCCACCGTCCACGCGCACGCCGCCCTGCTCCACCAGGCGCAGGGCCTCGCTGGTGGAAGGGGCCAGACCCGCCTGCTTGAGCAGCGCGCCCACGGCCAGCGGCGCACCGCCCAGCGCCACTTCAGGAATCTCGTCGGGCACGCCGCCCGCCGCGCGGCGGTGGAAGTCTTCCACCGCAGCCTCGGCCGCCGCCGCGCCGTGGAAACGCGCGGTGATCTCGCGCGCCAGCAGCACCTTGGCGTCTTTCGGGTTGCGGCCGCCCTCGACTTCGGCCTTCAGCGCTGCTATCTCGCCTTCAGGCCTGAAGCTCAGCAGCGTGTACCACTTCCACATCTGCACGTCGCTGATGCTCAGCACCTTGGCGAACATGGTGTTGGGCGCTTCGGTGATGCCGATGTAGTTGTGCTTGCTCTTCGACATCTTCTCGACGCCGTCCAGCCCTTCCAGCAGCGGCATGGTCAGGATGCACTGCGGCTCCTGCCCGAACTCCTGCTGCAGCGCGCGGCCCACCAGCAGGTTGAACTTCTGGTCGGTGCCGCCGAGTTCGAGGTCGCTCTTCAGGGCCACCGAGTCGTAGCCCTGCATCAGCGGGTACAGCAGCTCGTGCAGGCTGATGGGCGTGTTGGCCTTGAAACGCTTGGTGAAATCGTCGCGCTCGAGCATGCGCGCCAGCGTGTACTTGGCCGAGAGCTGGATCAGCCCGCGCGTGCCCAGCGGGTCGCTCCACTCGCTGTTGTAGCGAATCTCTGTCTTGCTCGGGTCCAGCACCAGGCTGGCCTGCTTGTAGTAGGTCTGGGCGTTGGCCTCGATCTGCTCGCGCGTCAGCGGCGGGCGCGTGGCGTTGCGGCCGGAGGGGTCGCCGATCATCGAAGTGAAGTCGCCGATCAGGAAGATGACCGTGTGCCCCAGGTCCTGCAACTGGCGCATCTTGTTCAGCACCACGGTGTGGCCGATGTGGATGTCGGGCGCCGTCGGGTCGAGGCCCAGCTTGATGCGCAGCGGCTGGCCGGTGGCTTCGGCGCGCTGCAGCTTCTTTACCCAGTCGGCCTGGGGCAGCAGTTCGTCGCAACCGCGCAGCGACACGGCCAGGGCCTGCTGCACCGCATCGCTCAAGGGCTGGGTCGTTGCGGGGGCCGCCTGGGAGGCGCTGGGCTCTGTCATGAACGCTTACTCGATGGGGTGTTTGCACTCGCCCGAAAGGGGGAGGCTTCGTTATACTCGGCCGGTCTTTGCAAGATGGATGTCACGGCACAGCCCTCGGCTGCGCAGCCTTTCATTCTAGTAGACGGCCTGTCCGGCGCCGGCTTCAGCCCGCCCTGGCAAGCCACTCGATCAACACTGCAGGGCCCCTGTTGCAGCCACAGGGTCACCAGCGTTCAGCCGTGATCTCCCGCCCTTGATGCCCGCTGCCACCCGCGCCCTGCAAGGTCTGCAAGCCTTCACCGAACAGCACCGCCGCAGGCTCGTGGCCGGTGCCGTGGTGGCCATGGCGGGCTTCGGCATCACCGCGGTGGCCGTGGCACCGCTGGCCCCCGATGCCGCCACGCTGCCCAAGCGGGTGATCACCGAAACGCTCGCGCCGCAGGGTGTTGACGCCCAGCTGGCCGAACTGGCGCTGCAAGAGCTGGTGCTGACGCGCAGCGACATCACGCGTGGCACCGACACCGCAGAAAGCCTCTTCGCCCGCCTGGGCGTGCGCGATCCGGAAGCCGCCAGCTTCATCCGCAGCGATGCCACGGCCCGGCGCCTGATCGCCGGCCGCGGCGGCAAGATGGTGCGCGCCGACACCGACAGCTTCGGCAGCCTGCGCGAACTGGTGGCCCGCTTCCCGGCCGAGAACAGCGAGCTGGCCCGCACGCACTTCACGCGCCTGACGGTGTCACGCATCGACGGGCGCTGGCTGGCGCGCCTGGAAACAGCGCCTTTCACCACGCAGTCGCGCCTGTCCAGCGGCAGCATTCGCAGTTCGCTGTTCGCTGCCACCGACGAATCGGGCCTGCCCGACGCCGTGGCCGTGCAGCTGGCGGATATCTTCTCCACCGATCTCGACTTCCACCGCGAGCTGCGCAAGGGCGACACCTTCAGCGTGGTCTATGAATCGCTGATGGCCGACGGCGAGCCCGTGGCCTGGAACGAAGGCGCCGGCCGCGTGCTGGCCGCCGAGTTTGTCAATGCCGGCCGCGAGCACCATGCGGTGTGGTTTGCCGGCGCCGACGGCAAGGGCGCCTACTACGGGCTCGACGGCAGCAGCAAGCGCCGCACCTTCCTGGCCAGCCCGCTGGAGTTCTCGCGCGTGACCTCCGGGTTCGCGATGCGCATCCACCCCATCTTCCAGACGCGCCGCGCGCACCTGGGCGTGGACTACGGCGCTCCCACGGGCACGCCGGTGCGTGTGGTGGGTGATGGGGTGGTCGACTATGCCGGCCGCCAGAATGGCTACGGCAACGTCGTCGAGATTCGCCACCCGAACAACCGCAGCACGCTGTACGCGCACCTGAGTCGCATCGACGTGAAGAAGGGCCAGCGTGTTGAACAGGGCCAGCGCATCGGGGCGGTCGGCGCCACGGGCTGGGCCACGGGGCCGCACCTGCACTTCGAGTTCCGCGTCGCCGGGCAGCACCAAGATCCCTTGCGGGTGGCCAAAGCCTCGGAGGCGCGTCCCATCGACGCCGGCCTGCGCCCGCAGTTCCAGGAGCGCGTGGCGGCCGTGCAGGTCAAGCTGCAAGCCGCCGAAACCCTGGCCAGCGCCCGGGTGACGATGGAGTGAACGCGGCGGGGCGTCACACGCCCCGGCCGCGCAGCACCCGCTCGTCTCAGACCCCGCAACACCCCGTCCGCTCGGCACGCCGCACATGGCCCGCTTCATCGGCCTGATGTCGGGTACATCGCTGGATGGGGTGGATGCGGTGCTCGCGGAAAGCGAGGTCGGGGGTCGCCCGCTGCAATCGCGCGGCCATGTGCACCTGCCCTTCCCGCCCGCACTGCGCAGTGAGCTGCTGGCCCTCAACCACAGCGGCGCCGACGAACTGCACCGCAGCGCCCTGGCGGCCAATGCTCTGTCGCGCGTCTATGCGCAAGCCGTGCATGGCCTGCTGCAGGCGCAGGGGCAGACCGCCGCGCACATCACCGCGCTGGGCGCCCATGGACAGACCGTGCGCCACCAGCCCGGCCTGCACGATGCCACTGGTTACACGGTGCAGCTGCTCAACGGCGCCTTGCTGGCCGAGCTGACCGGCATCGATGTGGTCTGCGATTTCCGCAGCCGCGATGTGGCTGCCGGCGGGCAAGGCGCGCCGCTGGTGCCAGCCTTCCACGCCGCCAGTTTCGGCCGCCCGGGCCAGGCGCATGCGGTGCTGAACCTGGGGGGTATCGCCAACGTGACGCTGCTGCACGCCGATGGGCGCGTCGAGGGTTTCGACACCGGCCCAGCCAATGTGCTGATGGACGGCTGGTGCCAGCAGCACCGTGGCCTTGCCTTCGATGCCGGAGGCCAGTGGGCGGCCAGCGGCCGGGTGGATGAGGCCTTGCTCGTGCGGGCCTTGGCCGAACCCTATTTCGCGCAGCCCCCGCCGAAGAGCACCGGACGCGACCTGTTCGATGCGCGTTGGCTGATGCGTTGCCTGGACGACGGCGTGGCGCGTGCGCCCGCCGATGTGATGGCCACGCTGGCAGCGTTGTGCGCGCGCAGCGTCACGGATGCCGTGCTGGCCCATGCGCCAGCCACACAAGCCCTGCACGTGTGCGGCGGCGGTGCCGCCAACACGCACCTGATGCACTTGTTGCAGGCAGCCTTGCCCCGTGTGGAGGTGGCCAGCTCAGCCGCGCTGGGCGTGGCCCCCGAGCAAGTGGAGGCCCTGGCTTTCGCTTGGCTGGCGCAGGCGAGCTTGGCACGGCAGCCAGGCAACGTGCCCGCGGTCACGGGCGCCTGCGGCCCCCGTGTGTTGGGCGCGCTCTACCCCGCGCACTGAACACGCCGCCCGGCGGCGGCGCCAGGCCCTCAGGCCGAGAAAGACGACCCGCAGCCGCAGGTGGTGGTGGCGTTCGGGTTCTTGATGACGAACTGCGCGCCCTGCAGATCTTCCTTGTAGTCGATCTCGGCACCGCCGAGGTACTGCAGGCTCATCGCATCGATCAACAGCGTGACGCCGTTTTTCGTCATCTGCGTGTCGTCTTCGTTGATCACCTCGTCGAAGGTGAAGCCGTACTGGAAGCCGGAGCAACCGCCGCCTTGCACAAAAACACGCAGCTTCAGCTCGGGATTGCCTTCTTCGGCCACCAGGTCGGCCACCTTGGCGGCGGCGCTGTCGGTGAAGACCAGCGGGGGCGGCATTTCGTCGGTGGTGACGGGCAGTTCGGCAACAGCGTTCATGGCAGGCTCCAGTGGCAGCAGATGATCTTCAGAGATCGTACTTGGGGGCTGCGCCCCAAAAAACAAAAACCGCGGGCGCCGATTGTCGACGATCCGCGGTTCCACAAGCCCGTAGGGATACCCGCTGCGTGCGGGCACCCCCGGGGCAGGGGCGTCAGCGCTTGCTGAACTGCTTGCGACGGCGGGCGCCGTGCAGACCGACCTTCTTGCGCTCAACTTCGCGCGCGTCACGCGTCACGAAGCCGGCACGGCTGAGGTCAGGCTTCAGCGCGGTGTCGTAGTCGATCAGCGCACGGGTGATGCCGTGGCGCACCGCGCCGGCCTGGCCGGATTCACCGCCACCGTGCACGTTGATCTTGATGTCGAAGGCCTCGTTGTTGCCCGTGAGCAGCAGCGGCTGGCGCACGATCATGATGGAGGTCTGACGGCCGAAGTAGGCGTCAATGGGCTTGCCGTTGATGACGATCTGGCCGCTGCCCTTCTTGATGAAGACGCGTGCCACGCTCGACTTGCGGCGGCCGGTGCCGTAATTCCAGGTTCCGATCATCGCTTCGTCCTCAGATCTCGAGCGGCTTGGGCTGCTGAGCGGTGTGCGGGTGGGTGTCACCAGCGTAGACCTTCAGCTTCTTGACCATCGCGTAGCCCAACGGGCCCTTGGGCAGCATGCCCTTGACGGCCTTCTCCAGGGCGCGGCCGGGGTGCTTGGCCTGCATGTCCTTGAAGGGCGTGGCGGTGATGCCGCCGGGGTAGCCGCTGTGACGGTAATAGATCTTGTCGGTGGCCTTGGCCCCGGTCACGCGGAGCTTGTCGGCATTGACGACGATGATGAAATCACCGGTGTCGACGTGAGGCGTGTAAATGGCTTTGTGCTTGCCGCGCAAACGGCGTGCTGCTTCGCTGGCAACACGACCGAGCACCTTGTTGGTGGCGTCAATCACAAACCACTCGTGCGTCACTTCGGCCGGCTTGGCGCTGAAGGTCTTCATGAGAGTCTCTCAAAGAACGTGGGCTGTTTTGAGCCCACGCGTTACATCGGCCTGCAGGGCTGTGGCCCCACCGCCTGCCGATCTGTCCTTTGGTACCGCTCTGTGGGGGGCGGACTCGCGGGGCGATCACGTGGCAGACAGCGCTACCCCGGCCGAAATCGGGGAAAGCCCACGAGTATAGCCGGAGTCTGCAGCCGCATTGCCACCACCCGCGCAGGCGCTCACCCGACTGCGTGGCGCGGGGCGCCCCACCCCCATCGGGCTGACGCGCTGCGGTGGGGGCGGGGGCAATAATCCTGCTCCATCCCGGTGCCCTGGCATCTGCGGGGCCCGCCGGGCGCCGCGCCACCGCCTGCCACCCCCCGCTGTCATGCCGCCCCTGCTTGCTTGGATCCCCGCCCTCGTGGCCGCCGTGCTGCTGCTGGTGGCGCTGCTGCTGCTGGCGCAGGCCCGGCGCAAGCCCGGGCGCGGGCCGCTGCCGCGCGAATGGGGCCTGTCGGCGCGGCCGGTGTTCACCTCCGACGAACGGCGTCTGTATCGCCAACTGCGCGAAGCTTTGCCGCAGCACGCCATCCTCGCCAAGCTGCCGCTGGTGCGTTTCTGCCAGCCGCTGGACCCACAGCGTGTGCGCTACTGGTACGACCTGCTGGCCGGCAGCCATGTGGCGTTTGCCATCTGCAGCGCCAGCGGGCGTGTGCTGGCGGCGGTAGACATCGAAACCGAGCGCAGCAGCTCGCGTCGCAGCCGGCAGATCAAGGCCGCCGTGCTCGAAACCTGCCGCGTGCGTTACCTGCGCTGCAGGCCCGGCGAGTTGCCCACCGTGGCCGAACTGCAGGGTTTGCTGCCGCTGCCCGTGCTGAACTCGGCCATGCCGGTGTCGGCGCCCATGCCCTTGTCGCCAGTGGACCAGTCGCGCGAGCGGCTGTCGAGCACCGTGGCGACGCGGCGCCAGCAACGCCAGCAGGGGCAGTGGCCCGATTCGGCCTTTGCCGATTCGCGCTTTGCCGATTCAAGCTTCGCCGAATCGCACTACAGCTCGCTGCTGCCAGCCACCGCACCCGCCCCCGCACCGGGCCGGCCGCCCGACGGCGGCGGCGTGGTCGTCGACGGCCCCGTGCCGCCCGCGCGGCGCGCCTGAAGCCGGGTTTGGACTACAGCCACCTCGACCCCCAGCGCGTGCTGGACGCGCTGGACGCCGTGGGCCTGCGCGGCGACGGCCGCGTGCTGCAGCTCAACAGCTACGAGAACCGCGTCTTCCAGGTCTTTCTGGAAGTGTCCCACCAGGGCCACAGCGCCGTGGTGGCCAAGTTCTACCGCCCCGGGCGCTGGAGCGACGCGCAGATCCTGGAGGAGCACGCCTTCGCGCTGGAACTGGCCGCGGCCGAAGTGCCCGTGGTACCGCCGCTGGCGCTGCCCTCGGCCGCGCCCGAGGTGCAGTTGCTGGGCACGCCGCCCACGCTGGCCTGCGGCTTCGGCCACCGCTGGGGCGTCTCGGCGCGCTGCGCCGGGCGCGAGCCCGAGCTCGAAGACCCGGCCGCGCTGCGCCAGCTGGGCCGCTTCATCGGCCGGCTGCACGCCGTGGGCCGGCAAAGCGTGTTCGAACACCGCCACCACCTGCACCCGCGTGCCGATGGTGAACGTGCGCTGCGCCTGTTGCTGGCCGGCGGCTTCGTGCCCGACACCGAGCGTGCGCCCTGGCAGCAGGCCTGCGAGCAGGCCCTGGCCGCCGTGAACGCCGCCTTCGACACCTTCACGCCTGAAGCCCCCTTGCAGACGCTGCGGCTGCACGGCGATTGCCACCTGGGTAACGTGCTCTGGCGAGACGGGGCGCCGCACATCGTCGACCTCGACGACGCCATGCAGGGCCCTGCCGTGCAAGACCTGTGGATGCTGGTCTCGGGCGACCACGCCACGATGGCGCAGCAGCTCAACACCCTGCTCGAAGGCTACGAACAGTTCTGCGATTTCGACGAGCGCGAGCGCCGCCTCATCGAGCCGCTGCGCACGCTGCGCATGCTGCGCCACAGCGCGTGGCTGGCCGAGCGTTGGAGCGACCCCACCTTCCCGCTGAACTTTCCGTTTTTCGGCACCGCGGCCTACTGGAACCAGCAGACCACGCAACTGCGCGAGCAGATCGAGGCCATGGCCGAGACGGCCGCCCTGATGGACAACGCCCCCGTGGCGCGCTGGCACCGCGGGGGCGTTGATGAAGACGTGAGCTTCGACGGCGACGGTTTCGCCTGAAGCTCAGCTCACTGCGGCATCAGGCCGTCAGCAGCGAGTTCACGCGCCGAACGTAGGCCGCCGGGTCTTCGAGATGGCCACCTTCGGCCAGCACGGCCTGGTCGAAGACGATGTGCGCGAGGTCGTCGAAACGCTCGCTGCCTTCAGCCGAGTCCAGGCGCTTGATCAGCGCGTGCTCGGCGTTGATCTCCAGGATGGGTTTGCTCGCCGGCGCGTTCTGCCCGGCCTGCTTGAGCATGCGCGCCAGGTGGCCGCTCATGTCGCCTTCGTCTACCACGATGCAGGCCGGTGAATCGACCAGGCGCGTGGTGACGCGCACGTCCTTGGCGCGGTCTTGCAGGCTGCCCTTCAGGCGCTCGATCAGCGGCTTCAGCGCCTCGGCCGTGGCCTCGGCGGCCTTCTTCTCTTCTTCGTCCTGCAGCTTGCCCAGGTCGACGCCGCCCTTGGCCACGCTCTGCAGCGGCTTGCCGTCGAACTCGTACAGGTGGCTGAGCATCCACTCGTCGACACGGTCGATGAGCAGCAGCACCTCGATGCCCTTCTTGCGGAAGATCTCCAGCTGCGGGCTGTTCTTCGCGGCGGCCAGGCTGTCGGCGGTGATGTAGTAAACGGCGTCCTGGCCTTCTTTCATGCGGCCCACGTAGTCGGCCAGGCTCACCCCTTCATCGGCCGTGGTGCTGGCAAATCGCAGCAGCTTGGCCAGACGCTCCTGGTTCTGGTGGTCCTCGCCGATGCCTTCCTTCAGCACGGTGCCGAACTGCTTCCAGAACTCGGCGTACTTGTCCTTCTGGTTCTCGGCCACGTCTTCCAGCATGCCCAGCACCTTCTTCGTGCTGCCTTCGCGGATGGCCTTCACGTCGCGGCTTTCCTGCAGCAGCTCGCGGCTGACGTTCAGCGGCAGGTCGGCGCTGTCGATCACGCCCTTGACGAAGCGCAGGTACACCGGCATCAGCGCTTCGGCGTCGTCCATGATGAACACACGCTTGACGTAGAGCTTTACGCCGCCGCGCTTGTCGCGGTTCCACAGGTCGAACGGCGCCTTGGCCGGCACGTAGAGCAGCTGCGTGTACTCGGTGCGGCCTTCCACGCGGTTGTGCGTGTAGGCCAGCGGCGCTTCCTGGTCGTAGCTGATCTGCTTGTAGAACTCTTGGTACTGCGCGTCGGTCACCTCGCTCTTGGGGCGGGTCCACAGCGCAGCGGCCTTGTTCACGGGCTCCCACTCGTCGGTGGTGACCTGTTCCTTCTTCTCGTCGTCCCAGCTTTCCTTGCGCATCAGCACCGGCAGGCTGATGTGGTCGCTGTACTTGCTGATGATGGACTTCAGCTTCCAGGTGCTGAGGAACTCTTCTTCGCCTTCGCGCAGGTGCAGGATGACGTCGGTGCCGCGCTGCGCGCGTTCGATGGTTTCCACCTCGAAGTCGCCCGTGCCTTCGCTGCTCCAGCGCACGCCCTGGTCGGCCTCGGCGCCGGCGCGGCGGGTTTCCACGGTCATGCGCTCGGCGACGATGAAGCCGCTGTAGAAGCCCACGCCGAACTGGCCGATGAGGTTGGCGTCCTTCTTCTGGTCGCCTTCCAGCTTGGCCATGAATTCGCGCGTGCCGCTCTTGGCGATGGTGCCCAGGTGGGCCACGGCCTCTTCGGCCGTCATGCCGATGCCGTTGTCGCGGATGGTGATGGTCTTCTTCTCGGCGTCGAACCAGACGCGGATTTCCAGGTTCGGCTGGTCCTCGAACAGGGCCGCCTTGTCCAGCGCCTCGAAGCGCAGCTTGTCGCAGGCGTCGCTGGCATTGCTGACCAGCTCACGCAGGAAGATTTCCTTGTTGCTGTACAGGCTGTGGGTGACGAGGTGCAGGATCTGCTTGACCTCGGCCTGGAATGACAGGGTTTGTTTGTCCATGGGTGCGGGCAATGGCGGTTTGGAATGTGGGAGGGCGGTGAGATCCCGCCCGGCCAGCGCACTTTGGGGGTAGGCCGGCGGATTTCAAGAGCGGCGCTGGGGTCTCAGCCCGGCGGCTGGCCCATCCGCAGGCGGCGCGCAGCGTCTTCGGCGCGCGCATCGTCGATCTCGCGCACCACGCTGGCCAGGTCCACCGGCGCCTTGGGCGCCTCGAACAGGCCGCTGAGCACCGTGTCGGGCCGCAGCAGGCCCTTCTCGTACAGCGCCCAGATCTCCGGGCCGTACTGCGTGGGCAGCAGCGCCGGGTTGTAGCGGCCGAAAAAGTCGCGCAGGTTGTCCACGTCGCGCAGCAGCATGCGCCGGGCGTGGTTGTTGCCTGCGGCGTCCACGGCCTGGGGCAGGTCGATGATGACCGGGCCGTCTTCGGCCAGCAGGATGTTGAACTCCGACAGGTCGCCGTGCACCACGCCCGCACACAGCATGCGCAGCACCTCGCGCAGCAGCGTGGCGTGGTGGCGGGTGGCGTCCTCAGCAGTGAACTGCACGTCGTTCAGGCGCGGCGCGGCATCGCCCTCGGCCGTGGTGACCAGGTCCATCAGCAGCACACCTTCGAAGAAGTTGTGCGGGCGCGGCACACGCACGCCGGCGGCGGCCAGGCGGTAGAGCGCATCCACTTCCGCGCTCTGCCACGCGGCCTCTTGCGATTCACGCCCGTACTTCGTGCCCTTGGCCATGGCGCGGGCCTGGCGGCTGTTCTTGACCTTGCGGTTCTCGGTGTAGTCCACGGCCTGGCGGAAGCTGCGGTGCGTGGCTTCCTTGTAGACCTTGGCGCAGATCACCTCTTCGCCGCGGCGCACCACGTAGACCTCGGCCTCCTTGCCGCTCATCAGCTGGCGCAGCACGGCGTCGATCAGCCCTTCGTCCACCAGCGCCTGCAGGCGCGGCGGGGCTTTCATCCTTGGATTCCGGTTTCGCGCAGGTAGCCCGGCGCCACACGGCGTCGGCTGGCCTGCTCGTAGGCGTGGCCGAGCGCCAGCACGCGCGCGTCTTGCCAGGCCAGGCCGCCGAAGCTCAGGCCCGTGGGCAAGCCGGCCACCACGCCCATCGGCACGGTGAGGTGCGGATAGCCCGCCACGGCGAAGACGCTGCCGAAGCCGCCGCCGCCGGAGCGATCACCCAGCAGCTGGTCGATGGGCCAGGCCACGGCGCCGGTGGGTCCCACCACGGCGTCGAGCTGGTGCTGGGCGAAGAGCGCGTCCAGCCCTTCGGCGCGTGAAAAGCGCCGGCACGTGGCCAGCGCCTCGGTGTAGACGGTGGCATCCAGCCCGGTGGTGGCTTCCGACATGTCGAAGAGCTCTTGCGCGAAATGCGGCATCGCGCGCGGTGCGTTGGCCTTGTTCCACGCGATGATGTCCGCGAGCGTCTTCACCGGCGCGTCGGGCTGGTAGGCCTTCAGGTAATCGGCCAGGCCCGGCTTCAGCTCGTGCAGCAGCACTGCGAATTCGGGGCTGCGAATCTTGTCGCGGTTGGGGATCTCCACCGGGTCGACCAGCACCGCGCCTTGCGCGCGCAGCACGGCCAGCGCTTCTTCGAACAAGGCCGCCACCTGCGGCTGCGTGGGCACGGCGTGGCGCACGACGCCGATGCGCGCGCCTTGCAGCGCGCCGGGCTTCAGCGCCGCGATGAAGTCGGGCAACGAAGCCGGCTGCGCGGCGGTGGCGACATCGCGCGCATCGGGGCCGGCCAGGGCCTGCAGCAGCAGCGCGGCGTCGCGCACGTGGCGCACCATCGGGCCGGCGGTGTCCTGGCTGGCCGAGATGGGAATGATGCCGCTGCGGCTGACCAGGCCCACCGTCGGCTTGAAGCCCACCACGCCGTTGACGTTGGCCGGGCTGCAGATGGAGCCGTCGGTCTCGGTGCCGAGGGTCAGCGGCGCCAGGCCGGCGGCGGCCGCGGCGCCCGAGCCCGAACTGCTGCCGCTGGGGCTGCGGTTGAGCACGTGCGGGTTGCGCGTCTGGCCGCCGCGGCTGCTCCAGCCGCTGCTGCTGCGCGTGCTGCGCATGTTGGCCCACTCGCTGAGGTTGGTCTTGCCCAGGATCACGGCACCGGCCTCGCGCAGCCGGGTGACGATGGGCGCGTCGGCCTGCGCGCGCAAACCCGCCAGGGCCAGCGAGCCGGCCGTGGTGGACATGGCGTCGGCGGTGGCGATGTTGTCCTTCAGCAGCACCGGGATGCCGTGCAGCAGCCCGCGCACGCGGCCCGGGATGCTGAGCGTGCCGCGCCGTTCGGCGTCCAGCGCCTGGGCCTGGGCCTGCGCTTCGGGGTTGAGCTGGATGACGGCGTTCAGGCGCGGGCCGCGCTGGTCGATGGCCTGGATGCGCTGCAGGCAGTGGCGCACCAAGGCCTGCGATGTCAGTCGGCCGCCGGCCATTTCGGCCTGCAGCGCGGTGACGTCCATCAAGTCGAGCTTGCTCTCCTTGATCGCCGGCTTCACGCTCGCGGCGGCCTTCGCTGACGTTGCGGCTTCAGCAGGCAAGGCTGCGGCACCCACGGCCGTACCGGCCCCGGCCATCCAGGCACGCCTGTTCACCTTCTCCGCCATGCCGCACCGCCTTGCCTTGTTGAACTCAGGCGCCGATTGTGCTGGCCGTCCGGCCTTCGGCCACGAACAAGGCTTCGGCCTGCTCGCGCGCCCGCGCCGTCACGCTGCCGGCCAGGCCGATGGCCGCCGGCCGCGTGGCGAGGGTGGCAAAAACGCGGCGCACCTGGGCCGGCGTCACGTCGTGCAGGGCCTGCAACTGCTCTTCGGTGCCACGTACGCGGCCGAAGGTGTAGACGTCCTGCACCGCCGCTTCCAGCCGGCGCACCGGCTGCTCCAGCGTGCGCAACGCGCGCACGGCCAGCTGTTTGCGCGCGCGGGCCAGCGCCACGCTGTCGGTCTTCTCGGCATGGCGCTGCAGCAGCACGGCCACGGCCTGCAGCAGTTCGTCGGCCTGCTCGGGCGCGGTGGCGGCGTCGATGACGAACTGCGCCGCCAGCGCGCCCACGTCGGCCGAGCAGCCCACGTGGTAGGCCAGGCCGCGCCGCTCGCGGATTTCGTCCAGCAGCGGCGAGCTCATGCCTTCGCCCAGCAGGGCCGCGGCCAGCACCCAGGCCGTGTGCTTGGCATCGGCCAGCGGCGGCATGCCGTGGCCCAGCACCAGCTGGCACTGCGCGCTGCCGGCCATGCGGCGCAGCTTCACGCCGCCTTGCCAGACCGGCGCTTCCACCGTGTTGTGGGCGCCGCCGGGCATCGCGCCAAAAGTCGCTTCCACCTGCCGAGCAAAGGCCTGCGCGTCCACCGGCCCGGCCACCGCCACCACCACGTTGAGCCCGGTGTACAGACGCGCCACGTGGGCCTGCAGGTCGGCGCGCGTGAAACGTTCCAGGTTCGCGCGGCTGCCGATCACGGGTTGGCCCGCCGGGTGTTGGCCGTAGCAGGCGCGGTCGAAGAGGCGGAAAGCCATGCTCACCGGGTCTTCGTCGAACTCGGTGTACTCGTGCAGGATCACCTGGCGCTCGCGCTCCAGCTCTTCTTCGGGGAAGGTGCTGTGCTGCACGATCTCGGCCAGCAGCGCCAGGAAGGCCGGCAGGTCGGCGGCCATGCCGTCGATGTGGAAGGCCGTGTGGTCCTTGTCGGTGTGCGCGTTGACCTCGGCGCCCAGGGCTTCGGCGGCCAGGTTGATCTGCTGGCAGCTGCGCGTGGCCGTGCCCTTGAAGGCCATGTGCTCCACGACGTGGCTGATGCCGTTGAGGCGCCGCGCCTCGTGCTGGCTGCCGGCGCGCACGAAGACGCTGAGGTTGACGGCCTGCCGCCAGGGCTGGTGCAGCACGAGGCAGCGCACGCCGTTGGGCAGGGTGTGGAGGAAGGTGTCGACAGTGGGGGTGGGGGCGGTGTTCTGCATGCAGCCGCCGAGCATGCCACGGCGTGGCGCGCCGACGACCCGCGTCGCCAGCAGGGCGCCACGGGGTCGTCTGCCGAACCGCGCAGGGCTGCCCCGCTAAAATTCAGGGTTTTCCTTGAAGCCGCGCAGCCCGGCCCGCCCCCATGAGCGCCTTTCTCGAAGAACGTGTCCTGAGCGTCCACCACTGGACCGACCGCCTGTTCAGCTTCACCACCACGCGCGACCCGGCGCTGCGTTTCTCCAACGGCCACTTCACGATGATCGGCCTGCGCGTGGACGGCAAGCCGCTGCTGCGCGCCTACAGCATCGTCAGCGCGAACTACGAAGAGCACCTCGAGTTCCTCAGCATCAAGGTGCCGGATGGCCCGCTCACCAGCCGGCTGCAGCACATCCAGGTGGGCGACACCATCATCGTCGGCAAGAAGCCCACCGGCACGCTGCTCATCGACTACCTGCTGCCGGGCAAGCGCCTGTACCTGCTGGGCACGGGCACCGGCCTGGCGCCGTTCTTGAGCGTGGTGCGCGACCCCGAGACCTACGAGAAGTTCGAGGAAGTGGTGGTTGTGCACGGCGTGCGCGAGGTGGCCGAATTGGCCTACCACCAGTTGCTCAACGAAGACCTGGCCAAGGACGAACTGCTGGGCGAGGTGGTGGCCGGCAAGCTGAAGTACTACCCCACCGTCACGCGCGAGCCTTTCCGCAACCAGGGCCGCATGACGGATCTCATCGAGAACGGCAAGCTCTTCGCCGACCTCGGCGTGCCCGCGCTCGACCCCGCGGTGGACCGCGTGATGATCTGCGGCAGCCCCGCCATGCTGCGCGACCTGAAGCGCCTGCTGGAAGAGCGCCAGTTCAAGGAAGGCAACACGACCAAGCCCGGCGACTTCGTCATCGAGCGGGCTTTCGTCGAGCAGTGACCCCGCGCTGCCCGCGGGGCAGCGCCGCCATCAGTGCAGCTTCACGTGCGGCTCGGTGCGCCGCACGATGAGCCGGGCCACGGTGTCCAGGCCCACCTTCACCCAGCCGTGCAGGGCCAGCTCGTGCATCTTGTACAGGCTCAGGTACATGAGCTTGGCGAAGTAGCCCTCCACCATCAGGCTGCCGCCCTTCATACCGTTGGCCAGGCCGCCCATCATGCTGCCGACGGTGCTGAACTCGCCCAGGCTCACGAGCGAGCCGAAATCTCGGTATTGCCAGGCCTGCAGCGGCTGGCCCTGCACACGCCGGCGCAGTTGTTTCAGCAGGTGCTTGGCCTGCTGGTGCGCGGCTTGAGCCCGCGGCGGCACGATCTTCACGCCGCTGCCGTGGTCGCGCGCGCCGCGGCCTTGCTGCACATCCTTCCACTCGCAGGCAGCACAGTCGCCGATGGCGAAGATGGCCTCGTCGCGCGTGCTCTGCAGCGTGTCGCGAACCACGATCTGGTTGATGCGGTTGGTCTCCAGGCCGCCGATGTCTTGCAGGAAATCAGGCGCCTTCACGCCCGCGGCCCAGACGATCAGCTCGGCCGGCAGCACACGCCCGTCGGCCAGGTGCACGGCGCCGGCCGACACCGCGGCCACCTTGGCGCTGGTGTGCACGGCCACGCCCAGGTCTTTGAGCAGCTTCTCGGTGGCCGCGCTCAGGCGTTCGGGCAGCGCCGGCAGCACACGCGGCGCGGCTTCCACCACGGCGAGCTGGATGTCCTTGTCGGCATCCACGCGGTCAAGACCATAGGCCACCACCTCGCGCGTGGTGCGGTGCAGCTCGGCCGCCAGCTCCACGCCCGTGGCGCCAGCGCCGATGATGGCCACGTGCAGCTGCTCGGGCCGCAGCGGCTCGCTCTGCGAGTGCGCGCGAATGCAGGCGTTGACCATGCGCTGGTGGAAACGCAGCGCGTCGGCCGCCGATTCCAGGCGCATGGCGTGTTCACGCACGCCGGGCGTGCCGAAGTCGTTGCTCTGGCTGCCCACGGCGATCACCAGAGTGTCGTAGGGCACATCGCGCGCGGGGGCCACTTCCACGCCCTCGTCGTCGAAGTAGGGTGCCACTTTCACCAGGCGCTGCTCGCGGTTCAGCCCCGTCATCTCGCCCACGCGGTAAGTGAAGTGGTGCCAGTGGCTCTGCGCGAGGTAGCCCACCTCGTGGTCGGCCATGTCCATGCTGCCGGCCGCAATCTCGTGCAGCTTGGGCTTCCAGACGTGGGTGCGGTTCTTCTCGATCAACGTGATGTGGGCCTGCCCACGGCGGCCCATCGTGTCGCCCAGGCGCGTGGCCAGTTCCAGGCCGCCGGCGCCACCGCCGACGATGACGATGCGGTGCACGGCAGGGGCGTTGCGGGCTGGCGGCATGGGCGGGCGGCGTGAAACCGAAGGGCACACAGAAACTGTGCCCTTCGACTCTAAGGCCGCCCGGGCCTGTTGCCGCAGGGCGTGATCAGGCCGCGAATCGCTCGGTGTCGACTTCCGATTGATTCTGCGCGTTGTAGCGCGCGCCGCTGATGCTGCCAGGCTTGAACAGGGCGTCCAGCGCCGCCATCACGGCGGGGCGCACGGTCACGGCCCCCGCGCCCAGGTTCTCTTGCAGGTGGGCGGCCTGCGTGGTGCCGGGAATGGGGATGATGTGTTCACCCCGCGCCAGCAGCCAGGCCAGGGCCAGCTGCGCCGGTGTGCAGCCGGCCGACGCGGCCAGATCGGCCAGGGCCGGCAGCAGCGCGGCGTTGGCCGCGGCGTGCGCCGGCTCGAAACGCGGCATCGCGCGGCGGATGTCCTTGGGGCTGAAGCCCGCGGCATCCAGCGGCGCGCCGGCCAGGAAGCCCCGCCCCACGGGGCTGAAAGCCACGAAGGCGGTGCCGCTCTCGGCACAGGCCTGCAGCACGGCGATTTCGGGGTTGCGCGTCCACAGCGAATACTCGGTCTGCAGCGCCGCGATGGGGTACACGGCCTGCGCGCGCTTCAGCGTGGCGGCACTCACCTCGCTCAGGCCCAGGGCGCGCACCTTGCCCTGCTCCACCAGCCGCGCCATCGCGCCCACGCTGTCTTCGATGGGCACGGCCTTGTCCCAGCGGTGCAGGTAGTACACGTCGATGACCTCGGTGCCCAGGCGGCGCAGGCTGTCTTCGCAATCGCGCTGGATGGCAGCCGGCTGGCCATCGATCACCCGTTGCAGCGCGCCACCCGTACCCACCGGCTGCCCCGTCATGCCGCCTTTGCTGCACAGCACGATGCGGCTTCGGTGCGCTTTCAACACGCGGCCCACCAGCGTTTCGTTGGCGCCGAAGCCGTAGAGCGCCGCCGTGTCGAAGAGTGTGACGCCGGCGTCCAGCGCCTGCAGCAGCAAGGCCTCGGCGGCCGCGGGCTCGGGCGGCGTGCCATAGGCGTGGCTGAGGTTCATGCAGCCCAGGCCGATCTCGGCCACCTCGAAGGGGCCGATGCGGCGCGTCTTCATGCGCGCGCCCTCATGCCGCGTTCAACTGCTGCTCCAGCCGGTGCAGCACCTCGTAGCAGGGCAGCACCTGCGCCACGCTGGCGTTGGGCTCGCGGCCTTCGCGGATGGCGGCGAAGAACTCGCGGTCTTGCAGTTCGATGCCGTTCATCGACACGTCCACCTGGCTGACATCGATCTTTTCCTCCTTGCCGTTGAACAGATCGTCGTAGCGTGCGATGTAGGTACCGGTGTCGCCGATGTACCGGAAAAAGGTGCCCAGCGGCCCTTCGTTGTTGAAGCTCAAGCTGAGCGTGCAGATCGCGCCGTTGGCAGCCTTGAGCTGGAGGCTCATGTCCATCGCGATGCCCAGGGTCGGGTGGATGGGGCCTTGCAGCGCATTGGCCTGCACGATGGGGCTTCGCGCCTGGTAAGCGAAGAGGTCCACCGTGTGCGCGGCGTGGTGCCACAGCAGGTGGTCGGTCCAGCTGCGCGGCTGGCCCAGCGCGTTCATGTTGCTGCGGCGGAAGAAGTAGGTCTGCACGTCCATCTGCTGGATGTGGAACTCGTCCTTCACGATGCGCTGGCGCACCCACTGGTGGCTGGGGTTGAAGCGGCGCGTGTGGCCGCACATGGCGACCTTGCCGGTTTCCTTCGCGCGCTGCACCACGGCCTGGCCGTCTTTCAGCACGTCGCACAGCGGAATCTCCACCTGCACGTGTTTGCCGGCCTCCAGGCAGGCCAGCGTTTGTGAGGCATGCATCTGCGTGGGCGTGACCAGGATCACCGCGTCCACCTCGCGGATGGCCAGGCTGTCTTCGAGCTTGGTGGTGACGTGCGCAATGCCGTATTTGCTGGCCACCTCCTGCGTCTTGGCGAGGTCGCGGCTGACCAGCGACACCACCTCGACATCGGGGATCAACTTCATCGCATCCAGATGCTTGAGGCCGAAAGCGCCAGCACCGGCGAGAGCAACCTTGATCGTCATGTGTTCTCCAGGATGAGGTGGCCGACGGCCGTGTTCGATGCGGGCACGTGATAGAAGCGGTGCTTCACCACGGGCGCTGATTTGCCATTGACATCGCTCATCGCGCCACGCGCAATCAGCCACATCACGAGTTCGATGCCCTCGCTGCCGGCCTCACGCACATAGTCGATGTGCGGCACCTGGGCCAGGGCTTCGGGTTCGGTGATGAGACGGTCGAGAAAGGTGTTGTCCCACTCGGCGTTGATAAGCCCGGCGCGCGGGCCTTGCAGCTGGTGGCTCATGCCGCCGGTGCCCCAGATCTGCACCTTCAGCGGCCGGTCGAAGCTCTCCACGGCCTTGCGGATGGCACGGCCCAGCTGGTAGCAGCGCCGGCCGCTGGGCACGGGGTACTGCACCACGTTCACCGCGAAGGGGATCACCGGGCAAGGCCAGGCGCCTGTCACAGCATCCTGCTGCCCGCACATCAGCGACAGCGGCACCGTCAAGCCGTGGTCCACGTCCATCTTGTTGACGATGGTGAGGTCGAAGTCGTCTTGAATGACGCTCTGCGCGATGTGCGCGGCCAGCTCCGGGTGGCCCATCACCTTGGGCACCGGGCGCGGGCCCCAGCCTTCATCGGCCGGCTGGTATTCGGCCGCGGTGCCGATGGCGAAGGTGGGGATCATGTCCAGGCTGAACGCCGTGGCGTGGTCGTTGAAGACCAGAAAGATGACATCGGGCGTGTTGTCCTTCAACCAGGCCTTGCTGAATTCGTAGCCGGCAAACACCTTCTGCCAATACGGTTCTTGGGTCTTGCCCAGGTCCAGCGCGGCGCCGATGGCGGGCACGTGGCTGGTGTAGACCGATGCGGTGATCTTCGCCATTTCAGAACCCTGCCTTGGTCGCGCTGCCCTGCGGCTGCCGGTGCACTTGCGCCGTGCCGCCCTCGCCCACCACGCGGTTGCCTTCCACGCTGCGGCCGCCGCCAATCATCATGTCGCGGTATTCCTCTTCGGTCATGCCCGTCATGCTGCCGGCCATCTGCTGAAAACTCTTGCCGTGGGTCGCACCCAGCTTGGCCAGGAAATAGATGTTGCCGCCCTCGGCAATGCAGCGGTTGAGGTCACGCGCCAGCACGGCTTGCTTCTGCGCTTCCGTCATCGGCCATTCGTCGAGATAGGCGTGCGGGTCGGCCAGGAAACGCTGGCGGTTCGCAGCCTTCATCAGGCTCATGCAGAACTGGTTGAGGTGGTAACCCTTGCGGCTTTGTTCGGCGTCGAAGATGGTGGTGCCGGGCACGTCGAGATAAGGTTTGTCGAGGCTCATGCCGTCTCCTCGGGCCAGTACAGGCGCATGGGGTTGGTGACGAGCAGCTTCTGTTGCAGCTCAGCCGTCACGGCGATGTGCGGGATGAAGTCGACCAGCAAACCGTCGTCGGGCATGTGGTCCTTCAGGTTGGGGTGCGGCCAGTCGGTGCCCCAGAGCACACGGTCAGGGAAGCTCTCGACGATGCGGCGGGCGTAGGGCACCACGTCGCGATAGGCAGCCTGCTCGCCGTTCAAGGCACGCGGCCCGGCCACGCTCAGCCGCTCGGGACAACTGACCTTGCTCCACACATTCTGGTGCTCGCGCATGAACTTCTGGAACAGCGCGAACTGCGGGCCGTCCACCGGCAGGCTCACGTCGGGGCGGCCCATGTGGTCCACCACCACGGTGGTGCCGATGTCGTCATGAACGGCGGTGAAGAAGTCCCACAGCTCGGGCAGGTCCTGCGCCTCGAAGTAGATGACGACGTGCCAGCCCAGGGCCTTAATGCGCCCGGCAATCTCCAGCAATTCTTCTTTCGGCGTGAAGTCGACCAGGCGCTTGACGAAGTTGAAGCGCACGCCGCGCACACCGTCCTTGTGCAGGGCTTCGAGTTCACGGTCCGTCACGCTGCGCTTCACGGTGGCCACGCCGCGTGCTTTGCCGCCGCTGCTGGCGCAGGCATCGGCCATGGCGCGGTTGTCGGCGCCGTGACAGGTGGCCTGCACGATGACGTTGCGCGCAAAACCGAGGTGGTCGCGCAGCGCGAACAGCTGCGCCTTGCTGGCATCGCAGGGCGTGTACTTGCGCTCCGGGGCATAAGGGAATTCGGCACCGGGGCCGAAGACGTGGCAGTGCGCGTCCACCGCGCCCGGAGGCAGCTGGAAGCGGGGTTTCGAAGGGCCGGCGTACCAGTCCAGCCAGCCGGGGGTTTTCTCGAAGGCGGTGTTGCTCATGGCGTCAAACCCCCATCTCGAAGGGGAGCCCGGCGTACTGCTCCGCGAGCGCCGCTTGAGCGAAATGCGAGCTCTTCAGGTAATCCAGCTCGTGCTCCTGCGCCTTCTGGTCGAACTCGCTGAAGTGCGGGAAACGGTGCAGCAGCGTCGTCAAGTACCAGCTCGTGCGCACGCTGCTCCACACGCGGCGCAGCGCCATCGCGCTGTAGCTGTTGAGCAGCTCGTCGCTGCCCTGGCCGTACCAGCGCGCCAGCGCCCGCGAGAGATAAAAAACATCGCTCACCGCGAGGTTCAGGCCCTTGGCGCCCGTGGGCGGCACGATGTGGGCCGCATCACCGCACAGGTAGAGCGCGCCGTAGCGCATGGGCTCGCTGACAAAGCTGCGCAGCGGCGCGATGCTCTTCTCGATGGTGGGGCCGGTCTCGATCATCTCGGCCATCTCGGCCGGGAAACGAGCGGTCAGCTCGCTCCAGAAACGGTCGTCGGACCAGGCCTCCACCTTGTCGTCCACCGGCACCTGGAGGTAGTAACGCGAGAGCTGCGAATTGCGATAACTCGCCAGCGCAAAGCCCTGCGGGTGGTTGACGTAGGTGATGTCGGGCAGCGGCTTCACCCGCGCCATCACACCCAGCCAGCCGAAGGGGTAGACCTTCTCGTACTCCTTGCGCACGCTCTCGGGGATGCTGCGGCGCGAAACGCCGTGGAAGCCGTCGCAGCCGGCGATGAACTCGCAGTCCACACGCCCCGCCTCGCCGTGGCGCGTGTAGGTGACGAAGGGTTGGGCGCCGGGGCGGCCGTCGAACTCGTGCAGCACCACGTCCTGCACTTCGGTCAGCACCGTTTGGCCGCGACGGTCGGCGGCGGCGTACAGGTCTTCCTGGATGGCCGTCTGGCCGTAGACCATGAAACGCCGGCCCAGCGTGCTGGCGGTGTCGACGAGAAAGCTGTCGCGTCCGGCCCAGGCGATGCGCATGCCGTCGTGCGGGTGGCCTTCGCGGTCCATGCGTTCGCTCAGGCCGTTGGCGCGCAGCACGTCCACCGTGGTGCTTTCCAGCACACCGGCGCGGATGCGCGCGAGCACGTACTCGCGCGTCTGGCGCTCCAGCACCAGGCTCTCGATGCCGTGGCGGTGCAAGATTTCCGACAGCAAGAGCCCCGCGGGCCCGCTGCCGATGATGACAACCTGGGTCTTCATGCCTTGTCCTTGTTGAGGGCCGCCAGCAGCCGGTCGGCTTCCACGCGCCAGTCGGCGCTGCGGGCAAAACCCGCCTCGCCGCGGGCGCCAAAAACACCCTGGTCGGCCAGGCCGGCGATGTGGGCCTGGCGTTCGGCGGTGCCGGCGGCGCTGTGCGGCACGAGGCCGGCTTCACGCACGGTGACGGCCACCTCGCGCACCTCTTCGCTGCGGCGGCGGCCGTGTTCGATGACACGCTGGAAAAAGTAGCTGGCCTGCTTCTCCCAGTCGATGCCGGGGAAGGTTTCCTGCAGCGAGGCGATCACCGCGTCTTCCACGCCGTGGAAACGGGCGGTGGTGAAGCTTTCGATGACCATGGCTTCCAGGCCCTTGATCATCACGCTGCGGCACATCTTGGTGGCGCTGGCCACGCCCAGCTTCTCGCTGTGCACGGTGGCGGCGAAGCCAAGTTCGTCAAGCAGCGGCTTCAGCGCCGCGGCCTCGGGCCCGCCCAGCAGCAAGGGCACCTTCAGCCGGTAGGGCGGCACGCTGGTCATCACCGCGCCTTCCACATAGCGGCCGCCGGCCGCGTTCACCAGCGCCGCGGCCTGGGCCTTGGCGCCGGGGCTGGCGCTGTTGAAGTCGAGAAAAAACGCCCCGGGCGCGAGGCCGGGCGCGCTGGCACGCGCCACCGCCAGCGTCTGGCTGGCCGTGACGGCGCTGAGCACGAGCTCGGCACCGCGCACGGCCTCGGCCTGCGTGGCGGCCAAGCTCACGCCGTGGGCCAGCGCGTGTTCGCGCAGCGCCGCGGCCTGCGGGCCGGCGAGCTTCAGGTCGTGGGCCGTGACGGTGTGACCGGCAGCACGCAGGTCTTCGGCCAGGATGCGGCCGACCTCGCCATAACCGATGAGGGCGATGCAGGCCATGGCCTTCAATCGAGCTGCGCCTTGCTGCGCTTGATGACGTCGGCGTACTTGGCCGATTCGGCGGCAATGAAGGCCGCGAACTGCTCACGCGTCTGCGGGAAGCTGTCGTAGCCGAAGGTGGCAAAACGCTCCTTCATGTCGGGCTCGGCCAGCGCGGCTTCGATGTCGCGCTGGATCTTCTCGGCCACCGCCTTGGGCGTGCCCTTGGGTGCGGCCACCAGCGTCCAGCCCGTGACCTCGTAGCCCGCCGGGCCGCCGGCTTCCACCACCGTGGGCAGCTCGGGGAAGGCCGGGTGGCGCTTGGGCCCCGTCACGGCAATGAACTTCAGCTTGCCCGAGCGCTGCAGCGGCCCGGCGGTGGCCAGCGAGCCCAGGCTCCAATGCAGTTCACCGTTGGCCACGCCGGTGTAGAGCATCGAGGTCTCTTTGTAGATGACGTGCTGCATCTCGGTGCCCGTCATCGCTTCCAGCAGTGCCGAGCCCAGGTGCACCGGGTTGCCCACGCTCCAGCTGCCGTAGTTCAGCTGCGTGGGCTTGGCCTTGGCGTCGGCCACGATCTGGCCCACGGTCTTGTAGGGGCTGTTGGCCGGCACGGCCACAAAGAAGTAGGTGCGGAACAGCGGCGCCAGCACCTCGAAATCCTTCACCGGGTCGTAGGGCAGCTTCTTGAACAGGTGCGGGTAGGCGGCCAGGTGCACGTTGTCGAGCTGCATCAGGTCGTGGCCGTCACTCGCGCCACGCTTGAATTCGCTGATGGCGATGAAGCCGTTGCCGCCCGGGCGGTTCTCGACGATCACCGGCTTGCCCCACTTCTTCTGCAGCTTCTCGGCCACCACACGCAGCACGGCCTCAGGGCCTGCGCCCGCCGGGAAGGGCGTGATGATGCGCACGGGCTTGGTGGGGAAGTCTTGCGCCTGGGCGGCGTAAGGAGACAGGCCGAGGGCCATGAAGGCCGACAGCAGGAGGCGCTTGGAGAAGTTCATGCGGGTGCTCAAAAGCAGTAAGGAAAATCAGTCGATGTACTGGAGGCCGGCCTTGGCCAGCGGCTCGCGCATCTGGTACATGTCCAGGCCCAGCACGCCCGCGGCCAGCTTCGCGCGCTTTTCGCCTTCGTTGGCCTCGCGTTTGATGGCGGCGGCCAGCGTGGCTTCGGCCAGGTTGCGCGGCACGCAGACCACGCCGTCGTCGTCGGCCACGATCACGTCGCCCGGGTGCACCAGCGCACCGGCGCACACCACGGGGATGTTCACGCTGCCCAAGGTGGCCTTGATCGTGCCCTTGGCGCTGATGGCCTTGCTCCACACCGGGAAGCGCATTTCGGTCAGCGTCTTCACGTCGCGCACGCCAGCGTCGATGACCAGCGCGCGTGCGCCGCGGGCCTGGAAGCTGGTGGCCAGCAGGTCGCCGAAATAGCCGTCGGTGCAAGGCGCGGTGAGGGCTGCGATGACGATGTCGCCGGGCTGTATCTGCTCGGCCACGACATGCATCATCCAGTTGTCACCCGGGTGCAGCAGCACGGTGACGGCGGTGCCGCCGACCTGCGCGCCGCTGTAGATGGGCCGCATGCCGCTGTGCAGCAGGCCCACGCGGCCCATGGCCTCGTGCACCGTGGCGCTGCCGAAGTGCGCCAGCTGGTCGGCGATGTGCGCCGGGGTGCGGGTGATGTTGCGGTAGACAACGCCGAGTTCGTACATGGTCAGAGTCCTTGAGCTTGTTCTTGAGCTTTCAAGGCGGCGTCCAGCCGCGGGTAGACACGGCGCGCATTGCCTTCATAGATGGCGTGTTTTTCGGCCGCGCTCAGCTGCGTGCTGGCCTCGATGTAGCGCTTGGTGTCGTCGTAGTTGAAGCCGGTCTCGGGGTCGATGCCGCGCACCGCGCCGATCATTTCGCTGGCGAAGAGGATGTTCGCCACCGGGATCACTTTGGTCAGCAGGTCGATGCCCGGCTGGTGGTAGACGCAGGTGTCGAAGAACACGTTGTTCAGCAGGTGTTCACTCAGCAGCGGCTTCTTCAGCTCTTGCGCCAGGCCGCGGTAGCGGCCCCAGTGGTAGGGCGCGGCGCCGCCGCCGTGCGGGATGATGAACTTCAGCGTCGGGAAATCCTTGAACAGGTCGCCCTGCAGCAGCTGCATGAAAGCCGTGGTGTCGGCATTGATGTAGTGCGCGCCGGTGGTGTGGAAACACGCGTTGCAGCTGGTGCTGACGTGCACCATGGCCGGCAGGCCGTACTCCACCATCTTTTCGTAGATGGGGTACCAGTGGCGGTCGGTCAGGGGCGGGCTGGTCCAGTGGCCGCCGCTCGGGTCGGGGTTCAGGTTCAGCGCCACGTTGCCGTACTGCTCGACGCACTTCACCAGCTCAGGGATGCAGGTGGCCGGGTCCACGCCCGGGCTCTGCGGCAGCATGGCCGCCGGGATGAAGTGCTGCGGGAAGAGCTGGCTGACGCGGTAGCAGAGCTCGTTGCAGATGGCGGCCCAGGTGCTGCTGACCTGGAAATCGCCGATGTGGTGGGCCATGAAGCTGGCGCGCGGGCTGAAGATGGTGAGGTCGCTGCCGCGCTCGCGCATCTTGGCCAGCTGGTTGAGCTCGATGGTTTCGCGCAGCTCGTCGTCGCTGATCTTGAGGTCGGCCACGCGCGGCATGGCGGCCGGGTCTTGGATGCCGGCGATCTGCGCGTTGCGCCAGGTCTCCAGCGCCTTGGGCGCGGTGGTGTAGTGGCCGTGGATGTCGATGATCATGGGCAAGGGTCCTCGTCAGGGGTTCAGGCCGCAGGCGCCAGGCCGTGGCGGCGCTTGGTTTCGGCGGTGTCGGCGTGCCGGAACCGCGCCAGCACCGCAGCGGCGCCCGGCGCGGCCCGCAGGCCCAGGGCTGCGCTGAAGGTGGTGGTCATCGCGGCCGCGGCGGGCAGTTCGCCCACCACCTCGATGCCGGGCTGGCCCGCGAACTCAGGCAGTTGTTGCAAGCCCAGGGCCGCCTCGCCGCGGGCCACCAGCGTGGCCACCGGCACGCCGGGCGGGGCAAGCACCAGGCGGCCGGCCAAGGTGGCTTGCATGCCCCACCGCTCGATCAGCGCCAGCAGGTGCTTGCCGCTGGGCCCGGTGCTGTAGCCGATGCCGGGCGCCGCGGCCAAGGCGGCGCGCAGCGCGGCTTCGTCGTGCAGCGGCGGGTGCGGCGCACCGGCCGGCACGGCCACCACCATGGCCGAGCGCACCAGGTCCACGCGCGGGCCTTGCACCTGGCCCGCGGCCAGCAGCGTGTCGATGGCATCGGAAGCCAGCACCACCAGATCGAAATGTTCGCCGGCGGCCACGCGCCGCGCCGCATCGACGCCGCCCACGCTCTCTAAGGCCACACGCGGGCCGCCCTGGGCCGCGCAGCGCTCTGCCAGTTCGGCCAGCAGGTGGCGCGTGGCCATCGACGAAATGCCCGTCAAGGTGGGGGCCGGGGTGTTCATGTGGTCGAACCAGCAACTGAGCCGCGGAAGCCCGCATTCTTCGACCGGGCCGCCCATGTTGCAACCGCATGACCGCACTAGCTGCTAGAACGTTTCGGCATACCATGCCGGCATGGATTTCAAGCAGCTGCAGACCTTCGTGCAGGTGGCCGAGCTGGGCAGCTTCACGCGCGCGGCCAGCGTGCTGCGCGTGGCGCAGCCGGCGCTCAGCCGCCAGGTGCGCGCGCTGGAGGTCGAGCTTCGCCAGGCCCTGTTCGAACGCAACGGCCGTGGCGTCACGCTCACACCGGCCGGCACACGGCTGCTGGGCCACGGCCGCGGCATCCTGCAGCAGCTGGAACGCGCCCGGCAAGACCTGGAAGAACACCGCGGCATGGCCGCCGGGCTGCTGAGCATCGGCCTGCCGCCCAGCGTGAGCCGCACGCTCACGGCGCCGCTGGTGGAGTTGTTCCGCGCGCGTTTTCCGCGCGCCACGCTCACCGTGGTGGAGGGCCTGACCACCTACACGCTGGAATGGCTGGCCCAGGGCCGCATCGACTGCGCCGTGGTCTACAACGCCACGCCGGCGGCGGCCTTCGAGCTGCAGCCGGTGCTGGAAGAGCCGCTGTACCTGGTGTCGGCGCGCACGCCGCGCGAGGCCCGCGCCGCGCTGGTGGGCCGGCCCCTCGACCTGGCCGAACTGGCCACGCGCGAGCTGGCCATCCCGAGCCGCCCGCACGCCATCCGCATGCGGCTGGAAACGGTGATGGCCGAAGCCGGCTTCAAGCCCCGCGTGGGCCTGGAAATCGAAAGCGTGCCGGCCATCCTCGACCTCGTGCAGCGCCACCCGCTGCATGCCGTGCTGTCGCTCAACGCCATCCGCGCCAGCGGGCGTGAACACGAGTTGCGTGCCCGGCCCGTGCGGCTGCCGGCGCGCCGGGGTGGCGCGGGCAGCGAGTTGGCGGCCACGCTGTGGCTGGCCACCTCGGCGCAGCGCCCGCGCGGGCCGCTGCTGGAACAGGCGCTGCCGATGCTGGCGGCGCTGCTGGCCGAACACCTGGCCTGAAGGCACTGGCGCCCGGCCATGGCGCCGGACGTGGCGCTCAGGGCAGCTGTTTCAGCGCCTCGCGCACGCGTTCGGCGTAGCGGCCTTTCGGGTAGGCGCGCAGGTAGGCCTCGTAGTCTTCGCGGCGCTTGCTGTTGGCGGCGCGGTCCCAGGCTTCGAATTCGGCCTGCAAGGCGTTGGCAGGGCTGGCCTGCACCGCGGCCGGAGCCGCCGCCTCGGGGGCGCCGCCCTGGCGCGGCGCCGGCGGCGTGGCAGGGGCCAGCGCGGCGGCAGGCACCGTGGCCGGCAGCACCGGGCCCGGCGTGGCCACCGCGCTGCCGGGCTTGGGCGGGTAGAAAAAGAAATCGGTGGAGCTTTCGTCCACCAGCGAAGGCCGCTGCTGGTGGTTGACGGCCGAGGCCTTGGTCTCGACGCTGCTGCGCACGCGCTTGAGCATCTCACCCGCCGAGAGGCCCACGTTGCGCATCTGCTTGATGAGTTCGCGCGTGAACAGGCCGTTGGGCACCGGGTCGCTGTCACCCAGGCGGTCCAGCGCCTGCTGGCCCTTGGAGGCGGCCATGATGATCATCGAGCCCTTGGGCGGCTCGATGCGCGAGAGTGCCGAGCCCGGCGGCAGCGAACGCCCGGCCGTGGTGGCGCGGAAGGGGTCGTCGCGGCAGGCGTCGACGATGATCAGCGAGAAGCGCGCGCGCTGGTTCAGGTCGTCCACCAGCTGTTCTAGCGAGAGGCCGTCGCGCTGGATGGCGCGCTCGCCGGTGACCTTGATGTCCACCGGCAGCAGGTAGGGCCCCAGCTGCGGCGGCTGCGAACCGTGGCCGCTGAAGAAGAACACCACCTCGTCGCCCTTTTCGATGCGGCGCAGGAAACCGTCGATCTGGTCGTGCATCTGCTCACGCGTGCCGTCGAGCACGGTGGTGACCTGGAAGCCGGCGGCCTGCAGCTCCTTGGACAGCGACTGCGCGTCGTTGCGGGCGTTGCGCAGCGGGGTGACGTGCTGGTAGCGGTCGTTGCCCACCAGCAGGGCCAGGCGGGCCGCTTCGGCCTGGCAGGCCGTCACCAGCAACACCGCGGCCATGCCCCAGGGCCGAAGGCGGGCGGACAGCGCGCTGAGCGGGGCGGTGGTGGGCAGGGGCATGGGGCTCTTTTTCGGGAGGGCTGCAGTGCGCGGGCGCAGGGCGGGCAGTGGTGCGCGCGCGAAAACCGCACCATAGCGGAAGAGCGCCCGCCCTGGTTATCCCTCCAAGAACGGGCCTGTGCCACGCCGGCGGCAATTTTTGCCCTGCGTCGGTACGCAGCGCGGCCCCAGGCGCGCTAGATTCCCGCCATGGCTGATCAGGTGTTCGCGGTCTTGGGTTTGGTGTTCTGCGCGCTGGTGTGGGGCAGCATGTGGCTGGGCCCTGCCCGCACGCAGGGCCTGCGCTACCGCGCCCAGGCCTGGTGGCGCCGCACCACCGCCCGCCGGCCGGCGGCCCCCGCCGCCGCGCCGCCCGACGCGCGCCGCGCCCGGGAGACCGCAGAAGCCGCCATCGAGCGCGCCCGGCGGGCCGCGCAGGTGGCGCGCGAAGGCAACGTCTACCGGCCCGACCGCTTCCACGAGCGCAAGAACGGCAAGGACGGCAAGGACAAGTTGCACTGAGCCGCAAACCCGACTGAAGGTGGGGGTCGTTCACACCCGCCATCATCGGCGTCTCTAACAGCCACCGCCAGGAGACCCCGATGACGCGTCTGAACGTCAACGGCCAGGTGCGACAGCACCCCGCCGAGCCCGACACCCCGCTGCTGTGGGTGCTGCGTGAACACCTCGGCCTGACCGGCACCAAGTACGGCTGCGGCGTCGCCCAGTGCGGCTCTTGCACGGTGCACATCGACGGCGCGCCCGTGCGCAGCTGCGTGATGCCGGTTTCGGCGGTGCAGCCCAGCCAGAAGGTCATCACCATCGAGGGCCTCTCGCCCAAGGGCCTGAACGCGCTGCAGAAGGCATGGGTCAACAACGACGTGCCGCAGTGCGGCTACTGCCAGAGCGGCATGCTGATGGCCGCCGCGGCGCTGCTGAAGAAGAAGCCCAAGCCCACCGACGCCGACATCGACGCCGAGATCACCAACATCTGCCGCTGCGGCACCTTCAACCGCGTGCGCGCGGCCATCAAGGAAGCCGCCGGGGTCACCAAGACCGCGGGCCTGGACATCGTGCACGTGAACCGGAGCGCTGCATGAACAGCACCACCACACTGAACCGCCGGCAGTTCATCGGCACCGGTGCTGCTGCCACGGCCGCCGTCACCGGCGGCTTCATCTTCGGTTTCCCCACCAGCGCCGCGGCGCAGGGGCAGCCGCCCGAAGTGAACGCCTGGGTCGTGATCCAGCCCGATGACAAGGTGGTGATCCGCATCGCGCGCAGCGAGATGGGCCAGGGCACGCTCACCGGCCTGGCGCAGATGGTGGCCGAAGAGCTGGAATGCGACTGGGCCAAGGTCACCACCGAGTACCCCACGCCGGGCCAGAGCCTGGCGCGCAAACGGGTCTGGGGCGACTTCGGCACCGGCGGCAGCCGCGGCATCCGCACCAGCCACGAGTACGTGCGCAAGGGTGGCGCCAGCGCACGCATGATGCTGTTGCAGGCCGCCGCGAATGAGTGGAAGGTGCCCGCCGCCGAATGCACGGTGAGCAAGGGCGTCATCACCCACACCGCCAGCGGCCGCAAGACGAGCTACGGCAAGGTGGCCACGGCCGCCGCGCAGCTGACGCCGCCGGCCGCCGCTGACATTCCGCTGAAAGACCCGAAAGACTGGAAGCTGCTCGGCAAGCGCCTGGCGCGCCTGGACACGGCCGACAAGGTCAACGGCAAGAAGGTATTCGGCGCCGACCTGCAGCTGCCCGGCATGCTGAACGCCGCCATCAACGCCTGCCCGGTGTTCGGCGGCAAGCTCAAGAGCTATGACGCCGCCGCCGTGGAGAAGATGCCCGGCGTGAAGAAGGTGCTGGCTGTGGGCGACAACGCCGTCGCCGTGGTGGCCGACACCTGGTGGCGCGCCAAGAAGGCGCTGGATGCGCTGCCGGTGCAGTGGGATTTCGGCGCGCATGCCAATGCGCAGCAGGCCGATTTCAACGCCGTGCTGAAGGCGGGCCTGGACGCGCCGCAAGCCGTGGTGGGCAACATCAACGGCGACGTGAAGGCCGCGCTGGCCGGTGCGGTGCGCAAGGTGGAGGCGGTGTACGCCTACCCGCACCAGAACCACGCCACGATGGAGCCGATGAACGCCACCGCCAAGTGGACAGCGGAGCGCTGCGAGGTCTGGACGCCCACGCAGAACGGCGAGGCCTCGCTGGCCGCCGCGGCCCTGGCCGCCGGCCTGCCGGCGGCGCAGTGCGAGGTCTACAAGATCGACCTCGGTGGTGGCTTCGGCCGCCGCGGCGCGGTGCAAGACTGGATCACCCAGGCCGTGCAGATCGCCAAGCAGATGCCCGGCACCCCGGTGAAGCTGCTGTGGTCGCGCGAAGAAGACATGACCCAGGGCCGCTACCACCCCATCACCCAGGCCAAGATGACGGCCGGGCTGGACGCGCAAGGCAACATCACCGCACTGCACATGCGCATCAGCGGCCAGAGCATCCTGGCCGGCGTGGCGCCGCAGAACATCCGCGAAGGCAAGGACCCGGTGGTCTTCCAGGGCCTGAACAACGGCGGTGGCGAGGCCATGATCGGCTACAGCTTCCCGGCCCTGCTGGTGGACCACGCGATGCGCAACCCGCACGTGCCGCCGGGCTTCTGGCGCGGGGTGAACCTGAACCAGAACGCGGTCTACATGGAGTGTTTCATCGACGAGATCGCGCACGCCACGCAACAAGACCCGCTGGCGCTGCGCCGCAAGCTGATGGCCCAGCATCCCAAGCACCTGGCGGTGCTGAACGCGGTGGCCGAGCGTGTGGGTTACGACAAGCCCGCCGCCGACATCAACGGCCAGAAGGTGCACCGGGGCTTGTGCGTGACACACGGCTTCGGCAGCTATGTGGCGGCCTGCGCCGAGGTCTCGGTCAGCGCGAAGGGGGCGCTGAAGGTTCACCGCATCGTGGCTGCCACCGACTGCGGCTACGCGGTGAACCCGCAGCAGATCGAGGCCCAGGTGGAAGGCAGCTTCGTCTACGGCCTGAGCGCCATGCTCTACGAAGAGTGCACGGTGAAGGATGGGCGCATCGAACAGCGCAACTTCGACACCTACCCCTCGATGCGCATCGCCGAGATGCCCAAGGTGGAAACCATCGTCATGCCTTCGGGCGGCTTCTGGGGCGGTGTGGGCGAGCCCACCATCGCCGTGGCGGCGCCGGCGGTGCTGAACGCCATCTTCGCGGCCACCGGCAAGCGCATCCGCGAGCTGCCCATCAAGCAGCAGTTGCAGCAGGCCTGAGCGCACGGGGCGCGTGATGCCGGGCATGGCAGCGTTGGCGCTGGCGGGGGCCGCCACCACCTTCACGGTGGTGGGCCAGGCTCCCACCTTCACGGTGGTGGGCGACGGCATCCCGCAACCGCTGACGGCCACGCCCGGCAACACGGCGGCAGGCCGCGCTCTCGTGGTCGACCGCACACAAGGCCTGTGCCTGCTGTGCCACAGCGGGCCCTTTGACCGCACGCCGACCGAACGTGCGCAAGGCAACCTGTCCACCAATCTCGCGGGCGTGGGCAGCCGCTACAGCCCGGCGCAACTGCGGCTGCGGGTGGCCGATGCCAAGCACCTGAACCGGGCCAGCGTGATGCCCAGCTTCCACCGCCTGCCGTCGGCCACGCCCGAGCAGCGCGTGGGCACGGCTTGGCAAGGCAAGCCGGTGCTGACAGCACAACAGGTGGAAGACGTGGTGGCCTTTCTGGAGACTTTGAAATGAAGCCTCAACGCCGAAAGGTGCTGGCGGCCAGCGGCGCCGGCGCCCTTGCTGTGCTGCTGCAACCCTGGGCCGCGCAGGCCGCGCCCTCGGCCGCCTTGCAAGCCGCCATCGAACGCTTCACCGGTGGCGCGCCGCTGCAGACCGGCCGCGTGACGCTGGCCGTGGATGCGGTGGTGGAGAACGGCAACACCGTGCCCGTGAGCGTGAGCGTGCAAAGCCCGATGACGGCCGAGCAGCACGTGCAGCGCATCGCCCTCTTCACCGAACTGAACCCACAGCCCGAGGTGGCCGTGTTCCACCTCGGCCCGGCCAGTGGGCGCGCCCAGGTGGGCACACGCCTGCGCATGGCCAGCAGCCAGAACGTCATCGCCATCGCGCGGATGAACGACGGCAGTTGCTGGCAACACCGCGTGGCGGTCAGCGTGGCGCTCGCCGCCTGCCTGGAGGGCGAATGAGCGCCATCCGCGCCCTGCTGCGCCTGCCCGCCACGGCCCGCCCCGGCGAGGTGGTGGAGGTGCGGCTGCTCATGCAGCACCCGATGGAAACCGGCTTCCGGCCCGATGCCGGCGGCCGCACCGTGCCGCGCAACATCCTGCGCCGCATCGAGGCGCGTTTCGAGGGTGAGCTGGTGTTCGCGGCCGATCTTTTTCCGGCCATCACGGCCAACCCCTACCTCGCTTTCCCCTTGCGCGCCATGCGCAGCGGCACCTTGAGCGTCAGCATCGAAGGCGACAACGGCGTCGCACAGCGCGAAACCGCCACGATCACGGTCGCATGAAGCGCGCCCAGCGCGCCATGCGGGCGCTGGCGGCACTGCTGATCGGGGTGGTGGCCCACCACAGCGCCAGCGCCGCCGACCCGCGCCGCTCGGGTTTTGCCGACATGGCACCCAGCACGCAGGCGCTGCAGCGCGATGACACGCTCAACCCCGCCATGCTCTGGGTGCAAGACGGCGAACAGCGTTTCCAGGCCGACTGCGCGCGCTGCCATGGCAGCGGCAGTGCGCCAGCCATGAGCCTGCGTGGCGCCGCCGCGCGCCACCCGGCCTGGGACACCGCGCTCGGCAAGCCGCTCACCCTGGCCGGCCGCATCAACCAGTGCCGCGTGCGCCACGTGAAGGCGCCGCTGCTGGCGCCCGAAAGCGAAGGCCTGCTGGCGCTGGAGAGCTACGTCGCGCTGCAGTCGCGCGGCCTGCCCATCGCGCCCGAGCGCACGCCCGCGCTGCAGCCCTTCGTAGCCCAGGGCGAGGCGCTCTACCGCCGCCGCATCGGCCAGCTCGATTTCTCTTGCGCGCAGTGCCATGACGACAACGCCGGCCGCCGCCTGGCCGGCGCGCTGATTCCGCAGGCCCATCCCACGGGCTACCCGCTGTACCGGCTGGAATGGCAGGGCCTGGGCGGCCTGCAACGCCGGCTGCGCAACTGCATGACGGGCGTGCGCGCCGAGCCCTACGCCTACGGCAGCGACGAATACACGATGATCGAGCTCTACCTGAAACAGCGTGCTGCCGGCATGGCGATGGAAAGCCCCGCCGTGCGGCCGTGAACCCCTCGACGGCCACCGCCTTGATCTCGACCACACCCTCGCCTGCGCTGCAGGACACCCAAACCTGGCTGGAACAAGCCGTCATCGGCCTGAACCTCTGCCCCTTCGCCAAGGCCGTGCACAACAAGGGCCAGATCCGCTGGGTGGAAAGCGGCGCCACGCAACCGCGTGAGCTCCTGGCCGACTTGGTGGCCGAACTCCAGCACCTGCACAACACGCCTGCCGAAACCACCGACACGACCGTGCTCGTGTGCCCGCAGGCGCTGCCCGATTTCCTCGACTTCAACGATTTCCTCGATGTCGCCGAAGGCGCGCTGGAAGACCTGGGCCTGGACGGTGAACTGCAGATCGCCAGCTTCCACCCGCAGTTCCAGTTCGAGGGCACCGAGCCTGGCGACGCCGGCAACCTCAGCAACCGCGCGCCCTTTCCCACGCTGCACCTGCTGCGCGAAGACAGCGTCGAGCGCGCGGTCGAGGCCTTCCCCGAGGCCGAGGCCATCTTCGAGCGCAACATCGAGACGCTGGAGGCGATGACGCCAGCGCAGCGCCGCACGCTGTTCGGCCAGCGCGGCTAGCGCCAGCAGCGATGTCGCACCGATGCGGTCTGTGAACTGCATCTTGCGCGCGCCTTGAGGTGAATCGACGGCCCGGGCTGCGCGGCATGCCGGGGTGGTCAACCTCCTCTTGCTGCCAACCCGGTGATGCAGCCCGGGAATACGGGGTACCGCGGCGCATGCGGCCTCAACAGAATGAACGCGGCACAACCCCGCATTGGCACCGTTCGATGTGGGGTCTGTGCTCCGGCCTCAAAACCGCCTGGGCGGCACGATGTGCGAAGCGTGAGATCGACCTTTTCTCAGAGTCACCCCTCCGTCGCGCGAGCGATGCCGAGCGAATGGAGCCCCCGTGAACGAAAGCTGTCGAGTTTTTCCGAGATTCTTTCAACACTGCTTGGGCAATCTCAGGTCGATAGGCGGCGTGTTCCTGTGTGCGCTGCTCATGGCCTGCGGCGGCAACACGGACGAGAACGAATCGGTGCCGTCCACCCCACCTGCCCAGGCCACCATCGCCCGTATCGAGGTTTCACCGGCAGCCGTCGTGCTGACCAGCGAAACGCCGACAGCAACCCTGCGTGCACGAGCGCTGGACGCAAACGGCAACGAAATCCGGGGCGTGAGCTTGACGTTCTTGAGTTCGATGCCTTCGCAGGTTTCCGTGGGAACAGATGGCGGCCTGCGCGCCATGGCCCCGGTGGGTTCGGCGCTGGTCACGGCGGTTGCAGGCGGGGTGAGTTCGCCGGCAGTGGTGGTCACGGCTCTGCAGCCCAGCCCCGGAACTCGGCTCATCAGCGATGAAGAGGTAACGGCCGATCCGCAGCCGGTCACCAACGCCGACGGCAGCGTGGGCCCGAACTACCGGGTGCAGGTGCTGACGACGGCGGCACCCACCGCAGGCGCCTTGGTCATGGCTTCGGGTGGTCAAGCCATTGCCGGCCGCGTGCGCCAGGTTTCTGCCGGCACCACTGCAACGACGTCCACGCTGTTGATCGAGCCTGTGCCCCTGACCACCCTCGTGCGCAACGCGTCGATCGCCTTGTCGTTCACGCCGGCACAGCTCAAGGCGGTGACCCAACTCAACCCCATCCCCTCGCAGGCAGCAAGAGCACGGGCCTTGAGCGCGCGGCGAATGTCGCTGCGCTTCGGCGCCTTTGACTGCGACGTGTCATCCGGCATCAACGGCTTCAACTTCAGCGGCAGCGTCTCGGCCGATCCCAATCTGTCGGGCGTGCTCCGGTCCGAAGTTGTCGACTCTGTGCTGCAGGCCTTTGAGATATCGGCACGAGGCGGCGTGACATTGACGGCATCGGCAGACGTGACCTACACCGAAAGCGAGCAGGAGATGTCGTGCCGGGCCACCGCCGCCCTGATTCCGATCCCGGTCACCGGCTGGTTCAGGGTGGTGCTGGAGCCCGCGATACCGATCCACGCAGACATCACGGCCAAATTGGGGCAGACACCCCTGCGCAAGACCACGCTCACCCGCCAAGCCAGTCTGGACGTGACGCTGGGCCTGCGCTACGAGCGCGGCGTCGGCACCACGAACCTCAACGACGTGCGCTTGACCGGCAGTGGCACCTTGGCCGCCGATGCCGCCGGCGAAGGAACGCTGGACTTCGAACTCTTCGCCGGTGTGAGCACGGGCCTGGAACTCCGATCCAGGGTCTTCAACGCCGAGAAGAGCCTGGTGGAAGTTGCAGCGGGGCCGCGTCTGGTCTGGTCGGGGGAGATCCCGGGCGAGCGCACACGCGATGAACAGGCGCCATCCCGCGACGACACGCAGATGGTGGTGAAGATCGGCCCCGGAGCGGCGTTGCAGGATCTGATTGACTCGCTGGCGGCGGGCCTGCTGCTGGACATCGATTTGGAGGAAGAATTCGTCGCCACCCTGGGCCGCAGCGCAACGCTGCTTGTTCCGGCTTCTGTGAACAGCGCCATCCTGGCTGCCGGGCAGACCGCTACCTTCAGCGTCAGGCTGGATCCAGCGACGGTGCGAAATGGCGCGTTCGGCGGCGCCGGTTACGACGTTGCGGAAGTTCGCATCTACCGCCTTTCAGACAGCGGCAGCGTGGTTGTGGCCAACCCGGTGGCGGTGGCCACGGCGGCTGACGGCCAAACGGACTTCCTGCTCGACTGGATTCCCAGCGAGACGGAAAACATCACGACCCCGGACGGACGGTCTCGTTTCTATGCGCTTGCCGTGCCCAAGTTCCTGCAAGGTTTGCGCAGCACGCGGCCGGTCAAACTGGGCAAGGTGATTGCCCCGCCCGTCATCGACACGCAGCCGGCCAATGCGAGCACGATTGCCGCGGGCCAGGCCATCTTCACCGTGGCGGCCCGCGGCGATGGTCCCCTGTCCTACCAGTGGCTGCGCAATGGCTCGCAGATTCCAGGCGCAACCGCGCCGAGCCTCAGTTTCCCGGCCAGCCTGGAGGACAACAACGCCAGGTTCACCGTTGTCGTCAGCGCCAGCGGCCTGAGCACGACCAGCGCCTCGGCGCTGCTGGTGGTGCAGCCACAACCCACAGGCTACGGCTCGGTCACGGTCAGCGGCACGGCGCAGGCCCTGGGCGGAACGCCCTTTGTGCCCATCAGCGACCGACCGCCGGCTGCCGTCAGCTCGGGACCCAACTGCTTCGGCCCGGCCGAGGCACCGCAATGCATCTCACAGCTCAATGTGAATTGGGGCGAGAACATCCGGGGGCAGTTTCCTCAGTTCGTCATCCGCACGCTCTCTGTTGTCGTCCTTTCCTTCGGCGACACCTCCACGACACCAGGGTCGCGGCAGAACCGGATCGCCATCACCTACCAGGTTGCACCTTTGTCCGAAGGACCGAGCCTGGTGTTCTCGCGCGAATGCGGCGATACCTCTCCGGACTGCCTGAATCCGGTATCCGCAGGCATGTCCGTCAACGTGGCGACCCGAACGGTGAGCTTCAACAACACCGTGCTGCGACGCGCCGACACGACGGACAGCGTGATCTTGAACGGCAGCCTTCAATACTGAGCGCCCACCGCCATCCACGAGAAGTATCAACACCCTGCTTTTGAGTCACTGAAAGGAATTGCGATGCAAACGCGCGCATGGAGCCGGGTTTTGTCACTGGCGATCTTGGTGGCAACGGCCGCCAGCATCTGGGCCCCCGCAGCAGAAGCCCGCCGCAACAAGCCCGAGCCTGAGCAGAAGCGGCCCTTGTCCGGCGGCTCTTACGAGCTCGATTGGGCTGACCAGTCACCGATGGGGATGTGGCGCGGCTACCTGACTTGCGGCAAGGACCAGTGGCCGCTGCAGATCACCGTGTCGGCCTCCATCGCTGTCAGCAACAGTGCCACGGTGCTCATGGCCGATCTCAAGCCGCAGGTTCTGGTGGAAGTGGGCGATCCCCGTGATCGCGCCGACCTCTTCGTCAAACGCAAGAACCCGAACAAGCTCGACTGGTTCCGCGATGACTCCAGCTTCGAAGCGAAGCTGCGTTTCGACCCGTCAAAGGGCGAGATACGCATCGTCGAACCGACCCGGAAGCGGGGCAGCCGCGGGCACGGACTGATCGAGTTCGACCTGCGTTTCGGGCCGGGGCACACCTTGGCCGGGCGGGCCAGTGAAGTGCCAGGCACCACCAGCGCCATCGCAAAAGGCTGGCCTTCGCACGCGGGTTGCACGGGCGCGGAACTGGCCCGCTACGACGGGGGATCCTTCTCGATCGACGACGCTCTTCGCTACACCGCAGCACAAGGCAAACCAGCGCCCAACATCTCACCGCGCGAGGTGGCCGCCGCGGCACCGGCCATCCGCGCCGTCTTGAGCCAATGCAGCGGCGGCACCGCCAAGCTCGACATCACCGTGCCCGTGCCGCGCGCGACTTTCGAGAACTCGCCGCTGGCCACCACCTTCTTCGAGCGCATGGCCGACAACGTGGTGCTGCAATGCCCCAGCGCGCGCAAGCTGATGGTGAGCTATGGCGGTGCCGACCTGTGGCAAGGTGGCAGCGCCGAATGGCCCGCGCTGGAGCGCAAGCTTTGGGCCTTTGCCCCCGGTGCGCCGGGCACCGCCACGGCCCAGGCAGGGGCAGGCAACACCCCGGCGCCAACGCCCTACCTCTTTGCCGAGCCGGTGAGCACCCTGCCGCTGGACAAGCGCACGGCCGTGCTGCGTGAGCGTGTCTGGGCTGCAGCGCGCGCCTACCGCGAACGCACCGGGCCGCTTCAATCAGCCATCGCCGCCGGCATCGACGGCCGTGAAGTGGCCTGGCTCGCGCACCGCTTCCTGGCGCTGGCCGAGCGGGCCGGCGACGTGCCGCCGCCCTTGCTGGGGAAAGCGCACTTCGTGGCCGGCATGGTCAGCGCAGGCTTCATCGCCAGCGAAAGCCGGCTGCTGGAGCCCACGCCCGCGGCCGCGGCATCGAGCTTCATGCAATGCGCGCGCCTGTCTCAGTACCGCGAATGTGCGCTGCTGGCCGAGTACTTTCAAGAATGGAGCGGGCACAGCGGCACCAGCGCGCGCCAGATGCTGGCCAGCGCCCAGCGCACCCAGCCCCTGCCCGAGGCCGAACTGCAAGCCTCGCTGCAGGCCATGCAGCGTTACGTCATTGCCAAGGCGGAACGTGTTCGCTTTCCTGCAGCGCACGCAGCCTGCCTGGCGGTAGAAGAACGTGAGCGCGTGAGCAGTGTGCAGACCAACGAGTGCGCGAGAACCGGCATGGTGCGCGACGGCAACCGCATGATGGAAATCTGCGAGGCCCGTGTGACCCAGACAACCGTCACCAAGTACGACGTCACCGTGAACCGGTGCAGCCACCCCGTCGTCTTCAGCCTGCGTTGCGACCCTGGCAAGCCCGCGGCGAAAGAGAGCCTGAAGGCGGGGGAAGTGATCGAAGGGGCCTTCGCGCCCCGGCCTTCGGCGCCAAGCTGCAGCTACGAGCGCGAGTTCAACTTCTTCCCGCCGCTGTGAGACGGTTCGAACGCTCAGGCTAGGGCATGGCCCAGAGCCGCCAGCCCAGGCCGGCGGCCAACGCCAGCATCGTCAGCCCGATCAGCACGTCCAGCACCTGCCAGGCGCGGGGCCTCGCAAACACCGGCGCCAGCCAGCGCGCGCCATAGCCCAGCGATGTGAACCACAGCAGGCTGGCCGTGGCCGCCGCGGCCACGAAGGCGCCCCGGGCCGCGCCCGGCTGCTGTGCGCCCACGCTGCCCACCAGCAGCACGGTGTCGAGGTAGACGTGCGGGTTCAAGAGCGTGAAGCCCAGCGCCTGCAGCAACACGTTGCGCAGCGGGGTGGGTGCCGCGCTGGCCGCGGCGGCCTGCAGTGCACCGGGCTTGAGCGCGCGCTTCAAGGCCAGCAGCCCGTAGGCCGCCAGGAAAACCATGCCGCCCAGCGTCAGCGCCGTGGCCAGCCCCGGGCGCGCGCCCAGCAGTTGCGCAAGGCCGGCCACGCCAGCCGCCATCAGCACGGCATCGCAAAAAGCGCACAGCGCCACGATGGGCCCGACGTGTTCACGCCGCAGCCCCTGGCGCAGCACGAAGGCGTTCTGTGCGCCTATGGCGACGATGAGCGACAGGCCGAGCAGGAAGCCCGAAGCGGCCGCAGATACCAAGGGTGTTGACATGGCGCGCAGCATGCCCGGCGCGCCCAGGGTCGCGGCTTAGACTTGCTTCAGTCACATCAGCATTGCTGAACCGGCGCTGCTCAAACCCACCCACCCATGCTCGACTACCCGCTCGTCGCCGCGGTGGCCGCCGTGCTGCGCGAAGGCAGCTTCGAGCGTGCTGCCGAGGCGCTGCACCTCACGCCCTCGGCCGTCTCGCAGCGCGTGAAGCTGCTCGAAGAACGCCTGGGCCAGCCGCTGGTGGTGCGCGGCGGGCCCTGCAGCGCCACCGCCGCCGGCGCCGCGCTGGCGCGCCACGCCGAAGCGCTGCGCCTGCTGGAAGCCGACCTGGCCGAACAGCTGCCGGGCCTGGGCGATGCCACAGCGCCCACCTTGCCGCTGGCCGTCAACGCCGACAGCCTGGCCACCTGGTTCCTGCCCGCGCTGGCCCGCCTGGGGCCCGAACGCGGCTGGCTCTTCGACCTGCGCCTGGAAGACCAGGACCACACCGCCGAACAGCTGGCGCGCGGCGAGGTGCTGGCCGCCGTGACGGCGCTGGCCACACCGCAGCGCGGCTGCCGCAGCCGGGCCTTGGGCGCGCTGCGCTACCGCGCCACGGCCAGCCCGGCTTTTGTGGCGCGCCATTTCGCTGCGGGCGTGAACGCCACCACGCTGGCCAGCGCGCCCTGCCTCGTCTTCAACCGCCAAGACCGCCTGCAGGCACGCTGGATCGAAGCCCGGCTCGGCCGGCCGCTGAACGTGCCGCGCCACTGGCTGCCCTCGCCGCAGGCTTTTGTCGATGCCGCCCTGGCCGGGCTGGGCTGGGGCCTGAACCCCGAGCCGCTGGTGGTGGACCTGCTGGCGCGCGGTGCGCTGGTCGACCTGCCCGGTGCCACCCCCGTGGACGTGCCGCTGCACTGGCAGACGCTGCGCGCCGCCGAGCGCCTGCTGCAGCCCTTGAGCGCCGCCGTGACCGCAGCCGCGCGCGCCGTGCTGCACCCCGAGAAAGACCCACCCGCATGAAGATCTGCATCGTCGGCCTGGGCGCCATCGGCGGCCTCTTCGCAGCCCGGCTGGGCCAGCGCCTGCGGCCGGGCGAGATCACGCTCTCGGCGCTGGCGCGCGGTGCCACGCTGGCCGCGGTGCGCCAGCACGGGCTGCAGGTGCACGGGCCGGAAGGCAGCGCCGCCGTGCCGCTGCAGGCCAGCGACGACCCCGCCGCGCTCGGCGTGCAAGACCTCGTCATCCTGGCCGTCAAGGGCCCGTCGCTGCCCGCCGTGGCGCCGGCCGTGGCGGCGCTGTGCGGCCCGCACACGCGCGTGCTGGCGGCGATGAACGGCGTGCCCTGGTGGTTTTTCGAAGACCTGCCCGGCCCCTGCCGCGGCCTCGTGCTGGACAGCGTGGACCCCGGCGGCGCGGTGCGTGCGCTGCTGCCCGCTGGGCGCGTGCTGGGTTGCGTGGTGCACGCCAGCGCCACGGCCCCGGCGCCCGGCGCGGTGCGGCCGGTGATGGGCCAGGGGCTGGTGATCGGCGAAGCCAGCACCGCGCAGGCCGACGACACACCGCTGCAGCACGTGGCCGCGCTGCTGGTGCGCGCCGGTTTCGATGTGACGCTTTCGGCCCGGGTTCAGCGCGAAGTCTGGTTCAAGCTCTGGGGCAACATGACCATGAACCCGGTCTCGGCGCTGACCGGCGCGCCCTGCGACCGCATCCTCGACGACGAACTCGTGCGGGGCTTCTGCAGCGCGGTGATGCGCGAGGCGCAGGCCCTCGGCGCGAGTTTCGGCATCCCCATCGAGCAGGCACCCGAAGCGCGCCACGCGGTGACGCGCAAGCTCGGCAGCTTCAAGACCTCGATGCTGCAGGACAGCGAGGCCGGCCGCCCGCTGGAGCTGGACGCGCTGCTGGGCGCGGTGCGCGAGATCGGCGCCCACCTGGGCCAGGCCACGCCGAACATCGACGCGCTCTTCGGCCTGGTGCGGCTGATGGCGCGACAACGCGGGCTGTACCCGGCCGCGCCAGCGGCGCCAGGCCTCAGTTCTTGATGATGCTGGAAGCCACCGCGACGGTGGCTTCCTTGAGCTTGTCCTTGGCCAGGGCCTTGCAGGCGTCGGTGCCGCTGTTGGGCAGCGCGTCGTAGGCGGTGGCGGTTTCCAGCGGGCGGAAGAGCACGGCCTTGGCGGTGGCCGTCAGCGGCACCAGCATCACGCGCGCGGCCACCACGCAGGTGCTGCCCTTCATGCCGCCTTCCACCTGGGCCACGAACGCGTAGCGGTTGGCGGGGTGGATCTTCCACACCTTGGCCGGCAGCGCCTCGCCCATCACGGCCTTGGCCACATCGGGGGCGATGAGGTTGGCGTTGCTGTGGTCGATGAGGTTCATCTTGACCTTGGGGTCGGCCGCGTGCGCGGTGCCGGCCACGGCCAGGGTCGAGAGCAGGGCGGCGAGCAAGGCGAACTTCTTCATGGGAATCCTGTGCGGAGGTGGAAGGCGTGGCGCGGCCGGCGCCGGCGCGCGCAGTGTAATCAGGTCGCCCTGTTGTCCATCACGGCCCGCGCCGCCGCGGCCCCTGTTTCGGCGGCCTGCAGGCGCTGCACGTCCTGGCTCAGGCGCCCGGCGATCAGGCCCACGATCTCCAGGCCGAACTCGGGGTTCTGGTAGACGAGCTGGCGGAAGGTGGCCTCGTCGATGCTCAGCACCGTGGCGGCGGTGAGGCAGCGCGCGCTGCTGCTGCGCTGGCGGCCGGGCGCGAAAAACGCGATCTCGCCGAACATCTGCCCGGGCTGCAGCCGGCGGCCCACCTCGGGCAGCTCCACCTCGCCCTCGGCCAGAAAGTACAGGCGCTCGGCACGCTGGCCCAGCTCGAAGATCACGCGCCCGGCGGCGTAACGCCGGCTGCGCATGTAGGGGCGCATCCACACGGCCAGCTGGCGCGGGTCGGCCGTGGCGGCGGCCACGCGGCGGCTCAGGCGCAGCATCTGCACCACGCGGAACAGGTTCACGGGCAGCAGCACCGCGTGCAGGGCCACCATCAGCCAGCTGGGGTGCACCAGGCCGTAGACGATGAAACCGACGTTGCTGCCCACGGCCAGCCAGCGCAGCGGGATCATGGTGCGCACGAAGGCGCTGACGATCACCAGCGCGCCGGCCACCGCGGCCGAAACCAGCGCCACCAGCTGCACCGGATCGGCCAGCGCCTGCATCAGTTGCTGGAGGGCGAAGGCGGGCAGGTCGGCGGCAGGCATCACGCTATCGTGCCACGCGGCCACGGGGCAGTGCCGGCCTGCGGGGCGCGTCAGCCTCGCGACACGGGCCCTGCCCTATGCTGCTGGCCATGCACTGCGGCCCCATCCGCCCGACCCCCCCGCCACGCCAGGAGCGCGCCCTGTGGACCGTCATTTCCTGACCCCGCTGTTCCAGCCGCGCTCGCTGATCGTCTTCGCCGGCGACCCCGACGCCGCAGCCGCCACGCGCGAAGCCCGGGTGCTGCGCACGGCGCTGGCCGAGGGCGGCTACACCGGCCCCGTCACCTGGCTGGACATCGGCACCACCGGCACGCTGGGCGACCTGGCGCAAAGCCGCGCCGACCTGGCCCTCATCGCGCTGCCCGCGGCGCAGTGCGCGGCCGCGCTGGAGGTGGCCGGCCGCATCCGCTGCCGCGCCGCGCTGGTGCTGACCACGGGCCTGGACGCCGCGCTGTGCACGCAGCTGCACCAGATCGCCAAGCAGCACGGCGTGAACCTGCTCGGCCCCAACAGCCTGGGCCTGCAGCGCCCGGCCATCGGCCTGAACGCCAGCAGCCTGGGCCCGCTGGCGGCCAAGGGGCCGCTGGCGCTGGTGTCGCAATCGGGTGCGCTCACCTCGGCCATGCTCGACTGGGCGCGCCAGCACGGCGTGGGCTTTTCCACCGTCATCTCGCTCGGGCCCAACACCGCGGTGGAGCTGCCGCAGGTGCTGGACTACCTCACGAGTGACAGCAGCACGCAGAGCATCCTGGTCTACATGGAAGGCATACGCCACGCGCGGCGTTTCATGAGCGCGCTGCGCGCGGCGGCCTACTCCAAGCCGGTGGTGGTGATGAAGGCCGGCCGCCAGGCCGCTGGCAGCCAGGTGGCGCTGACGCACAGCGCGGCCATCGTCGGCGCCGACGATGTGTTCGACGCCGCGCTGCGCCGCGCCGGCGTGGTGCGGGTGCGGCAGTTCACGCAGCTCTTCAGCGCCGCGCAGTGCCTGGCCTCGCGCTTCAGGCCGGTGGGGCAGAAGCTCGCACTCATCACCAACGGCGGCGGGCCGGCGGTGCTGGCCGCTGACTGGGCCGACACCCTGGGCCTGCAGGTGGCCGCGGTGCACGACCTCGGCGAAGACGCCGACGGCCCGGCCTACGTGCAGGCGATGCGCACGCAGGTGGACAGCCGCGAGGTCGACGGCGTGCTGCTCATCCACGCGCCCAAGGCCGGTGTGGATGTCGACGCCCTCACGCGCGACATCGCCGCGGCCTTCACGCCGGCCAGCAAACCCGTGCTGGCCTGCTGGATGGGCGAAAGCCGCGTGCGCGCCGCGCGCGAGCTGCTGGCCGCGCGCAGCCTGCCTGTGTTCCGCACACCCGAAGCGGCGGTGGACGCCTTCCACAGCATCGCCAGCTTCTACCGCAACCAGCAGCTGCTGCAGCAGACGCCGCCGCCGCTGGGCGAAGGCGCGCCGCCCGACACCGAAGGCGCGCGCCTGCTCATCGAGGGTGTGCTCGCCGAACGCCGCCAGGTGCTGACCGAGATGGAGAGCAAGGCGCTGCTGGCGGCCTTCCACATCCCCGTCACGCGCACCATGCTCGCGCGCAGCGCCAACGAGGCCATGCTGATCGCCAGCCAGCTGGGCTACCCGGTGGCGCTGAAGATCGATTCGCCCGACATCACGCACAAGAGCGACGTGCAAGGCGTGGTGCTCAACGTTCACAACGCCACCCAGGTGCGCGACCGTTACCTCGAAATGCTGCAGGCCGTGGCCCACGCCCAGCCCGGCGCGCGCATCAACGGCGTGACGGTGCAGCCCATGGCCGGGCGCCATGCCGGCCAGGGTGCGGGCCAGGGCCGCGGGCGCGAGGTCTTCGTGGGCCTGACCACCGACGAGGCCTTCGGCCCCGTCATCACCTTCGGCGCCGGCGGCACGATGGTGGAGCTGATCGCCGACCGCGCGATGGAGCTGCCGCCGCTGAACCAGTTTCTCGCCGCGCGCCTGATCGACCGCGCCCGGGTGGCCGAGATGCTGGGCCCGTGGCGCGGCGCCGCGCCGGCCAAGCTGGCCGCGCTGGAAGCGGTGCTGCTGCGCGTGAGCGAGATGGTCTGCGCGCTGCCGCAACTGCGCGAGATGGACATCAACCCCATCATCGTCGACGAACAAGGCGCGGTGGCGGTGGACGCGCGCATCGTGGTGGACGATGCCACCAGCAACCCGGGCAGCTTCGCCCACCTGGCCATCGTGCCCTACCCCAACGGGCAGGAGCGTGAATGGCCCTGGCGCGCGAAGCCGGTGCCCGGTCAGCCTGCGGCGGCGGCAGCGGCGGCCGGCGGCGTCTACACCGTCCGCCCCATCCACCCCGACGACGCCCAGATGCTGCAGGCCCTGGTGCGCGGCCTCTCGCCCGAGAGCCGCTACTTCCGCTTCGCCAGCACGCTGCCCGAGCTGCCGCTGCGCATGCTGGCGCGCTTCACGCTGATCGACTACGACCGCGAGATGGCGCTGGTGGCCGTGGTGAAGGACAGCCACACCGAAGCCGATGGCAGCAGCAGCGAGACCGAGCGCATCGTCGGCGTGAGCCGCATCGTCACCAACCCCGACGGCACGAGCTGCGAGTTCGCGCTGCTGGTGGCCGATGACTTTGCCGGCCGCGGCCTGGGCACGCGGCTGATGCTGTCCATCATCGAGGCGGCGCGCCGCATGGGCCTGGCCGAGGTGATGGGCCTGATCCTCACCAACAACGCGCCGATGCTGAAGCTGATGGCCAGCCTGGGCTTCACGGTGGCGGCCTACGCCGAAGACCCGGATTTCCGCATCGCGCGGAAAGCGCTGTGAAGGCGCCTTGAAGGCGGCCGCGCGCCCCACCCGCACCCACGCCAGCCCGACGATGCAGGCCACCACCCCGCGCGCCGCGCCCTGGGAAGAAGTGCGTGAACTCTTCGAAGCGCTGCTGGCCCTGCCAGCGGCGCAGCGCGCCGCACGCCTGGCGGCCGCGCCGCCCGCGGTGGCGCAGGAAGCGCAACAACTGCTGGCCCAGCACGAGGCCGCCGAAGCCGACGAAGCCGGGGGCAGTGCTTTTCTCGCGCAGGCGCCGCGGCTCTCCCTCAGCACCGGCAGCCAGGGCGGTGGCACCGGCGGTTTGGGCCCGGCCCAGGCCGGCCACAGCGGGCAGCGCCTGGGGCCCTGGGCGCTGGTGTCCTGCCTGGGCCAGGGCGGCATGGGCGAGGTCTGGCTGGCCGAACGTGCCGATGGCCAGTTCCAGGGCCGCGCCGCCGTCAAGCTGCTGCACCCGGGCCTGGATTCGCGCCACGTGCTGGCGCGCTTCGCGCAGGAGCGCCAGGCGCTGGCGCGGCTGAACCACCCGCACATCGCGCGCCTGCTCGACGCCGGCGCCACGCCCGCCGGCCGGCCCTATTTCGTGATGGAGCACGTGGAGGGCGTGCCCCTGCACCAGGCCGTGGCCGGGCTGCCGCTGGCGCAGCGGCTGGCGCTCTTCCTGCAGCTGGCCGATGCCGTGGCGCACGCCCACGGCAGGCTGCTGCTGCACCGCGACCTGAAACCCGGCAACGTGCTCGTCAGCAACGAGGGCCAGGTCAAGCTGCTGGATTTCGGCATTGCCAAGGCGCTGGACCCGCTGGAATCACTGGAAGGGGGCGACGGCAGCGGCACGCTGGCCGGCGAGCGCCCCTTCACGCCGCACTACGCCAGCCCCGAGCAGGTGCGCGGCGAGCCGCTGGCGCCCAGCACCGATGTCTACTCGCTGGGCGTGCTGCTCTACCAGCTGCTCAGTGGCGTGCGCCCGCTGGGGCGCGAGGCGCGCACGCCGGCGGCCGTGCTCAAGGCCGTGCTCGAAGAACAGCCGCTGCGGCCGAGCGCGCTGGATGGCGCCGTGGCCACCGAGCCGATGTGGCCGCAGCTGCGCCCGCAGCTGGTGGGCGACCTCGACCACATCGTGCTCAAGGCGCTGGACAAGGACCCCGAGCGCCGTTACGCCAGCGTGCTGGCCCTGGCGGCCGACCTGCGCGCCCACCTGGAAGGCCGCCCCGTGGCCGCGCAGCGCGCCACGCTGGCCTACCTGGCGCTGAAGTTCGTGCGCCGCCACCGCTGGGCCGTGGCCGCCGCCGCGCTGGGCGGCCTGGGCCTGGCCACCACGCTGGCGGCGCTGCTGCTGCAGGGCCGCGCGCTGGCCGCGCTGGGCCTGGTGGCCGGCGGCGCGGGCCTGGCGCTGGCGTTGTGGCAAGCCGGCCGCGCCGAGCGTGCGCGGGCGCGGGCCGAGCGCCACGTGCGCGGGCTGCGCAAGCTGGCCAGCCGCGTGGTCTTCGAGTACCACGACGGCATCCGCCATCTGCAGGGCGCCACGGCCATCCGCCAGGCCATGCTGGCCGATGCGGCCGACTACCTGCGGGAGATCGAAGACGCTGCCGCGCAAGACCCGCGCGGCGCCTACGAGCTGGCGCGCATGGCGCACCGTCTGGCGCTGCTGGAGGGCTCGACCTACAGCGAAGGCCTGGAGCAGACCGACCGCGCCGAGGCCAGCTTCGCGCGCGCGCTGCGCCTGGTGGCCGCGGCCTGCGGCCCCGAGCAGCGCGACCCCGACGTGCTGCTGGAATGCGCCAGCATCGTGGCCGACGCGGCCGAGTTCGACCAGCGCCAGGGCCGCCTGGCGCCTGCGACAAACGCGACAGGCGCAGCCGGCGCGCCCGCCAGCGCCACGGGCCGCGACGCCCTGAGCGGCCTGCACCACGCACGCCGCCTCACCGAACGCGCCCAGGCCGGCGCCCCCGGCCACCGCCACCTGCACGAGCTGCTGGGCACCTTCGAGGGCCGCATCGGCCGGCTGCTGGGCAATGCCATCGACGTCAACCTGGGCCGCTGGCGCGAGGCACGCGGCCACCTCGAAGCCTCGGTGGCGCACATGCAGCGCTACAGCGCAGGCCGCGGCCACGACGCCGAAGGCCGGCGCCAGCACGCCTGGGCGCTGGTGGGCCTGGCCAGCTGGCACCGCCTGGCCGGCGACCCGGCGCAGGCGCTGGCGGTCATCGGCGAAGGCATGGCGCAGATCGACGCCGCGGTGGCTGCAGCGCCCGAAGTCGCCGTCTACGGCACCATGGCCACGATGATGCGCACCCACCTGGCGGCGGCCCTGGCCGGCGCCGGCCGGCTGGACGAAGCCGTGGCACTGAACCAGGAAGCGCTGGCCCGCAACCAAGCCGCGCGTGCTGCCGATGCCGCCGATGCCGTGCGCCACCGCGACCACGCGCTGATGCTCACCGGCCAGGCCCGCCTGCTGGTGGACGGCGGCCGCAGCGCCGACGCGCTGCCGCTGCTGCGCGAGGCCCACGGCGTGCTCGCCGCCATCACCGGCCTGGAAACCGACGCCTACCTCACACGCTGGGTGGCCGAGGCCGAGGTGCTGCGCGCGCGCGCCGAGCTGGAAGCCGCGGCCGACCCCGCCACTGCGCTGGCGCTGGTGGAACGCGCGCTGCAGCGCCTGCGCCACACGCCCGCGCTGCAGGCCATGCCGCAGGTGGCGCAGGTGCTGCAGGCGCAGGCCGAAGCCGTGGCCGGTGCGGCCTGGGCGCGCCAGGGGGATGGCGCCACGGCGCGGCAGCGGCTGCAGGCCTCGGTGGACCACCTGGCCACGCTCACGGCCGGTGGCGAGCCGCTGCCACGTTCGCTGGCGGCGCGCCAGGCCGCGGCCTTGCAGGCCTTGGCGGCCTTGCCGGGCTAGCCGGCCGCGCTGGCCGGGCCTGGCCGCGCTGGCGGCCGCTCAGGGTTGCAGCTGCTGCTGCACGCGCTGCGCCTGCTGCCGCGCGCCGGCGCAGGCCGCGCCGCTGCAGTGCTGCAGCACCTCGCGCGCCAGCGCGGCGGCGCGCTCACGGCCGGCGGCGCTGCCATCGGCCAGCCACTGCTGCGCCAGCTCGGCCCGCGCGGCGCCCAGAGCCGGCTCGTCGGGCCGGGCCGTGGTCTGCAGCAGCGTCACGGCCTCCTGCAGCACGCCCTCGGCCTGCTCGGGCTGGCCGAGCCCTCGGAAACGCACGCCAAGCGCCGTCAGCACCTGACCGCGCAGCACCGGCTCGCCGGCAAAACCGGCGCGCGCACGCTCCAGCGCCTGCTGCACCCGCGGGCCTTCGATGGCCAGGTCGATGGCCGCGGCCGGCGCCGAAGCCGCATCGGCAGCCCCGGCCGGCAAGGCCTCGGGCAGGTGCTCCTGCAGGAAGGAGCGCACCGCGTCGCTGCGCTGCGCCTGCCCTTGCCCGCGCTGCCAGGCCTGCCAGCCGGCCCAGGTGGCCGCCGCCAGCAGCAGCGCCGCCAGCGCGCCCAGCGCCAGGCGCAGGCGGTGGCGGCGCAGCCACAGGCGCGCCAGGTGCCAGCTGCCGCCGCCGGCGCCCGGCACCGGCTGCCAGCCCAGCACCAGATTCAGCTCGTCGATGAGCGACTGCACGCTCTTGTAGGGCGCCGCCCCCTCGCGGCGCAACGCGCGCCGCAGGATCTGCGCCACGTCAGGCCCGGGGGCCAGCGCGCCGGCCTCCAGCAGCGCCTGCAGCAACTGGCCCAGCGCGGCCAGGTCTTCGGCGCGCGTGTCGGCGCGCAGGCTGCGGCCGCGGCCCCAGTCGAGCAGGCGCACGCGGCCTTCGTCGTCCACGCGCAGGCAGGCCGGGCCCAGCGCTGTGCAGGCGACTTCGCCGTCATGCACCTGGGCCACCAGGCGGCCCGCCTGGCGCAGCAGCGCCACCCGCGCGTGCAGGCCCAGGCCGCGGCGCTGGGCGTGTTCGATCAGGCCCAGGCCGTCGATGTGCGGCAGCACGCGGTAGAAGCGGCCTTCGGCGTCGATGCCGGCGTCGATGAGGCGCACGATGTCGGGGTTTTCGGGCAGCAGCACCACCTGGCGCTCGGCGGCCTGGCGGCGCGCTTCGTCGGCGCTGAGGGCCGCGGTGCCGCCCTCGGCCGGCGGGGTGTCGGGCAGGCGCAGCACAAAACGCTGGCGTGCCGCGCCCTCCGCGCGCTCGGCGGCCCACACCCGTGCTTGCGTGTCGGCGCCCAGGGGTTCCAGCAGGCGGTAGGGGCCCACGCGCACGTCGGGCTTGGCCGGGCGCGGCGGCGGTGGGGCGACGGCGGCTTCGGCTTCGGCCGCGGTGGTGGCCTGCTGCGCCAGACGTTCGCGGATGCGCGGCACCAGGGCCTGCTGCGGCCCGGGCAGGCCGGCGAGGTAGGCCTCGCGCTGGTCGGGCGGCAGCGCCAGCGTGCGCTCGATCAGGCGGCTGAGGACACGGACTTCGGTGGCGGATAGCTGCATGGCGGGCGCGGGCGGCGGCCCGGCCGAAGGCGGCGGGCCTGCTGCGGAATATGCCTCAAGCCGGGTGCGGGGTCGGGCCGGGCGGCGGCGCAGGCGTGACCAAGGCTTGCGCCAGAAAGTGCGCCAGCTCGGCGTTGAATTCGGCCGCGCGCTCGAAGTAAGGCAGCGCGCCTGTGGGGTAGACGGTGAAACGCCAGTTCGGCCGGGTGCGCCAGCTTTGCAGGCCGCGGTAGTCGGTGAAATCGCCGCGCACGCCGTGGCTCACCCACACCGGCTGCGCCAGCGCGTCGTAGACCGTGTGGATGTCGGCGCTGAACAGCCCCGCGCTCAGGAAGTGCAGCGGCGCGTGGCGGGCGCCGGGCTGGCGCGCGGTGAGGATGGCGTAGTCGGCCATCGCGGTGTCGATATTCGGCCCGCCCCAGGTGCGGCGCAGGAAGTAGCGCACCACGGCCGGCCGGGTGAGGCCGTTGAACAGCGCCTGCGCCCAGCGCGGGTTGGCCACGGCACGGTGCAGCCAAGGCAGGCCGCGTGTGGTGCCGGGCGGCTGGCGCCAGGCGCGCCGGCCCATGAAGCCGGTGGGGCTGACCAGCGCCAGCCGGCCCCAGTGCGCCGGCTGCTCGGCCGCGGCGCGGGCCAGGAACTCGCAGCCCAGCGAGACGGCCAGCGCGTCCAGCGGCTGCGGCCCGCAGCGCTCGCGCGCCAGCGCCGCCACGGCATGCAGCGCGTCGGTCATCAGGCGCGGGGTGTAGGCGCGGTCGCTGCGGTCGCTGTGGCCATAACCTGGCAGATCGGGCGCAAAGACGGTGCGCGTGGCGCGCCAGTGCTCGAACAAAGGCCGCACCTCGGCAGCCGACGCGGCGGCGTTCACGCTGTGCAGCAGCAGCAGCGGCGGCCCTTGGCCCGCGACGTAACAACTCAGGCCGTCGCGTTCGATTCTTTCGCCGGCAAGGGCCGGCACCAGGGCTGGATGCATCGCCCGATGCTACGGGCTCGCCCCTCGTCGTGGGCAGCCCCGGGCAGCCCCGGGGGCGGCGGGGCCTGGGGCTCGCCCACAATCGCTGCGCCACCGTCTCCCCGCTTTCTGCATGCACCGCACGATCTTCAGCACACCGGTGGTCAACACCTGCCTGCGCGCCGCTTCACGCGGCTTCCTGCGTGCCACGGGCTGGCGCATCGAGGGCCACCTGCCGCCCGAAGCCGCCAAGGCCGTGCTCATCGCCGCGCCGCACACCAGCAACTGGGACCTGCCCTACACGCTGATGGTGGCCTTCAGCCTGCGCCTGAACATCTACTGGATGGGCAAGGCCAGCATCTTTCGTTTTCCCTTCGGGCCACTGATGCGTTGGCTGGGCGGCATTGCGGTGGACCGCAGCAAAACCAACAACCTGGTGCAGGCCTCGGCCGAAGCGCTGGTGCGTGCCGACGGCCCGGTGCAGCTGGTGGTGCCGCCCGAGGGCACTCGCGGCAAGACACGGCACTGGAAAACCGGCTTCTATTTCATCGCGCTCGAAGCGCGTGTGCCCATCGTGCTGGCCTACATGGACTACCACGACAAGCGCAGCGGCCTGGGCCCCGTGTTCACGCCCACTGGCGACGTGGAAGCCGACATGGCCGAGATCAAGCGCTTCTACGCCGGCATCCGCGGCAAACGCGCCGAGCTCTTCACACCGGAATGAGCGTGGGCGCCAGAATGGGCGCCGGGGCTGCACACTGCGGCCACTGCCGGAGCTGTCTGCATGCGCCTGAACCGCCGTCCCGTGGGGCCCCGCCTTGCCGCCTGGGGGCTGAGCGCCCTGGTCTGGGGCCACGTCACCGCCCCGGCAGCAGCGGCGCCCCAGCCGCCCGCCGCCGCGCCGGTGCAGCTGGTCACTGAAGTCGAGGCGCAGCGCGAAGCCGCCGCCGGCCCGGCCCCGGTGCTGCCCACGCCGTCACGCAGCCTGCCCGTGCCGGCGTCGGGGCCTGTGCCGCCGCGCCAGACCCCGGGCATCGAAGTGCTGGCCCCGGCCGCCGACGGCCGCGCCGTGCGCTCGCCGCTGCGCCTGCAGGTGGTTTTTCTGCCGCCGGTGGATGCGCGCATCGTGCCGGGCAGCTTCCGCATCCTCTACGGCCTGCTCAAGCTCGATGTCACCGAACGCCTGCAGCCCCACGCGCGGCTCAGCGAAGGCGGCGTGGTGGTGGAACAGGCCCAGGTGCCGCAGGGCACGCACCGGCTCTTCGTGCGTGTGGCCGACGAAAAAGGGCGCATCGCCGAGCAGGCGGTGGTGATCCGCGTGGGGGCGCCGCGCTGAGGCGCAACACCATCGCCGGCTGACAGGCTGAACGCCTCAACAGCCCAAGCTCAAGCCCAGGCCCAGGCCCCGACCTCAGAAATCGACCACCTCGACGCGCATGCCGCGCGACACCAGCAGCGTGCGGCCCTGATCGGCCGCAGCGCGGCGCGGGAAGGGCAGCGCCACCACACGCCAGTCGTCGCCCTGGGGCAGCACTTCCACCTGCAGGTTGTCGTGACCCAGCGTGCGCAGCAGCGAGAGCATGGCCACGCGCACCTGATCGGCTTCGGCGCGTGTGCGCAGGGGGCGCGTGGTGATGGCGAAAACCGGGCCCGCCGCGGGCGCGGGCGCTGCGGCCGGCGTGGTCGCAGGCGCGGTGGCGCGGGGCGAGGCCAGCGCGGCAGCGGCCGCCTCGGCGTCACCCGGCTGGCGCTTGAGCGTGGGACCGGGCCGCCACACCCGCGGCGGCGCCGGGGTGGGTGCGACGGGCACCGCGGCTGCGGCTGCAGCGGTGGCACTGGCGGCCGCAGCCGCTGGCGCCGCCGCAGGAGAGGGAGCGCTCGACGAGGCCGCAGCAGCCCCGGTGGCGGCCGCCGTGGCCGCCGGGCGCAGCGCAGCCCTCGCCTCGCGGGCGCGGGCTTTTTCTTCGTCGGTCAGCGGCGGCACGATGGACACGCGCGGCGCGCGGCTGCCACTGCCTGCGCCCGCCTCGGCGGCGCCCGCCCCGGGCGCTGCGCCGGCCCCGGTGGGGGCGATGGGCACCTCGTGCGGGCTGGGCGGGTGCGTGGGTGCGTGAGTGGATGGGGGCGTGGATGCGTGCAGGGGTGCTTGCGGGGGCGCCTCGGGCACCGCGGCAGCCATGGCGGGTGGCGCGCCCGACACGCCCGCCAGCTCGGGCGCTGAAGCCGCGGCGGCCGGCAGCATGGCCGCGCTGGCAGCAGGGGCCGTTGCGGCGGCCGTGGTGGCCGTTGCAGCAACGGCAGGCCTGGCCGCCGACGCTGCCGCCGCGTGCCCGGCCGCAGCCGTTGCGACTGGCGTGGCCACGGCGGCCGGCCGCCAGATCCACAAGGGCAGGCCCACCACCCCGGCCCCCAGGGCGGCCACCGCGGCCAGGCGCGGCGTGCTGAGGATGCGCCGGCCCAGCACCGCGGGCTGCAGGCCGCCGCCCAGCAACACGCGGCTCTTGCGGGTGTCGGTCTCGACCACGGCCGTGAGCAGCACCACCCGCGCCAGCACGCGGCCGGCAGCCGATTTGGCGCCGGGCAGCAGGCTGTCGGCCTGCACCAGGCGCACCGGGCCGTCGGCCGGCAGGCGCACGAGCACGCTGCCGTGTTTCAAGGCAAAACGCGCCACCTGCCGCGGCGCCAAGGGGTCGATGAAGTCTTCGCTGAAGTCGGCTTTCAGCAGCGCCGGGGCCAGCGTGGCCAGCACCGCCGCGGCCTGCTCGTCGGCGATGCGCTGGGCCTGCGTCTCGGGCGGCAGCGCGGCCAGCTCACGCGCACGGGCCAGCGCCCGTTCACGCAGGCGGCTGCGTTCGTGGCCGGCCGCGTCAGCGGCGGGGCCGGCGGCGTTCGGTACACCGGGCTCGCCCCCGGCCTCGCCGTGCGCAGGCAGCGCATCGGCCGTCTCGGTCAGCACCGGCAGGGGGGCCGCGGCCGCCGCGGCGATGGCCTCGGCCGCCGCCTGCGCAGCGGTGGGGCCCGAGGCCGCCGGTGCGGGCGCGGTGAATGGCAGCGCGACATAACCCACGCCATGCACCTGCGCCGCGGTGATGCGGCGCGCCAGCGGGTGGCGGTTGTGCCAAGCCACCACACGCGATACGACGGCAGACAGACGCAGGTGATCCATGATGTAACCCGATTCTCGGCAGCGCGGCGCGCCGCCAAGCGCGCATTAGCGCTGCCGCAACCGGCCTGTTCTGCGCTTCGGGCGGCCGCGGCCGGTGTTGCCGGCGTGGCAACAGCAACACCCGCGTGGGGCCATCCAGCCGCCCGGCGTCGCCGTTACAGTGAAACCACCCAAAAACGCTGGAGACCGCGCATGAGCACCTTGCCTGAAGCTGCACTGTCGATGTCCACCCCTGCCGGGCCGATGCCGCGCCAGGCCGGGCCGGCGTGAAGCTGCGGGGCGGCGGGATGCGCGCTTGCCGCTGGCCGCGACGCCGCTTGTTGCTGTCGGCCCTGTGCGCGGCTGCCGGGGCCCGCCCGCTGAAGGGCGCGGCTGGCACCACTGCACCCACAGCACCGACCGCGCCGACTGCACCCGCGCCTTGGGCCGCACGACGCGTGGTGGTGGCCGAGCCCATGCGCCGGGTCCACGCCGGTGGGCCCTCGGGCCTGCTGGGCATCGGTGCCAGCGGCAGCGTCTGGGCCTTGTCGTCCACCGGCCAGGCGCCGCAGCGCCTGGCCACAGGGCTCGACCCCGCATCGCGCATCGCCACGGGTCATGGGCGCATCGCGGCGCGCACCGCGCGGGGCGGCCTCTGGGTCTGGGAAGACGGCCGCGCCCGCATGCTGCCGTCGGCCGGGCTGGCCCCGCATGCCGGGCTGCTCGTCTTGCCGCTGGCCGTGGTGGCCGTCGTGAGCAGGGGCGCTGCAGAGGGAGCGGCCGGGCAGCACCAGCTCGCACGCTTCGAACCCGCAACGGGAGGGCAGTGGCGCGAGGTCTCGCGTTCGCAGGATGCGGTGCTGCCCGATGCGCGCCCGGTGCAGGTCGATCTGGACGGCCGCGGCGATGGCGGCCACATCGCCGTGCTGGCCGGCCCCGACGACCGCCGCTATGCGCACGGCGTGCTGGGTGACGGCACCGAGGCGACGCGTGTGCTCTGGCTCGAACGCCATGGCTTGCAGACCTTGCGCTCGCTGACGCTGCCCGCGCCCCACGTCTTCGAAGACATCGAACTGCGGCCGGTGCAAGTGCCGGCTCAGGCACCGAATGCGCCGCTTGCGCCGCTTGCGCGCGAGGCGGCGGGCCTGTTGACCGTGCGCTCCGGGCCCGATGGCGGACAGCTGGCCCTGGTGACGGCCGATCCGGCGCAGCCGCAAGGCTTGCGTGTGGCCGCGCTGGGCGACACGGTGGGCGGCTTTCACCGCTGGCTGGCGCCCAGCACGCAAGGCCGGCACCTGGTGGCGGTGCACACGCCCCACATCGGCGGTGTGCTGCATGTCTACCGGCTTGACGGACAGGGCCTGAGCCGGCGGCGCTTGGTGGCCGATGTCAGCACGCACGCCATAGGCTCGCGCGAAACCGACCTCGCGGCCTGGGTGCAGGGCCGCCTGGTGCTGCCCAGCCAGGAGGGCCGGCTGCTGCGCGTGCTGGACCCGTCGCTCGATTGGGCCGAACTGTTCACCGTGGGCCTGCCGGGCCGAGCCACGCTGACGGCGGCGCTGGCAGACGGGTCGGGCGTGGCCGTGTTGCTCGCCGATGGCCAAGTGGTGCGGGCGGACGCCTGAGCCGGGCGCGCGGCTTCAAGCCGCCAGCGGCAGCGCCAGGCACAGGCGCGTGCCACCCCGCGGGGCGGGCAGCGGCCGGAGGCTGCCGCCGTGCAACACGGCCACGCGCTGCGCAATCGCCAGGCCCAGGCCGCCAATGCCACCGCTGCTGCGCTTGATGGGCGGGTCTCGCAAGGACAAGCCCTGGTCCAGGCGCTGGTGCAGTTCTTCCGGCAAGCCTGGCCCGGCGTCCTCGACCACGATCTCGGCGCGCGCGCCTTCCCGGCGCAGGCTGACACGCACAGCCTGCGGGCCAGGCGCATGGCGCACCGCGTTGTCGATCAGGTTCGTCAGGGCGCGTTCGATCAGCTGCAGATCGCCGTCAAGTTCCAGGCGCCCCGGTGGCACGCCGTGCAGGGTGACGAGGGCCGGCGTGTGGCCGAGCTCGAACTTCTGCACGGCATCGGTGACGAGGTCGTCAAGGCTGAAACGTTCGCGGTGCAGCACCTGTTCGGTCGACTGCAGCGCGGCCAGTTCGAAGAGTTGCTGCGACAGCCGGCTGACCTTTCGGCTCTGCGCCAAGGCCGCTTGCAAAACCGCGCTGCGGCGATGGGCCTCAGGGCCCAGCTCTCCGGCCAGCACCTCCAGGTGGCCGTGCAAGGCGGTCAGCGGCGTGCGCAGGTCGTGGGCCACGCTGGCCATCATCTCGCGGTGGTCGGCCACCTGCCGCTGCTCACGCGCTGCCTGCGATTCGATGCGTTGCGTCATGTCCGCAAAAGCGGCAGCCAGGGCGCGCACCTCGTCGCCGCCAACAGGCTGGGGCGCCGGGCCGGCGCCGGCTTCCGGATCGGCGTCGGCGGGCGCGGCCAGACCGGGGCCGCTGCGCTGGTAGCTGCGCAGCCCTTGCGCCAGCCGGTGCAGCGGCAGTGTCAGGCGCCGGAAGGTGAACCAGCCCAGCAGAAAGGTCACCGCCAGCCCGGTGGCCGCCGCCACCGCAGCGCCCCCCCACAAACGCCCGGCGCCGACCTGCGCGGCCACGGCATCGCGCGCCGGGCTGTCGAGGACGATGTACAGGTAGCCGGGCGGCCGCAGGTCACCGGCCCGCACCGGGAACATCGCGGCACTGAAAACTCGCGCCACCCCCGAGCCCATCGGATCGGTGCCGCGCAAGGGCAGGCCGGCGCCGGCCAGGAAGGCACGGACCACCGCCAGGTCGACCTGGTGCTGCCGCACCATGCCCGGCTCACCGATGTAGTGCTGCACGCGGCCCTCAGCGTCCAGCACATACACCTGCACGGCCGGGTTCACCGTCATCAGCATCGACAACAGCGCGCTGCGCGCCGCGCGCTCGGCCTCGTCGCGGTTGGGCGCGGCGATCTCGGGCCAGTGGCCGACGATGTGCCGCGCCAGGCCGTGAGAAACCCGCTGCAGCGACTCTTGCGCCTGTTCAGTGGCCAGCTGCCGCCCGAGCACCGCCACGAAGGCGCCGTAGGCCAGCAGCAGCAAGCCCAGCGCCAAAGAAAGCCGGGCGGTGAAAGAGGTGGGTGTCATCACGGCTTCAGGCGATCAAGTCAGGCGATCAAGACAGGGGGTCGGGGTCGAAGCGATAGCCCACACCCCAGACCGTGACCACGCGCCTGGGCTCGCGCGGGTTGTCTTCGATGCGGCTGCGCAGGCGGTTGATGTGCGAATTGACGGTGTGTTCGTAGCCGTCGAAACCATCGCCCCAGACACGCTGCAGCAGCTCGGTGCGGCTGAACGGACGGCCCGGGTGTTTCAACAGAAAGTGCAGCAGGTCGAACTCGCGCAGCGTCAGCGGCACCGGCGTGTCGGCGCACAGCAGCTCGCGCCTGACGGTGTCGAGCCTGAAACGGCCGAAGGTGAATTCCTGGCGCGTGGCTGTCGCTGAACGCATCTGCTCGATGCGGCGCAGCAGCGCCCGGATGCGCGCCACCAGTTCGAGCATCGAGAAGGGCTTGGCCACGTAGTCGTCGGCACCCAGTTCCAGCCCCAGCACCCGGTGCGCCTCGGCCGACCGTGCGCTGAGCATGATCACCGGCGTGTCGGGGTGCCGGGCGCGCAGGTGGCGGCAGACTTCCCAGCCATCGGCGCCCGGCAGCATGAGGTCCAGCAACACCAGATCCCAGGGCTGCCGATCGATGGCCGCCATCGCCTGCCGGCCATCGGCTTCGCGGTGCAAGCGGTAGCCCGCGCCTTCGAGATGAAGGCGCAGGGCCACGGCGATGGCGTCGTCGTCTTCGACCAGCAGCAGATGCTCGTTCATGGACAGCCACGGCCACCTGGATGGGGCCGCGGTGGCCGATTGGAACAGAGCCTCGCCAAGGCCGTTCAGGCCGCGGCGGCGCCGCTTTGCGTGCCGTGCGCGCGGCGCCGGCGCACCATGAAACCGACGGCCATCAGCCCCGCGGCCATCAAGGCATAGCTGCCGGGCTCCGGCACCGCCGTCACGCTGAAGCCGATGCGGTAGACCTCGCTGTCGGCGGTCAGCCCGCTGTTGAAGGTGTAGCCGGCGCCGGTGACCAGGCCGTTGAAGCCGGCCAGCTCGGCAAAGTTGAAGGCCACCACCGAGTTCTGCGCCCGCCGCAGGTCGTTGTTGCCGACGAAGGCCGCCGCGGCGGGGTCGAACACCTCAGACCCGGCATCCCAGAGATCGGCCGCGCCCACGGTGATCGACGGCAGCAGCAGGTTGCCGCCGGCATCGAGCACGCGGTAGGCCGTGGGGCTGTCGTTGCCGATGAAAAAGTCGTTGCTGGGCACCGCCATCGCCGCGAAGGTGAAAAACGGGTTGAGATCGGTGTCGACGCGGAAGCTCAGGCTGCTGGTCGCACCCGGCAGCAACAAGCCCCCGATGGTGCCCCGCGCGGCGCCGGGGTCGGCCACGGCGAACGCTGCTTGCCACGCATCGCCCGCGCCGCCTTCGGCCACCGAGATGATCGGGGCCGTGGCCACGCCGCCGATGTTGAAGGCATCGAAAGTGCCGCTGCCGAAACCAGCGTGCAAGGGTGCAAAGGCGATGCTGTTGCTGGGCGCAAGGTTCTGCACCGTGACGGTGACGTCGACGACCGCCGCCTGCGTGGCGGCGGCTGCGGACATGAGGGCAACAGCGCTGGCAGCGGTGCGAAGACCGGTGCAAAAGGAATGAGACATGGGACGGCTCCTGGCAAGACCTGTGGTTGATGAACGCAGTTCGGTGGGCCCAAACCGCATCAACCATGCTAGGAACAGGATGTCATCAAGGCCTCATCGAGAGTTCCCGCCGGCGGGAACTGTGCGGCGCCGTCGCGGCCGCGGCCTGCGCAGTTTCAGGCCGGCAGCACCGTGCCGCTGAGCGTGCCCAGGCCGATGCGCACCGCGCCCGGCGCTTCGGCATAAGCGCGCATCAGCACGGTGTCGCCGTCCTCCAGGAAGCAACGCTGCTCGCCATTGGGCAGCGTGATGGGCTCGCGCCCGGCGCGGCTGAGTTCCATCAGGCTGCCGCCCTGCCCCGGCCCGGGGCCCGAGAGCGTGCCGGTGCCGAAGAGATCACCCGTGGCGAGGTTGCAGCCGTTGCTGCTGTGGTGGGCCAGCAGCTGCGCCGGGCTCCAGTAGGCGGCCTCGGCGGCCTTGGCTTGCGACAGGCGCACCGGGTTCTGCCCGGCCGCGCGCATGGCGGCGGTGTGCAGCCAGACTTCGAGCGTCAGCGCGATGGCGCCGGTCTGCTGGTCGTGTGCGTCCAGCAGGTAGGGCAGCGGCGCGGGGTCGTCGGCCGGGCGCTGCATCGGGCGGCGGAAGGGCGCCAGTGCTTCGAAGCTGACGATCCACGGCGACACCGAAGTCGCGAAGCTCTTGGCCAGGAAGGGCCCGAGCGGCTGGTACTCCCAGGCCTGCAGGTCGCGCGCCGACCAGTCGTTCAAAAGCGAGATGCCGAAGAGGTGCTGCTCGGCCTTTTCGATGGGCACGGGCCGGCCCAGTTCATTGCCCACGCCGACCCACAGCGCGAGTTCCATCTCGTGGTCGAGCCGGCGGCTGGGGGCGTAGACCGGCGCAGCTTCGGGCTGCAGGCGCTGCTGGCCCTGCGGCCGGCGCACCGGGCCGCCCAGGCCCACCGAAGACGCCCGGCCGTGGTAGCCGATGGGCACCCACTTGTAGTTCGGCAGCAGCGGGTTGTCGGGCCGCAGCAGGCGGCCGATGTTGGTGGCGTGGTGGATGCCGACGTAGAAATCGGTGTAGTCGCGCACGGTGCAGGGCATGGCCAAACGCACCGCGCTCTGCGGGTGCAGGCAGACCTCCAGAAACGGCCCTTGTTCGCTGCCTTCGGCCAAGGCCGCCGAGAGCGCCGCGCGCAGCGCACGCCAGGCCGGCCGGCCCAGGGCCATGAAGGCCGGCAAGTCACCGGCGGCCAAGGGTTCGAGCAGCGGGTGGATCTCTTCGGGCCAGGGACAGAGCTGCGAAGCGAGCTTCAGATCGAGCACCTGATCGCCGATGGCCGCGCCCACGCGCAGCGCGTGGTCGCCGGCGCGTTCGGCCTCTTGTTCGCCGAGGCGGAAACGGCCCAGCGGCAGGTTCTGGATGGGGAAGTCGGTGCCAGGCTCGTTGGCGCTGGCCACCCAGCTGCGCAGCGTGGGGGCGTGCGTGGCGTCGGTGAGCGGAGGCTTGTTGTTCTGGTTCATGGGCTGATCATGGCGCTTGCAGCGGCGCCCGCAAGGTTCAGGGCTGAAAGTGGTCGGCCAGGCCGGCCCAGCATTTTGCGTAGGCGCCGTCCAGCAGCGCTGGCTGCAGCGCCCAGGCCGTGGGGCGCATACGCCAGCGGCTTTCGAACATGAAGGCCAGCGTGTCGTCCAGCTTGTGCGGCGCGAGTTCGGCGCTGCTGGCCTTGCCGAAAGCCTCGGTGTCGGGGCCGTGCGGCACGTGGCTGTTGTGCAGGCTCATGCCGCCGGGGCGGAAGCCCTCGGGCTTGGCGTCGTACTGGCCCAGCACCAGGCCCATGAACTCGCTCATCACGTTGCGGTGGTACCAGGGCGGGCGGAAGGTGTTCTCGGCCACCAGCCAGCGCGGCGGGAAGATCACGAAGTCGACGTTGGCCACACCCGGCGTGTCGCTGGGGCTGGTGAGCACGGTGAAGATGCTCGGGTCGGGGTGGTCGAAGCTGATGCTGCCTATCGTGTTGAAGTGCGCGGTGTCGTACTTCAACGGGCAGAGGTTGCCGTGCCAGGCCACCACGTCGTAAGGGCTGTGGTCTTGCGTGGCTTGCCAGAGCTGGCCGCCGGCCTTCTTGATGAGCTGCACGGGCGCAGCCGTGGCTTCGAAAGCCGCCACCGGCGCCTGGAAATCACGCGGGTTGGCCAGCCCGTTGCTGCCGATGGGGCCGAGCTCGGGCAGGCGGAAGGGCGCGCCGTAGTTCTCGCACACGTAGACGCGGCTCGGGCCCGCCACATCCACGCTGAAGGCCAGGCCGCGCGGCAGCAAGGCCACCTCGCCGGGGGCGACATCGAGCACGCCGAGTTCGGTGGTGATCGTCAGCGCGCCCTGCTGGGGCACGAGCAGCATCTCGCCGTCGTTGTTGATGAGACAACGCCGCGCGCCATCGCGGAACATCGAGCGGTTGATGAGCACGAGGTGCGCCGCCATGCCCATCTGCGCCTCGGCATCGCCGTTGACGACCACGGTGCGCAGGCCGTCGATGAAATCGAGCGCGGTGTCTTCAGGCACCGCCACCGGGTGCCAGCGCAGCGGGTCGGGCGGGGCGTTCACGCCTTCGGCCAGGCCGGTTTTCCACAGCGGCTGCGCACAAGGCGTGTAGCCACCCACCACCACCGAAGGCTGGCGGCGGTAAACCCAGGTGCGGCGGTTTTCCACACGCGGCGCGGTGAAGGCGGTACCGCTGATGAGCTCGGCATACAGGCCGTGGGCCACACGCTGCGGGCTGTTGCGGCCCACGGGCAGCGTGCCGGGCACGGCTTCGGTGGCGAAGTGGTTGCCGAAGCCGCTGAGGCAAGGGCGGGCAGCAGGGGTCATGCAGGGTCTCCAGGAACGAGGCTTGCACGCGCCACGGACAGGGCTATACCCAGCACGCGCAAGTCGCCGATGTGGTTGGCCAGCAGCAGCACGAGGCGGGCGTTGAGCTGCTCGCTCTGCGCCTCGCTCAAGCCCTGGTGGGCTTGCACCAGCTGGTTGAAGAAGCTGTCGCCGGGCTCGTAGGCGTGGCGGTGGCGCTCGCCGGGCCGGCCGAAGTTCGGGGCGGTGATCAGGTGTTCGGGGTTCATCACGCCCTCTCGGTGGCCGGCGCCAGGGCCAGCGCACGGCGCCAGGCGCGGTGCACGGCCTCAGCGTCGAAAGTGCGCCAGCGCGCGGCCACGTGCTGATCCGGGCGCAGCAGGTAGACGGTGCCCGGGCGGGCGTCGCAGCGGCGGGCGGCGAGGCCTTGCACGTCCACCACGTACGGCAGGCTGCAGGCGGTGTCATCGGCCAGCACACAGAGAGGCGCAACGCCAGCGGGCAAGCGGCGCAGCGCGGCGCCCGTGGCCGCGTCGGGCAAGCCGAAGTGCAGCAGCGTGAACCCCCCGCCCGCGCCCTGTCCCAGGTGCTGCAGCAGCCAGGGCCGCGGGCCCGCCACGGGCGCATCGTCCAGGGGCGCGCCGGGTTCCATGCGGCCTTCAAAAACTTCGGCATCCGGCGTGTTCAAGGGGCTGCCGCGGTAGCAGCTGGGCACCGAGAGACGCCCGCTGTTGACCAAGGCGCGCACGCCAGGCACGGTGCCCGCCAGGCCCAGCACGGCGTCACGCAGCGTGCGCGCGGCTGGGCTCTTCGGCGTCATGAACTCGGTGCTGCGCGTGCTGTTGAGCAGGTTCTCGTCGGCCGCGGCGCCGCGTTCTGCGTCGTAGCTGTCCAGCAGACTCTCGGGCGCCTGGCCCGCGATCACCTGCTGCAGCTTCCACACCAGGTTGTCGGCATCCTGCACGCCCGAGTTCGCACCGCGCGCGCCGAAGGGCGAAACCTGGTGCGCGCTGTCGCCGGCAAACAGCAGGCGGCCGTGGCGGAACTTCGCCATGCGCCGGCACTGGAAGGTGTAGACGCTCACCCACTCCAGCGTGAAGCCGATGTGGCCGTAGCCTTGCTGGTCGAGCAGGCGGCGGATGCGCGGGGCTACGCGCTCGGGCTGTTTTTCGGCCTCGGGGTCGGCCTGCCAGCCGAGCTGGAAATCGATGCGCCAGACGCCATCGGCCTCGCGGTGCATCAGCGCGCTTTCGCCGTCGAAGAAGCTAGGCTTGAACCAGAAGCGGCGCTCGGTGCGTTCCAGCGGGAAGGGCTCGCCATCGAGCAGCACGTCGGCAATCAAGAAGCGGTCTTGGAAAACCTGGCCGTCGATGTCCAGGCCCAAGGCGCGGCGCGTCGGGCTGCGGGCGCCATCGGCCACCACCAGCCAGTCGGCATGCAGCGTGTAGCTGCCGTGCGGCGACTCCACCTGCAGCAGCGCACCATCGGCCTGCGGCGTGACCTGGGCCACGCGGTGGCGCCAGCGCAGGTCCAGCCCCGGCAGTTCGGCCGCACGTTCCACCAGAAACTGCTCCAGGTGGTACTGCTGCAGGTTCACCATGCCCGGGCGCTGGTGGCCGGGCTCGGGCAGCAGGTTGAAGCTGAAGACCTCGCGCTCGCCCAGGAAGGTGCGGCCCACGTTCCAGGTGACGCCCTTGTCCACCACGCGCTGCCCAAGGCCCAGGCGGTCGAAGATCTCCAGCGTGCGCTTGGCGTAACAAAGCCCGCGCGAACCCACCGAAACGGTGTCATCTTCATCGAGCAGCAGCACCGGCAGGCCGCGCTGCGCGGCGTCGATGGCGGCGCTCAGGCCCACCGGGCCCGCGCCCAGCACCACCAGGGGCACGCGCCGCACCTCCGCCGCGCCGACCTCGGGTGCAGCCCCAGCCGTGTAGCGGGGCCAGGTGTAGGTGCTCAGCACGGCGGCGCCTCAGGTCTCCAGCGCTTTCCACATCTCGATGTCGCGCTCGGCCGTCCAGATGCGCGGGTGCGTGTGGCCGCTCATCTCGTCATAACAGCGCGTCACGTCGAAGGGCATGCAGTGCTGGAAGATGACCCAGTGGCCGTAGGTGGGCGTGAGCTTCTCCATCGTCGCCAGGTAGGTGGCGTTGAGGTCCAGCCCCGCCTTCACGCCGGCTTCGACACTGGCGCGCACGTCGGCGATGAAGCCGCGTGTGCCGGCCAGGCCCGCGGCCACGGCCTCGGGCGTGGTGAGCGCGGGGCCGCGGCCCGGCACCAGCTGCTGCGGCTGCAGCGCCGCGATGTTGTCCAGGGTCTGCGGCCAGTCGGTGAAGTAGGCGTCGCCGGCGTAGGGCGTGGCGTCGAACTCGACGAGGTCGCCGCTGAAGAGGATCTTCTGCTGCGGCAGCCAGGCCACGGTGTCGCCCTTGGTGTGGCCACGGCCCAGCTGCAGCAGCTGCACTTCCAGCTGGCCGAGCCACAGCGTCATCTTGCCGGCGAAGGTGATGGTCGGCCAGGTCAGCCCCGGCGGCACGCTCTCGACGTTGCGGAAGAGGCGCGGGAAACGGCCGATCTCGCTGGCCTTGTCTTGCTCGCCGCGTTCCTTGATGAGGTCGAGCGTGTCCTCGCTGGCAATGATGTGTTCGGCGCCGTAGGCCGAAGCGCCCAGCACGCGCACCGCGTGGTAATGCGTGAGCAGCACGTACTGGATGGGCTTGTCCGTCACCTCGCGGATGCGGCGGATCACGTCTTGCGCCATCACCGGCGTGGCCTGCGTGTCCAGCACCAGCACGCTGTCGTCGCCAATGATGATGCCGGTGTTGGGGTCGCCTTCGGCCGTGTAGGCGTAGGCGTTGTCGCTCAGGCGCGTGAAGCTGACCTGCTTCTCTTGCAAGTCGGCCTGGCTGGCAAAGGTTTTGGTGGAAGTCATCACGCGCACCCGCTGAAGAACATGGCGCTTGATGCTAGCGCACAGGTTCTGTATTGTCGAATGCGTTAGCCATACACAAACATCCAACATGCCCCGCCCTGCCCGCGCCGAACCCACCCCAGCCGCCACGGCGCAGCGTGGCATCCAGAGCATCGAGGTCGGCGGCGCCCTGCTGCGTGCGCTGGCCCACCACGGCCGCCCGCTGCCGCTGAAAGAGCTGGCCGCCAGCGCCGGCATGGCCGCGGCCAAGGCCCACCCCTACCTCGTGAGCTTCGGCAAGCTGGGCCTGGTGGCGCAAGACGCCAGCGGGCGCTACGGCCTGGGCCCGCTGGCCATGCAGCTGGGTTTGATCAGCCTGCAGCAGCTCGACCCGCTGGCCCTGGCCACGCCCTTGATCGAAGAACTGGCCGCCGAGTGCGGCCACACCATGGCCGTGGCGGTGTGGGGCGACCGCGGCGCCACCATCGTGCGCGTGGCGCAGCCGCCCACGGCGGTGTTCGTGGGCATGCGCCACGGCACGGTGATGAGCTTGCGCGCCACCGCCAGCGGCCGGCTGTTCGCGGCGCTGCTGCCGCCGGCCGTGGTGCAGCCGGTGCTGCGTGACGAGCACCAGGCCAGCGGCCGCCGCGGCGCCGCGCTGGACGCCGAGCTGCGCGCCGCGCTGCAGGCGGTGCGCGACGAGGGCATCAGCCGCGTGCAAGATGTTTACCTGCCCGGCATCAGCGCGCTGGCCGCGCCGGTTTTCGAGGGCGGCGGCGCGCTGGTGCTCAGCCTCACCGCCATCGGCCCCACGGCCGTGTTCGACAGCCGGCCCGGCAGTGCGCTGGTGCAGCGCGTGAAGGCCGCGGCCGAGGGCTTGTCGCTGCGCCTGGGCTGGCGCGCACCGCGCCCCTGAGGCCAAAGCCGGCGCGGCGCCGGGGGCGCAGGCGGGAAATGAATAATGGCGGCCACCGCACAGGCCTTGCAGCACGGGCCGGGGGCCGGCCCGGCCGCTCGCGCCGCCCCGCACGATCTGGAGAGACCGACCGCCCCGATGGTGTCCGACGCCGAAATCGACCACGCGCTGCAAGCCGAACGCCTGCTGCAGCACGAGCGTGTGCTGCTCGGTTCGATGCTGGGCAGCGGCAGTGTGGGCCTGCTGCTGGCCACCGCCCTGTGGGACGTGGCCACGCCCACGGCCGTGCTGCTGTGGCTGGCCACGCTGGGCGGCGCGGTGGGCCTGCGCTGGGCGGCCGTGCGTGCCCAGGCGGTGCGCAGCCTGGCCGACGACGAACGGCCGCGCTGGCTGCGGCGCCACCGCCTGGCCTTCCTGCTGCACGGCCTGGCCTGGGTGAGCGTGTTGCTGGTGCCGGGTGAACTGGTGCCCGGCCGCGCGCTCGACCTGGTGGTGTTTGCGCTGAGCATCGTCACCGCCGGCGCCTTGACGACGGCGGCCTTCGATCTGCGCACCGCGCTGTTTTTTGCGCTGCCCACCGTGAGCACGGCGCTGCTGCTGGCGCTGCGCTCGCAAGACGCCGGCGCGATGGCCTTGGCCGCGATGGCGGCCATCTACCTGCTCATCACGGCCACCACGGCGCGGCGTTCGCAGCAGCTGGTGCGCGAGGGCGTGCGCCTGCGCCTGGCCGAAGGCCAGCGCGCCAACGAGGCCCTGCTCAGCCGCCAGCGCGCCGACGACGCCACCCAGCGCCTGGCCGACCAGCACCGCCTGCTGACACAACTGCTGCAAACCACGCGGCAGGGTTTCTGGTTCATCGACAACGACGCCCGCACCACCGACCTGAACCCGGCCATGGCCGAGCTGCTGGGCGACAAGCGCGCAGCGCTGATCGGCCGCAGCGTCTTCGACTTTGTCGCCCCCTTCGAGCATGTGCGCCTGCAGGCCGAACTGGCGCTGCGTGAGCAACAGCCGGCGGGCCACTACGAGATGACGCTGCAGCGGGCCGACGGGCGCCTGCTGCACTGCGTGTGCACCGCCACCGCGCTGTTCGATGCCCAGGGCACGAAGCTGGGCTCGGTGGGCGTGTGGAGCGACATCTCCGAGCGCCGCGACACCGAGGCGGCGCTGCGCCACTACGAGCTGGCGGTGAACGCCATCACCGACGTGGTCTCGGTCGTCGACCGCGAAGAGAAGTACCTGCTCGTCAACGACGCCTGGTGCCGCGCCTCGCGCGTGCCGCGCGAGCTGGCCCTGGGCCGGCTGACGAGCGAGGTGCTCTCGCACCGCGTCACCGAAGAGCGCCTGCGCGCCATGCGCGACTGCATGGCCAGCGGTGAAACCCGCAGCGCGCGCAGCCCCGACCCGCGCGCCGCGCGCGCCAACTGCGTCATCGAGACGCACTACTTTCCGCAAAAGGACGCCAGCGGCCGTGTGCAGCAGGTGGTGATGGTCACGCGCGACGTCACCGAGCAGGAACGCAGCCGCACCGCGCTGGTGGCGAGCGAAGCCGAGCAGCGCGCGCTGCTGGAGAACTTCCCGGGCTACATCAGCCGGCTCGACCGCCACCAGACCTACACCTATGTCAACGGCCGTTTTGCGCGGCTGATGGGGCGCGCGGCCGAGACCATCGTCGGCCACAGCGTGACCGAGGTGCTGGGCGCCGAGCGCGCGGCCGTTTTGCAGCCGATGATCGAGCGCGTGCTGGCCGGCGAGGCGCTGAGCTACGAACTCCGCGCGCAACCGGCCGACGGCAGCGAGCCGCTGGACCTGCAAGTGCGCATGGTGGCCGGTGCCGACCCGCGCAGCGGCGAGCCCGTGGTCTACGGCTTCACGCTCGACATCACGCAGCGCAAGCGCGCCGAAGCCGCGCTGCACGAAAGCTCGGCCGAGCTCGGCGCGCTGCTGGCGGCCTTCCCGGGTTACATCGCCGCCACCGACGAAGCGCTGCGCTACACCTACGTCAACGACCGCCTGCTGGCGGTGTGGGGCTTGCCGCGCGAGGCCGTGATCGGCCGCAGCGTGCTGGAGGTGCTGGGCCCCGAACGTGCCGGGCCGGTGGAAGCGGCCATCCACCGCGCGCACCGGGGCGAAACATCGGTCACCGAAGCGAGCTTCGAGCTCGGGCCTGAAGGCCACCGCCTCGTCATGGAAGTGACGCGCGTGCAGGGCCCGCGCCAGCCCGACGGGCGCCAGACCTGTTACGCCTTCGGCGTGGACATCACCGCGCGCAAACGGGCCGAGACCGCGCTGATTGCGGCACGCGACGAGGCCGAAGACGCCAACCGCGCGAAATCGCAATTCCTTTCGCAGATGTCGCACGAACTGCGCACGCCGCTGAACGCCGTGCTGGGTTTCGGGCAGTTGCTTGAATCCGACCCCCAGGCGGCGCTGGTGCCGCACCAGCAGGCCTGGGTGCGCGAAATGCTGCGAGGCGCCGACCACCTGCTGAGCCTCATCAACGAGATCCTCGACCTCGGGCGCATCGAAGCCGGCGAGCTCTCGCTGGAGCTGCAGCCGCTGGCGCCCGGCGATCTGGTCGACGAATGCCTGGCCCTGGTGCAGGCCCTGGCACAGAGCCTGGGTGTGACGCTGCGCGCCACGCCGGCCGGCCTGGAAGGCCTGCAGGTGCGCGCCGACCGGCGACGCCTGAAACAGGTGCTGCTGAACCTGCTGGGCAATGCCATCAAGTACAACCGCCCCGGCGGCGAAGTGGCCGTGCTCTGGCGCTTGGAAAGCAGCGAGCTGTGGCTGGGCGTGCGTGACAGCGGCCGCGGGCTCACGCCCGAAGAGCAGGCCCGGCTGTTCCAGCCGTTTGAACGCCTGGGTGCGGCGCAATCGGGCATCGAGGGCACGGGCATCGGCCTGGCCATCAGCCGCCGCCTGGTGCTGGCCATGGGCGGGCAGATCGGCGTTCACAGCGTGGCTGGCGAGGGCAGCACCTTCTGGCTGCGCCTGCCGCGGGATGGCGCCGGCCCCGCGGCGCTGGCCCTGCCCGCGGCCGGCAGCGCCGCTGCGGCCGAAGCCACCGCCGCGCCCGCGCGGCCGGCCCGGCCCGTGCTCTACATCGAAGACAACCCGGTCAACGTGGTGCTGATGGAAGCCATGCTGGCGCGGCTGCCGGGTGTGCGCCTTTTCTGCGCCGCCACGCCCAGCGAGGGCCTGCGCCTGGCCGCCCAGCACCGGCCGGCGCTGGTGCTGCTGGACATCCACCTGCCCGAGATGGACGGTTTTGCCGTGCTGCGCCACCTGCGCCAGATGCCGCCGCTGGCGGCCACGCCGGTGCTGGCGGTGAGCGCCAACGCGCTGCAGGAAGACATCGACGCTGCGCGCGAGGCCGGCTTTGCGGCCTACCTCACCAAGCCGCTGGCGCTGGAGACGCTGCTGGAGACCGTGCGCACCCACCTGGAAGACGCCTGAAACCGCAGCCCTGCGGCGCGGCGCGGCCTCTGCCGCGCCGCGGTGGTGCGCTCAATCGAAGGTGATGGCGCCGTTGACGACCAGCGTGGTGGGGTAGACCGCCGGCGTGCCGGTGGGCACGCTCATGTTCGCGCCGACCAGCTTGCCATTGTTCGGCGGCAGCGGGTTGCCCGAGCCCACGGCCTGGAAATCGACCTGCGACAGCGGGCCCAGGGCCAGCGCGCTGGCCGGGGTGAGGCCGGCCACGTTGCAGGTCTGGATCAGCGAGAAGTTGCCCAGTTGCAGCGTGTAGCGCGTGGCGGCCTGCGCCGTGGGCGTCACCACCGCGAGCAGCTTGATGTTGCAGGCGGCGGGGGCCGAGGCGCTGCCCACGTTGTAGTACTTGCCCAAGGTCAGGATGACGCCGAAATTCGGCGTGGCGCTGCCGAACCACTCGGGGTTCTGCCCGAAGGTGAAGCTCATCGAGCTCTTGCCCGCGATCGACAGGCCCGGTGTGTCGCCGGTGCCGCTCAGGCCCGTGGTGAGGCCCGGCGCCTGCACGTAGATGCCGGCATAGAGCGAGGTCACCGCGCTCGGCGTCTGGTAGTAGTAGTAGTAGCCGCTGTCGGCCGCCGCCACCGTGGGCGTGAAGCTGCCGCCGCTGCCGCAGGAAGCCGGCGCACCGCAGTTGAAACCGTCGACGCTGCTGCCGCTGTAGCCGCCGTAGGCGCCACCCAGGGCCGTGGCTGTGGTGCCGAAGCCGGTGCTGAAGGTGACGGTGCCGGTGCTGCCACCACCCCCGCCGCCGCCGCCACCGGCTGCGGCCGGCGCCGGGTAGGTGATGTCGTCAAGGTAGTAGGTGCGCGCGCCGCCAGCGGCGGCACCCGTGGTGCCGAAATTGAAGAAGACCGAGAGCTTGTTGTAGGTGGTGGCCGGGTCGAGCGCCGCCGTGCCCGCGGCAGGGCTGTTGAAGTTGAAGCTCAGGGTCTGCCAGCCGGCCGCCACCGTGGTGCTGGCTTCGGTTTCCACGCTCTTGGTGGGGTCGGTGGCGCTTTCCACCTTCATGCGCACTGGCGTGCCGGCGGTGGGCGACCACACGCGGGCCGTGATCGTGCGGCTGCTCGCCGTGAAGCCGATGGGCGCGATGGCCTGGTTGGCCAGGTTGGAGATGGTGGTGCCGGCCCAGAGTTCGGCGGTGGCGCTCTTGATCACACGCGCCACCTTGTTGGCGGCGTTGGTGGGGTCGGCTACGATGGCGCTGTCTTCGGCACCGCCGAAGCCCGTGAGCGTGGGCGCGGTGGCTTCGTCCATGCTGATGGTGGTGCTGGTGGCTGCGCCACCACCGCCGCCCGCGCTGGGGCAGGCCACCGTGAAGCTGCTGCCGCGGAAGGCGAGATCGTCGAAGTAGAAGGTGCCGCCGCCACCGGCCGCGCCGGTGCGCCCGAAGTTGAAGAAGATCGAGGCCTTGTTGTAGGTGGTGGCCAGGTTCAGCGCCGCCGTGCCCGCTGCCGGGTTGGCGAAGTTGAAGAGCAGCGTCTGCCAGCCGGCTGCCACGGTGGTGAGGGCCTCGGTCTCGGCGCTCTTGGTGCCATCGGCCGCGTCTTCCACCTTCAAGCGCACCGGGATGCCGGCGGCCGGCGCCCACACGCGCGCGGTGAAGGTGGTGAGCGTGCTCGTGAAGGGCAGGCGCACGATGGCGTCGCTGGGGCAGATGCTCACGGTGGTGCCGGCCCAGAGCTCGGCGGTGGCGCTCTTCACGACCTTGGCCACGCGGTTGCTGGCGTCGGTGGGGTCGGCGGTGATGGTCGCGTCTTCGGCACCACCGAAGCCCGTCAGCACCGGCGGCGTGGTTTCGCTGAAGCCGACGATGCGCGTCTCCACGATGGGGATCACCGTGTTGTAGGCCTGCAGCGAGCTGACCACCGCGTTGGTGTTGCCCACGGCGTCGCTCATGCGCCCGGCGGCAATGCTGAGGTTGATGGTGCCGGTGGTGTCGGGCGTGGGCACCACCACCAGCGTGGCGCGGGTGCCGCTGACGCGGGTGAAGGCGCCCTTGGTGCCACCGGTAACGGTGACGTCGTCCACCGTGAAGCTGGTGCCGACGTCTTCGTTCATGTTGAAGGTGAAAGTGACATCGCCGGTGGCGTTGGTCTCGGCCACGCTGTCGGTGATGGTGATCACGGGGCCGGTGGCGTCCACCGTGCCCGTGGCCAGCTGCGGCGGCGCTTCGCCGTCACCGCCGCCGCAGGCCGCCAGCATCAGGGCCGCGGCCAGCGCCGTGGCGGACAGCAGGTGCAGGGGCCGTGTAGCAGGCAGTGCAGCGGGCTGCACGGCGGGCAGCAAACGGGGGCTTTGGGCGGTGTTCATGGCGGTGTTTCCTGTCGGGGTGACGTCGTTCGACAAAATCTGTGAAAGCGCTTTCAGCAGTATGCGCAGGCGCTTTCTGGCTTGGCAAGGGCGCGCGCCCCCTGGCTTACCCGTAGGCGCGCTGGTTTCGGTGGTGGCGCCTCGGTGTGCGGGCTTCAGTGGGCCGCATGCAGTTCACGGCTTTCAGTTCGCGGCTTTCAATTTGCAGCACTCAGGCGGCCCAGCGCCTTGGGCGCTACGGTCATGCGCTTGCCGTCGCTGAAGCGCACCTCCAGCGGCGTGCTGCGCGCGTTGTAGGCCAGGTAGCTGCGGCTGCCGTCGGCGCGTTTGAAGACGGCGTGCAGCGGTGTGTCGGCGGTGATGCTGAAGTCGGGCGGGCCCATGGCCTCCAAGCTCAGCATGAAGTGCAGCGTGTAGCTGCGCGAGGCGCCCAGTTCCACCGAGCCCCAGCGCTCCCAGGTCTTCAGCGCCTCGGCGGGGTCGGCCAGCGCGAGGTATTGCGCGAACACGTCCTGCCAGATGTCTTTGGGCGGCGGCGGGCTGGGCTTCTTGGCGATGCGGTTCCACAGCGCCGTCTCGGCCGGCAGCGTGGCCAGGCTGCGCTTGACGAAAGCCGGGTCGCGGCCCAGGTAGGTGTGCGCCGTGGTCACGGGCAGCAGGTTGATGCCCTTGATCTGCCGCGGGTCGTCGATCCACCAGGTGTCGTGGCGGTACATGCCACCGAAGACCTGGCTGACCTCGGCGTTTTTGTATTCCTTCGCGAAGACCAGGCCGTGGATGTCGAACCAGTAGTGGTTGATGGCCTCGATCTCGTTGGTGTACAGGTACACACCCAGGTCGCGCAGCGCCTTGTTGCCGGTGAGCTCACCCCACAGGATGAGCCCGGCCCAGGCGTTGATGGCTTCCGACGAACTTTCGTTGTTGTTGCCGAACTCGCCCACGCCCACGCCGTTGGCCCAGGTGTGCGATTCATACGCATCCCAGTTGCGCAGGAAGGGGAAATCGGCGCGGCCGCGTTCCGTCGTGGCGATGTCGGCGATCAGCAACTCGATCATGCCGCCCCAGCGCTCTTTCGCAATCCACGCCGGGTCGCGCAGGCCCACTTCGGCGGCCACGCGGATCCAGTAGCCGAACCAGAACTGGTGGTCGTTGATCTCGGTGATGGCGAAAAACTCTTCGGGGTAGATGTTCACCACGCCCAGCGACTTCTCGACCTGCACATAACCGCGGCTGCTCTCGCCGCCCAGCCAGTCTTCGGCGCGCTTTTTCAGCATGTCGAGCAGGCGGTCGCGGCTGGCGGTGTCGCCCTGCTGCTCGAACACCTCGGCCAGCTTCAGCGTGCGCTGCAGGCCCTTGCCGGCCCAGTAGGCGCTCTTGCCTTCGCGCTGCAGCTCGCGGCCGGCGGTGCGGATGTCTTTCTCCAGCACGTCTTTCAGCTCGTCCAGGCGCGGCGAGTTGCTGATGCCGGGCCAGTAGGGCACGAAGCCGTTGTAGCGCGTGGTGGTCTTGAACTGCGAAGCCGCCAGCAGGCGCACGGCGCCCCGCACGGTGTCGTAGCTGGGCCCGAGCTTGCCGTCGACAGCAGCGTTCTTGAACCACTGGTGCGGGTACAGGCCCAGCAGCGGGCCGTTGTCGGTGCCTTCCATCGCCTTCGTGGTGGCGGTGAAGGTGGTTTCCACGGTGCTGGCGGCTTCGTCGTAGCGCCAGGCCACACGCGTCTGCTGGATGAAGCTGTAGGCGTGTTTCGTGAACAGCGCCAGCGTGTTGGCCTGCTCGTCGGGCAGCGCAGCCACCGAGGCGTAGCCGGCGCCGGCCGGCAAACGCGCGATCCACTCGGTGGGCGACACCGCTTCCCACTTCACGCCCGTCGGCCCGAAGAGCGCGTAGTGCTTGCCACCCACTTTGAGCGCCAGCACGCGGGCATCGGCCGCTTCGTGCAGGCGTTGGCTCGCGGCCGGCAGGCGCACACGCAGGTCGCCGCGCGTGAGTTTCAGGAAGGCATAGGGGTTGCCGCGTGCCACGGTGGCACGGAAGTCATCGGCACCGTTGGCAAACGAGATGTCTATGGACCAGTCGTCGGCACCGGCCAGCTTGGCCTTGCCGGGCTCGAAAGCCACGGGCGAGATCAGCAACGGCTCGCGGTGCGGGTAGCGGATCTCCACGTCCTGCCGCACGCTGTTGATCACCTCTTTGGCCGGCAGCGCGAATTCCAGGCCCGCGGGCGTGGTCTTCACGGTGATGGGCTGCACGAACAACGCCTCGGGCTTGGGGTTGAAGACCAGGGTGGAGTACCACTGGCTGGTGGGCGCGGCGCGCTGCAGCATGGCCTCGGTGCGGAAGGGCGCGGGCGGCACGGGCTTGTCGCCAGCCTTGGGCGCGAGGTGGTAAGCCCCGGCGCCGAGCTTGACGGTCTGCGCCGTGGCCGGCGCGAGCAGGGCCAGGGCCAGGGCTAGGGCCGAGAGCAGCGCACCCAGCACGCCCGGCAAAGCGGCCCGCAGCCCAGGCTGCGCGTGCCGCGGCAAGCCGCGCCACAGGTCACCGTGGAAGCGCCTCGGCGCCGCTGCATTTGTCGCGCTCATTGCCATGCCCTTTCGTGCAAGAACTGCCTGCGCGACCATTGTTTGTGAAAGCGCTTTCAGAAAGATTCCGCGTTTTCCCGGAGCCGCCACGCAGACAAGACCCCGCTGGCACCGGGCGCGAGGGTAAACACGCACCGCGTTCGCGTTGACGCCGCGGCACCGACAAACGTATTCTGTGAAAGCGCTTTCAACGCAACCCCTCCAGCCCAAGGTGGCCTGACCTATGCAGCAAGAAATCACCCGCCCTCGCGGCACCCCGGCCCCGATGGCCAGCGCGGCCCGCAAGGCCCGTGCGGGGGGCCAGCCCCGCCTTCCGGCACGCCGCGCCCTGGCCGCCGCCGTCTCGGCCGCGCTGCCCGTGGCACTGTGCGTGCTGGGCCTCGCCGCCACGCCCGCGGCCCAGGCCTTCGAGTACGGCCCCTTCAGCCTCACCGGCTTTGCCAAGGTGAGCGTGGGCCGCGTCAGCAACGGCTGCGAAGGCTGCCAGCGCGACCCGCAGGCCGGCCGCCATTTCATCTGGGCCGACGACATCGTCTACGGCAAGGAGTACGGCGGCCTCAACACCGACAGCGTGCAGTTCCAGCCCACGCTGGGCGTGAAGTTCGACCTGCCGCAGGGCTTCAAGATCAGCGGCGCCTACTCGCAGCGTTTGCGCGACGGCAAGCCCGATCTGCCCGGCGTGGTGTACGAGCGCAGCCTGACGCTGCAGCACGAGTACTACGGCACCGTGCAGATCGGCAACTTCCTCGCCCGCGGCTGGAACCGCCCCGACTTCCCCTACGCCAGCGACCTGGGGCAGACGGCCTTCAGCGATTCAGGTGCGGCCTACGGCATCCTCACCAAGGCACTGCGCTACACCTCGCGTGAGCTGTTCGTGGCCGATGGCAACCTGGTGCTGGAAGCCACTTACGACCAGGGCGACACCAACTTCAAGCGCAACAAGCCCCGGCTCTTCGAGTTCTGGGCGCTGTGGGCGCGCGGCCCGCTGGTGGTGGAAGCCATCGCGCAATCGGCCAAGAACGGCCCGCCGGCGGCTTTTGCCAAGGCGCCCTTCACGGGCCTGACGCCCTTCCCCGAGCGTGACGACGTGCAGCTCAATGGCAGCAGCCAGGGCATGTTCATGCTGCTGAGCAAGTACCAGATCGGCACCGAATACGAGGTCTCGGGCGGCCTGCGCTTCAACCGCTGGAGCGGCAGCTACGCCGTGCCGCTGACCACCGGCGCGCAGGCGCAGTGGAACAACCCCTTCAACGTGAACTGGGGCGGCTTCGATGCCAACGGCGTGCCCAACCCGGGCTACTCGGCGCGCTCCATCGACCTGATGCTGGGCCTGCGCAAGTACATCAACCCCAAGCTCGTGGGCTACACGGGCCTGACCTACCTGGGCAAGGCCAGCACCAAGAACCCGAGCGACCGCGGCCAGAACAACACCGCGCTTTTCGTCAGCCTGGGCGCGCGCTACGCCGTGGGCGGCGGGCTCAGCGTCTCGGGCTCGGTGAACGCCGTGGCCTACGGCCGCAAGGGCCAGGCGCCACTCAGCATGCCGGCCCACGATGCCTTCTCGAACGTCGATTCCCGCATTGCCAACCGCGGCAACTGGGTCACGCTCGAAGCGAACTACACCTTCTGAGACCGAGGCTCCCTCCATGAAGTCCAACTGGTTGAACACGCTGCCCGGCGCCGGCCGCGCCTCACGGGGTGCGCGCGCCGCCTTGATCGCCGCCATGACGGTGACGGTGGCCGCCACCTTCACCGCCTGTGGCGGTGGGGGCTACACCGAATCGCCCGTGTCGGTGACGGAACGCCGCGCCCTGCCCGCCGAATTCACCACGCGCGCCGCGGTGAACTACTCGCCCTACCGCACCTCGCGCAACGAGTCGGAACTGGGCCGCGAGGTCATCACCGCGGCCAACGTGCTGCAAGACCTGCGGCTGATCCGCGCCACCGGCATCGGCACCATCCGCCTCTTCAGCAGCACGGCCTTCGCCGAGACGGTGCTCACCGTCATCCGCGACAACAACCTCGACCTGAAGGTGATGCTGGGCGCCTACCCCAACCCGGTGAACAGCCTGGCCGACGAGGCCGCGAACCTCAGCGAATTGGCCAAGTGCATCGACCTGGCCAAGCGCTTCGAATCCATCGTGGCCGCGGTGAGCGTGGGCAACGAGACCATGGTCGAGTGGTCCACGCACAAGATCGACCCGGTGATCATGGCGCGCTACATCAAGAGCGTGCGCGACGCCATCAAGCAGCCGGTGACCACCGACGACAACTGGCTCTTCTGGTCGCGCGTGCCCAAGGTCATCACCGACGTGGTCGACTTCGCGGCCGTGCACACCTACCCGGTGCTGGACACCTTCTACAACCCGAGTGAGTGGGACTGGCGCCTGAAAAGCGTGCCCGAGGCGCAGCGTGCGCAGGCCATGATCGCGGCCAGCATCACCGAGGCCAAAGAGCAGTTCGGCAAGGCCCGCGCCGCGCTCGACCAGCTGGGCTTGAGCAATCTGCCAATGGTCATCGGCGAGACCGGCTGGAGCGCCGTGGACACCGCCGGCGGCCCCAACCTGGCCTTCCGCGCCCACCCGGTGAACCAGAAGCTCTACTTCGACGCGCTGCAAGCCTGGGCCGCCGAGGGCCGGCGCGGCAACGGGCCGCAGGCGATGTTCTATTTCCAGGCCTTCGACGAACCCTGGAAACAGGGCGATGACGGCTGGGGCCTGTTCAACGCCAACCGCGAAGCGCGTTACGTGGTGCAGGGCCTGGGCACCTGCGGCGTGACCTGGGCTTGCGAGGCCGGCAGTTACACCGTGGCCGACGCCGTGAAGTGGGTGGCGCCCACCGTGGGCACGGCCGTCACGGCCAACCGCTACACGCTCTTCAGCGAAGCGGTGGTGGCGGGTGAACAGGTGGCCACCGGCCTGCGCTGGGACCCGTTTGCGACGACGGCTTACGCCACCGTGGCCGGCGGGGCGCCGGGCGACGGCAGCAACAGCTTCGAGATCACACCCAACCCGGTGAACTTCGGCTGGGGCCTCTTCCTGTACTCGGGCAGCGGCGTCACGGCCAACCTCTCGGGTTTTGCCAACGGCCGCCTGAACTTCGCCGTGAAGAGCGACAGCTACCCGGGCAAGATCGAAATCGGCATCAGCACCGACAGCGAAGACCGCGACGTGCAGGAAGCCTTCTTGCAGATCGGCCCCGGCGACTACGGTTACTGCAACACCAACAACTGGTGCCAGGTGAGCATCCCGGTCTCGGCCTTCCTCGCCGCGAATCCCAAGCTCGACCTTCGGCTGGTGAACTTCCGTTTCATCATCGCCGACCGCTACTCGTTCACCGGCAAGCCGCTGAACACGACCGGGCTGCCGAAGATGCAGGTCGACGGCATCCACTGGGCCAAGTGACCGGCGAAATGACGGGCGGCACGAGCCCGCTGCAAGCGCTGCGCCACTGGCGCAGCAGCCGCGACAGCGGCGAGCGCCTGGCCGAGCAGCCCCCGCTGCCCTGGCACAGCGGCCCGCCGCCCGGCGGGCCGCAGGTGTTCGTGGACAGCACGCGCCGGTTGCAGACGCTGCTGGGCTTCGGCGGCGCCTTCACCGAAGCCACGGCCACGGTGTGGCAGCAGCTGGCGCCGGCGCAGGCCGATGCGTTCTTGCGCGCCTGCTTCTCGCCCACCGAAGGCCACGGCTACACGCTGTGCCGCGTGCCCATGGGCAGCAGCGATTTCGGGCTGGGCAACTACGCACACGCCGAGGTGGATGGCGACTTCGCGCTCGGACATTTCAGCATCGAGCGCGACCGACTGGCCATCCTGCCGCTGATCCACGCTGCGTTGCGTGTGGCGGGCCGCCCCATCCGCCTGCTGGCTTCACCCTGGAGCCCGCCGGCCTGGATGAAAACCACCGGCCGCATGAACGGCGGCGGCCAGCTGCGGCCCGAATGCCGCGCGGCCTGGGCGCAGTGCTACGTGAAGTTCATCCAGGCCTACGCCGCCGAAGGCGTGCCGATCTGGGGCGTGAGCGTGCAGAACGAACCGCAGGCCACGCAGCGCTGGGATTCGTGCATCTTCAGCGCCGAGGAAGAACGCGATTTCGTGCGCGACCACCTCGGCCCCGCGCTGCACGCCGCCGGCCTGCAGCACGTGAAGATCGTCGTGCACGACCACAACCGCGACGAGCTCGTGCAGCGCGCCGGCACCGTCTACGCCGACCCCGAGGCCGCGAAGTACGTCTGGGGCGCGGGCTTCCACTGGTACGTGGAAGACCACTTCGAGCAGGTGCAGCAGCTGCACGAGGCCTGGCCCGACAAACAGCTGCTCTTCACCGAAGGCTGCCAGGAAGGCGGCCCGCACCCCGGCAGCTGGGCGCTGGCCGAGCGTTACGCGCGCTCCCTCATCCAGGACCTGAACCACTGGACGGTGGGCTGGATCGACTGGAACCTGCTGCTGGACGAACACGGCGGCCCCAACCACGTGGGCAATTTCTGCAGCGCGCCGATCCTGGCCGATGCCATGGCCGACGGCAGGCGCGCGGCGCTGCACTTCCAGAGCAGCTACGCGGCCCTGGGCCACTTCGCGCGCTTCATGCAGCCGGGCGCGCAGCGGGTGCTGTGCGCGGCCGCGAAGCAGGTGCTGGAAGTGACGGCGGCGCGCAACGCGGATGGCAGCGTGGCCGTGGTGGCTTTGAACCGCAGCGATGCGGCGCAGGGTTTCACGCTGGTGGTGGATGGACGCTGGGTGCAGACCCAGGTGCCGGGGCACGGTATCGCCAGCTTCGTGGCCTGAGGTGGGCTTGCAGTTGGGCTTGCAGGTGGGCGTGGCGGGCCCGCGCGGGCTTGCCGGCTTGCGGGCCCCGGGGGGCGCACGCAACAATGCCGCGATGATTCCTGCCTCGCACCACGGCCGCTTTGCCGGCACCAACCGCCTCTGGTTCATGCCGGGGACACCGGCCCATGTGTCCGACGGTGTGCTCGGCGTCGCCGCCGATCGCGTGTCGGTGCGCTGGGCGCATGAAGGTGTGGCCCGCGCAGGCGAGCTGGTTTTCAGCGGCCCCGGGCCCTCGTGCCGCTGTGTTTTCACCGACACCTTCCACGCCGCGGCCGGGCTGGTGCTGCACGGCCATGTGCAGGGCAGCGCGCTCTTCCTGTACGGCACCTACCCGGCCGGCGACAGATCACCCGACTGGGGCTGGCGCATCGTGCTCGACTGGTGCGACCCGGACCACTTCGGCCTGCGCATGTTCAATGTGCTGCCCGACGGCATGGATGCGCTGGCCGTGGATCTGCATGCGGCACGCGGCGAGGGCCGCGCAGCCGACGCCCAGGCCTGAGGCGCACGCCTGCACCGCAGGCGCGCATGGGCTCAAGCCGGCTGCCGCGCGCGGCCGCGGCGAACGGCGGCCAGCGCGAGGCCCAGGCCGGCCAAGGCCAGGCTGGAGGGCTCGGGCACGCCTTGCGCCACGTTGGGCTCGCCATTGAAAGCAAGTTCGCGGATCTCGATGCGCCCCGACACGCTGAGCACCTGCAGGTCGACACGGCTGACGCCGCTCACGGTGCCCAGGCCATAGACCTGCGGGCCGAACTGGCTGATCGCGGACAGGGCCGCGGTCGAGCCCAGCGCCTGGTCGAGCTCGTCAAAGAAGTGCAGCCGGAAGCTGCGCACGCCCTCGTTGCTGACGTTGACGTCGTTCCACAAGGAAAAGCTGCTGAGGTCGAAGTTGCCCAGCAGGTCGAGCTTGATGGTGCCCAGCAGCCCGGTCTGCCCCGCCCAGCCGTTGAAATTGGCGGTGCTGCCATCGGCGATTTCGTTGATGTTCAGGCCGAAGCCGGCGCAGGTTGACACCTCGCACGCCGGCAGGGCGGTCGAGGCCTGGAGGTAGGTCGGCCCCTGGATGAGCGCGGCGTGCGAGGGGGCCGCGGCGGCCACCATCAGAAGGGCGAATATCTTGCGTGACGTGGCCATGGCGGAGTCCTTGGTGTGCGGTTCTGTTCCCTTACGCCAGTTTCTGCGATGCCACGGCTCACGGCGCCCCGCAAACCAAGGGGCCGCGCGAGCATCGCCGCAGCGCCACTTCCTTGTGTGGAGTCAGGCGCCCTTACCCGCCCGCCCGCCACACCCGCACGTGCTCCACCTCCAGCGTGCGCGGAAATATGCTGTCGTCCACCGCGCCACCCAGCGTGCCGCCCACCGCGATGTTCAGCAGCAGGTACTGCGGCGCATCGAAAGGCCAGGCCGCGCGGCCGGTGCGCGGGTTGCGGTAGCGGTGGTAGACCGTGCCGTTGACGCCGATGGCGATTTCATCGGCCGTCCAGTGCAGCTGGTAATCGTTGAAGGCGGTGCAGGCCGTGGGCAGCGCGGTGCGTGAACCGTTGCCGCTGCCGCCGGTGATCGGCGTGTGTACCGTGCCGAGAATCTCGCCCGGCGTGCGGCCCACGTGTTCGAGGATGTCGATCTCGCCGTCGTCGGGCCACACACCGCCGGTGCCCAGCATCCAGATGGCGGGCCAGGTGCCGGTGCCGCAGGGCATCTTGGCGCGGATCTCGAAGAACCCGTAAGTCCAGGCCGCCTTGCCGCGCGTGATGAGCCGGGCCGAACTGTAGGCCTGGCCGCCCCAATCGGGCAGCAAGGACAAGGCCTCGCGCCGCGCGGTGATGAGCAGCCGGCCGCCTTCCACCACGCTGTTCTGGAAACGCGCCGCGGCGTAGTACTGGCGCTCGTTGTTCCACCAGCCCAGGCGGTTGCGTTCGGTGTCGTAGGCCCAGCGTGTGGCGTCGGGCAGGCCGGGCAGGTCGAACTCGTCAGACCACACCAGGCGGTAGCCCGCCGGCGCAGCGCCCGGGGGGGCGGCTGCAGGCGGCGCTGCGGGTGGCGATGGCGCTGCCACGGGCGGTGCCGGTGCCGGGGTGGCCGCCACCGGCGTGCCACCAGAGTTGGTGCCGCCACCGCCCCCACCGCAGGCCGCCAGCTGCAGCAGGCAGGCCAGCAGTGCCAGCGGGCGCGTGCGTGCGGCCGTGCTCACGCGGGGCTGCCGTACTTGGGCCGTTCGTCCGCGTCCCACAAGCCCCACTGCGTGCCCACTTCGCCCTCGGGCTGCAGCTTCCAGGGTTCGTCGAAAGACGAGAAATGGAAGACCTTCACGCCCTCGCGACGCGCCCAGCTCTGCACGTCGACGAAATAGCGCATCGCGTTCTCGGCCGAAGGCACCGCGCCGCCCACGGGCTGGCCGGCGCCGGGCCAGCCGGTCTCGGCCAGCACCACGGGTTTTTCGCCGCCGGCGGCCTGTACCAGCGCGTGCATGCGCTTGAGGTAGTGCGCGGCCCAGGCGATCTCCGCACCCTCCCAGAAGGGGTAGCAGTTGGGCAGCAGCAGGTCGCAGGCCGCCACCAGAGCCGGCCGCTCCAGGAAGACGTAATAGGCGTCGACACAGCCCACGCGCACGTCTTCCGGCACCGCCTCTTTCACACGCTGGATGTAGCCCAGCAGTTCGGCTTCGGGCAAGTCACCGCGAAGCAGCACCTCGTTGCCCACCACGGCCACGTCCACGCGCCCGGCCTGGGCCAGCGTGATGAGGCTGTGGATCTCGCGCTCGTTGCGCTCGCGGTCGGCGCTGATCCACGCGCCCACCATCGTCTTCAGGCCGTGCTCACGCGCGATGCTGGGGATGAGCTCGTGGCCTTCGGTACACGAGAAAGAACGCAGCCAGCGTGTGTGCGGCGCCACCAGCGCCACGCGGCGGCGCACCTGCGAGGGCGGCAGCACATCACCTGCGCCCTGGCCGCGTGCGTAGGCGCTGAAACACAGGCCATAGAGGCGCTCGGCGCGCTGTTCGTTGAAGCGCGCCTGCAGCTCGGCGCCGCTGCAGCTGCCGAGGCTGGAGCGCTGCGCCTCCAGCAGCTCCAGGCCGTGGTCGACGAGCCAGGTGCGCGCCCCGGCGCCGGAAGCACCGCCGCTGCCGGCACCGGCCAGGCGCTGCTTGCGGCGCTCAAGCTCGGCATGCACTTCGGTGGCGCGGGCCTCGTCGAGGTCGTAGTTGCGCATGATCCACATCGCCAGCAGCGTGCCGAGGATGGGCACGCCCGAGTAGAAGAGCCGCAACCCGTCCACCGCGCCTTCGGGCTGCACCGCGGCCCCCGGCGTGAAGGCCACCACCGACATGATGGCGCCGCTGAGCAGCCCCGCAATGGCGAAGCCGAACTTCACCATCCACCAGTAGATGGCGCCGAAGATGCCCTCGCGGCGCTTGCCGGTGGCGAGCTCGTCGAGATCGCACACGTCGGCCGTCATGCTCATCATCAGCGTGAACAGGCCGCCGATGCCGAAGCTGAAAAACGGCAGCGCGAACATGAACATCCACGGCTTGCCCGGCACCATCAAAAACCAAAGCAGCACGTAGCCGATGAGCGAAATGCCCTGCGACACCATGAAGGCGTTTTTCTTGCCCATCTTCCCGGACATCCACGCCACGGTGGGGATGACGGCGAAGGTGGTGATGAGCGCCCCCACGCTGCCGAAGAGCGTGGGCCAGATGCCGGCCGAAGGGGCGTTGCCGCCGAAGAGGTGGTAGACGACGATGAAAAACGAAAACGCCGCCACGGTGTTGAAGGCGTTGAAGATCAGGAAGGTGGAGAAACACAGCTTGCGGAAGGGCGCCGAACTCAGCGCTTCCTTGAAGCCCTGCAGGATCTCGCGCAGGCCACCCCCCACATTGCCCAGCGTCAGCGGCACGAGGTGGGTGTCGTCCTTGGTCGAGCGGCTGGGCAGGAAGAGGGCCGGCACCATGGCCAGCAACATGCAGATCACCCCCACCCACACCGACAGCGTGCGCGTGGCGGTGTCGGCGTTCTTGAACCAGCTGGGGTCGTACATCACGACCCAGAACCAGGGCGCGATGACCCAGGCCCATTGGCCTATCCACTGCGCCACGGCCATGATGCTGGTGCGCTCGTGGAAGTCGTCGCTCATCTCGTAGCCCATGGCCACGTACGGAATGCTGAAGAGCGTGAGCCCCGTGTAGAACACGAACGACCAGCACAGGAAATAGACGAAGTTGTAGGGAATGCCGTCTTCGCGGTACAGCTGCCACATGGCCACGAAGCTGATGCCCATGACCACGGCGCCGATCAGCACGTACTGCTTGCGCCGCCCCCAGCGCGAACGGGTGTTGTCGGAGATGAAACCCATGATGGGGTCGGTGACCGAATCGAAGACCCGCGGCAGAAAAAAGAGCACGCCCCACATCCAGCCGGGGAAGCCCATGTCCTGCACCAGCACCACCATGAAGATGCCCAGGGCCGCCGGGAACATCTGGTTGGCCAGCATGCCCAGGCCGAACGCAACCTTGTGGCCGAAGGGCACCTTGTGCGTGGCGGCGTGGCCGGCGGCGGGTGCGTTCATGGCGTGCTTTCGGTCAGGGCCTGGGGTACCAGGTCGGGGTACAGCGGCTGCATCACCAGCTTGGGCCGGCGGTCCACGGTGAACAGACCCCAGTGTTTTTCGGGCTCCAGCGGGTCGCTGGAACCCTTCCAGGGTTCGTCAAAAGCCTCGAACACAAAACACAGCAGGCCTTCGGCGCGGGTCCAGTCCATCAGGTCCTGGTAGTAGATGGCCTGCAGCTCCTGCACCGCGTGTTCGGCAGGCATGCCGCGGCCGTTGCTGTTGGTGCACCAGCCGGCTTCGGTGATGACCACCGGCTTGCCGGGGTAGAGGCTGGCCACGCTGTGCACGTTGGCCTTGGTGTAGTCCAGCGCCTCGTGGATGTGCTTGTATTCCCACACCGGGTAGGTGTGCAGCGAGATGAAGTCGAGCTCGTCCACCAGCTCGCGCAGCTTGTGCTGCCAGGGCACGTAGTTCTCGCAGAAGGTCACCGGCTGCTGCACGGCGGCCTTCACGCGGCGCACGTAATCGATCATCTTCGGCACGGGCACGAAGTGGTCGGTCCAGTCGACCGTGGCCTCGTTGCCCACCGCCACCGAGAACACGATGCCGGGGTAGCGCTTGGCCAGCTCGATCAAACGCTGCAGCTCGGCCTGGTTCTCGCGCTGGCTGGCTTCGAGCTGTTCTTCGCTGTAGGTGCCACCCCAAGGGCAACCGAAGTTGTTCATCTCGGCGCCGAGGTAGGCGCCCAGCATCACCTGCAGGGGCAGGCCGTCTTCTTCGATCACCTGCAACACACGCTGGGCGTGCAGGCTGCAGTCGTACAGCCGAAGCAGGCGCCAGTGGCGCTGCAGCAGGTGCAGGTCTTCGCGGATCTGCGCCACCGAGGGGTAGACGCGGCTGTCGGGGCTCTGGCCTTCGCGGTAGCCCGAGTAGCAGATGGCGTTGCCCTGGGGCAAGGTGAACGGGGCGCTGCTCATGCGAACTTCAGCGCACCGTCTTTGTCCCACAGTCCCCAATAGGCGCCGACGTCCCCTTCCGCGCCGACCTTCCAGGCCTCGTCGAAGGCCGCGAAGTAGAAGATCTCGATGCCGTCTTCCTGCGCCCAGCGGCAGGTGTCGGCGAAGTACTGCATCGCCCCTTCACGCGAAGGCACCGAGCCCTGGAAGGCACTGCCCTGGTCGGGCCAGCCGGTTTCGCTGATCAGCACACGTTTGCCCGGCGCGGCCGCACGTGTGCGCGCCACCATCTGCTGCATGTAGGCCAGCGCCTGCTCGCGCGGGCAGCCTTCCCAGAAGGGGTAGCAGTTGGTCATCACCACGTCGCAGGCGGCGGTGACCAGCGGGTGCTTTTCGAAGAGGTAGTAGGCGTCGACATAGCCCACAGGCACGCCGGGCAGGGCGTCTTTCACGCGCTGCATGAAGCCGAGCAGTTCGGCCTCGGGCATGTCTTCGCGCAGCAGCACCTCGTTGCCCACCGCCACGATGTCGGCATGGCCGGCACGTGCGAGTTCGATGACGCCCTGGATCTCGCGTTCGTTGATCTCGGCGTCGGTGCCCAGCCAGGCGCCCACCAATGTCTTGAAACCGAGCTCGTGGGCGATGCGCGGCGTGTGTTCGTGGCCGTCGGTGCACGAGAAGGTGCGGATCCACTGGCAGTGCGGGCGGATGATCGCCAGCCGCTCGCGGATCTGCGCTTCGCTGACCTGGCTGCCCGGCTGCTGGCCTTCGAGATAAGGGCTGAAACACAGGCCGTGCACACCGCGCTGCAGCGTGGCCGCAAAGTCGTCGGCCAGCGTGCGGCGGGCCTCGGCCGTCCACACCTCGGGGCCCAGGCTCTGCCAGCGGCTGCGCTCCACCGCCGTGGCCTGCGGCTCCGCGCCCGAATGCCGGTGCTGGCGGGCTTGTGCCGCCTCGCCCTCGCCGGCGCTGCGTGTCAAGCGCCCAGCCGGCGCGGCATCGTTCTCTTCGGGGGGACGGGACATGGCTGCGCTCCTCAGGCCTTTTTCTTCTTCACCTGCCACGGGAAGGCACCCGGGCCGATGGGTTTGGGTGCGCCATAGCCGCCCACCTTCTCGTACACGCGCACGTAGTCCACCACCATCTCGGCAGGGAAACGCGTCTGGTCGTTCGGTACGCCGGGGAAGTTGCCGCCGACGGCCACGTTCATCAGCAGGTAGAAGGGCTGGTCAAAGGGCGCGGGCCAGGGGTTCAGGTCGGCGGCCTTCTTCGGCTCCACGCCCTGCCCGTCCTTCAGCTGGCTGCAGCTCCACCAGTGGCTGTAGGTGCAGGTCTGCACACCATCGACGTAGAAGCGGATCTCGCCCGGCTCCCACTCCACCGCGTAGGTGTGCCAGTCGCTCACCAGGCTGCCTTCGGGCAGCGCATGCACGGTGGTGATCAGCGAACGCTTGGGAAAGCTGCTGCCGAAGTGGATGCTGTTGAGCACCTCTTCGGGCTTCTCGCCCACGATCTCCATCAGGTCGATCTCGCCGCTGGCAGCCCAGCCACCGTAGGCGTCGTCCACCGGCAGCATCCACAGCGCCGGCCACAGGCCCTTGCCCCAGGGCACCTGGGCTCGGAACTCGATGCGGCCGTAGCGCGTGGCGAAGAGCACACGGCCGTCGCGCGCCTTGGTCTTGAGCCGTGCCGAGGTGTAGCCGCAGCCGTGCAGCGGCGCCTTCACGGCGCGGATGCGCAGGCAGCTGTCGCGCACCTGCACGTTCTCGGGCTCGGCGGTGTAGTACTGCAGCTCTTCGTTGCCCCAGCCCGGCACCCAGGCGTGGTTCTTGTAGTCGTAGAAACCGTTGCCGAGGTCGAAGTCCCACTTGGCCGGGTCGACTGCGTTGCCTTCGAATTCGTCGTGCCAGACGAGTTTCCAGCCGGCGATCTTGGGAGGCTTCTTCTGCGGCGCGGTCTTCTTCATCGCAAGCTTTCCGCTTCAGGCAGCCACGGCGCCGGTGGCCGGCTGGCGTGCGCTCTTCTGCACCTGCAGGAAATCGCGGTACCAGAGCGCGCTGTCCTTCAGCGTGCGCTGCTGGGTGGCGTAGTCCACGTGCACGATGCCGAAGCGTTTTTCGTAGCCCGAGGCCCATTCGAAGTTGTCGAGCAGGCTCCACACCATGTAGCCGGCCATGGGCACGCCTTGCGCCAGCGCATCGGCCACGGCGCTGATGTGGCGGGCGATGTAGTCGGTGCGGGCCACGTCATGCACCCGGCCCGGTTGGCCCTCGCTGCCCGGCACGAACCCGTCCTTGAAAGCCGCGCCGTTTTCTTTCACGTACAGCGCGGGCAGCTGCCAATCGCGGTGCAAACGCACCAGCAGTTCGGTCAGGCCTTCGGGGTAGACCTCCCAGCCCATGTCGGTGAGCGCCTTGCCGCTCGTCTTCACGTCCCAGCTGCCGTCGGCGCTGACCACCGAGCGCGTGTAGTAGTTGACGCCCAGAAAGTCCATCGGCGTGCCGATGGCGGCCAGGTCGCCCTCGTGCACCTGCGGCGCATCGGCGCCCAGGTGCTGCCACACGTCTTCGGGGTACTGGCCCTTGAACAGCGGGTCCATGTACCAACGCACCGCGCGGCCGTCTTCCAGGCGGGCCTGCGCCTGGTCGGCGGCGCTGTCGGTGGCGGCGCGGATGGGCGAGAGGTTCAGCACGATGCCCAGGCGGCTGGTGCAGCCCTGCGCGCGCAGCGCCTGCAGCGCCAGGCCGTGGCTCAGCAGCAGGTGGTGGGCCGCCTGCATGGCCGTGGCGCGGCTCTTCAGGCCCGGCGCGAAGAGGCCGGTCTCGTGGCCCAGCACGGCCATCACCCAAGGCTCGTTGTGCGTGGTGATGGCAGCCACGCGGCTGCCCAGGCGGCGATCGATGGCGCAGGCGTAGTCGACGAAACGTTGCACCGTGTCGCGGTTCGCCCAGCCACCGGCATCTTGCAGGGCCTGCGGCAGGTCCCAGTGGTTCAGCGTGAGGTAGGGGCGGATGCCGCGTTCCAGCAGGCCGTCGACGATGCGCTCGTAGAAATCCAGGCCCGCCGCGTTGAAGGCGCCGCTGCCCGTGGCCTGCACACGCGGCCAGCTGATGCTGAAGCGGTAGGCGTCCACGCCCAGGTTCTGGATCAGGTCGAGGTCGGCAGGCCAGCGGTGGTAATGGTCGCAGGCCACATCGCCGTTGCTGGCATCTGCAATCGTGCCGGGCTGCTGGCAGAAACGGTCCCAGATGGACGGGCCCTTGCCGTCGGCCGCGGCCGCGCCTTCGATCTGGAAAGCGCTGGTGGCCACGCCCCAGACGAAGTCCTTCGGAAAGCGCTGCGGCGGCGGGAAGGGGGGCTTGGGGTTCATGACGGTCACGAAGAAGGTGGTGCTGGGCGCGACGCGTACGGCCATCGCTTTGAAAGCGCTTTCACAATTTAAAGCGGCCCGCCCGGGCTGTCAATCAAGGGTTAGTGCGGACCGACCGGCGCGCGCTCAGCGGCGCCGGGCTCGCGTGGCAGCGGCAGGGGCCGGCCCGACCTGCAGCTCGCGGCTGCTTTCGCGGGAGATGAAGCGCGGCGCCGGCAGCACGGTGGTGGGCGTCACGCCGGCCAGCAGCTGCAGCATGGCCTGGGCCGCGGCCTGGCCCAGTTCGTACACCGGGTGGTGCACCGTGCTCAGCGGCGGGATGGCGTACAGCGCGCTGGCCACGTCATCGAAGCCCACCAGCGACACGTCTTCCGGCACACGCAGGTGGCGGCGGTGCAGCGCCAGGCCGGCGCCAAAGGCCATCTGGTCGTTGGCCGCAAAGATGGCGGTGAAGGGCTCGCGGCTGTCGAGCAGGCGCTCCACCGCCATGCGGCCGCTGTCTTCGGTGTATTGCCCGGGCAGCACTAGAGCCGGCTCGTAGGGCAGCGCGGCCGCCTCCAGCGCAGCGCGGTAGCCGCGTTGGCGTTCCTTGGCGTCGGGGTGGCGGCTGTCGCCGGAAATGAAGGCGATGCGCCGGTGCCCCAGGCTCAGCAGGTGGTGCGTGGCCAGGCGCGCGCCTTCGAAGTTGTCGAAATTAAGCGCGTACAGGTGCGGCGCGCTCAGCGTGCGGCCCGTTACCACCACGGGCAGGCTTTGCGCGTGCTGGGCCAGTGCGGCGTCGCTCAGCCGGCCTGTCAGCACGATGATGCCGTCGACACGGCGCGCCTTCAGGGTCTCGATGCACTGCGCCTCGCGCGCGGCGCTCCAGTGGCCGCTGACAAACAGCGGGCTGTAGCCGGCGCGGCCGAGCTCTTCTTCCACGCCGCGCAGCGCGCCGCCGTAGAAGGGGCTGTCGATGGCCTGGGTGACGACACCGATGCTCAGCGTGCGCCCGCCGGCCAGGCCGCGCGCCATGGGGTTGGGCACGAAGCCCAGGCGCGCGATGGCTTCGTCCACCGCAGCGCGTTTTTCGTCGGCCACCACGGCGGTGCCGTTGAGGATGCGCGACACCGTGCTCGGCGACACACCGGCGGCCGCGGCCACCATCTCCAGCGTCACCTTGCCGGCTTCGGCCGCTGCGGCGCCCTTGCGGGGCGCGCGCCGTGCCGGCCCTTCGGTCTTGTTGTTGCTCATGCCCGTCACCCTCGTGCGTCAGCTGCAGTTTACGGTGCGCTATGGTCCAGCCCCGAGCCCAGACGACAGCGCCGCCGGCGTGACAGGAGCAGCCGCGATGAACCCGAAAGACCTGCGCGGCGCCGCGCGCCTGGCCACCGAAGGCGTGGCCGGCCTCACCGATCTGGTGGAGGCCATGCACGAACGCATCGCGCGCGTGCCCGGCCTGGGTGACGCGCTGGGCGGCCCGCTCAGCGGCCGCACGACGGGCATCACCGGGCTGGTTTACCGCAGCGTGCGCGGTGTCACGCGCCTGGCCGGCGGCACGGTGGAGGCGCTGCTGGGGCTGATCACGCCCACGCTGTCCGACGACACACCGGCGGCCCTGCCCAGCCCCGAACGCGAAGCGCTGGTGGCCGCGCTCAACGGCGTGCTGGGCGACCACCTGGCCGCCACCGGCAACCCCTTGGCCATCCCGATGGCACTGCGCCACGGCGGGCAGGCACTGCCGCTGCAGGCCCCGGCCCTGGCGGCCTGGCTGCAGGCACAGGCCCTGCCCGCCCCTGCCACCCTGCTGGTGCTGCTGCACGGCCTGTGCATGAACGACCGCCAATGGACCCGCCCCGCCGCGCCCGAGGGCACGCCCGCCGCCGACCTGGGCACCGCGCTGGCCACGCCGCTGGGCGCGCTGCCGCTCTATCTGCACGCCAACACCGGCCTGCCCATTGCCGAAAACGGCCGCCAGTTCGCCGCGCTGATGCAGCAGCTGGTGGCGGCCTGGCCCGTGCCGCTGCAGCGTGTGGTGCTGCTGGGCCACAGCATGGGCGGGCTGATCGCGCGCAGCGCGCTGCACCAGGCCGCCGGCAGCGCCTGGGCCGGGCTGTGCAGCGACCTGGTGTGCCTGGGCAGCCCGCACCATGGCGCGCCGCTGGAGAAGGCCGGCCACGGGGTGGACCTGCTGCTGGGCGCCACCCCGGGCCTGGCGCGCTACACGGCGCCGCTGGCCCGCCTGGGCAAGCTGCGCAGCGCCGGCATCACCGATCTGCGCCACGGCCTGCAAGACGACGCCGGCCATGCGCTGCCCTTGCCCACCGGCCCGCGCTGCTGGGCCCTGGCCGGCACGCTGGACACGAAGCTGGAACCCGAGGCAGCCCGCGGCCGCGCGCGCGGGGCCTTCAGCCGCCTGCGCGGCGACGGCCTGGTGCCCGTGGCCAGCGCGCTGGGGCAGCACAGCGTGGTGGCGCAGCGCCTGGCCTTCGCGCCCGGGCACACCGCGGTGCTGCCGGCCACCGGCCACCTGGCCTTGATGCACAGCCCCGCGGTGCAACAACAGCTGCAAACCTGGCTGCAGCGCAGCCAAGGCTGAAGCACCAGGCGCCGGCATGGCCCCACGCGGGCCAAGGCCTGGGCCAGGGCGCGCCGCCGCGCATCGGCCCCCTCGGCATTCCAGGCGGCGCGCGGCGCCTTGTGTCGCCTGCCGCACGGTGGGCCTGCAAGCCGGGCGCACACTGCCAGGCATGTCAACCCGCAGCCTCAACCCCCTGCCCTTGAAGGAGCCCGCCGTGCTTGCCAACGAACTCGACCGCCTCGCCGCTCTGCACCAGAACGGCAAGCTCAGCGACGAGGAATTCCAGCGCGCCAAAGCCCGTGTGCTGGAAGGCGACGGCAGCACCGCGACGCACGGGCACGGTGCCAGCCGGCTGATGCGCCGCAGCCGCCAAGACCGCTGGCTGGGCGGCGTGTGCGCCGGGCTGGCGCGTTATGCGGGGCTGGAGGCCTGGCTGGTGCGCCTGCTCTTCGTGGCGCTGCTGATGATGGGCGGCTTCGGCGCGCTGGCCTATGTGCTGCTGTGGATCTTCATGCCCAGCGAGTGAGCCGCGGCCGGGCTTGACCCCCGCTGGCCCGGCCGCTGCGGCGCCGGGCCGCGACAATCGGTGCCGCCATGACTGCGCCACCGAACCCGAGCCCCGACGAGCCGCGCGTGCTCAGCGTCATCCCGCCGATGACGCAGCTCAACACGCCCTACCCTTCCACCGCCTACCTCACGGGCTTCCTGCGTTCACGGGGGGTGCAGGCGCAGCAGGTGGATCTGGCGCTGGCGCTCATCCTCGAACTGCTCTCGCGCACCGGCTTGCAGGCCGTGCGCGACGAAGCCCTGGCGCTGAAGAAGGCCGGTCAGCGTGTGCAGGCTTTTCTGGCGCAGTTCGAGGCCTACAGCCGCAGCATCGGCCCGACGCTGGCTTTCCTGCAGGGGCGTGATTCGACGCTGGCCCACCGCATCGCCGCGCGCGGCTTTTTGCCCGAGGGCCCACGTTTCGCCGCGCTGGAGGCCTATGCCGACCCCGAAGACGACCCCGGTGCCGACCCTTTGGGCTGGGCCTTCGGCTCGCTGGGCGTGCAAGACCGCGCGCGCCACCTCGCCACGCTCTACCTCAACGACATCGCCGACGTGCTGAAGGACGCGGTGGACCCGCGCTTCGAGTTCGTGCGCTACGCCGAGCGCCTGGCGATGAGCCAGCCCAGCTTCGAGCCGCTGGCGCAGGCCCTGGCCGCGCCGCTGAACCTGGTGGACCGCACGCTGCAGCGCCTGGCGCTGGCCGCGGTGGATGAGCACCAGCCCACGGTGCTGCTGCTCTCGGTGCCCTTCCCCGGCGCGGTGTACGCGGCCTTTCGCATCGCACAGGCGGTGAAGGCCCAGCACCCCGGCATCGTCACCGTGCTGGGCGGCGGCTACGTCAACACCGAGCTGCGCGAGCTGAAAGAGCCGCGTGTCTTCGACTTCTTCGATTTCGTCACGCTGGATGCCGGCGAGCGCCCGCTGCTGGCGCTGCTGGAACACCTGCAGGGCCGGCGCGGCAAAAGCCGGCTGGTGCGCACCTATCTGCGCGAAACAGACACGGGTG